>OY762443.1:0-3145608 GCA_963665745.1 Dehalococcoidia bacterium | reverse complement strand
AGGACGGCCGCGGGACGGTCCTCTGTTCGTACCGATGTCCGCCTGTCGATGTAGGGAAGCTGGTTCCCCTCGGGATCCACACCGACGAAGAAGTGGTTTCGAGAGTCGAACCCTATGGTGTCGAGAATACTCTCGTGGTACCACGCGTTCAGGCTCGGCCCCTTGATCCCTATGTCCATGTCCCTGGGATTGGTGACCTTCCGCATCAGCCCGGTCCAGGCCTCTTGGTCGTATCGACCCAGATGCTCGGTGATCTTGGCTGCCGTGCTGTGATCGGGGTGGAACTCGGCGAGGAAATGCTTCGGAGCATACCAACTGAACCCTCCACTTCCGCTGCGCCAGTAGCCCCGTTGGGACTTGCCGTCCGTGAGCGTGAAGCTCGGCGTGTCGAACGTCAGGGTAAACGTAGAGTCGTCCACGACGTTGAAGCTGACTTCGTTGTTGGTGATCGCGTCACGGTACTGCGGTTGAACGATGGGGTTAAAGTCCTTGTTGAAATTCAACTCATTCCATGCGAACTTGACGTCCTCCATGGTCATAGGTTCACCGTCGGACCACTTGGTTCCTCTTCGAAGCTCAAACGTCCACGTCGTTCCGTCGGGGCTTACCTGGAAGGACTTGCATATCTCAGGAATCGAGTCGACCTCGTTCGGCTCTCGGTACATGCAGTCCGCCTTGTCGTCCAGGTCGCCGATCACGCTGCCCGTCTGCGTGATTCGCCACATGCCTCCATACTGGCCTATCTCGTTCATCACGTTGAGCACCAGTACGTCCTCAGGCACGGGCAGCCGCTCTTCGACCGGAGGGATCTTGCCCTGTTTCACCAGCTGATAAGACATCGGGGATTCCTGGAACTGCGTGGGTCTGGGACCCTCATACAGGTAAGAGGGATACGAACCCGGCGGGGTGATGGGCGCCTGCCATGTTCGGACACTCACGGGCGGGCAGTCGGTAGCCTCGGTTCCAATCACGTAGCATGATGAGGCAGGCACCGCCGCTGCCGCCGCCATTTGTGCTTCCTCTACGGCCTTCTGGGCTGCCTTCTGGGCTTCCTTAGCCGCCATCGTGGCTTCTTCAATCGCCGACTCGGTCGCCGAAAGGGACGCGGCCACAATCTTCTCGACGTCCGAAGTGCTCAACTGGCCAGCCGCAACATCGCTCACCGATTTGGCGATCAATGCCTCCATGTCGCCGCGTGTCACTCCGCCCGACGCTGCCGCAGTGACCGCCGCTTCCACCATCCTCTGGATCTCTTCGGCACTCGTGCCCTTGGGAACGGACTCTTGGACAGCCGCCTGCACAAGACCCCGAAGTTGCCCGGCGTCAACCTCCGGCGCCGGGAGGGCCTTGATGGACGCATCCACGATGGCTTGTACCTGGGCTGCCGTAAGCTGACCGGCCGTGGCCTCGCGGACCGAGCTTTCCACGGCCCGCTGGACATCTGCGGCAGTCACCCCCGCGGGGAAGTTTGACACCGCCCCCTCAATCAGCTTCTGGACCTCCGCCGCGCTCACCCCTGAGGGAGCGTTTGCAACCGCAGCTTCAATCGACTGCTGTATCTCCGCCGCGCTCGGTCCGGTCTCGGCCGGGGCCGGTACGGACTCTTGAACGGCTTGCCGCACCATGGAGGCGATTTCCGAGGCTGGGACGGGAGTTGGCGCGGGTTCCGCCGTCCCACAAGCCATGGCCAGTATCAGCGTTATGGCCACGGGAACCGGTACCATTGACTTCTTAAGGTTCGACAATAGAGACCACATGTGTTTCCCTCCTCTGTCTGAACTCATCGCTGCCGTTAGCTTCACTCTTACCGATGGTCTGCCGCACGAATTGTGACTGGACTCGACGTGAGGAGAATTTTTCTTTTTTCGAGATTAGTTCCGAATCACATGTAGCAAATGTAAGAATATTGCGAATCTCATCAGTGGATGACACGAATTTTTACCAGATTGGCTTATCCATGTCAACCTCAGCGCAACGCTCGGAACACGCCGCTGTAGTGTGACGTTCGCCTTTACGTTTACCCGAGCCCTGTCTACAATGCGCGGGCACACACCATTCCAGACGCGGCAGGAAGCACTCATGTACCCGATTGACTTGAATGGAAAGACCGGCGTCGTGTTCGGCATCGCGAACCACCGGAGCATCGCGTGGGCCATCGCCCAGATACTGCATGAGGCCGGGGCGGAGCTTGCCGTCGCGTACCAGAACGAGCGGGTGCGCGGCACCGTCGAAAAGCTGGTCGCGGACTGGGCGGGCGACACGCAGACCGTCGAGTGCGACGTGAGCGACGACGCCAACGTCGAGAGCGCGATACAGCAGGTCGGTGACAAGTTCGGCAAGATAGACATCATCGTCCACTCCATCGCCTTCGCCGACCGTGAGGACCTCGGAGGGGCGTACGTGAAGACCGGTCGCGAGGGGTTTCGCATGGCCCTCGACGTGAGCGCTTACTCGCTCCTGCCCATCGCGCGGTCCGCAGCGGACTACATGACCGAGGGAGGGAGCATCGTCGCGATGACCTTCCAGGCGGCGGAGCGCGTATTCCCCGGCTACAACGTGATGGGAACGGCGAAGGCCGCGCTGGAGAACGCCGTCAAGCAGCTTGCTTCAGACCTCGGCGAGCAGGACGTGCGAGTGAACGCCATCTCCGCGGGGCCGCTCGACACGCTCTCGTCCCGCGTCATCAGCAAGTACCGCGACATGAAGCGCGTCCACGCCGAGAGGTCGCCCATGAAGCGCAACATCACGTCCGACGAGGTCGCAAAGACGGCGTTGTTCCTGTGCAGCGACCTGTCGAGCGGCGTCACCGGCGAAATCGTCCACGTCGACACCGGCTACAACATCATGGGCATCTGATCCTGACGCCCCGCCCCCTAAACGAGCGACTCCCCGTGGCCACCTACGAGTACATCTACATCGAGGTCGAGGACAACGAGAACTGCGACTACATGCCGATGCAGGTCTACGAGCCGCAGGCCGAGCCGCGTCAAATTTCGCGCGTCCTCCTCGAAGAACCCGACCGTCCGCACGGCGTCTACGAGGTGACCGGCTGGAGCAGCGAGGGCGACGGTACACCAGTCGAGGCGGCATACGCCCCCGTCTCCGACTCCGGCCAGGCGAGAGCGCACCTCATCTACGGCGGCGACTGGGGCGTCCGCCTAAAGCCCGTCGGCTCCGACGAAGAGTGGGATGTCGCCAGCCTCAACCAGTTCGGCGAGCCGTACCTGATTCTACTGGACGACCGGGCGATTGAGGCGGGTGAGGGGTAGGCGCATTCAATGCTATGCTATTAGCAGCGTTGCGGTGAGTGGGGAGATAGGTCCATGGACAGTATAACGCTCGAAAACTTCCGATGCTTCCGCGAGAGGCAGATTGCCCACCTTGCCCCACTGACCCTCCTCGTAGGCGAGAACAGCACAGGCAAGACCTCGTTCATGGCGCTGATTCGTGCGCTCTGGGATATAGGCTACAACCTTAAGAACCCCGATTTCAAAGAGGATCCCTATGACCTGGGAAGCTTTGACGAAATCGCCCACCACCGGGGTGCCAGAGGTAGTCGCGCTGATGCCTTTGAGGCTGCCGTGTCCGAATACGAAGGAGGTGATCCCAACTATAGAGAACATTATGAATTCGAGGTCACTTTTGGGAAGAAGGGAACTGCGCCGGTCCCGATAAGAAGACGGTACGTCCATGGAGACACTTGGGTAGAGGAGCATTTCGCGACAAGAGAGTCCCCGTATGCAGGGCGATTCAAAACTGAGAGAGGGGCGTGGGAATGGAATGCACCAGACTCTGATGCGGCTAGAGGACAGTTTGAGTTTCTTGAAGACGTAATGCCACTGTTGCCCCATCTTCCGAGCGTAAATAGGGAGGATACAAATGTCATAGCACAGGAGAATTCTCCGGACGTTAGTTTTCACGATCTGGTTGAACTCCACAATATGGTCGACGATTTTCGCAGCAGGAGGGCATTGCGGCCATTTGCAAGCGCCCCCGCGCGTTCTGAACCACGCCGTACCTACGATCCAGGCCGCACTACACCGGATTCTGAAGGTGATTATGTTCCTATGTATCTCGCCAGAATGTTTTTCGAGAACAAAAGGATGTGGACCGAACTCAAGGAGCAACTCGAATCATTCGGGAAATCAGCGGGGCTCTTCGACGAGGTCACCATCAGACCGTTTGGCAAGCAAGACAGTGGGCCTTTCCAAGTTCAGATCAGAAAGTCCGGTGGTCGATCCAAAGGTCCTCGGCGCAACCTGATCGACATGGGATACGGTGTTAGCCAAGTCTTACCTGTAATAACGGAACTACTGATTCCCGACTCACTGCGGAGTCCTAGACCAGATATGTTCCTCTTGCAGCAGCCCGAGGTTCATCTCCATCCCAGCGCGCAGGCCGCTCTAGGAAGCCTGTTTTGCCAGGTCGCTTGGTCAGGTTGTCAACTCATAGTCGAGACTCACAGCGACCACCTGCTCGACCGCGTACGCATGCATGTCCGCGACGGCGATACGGATCTGAAGCCCGAAGACGTTTCCATATTATTCTTCGAGCGTGGCGACTTGGACGTTCGCATTCACTCGCTTCGCATCGACGAAGAGGGGAACATCATCGGCGCTCCCGACGGCTACCGCAGTTTCTTCATGGACGAGACAGCCAAGTCTCTCGGTCTCTGAACTATGTGCGCGATATTGGATGCCAACGTCGTTCACGAGGTATTCGGATCCAGCCGCCCCGAGGCAGGCGTGAAGTTCTTTCAGTGGCTCAATACCGGGAAGAATCAGTTGGTAACCGGCGGGAGAGCCTATGACGAACTTAAGGGCAGTTCGGATGACTTCAGACGTTGGGCGGTTCAAGCCCGTCTTGCGGGTATAATGAGGGAAGAGAACAGGTTTAAGGTCAGTACACGAACAGAAGAATTGGAAGCTCAGGGAAAATACAAGTCGAATGACCCCCACGTTCTCGCCCTAGCCCAGGTAAGCGACGTCCGTCTGCTCTACACAAACGACGGGGACTTGCAGCAAGATTTCGGAAACAAGAGCCTCATTGACAACCCTCGTGGGAAGGTCTACTCGACAAGAGTGAACAATAGATTTACGTCCACCCACAGGCGGCTACTCAATAGCAAGAACATCTGCAAGGTCGCCCACTGACTGTCTGGTTGCTACTTGTGATTGACAGCTAACCCAACCCATCCTCAAACCCAATCATCTCGTCAATGATCTCGTTCGCAACTCGCACGTGATATTCGTCAAACGGCAGGATCGGCTGGCGCGCCCGTGAGGTCGTGAACAGACCTCGGCGGTGTGAGTAGAGCTTGTAGAAGTGGATCGATATGTCGATGTGCTGGTGCGCCCACGCGAGGTAGGGGAGGGTACGCTTGAACAGCGCGTCGGCCTCGTCACGGTTCCCCTGACGGTATTGCCGGAATATGTGGACGAACGGTTTGTTGATGGCCGTCGTCGTGACGAAGCTCGTGCCCCGGTCGAGCGCCTCGATGAGCTGCGGCAGCGACCAGCCCGTGCCGACCGGCATCATGCCGCCCGTCGCCTTAATGATCTGCGTCATCTTGTACCCCGCCGGCACCGTCTCCAGCTTCAGGCACCGGAACGAGTCGATCTCCTCCCACAGCTCGCGGATGGTGTCGAGGCCCATGCCGTAGCCGTTCCAGTGCAGATCCTGGATCATCAGCATCGGCAGGTCGACCTCCGCAAGCTCGTGCATGAACGCCTTGACCTGCTGCTTGTCCTCGATGATCTCCATCGGGGCCTGGCATAGGACCCCGTCGGCCCCCGCCTCCACGGCATGACGCGCGAGACGCTGGGAACGCTTCACGTCGGGATCGCTCACGCCCGCCGTGACGTGGATTCGCCCATCCACCATGCGTATGACCTCTTCGACGAACCTCGTCCGCTCCTCGTCGGAGAGTTTCGTAACTTCACTGGCGACAGCGGGCATGATGCAGCCGGAAATGCCGTCCTCGATGCTCCGCTCGATGAGCCGTTCAAGCGAGGGGAAATCGATGCGGTCGTCCTCCGTCCAGGGCGTGTGGATGATCGGGACGACGCCCGATAGGGGATATGCTGTCTTATCACTCACCTGAGCGTCCTCTCCATTCTTCTTCGACCTCCACCGCGAAGCGCATGAGCGTCTCGTCGGAGCCTCGCGCGCCCATGAGCGACAGGCCGACCGGCAGGCCGTCGACCTTTGCAAGCGGGAGGTTGATCTGCGGGCAGCCGGTCATGCCGCCGGTGCACGTGAGACGTGCGATTCGTTCACCCAGTTTCACCCTCTCCGGGACGGGCATGTCGGGCGGAGGCGGGGGAGTCGGCGAGGTCGGAAAACACATGATCGCGCCGTCAGAGAGGAGGCCGCTCACCCTGTCTCTGATCCCTTCGCGCACGGCGTTGCTGGCGGCCATCTGCTCGTCTGTAACAGACATGCCGTTCAGGTACCGTATGGCGACCTCGAACGCCACCCGGGGATTCGTCTCCTCGATCCATGCTCTTTGAGTGTCCCACGCCTCGCGCATCTGTAAGAATCTTTGGTGCTCCATCCACTCGTCAATACCCCCGGGTGCCACTCGCTCGGTAGACTGTTCTCCGACCAATTCCCCGATGGCATCGACGACGGGGGAGAGCGCGTTGCGGACATCCTCTCCGAGGACCTCGAAGAGGTCCTCCGCTATCGCCAAGCGGTTTGGCATCTCGCCCGATGAGGTGGACTGAAGGAGCACTCGCCCGACTCGCTCGAACGTCACGGCGTCGCGCGCGAACCACCCGACGGTGTCGAAGCTCGCAGCCTGCGGGAGCACGCCTTCGAGCGATATGCGGCCATGCGTCGGACGTATACCGTACAGTCCGCAGAAGCTTGCCGGCATCCGCACGGAGCCTCCGGTATCCGAACCGAGCGCGAAGTCAACGACGCCGCCGGCCACCGCCGCCGCCGACCCGCTGGACGATCCGCCCGGTACGCGCCCGGGAGCAGCGGGATTCGCGGGTGTCCCGTAATGAGGGTTCGTTCCCATGATGCCGCGTGTCAACTCGTCCGTGTGCGTCTTTCCCACGAGCGTCGCGCCCGCGTCGAGCAGCGCTTGGACGGTCGGCGCGGTTCGCTCTGCCGGGCCGTGCGTGCGTTCCCAGTCGGGGTTGCCCCCGCCGGTCACGTGGCCCGCCACGTCGAAGATGTCCTTCGCCGCAAAGGACAATCCGGCCAGCGGCCCGTCGTCAGCCCCTGGAACGCGGACGTCCAAGCTGGCAAAGGCGTTGAGGTTGTCGGTCATCATCCGGCTTAGACTCATACGTCTACAAGAACCTAAAGACGCCGGACGCGGTACGCCCCATGACCCAGTTGCGGTCCTGTGGGTCGCTGAGCAGGGGGTCGTCCATGATGGCGCGGAGGGCGTTGCGGTACCCCTCGCGGTTGCCGACCGGCGGATAGTCGCTCCCCCACATCGTGCGCTTCGGGCCGAATGCCTCAAGGATCATCTCGACGAACGGCGGCGTGTGGTCGAAGCGGAAGTCGGCGACGAGGGTGCGCGGGCGTCGGCTTATCTCGCCGAGACCGCCCAGCTTGACGTAGACGTTGGGAAGCTGTGCGATTTCAAGGGCCTGGCCGAACTGTTCGTACGGCTCCTCCATGCCGGCTGTCGCCCCGGCGAAGTGCTCCGCTACAACCGGAATCGCCTCCGGCAGTCCCGCCACGAGGTCGGCGAACTGCCCCGATGCGAACGCCGCGACGTCTTGGCGGCAGCTTACGGTGAGGCCGAGCTCGGAGGCGGCCTTCCACAGCGACTCCGGCGAGCTTGGTGTCAGTCGCACTCCCGTGACCCCGCGCTCGGCCCAACCTGCCAGATCGTCCGGCGCGGAGGGTGAGGCGTCATCGACCATGCCGACGACCGAGAACCGCCCGTTGTGACGCGCCGCGCAGTCCAGCAGGTAGGCGTTGTCGTACATTCCGCCGTGCTGGATGAGGACGGCCTTCTGAACGCCGTTCGCGTCCATCTGGTGGATCAAAGTCTCCACCGGCTCGAACCAGCTCGTCCCCGCGTGAGTATGAGAGTCTACGATCACGTGCGTTCACCCCCGAAGGCATGTGGCTGCATCATACGCGCGCGGGGCACATTTTGACAACGCGAGGGCTACGGTTACCCACCCGTGGCCGCGATGCGGCGCGCCATCCAGGTGATGTACGCCTTGCGAGTCATACCTCGCCGATGGGCCTCGCTGTCAATGAACTCGGCGACTCCCTCATCTAGAGTCAGCCCCGCGCGAACACTCTTGCCCGAAGTACGAATGAGAGGAATCGAGGTTAGCTGGCTGCCCATTGGCGTCTCAATGGACTGGAACGGGCTGGGCTCCGCGAGCTCCTCACCGTCCTTTTCAGCCTCGATCGCATAGTCCCTGAGCGCGTCTTCGGCGTTGAGCAGGGCCTGGTCAACGGTGTCGCCCATTGCGCCGACGCCGGGGATATCGGGGAAGACCACGCCATAGGCCCCTTCGTCACCGTCTATGAGCGCCGGATATCGGATCATGGTGTTACGTCACAGTAAGTGGCCCAGCACCCTATGTCATGCCGAAGGAGTCGTGAGCCTCGCGAATGAGTTCAGTAATGAGGTTGTGGTGTTCGTTGAGGTCGTTTTGCCCAACTTGGACTGTGTACTGTCCCCAGCGAGTATATCTCAAAACGTTTAATCCAGATTCATCCAGCCGAGCGGTTGTCGCCTCATTTTGTTCGATTTTGAATTCCATTATGACCCAATTCTTGCGCGGTCTGAATGACACAAAATTCTGCGGCTTTCCATCAATCGTGAGTCCGACGTAGTTCTTGTTGAATTTAGGTTCCGCCTTTGGAGATGTCGCACGTATCAGATCGAAAACTTGGTCTATGATCTTCAACGAGGCTGCCGATGCTTTGTTTTCCCAATAAGGCCGATCAACGGCCTCACCCGCTTCTTCTTCTTCGGAACCCGGTCTCACCAAGTGGACAACACGGGTGGCGATCAGGGTGAAAGCTCCATTAACTTCTGCTCCCGTTATCTGAATCGCTATGAGGGGGATCTGGCCAGTATTGTTGAGTAAGGAAATTACGTTGTGGAAGCGACCGGTCACGTCCTCCGCTACGATTACTGCAACGTGTTCATACTGCGGATAGCGACGCTGCTCAATGTCCCAATACTCAATAGTCCTAATGATGTGAGACTCATCCATCGCCCCAAGCTGGATTTCGACTACATACCGAATTCCTTGTACTGTGTCTACCAAAAGCAAGTCGATCCGTCCGCCACTTGGCTGACGGCGTTCGGAGTCGCGTACCTCCACATCACCTAGTCCGAGTAGTTCCGGCTGCTCCATTAAACGATCCTGTAGCCACCGTTCATCGATTGTGGGATGGTCCTTTAGACTGACGAACTTGGGTATTGTCAACTCTGGTGTGGTCATATTCTTAATCCTTGATCCTTCCATTACTCATCGCCTACAGGACGGAAGCTCAATGCTATGAGATGGACATCTCGGTGTCAACGCGATATTCTCGCCCGCGCTAGAGGGACAGGCTCGTAGGTTCATGGATTCCCGCCTTCGCGGGAATGACGATTCGGACGATGACGCGGGAAGTGAAAAGCCATCAGGAGGCTGGCATGGCGAGTTTCGACGGCAAGGTTGTCATCATCACCGGGGGCGCGCTCGGCATCGGGCAGGCGACGGCGTGGGAGTTCGCCAGGGAAGGCGCGATGGTCGCCATCGCCGACGTGAACCGCGAGGCGGGAGAGGCGACCGTGGCCGAGGTGGAGCGCCTCGGCGGGCAGGGGCTGGTGCTACACGCCGACGTGTCGGACTCAGCCGACTGCAAGCGCGTCGTCGATACTGCCGTCAAGCGTTTCGGCGGCGTGGACATCCTGTTCAACAACGTCGGAATCCAGCCGCCCGCCTCGTATGTGAACGTGGAAGACACGCCGGAGGAGATGTGGGACCGCATCATCGGCGTGAACCTCAAGAGCTGCTTCCTCATGTCGAAGTACTCCATCCCGGAAATGCGCAAGCGCGGAGGAGGCGTCATCATCAACACGGCCAGCGTTCAGGGCTTGCAGTCGCAGCCCCTCGTGCCTCCCTACGCGGCAAGCAAGGGTGGTATCCTCTCGCTCACGCGCCAGATGTCGCTCGACTACGCCAAGGACAACATCCGCGTGCTGGCCGTCTGCCCCGGCAGCATCGACACGCCCATGCTGCGCGCCGCAGCGGGAGTGGTCGGCGGAGACCCGGACGAGGTCGTCGGCCAGTGGGGCGCCGCCCATCCCATCGGGCGCGTGGGCACGGGCCAGGACATCGCCAACGCCGTGCTCTTCCTCGCAAGCGACAAGGCGAGCTTCATGACGGGCGAGAACGTCAACGTCGACGGCGGGTACATGGCGCTCGGCGCGTGGGCCACCGCCGCGAGGGACTGAGAAAAACCTACTCGTCCGCGCCCAGCGACTGCTTGAGCTTGTCGAACAGGCCGTCAGGCTTCTTGCGGTCGTGGCCGGAGCCGTCATCGAAGGTCTCCGCAAGCTGGGTGAGGAGCTCGCGCTGCTCGTTGGTGAGGGACTTCGGCGTCTCGACGATTACTCTCACCAGTTGGTCGCCCCGCGCCCGCTTGTTGCGAAGATGAGGGATTCCCTTCCCCCTCAGCCGGATCACGTCGCCCGACTGCGTTCCCCTGGGAATCTCGATTTCCTCGTCTCCCTGGAGCGTCGGTACGTCGAGCGATAGCCCCAGCGCGGCCTGGGCGATGTTGATGTTCTGGACGTAGACGATGTCGTACCCCTGTCGCGTGAAGAGCTTGTGGTTGCGTACCCGGACGACCACGTACAGATCGCCTGCCGATCCGCCGTATATGCCGGGTTCGCCCTCGCCCGTCAATCGTATCTGGGTGCTCGTCTCGATGCCCGCGGGAATCGTCACGACCAGCTTGCGGTCGCGCATCTCGGTGCCCGCGCCCCGGCAGTTCGAGCAGGGAGTTGTGATGACACTGCCCTCGCCGCGACACATGGTGCACGTCGAGACCTGGGTGAACTGGCCGAAGATACCCTGCTGGCTCCGCCGCACCTGGCCGCTGCCCCGGCACTGTACGCACGTGTCCGGCGACGTTCCCGGCTCCGACCGGGCGCCCCGGCACCGCGAGCAGATCTCGTTTCTCCGGATCTCGATATCTTCCTCGGCCCCGAAGACCGCCTTCTCGAAGTCGATGGTGATGTCCACCTGAAGGTCGGCCCCCCGTCGCGCTGCCGTTGCGGAGCGACGTCCGCCACCGCCGAAGAAGGCGTCGAAGATGTCGCCGAAGCCTCCGAAGTTCTCGAACCCGTCGAATCCCCCGCCGTTCGCGCTGACCCCGGCATGGCCGAACGTGTCGTAGTTGCTGCGCTTCTTGGAGTCGCTGAGCACCTGGTAGGCCTCGTTGATCTCCTTGAAACGCTCGCTCGCCGCCGCGTCCTTGTTGCGGTCGGGGTGGTACTCCATGGCGAGCTTGCGGAAGGCCTTCTTGATCTCCTCGTCGGAGGCCCCGCGTCCCACGCCCAGCACCTGATAGTAGTCGCGCTTGCTTGTCGTCATAGTCCTAAGAATTGGACGGAATCTTCTTCATTATAGTTCCTGTCCCTATGGGCTACAAGATTGAATTCGTTCAACCATTTGTGGAGTTGTGATGGCCGTTGCCGTCCTTGTCGGATCAACCCCCCTGGATGTTATGGTTTCCCCATGATTCGAGCCGTCCTCTTCGACGTATACGGCACCATCGCAGGATGGAGTCCGTCACGCTACCAGCTTCAACGGAAGGCATGCGCCGCCTTCGGCCTCGGGGACGCGGTCACCCCCGAAGGCATCCTGAAGGGATACGCCGACGCCGACGCCTTCATGACGGCGGAGAACGCCTCCCGTCCGCTGCGCCTCCGCGACAAGCAGGGCAGGGACGAGTTCTTTGGCGAGTACGAGCGTCTCGTCCTCAAAGGCTGCGGGATCGACGTTGACCCCGATCTTGCCCTTCAGATATTCGACCGACTCAGCGAGGCACCCTCGGTGCTGACGCCGTTCGACGACGTGGTCCCCACCTTGGTTGAGCTGAGCGTGCGCGGGCTGACCCTGGGACTCATTTCCAACATGAATATGAGTGGCTCCGACCTGATGAGCAATCTGGGGCTTTCCAGCCACGTCGATTTCGCCGTCACGTCCCTGGAGATACGGGTCGAGAAACCCCACCCGCTCGCCTTCCAAACTGCCCTCAGCCGTGCTGGCGTCGAGGCCGACGAGGCCGTCATGGTCGGGGACCAACCCCGTTCGGACATCGAGGGAGCGGCTCGCGTGGGAATAGCCCCCATTCTCATCGACCGGGACGGCAACTACCCGCGATACGACGCCTGCCCACGCATAACGACGCTCGACCAGCTTCCGCCGCTGATTCCATAGAAGCCCCCGGAAACCGTTCGCCCTGAGCCTGTCGAAGGGTGGTTCATGGTTCGACAAGCTCACCATGAACGGATGCCCTCTTGGGCACCTTCTACCCAATCACCCGCGAGACGCTCAGGACGCCGACGACGCCCTCGATCTTGGAGAAGAGCCGGTTCAGCTGTTCGATGTTTTCGACCGTCACGGTGAGGTTGATGATGCTGAGGTCGTCCTCGGGCTTGGTGACGGACCCGGCGATGTTCACGCCCTCATCGGCCACGAGCGACGTCACGTCGCTCAGCAGACCCACGCGGTCCCATGACTCCACGCGAATTTGGACGGGGTAGAGCGTCCTCGTCTTGCCCCAATCGACCTCGACCAGCCGCTCGCTCTCGCTCTCGCGCATGATGTTCGGACAGGTGCGGCGATGCACCGTGATGCCGCGCCCCCTCGTGATGTAGCCGATGATCGAGTGGCCGCCGATGGGATTGCAGCACCGCGCCATTCGCGTGAGCAGGTCGCCCACTCCCAGCACCTCGATGCCCGACTCCGGTTCCGGGAGCGCGACGACCGACGTCGGCTCGTCCTCTTCCGGCTCTGCCACGAGGTCCGTGAGCTTGCCGACCACCTGGCGCATGGAGAGGGAGCCGTTCCCCAGCCCCGCGAAGAAGTCGTCGAGGCTCGCGTACCCCATCAGGGTGGCGATCTCTTCCTCGCTCAGCGTCGTGTCGAGGCGGCGGATCTCGCGGGTGAACACCTCGCGGCCCGTCTGGACGCTTGCCTTGCGCTCCTGCCGGTTGAACCACTGCCGGACCTTCGAGCGTCCGTGGCTCGTTTTCAGGTAGCCCTTGTTCTCGTTCAGCCAGTCGCGGCTCGGACCACGCACGGACTTGCTCGTGATGATCTCGACCATGTCCCCGATTTCGAGATGGTACTGGAGAGGCACGAGCTTCCCGTTCACCTTCGCGCCGATGCACCGGTGCCCCACGTCGGTGTGTATCCGGTAGGCGAAGTCCACCGGCGTCGCTCCCGCCGGCATTTCCTTGAGTTCACCCTTGGGCGTGTAGACGAATACCTGGTTCTGGAATATGTCCGTCTTGAAGCCCTCGACGAACTCCTCGGCTCCTGCAACCTCCCGCTGCCACTCCAGGATCTGGCGCAGCCACGTCATCTTCTCTTCGAACGACTGGTCGTCGGCGCTGCCCTCCTTGTAGAGCCAGTGCGCCGCGACCCCGTACTCGGCTAGCTGGTGCATCTCGGACGTGCGGATCTGGATCTCCACCGGCGAGGCGTCCTCGCACAGCACGGCGGTGTGGAGAGACTGGTACATGTTGTCCTTCGGGCTGGCGATGTAGTCGTCGAATTCGCCCTGTAGCGGCCTCCACATCGTGTGCACGACGCCGAGCGCCCCATAGCAGTCGGCTACCGATTCGACGATCACCCGAAGCGCGAACAGGTCGTTGATGTCGTTGACCGTCCGGTTGATCGAGTCGTACTTCTCGGTCTTGCGATGGATGCTGTAGATGTGCTTCGGACGCCCGTACACGTTCGCCCGTATCCCCGCGCCCTGAAGCTCGTCTTCGAGCATATTCACAACGCGTTCGATGTACTGCTCGCGCTCACCACGCTTGGTGGCGAGCATCCTCGAAATCGCGCGGTACACTTCCGGGTTGATGTGCTGGAACGCCAGGTCCTCCAGCAGCCACTTCAGCTCCCACATGCCCAGCCGGTGGGCGAGCGGCGCGTAGATGTCGAGCGTCTCCTGCGCGATGGCCTCTCTCCGGTGCTCCGGCATCGAGTCGAGCGTCCGCATGTTGTGCAGCCGGTCGGCCAGCTTGATGATGACGACCCGCACGTCCTCGGCCATCGTCATCAGCATCTTGCGGATGCTCGCCGCCCGCGCGGCCTCGTTCGTATTCTGGACGGGACGTATCTCGTCCTCGCCCCAGGTGTTCATCAACTCGTTCTGCGTGAGCTTCGTCACGCCGTCGACGAGCGTTGCGACCTCTTCCCCGAAGCGTTCGGCCAGCTCCTCGTAGGTAACGGGAGTGTCCTCGATCACGTCGTGCAGCAGCGCCGCGCGCAGTGCGTTGTAGTCGAAGTGCAGGTCGGCCAGGTACAGGGCCGTGCTCAGGGGGTGCTCGATGAACGGTTCGCCCGACTTGCGGTACTGGCCGGCGTGGGCCTCTTCGGCGAACCTGTATGCCTCTTCAACGTCGCCGACCTTGTCGGGCGGAAGATACTCCCCTGCCTTGTCGAGCAGGAGATCGACGAGACCCGAACTCCGCACATCCTGAACGGTCATGCAGTGAGTATACCACGAGGCCCATTTGCGCCCACGCTAATCCCTCCGACGTTTGGAAGCAGGGCCTTTCCATTGTCGCAATAGAGGTCTCCGATCCCGTTCGGCCTGAGCCTGTCGAAGGCCAAAATCGTTGACTACCGTCATTGCGCCCTCGTACCCTGTACCCTCGACGCCATGACCTCCTTCCAGGCCCCCCGGGGCACCACAGACATCCTTCCCGACGACCAGCGCGACCGCCTCGCCGTCCAGCGCGTGTGCGCGGACCTGGCCGAGACCTTCGGGTACGCGCCGATCCTAACGCCCACCTTCGAGGACTCCGACCTCTTTCTGCGCACGACCGGCGAGTCGACCGACATCGTCCAGAAGGAGACCTACACCTTTGAGGACAGGGGAGGCCACTCGCTCACCCTCCGTCCCGAGGGCACTCCCGGCGTCTGCCGCGCCTACCTCGAACGGGGCCTGCACAACACGCCCCAGCCCGCGCGGCTCTACTACATCATGCCCATGTACCGGTTCGAGCGTCCGCAGGCCGGCAGGTTCCGCGAGTTCTGGCAGTTCGGCGTCGAGGCCCTGGGCGACTCCGACCCCGCTATCGACGCCGAGGTCATCGAGCTTGCATGGCGAGTCCTGGAATCGTTCGGAATCACCGACGTGACCCTCCTCGTCAACAGCATCGGCGACGCGCAGTCGAGACCGGCGTACCTGGATGCCCTGCGTGACTACTTCGCCCCGCACGCGGACGGCCTTTCCCCCGACGACCAACGCCGGCTGAGGGAAAACACCCTGCGCGTGCTCGACTCCAAGGACGAGGAGGTGCAGCACCTGCTGCCCGACGCGCCCAAGAGCATTGACTACCTCTCCAACGAGGCTAAGGCCCACTGGGACACCCTTCTCCGCAGCCTCGACGCGCTTGGCATACGTTGCGAGATCGACCACACCCTCGTGCGCGGCCTCGATTACTACACCCGCACCGTCTTCGAGTTCGTCCCGCCCGACGCCCGACGTCAGAGCACCATCCTGGCTGGTGGACGATACGACGGTCTCATCGAGGAGCTTGGCGGTCAACCCACCCCCGGCATCGGTTTCGCCATGGGAATCGAGCGCGTGGTCGCCGAGGCCAACAAGCGCGGAACGCTCACGCCTCCGGAGAAGCGAACGACCGTCCTCGCCGCCCACATCGGCGACGCCGCCAAAGCCTCAGGACTTCAACTCGCGTCCGAGCTCCGTCGTGCCGGCATCGCCGCCGTGCTCGGCCCTCCCAGAGGACTGCGTAGCCAGCTCCGGTACGCGACTTCGATCGACGCAACCCACGCCATCATCATCGGCGACAACGAGATCGCCAATGACACCGTCGTCCTCCGCAACCTCACGCAGGGACAACAGTCGGAGGTGTCGCGGGGTTCCTTGATGGACCTGCTACGCTAGTCTAGGCCGGTGCGCTAAGGGGATCGGGCCGGTAGCTAGATTCTGTTGACGCTTCCCGTCATTCCCGCGAAAGCGGGAATCTATTCTACCTCAGGGTGCCCATGCCGGATTCCCACCTTCGCAGACCCTTGCCCAACTCCAACACCTGTCGTTCCGAACGCAGCGCAGCGGAGTGAGGAATCTAAAATCCATGTCCTCCAAGCGAAGTCTCGCATAGTCCACTATTTTGAAACCGCTATTCGACTAGGTTGAAAACAGTCAACCGAAATTCACGGTTTTAAGCAGGGCTGTCAACGCGCTGGATCGCGTCTTCACTTTTTGAGGCCGTCTCTGATGCGATCTGCGACGTTGTTGGTAGGTCGGTCTGATTCGACCCACTGCTGGTACTGTTCTTCCGATGGTGGCGGATTGGTTGAGGCCCGGGATACTGCAAGTACCTTATCTAGGTCGCACCTGTCGTTATCAAAGTCGATGAGGCCCTCAAAGTCATTGGAACCGACGAGGTCCCACATGAGGTATGAGCACACTCGCGTTTTATAGACTTCTTCCATCACGCCCCACTGGTTAGGGTCATAATCTCCAAAGGCTTCTTTGTAGTGCATCCTCGCCCAAGGCCCACTAGGGAGAAGGTCGAAGGCTTCCTTGTATTCGACGGGTAACCTTTGTACTGCCTCCGGCCTATCCGTTGCATCGCTTGCGGCCCAGGAGCAGCCTAAGAGGACGATGAGGAGAAGGGTAATGCATTTCATGCCTCGACTCCTATCGGAAAGGGCGACCCGCCTAAGCGAGTCTCTTCGCCGACTCCACCCAGCCTAAAATACCGACTCCGGCCAGTCGGTCATCTGCACCGTCACGACCTCACCAGCCTCTTTGATCGGATCGTCCTCGGGGCAGATGGCAAGCCCGTTGGCGCGAGACATCGACGTCAGGACATTCGAGCTCTGCTCACCCGTCAGTCGCGCGTAGTACGTGCCGTTCCGCTTCGTGACGATGGCCCTGGCGTATACCCTCCGCGCGTCGTGATTGTGGATCGGCTCTTCGAGCACCGCCTGCACCGTCGGCCGCTTGAAGTCGCTCCGTCCCATCATCTTGTACAACGCCGGTCTCCCTAGCTGCTCGAACGCTACGAGCGAGCTCACGGGGTTCCCCGGAAGGCCCAGCAGCGGCACCTGCCTGCCACCATCCCCCGACAGCATCCCGAAGGCCAGCGGCTTGGCCGGACGCATCCGCACCGACCACAGTTCGATTCTGCCGTGCTGCGCCAGCACGTCCTTGACCAGATCGTAGTCGCCCTTCGAGACTCCCGCGGTCGAGATGACCACGTCGGCCTCCGCCATCCCTTCCTGGAGAGCGCTTGAGATCGACTCGACCGTGTCGCGCGCGATGCCAAGCCGTTTCGGAATACCGCCCGCGGCGCGCGCCGCCGCCGCCACGCCGTAGCTGTTGGAGTTGTATATCTTGCCGGGCTGGTACGGCTCCGACGGCTCGATGAGTTCGTTTCCCGTCGCCAGAATCGCCGCGACCGGCCGCCTGATGACCTTCACCGTCCCGAAGCCGAGCGACGCCAGCACCCCGATCTCCGACGCCCGCAGAACCGTGCCCGCCTCGATGACCGTTGCTCCCGCCGCTATGTCGCCGCCTGCGGGCCGGACGTTGCCGCCCGGAGGGACGGGTATTCGCACCGAAATCTCGCCGGGCGTCTGCCCTCCCATCCCACGCTCGCCCTCGTCGGTGTCCTCGAACGGCACCACGGCGTCGGCCCCGCCGGGCAGCGGCGCTCCCGTCATGATCCGGATGGCCGCGCCCTGCCTCACGCTCTGCGAGGGAACGTCACCCGCGGCTATCGAGCCGACGACGTTCAGCGTCACTGGCGCGGCGGGGTGCGCATCTTCGATGTCCCCTGCCAGGAGCGCGTACCCGTCCATCGCCGAGTTGTCCCAGGGCGGCACGTCGAACTTGCCGACGATGTCCTCGGTGACCACCTGTCCGAGCGCGTCCGATATCGCCCGCTCTTCCGTTCCGAGCTGCGAGAAGAAGCCCAGGATGCGCTCCCGGGCGTCCTCGACCGAGATCATGTCGGCATGCCGATGCCCGTGCAGGTGTTCCCGATGCTTATGCACCCGTCCGTCTCCTTGCAGATGAGAGACTCTCATCGTCATTCCCGCGAAAGCGGGAATCCATAGGGGTTTGCAGGCGAAGACGTGGCTGCATCACTGCCAATTTGCGTTACTCGCCCCGCAGCGTCGCGTCGAACTCGCGCTGGAGCTGCCTCATGATGTCGCCCCGCGCCTTGTCCACCAGGTCACCCGTCAACGTCGACCTGTCCGACTGGAACGTCACGCGGAAGGCAATCGACCGCTTGCCCGCAGGCACTCCCTCTCCCGTATACAGATCGAACGGCGCGCTCTTCTTCACGAGACGGTGCCGGTTGATGATCGTCTGAATCCGTGAGGCGGGCACATCCGCGTCCACGAGAACGGCGATGTCCTGCTCTGCCTCCGGGTACCGGCTGATCGGCGCGTACTGGACGCTTACCCTTCCTGCCGCCGAGTACACGGCATCTAGGTCGATCTCGAACAGCGTGACGCCCGTGTCGTCGAGGTCGAATCGTGCGAGCACCCTCGGATGCACCTCGCCAACCGTCCCCACCGCCTTGTTCCCGCAGAACACCCTAGCGGTCTTTCCGGTAAGCAGAATCGTATCGTCGTCCGCCCTGTACTCCTCCGAGACCCCGATCTGCGAGAAGACCGATTCGAGGACTCCCTTCGCGTCGAAGAAGTCCATGTCGCCCTCCGCCACGAGCCAAGATGCACCGGATCGCGGCCCTGACAGCACGCCGACCAGCATCTCCTTCTCATCGGGCAGGTCGCGCTCCTTCCCCTCCTCCTTGGGCAGATAGACCGGACCGATCTCGAACAGCCGCAGACCCTCGCCGCGCGACATCCTGCGGTTGAAGGCCAGCGTCTGGAGCACCCCGGACCGCAGAGTCGTTCGCATGTGGCTCAGTTCCGCGCTCATCGGGTTGGCTAATCTCAGCGGCGCGTCCGGCTCTTCCGTCTGCACCTCGACCTTCTCCAGCGCCTCGATGCTCGTCGCCGAATAGGAGATAGTCTCCTGCATTCCCGCCGCGACCAATGCGTCGCGTATGTGCTCCCTCACCTCGCGCTCGACTCGCGGCTCGTGGTGGGGTATCTCGGTCGACATCAGCGTCGCGGGCACGTCGTCGTACCCCACGATCCGCGCGACCTCTTCGATCAGGTCCTCCGCGATGGTGATGTCTGCCCGCCAGTAAGGGGACTGCACTTCCAGCGAGTCCCCGTCTCGCGTCGTCTCGAATCCGAGCGACGTAAGCACCCGGTCTATGGTATCCGTGGACATCTCCGCGCCGAGCACCCGCCGGAAGTGCTCAGGCCCAATCGTGAGCGTCGGCGGTGTCTTGACGACGGGGAAGACATCGACGATTCCCTTCGCCGCGGCTCCACCCGCAAGTTCTAGCATCAGGGCCGTCGCCCGTCGCAGTGCCCGGGGCACGAGGTCCTGCCTGATGCCCCGCTCGAACCGGTACGACGCCTCCGTCCTCATGCCCAACCCGGTCGCCGTGTTCCGCGTGTTCGTCGCGTCGAAGTTTGCCGACTCGATCAGCACGTTAACCGTCGAGTCGCCGACCTCTGTGTGCTGTCCGCCCATGACGCCCGCAAGCGCTATCGCGTCGTGCGAGTCGGCGATGGTCAGCATCGGTGGTTCCAGCTTGCGCTCCTCTTCGTCGAGCGTGGTGAACCGCTCGCCCGGACGCGCGGCCCTCACGATGACCGTCGCGTCCCCTATGGTGTCGAAATCGAAGGCGTGAAGGGGCTGGCCGTATTCCAGCATCACGTAGTTCGTCACGTCCACGATGTTGTTGATCGGGCGCATCCCCACGGCGGAGAGGGCGTCCTTGAGCCAGTCCGGCGACGGCCCGACCGTGACGCCTCGTATCAGGCTGGCCGCGTACCGAGAGCACAGATCGGGGTCGGCGATCTTCACCGTGACGTCCCGCTCGATGGGGTCGCCCGTCTCCGGGTACGTCGCGTCGGGTTCGGCGACCGTCGCGCCTGTGAGAGCGGCCACCTCGTGCGCCACTCCCAGAATCGAGAGGCAGTCGGGTCGATTCGGCGTCACGTCGGCGTCCAGAACGGCGTCGCCGAGGTAGTCCACCAGCGGCGTTCCGACGGGTGCGTCCTCCGGGAGCACCATGATCCCCTCGTGGTCGTCACCGAGGCCCAGCTCGACCTCCGAGCACACCATGCCCGCCGACTCTACGCCGCGGATCTTCGACTTCTTGAGCGCCTGCGTCTTACCCGTCTTGGTGCTGTACAGCATCGCTCCCGCGAACGCGAACGCGATCTTCTGTCCCGCCGCGAGGTTCGGCCCGCCGCACACCACCTGAACCGTCTCGCCGCCGCCGAGATCGACCGTCGGCACCGTCAGCCGGTCCGCGTTCGGGTGCCGGTCTACGGCCATCACGTGACCGACGAATACCTTGTCCAGCCCCCAGTCGGCCCCGACCTCACGCACCTCGTCGATCTCCAACCCGGCCATCGTCAGCCGGTGCGCCAGCTCCTGCGCTGGCATCTCCACCGGCACGTAGCGCTTCAGCCAGGATATGGGTATCAACATCACCTACACCTGCTGAAGAAACCGCACGTCATTCGAGTAGAACAGCCGAATATCGTCGATGCCGTACTTTAGCATCGCTATGCGCTCTACCCCCATGCCGAACGCGAACCCGGTGTAGACGGACGGGTCGTACCCGACGCCCTCCAGCACGCTCGGATGCACCATCCCCGCGCCTAGTATCTCGATCCAGTCCTCGTCACGATTGATCGGACGCTTGCCCGTCTTCGGGTCCTTGAAGTTCGAGATCGCCATGTCTACCCCCGGCTCCACGAACGGGAAGAAGTCGCACCGGAAGCGTATCTGCCGGTCCTCCCCGAACGTCCGCCGCGCGAACTCGTACAGCGTCCCCTTCAGGTCGGCGAAGGTGATCCCCTTGTCCACCGCGAGGCCCTCGACCTGGTGAAAGTGCCACTCGTGCGTCGCGTCCGTCGCCTCGTACCGGTAGCACTTGCCCGGCACGACGACCCGCACCGGTGGGCTGGTATTCTCCATGATCCGCGCCTGCATCGGCGACGTGTGCGTCCGCAGGAGCATCGGCCTGTTGCCGTGCTCGTCCACCCGGTCGATCCACAGCGTGTCCCACATGTCCCGCGCCGGATGGTCCTTCGGGATGTTCAGCAAATCGAAGTTGTAGCGGTCGAGCTCGATCTCCGGCCCCTCCTCGACCTGGAAGCCCATCGAAGCGAAGGCGCTCGTGATCTCCCGCACCATCCGCGTCGTGGGGTGCAGACGCCCCTGCGGGACAGGCCATCCCGGCAGCGTCACGTCGATGCTCTCCCGCTCGACGACGTCCGTCAGATGTGCCGTCTTCAGCTCCTGCTCGCGCTCTGCCAGATGCCGTTCCAGCACGGCCTTCGCGCTGTTCGCCGCCGCCCCCAGCCGCGGGCGCTCCTCCTTCGGCACCGAGCCGAGACTGCGGAGTATCTGCGTCAACGCCCCGTTCCGGCCTAGCGTGGACACGCGCCACTCTTCAAGGCCGTCCAGATCGGAAACGGCCTTCAGCCGCTCAAGGGCCTCGTGAGTCGTCCGTTCGACCACGTCGGTCTGTGGCTGCATGGCAGGGGTGCGCGTCCATAGGGGAGTGTGCGGTTCAGAGCATTATAGGTATTGCCCCGAATGACGGTCAACAAAACTACCGAGTCCTAAGCCAATCGTCATACCGGCGTAGGCCGGTATCCAGAGAGGGCGAGAAGCTAACAGAGTGAGTTAGTCGGGTTCACAGCTTTACGCCATCGGAATCCAGGATCACCAGAGAATCTTCCGGATAACCAAATTTAGTCACTATCTCGTAGCAGGCGGTCCTGATCTGGCCGGAAGTTAGCAGCTTTCTGGCGTAGATTCCCACCTCACCTATTGGCTCTGAGAACTTTGGGCCTTTACTCTCAGCGAACCGATCTGCCATTGAGAGCATATTCTCGCGGAAGCTTTCACGATGTCGTTCGTGCATCAGTTCACAGAGTTCTGAGAGGAAATTGTACCAACCCTTGGGCTTGCCTACAGTGTGGGACATCATCTTCTGGCCATTCGGCGAGGCGAGAATAGAGAAGGAAGCAGGTTTCTTCTGCGACTTGGTCCCCGTACCTACCTCGTTCACTATGCCTCTGAAGGCTGGCTCCTCTAGGACATGTTTGACATTTTCCAAACTCTGCTGAATCCCTTTACGCTCAACAAGCTTTTGAAGAACCTGTGCTAGTTTGTCCTTATCGTTGGCAAGTTCATTCAGGGCATCAGTCAGTGCTTCCTTTAGTTTTTCCTGTCCTTGTATTTCCTTTAGCAGTTTCTTTGCTGCGGATACGGTCGGCTTGAAGTCAACCATTTTGTCTCGGGCAAGGAATCGTCTAAAAATCTGTTTCGTTTCCGTCGGTTGCTCGGTGACGTCAATATCGACGAACTGTTTCCTTTTGAGCCCCACCCGCTGGGTTGGCGGCAAGTACAGCCGCCACATTTGCCCACTTGTCAACACGGCGAGTTCAGGTTTGGCAGACCGACAATACCTCTCCAGTTGTTTCTCGTTGCCGTCGTCTAGATTTGGTCCCCAACTCTTGACTTCGATCAGTATTCGGCTCTCGCCACAAATCTGAAGGTCGTAGTCAACTTTGCCATTTGACAGCTTGCGCTGCGGATAGACCTCCAAGACGTCTTCGGTGTTCCAACCGACCTGCCTCAACAGAGGCAGAACTACGCCGATTTCGACCGCTCGCTCATCCAGTGACTCAAAGATAGACTTCTGGCTTATGATTCTGGCAAGGGTGGTCTCAAACGTATCAGTCACCGCGCTTCCTCCAGATTGGCAATCGTAGCTGCGCAAATGTACAAGATACACCCCAACTGAGCAACTCCCCAAGCATCAGTTACCGCAACAGCTCCGCGGCCATTTGACAACCTGTCCATTCTCTAGCAGAGTTAGAGCATAGTGAGAGATGTGATAGTCTACTGGCTAGACTGGCCTATCTTGTTGTCCGCCTCCAGAACGAGGGCTAGGTCGAAGTCGAACCTGCCGTTAGATTCCGGTGCTCCGCCGATTGCGCACCTTGTGTCGGGCTCTCGACGGGCTCGAGGTGTAGCCTCAGTCCTAAGGCGTTGGTGAGCTTCAGCATCGTTGCCAGTGTGGGGTTGCCGTCTTCAGACAGTGCCTCGTAGAGGTTGCCCCGGTTTAACCCTGTATCGCGGGCGAGAGCGCTTATGTTCTGCGTTCGAGCGAGGTGCATAAGGGTAGCGCGAAGCACGGTCCCGTCCCCAGGGTCCTCGTCCACAGCCGCTCTGAGAAGCCCCCGGGCATCCTCCTCGGTCTTTACGTAGTCCGCTGCTTCGAACTTGCGGTATTCCTCAGACATTAGCTCCTCCCCAGCCACCGATCAAACGTCGCGCTTCGTAGGATCGTGTACACGGTTCTATTGTACGATATATCGTACATCGTGTGAAGAAGATTTGAGGAGTGATGGCCAAGGTCGAGGCGGTGGAGGCGTGGGACACGCTTGCTCACGAACGATTTTGCAGACTTCGCAAACACCCACGAAGATTGAGATCACCGGTTAGACCTCCGTCCCGCTCCCCGACGAGTCTTGCACTTCCCTCGTCCGGCGCTCTTCTTAACAAACAAGCTCATAAGTGATTCAATTGGTAGGACACCCGGTGAATTGGGGAAGAGATCATGAGGGCAACCATGACCGGCAATGACCTGTCCGGGAGGGTGCAGACCGTACTGGGGCCGGTCGATCCCGATCAGCTTGGCAGGACGCTTACCCACGAGCACATCCTATTCGACGGCTCCTGGGTCGAGACACGGTTCCCAAGCGCGAGCGACCAGGCCTTCTTTGAGAAGCCTGTCTCCCAGGAGATTCTCGGCAGATTACGGTACCGGCTAAAGCCGAACCGGGACAACGGTCGGCTTGATGACGTCGAGACGGCCATCCAAGAGGTTGGCCTGTTCAAGCAGTATGGCGGGGGCACGCTGGTCGAGGCGTCGAGCATCGGGATAGGCCGCGATCCCATTGGCCTTGCCAGGGTCTCCAACGCCACGGGCGTGAATATCGTGATGGGCGCTTCATACTATGTGAACACCCATCACCCGCCGGGGATGGACGACCTGACGGAGGACGATATCGTCGACCTGATAGTAGGGGACATCACCGAAGGGGCCGACGGGACCGGCATAAGGTCCGGCATCATAGGCGAGGTTGGCTGCGACTGGCCCATGACGGACAACGAACGGAAGGTGCTGAAGGCATCGGCGCGCGCGCAGCGCATGACCGGCGCGCCGATGCTCATACATCCCGGCAGGGACGAGACGGCGCCGCTTGAGATCATCGATTTCCTGGATCGGGCAGGGGCCGACCTGTCGCATGCCATCATGGGCCACCTCGACAGGACGGTCTTCGAGCGCGATACCCTCAAACGGATCGCCGAGTCGGGCTGCTACATGGAGTGGGACCTGTTCGGCTGGGGCGGGTCGTTCTACGCCAAGAACCTGAACATCGACATGCCGAGCGACGACCAGCGCCTTGAGCGCATCGCCTGGATATCATCCGAAGGCTACGCCCGCAAAGTCGTCATAGCGCAGGACATATGCACGAAGGCCCGCTTGGAGAAGTTCGGTGGCCACGGCTACTCGTACATACTCGACCACATAGCTCCGAGGATGCTGTCCAGGGGCTTCACCCCTGAGAGTGTCCACGACATCCTGGTCTCCAACCCTGCCGAAGCGCTCACGTTCCGCTAGTCCCGCGCGCCCCACCACTACCGAGATTCGTATACCGCTTTCTTCGATATGTGGTCGCGTAGCCTTGGAAGTTGCGGGCGTCACGGCCTCCATATAGGGTGTTTCGACGAACAGCAGGGGGTGTACATGTCTATTTCTGAACGGCACGTTTCTGTAAATGGGGTCTCCTTGTGGACGGCAACTCAGGGCAATGGACCGCCCGTTGTCCTCTGTCACGGCGGTCCGGGGATATACGACTACTTGGGGCCCGTCGCGGCAATGATTGATGACGTTGCGACTGTGCATCGGTACGACCAGCGCGGATGTGGTCGGTCACAAGACCTCGGGCCCTATGACATCACGACGTTTGTCGACGACCTCGATGCCCTCCGAGCATACTGGGGCTACGACGCTTGGACAGTCATCGGTCACTCGTGGGGAGCGCACCTCGCTCTTATGTATGCAATCCAATACCCCGAACGCACCGCGCGCCTGGTGTATCTTTCCGGTACGGGCATCGACCCCGCCTGGCACCAGGAATATCGCAGCAACCGCGAGGCTAAGCTCCTTCCGGCCGAACGCAAACGCTTCCGGCGCCTCAATCAGCAGAGGTTGACGGCTAGAGGTGAGGAGCTCAAGAAGATCAACGAGGAGCGGTCTCATTTGCTCGAAAGGACCGAGTATTATGACGTCACGCAACTCACCGACGTTCCTCGATATGACCGCTTTCCCATCAACTATTCCCTGAACTCCGCACTAAACGCGGAAATGAACCACGTGGAGGAAGCGGGCAAGCTACTTCGTAAGGTCTCCCGAATCAGGGTGCCCACGCTCGTCTTGGACGGCGAGGGAGACCCCCGGCCTAGGTGGTCGAGGGCCCACCTTGTTCAGCTAATTCCAAACAGCCGCCACGTGACCATAGCGCGAGCCGGGCATGAGCCGTGGATTGAACAGCCGGAGGCAACAGCCTGCATTCTCCGCGACTTCCTCACGGATCCCGTTCTTCCTATTGCCACAGGTCGGGATCGGGTCTCTTCATCAGCCCGAAGCCCAGATACCCATACCAGATGACCAGTAGCACGTAGAAGGCCCGGGCCAGGCTGATAAAGGTGTCGCGGCCGTCGTTGTTGAGTATGGCTATCACGAAGAAGACCATCACGGCCAGGCTGACAATGGCAGCCAGCAGGGAGACTATCTGGTTGAAGTCGTCTCTCGTGGAGAGGCCCAGCGCGAAAATGAAGCCGCCAAACCCAAGCGCAATCCCACCGGCGTAGAGGAGAGCGGAGCCGACGTAGTAGACGGGAACGCTTCCGCTGATCTGGGCATCGGTTTGGGCATCGGCCAGAATGAAGTCCGTGCCGCCGGCGAAAATCCAACCGGTCAGTCCGACGAGGATCATGAAGAAGCCCATCTGGGCCAGAGCCTTGCCGTTGCCCTGCAAGGTTACGTTCCGCATCAGCGCGTAGAGGCCCGAGAGGATGAGGGACAGACCAAGGATTATCGCGATGTTGGTTACGTTGGTCAGCGGGGCGTTGCCGCCCTTGGCCTTTATGGTGCCAACAGAGTCTGACACCTCGGCGCTGTCTATCAGTAGTCCCCCCGGCTCTATCAGAAAGAAGACGAAGGCGATTATCGGGCCGAATATGAGGGACAGACCTGCTAGACGATTCACGGATATGGTGCCCATGTTTGAATCTCCTTTACGTGATGTCGTGAGAGGGATCCATTGGATTCAATCCCTCCTGGCACACATCTTGACGCCAAAGTTGTGAAATTGCAATAGGAAAGTGACCTGCCCCCAAATAGCTGTACTACCCGCTGTGTTAGTCTCGTGGCGCGTCCGCGATTTGACAAACCGTCCCGATTTCCTCACATTGTCCTAACACAATCGTCGAGGTGAGTCGCGACATGGCAAACGAATATCTCGCATATATCGGCACGTACACGTCCCTGGGGGCGGAGGGCATCTACTGCTACCGCTTCGACATGGCGACCGGAGCGCTTCAGTACGCCGGCACCACCGGGGCCATCGACGACCCGTCGTTCTTGGACATCGCTCCCTCCGGCAAGACCCTCTACGCGGTCTGTGCCGACTTCGAGGCCATGACGACCGGCATCATCCGCGCCTACTCGATAGACGCGGCCACGGGCGATCTCACCCTCCTGAACGAGCAGTCCTCCGAGGGAACCGGCCCCTGCCACGTCGAGGTCGACCGGACGAGCCGCTACGTCCTGCTGGCGAACTACGGCAGCGGCAGCGTCGCGTCCTATCCCATCCGGGAGGACGGGAGCCTCGGCAAAGCGACCGGATTCGTCCAGCACGAGGGATCGAGCATCGACCCCGAGCGCCAGGAGGGGCCGCACGGGCACTCAATCAACATCGACCCGACCAACACCTTCGCCTTCGCCGCCGACCTTGGCATCGACAAGGTGCTGGCCTACAGGATCAACCATGACGACGGGAGTATCACCCCCACCGACTCGCCGTACACCCGCACTCCGCCGGGAGGAGGCCCGCGCCACTTCGCCTTCCATCCCAACGGCAAGCACGCCTACCTCCTCAACGAGATGGGGTCGAGCATCACCGCCTTGCACTACGACAGTTCGCGCGGGATGCTCAACGAGATCGAGACGCAAACAACCCTCCCGGGCGACTTCGACGGCGTCAACCACTGCGCTGACATCCACGTGTCCCCGGACGGCGAGTTCGTCTACGCATCCAACCGGGGCCACGACACCATCGCCGTCTTCAGCATCGACCAGGACACTGGCGGCCTCTCCTTCGTCGGACACGTATCCACCGGCGGCGAGACCCCGCGAAACTTCGCCATCGACCCGTCCGGCACCTACCTCATAGCCGCCAACCAGGACACCGGCAACATCCTCACCTTCCGCATCAACAACGACACCGGCATCCCGGAGCCGACCGGCCACGAGGTCGATGTCCCAGCCCCCGTCTGCATCAAGCTCCTCCCGGTCTAGAACTCACCGCAGAGAACGCCGGGAGCGCAGAGGAGGAGGCTTTTCTTTTTCCGAAATCTCCCATGCAGTCCGTTCGTGGTGAGCTTGTCGAACCATGAATGGACGGGCCATCGACAAGCTCAGGCTGAACGGAGAAAGCAAAAGGCCCTAGTACAAGAGTTGAGAAGGACTACGGGGAGACCGTTTCCCATTGGTTGCAATCGACCGTTTCCCATTGGTTGCAATAGAGTAGAATAGCTCCCAACACTCCCTGGGAGGCCCGCCATGGACGAACGACGTATCGCAACGATGAGCAGGATAACCCTGGTCGTGCAGAACATGATGATGGTGACCGAGTTCTACCGCGACGTGCTGCAGCTCAAGCCGATCTTCGACCTCCAGGTGCAGCCCCCGCAGTGGATCGAGTTCAACACCGGCCCGTGCAGGCTCGCCCTCCAGGTCGCATCGAGGGTCGACGGCGTGCCCTCCACCTACAGCAAGATAGTCTTCTACGTCGACGACGTCGACGAGGCCCGCAAGGAACTGCTCGATCGCGGTGCTCCCATGGGCGAGATCGAGGACGACGGACGCTTCAAGTACTGCGAAGGCCAGGACCCCGAAGGCAACAAGTTCCAGATATCGAACAGGCCCGCCTAGTGCCCTGTGCCAGAGGGTGTTTGACTGGTGGACAATGCTGGCGCGTTTGTATACAATCTAGTCAGTGGGAAGTCGCACGGAGTAATGTGCGGGAAGCAGCGGAATCGAACCGCAACGCTGGGTGTACAGCGTTTCAGGGTTATCAAGCCTGATCACTCTCCAAGAGGCAATACTTCCCAACAGGCCCTACAGCCTTATCACCTGTGGGGCCGTTCTATTTTATAGGAATATGCTGATCGTAGGGTGATACGTCATGCCGCCACTCAAAGTAACGAAAGACAACATCGTCGGAGACCTCGCAGCCCTCGGCGTGCCGAGCGGCGGTCTCCTCTTCGTCCATAGCTCGCTGAGCGCCATCGGCGAGGTCGAGGGCGGGGCCGACGCCGTCGTCGACGCCCTGCTGGAAGCGCTTGGCCCCGAGGGCACCCTCGTCGTTCCGACCTTCACCTACGCCGACCCCCACGACTACCCCGACTCCATCAACCCCAACTGGATATTCGACCCGGCCAACACCCACTCAGGCATGGGCGCCGTCACCAACGCCGTCCGAACGCGCGAGGGTGCCCTGAGGAGCGTCCACCTCTGGCACAGCGTCGCCGCTATCGGCCCCCTCGCGGAGACCGTCGTCACCGGAAACGGCAAGACGTGGGCTTCTGCCTGGGACGCGAACAGCCCGATGGCGTGGGCGTTCGACAACGGCGCGTCCATCCTGATGCTTGGCGTCCCGTACCAGAACCTGACTGCTATACACGTCTGGGAGGTCGAGTTCGACGTCGACTACCGAGAGACATACTACGTCACGCGGCGCACTCCCTTGCCCGGCGGCACCCTCGTCCCCCTCGCGAGCCGGGTTCACGCTCGCAAGGACTGGCACCCCGGCAGCGACTTCAACCGCTTCGGCGAGCGCATAGAAAACGTCGGCCTCGTCGGCGTCGGACACGTGGGTAACGCCGTCGCGCGCCTATTCACTGCCGCCGACGCCCACGAGATGGCCCGCACGATGTACGAGGAGGACAGGGCGGCCTTCCTCAAGCAGGGCGATGGCATGACGAAGCTGTCCTATGCCCACACGATCTCCAACGTAAAGGGTACCCAGTGCGTCGTCGATCCGGCAAAGGCCTTCCCCACGCCCCCCGCAACCGAAGAGCACGCGGCATAGTGCCCATCCGTCATTCCCGCGAAGGCGGGAATCCATTGATCCAAGCCGCCCAAACATGGTCAAATCACGGCAAACGTCCATGAGAAAAAGACTATGACGCCCCTCCGCGCAGCCCTCGTCGGCGTCGGACGAATCGCCGACATGCACTACCTGGGCTACTCCGCCACGCCCTTGGCCGAGCTAACCGCCGTCTGTGACGTTGATCCCGACCTGCTCAGCCGCCGCGCCGCCGAGTGGGGAGTCGATAAGACCTATTCTGACTTCGACGACCTCCTGAACGACCCCGACGTGGACGCGGTGGACATCATCACCCCGCACTACCTCCACGCGCCCATGACCATCGCTGCGCTGGAAGCGGGAAAGCACGTCACCGTGCAGAAGCCCATGGCCCTCACGATCGCCGAGGCCGACGCCATGATCGAGGCCTCAGAGCGCGCGGGCAAGCTGCTCCGCGTGATCGACAACTACCGCTTCCACCCACCCTTCGTCCGCGCCAAGCAGATACTCGATTCGGGCGGCATCGGCGAACCCATGTCCGTCCGCATCAAGACCGCCAGCGGCACCGCGCCCGACGGTTGGGAGATTCCCCAGTCCTCCCACCTGTGGCGTTCGGACCCTGCCCTGTCTGGCGACGGCTCCGTCCTCTTCGACCACGGTCACCATGTTTGGACCATAGCCCGGTACCTGCTCGGCGACATCGAGCGCGTCTTCGCTTACATCGGCGCCACCGAGGTCGTCAAGCACCACGAGATCGTGCCGGGCGGCACCCTCGACAATCCGGGCATGATCCTCTGGAAGTACGCCGGCCGCGACGTGTACGGTACGTGCGAGTCCGTCCACTCCGAGGACCTCATCGTCCGGTCCACCCACTACCCCATCGACGTCTCAATTGAGATCACGGGCAGCCGGGGAATCCTCTACGTCCACCAGAGCCCCAACGGCCAACTCGTGCCGCGTCCCCCAATCGAGATACTCCGAGACGGCTCCATGACCAGCATCTCCAATATCGACACCGGCTATGCAGCCGGATTCCGTCTCGCAATCGAGGACTTCGTCCATGCCATATCCAACGGCCGAACGTCCGACCTCACCGGCGAGGAGGGCAGGGAGGTCCTCCGCTTCTCACTAGCGATGGTACGCTCAGGCCGAGAGGGCCGCGAAGTCGTCGTAGCCGACCAGCGCTAGGTACTGTTGACATTTTCCGTCATTCCCGCACTCCCTACCGTCATTCCCGCGAAAGCGGGAATCCAGCACCCAGCATATATGGCCCTATCACACATAATTTCCAAGCTCCGTCGCATTCTTAGGTGGGCAATCATGCCCCTGCTGCCGCTGCTGTTGGTCTTCGGGGCGGCGAGCGACACGTTCACCATGAATCCCGTGCAGCGGGTCGCCCTCCCGTACCGCTACAGCATCACGGGCTGGGAGATACGGAATTTCCCTGACAAGTGGCGGCACATGCTGGATACGCTGATATGGAGTGTTGAGAAGTCGGACGAGGAGAAGCGTGATGACCTCTACCGCTACTTCGATCTGGGGCGCGAGCTTCTCATCGCCGAAGACGCGCTGAACCGCGCGATGTCCGCTCCAAACGCCGGCGGGGTGGAGTCGTTGGAAGACGAAGTCGAGCGCATCGCAACCGAGCGGTCCGCCCTGCGGGACGACGTCGAAGAGACGATCGAGAGCGCCCTCAGCACGGCCATACGGGAGTCGGGCCTCAGCCCGTGGGAACGCTTCGTCTTTCCCCCGGTCGATATCCGCCTGGCGGGGCCGCCGGTCCTCCTGCTCACCTCGCCGCGCGACCGCATCGCGCGGCAGCACGAGGCGCTCATGGAGCCGGACGTCAGCCTCGTCGTGCGGGAGCGGCTCGAAGACACGTTGATGGCAGAGCACGGCGTCGCGGCGATCAGCTTCCAGGTCGGAGGACTCGCCGCGTACCCTGCCTCGGTGCTGGACACCATACCGCTGGCCGACACCCTTCGCGCGAGCGCCCACGAGTGGGTGCACCACTACATGGCATTCCGTCCCCTCGGTCAGAAGATGTTCACCTCCGCCGAGATGGTCACCCTGAACGAGACCCTGGCCGACATCGTCGGCAGGGAGATTGGCGACCGTGCCGAGGAGTTGCTGCCCGAAAGAAGCGCACCGCCGCCTCGATCGAACGCCCCTGTGCCCGCCCCGGAGAGCGGTCTGCACGGACGGGACGAGCATTTCGGCTTCAACGAGGAGATGCGGGAGACGAGGCTGCGCGTCGATGAACTGCTGGCGGATGGCAAGGTGGACGAAGCCGAGGCGTACATGGAGGAGCGGCGGCAGTTCTTCGTACAGAACGGCTACCCGATTCGCAGGCTGAACCAGGCCTACTTCGCCTTCCACGGCACCTATGCCGAGAGCGCCGCGTCGTCAAGCCCCATAGCCGGACAGCTTCACAGGTTCCGGGAGCTGTCCCCCGACCTGCAGACGTTCGTCCTGAGAATGGCCGACATATCGAGCTACCCGCAATTCCTCGAACGACTGGAAGACTTGGAGCGCGACACCGCGAGTGTGGTACCATGAATTCACCACTCGTGTCGGACGCAATCGGAACCGGATGTACAGGCAAGACGAACCGGAAGTAAACTTCGAGCAGATCTCCTCGCGGATGAAGGGCTTCTTCGGCCGGTTCGGCTTTGGAGGAGGCGGTGGCGGTCTCGTTTACGCCATCCTCGGTCTGATCGTGGTCGGAGCGCTCGGCTGGCTCGCAACGGGCTTCTATACGGTCGAGCCCGCAGAGGTGGCCGCCCTCCGACGCTTCGGCATATTCGAGGATACGGCCGGGCCGGGCCTCCACTGGTGGTGGCCGAACCCCATAGGAACCCGCGCAATCGTCGACGTCCGGCAGCGCCGTCGGCTCGAAATCGGCGTTCGCGGTGATGCCCCCTTCCTCGAAGAGTCCCTCATGATTACCGGCGACGAGAACATCGTCGACGTGCAGCTTCTCGTCCAGTTCGAGATCAAGGACGTCGAGGAGTTCCTCTTCCGCGCCGTGGACCCCGCGGGCAAGACGATCAAGGACGCCTCCGAGTCCGCCCTCAGGCAGGTGGTGGGCGCCCGCGCCATCGACGACGTGCTGACGACCGAGAAAGAGGCCGTGCAGGCCGAGACGAAAGACCTGCTCCAGCAGCTTCTCGACACCTATGAGGCGGGCATCCGCGTGGCGGAGGTCAAGCTCCTGAACGTGAACCCGCCCGCGGAGGTGCAGGACGCCTTCGACGACGTGGTTCGCGCCCGGGAGGACAAGGAGCGCATCATCAACTTGGCGGACGCCTACGGCGAGGACATTCTGCCGAGGGCCAGGGGTGACGCGGAACGACAACTCCAGGAAGCTCAGGCCTTCAAGGCGCAGCGCGTAAATGAGGCGACCGGTCAGGCCGAACGGTTCATTTCGATCTTGGAGGCGTACGAAAAGGCGCCCGATGTCACGGCGCAAAGGCTGTTCCTCGAAAACATGGAGAACATACTGCCGGAGGTCAAGATCTTCATTATCGAGGGCGAAGCCGGAAGTAGCATCCTCCAGCTTCTCAACCTGAATGAGGTGGGCGAGACCCCCTTCACCCCACAGCCGCCGATACAGATCGGCCCCTCGAATTCCGAACAGCAGACGGACTCCGCGACACGATGAGATTCCTCGCGACACTCCTCATAACCCTCTTGGTGCTGGCGGCAATCATATTGCCGCAGGTACTGGTGGTGGTCGACGAGACCGAGCTCGCCATCGTAACGCGACTGGGCGACCCGCAGCGTTCGATCAGGAGCGCCGGTCTCTATGTCAAAGCGCCCCTAGTCGACAGCGTGACCAAGTTTGAGAAGAGGCTGCTCATCTTCGACGCGCCCGCCGAGTCGCTGTTGACCTCCGACAAGAAGCGCCTGATCATCGACGTGTACGCAAGAGGTAGAGTCAAGGACCCGCTGCTGTTCTTCCAGACCGTCCGCAACGTCACACAGGCGCGGTCGAGGGTGATCGACATCGTTGCTTCTGAGCTGCGCCGCGAGATCGCCAGCGACGAGCAGGTCGAAATCATCAAGACCAAGCGCGAGCAGATCGAGAACGACGTGCGAGACGCCGTCCGTCCCCTCATCAGCGAGCTTGGGATCGACATAGTGGACGTGAGGATCAAGCGCGCGGACTTCCCGCAGGCCATCGCGGGCAGCGTCTACGAGCGCATGAAGGCGGAACGCAAGCGCATAGCCGACCGGGAGCGCGCTGAGGGCGCCGAGGCCGACCTGCAAAAGCGCGCGGAGGTCGACCGGCAGGCCGTCGAGATTCGCTCGGAAGCCCGCAAGCAGGCAGACATCATCAGGGGTGGGGCAGAGGCGGAAGCCATTGCCATATTCGCCGACGCCTACGAGCGAGACCCCGAGTTCTACAGCTTCCTCCGCTCCCTAGACGCCTACGCCCTCTTCCTGGGCAGCAACACCACCGCCGTCCTCCCCGCCGACTCCGACCTCTTCAAGTTCCTCCAATCCCCGTCCCTGTCAAGGTGATGGCGCGGGCGACCCCTCTGATACGCAGTATCTCCCTAAACCAATTCAGCTTGGTAGATGCCCTATGTGCTAGAATCGTTGTGAGCCTAAATCACCACAACGCCCGTACGGCGCCGCAATTGTGAGGCATCTCATGTCTGACACCTATACTCTAGAGTTAGAGAATTTTCGATCAATCGGCAAGGCCGCGCTGGACATCGCACCCCTGACAGTCGTATATGGCCCGAACGGATCTGGGAAGTCCTCGCTCATCTATGGGCTGCTGACCCTCAAGAATTTCCTGTACAACCCGAACCAAAACCTCCCCAGCCTATTCTCGTACCCGACTATGAGTTTGGGAGGCTATGGAGAGGTGGTGGCGGGGCATGACACGGAGAGGTTGATTTCGCTCTCGCTATCTACTTCCGGACCAAAAGGTGAGGCGAATTTCAGATTGCAGGTCGGAAAAACGGGAGGATACTCCGCAATTACCGTTCGCTCTCCCTGGATCAAGGATATGTTCACAATGAACATGGATATCCCGTTTCCTTACCTCATCGATCAAGTGGAAATGCTTCCTATCGAGATGTCGGCAAATGACGACTCAAACTCAATAGGAAAGAAAGTACTCAACGTCACGTGGAACGGAATTGTCGTGGATGAAGACAACCTAGATCCGTCCAACCGCGAACAGGTTGCCGAATTGCTGACGTCCGCCAACCTTCCTAGAGAAATTGCCTCTGGAACGGCCTTCATACCGTTGCGGCGCGGATTCTCCACTCCGACTTACAGCGTAACGAACGTGACCCCTATGTTGTCCACTGACACGGAGGTAGCGTCTTTGCTCGCCGCAGACCGTTTCTTGGAATATACAGTCAGCGACTACGTTGAGAGTATCTCCGAACGAAGAGTTGCAATTCGCTCTATGGTAGGTACGTCGACATTCACAATAGACTCCATTCCGCGAAACGGAGGCGTGCCCGTCTCGATGGTCAACGACGGATTTGGGGTCAACCAGCTTGCGTACATGATGACCGTGTGTTTGTACTCCGCCACGAAGGTAATTGCCATTGAGGAGCCGGAGATACACCTGCATCCCTCCATGGTCAGGAAACTGGCGCATACCATGGCGGATATCGCATCGGAGCAGGACAAGCGCTTCATCGTGTCCACGCACAGCGAGACGTTCGTTTTGGCCCTGCTTGCACAGATTGCGGCAGGTAAAGTCAGCGTGGACGACGTTTCGTTCGTCCTCGCGGAGAAGGAAGGCAGGGAAAGCCGATTCACCAAACAGGAGGCCAAGCCGAACGGTCAGATTGAGGGTGGCATTGAGTCGTTCATCGCTTCGGAATTCGAAGACATCTCTCTGTTCTTGGGGTTGGACTCCTAGAGATGATCGTTGTCCTGAACGAGTGGATATTCCACGATCTGCTCGGCGAGAACGGTGAGGTGGCACAAAGGGAGTCGGTCGAGTTTCTCAAAGTATTCCATTCGTCGCGCCATAAACTGGTTCTGCCGAAAGAACCCCGCTGGACCGAGAAGGCCCACCGACTGATGAGACAGACAGATGCAAGATTGAGAGGCATCAGTAAGCAGTTTCACTCACTCATCAGAAACTCGGACCGCATGATAGACGTTCGTAATTTAGTGCCTGAGCATGTGCCGGAGAGATTACCCCTTTGCCTGCCTGCCGAAGATGAATATCTCGTGACAGCCTATTTGTCCGCGGACGCAGATGCTCTCGTCACCACGGACCAGAACCTGCACGAGGCCCTTGCAGATTCCACGGAGATTTCATGTCGACTCCGGGAAGAATTCTTGACCGAGTACCTAGCGTGATGTCCAAGTCACGGCTTCTAAACGCGGACGTCCCAACACCGCACGCCACTTCCGGACATCCTACCCCTCCTCTCCAATCATAACCCTGTAGGCATCCTGTAAAAACCCCGCCGCCTGCGACCGCGACACGACGGCCCCGCTGGCCCGTGCCACGTCCAGCCGCAGATTCGACAGCCGCGCCCCCCTGAGATCGGCCCCGGCAAAGCTCGTCTCGGGGCTGACGACGGCGTTCTCGATGCGGCAGTCCTCGAATACCGCGTCGGTGAAATCGCACCCGGACAGGTCGGCCTCCGAGAAGTCGACGCCGCTGAGCCGCTGCTTGCGGAATGCCTTATGGGCCACGGTCGCCATGACGAAGCTGACGCGGTCAACGGTCGCCCCGTCGATGTTCGTCGTTCCAAAACTCACCGCGCGGAAGCGTGACCCGGCGAGGTCTGCCCCGAAGAGGCTTGCGCCCTCGAAGCTGCAGAGGGAGAAGTCGCAGTCGGTGAGGCGCGATAGGTTCATCTTGGCGTTCGGGAACCTCGCGGACGCGCAGTTCGAGCCAGTGAAGTGCGACTCCTTGATGTCGGCGCGGTAGAACTCGGCCCGACGGAGGTCGCAGCGCGAGATACGCAACTCGCCGCAGACCAGTTGCGAGAAGTCGGCGTCCTGGAGCGAGCAGTCCGTCAGTTCGAGCGCGTCGACGCAGAGTCCGACGAAGGAGCCGCCATCGAAGTTGCACTCGACGAACGAGGTATCTTCGCGGAGTAGACCCGCCAGCTTGTCGGCGTCGGTGACGGTGATTCCCCGGTGCGGCACTACTCGAACTCCCCGGCGGCCTTCGCGAGCACTCCTTCTATGAACGAATCCTTGCCGGCTCTATATGATTCGCGATCCTTTGGGTGCTTGTCTGCGAGGATGAGCTTCAGCCGCGCGTACTCGGCGGCAACCTCGGGGTGGGCAATCAGGTAGTCGCGAAAAGCAAAGTGATTCCGCCTGATGGGGCTGTCGAGCGTGTACATGTGGAGGACGTGAGTCCTGATCACCTCACCGTCCGAGCAACTCTCACGCGGAGGATGGCCTTTGACAAAGTGGCGGTCGCCGGGAATCTCATCATCCAGACCCTTGTGAACGTAGCCGATCTTCTCCAGCGGTTCAATGCACCGTTCTCCGTCCTCGAACTCGTGCAACAGCACGGCAATATCGAGGATCGGCTTCGCCGCCATACCGGGAATCGACGTGCTCCCGACATGGTGGACACCCGCCACAATGTGCCCGACAGCCCCCAAAATACGCCGTCGTTCTTCCTCGAACAGCACAGGCCAGTTCGGGTCGTACGGCACCACGACGGCCTTGCTTCTGGGAATCCCGAGCGGCATCGCTACTTCCCGTGACTGCCCAGTTGGATGCGGTTGCCGTCGATGTCCGTCACCTCGGCGAGACGCAGACCGGGAATGCCCCCGTCACGCGGAGGATGGACAACGCTCCCACCCGCCGCCTCTATTTCACGGCAAGCCTCGTCGATATCGTCGACCTCGAAACTCAGGCCGGTCATGCGGAAGCTGTCGTTGCTTCCCTGATGCAGAGCCACCGTCGCGCCGCCAAGCGTCAACTCCGACCAATTAGGCGACTGCGCCTGCACGTCCAACCCGAAAACGTCGCGATAAAACGCCACAGCGCGGTCCATGTCGTTCACCCAAAGCATGTAGAGGATTTTCGTTGTTTTCATAGGTGGTGCTTTTCCTTTGTGGATGTTAGGGAACCCTATAGTCGAAGACGAAGCTGGTGGAGAAACGGGTCCTCCGTCGATGTCGATCACGTGCGTGAGGGAGAGGACGTATACGCTTCAGTCGTCGAACCGGCGACTTTAGCGTCGGGTTCAAGGCGCAGCCTGAGTCCGAGCGCGCGGGTGATCTTCATCACCGTGGCGAAGGAGGGATTTCCGTCCTCGGACAATGCCTTGTAGAGACCGGCCCTATCCAGATTCGCGTCACGCGCGAGACGGCTCATGTTCCGGGCGCGGGCGATATCGTTCAAGGCAGCGCGAATTAGACTGCCGTCGCCAGGATCCTCGTCCGCAGCCGCTTCGAGGTACAGCCGGGCTCGCTCCTCGGTGTTTATGTATTCAACTGCGTCGAACTCAGTCAGCTTCTCAGGCATCATTCCTCCAAGTTTGTGGTCAAGCGTTTCGCCCTTTCTATGTCCCGCTGCTGACTCCCCTTATCGCCGCCACACAGCAGCACGATTAATTCAGAACCACGTCGGATGAAGTAGAGTCGATACCCCGGTCCATACCGGATTCTCATTTCGAAGATGCCGTCTCCGACCGAGCGCACGTCTCCTAGATTTCCCTGTGCTGCACGTCGCAACCGGGAAGTGATCCTGACTACCGCCCGGTCTTCCCGCAGTCCATGCAACCATCGCCTGAACGTCTCCGTCTGAAGTACTCTAATCATGAATTACTGTAGTCCACAGCCTACATCATACCACAAGGGCCCTTCACCCTCACCCCCCAACCCGCTTTTGACAACCAACTCATCCACCCCTAGTATAGAACACATGAACCACTCAAGCCTTTACGAAGAACTCGGCGAAGTCCCCGTCTACTGCGACTGCTGCCCCCACCATCCCAAGAAAATGGCCGTCATCCAACCCGACGCCATCCAGATCATCAGCCGTCGCAGTGGCAGGAAACACGTCGCCCGCATCCCCCTGCTGTCACCCGTCCCTCACTCGTCCGATGTCCCAAAATGTCCCAAAATGTCACACTCAGACTAAAATAAATTCCCCGCTCCCTCCGTCATTCCCGCGAAGGCGGGAATCCACTCCCCCCTCTGCGACCTCTGCGGTGAATTCTCTCCTGACCTCCGGCGCAATCGTGATAACATCAACGACATCAACGAAGGCGAGCGGAGCGTCCATGCGGCGATTTCACGGAAAAGTTGCGGTTGTCACGGCGGCCGGGCAGGGAGCCGGTCGCGCCGCGAGCGTGTTGTTCGCCTACGAGGGCGCGTCCGTCGTCGTGAACGATAGAGACTCCGGGGCGGCGGAACGTGTCGTGGACGAGATCGTTCGCTCGGGAGGCGTCGCCGTGCCCGACTCCGGCGACGTTTCCTCCGCCGATGGCGCGGAGGGAGTCGTCGCCCGCTCCGTCGAGACGTTCGGCGGACTCGATATCCTCGTAAACGCCTGTCAACCGGAGTGCGACCGTCCCCTCGTCGAGACGACCGCCGAAGACTTTGAGCGCGTCGTCCGCGTAACCCTCAAGGGCGCCTTCATGCCGACCCGTTCCGCCAGCGTACAGTTCCGCCAGCAGCGCAGCGGCCGCGTCGTGACGCTCACCTCGAATGCCGGCCTCGGAGACTCCGGGCGAACTGCATCCGCCGCCGCTTCCGAAGGCATCGTCGGGATGACCCGCACCGTCGCCCGCGACCTCGGCAGGTACGGCGTAACGTGCAACGCCATAGCGGTGTCGGGGATCTCCGATGACGGTTTGGAAAGCGCCGCGGCCCTGGCGGGAACGCTCTGTTTGGATGTCTCATCGCACGTCAACGGCATCGTGCTCGGCGTCGACGGCGGGGACGTGTGGACGTACTCCAATCCCGTGATCGCGCGCAGCTTTCACAAGTGGGGGCGCTTCACGATGGACGAGATGGATTCTTTTTTCCCGACGTTGTTCGAGTAGGACTATGGTTTTAAACACTTCGACCAAAGGACTCTTGACGAGCATCGCACTCATCCTCCTGATAGCGCTGGCCGTCGCCTGCTCATCTGCGCGGGACGATCCCCTCCTATCGGCAGAGGAGTTGTACACCCCGACTCCCATCCCGGTCGACACGCCCGTAGAATCCGGCGCCCCCGAGCAGCCTGAAACGACGACCGACGCACCGGCTGAGCCGGAGGCCACGGCCACCAGTGAACCGGCCGATCTCTTCGGGTTCGACTACAACGGAAAGGTCGCCTTCGCGCAGTGGGACGATCCCGCCCTTCAGATGGAGAACTTCATCGTCGGGTACATCATCGTGCATGGCATGGTGTATGAGATGGAACTGGTCGAGTTGGCCGAAGGCGAGTACCCGTCCGCCCTTCAGTCCGGCGACGTTGACGTGGTGCTTGAGGCAGGGGGTTCCGAGTCGTCCGCGCAGTTCGAGCGGCTCTTGGAGTCCGGCGAAGTCATCGACGTAGGCTCTCTGTTCGGCGAGGCATCCGACGTCAGGATAGGCGCGCGGGCCGAGTTGAAGGAGACCGCTCCCCCCGTGTTCGATCTGCTGAGCAAGGTCGAGGCCGACGAGGAAGTGTTGGCCGGACTGGCCGCCCAGATTCGAGGCGGTCGCGTCGGCGTGTCCGCGAGCGTTGCGGGTATGATGTTCCTGAAGCGGCACGAAGACGTCTGGACGAACTGGATATCGCCCGAGACTGTGGCAAACGTGAAGGCGGCAATGGAGGAGGGTAAGTCCGGCCTCAAGTACAAGTGCCTCACGGTTCGGGGCGAGACCGTACGACATTGCAAGTGATGGGCAATCGACTGACGGGCAGAGTGGCGATCGTGACCGGCGCGGGGCGCGGGATAGGGCGCGGCGTGGCAAAGCTCCTCGCCGAGGAGGGGGCCGCTGTCGTCGTCAACGACCTCGGCGGCAGCGTGGACGGTTCGGAGTCGTCCGCCACTCCCGCCGACCTCGTCGTCGGCGAGATCAAGGAGGACGGCGGACAGGCCGTCGCAAGCTACGAGTCCGTCGCGGAGTTCGGCTCTGCCGCTCAGATCGTCCGCGCGGCGATAGACGAGTTCGGCAGGCTCGACATCCTCGTCAACGCCGCCGGCATCCTCCGCGACCGCATGATCTTCAACATGAGCGAGGAGGAGTGGGACTCCGTCGTGCGCGTCCACCTGTACGGCTCGTTCAACATGGTGCGGCACAGCGTCCTGCACATGATCGAACAGCGACACGGACGCATCGTCCTCTTCTCGTCCATCTCCGCCCTCGGCTCGCCCGGCCAGACCAACTACTCCGCCGCCAAGGAGGGCATCGTCGGTCTGGCGCGCTCGGCGGCAAACGAACTGCGGGAGTACGGGATAACGGTAAACGCCGTCTATCCCGGCGGACGCACCCGGATGGTTGAGTCTATCCCCGAAAGCGCGGTCGAATGGCTCCGCGAGCAGGCGGCCACCCGTCCCGGCAGCTACCCCGTAGCCGACCTCGTAGCCTCCCCCGAGCCCGACGAGGCGCTGGTCCCCGAGAGCAACGCGCCCAAGATCGCCTACCTCTGTACCGACGCCGCCGCAAACATCACCGGCCACGTGATCGGAACGCACGGCTGGGGCACGGCGCTCTACTCCCCGCGACGCCCGGTCAAGACCATCCGCAAAGACGGCGTGTGGACGCTCGACGAGCTCGAACGCCTCGTTCCGATCTCCCTCGCGGCGGGTCTGGTAAATCCTTCGCCGCCGGAGGGGTGATGGGGGCCGGGTACTCACCGCCGTAAGGCCAGCAATTTATGGGAATTAAGTGAAGAAATACATTCTCTTTGACCATGACGGCGTTCTGGTGGATACCGAGTTCTGGTACTACAAGGCAGGAGAGCGCGCCCTGGCTGACATTGGATTTACCTTGGATAGAGACCAATACCTCCGAGACATGACCCAGGGAATGGCCACCTGGGCCCAAGCCACAGCGGCAGGTATTGATGAAGAGACCATCAGCAGGCAGCGAGAGGTCCGTAATACCTACTATCAGGAATATCTGAGAACGGAAGACATTGAGATCGAGGGTGTCCTGGAAACGCTGGACGTACTCGCGGCTGAGTACAGGATGGCCATAATTACAACCTCCAAACCGGCTGATTTCGCCCTAATACACGAGAAGCGGTCCATCCTGGACTATATGGAGTTCTATCTGACCCGGGAGGATTACGAGCGAGCTAAACCTCATCCCGAGCCCTATTTGAAAGGACTCCAGCGCTTTGGCGCTGCTGCCGCTGAAACGGTGGTTATTGAAGACTCGGCGAGAGGGTTGAACTCGGCAATAGCGGCGGGTATTGACTGCATCGTGGTTGCAAACGAGTTCACTGCAACTCACGATTTGTCCAAGGCAACTGCGAAGGTCGCTGCGTTTAGGGAATTGCCATCTGCCATAAAGGGCTTGACGAGAATCAAACCCGATACTCCGGCAGGGGCTTGACGCTGTACCCGCCCTGACCCGCAGCGAGACTCTCCACCGCCGCCCGCGCGGTATCGAGCGACGTGAAGCACGGGATGCGCGCCTCGGCTGCCGCCCGACGTATCTCGAACCCGTCCTCCAACGTCGTCCTGTCCCCCGTCACGGTATTCACCGCCGCCTGCACCGTCCCGTCGGCCACGATGTCAACGGTGTTCGGACGCCCCGGCTCGTGCGCCTTGGACACGGTCGTCACGTCGATGCCCAACGCCCGGATCATGGTGGCCGTGCCGTTGGTGGCGTAGATCGCGTAGTCCTGCTCGGCGAGGTCCTTGACTAGCGTGACGGCGTCCGCCTTGTGCCGGTCCGCGATGCTGAGCAGGATCGCCCCCTTCGGCGGAAGCATCATTCCCGCCGCCATCAGCGCCTTCGCCAGCGCGGGCCGGAACTCGGTGTCGATGCCCATCACCTCGCCCGTGGACTTCATCTCCGGGCCGAGGTAGGAATCAACCCCCACCAGCTTCGACATCGAGAACACGGGCGCCTTGATAGCGACGAGCTTCTGCCGCTTCCAGAGACCCCCCTCGTACCCCTGCTCCTTGAGCGTCTTCCCCGTCATGGCGTTGACCGCCAGTCGCACCATCGGCACTCCCGTCACCTTCGAGATGAACGGGATCGTCCTGCTGGAGCGCGGGTTGACCTCGATGACGTACACCTGCGTTCCTCCCGGCCTCTGCGAACCGCCCGCGCCGTTGCCCGAGCTGGGACGGCTTGGCGTCCGGTAGGCGTCTCCACCCACGACGACGTACTGGATGTTCATCAGGCCCCGTACGTCCAGCGCCAGGCCGATCCGCCGCGTGTAGTCGACGACGGTATCGACTTCTTCCTCGGAGAGCGTGAGGCCCGGATAGATGGCGGTCGAGTCGCCACTGTGAACGCCTGCCCGCTCCACGTGCTCCATGATGCCGGGCACCAGCACCGTCTCGCCGTCGCACACCGCGTCGACCTCCACCTCTCGACCCTCGAAATACTTGTCGATGAGAACGCGCCTGCCCTCCGCCGCCGAGACTGCCTCCGACCAGAACTTCAGGAGCTCCGTGGCGTTCTGCACGATCTCCATCGCCCGCCCTCCGAGCACGTACGACGGCCTCACGAGGACCGGATACCCGATCTCCTGCGCCACGCTCAGCGCCTGCTCTACGGTAGAGACGGCTGAGCCGGGCGGGTTGGGAATGCCGATGCGGGCGAGAAACTCCTCGAACAGGTGCCTGTCGGATGCTGTGTCGATGGAACCCGCCGTCGAGCCGAGGATGGGCAGCTTGGCCTGGTCGAGCACCTGCGAGAGGTTGATTGCCGTCTGTCCCCCAAACTGCACGACCGTCGGCGGGATAGTATGGTCGGCATCCCCTTCGTCTATTTCTCGCTCGGGGCCGGTAGGGGCTGCCCCTGCGAAATCCTCCCCCTCTCCCTTCAAGGGAGAGGGCTGGGGTGAGGGTGAAAAAACCTCGTTCTCGATGATGTCGCGGACGCTCTCCTCGTCGAGAGGCTCGAAGTACAGGCGGTCGCTCGTGTCGAAGTCGGTGGATACCGTTTCGGGGTTGGAGTTCACGAGGATGCTCTTAATACCCTCCCGCTGGAGCGCCCATGCGGCGTGAACGGAGCAATAGTCGAACTCGATTCCCTGTCCGATGCGTATCGGGCCGCTTCCCACCACAACGGCCTTCGACGCCGGAATCGGCTCCGCCTCGTTCTCCTGCTCGTAGGTGCTGTAGAAATACGGCGTCTGCGCCTCGAACTCAGCCGCGCACGTATCGACCATCTTGTAGACGGGCCGTATGTCCCAACGCCGCCGGAGGGAGCGCACCTGCTCATGAGTGCGGTCGGTCAGCAGCCCTATGCGGTCGTCGCCGAAGCCCAGCCGCTTGGACTGCCAGAGGAGGTCTTGCGTCAGCGTCTCGCCCAGCAGACGCGCCTCCATCAGGACGATGTTCTCGAATGCGCGGGTAAACCACGGGTCGATGCCCGTGACGCGCGACAGCGCCTCCGGCGTGACCCCTCGACGCAGCGCGAACAGCAAGGCCCACAGCCGTTCGTCGTTCGGATATAAGGGTAGGGCGGTCTCCCAGTTCTCGAGATCCTGGGGCCACTTGGTAGCCTCCCATAAGATGGAGCGTCCAGTGATCTCCAGGGATCGCACTGCCTTCTGGAACGCCGCCTCGAAGGACCGGTCGATTGCCATGACCTCGCCCGTGGCCTTCATCTGCGTGGTCACCGTGCGGTCGCCGCTGGGGAACTTGTCAAACGGCCAGCGCGGGATCTTGACCACGCAGTAGTCGAGGGCCGGTTCAAAGGCCGCAACGGTCTTCTGCGTGACCGCGTTGGGTATCTCGTCGAGGCGCTTGCCCGTGGCAATCTTCGCCGCAACGCGGGCTATGGGATACCCCGTAGCCTTGCTTGCGAGCGCCGAGCTGCGACTGACTCTCGGGTTCACCTCGATTACGTAGTACGGGCTTTCCTGCCTTCCGCCTCCCGGCAGGGTAGCCCCGACCACGTCTCCCGGTTCCAGTGCGAACTGGATGTTGCACCCGCCCTCGATGCCGAGCGCCCGGATGATCTTCAGCCCCGCCGATCGGAGCATCTGGTACTCCTTGTCGGAGAGCGTCTGGCTGGGCGCGACGACGATGCTGTCCCCCGTATGCGCTCCCATCGGGTCGATGTTCTCCATGTTGCACACGGTGATGCAATTGTCGGCCCCGTCGCGCATCACCTCGTACTCCAGCTCTTTCCACCCGACAAGTGACTTTTCCAAGAGCACCTGGCTGATGGGACTGGCCGCGAGACCCGATCCGACAATGCGCTCGAACTCATCGAGCGTGTTGGCGATGCCGCCTCCGGTGCCTCCGAGCGTGTACGCCGGCCGGACGACCAGGGGTAGCCCCAGTTCCTCCAGCGCCGCTTGCGCCTCGTCCATAGACCCAACGGTCTGACTCGGCGGAACCGGCTCGCCGATGTCCAGTAGCAGCTGACGGAACAGATCGCGGTCCTCCGCCTTGCGAATCGAGTCGAGGGGAGTGCCCAGCAGCCGGACGTTGTACTTGTCAATGATCCCGGCGTCGGCGAGATCGACGGCTAGATTCAGGCCGGTCTGTCCTCCGAGTGTGGGGAGCAGCCCGTCCGGCTTTTCCCGCGCGATGATCCGCTCGACGACCTCCACGGTCAGCGGCTCGATGTACACGACGTCGGCGATGTCCTCGTCGGTCATGATCGTCGCGGGGTTCGAGTTGACGAGAACGGTTGTCACGCCCTCTTCACGCAGCGCCTTGCACGCCTGCGTCCCGGCGTAGTCGAACTCGGCCGCCTGCCCGATGACGATGGGCCCGGAGCCGATGACGAGTACCTTATTCGGTTTGGTCGATGTCATTGATTGCGAGTTCCTTGCAGCCTAAGAGGGTTTTGGTAAAGGCGTTGGTGGGCAATGTCATCCGTTCGCCCTGAGCCTGTCGAAGGGCGGTCACTGCCTGGTCACTTCCTCGATCTCAATCGTGACCTTGATGCCTTTGAGATAGTAGCCATCCAACCGCGCGTGTTTCGCTTCGACCAGTTCGTATACCAAGTCGTTAAACTCTCGCTCCGGGTTGCCTGGGCCGATTTCGTCCTCGGTTCCGTTCCAGAGGACTATTCCTCTGTATATCGGTCTCACGTACCCGTTTTCGAACTCGTAGGATGCTTTGAGCATGGTCAATCGTTAACTCGTTGGTGGTTCGTACAGCTTCAATTCCGGCACTCGCTCAAAATCGCCGTCCAGGCTATATACGGGAATATTGTGCTGTATGGAAAGCGCGGCGGTGATCGAATCGGAGAACCCGATCTGACAGCCGCGCTTGCTTAAGTGGCGCCTGATACGGGCAACGATTTGCCAAGTTTCATGATCGACTTCGAGGTAGTCGAGTGCATCGAAGTGGCTCATCAGGGTATCGAACTCTCGCTGTGTTCTCGAACCTTGAAGCAGTTCTGCGAACACTGGGCCAACTATCAATATCTCCCGTCTGTCGAAGAGACTCCAGAACTCCAGACCATCACTAGATTCCGGCATACGCTGCGCGTTGATCCAAACTGACGTGTCAGCTATTACCATCCGCTCCCCTCAAACTGTCCAGAAAGCGCTCGCGCCGTCGGTCGGCCTCTCTCGCCTCATCCCGAACGTCCTCGACCCGAATCCCTAACCAGAAGTCTTTGAGGTCTCGGAGCTTCTCACGACGTACGTAGTCCTCGGCAGCTTTGTTTAGCGCCGCGCTCTTGGATTTCTCACCGGTCGTCTCCACCAGTTCATCCAGCAACTCCCTGTCGATGGTTATCGTCGTGCGCATCCCATCACCTCACCATTTTCTATCATCACCACTATACATCACTTTCCGCACCATATCAATGAACCTATCGAAGATGTACTCGTTGTCCAGTGGCCCAGGCGACGCCTCGGAGTGGTACTGGATGGTCATTATCGGCATGGTCGTGTGCCGCATTCCCTCCACCGTGCCGTCGTTGAGATTGACGTGGCTGACCTGAAGCTCGGAGGGCAGGGTATCGGGATCGACCGCATAACCGTGGTTTTGCGCCGTGATGTAGACGCGGCCCGTCGCGAGGTCCTTGACCGGGTGGTTCGCCCCCCGGTGGCCGAACTTGAGCTTGAACGTCTTCCCGCCGAATGCCCGCCCGATCATCTGGTTGCCGAGGCAGATGCCGAGGATGGGTACCCTGCCGGCGATACCTCTTGCCGCCTCGACCGCGTAGTCTAGTAGTTCGGGGTCGCCGGGCCCCGGCGACATGAGTACGCCGTCGGGCTTCAACGCCAATATATCCTCTGCGGAAGTCCTGGCGGGTAGGGCCTTGACCTCACAGCCACGCGCCCTAAGCATCCGCAGGATGTTGTACTTCAGCCCGCAGTCGTCAACGAGGATGCGGTATGGTCTGTCCCGACCGCCTGTGCCGTCTATCGTGCTGGGAGAGTCCCAGTCATACGGCTTCTCCGTGGAAACGTGCTGAACGAAGTCCGTGTCTCCGTAGTCCGGGAGGTCGCTAAGGCGGGCGAGTGCCTGCTCAGGCGTCTCATCGACGGCAATCACGCCCTTCATAACGCCGCGAGTGCGCAGCCTTCGCGTTATCGCCCGCGTGTCGACGCCGCTGATGCCCGTGATGCCCTGCGACTTGAGGAACTCATCCAGCGTCGACGTGCTCAGCGCGTGGCTGGGCCGCGCCGAGTGCTCCCGCACGACGAATCCTGCCACCTGAACCCTCGCCGACTCGAAGTCCCGCTCGCTGATCCCATAGTTGCCGATCAGCGGGTACGTCGGCACGACGATCTGTCCCGCAAACGACGGATCGGTCAGCATCTCCTGGTACCCCGTCATCGAGGTGCTGAACACGACCTCGCCGTGCGCCGGACGAGCAGCGCCAAAGGCCTCGCCCCGGTACGCGGAGCCGTCTTCGAGTACGAGGTGGGCGAAATTCGTCATTATGCTTGGCCGTTAGCTTTCTGATATGCGGCATATCGCAGCGCTTGGCCCACGTCTTCGGGTTCCAGGTATGGGTATGCCTCTACTATCTCTTCGGTGGACATGCCGTTGGCAACGAGGTTGAGCACGAGGGAGACCGTCACGCGCATACCCCGGATGCAGGCACGACCGCCCATCACGTTCTTATCGAAAGTTATCCGTTCAAACCCTAGCATTGCGCACCTCCGTCTTTCGCCTAGCTACGCAGAGTCCGCACCGTCATCCTGACTTTCGTTTTGCCAAGCCGTGTATATCGACCGTACGAGTGCAGTTAAGCTCTCTTTATGAGTCTCCCATTCTTCGACATTCAACACGAACTGAAGCTCCGTGTTGGGATCTTCCAGTGGTTGTCGATTTGGCGGCCATGTTTCATATGGAACATCCTCTACGAGTTGCCCGAACTTATCCTCGGACAATGTAATAGCCCGAGGATAGAAAACGATTCGTACTCTCTGGTCCTCGGGATCAATGCGTGCATAGGCTGCAGGACCACCCGTTCCAGTCAAGTTAGGGAGCCTAAAGCTAAGGCCATACATGGTTGGCACTTCACGAATCTCTTGCCAATTTTCACGGAACGTGGTTCTAGATTGGAGGAATAACTCAGGCACGGCGGAATCTTCTACTTGCCTTTCCAACTGCGCCCATCTCTCCGCCACACTTACGTAGCGCCTTGTCGGGCGACGATCGGGTTCGGTGGCTGCTTCCACTTCCACCTGCTTGGCAAGGATGGTCTTACCATGGTAGTCGAAGGCATGAAATGTCAGCATGGAGATGTCCATGCCACTGTTCTGGGCAAGGAACTTCACCATGCGTTCCGTCGTGTCGTCTGCCCCGAGTCCGACCAAGAACATGCGTAGCGGTTTCAATGACCCCAAGTCGTCAAAACCCCTGATGTCGTACCACTCTTGAAAGTTCTTGATCTCGTCGATCCCGCCCACACCAGAATTTTCCGATATGTGTTCGGCGAGGGCATCCAAGTCCATGGCATCGAGGCCGGAAGCGTAGTCTATGATCTGCGCGACGGCATCCCGCGACAATTTGCCGCGCTTCAACTCGAACACGACCAGTCTGCCATCTTGGTCTACGCCCAGTAGGTCGAGCGCTCCGCCGCCAGCGGGAGTCTGTCGTCCCACCAGCGTCAGGTCTTCCATCAGCAGGTTCGGGTTCTTGACGAGGGTTTCCTCTAGCAGGTGCTCGGACTCCAGCTGGTTGTTTGATTCCAACGACTTAGCCTGAGTGCCGTCGAGTTCCCATAGTTTTATGTCTTCCATGTGAATTCTCCTTGTGGGCCGCCTTAGCCGGTGACTGCGTACTCAAGAGTTCGCGGATTGGCGATGCGCGTGGACGCATCGAGGATCTCCAGCCCGACGACATTGCCGTGATCGTCGTAGTCAATGATGACGCCGGGCTTGTCCTCGTCGCTCTCTTCGATGTCCACGTCGTTCAGTACGATTCTCAGGATGTCGACTTCCTGGTTATATATAACTTTCACCACGATACACCACCTTCCCGCCAAACACCGTCGCAACCACCCGCCCCCTCATCGTCGCCCCCGCCAGCGGCGTGTTCTTGCCCTTTGACGCGAACTCTGACGGCTCGACGACCCACTCCGCATCAGGATCGATAATCGCAACATCCGCCGCCGCGCCTGCTCTGAGCGTGCCGAGGTCGCTCCGTCCGAGAAAACGGGCGGGCGAGGCGGTCAGCTTTTCGATCAGGACGGGCAGGGGAACTGCGTCGGCGTGTACCAACGACATCACCGAGCCGAGCGCCGTTTCGAGGTTGCTGATACCGTTCGCGGCGTCCTCGAACGTCGTCTGCTTGTCTACGGTGCCGTGCGGCGCGTGGTCCGTAGCGATGAAGTCGATCACCCCCTCTTTGAGAGCTTCCACCATTGCATCAACGTCCTCACGCAAACGCAACGGAGGCGCGACCTTGGAGTTCGTGTCGTAGGCGGCCTCCGCGAGAGTGTCGAACGGCCCGTTTGTGCTCAGGTGGCCCATGACCGTCTCGTCGGGCAGCGTCAAATGGTGCGGTGTGACCTCGCAGGTGACGTCCACACCATGCTCCTTGGCCCTTCGGACAAGCTCGACCGTTCCTGCCGTGCTGGCGTGAGCGATATGCACGCGCCCGCCGGTGAGACGGGCAAGCTCGATGTCCCGCGCGACCATGATCTCCTCCGCGGAGCCGGGTATGCCTTTGAGTCCAAGCCGCGTCGCTACCCAGCCTTCATTCATCATGCCGCCGCTGGAGAGCAAGGTGACCTCCGCGTGGTTGATGATCGGCAGACCCAGCGACGAGGCGTAGCCGAGCGCCTGGCGCATGACGTTGTCGTCCGAGACGGGATGCCCGTCGTCGCTGAAGCCGATGACGCCCGCCTCCGCAAGCTCCCCCATCTCGGCGAGCTCCTTGCCCTTGCTCCCCTTCGTAACCGCGCCGATGGGAAGTACGCGGACGACTCCCTCTTCCGCCGCCTTCGCGAGCACGAAGTCCACTATGGAGCGGGAGTCCGTCACCGGGCTCGTGTTCGGCATGGCGCACACCGTCGTGAACCCTCCCCGTGCCGCCGCCGCCGTACCCGTCGCGATGGTCTCCTTGTACTCGAACCCCGGCTCCCGGAGGTGAGTGTGCAGGTCGATGAAGCCGGGGCAGACGACCATCCCCGTCGCGTCGATGACCTCGGCGTGTTCCAAATCGACGGCGCTATCAACGCCCAGGATCTTGCCGTCCGCTATCGCCACGTCCGCGACCCTATCAATGCCTTGCGAAGGGTCGATCACACGACCATTTCTAATGATGATGGGTATGCAGGTAGTCATGGCTGTTATGTGTTGCTCCCGTCCGAGGTAACGAGGTCGTTACGCATGAAGTACATCAGTGTCCCCTTGCTGATATTCTCTGATACGGCCTCTACGAACGACCCATAACTTGCCCTCAATCGTGGCGTCGGCAAGTCCGGCTGCAAATGTCCTGACCGCATCCAGGAGGTCGGTGTCCTCTGAGCCTGCCGACAGCCTTAGGACGGCGATACCGAAATAGCGCGATGGGTCGAACCGGAGAGGATTGCTGAAGTCCAAGTCAAGGGTCACCAGGCATTTTCGCTCGACACGACAGATTTCTATGAGACCGTCGTCGCTGGTGGCGTAGAGCCGTTCTTCTGCAACGGTACTGACGTCGTGCCCCAACGCTCGCAGAATGTCTGCGCCGCGGTCTCCGAGGTTCTCGTCAAATTTGATTCTCAAGCTGATTCCTCAATGGGTATGTCAACGTAACGGTCGCGGGACATCTCCGCCCCGTAAGCAATGCAGGCCAAAACATCCTCATCTTCGATACCCGGAAATCGTTCGAGAAGCTCTTCCACCGTCCGACCGCCGGCTAGAAGGTCGAGCACCAGAGACACCCAGATGCGGTGCCCACGGATGCACGGCTTCCCAAAGCAGATATTCGGGTCTATGGATATTCGCGAGAGTAGCTCTTGTTTGTTCATAGTGGCCTCCGTTCCGAAGGTTGGTAGAAGCCCGCCCTCGATGGTCTTTAACTTCCATTTCCGTCCGACGTCACCAGGCTGTACAGCAACGACATCCGCACGGCGACACCGTTGGTGACCTGCTCCTCGATGACGGATGCTACCCCGTGCGCGACGTCGGCGTCGATCTCAACTCCCTCGTTCATAGGGCCGGGGTGCATTACGAGGGCGTTGGGTTTCGCCAGCTTCATTCGACCGGCGTTGACGCCGTACATCCGGGAGTACTCGCGAAGGCTCGGCAGGTGGCCTGCCCGCTGCCGTTCGACCTGGAGCCGCAAGGCCATCACCACGTCGGCTCCCTCCACGGCGGCATCGACGCTGTTCTCGACGGTGACTCCCGCGAAGGGGTGTTCCTCCGGGACACCTCTCAGAAAGTCCAGCGGCATCAGCGTCGGCGGTCCGCACAAGGTCACGTGCGCGCCCATCTTCGTGAGGCCCCAGAGATTCGAGCGAACGACGCGGCTGTACAGGATGTCGCCGACTATTGCCACCTTCAAACCCTCGATTTGGCCCAAGTGCGATTGCATCGTGTATATATCCAGGAGCGCCTGGGTCGGGTGGGCGTGCGCGCCGTCACCCGCGTTGATGATCGGCGCGTCGAGGTTGCGTGCCAGGAAGTACGGCGCGCCGGGATGTGAGTGCCGCATGATGATCATGTCCGCGTTCATGGCCTGGAGTGTCAGGGCCGTGTCGTAGAGCGACTCGCCCTTTTCGACGCTCGATCCCCCGGCGGACACGTTGATCACGTCCGCGCTCATCACCTTGCCCGCCTGCTCGAACGACGCGCGTGTCCGCGTGCTGGCCTCGTAGAAGAGCGTGTAGATCGTCTTGCCCCGCAGAGTAGGCACCTTGCGAATGTCGCGGTTCAAGACCTCCTTCATCACGTCCGCGTTTTGCAGGACTTCCTCGATCTCCTCGCGAGAGAAGTCGTCGAGGTCGAGCACGTGCTTGCGGTTCGCCAGATGGGAGCGTGAGCCGTCCGACGCCATTGGAAGACCGGAACCTCTCGTGGTCATGCGCGCCTCCTCAGCAGGACAACCTCGTCATCGCCGCCGGTCTCTCGGAGATGCACCCGCACCTCCTCATCGAGCGAGGTCGGGATGTTTCGCCCCACGTAGTCGGCGCGGATCGGCAGCTCCCGGTGGCCTCGGTCGATCAGGACGGCAAGCTGGACGCGGCTGGGTCTGCCAAAGTCGTTGAGGGCGTCCATGGCGGCGCGGACGGTGCGACCGGTGTACAGCACGTCGTCGATGAGGACGACTGGCCTTCCCTCAATCGGCACGGGGATGCTCGTCGGACGCATGACCGGGCGGCCTCGTCGACTCAGATCGTCCCGGTATAGCCCAATGTCTAGCTGGCCGACCGGCGGCTTGGTCCCCTCGAACTCCGCAATGAGGTCTGCCGTCCGCTCGGCGAGGTGAACGCCGCCCGAGTGGATGCCGACGATCACGATGTCCGGTTCGCGCACGTTCCCTTCGAGGATCTCGTGGGCGATGCGGATAAGTGCGCGACGCACCTGCTCGCGGTCGAGCACCTGCCGACCACCTGTCGCCAATGGTTCCCGCGCCGTGTTTGGAGGCGATTCAGCCACGAAAAGACCCTCTTGCCGGAGGTGGCAGAGGGCCGTAGTCGGCCGCCCATCCTATGGATGGACGTTTCCGTTCACGCCTTGCCAGCCTCGCGGGACTGCCTTAAAGGTCGCCATATTGATTTGCGGACATTCTAGACCGAACGGATGCGGGCGCGCAAGCCTTTCTCCAACTGGGCAGCGGAGCAATCCCTCCCTAATGCGCTACAATGGCGTTCGCAAGAGAGTCCACCATGGGAGTGCGATCATGACGAAGAAAGTGTTGGTGACCGACTACGTTTGGCCTTCTACCGACCCGGAGCGGGAGGTCATCGAGGCCGGGGGGGCCGAGCTAATCGTTTCGCCCTCCGGTGATGAGGACACGCTCATCGAGCTTGCGAGGGACGCGGACGGCATCATGACGTGCTTCGCCAAGGTGACCGAGAACGTCGTGCGCGCGGCGGAGCGCTGCGTCGTCATCAGCCGCTACGGAGTGGGCGTCGACAACATCGCGGTGGACACCGCCACCGAGCTTGGCATCGTCGTCACCTACGTTCCCGACTACTGCGTCGACGAGGTCTCCGACCACGTCATCGGCCTCATGCTCGGGTGGAACCGCCGCATCGTCATGCACAACGACGACACCAAGCGCAACGGCTGGGGCAGCGCGGGCCTCGGTTTTCGGATCATGCGGCTGCGGGACAAGACGTTCGGCGTCGTCGGCTTCGGACGCATCGGACGCGCCGCCGCGGAAAAGGCCAGGGCCTTCGGCATGGAGACCGTCGCGGCCGACCCCTTCGTGAGCGAGGAGGACATGGCCGCCGTCGGTGTCCGCAAAGTTGAGCTCGACGACCTGCTGCGGGAGTCCCACTTCGTAACGCTGCACTCGCCGCTGATTCCGCCGACCGCGAATATGATGAGTACGGCCCAGTTCGACTTGATGCGCGACGACGCCTTCCTCATCAACTGCGCGCGAGGCGGCCTGATCGACGAGGACGCCCTGCACGACGCGCTGACGACGGGAAAGATCGCGGGCGCGGGCGTGGACGTCTTGGTGGACATCGACCCGCCGCTCGACCACCGCATCATCCAGCTCGACAACGTCATCGTCACGCCGCACACCGCCTTCTTCTCCCAGGAGGCGACGCTTGAGCTTGAGCAGCGCGCCGCCGTCGAAGTCATTCGCGTCTTCAACGGGGAGATGCCCGACAACCTCGTCAATCCGCCCGTCCTCGACCATGCCAGACAGCCCGTGTCGTGACGGCCATTCCGCTTGGGCAACATCCGACCATCCAAACCGGCATAGCCGCGTTCCCGTCTAGCGTCTCCAAACTCGAACCTGCTATACTTTTCCTAGCTGACCGCGAGGCAGCGGAACACACGGAGTTGGGGTTTCCCGGATGAGCGCGGTGATACAGTTGATCCATCGCGGCGGCGTGGCGTCGGCGCAGGGGTTCACGGCCGGCGGCGTACATGCCGGAATCAAGACGGCGGGCGACGGCGTCTTCGATCTTGGCATCGTCCTGTCCGACTCGCCCGCGTCTGCCGCCGGGGTATTCAGCCAGAACAAGGTGCTCTCGCCTTCCGTCACGCTTAGCAGTCGGCGGATCGCCAACGGCACCGCGCGCGCGATCGTGGCGAACAGCGGATGCGCCAACTGCTCCGTCGGGCAGCAGGGCCTCACCGACGCCGAGGAGATGACCGCCCTCGCCGCGGCGCACGTCGATGTCGACCCCGAGGAAGTCCTGATTGGCAGCACCGGACTCATCGGCGTCGAGCTTCCCATGGCGCTGGTGAGGCAGAACCTCGGCAACATCATCCTCAGCGACGACGGCGGGAACCGCTTCGCCCGCTCGATAATGACGACCGACACTCACCCGAAAGAGGTCGCCGTCTCAGCGCAGATCGATGGTCGTGAGATCGTCATCGGCGGATGCGCCAAGGGGTCGGGCATGATCCATCCCAACATGGCGACCATGCTCTCGTTCATCACCACCGACGCCGCCGTTGAGCCGTCCTTCCTCCAGCAGGCCCTCAAGAACGCGGCCGACGCGTCGTTCAACATGATCGACGTGGACGGCGACCAGAGCACCAACGACACCCTTGTCGTACTGGCGAACGGCAGGGCGGGGGGTTCCGAAATTCGCGGCGACACCCCTGCGGGGGAAGATTTCCAAGAGGCGCTGACCTATGTCTGCGTCGAGCTTGCCAAGGAGATGGCCCGCGACGGGGAGGGCGCTACGCACCTCGTCGAAGTGACGGTGGAGGGCGCGGACACCTTGCGGGATGCCCGTCGCGCCGCAAGAAAGATAGTATCTTCGCTTCTCGTAAAGGCAATGATCTATGGACGCGACCCGAACTGGGGCCGTGTCATGATGGCCCTCGGCAACAGCGGCATCGAGTTCGAGGAGTCCGACGTGGACGTATTCATCAACGATATCCACATCGTCCATGAGGGCATGAGCATCGCGTATTTGAAGGACGCGGTCGTCAGTTCCATGAGCGAGGAAGAGGTGAAAATCAGGGTTAGCGTCGGGTCGGGTGAGGGCGCTGCCTCGGCTTGGGGCTGCGACCTCACGGAAGGATACGTAATCGAAAACTCGGCCTACAGCACGTAGGAATCGGGGGATTCACCGCGGAGGCATGACAATGGCGCTGTTCCTGCGAGACGTCGGCAACTACGTCATCCACTTCATCTTCATGTTCGTGGTGTTCGCTACCCTGCTGGGCATCATCCTGATGTTCGCCGGGCTTGCCGTGGGCCTCGTACTGCACTTCGTCCTAGGCAGCAGCCAGCTTTCGAACTCCCCGGCCGCCCTGGGCGGTCTCGCCGTCGGAGTGTCCCTCGGCATCATCTCGGCCTTCTTCATCGCGATATGGGGCACCATCAAGGTCGCCCCCACGGAGGCGAGCCGCGAGGCATTCTTCTCCAAGACCGCTCAGACGCTCGGCAGGCCCAATCTTGGCCGCGAGCTGGGCTACGGGGAAGAAGACGATGATGACGATGATGAGGCCGACTGGTACACGCGCGCTCGCGACCGTGCCCGAGGCGAGGACGAAGACTTCATAATGCGTCGCTAAGAGACCCAAAGCCGTAAGCGACGCCGCCTCTACCTGTATAATATGTTCAATGTCGGCGTCCTACTGCGCACGCACCGAATCGCCAACCGTACAGAAGTGACATGCTATCAAGGCCAGAATTCGTCGAGGATGAAGAGTCCCGCTCAGTCCAGCCTTCCGGCCAAACGGAGAATTTGCATAATGGGACGATCGTAGTAAAAATAGGCGGCAGCACCCTTGGGAGTCACGACACGACGATCGAGGACCTCATTGCCGTTCAGCGGGAAGGCATTCAGCCCATCGTCGTACACGGCGGCGGAAAGGCCGTCACCGACTGGATGGAAAAGCAGGGCGTCAGGACGCGTTTCGTAAAAGGCCTCCGCTTCACCGATGAGCCGAGCCTCGACATCGTCGTTGCTGTCCTCACCGGGCTCATAAACAAGCGGCTCGTTTCCAGGGCGCTTTCGCTTGGGGGCAAGGCCGTCGGCCTCTCCGGCGTGGACGGCGGAATCCTCCAAGCCGAAATACTCGACCCCGATCTCGGCTACGTGGGCAAGGTCACCGAAGTAAACACCGAACCTATCCGTGCCGCCGTCGAGGCGGGCTTCATGCCCATCATCGCGCCCGTAGCCATCCGGCTGGGCGAAGGCGAATTGACCCTTCTGAACGTAAACGCCGACACGGCCGCCGGCGAAATCGCGGCGGCGCTCAATGTTGAAAAGCTGGTGTTCATGACCGACGTGGAGGGCGTCATGGACTCCTCCAGAAGGCTGATCCCCAGGATTACGGAGCGGCAGGCGAGATCGTTGATGCAGTCCAACGTCATCGCCGGAGGCATGATCCCGAAGATCGGCGCCTGCCTCAGGAACGTCGGCGAGGGACGCACCGCGCGGATCATCGACGGGCGCAAGCCGCACGCCCTCAGGAGCTTCCTCGACGGAGCATCCGTGGGGACGCGAGTGGGGTAAAGCGTCGGTTGAACACGACGTTGCCCTCTGATACGGTTTCAAAGCCCTATCTTGCAGCACAACACCGCCCGAAGCGGAAAAGGAACCTATGGCCTACGAATTCCCGTCGGAGTCCAACCTGCCGTTCGATCTGAGCAACTTCATCACACCGGAGTTGCGCAACCGCATCAAGTGGGGGTCGATCATCGTCGCGCTCGTCGCGATTTACGCCGCTCTCAACTTCGGTCGCACCATCTACACTGACTACCTGTGGTTCGACGCCGTAGGCTACCTCGGCGTATTCCGCACCGTTTTGGTTACCCGCCTCGCTCTCTTCCTGGGCGGAGGCGCCATCATCGCGCTGTTCGGAGGGCTGAGCATCTACTTCGCTCATCGCTTGGCGCAAGGACCGGTGGAAATGCCGTTGGAGGCTCAGACGCAGCGATTCCTCAGGAAACTCTTCAAGTGGGGCAGCATCGTCGCCGTCATAGCCGTCGCGGTCGTCTTCGGCGCAATCGCCGCCTCCAAGTGGGAACTCTTCCTCAAGTTTGAAAACGCCGTGTCGTTCGGAGTGACCGAGCCGGTCTTCGGCAGGGACGTTGGTTTCTATATCTTCACCCTGCCTCTGCTGGACACCGTTCGCGGCTGGTTCTTCATGGCGACGGCCGCTGTTGGGGTACTTACCCTGCTGGTCTATTTTATCAACTTCAACCTGAGGGGAGTGGGCTTTCTCTTCACGGGCGCGTTCAAGGTCCACATCTCCATCATCGCCGCGATACTCATGTTCACCCTTGCGGCGGGACACTGGATCGACCGTTGGGAGCTTGTCCTTTCGGATAGCGGCGTCGTCTACGGGGCCGCATACGCCGACGTGAACGCCCGAATGCCCGCGCTCCTCATAATGACCATCATCGCCGCCGTCGGCGGCGTGCTGATGATCGTCAACGCCTACCAGCGCGGCATCAGGGTCATGGTCGGCGCTGTCGCCCTCTGGATACTCATGTCCCTCATACTCACCGTCGCTTGGCCGAACGCGCTCCAGCGGTTCGCCGTCAACCCCAACGAGTTCACCCGTGAGGCCGAGTACATCGAACGCAACATCAACCTCACGCGCAACGCTTTCGGACTCGACGCCATCAGCACGCAGTCGTACCCCGCCGTTCCCAACCTCGCCCCGGAGGTCTTGAACGCCAACGCCGTCACGGTGGAGAACATCCGACTCTGGGACAACGGCCCCGTTTCCGACGTCTACAAGCAGATCCAGAAGATTCGTCTCTACTACGACTTCAACGTCGCGGACGTCGACCGCTACACGGTTGACGGTCACTACCGGCAGGTGATGGTGGCGGCGCGTGAGGTTAGCCCCGACGATCTGGAGGCCGAGGCGCAGACGTGGATCAATAGACGCCTCCGCTACACGCACGGTTTCGGCATAGCGATGAGCCCCGTGACCGAGTTCACCGCCGAGGGCAGGCCGGAGTTCTTCGCCAAGGACATTCCCGCCGACGGTGTCATCGCCGTTCAGGCCGAAGGCCAGTCCACGCCTCCCGAGACCGTAATCGAGAATCCTCGCATCTACTATGGCGAACAGACAAGAGAGTACGTCGTCGTCAATACGAATACCGAGGAGTTGGACTACCAGGCCGAGGGTAAGGATATACGCAACAATCGCTACGACGGCAGGGGAGGGGTCAACGTCGGCTCGCTGATCAATCGCCTGGCGTTCGCCTGGAATTTCGGCGATCTCAACCTGTTCATCAGCGGGGAGATCAACAGCAAGAGCCGCATCCAGTACCGACGCCAGATCGCCGAGCGCGTATCCGCCATAGCGCCGTTCCTTCGCCTGGACAAAGACCCGTACATCGTTGCCGCCGAGGGCCGCCTGTTCTGGATTCAGGACGCCTATACCACATCCGATCACTTCCCCTATTCCGATCCGGTTACTGATCTGGCTGACCCCTCGTCGGATTTCAACTACATTCGAAATAGCGTCAAGATAACGGTTGACGCCTACGACGGGACGCCGACTTTCTATGTAGTTGACGCATCCGATCCCCTCGTACAGGCCTATCAGTCGATGTTCCCGAAGCTGTTCGTCCCCTTCGAGCAGATGCCCGAATCGCTCAAGAGCCACATTCGGTACCCGCTCGACATCTTCTCCGTTCAAGCCGAGAAGTACCTCCGGTACCACATGCTCGACTCGCGTGACTTCTACAACCTGGAAGATATCTGGAACATCGCTACCGAGAAGTTCGGACAGGGAGCGAGGGAACTTCAGCCCGTCGAGCCGTACCGCGCCATAATGAAGCTCCCCGGGGAGGACAGGGCCGAGTTCGTGCTCCTGACACCCTACACCCGCAACGACCCTCCCATCCTCGCCGGGTGGATAGCGGCCCGAAACGACGCGCCCAACTACGGTGAACTCGTCGCTTTCGACTTCCCCAAGGACCGTCAGCTCGACAGCCCGGAGCAAATCGAGGCCAAGATCGACAACGATCCGACGATATCCGAGTGGTTCACGCTCAGGTGTCAGGAAGGCTCAGAGTGCATTAGGGGCAACCTCCTCGTGCTGCCGATGGCGTTGGGCGACGAATTCAGCCTTCTCTACGCCGAGCCGATCTACCTCCGAGCCGAGGGCATCGATTTCCCGGAGCTCAAACAGGTGATCCTTGCGACGGGCACCACCGTGGTCATGAGGGGCTCGGTCGAGGAGGCGGTCGAGGCATTGATTGGCGAGACCCTCAGGGCATCTGCGACCGACGACGACACGCCAACCCTCGTCACACCCGACGTTCCGAGCTCGGCCGTCGAGGAGATCGACAGGGCAATAGAGCAGCTCAAAGAGAGCATCAGGAATCTGGAAGACGCGCTGGATCGACTCACTCAGGGAGAACAGTAAGATGACCGATTGGAAGGAAATCGAAAGCAAATACTATCTGCACGTCGTCAACCGCCAGCCGATAGTCCTCGTTCGAGGCGAGGGTACGAAGGTGTGGGACGATGAGGGCAATGAATACCTCGACTTTACGTCTGGCTGGGCCGTCACGAACATCGGTCACGCCAACCCCGTTCTGGCCGAGGCCATCGCCGAACAGGCCGGCACCCTGATCCAGACGTCGAACCAGTTCTACACCGTCCCGCAACTCAAGCTCGCGGAGCTTCTCGTCGAGAACAGCTGCCTCGACAAGGTCTTCTTCGCCAACAGCGGCGCGGAGGCCAACGAGGGCGCCATCAAGAACGCCCGCAAGTGGGGCCGCCAGAACCGAAACGGCGCCTCGGAGATCATCACCGTCTCTCACGCCTTCCATGGCAGAACGCTCAACACCATGGCCGCGGGCGACAAACCCATAGACGACTTCGCGCCCGTTCCGCAGGGCTTCGTGAACGTCGAATACGGCGATCTCGAAGCCATCATGGCCGCCACGAGCGACGACACCGCTGCCGTGATGATGGAACCCGTGCAGGGCGAGGGCGGCGTCAACATCCCATCGCAAGAATACCTGGAAGGCGTCAGGAAGTGGTGCGACGATAATGGCCTCCTCCTGATCTTCGACGAGGTTCAAACGGGGTTTGGTCGACTCGGAACGCTGTTCGGGTACGAGGCGTTCGGCGTCGAGCCGGACGTGATGACCCTGGCCAAGGGACTCGGCGGCGGGGTGCCCGTCGGCGCGTTCATGCTCAAGGACGACGCCATAGCCCTCGTCCCCGGCGACCACGGATCGACCTTCGGAGGCAACGTCCTGACGACCGCCGCCGCCTACGCCTCGACCAAATACATCATTGACAACGACATCCCCTCCCACGCCGCAAAGATGGGCGAGTACATGCGGACGGCACTGGGTGAACTCATGGACAGGCACGACTTCATCACCGACGTTCGCGGCATGGGTCTGCTGAACGCGGTAGAGTTCGACAGGGAGATGGCCGCCGCGACCCTGACGGCGTGCAACGCGCGTGGACTCCTGCTGAACTTCACCCGACCGCAGCTCATCCGCATCATGCCGCCGCTGACCGTCTCCGAGTCCGAGATCGACACGGCGGTGGAGCGACTCGAGGCGGGCCTCGTCGAGGCGGCGGCCTCCGCGTAGGCTCCCGGCGAGGAGCTGCCGTTGTCCGAGACACGGTTAGGGCAGGGAAGCGCCGACGCCAACACTCGTCTGGTAAAGGCGGCAAGTACCCGGTTCCACGAACTGGACGCCCTGCGCGCCTTTGCCATGCTGCTGGGCATCGTCCTCCACGCCGCTCTCTTCTTCATGCCGGACGCTTGGTCGAAGGCGTACTCCGCCGAAGGGTACCCCGCCGAGGTCTCCAACACGTATTCCCTCATGTTCTTTGCGATCCACGGGTTCCGTATGCCCGTGTTCTTCCTGCTCAGCGGCTTCTTCACGGCCTTGCTGTGGCAGCGGAGGGGACTTCGCCCACTCGCGGTGCAGCGCCTCAAGCGCATCGGCCTGCCCCTTGCCATAGGTGCGTTCACGGTCATTCCGGTCACCACGTGGGTTTTCGATTGGGCTTTCGACGCGGACGAATTCTCCGTCTCGTGGTGGCCGTTCATCTGGCTGTTCACCTTAAGCCACCTCTGGTTCCTCTGGTTCCTGCTCTTGCTGTGTGCCGGATTCATCCTGGCGGCGAAGCTGGGCGTGAAGTTCGGTCACCCCGTCATCTGGTGGCTGGCGATTCCGCTCACGCTGGCGCCGCAGCTGCTGATGCATGAGCCGGTCTTCGGCCCCGATAACTCCGACGGACTGTTCCTGGACCCCGTCGTGCTCGCCTACTACGTGCCCTTCTTCGTGTTCGGCGCGTTCCTCTACCAACGAAATATCCAAGTCAGCGAATGGTGGACGCTCGCGCTGCTGCCCGCCCTGACGGTCGTCCTTTTCGGCGGGCTGCACCTGCTGTACGAGGTCAAAGAAGACTGGGCGAGGCTCCCGGCGGATGTCCTGCAAGTCGCCTTTGCCTGGCTGATGTGCTTCGGACTGATCGGTCTCTTCCGTCTGATAGCCGCGCGGGAACGGTTCTGGGTGCGCTACCTGTCCGATGCCTCCTACTGGCTCTACCTGTGGCACCTGCCTCTCATCGTCGCAGTGTTTGAGTTGCTTGCCTTGTGGCGGATCGGCATCCACCTCAAGTTCGCCCTGATGTGCGTGTCAGTGACCGTCATTCTGCTTGTGGTCTACCAGTTCGGCGTCCGCTATACTCCGATTGGCACGATGCTGAACGGCAAACGCACACGTCAAACAGCCGGCAGCGATGGGTGAGTGAAACCGTAGGCTCGTCGCTGGATCCGTAACGCACACATTTGCAACTCCAGTACCGCAGGTGCTCCTATGACCGAAGATATCAGCAAGCTCAACCTGAGCAAGATCGGCCAGATAGCCATCGGCGTGTCCGACATCGACCGCGCGACCGAGTTCTACCGCGACAAGCTGGGGATGCGCTTCCTCTTCAGCGCCCCGCCAAGCATGTCCTTCTTCGACTGCGACGGAGTCCGCCTCATGCTGACCGTCCCCGAACGTGACGACGACGAACCAAAGGGCAGCGCCGTCGTCCACTTCCCCGTTGCGGAGATTCGTCCGGCGGACGTTCACCCGCGCAGGATAGCACACGGCAACGCCCTGTACTTCACCGTGCCCGACGTCCGGCAGGCGACCGACGCACTCAAGTCGCGCGGCGTCCGGTTCTTCGGCGAGCCGCACGTCATCCATCGCACCGACACCTACGACCTCTGGATGTCGTTCTTCACCGACCCCGACGGCAACGTGCTGGCCCTCATGGCTGAGGTTCCCCCATAACACCTGTGCTATAATCGGAACGTAAGCGTCCCGGAGAGATGGCAGAGCGGACGAATGCGCCGGTCTCGAAAACCGGTATGGGGGCAACCTCATCGTGGGTTCGAATCCCACTCTCTCCGCCACTTGCTCAAAACACCGCAACAAACGGACTGTAAGACCTTCTTCACCCGTTCGATTCGCTGCGGAGAGTTGCCAGAGTGGACGATTGGGCACGACTGGAAATCGTGTGTGCCCGCAAGGGTACCGTGGGTTCGAATCCCACACTCTCCGCCATCAGGCTTTCTCTCATGACTTCACCGAGACGAACCCGGCTGGAGAAGTAATCGACGGTGCGTTGCCCCCAATGTCGAAGGTGAAGGCGCACTTCAGATCGCTCCCCTATCAGGAAGTCGGGACCGCGCTAAAGACTGTTGATGCGTCCCAAGCGTCCTTATCAGCCAAATTGTGTTTCAGATTCTTGGTTCTCACTGCTGCGCGCTCAGGCGAGGCTAGGGCTGCTACTTGGGACGAAATCGACATGCAGGCGCAAGTGTGGCGGATACCGTCTGAGCGAATGAAGGCTAGTGTGGAGCATCGAGTACCATTGAGTGTGCAGGCACTCGATGTTCTAGCCCAGGCATACACATTGCGTGATGAGTCCGGCTTGGTATTCCCGTCACCCCTGAAAGCCGGTTCTCCGATGTCGGACATGACGCTTACGAAGGTACTCCGTTCAACCGGCCTAGCTGAACGTGCGACCGTTCATGGGTTCCGCAGCAGCTTCAAGAACTGGACGCTGGAGCAAACGGAGACGCCTTGGGCCGTCTCGGAGGCTGCGCTTGCGCATACCCTGGGCAATTCGACAGAACAAGCCTATGCTCGGTCTGATTTGTTCGAGCGTCGCCAGACGCTCATGCAGCAGTGGGCGGACTACCTCGCAGCCTAGTCGCGCCATGTCGACCGGGCGATTCTTAGGCGGGGGTGTTCGAGCCGAGTTCGCTCGTCGCTACCGGCCGGGACTCTACCCAAGCGGCGATGTCGCTCTTCTTCCACCTGACGGCGGTAGAGCCGACCTTCACTGGACATGGGAAATCGCCCTCCTGCATTACCCGGTAGATCGAGGCGCGGCTCATGCCCGTGACCCTCTCAACGTCTCGACGCCTCAGCAGCCTGTCCTTCATGTTCTCCACCTCTTCGTTTTTTCATTCCTTGCCTGAGAACCGGGTTCTGGTCGATTCCAACAGTCGCTTGTAGAGATCGTTCACATAACCTCCGTTAAGGGGATCGCATGAGACTCCAGTCGGAGCGTCGCAGGTGTCCGGTTCACTGTTATATGTGGGAGCCGTGTATGGAAAAAGAGGGGATTTGCGGGAAGCTGGTCGTAACCGTGAGCGGCGAGGTACAGGCGCATAGGGGTTTCTGGCCGGTGCGACTTCGGGGTGTCTATGTGTATATGCGAGTTCCAAAAGCGGCGGAGACACTATCAGCTACGAGAGGAGACGGTAGGACTGAGGGATCGGTACGGAAAAGCGGACAGTGGAACCCCCTACAGGAAGTCGGACGTGATGGGCAACCGACGACAGACGGGCCTCGCGTGATCCGAAGTGAATAAAGAAGGTGCTCCGTAACGCTCCAAGGACGCGAGTGAGACTTGAGCAGTTGCGTCTCGTTCGTAAGGTTCTGAGTCTTGGGCTGCGGCGGTAATCGACCTTTGCAAAGTGTTGTTCAAGTGCTGCAAAGTCTTGGCAAAGTGTTGCAACAGGTTTGAGCGGGAAGGCCCCGAAACCCTTGCCAACCAGAAGAACCGTCTCAGACAATGGCTTCACTGATTGGCTTTCCAGCGTTTCAACGCCAGAGAAACCTGGGGGTTCCGTCTCTGAACCCGGGACCGACCGCAGAGGATCCAGCCTAGCTCTCCGAACGGTCTCCCACGATGGATAGTCGATAGGGTTGAGCCTCGCTCCCCGAAGACTGTCCTCGAGAGACGAACGCTGCCCGCTGCGTGACGCGGTCGAAGGGTCGAGCCTTGCTCCCCCGAACGTCGCTTCGAAGGTCGGGACGCTTTGGCCGAGGCGTATCGCGCGCTTCGCCCGGATACAATGCCGAATTCGAAGTGAATTAGTCGCTCTGAACGGTTCCTCATACCTCCGGCACCTCTGCGTTCAGGGCTGAGTCGTGCGTCTGAGAACGAAGGATGATCGCGCGTTTGGGATTGTCGTCTCTCGCGTGATTTGCCATGCTATACACCAAGACGCTAACCGTGCGTAGCCGAGCCAGTATCCTTCTGGGAGGACACCGCACTTCCATCTGATCGACAGACCGACGATGGGCGAAAGGCGTTGAGGTGCCGGGCCACCTGTTCACTCAGTATTTCCTGACGGACGCCATTCGGACCACATCCGAATGCCGCGAGTCTCTCGGATGAGTGGATCGACTCTATGCGCTCACGGGCCTTCCTTCTCGAAGCGCACCACACGACGCATATCGAGGGGACTCGCCTTACGATTGAGGAGGCCGCAGACCTTCTGGCGGGTGAGGATGTACCTATTCTCATGCGTGAACTCGTCAGTTGGTTGAACCGACCAACCGACATACACCCTGTTATTGCCAGCGGGATCGCCCAGTTTCAGTTGGTTCATATTCATCCGTTCATAGACGGTAACGGTCGCACGTCCAGACTGCTCTCGACCTTGTGCCTCTACCGAGCGGGCTATGACTTCAAGCGGCTGTTCACCATCAGCGAGTACTACGACCGGGACCGCATGGCCTTCTACCAGGCTCTCCAGAGTGTTCGACGGACAAATATGGACATGACCGGTTGGATCGAATTCTTCACTAATGGCCTTGCTACCCAGCTTGCAGAGGTTATGCAGCGAGGAGAGCTGGCGATTCGGCAGGACATCCTCGCTCGACGATACGACCTAACGGATCGACAGATACTTGCCCTTCGTCATGTGCTGGAGTACGGCAGAGTTACAATCCGAGAGTTCGAGCATCTCTGTCCGGGAATCCAACGACGTACGCTCCAACGTGACCTCAGGGGTCTGATGGAGAAGGGACTGTTTCTCCGACGAGGCAGTACCAACCGGCTCGAATACGTCCTCGCGGACGGAATCGCCTGATCTTGCGACAAACTTGTGCCAAAACTTGCGACATACTCACGACATTACTTGTGACACGGAAGCGGAGCGTGGCTCTCCGAACGGTCGGGCCAACAGGAGGACCAGGCGGGCGAATGCCGCCAGGTTGTCGACATGCTGGTAAGGGAGACCGACGTCGACCCGTAGGCGCCATCGGGAGATTCGGGACGCGCGTCTATATGTGTACCCTCTTTGCGTTTCCGACGTACTGGGGGTAGATGAAACCAGTCCCGGTACGCTAACGAACGACACCCGCATAGCCGCCGTCTATGGAGAGGATTCTGAAGGGCAGGTCATTTTCCCAGGGCATAGGGTCCCAGTTGTGTCGTGGGGTGGATTCGGTCCGGCGTGGAGGTCGCTGGCTATCCAACCTACGGCCCGTAGACTTCACATAAGGTGTTGTGCAGGTCCTCAATGGCCTGTCTGTTCTCGCGTGGGGTAACGGAAATATCGAAGTTGGCGCAAAGCTCAATGTCTTTCCTGGACAAATAGTTGCCGCGTATCAAGACCTCGCGAATCTGGTCTTCTGCGATCATGCACTCTCGTTCGTCGGGATCGTGGCTGCGGATGAGCTACTCCCCCACACCCTCGCTACCGTCGTTTCAATCTTATTCTCAAACCTCTGGATTAGCTCCCGGTTAGCTTCCACAAGGGCTCGCTCCGACTCAAGCTCTGTAACGATTGCCTTCTGTGTTACCAGGGGTGGTAGTGGGATTCTCAAGCCCTTGAGCGTCTTGACGGAAGCCACATTTCTTATAGCTGCCCCAAACGCAACGTTTTCGATAGATAGTTGAAATCCTGGGCTGTCCATCCATGACTTCAAAAATGGGGTGAGCAGCTGATCCTTAGCTTGTAGCTTCAGCAGCGCTTGATTGATGATGCCCGGCGGCGCACCATCAGGCACTATTGCCGTACGTCCCATGGTTCCTGAACAGCTCATAATGATGTCCTTTGGATGAACTGCAAAGCCTTTCATTTCTTGATATTTGCTTTCATCGATGAAATATCTGAATGACTTAAAATTCTCAGAGATCGCGTGACTCTGCTCATATACCGCATAGCCTTTCTGAACAAAAGTCTCTTTCTTTAGGCTGCCACCGAATGGTCCTCGCTTGAAGTTGCACACATCCCCCAATGCCACCATAGGCCACCTTGGATCAATCGCTATGTGCGGCCGGTAGTTCTCCACCACGGCCCGTGCCCCGTCTATGACTTTCTGATAGCCTTCTATCTCCGTCACGATTTCCTGTTGCACTTCCGGCGGGGGTAGAGGAATCTCGATTTGGCGGACTTCAAGACTGATTCCGCCAATGATGCCCTTAATGAAGGGTTTGAGGCTCTCTTGGAACTCATTAGACCGTACAACTGAATACAGGTAATAGCAGTCAACGGGCTCACGAGCACGAAGGATAAACACATGCTCATTCACAGCTGCTGACGAGTCGTACGGGAAGAACCCTGTCTTACCAGTCGTAGCACCATCTTTGACAACTAGCACATCCCCTTTTCTGAGAGTCCCTTTCTTCATCCCTCGGAAATGATCCTCGGAAACAAACTTCATCTTGTCGAATCGTATGGTTCCTCTCTCATCAATATGCTCACCTCCTATACTTGGTATTCCCGAGTCAAGGGCACCGCCCTTCTGCCGGGAACCACTCTCAAAGTCAACAATTTCCTCTAAGGGAACCATTGGCCAGTGAGTCGTACGGATTTCGCTCTCCCGATACCGCTCTCCGCTGAGGTTGTATTCGCCGTCGGAAGCAATCCTTTCTCTTTTAACGACTAAACCAACCGGGGGCTGCGCATCGTCCATGTCCTCGCCCGTCCGAAAGCGTTCAAGGTATTCGCCAAGCTCATCCTGTACTTTGGGCAAGTCGTTTTGCCTTATGGGACGGCGTTGGGCGCCCAGGTCGAAGCCGTCGTTTTCCACCTTGAAGAAGGCGATGCCGTTCGTCCGCTTGGCTAAAGCGCGGTCCAATATCAGGATGGACGTCTTGACGCCGGAATAGGGATTGAATACCCCCGCTGGCAGGGATACCACGGCCACCAGGTAGTCTCCCACCAGCATCTTGCGCAGTTGCTTGTAGGCCAACTGGCTCTGGAAGATGATTCCTTCCGGTACTATGACTCCGGCGCGGCCGTTGGCGGTCAGGTGTTCGGCCATGTAGTCCACGAACAGGACCTCGCTGCGCTTGGACTGGATGGAGAAGCGGTTGTGAGGACGGATGCCGCCCTTCGGCGACATGAAGGGCGGGTTGGCCAGAATCACGTCGGCGTACTCGTTCCAGCGCTCCTCGCTCGTGAGGGTGTCGTACTCATAGATGTGCGGCTCCCGGAATCCGTGCAGATACATGTTCACCAGGGAGAGGCGCACCATGTCGGGAGAGATGTCGTAGCCCTTGAAATTGGTGACCAACCGTCCCCGGTCGTCGGGTGTGAGCGTGCTCCGGCCGTCATCGTTGGTATTGGCCGCGAGGATGTGCTTATAGGCTGATATGAGGAACCCGGCGGTGCCGCAGGCGGGGTCGAGAACCACTTCGTCCTTCTTCGGGTCGATCACCGCGACGATGAAGTCGATAATATGGCGCGGGGTGCGGAACTGCCCGGCGTCGCCCTGTGCGCCAAGGACCGAGAGCAGGTACTCGAAGGCGTCTCCCAACCGTTCGGAGTGGTCGTAGGTGAATTCGTCAATGGTCTTGAGGAACGCCCGCAGAGTCTCCGGGTCGCGGTAGGGCAGGAAGGCGTTGTTGAAGATGTCTCGGAACAGCGGCGGGATACCGGGGTTCTCCGGCATCCGCGTTATGGCCTCCACGTAGAGGTTCAGAGCCTCGTACCCGCCTATGCCGGGACCCGTGAGCTTGGCCCAGCCGTACTTGGCGAACTCCCCGGCGAAGAAGGTTCTCTCGCCGCCCCATTCCTCGCTTTCGGCGTCCAAGTCGTCCATGAACTTGTAGATGAGAGCGATGGTTATCTGCTCGACCTGGCTCTTGGGGTCGGGCACCTTGCCCACGAGGATGTCGCGGGCGGTGTCAATGCGGCGTTTAGTGTCGGCGTCCAGCATGGAAATCCTCTATGCGGCAAACTGGTTCAGTGAGACGTAGTCCTTTATGTACTCAGGGACGAGCTCGCGGTACTTTCGGGGCACGGCGCCGAAGTCGGCACTCGAGAATGACAGGTTTGTGGCCAGTCTGGCGAACTGCCTTTTGTCGATGATGTCCCGTACGTAGCCGTCGGTGGCGTATGCCTTGAAGTAGTTCTTGATGGGAATTATCGCCCCGGCCCCTTCCGGCTTGTGGTCTGCGACGAACTTCGCGAACTCCTCCTCCAGCAGCTCGTCTTTTGACTTGAAGCCCGGTATAAGGTCGAAGACCTTCTCCAGTATCTCGCGAATGGTGATGCGGCGGTCCACGGCGGCGGCTTTCCGCAGCTTATCCAGAGTGTAGTACTCCTCCGGCTTGTCAAAGACCTCGCGATTTACGTAGTCGATAGCGCGGTCCCACTGGCCGGCCTCTACGGCTTCCTTGAGCGTTTCGTCCTCGAGAATGGTGTTTCCGAAGCGCTCGAACAGCATCCGGTCGACCTTCATTCCGTGGGTCCCGATGGTCTCTTCTCTGATGCTGGAGAGGATGTCTTTGCCCAGATGCTCGTAGGCATAGATCTGCGTGGGGCCCTTCCCGCTTCCTTCGTCTCCTTCTCCACGAGATTGGGAAGGCGGCAACTCAATTACCTGGTCGTAGTTGAACTCCGTCTCGAAGTACTCGCAGTTGGCGAAGAAGTCAAAGAGCTTGAACTCGGTCTTTTCGGGCTGAGCAACGCCCCCTGCCATGTCAGAGTCGTGCAGCTCCTCAAGGAAATCATGCTTGCGCGTCCCCCTGCCCTTGATCTGCACAAAGTCGGTGGGGGAAAAGATAGGTCTGAACAGGCCGAGGTTCAGGATGTCTGTGCAGTCGTAGCCGGTTGTCATCATGCCGACGGTCACGCAGACCCGCGCCTTGCTTGTCCGGTAGGAGGGAAGAAAATTGCCTACACCCATCAGGTTGTTGTTGGCGAAGTTGATGGTGAACTGCTGGGCGTCGGGCACCTGGGAGGTGACTTGGACCGCAAAGTCGGACTGGTACTTCCCGGGAAACATAACTTCGGCCATTTCGTTGAGGGTCTGGGTCAGCCTGGCGGAGTGGTTCTGGCTCACGGCGAAGACGATGGACTTGCCGATTTCACCGCTGATGGGGTCCCTCAGAGCGTTCTCCAGAAAGGTCTTGCAAAAGACCTGATTGGTCGCGTCGGCGAAGAACCGCTTTTCAAACTCGCGCTGCTTGAACGACTCTTCATGCTCGTCGCCGGTGTCGTTGGTAAAGGTGACGACGAAACCGTCGTCCGCGAGCAGTTGAGTGGTGACGTCGGTGCGAGCATCCACAACAGTCGGGTTAATGAGATATCCGTCCTTCACTCCGTCAAGAAGCGAGTACCTGAACGTAGGTTGTCCACTCTCGCAGCCGAAGGTGCGGTAGGTGTCCAGCAGCAGCCTCCGCTCGGCCTCGCGGGGGTCGCGCACGTTGGGCCCCGTCCTGTCGAAGCCCCTGAGATAGTCGCGTGGAGTGGCGGTAAGTCCGAGCTTGTAACCGACGAAGTAGTCGAACACCGCGCGGGCGTTCCCGCTAATTGAGCGGTGGGCCTCGTCGGAAATCACGAGGTCGAAGTCCGTGGGAGAGAAGAGGGACTGGTACTTGTTGTTGAACAGCAACGACTGGACGGTGCTGACGACTATCTCCGCTGAACGCCAGTCGTCGCGGTTCTCCTTGTAGATGACGGTTGAATAGTCCGCCGATAGTATGGCGGCGAACATCTTCCTGGCCTGCTCCTCAAGCTCAAGACGGTCAACGAGGAACAGGACGCGAGAGGCGTTGCCTGAGCGCAGAAACAGTTTGATGACGGCCGCGGCCGTGAGTGTTTTCCCTGTCCCTGTTGCCATCTCGAACAGGAAGCGGTCGTTGCCGTCCTTCACGGCTTGCTGCAAGGCGTGGATCGCCCGGAGTTGGTACGTGCGGAGAAAGCGGAGGTTGTTGAACTTGATGAAACCGGGACGCTCGGCTTCGTTCTTCCATGCCGCCTCCGAGGCGTAATTGGGTCTCTGTGTGAGGACGATGTAGTCGTCCAGGACCTGCTCGTCTATCAGGCGCTGCGGGTTGGGCTGGACTTTGCTATATCCGGTTACCGAGTCCGGCGTTGGGAAGGATGTGATGATGTGTGGGTTGCCACGTTTTAGGTCCCAGAAGTAGTGCAGATTTCCGTTGGAGAGCATAACGAACCGGCAGTTCTGGGAGCGGGCGTATCTCCGGGCCTGCTCCTTTCCAACCAGTGGCTGCTTCTCCTCCGACTTGGCTTCCAGCACAATGAACGGGAATCCCCGCTCGTCCAAGAGCAGGTAATCAACGAACCCCCTGCCGGTCTTCTCGAAATCATCCCCAAGTCCATCCAGGTCCGACGGCTTGAGAGCAACGCCGGGCTCAAGCTGAACGTTGGCGGGCGAGGTTCCTTCCGGGAAGAAACGCCAATCAGCGTTCTCCAGCAGCCGGTTGATCTTTAGCCGTGCCGTAGCTTCGTTCATGTCCTACCTTTAGAGGGTTAGCCCATTCTCTGGTTGGCCCTTGCCTCAATGTCGGCGCATCTTTCCATCAGGGTCTCAAACCGCTCTTCGTCGTCGAGCAACATCCCGTCGCTAAGCATCTCTACCGTAATCGTCGGCCAGAGCGTCGTAAGCCGGACCACGGGGAACCAGTTGCAATTCACCGGACACCGCAGCATCATAGTCGATCCAACTCCCTGCGGCGTCCTTTTCCCGGAAGAATATCGCTTTGTGCCGGGCTACTGATAGGGCTAGGGTGTGGTCGGTGAGCGACTTTTGGGCGAAGCCTGCATCGTCCAGACGGACTAGGTCGTGCCAGTGACGGGAAAGCCTCTCTCCTCGACTGCGCTGCTGGCGGCAGAACACGTGCACGGCCGTCGCCTTCTCCCAGAAGGTGCGCTCCGCCAACATGACAAGCGTGCGAGTCGATGGGAACGCCACGTCCGATAAGTAAGGTGCTGCATCGCACTCTATAGGGTACTCCGCGCGAGGCTCTCCGGTCGAACGCGCCCCAAACTCCACCAGCACCTCCGGCCTTACGAAACCGTAGTCGGGGAACAGCGGATCATAGCCGACAACTATCCGATCTCCGTCGGCTCGCACCCTCGCAGACAGGCCTGATTCAGACATATTAGCCTCAATGGTTGGCCGCGCGTGGTTTTCCACCCACTCGGCCAACCGCCTCCTTATTTCCCGGGTCCACTTCCGCTCCTGACTGCGCGTGGATGGTAATGCTTCCTCTCCGTAGTCTGCCACGAGGTCAGGGGCAATGGCGCGAATGTCGTAGGTGATGTCGAGGTCTTCCGAGAATCGGCGAATGGCGTGGTACGCCTTGGCTAGAGAGGTGCCTCCCTTGAAGGTCAGGTCTCTACCAAAAGGGCTTTCCATCATGGCGCGCAACGTATGCACGACCCATATGTCCTTCTCCAAGAGATGTGCACGCTTCTCGCTGAGGCTAGACGCCACCTCTAGGGCGTCCCGCCGGTCGCCGGGAGAGAGCGATTGAAACGGCGTGTTAGCCATTGGCAACCATTGCGCTCACGGGTTCTGCCATCCACGCAGGCATCACAGCCCGCGATGCGGCCAACTCCTGGAGGTCTTCAGGGGAGAGCTTCCGGCCAATCGCGTCCAGACCAGCCTCCACTTCGTTGGGACCCAGCCAGGACAGTGCGCGGACCACCTCGCCAGCCGGCCGGTTTGGCGCTGCCAACTGCCAACGGGGGGCATGGCGCAACTCCACCGTCAACCCACCAAGCGCCAGCTTACGATTGGGTCCGGAGGTCAGATAAACCGACCGCACAGGTACCTGTGTTGTTAGCCCAAGGGCATTCGCTGCTGCGCCACCGCAAGGTACAATTGTCTCACCCCAGAGTGCCGACAGGGACGCAATCACTTTCTCGACAGCAGGTGGACGAGGGCCGAACCGAGTCTGGATGGGCCGGACATAGACACCCTGGCAGACTCGCATGAGTTCCCCCTTGCGGGCGAGCCGAGACAACGCTTGGTCGATAGCCGCCCTGTTCCCCAGATGAAGAAGAGCACCTGGACACAGCAGCGCGCCTTCTGATGACTCGGCGGCTTGGCTCAGTATGTGATGTGGAAGGCTTGGCATTATGGTTATCTCCAATATACGATGTCAGAAATCTAACATATTTACTGACCATTTGCAAGATGAAGCTCACGTGCTTTCATTGAGCCGTCGCAGGGGTGGGGAAATGAAGGAATCAATTACTCGGCCGCTTCAATTCCTTTACAGAATAGCCTGGGTCTATGAGTTTTCCTTGTCTTGAATCACGCTCGTCGGAGCCTCGTAGCTACATTTCAATGATAGCGTGGGGGCCGACTTTGGTGCCAAGGCAGCTGCCCTTGCATTCTGCACCGCATGTATCCTCTTTATTGAACTTCTTCCCAATAGTGACGGTCCGAATGGAGTTCTAGCGACTCTTGTCTCCTGCCTCACTGGAGCACTGCTGGCCCCAGGAGCAGGTTGGTATTGGACTTCTAGTGAAACCGATGGTGCACCATGGCTTTACATGCGGTCCGTCTTTTTCTTGGTCGCCATTGTCATGATAGGCCTGAAAAATGGCTTGCTAGTATCGGTACTGACTGTCCAACCCAAGCGAGCCCAACGTGAACAATTCTCGTCGACAACACAAGATGAGCTTTCAGAGGAATATGAGCGGTTCCGTAAGGCATTGGGAAATGAAGCCACAAAGCATGGCGAAATCGTTGGCTGCAACATCGCCCTAGAGAGGAATCTCGCCAACCTGCTTCTTTTTCTTCGATCTGATCCCAAGAACGGGCTCAACCAAGAAAAGCTCGTCCATCTTATCGGGTTCGCTGATCTCAAATTCGATGGAGAACCTGCCGGGGTTGCAACTCAGAGTCAGCACCGTCGTCTACGCATGATGGTGCGCGGTGCACTTGGTGAATCGTCTCAAGACCCATAACCCCTCGATTCGATCTAGACCTCTTTATGGCTATCTTCGCCGGGTTACAGCCCCCAGAGCAAAGGTGCAGATTGTTCTTTGCCCCGACCATCTTTCAGATTGTGACCTCCCAGCGAAACATTCGCAGTTCACAAAAGACACGAAATTCTGAGGTATTCGTGGGCGGTAGACTTGAAGCCGTCGCGTAGTAGTACGACACCAATCGCGCGGGGTGCCATCATCCTTATCATCCTTAAGGAGGACCAGTTGTCCCCTCCTTCGACAGCTTGACCCCAACAGGTGGTTCGAGGGTCTATCCCCGCGTGTGCGGGGGAACCCCTTGACGGGCTGTCGGAGGCTGCCCTATGACCGGTCTATCCCCGCGTGTGCGGGGGAACCCACTCGCTCCGTCTACCGTCACCGCGTGGATGAGGTCTATCCCCGCGTGTGCGGGGGAACCGTCTGGACAGTCTGCGCGACGCTCGTACCGGTAGGTCTATCCCCGCGTGTGCGGGGGAACCAGATCGTGGACGTGATGCCGCACTGGGTGATGAGGTCTATCCCCGCGTGTGCGGGGGAACCTCGAGCGCTTCCTCTGCGCGTTCCACGTGTTGCGGTCTATCCCCGCGTGTGCGGGGGAACCGCGCGGTGCGCGGCGGCGCGCTCTTCCTGCCCGGGTCTATCCCCGCGTGTGCGGGGGAACCTGTGTGCGGTTCGGGTTTCCGCTCTGTGGTCTGGGTCTATCCCCGCGTGTGCGGGGGAACCTGGGGCATCGAGGGCGACAGGCTGCAGCTGTGGGGTCTATCCCCGCGTGTGCGGGGGAACCAACGTCTGAAAGTCACGCCAGCCACAAGCGGCGGGTCTATCCCCGCGTGTGCGGGGGAACCGGGCGTGGAGGGCACGAAGACCGACTGGAGTGAGGTCTATCCCCGCGTGTGCGGGGGAACCGCTGGGACTCGACAGGTCGAAGATCGCGACGGAGGTCTATCCCCGCGTGTGCGGGGGAACCACACAATCGAGCAGGTCACGGCTGAACGCCGTCGGTCTATCCCCGCGTGTGCGGGGGAACCCCTCGGAACCAGGATTGTGAAGGCTCCTTACTCGGTCTATCCCCGCGTGTGCGGGGGAACCACATGCTGTAGAGATTCTGCACAAGTACATCTAGGTCTATCCCCGCGTGTGCGGGGGAACCAGTCAAAGTACGGGGAGGCAATTGAGAACCAACGGTCTATCCCCGCGTGTGCGGGGGAACCCTGTCAACGACGTGAACCATATCGCCGATATGAGGTCTATCCCCGCGTGTGCGGGGGAACCTGACGCAGGCCACTCTTCGCAGGAGGTGATTTCGGTCTATCCCCGCGTGTGCGGGGGAACCCGTCGGCTCGGACGCCTGGGGGACTGAGGAATGGGTCTATCCCCGCGTGTGCGGGGGAACCCGTCGGCTCGGACGCCTGGGGGACTGAGGAATGGGTCTATCCCCGCGTGTGCGGGGGAACCGAGACTGGACATAACATACCATTTCACACAGAGGGTCTATCCCCGCGTGTGCGGGGGAACCCGATGCGACCGGATCACGTGCCGATCTCGTCGGGGTCTATTCCCGCGTGTGCGGGGGAACCAACGCCAAGTCCGGCAAAGCCGCACATCCGAACGGTCTATCCCCGCGTGTGCGGGGGAACCCCGAACCCAGCCGGTCGTCGGTTGGCCGTACAGGGTCTATCCCCGCGTGTGCGGGGGAACCCAACTAGGGGGTGATACATGTCGGATTGGGATGGGTCTATCCCCGCGTGTGCGGGGGAACCAGCAGATCGCGGCCTTCGCGGTGGACGGCTTCGGGTCTATCCCCGCGTGTGCGGGGGAACCTAACGCCCGGTAGCAAGAGTCTATCACAGAAAGGGTCTATCCCCGCGTGTGCGGGGGAACCTCGATGTCAAGGATCATATCGCGGTATTTGAAAGGTCTATCCCCGCGTGTGCGGGGGAACCAGAATAAACCTGAACCACGCACCCACACCAGAGGGTCTATCCCCGCGTGTGCGGGGGAACCACGCAGACGGAGATCAGTTCCTTCTCCCCGATGGGTCTATCCCCGCGTGTGCGGGGGAACCGCAAGCGATACGGGATGTTCTCACTGAAATGGAGGTCTATCCCCGCGTGTGCGGGGGAACCGCAGGGAGACCGAACCGAAGCCCGCCATCTCGTGGTCTATCCCCGCGTGTGCGGGGGAACCTAGTTTCGATGGTGAGCACCCCTCCCTCTCCCCGGTCTATCCCCGCGTGTGCGGGGGAACCTATCGAGGGTAGGCTGAAAGACACTCCTTCCAGGGTCTATCCCCGCGTGTGCGGGGGAACCCCAGGACACGACCCTGGCTGAGGGCCGTAGACCGGTCTATCCCCGCGTGTGCGGGGGAACCGGGATGGCGTTAGGTTCGCCCTTCTGAGGGACGGGTCTATCCCCGCGTGTGCGGGGGAACCTCGAACACCCTCTGGAACGGCATCCCTGTGAAAGGTCTATCCCCGCGTGTGCGGGGGAACCATGTGTGCTAGGGCGTCCGTCTGTAGGCCGCCTAATCTATCCCCGCGTGTGCGGGGGAACCATCTCCCGCCTGAGTGTGCTGGAACTGGCCCGGGGTCTATCCCCGCGTGTGCGGGGGAACCTCGGGGTTGACCAGTACGACCAGACCCCAATGAGGTCTATCCCCGCGTGTGCGGGGGAACCCCGGCCGGGGCCGGGCTGGGGCATGTCGGCTAGGGTCTATCCCCGCGTGTGCGGGGGAACCAGGCTCTCGGACGGAGAACACAAGGTAGGACACGGTCTATCCCCGCGTGTGCGGGGGAACCGACGCGCGCCGTGAGGCCGAGCGCTGGGGCAAAGGTCTATCCCCGCGTGTGCGGGGGAACCCGCCGCAATATGTGTTCAGCGACATCACGTCGGGGTCTATCCCCGCGTGTGCGGGGGAACCTAATCGCGGTACATCGCCCCCCGGCTCCATCCCGGTCTATCCCCGCGTGTGCGGGGGAACCACACCCCTGCGGCATCGAAAACGCCGCGAGCTAGGTCTATCCCCGCGTGTGCGGGGGAACCCTCCCAATCCCGCTCCTCGTCGTCCTCGTCCGGGGTCTATCCCCGCGTGTGCGGGGGAACCGCTACTAGCACGGAATGGCGATTGAGGCTTCAAGGTCTATCCCCGCGTGTGCGGGGGAACCCCTCCCGCCGAACGCGGCAGCGGCTTTTCATCAGGTCTATCCCCGCGTGTGCGGGGGAACCGCGGGTAAGGGCAGCATCATCAACAAGGACGTGGGTCTATCCCCGCGTGTGCGGGGGAACCACCCTCAGCAATACGAGCCTGATACCTACGCCAGGTCTATCCCCGCGTGTGCGGGGGAACCCGAGGGGTAGGGGTAGGGCACTGCCCAGCTTCGGGTCTATCCCCGCGTGTGCGGGGGAACCTAGCGCACTGGCGCGATCAAGGAAGTGACGGGCACTCTATCCCCGCGTGTGCGGGGGAACCTAGCTAAGAGGTTAGCTACGTGGCGTAGTCAACGGTCTATCCCCGCGTGTGCGGGGGAACCTACGCCGAGGGCTACGGGCCGGACGAGGGCGCGGGTCTATCCCCGCGTGTGCGGGGGAACCTAGCTAAGAGGTTAGCTACGTGGCGTAGTCAACGGTCTATCCCCGCGTGTGCGGGGGAACCTACGCCGAGGGCTACGGGCCGGACGAGGGCGCGGGTCTATCCCCGCGTGTGCGGGGGAACCAACCGAACCGCATACCCGATTGGGCGGGTACAGGGTCTATCCCCGCGTGTGCGGGGGAACCAGCCCTAAAAGAGATAAAAGCATCCCTCACTATGGTCTATCCCCGCGTGTGCGGGGGAACCTTCAATGAACCGTTCAAACAATAACAAAGCCCGGGTCTATCCCCGCGTGTGCGGGGGAACCACTGTAGGAGGTAGGAAATGATTACTACTCATCGGTCTATCCCCGCGTGTGCGGGGGAACCCCTTTCAGAGAACCCCGGGATAGACAAGGACGAGGTCTATCCCCGCGTGTGCGGGGGAACCGTGCCCGCGTCGGCCTCGGTCTGGTTGGCAATCGGTCTATCCCCGCGTGTGCGGGGGAACCGGGGTTTGCCAATGGACAAACGAGCATTGGTAAGGTCTATCCCCGCGTGTGCGGGGGAACCCCTGAGCGACCACGGCGAGTATCTCATGCTTAGGGTCTATCCCCGCGTGTGCGGGGGAACCCAACGCCTTCGTCGCCATGCTCCCCTCCGCTAGGGTCTATCCCCGCGTGTGCGGGGGAACCCCGACTCCCTCTCCCGCGTCCGAGCGCCCCTGAGGTCTATCCCCGCGTGTGCGGGGGAACCTCCGCAATCCGTGCATACCCCGTCGCCGTTCAGGGTCTATCCCCGCGTGTGCGGGGGAACCGTGCGATACCGGCCGCTCGATGAGGTCTCCTGCGGTCTATCCCCGCGTGTGCGGGGGAACCACTCACGGTTCTCACTATCACGTCCCGCCTCAAGGTCTATCCCCGCGTGTGCGGGGGAACCGGTAATGATTATGCCAACCCCTAAATCGGCGAAGGTCTATCCCCGCGTGTGCGGGGGAACCTCCTTGAGTTCCTGGACTTTTGCCGCCGTTTGGGGTCTATCCCCGCGTGTGCGGGGGAACCCAGCACGTATTCTCGCCGGGTCCCGCTATCTCAGGTCTATCCCCGCGTGTGCGGGGGAACCATCTCATCCTTGTAGTACGCCCATCCCGGATGCGGTCTATCCCCGCGTGTGCGGGGGAACCCTTGATAGTGGAAGTTTCCGATGATCGAGGCAGGGTCTATCCCCGCGTGTGCGGGGGAACTACCGACTTCGAACCCTTGCCATTGGGATAGAACGGTCTATCCCCGCGTGTGCGGGGGAACCACCGACTTCGAACCCTTGCCATTGGGATAGAACGGTCTATCCCCGCGTGTGCGGGGGAACCCGGCCAATGCCGTTTGAGTATCTTGCGTCGGAAGGTCTATCCCCGCGTGTGCGGGGGAACCACTGAAATGACGACAGAAAGTATGGCGGGGAAGGGTCTATCCCCGCGTGTGCGGGGGAACCCGATCTGCTAGAGATGCCGATTGGTACGTGGGGGGTCTATCCCCGCGTGTGCGGGGGAACCGCCGTAAGCCGGAGCAACCGATCGGCCTCCTGCGGTCTATCCCCGCGTGTGCGGGGGAACCGCCGTAAGCCGGAGCAACCGATCGGCCTCCTGCGGTCTATCCCCGCGTGTGCGGGGGAACCCCTCAAACCCTGTGACGCTCGTGCTCGCTCCCGGGTCTATCCCCGCGTGTGCGGGGGAACCCCGGGCCTCAACACCTCGTCACAGCCCGCCCGCGGTCTATCCCCGCGTGTGCGGGGGAACCCCCGTCGAACGAGGCGGCGCGGCCAACGCGAAAGGTCTATCCCCGCGTGTGCGGGGGAACCTACCCTTTCTGAGTAGGTAATATCCCCCCAAGAGGTCTATCCCCGCGTGTGCGGGGGAACCGAGACGGTACCATTGATATTGACTAGGGATTCCGGTCTATCCCCGCGTGTGCGGGGGAACCTAGATTTCACCACAACCACACTCACATTGAAACGGTCTATCCCCGCGTGTGCGGGGGAACCAGAGGCTCATGCATCCAACGGCAGCCAGTGGGCGGTCTATCCCCGCGTGTGCGGGGGAACCCACGGGATTCGATGATCAACCCTCATTCAAAGCGGTCTATCCCCGCGTGTGCGGGGGAACCGCTACTATGAGCAGGTACGCCGGGCTACGGCGGGGTCTATCCCCGCGTGTGCGGGGGAACCGTTCAGGTAGGCGTAGCCCTCTCCCCCACTAGGGGTCTATCCCCGCGTGTGCGGGGGAACCGTTCAGGTAGGCGTAGCCCTCTCCCCCACTAGGGGTCTATCCCCGCGTGTGCGGGGGAACCGTTACTGGATAGTGACTGCTAAAGGTTTTGGAGGGTCTATCCCCGCGTGTGCGGGGGAACCACATCCAGCGCTTTTCGAGTAGGGCTGCTGCCGGGTCTATCCCCGCGTGTGCGGGGGAACCGTCTTACGATCAACCGGATCATCTTCTCTCGACGGTCTATCCCCGCGTGTGCGGGGGAACCGTGCCCGGATCAGAGTGGGGTCTCGCTGCCCCCGGTCTATCCCCGCGTGTGCGGGGGAACCAAAATAAACCCACAAGCCTCTCTCCCGAATGTGGGTCTATCCCCGCGTGTGCGGGGGAACCAAGGCCATGTCTCGCCTCACTACCGGCCTCTGGGGTCTATCCCCGCGTGTGCGGGGGAACCGCTAACGTGACCGTGTATGCAATGTGAATAGGAGGTCTATCCCCGCGTGTGCGGGGGAACCGCGCTGGCGGGCTGCTCTCCAGGGGGTGGTTGGGGTCTATCCCCGCGTGTGCGGGGGAACCTGATGATGCGAGCTATGAGTGCATCGATGTCGAGGTCTATCCCCGCGTGTGCGGGGGAACCCCATCAATGGGTATATGTCGGATCGATAGGCTGGGTCTATCCCCGCGTGTGCGGGGGAACCAACTTCCCTAATCAAAACGAATGAGACGCACGCGGTCTATCCCCGCGTGTGCGGGGGAACCACACGCACTAATCGGGGTCACACTGTGAGGGAGGGTCTATCCCCGCGTGTGCGGGGGAACCGTTCAATGGTTTCTGGTAATCCTACCATCCACGGGTCTATCCCCGCGTGTGCGGGGGAACCATTGCATCGGAGAGGGTAATACCCTCTTGCTGAGGTCTATCCCCGCGTGTGCGGGGGAACCAGCGGAACAAGAACGCGCAAGACTCGGACAAGGGGTCTATCCCCGCGTGTGCGGGGGAACCGTGCGCTTGCGTCTTCCCCTTCCAGTACCCATCGGTCTATCCCCGCGTGTGCGGGGGAACCTCGTCCAGTGAGCAAGATGTTCTCCGCGCCGCCGGTCTATCCCCGCGTGTGCGGGGGAACCTCGGCATTACCGGGAGTTGGCGGCGCCGCTATAGGTCTATCCCCGCGTGTGCGGGGGAACCACCGGGGCCGCTTTCCACAATCATGGCAGCGGGGGTCTATCCCCGCGTGTGCGGGGGAACCCGCTATCTAGTGGCCAATAGTGTCCTACGACGGGGTCTATCCCCGCGTGTGCGGGGGAACCCGCAGGAGATGGCGGGTGCGTTCCCAGTAGAGAGGTCTATCCCCGCGTGTGCGGGGGAACCCGCAGGAGATGGCGGGTGCGTTCCCAGTAGAGAGGTCTATCCCCGCGTGTGCGGGGGAACCAAGATCTTATCATTCGTCAACGTGGTAAGGCTGGGTCTATCCCCGCGTGTGCGGGGGAACCCCAAAAGGGGGGCGCGTAAGGCGGAGCGGTTGCGGTCTATCCCCGCGTGTGCGGGGGAACCTCGGTACGCTCCAGCGTAATGCCGCCAACAACGGGTCTATCCCCGCGTGTGCGGGGGAACCTCGATGAGCTTCTCCTGCTCCTCACGCTCGGCCGGTCTATCCCCGCGTGTGCGGGGGAACCCGACGAAAACCCCGAATAGCGGCGGCCTGCGGTCTATCCCCGCGTGTGCGGGGGAACCCAACGATGATCATTCCCAGTACTTTGACGGTGAGGTCTATCCCCGCGTGTGCGGGGGAACCGTAAACGGCCGGGGACTAGAACAAGGAGGCTACGGTCTATCCCCGCGTGTGCGGGGGAACCACAAGGATGGGATTAGCGCAGCCGAGGGACTGCGGTCTATCCCCGCGTGTGCGGGGGAACCTCACGTCGGCTGGCGCTGGTTCACCGGGCTCAAGGTCTATCCCCGCGTGTGCGGGGGAACCCGGTGATCGCATGGTTCACGCGGTTCCGCAAGGGGTCTATCCCCGCGTGTGCGGGGGAACCCGCCTTCGCGCTTCCCGTCCTCTCGTGGATCGCGGTCTATCCCCGCGTGTGCGGGGGAACCTGTCGATGAGGTAGGACATCAACTGGCGCTTGAGGTCTATCCCCGCGTGTGCGGGGGAACCGACATTGAGGTCAGCGGCCACAAGGCCACGAACGGTCTATCCCCGCGTGTGCGGGGGAACCACGTCGCGAGCGCACACCCCGCACAGATGGCCGGGTCTATCCCCGCGTGTGCGGGGGAACCAAACGGGTTCGATTTCTCTTCCCGATCAAGAGCGGTCTATCCCCGCGTGTGCGGGGGAACCTCGAAGACACCGTTCGCAGTCTTTCAGCCCGCCGGTCTATCCCCGCGTGTGCGGGGGAACCTCCAATGGCTTCCTTATCGGCTCTCGTGACTAGGGTCTATCCCCGCGTGTGCGGGGGAACCGGGTAGAGCGATACGAGAGCAGCACACGCTGGAGGTCTATCCCCGCGTGTGCGGGGGAACCCTTAGTTGAGCATGGAAATCCCCTTGGAATCTCGGTCTATCCCCGCGTGTGCGGGGGAACCGCAACGCGAGGCGCTGCTCCAGCAGATGCTCGGGGTCTATCCCCGCGTGTGCGGGGGAACCACATTCTCGGCGGACGCGACATCGACGACCAGAGGTCTATCCCCGCGTGTGCGGGGGAACCAAGCGGAAGTTCCGGCGCGGCACCTCTCGCAAGGGTCTATCCCCGCGTGTGCGGGGGAACCCGCAGTGGCATCCCGAATCCCGAAAGGCCCTTGGGTCTATCCCCGCGTGTGCGGGGGAACCTACCAAAGAAAACCATTGCGATTCCGAACATGGGGTCTATCCCCGCGTGTGCGGGGGAACCACCGCCGCATCCTCTCTCGGTTCGCCCTCCGTAGGTCTATCCCCGCGTGTGCGGGGGAACCCCTCACGGGTCAAGGGCGCTAGGAATTGGTCGCGGTCTATCCCCGCGTGTGCGGGGGAACCGACCTGACCGAGGCTCAGGCGGCGAAGCTACAGGGTCTATCCCCGCGTGTGCGGGGGAACCCCGGAGCCGGAAGCGCGCAGCGTCAGGTGCTCAGGTCTATCCCCGCGTGTGCGGGGGAACCGCCGACTGGTTGCCATAGCTGATGCTGCCCAGCGGTCTATCCCCGCGTGTGCGGGGGAACCGCGAAACTGGCCTCTCCCCGTGTCGCAGTGGAGGGTCTATCCCCGCGTGTGCGGGGGAACCTGGGAGTTCAAGAGTAAGGGTCGGGACTCCTAGGGTCTATCCCCGCGTGTGCGGGGGAACCCTTAACCTTGTCCTTCTCTCCGCGTCCACCATCGGTCTATCCCCGCGTGTGCGGGGGAACCCTCGGAGTAATACTCGCGCCTGTGGGCGGAATCGGTCTATCCCCGCGTGTGCGGGGGAACCCGCCACCCCTCACCCACGTCACGACCTCGGGGGGGTCTATCCCCGCGTGTGCGGGGGAACCACGAACGCCGCTCTCCGATCCGTCCCGAAATGGGGTCTATCCCCGCGTGTGCGGGGGAACCCGCTGTGCCGATCCGTCCTGAAATGCGAGCGCGGGTCTATCCCCGCGTGTGCGGGGGAACCGTCCAGTCCGCCGGATAGGTTCTCGGTAAGGAGGGTCTATCCCCGCGTGTGCGGGGGAACCCGGCGGGGGACGGACGGACGCAACCGCGAGAGCGGTCTATCCCCGCGTGTGCGGGGGAACCGGCCGGCATCCCTCTCTCTGTGCCTGCCCCGTACGGTCTATCCCCGCGTGTGCGGGGGAACCTGTAGGAGGTAGGAACATGAACGGATGGATCTGGGTCTATCCCCGCGTGTGCGGGGGAACCAATTGTCACTGTCTGGTGTTAGGCTTCGCGCCAGGTCTATCCCCGCGTGTGCGGGGGAACCATCACGAATGAGGCCGGGGAGATCATGTGTGAGGGTCTATCCCCGCGTGTGCGGGGGAACCGTGCACGAGGGTCTCCGAGGGGTGCGACAACTGGGTCTATCCCCGCGTGTGCGGGGGAACCGGGTTTCGGGCACGAGCGGCCAGACATCGGCGAGGTCTATCCCCGCGTGTGCGGGGGAACCACCTGCCTCGGACGGTGGGAGTTCCATTACTGGGGTCTATCCCCGCGTGTGCGGGGGAACCAGAAGCAAAACGTGGATGAGGCCAACGACATGGGGTCTATCCCCGCGTGTGCGGGGGAACCACGGCACCCGGGTGGCTATTATTGCTCGTGAGGGGTCTATCCCCGCGTGTGCGGGGGAACCACGGCACCCGGGTGGCTATTATTGCTCGTGAGGGGTCTATCCCCGCGTGTGCGGGGGAACCTAGGCTACCTGTTCGGGAAGCCGCCTAGATCGGGGTCTATCCCCGCGTGTGCGGGGGAACCTCCTGAGGCCAGGGAGTGGACCATCAAAACTGGGGTCTATCCCCGCGTGTGCGGGGGAACCCCCACGCCTCGGTCGCTCTATCTCACGCGCTGGGGTCTATCCCCGCGTGTGCGGGGGAACCCCCACCATGGGCAAGAGGTCGCTTGCTTTCAACGGTCTATCCCCGCGTGTGCGGGGGAACCGCATCCTGTACGAGCGTCGCCAACTCGTCCCACGGTCTATCCCCGCGTGTGCGGGGGAACCCTCCACACACCCCGGACACCTCGTAAACTCTGAGGTCTATCCCCGCGTGTGCGGGGGAACCAACGGCACCCCTGGGGACTGGGCCGAAGGTACGGGTCTATCCCCGCGTGTGCGGGGGAACCTCCGCGATGAGGCGGGCCTGGTCGTAGCCGCGCGGTCTATCCCCGCGTGTGCGGGGGAACCCGATGGGATTTCGATTGGGAATTATAGCGCAAAGGTCTATCCCCGCGTGTGCGGGGGAACCTATGACGAGATCGCGGCGCGCGATAACGAGAACGGTCTATCCCCGCGTGTGCGGGGGAACCCGCTAGACGGTTTCGGCTGTGCTATGAGTGTCAGGTCTATCCCCGCGTGTGCGGGGGAACCGTGGCAATGAGCTCTAGGGCATAGTCGGACGAAGGTCTATCCCCGCGTGTGCGGGGGAACCCAAGATAGGCCGACGACTTCCCATGAGTATATGGGTCTATCCCCGCGTGTGCGGGGGAACCCAAACGATGATCCGTCTCTCGCGCCGCGCCCTAGGTCTATCCCCGCGTGTGCGGGGGAACCCATCTGACTCCCTACTCCCCATGGATTGCCAAGGGTCTATCCCCGCGTGTGCGGGGGAACCCTCTTCAGCCTGTCGGACCACAACAAGATCGAGGGTCTATCCCCGCGTGTGCGGGGGAACCTGTGTCGAGGATCTCACCGGTGAGGCTCACGAGGGTCTATCCCCGCGTGTGCGGGGGAACCTCTATATTGGGGTGCTTGGTCTTGTGACTGCAGGGTCTATCCCCGCGTGTGCGGGGGAACCACCTTGTACCACCCTGTACCACCCTGTACCACCGGTCTATCCCCGCGTGTGCGGGGGAACCCTCTGACATCTCGTGCAGCTGGGGCGGCGCTGAGGTCTATCCCCGCGTGTGCGGGGGAACCTGTACGGCAGGCGGACGGGCCGCCGGCGGACGCGGTCTATCCCCGCGTGTGCGGGGGAACCCTCATCGGCACGGCGATGGTGGGGATCGGACTGGGTCTATCCCCGCGTGTGCGGGGGAACCTTGTGGCAGGTGATTGTTGCAACGCCGTAGAGCGGTCTATCCCCGCGTGTGCGGGGGAACCTGACCCGGCGGTCACGTTGGTAGACCCGTTTTGGGTCTATCCCCGCGTGTGCGGGGGAACCGTCAGCAGGTCATGGGAGTACACCGGTGAGGGAGGTCTATCCCCGCGTGTGCGGGGGAACCTCGGAGACGCGCATCGTATCGGACCCGACGTACGGTCTATCCCCGCGTGTGCGGGGGAACCGAGGAGGGGTATGATGCTGAGGGGTATGATGAGGGTCTATCCCCGCGTGTGCGGGGGAACCCCGTCCAGTCCGGGGCGCTGCCAGTCCTCGATGGGTCTATCCCCGCGTGTGCGGGGGAACCGATCTCCTCCGGGTCCGTCGCCGGTTCTTCGAGGGTCTATCCCCGCGTGTGCGGGGGAACCCGTGTTTAGTCGTGTCTCTTTCGTCATTCATAAGGTCTATCCCCGCGTGTGCGGGGGAACCACGGCACCCGCGTCACAGAACAGACAACGGGCCGGTCTATCCCCGCGTGTGCGGGGGAACCCACGGGTGCCGCTGAACGGCACTCTGGAACTCAGGTCTATCCCCGCGTGTGCGGGGGAACCCTCCTCCAACGCCACGTTGAGGTACTCGACAAGGGTCTATCCCCGCGTGTGCGGGGGAACCGTCGACTAGGGAGTAGGCGAGTGCGTCAACGGCGGTCTATCCCCGCGTGTGCGGGGGAACCATTGCCTCACTGAGTGTCGCCATGTCAAACTCCGGTCTATCCCCGCGTGTGCGGGGGAACCCCTCATGGCAAGCGCGAGCCTCGTTCAGCAACAGGTCTATCCCCGCGTGTGCGGGGGAACCCGTCGGCTCGGACGCCTGGGGGACTGAGGAATGGGTCTATCCCCGCGTGTGCGGGGGAACCTCCGGCGATGTTCCTCGGCGATCTCGGCCTCCAGGTCTATCCCCGCGTGTGCGGGGGAACCACTCCCTCACCCCAGGCGTCACTATCCTGCTGGGGTCTATCCCCGCGTGTGCGGGGGAACCTCCTCAGCTGCGCTCCCTTCGGTCGCTGGCAGCGGTCTATCCCCGCGTGTGCGGGGGAACCCCGTACAAGCCACCTACGGGTCAAACAAGCAGCGGTCTATCCCCGCGTGTGCGGGGGAACCCACGTACCCGTGAATAGCTGGCCTCCTGCGGGAGGTCTATCCCCGCGTGTGCGGGGGAACCCACGTACCCGTGAATAGCTGGCCTCCTGCGGGAGGTCTATCCCCGCGTGTGCGGGGGAACCGTCACTGGCCGCGCCCCATCGGTCGATTGCGCGGGTCTATCCCCGCGTGTGCGGGGGAACCGTCTTTGGATGGGGATCCAAGTTATGGGTCTTCGGTCTATCCCCGCGTGTGCGGGGGAACCGGGCGGAAGGGACGGAGCAAGAGTCTCCGAAGGGGTCTATCCCCGCGTGTGCGGGGGAACCGGGGGTGGTTCCTTCTTCCGCTTTGGGGGGTGGGGTCTATCCCCGCGTGTGCGGGGGAACCTTCACCTGGTGATAGCACTCTCTCTCCCACGTGGGTCTATCCCCGCGTGTGCGGGGGAACCAAGCCCGACATGCGAGTGAACTCACTGAGCAGAGGTCTATCCCCGCGTGTGCGGGGGAACCCTACAGCACGGATAACATATCAAGGGCGCGCTAGGTCTATCCCCGCGTGTGCGGGGGAACCGATTCCTTGATCCGCTCCACCTGCTCCGCCTGCGGTCTATCCCCGCGTGTGCGGGGGAACCCGTGACGCCGTTGGAGTGCCTAATCCGCTTATGGGTCTATCCCCGCGTGTGCGGGGGAACCAACTGGCACCGGTCCCCACCCACTAGGTGAAGGGGTCTATCCCCGCGTGTGCGGGGGAACCCTCCGACGGAGCATGGCGAGATTGGTCATCTGCGGTCTATCCCCGCGTGTGCGGGGGAACCTGATCGGATGGCTCTCTGAGAAGCTGGGGCCATGGTCTATCCCCGCGTGTGCGGGGGAACCACCGGCTTACCGAGCGCCATAGCGTAGCTGAGAGGTCTATCCCCGCGTGTGCGGGGGAACCATGGCGGAGACGAAGCGCGAGGCCAGGGCGGCGGGTCTATCCCCGCGTGTGCGGGGGAACCTACGAGTGCCAAGCGCAGGTTTTGTGCGATACGGGTCTATCCCCGCGTGTGCGGGGGAACCAACGCCCTCCTATTGGATGCGGCTAACCGAGATGGTCTATCCCCGCGTGTGCGGGGGAACCTCGATCGGGGTCGGTATGACCCAGAGTCCGCCGGGTCTATCCCCGCGTGTGCGGGGGAACCTTCCACGGGCGGGTTAGCTCGACGCCCAGATACGGTCTATCCCCGCGTGTGCGGGGGAACCACGCAGACGGAGATCAGTTCCTTCTCCCCGATGGGTCTATCCCCGCGTGTGCGGGGGAACCCACGTTCCATCGCCCAATAGCTCCTTCGCCTTGGGTCTATCCCCGCGTGTGCGGGGGAACCCTAGAGGACGCGCTCCTCGTCGCTCTGGCCCTGGGTCTATCCCCGCGTGTGCGGGGGAACCCCCATCGCTCCAGATCTCCGACGTAGGTGATCGGGTCTATCCCCGCGTGTGCGGGGGAACCGCATCAGTTGTCGCGTGATCTGCTCGATGATGGGGTCTATCCCCGCGTGTGCGGGGGAACCCGCCGCACGTAGCACAGACGCCCGCGGCGCTGGGGTCTATCCCCGCGTGTGCGGGGGAACCCCCTCCGTCCGCCCTCCGCCCTTATCGAGAACCGGTCTATCCCCGCGTGTGCGGGGGAACCTGCGTCCCAGTCGGACTGCGCCAGCCCGTCCAGGGTCTATCCCCGCGTGTGCGGGGGAACCAAGTACCAGGCCGTCGCCCTGAGTGATGTCACGGGTCTATCCCCGCGTGTGCGGGGGAACCTTCCGAGCTGCTACGTCGCGCATGGCCGCGTACGGTCTATCCCCGCGTGTGCGGGGGAACCCATCATTGCGTTTTCGTTTCAAGCGTGGACGAGGGTCTATCCCCGCGTGTGCGGGGGAACCCATTCGGTCAAGGGGTTGGAGTTCGGTGCGGTGGGTCTATCCCCGCGTGTGCGGGGGAACCCCGGAGCAGGTGGACGAGCACGAGAAGGAGAACGGTCTATCCCCGCGTGTGCGGGGGAACCGAGTGCGGTGGATGGCTCGATTTGGAGTAACTGGGTCTATCCCCGCGTGTGCGGGGGAACCACAGCCCTGACTGTTGCTGCCCCTGGTGATCTGGGTCTATCCCCGCGTGTGCGGGGGAACCTACCAGGCAGGCGTAACGTTCGGGTCTGAGCAGGGTCTATCCCCGCGTGTGCGGGGGAACCTTATCTCTGTCGAACCGTCTGGTCTGAGGGCAAGGTCTATCCCCGCGTGTGCGGGGGAACCACAGGCCGCAGGCTGAGTCAAAGGACTGATAGCGGTCTATCCCCGCGTGTGCGGGGGAACCGTGCGAACATATCTGTCGGCAGCGCCAGTCACAGGTCTATCCCCGCGTGTGCGGGGGAACCTCGTTCCGCCTTCTACCGGGCCTTACGCGCTGGGGTCTATCCCCGCGTGTGCGGGGGAACCGTACACCTGCCTCTCGCAGGATGTTAGGCATACGGTCTATCCCCGCGTGTGCGGGGGAACCTCGTATAAGTCGAACTTTTGCGATCATCATTAGGGTCTATCCCCGCGTGTGCGGGGGAACCCTTACCATGCGCTAGGACTGGCAATCAGTCTGAGGTCTATCCCCGCGTGTGCGGGGGAACCAGAGGGGGAGGGGCTGCCCCAACCCCCACCAACGGTCTATCCCCGCGTGTGCGGGGGAACCGGGCAACTTGCCCGTCTACGGCGCTATTTGTCGGGTCTATCCCCGCGTGTGCGGGGGAACCGACTACCTACCTATGCGGCGGCGGCTCCACAGCGGTCTATCCCCGCGTGTGCGGGGGAACCGAACCGTCGTCATCCTCGATAAACACAGGCCAGGGTCTATCCCCGCGTGTGCGGGGGAACCAGCACCGCCGGAGGCGACGCCATGAAGCTCCGGGGTCTATCCCCGCGTGTGCGGGGGAACCCTGCGTCATAGCCTTCGGCGATCTTCTGTACCCGGTCTATCCCCGCGTGTGCGGGGGAACCCTTTCTCCACGCCTGTCCGGACTGTTCGCTATGGGTCTATCCCCGCGTGTGCGGGGGAACCGGCGTGTCTTCCTCGAACGGGTCAAACACGATCGGTCTATCCCCGCGTGTGCGGGGGAACCGATCAGCACCCGCGCCTTGTCGCTCGCTGCAACGGTCTATCCCCGCGTGTGCGGGGGAACCCCGTGACGGCCAAACAAGCCCATCCATTCATGTGGTCTATCCCCGCGTGTGCGGGGGAACCTCCGTCGAGGTAGAGGTCATCGAGTAGAACAGAGGTCTATCCCCGCGTGTGCGGGGGAACCATGTCGGATACGAGGTCTAGGCGTTCAGCCTTGGGTCTATCCCCGCGTGTGCGGGGGAACCTTCAGAACTGTATTGTCTCCCGTGGTGGCCTTCGGTCTATCCCCGCGTGTGCGGGGGAACCTCGGCGTTCAATCGAGGGCAGGTGGCTATCGGGGGTCTATCCCCGCGTGTGCGGGGGAACCCCGCATGTCCGACCGCTCCGACGACACTCAGTAGGTCTATCCCCGCGTGTGCGGGGGAACCTCAAGACGAAAAGGTATTGCGCGAGGGCGACAAGGTCTATCCCCGCGTGTGCGGGGGAACCCATACACCCGCAATCCCCAGTACGGCGGAGACGGGTCTATCCCCGCGTGTGCGGGGGAACCAGGGTCCGCCGGTCCCTCGATGTCTGTCTCCTCGGTCTATCCCCGCGTGTGCGGGGGAACCTTCAGCTGCTGAACGACACGACGGATCGGAGCAGGTCTATCCCCGCGTGTGCGGGGGAACCTCTTCACCCCGTCCCGATGGTACGACGCGCTGAGGTCTATCCCCGCGTGTGCGGGGGAACCAGCGGCACCTTCCCAAGCGGGGGCAATGTCGAGGGTCTATCCCCGCGTGTGCGGGGGAACCAGCGCCCGACCACGCATCACCCGCACAACCTCAGGTCTATCCCCGCGTGTGCGGGGGAACCCCAATGAAGCCGGTCCGACCGACACCACCCATGGGTCTATCCCCGCGTGTGCGGGGGAACCGTGGGGTCTCGCTGCCCCCTTCGGTGCCGGACGGGTCTATCCCCGCGTGTGCGGGGGAACCTCTTGGTGACGTAATTTAGTACGCCCGGTAGTATTCATGTATCGAATAATGTTAGCTGTACTTCACCAAGTACACGCCGTCAGCGTCCACGATGGCCTTTGGGGCCTCGCCCAAGAGTCGTATCCGCTGCTCTCCAACGGCTTCGGAGTCGCTCCACGTCATGACTATCGCGCCCCGGCCGGAGGCGTCGTGCCACCTGCTCAGGACATCCCAGATTCTGTCCCGGATTCCGCTGGTCATTCGTGGGCTGGTGTAGACGCCGGGCGCTATTTCCAGCATCACCGACGCAAGGAATCCGCGGTACCGTGCCTCAACGTTGACTGTGACGACTATGGTCACTCTGTACCTCACAAACTTTCGTTCGACGGCGCTGCCGACTCATCTTCGGGCGGAGCAATGTCTTGGAAGAGTATCTTGATGCGGTCTATCATCTTGGGAATCACTCGCTCGGTTCGAAGCATCTCCCCGGTTGTCCGGCGAGTGTGTCTCTCGATATTGAGTGTCGGATTTTCGATAACGGCCTTTGCCGACTTAAACGCGGCGGGAAGCAGGATCGTGTCGCGGAACAGATCGGCTATGTCCAACGCGAATGCGTCTCCGCTGTGCTCATGGATGAAGCCCAGTTGAGGAATGGCGCCCACAGACATTACGGCAATCACCGCCGCCGAAGTGACCGCGACGGACGCATGGTTGATCGCCTGGTTCGGAATATCCGCCGCGAGGGGGTTGGCGCGGTCGTAGCGACGCCCCCGCCACGTGATCCCGTACCGCTGAGCGAGGTTTTGGTATGTTCGCCTCATGCGGGCGCCCTCGATACCGCGCAGGGCTTCGATGTTCTGGTTCGGGAGCACTTCGCCGAGACGCAGGGCGTACATCTTGCGGGCCACGGTGATGCGGCTGCCTTCGGCGTCTCCCCACGCGCGCATCTGCCTGCGGGCTATGTCGGACGTGTCGGGCATCAGTGGCGGGGCGGTGTAACACCTCACGCCGTCCTCGCCGACGGCAACGAGGGCGGTCCCGTGACGCGCCATCAAGCGCAGCGCGTCGTGGCTGACGGTGGATCCGGGCCCCAAGAGGATCATGGAAAGGGACTGAAACGGGATGCCGTATTCGCCGGAGTCGAGGGGGCTTCCCGAATCGGCGTCGGCCTGACGCTCGAAGCGCAGCGTGCCGTCCCGGACGGTCAACGCCCCTCGACTCAGCCACAGAAGCCCTTGCCTGTCGGCATGGGGAATCCTTGCGGTCTCAAGTCCCAGTCTTCCTCGCAGCATGTCGGTTCGTCTCCCGGTTGTGATATTCGGATGTTAAAGTGTGTGAATGGCAGTCCGTCGCGGAGGACGCCGTTCAGCCCGCCAACCTTGACGCAGGACGGAGCAGCAGCATCCCGTACCCGTAGGCGCGATGGCGTCCCACGCCGTCGGCGACGAGCTTGGCGAATTCTGCCGGATCGGTCACCTCGAGGGTTCCCTGCATCACGGCGTCGGGGCCTTCGGAGGCATGTTTATGGAGCTTGCGGACGACGCGCACCCTCTGGAAGGACCGCAGCCGCGCTTCCTCTAGACGCGCGCCGCGCCGGGCAAATTTGTCGGACAGCCAATCAACGTAGACGTCCTCCCGGTTGCGTGGCATTTCCCCCTTCGGGTGGCGCTCTGCCTCGGCCTGGAAAGCGTCCCGCTCTTTGCCCGGTCTGTCGGAACCTCGTCCACATCGCACGACGGGGCGGATGAGGACCTCGAAGCCCAGCCGCTGCCCGGTCCGCCATGTGTCGGGCATGGTCTTGCCGTCGATGCTCGACGGGGGGAGTATCTTGGACTGGAGCGGACAAGCGAAGGTCTGCGCCGTGTCGCGGAGGTCTTCGGCGGGCGAAGTCGAGTATGCGTAGAACGTACCAGGGTCGCGATTCCGGTCTCGCGGAATGATGACCCGAAACGGCTTGGGCGCGAGGTCGCGTCCGAAGCTCTCGGTGAGGAGGCAGTGCATGGCGAAGCCGGGGTCGAAGGCGTTTCGGCTGATCATGCCTCTCGATCCCGCCCAGCGGTAGAAGGAGCGCAGGTCTATGTCCGCCCTTATCATGTTGGTGGTCATGGCTGTTCCTCCTTGACGCCGAAGCAGTCGCTCGGACACGTTCCCTCATAGACGCGCCGTCCTCCCCCGTGAAGGCCGGAGACCCAGTTGCGCTCATCGGTCAGCATGAAGTCCCTGTCTATGCGAACGCAGTCCACGCCTTCGCCGTCCGACCAGAGCAGGCGAACGCGGTCGTCATGCTCGCGCTCCTCGTCTTGCAAGGGGAATTTCAATAGCGCGCCGAGCGTGTTTTCCGCCTCGCTGAAGTCCGCGAACAGGGGCGCGGACGGCAGGCAGGGCTTTCGCCCGATGAAGAGGGGACGGGCAGGTTCTTTAAGTGCGAGAGCCAGTTCGTCGAGGGTAGGCGACTCCTCTTCCCGCTCCAGACGCAGGGCGACGGTGACGCGCATGTCGGCGAAGTAGTCACGGTAGCGCAGGTGTGGCGCGTTGTAGGTATTTGGACCTCCGGCGCGGCCCTCGGGCCGGCCCCGGGTCGTCCAGCCCTTGTCGTCCTTGTTCAGCTGCGCCGTCTGGAAGTCGGTCAGCCGCACGCCTCCGTGCGGTTTGCGGTCGATGCGGGCGGCGAACACGAGCCGTTCCTGCAATCGCTCATGGCGTTCCCGTTCGACGCGCCGCCAACCGAGCGCGTTGGCGAACAGGCCGATCAGCATCGACGCGGCGGGAAACGAGCGGATGACGCCGTAGTTGTCGATGGTCTCGCCGCCGAAGGACATCAGCGGCGATTCGAGGTTGAGTATCAGGTGTCGCATGGTTCACGCCGCCTTCGCGTTGCGGACCGCGTCCGCGGCCCAAGTGGCAAGGTCGTCGCAGTTCAGCCGCTCGGCGTTGGGAACGTCGCAGTCGTCCAGCGACATGATCCGCCGGCTTTCCCGTGCGCCGTATGCCGCGTCCAGCTTGGACAGGTGACTGGACAGGGCCTTTGCCGCCTCACCGTCCCGCGGCTTCTCCACCGGCTCACGGAAGGCGTTGGCGAGGCTCCGGGGCTGGCGCGACCCCGCCTCGACCAGCATCAGGTTGGCGTAGGCGTATGGCGCGGTGGAGCCGAGCTTCGCTCCCGGCGACACGGTTGCGATCAGGTGGATGAGGTGCTCGACCACCTTCGCCGCAAGCTCGCGGTCAGCGCCCTGCCAGTCTCCCGCCTCGCATCCCGTGAGGTTGGAGACCAGCCCCGGCACGTCTACCACAACGTAGCCGTAGAAAAGGCCGGCGGTGAGCTCGACGTCGCCGATGTGAGCCGCCCCAGGGTCTTCGTCATCGCGCTGCAGATCGTCCACGACGGAGAAGTAATCGCTCTCCGACTCTTCCTGATGCACGGTGAAGGCGTGGGCCACGTGGACGGCAGCGTCGATGTTGGAGCCGGGATCAGACGTCACCATGCGTCCGAAGAGTGCGCCCTCCAAACCGGCGTGTCTCCCTGTAGGAATATCCATGGACAGCTGTTTCCTCATGGCAGAAAAGTTGTTGCGATTGTTGTCAAAGAATTCCTTGGCGGCGTCACTGGCGGCCTTTGTGTCCTGTGGGTTCGCCTCACAAATGGCCTGAGCGTGGATCTTGAAAAATTCCACCTCAGGCAGCCCCAAAAGGAGGGGTTGGCGGGTGGCCTGTTCAGAGGGGTTGTCACCGGGCTTCGCCTTTTCCCCATACACTCCCGTTACGAAAGCCGTTTCGAGGGCCGACAGCACTTCAGGGCTGGCCTTTTGGCTATCCCTCAACGGTTGGATGACCTCTCGGCCGATGATATTCCGGGTTCGTACCGCACGGTCAGTTCCCTCAATACGATGCAGCGCGTACTCATGCCGCTTCTCGTCTTTCGGGTCGCGCCAGTGCCGCTTGAGGCACTGCGAGGAGACGCGCGTCCGTGTCGCGCCGCCGAACGGCATCCGCTTGGCGAGACCGCTTGCATCGCGGTTCAGTAACGCCGCCGGGTAGGAGTGCAGCGTGTGGATCTGTAGGAATCTAGGTTCTGTCATCGTGGAACTCCTTTTTAGTTTTGAGAATTCGTTGACTCGGCATGGTATTGACTCAGGTAGTATGAGCGGGCAATGTCATTGCGGATCTGTTCCGCCTTCTGTTGGTCGATCTCCTGGTGCAGGACAAACATGGCCATCTCTCCCCAATCAAACGGCTGTTGCGCGACTTTCATCATGCGAAACATCTGGGATAGGAGAGTCCGCAGTACGGGTCCTCGGGCATTCAGAAGCCGATTGAGACGCAGTTTGGAGTAGAAGGGATTATTTCGTCCAGGGTCGCCACCTTCAAACAGCGCCTTACCAACAGGGGTCCGACTATTGTGGGCAAGCGGTGTCATAAGAGCAATGCCATGTATGATAAGGGCCCAAAGGTTTTCCGAGGTTTCGTTGCATTCCAGACCTCGCTCAGCCATGATCTGCCAAAAGGCGGGGGGTTTGTCTGGCGAATCGGGCTTCATGCGACGCAACTCGGCGAGGTTACCGCGCGGAAAGAATGGATCACCGACGTCCTGCACGATCTTTGAAACAACGGCAAACACGGTTTTGTCCGGTGGCAACCACTGCCTGGTGCGGACGACAGGGCGGGACGGCTGGATGATGTCGCCAGTGACGTCGGGTGGGCCATCTCGCAGGATATCATTGATGTACTCCCAATCCCGGTATCGAAACACGAAAGTTGGCATGTGTTGAGCAAAGGCTTTCAGGAAGGCGAGTTGGTGATCGGTCACAACGCTATTCTGATGGTCATCCGTCTTGAGTTCTGCTGCGATCATCGTAATCCGTCCTGAGTTGTCCTTGTAGCGCAAAACAAGGTCAGGGAATCCTGGAGCAAGCCATTCTTCTTTGTATACGCGGGCCGGTATGTGGAACGGCTCCCAATCGTGCTCTTTGGCCAAGTCAATGACTTCTCTAGTGAACTCGCGTTCCGAGTTGAACGATCTAGATGTCATCCTCTTCCTCCTTTAGCGTTGGGAATGCTGTTTTGAGATACCCGTCAAACAAATTTTGGGATGAAGCGCGCGCGTAAAAGAACTCGTTCTGTCGAGAGGGTAAAGATCGGTGGGCGAGGCTCAAGACAAATTCGGCACTTGGTATAAGGAAGGTGTGCAACCAGTCATGACGTATGGAATTACGTTCGTTCTCATGAGCTTCAAATTCCTCTTGAAGGTGTTCAAAGAAACGCTCGTCTATCTTTTCTTCGGCTTTGTCGGCTATTTCATCAACTCTCTTTCGTAATGCGTCTTCCCGTTTTCGAACCGAAAGCAATTCCTTAGCTTTCTTGGCGTCTCCGTGGCACGCAAAGGTTGCAATAGCTTCCTTTAGAATAGCCTGGACACGTGTAATCTGTTTAATGCGCTCCCGCGCTATGTCCCCGAGCTCTTTAGTAGGCCCACGCCTGCCAAAGACTTGAACCGTCCTGTGACGGAAGGGAATGATACGCTCGTAGTACCCCTCTGTTTCACCACCTCTGTCGCCTTTTACACCTCTGGCCACTAAGAGTTTGTCACTATTTCTGGCGAAGAACAGTGGTGGTAGGTCCCATTTGTCTCCTTCAAACAGGTAATCAACAATGCGTCGATAATTAAAGCTGTCCTTCTGCATTGCCAATGCCTTATTACTTTTCTTATCCCGTTTGTCCACCAACTGCCATGGATCACCTACAACGCCTAAGCTATTTTTAGTGGCCAAACGCCGGTTACTGGTAGCTACACGGGCGTAGATGACACCTTCACTCATTGCCAAACGGCGGCGGCGACACACCTCTAGGTAATATGGATGCAATTTATCTAAAGTGAGGGCTTCTGCCGCATTGCCATCCCATGGTTCAGTCCAAAGTAATCGAATACCATCCCATCGCATTGGCCAGTCTGTGAAATCGACTTCAAGTAGAGCGATGATGTCCCTCGTAACATGTTCACCCCAACGCTGGGATGATGTGAGAGTAAAAGAGGTACGGCTGTTCCAACCTGATTGCATACGTGAGATTGGATAGTGACCGTTTCCTATCTGACCTGCCATTGTTTGTAAGTTTATGAGTGCTAGAATCCAGTCGTTCACATTTCCATCACTCAATATGCCACGTTTCACATCGTGGTCCTTCGACGTGCTGATAATATCCAGTTCGTCGGGCGTCTTGACGTTGCTCTTGTTCTTATAGTCGGCCAGCTTGTCTTCGGATGAAGCGGGCGGCTGCATGAAGGCGGGCTTGGTGATGTCGTCGACCACGAGTTGCCACGGCTCGTCGTCCGGGAATTCAGGAGTCAAGCCGCGTATCAGGTTGGCCCACTCCGCAGTGTCCGCCGACGGTTCAGTGACGCCGGCCTTTTGCATCGCCATTGCTCCGAGTTGTACGAGGAAGGCGTGCCATGCGTGGCGCTGGTGCGGCCGCTGGGCAGGGAAGGCTTCCACCTCGTCCGCCATGAGCGCGGCGTAGACCGCCGGCAGCGACGCCTCCACGCGGGAACCGTCGGACTTGTCCACCCTAATCAGGCGCTCGGTCAGGATGTTGTACATAGGCAGCCTATAGAGAAAACGAAGATTCGTTCTAGCGAACGTGCGTCCTATCCTAAAGATGGTAATCGCCGCTGTCAATCATTTGGAGGAGATTTGCGGTTTACTTCGCTTGGCCCAGTCCCAGGCGGTCGTACACGAAGCTCTTTTCGCCGACGGCGAACGTGAAGCCGCCGTCGGTCGGGGACGGCGTGACGGACTCGGGTGCGTCCCCGCTAGGTAGCCAGCGCACGGAGACGGCCAGCTTGTCGATGCTGTTCGAGGAGTCGAACGGGCTGGGCTGAGGCGGGTCGAGGGCTATGTCGATACGGTCGTCGCCGAGGCGCGTCCGTATCCTCTCTTCGTCGCTCACGAACAGCACATCTCGATTGTCCTCGAAGAACGACTTATCCCGCTTGATGGTATGACCGCGCGCGTGCAGATTGTCCGCAATCTCACCGCCCTCGGTGTTCAGAGCGTGTACCTGCCAGTCCTCACCCATCTCCTCGGCGATGGCCTCCAGCGCGTCCGGATGCGTCGCGCGCTCGACGAGCATACGGTTCATATCGGGGATGCGCCATTTGCGATGTTCGTCGATCAGCCGCCGCGTCGCCTCCAGTATTCGCAGGTCCTCGTACACGTACCCCTTCGGACCGAGGCCGTTGGCGTGCTCGCCGTCGGTCAGGAGCGGCGCGAGGTCGTTGTCGGGCGGCGTCAGGACGATGCAGGCGGGCGTGGCGTAGCCGTCGGGACGGTCGTTGTCCTTGTGGCGGTGGAGGCGTCCGATGCGCTGGAGGAGCACGTCGACGGGGCAGAGGTCCGTTATGAGCAGGTCGGCGTCGATGTCGAGCGACTGTTCGAGCGTCTGGGTGCCGACGACGACGTGGCCTCCGGGCTGCCTGCCCTTGCCGAGCAGCTCTTCTATTCGCTTGTCGAGCATTGCGCGGTCACAGGCGGCGAATCGCCCGTGATGGAGCGTCGTCTTCCCCTCGACGTCGAAGAGCAGGCCCGCGTCGCCGTCACCGGCCAGCTCTTCCAACGCCTGCTGCGTCCTGACGGCGTGACGGACGGTGTTGCGGACGACGAGGACCTTCGCGCCGGCGTGGGCGGCGTCAAGAGCGCGCTTAGCTGTGTCGGCAAAGTCGCGCATGGTCGGGCTCGCCTCGACGGAGACCGTCTTTCCCTGATCATTTTCGCCGGCGGGTATGAGGTTGTCGTCCGTACCGTCCGACGTGCTGACGGCGGGGTAGGGAGCGCAAATCGCTTCGGAGAGAGAGGAGCCATCTTTCCGTCCATGGTGCAGCCAGCGGGTGCGGGCCGTCGAGCCGAGCGTGGCCGACATGAGGAGGGCGTATCCGCCCGCGCCCACGTGGGCATCGAGCAGCGCTTCCAAAACGACGCTCATGTAGGTGTCGGATGCGTGCACCTCGTCGACCACGAGCAGGTTGCGCGCGAGGCATGCGGCCCGCATGTGGGCGTTCTTGACTTGGAGCGCGCCCATCATGGCTTGGTCGACCGTGCCGACGGCGATCTGCGCGGCGAGGTATCGCTTGGGGTTCCGCGACGCCCATGGTCTGTCATCGTGAGGGTCTTCATACCAGGGCTTGTAGTCCTGCATTGCAACGCTAGCTGCGTCCGCGCCGGGTTCGTAGCCCGGAACGGCGAGCACGACGGAGGGAGCGTTGTGAGGGAAGAGGTTGCGAGTGAAGCTCTCGACGCGCTGGTGTATTTGGACTGCGGCGGAGCGTGTCGGCAGGGCGAAGTAGAGGCCGTCCACCAGTCCCGCCTCGTACATGCGAGCGAACCGCCGGAGCGCGGCCTCCGTCTTGCCGGAGCCGGTCTCCGACTCGATGATGACGAGGCGTCGATCGAGCGGGATGTCGTGCGCGGTCTCCTGTATCGCGTTGGGCGAACCGTCTATGCCGAACAGGTTCCCGAATTCGGGCACTCCCTCGAAATGGCGCCTCTGAGCGGACAGTTTCAGCCCTATCGCGTCGATAGCTTTCTTGGCCCGCTCCCTCGTAGTCTCGATGTAGTCGTCGCAGGGCGTATCAACGTATGGGAACCATGCTTTGTTCGAGCCGATCCAGTCGGCCCAGTTGCACAGGCCCAAGAACATGTGCTGGAAGGCGGGAGCGGACGGGAGCGGAGACCCTCCCTGTGCGAACGCGGAAGGGAACCACAGGCGCAGTAACCTACCGATGCGACGGACGCAGTCCTCGGGCTTCAGATCGCCGAACTTGCGCCAAATAGCCGGGTTCTTGCTCCGACCTCCGTCCAATTGCAACGGCCTGCCGTGATGCGAGAGCGTGGCCACCAGCATCGCGCAGACCGTCTCGCCGCCGCAGTCATCCCAGGTGAGGAAATCGTCCCACCCCAGGGCAGCAAAGAACCACTCAGCCGTCGTGTAGTCCTCATCTGTAAGCACCGGAACCACATCATCGGTGTGACCGGCCCATCCTGGTTTGGGTTTCCCCGGAAGATCCTCGTCACGCCATATCCGCGTCTGAAATCCCATGTTCACCTTGCCGATGTCGTGGAGGGCTGCGAACACAGAAAGACGGGCGACGAGCGACTCGTCAAGGTCACTGAGGCCGCCCGTCGTGGCGAGCCGTTGCCTGATGGTGGGCTGGCGCATCAGGGCCTCGAAGCACGCGCCGACGTCGGCGAGATGGTGTTCGAGCAGGTGGATGCGTCCGGGGTTTTCCCGGTCGGACTTCGCCCAGTGGTGTCGAGTATAGGCTGGGCCTGGCGTTCCTTGCGTCATCTCGGTGTTCCTCTCTTGTCTCACGCGGAGCGCCCCGCCATGCGCGAAGCGGTTGATGCGGGTAGACTACGGTTCCCAGCACGGCGGAGTCGAGGACGCCTTTGAACAACTTGACCTTCAACGCCATCGACGTCGAGACTGCCAACGCCAGCCCCGCCAGCATCTGTCAGATCGGCGTCGTGTGCGTCCGCGACAGCGTGATCCGGGACAGGGTGTCTATCCTAGTCAACCCCGAAGAGGCGTTCAATGTTTTCAACGTTCGGCTGCACGGCATCGACGAGGATACCGTCGGAGACAGCCCCTCCTTCCCTCGGGTTTACGCCGAGCTTTGCCGTAGCTTGAGCGGCAAGGTGCTCGTGAGTCATACGTCGTTCGACCGCGTCGCGCTTGAAGGGGCGGCGGAAAAGTACGGCCTCGACCCGCTTCCGGTGACTTGGCTCGACAGCGCAATGGTTGCCCGTCGAGCGTGGCCGCGTAAGTTCCGGTCACGATGGGCTTTGGCGACGATCGCGGCGGACTTGGGGATAACGTTCAAGCATCACGACGCGGTGGAGGACGCAAGAGCGGCGGCGGAGATTGTCTTGCGCGCTTGCCGACAATCCGGCTTGGGCATAGAAGGATGGGTAAAGCGGGCGGGAGACTAAGGGCGGGCGCAAGTCTTGGTTGACTGACAGCCAGTTCTGAATCGATATTCCGCGAGGTCTTTGTAAATCCCCCGTTGCCCCCACCTAGCGGATTGGTCATAATGCCCCCATTCCTCCAATCGACACCATCGGAAAGAGAGGCGCACCATGGGCGAGCTTGACGGCAAGGTAGCGATAGTCACCGGAGCCGGACGCAGGCGGAGCATCGGCAACTCCACGGCGAAGGCCTTGGCGAAGCTGGGGGCCGATCTCGTCCTGACCGGCACGGGACGCGACCCTTCCACGTTCCCGCCCGACGAGCAGGAGATCGGCTGGCGCGACATCGAGAGCACCGCCGACGAGGTGCGGGCCCTCGGCCGGCGCACTCTGACCATCGTGGGCGACGTGACCGACGAAGCCGACGTTGACGCCATGATCGAGAGCGCGCTGGAGGAGTACGGACGCATCGACATTCTCGTCAACAACGCCGCCTACCGCTACGGCCCCGACCGAGTGCCTCTCATAGAGGTCGATCCCGACATATTCCAGAAGGTGATAGACGTCAAGGTGCGTGGGACGTACCTGTGCAGCAAGGCCGTTGCGAAGGTGATGATCGAGCAAGGGCAGGGTGGCAAGATCGTGACCATTGCGTCCGCCGCCGGAAAGCGGGCCTCCGCCGCCACCTTGGCCTACAACGCCGCCAACTTCGCGCAGGTCGGCATGACCCAGTCGATGGCCCTCGACCTCGGCCCACACGGCATCAACGTCAACGCCGTCTGCCCCGGCCTCGTCGACACCTCACGGCTCGACCCGCTCGGCAGGGGAGAGGTATGGCACGAGAGAGCAAGTCTGGCCCCGATTGGCAGGGCCGGCACTCCCCAGGAGGTTGCTGGACTCATCGCCTTCCTCTGCACCGAGGCAGCGTCATGGATTCACGGCCAAGCCATCAACATCGGCGGCGGAACGGTCATGGACTAGGACTTTGAACTACCCTCCATCGCGGGACAGTATCGACCTTTCCCATTCATCTACTTTAGCGGGGTCGAGCCGGGTTATCCCCGGCAAGCGGTCGAAGTCGGTGTCCGCGGAGACGATGTGGTCGATTCCCATGCGGCTCATTACTGCCGCGTGGACGAGGTCCCGCGCACTTACGCTCTGATGCCGGTCGGCCAGGCCCGCCGCCTCGATGATGTCTTCCACGTGGACGGGTTCGATCCGGTCGAGCATAACCTCGGCGAAACCCCTGACGACCTCTTTCCCCAGTGTCCAACGCCGTATGGCGAGGTAGCGGTGCAGGAGTTCTTGGAGCACCTCGGCGTCGGTCACGAACGCCAGCGGACGCTCCGCTGCCATCATGAGGATCCGCGCGCACGGCTCTTTGTTGGGATGCTCCCTGCCGGATGCGTAGATGGGGACGTTGGCGTCAAGAAAGACCGCCGGGCTCATGGGCGGCCTCCAGCTCACGCGAGAGCGCGTCGGCATCCGGCGGGTCCTCTACGCCCAGGCCGATCATCCGCGCGGCGGCGCGGCGGCGGCGTTCCTGCATGATGCCCTCGTAGGCGTCGTCGATCAGGGCCCGCACCACTTCGGAGATGGGCGCGCCCCTCTCCTGGCCGAGTTCTTCCAACCGTCGGCGCTGCTCGGCATCCATCCGTACGTCCAGCCGTGGCATGTCCCTCTCCTCTCGTATGGGCATTCATGTACGGTGAGAAGTGTACAACATTATCCGTCCGTCATCAACCCCCCATGCGAGGTCGGTAACTGTTCAGACTCCGTGAGACATCCTCAGGCAAGCAAGCCACCGTCATACCCGCGAAAGCGGGTATCTACAGGGGGGAGGGTAGTTCCTCTCATCAACTCTGAACACTTACCGATTTCGAGGCTACCCGCCCTCACAGTCTCGTCGAAACGGTGGGTTGGTCCTTGCAGACCCTCATGACGTACGGACCGACGGTCCTCACCTCGAACGCTCGACAGAACCAGATCTTGCCGTCCTCCATCGCGGCGCGGACGGTCTCGACGGCCTCCGGCGACACCCACTCGGTCCACATTTCCTCGTTGCGCTTGAACACGTTATGCCCGACAACGGCAGCCGTGACGGCAATTCGGCCGCTCTTTATCTTCTTCGACTCTGCGATCAGCAGTTCCCCGTCCCACTCATACCCTTCGAGGAATTGCCCGACCTCCGGCGCACGCTTCCAGAGGGAGGCATTCACCGCGACGACGGTATCCGGGCTCGCCGATGAGAGGGGTTTGAGGACGACGATGATTCCCGCGTCGGCGTACGGTTTAGCCCACTCGGGATCGGCCTCGAGCACGATGTCCACGTCGTTGTGCGGAAGCGCGTCCTTGTACCCTTCGGCATCCATGTCGATCAGGCGGGTAGGGTAGTCGAGACCGTGCGCGATGATGTACCCCGCAATGAAGTTGCTCAGCTTGACGCGGTTTTCGTCCCACTGTGCCAGCTTCACCAGCTCGTGTGTCGGCACCCCCTCGGTGCTCCGGTTGTAGTCCGCGGGCAGCGGAACCGGAGTTCGGGTCGGCTCGATGGTGACTGATCCGCCCCTTTGCCCGCCCTGTGACGCCGTCGTCGATTCGGAGGCGGCATCGACCGGCACCGAGGTCGGAACCGGTACATACGTGGGAGTCGGAGTAGCTTCAGCCGCCGCCTGGACCTGCTCTGCCTCGGTCGGTGTTGGCGTCGGCGTCGCGCGGTCGCCAACGGCAAGAGGACTGTCTGTCGGCGCGCAGGCAGCAAGGACGAGGGCCACGAGGAGGAAAACAAGTGCCCCCAGTGTTCGATGCGACGGACGGACTGCCATCGAGGACTCTCCGTAACGATCTGTTCGGCAGGACTGCGTCTCCGATACGCGCCATAGTAGTCCGTCCCTGCTCCCACTGCAAGCCGCCCGCCTCCTCCCACTCCAATCCCTTGAGTGGAGAATGTGCCGTATGAAAGAATGGATATGCCCTCGCGAAACACGTGAGCACGGCTGCGGAAGGAACGCGCATGATACAACTCGACGAAAAGGGCCTCGTGTCCGCCATCGTGCAGAACGACGACACGGGCAGGGTGCTAATGCTAGGCTACATGAACCCGGAGGCGCTCGAACGCACTCTTGACGGCGACAACGTGTGGTTCTACAGCCGCAGCCGCTCCGAGCTTTGGCTCAAGGGCGAGACGTCCGGCAACTTCCTCAAGGTCAAGTCGCTGCACCTGGACTGCGACGGCGACGCCATCCTCGTCAAGGCCGATCCGATAGGCCCCACGTGTCACACCGGCGAGGAGTCCTGCTTCTTCACGCCCTTGACGGAGATGACGGAATTCACGACGCGCGATCGCGGGCCCGGGGTCACGGATGAGATCTTCGCGATCATTCAGTCCCGCAAGGAGGAGATGCCGCAGGGAAGCTACACGACCGCGCTCTTCGAGCAGGGCGCTCCCCGCATCGCCCAGAAGGTCATTGAGGAGGCGGGAGAGACGGCCATTGCCGGAGTCACCGGCGACCGCGATGCCCTTGCGTCCGAGGCCGCCGACATGATCTATCACACCTTGGTGCTCTTGGCGGAAGAAGGAATCTCCCCCGAAGACGTGTGGGCGAAACTGCGGGAGCGAAGAAAGTAGGCGGGCGCTCTCGTTCGTATGGCAAACACAGTTTCAGCCAAGGACATCACGCTCAGCGTCGTCGATCAGTCCCCGATGCGGAAGGGCAGCACGGCGGCGGAATCTCTGCGCGAGACGGTCGCCCTAGCCGTGGAGGCGGAGCGCTGCGGGTACAAGCGCTACTGGGTCGCCGAGCACCACAACTCCACCTCGTTCACCGGCAACTCGCCGGAGATACTCATCGGCCAGATCGCCGCCAACACGTCGAGCATCCGTGTCGGCAGTGGCGGCGTGATGCTCCCACACTACTCGGCCCTCAAGGTCGCCGAGCAGTTCCGCACCCTCAATTCCTTCTACCCCGGACGCATCGACCTCGGCATCGGACGCGCCCCCGGTAGCGACCAGCGCACGGCTCTGGCTCTCACGTACCCCCGTCCTCCCGCCGACGTAAACCGCTTTCCTCAGATGGTGTCCGACCTGCTCGCTTTTCTTGAGGACACGATAAGCGACGAGCACCCCTTCTCCGGCATCGTCGCGCAGGCGGGTCCCATGCCGGACGAGGTACCCGATGTGTGGCTGCTCGGATCGAGCGACTTCTCCGCGCGACTGGCCGGCCTGCTGGGCCTGCCGTTCGCCTTCGCCGACTTCTTCGGCACGACGGGAGAGTACGGCCCCGCCGTTGCCGAGCTCTACCGCGAGCAGTTCAAGCCCTCGAAGTACCTCAAGGAACCGAGGGTGAACGTCACCGTGCAGGCCCTCTGCGCTCCCACCGACGATGAGGCCCAGTTCATCGCGTCCAGCCGCAACCTCAGCAAGGCGGGACAGCACCTGAACCTACAGGGAGGACTTCTACCCCCGGAGGAGGCCTCCCTCTACCCCATAACCGAGATAGCCAGGCAGTATATCGAGAGCCTCAAACCCGCCTACGTGGACGGCACGCCGGAACGGGTTCGCGATCGCATCGTCAGCATAGCCTCCGACTATGGCACGACCGACGTCGGCATCGTCACGAACTGCTACCGTTTCGAGCACCGCGTCCGCTCGTACCGCCTCATCGCGGAAGTATTCCAACCTCATTAACTAATAAGGAGGGAAAGGGTCCGAAGGAACAACGAACTGGAAAATGACGAACAGCACTACTACCAGCGCGACAACCGCGAGCACCGTCCACAGCCACCTCTTCGACCTACCACCCACTGCCCGGACGTGCCTTGCCTTCTCTTCGGCGCGCTCCAGGTCCTCCAACCGGTATTCGTACTTCTGCGCGCCCTCTTCGGCTCGCTGCCTGCCATCAGGTACGTACGCCATGAGTCACACCTCCTTCCGGTCGTTTACGGAGCCGGGTCGGAGGCCCCGGTAAGCTGGTACAGGACGAACAGCGCCGCCACGACCACGACGAACGCGAGCGTCATCCACAACCAGCGCCGCGACTTCCAGCCCACCGCGCGGCCGTGCTGCGCGTTCTCCTCCGCCCGCTCTAAGTCTCTCAAATTGAGCTTGAACTTTTCGGATCCCTTTGCAATGACCCAATAGGGGTCGACCATCATCGGAGCCATTGCCGCACCTCCTATTCACGTAACTGTTCAGAATCCATGCGACACCCTCAAAGCCACCGTCATTCCCGCGTAGGCGGGAATCCACAAGGGGCGTGACATAGACTGGGCATCCTACGGCGTGATCCGGTAGAGGAAAATGACTCCCCCCACGGCGCCCGCGATCAAGATGAGTAGGAGTATCGCTGCCTTCCAGTTGAACGAGCGACCTTCCAGGTTTCGCGCATGTTCCGTGTTCTCGTGGGCGCGCTGTGCTTCGTCGAGAATATTTTCGTACTTATGGGTACCTTCTACAAAACGTTGGTTGCCTAGGGGATCATGCATGCTCATTCCTCCTACGAGGCGTTGCTATCCACTCGCCGAATGTCCCCTGCCTCCAACGCCTGCACCGCTTCAATCACAATCGTCGTCGCGTATTCGATGCCCAAATCGCTCGTATTGAGCACGAAGTGATACAGCTTCGGATCGTCGGGATCGTCGATGTCGAAGTACCGCTTGTAGTAATACGCGCGCGCCTGGTCGCGTGCGATGATCGTGCGCTCGGCCTCGTCCCGCTCCAGCCGGTCCACGTCCATCACTCTTGCTACCCTGTCCTCCCAGTCGGCGACGGTTCCTACACGCAATGCCGTCGGCTGGTCCTTGAGGATGACCGGACTGCCCCGTCCCACGATCACGACATTACCCGTCGCCGCGAGGTCGTTGATGACCTGCGCCAGCGCGTCGTGGTACTTCTCATCCTCGATCTCATGCCCCCTCGTGATCGTCGGCTGCGGGAGTTCCTCGAACTCTTCGGTCAACAGCGACATCGTGCTCGGCCCGAAATAGGGATCGCCCGCGGCTCCACTGACTGCCGCCCGCTCGAGAATTCGCTGGAGCATCCCGGTGAAGCGCTCGCCGCGAGTCGGAGGGCGCTCCTCCCGCTCGTGCAGGGCCGCGACCGTCGCGCCCGCGTGACGCGCCGCGTCAGTGAGAATCAGCCGGTCGACATAGTCCGCGCCCAAGCGCCTCGCGATGCCCGGCCCCAGCCTGCGCGCGCCCCCGCCGGTGAGTCCGCTGAGAGTCACAATCGACATAGGTCACCTCTCGAAACGGCAGAACGGCCCCTATGGTACCAGGACGAGGGACTAACCGCTCCGCCGGATCGTCACCAACAAATATCCCCCGACCACCGTCACCAAGTACGAAATAATCGCCAGAGACATCCACAACGACCCCAGGCGCAGCAGCTTGACCCCCTCCTCGGGAGTGTACCCGAGTTGCTCGGCGGTCACTTCCGGCAGCGGGATGATGCGGATGTTGGAGGCGGTTACGGCCATGTCCATGTCCACGTACGCCGCGAGCGTCCCCGCGACGCCGAACGAACACAGGACCGTTATTACCGCAATCGCCCCCTTGAATACGGAGTCCGGTTTCCCCAGCGATACGCCCGGTTCATTGAGCGCCACGATGGTCGTGAACGCGCCGAACAGTATGCCGAATATGACCATGAAGGAAATCCATGCGCCGAGATTGGTGAATACCGAGACGCTGAAGTAGGTGAACAGTATCGGCGGCAGCGTCGTCCAGACCGCGCGCTCGAATGCGCTCCGTTCCCCGCCCGACCCCTGCTGCCGTCTCCACAGCATGCTGAACATGATCGACGCGACCAGCGACAGCGCGAGGTTCGCCAGAATCGTGAACACGAACGGCATCGCGGTATTCCTGAAAGCCTCGATCGTGTAGAACCCGAAGTGGTCCGCCTTGGTGAGCGTCCCTATCAATAGAGAGGAGTTCAGTATGAAGAACAGGGAGATGAAGAACAGGTCCACCACGTGGTCGCGCTCCGCCTGCTCCCGGCTGGGCTTCAACCACCTCAACACTCCCTGGCCGATCACGATTGCGAAAGCGATCAGCACGTACGCCAGCAGCGCCAACGTCCCGTTCAGACCCATCGCGTTCAGGACGAACCCCACCACCAGGGCATAGACGCCCGCCGGAGCCATCCTCCACAGGGCCTCCCTTGCCACACCGTACGCGTCCACCAGAGGATCGGGCCGGCTCGACGAGTCCATCAAGCTGCGGACATCCCGCTGGAGATTCTCCACCTGCGACTCTATCGACTGCGCCGCCGCCAGCATCGCCGCTCGCCCGTCATCGTCGCCGAGGTTCTCATAGCCCGCCAAACTCAGCATCTGGTCCATCTCCGGCTCCGGCACGTCGAGCGAGCGTCCGAAAGCGACCAGAAACTCGCGCGGCGCAGGCCTCGCCCCGCTCTCCCAGCGGCTGACGTTCGATCGGTCCAGGTCGACCGCGTACTCCTCCCCGCGCTCGACCATCAGATCCAAAAGACCGTCCTGGCTCAGCCGCCCCCCGTTGCCCCTGGCATCGACCCGGTAGGACTTGATGAGCCGCCCGACAAGTACGGCCGTGCCGTCCTCTCTATGGGATTCGTCCATATTCGATACCCGAATTCACAGTTCCAAGCTGTTTTGTGACACGCCTGTCACAGACTTTGCCGCTCGGTTCTGATATTCAAATACCACGCTCTCCCCCTAGCGTCAATGCTCTCTTCCGGGCCGTAATGGGAGCAAAGCACAAGAATTTATAGTCCTACGTCCCATGACATGAGTTCCCGAATAGTGCGTAATAGACAATTGTGGCACAACAAGCCCCGCGAAGCGTTGGAGGACTCCGGTGGCGTGGATAATCAGAGAGAGATACGCCGCGCCATAGCGAAGGTCCGGGAAGCGCAGGAAATACTCTCCGGCCTGATCGGATCGGCTGAGAGCTCAATAGAGCAGTTGTTGCTGGACAGAGCGGACGAACTCAACAGCAAGCTCACCAAGACCGAGTTGGAAGTCATGTCGAAGTTCGTCGAGGGGCAGTCGCCCAAAACGATCGCGGAAGAAAAGGGCCTGTCGGAAAGGACCATCGGCAACCAGCTGAGAGCCGGATGCCACAAGCTCGGCTTCGTCCACAGGCGCGAATTGAAAGGCTGGATGGCCGCCGTCAAACAATTCCGCCTCACCCAGCCGCCGGAGACTGAATGAAAGCTGGAAACGGACCACCATGATGGGACGGTTCAGGTTGGCGGACCGGAACAAGATGAAAGACCGCTAGGGGGTACCGGATACGGGCCCTCTTGCTTGAAGCGCCGGAGGACGAGACATGAAACCGAGAAGCCGTTGCCGTGATCCGTGCGGACAGCCGTTCGCCATAAACTCGCAGCAGAACCGCAGAACAGAACGAATGGAGGAACAACCATGGCGGAAGTAGCAACCATCCTAACGTCGATATCGTCCCTCGTAGTCGCAGTCGGTGCCCTTACGGTGTCCGTGGGCGTCTTCTACTTGGTGGTCAGGCTCGGTCGCGCGATCGAGAAGATAAACGACAACTAGGGAAAGCAGGTCTCCTGAGCGATTGGACCTTCCCGGAGATCAGGCCGACTATCCCTATGGTTATAACCATAGGGATAGTCGGCCCGCCGGGGTTCGACGGTGGAAACAGGAACTCAAGGCAAGATTGGACCGCAACCCGTGTCCGTCATCCGACGGATCCAGCTTGAAATTCAACAGGTGGCATTATGTTCATAGACAGGATAATCACCAAAGGATTCATCATCGCGGCGCTCGGCGTGGTATTTGCGACGATCGTGTACCTGCTCGTGACTGCCTATTTCGAGAACTCGTCAGCGTCCCAGGTGGTGCGGCTTGTCGCCCTCGTCCCCTCCCCGGGCAACGTCATCCTCGACGACGTGGGGGACTCCGCCACCTTGTCCGTGCGCGGTTACTACTCCGACCTGACCACCGAGGACCTCGATAAGGACTTCATAACCTACGAGTCCACCGACCCGAGCATCGTCAGCGTGTCTCCCGACGGCGTCGTCACCGCGAACGACTCCGGGGGAGCGGACATCATCATAAGGTTTGGCGGCTTCAGCAGGCGGGTTCAAGCGCTGGTGTTCGGTGACCTCCCCACGCTCCCGCCTATAGACCCGGACATGGTCGGGACCATACCCGAACTCGGCGACGATACCAGGGTAGTCCTGAACCGCGTCATGGTCGAGATGCAGTCCGGCTATGGCATAGGAGACGCCCGGAACATCGCGTCGGACCTCGGCGGCGAGGTCATATTCTCCTACCGGACCTTCTCCGGCCACGTCATCGAGTTCGATACACAGCGACGCGATCTGATGGCCGTGCTGACGCAACTCGATGGAGACGGCAGGATAGAAGCGGCCTCTCCGGACATCCTATTCGAGGCGCTGGATCATCCCATAGACACGCTCTCTGTTGACAACGACGTGCCTGTTACCAATAGGCGCACTCGTGCGTATTACAATGCCGGGTTTGAAGGCGCATGGAGAATGATGGAGAGGACACAGGATCTAACCCCGGTGGTTATTTCGATCGTTGAGAGCGGGACCTTGAACATCAACGCACAGAATCAGCATTCGGTCATTAGTGAAGAATTTGACGATAAGAGGATTCATACACCGCTGACCTCTACAGCGACTGGTCATCACGTAGCCTCCGTGGCAAGCGTAATTGTCGCCGTCAACCACGGACACCCATCTAATGCTAGCAACCCTGAGCTTAATATTGGCAACTTTAGCGGTGTCGTAACGAGCGTAGAGAATCTGCACTACGACGTGATATCTTTGAGTTTCTATTCGCAGTTTACAAGCCTAACAGATGTACTAAGGCAACTGGAAACTATCAGTGTTATTCAGCAGGATGGGACGGTATCAATTGATGTGGTAAATATGAGTTATGGGATTACTGGCTTTGACTTGCCTGAGTGGATACCTTTTGCGGATTATCTTGACTCTAATGTAAGGAGCAAGAATATCATCAAAGATATGCCCAATGTTACCTTCGTGCCGGCAGCTGGCAATTGTGAGGTTGATGCTTCGCAAATTTTCCCGGCCAGATTGTCAATCGATCCTGATATATCAAATGTAGTTACGGTAGGTGGAGCGTCCAGTTCCTATACAAATCGATGGTCTACTTCTCTTACATGTATTAGCGGTATTAAGGGAGATTCTTCAGCCTATGGCAAGGCCATCACTATAGCTGCTCCAGCAGAAGAAGTATGGGTAGTCGAAATTGAAGATCCCGCTGGATACGAGAAGAGCGGTGGCACTTCTATTGCAGCCCCCATGGTCTCCGGTACGGTCGCCCTGCTGAAAGCCATAGACCCGGATCTTGAGCCCAGGGAAATAAAAGACCTCCTTCGTGAGACTGGCGACGAAAAGACGATATGTACCTCTACTCCGACGCCTCCGAATACCTGCCCGTCTAGTGACGAGGAAGACTGGAAGTTCCTCCGCGCAGACAAGGCTGTGGCCAAGGTGCTGTCCGATCAAATCGAGGCGGTAGTTGGAAACAGAGTGACCGTCCCGGGCGATACGCAGCGGGTAATCGGAAGCAATTACGACTATGGCGTAGACATCGTGAACAGGGGCGAGATGGTATGGCCCTTCTACGTCGAGGCGTTCTTGAGGGACCCCAAAGGCGTCGAGTCTGAAGTGCCGTACGTAGCCGAGAACGCAATTGCGCCGGGGAGGTCCCACCCGTTCAGATGGCGGTTCTGGCCGAGCGCGAACGCCTCCGGCTGCTGGGATCTGAGGGTCAAGGTCTGGATGGAAGACCCCGGAGGCGACTCGACTCACCTGATCGACACCCTGAAAGAGCTCAATCCCAATGCACAAGACCCAGGACTGCTCGCCGACTCCGGGTGGATGAACGAAGCCCTCGAAGTGCGCCGTCTCTCCGATCAACCGCTGTCGTGCTCGGGAGCCGGCAACATGGTTCCCCTGCCCCTGCCTTCGGCCGGTGAAGAGGACGATTCGCTCAACATGGTTCCCCAGACCGGCGTCAAGTCCAACATCCTGCTGCTCGCGGACACGAGCGGCAGCATGGAGGGACAGAAGGTCGCGGCGCTCAGGGAGGCCATTGAGATATTCGCCAACCGGATGTACGAGATACGCTTCCAGACCAAGGGCGGCATAGACCCGGACCCGGACCACGTTGGACTGGTCGGATTTGACAACTACTACTACGAGGTCCTGCCCATTGGCCCCGTAGACCCCGCCGGGGCCGGCCTCGATGCTTGGGAAGACGCGGCGAACAGCCTCGACGCGGACGGTGGCACCGCCCTGTACGACTCAATCATCCAGGCCGTGGATGTTTTGGAGGATCAGACCGGTCCGACCAGGTCCAAGGTCCTCATAGCGCTGACGGATGGAGTGGATCAGAACAGTGGAAATTCCTTCAGCGACGCGTTGGAAAGGCTGAGCAAGTCCTCCGTCACGCTGTTCGCGCTTGCCCTCTCCGAACCCGGAGGAGGGAGTGGAGACTACGACTTCGGCGTTCTCCAAGAGCTGGCGAACGCCTCGGGAGGGGCGGCATACGCCGCCGACACGAATAATCTGTCCGGCCTGTACGAGCTCTTCTCCACCATATTCGAGATCGAGCCGTAAGGATGCCGGGCGGAACGGTACGTTCTAAAACCGAGGCTGCTGTCATTCCGAACGTAGCGAAGCGGAGTGAGGAATCTAAAGCATGCGCGCAGTCGAAGGGTGCTCGTCGTCCAACAATCCTCCCTTAGTTGGACAACAGACCCTATGGCGCAGGCACAACACCCTAGATTCCTCACTACGTTCGGAATGACAGGAGCCATCAGGCAAGCAATCCGCCGTCATTCCCGCGAAAGCGGGAATCCAGACCGGGTGCCGCAAGTCATCTCAAAAGGGGATGAGATTCCCGCTTTCGCGAGAATGACGGTTACCCAAATGCCTCCGCAGGCGTCAAAACCGGGCACAAAAGGAAGAACCACCCTCAAGGCTCGCTGACAAGCCCATCTTGGATGGTTCTTCAACGATGCGTGTTTAGCCCGAAAGGACAGAACCGCACATCTCCGACTAAGCTACATCATAACAAAAAACCCCTCTCCCGTTCGCGGGAGAGGGCTGGGGTGATGGCTTTGCCCCCTACCGACCCACCGCCCACACCCGCCGCACTCCCAGGAACGCCAGACCCGCGACGACCGCCACGCCGGTCAGATCCAGCACTCCGCCCGACTGCGCCGGCGCGAAGCACCCCGACCCCGGCGCGGGAGCGAGTTCCTCGTCGGCCTTCTCCGGCTCAGGTGCAGGTGCGGGCGCCATCGCGACGGCCTCAGGAGTAGGTTCCGGGGTCGGCGTCGGTTCAGCCTCCGGCGTCGCGGTAGGCTCATCGGCCTGCCCGCTCCCGACCGTCTGCGTTCCCGCCTGAGGGGTCAGGCTGTACAGCCCCAGCGTGCGCTGCGGCACCGGCGTGGGCCTCACTCGTTCGTTCGACGGCGGCTCGTACGGCATTGCGCCGATCTCCTCGCGCCACATATTCGTAATCGCAATCCTGTCCCCGCCATAGGCCCTGGTGAACGCCCTGTCGAGGCTGTTTCCTCGCCTGAGGTACGACATGAACTCGGTCAACGTGTCGCGTCCGTACGTACGGAAGAGCCACCGGACGATGCTCCTAGCCTGCCCGTAGAAGATGATGATGTCCTCGCCCTTGCTCGGCTGGCCGCGCATGAACATGATCGGCAGCACCCGGTCGTTCTGCACCGCGAACTCCAGCGCCAGGTCGTACCCGACGGTCGCGTGAAGGTTCCCGAACTCGGCGAGTCCCTCATTCAGCCAAGACGGCATGTTCTGCGCCCTTGGGTTGAACGTCGCGCGGTGAATGATAATGTGCGTGATCTCGTGCGAGGTCGTGCCGAGCGCGTCGCGTCCGCCCGCCTCGATCATCACCAGGCCTTCCTGCGTATGCGCCTGCCCGTCCACGATGACGCCGTGTCCTATCGCCCCGTAGCGAGGCGGATAGGCGTCCACAAGCTCCGCCGCGTTGTTGTACATGCTGATGCGAATCGGGTCCTCGTGCACCGCTCCGAAGATGGGACTGATGAGGTCAATCGTCCGCTTGGCGGTGTCCAGCACGTCGCGCGCCCGCTTCTCGACGGGGCCGTGATACGCCACCGTCACGAGTCCGTCCGTCACCTCTTTCCACTCGTAACGCACGTCGGTGTAGACGAACTGCTCCGGCTCCGTCTTGTACTGGTTGCCGTCAACGTCCTCGACGTCGAAGTTGTACGTGATGATGGTGCCCGGCGGAATGTAGTTGCTCGTCGAGTTGGTCCACCGGAAGAGCTCGGCCCTCACCGACTTGCTGGGAGTCAGTTCGAGCGTCCTCCCCCTTCCTCCCGACGCCTCGCCGCCCTCGTCGCCCATGTACTCGTACACTTCCCGCGTGCGCTGGCCGATCCTCATGCGAACCGCTATCTGCTTGATTTCGCTGCCTCCCTCGGCGGCGACCTTGATGCGGTAGCCCTCGGGGAACTCGCTTACGATGCTGGACTCCGTCACCTTGATGGACGAAGCCGCGTCCTGCGCCGAGACCGTCCCATTCGACAGCGTGAAGACTCCCCCGACAAGCACAAGCAGAGCTAGGGGTAGTGCGACTTTCTTTGCAAGTGAAGACGGCATGGCGGATTGTGTGCCCATATTCCTCTAAACGTTCTTTACGCCGTCGGGTTACCTCTTATTCTAAACGATCTGCGCGCCTGCTCTCCCGGCGCCCAGGTTCAGCATGGTCACGTCGTTCGAGAAGTCAACTATCTGCTCCGCACCCGCCTCGGCCTCCCCCGTGGCGCGGAGGGCCTGCTTCAGCAGCACGTCCTCGCTCATCGCTCCGGTGAACGTCACACGCCCGTTTATCACCGTCATCGGCACGCCCCGGATATTGTGAAGGTCGATGAGGTTCGGAAACGTTCCGACGTCTATCACGTCGACGGTCACCTTCGGGGACTCCGCCGCCATCGCCAATGCCGCCATCGCCGGATCGGGACAGTGTTCGCTGTCCTGCGTGACGAAGACCTGTACGTGGGCGTCCTCTTTGAGCCTGCGTATCCGCCGCCGTGTCTCCAGCTTCAGTGGCGACGACCTTTCCGACGCGCGAATGAGGGCGGACACGAATACCGGCATCTGGCGCTGGACCGGCATCCCGAAGTACCGCATCCGGCTCTCGCCCGCTCGCCCGACGGTGAATCCTGGTATCCGGGCAATCCCGCTCGCCCGCGCGTCGGCCTGATTGGTGTAGAAGTCCACGGTCTCAAGGGTCAGCTTCGGCGAAAGCCCTGCCACCTCTTCGAGCAGTTCCTGAACGGGGCCGCAAGCCGCGCATTCGCGACCGGGGATGATGATCCCCGCGCTCGACGTGGTGTAGAGCGTCACGGTCACGTCGCGCCGGAGGTACGCGCCGAGGTGCTGTCGTACGATGCTCAGTTCTTCAAGACTAAGGAGGGGCAATGACCGCTCACCGGGTTCTTGGTGGTTCCCATGTTATCAGAGTCGATTTGAGTCTGGACACGCCGCCTGCTCACTGGAATAATGCGCAGTGATGGTCGCTACCGTCTTTGGTGTCCTGAGACCTCTCCTGGCGACGCGCGAACGGCGAGACGTGCTGATCGCCCTGTCGTCGGCGTACATGCTCGTGCAGCTGTCGAGCCTGCCCGTCGCGCTGTCCATTCCCACCCTGGCCGAGCACTTCGGCGCGTCCATCGGCGACGTGGCGTGGATGGTCATCGTGTACCTCATGATGCTGGGCGGGCTGGTGATGCTCATGGCCCGGCTGGGCGACAAGTACGGACACGCGAGGGTCTTCTTCATCGGCATCGTGATCGCGACCGTCGGCTCCGTGGCCCTGACCTTCTCCCAGGAGCTTTGGCACCTGATCGCCCTTCGCGGGCTGACGGGGCTCGGTTCCGCGATGGTCATGGGCAACGCGAACGCCATACTTGCCGTCGCGTTTCCGCCGGAGGAGCGGGGCAGGGCATTCGCCGTGCCGATAATCGGGGCGCGCTTCGGGACGCTGATCGGGCTCGCCGTATTCGGCGCGTTCCTCCACTTCCTGAGCTGGAGGCTCATATTCGCAACGTTCGTTCCGCTCGGACTGCTTGCGATCTTGCTGTCGATACCCATCACACGACACGCCGCCAAGCACGGGCAGCCCGAAGCCGAGGGCGCGGAAGGCCCTCTGGACTGGGCGGGCGCGGCGCTGCTGTTCGTGACGGGGATGGTATTCATCCTGTCGGGCAGCCACCTGCACCCCGGACAGGAGTCGTACACGTCGCCCGACGCGCTCAGCTACCACCTGCCGATGCACGGGCTGTTCCTGGCGCTCGCGATCGGATTCGTCATCCTCGAGTGGAGAGTCGCCAATCCCATCGTGGACATGCGCCTCTTTCGCAGGCGGGAGTTCTCGCTGTCGCTCGGCTCGAACGTCATCTACCACGCCTCGATGCTGGGGACGATGACCCTGGTGCCGATTCTGGTCGAGGAGGGGTTCGGACGGTCGCCCATGTTCGTGACGCTCGTCCTCATTCCGGGCCAGACGCTCGGTCTCTTCATGCCGATGGTGGCGGGGTGGATATACGATACCTACCGTCCACAGTACCTCCGTCTCTGGGCGATGCTGATCATCGCGGTGGGATTCATAAGCCTGAGCCAGATGGCGCCGCACGTGAGCTTCTGGGTCCTCCCGCTTCTCATGCTCCCCATCTCGGTCGGCACGAACATCTTCAATCCGATCAACAACGCCCACATCATGAACGCGCTCCCTCTGGAGCACCGCGGATTCGCGTCCGGGATGCTCGAAACGTCGCGTGAGTTCGGCCACGCCTTCGGCGCAATGGCCGCCGCCGCCGCGCTTGGCATCGCAATCCCGGCCGGAGTCGAGCTTCTGCCCTTCGAGTCCTCACGGGTCTTCTTCCTCGAAGGCTTCGAGCTGTCCACCCTCGTCGTGGTCGGCATCCTCCTCTTCGGCGCGCTCCTCGTCTACTTCCAGCGCCCCTCGCGCTCAACACCCGGCGTGGAGCCCGCCTCCAGCGGCGACGGGTAGGGCGGTGAATCCCCCTATCAGTTGCTCGAAAGCACGTTCACCCTGAGCCTGTCGAAGGGTGAGCCTGCCGAAGGGCCCAAGCACAACTCCCAAACCCCCCACCGTCATTCCCGCGAACGCGGGAATCCATCCCCCTCTGCGCTCTCCGCGCCCTCCGCGGTGAATCCCCGCTCCCCTAATCCCCAATCTTAAACAGCGGCAGAATCTCATTGACTATCTTGTCCTGCGTCTCCTTGTCCAACCCGAAGGAGCTCCCGCCGTCCAGGGCCGATCCGAAGTCAAAAAGGTCCACCCCGTCCTTGAGGCTGAACTGAATCTCACCGGTCTGACCGTACGCATTGCGTTGCTGTACGGTGATCTTATTCTGACTCAGCCAATAATCCAAAAGCTCCTTCGCGCCCACACCCTCGAACTGAACGGTGGTCGTATTGCCATCACCATCAACCGTGGCAACACTTATCTTGCCATCGCTAATCATAACATACCCTTGATCACTGCCTGCCAGCAAACCCTCAGCATTGGAAACGCTTTCACCATAATCCAAAGACTTATCAGCATAATGGAACAAATATCTTTCATCATCCTCATGTAAACCTAGATTGTAGCCTTGAGTCTGGTATACTTTGTAAGTTGCATTACTAATAGAAACAAGAGGAACTCTAATAAAGTCGCCATTGAAGTAAGCCTTTTTTTGTTCAGAGGTTATGACTCCTTCTTTCCTTAAATACTCCAAGTAAAAACTTTCTCTGTTAAAACTAAATCCACCTCTGAAAGTTTTTTTAAAAGGGTAGCTAGCATGAAAAGTTATCGTTCCCCTGTCATCGCCCAGAACGCCGCCTCTATGGAGATCAACGTAGTAATCATTAGTTTCAGGAGTGGGTGTCGCAGCAGGGGTTGGGATTTCGGTAGGCTTAGCGGTAGGATTAGGAGTCGGCTTTTCAACAGTTGGGCTAGGCTCTGGCGTTTTTGTAAGATCAGGAGGAGGCGTTTTTGTAGGAACAGGAGTAGGAGCGGGCTGCAAAGAAGCAGGCGAAGGAACTGTCTGGGTGCTAGTAACAGCAGCCTTAGCAGCAGGTTCAGGCGCAGGCCTGTACTCAGGCTGGTTGTTCATAACAACGAAGACAGCTATGGCGCTGGCAACAGCAACCCCGGCAACACCCGCAGCAACCTTGGTCGAGCGCGGCGAGTCCTCAATCCTCTTGATAACGTCCGATAAAGCCATGGAAACGGTTCCTCTACCAAGGGATCGCCTACGAGCTCGGAGCAGTATATAGAACGCTGGCGGCAACGGGCAACCACAAGGATTGCCCCTACGATGTCACCCTCTCCCTACTCTTCCTCCCTCTGCGCTCTCTGTGTCCTCTGCGGTGAATCCCCGTTGCTTGAAAGCACGTTCGCCCTGAGCCTGTCGAAGGGCCGAGGGTGACTGCTCCCCCCTCCGCGCCGAACCCCCTTATGCCCCGTTCGCCCTGAGCAGCGTTATGCCTCGCGTGTGCGGCCGGGCCGGGGTGTCAGTAACTGCTGCCAAAATGGAGCAAATTTGAGCAGTTACTTGAAAGCCTGTCGAAGGGCCGAAGCACAACTCCCAAACCCCCCACCACCGTCATTCCCGCGCACGCGGGAATCCATCCTCCCACACCCTCCGCGCCGAGTCCTTCCCAGAACCCAGCACCTAGCACCCAGAACCCTTCTTCCTCCTCCGCACCCTCTGCGGTGAAGCCCCCCAGAACCCAGCACCCAGCACCCAGCACCCCCTTTTGACACACACGTTCGCATCCCCTATCATCATTACCATGACATCATACAAAGACTACCGACTCGACCAACTCGGCATCGACTCACAGGACGAGGCCGACGAACTCGAACACGCCCTCGACATCCGCTTCGACCAGTTCACCCACACCGACCGCAAAGACTGGGTCGAGCAGAACGCATACCTCGAAGCCTACGCCCAAACAGGCGTCGTATCAGACGCCGCCGCTGAGGCCCACGTCACCATCCGCAACGCCCAGAAGTGGACCTACCTCGACGTGCTCGGCTTCAGAAACAGACTCGAGATCGCCGAGCTCCGCTTCTCCGACGGCATCCAACTCCTAGCCCTCGAACGCGCAAGGGAACCCAACGCACCCGCCTCACTCATAATCGCCCTCCTCCGCTTCCACCTGCCCGAAAAATTCGCCGCCGCCGGACACGTCTGCGACATCCCCGACTATCCCAACCCCGGAGACACCCTCTTCCAATACCGCCAAGACGCCCAGCACCAACAGGATGCCAGCCACCTATCCCTCGAAGACATCGCCGCCGGCGCCTACCACCAACCCCACAACCCACCATCACACTCCAATCTCTCCACGCCCTCCGCGCCGAGTCCTTCCCAGAACCCAGCACCTAGCACCCAGAACCCGCCTCCCACACCCGACGACGACTACTTCCCCCGACCCGACGACGACATCCAACCCGTCGACCCCGACGAGGTCGCCTACTTCAATCTCTCACCCGCCGAGCGAAAAACCACTCCTCATCCCTCTGCGTCCTCTGCGCCCTCTGCGGTGAATCCTGCGCCAACCCGCCCCATAGCAACCCTCTTCCAAAGACCCAGACGCCCACAACACGACGACGACCCCAACACCTTCAAAACAAAACGCTTCCACTAGCACCTAGAACCCAGCACCTAGAACCCAGCACCTAGAACCTAGAACCCAACACCCATGCCCTCCCTGCACAAAACCCTAGGCATCCCCTCCCAGGAAGAAGCCGACGAGCTCGAACAGGACCTCGGCATCCGCTTCGACGACCTCACCCACGACCAGCGCGAGACCTGGAAACAGCAGACCGTATACCTCGGACTCTACGCCCAGACCCGTACATTCACGCACGCCGCCCGCGCCGCAGGCGTCTCAATCCGCAAAGTTCGTTCATGGCAGGCCGAAAACACCCTCGGCTTCAACCGTCGCCTCCAATACGCCGTCCTCGAATACACCGAAGAGATCGACCTCATGCTCCTCCGGCACGCCCGGAAACCCGACTGCCCACCCTCACTCCTCATGATGTTCCTCCGGTCCCAGATGCCCGAAAAATACGGCCCCGCCCGCCGCGAAACCGCCTTCCCCAACGGCCACTGCGACCACCACCACGACGACCCTGACACACCCCAACACGACCGCGAATCCCTCGACGACATCCCCCGCGACATCCACGACCTCAAACAATTCGCCGGCCTCACCGAACCTCCTATCCTTTCCCCGGCCCACACCGTCATTCCAGCACCCTCACCCGTCATTCCCGCGCACGCGGGAATCCATCCTCCCACACCCTCAGCGCCGAATCCTCCCCAGAACCCAGCACCTAGCACCCAGAACCCTTCTCCCCCCTCCGTTCGCCCTGAGCCTGTCGAAGGGCCGAACCCCGACTCCCAAACCGCCCACACCGTCATTCCCGCACACGCGGGAATCCATCCCTCCCCCTCAAGGCCGAATCCCCCAGCACCTAGCACCCAGAACCCAGCACCCACCCTCAACCGTCGCCAACGCCGACAACTCCAACGCAAACAACGTAAATCCCGCCAAAAGGCCCGCGCCCCAAACTAACCCCCGTTCACCCTGAGCCTGTCGAAGGGTCGTAGGGGCGATTCATGAATCGCCCCTACACCGTCATTCCCGCGCAGAGCCTGCCCCGTACTCGATACGGGGTTGGGGTGAGGGTGAAAACCCCCAGCACCCAAAACCTAGCACCCAGAACCTCCGACCCCACCCCGGCCGGCCATCCCAACACGCCCATCCCACTCCCTACGGCTCTATCCCCTCTCCCGTTCGCGGGAGAGGGCTAGGGTGAGGGCGACTCCCCCCTGCGCGGCTCTTGACATTGGAAGGGGTGGGCGGCAAGCTCTAGCCATTCCGAGAGAGTACGTGGAGGGGGACCAATGTATACAACCGATATGTACGAGGGGATGATCGCGGAGACGGTGACGATTCGGGGTCACGGCGGGGACGTGATAAACGCCTACTTGGCGCGACCGCTGGGGCCGGGGCCGTATCCCGCGATGGTGCTGGCCCACCACATGCCGGGGTGGGACGAGTGGTACCGCGAGGCGACGCGGAAGTTCGCGCATCATGGGTATGTGACGATCTGCCCCGACCTGTACCACCGGACGGGACACGGGACGCCGGATGACGTGGCGGCAAAAATACGCTCCGAGGGCGGCGTGGCCGACGATCAGGCGGTGGGTGACCTGGCGGCGGCGATGGAGTACGTGCGGTCGCTCCCCAACACGAGCGGGAAGGTCGGAGGGTTCGGAACGTGCTCCGGCGGTCGTCACGTGCTGCTGGCGGCCTCGCAGGTGGAGGGGTTCGACGCGATTGTGGACTGCTGGGGCGGGCGCGTCGTGATGCCGGAATCGACCCTCACGCCGCAGACGCCGGTGGCGCCGATCGACTACACGGCGGGGCTGTCGTGTCCGGTGCTGGGCCTGTTCGGCGAGGAGGACAGCAGTCCCTCCCCTGAGCAGGTGGCGATACACGAGGAGGCCCTGAAGCAACACGGGAAGGAGTACGAGTTCCACATGTACCCGGATGCGGGACACGGGTTCTTCTACTACGACCGGGCGGTGTACTGTCAGGAGCAGGCCGTCGACGGCTGGGAGAAGGTGTTCACCTTCCTGGCGAAGCACTTGGGATAGGGGATTGTTGGGAAAGGAGAACGATGATGTGCACGATGATCGCGGAACAGGCGGGGATAACGGGCAGCGGCAAAGGCACGCCGGGCTGGATCAAGGTCAACAAGGTCAACGTCTCGTATGATCATCCGACTCACATGACCATCGAGCATGCCCTGAATATCGACTTCCTGAACGAGTCGCAGGGGCTGGGCGCTCGCGTTGCAGTAGAGCTGACGAGGGAGTCGGCGAGGCAATTGGTGGAGCTGATAGGAACGGCGCTGGAGAGGGGAGCGGAGGTTGACGGGCCGGAGAGTTGAGGGGGATTCACCGCAGAGGACACAGAGAGCGCAGAGGTGAAGGTAGGAGTGAGGCTTGTTACAATGTTTCGATAGAGGACACGAAGTGAAGGAGTTGATGATATGAGCGCCGCCGGTCCGCGTCCGGTTCGATTGAAGTTAGAGCTTGCGCCGCAACCGGAAGGGGGGTACACCGTAACGTGTCCTGCACTTCCTGAACTGATCACCGAGGGTGACACATTCTTCGATGCCCTAGCGAATGTCGAGGACGCCCTGGCTGCCACCGTCGAGCTGTATGAAGCTATGGGCCGTGAGCTTCCGTCTGAGCTATTCGTTGACTCGCTGCTTGAACCCGTCGTGCTGGATGCCGTCGCTGCCCTATGAGATACAGAGAAGTGGCCCAAAGACTGAGGAAGATGGGCTGCTCGGAGACCGGGCGACACGGCAAGGGCTCGCATCGGCTTTGGACCAATTCGTCTACGGGAAGAGGGGCTATCATTCCCGACTGGGGCAGAAAAGACCTCAAGATCGGGACATTGCGAAACGCAGTGCGCCAACTCGGCTTGGACTGGCAGGAGTTCAAGGGCTAAGCATAAGGCGGTTGGAAGATGACCCTACCTAGGCGAACCGCGGAAACTCCTCAAGCGACCGAATCTTGACGTGAACCTGGTTCAGTTCCGGGCGTTCATGAACTTCCACGTGCACGGCGACGCATCTCATCCCGGCGGCGAGGGCCGACGCCACGCCTGAGCCGGAGTCTTCGATGGCGAGTAGGCCCTCTGGTGAAACGCCGAGGCACTCGGCCGCCTTCAGGTAGGGTTCCGGTGACGGTTTAAGGCGCGAGACCATCTCCGCGTCGACTACGCACTCGAACGCAGCGGGCACATCGAGGGCCTTCAGGGCGTTTTGGGCGTGAACGGGGTCGGCTGAGGTCACGAGAGCCATGGGGATGCCGTCGGACTTGAGGCGTGTGAGGAGGCTACGCGCGCCGGGCATAGGGATGAGTTCGGTCGCCGATAGGTGGGTCCAGTGTGGTCGGAAGACCTCCAACGCCTCCGCGTAGTCGAGTCCGTAGAACTCGCTCAGACGGGCAACTCCGGGTTCCATGCCCATGCCGAAGGTGCGTGGGTGGTCGGGCGCGAGATCGGGGATGGCGAATTCCCGGAGCGTTCGTCGCTGCGCCTCGATGAGTATCGACTCGGTGTCGATGAGTGTTCCGTCCAGATCGAAAGCGACGGCGGCGGGGCGGGGGAGGCTATGCAGGGGACGGCCTTGCCGTTTCGCTAGGGTCGTCTCGGTCGGCCATTTCCTTCGCTATCCGGCCGATTTTCCTCGTTGACGTCGCCGCTGCGCTCAGAGTCTGCGGGGCGGGCTGTGCGCTCCAACTCGGCCAGCGCGGCGGCGTAGCCTGCCTTGTACCCCTCTTCAAGTCCCTCTCGACGCGCCTTTGCCCTTGCCTTGTTAGCCCAATCGAATAAGACCATCACGAAATCCTTTCCCGCTACGATCATCAGCGACAGAACCGCCGATGAGATTCCCATCGACCCTATGTACATTAGCAGAGTGGGCAGAGCTTGTGCAGGGTCGTTCCATGGCTTCAATACGAACACGACCATGTAGGCCGTCCCCGCAAGCCAGAAGACGGGGAACAGGGTCGAGTACAGGTTGAGATTGGCCCTCGACACGCTCCATATCGACTCCCGGTACGAGTAGTCCTCACGCTCGTTCATTCGAAGTATTGCGATTCCTTCCGCCGTTTGGAGCGGGTGTGCAGTGTCTGGCATGGGAATCTTGCGCTGCCACCTTGCCGTACACGCATGATACCTGTCGACGTATGTTCAAACAAGTCAGCCGAGGCTCTCGTCGAGGAGTTCGAGGAGGTCTTTGGCGCGAGTGTCGGTGGGGGCGGAGTCGCTGGACTGGATGCCCTCTTCGAACATCTGGAGGCAGAAGGGGCAGGAGACGCCCACGGTGTCGGCCCCGGTTTCGAGGAACTGGTCGGTGCGGACGTGGTTGATCCGCCTGCCGCGGCTTTCCTCCATCCACATGTGGCCGCCGCCGGCCCCGCAGCAGAAGCCCCTGTCGCGGCATCTCTCCATCTCGCGCAACTCCAGACCCGGGATGGACTCGGCAATCGCGCGGGGAGCGTCGTACACGCCGTTGTGGCGTCCGAGGTAGCAGGAGTCGTGGTAGGTCAGCGTGGTGTCGATGGTGAGGAGGGGCTTGAGCTTCCCTTCGGCGATGAGGTCGGCCACGAACTCGCTGTAGTGCAGGACCTGGTAGTCTCCGCCGAGGTGGGGATACTCGTTCTTGATGGTATTGAAGCAGTGCGGGCAGATGGTGACGATCTTTTTGATGTCGTAGCGCGTGAAGGTCTCGATGTTCTGCTGGGCCATGATCTGGTAGAGGTACTCGTTGCCCATGCGCCGCGCCGGGTCGCCGGTGCATCCCTCCTCGTCGCCGAGGATGGCGAAATCGACGCCGGCGCGCTTCAGGACGGACGCCATGGAGCGGGCGACGCTCTGGCTCCGCTTTTCGAGCGCCGCCGTGCATCCGACCCAGAAGAGCACCTCTGCCGTCGGGTGCTCGGCGAGAGTCGGCACGTCGAGGCCCTCGGCCCAGTCGGTGCGGGTGTATGTCGTCCCGCGCCAGGGGTGGCCGCGCTGCTCCATGCTCATGAGGGCGTTCATGCCCGTCTCGGGGATCTCCGCGCGCTCCATCGTGAGGTTGCGTCGCATGTCGACGATCAGGTCGATGTGCTCGACGCCGACGGGGCACTCCTGCACGCACGCGCCGCAGGTCAGGCAGTCCCAGAGGGCCTCTTGGCCGATCCACGGGCCGATGAGAGGCTTGGCGTCGTCGTGACCGCCGTTGCCGTTGGGGATGCCGGGTCCGACTTCGAGGAGGTGCTCCTTGAGGTTCTCTGCGATGTGCATGGGCGAGAGGGTCTTGCCGCTGATGTTGGCGGGGCAGGCCTCCGTGCAGCGCCCGCAGACGGCGCAGGCGTAGCCGTCGAGAAGCTGCTTTTGCGTGAAGTCGCGCGCGTTCGCCGCGCCGAAGACCTCTGCCGTCTCGAGGTCGAGCGGGGTGGAGAGGGTTCCGGGGGGTTCGAGGGAGCGGAAGAGGAACGAGAGGGGCGCGCCGACGAGATGGATGTGCTTGGACACAGGGATGTAGACGGCGAATCCGAGTATGATGGCGACGTGCGCCCACCATGAGGCGGCATGGAGTGCGTTGGCAAGCTCGGCGCTTAGCCCTATGCCGGACAGGGCGTTGCCAAGGGCGGATCCGACGATGGCGGCGGATGTCGGCCCGTCCCCGCCGGAGGAGACGTACATGGCCTCTGCCAAGATGGACAATACCATCAGGGCCGCTATGAGCAGGAGGATGATGGCCGACTCCCACTTCTGGGTCAGGTCGAAGCTGAGGCGTCGGGGCGTGGTTATCCAGCGGCGAATGGCGGCCCATGCGAGCACGACGAGGAAGATCGTTGCGAGCAGGTCGAGGTAGATCGCGGCGATACGGACGCCGGTGTCGGTGAGAATGGTCTCAGAGAACTTCGGCCATGCTGCATCCCCGAAGATGAACACGACGTAGCTGGCCGTGAAGGAGAGGAATCCCCAGAAGATGAAGAAGTGAGCGAGTCCGGCCAAGTCGCGTCGGAGCGACACCCGTTGGAGCACCTTGCGCTGGCCTAATATGAGGGGGATTGCGCCGATTATGCGACGTATGGGTTGGTCGAACCTGCTGGCGGGGCGTCCGAGGAGGATGAGGCGGAAGACCCGGCGGTAGAGCAGGAAGCCGGCGGTTCCGAAGGCGACCAGGGCGAGGGGGAACAGCGCGGCCCAAGTCGGAGAGAGTCCGAGGACGGTGTCAGGGGGTACCACCTGTTAGCCTTCCGTTCGCCAAGAGTGCGGGGAGTGTACCACACGAAATGACGGTGATTCGGCTCATCCTCGAAACGCGATGAGGACGGCTGCTGCGGTGGCGAGCCAGAGGATGATGGCGATGATGAGGGGGAGGTCGGTGAGGATGATGTCCTCAGGGGTCTCGCCGAGGTCTTTGCGGCGGACGAGGAACATGTAGCGGAACAGGCCGTAGAGGACGAAGGGGACGGTAAGGAGCATGGCGTGGTTGTCGGGCAGGTTCTCGGAGGCGACGGTGTATAGGGTGTAGGAGACGAGGGTTGCGGAGGCGGCCACGGTGATGAGCTGGTCGAGTACGGGCAGTGTGTAAGCCCTCAAAATGTCTCTCTGCTCTTGTGCCTGATCCCCTGCGACAGCAAGCTCGGCCCGGCGCTTGGAGAGCACGACGAATACCGACGCCAGACCGGTGCAGATGTAGAGCCAGGGCGATATGGGTGATCCGATGACGATGGCCCCGGCGACGGCTCGGAGTATGAAGCCTGAACTGATCGTGAACACGTCGATAAGGACGACTCGCTTCAGGCCGAACGAGTAGAGCAGCATGGCTGCTAGGTACGCCAGGGCGATGAGTCCGAAGAGGGGTTCGAGGAGGTAGGAGGCCACAAGAGCGGGGACGCCGATTGCTACGGCGGCGACTCTTGCCAGGGGGATTGGCAACTTGCCGGAGGCGATGGGACGGCGGCGCTTCTTGGGATGCCGCGCGTCCTCTTCGCGGTCCATGAGGTCGTTGACGAGATAGACGACGCCGCTGAGCGCGCAGAAGAGCAGAAAGGCCGCGGCTGCCCTCGTGAAGAGCCGCAGGGCGGTCTCCATATCGGTGGGGTCCCACGCCTGATCGACGGTGAAGAAGAGCGCCATGAAGACGAGCAGGTTCTTCGACCACTGCTTCGGCCGCAAGGTGAGAAGGAAGGCGGCCAGCAGGCCCGTCTTCGCGGATGATTTCATGTGAAGATGGTAGTTTGCCAAGCTTGGGCGAGTCAATGTCAATCACGGTGAGGAATCCGAGGGAGAGTTCATTGACCCTCGTACGGGGGCGGTGCTATTCTGTTCATTGGATGGTGAGCGTGGCCAAGTTGGTTAAGGCGCCAGGTTGTGGCCCTGGAGATCGAGGGTTCGAATCCCTTCGCTCACCCCACCGGCTTCTTGAACCCGTCTCGGACAAGCGCCTGTAGCTCAGTGGATAGAGCACCGGTCTTCGGAACCGGGTGTCGGGGGTTCGAATCCCTCCAGGCGTGCCAGATTCTACGACGACACCGGGTGTTCTTTTCCGTTCCAGTCGTTCAGTCAAATTCGCCGCGCGGACGAAATCGCCATGATGTGACTATAGTCATGACTATGCTATAATAGTGGTCATATATTGAGAGTGGGAGCGCGACATGTCTACTGGCAGCGGGTTGCAGGGCACCACGCGGACGATCAAGGCGTCTGAGTTCAAGGCTAAGTGTCTCAAGCTCATGGATGAGGTGGCCGAGAGCGGAGAGGAGATCGTCATTACCAAGCATGGCCGTCCCGTGTCGAGGCTGAAGCCGTACCGGGAGAAGCCGAAGAGCTTGTTCGGCAGGGGCAGGGGTATGATCGAGATTCACGGGGATATTGTCGAGCCGATGCCGGCGGAGTGGTTCGAGGATGCCGACGAATCTGCCGAGGACCTGTTTTGATACTTCTCGACACTCACGTCGTGCTGTGGCAGGAACTAGACGACCGAAGACTGGGGCCGCAGACTCGTCGCATCATAGAAGATGCCCTGCAAGAAAGCATGGTGGCGGTCTCGGCCATAACCTTCTGGGAAGTCGGAATGCGAGTGCAGAAGGGCCAGCTTGACTTAGGGCTTGATTTACACGCTTGGCGACGCAACCTGCTAGAAGAAGGACTTGTCGAGCTTGCGGTTGACGGTGACATCGCGGTCAGAGCCGGCCTGCTATCGAACATGCACGGGGACCCGGCGGACCGGATAATTGTTGCGACCGCGCTCGACGGGCACCAGTTGGTGACGGCCGACCGGCGGATATTGGACTGGTCTGGTCACCTGAGCAGGTTGGACGCCACGGAGTAGGGGACGGGTTGTCCGAAGGCGGCGGTTAGTACCCCAGCTTCTTGTCGCAGACGTAGAGGAACGGTTCGCCTGCCAGGTAGCGGCGGAAATTCTCCTTGAAGACGTTGCGGCGCCCGATGTAGAGGCCGGGCGTGAAGGCCGAGGCGTGGGGCGACATGACGACGTTCGGGTTGTCCCACAGAGGGTTTTCGGGCACGGGCGGCTCGGGGTCGAAGGCGTCGACTCCCGCGCCTGCGAGGTGGCCGGACTCGATGGCCTCTCCCAGCGCGAATTCGTCGACGATGCCGCCGCGCGAGATGATTATCACGTGAGCGCCCGGTTTCATCTTCCGGAGCTGCTCTTTGCCGATCATGCCACGCGTCTCGTCGGTTATCGGCGCGGTGACGACTAACCAGTCGGAGATGGCGAGGAGGTCGTCGAGCTTGTCGAGTCCCCAAACCTCCTCCGCGTACTCGGACGGTCGGGGGAACTTGTCGACGGCGTAGACCTTCATGCTGAAGCCCTGGGCCCGCTTGGCGACGGCGCGGCCGATGTTGCCCATTGCCACGATTCCGAGAGTCGAGCCTTCGAGGTCGAGCTGCTTCCAACCGTAGTCATACATGCGCCAATTCCTGGCCTTCTGGTCGTCCCACATCCAGTGGAGCTTGTGGGCCAGGACGATGATGAAGCCGAAGACGTGGTCGGCCATGGGGGCGACGTGTGGCTCGCGGGCGTTCGTGATCGGAATGTCGCTTGCGACCAGTTCCGGTATCGCCATGTGCTGGTCGATGCCGGTGCCGGGGCAGTGAATCCACTTGAGGTTCTTGCCCGCAAGGAAGACGTCTCGCGAAGGCCAGCCGTAGTACACCTCGGCGTCGGCCACTTCACGTATCTGATCGGCCTCTTCGCTGACTTCGACGAACTGCACCTCCGGGAAGGTGGCCTGCATTTCCTTGAAGAACACGTCCGGAGCTTCGCCGGGGCCGATACCCGAAGGCATGGGTTCCATAACGACTTTCATCTATTCGCTGTTCCTCCTATGTGGTGGGGTGAGTGTACCACGTTGCGGCGGCTTATAGGATTCACCGCAGAGGGCGCGGAGGACGCAGAGTGAGGAAGGATGGATTCCCGCCTGCGCGGGAATGACGGGCGGGTGTATGGGGAATTGGCCTTCGACAGGCTCAGGCCGAACGGGGCGTAAGGCTGCTCAGGGTGAACGGATGTATTTTTGAACACCCTCTAGACGGGTTGAGCATCGGCGGGTGTTCGGGGGAGGTCGATGATGCCGATGGACCTGATCAGTTCTTTCTTCACTTCGTGGTCGTCTTCGGCAGGTAGGGCGGTGAGGAGAGCGGCTCTTGCCTCGGGGGTTCCGATTTTGCCGAGTGCCCATGCGGCGTGTTCGCGCAAGAGGGGTTCGCCCGATTCGAGGACCTTTGTTAGGGCGGGGACGGCCACAGGGTCGCCGATGTTGCCGAGGGCGACGCAGACGTTTCGCTGGAGGCCGACCCGCTTGGCGCGCTTGATGGGGCTGCCTCGAAATCGCTCTCGGAAGGCTTCGTCGTCGAGATCCAAAAGCGGCAATAGCGCCGGGGCGTCGAAGTCGTGGCGCTTGCGGAAGGCGGGTTCGAGGGCTAGGGCCGCCTTCCAGTTTACGGGGCACACGTCCTGGCAGATGTCGCATCCGAACACCCAGTCTCCCATGAGGGGCCGCAGGTCCCTGGGAATTGAGCCTCGAAGCTCGATGGTGAGGAAGGAGATGCACTTGCGGTTGTCGATGACGTAGGGGGCGACGATGGCGCCCGTGGGGCAGTCGTCTATGCACCGGACGCACTCTCCGCAGTTCTTCTTGAGTGGGATGTCGGGCACGAGGTCAAGGTCGGTGATCACCTGTCCAAGCAGCACCCACGAGCCGTGGCTTGGCGTGAGGATGTTGGTGTTCTTGCCGAACCAGCCGACACCGGCGCGTTCTGCTGCTGCGCGGTCGTTCATGGGGCCGTCGTCGACGAAGATGCGTGTCTTTACCGGACGTCCGGCCACGTCGGGCAGGGCGGCGACGAACTCCCGGAGGCGCTTCTTCATCACGTCGTGGTAGTCGTCGCCCCAGGCGTAGCGGGCTATCTTTCCATGGGGGCCTTGCCCCTTCGGCTCGGCCTCGCCGTAGTTGTAGCTCATTGCCAGAGAGATGACCGACTTTGCTTCCTCCAGCAGCTTGCGGGGACTGTTGGCCTTGCGGACGCGCTCGGCGGTGTACCACGGAAGGCCGTCCATCAGACCGTCGTTCACTCGTTCGAGGGCGGCCTGCTCGTCGCGCGCGAATCGATCGGCGGTCGTGATTCCGACGATGTCGAAGCCGAGCGACTTGCCGAGGGCCTTGGTCTTGGCGGTCAGGGTGGTCATGGTGAGAACGATGATAATGGGTTGGCTTCATTATCCCAAATGGTTCGCGGCTAAGCCATTAGGAGGTGAGTTCTTTCTCGCGAAACTCGTTACCGTGACTCTGCCAGCCCGCTGTGCCTATGCTATAATGCGGTCGTCTCGACGCGTTCCGGCCGCGCACCAAAGACTCCATCGACTGCGAGAAGGGGGACTCGTGCAGAACAACTCGCACTCCTCGACGAATAGTTCCCCACCGATCACAAAGCAGCGAAACGGAGGCCGCGAGGAGACCGTCAATCTCTACGACGAGATGAAGATCTTCACGGGCAACGCGCACCCGCAGCTCGCCCAGGATATTGCGGGGTATCTCGGCGTCAACCTCGGCGAGTGCGAGGTCTTCAAGTTCAGCAACGACAACACCTTCGTCAAGTTCCTCGAGAACATTCGGCAGAAGGACGTGTTTCTCATCCAGCCGATCTCCGCGCCGGTGGACCAGCACTGGATGGAGCTCTGGATCATGGTCGACGCCGCCCGGCGGGCGTCCGCGGGACGGATTACGGTCGTGATTCCATACTACGCCTACGGTCGCACGGACAAGAAGGACCAGCCGCGAGTGGCCATTACCGCTCGCCTTCTGGCCGACTTTACGACCGTCGCGGGCGCCGACCGCGTTCTCACCATCGACCTTCACGCCGGACAGATTCAGGGGTTCTTCAACATCCCGCTGGACGAGCTTTCGGCTATACGGATGCTTGCTAAGAGGTTCAAGGAAAAGGAGCTCGAAAACGTGGTCGTTACCGCGACCGACCCCGGCAGCGCCAAGCGCGCGCGGGAAGTGGCGAACGTTCTCGATGCGCCCATCGCGCTGATCGACAAGGAGCGCCAGGGCAACGACGAGAAGGCGGAGGCGATCAATCTCGTCGGTGATGTTCGGGGCAAGACGGCGGTCATCATCGACGATGAGATCGGCACGGGAGGCACGGTCGTCGAGGCGTTCAAGGTGCTTAATGCCCACGGGGCGACGAGCGTGTATTGCGGGGCCACTCACGCCGTCTTTGCCGGGAATGCCCATGAGCGTCTCGCCAATACCGGCGTCACCGAGTTCGTGGTCACGGACACGCTCCCGATACCTGAGGAGAAGCGGTTCCCCGGTCTCGAAATAATCTCCGTCGCGCCGCTGCTGGGGGAAGCGATTAGCCGCATCCATCAGGGCGACTCGATCGGAGCGATGTTTGAGCAGGACTTCGATCTCACGGTGGACCGGCGAGTGACGACGGTGCCGGCGGCGGTGAGGCAGCCTCTGTTTCAGTAGAGCTCCTGTTGTAGTCCGCTCAGTCCTCTACGATGCTGTTGAAAGCGATAGGGCAGACTACGAGGAAGATGGCGTCGAAGGCGGCCAGGACGGCCAGCCACTCGGTGTTGGACAGCATCCCTTCACCGGCCAGGACGGCCCCGCTTATTTCCACGGCTGCTATGACGGCTGGGAGAGCGACGGGCAGGAAGAGTAGAGGCAGCATGACCTCTCGGGCACGGGTGTTGACGGCCATGGAGGAGAACACGGAGCCGACCGTGACGATGCCCAGCGTCGCCAGGAGCATCACCGGCAAAAGCTCGACGAGCTGCAGCGAGTAGTTGAAGAGCATCGCGAAGACGGGCAGGGTTATCAGCTCGACGACGAGCATGAAGATGAGGTTCGAGAGCGTCTTGCCGAAGAAGATGGCCTCCCGGCTGACGGGGGCAAGCATGAGTCCGTGAATGCTGCCGTTGTCCTTCTCCAGCGCGAATGAGCGGTTCAGGCCCAAAACGCCTCCGAAGACGAACGCGATCCAGAGTATGCCCGGCGCGACGAGGCCGATGGTGCGCGGGGTCGGGTCGATGGCGAAGTTGAAGACGACAATGACCAGCAGGGAGAAGGCGAGAACGGCGACTACGATGTCCTTCGTTCTCGTTTCGAGGACGATGTCTTTCCAGACGATGGTGAGGATGGGGGTCAGGTAGCGGGTCATTGGATGTGTTGCGCGTAGGTGTTTCGGAGGGTGTCGGCGTCCGACACGTTGGCGGATGCCTCACGGTACACGAGGCGGCCCTTGGCGAGAATGGCGACCTCATCGCCGAATTCGAGGCCGCGCTCGAAGTTGTGCGTCGTGAGGACGACGGTGCGACGCAGCACCGACTCCTCTCTGAGCACCTCGCCGAGCCCGGTGAGCGCCTGCTCGTCAAGACCGCTCTCCGGCTCGTCCATGAGCAGGATTGGCGGGTCGTGAATCAGGGCGCGAGCGAGCGAGAAGCGCTTCTTCCAGCCATGTGAGAGTGTCCCGACTCGCTGGTCCAAACGCGCGGCGATGTCGAGCTGATCAGAAATGTCCTCGATTCGTTCTGATGGGTCTTTGAGGCCGAACATCCGGGCCGCGAACCGGAGGTTTTCCCGGGCGGAGAGATCGTCGTAGAGCAGGGGATCGTGCGTCATCACGCCGATCAGTCGCCTGGCGTATGAGCCGTCGCGTCTCGCGTCGAGACCGGCGATGCTGATCGTGCCGGCGTCCGGTTTGGACAGTGTCGCGAGGATCTTTATGAGGGTCGTCTTGCCGGAGCCGTTGGGGCCGAAAACGGTGAGGGCCTTTCCCCAGGACACGCTGAGGTCGAGATTGTTCAGGGCTATGGACCGCCCGTAGGCCTTGCTCGCGCCCCGGACCTCGATGGCCGGTCCCGTCGGGATGGCGTCGGTCACACTAACGTCTCTTGTTCGCCTTCTTTTCCATGCGCTGGAGGGCACGGCGTTCGGCGCGTGAGAGTTTTTTCCCGTTCGATTCCGCACTCGGAGCGCCGGGTGCGGATCTTTGGGACGGAGCGGGTCTGCCGGGAGCGCCGCCGCCGTTGGAAGGCCCGTTCCGCCGGGAGCCTCCGCGCTGCTGAGGAGGGCCGATGTTCAGCACCTGGCGTACCATCCGCGCGACATTCGGCTCGATGTGTTCGAGGAACGTCAAGAACTCCTCAAGCCCGCGCGTCTTGTACATGAAGAGTGTTCCGGCAACCTTCGACTGGATTTCTTCGCGGAGCCTTTTGAAATTCTCGGATCCGTCCTTCTTGTACATGACGAGAGGGTCGCGCTGTCCATAGGAGTAGAGCCCGATTCCCTGCCGGAGCTCCTCCATCTTGGTGAGGTGCTGTACCCAGTAGAAATCGATGAAGTACCGCATGATGGCGCGTTCGATGTGGCGCATCACGTCGGGGGTGAAGAACTCTTCCATCTCGTCGTATGTACGGTTTGCAAGGGCGAGGATCTCGTCATATATCGAGTCGGTCGGCATCTCGAAGACCGCGTCGGGGTCGGAGAGCTTCTCGTCGCGCGGCAGGACCTTTGCAAGCTCATCAATCAGCCCCTCGACGTCCCAGTCGTCGGGCTGCCCCCCTTGCAGGTAGCCGTCGAGTATTGCGACGATCTCCTTTTCCACTATCTCCTGGACGTTTTCGCGCATGTTCGAGCCTGCGAGCACATTAGCCCGCCGATTGTAAATATCCGTGCGGTGGTTGTTCATAACCTCGTCGTATTCGACGAGACGCTTGCGGATGTCGAAGTGGTGGGCCTCCACCTTCACCTGAGAGCCTTCAATGGCCTTCGTTACCATCTTGTTTTCGAGAGGAGCGTCGTCCTCCAATCCAGCCCAGCCCATGATGGTCTGGATGCGATCGCCGCCGAAGCGCTTCATCAGGTCGTCGTCCAGAGCGACGTAGAATCTCGATTCGCCCGGATCGCCCTGGCGTCCGGCGCGCCCGCGAAGCTGGTTGTCGATGCGCCGTGCCTCGTGCTTCTCGGAGCCGAGAATGAACAGGCCCCCGGCGTCGAGGACCTGCTGATGGTCGCGCTCCCACTGCTCCTGCGTGAGGTCGTCGACGAACTCTGGGTTGCCGCCGAGCACGATGTCCGTCCCTCGTCCGGCCATGTTGGTTGCCACGGTCACGGCTCCGGGACGGCCCGCCTCCGCTACCACAAGCGCCTCGCGCTCGTGCTGCTTGGCGTTGAGGACGGAGTGCTTGATCTTCCGACGGTTGAGTATCCGGCTGATCTCTTCCGACTTGGAGATGTCCGTCGTGCCGACCAGGATGGGCTGGCCCCGCTCGTGGCGGGCCTCGATCTCGTCGATGATCGCCTTATACTTCGCTTTCTTGTCCTTGTAGACGAAGTCGGGCTGGTCTACTCGGATCATCTCCTTGTGGGTGGGAATCTCCACGACATCGAGCTTGTAGACCTTCCAGAACTCCTCGGCCTCTGTCACCGCCGTACCGGTCATCCCCGCGAGCTTGTTGTACAGATTGAAGTAATGCTGGAGTGTGATCGTGGCGTAGGTAATCGACTCGCGCTGGATGGTTACGCCCTCTTTCGATTCGAGGGCCTGGTGGAGGCCGTCCGCGAATCGGCGTCCGGGGGTCAAACGTCCAGTGAACTCGTCGACGATGACGACCTGGCGGTCCTTGACCACGTACTCGCGGTCCCGCTCGTAGACGGCATGAGCCTTGAGGGCGTTCTCCGCAAAGTGGACGAGGCTGGGGTCCTCGTACATGTTGTCTACGCGAAGTCTCTTTTCGAGCTTGTCGATGCCCTCCGGCGTCAGAGAGACCGAACGCAGCTTTGGGTCTATGGTGAAGTCAACATCCTCGCGGAGATTCCTGACGAGGTTTGAGAATTTCCGATATTGGTTGGGAGACTTATCGTCGGGCCCGCTGATGATGAGGGGTGTCCGGGCCTCGTCGATGAGGATGTTGTCGACCTCGTCAACAATCGCGTAGTGGAGCTCGCGTTGCACGCGGTCGGAAGCTTTCCGGGCCATCGCGTCGCGGAGGTAGTCGAAGCCGAACTCGCTGTTCGTGCCGTAGGTGATGTCGGCCTCGTACGCCTCCTGCCTCCTCGTGACGGGGATGGGACGGAGATTCTCAAACCCCTTCTTCGGGCCTTCGACCGTGGGGTCGTAGAGGTAGGCGGACTGGTGTTGCAGAGTTGCGACCGATACGCCGAGCGCGTGGTAGATGCTGCCCATCCACTGGGCGTCGCGCTTGGCGAGGTAGTCGTTGACGGTTACGACGTGGACGCCGCGACCGGTGAGGGCGTTCAGGTAGGTGGGCAGAGTGGCGACGAGGGTCTTGCCCTCGCCCGTCTTCATCTCCGCGATCTTGCCCTTCTCGCCCTTCTTGCGCTCATGGAGCACGAGTCCGCCCATGATCTGTTCATCGAAGTGGCGCATATTGAGGTTGCGCCTGGCGGCCTCGCGGACGGCGGCGAATGCCTCCGACCGGATGTCGTCGAGCTCATCACCTTCGGCTAGACGAGACTTAAACTCGTCGGTCTTGGCTCGCAGGGCATCGTCGGAGATCCCTTTGAATTCGGGCTCCAACTCGTTTACGGCTTGGACATCCTGGCGAAGACGCTTGACGGCCCTGTCGCCACCGCCGGTTATGAGGTTTGTCACGGACTTCAGCATGAGGCATTCCTCCCGCAAGCCCGGCCGAACGTGCGGGTCTACTCTACTATACTACAACGAATTCGGAGAGGGCGCAGTGTAGCAGGTAACTGTTCAGAGTTGGTGAGCCCCCCACCACCTATGGATTCCCGCTTTCGCGGGAATGACGGTGGCTTGCTTGCCTGAGGATGTCTCACGGAGTCTGAACAGTTACGACAGCTAACGATTGATTGACGCGGGCTGAAGCGTGTGATACACATGTACTACATCATTGAAGGGTGGGACGAACGATGGGCATTCCCGTCATCAAGCTGGATCGACCGATGGAGGAGATCCTCCTCGAGCGAATCCGGGTCTTTGAGCAGCGTTATGAGATGTCGTCCGACCAGATGGCGTGGGATCTCCATACCGGGGGAGAACGCGAGACGGCGGAGAAGCTAAAGTGGATGCAGGACTATTGCGTTCTTCACGACCTTACGGGAAAGACCCGCACGACTGGAACACCTGGGACCACTACCAAGCCATCCACCAAAAGCGCCTTGATGAACACCCGTTCATAGATCGTTCGCGGCCTCACACTCTTACGTTCAGCGAAGACGCGCCAGGACACGCCATTGATCTCGTAGGCTTTGTGTTCTGTCATCGCGGGATCGTCTTGGAAGTCGACAAGCGACTCGAAACACGCTACATCGGCGGCCTCCTTAAAGTTCGTGGAATTTCGTACCGGTACGCGGCATGGGTACCCGACGGGCACCCGGTACTGCGGTATCACAACGTCCACTTCTACGACGACGACTACCATCACCGGGTGTTCGATCCTCGCACCGGCGAAGAGATTCTCTATGAAACGTTGAAGCGGTACCAGTTTCCGACACTCAGCGAAGTCATCGACGAGATCGAAGTGGTCACGCGGGTGCTTGAGGGGCAAAGGTGAGGCCTATGAAAGCTGGGCTTGTGGGGCCCTTGGCGGCGCTAGCACTAGGACTGTTCGTCGCGTGCGGCGATGACCTCGAACCAACAACGGCCGCTCAAGCAACTGTCGAGCCTGTCACACCTACAGTTACGTCAGAACCGCCGACCGCAACGCCTACTCCCACAGCAACGTCCGTTCCTACTCCGACGGCGACGCCAACGGTCACACCGGTGCCATTGCCCACCGCAACCGCAACACCCACACCACTGCCCTCCGTAGTGCAAAGGGTCGTCCCATCAGTGGTGAAAATTCGCATCAGAGACTCAGATGTTGGCAGTGGGTTTGTTGTGGAAGGGGGCTATATTGTAACGGCTGCCCATTCCGTGCGACACCAAACCACAGTGAATGTCGTGTTCGATGACGGTGTCCAGCACGAGGACGTACCGGTCCTTTCGTACGATTATCTGGCCGACCTCGCATTTCTCGGTCCTATCAACACCTCCGCTTCACCCTTGAAAATCGCGAACGCTGAGGACGAAAAAGAAGGTGGTACAGTTTTCGTCATTGGGTATCCTGAAAACACGCTCCGACTGTCTATCGCCAAAGGAGTGTTCGAGCATATTTACAATTGGGAGGATGCGGATGTCGCGGAGGTGTTTTCTACAGCTGAGGGCGGGCGCGGAATGAGTGGAGGTCCGATAGTGAACGGCATAGGCGAAGTGATTGGAGTTCACTTGTGGAGCTACGACAAAGGAGGCTCGGGTGGTACCTCTTCAAATGTCGTACGGAGTAGGCTGGAGGGGGTCATTCGAGGTGAGGAGGCCTCCCCGGCAGGCTCGCGCCCCCTGCCCACAGATCAAGGCAGCTATTATCACGAGTTCGTTCTGCGCGGCCGTGCGGACACCGAGACTTTCTTCTTCCGAGATCTCTCTGAGACCTCCATCAGCATCGAGTTTGACACAGCCCAAGAAGTTGAATACGGGCTATTCGCCGAACTAGGATTCGCCTACTTCCGTCCCGCCTTCCGGTCCACTCGGAATGGCATGGTCAACTCATGCTGCTATAGCGGAATATGGTTCGTTGTGGTCAGGCAGCGATTCGATCTCGAACGTGAGGGTGTGATAAAGAGCTCCGTTCCGTTGGTGCGGTATCATGACCCGGACGATGGCAGGCGGCTGAAGATCGGAGACACGATCACCGCGGTGTTCGACACAGCGGGGGATATTGACAGATATACCATCGACTTGGAGACAGGACAGCGGATCGGTGTGCGGTTCAACCACACCTACGGAGTGCAAATGACTATAGAACGTCCCGATGCTGCGCCATATGAAGTCTTCTCGGTTGAGGGGAGAAATGAGGAGGTCGAGTTCAAGGCTCCCGTAGGCGCCAGATATACCATAGCGTTGAAGCCCAGCGGTGGTATGAAGGGTTACACCCTTTCGGCCATTGATATACCGTCCAACTCAAAACCGTCCAACAAACCGAAGAAACCCGCTGACACGATCGAGAGCCCCGTTGGTGACATGCTACGACACACGTTCCAGCATTCGTCCCCAGCGATTCAGATCAAATACCCGCTCAACATCACAGGAGGGGACCATGCGGAGATTCTAGGCGCAGCGCTTTTCGAGCAGGGCCTTCGAGGTCAGACAGTAGCTCTTGGGAAGCGAGATATGAAGCTCCTTAGACGGAGGCCCAATGAGGATATTCCGCCCGACCTTTTCGCACTTCGCTCCATCCTCATTCGTAGCTTACCGCTCTTGAGTGAGCAAGTTACTGGCAGTCGAGAGATACTCACCCCGTGGGGTGCTCCTATATTGATTGAATACTTTAAAGCCGATCAGGGTGATACCAAGGGTGTGCGGTTGGCGTATATCCACGAAGGTGAGACGGGGTTCATGGTGGTCTTCTACGCGCCGGCGGATGTGTTCGACGAGTGGAAGCCGGTCGTAGACTACTGCATCGGCTCCTTCTCGATTGGGGATTTCTCAGTCGCGGATGGTATGTAGCGTCGGCGAGCGATGACGGACGAGTTACCGTCGCCTCTCCGCGAAACCGCTACAATGGTGTCAGAAATCCCCTGCGCCGCTTGAAGAAGCTCGGTGATAATCGACTTTCACACTCATATCTATCCTCCTTGGCTCCGGCCGAGGCGCGAGGAATACTTGGAGCGCGACGCCACGTTCGGGGAGCTGTTCGCAAGCCCGGAAGCGCGGATGGCGACGGCTGAGCGGCTGATCCGGCGGATGGACGAGGACGGCGTGGACGTTTCGGTGGTGATGGGGATTGGGTGGACGGACGTCGAGCTGGCGCGGGCGGCGAACGACTATCTTATCGCGGCCGTGAAGAAGTATCCCGACCGTCTAGTCGGGCTTGCTGGCGTAAATCCTGCATGGGGCACGGAGGCAGTGGAGGAGGCGTGTCGCTGCGCCGAGGCGGGGCTGTGTGGGATTGGCGAGTTGCACCCGGACACACAGGGGTATGACCTGGGCGACCTCGACACGATGGCCCCGCTGATGGAGGTCGTGAGGGAGCATGGTCTGATCGTCACGACGCACTCGTCCGAGCCGGTAGGGCATGAGTACCCGGGGAAGGGAAAGACGTGGCCGGACGTGCTCTGGCGGTTCATCAGGAACTTCCCGGACACCACCATCGTGTGCGCGCACTGGGGAGGCGGGCTGCCGCTCTACGGGCTGATGCCAGAGGTCGCGGACGGGCTGGGCCACACGCACTTTGATTCCGCGGCGACGACTCTGCTGTACGACGCGCGGATATTCGAGACGGTCGTGTCGGTGATCGGGCCCGAGCGCATCTTGATGGGCAGCGACTATCCGCTCGTCCGGGCGCGAAGGGTGATCAGGCAGGTGGAGTCGTCGGGGCTGTCACGATCCGAAAAGGACATGGTTATGGGCGGGAACGCCGCACGGCTGTTAGAGGGTGCAATCGAACCGTGAAGGACCCTTCGACAGGCTCAGGGTGAACGGAGCGTTTTTAGGCACTCTCTTGGGGATATGACGTAACGGCGTATCAAGCACCGGCTGCTTGTTACTTTGGTCTCGGGAGGATGCCCTTTGTCGTGGCCCAGTCGGGGTAGTAGTTGTAGAGCGTCTCGCCGGGGCGGGGGCTGCCGAGAGGCTGAGGCTGCACCATAAACGGACCGGGCCTGCCGTCAATGGTCATGAAGGCGTAGCGGAGGCCAACCGAGCGCAGCGTTCTGGCAGAAGGAATGTTGAACGTCCCCACGGTTGCGAGCACTATCCGGTCATTGTCGAGTATCCAGTTGGCGGCGGCGTTGACGACGGCGTGACCGAGGCCTCTCGCCTGCGCGTCCGGGTGGGTCTCCATGCCGATCTCCCATACGGGGTCGCCGTGGCTGGTGACGGTTGCAAGGGCGGCCAGCCGGTCTCCCTCGTACACGGCGAATCCGGCAAGGGCGTCTTGCTGACAGTGCCAGAAGATGGAGTAGTCCACTTCCGCCAGTTCGGGCGCGCCGACCTGGACGACGCGCTCGTCGTTCGCCGGACTCACGGTGTTACGGTCGCCGAAGAGGTAGAAGCTGGGGCCCCAGATGGTGATGCCCAGGGGCAGGGTGGCGCGCGCAAGCTCGTAGGTCCCGAACGGCGAGAACACGAGGTCGGCGTGAAGGTTGGGCATGATGGGACGGATGGCGTCGCAGAGCTCCTGCGTGGCAATGAGAGCGCTCCCGTTGCCGCACCGGATGACGACCAGTGGATGACTGCGACGCGGCTCCCGGTCAGGGGTAAGGACCGGCATCGGATGACCGCCCAAAGCGGAGAGCGGAACGCCGATCAATTGTTCGGCCCATTCGCTGATCGTTTCTTGCAGGTTTTCGCTAATCATGTCCATTCGCAGAGTCTCCTCATGTATGAGAGTAATAGTGCCTCAAATGTTCCGAACATAAGTATTGGATATTAACCAAAAAATTACCGGAAATCTTTTGAAAACAGGCTTGACAAGATATGGTTAAGTTCTTGTATAGTGTTCTGAACCAGTTTAGGAAATTCGTAAGGGGTACTCAAAGTACGGATGTTCCGATCTGCTGAAGTCATGGCTGACGGTCGAAATTTCTCGGCATTTCGCCTGATTGCTGGGCAAGACGCCGTGGAACGGGCTGCCGGTCAGAGAGAGCATAGTGCGTTAGTGGGGGTTTGCATACCGTCATCTTATGGAGGTGCTCACGCACGTTCAACGTAGCCTTGTCAGAGCGCGGGAGCAGCGCAGTCGAGTGCGCATGCAGGTCCAACCGTCTCGCGACGAGGCCGGATGAAAGAGTATCAAACACCCAGGTCAGCCGTCGATGTTCGGGATGTGCGAGAACGAAGTACGAAGCATGGAGGTGTTGCCTTGGTGTCCGCAGCAATTTCACTATCAAACAACGACCCGCTGTGCAGGCGATGTAGCTCGCGAATGGTCATGGGCTACGATGAGATGGAATGCATCATGTGTGGCTACGTCGACTACAGCTTCACCAGGGAGCGGACGAATGGCCGCAAGAACCTCTTGAGCACCGCGACGGAGTACGTGCTCCGCTACGTGGGCGAATTTCCGGCCCTCGCAGAGACGCTGACCCACGTCAAGGTGGTGCGGATACGCAACCGCGCGGGGTTCGACGTCGAGTGTCCGTTCTGCTCTCAGGGGATGGAAGAGGCGTCTCTGTCGGGCAAGAGGCCGGAGGCGCGTGAGCGGCGCTTCAAGTGCCAGGATGGGCATCGCGTATCCCTGATTCCCGGCAAGACCGGCGTGGAGGGCTGGCGGTAGTCGGACCAAGGCAATAAGGCGGCCGTAGGAAGGTCGCCGCACAATCGAACAATAACCTCCTCAATACCGGTCAGGAATGATCGGTAATGGAAAGGGGATGCTGTCGGGGCCGGCATCCTCTTTTTGTATTCTTTGTATATAATCGGGCCGGTTGGGCCAATAATTCCTGTGCTGCAAACATAGTCAATTCACGACGATGACGACCTTAGTTGAACATCGGTTTCAATGTCCCGATACCGTGCAGATCGTCGCTGATTACTCGCCTCCTCGTGGGACGGATCCCGCTTTGCTCGATGAGGCGAAGTCTCTGGATGCCGATTTCATCTCCGTCAACTATAGTCCCGGCAAATCGGCCCGGGTAAACTCCGCCTTCGCCGCGGCATGGATCAAGCAGAATACGGGCAAGGAGGTCATCTTCTCGCTCTCCACGCGGGACATGAACCGGGTCGCGGCACAGGGGCTCCTCCTGGGCGCGGGGATGATGGGTCTCGAAAACGTCGTCGTGCTCAAGGGCGACTCGTTTACGGAAAGCGAGTTGGAGATCACCAAGCCGGTCGACGACTATGCGCCGACAGGTCTCATACGCGCAGTCGCCGATATGAACCGGGGGATCGACTATAAGGGACTGAAGCTGCAAAACCCTACAGGCTTCTGCATCGGGGCGACAATCGATCTTGCTCGGAGTATGGATCGGCAAGTAGCGTTGACGCGGAAGAAGGTGGAGGCCGGAGCGCAATTCTTCCTCCTCCAGCCCCTCTTCTCCCCGGAACGACTGACGGAGTTTCGGAAACGGTACGTGGACCGGCACGGCGAGGAACTATCGGCGCTCATCTGCTGCGGGGTGCAGGTATTGGTGGAAGGTGGGGTTACATTTGGCGACCTGCCGGACTGGTTGGCGGCGACACTTCGCAAAGGGCGTTCGGGGGAAGACATCGCGGTCGAGACGGCGAGCAGGTATCTCGACGCCGGGCACAGGTCTATCTACCTGCTGGCGCCGATCTATCGCGGAGGGCGACGGGACTACGCAGCGTGTCAACGGGTGATCGAGCGGGTGCGGAGGCTGTAGGGCCGCTGTCTGATTCACCGTCGCGTGGTGTATGATGTTGGCACAGTGCGATGACGAGCGCTCACCGGGCACGTAGAGGACTCCCATGGCGACGACGCATCTCTTGACAGCCGAAGACCTCCTGGAAATGCCGGATGACGGGCATCGATACGAGTTGGTTCGAGGGGAGTTGAGAGAAATGCCACCGTCCGGTCACGTTCACGGAGAAATCGCGTTGTCCATCGGGGCGGAGCTTCGTCAATTCGTGAAGGAGAACCGTCTTGGCAGGACCTATGCGGCCGAGACCGGTTTCAAGGTCGCGGCCAGTCCCGATCATGTTCTTGCTGCCGACGCCGCATTCATTCGGCGGGAACGGGCGGAAACTGTAGGAGAATCGACGGGCTTCTGGCCCGGCGCTCCCGACCTCGCGGTCGAGGTGATTTCGCCCAGGGACACGTACAGCGACGTGGCCGAGAAGGCGCTCGACTGGCTGGGCGCGGGGACCCGAATGGTGCTGGTTGTAGACCCACGCTGCCAGACGGTTACGGTGTACCGCTCGTCGTCCAACATCGTCGTGCTGTCGGAAGACGACGCCATCGACGGTGCGGACGTGGTGCCGGGCTGGAAGCTGCCCGTTCGAGAAATCTTCTCAACCTAGTCGGTTCCAAGTTCGCTCCGGGTCACGCGCCGCACTTACTTTAACCTGCTATACTGTGTCAAACATTTGTACTAGGTACGGTTCTTGAACGATCCTCTTTCGTCATTTCATCCGCTCGTTCGCGACTGGTTTACCGGCCGGTTCGCTGGGCCGACTGACGCGCAAGCGGAGGGGTGGCCCGCCATAGCCGAGGGGCGGCATACGCTCATTGCGGCTCCGACCGGGTCGGGCAAGACGCTGGCGGCCTTTCTGAAGTGCCTGGACGGCCTGGTCCGGCAGGGTCTCGAAGGGGAGATACCCGATAGAACGCAGGTCGTCTACGTCTCGCCGCTGAAGGCACTCTCGAACGATATTCGCCGCAACTTGATGGTTCCCTTGCGCGATCTGCAGGACCTCGCGGAGGCGCGAGGAACCCCGCTTCCGGACATTCGCGTCGCCGTGCGAACGGGAGATACGCCGCAGAGCGAGCGCCAGAGGATGGCGAAGAAGCCTCCCCACGTGCTCGTCACCACGCCGGAATCGTTCTTCATTCTGCTTACCTCCGAGAGCGGTCGCAGGGGACTGAAGAGCGTGAGCACCCTCATCGTCGACGAGCTTCACGCCGTTGCCGACGATAAACGCGGATCGCACCTCAGCATTTCGATGGAACGCTTGGTCGAGCTGTCGGATGAGCCCATCACCCGGATAGGTCTGTCCGCGACGCAGAACCCCATTGAGGAGATAGGACGATTCCTCGTGGGCATGGACAATATCGAGCCGGACGGGAAGCCCGGCTGCACCATCGTCGACACGGGACATGCACGTGAGATCGATCTCGATATTGAGATGCCGAAAGAGGACGAGCTTGGGCCGATAGCGTCGCATGATCTGTGGGACCGCACCCTCGACCGCATCGTCGAGCTGACGAACGAACACCGGACGACGCTGTTGTTCGTCAACACCCGCAGGCTCGTGGAGCGACTGGCTCACCAGCTATCCGGGAAGATCGGCGAGGAGCAGATCGTCGCGCACCACGGGAGCATGTCTCACGAGCGGCGTCACGAGGCCGAGCGGAAGCTCAAAGAGGGCGAAGTCAAGCTGTGCGTGGCGACGGCGTCGCTTGAGCTTGGGATCGACATAGGAGCCATCGACCTCGTCTGTCAGATCGGTTCGCCGCGTTCGGTCAGCGTGCTCTTGCAGAGGATCGGCAGGTCTGGTCACCACGTGGGCGGAACGCCGAAGGGCCGGCTGTTCCCCCTGACGAGAGACGAGCTCATGGAGAGCATGGCTCTCGTGCGGGCGTTCCGTCACGGGGTACTCGATGCTCTGACCATACCCGAATGGCCGCTGGACGTTCTGGCCCAGCAGGTAATCGCCGAGTGCGCCTCCAGGGACTGCGTGGAGGACGAGTTGCTGGACCTCGTGCGGCGGGCGTACCCGTACCGCGATCTTCCGAGAGAGCGCTACGTCGAGACGGTGAAGATGCTGGCCGAGGGCCCCGCGCCGCGCGAAGGTCGCCGAAGGGCGTACATTCATCGCGACGTGGTCAACGGACGACTGAAGGCGCGGCGGGGAGCGCGAATCGCGGCCCTCACCAACGGGGGCGCGATCCCCGACAACGCTTCGTATGACGTTATCGCCGAGCCGGAGAACACCTTTGTCGGGCAGATCGAGGAGGACTTCGCGGTCGAGAGTATGAGGGGGCAGGTCTTCCTGCTCGGCAACACCGCGTGGAAGATCCGGCGGGTGATGCAGGGCAAGGTGCTGGTGGAGGACGCGCACGGCCAAGCGCCCACGATCCCGTTCTGGTTCGGGGAGGCTCCCGGTCGGACAACCGAGCTTTCGGACGAGGTATCCGACCTTCGCGACGGGATATACGAACGTCTCGACTCCGGCGGGGCGGTTGCCTGGCTCATAGAGGAAGGATTCGGCCGGGACGCGGCGGAGCAGGGGGTGGCCTACATCGAAGAGGGCATACGCATTCTGGGCACCGTACCGACGAAGAAACGCATCGTGGCCGAGCGGTTCTTCGACGAATCGGGGGGGATGCAGCTCGTCGTGCATTCACCGTACGGTTCGCGCATCAACAAGGCGTGGGGGTTCGCGCTGCGGAAGGAGATATGCCGCACGTTCGACTTCGAGCTCCAGGCGGCGGCCACCGAGGACGGCATCAACCTATCGCTAGGCCCTTCGCTGTCGTTCCCTCTTGAGGACGTGTTCAAGTACGTTCCGTTGCCAAAGGTGGAGAAGATTCTCACGCAGGCGGTGCTTCAAGTGCCGCTGTTTCCCATCCGGTGGCGTTGGGACGCCTCGCGCGCGCTTGCGATCCTGCGATTCACGAACGGCAAGAAGACCCCTCCAGCGCTCCTGCGAATGCGTTCCGATGATCTCCTCGCCGCAGTCTTCCCGGAGCAGGTCATGTGCCAGGACAACGCCATGCCCGGCGACGTGGAGGTGCCGGACCATCCGCTCGTGTTCGAGACGATGCGGGACGCCCTGCACGAGGCGATGGACATGAACGGGTTCAAGCGTGTGTTGGAGGATATTTCGGACGGACGGATCGAGATACTCGCGCGCGATACGACGCAGCCCTCCGTGTTCAGTCACCAGATACTCAACGCGATGCCGTACGCCTTCCTCGACGAGGACAACGAGATCGGGGAGAGGCGCTCGCGGGCGGTCGCTCTGCGGCGGGCATTGCCCGAAGACCAGCGCGACCTGGCTTCGCTCGACGCGGCGGCGATCAGGGACGCGGCGCGTGACGCATGGCCGCTCATCCGCGACGCGGACGAACTGCACGACGCCCTGCTCACGCTGGGAATCATGCCGCTCGAAGACGTTCATCGAGACCCCGAACGAAGCGACGAACTGCGCGACTGGTTCGACAGGTTGGTGAGTACGGGCAGGGCGTCGGTTGCCACATACGCCGATACGGGGAAGGCATGGGTCGCCACCGAGTCCGTCCCGCTGGTCCTTGCGGCGTTCCCGGAGGCGACGTTCGAGCCGGGCAGGGTGACCCTGTGGCAAAGCGACGAGGAGCCTCCGACACAGGACGACGCCGAGCGCATCCTCGTACGCAGCCGGACCGAGTGCATTGGCCCCTTCACCGTCGACGAGATCGCCGGTTCCCTGAGGATGCGCAGAGGCGCGGTCGAGATCGCGTTGGCGCGTCTCGAAGGAACGGGAAACATACTGCGTGGCCGCTTTACGCCGGGCAGGGAAGTCGAGGAATTCTGCGACCGTCGGATTCTGGCGCGTATCCACAGGGAGACCATCGGTCGTCTGCGACGGGAGATCGAGCCCGTACCGCCCGCGACGTTCATGCGCTTCCTCATCGCGTGGCAGCGCGCTTCGACGCCGTGGAAGGCACGTGACGAGGAAGACTTGCTGGCCATTATCGAACAGTTGCAGGGTTTCGAGGCTGCGGCGGGGGCGTGGGAGTCGGCGATCCTGCCTTCGCGGATAGTGGACTACTCGCCCGGAATGCTCGATGAACTGTGCATCTCGGGCGATGTGTCGTGGGGACGGTTCAGCCGTCGGCCCATTGACGAAGACATGCCCGTCACGAAGGGTACGCTGACACGCACGGGGCGCATTTCGCTCGCGCTGAGGGAGTCGGTGCCCTGGCTGCTGAGCGAACCTCAGACGGGAGAGAACGGCTTGCTCGGCGCCCAGGGCGAGGTGCTCGCGCACCTTTCGCAGAAGGGGGCGTCTTTCATGCAGGACATTGTTTCCACAACGGGGCGTCTGCCTTCCGACGTTGAGGATGCCCTGTGGAGGCTTGCGGCCGCGGGGCTGGTAACGTCCGACGGGTTCACCGCCGTGCGCGGCATGATTGACGGCACGGCGAAGAAACAGCCGCGCCGAGCACCAACGTTCGGGCGGAGCCTGCGACGCCGGGTCCCCAGCAGCCGGTGGTCACTGCTCTCAGGTGAGGCGGGCGGGGAAGACACGGTTGAGGCGCGGGCATGGCAGCTGCTCAGGCGGTACGGCGTCGTGTTCCCTGAGCTTCTTGTGCGCGAGACCAACGCTCCCCGCTGGCGCGACCTCGTGCAGGTCTATCGGCGGGCCGAAGCTCGCGGCGAGATTCGTGGAGGACGGTTCGTTGCCAACTTCGTGGGCGAGCAGTACGCCATTCCCGAGGCGGTCGAGCGTCTTCGTACGATGCGGCGTACCGACAAGGACGACCGGTTCGTCGTCCTCTCGGCCTGCGATCCGCTCAACCTCGCGGGGATCACGACGCCTGGCTCGCGCGTTCCGGCGCTGCTGGACAACAAGGTCGTGTACCGGAACGGCGTTCCGGCGGCTTCGGTCGAGGGTGGGAGCATCCAGTGGTGCGACGAACTGGATGAGACGTCGAGGGAGCGGCTGCTTTCGGCCTTGTCCCCGCCACGTGACCCTGTGGTTGGTAGGAGGCGGACAACGGCGTGAGTCCAAGTACTTCGCCGGGGGTTGTATGTGGTGTATACTATGTGGTATATGTATATAGAGTTCGGACGGCGCGACAACCATCTCGACGGGTTTGCGAGCCGTCCCAGTGAGGGTACGAAGATGCCACAACTTCATTTTTACGTATCGGACGAAATAGCCGAGCGTGTGCGTCGACGCGCGGAGGTCGATCGCGTGAGCGTCTCCAAATACCTTGCCACCCTTGTCAAGAAGGAGGCCGGCAGCGGCTGGCCGGACGGTTACTTCGAGAGGGTGTTCGGCGGTTGGAAGGGGGAGCCCTTGACACGTCCACCTCAAGGCGAGTTGGAAGAACGACACTCCTTTTAGATGTACTTACTCGATACCAACTTCTGTATCGACGTGATAAATGGGACATCCGCTCTTGCCATGAACAGACTTCAAAGTCGGAATCCCGATGAGATTCGCCTGTGTTCAGTGGTAAAGGCAGAACTCAGATACGGCGCGAGACTGAGTGCGCGAGTGGCGGACAACCTTCGGTTACTGGAACGCTTCTTCGATCCGTTTCAGTCGCTTCCTTTTGACGATGTCTGTACGGACTACTATGGTCAGATTCGCGCCGATCTCCGACGAGCCGGGGACCTGATTGGTCCCAACGACCTTATGATCGCCGCAATTGCGAAGACGCACGACCTGACGCTGGTTACCCATAATGTCCGAGAATTCTCCAGGGTGGTCGGGTTGAAGATCGAGGACTGGATCGAGGAAGCGCTCTAGCCCGGTATGTCGGAGGAGTATCGTCGTCTCCGGCGTGTATAATGTGAGCGGACTGAATCGCTACAACACGGCGTGGCCCGGCCGGATGGGGTTCGGGCCTTTTTCACGCCTGAGGAACATAGCCTCGTGACACTGGCCCTCCTATGGCTTGCCCTCGCCGGCGGCGCAGCAGCCATTCTGCTCTTCTCGCGCCTTCTCGTTTCGTCCGCCGACGTGATAGCGGATCGAACGGGTCTGGGCAGATCGTTTGTCGGGGTCATCATGCTGGCGACGGCCACGTCTCTCCCGGAGCTGGTGACCGGCGTCAGCTCGATCCTGCTCGTCGACCAGCCGGACCTTGCGGCAGGGGACGCCTTCGGCAGCAACCTCGTCAACCTCGTTATCATCGGTATCATCGACCTGTTCTGGCGCAACGGGCCGATACTGGTCGCCGTAGGTCGCGCTCCCATCGTCGTCGGCTTCCTGGGCATAGCGGTCGTGGGCTGTACGATCGTCGCGCTGCTGGCACACAGCGGAGGCGCGTTCGCCGAGAACTGGCCCGTCAGCCCCTTGTCGCTCGTGCTCTTCCTCGTCTTTCTCGTAGGCATGTTCGTCATCTACCGGCAAGAGGACTCCCCCCAGGAAGAGTCATCGCAAGAGAACGACGACACCCTGCCGAGCGCGTTTGGAAAATACACCGTCGCCATGCTGGTGATCGTCGGCGCCGCCGTGCTCCTGGCGTGGACGGGCGATCAGATTGCTCACAAGATGGGTTGGGAGGCCAGCTTCGTTGGGACCCAGTTCCTGGCCATCAGCACGTCGCTGCCGGAGTTCGCGGCGTCCTATGCCGCCGTGCGAATCGGGGCGCCCGACCTCGCCATTGCCAACCTGCTGGGCAGCAACCTGTTCAACATGGGGTTCGTCCTGTTCTTCGACGACGTGGTCTATGTGGACGGCCCTCTCTGGTCGGGGATAGCGGGGATTCATCTGCTGACGGCAGCGTTCGCCGTCGTGATGACCGTCGTCGTTCTTGCCGGGCTGTTCGCGCACAAGCGACAGAAGAGGGAAGGGCGGTTTACGTGGGAGTCGCTGGCGCTGATCGTCCTCTACGCCGCCGCGAGCGTGCTCGTGTTCAGCTTGGCCTAGTTCATGCCGAGCTGGTAGAACTTGCCCTCGGTCTTGATGGACGGGGCGAAGATCAATTCGGCCTTCTGGTGGAACTCGCGGATGTTGAACGCGCCGACGTATCCGAGGCAGGTCTTCAGCGCTCCGAGCAGGTTGAGGGTGCCGTCCGACTTCGAGGACGGGCCGTAGAGCACCTGCTTGATGGAGCCTCTCATGCCGACGTTCACTCGCGTGCCGCGCGGCAGGATCGGGTCGGGGCTGGCCATGCCCCAGTTGCAGCCCTGACCGGGAGCCTCCGTCGTCTGCGCGAAGGGTGTGCCGATCATCACGGCGTCGGCTCCCGCGGCGAAGGACTTGCACAGGTCACCGCCGGTTCGGATGCCGCCGTCGGTGACGATGGGGACGTACCTGCCAGAGCGCCGGTAATACTCCTCCCGCGCGGCTGCGCAGTCGAGCGTCGAGGTCACCTGAGGCACACCCATGCCGGTGACTTCGCGCGTCGTGCAGGCCGCGCCGGGGCCGATGCCGACCAGGACGCCGTGTATTCCGGTCTCCATGATCTCCAGGGCCACGTCGTATGTGGCGCAGTTCCCGACGATCACCGGAACGTTGACCATTTCGAGGAGCTCAGGCAGGCGCAGCCCGCGAATGCTGCGGGACTTGTGCCGGGCGGTAGTCACGGTGGACTGAACTACGAGCACGTCGGCGCCAGCGTCGACGGCGAGGGGGGCGAGCCGCTTGGTGTTTGCGGGGGTAACAGAAACGGCGCACTTGGCGCCGCTTTGCTTGATCTGCCGAACTCGCTCTCCGACCAAGTCCTCCTTGATCGGAGCCGAGTATACTCGCTGGAAGGTCTTGGTCACCTCCTCCTGCGGGGAGGCCACGATCTCGGCGAGTACCTCTTCAGGGTCGTCGTACTTGGTCTGGACGCCCTCTAGGTTGAGGACCGCAAGGCCGCCGTGCCGGTCGAACTCGACGGCCGATTCCGGGGACACGATGGCATCCATGGCCGAGGCGAGGATGGGCGCGGAGAAGGTCATCCCGTCGAGGTTGAAGTCGATGTCGGCAAGCTCGGGGTTGATGGTAATCGCGCCCGGCGCTATCGCCACTTCGTCGAAGCCATACGTCCGACGGACTTCCTTAAAGGTACGGGCATTCATAGAGCGAGGCCCTCCGAGGGGGTGGTGGGGATTTGCCGAATTATATGAAACTGATTAGAACGGTACAAGGATTATTTTGCCAACGCCCATAGTTTCCGAGATAGTATCCAGCCACGCTGATACCTTGAGTGGCCCCGCAAGGTGGTGCTACACTATTCTGCGTGACCCTAAGGGTCTTCCCCGTTGACGCTCCGCAGTAGCTCAGTGGTAGAGCGGTCGGCTGTTAACCGATTGGTCGCAGGTTCGAATCCTGCCTGCGGAGCCACTAGCCCCTCGCGTGGATGGTGTCGAAGGGTCGTTCATGGTTCGACAGGCTCACCACGAACGGTTTCGATTGATTTATTAGACACCTATCAGGCCTTGGCGGATGTGGGCGTTAGGCGGCTTGGTCGTAGGTTGCTGAGAAGATCATCTCGGACAGCCATGCGCGGAACGACGGGTTGTCGCTGAACTGCTTGAACAACTCGGCATGGTCGGCAAGCAGCTCGGTCACGGCTCGTTCGAGGGCCTTGTCGTGCTCGATGCGCGCGTTCTGCTTGTCGGAGTTGGCTACGGCGTTCTGGTACGCCTTGTCGGCGGCGACCTTTGCTGGAAGGTCTTCGGCAAGGACTCTCTCGATTTTGTCGCTGTCCTTCCATTCAATGTTTCCCCACCGGTCGTTGAATTCTCTGATGATGTTTGAGAGGAGGTCGAGTTCGGCCTCCGGTCTACTGCCGCCGCCGTCGGTCGGGGTGGGATCGATCTCCGCGTCTTTGTCGGCAAGTTGGATATCCTGCGCCACCTGCTTCTCCACCCGGTAGCTGTCCATGTCTATGGCTTCCAGAATCCCCTTCGACAGATCGTCCTCGATGGGCGCGGGCAGCTTGGGGACGAGGAATGTCAGGAAGATGGACAGCTTCTCCCATTCGGGGTTGGTGTAGGGCAGTATGGCGGCGAGGAACCCGTAGGACCGGAGGAACGCCTTCGCCTTGCCTTTGAAGTCCACCTGCCCGTCCTCATCGAGGCTCCGCAAGTACTCAGCGACGCAGGCGTCAAGAATGGGGTCGAGTTGGTCGCGGTCGGCTCCCGAGAGGTACCGCTCTACGAGTTCGTCGATCTGGGTCGGGTCATAGATTTGATAGCCGTCGAGGGCGGCCTTGAGGTCGTGCAGCTTGTCGGGGTCGGTCTCGTCCGAGAGGATCGTCGTCCGGTAGTAGTCGGCGAAAGCGTTTTGGATGGTATCGGCGTCGTTCATGAAGTCGAGCACGAAGGCGTCGTGCTTCTGCGGATGCGCGCGGTTCAGGCGCGAGAGCGTCTGCACGGCCTTGACGCTTGAGAGCACCTTGTCGACGTACATCGTATGTAAGAGCGGTTCGTCGTAGCCTGTCTGGAACTTGTCGGCACACACGAGGATCCTGTACGGGCGCTCCTGGATCATTTCGGGGATGCGGCTCGAAGCGAAGCCGTTGAGGGACGACTCGGTGACCTTTTCCCCGGCGTACTCGTGCTCGCCGGAGAAGGCTACGATGGCTTGGCAGTCGCTCTTACGCTCGTTCAAGTAGGCGCGGATTGCATGGAAGTAGCTTATCGCCCGCTCGATGCTGTCGGTGACGACCATGGCTCTCGCCTGACCGCCGATGCGGCGAAGGCCGATCACCTGCTCGTGGAAGTGATCGACCATGATCTCCGCCTTGAGGCGGATGGCGTGGTCGTGGTTCTCGACGTATCGACGGAGCTTCCCCCCGGCCTTCTTGGTGTCGAACTCCGGGTCGCCCTCCACGGTCTTGACCAGGCGGTAGTAGCTGTCCACGGGCGTGTAGTGCTTCAGCACGTCGACGATGAAGCCCTCTTGAATCGCCTGCTTCATCGTGTAGCCGTGGAAGGGTCTGTGCCGGACGCTGCCGTCGGGCTGAGGCTCAGGGTCTCCGAAGATCTCCAGGGTCCTGTTCTTGGGGGTTGCGGTGAAGGCGAAGTAGCTGGCGTTGCTCAGCATCTTCTTGCTTTCCATGATCTCGTTGATCTTGTCCTCGACGGTCTTGTCGTCTTCCGATTCGCCCGCCTTTCCGAGGGCCATCGATATCGCCGCCCCGGTTCGTCCGCCCTGGCTCGAATGGGCCTCATCGATGATGATGGCGAACTTGCGGCCACGCTGCTCGCTGCCGATCTCGTCGATGATGAACGGGAATTTCTGGACGGTCGATATGACGATCTTCTTGCCCGACTCGATGAACCGGCGCAAATCGCCGGAGCGCTCGGCGTGGCCGACCACGGAGCCGACCTGGGCGAACTGCTTTATGGTGTCGTTGATCTGCCTGTCGAGCACCCGGCGGTCGGTCACGACAATGACCGAGTCGACGACCGGGGCGTCGTCTTTCTCAAGGCCGACGAGCCGGTGGGCGAGCCAGGCGATGGAGTTCGACTTGCCGCTGCCGGCGGAATGCTGGATCAGGTACTTCCGGCCGACTCCGACTTTCGACACGTCGGCCAGCAACTTGCGGACCACGTCGAGCTGGTGGTAGCGGGGCCAGATCTGGTCGCGCTTGACCCGTCCTGTCTTCCGGTCTTTCGTGGCGACGATCTGTGCGTAGTTCTCAATGATGTCGGTGAGGCCGTCGCGGGTGAGCACCCGTTTCCAGAGGTAGTCGGTCTTGAGGCCGTTGAGGTTGGGCGGGTTGCCCGCGCCGTCTTCCCAGCCGCGGTTGAAGGGGAGGAACCACGACGACTTGCCCTTCAGTTCGGTGCAGAAGCGCACCTCGTGGTCGTCGACCGCGAAGTGGACGAGGCAGCGTCCGAACTCGAACAGCTTCTCGCGCGGGTTGCGGTCGCGCTTGTACTGCTCGACGGCGTCGTCGACGGTCTGCTTGGTGAGGCTATTCTTCAACTCGAAGGTGGCGACCGGGAGGCCGTTGATGAACAGGCACAGATCGAGGGCAAGCTGGGCGTTGTCGCTGCTGTAGCGGAGCTGGCGCGTGACGCTGAAGCGGTTGAGTTCATAGAGGGCCTTCGCCCTCTCGTTGCGGGTGGATGGCGCGCCGTAGAAGAGGTCGAGGTCGCGGGGCCCATGCTTGATTCCCTTGCGGAGCACGTCGACTATGCCGCGCCTGGCGATCTCACCGTGAAGGCGAGCGAGGAACTTGCGTCGCGTTGGGCCGTCCTCGTCGAGAGCGAGCGACCCGGCGGCTTCGGGCTGGGTTGCTTCGAGGAAGTAGGAGAACTGGGCGAGGTCGACGCAGAACTCGCGGTCGTAGTCGTTCGGGTCGCCGCAGAGCCAGCCCACGCTGTAGGCGGAGGGGCGATCATGGACGCCGTGCTTCTGGGACTGTTCGCACGGGAGGCCGGTGAGGGCTTCGCAGATGAGGCGTTCGAGGGCACGTTCGGTGGTGTCGGTGGTCATGCTGCGTTTGTGGTGAGCCAGCCCTTCTCTCGCAGAACCTGAAGCGCAAGACGAATCTGGCGCTCAGAGAACTGTCGCTTCCGTAGATCCCACCCATACGTATGGGCAATTACTTCCTCGTCTGTTGCGGAGGAATGCTCTGTCGCTACCCAGTGAACCGTTGTCAACAGTTCGAGACCGAAAGACGACTCGAATCCTTCCACGAGATCGGATACTCGCGCAAATCGCTTCCTGCTTTCAGGGTGCCCATCGAGAAAGACGCGAGCCTCCTCGACTGCCCCCGGTACGAGTTCGAGACGTTTGCCGGGCGCGTCACCGCCGTCGGCATAGCCGGATATGAGATGGCCTTCGATATCCCTGAGTACATGCCGCAGGTTCTCGGCGTACGGGCCGTAATGCGCCTTTTGAAATCGCAGTCTCAGCGGCTCGCCTGCCACCTGCATGAAGTACATCAGCTTGTGCACTTCCAGCAGCGTCACGAACGGGTCGAGCAAGCCGTTGAGATATCGGTGCATGAGGTCGACCAACACGGCCTTGCCTTGAGTCATTGTCGGCACGTCGGTCGAACGGTTGGCCCGATCATCCGTCGGCACGCCTCCCGGCTCGAACACGACCACTCGCACGTCTTCGATATTTTGGAGAGCGTCTTCGATGCGAGAGCGGACCATTGGCCAATCCAAACCACCGAGGCCGCTGCCGAGCGGGGGGAGCGCTATGGAGCGAATGTTGCGTTTCGTGACTTCTTGAGCGAGGGCCCGCAGTCCCGACTCAATATCCTCCATACGGCTCTTGCCCCGCCAGTGGCGCTTTGTCGGGAAGTTGATGATGTAGCTGGGAGCGCCCATCATCTGCCCCGTCTCGAACACGAACATGCGGCCAGGCTGCACCTCTTCACGACTACAGGCCTCGGTGTAGGCCTTGAAGTTCTCAGGGAAGACGTTCTTGAACTGGAGCGCGATGCCGCGGCCCATGACACCGACGCAGTTGACGCTGTTCACCAGGGCTTCGACGTCTTCGGTGAACATATCGCCGACCTTGTATTCGATCATGTGGGCGTGCCTCCTTCCGTGAGAATCAGTAATACCAGTTCCGCTTGATCTCTACCGTTGGCCGGTAACTTGCTCCCTGCAATGCGTCTTGGATTTTAGCATATATGTTTTGCTTTCGGATGCCAATCCTAGAAACCAATTCCCATGGGAACGACTTCTCGACAAGGAACTCCGCTTGCTTGTCTTCCTTCCACGACTGATCAACACCAATCCCCGACCACTGGTTGGCTTTAACCGCATCCCAATTAATCTTGTTCAACTGGCGCAGGTCCGAATAGTCCTCGAAGTAGGAGGAGCCTGCATTGGATGAGGTGAAAGCCCATCGTCTACCATTGTCCTTCGCCCAATTGACGGCCTCGTGTAAGTCAGCCTCCAAGTGAACTATCGGCTCCTGCCCTTCTCGATACGCCAGTTCGGGATGGTTCCTCATGGAGATGACGTAGAGCATAACGGAACGTGGGCCGAAGTAGAAAGGTACACAGTCTCCGACGCGGAGATCCTGATGACTGTTGAGAAGGAACCTTAGCCGACGCTGCTTAATGTTGCCAATCCCGATCGTGGTTCCATCAATACCACGCCTTCGAGCTTCCGCATCGGACCAGAGATACCCGTCAGAGACAATTGACGCCAACCGGTCGACGTGGACGATGTGGTATACCTTCGGTTGGGTTGGCACAAGCACGTTCAGGCCTCGGCCGGGGACAGGGTCTCACACGCTTCTCCGTCCTCCGCCTCTCGCACGTCCAGCTTGTCGGTCACCACGTCCGCGATGAGGCGCTCGAGGCCTTGTTCGGTGGTGTCGGTGGTCATGCTATGTCTCGCTGCTCAACGGGACGGGCGGCTTCAGGGAGTTGGCAACGTGCTCCAGCACGGCCTTCACCTCCGATTCATCCACGCCGCCGAACCACTCGATGAAGTCGTAGATCGTCGCGCCCGCCTCCAAGTTTTCGAAGAGGGCGTACACCGGTAGACGGGTGTCCTTGAACACCCAGTTGCCGCTCACCTTGCCAGGCACGCTTTCCACCGCCGGGCACTTGCTCCAGTCCGTCATACGGTCACCTCGCTTTCCCTTTGGCGCTCTTTCTTGAAGTCGTCAGCCCCACTCATCGGCTCCCTCCGATGTGGGCCCTGCCGGAAGGATGCAGGGGCGGCAAAACCGCTTAAAGTGTAGCATTCCGTTGCATTTTGTTGCATTTCCGTCGTTATTGTCAAGTTCGGGGAGTCTCACTGACGGGCTTCTTCCGGCAGTTGCGCGGCGGCGTCGCGGACGTCGAGTTTGCCGGTGACCACGTCGGCGATGAGGCGGGTGCGGTACTCCTGCACGAGCTCGATCCGGCGGCGGGCGCGGGCGATGGCGGCGTCGATGCCGGCGGTGGCCTTGTCGAGGTGCTCGACGATGGCGGTCTGTTCGTGGAAGGGTGGAATCAATACTCTGAAATTACGAATGGATTGAAGCGTAAGTCCTTCGCGTGATGCCCCGCTTTGCTCGAATTGAATCTCGCGCTGCATCATTGGGATCGAGAGAAATGCGGCAAGAAGTCCTGGGAGTAAGTGGCTTCGCTTAGGTCGGATGATGCAAACGTGCTGATTGACATTACCCTCAATAAAGTCGTCGGGAACCGAACATACTCGCCCGATAGACGCGCCTGTTATGTTCAGCAAGACGTCGCCCGGCTCGACGTGGGAACTAGAGAGTTCTTCGTGAAGGCTCGGTGGAATTCGCGCAACGTCCTTCATTCGCAGACCATCAAAGTGAATGTTCTGGCTCCGCAGGAACGGAACCCCGCTCTCTTGGTAAACGGTTGCTCCACCACGAGGGGTAATGCCACTTCCGAACTTCGTAGCCAAGTAGCCTAGCCGCCGCACCTCCCAATGGGCCGGGATGTCGCGGAGCCACTGGACGCCGGAGGGTTTGAGGGGGACGTTGGGATCGAGGCCGCGTGTGACGGCGCGGTGTATGACCGCCTGCCGCTCCTCTTGGAGCAGGGCGATGAGTTTCCGTTTGGCGGCGGTGTAGTGTTGGATGCGTTGGTCGACGTGGTCGAGGTAGCGGACGATGGCGCGCTGTTCGTGGAGGGGAGGCCTTGGAAGAAGCTCACACTTTAGTAGTTCCATCGGAATCCGCATCCTATGAGCCAAGATGCCATTGCCGATACGAACAAGGCTCCGTTGAAAAGGTTTCGTCTGAAAATTTGCGTTCAGATATTCGGGTAGATCGTCGTTTGAGCGATTTGTGAGTACATAGTAAACGGGGCTAAGGCAACCCGTATATCGGGACAGACCGACCGATCCGATAATGACATTCATGCTGTTCATCACAATGTCATTAGGTCGCACTATCTTGTAGCGTGTTATGTCCTCAGACTTCTTGTTACCAATATTTCCTTTCTGTGAGTAAGGAATGACTCCCCTATCCCGCAGCACTGAAAGGACTTCAGTGACACCTCCCTCGTCATTTGTTTCACCTCTTTCGCGTAGCAAACTACCAAGTCGCCGCACTTCCCAATGGGCTGGGACGTTGCCGAGCCAGGGGACGTGGGAGGGGCGGTAGGTGGGGTAGGGTTGGGGGGTGGAGGACATGGTGGTTCTTAAAGCCGCAACTGCTTATGATAAGTGTCGATAAGTGTCGCCAAGTTATCAAATACTCTTCTATCTATGTGCAATTGTCTGCCATCATAGATCGCCTGACATATTCGGTCACGCTGTTGTTGGTCAGCATTGCCCGCACGCTGTGATAGAACCCGAAAGTTAACTCCCGCTACCCCCTCCTTCACACGTCCGAGCGCAGCTAAGGCAGTCTCTCCGCTTAGTTTTGATCCACGATTGTGCTCATCGGCACAATATAAAAACCCCTCGCTCCGGTCTAAGTAGCGAGATAGTTCTTCGTCAATCATGTTTGGCCTCAGTTCTTCGTTAATATAGTCCATAATCTTGCTCGTTTGAAAATCACCACTTGCCAACGCGCGATAGAGTTCAGGCCTCTTGAACTTTAGTGCTATAAGGATAGGAATCAAGAATGGGTGAGTGTAGGTCCCTAACGGGACGTTCCTTGCTAGCAGAGCAAGTAATCTTATGGCATAGTCAATGTCTCTGAGTGAGAGACCCAGAGCGTTCCAAAGTTTGGGAACGACTCGACGGAAGTTGTTCGAGTCGTTCATGAAGTCTTGCGTACCATCCGCTTCACTGAGTTTCCGAAATACTTCGGCGATCTGGAATTCATCGAACAAATGCGCTGCATAGCTCTGCGAATCAACCTCAGACAGGTTAAACTCGAAATCAAAGAAGCGCCTAAGATAAACGTCCGTATTGATCTCTCCATAGACTGACGATAAGGATTTGCAGAGTTCGTCTCGGTTAACTCCGAAGACGAACACAAGGTTCGGAGCGTCGAAAATATGTTTGACCCTTTCTAAAAGCTCAATGGCAAAGGTCGGTCTGCACCGATCAAGTTCATCTATGATGAAGACCATTGGGTGCCCGGTCTCATTGCGGACCTTGGCGGACATATCAGTTAAGTGCTTCTTCAGGTCGTCCTTCGTTGTCCGCTGAGAAAGATAGATTTTTAGGGGGTCTTGTCGAGCATCATCGCTCTGTTCAATTTCAAGGTTGACGCCAGTATGTTTTTCCAATACTCCAAGAATATTCTGCCGGATCAACGGCAACGCAATTTTGACAATTTTGTCTGCTAATGACTGAAGACCATCTTCCTTGAAGTATTCAGATAAATGCCCAAGTATAGCTACGAGTGGGTCATCACAGAAATCATCTTCCCACGCATTGAAGTAGATGGCTTTGAGTCCCTGGCCCTCCAAGTCTTTCTGCCAGCGCTTGAGCATGAAGGTCTTGCCGGTTCCCCACTGCCCGTGGAGGCTGATTGTCAGCGGGAGATCTTGGTTTTCAATAAGGCTTGTTAGTCGTTTGGCAATGTCCTGACGAGCAAGGAGATCATCCGTCCATGGATTGCCAGGATCGACTACTGGTTCGTTGAGCTTAAGCGTGATCGACTTCTGTGCGTCTAGCGGTGTATTAGATTGTCTGAGCATCGTGAGCTATCCTCCCACAATTTCCCCCAGTAGCCCCTCCGTCTGCCGCTCCAATGCCAGTATATCAGCCTGTGCGCCGGGGAGTTGGGGCGGGGCAAGGTTGGGTATCGTTGATCATGGGTGCGCGCGGGAGGTGGACGCTTGACGCTGAGGGTTCTCGCGGTCCTCGGACCATTTGGCGGGGTTGTCGAGGATGTATTGGCGGATGCGGTTGAGGTCGTCGTCGTTGCGAATGATGTGGTCGTAGTAGTTGCGCTGCCAGACCGGCGCTCCGGGGGTGCGGCGCGTTCGGTTGATCCGTTTGGATACGGCGGATTTGTAGGAGCCGACGATTGCGCCAAGTGAGCGTTTGGGCGGGCCGTCCGTTCGTAGGGGCGACGCATGACGTAGGGGCGACGCATGCGTCGCCCCTACGTTGGGATGTGCGATGACGATAATGCCGTGCACGTGATTTGGCATGACGACATAGGCATCGGTTTCGACGTGGGGGAAGTGGGTGGGGATTTCCTCCCAGACCGCTTGGGCCACTCGTCCAAAGTCGTTCGTCCGCATCTCGCCGTTCACGATTTCTCCGAAAATACAGGCCCTGTTCTGCGTGCAAACGGTTACAAAATACGCGCCTTGCCGGGTGTAATCGAACGATCTCAGTCGGATCGAACGTCGATGGGGCTTGTGCGGATGGGGATATTGGCGAGAGGCCCCATGGTTCTCGTCGCTCATGCAGTCTCCCTTGCGTCCATAATCTCGCTCAGCAGCCCCTCCGTTTCGCGCTCTGGTGCCAGTATATCAGCCTGTGCGCCGGGGCTTTGGGGCGGCTGCGCGTAGGTTCTCGTCGAAGGTCATGATTTCCCGGACGCCGCGTCTTTGGCAGCTTGCCAGGTGGCAAAGGTCTCTGGCGGCCAGGGTGGGATGTCGGTCATGGAGTTGGCGGGCGAGGATGACATCGGCCTCTTCGAGGGGCCATATCCGCACGTTGGTCTGATCGATCAGAGCCAAGGCGTCTTCAAGCATGTCATATTTGCGGACGGGCAGGTAGACGTGCAGCAGCTCCTGCAGGACCTCGGCGGAGGTGCAGAGCGGTCTGGAATTCAGCAGGGAATCGTCGAAGAAGGCGCGGGCGCGGGATTTGAGCGGATGCTGTTTTCCAACCGCGTACATGAAGACGTTGGTATCGACGAAGATCATACGTCGGGCAGGCGGTCCAGGATCGATTTCTCCATTTCCCGCTTGTGCTCTTCCCAATCGGGTTCGACGCCGGGCTCACGCCGGGCGTCGCATTCGTCGAAGAAGCGCCTGAGGTCTTCGGGGGACTGGAACCCTTTCGTGCGCTGCCGTGCCTCGAGCCGATCACGGGCGGCGGCCCTGAGCCACGCGCTGAAGGTCATGCCCTCCCTGCGCGCTTGGTGGACGAATCGCTCCCGGTCTTCGTCGGGGATTATGAGTTGGACTCTAGCCATTGCGGTGTCCTTCGTTTCCGTGTGTATGTAGGTTACACATCAGGCGGCGCTAACGTCAACGGGCGGGAGCTAGAACTATCCGCCTACGATCTCGCTCAGCAGTCCCTCGGTCTCCTGTTCCAAGGCCAGGATGTCGGCGCGGATGTCTTCCAGCGGGCGGAGGGGTTGCGGCTTGTAGAAGTGGCGGGTGAAGCTGATCTCGTAGCCGATCTTGACGGTGGAGGGGGCGTACCAAGCGTCGGGGGCGTAGGGGAGTACCTCGCGGCGTAGGAAGGCTTCGATGCCGCCTTCTTCAAGGAGCGGCACTTGCTCGGTGTCGCGCAGGTCGGTGTCCAGCTCGTACTCGACGATGGCGGGTTTGCCGTCGAGGGTGGCGGGGTATAGGCCGCGCAGGGGGGCGGGTTCCGCGCTCTTGTGGACCCGCTTGATGACGGGCGGCGCCGTCTCGGAGCGCGCACCCTGCTCCTTCAGCGCCTTGATCTCCTTGGCCGTGTATGCCCGCTCGGGGTCGATGCCCTCGATACGCAGGGGCCGCTCCACGGTGACTTTCCAATAGCCGAAGGCCTCGTTGGGGAAGATCTTGGACTGCTCGGTGTCCTCGAAGTCGAGGAAGGCGTCGCAGATGCGCTTGATGTCAACGTCGGCAAGCTCGCAGTTCTTGTTGCCGAGGTTCTTGCGCAGGGGCCGGTACCACTGCGTGGCGTCGATGAGCTGCACCTTGCCGCGCCGATGCTCCGGCTTGCGGTTGCTGAGCACCCAGATGTAGGTGGCGATGCCGGTGTTGTAGAACATGTTGAGCGGCAGGGCGACGATTGCCTCCAGCCAGTCGTTCTCGATGATCCAGCGGCGGATGTTGCTCTCGCCCTGTCCGGCATCGCCGGTGAAGAGGGAGCTGCCGTTGTGGACCTCGGCGATGCGGCTGCCGAGCGGCGTGTTTTGCTTCATCTTGCTGAGCATGTTGGCGAGGAAGAGCATCTGCCCGTCGCTGGAGCGCGTGACGAGGCTGTATTCGGGGTCGTCGTCGTGCTCGATCAGGAAGCGGAGGTCATTGAGGTCGCTCTTGCCTCCCAAGCGTTCGAGGTCGGTCTTCCACGACTTGCCGTAGGGTGGATTGGAGAGCATGAAGTCGAACTCTTTATCGGGGAAGGCGTCGTCGGAGAGGGTCGAGCCGAAGCCGATGTTGTTCGCCTCGTCGCCCTCGCCCTTGAGGATGAGGTCGGCCTTGCTGATGGCGTAGGTCTCCGGGTTCACCTCCTGCCCGAACAGGTGGACCGACACTTTCTTGCCTTTCTCGGCCGCAAGGCAGTCCAGCGTCTCCTCCGCGACCGTGAGCATCCCGCCCGTACCGCAGGCGCCGTCGTAGACGAGGTAGGTGCTGGGCTTTATCCGATCGGCAACCGGCTCGAAGATGAGGTGGGCCATGAGCTGCACCACGTCGCGCGGAGTGAAGTGCTCACCCGCCTCCTCGTTGTTCTCCTCGTTGAACCGCCGGATGAGCTCCTCGAAGATGGTGCCCATCGAGTGGTTGTCCAGCCCTTCGAGCCGGACGGAGCCATCCCCGTTCATGACGGGGCGGGGGCTGAGGTTGACGGAGGTGTCGGTGAACTTCTCGATGAGGTAGCCAAGGACTACGGCATCGTTAAGGGTCTGTATCTGGTTGTGGAACTTGAACTTGTCGAGCACCTCCTTGACGTTGGGCGAAAATCCGTCCAAGTAGGCCTCGAAGTCGGCGCGCAAACGCTGTTGATGGGTTCTGTAGGTAAGGTCGCGAAGTCGGAAAGGGGAAGTGTTGTAGAAGGCCTCGCTGGAGGCCTGGCGCAGTGCGGCGTCCTGGTTCGTGATGCCGTTCGCGTCGAGGTTGTTCTTCATACTGAGGACCGCGTCCTTCGTCGGTTCCAGCACGGCGTCGAGGCGGCGGATGACCGTCATGGGCAGGATGACGTCGCGGTACTTGCCACGCGGGTAGACGTCTCGCAGCACGTCGTCCGCGATGCCCCATATGAAGTTGCTGATGTTGAGGGTGGTCATGCTCGAAGTTCCTTCGGCCTATAGGCTACCTTTACCGGGCGGTCTCTCACAAGGAGATTCCAGCGGCAAGGCGGAGCGACGCAAGAGAAGGTACGGTCACGGCTACCGTTGGTCCACTTTCGCCAACTTGCGGAATTGACCCTCACAACTATAATGTACTATCAGCGACAGAGAAATCGATATGCTGTCTAAGTTTTGGAAGACAATCATCCTCCTCGGCCTGCCGGTTGTCCTGGCCGTCGCATGCGGTTCGGAGGCAACACCTTCATCGGGAGCCGCCGCTGAACCGGATCCCGAAGGCGCGTCGGCAGTCTCGGAGGAGCCGTTTGTGATCGGAGCGCTGGCCTCCCTTACGGGGATTGGCGAGTCCTACGGCGTCCCGTTTTCTCAGTCCAAGCTGCTCGCCGTGGACGAGATAAACGCTGCCGGCGGCATCAACGGGCGGATGCTGGAACTCATCGTCGAGGACTCCAAGTGCACCGCGAACGATGCGATTACGGCGTACCGCAAGCTGACGGACGTGGATGGCGTCAAGATCATTCTGGGCACCACGTGCAGCGGCGGCACGCTCGGCGTCGCGCCCCTGGCGGAGAAGGAGGGCGTCGTCATCCTCTCCCCATCCGCCACCAGTCCCGACATCACATTCGCCGGGGACTACATCTTCCGCACCGCCATAAACGCTCTGCAGGTGGGCACGGACATTGGCAACACGCTCTGGGCCGAAGGAGCGCGAAAGGTAGTCACCATTACCGAGGCCACCGACTACGCTGAGGGCGTACGCCGCACCGCCGTAGCGCAATTCGAGAAGTTGGGAGGCGACGTGGCGGCGGAGGAAAGCTATTCGTCCGACGTGATCGACTTTCGAAGTCAGCTGACCAAGCTGCTCGGCGAAAACCCCGACGCCCTCTTGGTGGGCGCTCAGAGCGAGACATCGGGAGGGACCGTCGTCAAGCAGGCGCGCGAGCTGGGCTACGATGGCCCGATTTACTCGGAGGTCGTGCCCACGGGCTTCAACGCCCTCGAAATAGCCGGCGAGGCCGCCACCGGCCTCAAGGCCATTATGCCCAACCCCGACCTGTCCACAAACGTCGGCAAGGAGTTCTTGGCAAACTTCAAGGCCCGCTACGGTGTTGTTGCCGCGTGGCCCTGGTACCAGGGTTCCGCCTACGACGACGTCTACATCGCGGCGGAATGCCTGAGCCGGACGAACGACGACCAGGATGCCGATGGTTTCCGTGACTGCCTGTACGACCTCACGTGGAGCGGGGCCATCGGCGACGATTACAGTTTCGACGAGAACGGCGACGTAGTAGGAGTGTCGCACGTCCTCATCGAAGTCCTGCCCGTGGCCGAAAGGACGGTAGAGAATCTGGGATACCGCATCTTGGGGCCTCCGCCTACGCCGTAGTCTTTTCCTTAGCTAAGGGGTAGATATCGCCCGGTCGCGTGCGATAATCTTGATCCTATGCCTTCGGTGATAGTACAAGAGGGACGCCACATTCACTATGAGGTTGAGGGGAACGGCCCTCCTTTGTTGCTGTTGCACCCCGCCGGCGTCGCTTCTTCCATCTGGCGGGACATCGGCTACGTCGACCTCTTGCGCGACTCACGTCGGCTGATCCTCGTCGACTCCCTCGGCTATGGCCTCAGTTCCAAGCCGCATGCAGTCGAATCCTATGCTTGGGAGAAGCAAGTCGCCGACTTGGCCGCCGTCTTGGAGGCGGCGGACGCCCCGCGGCCAGACGTGTTCGGATATTCTATGGGTGGGGTGCTGGCGATTGTATTGGCAATAATGTCCCCGGAGTCCTTGAGTCGGCTCGTCGTGGCCGGAGCGCCTCCTCCCGGCATGCAGCCGGCCCCATCAAAGGACTATGTAAGACGGGTTCCCCTCGACCAGGGGACCAATGCATACGCCATGGCTGCGATCCAAAGGTGGCGGTCGGTCGGCATCGAGCTTTCGGAACCCAGCAAGCGCGATCTGCTTACCGCCGATCTTAAGGCCGTGGCGGCGCGCCGCGAGGCGGTGGGCAAAAGTGATATGAGAGGACATCTTTCTAAGATTCGGGTTCCGACCATGCTCATGGCCGGCTCGGAAGACCCATTCGCAGAGGCCGTCAGAACCGCGTCCGAGATGATCCCGGACTGTGTCTATGTCAGCCTCAAGCACCGGTCGCATATCGGAGCAATTGCCGACAAGGACGCGATTGTCAAGGAGTTGGAGCGGTTTCTCGCTCCTATCCTATGAGGCCTTGCTAAATGGCCCTAGACGAGGATTCACTCCGAGTCTGATTTGGCTGTCTCTCTGCTTGAAGTCACCGGCCCCTTGATGATCCCCTTGCGCTCCATGGCTCGGATGTCGTCCTCGGGCACGCCGAGGATGTCTCGGAGCACGTGGAAGTTGTCCTGGCCCAGTTCGGGCGCGAAGCGCCTCACGCCCAACTCGACTTTTGAGAACCTCCAGGGGGCGGCAAGGTGGACGCGACCCTCGGTGTCCTTTTGGAAGAAGCTCCTGGCCCGGAAGTGCTCGTTTTCTGCCACCTGCTTGTTGGTGAGCACTGCCCCCGCGGGCACTCCCGCGTCTTGGAGCAGACACATGACCGATCCAGCGCTCCGCTCTCGCGTCCAGGTCTCGAGGATACCGTCGAGTTCAACCTCGTTTCGCTTCCTCTCCGCCGGTGTTGCGAAACGCTCTTCGTCGGCCAAGCGTGGAGTCGCCATGATCCCACAGAGCGCGCGGAACTGCCGGTCCGTCTCGACGTCGATGGCTACCCACTCGTCGTCCTTGCACGGGTAGCACCCGGTTGGAGCGCGGTTTGGATGTTTGCCTCCGACGGACTCGGCGGTGCGGCCATTCATCACGTAGTCCAGAACGAGCTCGGGGAGGGTGAAGATGTTGGCCTCTCGCTGCGACAGGTCGATAAGCTGTCCCTCCCCGGTCGCGGCCCGGTGGTGGATGGCGGCGAGTACGGCTACGGCCGCAAGCATCCCACCATTGGGGTCTCCGTATTTCACCCCCGTCGGGCTGGGCACCGCTCCTGGGTAGCTGCTGATGCTGAGCAGGCCCGACATCGCCTCCTGCGTAGCGCCCATGCCCACGAACCCGGACTCCGGCCCTGTGCGCCCGAACGCAGGCAGCGCGACATAGATGATGCCCGGCGTGATCGCCTTGCAGTCCTCGTAGTCCACGCCCAGCCGCGCGGTGACGCCCACACTGAAGTTCTCGACCACCACGTCTGACAGGGAGATGAGCTTGCGGATGTGACGCTGCCCCTCGTCGGTGCGGAGATCCATCGCGATTGCCAGCTTGTTCCGGCTGTAGGCGTGGTAGCGTCCTACGCCCTTCCCACGTCCGCCGTCGCCCCGCCGTGGCGACTCGACCTTGATGACCTCAGCACCCAGGTCGGCGAGGATACGGGTGCAGTACGGCCCCGCCCATATGTGGGTGAAGTCGACCACTCGCAGACCCTCCAGCGGCAGGTGGCCTTCCTCCAGGCCGTCACCGCGATCCATCCGCTCGTTGCGAGAGGGTAGAGTCGACTCGTCGTGCTCCCCTAGCATAGGTGCGCGGCGCGTGACGAACGGCGTCCTCGACATCCTGAACGGCGCGCCCGGCATCGTCACATTGCCCGCGACGGGGTGCCGCATCTCAACGAAGAAGCGCCGGTGCCTCAGCTGCGGTGACTCCAGCAGGTCACGCGCCGTCGCAACGTAGCCGTAGGCGTGGCCGTACCGCTGGGCCAGACGGTAGACCTTCTCCTTAGTGTGCTCGGATACCCACTGGCCGAACAGACGGGTCAGTTCCTCGGCATGTTCGCCGCGACCCTCCTCCGTCGTGAAGCGGGGCGATGCAAGCTCCGGCAGGTCTTCCGACATCTCGCGTATGGCCCCCGTCCAGTCGGCGGACGACCTCCCGTAGGCCAGCACGTACCCATCCTTCGCCTGCCACACGCCGCTGGGCTCCCAGTAGGGGCCGTCCTCACCCCTGCGTGCAGCCGTCCCCAGGCTCCACGGGTCCGCGTCGCCCCTCCGGGACACATTCTCGCTGTAGAGCCAGCCATTCATCGTCGCTCCGAGAATCGACGTCAGGCTCTCCAGGTACGAGACCTCGACGTGCTGCCCTCCGAGCCGTTCACGCGCGAAGAGCGCCGCGACCGCGGCGATGAAGCCGTGGAATCCGGCATGGTAGTCGGCAAGGTTGCCGCCCTTCTTCAGCGGCGGGAGATGCCTGCTGCCGGCCAAGCCAAGCTCACCGCTCAGGGCGTGGACGACGAGGTTGGTGGCCGCGAAGTCTCGATATGGGCCTGATAGACCGAACGGGGTGATCGAGACCACTATGAGGTCGGGGTTCGCTTGTGACGGCAAGTCGGGTAGGGCGGACGAGAGACCCGCCGTGCCGTCGATCAGCACGTCGACCCGGTCGATCAGCTCCCGCAGCCGTGCTTGGTGCGACGGGTCTTCAGGGTCGATGACGACACTCTTCTTGCCGGCGTTCAGATAGAGGAACAGGCCGCTCGCCTCGGGATTGGGGACGTCGTCCGGGAAGGGGCCTACGGTTCGGGACACGTCACCGGAGGGCGGCTCGACCTTGATGACGTCGGCCCCGAAACCCGCCATCAGCTTCCCGCACACCGGACCCGCGACCCCCTCCGCACGCTCCACCACAACCAGCCCATCGAGAGCGCCGACCGTGGCGTCCGTCGAAAGGGTAGGGGATATGTCGCTCGCGGCGGTTGACATCGTCTTGGCCGTCAGTCTAGCATCCGACTCACACCGGTGTCCTGATTCGGGGACTCGCTCGAAACATCCACCGCTGGAGGATGCCATGACCCTGACCGAGACGAGGACGTGGGACTATGAAGCGGTCGAGGTCGGCCAGAGGGCGCGACCCATCACCGTAGAGGTCACCCCGGACTCCATCGTCCGCCACGCCTCTACCTCGCGCAGCACGAACCCGGATCACTTCTCGGACGCGCCCCCGTTCGCCATGCCGACGCAGATATTCTCCCTCGCCCCCAAGAACAGGGCAGGCGTCGCAGAGAACAACGGGATGTCGGTCATCACCGCCCACGCGACCCCTTTCGCCAAGTGCGAGGGGCGCTGGTTCGCCCCCATCCGGCTGGGAGACACCGTCACCAGCGTCGCGACCGTGCTGGAGAAGTACGAGCGTCGCGGCAACAGGTTCGTCACGCTCAGGCTCGAAGTCCACAACGACCGGGGCGAAAAGCTGGCCGAGATCGACCACACCTCCATCTTCGAGTTCGGAAAGCGCGATCAACCTCGGCCTAACTCCGGTCCCGCGTCACGACGGCCCAGCCAGGACCTCGATCCGTCGCCGCTCCGCGAGACGAACCCGGACGATGCGGTGGAGACCGTCACCTTCGAGACCATCGAGGTCGGCGATGCCGTCCATCCCTTCACGATCCACTCGCCCGTCAAGACGGAGGTTGACGGGGTCGCGGTTCCGAAGGACGAGATGAGCGGCCAGTCGAGCGAGGCGAGGCACGAGCCCGGCCGCTTCCCCTGGGGCGCCATACACGGGGTCGGCGGCATCACCATCATGGGCTACCTCGACGCGATGCTGCATCGATGGGCGCGCGACGGGACGCTCTACGGCGGAGGCCGCCTCCTCTTCAAGGCCATCAAGAACTTCCGGCCCGGCGACACCAACACCTACCGTGGCACGGTCACGGCCAAGCAGGAGCGCGAAGGCAAGCGCCTCGTGGACATAGAGATCACCGGGGCGAACCAGCTAGGTCGGCTGACGGGGGTGGCCGAGGCGACGCTCGTCTTGTAGGAAGTCGCTCAATAGATGCCGGGGAAGATGCGGTACTTCACCTTCGCCTGGTACTCGGCCCACTTTTCGGGGCCGTATTTCTCGGCGCAGAGCTTGTCGTCGCCGTGTTGGCGGAAGGTGAAGAACGTGACGACGAATACGAAGTAAGTCCAGGCCCAGGGATTGGCGAAGTGGCCGAATACCAGGGCGATTGACAGGGCGAGGAACCCCTCGCCCATGTAGTTGAAGTGGCGGGCGACGCCCCATAGACCGCTGTAGAGAATCTTGCGGTCTCCCGCCTCGATGTACTTCGGCTCGATGATGCCAAGAAACTTGCGGTCGGGCCATCGCTTGAAGGTGTACTTCTGTAGGTTGGCGCCGCGCCCGATGCCCCACCCCAGCAGGAACAGCGCAGGCGTTCCGATCAGCCAGACATAGTTCCACGGAGGTGAGAATCCCGGGTCCGGGTGGACTGCCATCCCCCACATGGGAAGGATGAACAGCCATCCGTAGACGACGAGGCCGCCCCAGAACAGCATGAAGCCCAGCTTCTCGTGGATCAGGTCGTAGGTATAGAGCTGCACGCGCTCGAAGATGAAGTAGTCCATCACGTAGAACGTGAAGAACGCGGCATACAGGTACACGCCTGGATTGGCGTTGTCTCCATGCAGCTCATAGTGGTACCAGGCCCCTGACAGGGCGTTGAGCGACAGCATCGTCCCGCCGACGACATAGAAGTACATCTTCACGTCGAAGCGGCTGTTGAAGAACGAAAGCTCCTGGACCCGCCCGAACCAGAGCTCCGCGAGGACGTTCATTGGCTCGGTCTTCGGCTGGGTGAGCACCGCGATTACTGCGAATATGGCAGTGAAGACCGTTCCGCCGACCACGGCATAGATGGAGGACCGGTAGAACCAGTCGCGCTCAAAGTCCGTGAACTCGGGAGCGATTGCCCACACGGCCAGCGCGATCACGAACACGAGGAGACCGTTCAGCCGGTATTGACGGGGTTCACCCGTCTGCTGATCGATGACGTAGCCGGGAACCCGCCGCGCCGGCAGTATGAGCTGCGCCGCCAGAAACACGGCGAAGATCACCAGCGGCGTGAAGAACCCCGCAACCGCCTCCATCCCCGAAAGCTCGAAAAGGTGGTCGATGCCAAGCCATTCAATCATGACCGAATACACCTGCCTCAAGTTGATGCCAAGCCATTCACTCATGACGGAATATCCCTTCCTCAAATGATGTGGTCATTATGGATACGATCACAAAAGAGGTCAACAACACACGCCACCACCAACCCCGAAGGAACCCCCGTTCATGGTTCGACAAGCTCACCACGAACGGTTTCGGGTGATGTATTGGACACCCTCTTGCGGGCGACCCCGTTCATTCACATCCGTCCATACTCCAAACCCCCGGTCGCGCTCGACTGGTGTAAGATACATCGTCCAATCGAATGTCCACCTTGGATACGCCCGATGGCTCTGCCTCAACTGCCCCTAAGCGAGACCCTCGCCAACCTGCCTCCTGAGTGGCCGGAAGATCCTTCGCCGGTCATACGGGCGACGATTCGGGAACGGGGCGAGAAGGCGGTTGTGATCGACGACGACCCCATGGGCACTCAGTCGGTCGCAAACGTCTCCCTCCTCACGGAGTGGCCGGCCGACGCCATAGCGCACGAGCTTCAAAACGACCATCGCGGCGTCTTCCTCCTGACGAACTCTCGCAGTATGCCTCTGGGGGAGGCGGTGGAGGCGGTCAAGTTGGCGGGCCAAAACCTGCGCGCGGCGGTGGAGAGCACCGGTGAGAACACCATCGTCATCAGCCGCATCGACTCCACTCTTCGCGGACACTATCCCGATGAGGTGGACGCGCTCACGGAGGTCTTGGACAGAGCTGGAGCCCTCCACATCATCGCGCCGTTCTTCTTTCAAGGCGGGCGCTACACCATCGACGACATCCACTACCTTGTGGAGGGCGACCGGCTGATTCCGGTGGGCCAGACGGAGTTTGCTCGCGACGCGGCCTTCGGGTACGCCTCCTCGAACGTGTGCGAGTGGGTGGAGGAGAAGACGAACGGACACATTCCCACGACGCAAGTAGCCACCGTCTCGTTGGAGGACATTCGCGGCGGGGGACCGGACCGGGTTGCCGAGCGACTTCTCGACATGCGCGACGCGAAGGTCTGCTTTCCCAACGCGGCGAGTATGCGCGACATCGAGGTATTTACGCTCGGAACCATGCTCGCCGAGGAGCAAGGCGGACACTTCTTCTACCGGTCGTCCGCCTCCTTTCTCCAGGTTCGAGGAGGGCTGGAGTCACGCCCTCTCCTCTCATCGAGCGACTTGGCCGCCGAAGAGGGTGAGGGAGGACTCATCGTTGTCGGTTCCCACGTGAACGTTTCCACGAATCAGGTCGCACACCTCTTCGAGCAGCGGGAAGTCGTGGATGTCGAGGTTGCGGTCGCGAATCTTATCGACGAGGCCACCAAGTCCGAGGAGATCACGCGCGTTGCCGAGAAGATGAACGACGGACTCCGGCGCGGCCTCGACGTGGCGGTGTTCACAAGTCGAGAATCGCTTCTGACGCTTGGAGGGGACGCGAGTCTGCTGGCCGGAAGCAGGATATCGAGTGGTCTTGCCGACATCATTCGACTGGTGGAGACGAGACCGCGCTATCTCGTGGCGAAGGGCGGCATCACCTCGTACGACATCGCCACTCGCTCACTCGGCGTCAAACGGGCGACGTGCATCGGCCAGATACTTCCGGGTGTCCCCGCGTGGGAACTGGGCGATTCGAGCAGGTTTCCGGGACTCAAGTACGTCGCCTTCCCCGGCAACATTGGCGATCCCGACTGGCTTTCCCAAGTGGTCGCGAAGCTGCGAGGCGCACCCGACCTCGCTCTCGCGCACTAGGGGGCTTCGGAAATGTCGATGATTCCCGGCTTCCTGAGACCCACCCCGGAGATGACGGAGCGGGATACCCGCGCGGGCCTCCGCAACATGACGTGGCAGGCCGTCGCCGCAGCGGGTGCGGACGGCCTGGCGTCCGGGGGCTTCCTTGCGGCATTCGCCCTGATACTCGGCGCGTCGAACTTCCACATCGGCATAATGACAGCGATTCCGTTCATCGTGCAGCCGCTGCAGATCCTCGCGGTCGTCGTGGTCGAACGGATCAGGATGCGGAAGATCGTGGCCGTGATCGCATACTTCATCACGTACGCTACGTGGATACCCGTCGCGCTCATTCCCTTCATCATCGACGTGCCCAACACCGGGGCCGTCACCCTGCTGCTGTTCTTCATTGCCGTCCGCGGGGCCGCCACCGCCTTCGTCACGACGAGCTGGAACGGCTGGTTCCGAGACCTCGTCCCGTCGGACATCATGGGCGACTTCTTCGCCAAGCGATTGAGAGTCGCGACGGTCGCTGCGGCCATCACGGCCATGCTCGCCGCGCTGTACATCGATTGGTGGAAGGGCTTCGCCGGCGAGTCGGGCGAGATCTTCGGATACTCCTACGCAATTCTCTTTGGGTGCATCATCCTGGGCTTCGGCGCGGTGCAGTTCATGGCGCGAATGCCGGAACCGCGGATGCCCGGCGCCGATGGACCGCCCCGCTCGATCTTGCGCACCGTCGGCGCGCCGTTCCGCGACAGAGAGTTCCGCGGCCTCATCAACTTCATGTTCATGTGGAACTTCGTCGCCCAGTTGGCCGTGCCGTTCTTCACCGTGTACATGCTGGTGCGGCTGGAGATGCCCCTCTCACTCGTCGTCGCATTGGGCGTCCTGAGCCAGCTGGCGAACGTGCTCTTCCTGCGCGTCTGGGGAACATACGTCGATCGTTTCGGCAGCAAGGTCATCCTTTCCCTGTGTTCCTCGCTCTACTTCCTGGTCATTCTCGGCTGGACCTTCACGACGCTGCCGGACAAATACACCCTGACAATTCCCCTGCTGGTGGTTCTGCACGTCCTCATCGGCATCGCCAGCGCCGGAATCAACATCGCCTCGACGACCATACGCATGAAGATGTCGCCTCCCGCCGAGTCGACCTCCTACTTGACGGGAGTATCGCTCGCAGCCAGCATCGGCGCGGGCATCAGTCCTCTGATCGGCGGCGCGTTTGTCGACTATTTCAGCGTCCGCCACCTCCAGATCGCCGTCGAGTGGGTCTCGCCCACGAGCACGTTCGATTTTCCGGCCCTCTTCCTCACAGGCTACGACTTCCTCTTCGCCATTGCCTTCGTCCTGGGACTTTTCACCCTGGGTATGCTCGGCAAGATCAGGGAGGAGGGGGAAGCCGACAGGGACGTGGTGATGGACGAGTTGCTGACTCAGACAAGCTCGAACTTGAGGTCGCTCAACTCCGTGCCCGGCCTGAGCGTCCTTTCCCACTTCCCGGTGTCCACGCTCCGGCATGTGCCGGGCATCCCAGGCCTCGACGTGGCGGTAGGAGTCACTGCCTATCAGATAGCGTCCTCCACCAGGATGGCGGTCGAAGGTGTGACGCGCGGAGGCGTCGTAGCAAGGCAAATTCAGGCTAGAGTCAACCGTGCGGTGACTGACGCGATGCGCCAGGTCGACGACCTCGGCAGGCAGGGCGTGGACGTGGCGCTCGGCGCGACGCTCGGAGCGATGCACGCGGCCCAAGGGGCCGGAATCGGCGCGGAGCGACTGACGCAAGAAACAATCCGAGGCACCTTCGACGCGCTCGGCAAGACGGGCGCGCTGCCGCTCGACATCCTGCGCGGAGCGACATACGGCGTGATACGGGGCGCTAGCGAGACCAACCTTCAGATCGGCTCCGTCGTAACCCAGGCCATCGAGGCCGCTCGCGAGGCGTCGTCCATTCTCGGTATGTCCCGGCAAGAGGCCGCCCAGTACGCCGCTCAAATCGCCGTTGAGGCGGCCGAGGAAATGGGCGGTCGGAACGAGGTCGAAATCAAGAATGCGGTTCTTGGGGAATTCATGGAAGGCCCGAATACGGAGCCGCGCCAAGAAAGCGCGAGCGAATAACCGGCTGCCTAGCAAATCGCCGAAACCCCGTTCGTGGTGAGCCCTTCGACAGGCTCAGGGCGAACGTATGACATTGCTGGACAGAACCTTCGCAAACACCCTCTTAGAGCTACAGTTCTACGCCAGCCGTTCGATGACCACCGTCGCTATTCCGAGGAAGAGGAGGATGCCCATGATGTCGGTGAACGTCGTGATGAAGACCGCCGACGAGACCGCGGGATCGAGTCCGGCCTTTCGCAGAAGCAGCGGTACGCCCGCTCCTGTCAACCCGGCGATGACCATATTGCCCAGCATGGCGACCGCGAGGACGAGGCCCAGCATATAGTCGCCCTTCCAGGCATAGGCCGCGATTCCGACCAGCAGACCGAACAGCAGCCCATGTGCCGTGCCGAGCATGAGTTCCCGCGATACGAGCCTCATTCCCTGTGTGCTTGGAAGCTCCCCGAGCGCCATGCTGCGGACGGCCAGGGTTAGCGTCTGTATGCCGCCCATGCCCCCTTGGCTCGTCACCAGGGGAAGCAGTACCGCCAGCGTGACCACTCTCCCGATGGTCGTCTCGAACAGCCCAATCGCGAGGGCGGCCAGGAATGCGGTTACGAGGTTGACGCCCAGCCAGGGCAACCGGCTCTTGACGGCTCCGCTCAGGGGGCCGAATACCGCTTCGTGGCCGACGCCCGCCAGCCGGTACATGTCCTCCGTCGCCTCTTCCTTGAGCACGTCCAGTACGTCGTCGCCCATGATGATGCCGCGCAGGACTCCGTTTGCGTCCACGACCGGAAGCTCGTTCACGTTGTACCGCTGCATGATCCGGGCGCACTCTTCCTGGTCGGTATCGACCGTCACCGACACCATATCGTTCGTCGCTAGGTCGGCAACGATCTCATCGTCACGGGCCAGGGCCAATTCCACGATGGAGACGTGGCCCACAAGCCTGTCATATGCGTCCATGACCAGGGCATAGCTGGTCACCTCGGCATCGCGGGCCTTTATGCGAATGACGTCCAGCGCCAGCACGGCGGTCAGGTTGCGACTCACGGCGAGGAATTCCGCGTTCATCAGCCCGCCTGCCGTGTCGTCCGCATACTCTAGCAGGCGCGGGGAGATCGGCGCGGCGACCTGAACGGCCTCGTCGGGGTCGATGTACTCGAAGGTTTCCGCCGTAGCCTGGTAGGTCATTAAGAACATCATCCATGAATCGTCCCTCGGCCCGCAAGAACTCTATGGTTCCATATATTGGCAAAGTGGACATGTATAAGAATTGTGCTAAGTCGAAATCTGTGCCAGTTTGGTAGGTAGGGGTTTCACCCTCACCCCAGCCCTCTCCCGCGAACGGGAGAGGGGATAAATCCGAAGAGAGAGAACTCTGATGCTCCCAAGCGCCGCTCGGTGGTATCATCAATTTGCAATCTATGCACGGAGCCAAGCATGTTCGATTTTCACACGCATACCTTTCTAAGTGACGGCGTGCTCTCGCCGGTCGAGTTGATTCGCCGGGCCCACGTGGCCGGGTACCGGGTGATGGCCATCACCGACCACGTAGGACACGGCAACCTCGAATTCATCCTCAAGACGCTCATCAAGGACTGCGAAGTCGCATCGAAACAGTGGGACATCCTGGCCCTCCCCGGAGTCGAGATCACGCACACGCCCAAGGACGAAATCGACTATCTCGCCCGCGCTGCCCGTGAGCTAGGCGCAAGGGTCGTCAACGTTCACGGAGAGACCATTAGCGAACCCGTCGAGCCGGGCACGAACCACGCCGCCGTATCCTCCGCGCACGTGGACGTTCTCGCCCACCCCGGCCTCATCCACCCCGAGGACGCGCAGATCGCCGCCGATAATGGCATTTTCCTGGAGGTGTCGGCTCGAAAGAGCCACGGCATGGCGAACGGCCACGTCGTCCGCATGGCGAAGAGCGTGGGGGCACTGATGCTACTCGACTCGGACGCCCACGAGCCGGGCGACCTCCTCTCGCCGTCGTACGCCATGAAGGTGGCGAGGGGAGCGGGGCTGGACGAAGGTGAAGCGAAGGCGCTCTTGGAAAACGGGCCGCGCGCGCTGCTGGAAAAGGTGGGCGTCTCGTATGACGGAGATTACACGATATGCTGAGGGTGTCCAAAAGGCAGTCCGTTCGCCCCCGTATCTAGTGCGGGGCAGGTACTGAGCCTGTCGAAGGGCAGTTCATGGTTCGACAAGCTCACCACGAACGGTTTGTGCAGACTTCGCAAACACTCTCTTAGATTCGTTGCTGAACTCGGAATGATGACCTAGGCAAGCAAAGCGAGCACCTATCCCCCCAACCACTCCGCCAGCGGGCCGCGGTTCTTCTCCAGCCACGCGACGTTCAGCCGGATCGCTTCCAGGGCCTGCCGGATAGTCCGGTCCGCCGCGGGGACGGGATTGTCGGTGAAGAACCTCTCCACGTCCTCCAGCTTCTCCTGCGTCGTGAACCTTCCAGCGGTGCTGACGAGGGTCATCAGGCCGAAGCCGCCCTCTCCGTAACGCCGGTCGAACTCCGACCAGTTGTCCTTCAGGAACTCCCACGCGAGGGCCTTCCCCTTCGGGTTGCCTGCCATCCTCGCCATGATGCCGATGGTGTTGTGTGTGCGGACGAACTCCGTGTCCAGCGAGCGTTCGAGAGTGGTCGTCAGCAGGTGGGCGTCCTCGAACTCCGTGAGCGCGCCGAGTAGCCTGACCTTCTCCTCTTCCAGGGTTGCGTCCTGCTCCAGCTTCCACATGGCGTGGTACACGTCGCTGTCGCCCTCCTTGGCCGTGAGGCTGAGGACGACCCTGCGGATATCGGGGTTCACCTTGCTCTGGTCGTTCGCGTACTCTCCGAACCGTCGTCCCGCCTCCGCCAGCGTGTCGGGGTCTCCGTACCCTCCGAGTCCGGCCAGCACCGTGCTTCGCAGCAGCGCGTCGAGGTGTCCCTCGCCTGGCTTCGGGTCCCAGCCCACACGCGCGCCTGCAGGCCCGAACAGCCCTCGCCCGAAGCGTTGGTACGCCTCGAAGAACGGCTCGTCCGACAGGAGGTTGTCCAGCGCCCCGAGGTTCGCGCCGAGGTCGCCCCACACGTAGGCGTGGTCCTCGTTCACGTAGGCCTGAGCGATTTCGAGGAAGTCCGTCGCCGACTGGATGCCCGCCTTCGCCAAGGCGTATGCGTCGCTCTGGATGCCCAGACGGTCGATGGCGGACAGGTCGAGGCTCTCGATGGCGGGTCGCAGCAGCGCGAGATCCTCGCTCCGGTACTTCACGCGGAAGAATCCCGTCTGCTCCGGGTTGATCTTGACCCAGTCGTTTGTACTGCCTCCCACGCTCAGGCTCGCCGACCGTCCCCGCTGAAGCGTGGAGGCCGCCTCGTCGCTCTGCGCCGACCGCGCGCGGAGCGGCACGTGCCAGAGAGTGTCGTCCTCACCGGCGTCGTCGATGATGGAGTCGTAGACGAAGCGTCGCTGGTCTACCGAGACGGTGATCCCCGTTTCGCCGCGCTCGATCTCCGCGTCGAGGTACGGGTATCCGGTCTGGTGCAGCCACGTGTCCATCATCTCCGAGACCGGCTCCCCCGACGCTGCGCCGAGGGCGTCCCACAGGTCTCCCGTGTCCGCGTTGTCGTAGCTGTGCTTCACGAGGTAGTCATGGAGCCCTTCCCGAAAACTCTCCGAGCCGAGGAAGTCTTCCAGCATCCTCAGCACCGACCCGCCCTTGCTGTAGCTGATGGCGTCGAAGAGCTGCCCGATCTCCGCCGGGTTCTTGACCTCTTGGTGAATCGGGTGCGAGTTCTTCAGTCCGTCGAGGCTGAGAGCGCGAGTTGTGTCCTGGGACACGAAGCTCGTCCATGTGTCCCATTCCGGGAAGAGATGGTCGACCGCCTTGTCGCCCATCCACGACGCGAAGCTCTCGTTCAGCCACAGCGCGTCCCACCACGCCATCGTGACGAGGTTCCCGAACCACTGGTGCGCCATCTCGTGCGAGACGATGCTGGCGACGATCTGCTTGGTGCCCGCCGACGTGTTTTCCGGGTCGACGAGTATGGCGATCTCGCGGTAGGTGATCGCGCCCCAGTTCTCCATCGCGCCCGCCGCGAAGTCAGGTATGGCGATGTGGTCCATCTTTTCGAGCGGGTAGGGGATGCCGAAATACTCGTTGAAGTACCCCAGCAGGTCGACCGATACGTCCAGCGCGAACCGTCCCTGCTCCTCCTTGCCGCGTGTCGTGTACACCCGCACGATCGTGCCGTCGTCCGCCGTCCTCTCGACGCAGCTAAGCTCGCCGATGATGAATGCGAGCAGGTACGTCGACATGATGGGAGTCTCGCCGAACTCCAGCTTCTTGAGTCCCGGCTCGACCTCGCTCTCCCGCACGATGCTCATGTTCGACACCGCGACAAGCTCCGACGGTATGATGAGCGTGACCTTGAACGTCGCTTTGATGGCAGGCTCGTCCCAGCACGGGAACGCCCGCCGCGCGTCGGTCGCCTCCAACTGCGTGGTCGCAAGGTACTTTTCCGTGCCGTCGGAGTCGGTGTACCTGCTCCGGTAGAACCCGCGCAGCTTGTCGTTCAGCTCCCCCGTGAACTTCAGGTGCAGCCGTGCCTCTCCGGGCGAAAGTTCGTCGTCGAACCCCAGGGTAACGGTCTCCTCCTCCTTGTCGAAGTCGACGCAGCACGGGGTAACATTCGACCCATCGGCCCGCGTCAGCCGCGCCTCCTGTATCTCGATCTCGTCGGCGTTCATCACGATCTCGCTCGTAGCCTCGTGGACGGTGATGTCGATGTACACCTCACCGCGAAAGGTGAAGTCCTCAAGATCGGGCTGGAGCGTCAGATCGTACGTGGACGGTCGGACGTTTGTCGGCAGCATCGTCGGTGTCGTCATGTTCGATTCCTCTCGGTTATTTGAAAACTGTTACTTGCCCTTCCACACGGGCTTACGCTTGGCGGCGAAGGCCCTCGGCCCTTCCACGAAGTCTTCGGAGTGGCGGGCCCTTCGGAACTCGCTGTACTCCCTGTTGATAGCTACTTCCAATGTCGATTCGAGGCCCTGCAATGCCACCTGCTTGGTGGCTCGGACGGACAGGGGCGCGGCCTCCATGATGTCGTTGGCCCACCGTTCCGCCGTCGGCATGAGATCGTCTTTCGTGGCGGCAACCTCGTTCACCAGTCCCCAGCGGTGCGCCTCCGCAGCCGTGATCGGCTTGCCGCCAAGCAGGATGCCCATGGCGACGTTCAACGGCATCTGTCGCACGATGCGGTGAGGCCCCCCGCCGCTGGCGACCACGCCGACTCGCGCTTCCGGTAGCCCGAAACGCGCGTCCTCCGTGGCGATGATGAGGTCGCACGACAATGCCAACTCAAAACCTCCTCCGAGCGCGTACCCGTGCACGGCGGCAATGATCGGCTTCCAGCACGTGAAGTCCGCCGTGATGCCCCCGAAGGGGTAGAGGTGCGCGTCGGGATAGGGTTCGCCGGGCTTGCCGTGCTCGGCCATGTACTTGAGGTCGTTGCCCGCGCAGAACGCCCGCTCCCCCGCGCCGCTCAGAATCGCTACGAGCACGTCGTCATCGTCCCGGAAGTCCGTGAACGCCTCCCGCACCTCTCGATTCCCGTCCGGGTGCAGCGCGTTCAGTTGGGACGGTCGATTCAGCGTGACGTATGCGATCCGGTCACGCTTCTCGTATAAGATATACTCAAACTCCATTCCCGCCTCCTTCAGATAATGATCCGCTCGCGTCCGGCCCGCGCACGTTCACGCCGGATGATCGCGTTGATCTCATCGATCGCTTCGTCCAATCGACCGGTGCGGTTGACAACCACGTAGTCGTACTTATGGGCTTCCTCCATCTCCTTCGCCGCCGTTTCCAGCCTAACTCTCAACGTCTCCTTTGACTCGGTCCTTCTCTGCGTCAAGCGATGCTCCAACTCCCCCATGTCGGGCGGGGCGAGGAACACGTAGACCGCGCCCGGAACGAGGCGTCGGATGTTGTCGCCGCCCTGCACGTCGATCTTCAGGATAACGTCCTGACCCCGCGCCAGCGCCTTGCGCACGGGAGACTTCGGCACACCGTACGGGTTCCCGTAGACCTCCGCCCACTCAAGCAGCTCGTCATTGACAATCATGTCTTGGAACTCGTCGCGCTCAACGAAGATGTAGTCGACGCCGTCCATCTCGTTGTCACGCTTCGGTCGCGCGGTTGCCGTCACGGCGAAGTGGTAGGGGACATTCGACGCCTTCATTCGTTCGAGGACTGCGTCCTTGCCGACGCCGGACGGGCCTGATATCACGACCAGAAGGGGAACGCCTTCATCCGGCGACGTGTCCACCGCGCTCACGAAGACGACCCGGACACGGATTCGAGGGTGCTCCAGAAGGTGGGGTACGACACGTCCGCCGCGTCGGCTTCGTCAATGGCGGTCTCGCCGTCAGAGATCGTGCCCGCGATGCCCATGGTCATGGCGATACGGTGGTCACCGAAGCTCGTGACGTTTGTGCCCCGCAGCTTGCGACCGCCCCGGATGACCATCCCGTCTGAGGTCTCCTCGATGTCGGCTCCAAGACCTGCCAGTCCCGCAACGGTCGCCTTGATCCGGTCGGACTCCTTGACGCGCAGTTCCTCGGCGTCCCGGATCATCGTCTCTCCCTTCGCCCGCGCCGCCGCCAGCGCAAGCACGGGAAGCTCGTCGATGACCTGCGGAATGATGTCCCCGGCGATCTCCACGCCCCGGAGGTCGGACGACTCGACGATGATGTCCGCCGCCGGCTCCGACTCGTCCTCGACGACGTTCTCCATCCGCAGCGAAGCTCCCATCGATTGGAGGACCTCGATGACGCCCGTGCGCGAAGGGTTTATCCCAACATTGTTGAGGCGAATGCTAGCGTTCGGGTGGGCCGCCCCGGCCACCATCCAAAAGGCGGCAGAGCTTATGTCGCCCGGGACCCTGACGTTCGTGGCCGTGAGGTTGGAGGCGCGCACGGAGACCGAGAGGTCGTTGATGTCAACATCGGCTCCCATGTGCCGCATCATGCGCTCGGTGTGGTCGCGTGACTGGCCGGGCGAACGCACGATGGTGCGCCCATTTGCGTACAGCCCCGCTATGAGGATGGCAGACTTCACCTGCGCGCTCGCGACCTTCAGGTCGTACTCGATGGCATTCAGGTCACCGCCCCGCACTGACAGCGGCAGGAGCGTGTCGCCGTTGCGCCCCATGAAGCCCGCGCCCATCTCGCGGAGCGGATCGACGATCCGTCCCATAGGCCGCGACCTCAATGAATCGTCCCCCGTCAGCACCGACAGGAACGGCTGACCGGCCAGCAGCCCCGCTACCAGTCGCGTCGTCGTACCGCTGTTGCCCGCGTAGAGCACGTCGGACGGCTCTTGGAGTCCGTTTAGACCGACTCCCCCGACCTCGAAGCACTCTTCGCCCGGCCACACGTCGCAGTCGCTGCACTCGGTAATCTCGACGCCCAGTCCTCGCAGGCATCCCAGCATCGACGTGCGGTCGTCCCCGACGCAGAAGTTGGAGACGTGCGCCGTCCCGTCGGCGATGGAGTTGAGCAGCGCCGCCCGGTGAGAGATCGACTTGTCGCCGGCCGTGGATACCGTTCCCTCCAGCCGGTCGCTGTGACGTATCGTTCGATTCATCTGTCAGTCTCGTTCTTCTTTCCCTTGTATTGCCAGGGATCACCCTTGCCGGCTTCCCTGATGTCCCTCACCCTGCCCGCAAGCCTGCTGCCTACAAACATGCTGGCGAACGACTCGCCGGACGAGGGCGCGCGCGGGCCATCATCTTCCACGATGGCCCCCAGTTCCAGCTTGGCCCGTTCCTCCCACGCCCGTACGAGCGTCTCCTCGACCTGCTCACGCGGGCCTTGAGCCAGGCTCCGGTACGATTCCAGCGTCTCGATGATCCGGTCGATCCACACGCCCACGGAGTCGGTGTTGGCCTCGACCTCCGTAGAAAGCTCGACCGGGTCGACCGACGCCAGCTTGGACATCTCATCGAACTCGTTGGCGACCAGCTTCGACATCTCCCTCCACGACGGACTCTCCGACGCCATGCTCATCAGCGCCGACGAGAGCAGCGACGGCATGATCGTCACCGCCGCGGTATAGGAGTCGTGCTCGTGCGGATCGAGAAACAGCGGGGCCGCTCCGAGCGCCTCCACGAGGCCCACGACGGTCTTGATGGCGTCGGGTCGTGCGGTCGCGGAGGGAGCGAGACAGTAGTCCGCGCCCTCGAAAATACCACCGTCCGCCGCGTCGAGATCGGCTGATGGAGTCCGCACCATCGGGCGGCCCGCCACGAAGGTCGTGTCCTCGCGGAAGTAGGTCTCCGCCCATTCGAGGGACTGCACCATGGACAGGGCCGTATTGGTGACCCGGCAGTCCTCCTCCAGCACGGGGCCGATGGCCTCCATGAGCTCCCGCGTCTCGGCTGCCGGAGTGTCGAGGATCACGAGCCTGGCGCCGTCCAGCGCGTTTCCCAGGTGCCCGCCTACGGAATCGAACGCGCCGGTCTCAGTGGCCTTCTCACGCCACTTCCGGTCCCCCGACGTGCCGACAAGCTCGGTCTCCTTCAGGCCGATGGTCTTGATACCAAGGCCCATCGACAGTCCGATGCTGCCGGATCCGATGATCGTGATCCTATCCATTCCTACTGAACCAGTCCTCTCTCCGTATCAAAGATTGAACCAGATTAGCCCCAAATTTGTCCACCAATGATGATCGTCGCAAGCACGTTCACCAAGGGCCTCATGATGGGCACCAGCAGGCTCCCCGTCGGCAGGATGAACCCCGAGAGGATGAGTACCAGTAGTATCAGTGGTCCCCATCGCTCTAACCGGCTCCACTGCAATGCCGCATCACGGGGCAGGAGTCCTTGCACGACCTTGAACCCGTCGAGCGGGGCTACGGGTATGAGGTTGAACGCCGCCAGCAGGATGTTGATGAAGATGAGCGACCCCAGTAGATAGGCCCAGAACTCGCCCGGCTCGCCGCCGAAGATGGAGAATCCCACGATGCCGGGGCTGAGCAGCCCGATCTTGACGGGAATGGCACAGAGAGAAGCGACGATCACGTTGGATATCGGCCCGGCGAACGACACGGCCGCCATTCCGGAGCGCATCCGCTTGCCGAATCTCGCCGCATTGACCGGGGTGGGCCTGCCCCAGCCGAATCCGACCACCACGATCATCACGGTGCCCGCGGGATCGAGATGCGCCCGCGGGTTCAGCGTGAGCCGTCCCTGCCTCTTCGCCGTGTCGTCGCCCAGCAGGTTTGCGCTCAGGGCATGGCTGAATTCGTGAACGGTGATCGCCGCGACGATGGCGAGCGTGAATCCCAAGAGGGTAAACACGGCGTTCGTCGGCTCGGAGCGAAGCTGATCGAGTACGGCGAAGAGCAAAGGAATGCTGCCTCAACGTAAAGACGGGACGATGATCATCGCCCCGTCTCGTAAACTTACTTTAGTTGAAGTGGGAGGTTCCGGCGTCTAGTGACCGCCGCACGCGCAACCGCCGCCACCACCACCGCCGCAGCCTCCGCCACCACCGCCTCCACAGGCACACCCGCCGCCACCACCGCCGCATCCGCCTCCGGCGAACTCGACGTTCGGGTTGCTGATGACGAAGCCGCTGCGCATGAGGCCTTCCATGTAGTCGATCTGCGCGCCCTCGACCAGCGGAGCGCTCTCGGAGTCGACCAGCACCGTGAGGTCCTCGATGCTCATGACGAAGTCGTCGTCCTTCGCCTCTTCCTCGATGCTCATCGCATACTGGAACCCGCCGTGCGGGCCGGGCATCGGCATGACCCTCAGCAGCGCCCCCGACTGTCCCTGCTCCTGCAGGGCGTCCTTGAGCTTCTGCGCCGCGAGGGGGGTAATATCGACGATCTGGGATGTCGTAGCCAAGGAAGCGACCTCCGGTGCCGAGCGATGGTTCGATCGGCGGTCTTGTGAGTATGCCCCGATGGTATCACGCGGCTTTGAGTAGGGTCAATGCGCCATGCGTCGTCTCAGGACTGTATCAGCCCGTCCTGAGGCTGTGTCCACGGGAGGTTGTAGAAGGGCGCGAACTGCGGGGCGCGTGATATCGGCATATCTCCGAAGGGAACGTCGATGATTACCGGCTCCTCGCGTTCAAGCGCGGCTGGAATGAGCCTCTCCAGTTCCATCGGATCGTTCGCCCTCATTCCGACTGCGCCGAACGACTCGGCGAACTTCACGAAATCCGGGTTGTGAAGGTCGGTCCCGTAAGCGCCTCCGAATGCATCGTCTAAATCGCGGGCAACATTGCCGTATGAGTCGTTTCTGAAGAGCACGGTTACCACGTTGATTCCATATTTAACGGCGGTGGAAAGTTCGGACGAGTTGAACATGAACCCACCGTCTCCGGCCATGCAGATGACGGGACGGTCCGGCTTAGCCACCTTTGCGCCCAGCGCAGTCGGGAATGCGTAACCGAGATTGAACGAGTAGCCGGAGTCTATGTAGGTCTTTGGGTAGTTAACCTTGTAGTGCGTACGTGCGTAGTAGCCGAACTGCGTAACGTCCCAGACTATGAAGGCATCCTCCGGGATGCCCTTCTGCATTGCCTCCAGCACCGCGTACTGCGGCTCCTTGAGGCGGATGTCGTAATAAGCTATGAGACTGCGGGCCGCGGTCACCGCCTCGGCGGGCGAAGGACGTTCCTGCGCTCCGGCCTCGATGAGGTAGGGAAGCAGCGCCTCGATGGTCGCCCTTGCATCGCCGTGCAGGGGGATGGTGTTGGCCTGTATTCTCGTGAGTTCGGAGTCGTCTATGTTGATGTTCACCAGTGTGGCCGCCTCGCCGGCCGGATTGCCGAGCGAGAAGCGCGCTCCGATTCCTATCACCACGTCGGCGGACTGCATCACTTCGTAGAGCTGGTTCATCTCCTGTCTCTCCCCGCGAGGGCTGAAACAGGAGCCGTATGACAGAGGATGGCTGTCCGGAATGGCCCCCTTGCCGCCGCTGGAGGTAACGACGGGGATGTTCGTGGTCTCGGCGAGTTTGACCAGAGTTTCTTCAGCGTCGGACCGCGCCACTCCGCCGCCGGCGTATATGAGGGGTAGGCTTGACCGAGCGATGACGCGGGCGGCCTCCCGGAGGTCGTCGGGACTCGGCACTATCCGCGAGATACGAGCGGGTCTGCGCAGTTGGACTTCCTCTTGCTCAACTCCGGCTTCGGGCGGCATCTCGATCAGAACGGGACGAGGGCGGCCGGTGCGCATCTGCCTGAAAGCCTCGAACACGGCATCCGGCACTTCTCGCGGTCTTGTTGCCTGCCGCTGCCATTTCGTCACCGAGCGCACTGCGCCGGGCTGATCCGCGATTTCGTGAACGGCCCCAAGGTTCTTGCCGATTGCGCCGCGCGGGATTTGGCCCGCAATGACGAGCACCGGCGTGGAGCGGGAGTAGGCGTTCGTCAGGCCGGCCGCGGCGTTGTAAAGACCTGCGCCTGGGACCACCAGCGCTACTCCCGGCTTGCCGGACGCGCGAGCATAGCCGTCCGCCATGTACGTCGTGGCCTGCTCGTGCCGGGTTGTGATCATGCGGATGCCCGGCTCGTCACGCAGCGCGGCGACAATCCCGTATATCTGGATGCCCGGGAGACCGAATACGACCTCCACACCTTCCCTTACGAGCGACTTGACGAGGGCTTGGCCCCCACTCATCTTGACCATAGTCCTCATATCATTTCCGCCTCATACGTAACCGCCAGTTCCACGTTCATCAGCACAATGTCGCTGGCGACTTGCGGGTTCCGGTGTTCGAGGACGACCTTGACCGTGTGCTTCCCCTTCGCTGCCTCCTCCGGGTCGAGGTCGAGCAGGAGCCACGACGAGTTGCCGACATCGTGGATCTGGGCGTCCATCGGATTGCCCGCGGTGTCCTCGGCCAGGTGGTACTCCTGCCGCACGTCGGAGCGCTCCTCTCCGTCCCAGTAGACCTTTACGATGTCTCCAACCACCCACTCGTTGAGGAACAGCCGGAGCCTCACGTCCGCCGGGGTGTTCGCCTCCAGGTCGTCGGCCTGCTCGATGGTGATCGTTGGGCCTTCGCCGGTCATCGTCGGCTTCAGCGGCACCGGGATTTGTCCCCACAGGCGGTCGTTGTCGAACGCTCCCGCCCACGACTGCCCGACCGTGCCGAATGCGTCTTTGTACCGGTGCGCGGCGGCGAATACCTTGTCGGTACCCGCCAGCGTGTCCGGCGAGCCGATCTGGTTCATCAGTTCCCTGCGCGAGTCTCGGTTGGCATGCCAGTTGAACAGGTAAATCCCGTCCGACCCCGCCGCGTGCCACTGGCTCGCCACGGCGCGGGTGCGCAACTGGTCCTTGAGCAGGGGATTCTCCGGCCCCACGAACCCCGTCCAGTCCCACCCGTCCACTCTTGCGTCGAAGCCGGGATAGACCGCGACGTCCGTTCCCTCGCACATGGCGAGGTACTGCTCGACGGCGATCAGCGGGTCGGTGTGGGCGCCGCCCGCCGGGATGAGTATGTCGACCAGCCCTTCGGCGATCCACGTTTCCACGTCGTACCCGATGCGATACGACATCTCCGGCGTGCCCGATACCCGCGCCGCGAGGTAGTACGGCCTGCCGCGCCGCTCCGCCAGTTCGTTCGTCACCTGCCGCACCGCCCGCTGGACGTCCGTGATGACGTAGCGCAGCCGGTAGCCGTAGTCGTCCGGCAGATGGAAGCCGTGTCGCTGCCAGTCGAGCTCGATGCCGTCCCACTCCCAGCGTCGCGCCACCTCCTCGCAGTGCCGGAAGCGGTTCTCTCTCACCTCCGGATGCTCAAGGTTCCACGACACCGCGAACCACGGCGTCGTCTTGTCGCCGAGCACCCATTCGGGATGCTCGATCCTCATGCGCGTCAGTTCGGTATGCCGCATCGTGGCGAGGTCGGACGGCTGCGCGCCGCCGAAGTGGTTGTCGTTCATCCGCACGGAGGCGTACACCTCCATCCCAAGCTCGTGGCCGCGCGTGATGATCTCCGCCTGAGGGTCCTCTCCACGCGCGATCATGCTCCTGACGTTCTCGTGGAACGTGTACGACTGTGCGCTCTCGTACACCCGCCCGTGTACGTCCCCGACGGTCTCCAACACGTCGCTCTCCCACCGGGCCGCGTGCTCTCCCACGCACCAGAAGTGCGCCCCGACCTGCGTGTCCTCCATCGGCCCGTACACCTTGTCGAGGAACTGCTCCATCGTCTGCGGATGCTCCGAGTACCCGTGCGGGTTCCCGTCCCAGTTGTATATCAGTCCATATTGCGGTGATTTTGGCATAGTTTTTGTTCCCTTCCGTGTTGGCGCTTGGTATACTGTGCTGAGGTGCATCGCATTGTAGTAGAGCATCCGTTGAAATGAAACACGCGAGACCGAAAGGCCGCGAATGCCCATCGAATACCGTCCGATAACCAAAGACGATCTGAAGGCTGTCACGCGGACCCAGTCGTGGGCCTTTCACAACCAGCTTGACGAGTCACGGATGCCCATCGCCGCGGAGTGGTTCGAGTGGGGAGAGTATATCGGCGCGTTCGACGGCTCCGATCCCGTCGGAGTCACCGAGCGGTTCCCGCTCGAAATGACCGTGCCCGGCGGAATCGTGACGATCGCCTCCATCGGCGGCGTGACCGTCCTGCCCTCACACCGCAGGCGCGGCCTCCTCACGGAGATGATGAAGCGTCAGCTAACCGCCGCCTATGAGCGTGGCCTGTCCCTGTCGGCGCTTGACGCATCCGAGGCCCCGATCTATGGCCGCTTCGGATATGGCATCGCCGGCGAGCACGACGAATGGGAGATCGATCGTCACAAGACCGGATTCCGTCATGAGTACGCGTGGGAAGGCTCGCTCAAGATGCTGACAACGGATGGCGCTCGTGACGTGTTTCCCGAGGTCTATTGGAGATCGGCGGGCAGTCGCGCGGGAGTCGTTAAGCCATTGAAACCCTGGTGGCGCGATGTCTTCGACGACAAGAAACGCAATTACTACGTGGAATACCGGGAGAGCGACGTGGAGGGCTACGCCATCTACCAGATCAAAGACCATGTGGTCTTCGTGCGTCAGCTCATGGCCTGCAGCGATGCCGCATACACGGCCCTATGGAGTTACTGTTTCGGCGTCGACCTCATCAAGACCATCAAGGCCTGGGACAGGCCCACGGATGAACCACTCGTCTGGATGCTCCACGACGCCAGGGCACTGGAACGCAAGCCCCGCGACCGAACGTGGCTCCGCCTCGTCGACGTCCCGAAGGCCCTGTCGTCAAGGACGTATGCACAGGAAGGCGAGATCGTCTTTGAGGTCCGCGACAGCTTCTGCCCGTGGAACGACGGGACTTACCACCTGACGGGTGGGCCGTCCGGCGCGACGTGCCGGCCGACCAAGAAGTCGCCGGACCTCGTCCTCTCAGTGGACGATCTGGCCGTTCCCTATCTCGGGGGATTCTCCTTCACGCCGCTAGCACACGCGGGGCGGGTGGAGGAACGCGCGCAGGGAGCGCTCCGACGGGCGGACGCCATGTTTGCCACGCAGTTGAAGCCTTGGTCGCCGATGCTGACGTAGGGGGCTACGCCGAAAAGCGGAGCTTGACCCCACATGCGGCGGACAGCTTAGCGGGCGTGTCCAGCTGGGGAATTCGCTGCCTGGACAATGTCCGTGAGAGTGACACGCGGGTTCTTTTGCGTCATAGCGTACGTACCCTAGAGGTTCCTGCACACCTTATTTGCTTTGCAAAAGAACTACCGCTAGCGCCCTCTCTCAAGGTTCGTAATGTAATCATCCCGACTGGCAACGTACGAGTCCTCGACAAACTTCCTCCAGCTCTCCTTCAGTACGTCGTCCACCCTCGAACCCAACCACAACTCTCCTCTCTCCTCCGCCTGCTCAATCCTTCGCTCCAACATCCACGGTTCCATCTCTACAGGACCTTCCGAAAAAACAGGCTCATGACCAAACGCCCTCATGAAACCTGACCATCCTTGTTCCTCCCAGTGCCTTTCCATCTCCAATCTCTCAGCCCGTGTCACCACGTGAGGCTCGTATCCCCTCCACAACTCGATAGCCCTACCTATATCACCGTCCCGGTGAGCATGAGCCATCTCCACCAAGAACCTCTTTACACTCGCTCGATATTCGGCAATGCCGATCTCGAGGAACTCACCCCGGCTACCAAGCCACGACTCCTCCAGAAACCTCCTCCAACTCTCCTTCAACGCGCCGTCCACCTTCGACCCGAACCAGAACTCTCTTTTCTCCTCCGCCTCCTCCATCGCTCCCACAACATCCCAGTGTCCGAACTCCTCATACACCCCTCTCCAGATCTCCACGGCCAACGCCATGTCGTCGCTGTCGTGAGCATGAGCCAAGTCAACGATCACCCGCCTCTTCCTATCTTCCAGCCCTTCAGGCGGTGACCACAATGAACTCTCCCGAGCAACCACTGCAAAACACACTGCAATCCCTATGACAACCCCCACAATCAGGAGAATAGATACCACATCACCCATATCTCACTCCCAGTTACGAAATCCGTCAGCCGCGGAGCCGCTGCAGTTTGCCCGCCTTAGGCATTTAGCACTGCCATGTCTCAAGAAATCTCCGATGCTTGGTCTAGCAGGTCATTCATTTTTGTTGGACTCGTCGATTACAGCGCAGATATGTTCAACGTTCGTTCGTATCGCCTCAATCCTTTCGGCCGTTTCAAATGCTTGTTCGACCTCTTCTTTCCACGCCGACAAACGATCTATGAGGTTCTCCAAGGTGTCATCGAGGTCTCTCAACTCCTCTATATTTACTACCGTGTTTTCAGTGTCTCCCGTCGTTGCCTCATCAATGCCGTGCGTTCGATCATAGGATGCCCGAAGTACTGCAAGTGCGTATCGGATATCGTCGTCGTTGTCGGGATCAACTATTGCAAGATGTTGAGCAGGGGCAGCTTCTGGTGAGAATATACCTTCGGGATCGTCGGAAGGACGATACCGCAAGGCGTAAATCGCAAACATCCTGGGATTACTACCCCCGATGTTGAACCTGACAAATCCGAAGCGCTGTGAACCATGGCTATACAGCCGATAGCCACTGTGCTTCTGCCACCATTCTCGTCTAATAGGCTCTCGTCCAATCTGATCAATGAACTCATGGGGACGTTCTAGCTGTTCAGCATTCATTTCTTTCGCATCCTCTTAGATTACGTACATGTGTGAATCGCTAACTGTCCACCACCACTCCATAAAGTCCCCCTCACTCCACCAATCCCCGCACCGCCGCCACAATATCCCCCGCCGACAGCCCCACGTACCTCATCAGGTCGTCGGCTGAGCGGCCGGACTTGGGGATGCGCTTGACGTACATCTGGTTGACGTTGAAGCTTCCGCCGTGCTGCATGAGGGCCTCGACGACTTCGGAGCCGAAGCCTGCACCGTAGTTGTCTTCAACCGTGACGACTCTGCCGCCGCCGGACTGAGCGGCGTTGGCGATGGCCTCTGCGTCGAAAGGGAGGGAGTAGAGGTCGATGAGCGCAGCCTCGATGCCTTCCTCCGATAGGGCTGCCAATGCTTTGAGGGCCTCGTGTACGGCGTATCCCGAGGCCGCGATGAGGACGTCGCCGCCCTCGGTGAGGACGCCGTGGCCTCCGAGCGTGAAGTCGGCGTCGAGGTCGTAGAGGAACGGTGTGTCCGGCCTCGCGGCGCGGAGGTAGCAGGCGCCCTCGTGCTCGGCCATTGCCAGGGTCAGGGCGTAGGCCGAGACCGCGTCGGACGGATTGAGGATGTATAGGGCCGGTCCGCCCGCGTCGGCATGCACTTTCGCCATAGACCGGAAGAACGCCACGTCGGCTAGGGCCATCTGGCTCGGTCCGTCCGCCGCGATGTTCACTCCCACGTGCGAGCCGACGACCTTGAGGTTCAGCCTGCTGATGAACGCCATCTCGAACTGGTCGTATCCGCGCGCGACGAACTTGCCGAAGCTCGACGCGAACGGTATTTTTCCTCCAGACGCCAGCCCCGCCGCGCACGATATGAGGTGCTGCTCCGCTATGCGGCACTCGAAGAAGCGGTGCGCCAGGTCGGAGTCTTGGGAAAAATACTCGGCGAAGGTTGAGTTCTTCACGTCCCCGTCGAGGGCCACGATGTCGGGGTTCGTATGCCCCAGCGCCCGCAGCGCGATACCGTATCCCTTCCTCGGCGCAAATTTTTTGTCCCTCAGCGCGTCGGTCTGGCCGTAGGTATTCATGGCTTCGGCGAATCCCGGGGGGGACTCGCATCCGGCAGAGGGTGACGCGGTCGCAGGAGCCGGGCCGACCTTGAGGTCGCCGTTTGTGCCTGCAACTCCAAGCGCCGCCGCCGTCTCTTCGAGTTCCTTCAGAGCGGCCGCTTCGTCGTCGCCGGTCAGGGGTTTGCCGTGCAGTCCTTCGCCCGCCGCCTTCACGAATCCCCACCCCTTGACCGTCTCCGCAACGATGGCGAACGGCCTTGCACCGGGGTCGTCGGCATGGCGAGCGTGTTCCAAGAGGGCATCACGCACGGCAACCGGGTCGTGCCCGTCGATCACCGACACATCGAACCCCGCTCCGCGAAGCTTGGCCGTGATGACCTCCGGCGACTGCTGCCGACTCACCGGGTCGGACTGCCCGTACCCGTTGCAGTTGAAGATGGGACAGACGGCGTTCAGCCCGTAGTCGACGATGAAATCTATCGCCTCCCACACCTGCCCTTCGCGGCTCTCGCCGTCACCGATGATGCAAAACACTCGCTTGTCGGAGCCGTCCAGTCGCGCCGCCGCCGCAAGTCCCGCCGCGATGGAGAGGCCCTGTCCCAGCGACCCCGTCGCCGCCGGGAAGAACGGAAACCCCTCCGCCGGATTTGGATGCCCGTCGATCTCGCTGTCGATGTCCCGGAGCCGCATCGCGTCTTCAAGCGTCATCGCGCGACGATCTTCGGAGCTTTTTCCCACCGCAAGTCCCAACTCGGAGCCGGCAGCATACACGATGGGGCAAGCGTGACCCTCCGACAGCACGAGGCGGTCCGCCGCCGGACTGGCCGGGTCGGAAGGGTCGTAGCGCATGTGCCCGTACATCAGGGCGGCCACGACGTGGGCCAAGCTCGATGCCGACGTCGGGTGGCCCGAGTCCGCCGCCGCCGTCATCTCGACGGACAGCCGGCTTAGCTGGATTGCCTTTGCGTGCAGAGAATCAACGTATCCCACGGTGTTGGACTTCCCATTCGTTTAGTGTGGAGCCGCGCCTGCCATGCCGCGCGCTCGGCATATACTACCAAAAACCGCGCGGCCAAACGTCTCCCTCCGCTCCCCGTTGACTGAGCCTGCCCGTCGCACTATACTACCGAACGGACTTTGACAATCGAATGGAGCGTGGAGATATGCGTCTTTCGTGCTTGCAAGAAAACCTCAGCCGCGGACTTGGGATCGTGGGCAGCGCCGTAGCCGCCCGGACTACCTACCCGGTCATGCAGAACGTGCTGATTACGACCGACAACGCGCGGCTCAAGCTGGCGGCAACCAACCAGGAAATCGCCATCAGCACGTGGATAGGCGCGCAGATAGAGGAAGAGGGGGAGGTCACGATTCCGGCGCGACTTCTGACCGAGTTCGTCAACTCCCTCCCGGCCGAGCGCATCGACCTCGACTACACCGAACAGCCCGTCGGCATCTCGGTGAAGTGCGCCCGCTTCTCCGCGCAGATCAACGGCACTCCCGCAAGCGACTTTCCTCCCGTGCCGACCGTCGAGGACGGCGTTGCTGGCAAGATCGATCCTGGCGCGCTGAACGACGCGATCAAGCACGTCGCGATAGCCGCCGCAACCGAGGACTCCCGTCCGGTGCTCACCGGCATCAAGGTGGAGATATCGGGAGACGACTTCACCTTCGCCGCCGCGGACGGGTTCCGGCTGGCGGTGTACAAGGGCAAGCTCCTCGAACCCCTGCCCGAGGACGTGGACTTCATCATCCCGGCCCGCGCCCTCAACGAGGTGTCCCGTCTCACGGGGGGCCAGACCGACCCGGTAGAGTTCACCGTAACCGCCTCGAACAACCAGGCCCTCTTCCGCCTCAACAACATCGAGGTCGTGGCGAACCTGCTACAGGGCACCTTCCCCAACTATCAGCAGCTCGTCCCCGACAAGTACGATACCCGCGCATCCGTCAGCCGCGAGGAGTTCATCCGCGCGACGCGGGCCGCGTCGATTTTCGCCCGCGAGGGCAGCAACATCGTCCGCCTCATGATGGACGTGGTGGATGAAGAAGAAAGCAAGATGACGGTGCAGTCGAAGTCCGAGGAGGTCGGTCAGAACGAGGGCGAGGTCGCCGCCGAGATCGAGGGCGGGGAGGCCAAGATCGCCTTCAGCAGCAAGTACCTCACCGACGTGCTCAACGTCCTGGAGACCGGCAAGGTCGCACTGGAGACGACGACCCCGTCAAGCCCGGGCGTGATCAAGCCCGTCGGCGACGACAACTACGTTCACGTCGTGATGCCGATCTTCGTCCAGTGGTGACGGAAATCACCGAACCACCTCGCCGTCCTCGGTGATTCGCTTGACTCGCTCGGAGCCGGTGTAGGCGACGACCCTCACGGAGGACGAGACCTTCTCGCCCGGCTGGAGGACCATCACTGTCCCATTGGACATGGCGTCCGCAATACCCTGGTTCGTCCAGCTTGAGAACGGTTCGAGGCCGACGTTGTACGTTCGGCCCCACCATGGGTAGCCGTACCCGCCTCCGAACGACTGCCAGAACCACAGGAACTTGTACACATCAGTGGGCCAATGCACGCCGAATCCCACACCCATCTTCCGGTTGGTGATGGCGTACCAACCCTCCGGCATGTCCGCAATGTACGACATGTCGTAGCGACGCGCGTCCTTCGGCTCGATCTTGCTGGCGTCGATGGGGTTGCCCTGTTGGTCTTCGGTCATCGGCCACGGGGTGCGCGCGCCAAGCTTCAGCTTCGCGTTCGGGTGGTGCTGGTCATCGTGGTTGATGAGCGTGCCACCCGGCAGGTCGATCACGCAGTCGGGGCTGAGGAACGGAGGTCCCAGGGCGATGTGCTCGCCCCACACGCAGTGGCCGACCTCCTCGCCCTCATTGGTCAGGGTTTGCTCCACTTCGAGCACCGGGGAACCGGCGTTCAGAGCCAGGGTCTTCTCAAAGAAGTAGGGAGTGCGCGCCGTTCGCACCCAGCACTTGATGGCGACGCGCTCCGGCGTGTCCTCGACGATCGCCGCGTCCCAGGGGACCATGTTCGCCTCGGCGTGGAGGCCCATGTCAGCACCCTGGTACTGGGAGGGAAAACCGCCTCCCGGGAACACCGTCTGCCAGCCGCCCTCGTAGAAGTCCATCCACGTGCCCACGTTTTCGCCGGTGGTGGGAGTGAACGTCCTCGGATCGCGAACGCCGTGCGGGTCGCGGTACATGAAGTCCACGTCCGTCGGCTTGTGAACGAACTCGTACACGTCCGCACCCTTGTCGATGAGAATGACGATGCGAAGCAGCTCGTTCTCCAGGATCGCCGTCTTCAGCCCCCGGAACGTCCATGCGTCCGAGACCCTGCACCCGTAGTTGCGCTCAAGTTGGTAGTGTGTCATGTCGATGAATACCCCTTTCGGATTCGCTCGGAGTCTATGTATGAGGCCGAACGATGTCAAGACGGAACAACACAACCCTGCGCCCTCCGCGCCCTCTGCGGTGAGTCCCCAAGCCCTGCTACAATAGCGCCATCAAAAGCCGGGGGCTATCAAATGCTTAGCGAGCTTGAGATCACCCAATTTGAGGTGTTCGGATTCGTCGTCCTGCGCGGCTTTCTGACCCAACAGGACATAGATACGCTGAACGCCGAGTTCGACGTGGCGCTGGAGCGGGCAGAGGCGACGATGGAGCGGGCGAGTTTCCGCAAGCAGCTGAATTGGTGGAACTTCATGCCCGACACCCAGTTCACGGCTTCGCTGTTGGAACAGCCCCGATTCCTCGACAAGGTCAAGCAGCTTCTCGGCGAGGACGTGGTGGCTTCATTCTCGGCGTCCAACTCCTTCTCCGGCGACCGCACCGACTGGCACCCGGACACCTCGCAGAAGAACTGGCGCGGCCTGAAGTTCGGCATCTACCTTCAGTCCCTCGACGGCAGTAACGGCGCGCTCCGGCTCATTCCGGGCTCGCACAGGGAACCCCTGCACTCCGAATTCAAGCGCATCCCCCTCAAGGAAGGCTTTGAAAGCTCCGGGGCCCACCTGGATGAGGACGGCCTCAGCGTCGACCAGGTGCCCTCACACGTCGCGGCGGTGGAATGCGGCGACGTCCTGATATTCGACAACTACGCTTGGCACGGCAGCTATGGCGGCGGTGAGGACCGCCGGCTCATTACGATGGGATACTTCGCCGCGCCCAAGACGCCGGAACAGGAACAGGCCGTCCGCGAACAGGTGACAGCGGAGTCGAAGATTAGGGATGTCTTCCCGCTCCTGCAGCGCGACCCGTTCTGGCTGGACAACCCCGACAACAACCCGGAGCGCGCCAAGTGGATAGCAATGCTCCGCAAGTACGGGTTTCTCAGCGATTCGAGCTAGGGCTTCACCAGAATCCTGAATACGTCCTTCGTCGGCGCCATCATCCGCTCGAATCCGACGTCGATTACGTCATTCAGGCCTATTTGGTCCGTAATCAGGGGCGTCGTGCTCAGCTTCCCTGCCGCAATCAGGTCAACCGAGGCCTGCACGTCGGCGCGACCGTAGGCAATCGTGCCGATAACGGTCTTCTCCTGCGCGACGATGGAGTTGAAGTCGAACTCCGGCGTGGACGTGTAGATCGCCACCAGGACGACTCGCCCGCCTCTCCGAACGTATCTCATGCAGTCTGCCGGGGTATTCGGCGCTCCCGCGGCGTCGATGACCACGTCTGGCCCGCGTCCGTCCGTGAGGTCCTTGAGCATCGCCTCGGCGTCCTCTTCCGCCGCGTTGATGGCGACCTCAACCCCAAGTGAGCTTGCGAGGTCGAGACTCATCTGCCTCACGTCGACGGCGAATACCCGCGCTCCCTGGGCCTTGGCGATCTGCATGGCGAGCGTGCCCACCGTGCCTGCTCCGACAACCGCGACCGTCTCGCCCGGCTGGACGTTCCCGCGCTGCACGCAGTGGTGAGCCACCCCGGAAGGTTCGATGAGCGCCGCAGCCTCGCTTGAGACGCTGTCGGGCAGGGGAATCAGCTCCTCTGCCGGCCACGCGAGGTACTCCGCCAGTCCGCCGGGTCGGTCGAATCCGACCACCGTAAACTTCTCGCACTGCGGTGTCTCGCCCAAGGAGCACCAGAAGCACGCCCCACAGGTCAAGACCGTATTCAGCGCGACCCGCGTCCCTGACGTGAGGAGTCCGTACTGATCGGGCGCTTCAACGACCGTCGCGGTCACCTCGTGACCCGTGATTATGGGCAGCTTGGCCTTGTCGATGAACTTCGGCCCGTACACGTACTCCTCGATGTCCGTCGCGCAGATCCCGCAGTAATCGACTTGCAGCAGTGCCTCGCCCTCGTCTGGGCTGGGATCCGGAACCGTCTCAAGTCTCAGATCGCGATTCCCGTGGTACACCATCGCTTTCATGCTTTGATCTCCTTCCTGCGCGAATGTCGCGCCTAGCTCTCTTGGCCGTGTTCGGAGTCGTCTTCTTTGTTCGTCTCGCGGTTGTAGTTGTCCTCAAGCCTGATAATGTCGTCCTCACCGAGGTACTCGCCCATCTGGGCCTCGATTACCTCCAGCGGGACGTCTCCCGGGTTCTCCAAGCGGTGCTTCATGCCCTTCGGTATCGAGACCGACTCGTTCTCCCTGAGGAGAAATACCTCATCGTCCTTGGTCACTTTTGCCGTCCCACGCACGACGACCCAGTGCTCCGCCCGGTGGTTATGGTACTGGAACGACACGGCAGCACCGGGAGAAATCGTCAGGCGCTTTACCTGGAACCCCTCGCCCACGTCGAGAATATCGTACGACCCCCAAGGCCGGTGTACCTTGCGGTGAACGTCCGCCTCCGGCCTCCCGTCCTTTCTCAGTCGTTCTACAATCCCCTTGATGTCCTGCACGCGGTCCTTGTGCGCCACCAACACCGCGTCCGCCGTCTCGATTACCACCAGGTCCTCCAGGCCTATTGCCGCCACCAGCCGGTGCTGGCCGATCACCAGCGAGTTCTTCGTGGAATCGGTGTACACGTCGCCCTGGACAACGTTGCCGTGAACGTCCTGCTCACGCCGCTCCCTCAGGGTAGACCACGAGCCGATGTCCGACCATCCCACGTCGATAGGCACGACCGCGAACCCCGTCGATCCATCGGCTTCCTCCACCGCAGGCCCGGCTCCCTCCATCACCGCATAGTCTATCGACTCGCTCGGACAGTTCAGGAACGCATCCTCCTCAGGCCGGAAGAACTCGAAGAAGTCGTTCCCTTGCGAATAAGCCTCCCGAACGGCGGCGGCGATGTCTGGGCGGTGCTGCTCCAGTTGCCGGAGCCACACGGAGGCGCGCATCATGAATATCCCGCTGTTCCACAGGTACCGTCCCGATTCGCAATACTCCCTTGCGGCAGGCAGGTCGGGCTTCTCCACAAACGAACGGATGGCGTACGCGGCGCCGTCAACCGATGAGAGGGTATCTCCCTTCTCGATGTACCCGTACCCCGTCTCCGGGCCGGTTGGAGGCACGCCGAACGTCACCACGTCTCCCTCGGACGCCAGCGCCAGCCCGACGCGGAACGCGTCCAGGAATCGTTGAGGCTCCGTAATCAAGTGGTCCGAGTGGGTGACCAGCAAAACCGGGTCGCTGCCGTCCTGGGCCGCGTCCTGCGCCCTTAGCGCCCCCAGCGTCAGCGCGGGCGCGGTGTTCCTCCCGGCAGGCTCGACGATGATGCTCGTCGCTTCAACCCCCGCCTCCCTTAGCTGGTCGGCAATGATGAAGCGATGCAGCTCGCTGCACACGAGAATGGGAGACGCCGCCTCCTCGATGAGTTCGAGACGCGCCAGGGTTTCCTGGAGCATACTCGAAGAAGCGCTGATCAGCGGCAGGAACTGCTTGGGATAGTACTCCCGCGACAACGGCCACAGTCGAGTGCCCGAGCCTCCGGCAAGAATGACTGGATATACCGTCATGCGCTTCCTCTTCGCAACCTATTCGTCGCTTCCCTGTTCGTCCTCGAGACGCTTGACTTCTCTCTCCACCTGTTCCCGTATCGGCTCGTAATGGTGTGCCGCGTCCGGAGCTTCCGCAGTGTACCTCTCGATGAGCCGCAATGCTCCCTGTCGGTCGCCTTCCGCCAGATGCTGCCCGATCAGCAGCGCCCGCACTTCGACCCTCGACGGCGCCAGCTCGACCGCCTGTTGGACGAGTTGACGCGCTCGTCCAACGTATTCCTCGTTGACGCCGCGGGCCTGCTGATAGATGACCGCCATGGTGGTCAGCAAACGCCACTCCTCAGGCTCCGCCTTGGTGCCGGCCGGACCGTGAGTTTCAACTGCCTCCAACGCCGTGGCGGCCTCAATGCCGTCCAGGGTGATCCACTGCGCCCCAATCTCTCTGAACATCATCATGCGAACGGTGTTGGACAACGGCGGGAACGTACCGACCGAATCTTCAAATGCCTCGAACCTCTGGGCCCAAGCACTCCCCCCGCTGACCGCATCGACCGCCTGCGATGCAGCCATCAATGGCCGCGCGTTGAGCAGGAACACCGTCGCGGCGATCCCGACGCCCACGACAACTATCATCGACCCCGTCGCCATTTCTCCCCTGAGCAACGGGAACAGGGGACTGCGATCCGCGGCCTTCGCGTCTTGAACGACAGCTTGCGCCGGTCCCGAACCGCTCCGCTTGAGGATCATCGAATCGAGGAATACCACGAACCCGATCAGCGCATAGAGGTGAATTACCGTGCCCGGCGTGTCGAACAAAAAGAAATTCTGGGTGAAGTATCCGATCAGTCCCGCTCCGATCAGGAACGCGAACGCCTGCTGTGCAGGCGGCAGATGCCGGGCTTTCCGAATGTAGACTACCGTCAGGGACACCCACAGAGCCAGGTATCCCAGCAGGCCGAGCAGCCCCTTCGTCGTGAGTTCTTCTATGAGCTTGTTGTGTGCCTGGTCGAAAGACACTGACCCCTTGGCAAAGGCTTCGGGCCCTACGTGACGATCATAGCCTACCGTGTAGTTTTCGGGGCCCCATCCGAGGAGAGGCCGGTCAAGAAACGCCTTCATCCCGACCTCGGCTGCTGCTATCCTCCCCTCGACGCTCCTGTCCCGCACGCCAGTGTTGAGCAGGCGTTCCACCATCGTCCCGGGGAGATCGATTCTCTCCACGTCGGTTCCCGCACGCACGAGAATGAAGATTACGACGAGCGAGGCCAGCGCGGTCAGCACGGCCGTTGTGCCAATCGCCGCCACCCGGAGTCGCCGGGAGCCGCCCCACAATGCGTATCCGATGCTAAAGGCCAGTATCCCCGCCACCAGCGCGATGGCGGCGCTCCGTGTTCCGCTGAGGAACACCATCGTGAGGCTGAGCGCAACGGCCGCGACCCAAAACGCCCGCCACATATGCTCAGGAGGAATCTTGGACAATCCTCCGCTCTGTTGTGCCCTGCGTCTCCTGCGACGGTCCACCGCGTGGCCCCTCGTCTCAGAGGCCGACCTGTCGAGGAACGACTCGGCGAGGAACGCCGCCGCAATGAAGAAGTTCACCAGCATGTATCCGCCAACGTAGGTCGGGTTCCCCAGGGTGATGTCCAGCCGGTTCCGGTATTGAAGGTACTCGAACACGCTGATGTCGAAGAACTGCGTCAAGCCCAGCAGTCCAATTAAGATGCCCACGCCCAGGTTGAAGTTGAGCAGCGTCCGCCAGTGCACCCACGTCCTGTGCGTTGACACCAATACCACGACGAATGTGACCCAGTGCGCGAGGTCGACCCAGCCTTGCATCCGCTCATAAGTGGACCACAGGCTCCGGGTCGGACTTACCGAGAAGAACGTCGCCAGCAGAGCGATCAAGACGTAGACGCCGAGCACCGCCAGCGTCCACGACCTCGGAAATCGATACGACGAATCCCTGAGCAGTAGGGCGACCCACAGCCCGAACGCGATCTCGATCAGCGTCCGGCTCCACAACGCCTTGCCGACCACGTACGGGAACACGGCATGAGGCAAGGGGTCGGTCATGACGATAAGAGGCGTGACCATGACTAGGGCCAGAACGATGCGGATTGCAGTGACGAGACGCGATTCCATAGCGATCATGCTCCGATCAAGCCGGTTCCTACTGCGTTACGTCCGTCCAATGGACTACGGTGCCCGACGACACGATCAATCATCGGCGTTCCTCATTGACGCAGCGGTCATCTTCAACCCTTCGAGCAGCCCGACTTTCGGCTCCCAGCCCAACATCCGCCTCGCTCTCGAAGGATCAAGCGCGATGTGGCGTACGTCCCCGGGCCGGGGCGGACCGTAAATCGCCGGTTCACTGTACCCGGTAACCCTTTGAAGGTGCAGGAAAATTTCATTCACGGATGTTCCTTCACCCGTCCCAATGTTGGCGACAAGCGATTCGTCGTGATTCATCGCCGTCTCATGCGCCTCCACGACGTCGCCGACGTACACATAGTCCCTCGTATGCTCTCCGTCCCCGTTGATTGTAACCTCATCTCCGCGCAGCATTTTCCGCGTGAAGATCGCGATGACTCCCGACTCCCCGTGTGGGTCTTGCCTCGGCCCATAGATGTTGGCAGGGCGCAGCACCTTCAGGGGGATGGAGTCCGGCAGCATCGTCCGGAAGTAGCATTCCGACGTCCACTTGCTCAGGCCGTAGGCGCTGATGGGGCGAATTGGGTGATCCTCGTCACACGGCAGGTACTCCGGCTCGCCGTACAGCGCTCCTCCCGTATTGACGTAGACCACCTGCCCGCAGTCGGCCTCAATCGCGGCTCGAATGACATTCAGCCCGCCCATGATATTCACGCGGGCGTCCAGGTTTGGGTCGCTCATGGAAACGGGAACGGAAGCCTGCGCCGCCAGGTGAGAGATGACGTCAGGACTGAACGACTTCACAACGCCCACAAATCCGTCGTCCGCAACATCTTGATCGACGAACTCCGCGTCAGGGGGCAAGTTCGAGCGAGTGCCCGTCGAGAGATCGTCGACGACCAGCACGTCGTGGCCGTTCTCCAACAGGCCGTCCACGACGTGTGACCCGACGAACCCCGCGCCGCCCGTCACAAGTACCCGCGCCAAATGCCCCTCCTCGAATTTGCCTCGATTTCCACAAGGGCTTTGCCCCAGCTTCCCTTATGGTACAAGTTATGCGGAGAATCTCAAACGCCTAGCCTCTACCAACAGCCTGAGAGGGTGTCTAAAACAATTCCGTTCGCCCTGAGCCTGTCGAAGGGTGGAAGCTTGGTTCATGGTTCGACAAGCTCACCATGAACGGTTTTGGAAGACTTTCTCAGGGAAAAGCCAACTTGAGTTGGTATAATCCTCGTGCGACAAGTAGCGGAACCGCCTTCGCCATAGCAACATAGTTCTGGAGGTCGATCATGGGACCGATTCACACCATTGGTTTCGTATGGCCTGGCCCACCTGTCCCCGGTGACTCCGAAGAGGTCGCCCGCTTCATCCCGGACGGTGTGAACTGGCACATCGCCGGCACGCCACGGGACTTCGGGTCGGATGATCGCCCGGCCATCACTCGAGACCGGCTGTTCGCCATGGCCGAGAATCCCAACATCGAGGCGACCGCCGCGACGCTCCCCGGCCTCGGCGTACAGGCCATCGGCTACGGCTGCACTTCGGCCAGCTACGTGCGCGGAGTCGGTGGCGACACGGACATCTCCGCCCGCATCACCGAAGCGACCCGCCTCCCCTCGACAACGACTTCGACCACGGCAGTCGAGGCGCTCAAACTCTTGGGCGTCACCCGCGTGGCCGTCCTCTCGCCGCACGTCGATGAGCTAAACGAACGACTACGTGGATTTCTCGAAGGGCACGGCTTCGACGTTGTGCACATGCGCGGACTGAACAAGCTCCGGGGTATCGAGCACATACCGCAAGAAGAGATCTACGAGCTCGTCGTCCAACTGGTCGACCGCCCGGAAGCCGACGGCATCTTCATAAGCTGCACCGGCATGAGGACCTCGAACATCCTCTCCCGCCTCGAAGAGGTCACCGGCAAACCCGTCGTCTCCGCCCTGCAGTCCACGATCTGGGGCACCCTCCGTCTGGTCGACGCGCCTGCGGAGATCCCGGGACTCGGCTCGCTCTTTCGTGTTCCCGTTGCCGCTTCCGCCTAAACTGACTCCCGCAATAGCTCTCACAGAGACTGAACAGGGGTAGTGTATGAATTTGAAATCGAACCGGTAAAGAAGCTAACGACGCCGTACGTCACGTTGACGGGGCGACTTCCGTCTCTAGCCTTCGCCGAGTACCGGCATGCTTGCCAGTCCCATTGGTTCGTCTGCCTATCGGGTGATGATCTTGATGCTGGGAGCCCGGCTTGGGCGCTTTAGATTGTGCTCGATGCTCCGAGTCCCGCCGTTTTTACGTGAACGCCGTCCCTGCCGCTTAGAGGCAGCCGACGCTATCCTCTTGTACTTGTCGTTCAGTTTCGGCAGGACGGGTAGCGGAGACTTCTCGAATTTGTCAGCCTTGCGTGGCTGCTGTCTGGCGACGACCGTATCGTCGTCACCATCCCGGCGCTCCGGCATCTCATGCTTCAGGTGATCGATACCCGGTTTCCAGCCGGGGTATGTGTCACTCTTTAGCCGGTTTGACTCAGTCTGCAAGGCCTGCAGGTTGTTCGGATGGTCAGTTCCACCCTCAGATTTAGGCTTCGAGTGGTCTACTTCCCAACCCTTCGGACTGTTCTCGCCGTAAGATCCCTTGTAGATTTCGTTGCCAAATTTGTCACGACGATGCGTGTTCGGATTCTTACCTCTGATCGGTTCTGCTTTGTCCCAAGCAATTCTCTTCTGTTTCTCTGTTGCCATTGCGTTCTCCCTATAAGTACTTTGAAAAATGATGCTCATGTCACGACGAGCGTTCACTTGTATACGAGCCACAGGGGAGACATAGGCGGGTGAACACCACACGCATACTTCCGGCGACTCGCAGGTTGAACCGCATACAACTCGTCGCGATAGTATGCGCGATAGTATGAGAGTGTAGACCATCACGGTCGAAGTCAAGAACATGAACGGAGGCAGGATTTGATATAAAAGAACACACGCACTATATTGTGCAGAGTTCATTGTGTCCATTGATTGAAAACTAGCTCAGAGAACGAATCGCCCCAGAAGGAATTGTCAGGATATGTCAGGAAATGTCTGGTTAAAAACTTAATCATCCTCATACCGTCACTGGCGTTTAGAGGGGACTTATGCCTAACCGTCTCAACTGCCTTCCCTTCCGCCCCTTCTGAATCTGGTAGACTGGTTATGTCTATCAGGGGAGTCCCTCGTGGCGCCCCAATACTGTTCGAGGAGTCGTTGTCACCGTGTCAGGACCATTGAAGCTCGGCATTCCGAAGGGAAGCCTCCAGGACGCCACCGTTGCCCTGTTCCACCGGGCGGGATGGCAGATCGACATAAACTCCCGCAGCTACTTTCCCCAGATCGACGACGGTGAGATCGAATGCTCCATCGCCCGCGCACAGGAGATGGCGAGGTACGTCGAGCACGGCCCCCTCGAGGCCGGTATCACCGGCAAGGACTGGATCGCCGAGACCTCCTCGGACGTTCACATCGTTACCGATCTGGTCTACTCGAAGGTCAGCGCCCGTCCGGCAAGGTGGGTGCTCGCCGTTCCGTACGACTCCGGCATCAAGCGCCTCGAAGACCTCGAAGGCAAGACTATCTCCACCGAGCTCGTCATGTTCACGAGGCGCTACTTCGCCGAACGCGGCATCAACGTCGAGGTCGAGTTCTCATGGGGCGCGACGGAGGCCAAGGTCGTTTCCGGCCTCGCCGACGCCATCGTCGAGGTGACCGAGACGGGCAGCACCATCCGAGCGCACGGGCTGACAATCATTCACGACCTCATGGAGACCGTGCCGCAGCTTATCGCCAACCACGCGGCGTGGCGCGACCCCGTGAAGAGGGCGAAGATGGAGCAGATCGGCCTCCTCCTCAACGGCGCGCTCCAGGGCGAAAAGCTCGTCGGCCTCAAGATGAACGTCCCCCAGGAGAAGATCGAGGATATCGTCGACGTCCTCCCCAGTATGAAGGCCCCGACGGTGGCCCGGCTCTACAACACCGACTGGTTCTCAGTGGAGACTGTCGTGAGTCCCGCCGTCGTCCGCGACCTCGCCCCGAAGCTCCTCAACGCCGGCGCGGAGGACATTATCGAGTATCCGCTCAACAAGGTCATCTAGGGCAGGGGAGTCGCGGCGGGAATCCCTTGACACCCCAACGTCCCAAGCTACAATGAGGCCCACTCCACTTGCGGAGGTCAGTCGCCCATGAACCCATCCGACCCCCTCTTTCCGACCTTCGTCGTCGGAAGCCTCCCGCGACCGCAATGGGTCAGAGACCTCATCGAGGACCGCAAGGCTGGGCGTATAAGCGAGGAAGAGGCGGACAGGCTCCTTGACGACGTGGTTCCGTCGGCCATCCGAATGCAGGAGCGGGCGGGCGTGGACTACATCTCCGACGGCGAGTGGAGGCGGGAGAGCTACGTCAAGGTCTTCACCGAGGCCGTCGACGGCTTCACCAACGACCTTGTTTCGTCGGGCGGCACGTCGTCCTTCACGCACCTGATGTACCCCGCGGTAACCTCCAAGATTTCGACGCGACGTTCGATGGCGTCGGGCGAGGTCGAGTTCATGCGCAAGCACACCGACTCCAAGATCATCGTCGCAATACCTTCTCCCTATACCGTCGGACGGCGCATGTGGAGCGCCGACCACTCGACCGGGGCGTACCCGACTCGCGAGGAGTTCGTCGAGGATTGCATTCCCATCATCAACGAGGAACTGCTGCGTCTCGTGGCTCTCGGCGTAGACATGATCCAGATCGACGACCCCTGGCTTGGCCTTCTCGTCGATCCCGACTACCGCGAGAACGAGGGCATAGCCGACATCGACCACGAGATAGAGTTGACCGTCACGTCCATGAATCGCGCCGTAGCGAGTCTTGAAGATGTCCCGTTGAGCGTTCACTTCTGCCACGCGCACTTCAACCGGCAGCACGGCACGAAAGGCCCCTACGACCTCATCATAGGCGCGCTCGGCGATATGAACGTTGATCGGTTCGCCATGGAGCTTGCCACGCCCGACGCCGGCGGGATCGGTGTACTCAAGGACTTCCCGAAGGACAAGATCCTCGGTCTGGGCGTGATAGACCACACCGACCCCCATATCGAGACCCCGGAGGAAGTCGTCGCCCGAACGGAGGCTGCCATGGAATACGTCCCGAAGGAGCGCCTCACCCTCAATCCCGACTGCGGTTTCTCCCCCTCCAGCGTCAACCCCATGGACTTCGACGAGGCCTACGTGAAGCTCAGCGCCCTCGGTCGCGGTGCAGCAATGCTGCGCGACAAGTACGGGGCCTGAGGGTCCTCTTGTCCATCCACCGGGGCGAAGCTCATGGTTAGCAGCATAGTCAGGCCCGTTGCTTTATGTGTGATCCGACGTGACGACAAGTTGCTCGTATCCGAGGGCTACGACACCGAGAAGAGAGACCACTACTACCGACCGCTGGGCGGAACAATCGAGTTTGGAGAGTCGAGCGCCGAAGCAGCCGCCAGGGAAATGGCCGAGGAGTTAAACACGGAAGTCACCAACGTGCGATGGCTGGGTGTCGTCGAAAACATCTTCACCGTCCACGGGCATCTCGGACACGAGATCGTCATGCTCTACGAAGCCGACTTCGTGGACGAGGAGATGTACAGCCGCAACCAGATCTGCGCTCAAGAGGACGACGGCTCGCCCTTCAAGGCCATCTGGAAGCCGATTGAGGACTTCAAGGCGGGTAGGGGACGCTTGGTGCCGGAGGGTCTTTTGGCGATCTTGGAGGGAGAATCGGTTGATTAGGACTAGACCCGCGCATTCTCGCCCTTCGACAAGCTCAGGGCGAACGTAGCTTGCGTATGGACTCGTTCGTGCTGAGCCTGTCGAAGCACGAGTTGGCCATTCATACAAGACCTGAAGATGCCGGCATTTCGGTCGACCGGAGGAAATGACGCATGCCGAACGCTGAAATAGTCTCCATCGGCTCCGAGCTTCTGCTTGGGCAAATTGTCGACACCAACTCGGCGTGGATGGCCCGTCGCCTCACCGACATTGGCGTCGATCTCTACTACAAGACCATCGTCGGCGACAATCCCGACCGCATGAGATCGGTCATCGACCGGGCCTTGGGCCGCTCCAACATCGTCATCACGGGAGGCGGCCTCGGGCCGACCCAGGACGACCTAACCCGGCAGACCATCGCCGACGCTACCGGGCGGAAGCTCGTGCGCGACCCCGCGCTGTTGGAAGACATCGAGCAGCGCTTCCGCAGGCGGGGCTTCATCATGACTCCGAATAACGAGCGACAGGCCGATATTCCTGAAGGCGCACTTGCCGTCCACAACCCGAACGGGACAGCGCCATCCTTCATCGTCGACGATCCGCGCGGAGTGGTCATCGCCCTTCCCGGCGTTCCCCACGAGCTGAAGTGGCTCTTCGACAACGAGGTCGTCCCGTACCTGCGCGGGAGGTTCCAACTCTCGGAGACGCTGACCTATCGCATCCTCAAGGTCGGGGACCTCGGGGAGAGCAACGTCGATGACCGTATAGGGCATCTGATTGCTGGGTCCGAAAACCCGACCGTTGGGGTGCTCGCCCACCCCGGACAGGTCGACGTGCGAATCGCAGCTAAGGCATCGAGCGTCGAGGAGGCCAACAGGCTCATCGACCCGGTCGAGGCGCAGGTCCGCGAGCTCCTCGGAAAGCATGTCTTCGCCGTGGACGAGGAGACGTTGGAGGACGCCGTCGGCCGGCTGCTGGAGCAGGGGAACATAACGATAGCGGTCTACGAGGACCTCACGAGCGGCATCGTTGCTACGAAGCTCCACGAGGCCAGCGCCGATCACTTCGTCGAGGGCACCATCGGCAACAACCTCGGTTCGATTCGTCGGCTGATCGCGGGCGCCGATGTGTCTGACGTCGACGCTTTCCTGGCCGATCAGGCCGCTGCGACCGACAAGCTGGCGGAAGCGGTACGCGCGCGCTCAAGGGCGGACATCGGACTGGCCGTTCACGGCGTACCCGAGCCGGGTGACATGTCCCAGAACCTCGCCAAGGGCACCACCTACATCTCCGTCACCGACGGCAGCCGCACGAAGTCCCGCGTCTTCAACTCCGCCGGTCGTGGCGCTCCCGACCGCCAGCGGACGAGTATGTACACCCTCGGTCTCCTCCGCGCCGCGCTGGTGGAGTGGAGCAGTGGGGGCTAGCCCTGAGCGTAGGCCCCTTACGACTGACCCGATCCAGTCGAAATCGTTCAAACTGTGTCCTTTTTCTCATAGCTATCGAAAAACCCTTCCTGCTATAAGTACTGTGACGAAGTAGGGAAGGACCGGGTGGGGACCGGATGAGCTATCGAGTAAATCCAAACGGCGCGGCTAAGGACACGCTGCCCAAAGCTACAATTCACCGGTCGCTCTGCATCTGGGTGCAGTACGACTGGCCCGGCCCCTTCCTGACAAAGGCAAAGGCCCTTGCCTGGGCACACACAACGGGCCGCCCTGTCGATTCCTGCCAGAGGTGCGATCCGTAGGGCCGCTCGCTGATGGTGGTTCAAGGTGGCGCCGAGAGTTCATATCTCACGTTCCTTTTCCTGACGCAGTATGAAGTCGTCGAGCAGTGGGACCGCAAGCGAGTACTTCCCCCACCGATTCTTATATACGAGTCCCGCTTTGCCCAGTGAGACTAGCAGGCGATTGACGTGACTGCTTTGGAAAGGCCTATCGTCGTTCCTCGAAGCGTTGACTATCTCCTGCACCGTGAACTCTTGGGATGAGTTCTCAAGGTGGGCGATTACGACCAGCAAGTCGCGCTGTCTATCCGTGGCTCTCGCCCATCGTCCCGCGAAGAAATCATCATCCAGCTTGCGGAAGATGTCGTCGGTTGGAATATGGGCTTCAGGCCGGAGAGTCCATATATCGAATGCCTCCCTGCAAAAGTACTGGATGAAGTATGGGTAACCTCTTGAGACGCTGTAGATGAGTTTGACCGACCTAGGACTGAATTTAACCGCGTTGCCGGAATCCTCGATGGGCTTAACTATGGCGTCAGCGCTAGCTTGCTCATTCAGTCTGTCAAGCATGACGACGCGAAACATGCGCTCGGCGAACGTTCTCGCGTCCACCAATTTTGGGAAGAGGGTAGGTAGTCCTACCAAAACAAGCATGAATGGCGTTCCCTTGCGCTGGATTGACTGGAACACGTCGAGGAGTAGTGAGAGGGGATACTCGTCACGTGGGGCATGGTCTGCGAGATTCTGCGCCTCGTCGTAAGCGAATACGATGCCCCGTACACGGAGAGGCTCCAGCGTCTCCCAGGTACTGTCCAGCACGGCTTTCAGCTTGTCTGAGGTCAATCCGGGAGTATTGTTCCAGATGCCGAGCAAGGTCTCGAAGTCCATCCTCCGTTCGTACGGTTCTTCCGTTTGAAGGAATCCCAAGCTTCGCTTCTCTTGTGTGCTAACGACGACCTGCGACGTGGCGACCGCAAGATCCTTGAGAAGACGTACAACGAGATTGCGTTCAGTTATGCTTGAGGTTTCGGATAAATCGTCGCCAACCCAGAGCCAGCCTTTCGCCAGAGCCATAGGTTTGAGCGTGTCGAGCAAAACGGTCTTGCCGACCCCTCGAAGCCCGGTGAGTACGAGATTGTCCAGAATTAGCTCTTGGTCAAGCAGGCGGGCAAATTCTTCTCTTTCCCGTTCTCGTCCTGCCAGATACGGCGGCATATGCCCAGCGCCGGGCCGGAATGGGTTTACGAAAGATGTTGACATCGCTTTACTCCCGAATGTAAATTTACATACTATAGTAAATTTACATCATGGATGCATTGTTAGTCAACTTCCGCACAAATCAAGCCTGCGCCAACCGCGACTCTCTGAACGCCACCGCCGCCTCTAGGAAGAAGTGCGAGGCGCGGTGGGCCGTCACGACCTCGTGTGACATCTTCTTGCCCGCCGCGTGAACGGCATCGGTCACTTGTTTGGTGAAGTCCTTGACTCGCGGGTGCTCCATCTGTCCGGGCAGGCCCATCGACTGGGCGAGATCCTTCGGCCCGATGCCGTAGAAGTCGATACCCTCCACGGAGAGAATGCCGTCCAGATTGTCGAGCGCGTCGACGTGCTCGATGAGCGCCATCACGACGATCTGCGAGTTCGCGTGCGCCATGTACTCCGGCCTCGGCGGGCCAAACCCGAAATGCGTCGCCCGTGAGAAAGAGAGGCTCCGTCGGCCCTCCGGGGCGTAGCGGCAGCCCTCGGCCAGCTTCCGCGCGTCCTCCTCGGTCGTGATGTTGGGCGCGTGAATCCCCATGATGCCCCGCTCCAAGAAGGAGTGGATGGTAGGAAGCTCCACGTCGGGCACCATGCCGACCGGCGTCAGCCCGCACATCTGCGCGACGCGGCTCTGCTCCTCCAGGTCGCTCAGCGTAAAGCTCCCATGCTCCCCGTCGAAGATGACGAAGTCGTACCCCGCGATGCCCAGCAGCTCCACCTGCTCCGACGACGGCGAATTGAACTGGCACCCGAAGGCGATCTCCCCCTTCCTTATCTTCGCAAGGACGTTGTTGGTGCGCAGGGCTACGTTATGGGCCGTCCGGTCTTGGAGGGTCATGTGGTTCGTCTCCTTTTCTTAAGGTTCCGTTTGGATTGCTACTTCTGAAAATGATACTTGCCAAAATGCGCCTACTCTGTGTGCATGGAACCGTACACTACATACGTTGGCAACTGTTCAGAGTTGGTAAGACGAACACCCCCGCCTATGGATTCCCGCCTTCGCGAGAATGACGGCGGCTTGCTTCCTTGAGGGTGTCGCACACAGTCTGAACAGTTATGCCGCTTGGCCTTGTCAAACCATGGGTTCCTGCTTAGTCGAGGCTGCTATAGGGCAGTCTCTCTGCCTCTGCTTTCCAATGATGGACATTTCTTCGGTGAGATGTGATTGAGAATCGATATCACCGAGTTGCACAAATTGCAAGTAGTACTTTCAAATTGTGCAATATCTATACCTGGATTATAGAGGATGCCCTACAGCCGCACCCCCCGACACACCACCACCGCCGATCCTTCCGCCATGAACGCCGACGCTGGCTCCCGGCTCAGCGCCTCCACGAACTCCTCACCGTATAGCCGACCAACGTCGCACACGAACTCCACCTCATCGCCCTTCGCCATGCGCCATCGCGGGTGCTCGACCTCGTACTCCAGGGTCGAGCCGTCGCGCTGAGCGGCATAGCCCCAGTAGTGCTCGGCGACGAATGACTCTTCGGACGATGAGTCGGGAACGCTCCAGTCCCCGCGCGTTGCGACGGAGAGCCTGTTCCATGTTCGCTTGTGTCGCCATTCGTAGCGGTAGGAGTCTGGCTTTATCTCGTGGCGCATTGGCAAGGTAACGTAGTTCTCGTTGTAGACGCCCCTGGCGACCGACGTGACGGCGTGACGTGAAACGATCTCCTTGATGAACACGACACCTCGCCGCACCTCTCGGTCAACCTCGCGCCGCACGTAGAACCGCAGGTTCACCTCCGGGAAGTCGCGATGGAAAGGTATAGCGAGGCCCAGAAGCTTGGTCTTGAGGAATTGCAGCCCGACGACACTGACGTAGCATCGACCCTCCCACAGGTCGATTTCCGTGCCCGCGGGCACGTACGGACGGAGCGCGCCGGGGTCTATTTCGTAGTTCGCATAGGCCAAGTGGCGCCATTCGGCTGTCAGGAAAGTGGTTTTGGGCATGGCGGTGTTACTACGGATTTCGGCGCTCGGCATCTACTCGCATGAAATCACTCCGACTCCCCACTGCGGAACGACTATATGAAAATACTCACCGTCCTTGGGAAGATTCTCTCCTGTTAGCAAGTCGATGGCGTCGACGGCATTCCAGCGGGGCGAGAAGTACACGTTCGCGTCCTGGCGCTCGATGTTGAACAGGAACAGCAATGGCCTACCCAGCACCGACTCACGGACGACCGGTATCACGTGGTCTCCGTCCATGGCCACCGGAGCTTGGATGCCGGAGTCACGCAGGATTCCGTACAGGATGTCGGGGCTGCCGATGTCGCCAAAGCCCGCCGACAAGCTGAACCCGTACCACGTGAACCTTCCGTCCCCGGTTCGAGTGGCGACCGTCTGACCGTCTATCGACGCGATTGCCTCCGTCCCCGGTAGCGGTTCGAGAACGGCGTAGCCGGTCTCCGACTCGAAGGGTAGGGCGCCATACAGGGTCTCCAACGTAGCCTCTCCACTTGAGATGTCGAGGTCGGTCACGCGCGAGTAGTCGGCCACACGCACGCCGAACGTCTCCCCCAGTCCCTCAGGCGGGTCGTAGCTGGAGAGGCCGTTGTCGGAGTACATCCCCAAGCTGCCCTCGGCGACGAGCTTCACTGTTGCACTCTCGGCTAGCGTCCGGGCTATCCGGTCTCGCACTTCGTCGGTCATCACCGCGACGTTCGGCAGAAACACGAGATCGTAACCCGACCAGTCCTGCGCCGGCGTCACGACGTCGACCGGAATCCCGTTCGACCAAAGCGTCCTGTACGTCCCGCGCACATCGGAAAGGAACCGCTCGTTCTCGCCGTTCATGCTGAACAGGTCGTGCGACGCTTGGTGATTGACGATGGCGACTCCGGCCTTCGGGACGCGCAGGGGCAGGTGCTCCGAGAGACCCTCGATCTGAGACATCGCCTCGGATACCGCCTCCAATCTCGGCGTCGGCCTCCCGTCCAGGGCCGCAAGGTTGTACCCCGGCGACTCGAACGCTACGTGGTCCGGCCGGTACTGCCAGAACATCGCTCCCGCCGCCCCGTGCGCGAGTGTCATCCACAGTAGCGTCGTCAGCTCACGGGGGTCGGTCTGCTTCTTCCACGTGACGCCGCCACGCGCCATGCCTGAGTAGATCTCCTCGTTCCACCAGCGCCCGCCCTTCCCAATCGAACGCGACCAGTCGAACGCGAACGCGCGCTCGGCGATCTTGTACGGGTCTTCCCCCGTGAGCAGGTTGTTCGAGGGCATCGACATGCCCCACGAGTCTGCGTAGCGCGCGCACGTCTCGTCCCACGGACGCGGCATCCATGCGCCATGCGTTCTCGTCTCGTGCGCCGTGTCGATCTTGCGCACCTCGCCGATCATCCACTGCAGGTGTCCGGCGAGGTTCTCGTAGTTGAACCTCTTGAACAGCAGCATTTCGAGGACGTTGTTGTCCGAGCGCGGCGGCTCCACATCCTCCCAACGGCGGTAGCCCCGCAGCGTCCGATCGTTGAACTCGTCCAGCGCGAAATTTCCCTTAAGCCAGTCCATATACCTAGCGATGGAGTGCTCGCAGTAGCAGGGATAGCCGTCGTCCTGGTCGACCCATGCCGACGAAAGCGCGATCCCGTCCCAGATGCCCCAGACGAACGCCGCCGGATGGTCCTTGTACCGCTCAATGACGTGCCGCAGCAGCTTCCCGCCGCGCTCTCGCCAGACAGGATGGTCGTAGCAGTGGATCATCCCGCCTTGTGGATATGCGGGATGCGAGTTGGAGTAGTACGTGTGCCCCCAGTGGTTCACCACGAGGAAATCGCGGTAGTCCCGCGTCATCCATTCCGGCGCGGCCCCGTGCGTCGCCAGCATCACGTCCAGCCACATCGACAGCCCGTGCTTCGCCGCGAGGTCGAACATCACGTCGTAGTCGTCCAGGTGGTAAACGTCCCGCGCCGGCTCCATCCAGTTCCAGTACGACGCGCTGCGCACGATGCGAAATCCCGCCGCGCGGATATTCGCAAAATCCTCGTCCCAGCACTCCGGCTTCGGCGCTCCCCCGCGATAGTATTCAACCCCGATGGGGAACGGCGTGTCCGGGTGGGCGAATCGGGCTGCCATGTATTGTCACCTGCACGATGGTACGTTCAAATTATACCCTGTAGTCATACTCGATTGCCCTTCGCTGCCCCTACTAAGTGTCTTGCGACTTCTCTCGGCAAACCGATAGGGTGTAGTCCCGATGGAAATCTCCGACTTCCAACGCCTGATCCTCGAATGGGGCCGCGATAACCGCCGGGACATGCCGTGGCGCAACACCCGTGATCCATACAAGATTCTGGTCTCCGAGGTCATGCTTCAGCAGACGCAGGTCTCCCGCGTCCTTCCCAAATACGAAGAATTTCTCTGCGAGTTCCCCACGCCGGAGGCACTCGCCGCCGCCTCCCAGTCGAACCTCCTTCGGACGTGGCAGGGACTCGGCTACTGGAACCGTGCGTTGCGTCTCCGGGACGCCGCCCGAATGATCGTCAACGAGTTCGACAGCGAATTCCCACGCGACCCTGCGAAGCTGATGACACTTCCCGGCATCGGTCCATACACCGCGGGCGCTCTGGCCTGCTTCGCGTTCGGGAGCGCCGAGCCCTTCCTCGACACCAACATCCGTCGTGTCTACCTGTTCTTCTTCTTTCCCGGCGAGGATGACGTTCCCGACAGTCGCATCATGGAGATCGCCCGCAGGGCCGTGTGGACCGAAGACCCGCGCGAGTGGGGCTATGCTCTGTTCGACTACGGAGCGATCGAACTCCGCGACAGGACGATCAACCGTCGCAGCAGGCACTACTCCCGGCAGAGCGCCTTCGAGGGGTCGTTCCGCTCCTTCCGCACGCAAGCGCTCCGCTACGTCCTCGCCCAAGAGAACACGTCCCTGTCACGTGCCGACCTTAAGGACTTTCTCGCGCAGCGACTGGCAGCAGGGGATCACCCGTACACCCCTCAGGATGTCCTGGATGCTCTTATCAATGACGGTCTCCTCCGGCTCACCTCCGACGACAGGATTCTCGTATGACCAAATCTTGCTCCCTAATGCGCTTTCTCTCCCGGTTACGTAGACTGTCCTGCTAGGAGTCACCCCATGACCGACAAGGTTTACCGCGTTGCCGCAATCGGGTGCGGCAGGAAGGGAACCGAGCACGCCCGGGCCTACAATCTGAACCGGCGATCCGTCGTTGTTGCCGGAGCCGACCCCGACCATGAAAACCTCGACATCTTCACCAGTCGATTCGGCGTGCCCGGCTATGCCGACTACAACGAGATGCTCCGCAAGGAGAATGTCGATATTGTCCTGGCGGTCCTTCCGGTCATCGCCAACCGCGAGGTCGTGTTGGACTCCGTACGGCACGACGTGCCCGCCATCTGCACCGAAAAGCCTCTCGCCGCTCGACTCTCGGACGCCGACGAGATGGTCGCCGCCTGCCGTGAGCGGGGCGTCAAGTTCGGCTGCGGCGACCTCGAACGCAATCACCACTACTACTGGGAGGCGAAGGACAGGATCGCGGCGGGCGAGGTCGGCGCGGTGCGGAGCATCAGCTTCTTCCAGGGGAGCGGCACACAGCTCTCTGGCGGCGGCTGCCAGATATTCGGCCTAGCCCGACTCTTCGCCGACGATGCCGAGGTCGACCGGATAACGGGGTGGGTCGCGACCGATCCGTGGAGCGAGTACGACCAGGGAGGCGCCGGCTACATCCGGTTCGTCAACGGCGTCGAGGCGTTCCTCCATCGCCGCGACACCGGCCGCTACGGCTTCGAGGTGCTCTGCGAGCGCGGTCGATTCACGAGCGACAACATGAACGTCCGCATGTACCGCCACGACCCGGACGAGTCCCGACCGACCCTCATAAACGCGATGGAGGTAGATGCCCCATTCTCGGACGACGAGGGCGTACACGGAGGATTCGGCCAGATCGACGAGGAAGGTTGGGAGGATCCCGGCAACCGTCAACGGGCCACCACGCAGTCGATGATCGACGCGCTCGACCACGACATAGAGCCTAGAGGCAACGGCGAGAACGGGCTCAAGGTCCTCGAAATGGCCATCGCCATCCGCGAGTCTCACCGAAGAGGCCACGCCCCCGTCAAGCTCCCGCTCGAAGACCGGAGCCTGCGGCTCATCCCTCACCCCAGCCGCATGTACAACAAGAAAGAGGTCTACGGCAGGGAGGCCTACGCCAAGGAGATCGCGAGGTTCACGCGGGGGCAGAAACAGAGCACACCATTCACGACGGTGTAGGTCGCGGGTTCGAATCCCGTCTCTGGCGCTTTTGACGGTACTGTGCCGTTACGCTACCATGTAAGTGTCGTGAATGGTGCGTCCATCCGGGCTAGACAGCATCACTTGAAGGGTTGCCCTAAAGCTTTTGAGGGCGGCCCTTCTTTTTGTGTACCGTAACAAGGCTTGAGTGATCACGCTATATACTCACCTTATACACGCCGTATTCCACCACGATCTCCAGATCGTCAATCGTGATACCTCCGGCGAGGCCCGCCGGACGGCTCTCCAAAGACACCTCCACTAGGTTCTCTCCCTGTTTCGGGCGTACGGATGACAGTGCGATCTCGATCCATTGGGCGCTGTAGTGCTCGATGCGATGCGGCGACACCGGTATGCGGACGTATGCGCCCGTGTCCCGGTTCACGGCCTCGTTCTCTAGCGACTCCCCGTTCAGCCAGACGGATATGCGGTCCGCCGTCACGGTGTTGCCGACGCGCATCCGCAGCGTGACGCTCTTGACGCGGTCGGCCTTGCCCTGGATGTCGTCCGCGATGTAGACCGGAATCGGGTATCTCCGACCCGGCTCGACCTCCGGTATCTCCAACGGCAGGGTCGTGTCGTAGCCCAGCGACGCGGCAGGCTCCGTGCGGCGCGAAAGGTGGTACTGCTTGTCCGCCTCGACCATCAGGTCGGGGTTCGCCATCTCCGTGAGCATGTTCCGTTCCGTCGCTCCGAGGGGCCAGTCGAGGAACCATGCGTACACGCCGTCCGCGCCCTTGGCGAGGTAGTTGGAGACGGCGGCGCGCATCATCTCCGGGGTGTAGTGCTCGTCATACTGGTGACCGGGATACCCCACTTCCACGAACGGCTGGAGCATCCCGTAGACGGGCACGTCGACCTTGTGGGCGGCCTTGATCACCCAGTCCATCGGCATCTGCGAGTCGAGCCGCAGGTTGGAGTACATCATCGGCGTGACGTAGTCCACCAGCCCCTCCTTCAGCCACGTCCGGACCTCAAAACCCTGCGCGTCACACACCTTCTCGATGCACGGCACACGCACCCCCACCTCCATACCCGCGTCCCGCGTCATCTCGGCGATCCGTCGCACGTGCTCGGTCAGGACGGGCGCGTACTCCGCAATGTCCTCGTCGAGCAGCATGGGCGGCATCCCGCCCGGACTCGCGCCGAAGTCGAGCTCGATGCCCTCTAGGTCGTACTGCGTGACGATCTCCTCAAAGACGCGAAGCTGGTTCTCCCGCGCGCCCGCATCGGCAAGGCCCCTGCCTCCCTCGGCCGGGTCAGCCTCGGGGCTGCCCACTCCCTCGTAGGTGCCCATCCTGAAGCTGACGAAGAACTCCATGCCCCGCTCGTGTGCGCGGTCTGCCAGCGCCTGCAGGATGTCCACGCCCCGCTCCTCCAGCGACAGAATGTTGTGCCGCACCTTCCAGTAGATCGCGTTGTCGATCTCGTCAACGTCGGATCGGAACGACTTGCCCGCCCTCGACGGGTAGAACAGCCCGTCCGCTCTCGCGACCCCGTACACCAGCGTGTCCACGCCCGTGCCCGCCACCTCGTCGACGGGCCGCCACAGGTCCTCCATCCTCATCGGCGGCTCGAACACGAACAGGTAGAAGTGCCGCGCGTCGTTGAAGTAGACGGTTCGTTGGCGTCTCATGGGTATGCTAGCTACCTCCCAACACGTCCCGCAGGCGCTCCGCCACGAATGCCGCCTCCTCGTCGGTCATGCAGTTGGCGACGACGGTGAGGGAGCCGTCCACTGACCCTACCCAGATGCGAGGAGTGCCGGCGTCGAGCTCGGCGTGGATATCGTCGGCGGTCTTGCCGACCACCGACTCATCGAGGTCGATGTACATCACCTGCGGTATGTAGTAGGGAATATCGACCAGCCGGGTGCTCACGCCGTCGATGTCTCGGAGCGCGTCGTCGATGACGGCGAACCGCGAATCGTATTCCAAGAAGCGTTCTTCGTGGTCCATCGTGAACCAGTCCTCGAGGGCGGTGACGACGCCGACAATCTCGTGGCGGTCGATCTTCATAGGGCGTCCGATGGCATTTCCGCCGTCGTAGTGGTAGGAGACGAAGCTCTGTGCCGACACGGCTTCGATCAGGTCGCGCTTTCCACACACGAATCCCGCGGAGTGGGGCGCTCCTATGTACTTGGCCCCGACGGTGACGAGGTCGGCAGACTGGGCGCATTTACGAAAATAGTCGAGCGGGTATATCTGTGAGCATGCGTCGGCGAGGGCGACCACTCCCCGCGAGCGCGCGAGGGCGACGGTGTCTTCGAGCGATACGATGGCGTCGTCGAAGGGCGGCTGGATGTAGTAGGCCACGGCGGCAGTGTTGGGGCCGATGGCGGCGTTCAAGTCGTTCTCGGTGGTCCCGTCGTCATCCCCGGCCTCCACGAGGGTCGCGCCGGTGACGGTGTAGCAGCGGTCGAACATGTAGCGGTTGCGCTTCTGGATGACGATCTCGTTCTTCATGCCGTCGGTGTTGGGGAGTTGGCCGATCCTGTCGGGGTCGGCGCCCGCCATGCATGCGGCCGCGCTGAGGGCCTGGGCGGCGGCGGCGCCCGAGGTGACAAGGGCGGCCTCGACTCCCAGCAGGTCGGCGATGAAGTCGCCCGACTTCTGCAGAAGCTCGCGCATCTCGACCGGGCTTCGGTTCGCCTCCTCCATGGCCCTCGTGACGTTTTCGGTGCAGGCCCATCCACCAAGCTCCGTCGACACGCCCCATGCATTGATGATGCGCCGCACGCCCAGTCTTTCGTATACGCCGATGTTGTCCATTGATGCTGTCTCCGTGTCCTCTACCGTCATTCCCGCGGTGTCCTCTACCGTCATTCCCGCGAAAGCGGGAATCCTCTTACCCCCTCTCCCGTCGTGGGAGAGAGCCTGCCCCGTACTCGATACAGGGGTTGGGGTGAGGGTCATAACCCCCGTTCACCCTGAGCCTGTCCATTACCCCGTTCACCCTGAGCTTGGCTCCCCTGAGCTTGTCGAAGGGTCGAAGGGTGAGCCTGTCGAAGGGCGCTCAATCCCCAAACTTGAACAGCGGCAGAATCTCATTGGCTATTATGTCGCGCGATTCCTTGTCCAGGCCGAAGGAACTCCCGCTGTCCAGGGCCGATCCGAAGTCGAAGAGGTCCACCCCGTCCTTGAGGCTGAACTGAATCTCACCGGTCTGACCGTACTGATTCTTCTGCTCTACGGTTATCTTATTCTGACTCAACCAGTAGTCCAGCAGTTCCTTCGCTCCCACGCCCTCCAACTGAACGGTGGTCGTATTGCCGTCGTCGTCAACCGTAGAAACGCTTATCTTGCCGTCACTGATCGTGATGCTCCCGCCGTCACTGCCCGCTAACAAACCCTGAACACTAGAAACGCTTTCACTGTAATCCAAAGACTTATCGGCATAATGGAATAAAAGTTCTGTGGCACGAATATCTAACTGACTCATAATGTAAGGGTTAGTCCGGTGTAGTTTATAAGTTGCAGTAGATATAGGAACGAGAGGAATTTTAATAACTTCGTCATTGAAATAATCTCTTATCTGTTCAGAAGTTATGACACCTTCTTTCCTTAGATACTCCAAATAAAACTCATCTTTATCGAAAGAGACAGAAGAACCCCGTGCATTCTTGAAAGGATAGATGGCATAATACTCTATTACCCCTATACCATCATTTAGAACACCGCCCTGATGAATAACAACATAGTAATCACTAGTATCTGGAGTGGGTGTAGCAACAGGGGTGGGAATCCGAGTAGGACGAGGGGTAGCGGTCGGGACCGGCTCCGGCGTGCTTGTGGGAACGGGGGAAGGCGTATTTGTAGGAATGGCGGTTGGCGCGGGCTGCGGGGCGGAAGGAGCCGGGCCGGTTTGAGTGTTAGGGCTTTCGTCGACGGCCTTTGCGACGGAGGCGGGTTCGGGGCTGGAATCGGGTTGGTTCGTAGCAAAGAAGACAGCCGCGCCGCTGGCAACCACGGCAACCCCGATAGCAAGCACGGCGACCTTAGTCGAGCGGGGCGAGTCCTCGATTTTCTTGATAACGTCCGATAGGGCCATGGAAGCGGTTCCTCTGCCAGAGGCGTCGGCTGCGAGTTCGGAGCAGTATATAGAACGGCAACGGGAACGGGCAACCACAAGGGGGTTTGCCCCTACGATGTCACCCTCTGCCCTAACCCGCACCCCCACGCCGTCATTCCCGCGAACGCGGGAATCCATCCTCCCCCTCTGCGCTCTCCGCGCCCTCTGCGGTGAATCCTTTTATCCCCTCTCCGACCCCGACTTGACAACGCAGAACATAAGTCCTATCATACCCACATGCGGCAAAGGGTGAGGGTGTTCCCCTCTCCCAAACTTTACAATAACGAGGGAAATGTCCCAAAGTGTCACAGAATGTCACAAAATCGCGACTCCCACCGCCCATAGCGGCAATGCAACACCATGCAACAAATTCCGAAAAACAGGTGATCACAATCCCCCAATCTCGCCTCCGCCAGCTCGGCCGGCGAGACCGCCGAACTCATTGGCGTGAACCGCAGAACCATCTACCCGATCCCACGTTCCGCGAAGGGGGTAAGACGAACGGTTTTGGTGTACGTGGAGATTAGTCAAACACGAGCACGGTCCGCGCGACGGTGCCGCCGACCATGTCGTCGAACGCCTCGTTGATCTCGTCGAGTGGCCGCGAGCGCGAGATGAGCTCGTCGAGCTTCAGCCGTCCCTGGTTGTAGAGGTCGAGTAGCCACAGGAAGTCGACGCGGGCGCGGGCGGAGCCGTGGAACGCGCCGATGAGCGCGCGGTCCTGAAGTAGGTGCCACCCATCGATGGAGATATCCTGGCCGGTCGGCAAAACGCCGACGACCACGGCGGTGCCCGTCGTACGCACCGAGTCAAGGGCCTGCCGCACGAGGGCAGGGTACCCCACGACCTCGAAGGCGTAGTCGGCCCCTCCGCCCGTGATCTCCTTGATCCGTTCGACGGGGTCTTCCTTCTCGGCATTGACGAAGTGCGTCGCGCCCATCTGCTCGGCGAGTTCGAGCTTGTAGGGGACGGTGTCGACGGCGATGATCTTGCCCGCCGACGCGAGCGCGCCTCCCTGCACGACGTTCAGCCCGACACCGCCGCAGCCGAAGACGGCCATGCTCGCGCCCGCCTCGACCTTCGCGCGGTTCACCACGGCCCCGACCCCGGTTATCACGCCGCAGCTAATGAGACAGCCTACCACGAGGTTGGTGTCGTCCGGCACCTTGACGCACGCGTCGGCGAACGCGATCGTCTGCTCGGCGAAGGTGGGCCGCATGTGGTAGGTCGGCTGCCCGTCCAGCGTCATGCGAGTAACGGGCACTCGCGGGTACGTCTCGCACAGGGCGGGACTCCCGAGCGAGCAGTTCCGGCAGTAGCCGCACATCGGGTCGAGCGAGAGGATGATCTTGTCGCCCGGCGCGACGCTCGACACGCCGGGGCCGACCTCTCGCACGACGCCCGCGCCCTCGTGGCCCAGCACCCAGGGCAAGTTCCACGGCTGCATGTGGCCGTCGATGAAGTGGTAGTCGCTGTGGCACACGCCCGCTCCGACCATGTCCAAGAGGACCTCGCCCTGGCCCGGCTCTTGGATTTCGAGGTCTCTGACGGGGACGCGAGTTTTTGGCTGTTCGAGAACTGCGGCTCTCATGGTGTGCTCCTTCGGCTGCTAGGCGTTGGTGTCGGTGATGAGAATACGCACGGACGGCGCGTCCCCCGTGGTTTCGACGGTGTATGTCGTGCCCGGTTCCGCCACGACGATGTCGCCCTCTATGGTGTCGATGTCACCGCCCGGCGTACGCACGACGGCCTCGCCGGCCAGCATCACCCACCACTCGTCTCGTGTCGGGGTACGCTCGTCGGACACGGTACCGGGAAGCTGGCTGATGATCTCCGCCGTGTTGCGGCTGTCCCGCACGACGACCTCAGACCACGCGGCGTCATGTCCGTTCCTCTCGCGCAGTTGTCCAAACCGGGTGTGCAAGAGGTTGGGCATGGGCAGGTCGTAGTCGATCGGCACGAAGCGCGTGGGGGATACGCCCCTGATGTCATGGTTGCTGTTGGGAGTCGAAACGTGGAGGCGGCGTGCCAGGCCCGTTCCCTTGGAGCGGATGTCGTGGCAGTAGCCGGCGGGCGCTATGACGATGTCGCCCCACTCGGCCAACAGTGGCTCGTACTGGCCGATCTGCCACTGCGTCGTACCGCCGAGGTTGATCCACCACTCGTTGTAGTCGGGGTGGATGTGCGGGTCGGGCGGGGTGCCGGGCAGCGCGCAGATAAGTCCGACCCGGTTGCGACCGTCCATCACCACGACCTCGTACCACGAGCCGCCTTCGTCACGTTCGGCGGCGAGGTCCTTGGTGCGGATGAATTGCGTCCCGTCCGGCAAGTTCGTCAAGTGTCTGCCCTCATCGAGATTGCGAGTGAGGATAGCACAATCGTCGATTGACGGTGAATGACGGAAGCCGCGCCGTCGGCTATACTGGCCTCACTTGAGAATTTGGAGGCGGAAATGAAGATCGAACGAGTAAATCCCGACACACTGGCACAGCCCTTGGCGGCCTACTCGCAGGTGGTGCGCGCCGGCTCCCTTGTCACCACGGCCGGCCTGATAGCCCTCGATTCGGACGGCAAAGTTGTCGGCGAAGGAGACGTGCAGGCGCAGGTGCGGAAGACGCTGGAGAACATGGTTGCTGCGCTCGACGCCGTCGGGGCGACGCTCGACGACGTCATAAAGACCACCCTCTACCTCGCCGACATGGGCGACTACGCCGAGATGAACGCCGTCTACAACGAGTTCTTCGAGACTTCGAGGCCCGCGAGAGCGACCGTGCAGGCCCCGCTGGTGCTGCCGTCGCTCCTGTTCGAGATGGACGCAATCGCCGTGGTGGAGGAGTAGGGGCGAACGCCGCGATTTGCGCCAATTGACACTTCGGGCGGGGTCTGTGCCCCGCCCGGCTATTTCTCTAAGCCAGCGTGGCCTCAACGCTCAGTTCGACGTTTCCGGCGATGGCCTTGGAAATGGGGCAGCCGTCCTTGGCGCCCTCCGCGGCGTCCTGGAAGCTCTCGGGGGTCGCGCCGGGGACGGCGCCGGTGACTGTCAGGGCGCTGCTTGCGACCTTCCAGCCGACCTCCTGCTGCGCGAACGTGACCGTTGCGCTCACTTCGAGTTTCGTCGGAGGGGTGTCGGCCTGAGTAAGTAAGTTGGACAGGGCCATGCAGTAGCAGGCCGCGTGCGATGACGCGAGCAGCTCCTCCGGGCTCGTCGTCGTAATGCCCCGGTCCGTCCTCGCGGCCCATGAGACCGCCTGATCGCTGAACGCGCCGCTAGACGCGCTTACCTGTCCGCTTCCCTCCAGAAGCGATCCCTCCCATACCGCGTTCGCCGTGCTCTTTGCCGTTGCCAGTGCCATGTGTAGTCTCCTTCCCGAGTTTTTTGCGTAGGTTTTCGTGGCCGACATATCATACCCCGTGCGGGGGTCGATGTGCAGTGGACGAAGGAAGTAGAAAATAGCGCGCAGTCAGCGAAGGGCGGAATACCGTTGCGCAATTTAGATTCCCCGTTTGGCGTTGCCGTGCTACCATCAATAGCATGGACTCGCGGCACGTACGCAACTTCTGCATCATCGCGCACATCGATCACGGCAAATCGACGCTTGCCGACCGGCTGCTCGAAGTCACAGGCGCGCTCGACGAGCGGGAGATGGTCGAGCAGGTGCTCGACTCGATGGAGCTTGAGCGTGAGCGTGGCATCACCATCAAGGCCCAGGCCGTGCGCCTGTCGTACAAAGGTAAGGACGGGCAGCCGTACCAGTTGAACTTGATCGACACGCCCGGCCACGTCGATTTTTCCTACGAGGTGTCGCGGAGCTTGGCCGCCTGCGAGGGCGCTCTGCTCGTCGTCGACGCCACCCAGGGCATCCAGGCGCAGACCCTGGCCAACGTGTACCTAGCCCTGGAGAATGACCTTGAGATCATCCCCGTGATAAACAAGGTCGATCTCGACGCAGCCGAACCGGAGCGCATCGCCGAAGAGGTGATGCAGGCGTTCGGGTTCGAGCGGGACGAGCTTCTGTTTGTGTCTGGAAAGACGGGGACAGGCGTATCCGAACTGCTTGATGCCGTTGTAGAACGTGTTCCACCTCCGACCGGCGAACCGGAAATGCCCTTCCGTGCGCTGATCTTCGACTCCAAGTACGACAGCTACAAGGGAGTCGTCGCTTACGTCCGCGTCCGCGACGGGGAGATTCTTCCGAACAGCCGCGTCCGCATCATGTCGAACGGCAAGGAGAGCCAGGCGTTAGAGCTCGGCTACTTCAGCCCCGACGCCGTCGAGGCGAACGCTCTCGAAGCCGGGCAGGTGGGGTACATCGCGACCGGACTGAAGGCCGTGGGCGACGCACCCGTCGGAGATACGATCACGCTGGCCGACAACCCCGCCGCTGAGACGCTTGCGGCGTATCGACCCCTCAAACCGATGGTCTTTGCCGGACTGTACCCCGCCGACGGCGAGGAGTATCTCGGCCTCCGCGACGCCCTGGAGAAGCTCCAGCTTAATGACGCGGCCCTGACGTATGAGGCCGAAAGCTCCGCCGCGCTGGGCACGGGGTTCCGGTGCGGCTTCCTCGGCCTGCTCCACATGGACGTAGTGCAGGAACGGCTCGAACGCGAGTACGACATCAACCTCATCGCAACTTCGCCGAGTGTGGCATTTCGAGTGCTTACTACCGATGGTGAGCTAACCGAGATCGACAATCCTTCCCGACTGCCGGAAGTCAGCCTCATCGATGAGATACGAGAGCCTTGGGTCGATCTGACGATCATCGTACCCGCCAACTTCATCGGCGCGATGATGGACCTTGTGACCGAGCGTCGGGGCGTCTTCAACCGGATGGAGTACATCCAGTACGGGCCGTCGGGCAATGGGGCAGGGGGAAACGGCGTGAATGCCGACATCGGCGCGCAGTCGGTCTCCCAGACCCGCGTGATGATGGAATTCTCTATGCCGCTATCCGAGATGCTCATCGATTTCTACGACCGGCTGAAGTCGACCACACAGGGCTACGCCTCAATGGACTATTCGCTGAGCGACTATCGCGCTGAGCGACTCGTGAAGCTTGAAATCCTCGTCAACGGCCAGCCGGTCGACGCGCTCTCGGTCATCGTCCACCGTGACGGCGCGTACGAGCGGGGCAGGGACCTCGTCAAGAAGCTGCGGACCCTGATCCCCCGCCAGATGTTCGAGGTGCCGATCCAGGCCGCCATCGGCGGCAAGATCCTCGCGCGGGAGACGGTCAAGGCGCTGCGAAAGAACGTCCTCGCCAAGTGCTACGGGGGAGACGTGACCCGCAAGCGGAAGCTGCTCGAACAGCAGGCCCAGGGCAAGAAGCGTATGAAGAAGGTCGGTAGCGTCGAGATACCACAGGAAGCCTTCATGAGCATCCTGAAGGTGGAGCGATAGGGGTGTTTAGGCTCCGACGCTTCATTGTGCTGACGGCGTAACACCTTAGATTCCTCCCTACGGTCGGAATGACAGGCTTGGGGATGACGTTTACCCAAACGTCTCCGTTGCGGAGACCCCCTTTGATTCACTACAATTGGCACTTGCATCTATCCAGTACCCGGAGAGGAGATCGGAATGGCGACCTACGACACCGACCACTTGCGCAACGTTGTGCTTCTATCCCACAGCGGTGCGGGCAAGACCATTCTCTCCGAAGCCGCGCTCTTCACGACCAAGGCGACGACCCGGCTGGGCCGCGTCGAGGACGAGACGACGACCTCCGACTACGAGCCGGAAGAGCACAAGCGTCAGAACAGCGTGCAGACGTCGATCCTGCCGGTCATCCACGGGGACTACAAGCTCAATTTGCTCGACAGCCCCGGCTATGCCGACTATAGGGGCGAGGTAGCGTCGGCCCTCCGCGCCGCCGACTCCGCGCTTGTGCTGGTCTCGGCCCCGGCCGGGGTTGAGGTCGGCACCATTCAGATGTGGCAGATGGCCGAGGACCTGCCCAAGCTGATCGTCGTGAGCAAGCTCGACAGGGAGAACTCCGACTTCGACCGCGTGATGGAGGCCCTCGTCGAGGCGTTCGGGCGGGAGTGCGTGCCCGTCCAGCTTCCGATAGGCTCCGAGGCCGATTTCAGCGGTGTCGTGAACCTGCTCGACCCGAAGGCCGACGTTCCCGACGACCTCGCTGATGAGGCCGAAGAGGCCCGTGAGCGCATCATCGAGGCAGCGGCCGAGTCCGACGAAGAATTGGCGGACAAGTACCTTGAGGGTGAGGAGCTGACGCAGGAGGAAATTTTCGCCGGCATCAAGGCGGGAATGTCCGAAGGGACGTTCATCCCCGTCGTCGCAACGTCCGCCCTGAACGGCATCGGAGTCGATGAGTTGCTCGACGCCATCGTCGGCCTCCTGCCGTCGCCTGCCGACAGTCCCGCCCACGCCGCTCAGAAGGGCGACGAGGAACTCGAACTATCTGCAGACAGCTCCGGCCCGCTGGCGGCACAGGTATTCAAGACCTCCGCCGACCCGTTCGTGGGTAAGCTCTCCTACTTCAAGGTCTTCAGCGGGACCCTCAAGAGCGATTCCCAGGTCTGGAACGCCAGCCGAAACGAGAATGAGCGGACCGGCACGGCGTACACCATTCGCGGAAAGGATCAGGAGGGCGTCGAAGAGCTGGCCGCCGGGGACATCGGGGCGCTTGCCAAGCTGAACTCCGCCCTCACCGGAGACACGCTCTGCGAAAGGGCCAATCCGATCACGCTTCCGGCGCTGGAGTTCCCGCCTCCCGTATTTTCGATGGCCGCCTTCCCCAAGTCGAAGGCCGACGTGGACAAGCTGACCAACGCCATCTCCCGCATGGCTGAGGAGGACCCCAGCCTGAGCGTCAGCCGCGAGCCGAACACGGCGGAACTGCTGCTGGGCGGACTCGGCGACGTACACGTGGATGTGGCGGTCGAGAAGATGAAGCGCAAGTTCGGCGTCGAGATACTTCTCATGACTCCCAAGGTTCCCTACAAGGAGACCATCAGCCGGCAGTCGAACTCCCACTATCGCCACAAGAAGCAGAGCGGAGGTCACGGCCAGTTTGCGGAGGTCTATCTTGAGATACAGCCCCTTCCGCGCGGTACCGGCTTCGAGTTCGACGAGAGAGTGGTGGGAGGCGCCGTGCCAAGGGAGTTCATCCCGTCCGTGCAGAAGGGGTGCGTCAAGGCCCTCGATGCCGGCGTGATCGGAGGGTTTCCCGTCGTGGACGTGAAGGCCACGCTGTATGACGGCAGCTTCCATCCGGTTGACTCATCCGGCGTGTCGTTCGAGATCGCGGGCAGCAACGCCTTCTCCGACGGCATCAATCAGGCGACCCCGCAGCTCCTGGAGCCGATCATGTACGCCCAGATCCTCGTGCCGGACGGCGACACGGGAGACGTGATGGGCGACCTCAACAGCAAGCGCGCGCGCATCCTCGGAATGAACCCCGAGGGCAACGGATTCACGACCATCGAGGTTGAAGCGCCGCAGGCCGAGATGATGCGCTACGCCACCGACCTGCGCTCGCAGACCCAGGGCCGGGGCACCTTTACCATGCGTTTCGACCGGTACCAGGAAGTCCCGACGCATCTCGTCGAACGCGCCGTCGAGCAGCAGAAGGAGCTCGAAGAGGCGAGGGCTTAGGACTGCAAGCTCGCGCGACGTGGAAGGGGAGGCCATGCACTACAAATACGTGATAGTCGGCGGAGGCATGACCGGCGACGCCGCCATCGGCGGAATCCGCGAGGTCGATACTGACGGTTCCATCGCACTGTTCGGAGACGAGTGCGAAGTCCCGTACAACCGCCCCCACCTTTCCAAGGGACTATGGCACGGGAAGTCGCTGGGCGACATCCAGCGCGACACGAACCGCGCCGGCGTCGATCTTCATCTCGGTCGCCGGATTGAGGGCCTCGACATTGACGGCAAGACCGTAACCGACGATCAAGGAGCCAGTTACACGTTTGACAAACTCCTCCTTGCGACCGGCGGTTCGCCGAGACGACTGTCATTCGGTGGAGACAGCGTCATCTACTTCCGCACGGTCGACGACTACCGCCGTCTGCGAACGCTGACAGACAGAGGTGACGACTTCCTGGTCATCGGCGGCGGCTTCATCGGCTCCGAGATCGCGGCCTCGCTCGCGCATAACGACAAGCGCGTCACAATGGTCTTTCCCGAACCCTCCATCGGGAGCAGCATATATCCCGCCGATCTGAGCGCCTTCCTCAACGACTACTACCGCGAGCACGGTGTCGAGGTGCTCGATCAGCATCTCGTCTCGAACATTGAGACGCGGGGAGACCGCGTAACGGCCACGGTAACCTCCAACGACTCGTCGGACTCGCGGGAGATCGTCGTGGACGGCGTCGTTGCCGGTCTGGGAATCGAGCCGAACGTCGAGCTTGCCCAACAGGCCGGACTGAAGGTCGAGGACGGCATTTTGGTCGACGGGAACCTCAACGCGTCTCACCCGGACATATTCGCCGCGGGCGACGTCGCCAGCTACCGCAACGACGTGCTGGAGCGGCAAATTCGCGTCGAGCACGAGGACAGCGCCAACACGATGGGAGCTGCCGCCGGGAAGGCCATGGCCGGCGCGGGAGAGCCTTTCAGCAACATCCCGTACTTCTGGTCGGACATGTTCGAACTTGGCTACGAGGTCATGGGACACATCGACTCGGGCATGGAGACCGTCGCCGACTGGAAGGACGAGTTCAAGGAAGGCGTCGTCTACTACCTGGAGGGTACCCGCGTGCGAGGCGTACTCCTGTGGAATATGTGGGACAGGTGGGGCCCGGCAGGCGATCTCGTCGCCGATGCGGGTCCTCACACTCCCGCCGGCCTCATGGGCCGCATTCAGTGACCTGCGAATCGCCTTTGCCGCGCCGGGTGAAGTCTTGAGTGAGGCCCGCCGGAACGCCCTATGATTAACCCTCTGCGGTTCTGGACGCGGGGCCCGCAGGCGCGTCGCACGCTGATATTCGCCTCTGCGACGCACGTGTGGAGCGATCTATTCTTCGCCCTCTACGCGCCTCTGCTGCCTCTCATCAAGGACGACCTCGACTTGACCTTCACGGAAGTGGCCATGCTCAAGTCGCTGTACGCCGCGGCGATGGCCGTCCTTCAGGTTCCGGTGGGATTCATGGCGGATAGGGTCGGGGAGTTCTGGCTTCTCGTGGGCGGGAACATCTGGGTCGCGCTGGGGCTGATTGCCATGTCGCTCGCGCCGAGCTTCATTCTACTGTTGGCGTTCACGCTTCTCGGCGGACTCGGCGGCGGCACGCAGCATCCGCTGGCCTCGGGCATCGTCTCCCGCGCCTACGACAGCAAGGCCCGGGCGACAGCAGTCGGCACGGTCAACTTCGCGGGCGACCTGGGCAAGATGGCAGCGCCCGCGCTCGCCCTCGTCGTCGCCGTTTCCTATGGCTGGCGTGGGACGATGCTCATCATCGGCATCGGCGCGATTGCCTTCTTCCTCGCGTCGCTGTTCATCAACCGCAGCGTCGAAATCGGCAGGGCGGAGCCGCTGGAATCGAAGCAGGCCGACGCCTACGACGGTACCGACAAGCCGACAACGGGATTCAAGATTCTCAGCGTAGTGGGGTTCGTTGACTCCGCGATCCGAGCGGCGGCGCTGACCTTCGTGCCGTTCATTCTCACGGACCGGGGGATGGAGAGCACGGAGATATTCATCATGCTCATCCTGCTGCTGGCCGGTGGGGCGTTCGGCAAGTATATATGCGGCTGGTTCAGCGAGCGACACGGACTCATCAGCATCGTGTGGGTTACGAAGGCGTCGGCGGCAGTGTTCCTAGTCGCGACGATCTACGCGCCGATGCTGGCGATTGCGCCGCTCATGGTGCTGCTCGGAATTGGGCTGAACGGCACGTCGTCGTCCCTCTACGCCACGGTGGCAATCTTCGCGCCACAGGCCCGACGCTCCCGGATGTACGGTTTCTTCTACACCACCAACGAGATCGGCGCGTTCGCGGCGCCCTTGCTATTCGGCCGTCTCGCAGACATATTCAACATCCGCGTCAGCATGGCCCTCATGGGACTGTTCACCGCTACCATTCTGCCCGTCAGTCTGGCCCTACGCGGGTACCTCAGGTCCTCACCGGCATGGGAGGAAGTGTGAGGGCCTAGTCGTTGGGAACGTCGCGCCGGTCGTCGTAGTAGCGGGACATGAAGATCAATCCGTCGTAGCGGATAGCCCAGTTGTGAGCATATAGCGTCTCCGATGACCTGGTATTGGGGAAGATATGGCTGACCCATATACCTTCGGTCGTCGCTGCCGCCAACTCTTCGCCAATCTGCCGAACCCGGCCCCGCGCGAGGTCTTTGAGGTCGGTGCCTATAGTCCGTTGAGCAAGGAAGGCGACGCGCACGATGTTGTTCTCGTCCGCCAAGGTCAGGCTCCACTGGCCGTCAACGCCCTCCTGGCTATTGTAATGGGCGATGGTGTCGTCCAGCCCGTTGGCCTGGTAGTACTCGATGGCCTTCTGCACGTACGCCTTGGTCTGTGCGGCCGGGTCTTCAACCTGCGGGTAATAGCCCGAAGCGAAGAGCATTCCGTCGTGGCGCACGGCGTAGCCAACCTTGGCAACCTCTTGCAGCGAAACCGGGTGGGGCCACAGGTATTCCACCCAGACTCCTTCGCCGCCGTCGGTGGCCGCGGCCAGCGCCTTGCCCAACTCGTAGCCGTCCGAACCCACCACGTCCTTGATGTCCGTCCCTATCAGCTGGGAAATCAGGGGATGGACGTGATAGACGTCGTTGGCGTCGGTGGCGAAGAGATACCACTGGCCCTCGAAGCTGGCGACGCTGTTGTAGTAGTCGAGCATGGACTGCAGGCCGTCGCGCTCGTAGCGTTCTATGGCTTGGTCCACGTACTGGATCGTGTATTCCCTGGGGTCGGCGTCCTGCCAGGCAGGGGTTCCCGTCTCGGGACCACCGGCGTAATAGCCGGAGGAGAAGATCAGCCCATCGTGGCGGACGGACCAGGTGACCTTCTGCTGCTCCTTCCGGGATACGGGATGGGGCCATAGGTATTCCACCCAGATCCCGCCCTCGGTGGCCTCGGCTATCTCCTTGCCCAGCTCCTGGCCGTCGGAACCCACAACGTCCTTGATGTCGGTGCCGATGAGGTGCGGGAAGATGGGATGAGCGAGGTAGTTATCGTCCGCGCCGATGAGGAACAGGTAGAACTGGCCGTCGAGGCTGTCCTGGCTGTTGTAGTGGGCAATGGTGGCGTCGAGACCTTCCTCGTTGTACTTGGCGATGGCCTTGTTCACGTACTCCTTTGTGGAATTCGCCACGTCCTCCGTCAGGACGGAATGGCTGGAGGCGAACACCAGGCCGTCGTGAAGTACGACGAGGACTCGCCGCGGTTCTTCCTGCTTGGTGGCCGGATTGACGCTCCGAGTGGTAACCCAGTAGCCTTCTTCGGTGGCGACGTCTATCAAGCTCCCCAAGCCGACGAACCTCGAGCCGGATCCCACGTACTGGCCCTCCAGGGAGCGGATGGCGAGGTGTACCAGCAGCACGCCTTCGGCGTCTATGAGGGTCAGCGGCCTTCCGTCTTCGACGCCGGCTTCGGACTTGTAGTGCGCGACCGTGGCATCCACGCCGTTCTTCTCGTAGTAGTCGATCGCCTTCTGCACGTGGGCGCGGGTGAGGTCGTCTTCATTGACGGGCTCGGGTTCCGGGGCTGCGGTCGGTTCCGGGGTTGCCGCAGGCGCGGCAGTAGGTTCTGGGGCTGCCGTCGGCGCGACAGCAGGCACCGGGGTTGGGGTCGGGTCATCGCCGCAGGCCAAGCCGAAGACGGCGAGGGAAGCCAAAGCAAGCAACAATATCAGCAGGCTCACGCCGGCCGACGATCGCCGGGCAATCCGGCCCCCATGCAATATACCAGTGGCTCGATTTGTCATTTCTCTCATACCCTGCCTATCTGCGCCGCATCAATGCCTTGCGCCAAAGTGCAATCATCCTATACGTTAGCATACAACCGTCCCTGAATGTCAAACAGAACTATAACTTGCTAGGGAAACTCTGTGTCAGTTCGGTTCGATAGAGAGCGTCACTCTCACCCCCACCAGCCGTCTCCCTATGAAAGGAGAGGCGGACTTCATTCCACAGGATCGGCCTGCTAAAACTAAACTGACATAGAATCTCAACGAATTGAGAACTCTTCCATGTATTCGGAATAGCTCGAAGGTGAGTCAAAATTCGCTACGAACCGGATGAGAAGTGTCCGCCGCTAGTGGCGGTGACTTCGGCGTTACAGATATTCATACCCAACACCATCGGCCTCATTATGCTGTCGGCGCTTGTGGTGCGGGCGTCCGACGAGTCCGACGCTTATTTGGGGTGGGTGATATTTACCGCGCTGGCAGTCTCCGGAGCGAGCATGATCTTGTACGCCATGCGGTTCCGGCATCTGGGGATGGGCCGGCTCATCGTCGCCAACTTCAACGTTCCGTTCTTGGCGGTTTGTGCTTTGGCGCTCCAAGCGGGCGGGCCGAGTTTGCTGGCGAGCTTGATGGTGACTTCCACGCTGGCGCAGTTCGTCCTGACCCTGCGTTTGGCCTCCCTCCGCCGGGTATTTACTTCGACGGTGAGCGGAGTGGTAGTTATGCTGGTGGCGGTTTCCGCCGTGCCTTACATCGTCAGCAGCACGGTTGTCGTGCCGGAAGGCGTATCGACGACGCTTTTCTTGGCGCCCGGATTGGTCGCTCTGATCGTTGGGGTTGTAATATCCCTTCACGGCACGTCGCTTTGGCGTATGTGGATTCTGCCGATCATGGTAGTAGCCGGTGTGATTGCAGCCGCGCCTCTGGGCTTCTACGACATCGGCCCCGTAATTGATGCTCCGTGGGTGAGCTTGCCCGGTTTCGGCTGGCCGGGGCTGGACCTGTCCTTTGACGGGGATTTCTGGGCCCTGCTTCCGGTCTTCGTGTTCGTGAACCTGACGGCCTTCATGAAAGCGGTAGGAGACCTGTCGGTGATTTACCGCGCTTCCTACCGCAAACCGACGGCTCTTGACTACCGTTCAGTTCAGGGGGGCCTGAATATGTACGGGATTGGCACCCTTTCTTCCGGCCTCCTGGGAACCATCCCCGTCGCCGCGCCGTGGGCGGTCACCGCTGTTTACATCGGCTTTACCGGCGTCGCCGCCAAGAGCGTCGGGATATATCTGGGACTGATGACCATTGCGGTCGCCCCCTTTTCCAAATTCCTGGCCATACTGGTCGCCGTCCCGAGTCCGGTGGTAAGCGCGGTGTACGTCATCATATTCGGTCTGCTCTTCGTCGAGGGCGCGAAAACGGTCTTCAGCGGTCTCTTCGCCGGCCAAGTCGACCAGAAAAAGTCCACCATCACCGGCATTTCCATGGTACTTGGCCTGTCCGCCGGAATCTTCAGCGGACTTACCGAAGGGGTTACCAGCCAGTTGGTGGGCAATACCATCGTCGTCGGCGGTATCGCGGCCATTGGCATGACCTTGTTCAACGAACTATCGAGTTTTCGCATCAGGAGGCTGCGGGTCGACCTGTCCGAGTCTTCCCTGCCTGCCGTTGATGATTTTCTCAGCCAATTCGCCGACAAGCATTCGTGGACGGAAAGTGGGAAGAACCGGCTGCGCCTGGTAGGGGAGGAAGTGGTGTTGAGCCTGCTACAAGAAGAGAACGGCGGAGAGGCGGAGCAGAACCGCAGGTTAGTTGCCACAATTCGCCCTGAAAGCGGTTCAGCCGAGTTGGAAATCGTGGTCGCATCGGACGACGCCGTCCAAGGGAATATCGAAAACCGCATGGCGTACCTCGACGAGGGACAGGCGCTGGAGGACGATCGGGGAATGTCCGTCCGCATCCTGCGTCAATACGCCTCATCAGTGCAGCACCGCCAATATCACGGCATAGACATAATCAGCTGTCGCGTGGAGGATGAGTAGCAAAGTTCGCGGTACAGGAAATGCCGGCCCACCGGGTTCACTTCGAACCGCCAAGCTCCGCTTCCAAGAAGTCGGGGTAGCCTCGCACGAAATCCTGTGCATCGGACGGACGTCTTCCCTCGTTCTGAAGCATGTCGACCGACAACAGGCCGTCACCCGTGCCGATTCCGATGCCCCCGTCGTCCAATGTGACGACATGGCCGGGCTGGGCATCACCGGCCATCGAGGTCGCCCCGAGTATCTTGAGCAGCTTGCCGTTCCAGTGCGTGAACGTTCCGGGCCAAGGCTCGTATGCGCGCACCATCCTCGCAATCCGCTCGGCATCGTCGGTCCAGTCGATCTCGCCGTCCTCTTTCTTGACCAGAGACGTGAACGTGGCACGGCTTTCGTCCTGCGGCGTTGCCTGAATGTCGCCGGACGACCATCGGGGCAGGATATCCACGAGGAGGTCTGCGCCCAAGTCGAACAGCCGCCGGGTCAGTTCCGGCCCCGTCTCTTCCTCGTCTATGGAGACTCGCTCCTGCGCAAGTATTGGCCCGCTGTCCATCCCCTCATCGAGCTTCATGATCGTCACTCCCGTATCATCGTCACCGTTGAGGATGGCCGAAACGACCGGAGAGGGACCACGATAGCGGGGGAGGAGGGAAGGGTGAATGTTCAGGCACCCCAGCGGAGGGATTCCGAGCGCCTCCTTTGGCAGGAACAGGCCATACGCCGCGACAACTATAACTTCCGGGGACAGCGCCGCCAGCGCCGCACACTCTTCCTCCGAGCGCAGGGATTTGGGTTGCCTCACCTCGATCCCTCGCTCCTCGGCGAACCGTTTCGTCGGCGTCGGAACGAGCTTGCGTCCCCGGCCGGCCGGCCTGTCCGGCTGTGAGTACACGTCGGTGATGGCGTGCCCCTCGTCGATCAGGCGATTTAGTACCGGAACCGCGAAGTCAGGGGTTCCCATGAATACGATTCTCATGGTGGGTAGGGTAACATGGCAGCGGATGGGGGACAGGCTCGGCCTTCGACACGCTCACCCTTCGACAGGCTCAGGGCGAACGGGACGTAAGGTTGCTCAGGACGAACGGGATTCAAGTAGCTGCGTTCCGGTGTTGCTGTGCCTGGCCGACGATATCGATTCCGACGGCCTCGCTCCATGCGACCAGGAGGCGCTGAGACATTGGCCCCGGCTTACCGTCTCCGATGGGGCGACGGTCGACCTGCGTCATGGGCATGACGCACATGCTGGTCGTCGTCCAGAATGCCTCGTCCGCCGTGTAGAGGTCGTAGGGCTGGAGGTCTTCTTCGACGAGTGGAATGTCGAGTTGGCGAGTCAGGTCGATGGCCATCCCACGCGAGACCCCTTGCAACGCGGCGTAGTCGGTCGGCGTGCGGATGACGCCGTCGGTGACGACGAAGACGTTCTGGCCGTTGCCCTCGGCGAGGAAGCCGCGGTCGTCCAGCAGGATCGGCCACGCGCCCGGCTCCACGTCGTGCGCCTCCTGGTGTGCGAGGACGAAGTTCATCCGGCTGTAGTGCTTGATCTTGGGGTCGAGGGCCTGCGGGGAGTACGCGCGGGTCTTCGATATCACCCCGTGCATACCGGTGTCATAGAGGTCGGCGTACCAGAATCCCTGCTCGCCGACTTGCACTAGGACGGTGGGGGCGGGCGGGTCGAACAGGTCGACCGTGCCCCGCGTGACGATCTGCCGCATCCAGAAGTCGGTCACTTCGGGGTGATCGGCCTTCGCCCGCTCCACAGCCTCCTCGGTGATCGCCGTCATCTCCTCCGCGCTCAGTCCGGCGTCCATGCGAACGTAGGTCAGGGAGCGGTAGAGGCGCTTGATGTGCTCCTTCAGGCGGAAGGGTACCCCGTTGAACGTTCTCTCGACCTCGAACACGAGGTCACCTACAGTAAACCCACGATCCGAAGGCGAGATAGCGACCTCGCCGAAGGGCATCCACTCGCCATTGAAGTACGTCTGGTAGTCGGCCATGTCGTTCTCCTATTGTCCGTTCAGAGTTGGCGGGAGGAACGCTCCCATGCCTGTGGATTCCCACCTTCGCGGGAATGACGGTGGCTTGCTTGCTATCGTCCATAGATCGCGTCGATGAGGGCCTTGGTGTAGCCCATCGCGTGGGCGCGGGCGCGGTATTTGTCGGGGTCGTCGCCTGTCATCGCGGGGACGTGGTCTTCGATGACCGGCCCGTCGAAGCCGACCTCCTTGTAGACCCTGACGGCCTCCGCCATGTCCACGTAGCCCTCGTCGATGAACGACTCCGAGAACTTCGGGAACCGCCCCGTGACGTTGCGGAAGTGGACGTACACGATCCTGTTGCGCCTGCCGAAGTAGCGGATGGCCTCGTGCAGGTCGCCCTGCTGAACGGCCATCGACCCCTGGCAGAAGTCGAGCGCGTTGTGCTCGCTGTCGACGATCCGCGTCAGTCGTTTGAGGCCGTCGAAGCTGTTGAGGATGCGCGCCACGCCGCCGATGGATTGCGCGGGCGGGTCGTCCGGGTGGACGGCCATACGCACACCCGCCTCCTCGGCGACGGGGACGACGGCCTTCAGGAAGTATTCGAGGTTGGCCCACATCCGGTCGGCGGACACCTCGCCGTAGTCGCCGAAGGGGTGGTCCTTGATGAGGTCGTAGTCGAATGCCGTCTGCTTCGCGCCGCCGCGTCCGGGCGCGCTCTGAGAAGTGCGTACGCCGTACCCCGTCACCGTAGGAGGACGGAAGTTGTAGCCGATCGCGGGTATGCCCGCCGCGCCCATGTTGCGGAGGGACGTGCAAAAGTTGTCGATCTGCTCGTCGCGGCCGGGCAGGCCCAGCTTGATCTTGTCCGTCCAGTCCCACGGCATGTTCTCGATGGCAAACAGCCGGAGGCCCGCGCTCTCGACCCGCTGCCTGAAGACGACGAGCTCCAGGAACTCGAAGTAGCCGTTGTTCGACGGCATACAGGCGTCCCCGCCGATGGCGTCGGTGGCGCCGAGCTGCGCTCCGAACGCCAACTGCTCGTCGTCGACGCCTCCGCGGATGTCAAGCCCGAGTCGCATGTGGGTTTGGTCTCTCCCCGCAAGGGGTTGTCGGATTGGACGTGGAGTATATCGCGGGGAAGGTTCTGGGTGCTAGGAGATGGTGCGCGGCACAGTGACAACGAATTGGCATGAGTCGGTGGTGGGACATTTTGGGACAAATGGGACACTTTGGGACACCCGTCAACACCCGTCTTTTTCTCGCAGTCCCATTTTGTTTCACTCAGGGTTGGCCGTCCGGGCGGGAATTTGAAGCTGTTTGGTGACTCGCGCCCGTCAGTCGACGCGGTGGTGAGACACTTTGGGACAAATGGGACACTTTGGGACACCCATGAGCGACGTCCCCCCTTTTCCTCGGTCTTGTTCTCATTTTGTCTCACACGGTTCCGCGAGCCGGGGCGCGTCGGGCCAAGTCAGTTGTTGTCATACGCGTATGGTAGGCCATGTGTTCTTGCACGTCAAAATGGGGAGGCGCCAGGGGGCTGGGTCTGCGCGGGAGTGACGGGAGATTCACCGCAGAGGGCGCGGAGAGCGCAGAGGGGGAAGTGAATGAAGCCGCAGAGGATCTCCGCGCGTACACGGGGCAATCTAGTATCCTATCAGTGCCATGAGAGCTTACTCCGAAACTTCCGCGTGTACACGGGGCAACCATCAAGGAGTTCAGGGCCTTGAGGTTTATGTCCGAAACTTCCGCGTGTACAGGTGGCAACCGGGGAGTTTTACACCATAGGATCGTACTCGTATGAAACTTCCGCGCGTACACGGGGCAACCGGGAAGGGTTGAGGACGGTCGACGGTTCACGGGGAAACTTCCGCGCGTACACGGGGCAACCCGCGTCTCGGCGGCGGTCTTGCTGCGATCCGACGAAACTTCCGCGCGTACACGGGGCAACCATCGTCGGCCTGGGCGCGTGGATACTCTGGGGAGAAACTTCCGCGCGTACACGGGGCAACCCGCATCTCCCGCCGCCACTCCGAGTCAGGCTGCGAAACTTCCGCGCGTACACGGGGCAACCGCATATGCACCTCGGTTCAAGTTCAATCCGATCGAAACTTCCGCGCGTACACGGGGCAACCTTATCCTGGTGCGTCTGGTGGTTACAATGTGACGAAACTTCCGCGCGTACACGGGGCAACCGTCGTGGGCGGCGAGAGCGGGCCGAGCCGACGCGAAACTTCCGCGCGTACACGGGGCAACCCCCAACTCAGTCAGTACGGACTCCTGCTCATTCGAAACTTCCGCGCGTACACGGGGCAACCTCGGTCGCTTCATTCGGCGTTGCGGTTTGATGCGAAACTTCCGCGCGTACACGGGGCAACCCAGAAGAGAGGAAGCGGATACAGTGAAATCATCGAAACTTCCGCGCGTACACGGGGCAACCGCGAGGGCCAGGTGGATTGCCAGTGTTGTCTTCGAAACTTCCGCGCGTACACGGGGCAACCCGGGCAACCAGTCCCTTTAGCTGTGTCTCATAGGAAACTTCCGCGCGTACACGGGGCAACCATCGGAGATCACGATCCTTCCGGGCTTGATATGGAAACTTCCGCGCGTACACGGGGCAACCGAGATCACGCCCCGCACCACAAACTCATCGGGGGAAACTTCCGCGCGTACACGGGGCAACCTCATGCAGGAGAGGACCGACACGCTCAGTATCGGAAACTTCCGCGCGTACACGGGGCAACCGAATCGTTCAGCGACGGACCGAAACTGGAAATGGAAACTTCCGCGCGTACACGGGGCAACCTATCCTGTCTTGTAACGGGTCCGCCTTGGTAGAGAAACTTCCGCGCGTACACGGGGCAACCCCCGTCTCTGTATGGGACGCATACCATAGGCCAGAAACTTCCGCGCGTACACGGGGCAACCTATATCTAGTGGTACGTCTTATGGGAATCTCACGAAACTTCCGCGCGTACACGGGGCAATCCCCGGCCTGCTGGTGATAGCTGTGCGCGTGGCGGAAACTTCCGCGCGTACACGGGGCAACCGCTTCGATCATGTCGTCGTGGCTGTGAGTCTTCGAAACTTCCGCGCGTACACGGGGCAACCCTGGCGGACACCGTGAAAGCGGTTCCCGTGATGGAAACTTCCGCGCGTACACGGGGCAACCACCAGAGAACTTGCATAACGCCAAAGGAGCTAAGAAACTTCCGCGCGTACACGGGGCAACCCGACCAAAACCACGCCCCAGAAATTCCCAATAAGAAACTTCCGCGCGTACACGGGGCAACCCGCTGCGGGAGGGTGGGGTAGACAGATACAGAAGAAACTTCCGCGCGTACACGGGGCAACCCCTACAAGAAGCCCGGAAGCATCGCTGAGGCAGTCGGCCCCCGTACACTCGGCTTTCTGCGACCTCCAACCCCAGTGGGCGTGGAAATTTGTAATGCGGGTCGCGCCGGGGTAGTTTCCCCCGGCCCGAAGGCTTGCTCAAGCCCCCGGCGCAATATGTTGTGCGCGGCGTTCACGTCGGCGTTGGCCGCATAGCCGCAGCCCGTGCATTGAAACTCGGACTGCGACTTGCGACTGCTGCCGTCAATGGTTCCGCACGACGAACACGTCTGAGACGTATGCTTTGGGTCGACCTCTACGAATCGCTTACCGGCCCATTCTGCCTTGTAGGCGATCATCCCGTAGAGGCGTCCCCATCCTTGTTCGCTTATCGATCTGTTGAGTCCCGACTTGGCCTTGACGCCCTTGCCCGGTTCTTCCAACGTGCCTTTGGCAGACCGGATCATGTTGGTGATTACGAGATCCTCGACCGCGATGAAGTCATGGCGCTTCACGATCTCGGAGGAGAGTTGGTGAGCCACGCCACGCTCTGCTTCCCGGACGCGCTGTGATTCCTTGCTCAAAGACCTGACTTTCTTCCGTCTCGAACGGGAACCCCGCTTGGCACGCGACGGCGACACCGCTCGCTGTAATCGCTTGAGCCGTCGCCGGTCGATTTTCCGTCTTGGTATGTTGCCGCCCGTCGAGAGAGTGATATGATTCTTAATGCCAGCGTCGATTCCAACCGGGTTCTTGGGTTTTCTTGTGGACTGCTTGGGCAGGTCGTCAAGGACGTAGACGAGTGAAACGACAACGCGTCTCGCTGTGCGAGTGATCCGAATTTCTTTCGGCTGACCGTCCGGCAGTTCCCTATTCAGCTTGAACTCAATGCGCGGCATTCCCTTAGCCTTTATGTAGCCCTTGCCACGCTCACGGTTGAGAACCAGATTCTTCTCATATCCGCTGTGCCACGCGAGAGTACGGAAGCGATTTCGTCCTTTGAAGCGTGGGAATCCCGGTTTTTCGCCCGATTTTATGCGTCGAAAGAAAGCCTGATACGCTTTGTCGAGCCGTTTGAGCGTGTCGACTTGAACTCGACGAAAACAGTCATCATAGGCGGGGTCATCCCTCCGCACGTCCGTTAGCCCTTCGCTTTGAGATTTGAAGGTAATGCGATGCTCCGCGCCATAGGCTTTCCCCTGCTTATAGGCTCCGACGCGCTCTTCGAGGGCGGCGTTGTACAGCTTGCGGTTCTCCATAAGGCGCTGATCGAGAAGGGCGTGACCGTCACGTGTCAGGTGGCCCTTGAACTGGTAGGTGACGCCGCGCTTGGCGGCAGTTGAGGAAGGCATTTGAGGTTGGGTGGTTGTCATTGCGGGTTGTCGGTAAGGGGGCCACTCATAGTAGACCGCACGTTCTTGAATGTCAAGCCCTTGTTGTGCGGTGAGGCTGGATTCCCGCGTTCGCGGGAATGACGGGAGTGTGCGTGGGAATGACGGAGAGGGGGCGGCTCAGAGCGCGGAAACATACTCGCGGTACAGGTCTCCCCACTCGGCGATGCTGAGGGTCTGGGCGCGGCGGGTGGGCGATACTTTGGCGTTTCGCAGCAGCGTCATAACCTCGTTCGTGTCGATATCCAGGCCGTTCTTGAGGCTGTTGTGGATCTGCTTGCGGGGCGCGCTGAAACCCGCCCTCACGAGGGTGAAGAATTTTTCCGGGCTGTCGAATTTCACGGCTGGCGTGGGATACGTGTCGATGCGGACGACGGCGGACGTGACGTTCGGGGAGGGTCGGAAAGCCTTTGGGGGGACGGATGTGACGATGCGGGGACTGCCGTAGATTTGCGTGGCGACGGAGAGTATGCCCATCTTGCCGGGACTCGCGATCATCTCCAGTCCCACTTCCTTCTGGACCATCACCACCAGCGTCGTAGGCTTGTGGGTTGCCTCCAGGAAACGGCGGACGATAGGGGTCGCGGCGTAGTAGGGGAGATTGGCGACGACCTTGTACTCGGTCGCCGTTCCCACAAGGCGTTCGATCTCGACCGTCCGCGCGTCTCCTTCTACGATCTCGACGTTATCGCAATCGGCGAATTTCTCGCGGAGAGAGGGGATGAGGGCGTCGTCCAATTCGACGGCGACCACGCCGCCCGCGCGTTCGGCCAGGGCTTTGGTGAGGAACCCGCGGCCGGGCCCGACTTCCAGGACGGTATCGGTCGGGGAGATGCAGGCCGCGTCTACGATCTTGGCGCGGACGCGGCGGTCGACGAGGAAATTCTGGCCGAGTGACTTCTTGGCCCTCGGAGGCCCGTTAGCGTTCGGCGAGAGGGTTTGGTCGCGCACCTTCCTTCGATCTCCACCCGGGACGTGACGCCTGGAGCAGGCTCAAGCCAGGCACTCCCACGGCGCCCGGAACATCACTGCTTACCGCTGCTTCCTTCCGGACCTGACGGGGTTCACAGGCATCCGCCGCGTGGGACCCGGCTCTCAACACCCCCTGCCAGGGACAGAGGCCACGAGCTTCGACCTCGGGGAGGGATTCAGCCCCGCTATGGCGGATTGCGGGTTCAAGGCTCCGCCACTGCCCCGCCTAGCACGACCTGTAGTATATGGTATCGCATGTGGGACGCGGCGCGCTAGCGAATCCGCTTCACTAAGATTCACCGCAGAGGGCGCGGAGGGCGCAGAGTGAGGAAAGAAGATGTCTTCAAGGCAGTTACTTGATACCCGGCACTGTTCCGCGTAAGGTGTTGCCATGACTAATCTGAGCACGACGGAAGTACCATCGTCGAGTGCGGTTCCGACGCGTGGAATCCCTCCGGAAATTCTGCGCAAGGTTGAGGCCGCACTGCCCGGGGAGATTATCAGCGATACCTATCCTTATCCGACCAAGCTGACCACCGGGAGATACGAACGCGACAAGGCCAAGCTGCAAATCGAACTGCTCAAGATGCAGAGGTGGGTCAAGGAGACCGGACAGCGCATCGTCCTGCTGTTCGAGGGACGGGACGCCGCGGGCAAGGGTGGGGCGATCCAGCGCTTCATGGAGCATTTGAATCCTCGAGGCGCTTCAGTCGTGGCGCTCCCGGCTCCCTCCGACAGGGAGCGAGGGCAGTGGTACTTTCAGCGTTACGTCGAGCACCTTCCTTCAAAAGGGGAGATGGTGTTCTTCGATCGCTCCTGGTACAACAGGGCAGTGGTCGAGCCGGTGATGGGCTTCTGCACACCTGCGGAGACGCTGCGATTCCTCAGAGACACCGTCATGTTCGAGGAAATGCTGATCAACGAAGGCATTCAGATATTCAAGTTCTGGTTCTCGGTGAGCCGGGAAGAGCAGCTCAGGCGCGTCATGGCCCGCGCCGGAGACGAGCTCAAGCAGTGGAAGGTGAGCGATGTCGATGTGCAGTCGCTGCCTCTGTGGGACGACTATACGGAGGCGAAGAAGGCGATGTTCGCGGCCACCGATACGAAGGCGTCGCCCTGGGTCGTCGTAAAGTCGGACGACAAGAAGCGCGCCCGGCTAGCCTGCATGCGCTACGTATTGCGCAGCGTTGGATATGATTACGACGTGGAGAGAAGGGTGGCTAAGCCCGATCCGAAGCTGATTGGCCCGGCGGAGAGTCTCTACGCCAAGGGCGAAATCTGGTAAGCCGCGGCGCGTTGGAAAAGCTGCGAATGCAGGTCGGAAACCCCATGGCTGGCGCACTAGGCTTTCAAGTAACTGCTCAGGAGATTCACCACAGAGGACACAGAGATCACAGAGGAGGAAAGAAGGTGTCTTCAAGACAGTTACTGATACTTGGCATTGTTCCGCGCGGCCTTCGACAGGCTCAGGCCGAACGAGGGTAAGGCTGCTCAGGGCGAACGAAGCCTTTTGGGACACTTTCTGAGAGAGTGAAGCATGCCCAATAGCTCAGCGGATGTGGTCGTCATCGGCGGCGGCGTCAACGGGACGAGCATCGCCATGCATCTGGCCCGCATGGGAGCCGGGAAAGTCCAGTTGATCGAAAGGGGACACCTTGCCGGTGGGGCGACCGGACGTTCCGGCGCAATGGTGCGTGAACATTATCTCCATCCCACGCTGGTCAAGATGGCGATGGAGGCCAGCCAGGTCTTTCACAACTTTGCGGACGTAATTGGTGGTGATGCGAGGTTCAAGGAGACGGGCAGGCTGTTGCTGTTCGGCGAGAAGGATGAGCCGGCTGCGAGAGCGAACGTGGAAATGAACCGCGAACTCGGCGTCAACATTCATACGCTCACGCTATCTGAGGTCTCAGAGATAGTGCCGCAGCTTATGACCGACGGAATTGTCCTTGGCGTGTATGAGCCTGACGCCGGCCATGCCGACCCCATGCCCACGACATACGCTTACGCGGCGCAGGCGGAAAAGCATGGCGCTTCGATTCGGACGGGGTGTGCTGTTGAGAGCATCAAGGTCGCCGGAGGGCGCGTCGTTGGAGTGCAGACCGAGGAAGGGCTGATAGAGACGAACGTTGTGGTTGCGGTGACGGGACCCTGGAGCAACCAACTGGCCGTACCGCTCGGCGAACCGCTTCCCATCACGCCAATCAGGGTGCAGATGGTGCATCTGCGCCGTCCACCGACGCTGGAGTCGTTCACCACCATCGTTATCGACTACACGACGGGCATGTACGTTCGGATGAACGCGGGATTCAAGAGCCTGGTCGGAGGCGAATCGAAGAAGGATCTGAGCGAGGTCGTGAACCCGGACGGTTACGGTCTGAACGCCGATCACGACACGATCACGAGATACTGGGACCGGGCGAAGTCACGCATTCCGGATTTCACGGCGGCAACCCCCATGGGCGGATATGGTTCCATATATGACATGGCTCCCGACGGCAACCCGATTCTGGATAGGTCGCAGGTAGTGGACGGGCTGTACTGGGCGGTGGGATTCAGCGGACACGGCTTCAAACTGTCCCCCGTGGTGGGCCGGATGATGGCGGAGTTCGTCCTGCAAGGCGAGAGCAAAGACCACCCGATCCGTGATTTCCGCGCAAGCCGATTCGCGGAAGGCGACCTGCTGGAGGCCGAGCATCCCTATGAAGGCATGGGTCACCAGTGAGGATGCAAGAACGGGCATTGATTGGCTATAGTTATTCGTGTCGATTGGAAGGCAAGCAAACAATTTATTGGGAGTACGGTGCAACATATGACTAAGCGAATCATGTTCATGGGCGCGGGCGCCATCGGCGGCACGCTGGCGGGCTATCTTTCGCGGGCCGGACGGGACGTGACCGTCGTGGACGCATGGCCCGCCCACATCGACAAGATCAAGTCGGACGGCCTGACGGTCACGACGATGGAAGGCACGTTCACGGCGAAGCCCGATGCAATGCACATCGGCGAGCTGTCGGCGACGACGAACCGGTATGACGTGATCTTCGTCTCGGTAAAGTCCTATGACACGGCGTGGGTGACGACTCTCGTCGAGCCGCACCTCGCGCCGGGCGGGGTGATCGTTTCCGCGCAGAACGGCATAAACGAGGACATCATCGCCGGAATCGTCGGGTGGGACCGCGTCATCGGCTGTATAGTCACCATCGGCGCGACCACGGTCGGGCCGGGTCACGTCGAGCGCACGAGCAAAGAGAGGGGCAGGCGATCCTTTGCCCTGGGCGACCCCACCAACGCGAACTCATTGCGGCTGGAGACGTTGAGCGAGATCTTGGAAGACTGCGGCGAGGTTGGGATCACGACCAACCTGCTGGGCGAACGCTGGGCGAAGATCGTCACGAACAGCATGGCGAACTCGGTCTGCGGCATAACCGGGCAGTCCTCGGCGGGGATGAGGCTGAATCCTGTGACCCTCGATCTCTCCATGCTGATCGCTTCCGAAGTCGTGGCGGTCGGGACGGCGCATGGGGTGGCAATCGAGAAGATTGGCCGCGTACCCGCCCAGGACTTCGTCACGGCGCGCACCGACCCGGCAGTACGAGCGGAGGTCGCGCGCAAGTTGGCCGATGATGCGCACAAGATTGGCACCGGCCGCCCGTCGTTGGCGCAGGACATCGCCAAGGGACGCAGAACGGAAATCGACTACCTCAACGGCTATGTGATCCGAAAGGGCAAGGAGGCGGGCGTCCGAACGACGTTCAACGAGGCGATCGTCGAACTAACGGAAAAGGTGGAGTCGGGGCTGCTGGAACCCATGGTGGACAACATTTGGCTGGTGATGGACTATCCGCCGGAGTAGGGGAATGTGGTCGTTCGGAGGGAACGGTGAGCGTATACAAAGAGGCTAGGAACAAGGGATGCGAGTACCTGCTCCGGCAACTCCGTGATGACGGGAGTTTCGGTGACGGGACCGTAGGCGACTACTACAAGGTGCCCGCCGCGTTTCAGGTCTGCGGCGAGACCAACGCCGCGAACCGGCTGTGCAACTGGATTCGGAAGAGTGGCATGGGCGCGGACGGTGACTTCGGGCCGCGCACTGACTTCACGTCCGACTACTTCTACGCCTACTTCAACATCTGGGTGATCCTCGGCGCGCAGCGACTTGGGCAGTTCGACATCGTCCAGCGCGGTATGGACTTCCTCATGGACTTCTACGACGAGGAGAGCGGCGGGTTCTTCTCGAGTCGCACGGAACGGAGTCGAACGACTAAGCAGGACCTCTGGGTCGTGAGCGGCTGCGGACAGGCGGCTCTGTATGCGAGCAGACTCGACGTTGCGAGAGGCGTGGGAAGGTGGATGCGGCGGATGATGGACGAGCAGCCGAACTACCCGGAGGTCATGTACACCGTCGTGACGTCGGGCGGCGGACTCGTGACCGAAGTGGACCCGGCAGACCCAATCCGGTACGTGCTTGTCAACGCCGAAGAGGGCGACCAGTACTTCTTCCATCCCGGCATCGCGGGCGGGTTTCTCGCGCGGCTCTACCAGTCCACCGGCGAGGCGCAATGGCTGGACCTTGCCAAGCGGTACATGCTGTTCGCCGAGACGGCGACCGACAACCTGTTTTGGCTGCTCCGAGCGGGGAAGGTCGGCTGGGCTGCGTCTGTGCTGTACACCCTGACGGGCGAGCGGAAGTACCGGGACATGGCGGTCAAAGTAGGGGACAACGTCGTAGCGCAGCAGACCCCGGACGGATCGTGGTCGTCCGTCGGAAGCGAAGGTCCTAGCAATGACGCCACGGCGGAGATGGTCGTCTGGCTGGACGAGATCTACCAGGCTGTGGGGTAGGGTTCCTAGGCCGCGAGGCTGTTCAGGGTCTCTTCCATCGAGCGGGCGATGTGGCGGTACTCGTCGCGCACGGCCTTGCTGGTAAGCACGGTCGGCCTCGACACGTCGCGGTAGTCTGCCCGCATCTCGGTCCTGCCGAGGAAGGCAAGGTCGAGTTCACTCGCCAGCTCCTCTCCGGCTCCGGCTCCGAAGATGTCGCCCGAGAAGTTCTCGACGACGCCGAGAACGTCCACGCGCATCGTCTTTATCATGTTAATAGAGCGGGTGGCGTCCACCTTCGCGAGTTCCTGCGGGGTGGTGACGACGACGAACCCGTCGATGGTCAGCGCCTGCATGATGGTCAGCGGCGCGTCCGAGGTGCCGGGCGGGAGGTCCATGATGAGGTAGTCGAGGACGCCCCAGATGGTCGTTTGCAGGATCTGGTTGATGGCGTTGTGGATCATGGGGCCGCGCCAGATGGTGGCCTCGTTCTCGTTCTGCTGGAAGAAGCCCATCGACATGACACTCACCCCGAACTGCTCCGGCGGTATCATCCGGTTGGTCTCGCCGACCGTAGGCGGCTCCGCGACGCGCATGGCGCGGATCACGTTTGGACAGTCGATGTCAACGTCGAGGATGCCCACTTTTGCGCCCTGCTGCGCGAGGGTGACGGCGAGATTCACGGCGACCGTGGTCTTCCCGACGCCGCCCTTGCCGCTGTAGACGCCTATCTTGTGCTTGATCTCGGACAGGCTGTCGGCAATGGCCTTCTTCTGCTCGAACTGGCGCTTCATCGCCTCGATACGGGCGCGCGCCTGGGCGGCCTGGTTGGCGTCGGGGGGGCCGCCTCCGTGGCTGTGCCCGTGATGGGGGTGAGTCATGGGAGTAATCTCCAAGGGGGACCGTTCGTGGTGAGCTTGTCGAACCATGAACTACCCTTCGACAAGCTCAGGGTGAACGGATTGTAAAGATCGTTGGGTTAGTCGTTGAAGAGGTCAGTCTAGGCCGAGTTGGAGCTTGCCGTCCTCGGTGATGAGGTCTGGGCTCCAGGGCGGATCGAAGACCATCTCGACGTTCACGTCCTCGACGGCGTCGATCTCGGCGATGCGCCACTCGGCCTGCTGGGCGATATATGGCCCCATGCCGCAGCCGGGGAAGGTCAGGGTCATCTTCACATCGACAGTGCCGCCGTCCTGCACCTCGCAGTCGTACACCAAGCCGAGGTCTACGACGTTGACCGGGATCTCCGGGTCGTAGACGTCCTTGAGCGCCTCTATGATTTCATCTTTGGTAACCGTCGCAGTTGCATCGGCCATCTTCGTCCTCCTCACCGCCACATTGGGCGTATCGAGTCCATTGTAGTGCGACGCCGAATACCCCGTCAAACGATTTGTCGGTTGAGTCAGTTCCTCTTTTCGATCTGGACGGCGTCGTCGGCGATGACCTTTCTCAGGTCGATGATCTGGTCGCGGAGGAGGGCGGCCTTCTCGAATTCGAGGTTGTGGGCCGCTTCCTTCATTTGCTTTTCGAGGTCCTTGACGAGTCGTGTGAGGTCGTCCTTCGGAATGTCCCCCTGCGCCGCGTAGGGCGTCTTCGTTTCTGCTATTGCCCGAACGCGCTCCGTTATGTCGTGGATGGTCTTCTGAATCCCCTGGGGCGTGATTCCGTGCTGTTGGTTGTACGCCTCCTGCATGTCCCTGCGCCGGGCGGTCTCCTCGATAGCCTGTCGCATCGAGTCGGTGATGACGTCGGCGTACATGATGACGCTGCCGTCGATGTGGCGGGCCGCGCGACCGATGGTCTGGATCAGGGCCGTCTTGGAGCGGAGGTAGCCCTCCTTGTCGGCGTCGAGGATGGCGACGAGGCTCACTTCGGGCAGGTCGAGGCCCTCGCGAAGGAGATTGATGCCCACGATCACGTCGTAGACGCCCAGCCGCAGGTCGCGGAGTATCTCGCTGCGTTCGAGCGTATCGACCTCGGAGTGGATATAGTGCGTCCGGATGCCGGTCTCCTTGAGATAGTCGGCCAACTCCTCGGCCATGCGCTTGGTCAGAGTGGTGACCAGGCACCGCTGGCCTCGCTCCGTTCGGACGCGAATCTGGTGGAGAAGGTCGTCGATCTGTCCGGTGGTGGGCTTGACCTCGACTATCGGGTCGGTCAACCCCGTCGGGCGGAGGACCTGCTCGACCATCTGCTGGGAGTGCTCGTACTCGTAGGGTCCGGGCGTGGCGGAGACATAGATGACCTGGTTGACGCGCTCCTCGAACTCGCCGAAGTTGAGGGGCCTGTTGTCCAGTGCGGAGGGCAGGCGGAAGCCATACTCGACCAAGACTTCCTTGCGCGACCTGTCGCCGCCGTACATCGCGCGCACCTGCGGCAGCGTCATGTGCGACTCATCGACGAACAACAGGAAGTCTTCGGGGAAGTAGTCGAGGAGGGTGTAGGGAGTGCTTCCCGCCTCGCGCTGGGCGAGATGCCGCGAGTAGTTCTCGACCCCGGCGCAGTACCCCGTCTCCCGCATCATCTCGACGTCGTAGTTCGTCCGGGACTCCAGCCGCTGGGCCTCGAGGAGCTTGCCGGCGTTCTTGAGGAAGAGCAGCTGATCTTGCAGCTCGGCCTCGATGTCGTCAATCGCCTGCTTGAGCTTCTCCTCCGAGGTCACGAAGTGCTTTGCGGGGTATATCTCGATCTCGTCGCGCTCGGCCAAAAGCTCGCCGGTCAGGGGATCGACCTGCACGATGCGGTCGATCTCGTCTCCCCAGAACTCGATGCGGATGCCGACCTCGTTCTCATACGCGGGCAGGATCTCAATCGTGTCACCCTGAGCGCGGAAACGCCCGCGACCGAGGTCGAAGTCGTTGCGGTCGTACTGCATGTCCACAAGCTGGCGCATGAGCCGCTGCCGGCTGCGTATCTCACCCCTTCTGACGGACGCGACGAAGTTCTGGTACTCCTCGGGAGAGCCGAGGCCGAAGATGCAGGATACCGAGGCGACGATGAGAACGTCTCGCCGAGTCAGAAGCGCACGTGTTGCGGCGTGGCGCAGCTTATCCAACTGCTCGTTGATGTCGGCATCCTTCTCGATGTAGGTGTCGGTGCGGGGAACGTATGCCTCGGGCTGGTAGTAGTCGTAGTAGCTGACGAAGTACTCGACGGCGTTGTTGGGGAAGAACTCCTTGAACTCGGTGGCAAGCTGGGCCGCAAGGGTCTTGTTGTGGGCGAGCACGAGGGTAGGGCGCTGGAGCCGCTCGACGATGCAGGCCATCGTGAAGGTCTTGCCGCTGCCCGTAACGCCCATGAGGGACTGGTGGTGCAGCTCGTTTTCGGCCCCTCGAACCAAGCGGTCGATGGCGTCGGGCTGGTCGCCGGTGGGCCTGAAGTCCGAAACGATCTTGAAGTCGGGCACGGGCCTTCCCTCTAATACGTGGGCTTCTTCAGAGTCAGTAACTTGCGGACGATTCGTCCCAATCTTATCCGATTCGGGCGTCCAGCATCAAAGATTGCGGGACTTGGCGACCCAGACCATCTCGCCGCTGTCCTCATCGAACGGAGAGTAGTCGAAGTCGCCGTAGAGGTCGACGACCTCGAAGCCGCATCGCTCAAGCAGGTGGAGTATCTCGATACGGTGGGCGTACCGGATTTGGTAGTCGCTATAGAACCTGTTTCCCACCTTCCCGGCTTCGTCGGTCTCGTCGACGATGAGCCGGACGGACAGGACTTGATTGAAGGTGTCCACTCTCGTCTGCTGCCAAATGACGAGCGTGCGGCCCGTGTCGGGGTCGGTAACGTCACGCAGGTGGAAGGCTGCGTCCTCGTCCTCTACGAGCATCTGCGGGTCGGGGACGAAGATGTTGAAGATGAGTCGACCGGCCGGTTCGAGGTGTTCCCTGATGCTAGTCAGGCAGCGGACCTGGTCTTCCACGCTGAGCAGAGCGAGGAACCCGCGAAAGGGGATGATGATGAGGGGGAACGTTCGGTCAAGCGAGAACTCCCGCATGTCTCCTAGGTGGAGGTCCATGTTGCCGTGTTCCTTTTCGAGGAGACGTGCCTTGCTTTTCGCTCTTTCGAGCATCCCGTCCGAGTTATCTAGTCCGACGATGTCGATGCCGGACTGTGCGATGGGCAGGGTCACGCGGCCAGTGCCGCATCCGAGTTCGAGGACCGGGCCGCCTGATCGCGTCGCTTCCCGGACGTAGAAGGGGATGTCCTCGCGGACATAGGCGTAGATCGAGTCGTAGACACCTGCCCAGCCGTCGTATGAGGTCATGGCGATCTACTGTCCGCCGAGATAGTCAAGAACGAGTCGAAGCTTCTCCTCGAACTCAAGTGGTTTGTCTCGTGGAAGGCTTGCGGCGGCTTCCATCACTTCGGACATGGTGTAGCCCAACGCCGTGAGGGCCTCCGTAAGCTCGGCGTCCGGTCGGGCGGAAGGCGCGGCGGTCACTTCGATTTCGAGCTTGCCCTTGAGTTCCATGACGATACGCTGCGCGATCCTCGTGCCCACTCCCTGCACGCCCTTGAACTCGGAGGGGTCCTCGGTCGCCACGGCCATCGCGAGGGTTTCCGGCGCCATTCTCGACAGGATGGACAGGGCGAGTCGCGGGCCGACGCCGTTGACGCCGAGGAGAGCTTCGAAGGCCTGCCGACCGTCGGCACTGGGAAAGCCGTACAGAGTGAGGCTGTCTTCCTTGACCTGAAGCGAAGTGAACAACTTCACGCCGTCACCGACCTGGCCGACCTGATCGATGAGCGAGGCGGGCACGTTCACGCGGAGCCCCACGCCCCCGACCGTAACCTCGACCCAATCGAGTCCAACGGTAGACAGCGTGCCGGAGAGGGAGGTTATCATCGGATCAGTCCAGGAAGACGAGGTCGGACGCCTGAGTGGCGTGGATGTGGCACAGGGCGACGGCAAGCGCGTCCGACTCGTCAGATTGCTCAATCTCGCCGTGCTTGTCGAGCATCACGGCGACCATCTCGCGCACCTGCTCCTTTGAGCTTCCGCCGTAGTCGGTCACGGCCTGCTTGATCTGGCGCGGGGCGTAGGTTGTAGTGGGCATCCGGCGCTGCGCCGCGACCAGCATCGCGATCGCCTGCGCGTGCCCAATCGCCATAGCTGCGCTGACGTTCTTGGCTGCGAACGGCTGTTCGATAGCCATCTCGTCGGGCGACCAGTGTGCCGCCACCTCGTTGAGACCCTCGTAGAGGTGTGCAAGCCTGTCGGGGAGATTCTGGCTCCTCTTGGGGCTAACTATCGTGGAGTACACGTGGCGGGCCTCGTCGTCGTAGTCAACGACACCCACGCCAAGGTGGTAGGTTCCGGGATCGATTCCGAGCACTCGCACCGGGTCGCCTTTCATAACTGCGGGATTTCGGCCTGAGCCTATCGAAGGGCGGTTCATGGTTCGACCCTTCGACTGGCTCAGGGGAGCCAAGCTCACCACGAACGGATTGACAAGCTCACCACGAACGATTTTCGCGGACTTTACAAACACCCTCTACGACTGCTGGCTGTACTCCGCGAGAACCTGGTCGGGGAAGTCGGCGTTCGAGTACACCCGCTGAACATCGTCAAGCTCTTCAAGCTGGTCAAGGAGTCGAAGCGTCCTTGCGGCTTCCTTCGATTCGAGGGAAACCGTGTTTTGCGGGACCATGGACAGCTCGGACGACCGGATCGAGGCCCCCGCTTCGTCCAGTGCTCCACGCACGTCTTCAAGGGTTCCCGGCTCCGAGTAGAAGCTGACGACACCGTCATCGGTCTCGAAATCCAGTACTCCTGCATCAATGGCCGCCAGCGCCAAGTCCTCGGCGTCGTCGTCATCCGCCTCGGCGATCACGACGCCTCTCTGGTCGAACTGCCATGCCACGGCGCCGCTGTTCGCGAGGTTGCCACCGCCCTTAGAGAGCGTAGAGCGCACGTCAGACACCGTGCGGTTCCTATTGTCGGTCAGGACCTCGACGAGGATTCCGATACCCCCCGGGCCGTAGCCCTCGTAGGTCGCCTCGACCATTTGCGTGCCGTCCGATCCCTCGCCCGACGCACGCTTGATGGCCCGGTCGATTGTATCGCCGGGGAGGTTCTGGTCCTTCGCGCGCTGCACGGCCATGCGCAGCTTGAAGTTGGCGTCTGGATCGGCGCCACCGTCCTTGACGGCGACGATGATTTCCTTCGTCAGCTTCGTGAACAGCTTCCCGCGACGAGCGTCGTTGATGCCCTTCGCGTGCTTGATCGTCGACCATTTCGAGTGACCGGACAACTCACTCCTCCTACAGCCGATCTCATTGGTACGATTCTAGCACGGGCGCTAGTACCGGTCAAAAACCGGCCCGCCGGCCTTGGGCTAGTCGAGGTAACCATCCGGCAGGGAGACCGTCATGATCCCGCGCTCGACATCCACCTCGTCAACGTATTCCCGTGCAGCGGGGATCAGCACTTCCTTGCCTGCGCCCCGGACGACGTACACGTCGTTTCCGCCCGCCGACAGTATCTCCTCGATCTTTCCAAGCTCGTCCCCGCTGGTTGTGCAAACGACCATGTCGATGATGTCAAAATAGAAGAAGGTGCCGTCGTCGAGGCCGGGAAGTTCCGAGGCGGGGACGGTCAGCGTCTTGCCGCGAAGGAGTTCCGCCGACGTTCTATCCGGGACCCCGTCGAGACCGACCACGTAGCCGACCTTGTGGTTGTGTACACGGAGAATGTCGCAGCGCTCATTGTTCAGATAGACGGACGAGCCGGGGACGAATCTGTCGGGGTAGTCGCTGTGAGCTTCGACTTTGACGTCGCCCCGGAGTCCCCATGCCCCGATGATGACTCCGACGACAACGTGATCGTCGGGAATTGCGACGGGAGCCTGTGTGCGCTCTGATCGAGTCAATTGCCGCCCGGTAGGGAGCGAGGCTATTCGATCTCGAGAACGGTGTGGACGTCTTGCTTGACCGCCGCCACACGGAGGAGCGAGCGGATCGACTGGGCGACCCTGCCGTCGCGTCCGATGACCTTGCCCTTGTCTTCGGGCGCGACCTGCAGCCGGACGTATACGCGGTCCTCGTCTCCCTCTTCGATTACCTGGACCTCGTCGGGTTTGGAGGCTATGGCCCGGGCGATGTACTCGACAAGCGACTTCATGCCTCTTCCTTGACCTTGTCCAGTGTGCCCATTCGGCGGAGGATGCCTTCGACGGCCTCGGTCGGCTGCGCGCCGACTCGGAGCCACTTGAGCGCCTTCTCTTCATCCATGACGACTTCCGGTGGGTCCTGCCGGGGGTTGTAGTGGCCCAAGTGGTCGACGAACTTGCCGTCGCGCGCCTCTCTGGAGTCGGCTACGACGACGCGATAGGCGGGCTGTTTCTTCGCGCCGACCCTTCTGAGTCTAATCTTTAGCATCTGTCACCACGCTGTTGAATTCTCGTGCTACCGTCAAAAATAGTATCGGCAGCGTGAACACCTTGTCAACGGATTCTGTACGCCCGTCATTCCAATCCGGTTGAACGGGAGTGATATTTGTGGTAACATTCTCCGTACGGTGGGGATTCGTCTAGTGGTAGGACGACAGACTCTGGATCTGTAAGCAGAGGTTCGAATCCTCTATCCCCAGCCAGTCTTAGTGAGCGTGGCGCATTCGTCTAGCGGCCTAGGACACCGCCCTCTCAAGGCGGAGATCACGGGTTCGAATCCCGTATGCGCTACCACCTCCACTTCCTATGTGCTCTTGCGAGTTGTTTTTCCAAGTAACGCCCGGTTAGGAGTGTCCTTGAATGTCTATCCCGACTCGCGATATGCCGACTATCCGAGCATCCGAGCTTGGGCCGCCCCCGGCGTGGGCACTGCTTCAACGTCGGCTGATGAGCGCCATGGAAGAGGCCGCGGACTGCTTCGTCGAGAAGTATTGCCGCTCAGACCTGAGCACGTACTACGTCCAGGACGTCGACGACATCTACGAGATCATGCACAACTGGGGCCTCTTCTATGCCCTAGGCGGGGCAGACCGAATTCTCGATTACGCCCTCGGCTTCTGGAATGCCACTACCCGCTATTACGAGGACACCGGAGATGAAGGAGATGCTCTGCGGCATCACTTCTATATGCCGCAGCTCCACAACGAGTTCTGGAACCTGAACATCCCCTACAACTCGGACTGGTTCCACATAGGCGAGGGGTCGCAGTCCTTCTACGACTTTGGCCTGGCCGATCCGACCCTTGAGGAGAACATCCGCCGGGCCAAGAGGTTTGCCGGGCTGTACATGGGCGAGGACCCGGATGCCCCCAACTACGATCCCAATCACCGCATCATCCGGTCGCCGTATCACGGCAGCGAGGGGCCGCTCCGACACGCCGGGGGCAAGATTCCCTTGCTCCATTCGTTGGGCAAGACCACCGACGATATCGAGTTCGTAAAGGCGTGGCTCGACCATCCGAACTACGGCGGGTTCATGCACCGCTCCATCGTTCGAGACTGGGAGCGCTGGGCGAAAGGCGACGGTCGTCCGGTCGGCGTGGACAGTCACCACCTCCTCTACCCGACCATCAAGGACCTGGAACCGGAGTGGTGGGAAGACCCCGAACGGCGTCAGGGAGTCGTCGAGGTATTCGACAGGATGGCCTTCGACGGCGACGTGCCCGAAAACCTTGCCGCCACCGCGATGGTGACAAACGCCTACCTGTACACGGGCGAGGAGGAGTACCGGCAGTGGGTGCTGGACTACGTGGAAGCCTGGCTCGACCGCACGCGGCAGAACGGCGGGATTATCCCAGACAACGTCGGCCCAAGCGGCGTGATCGGGGAGCATCGCAACGGCCAGTGGTGGGGCGGAGTGAGTGGCTGGGCAAGCGACCGCGGCGGGTCCGAGCTCATGCTCTCCGTCGCGGTTGGAGCCGAGTGCGCCCACCTGCTGACCGGCGACACGGGCTATCTGGAGCTTCTGAGATCGCAGACCGACGGCCTGCTCTCACGCTCGAAAACCGACGAGGACGGAGACTTGCTGGTTCCCATGCGGCACGGCTTCCCGGAAAGGGCAGTTGTGGGAGGAACGGGCGCTACAGCCGAGTGGCAAGAATTCCAGAAGCTGGGCGTCTATGAACTCTCGCACCTGTATCACGCGACGATGTCCGACAAAGATCGCGATACCATCTTGACACTGCGGGAAAACGATCCTCACCGCGATTGGAACGCCGTCGACAGCCAGCGGGACCGCAGGAGCGGCGACTCGGAGCACAGCCGCTTCCAGTACTACGACGGCAAGAATCCCGACTGGCCGCTCAGGATTCAGGGCGCAGAGCTGCGGTTCACGCTCGCTATGCTGGAGGCGATGCGGCAGGACTCCCGCGACGTGGAGACGATCATCCGAGACAACCACTGGCCTCCTCTGCATCCCGAATACCCGGAGCGGCGGGACTACGGTTGCGAGGCCGCCAACCCGCTGGTGATGAAGGGCCTGGCCCAAGTGACGACGGGCGCTCCACAGAACATATACAACGGCGGGCTTCAACGAGGAAGCGTTCGCTACTTCGACGTCGACCGCGGAAGGCCCGGTCTCCCGCCCGACGTGGCGGCGCTGGTCAGTAAGCTCGGACCCACTGAAACGGGGCTGGAACTGGTCAACGTCAGCACCAAGTCTACGCGGAGGCTGATCGTGCAGGCCGGCGTCTTCGGGGAGCACGAGTTCACCGAAGCGAAGGTGCTGGACCGCACGGGGACGGCGTCGAACTTGGATCCGTTGGGATGGCTGGGCGAGAGCAAGACCGTCTCAGAAAGAGTTGTGCAAGTGGGCGGGAGGCACTTCGCCGTGGAGCTTCCGCCTTCGACTTCCGTAAGAATCGAGGCGGGCGTGAGACGGTTCAGCAACCGTCCGGGCTATGCCCTCCCTTGGAAGTAGGCATATGGCGCGCCGAGAGACCTCAGTCCCATCTAGCCCAACTCCGCGACGGACACGCCGACGAGGGTGCCGATGGCGTAGGTGACGGCGGCGGCAGCGCCTCCGACGAAGAGCATTCGGAGGGCACCCCAGTACGGCCGGTTGCCGGAGGCTGCGGCGAGTGAGCCGCCGACGAGCAGGAGGGCAACCGCGCTCAGGGCGGCGCTCACGATGACGCTGTTTCCGACGTTGAACAGGAAGGGGAGAATCGGGACGATTGCTCCGCCTACAAAAGCGGCGAATGACGCAAAGGCGGCGCCCCACGGTGAGCCAAGCTCGTTGGGGTCAAGTCCGAGGTCTTCTCGGGCCATAGTGTCGAGGGCGGCTTCGGCGTCCGCCATGACGCGGCGGGAGATCAGGTCGGCCTCGGCCTCGGTCAGGCCCTTGGACTGGTAGATGAGGTCGAGGGTAGCCTGCTCCTCGTCGGGCCAGTCGCGGATTTCGATTCTCTGCTTTTCTATCTCGTGCTCGTAGATGTCGCGTTGCGAACGCATGGAGACGTACTCGCCCGCTGCCATGGAGAACGCGCCCGCGAGCAGGCCGGCCACCCCGGCGAGGAGGATGAAGTCGGTGTTGTCGGTCCCGCCGGAGACGCCCATGACGAGGCTGAAGTTCGAGACCAGCCCGTCGTTCATGCCGAGCACGGCTGCGCGTATGTTTCCGCTCGCGCCAGTAGCGGAACGGCTCTCCTCCCAGAGGGGCACAGGCCCGGTCTGGCCTCGCGCCAGGCCCTTGAGGACGCGCTCGTGGTGGCGTTCGTCCCTGGCTATGTCCGTGGCCTCAGGGTCGGCGTAGTACTCGCGGATCTCGCCGGACTCTTCCCATAGGAGGAGTGGGATGACGGCGTTGGTGCCTAATGCCTTAGCGAGGCCGAAGCGGAGGAGGCCCAAGAATCCCAACCTCGTGGGAGGGGAAATCTCGATGCCGAGCTTGGTCGCCCAGACCTTCGCGTGCTCTATTTCGGAATCGCAAAGGTCTTGGAAGACCTTCGAGCGTTCTGGGTCGTTCTCGATGCGAGCAAGCGCGGAATAGAGCGCGGCGGCGTGCAGTTCGCTCTTGAGGTATCGTCGGTAGCGGGCGACGCGTTTCGCGTCCGGTCTGCCGGTCTCGGTCATGCTATGCCCAGTTCCGCGCGAATGGCCTTGAGGCGGTCTATGTTTACCTTGTCGGGACCTTTCTTGTCGGCGCCAGGGACTTCGAGGAGGAAGGGTACGTCGGCAAAGGCCGAATGGCCTATGATGGTCTTGAAGCCTTCCACGCCGATATCGCCGTCGCCGATGTTCTCGTGGCGGTCGACGCCGGAGCCGAACGCGACCTTGGAGTCGTTCGCGTGGACGGCGGCTAGGCGGTCGAGCCCGATGGCCTCGTCGAATTCGGACATGACGGCGTCGATACCGTCAGGGTCGGCGATGCCGTAGCCCGCGCCGAAGCAGTGCTGGGTGTCGAGGCAGACTCGAATGCGGTCGCTGCCGACCTCGTCGATCATACTTCCGATCTCAGCGAACTTGGAGCCGACGTGGTCGCCAGCACCGGCGCTGTTTTCTATCAGGAGCCAGACGTCTGAAGGGCTGTTCTCGATGATGGTCGCGAGCGCGAGAGTCGCTTGCTCGAAGATTGCCTCGAAGCCCCGGCCCTTGTGGCTGCCGGTGTGGAATATCACCCCTTGAGCGCCGAGCTGTCCTGCCGCCTCCATGTTGAGGGTGAGGCTGTCGATGGACTTCTGGAGAAGCTCAGGCGGGCCGCCGAGGTTTACGAGGTAGCTGCCGTGAATGAACGTCGGGCCAACGCCGAGGGTCTCGGACTTCTCGCGGAACTTGATAATTTCGGTCTCGGCGAGTGGCTTGAAGGCCCACGATCGCGGAGATGACGCGAATATCTGGATCGCCTCGGCTCCGATGTCGACCGCTCTGTCGACGGCCTTGCTGACGCCGCCCGCCGTTGAAACGTGCGCTCCGATTTTCACGGTTTGGTCTCCTCCTTCGGGTGATTATAGGGGGTTCGGGGTTCAAGGTGCTAGGTTCGCTTGACTTTCGCGGTCGGGGGGATACAATCACTCGCGCCGAAAGATCAACTTGAAATGGTATGTGGGGAGCATGAACGGACAAGAGCTAAAGCAGAAAACGAGAGAAGGCGGGGTCGTGTATGGCACGATGTTGAGCCTAGCAAGGAACCCCCGGTGGGCGGACGCGGTCGCCGAGTGGGGACTGGATTACGTGGTCATCGACTCGGAGCACGCCTCAAGGGGGCGGGCGGATATCGCGGACCTCCTGGCGGGACTCAAGGGGGTAGGGGTGGTGCCCATCGTGCGGGTGCCGATACCCAGCTCGCACTACGTGACGATGGCGATCGACGCGGGTGCGGAGGGGATACTCGCGCCGTACTGCGAGACGGTCGAGGAGGTACGCGAGGTCGTGGGCGCGACGAAGTGGCTTCCGATGAAGGGGGAGTACGTTGAGCGCGCGATGACGACGGGGGAGTTTCCGAGTGAGGACACCCGTGAGTATCTCGAGGCTCGCAACAAGAACAACGTGTGCATCATCGGCATCGAGAGCGAGCCGGCGGTGAGAAACCTGCCCGAGATACTGGAGATCGAGGGCATCGATGCCATCTTCGTCGGGCCGAACGACTTCAGCACCTCGTACGGGATTCCGGACGGTACGTCGCATCCCGACTACGAGGCGGCGCTGCGGACCGTAATCGCCACGTGCGGCGAGCACAACGTGCCGGTTCTGGTGCACCACCAGACGGTGGAACTGACGAAGAAGTGGCTCCGCGAGGGGGCGCGGTTCGTTCTGTACAGTTCCGACCGGCGGCTTGTCCACAACGCCATCCGGGCCGAGTTCGGCGAGGTTCGCGCCGTGGGAGCGGAGATCACGGGCGAAGTGTCGGAGGACATCGGCGAGTCGGAAGAGATTGTGTAGGAGGCGGACATGTCCTGGCATTTCGAGCACGTGGACGGTCCGTATGGCAACGTAACCGAGGGTCCGGCCTGGGACGGCGAGGCGCTGCTATTTACGAGCATCCAGCAGTCTCGCATCATGCGGTACGATCCGACGACGGGCACATCCACGGTCTACCGTGAGGACACCAACTACGCGAACGGCCTGATGCTCGATCCCAACGGCGTACTGTACGCTTGCGAGGGGGGAGCGCGGCGGGTAGTGCGGTACGAGCCGGACGGCTCGGCGACCTCGCTTACGGACGGGTTTGAGGGCAAGCGGCTGAATATCCCAAACGACCTCGCCATCGACCTGCAGGGCAGGGTATGGTTCACCGACCCGTACTATGAGGGATCGGGCGGGGACTGGACCGAGGACGTAGCGAACAAGGACCTCGACCACGATTCGGTGTACCGGCTCGACCCGCAGTCGGACGGATCGTGGTCGATCAACCGGGTGACGTTCGACACTACACGTCCGAACGGGCTGCTGTTCTCGCTCGATCACAGCGTCCTGTACGTGGCGCAGAGCGGGAGGCTTGAGAGCGAGCTTCGTGAACTGCGGGCGTATCCGGTCAACGATGACGGATCGCTGGGGGAGATGGAGGTGCTCCATGACTTCGGAGCGCACAGGGGCATCGACGGGATGTGCCTCGACACGGAGGGCAACATCATCGCGACGGCAGGGTGGGCGCAGGGCGGCCCGGGACCGTCGATATACGTGTTCTCGCCTTCGGGCGAGGTATTGGAACGGCACGAGGTCCCGGCTGACCGTCCGACGAACTGCACGTTTGCGGAGGAGGACCTGTCGGTATTGTATGTGACGACGATAGACGGGTACCTGTTCCGCGTTGAGACGGAGCGACAGGGGCGGTTGCTGTATCCGGCGATGGGGTAGGGGTTCTGGGTGCTAGGTGCTGGGGGCTGGATTCCCGCCTACGCGGGAATGACGGATGGGGGTACTGTGTCGAGCCATTTGCGGTGTAGCAACAACGAATTGGTATAACTTACAGGCAGAGGAAAACGGGATGGACACCATTAGAATCGGGATTGTAGGGGCGGGGGCGAACACGAAGGAAAAGCATATACCCGGCTTTCAGACGCTGGACGGTGTGGAGATCGTTTCGGTGGCGAACCGGAGCAGGGAGTCGGGCCAGCGCGTTGCGGACGAATACGGGATTCCGACGGTCTACGACGACCCGTACGATCTGATCGCGGCGGACGACAGCGACGCCATCTGCATCGGGACGTGGCCTTACATGCACAAGCCGCTCGTTGTCGCTGCGCTGGAGGCGAACAAGCACGTTCTGACCGAGGCGCGGCTGGCGATGAACGCCCAGCAGGCGCACGAGATGCTGTACGCCGCAAGACTGCGTCCGAACCTGATAACGCAGGTGGTGCCGGGACCGATCACTTATGACGTTGACCAGACGATCATCGACACGATAAACGAGGGGACCCTGGGCGAATTGCTGTCGGTGGACATTGGGATATCGGCGTTCGATCCCTCTAAGGGGATGCAGGGGACGTTCTTGAATCGCGACCTGCCGTTTCTGTGGAGGCACGACCGTGACCTCAATGGAATGAACGTGATGCTGATGGGCGTGTGGTACGAGGCGATCATGCGATGGCTGGGGCCAGCCTTGAGCATAACCGCGTTGACGCGCACGAACGTGAAGGCCAGGCGGGACTCCACTACGGGGACGCTGCGTACCGTGGCGCCGCCGGACCTCGTCGAGATCCTTGCGGAGATGTACGCGGGGCCGCTTCTGCACTTACGGGTGAGCGAGGTCACTGGCCTGGGGCCGAACCAGATGTGGATGTTCGGGAGCGACGCTACCTTGCACGTCGATTTCGAGCGGATCTCCGTCGAGATCGCAAAGCGCGGCGAGACCTCGTTTACTGAGGTACCGATCCCGGATGAGAAGCGGCATCACTGGCGCGTCGAGGAAGAGTTCGTGAACGCGATTCGGGGCATTGAGAAGGTGACGCGCCAGACGTTCGAGGACGGCGTTCGCTACATGGAGTTTACCGAGGCGGTGCTGAGGAGCTCGCAGACGGGCAGGAAGATTCCTCTGCCGCTGTAGCAGGTTGGGGGAACTCCGACGGTCGTTGATCAGACGGGTTGGTAGCGCTCGACTCTGATCTTGTGCGATTGGGCACGCATCTGTGAGGAGTCGTACCAGGCTTGCATCCGAAGCAGCATGTCCATGTTCACGTCAAAGGCCTTCTCGATGCGCAGCGCCATCTCCGGCGAAAGCGTGGAATTGCCGTTTAGCAGATCCGAGAGCGTCGCACGTCGGACGCCCAGAATCTCGGCAGCCTTCGTAACCGTCAGGCCCAACTCTTCGACAATTTCCGTACGAACGAAGTCTCCGGGATGGGACGGTGTCATATTCACTCTTATGCCACTGGAAGTCATTTAGTGGTAGTCCTCCAAGTTCAACCTATCCACGTACCCGTCTTCCTCTTCAAACGTGATCCTCCAATTGCCGGACACCGAAACACTCCATTCTCGCTGCCTATCTCCTACGAGTCTGTGGACGCGCCAGCCGGGTGGGGCATTGGTGATGAAGCTGTCGATGTCTTCAGCCAAGATCAGTACCGTCAGAATCTTTCGGACTCGATCTGCCAGTTCCGGTTTGAGGAATCGCGGATTGTTGTTTTCAAGAAGCCGACGCAAGCCCCTGTGCCGGACGGAACGGACGATCATGCGTGTAAGCGTACGGTATCACAGTACACTTACACAAGTCCTCTTTCGACCTTCTCCCCCTAGGGCGGTTGGTCGCAAAATCCCGTAGTATGTATCGAGTGTCTCGCGAACTGGGACTCTCCATATCGAACACGTTGAAAGTCCAATGACGTACGAACGCAGTGAATATCCGGGGTGGTCGTGGTCGCACAGCAGGCGGGCGACGTTTCAAGAGTGTCCGCGCGAGTACTACTACCAGTACTACGGGTCGCATAACGGCTGGGAGGAGACGGCGTCGGAGAGCGCTCAGCTTGCGTACCGGCTGAAGAACCTGACGAGTCTGCCTCTGGAGATCGGCGCGGCGGTACACGAGGCGGCATCGACGGCCATTCACCGGGCGCGTTCGGGGGCGTCGACGCCGACGGCGGACGAGCTGTACGACGCGGCGCGGAACCGCTTGAACAAGGCGTGGGTGGAGTCGCAGAATATGCCGGAGTGGGAGCGTTCGCCGAAGTGGCGGCGGATGTTCCATGAGTTCTACTACGACACGGGGATCGGTGAGAACAAGATAGCGGAATCGAGGGATACTCTGCGGACGTGTTTCGACAATCTGCTGGTCTCGAAGAGCTTTCGGGAGGCGGTCTCGGCACCGTTCGTTGAGGTGAAGAACGTTGAAGAGTTCGCGACCTTCTACATCGACGAAACGCCGATTCACGCCGTCCCTGACCTGGTCTACCGGAAGGGTGACGACAGCTGGACAGTGGTCGATTGGAAGTCGGGCAGGAGAGAGGAGGACGACAGGGAGCAGGCCTTGGTGTATGCGCTGTACCTGCGCGAGATGCACGGCGTAAGGGGGCCGGACATCAGCGTCCGCATCGAGCGGCTCGCGCTGGGCACGGCTGAGGATTACGCCTACACGCAGGAGAACCTTGATGGCGGCGTGGACGCGATACGTGACAGCATTGCCTTGATGAGGACGTATCTTGACGACGTGGAGTCGAATGCGCCGGTCGAGAAGACGGGGTTTCCGATCAGGTCGGATACGTCGACCTGTAAGTTTTGCAGTTTCTATGAGATGGACAGGGAGGAGATTGCGTCGGTACAGACGGGGCCGTTTTGATTACGGGGTGGGGACGGACGATGGATTCCCGCCTTCGCGGGAATGACGGATGTGTGGGGGATTTGGGGTCATGGAGGTGGGTTTCTGAAACGGCGGCTTGCGCGTAGAATAGGGGCGGCAGTTTGGACGAGAGACATGATATAGAGGAGGGAATCATGAATCTGGAGGAAATCAAGAGCCTGATCATCGGGCCGATGGCGACGGTTGGGACGCCGTTCGACGATGACTTCGAGGTCGATTACGGGAAGTTCTACAATCTGACGCAGTGGTGGGTTGATCAGGGGCTGGTGAAGGGCAGGGCGGTCATCAAGGTCGCGGCGGCGATGGGCGAAGGTCCGCAGCTTCGAGATGAGGAGTGGCCAGCGCTGCTACGCACGGCGGTGCAGGCGGCGGACGACAAGGCGGCCATCCTGTGCGGGCTGCACTACAAGGACACGATTCGCCAGATCGAGGACGCGAAGAAGGCGCAGGACATGGGCGCTATCGGCCTGCAGATCTCCCCGCCGGTGCACAACGGACCGACGCGCGGCGACGTGCTGCGGTTCTACGAGGACGTGTCGAACGCCATTGACATCGGGATCATGGTCTATAACACGATGGGGATGCTCGGCGACCTCATCACCCCCGACGACTACCGCACCATGGCCGACTTCGACAACGTGGTAGCGATCAAGTGGGCGGCGCCGGGGTACCCTTACGAGGCGATCTTCGACCTCAAGGACAAGGTCAACATCATCGACAACACGAAGGACCCGACGCGCAACCACAGGATGGGTGGTCGCGGCTTCATCAACTGGACGTCGGAGATTCACCCGCCGCACGACCTGGCGGTCTGGGATCTGATGGAGGAGGGGAAGTACGAGGAGGCCCGCAATCTGTGGTTCACCGTGTACGACCCACTGAGCGAGTTCTATGCCAAGACAGGGGCTATTTCGGGAGGCCAGGCCCGCGTCAAGAAGGGGATGATGAAGGTGATGGGGATGGACATCGGGGACTCGCGTCCGCCTTCGGAGCCGTTGTCGGAGGCCGAGATAGACGAACTTCGGGAGATGTTGATCGGTTTCGGGTTCCCGGTGCCGGAGCGAGAGGCGGTGTTGGTATAGGGGGAGAGACCTTAGGTGCTTACGCGAGAGCGCTCGCGTGGTATAATCTCGCCAGTTTTAGCATGAGGGAGAACGCATGGATCGAGCAGAACTACGCGAGCTAATTCAGGGGCCCATAGCGACGGTGCCGACGCCGTTCGACGACGATTTCGAGGTCGATTTCGGACGGATGCACGAGTTGACGCAGCAGTGGGTCGAAGAGGGCCTTGTGAAGGGCAAGGCGGTCATCAAGGTCGCTGCGGCCATGGGCGAAGGGCCGATGCTGAAGGACGAGGAGTGGCCGTTACTGCTCCGCACGGTGGTTCAGGCGGCGAAAGACCGCGCGTCCATTGTGTGCGGACTGCATTACAAGGACACGAAGCGCACCATCGAGGACGCGAAGATCGCCCAGGACATGGGAGCCATCGGACTGCAGATCTGCCCTCCGATCTTCAACTTGCCCAGCCAGAACGACCTAATTGACTACTACAGCGACATCTCGGACAACATCGACATCGGGATCATGGTGTATTGCACGCAGTGGATGCCGGGCGGTCTCGTAGAGGTCGATACGATCATGCGGATGGAGGACATCCCGCAGGTGGCCTCGATCAAGTGGAGCCCTCCGCCGGGCGGCAAGCAGGAAGACATCGCGAAGTTCACCCACATCTTCAGCGTGATTGAGAACGGCGGGTCGCCCGCGGAGAGTCACAAGCTGGGCGGTCGCGGGTACATCAACCTCACGGCTGAGGCGTACCCGCCGCACGACCTCGAAATCTGGGATCATCTCGAGGCTGGCCGTTACGACGAGGCGCAGACGCTGTGGGACAAGGTGAACAACCCCCTGCGTGACTACTCGGCCAAGGTAGATGAGCGCTCCGGCGGGCAGGGCAGGGTCAAGAAGGGGCTTTCGTACCTGATGAGCAAGCCTGCGGGAGCGTCCCGCCCGCCCTCAAAGCCTTTGAATGAAGAGGAACTCGACGAACTGCGAGAGATTCTAGTCGGCTTCGGCTGGCCGGTCGTGAACTGACACGAATCATTCATACCCGGTCTTGACTTATGAGTCGGCGGACGGGGCTACAATCAGAAGCAAACGCATTAGGAGGATCGAATGATAACGGTTGATGAGGCAAAACAGAAAATGGACGGCGTCGTCATCCCGTTGGCGACGATATTCAAAGAGGACAAGTCGCTCGACGTCGACGCCACGCAGGAGAACGTGCAGTGGATAGTCGATCAGGGAGCGGCGCCGGGCAACACGGTTTTCATCGCGGTCGGCTCCGGCGGGGATTTCACGGTGATGACGACCGACGAGCGGAAGGCGGCCATCAAGGCCATCGCTGACGTGGCGGTGCCGAACGGCATCCCGACGTTCGCGAGCGTGCAGAGCACGGACATCCGGGCGACGATTGAGCTTTGTCAGTGGTGCGAAGAGGTTGGCATCGACATCGTCCAGATGAGCAGCGCGTACTACTACGATGTGCACAAGGGCGACCTCATCGAGTGGGTCCACGAGGTGGCCAAGCACACCGAGGTCGGATTCGCGGCGTACAGCCACTGGTACTCCGGCTCCAAGTACGACATGACGATGGACGTGGCAGAAGAGATCATGAAGGTCAGGAACACGGTCGCGGTGAAGTGGGGTTCGCCGGACATCGCGAACTACCTGGCGGGGATCAAGTACTTCGTCCCGCGCGCCGCAGTCGTGAACAACGGGCCGCTGAGCATCTACGGGCACATGCTTGGCGTCAAGGCATGGGTCAGCCACGTGCCGAACTTCTATCCGGCTCACTCCATAGCAGTACACGAGTTGATGACGGCGGGGTTGTACGACGAGGCCCAGCGCGTGTTCGACGAGTTCAACGCGCCGTACTCGCGGATCAGGGCGGCCATCGGCTCCCAGACCGCGGGCGAAGGCGTCTTCGTCAAACCGTTTATGCGGCACATGGGCCGACCTGCGGGTCCGTCCCGGCTGCCGTCCCGCGACTCCGTCGTCACGCCGGAGATCGAGGGCATGATCGCCGACCTGATGAGCAAGGCCGACTCGATAGTCGAGAGCGCCAAGGCGTTGGCCTAGCGCGGCCCCCATCCTAGCCTTCCCCCTCAGGGGGAAGGAACTTGTTGGGATGGTTTTGTAGGAGCACAAGGAGGGGCGGGCGTGTGTCCGCCCCTCGAAACTTAAGGGGGAATTCAGTATGGGAAAGGGACGACTGACCGCCAATCCTCCGAATGTGCCGCCGCCGGTGGGGATGTACTCGCACATCGCGCGGGTTGACGCAAAGGAACTGCTGTTTCTCGCCGGCCAGGTTGCAGTGGACGAGAACGGCGAGACGCTCGCCAAGGGCGACGCGGGCGCTCAGACGCGAATCGCTTATGAGCGGATAGGGGCGATTCTTGCCGACGCGGGGGCGACGTACCAGGACATCGTGCAGGTGCGCACCTATCTCGTCGGGACGGAGAACCGCCAGTCATATCTCGATGAACGGGAGAAGCTGTTCGGGGAGATCTACGCGGACGGGGTGTTCCCCCCGAACACGCTGGTGTTCGTCGACGCGCTCTTCGAGCCGGACATGCTGGTGGAGATCGAGGTCATCGCTGCGATAGCGCAGTGATCCGTCGGTAGAGGACGGGCGGTTCACCCTTCGACAGGCTCAGGGTGAATGGAGTTATAGTCGCTCAGGGTGAAGGAGGCTCCAACCGCCAAGAGCGGACTATACGGTGACGGCTTCTTCCTCTGGAATGGTCGTCGCGTGCCAGGGGCAGGCCGCCGGGTGCTCCATAATGTACTTGTAGGCGGTGGAGGCCGCGATTGCGCCCTGAGCGGCGGCGGTGATGGTCTGCTTGAGGTCGCCGGACGCGTTGGTGAGGTCGCCTGCGGCGAAGATGCCGGGCACGTTGGTGCGCATGGCCGTGTCCACGATCACCTCGTCCTCATCGTTGAGGTTGATGCCGAGCTCCTTGGGGATGTCGGCGCGCGGGTCGGCTCCGATCTCGATGAAGATGCCGTCGACGGCCATCTCGTCGGAGCCGTTGTACGCCCTGTCGAGGCGGATGCCCTCGAGGTCGTTCGTTCCCGTCAGTTCGACGACGTTTGTTTCGAGCAACTGGGTGACGTTTGGCGTGCGGTTTAGCTCGTCGACGATGATGCGCTCGGGCCGGAAGAACTCGTAGCCTCGATAGATGAGGTATACCTGTGTGGCGTACTTGGCGAGGAGGACTGCGCCCTCGACGGCGGCGTTTCCTCCTCCGACCACGGCAACGACGTTGTCCTTGTGGAGGGGGGCGTCGCAGACGGAGCAGAATGAGACCCCCTTGCCGGTCCACTCCTCCTCGTTCGGGAGGCCGAGCTTCCGGCGCTCGCGGCCTATTCCTAGGATGACGGTCTGCGTCTGATATGTGCCGCTGTACTCGGTCTCGACCTCGTAGCAGCCCTCGACGCCGACGACCTTGGTCACCTTGTCGTCTATAATGGGCACGCCGTACTTCTCGACCTGCTCACGGAAGTGCATCATGAGATCGAAGCCGTCGATGTCGACGTAGCCGGGGTAGTTCTCGATCAGGCCGCCGATGGCAGTCTCGCCTCCGAAGGTCTCGCCGATGACGATGACCTTCGTCTGGTACCGTGCGGCGTAGAGGCCGGCCGCGAACGCCGCCGCTCCCTGCCCCGCGATAAGGATGTCATACGGGCCCTGCGATGTGGTCAAGTGTGTGCCTCCCGGAAGTGCTCTCGTTTTATTCTATCGGAAGAGTGGGGGCGGGCGCATCCGAGCGGGGAAGCCGAAAGGTATCGGAATCGAGATTTTCTCCGCGGCTTCCGCTTTTACGCGAACAGTTCTCGGAGCCAACCTGTGAATCTCTTGCTGACTTCCACGTCGGCGTCCAAATCTCCCGCGCCTATTGCGGAGCCCATTCGTCGGGGGTGCTCTCTGGCCGCGAGCCAAGCGTGAACCTTTGCCCTGAGCGTCTTTCCTTCAGCAAACTTGCGATCGGCTTTAGGGATCCGATCGATGTAGTCTTGTGAGAGGGGCCACACGGTGTCATCGCATGGAATCATTCGCTCGACAAAATCTTCCAACTCACCGGGTGATTTGTTATCAGGCATGAGCCATACGCCGACGCGGGGATTGCCTTCAATAATAGTGCCGTTTGGCGCTGGGGCATTAGGTGGTTGTATGTTTGCATCGCGAAGCCTGCCGACCACTGACCGCCATCTAGCGTAAAGGTCGTCATTTGCGTCCATCAATATGCCTACTGCAACACGACCCTCAGCAAGTATCTCTCCACGGACGCTTTTTAGAAGATTGTCTTTCCCTTCCTTATCAAGGATGGAGAATCTCGGCATATTCGACGAGATACCGCAGAGGTTGAGAACCGCGTGCTTATCATCCGGCCCCTCAACCAAAAGGACACGTTCGGCCAGCGTTTTGTCGCCGTTGGGCATACGGCTACCGCACCTCGATCCCTTGCTCGGCGGCGATAGCCAATTCTTCTTCCGGGTACTCAACCGCGCGCAGATCCCCGTTCGATCTCGAAAGCCGGACAAGCACACCCTCTACGTCTTCAAGCTCCGTAGCGGCTTGCGCGAAGCCCACTACGCAGTCCCAGCTATGCGTCGTTGCCAGTACCTGAACGTTGTTTTTCTGTGCGGTCTGCAGCACCATTCGCCAGTAGTCACGTTGAATGGAATGATGGATGCCGTTCTCAGCCTCGTCTATCAGCAGAAAACCGCCTCGGCTGTTAGCGAGGGCTAGGGCAACACCAAAAAGACGCAATGCGCCGTCGCCAAGGCTCTTTAGGGGGACGGGGCGTGTATGTTGTCCTTTGAGTTTAACCATTGCCCGCCGCCCAACGTTTCTGCCATCTGCCTGATGGTCGCCAATTACGGCAACGCCATCTATGCTACTACCGAATACCAGTCTCAGGGCGTCTACTACTCGTCCTTCGTCGTCGGTCAACGCCACGCCATCCCAGAGGCGCGCCAGATCGTTGTTGTTCAACAACCCGGGCCCTAGGAACTCGCAGCCTATTGTCGATGGCGGTTCTTCCGCCCTAAACTTCCGAGCCTCACGACGAAAAGCAGCTGCGTAACGCTGGATGGTAATGGATTCGTTGGGAGAGGCAGGCCATGGGAGTATCTCTTCATTACTCCTGTATACTGCTTGGAGAGCCTGTGTCGGGGCTATTGGCCCAAAGGCATCGATAGGCTCATCGATTAGTGTAGCTGTTTCGATAGTGAGGTGGTCTTCGACATCACTCGGACCGATCGAAATGCTAGCATTCTGGGGGACATCCCGGCCGTAGAAAAGGGCGCGACAATCGGGGAGAAACCTGGTGTCACCGTCTTCGTTAGTGGCAACGGCTAACTCCTCGCGGTTCTGCAAGAGGCTGTAAAGGGTCGAATAATCTCCCCGCGCAGCATACACTCGAACAGCATCCAACACCGTCGTCTTGCCCACGCCGTTCCTTCCAGCGAGCAGAGTAACGCGGCCCAGTCGGGGTATGGACAGTTCGTCGATTGCCCTGAAACCTTTTATCGTCAAGTCCGGGAGGTGGAGTTGGCTGTTGACCGTCATGGATTAGCTCACTGCTTAACTGCCTGTCCGCCACGCCTGCCGGACGGCACCTGATGTCCGAGGCCATCTTTGCACACGAGTATTATACCCCATGTCCTCCGGGGTACGGTTCTCTCGGTGGTATATCCGGCCGGGGCGAGGCGTCTCCCGCCTAGTGAAATATCCGCCCCGAATCAATGACCAGGGTCTGGCCGGTGGTGGTGTCGGAGCGGCAGAACTCGACGACCTGGCGGGCTATGTCGTCCTTGTCGGCGGCCTTTTGGAGGACTGCTCCGGCGACGGCGGTCTTGCGGTGTTCGGGTGTGAGGTTGGACGACATGAGGGTGCCTTCGAGGTAGCCGGGCGCGACGCAGTTGACGAGGATGTCGGGCGCGAGGCCGCGAGCCATGCACTTGGTCAGGTGGTTCAGGCCGGCCTTGGAGACGGCGTATGCGATGGAGGAGCCGTTGGGGCCGAGACCGGCGACGGAGGAGATGTTGACGATCCTGCCTCCGCCGGACGCGCGCATCGGCTCGACGACCTCCTTGATAGTGCGCATGGGGCCGGAGAGGTTGATGTCGATGATCTTGTCCCACAGTTCGTAGGTGAGGCCGTCAATGTCGGTGAAGTCGACGGCCTTGTTGAACGCGCCGTCGTTTACGAGGATGTGGACTCCGCCAAACTCATTGACCGTGGCGGCAATGGCGGCCCTGATCTGGTCAAGGTCGGTCACGTCGCAGGCGACGGGAATCGCGCGGACGCCCCGGGCGCGCATCTCCTCGGCGACCTGAGCGGCCTTGTCGGGGTTCCTAGCGTATCCGACGGCGAGGTTGACACCGGCGTCGGCCAGTGCGATGCAGATGCGTCCACCGAGCACGCCGCTGCCGCCGGTTACGAGAGCAGTCTTTTGTGTTAAGTCCATTGGAGTCTCACAGTAATTGCGTTGCTTCGGAATGGGCCAGATTATATCATGCAGCAACCAACGAACCGCTATGGCCGCCGGCAGGGTGGTAATGATGCGGCGGATTTTCCCCCAATGGTTTGGCGAACGCTTCCATGAATGACCAAGTTGTCTTCTTCGTCGTACTCGCCCTGACCCTGGGACTGTTCATTCACGGTCGAATTCACTATGACATCGTGGCGCTGCTTTCGCTGCTGACGCTCACGATTGTGGGGATCATTCCCGGCTCGGAGGCGTTTTCCGGGCTGGGCCATCCTGCTGTGGTTACGGTGGGGGCGGTACTTGTGGTTGGAAGGGGAGTTCAGCGGTCCGGGGCACTGTCAGTCCTCGTGCGGCTGCTGGCGAGGAGCGGGAAGAACGCCGTGGCACAGGTTGGCTCTCTGACGGCGCTTTCCGCAATTCTATCGATGGTCATCAACAATGTGGCCGCACTGTCCTTGATGATGCCCGTTTCGATTCAGCTTGCCAGGTGGGCCCGTAGGTCGCCGTCGATCGTTCTGATGCCGTTGGCGTTCGCTTCCCTACTGGGCGGAATGGTGACCCTGATTGGCACACCGACAAACATCATTGTCGCGACGTTTCGCACAGAGGCCAGCGGGGCGCCGTTCGAAATGTTCGATTTTACGCCGGTGGGGCTGGGCGTCGTGGTCAGTGGGGTAGTGTTCCTTGCATTGATAGGCTGGCGTCTCGTGCCACAGCGTCAGGGAGCAAGGATCGGCGTTGGCGGCTTCGAAGTGGAGCAGCATACGTATGAATTGGAAGTGCCGCAGGCGCTGGCGGGGCTCCGTATCGAAGATGTCCTTGGGGACATGAGCGAGGACATCCACGTTATCGGACTTGTGCGCTACGAGAAGCGGTATTCCGCGCCTTCACACACGGAGATCCTGGCGGCTAAGGACATTCTTATCGTAGAAGCGGAACCGGTCGACTTGGATGAGTTGATGGGATCCACCGGGTTGGAACCTGTGGAGGGACGGGACGTTCACGAAGACATGGTGAGTCTTCTCCGAGCCCGCGGCGTCAAGGTAGTGGAGGCCGTGGTGATGGCCGATTCCCTGGCCGAGCATCGAACTGCCCGGACACTTGGGCTGCATACGCGGTTTGATGTCAGCCTGCTGGGCGTGAACCGGCAGGGGGTGCGTGTGCCGGGTTCGTCAGGGAATATACGTCTGCTCGCCGGGGACATCCTGCTTCTTCATGGGAGCCGGTCCTCAATAGGCGAGGCCGTGGAGGCCCTTGGCTGCATCGCGATTTCAGAGAGGGTGATGGGCTTTCGTCCGTGGTGGCAGGCGCTGTCCGCGTTCGGGATTCTCGCCGTGGCGATTGCGCTTGCAACAACAGGTCTGGTGACACTGCAAATTGCCTTCGTTGCGGCAGCGATAGGAATGGTCATCTTTAGGCTGCTGAGCCTGCGGGAAGCCTACGAGAGCATCGAGTGGCCGGTGCTCATCTTGCTGGCCGCCATGATACCCATCGGAAGGGCATTCGAGACGACGGGTGGGGCGGATCTCATTTCTCAGGGCCTGACGGCATTGACCGAGGGTGTGTCACCGCTGGTGGTCTTGGCGATGCTGATAGTGGTCACGTCGCTGCTGTCGGACGTGATAAGCAATGCCGCGGCGGCCATCCTGTCTGCGCCTATAGCGGTGACGGTTGCAGCCGAGCTGGGCGCGTCGCCCGATCCATTCCTCATGGGCGTTGCCGTTGGAGCTTCCGCCGCTTTTCTCACGCCGATAGGGCATCAGTCGAACACGTTGGTTCTGGGACCCGGCGGGTACCGCTTTGGAGACTATTGGCGGCTGGGGCTCCCCTTGAAGATCGTGGTCGTGGGGGTTGCCGTTCCGCTGATCGCGCTGGTCTGGCCGCTTGGTGTGTGAGGCCCCTTGTAGTATCACCCTGAGCCTCCCGTTGCCAGCATATTCCGATTTCGTCCGAAACTACATCGTGGAGGCGGTTGCAGCCATGAGGACAGAGAATATAGCCTTTTGAGCATATAGGAGGTTCTGGATTCGGCACGATGACGGTGAGATGCGGTGTTGCTGGCACTCTGTTTCGCCCGCCCACCATTCGCTTAAAAGAATACGGAGGAACGGTGTACCAACAAGCCATTGTCAACAAAGCGTGGATGTCCACAATAGCAATCCTGACTCTCCTGACCGTCGTTGCTATCGCTGCGACGGCATGTGGGGATTCGCAGGGCGAAGTCGGACCTCCAGGGCCACCTGGTCCACAGGGGGAAGAGGGGCCGCGAGGCGAGGCTGGACCCCGGGGAGACGCCGGTCCACGTGGCCCCCGGGGTGAGGAAGGACCCCAAGGCCCACGAGGAGAACCGGGTCCATCGGGGCTACCTGGTCGCCCGGGAACCGAGTTCTCACGCTTCCTCTCCGAGAAGAGAGACGCTGTTGTCGCCATTCTTGAGTCAAACTCGATCGTTGCATCGGGCGTGCGTATTTCTGACAACGAAATTCTGACCGGCTATGAGAGTGTTGACCACACCGAAGACAGTGGAGTTCGTCTCGCAGTGAAAGGAGAAGGGTTGGCAATCGGAGCTTTGGAAGGTTACGACCGAGAGCGTGGTATCGCACTTGTAAGGTTCGAAAGTGCGGGTGGGGGGGTTAGCGTACCACTATCACCAAGCCTTACAGGAGTGGACGAGGATGGGAACGCATACAAGAAGCTGGCCTTAGGCGACGAAATTTCATTGGTTGGCTACATACGGGACCTGTCGGAGACTACCCCAGTGGCAACCTTTGGCCGTGTCAGCTTAGTTGGCAACGTAGTGCCGGGAGATTATTTGTTTGGACATACGTATGCGCCGATTGGCGAAGGGATGTATGGCGGAGCCGTCTTCAATCGGTGGGGAGACTTGATAGGTATCACTTTGGGCTACTCCAACGGAAGAGTTGTATTTCTCACGGCAGCCGAGATCAGCGAAGTGATGCGAGAATTAAGGGCCGGGCTTGGGGTACGTGACGACGAGTAGCCGATTCACTCAAGTACGTCTTCCAGCGCCTGCTGTATTTTGGCGGAGCCGCTGATCGGGGCGAGTAGCTCTCCGTCGATCTCGATGAGAGGGCGGCGGATGAAGCGCGGTTCTTGGAGCATGAGTGCGATTAGCTCGTCTTCTGAGGTCTGGTCGCGTTCGATGCCCAGCTTCCTGCGCGACGGGCTGTTCCATGAGAAGTAATCGGACGGGGGGCTTTCGCCGAGCAGGTCCCTCAGCTCGTCCTCGGTGAAGGGGTCGGCGAAGAAGTCGTGGTACTCGACCTCAGCGTCGGTTCGTGAAAGCCACGCTTTCACCTTGTTGCAATCGCTTCAGCGCCGGTAGTAGAAGTAGCGGACTGTTCTTGACATCGGCGCGCTCTCAGCATCCGCCCGCGACGGCGGGGACGACGCTGACCTCGTCGCCGGCACTTGTTGGGGTCTCCAGCCCTTGCAGGAACCGCACGTCCTCGCCGTTGACGTAGACGTTCACGAAGTTCCGCAGTTGGCCATGGTCGTCGCAGATCCGTTCGCGGATGCCGGGGTACTGATCGTTCATGGCGTCGATGACGCCGCCGAGATCTTCCCCTTCGACGTCGACCTTGTCCTGTCCGTTCGTCAAGCGGCGGAGGGGCGTTGGAATCCGCACCACGATGCTCATCGGTGTTCCTCCGAATTCGGTTGATGGCTGCTTATAGAGTAATGGGCGAAACGGGAATGGTAAAGGTCAAACTACGCGGCGGCCGTGGCGGCGAGCGAGTCGACGATGGACTCGTAAGTCGCATCCGTGTAGATGGGCCGGACCATGTCCTGGACCACCTCAGGCGTCTTGAGGCCGTTGCCCGTTACGAAGGCCACCGTCACCTCGTCGCCTTTGATCCTGCCCTGCTCGACAAGGCGCTTGAGGGACGAGATCACGACCCCGCCCGCGGTCTCGGTGAACAGCCCTTCGGTCTCGGCGAGGAGTTTTATACCTTCGGCGACTTCCTCTTCGAGACAGGCGACGGCAGTCCCGTTCGTCTCTTCGAGAACCTCCAGCGAGAAGATGCCGGCGGCAGGATTGCCGATGGCAAGCGACTTGGCGATGGTGTCGGGGATGACCGGCTGAACGGTAGACTCGCCGTTCCGGAAGGCGGTCACTATGGGTGAGCATCCCTCGGCCTGGGCGAGGTGCATTCGCGTGCGCACGTTGTCGATGAGGCCAACATCCTGCATTTCCTGGAGGCCCTTCCAAATCTTCGTGTGAAGCTCTCCCGATGCCGCGGGAACGACGCAGTGCTGGGGGGCCTTCCAGCCAAGCTGCTCAGCGACCTCGTAGCCGAGCGTCTTGCTGCCCTCGGCGTAGAAGGGACGCATGTTGATGTTGACGACTGCCCAGTGGTGGTTATCGGCGAGCTCGCTGCCGAGACGATTGACCTGATCGTAGGTCCCGTCGATGGCGACGAGCGTGGCACCGTAGACGGCGGCGCCGACTATCTTGCTATGCTCCAGGTTGGCGGGGAAGAACACCTTGGTGTCGAGTCCGGCCTTTGCTCCGTGTGCAGCGACTGAACCCATGAGGTTGCCCGTGGAGACGCAGGCGAAGGTCTCGAACTCGAACTCCAGCGCCTTGCTTGCGGTGACGCCAACCGGACGGTCCTTGAATGAGTAGGTGGGATTCACCGCGTCGTTCTTGATGTAGAGATTTTCCAGTCCCAGCATGCGTCCGAGGTTGTCAGCCTTGATGAGTGGCGTGAAGCCGGTGCCCATGTCGAGGGCGGAGGCGTCGTTGACGGGAAGGAAGTCGTGGTACCGCCACATGGTGGGCGGGCCGTTCTCGATGCGCTCGCGGGTGACGTGGCGGGCCATCGCGTCGTAGTCGTAGCTGATCTCAAGCGGGCCGAAACAGAATTCGCACACGTTGAGCGGCTGGATGGGATACTCCTCGCTGCATCCACGACAGGCAAGCGACTTTGCGAACGTCACGCCGATTCCTCCGGGGGTAAAATAAAGGCTACGGCTACGGCCCGCAGCAGGCGGATTTCGTGGGGAAAATGGTAGCAACAGGGCGTTTGGAGTGTCAAGGAAAGGACGCCCTTTGTGAATAGCGCTGCCCTACGTATCGAACACCTCGCTGACAGCGCATGTGAAGCCGGGCAGCGCGTCTAGGCCGTCGAGCGCGTCATTCTCCGTGAGCGTTGACGCTGCGCGGCCCGGCCGGTACACGTCGACGCGGCGCGCATCGGGGTTTATCACCCAGACCAAGTTAACTCCGTAGCTCAGCCACATGAGCGCCTTGTCGTTGACCTCTCGCAAGCTATCGCTTGGAGACGCAACCTCCACGACCAGATCGGGAACGACCTCGGAGTAACCGGTGACCCGCACGCCCGGCGGCATCTTCTCCGCCGAGAAGTACGCTATGTCTGGCTCCCGCACGGTGTCGGGGTCGCGCTCCAGCCACACGCCCGCGTCCGATGCTGTCAAGCGTCCCAGCTTCCGGGACTTGACGAACATCCTCAGCAGGGTTACCAAATTCACTACGATCTCTCCGTGCTCTTGTCCGACAGGCATGGTCTGGCAAAGCTCTCCTCGAATCAGTTCGCCGCGAACGCCCTCGCTGTACAGGCGGAGCAGATCGTCGGCGGTTAGCCGTTTGGTATCGGTGCGCGTAGTGGTCATATCCGGCTCCTTTCCGTCGGTTGTATGATACCACCAACCGCAGGGGTCGGGTCTGGCGCATGTGGTAGAATTGCCCGCGCAAGGAGGACGCTCCATGTACAAGCAGGTCAAGGTTACGGCGATTTCCCTGAAACCGGCCAAGTGGGACAAGCCGGGGAACGCGGACGCGATGGAGCGGTTCTTCCGCAAGGCGGCGGAGGACGGGCCCGACCTCATTCTGCAGACTGAGGGAGTGCTGGAGGGCTACGTCATCATGGACGTGATCGAGGGGCGGAAGACGGCGGACGACCTGGTGGAGATCGCCGAGCCTATTGACGGTGAGTACATTCGAAGGTTTCAAGACCTCGCGAAGGAGTTGCAGACGTGCCTGGCGTTCGGATTCGCGGAGCGGATAGGCGGCGAGGTGTTCAACGCGGCGATATTCATTGACGCCAAAGGAAAGATTCTCGGTCGTTACCACAAGACGCAGCTTGCGGAGGGGACGGACGAGTCATGGAACTTCAACCGCGTGGGTTCGACGATTCGGGCGTTCGACACTCCGTTCGGACGGGCGGGGTTCGTCATCTGCAACGACCGGTGGAATCCGATGATCGTGAGAACGCTGGTGCTCGACGGCGCGCAGTACATACTCATCCCCTCGTTTGGATCGAAGTCGAAGGGTCAGAATGAGACGGTGCTGGCCCGGGCGCGAGAGAACGGCGTACCCATCGTCGAGGCGAACGTTGGCGTGAATATGATCGTCAGCAAGGGAGAGGTCGTGGCGTACGCATGGGGGAACGACCGGATAACGACGGCCACTATCGACATTCCGGCTCAGGCGTCGACTGAGGCGGCGCGGGCGTTTGAATCGGAGTATATGGGACTCCAAGGCCCGGAGATGGCCCGGCGCTACCAGGAAACGTGCAAGCGTCTGCGCGGCGAGCGGAACGAGGTAAAGAAAGCCCAGAGAGGGGAGCTAATCGTCGTCTAGGGGCCGCCGCGCCTTCAGGACGCAGCGTCATTCGGTGACGGTGATCGTTCCCTTCATGTTGACCGGGTGTATGAGGCACTGGTAATCGTAGGTTCCCGGCTCAGTGAAGTAGAAGCGGAAGCCCACGTCGGGTGCGATGGTGGCGCTGTCGAAGAGACGTTCGCCACCCACGTTAATGTGCGTGACGGTGTGGAGCGGCTTGTCGTTATTCGTCCAGATGACGACCGTGCCCGCTTTGATCGTTGCGTCGGCGTGCTGGAAGTTCATGATGCTGAGTTCTTCAACTTCCGCGCCGGGCGGGAGTGTGGGGACGGGAGTCGGAGGGATGCGCGTCGGGGGCGGGGCGGTAAAACCGCAACTGAGCGCGGTCAGCGCAAGCAGAGAGGCCACAAGTAGCAACGCTTTTGTCATCCTGTTCTCCTCGGCGCCACTACCGTTAGCGGTGTGAGCGCCCCGACTTCTAGCTAACTTGCGGGCGAGTGTAGCACCACGCCCAATACCCGTCAACATGGCCTCGACTTCCAGGCGCTCAAAAGCTTCACCGCAGAGTTCGCTGAGGACGCGGAGTTACTTGCAAGGGCTAGGGGCCTATGCTATATTCCGCGCATGGGCACAGAGGGTGTCGTTCTCGACGATTACTTCCGCCAGTACGGTCTGATCGCCATTTTCACCGCTTTGGCCGTCGCGGTGCCAGCGGGTATGCTGATCGCTTCATGGATGTTCTCCCTCGTCAGGATCCGCCCGCGGAAGCCCGACCCCGTCAAGATGAGCATCTATGAGTGCGGGTTCGAGACGCTGACGGGGACATGGCACCGGTTCAACTTCCGCTTCTACTCCTTCGCGCTGCTCTTCGTCGTTTTCGACGTGGAGGTCGTGTTCCTGTTCCCCTGGGCGGCGAGCTTCGGGTTCCTTTCGAGGGAGTTCGGGGCCTTCGTGCTGGTCGAGATGGCCCTGTTCATTGCAATACTCGTCGTCGGGTGGCTGTACGCCTGGCGGAAAGGGGCTTTGGAGTGGACCTAACTCCGCAGGGAACTTTGGGTTAGGCGAGAGCGACTGATATGAATAGCGAACACATCGAACTGCCGGGAAACACGATACCCCTTCACACGACGACTTTAGAGTTGGACCGAGAGGAGGGGTCGTACATCAATCACCTCAAGGCGAACAACGTCGAGCCTCTTGCGGAGCCGCTCCTCGAGGTGCCGGACGACCTGCAGCGGAACTTGGCGGTAACGTCAGTGGACGCACTTTTGAACTGGGGGAGGAAGTCTGCCGTCTGGCCGTTGTCGTTCGGGCTTGCCTGCTGCGCGTTCGAGATGATGGCGAGCGCGATGTCCCGGTTCGACATCAGCCGGTTCGGGATGGAGGCGTTTCGCGCTTCGCCCCGGCAGGCAGATTTGATGATCGTAGCGGGCACAGTTACGTGGAAGATGGCGCCCGCAATCGAGCGCGTTTACAACCAGATGGCGGAGCCGAAGTGGGTCATCTCGATGGGTGTTTGCGCCACGAGCGGCGGGCCTTACTACGAGTCCTACAGCGTTGTGCCCGGCGTGAACCACATCATACCGGTCGACGTGTATGTTCCTGGGTGTCCCCCCAGGCCGGACGCACTTCTGTACGGCATCATGCAGCTCCACGACAAGATCAAGCGCTATTCCTTGAAGGGAAGGACTGCGGGAGAGTAATGACCAGAGTCGTTGCCGGCACGGACCTAGCCAAACGCATCGCTCTCCAGCTTCCCGGCAGTGTCGTCACATCGAATTCCTCCGAGGTGTCGGTGCATAGCGACGCACTGCACGATACGCTTCGCTTTCTTCGTGACGAGGAGGACCTCGACTTCCAGTTCCTCAACAGCGTTTCTGCGGTCGATTACGTGGAGTATTTCGAGCTGGTGTACCATCTCACTTCGCTGCGCCGGAACAGCAGCTGCGTGGTGAAGTCGCGACTCTATTCACGAGACGATCCCACCGCGCAGTCCGCTATCGACCTGTGGAGAGGCGCAGAGCTTCAGGAGCGGGAGATTTACGATCTGATGGGGATCATGTTCGAAGGACATCCCAATATGAAGCGCATCCTCCTGTGGGAGGGGTTCCCCGGTCATCCACTTCGGAAGGACTTCATTCGGTAGCAATGGCGATACGCACGGAGCCGGTAACGATCAACATGGGGCCGCAGCACCCCAGCACGCACGGCGTGTTCCGGCTGCGCGTCACCTTCGACGGCGAGGTTGTGGTCGATGTGGAGCCGGTATTCGGGTACCTGCATCGCGGGACCGAGAAGCTCGCCGAGGAGCGGTCTTACGTCCAGATCGTGACGTTGACCGACCGGCTCGACTACGTATCGAGCATGTCGAACAATCTCGCGTACGTCCGGTCGGTGGAGAAACTCGCGGGTATCGAGGTGCCGGAGCGAGGCCAGTACCTGCGGGTGATATCGGCCGAGCTTCAGCGATTGGCAAGTCATTTCATTGCGACGGGGTTCATGCTTCAGGAGCTCGGAACGTTTGGGGGGACGCCCTTGATGTACTGCTTCCGGGAGCGAGAGCGCATATTGGAGCTATTCGAGATGCTGTGCGGGGCTCGGATCACCCTGAGCTACATGCGTCCGGGCGGCGTTCTTCAGGACGCGCCGGAAGAGTTTTGGCCGGCCCTCGACACTCTGATCGGCGACATGCCGAGGTACCTTGATGAGCTTGAAGGGCTGATTACCACTAACGAGATCGTTCTTGCCAGAACACGAGGAATCGGCGTCGTTCCGCCGGATTTGGCCGTCGCAGGCTCGCTGACCGGGCCGATGCTGAGGGCGAGCGGCGTCCAGTGGGACCTCCGGAAGGCCGACCCGTACGAGATTTATGACCGGGTGGAGTTTGACGTCCCGATAGGTTACGAAGGGGATACCTATGACCGGTACTACGTCCGTATCCAGGAGATGCGACAGAGCGTCCGAATCATCGAGCAATGCATCGAGCAGATCGAAGAAGGTCCCGTGCTGACCGATGGCCCGTTCTTCGTCCGTCCGCCAATCGGAGACGCCTACGCGGCGGTGGAAGGCCCGAAGGGGGAGCTTGGATTCTACCTCGTGAGCGATGGCGGGATATCGCCGTATCGGTGTAAAATTCGCGCGCCTTCTTTCATCAATCTTACCTTGCTCAGGGACATGCTGGTCGGCTGGAAACTGGCCGACCTCATCATCATCTTCGGGAGTACGGACGTTGTGCTCGGCGAGGTCGACCGCTAGGAAGCCATGACCAGTTTCGGCAACATATACGACACGGTCGTCGGGTTTGCCCCTGACGGCATGGAGTGGGCGGCTTTCGTCGCGGCCTGCGTCATTTTGGCGTTCATCGTCATCAACGCGGCGATCTTGACGACTGCGCTTTATACTTGGTTCGAGCGGCGAGCTCTCGGACGGTTTCAAAACCGGCTGGGGCCGAATCGCTGGGGGCCGTTCGGGATATTGCAGCCCATAGCGGACCTGCTCAAGCTGATTACGAAGGAAGACGTTATCCCCGACGTGGCGGACAAGCGAGTATTCAACCTCGCGCCGATCGTTCTCGTATTTCCCGGCCTGTTGGTCTTCGCGGTGATACCGTTCGGAGAGCAGAGTTTCTTGGGGAAGCTGAACGTGGGCGTGCTCTTCGTTCTTGGCGTCACGGGGATCAACACCCTGGCAATCATCATGGGCGGTTGGGCCTCGCGCAACAAGTACGCGCTGTTCGGCGCGATCCGAGGCGCGGCCATGCTGGTGAGCTACGAGGTGCCGATGGCGCTGGGACTCGTCGGCGTGGTTATCATGGCGGGTTCGATGGCTCTGTCGGACGTCGTGAACAGCCAGGATGTCTTCTTCATCGTCGTGCAGCCGCTGGGATTCTTCGTGTTCATGGCGGCGGCTCTGGCAGAGATGAGCAGGGCTCCTTTTGACATGATCGAGTCGGAGTCGGAGCTGGGATCCGGGTACAACACGGAGTACAGCGGCATCAAGTTCGCGCTGTTGCAGCTGGCGGAGTTCATGGCCCCCATCGTCGTGGCGGCGGTGGCGACGGCGCTGTTCCTCGGTGGTACGCGCGGCATAGACCCGATACCGGGTCAGGTATGGTTCATACTGAAGGCGTTCGCGCTGGTATTCGTCCTCCTGTGGACGCGGGCGACGTGGCCGAGGCTCCGCGTAGACCAGATCATGGGGTTCGCCTGGAAAGGCCTGTTCCCGCTCTCGCTGGTGAATATCTTCGTCGTGGCCATCGAGGCGTTCGTGTTCCAAGAGGCGAACGGAACGATCTCAACAGGGTCGCTATGGATAATGACGGGAATCAACTGGATCGTCTTCATCGGAGCCATCGTGTTCATAGCGAACTTGCTCGGTCAGGGGAAGCTGCGACGAGAGGGCGCCCCTACTCCTTCACCGCTGGCCAACATGGCGGCAGGGAGCGACTAGAGTGGCGCGCGTGCAGGAGGTGATGCGGATATGTATGGCCTAGGTATGCTCAAGGGAATGGGCGTAACGCTCAAGAATCTCGCGAGTCCGGGGCGAATGTTCTCGGTGCAGTATCCAGACCGTCGTGTCGGGCTGTTCGGCTTGGCGAAGGCGAACAATATGAACGTGTTGAGCCTCGCGATGGAGAGGCCCGGCGATGCGCTAAAGGCGCTGGTCGGACTGGCGACCGTTTCCGCGCGTCTGACCCAGCATCCCCGCTTTCGGGGCGAAGAATTCACGTGGTACGAGCAGCGCTGCACGGGATGCGCAAGCTGTGCCAAGTACTGTCCTCTGGGGATCATTCGCATCGTTACGGACACGACGGGCAAGTATGAGCAGGACGGCGGAAAGTACGATATCGAGGTGTTCGACATCGACATCGGACGCTGCATGTTCTGCGGGCTGTGCGTTCAGGCGTGCCCTTACGACGCTCTTCACATGGGCAGTGGCTTCGAGGAAGGGAAGTACCAGCGGAGCCAGCTCGTTATCGACGTTGATCAGTTGAAGACCGCTGAGAAGAAGCCGAGCACGTGGTACAGGCCGCAGATAGAAGGTCAGAAGTTCGACCCGCGCAGCATCGAAGAGCGCAACTATCTGCAAGTGGGCCGTCACGAGCGACCGACGGAACACCAGCAAGAGGAGAACTGGGCCAAACGATGAGCCTCGGAGCGGGCACGGAATCTGCCCTGGCAACGGACATCGCGTTCTGGGTGATCGCGGTCTCCGTCATCGTTTCGGCGGTCGCGGTCGTGCACATGCGCGACGTATTCAGGGCGGCCCTGTTTCTCGTCGTAGTGTTCCTAGGAACGGCGGGGCTGTTCGTCCTCCTTCGCGCGGAATTCCTCGCGGTCGTGCAGGTCATCGTGTACGTCGGGGCGATCTCGGTGCTGATCCTCTTCGCGATCTTGATGACGCAGGACGCCGAGCAGGGGAGTCCCCCGAATCGACTTCGATATCCGGTAGGACTTCTCGCCTTCCTACTTGGGGCAGCAGCGGTCTTCACGGCGTTGAACACCGAGTGGACGCTCTTGGCGGACGCGCTGCAGGGCACGCTATCGTCCGAGGCCGCGCAGATGGTGAACGAGGTGTACGGCAATACCATTCCCCAAATTGCTTCGCTGCTGCTGCGCGACTACGTGCTGGCCTTCGAGGCGGTGTCGGTGCTGTTACTGGCCGCAATCATCGGGGCGCTCGTGTTGGTGAGGGAACGATGAGTCTCGAAAACTTCCTCATTCTCGGCGCGATCCTGTTCTCCATCGGACTGTATGGCGCGCTTTCCAAGCGAAACGCGATCGCGGTGCTGATGAGCATCGAGCTGATGTTCAACGCGGTGAACATCACGGCGGTGGCGCTTTCGCGATACGTCGTTCCCGCAAGCCTGCTGGGCGATTCCGCAAGCATCACCGACCAGGCCGCGAGGACGTTGCTCACGGGCCAGATATTCAGCATCTTCATCATCACCGTGGCCGCGGCGGAAATCGCGCTGGGCGTCGCCATCGTGATTGCGCTGTACCGGAGCCGTGAAACGGTCTTCGTGACCGACGCAACCCAACTAAAGAACTAGCAGTATGTATACCGACTATAGAAAAGCGCCCAATCTCATGATTGCCGAGATGTGGAAGGACGTCTTGGAAGGGGAGGGACTTCCGACGAAGATCCTGCCCGAGGGCGACATCCGGTCGTGGGGTGAGCGAGTGCCTTACCGCGTCATGGTCCCGCGTGGACGTGAGCATGTCGCGGACGAGATATTGAGGAAGCTGTAGTGACCGACTGGCTTGAAATCGCGGCCTGGCTGGTATTCCTACTGCCGCTGGCGTCTTTCGTCCTGATAACGGCGTTCATTCGCCCGTTCTTCAACAAGTTCGCCAGCGTCGCCGGCTGGATAACGATCGGTTCCATCGCCATCGCGTTCGTTCTCGCTCTCGTGCTGTTCGTAGAGGTCGTGAACAACGGCGGACGGCAGATCGGATGGACGGGCCACGAGTGGCTGGTGGTCGGGGAATTCGACCTGAGCATGGGCATATTCATGGACGCGCTCACGGCCACCATGCTGGTCGTGGTGACCGGGGTGAGCCTTCTCGTTCAGATCTATTCCACCGGGTACATGAAGGGCGATCCCGGCTACGCACGGTATTTCGCCTATATGTCGTTCTTCACCGCCTCGATGGTCGGATTGGTCGTGGCTTCCAACGTGATCCAGCTGTTCGTGTTCTGGGAGCTTGTCGGCCTCTCATCGTACCTGCTGATCGGATTCTGGTACCACAAGCCCTCCGCGGCGGCGGCGGCGAAGAAGGCGTTCCTGGTCACACGCCTTGGCGACTTCGGGTTCCTGCTGGCTATCTTCTACCTCTTCTTCAACGGCGCGACGTTCACGGCCGCCGGTCTTGACCCGCTCGATATCCCTGACATCCACGAAGCGATGAGCATGGGCGTTATCGCGCCGGGCGTGGCGATGTGGATTGCGCTTGGCCTCTTCGCGGGCGCTGTAGGAAAGTCCGGCCAGTTCCCGCTGCACACGTGGCTCCCCGACGCGATGGAAGGCCCGACGCCGGTTAGCTCGCTCATCCACGCCGCGACGATGGTGGCCGCGGGCGTGTTCCTGGTGGCGCGGTTCTTCCCGGTGTTCGAGGCATCCGAGATCGCGCTGAACACCGTCGCGATCATTGGTGGGATCACAGCGGTGCTCGCCGCCACGATGGGCCTCGTCATGAACGACATCAAGCGTGTGCTGGCCTACTCGACGGTCAGCCAGCTTGGGTACATGATGCTGGCGCTGGGAGTCGGAGCGCCGGGCGTGGCCATCTTCCATCTGTTCACGCACGCCTTCTTCAAGTGCCTGCTGTTCATGGGCGCGGGTAGCGTCAGTCACGCGACGGGCGGCACCTTCGACATGAGATACATGGGCGGTCTGCGCCCGCATATGCGATGGACGTACGTCACGTTCCTCATTGGGAGCCTGAGCCTCGCGGGGATATTCCCGCTGGCCGGATTCTGGAGCAAGGATGAGATTCTCGCGTTCGCCTTCGGGCAGGAGGGGACGGTCTCAACGGTTGTCTTCTTACTGGCCGTGATAGCGGTCTTTATGACGGCCTTCTACATGTTCAGGGCGCTGTTCATGGTCTTCGAGGGCGAGTACAAGGGCGGGGCGGACGCTGATCCCGAAGCGGAGTCGCACGGGCCTTCCGACCATCCGCATGAGTCCCCGATCTCGATGGTCGGACCGATGGTCATTCTCGCCGTGCTGGCCGTCGTCGCGGGAGTTCTTGCCAGCCCGATCGTCGACCTCGGCCCGATACCGAAGCACTGGCTCGTCCACGACTTTCTCCATAGCGATGGAGCCGACTTCAACATCCTCATTGCCGCCGGATCGACCGTGCTGGCGTTGGCGGGAATCCTGCTGGCGTACCTGATGTATCTCGGCAAACAGGTACCGGCCGAGCGTGTGGGGTCGATGTTCCTGTTCCGACATCTATACGCGCTGTTCTCTCGCAAATACTACTTCGATGAGCTATACGAAGGGGTTGTCACGGTACGCCTCTTCTACCGGATAGTCGCTAGGGCATTGGACTGGTTCGACTGGTCGATTGTCGATGGGGCCGTTCGATTGGTGGACCAGTTCGGTCGAAACGTGGGGAGAGGAATTGCACAGGTACAGACCGGACAGGTGCAGGGCTATGGTATGGCCGTTTCGGTCGGCGTGCTGGCAATTCTCGGTGCGTATTTGCTGTTCAGATAGGCTTGGCGTAACGGAGCGATAGCGGCACACATGGACTTCGAGGGCAACGGACTGCTGACGGCGACGGTGTTCCTGCCACTGGTGGGAGCGCTGCTTATCGCCGTGCTCGTCCGCAACGACCGGCACGTGCGGCTCGTTGCGGGGGCTACGATTGTCCTCGACCTGGTGCTTAGCTTTCTCGTATTCACTTCGTACGACCTTGCCAAGGGAGGGGTCCAACTCGTCGACCGCGCGCCGGGCTGGATTCCCATCGATTCGTTCAAGGTCGAGTACTTCCTGGGAGTGGACGGCCTCAGCGCGCCGCTCGTGCTGCTGACCGGCCTGCTCGGATTCGTCGCGGTATTCGCCTCGTGGAGCATCAAGGAGCGAGTCCGTGAGTACTTCGTGTGGCTACTCGTGCTTCAGACGGCGGTCATGGGTGTGTTCACGGCGCTGGACTTCATTCTCTTCTTCCTCCTGTGGGAGCTTGAGATGGCGCCCATGTTCTTCCTGATCTCCATCTGGGGCAGCGGGCGGCGCGAGTACTCCGCCATGAAGTTCCTGATCTTCACCTTCCTCGGCAGCGCCTTCATGCTCGTCGGCATCCTGATCATCTTCTTCTCGACGGGCACCTTCGACATGATCGAGCTGCCCGGCGTGATGCAGGGTGCGAAGCTGCTGGCCCCGGCGTGGCTGGTGTTCTCGCTAATCTTCGTGGCATTCGCTGTCAAGCTGCCTGTCTGGCCGGTGCACACGTGGCTCCCCGACGCGCACACCGACGCGCCCACTGCGGTGAGCATCATGCTCGCGGGCGTGCTGCTCAAGATGGGCGGCTACGGAATGCTCCGCGTCTCCGCGGCGATGTTCCCCGACGTTATGGTGGACGCGGCGAAGTTCCTGATCGTCCTGGGCGTCATCAACGTGATCTACGGCGCGATAGTGACGCTCAGGCAGACGGACATGAAGCGTCTCGTTGCGTTCAGCAGCATCAGTCACATGGGGTACGTGCTCGTTGGCATATCCTCCGTTGTGGGCGTCGCGGGCGTGGTGTCGCCGGTCGGGCTGACCGGAGCGGCCATGCAGATGTTCACTCACGGCACGATTACCGGTCTGATGTTCCTGATGGTCGGGCTTGCCTACGAGAAGGCCCACACACGGCACATTCCCGACCTTGGCGGACTCGCCACGCGGATGCCCGTCATAGCCGTCGGTTTCCTGATAGCGGGCCTGGCCTCGCTCGGGCTGCCGGGCACGAGCGGGTTCGTGTCCGAGATACTCATCTTCCTGGGAACCTTCCCCGTATGGGGTTGGTGGACGGGTGTAGCGGCCTTCGGGGTCGTCATCACGGCGGGCTACATCCTTTGGATGCTCCAGCGGACGATGTTCGGGCCTCAACTGGCGCGGTTTTCCGACGTGCGCGACGCGACGAAGATGGAGATGGTGCCCATCGCCGCATTGGTCGCGGCGGTGCTCGTGGTTGGCATCTATCCCGCTCTCATTTCGGACTACTTTAGCGAGGGCCTGACCGGTATCGTGGACTCGATCCAGCAATCGGCCCAATTGGCGATGGCGCAATGACTGCTCACGACCTATACCTGCTGTCACCTGAGTTGAGCATGGTGGGACTGGCAACGGTCCTGCTCCTGCTCGACCTCGTCGTGGCGCGGAAAAGCGTCATATTGGGGTTGGGAGTCGTCGGCCTGATCGTCCCACTCGGCTTCACGGTTGCTCTGTGGTTCACGGTAGGGGACGACACCGCGGCCGAGAATACGGGTGTGCTGGCCGAGACGTTGGTAGTCGACAAGTTCGCCCTGTTCTTCAAGTTCCTCTTCATCGGCGCGGCTGCCGTCGTCGGACTCATATCCATCGACTACGTGCAACGGTTCGAGCGTTTCCGCACGGAGTTCTTCGCGCTGGCGCTCTACTCGGCCACGGGCATGATGCTGATGGCCGCCACGGTGGAACTCATCACGCTGTATATCTCGCTGGAGCTCTCTTCGCTCCCACTCGTGGCGCTTGCTGCGTTTCTCCGGGACGGTCGCTCGTCGGAAGGGGCAATGAAGTTCCTCGTGCTGGGGGGGATAAGCTCGGCGATACTGCTGTACGGCATGGTGTACGTGTTCGGGTTCACGGGGACGACGTACCTCGATGAGATTGCGGCGCGGATCGGAGATCTGAGCGCCAACTCGGACCAGCCGTTCGGCAGCTATGCTCTGCTGCTGGGAATCGCCCTGATAATAGCCGGGTTCGGCTTCAAGATTACGGCGGTGCCGTTCCAGATGTGGGCGCCGGACGTCTACGAAGGCTCACCAACGCCCGTTACCGCCTTCCTCTCGGTGGCGAGCAAGGCGGCAGGATTCGCCATCATTCTTCGGGTGTTCTACGTGGCGTTCCCCGTCGAGGGGCTAAGCATGGAGTGGAGCACGGTATTCGCTGCGCTGGCCGCGCTCTCGATGACGGTTGGAAACCTCGTGGCCATCGCGCAGTCCAACATCAAGCGGTTGCTTGCCTACAGCACCATCGCGCACGGCGGGTACCTCATGGTCGGACTTGCGGCGGTTGCCGCGAGGGCCGGTGGGGATGAGTTGGACTTCGGCCCGTCCGGCGTCCTGTTCTATTTGGCCGGCTACGCGGTGATGAACATGGCGGCGTTTTCGGTCGTCATTGCTATCTCAAACCGCATAAACAGCGACGCTATCGCGGACTACGCCGGCATGGCAAAGCGAGCGCCGTACCTTGCCGCTGCACTGGCCTTCGCGTTCCTGTCGCTTACAGGTATTCCGCCAACAGTAGGTTTCATCACGAAGGTGTACGTGTTCGGGGCGGCGGTCAACGCAGGTCTCGAATGGCTGGTCGTGGTCGGCGTCATCAACAGCGTGATCTCGGCGTACTACTATTTCGGCGTGATCAAGGTCATGTACCTGTCGTCCCCGCAGTCGGACGAGCCGATTTTATCGAGGTTCCCCATCCGGCTGGCCGTCGGCCTAACCACCGCCGGGGTGTTCGTGTTCGGGGTGTACCCGATTGTGCTGCTGGACATCGCCAAGGCGGCGGCGCAAGCGTTGTTTTCCTAGTGCGGGGGTGTCACACGACAAATGAGCGAGCAACGGCGCCTCATAGGCTTCATGCAGTCCCGCAAGATTCAGGACGCTCCCGGGATGATCCGGTCGCTCATCGACACGTTCGATCTGCATGACCGCAGCTGGGTCGCCCACGCGGACGACGAGGATATCCCTCCGGAGACTCTGAAGTCGACGACGTTCATCGTTACGGCGGGTGGGGACGGCACGATCCTCCGCGTGAACCGGCTGGCCTCCCCGTACTCCATACCCATCGTCGGCATCAACATGGGCCGTGTGGGGTTCATGGCAGAGCTAACGGTCGAGAACGCCGCCGAACGGCTGCCGCAGTACCTCAAGGGCGACGTTCGAACGGAACAACGGCTCATGCTGCAAGCCGAGGTGACTTCCCAGTCGAACGGGGAGACGAGAATCGTGGACCACGCGCTAAACGAGGCGATTGTGCGGGGCACGCTCCCTCGCCTGCTGGACGTCGAGGTCACCATAGACGGCGTGAAGCTGGCGACGTACCGCGCGGACGGGGTGATCGTGTCGACTCCCACGGGCAGCACGGGCTACGCGCTCTCCGCGGGCGGACCGGTGCTCCAGCCGGAGTCCAAGGTGCTGCTGGTCCAGCCCCTCGCGGCGCACATCAGTCTCCAGACCGGGCTTGTGGTGCCGGACAACTGCACTGTCGAGCTTGCGGTTGTGGGCAATCGCGAGGCGTTGATCAGCGTCGACAACCTCACGAACGCGACCCTCCATCCCAACGATAAGGTCGTCATCAGGAAAAGTCCGCATATCGCGAGCTTCCTGCGGGCCGACCCGCCGTCAGCCTTCTACTCGACCTTGACGCAGCGTTTGGGCGTAAGCTATCGCACGACGCATGACGAGCAGTGACCCCTTGCACGGAGAAGTACGGCCCGAACGCACGGTTGTCCGCCGTGACGTGTACGACGGACGGGTGGTCCAGTTGCACGTCGACGAGGTCGAGCTAGCCAATGGCAAGCGGACGACTCGCGAGGTCGTCGAGCATACCGACGCGGTGGTCGTGCTGCCCATCGATCAGTCGGGCAGGGCGCTGCTCGTACGCCAGTACCGGTACCCGATAGGCAAAGACCTGCTGGAGGCCCCGGCGGGCGGAATAGATCCCGGTGAGGAACCGGACGAGGCCGCGCAGAGGGAACTCCAGGAGGAGATCGGGTACAGGGCGGGACGCCTTGAGCGTCTCGGCGGATTCTGGACCGCGCCCGGATTCTGCACCGAGTACATGTATGCTTATCTCGCCCGAGACCTATCGGAGAGCAGCCTAGCGCCCGACGAGGACGAGGACATCGTCGTCGAGCGGCACTCCCTCGACTCCATCCGGACCCTGATCCGGGACGGACGGATCGTGGACGCGAAGACTATCGCGGCCTACTGGATGGCGCTCGACCGGCTGGGCTGACTACTCGTACTTCGAGAAGTCGTAGCCTTCCTTCACCACGCAGTCCAGCAGGGCGGGCCTGCCGGTCTCGGTGACGGCAATGGCGCGCTTGAGCGCCGGTACGAAGTCGTCCGGCTGCTCGACCTTCTCGCTCCACGCGCCCAGACCCTGGGCAACCACCTTGTAGTCGCCGCCGTGCGCGAGGCTGTCGTGCGACTCGGCGGAGTAGGGCTGGTGGCTGCGCTCGATGGCCATGATCTGGTTGTTGAAGACGATGGTGAGGATGCCGATGTTGTTTCGGACGGCGGTCTCGATATCCATTCCGACCATGCCGATGGCGGCGTCGCCCATGATGTTGATGCACAGCTTGTCCGGCTCGGCGAGCTTCGCGCCCATGATCGCGCCGAGACCGAAGCCTAGCTGCGTGGACTTGCCCCATCCGATGTAGGTCCTCGGGGCGGTGCACTGCCACATCGGGGTCAACTGGTCACGGGGACTGCCCGCGTCATGCGTGATGATGGTATTGGCAGCGTCCACGTTGGCCTGCAGGTCGTGGATGATGCGGTACTGGTTGATGGGCACTTCGTCGGACGTAAGCTGCGGCATCCAGTCGTCGAGCCATTCCTGCCGTATCTGGGCTACCTCAGGTGCGATGTCGCGGATGTTCCTGTGGCCCGCGCCGTCGGTCCGTCGCTTGATGTCGTCGATCAGGCCGCGAAGTGTCAACTTGGCGTCGCCAAGAAGCGAGTAGTCACATTGGTAGTCCTTGTTGACGTCGCTGGCGTCCGCCGTCGAGTGAATGAGCGTCTTGCCGGGCGGTATCGTCTTGCCATAGGTGGTGCGCGTCAGGCTCGTCCCAATGGCGAAGACGAGGTCGGCCTTCTCCAGGAAGTGCCACGTTCCCTTCGTGTGCGAGACCGCCGACGCGCCGAGGGCGAGAGGGTGGTCTTCGGGGAAAGCGCTCTTGCCCGGCATGGTGGTCGTGACGGGGGCCTGGAGCAGCTCGGCGATCTCCTGAAGCTCGTCCCACGCCTCGGCGTAGAGGCAGCCCTGCCCGGCGTAGATGACCGGACGCTCGGCCTCCAACAGTACCTCGGCAATTTCGCGAATTCCGCCAGGCGGCGGCATGGTCTTGTTGCCGAAGACGGGAGTGTAGTCCAACTCGCCCGGAAGTTCCTCGGTCCAGATGTCGCGCGGGGTCTCCAAGAGGACCGGGCCGCCCTTGCCGGTCCTGAGCTGGTAGAAGGCGCGGCGCATGAGCTCGGGGATGCGCTCGACCATGTTGATCTGCGCACGCCACTTGGTGACGTGCGCGTAGTTGTCGTAGGGGCTGAAGTTCGGAGCGACGAAAGCCTTTTCCTTGTACTCGCCGCCGGGGAGCAAGAGGATAGGGGTGTTGTCGGAAAAGGCCTGCGCCGCTCCGGGGAAGGCGTTCTCGCTGCCGGGGCCCTGCTGCATGGAGAACACTCCTATGCGCTTGCCGTTGGTGATGCGGCTGAACCCGTCGGCTATCGCCATACCGACGCGCTCCTGGCGGCATATGATCGGGCGAATACCCGCTTTAGCCGCAGCGTCGACCATGGCCTGCGCCGGGTATACGGCGAGGAATTCGGTGCCCTCGCGTCTGAGGATCTCGGCGATTGCGTCTGCGCCCTGCATGTGCGTTCACACTCCTGTCGTTTGTTGTCTTTCGCGCGGGGAACTTCACCCTCACCCCCAAGGGAGAGGGAATATGTTGCCTGCCCCTGTTAGCCCTTGACGGGAGAGGGGATAAACCGGCGGAGGGGTTGCTGAACTATCCGTCGCCTCGCATTTCTAGCTGGATTTGCTTGAGCTTGGCCCAGGTCATGCCGGGCTGTCTTGCGATCTTCATGTATGACTGCTCGCGTTCGCGAATCTCGCGGGCCTTTTCGAGGACGACGGCGGGGTCCATGTCATTGGGTATGCGGGTGACCCCGTCGCGGTCGCAGATGAGAAGGTCGTTGGGGTGGATGAGCAGACCGGCCACGACGACGGGAACGTCGGCACGGATGAGGTTGAAGACGCCGTGTCCGGGGACGAGGCCCTTGCCCCAGACGGGCAGGCCCACTCCCTCTATGCCTGCCAGATCGCGGATGGAGCCATCTACGACGATGCCCGTCGCGCCGACCATCTTGTGAGTGGAGGCCATGCCGTCTCCCAGCACCGCGCCGCGTCCGGCCCTGGAGTCGATGTCCTTTATGACGCCGATCACGGGGGAAGGCGTTTCGTCCAACTTGTCGTAGTAGTCATGCCAGTCGATCTTGCGGGAATCGGGGTCGAGGGCCGTAACTTCGCAGGTGACGGCGTATCCGACCGCGCTTCCAAGATCAGGGAGGTAGCAGTGCAGGGTCGGGTCGGTATAGATGATGGGGACACCGCCCTGGCCCTCCAACTCCGTCCCGCCCTGCGAGCCGCCCATGCTCTCGACCACGGCGTTGAACATGGTGGCGGAGTCGAACTCCTTGATGCCGTCGATGACCTCTTGCGATGTGGCCGTCATGCCGCTCTCCTGCCTTCCGCTTCTGTGGGATTCACGCGCGGCGGCAATTATATACGTTTCGGGGCTAGCGACATAGCCCAAGAGGGGCGCTTGATCAAGCGCCCCTCCCCGTCGTTGTTGATGCGATGCTCCGTCGCGCCTTTACCGGCCTACCTAGTCGGCATCGTTCGTTGTGGCTTCCCCTCCGTTTTGGGAACCGTCTTCGGCGGGGGTAACGTCGGAGACGACGCCGGGCAGGTTCTTGAGGGTGCTGATGAGGTCGACGCCGGTGAGGGACTGCACGAGTGCGGGGAGTTGGGCAATGGTGGACGACACGTCCTGCGTCACCTTGCTCGCGCCGGCGCCGGAACCGTCCTGGCCTCCGTTGCTGATGACGACGATGCTGTCGGTCTTGGCGAGAGGCTGGGCCACGGCGTCGGCGACCTGTGGCAGCGACTCCATGAGCTGCTGGATCATGGCGGCCTGGCCGTACTCCTTCCACGCTTCGGCCTTCTTGTCCATAGCCTGCGCTTCCGCAAGACCCTGCGCCCGGATGGCTTCGGCCTCCGCCTCACCACGCGCCTTGATGGCGGACGCATCGGCCTCACCGCGCAGCTTGATCGCTTCGGCCTCGGCCTCGGCTTCCGCTATGATGCGGGAGCGTTCACCCTCGGCAACCGTCTCCAGCTTGTAGCGCTCGGCTTCCGCCTCGACTCTTTGGCGTCGCCTATTGCCCTCGGCGATAAGCTCCAGTTGGTCGCGCTCGGCCTCCGCCGGACGGCGGACGGTGGCATCCAACTCTCGCTCGCGCCGTAGGATCTCCTGCTGCTGGATCTCGATCTGCTTCTGGCGCTCGACTACCTCGACCTGCAACTCCTCCTCGCGGATCTGCTGGCGAGTCTTGGCCTCCTGAAGGGGGTAGGCCAACTCGGCCTCAGCGCGACGCGCGTTGACCTGCTGGTCGTACTCCGCCTTCTGGGTCTCGAAGTCTCGCTGCGACTGGGCGATGGCGGTGTCGGCGTCGAACCTTGCGGCCTGCCGCTCCTGCTCCGCTTGGGCGGCCTTGATGCCCGCGTCACGCTCCGCCTGTGCTTCACCGATGGCGGCGTCTCGTTTCACCTCTGCCGTCCTTCTGACGCCGAGGGCTTCGAGGTAGCCCTGGTCGTCATGAATATCGCGGATCGCGAAGCTGACGATTTCGAGGCCCATGTTGGTCATGTCGGTTGCGGCCACGTCGCGTACCTGCTCGGCGAAGGCCACCCGGTCGCGGTATATTTCCTCGACCGTCAAGGTGCCGAGAATTGCACGCTGCTGGCCCTCAAGGGTCTGCAATGCGACCTCGGCGGTCTCGTTGACGGTCTTGCCGAGGAACTGCTCGGCGGCGGTTCTGATGGCCTCCTCGCCGCGTCCGACCTTCACCTGGGCGACGCCGTCGACGGATACCGAGACGCCTTCTTTCGTGTACACCCTGGGCGTATTGACCTGAAGGGTCATGACCTCCAGCGAGAGCGTCTGGGCCTTTTGAACGAAGGGCAGCACGAACATCCTGCCGCCGACCTTGACCTTCGGCTGTCTGCTTCCGCCCGATACGATCAGGGCGTGGTTCGGTCCTACTGTATGAAAGCCTGCCATGTATTCCCCCTAGTTTTGTTGATTGGGACTCGTGCTAATGTCGGTTGCCTCTCCGATGTCCTCATAGAGCTTCTCGACCTTGAGCACCTCATTGTAAACGCCGACGACGCGAATCTCATCGCCCTCCTTGATGATGACTCCGGGGTCGGTCGAGGCCGACCACTCCTGATTCGCCACCCAGACCTTGCCGGCGGGCTGGAGTTCCGAGACGGCCACTCCCCACTGTCCTTCCAGCAGCATGGCCTCCTCGGTCTGGAAACCGCTGGAGGTGCCTCCCTCGTTGCGGGCGAAGCGGATGAAAAAGTACCAGAACACGGTCATGAGGGCGGTCATCACGGCAATCATGATGGGGTTCACCATGAAGCTGGGCTCCGGCAGATCGGACGGGCTGAAGAAGTTTCCGAATAGAAAGACGGCCCCGAGGATGACAGAAACGATCCCACCCACGCCAAAGACACCGAATCCTGGCGCTACCGACTCGGCGTAAAACAGCCCCATCGCTAGGGCGATTAGCCCGACGCCGAGCCAGCTGCCGGGAAGGTTCCAGAATCCAACGAAGGCCAAGCCGAGGGCGATGACTCCTACGATACCTGGACTGATCACGCCCGGCATCAGCACCTCTATGAGGATGGCGATGCCGCCGATAAGGAAGAGGGCGAACACTACGTTCGGATTGGCGAGGATATCTAGGGCGTGTTCCATGAAGGTACGGTCCAGCTGGCTCACGCTTGCTCCCTGAGCCGCGAGGATTACCTGTCCGGTCGACGTCGTTGCCGTGCGGCCGTCAAGCTGACCGAGCATGGAGTTCACGTCGGGCGCGATGAGGTCGATGACGCCGAGTTCGAGGGCCTCTTCCGCCGAGTAGGCCGTGGACTTGAGCACGGTGTTTTCGAGCGCCTCGGCGTTGCGGTCGCGGGCCTGGGCGATGCTTCGGATGAAGGCGCTCGTATCGGCGCTGATCTTGCGGGAGAGGGTCGGCGGAACATCCCCGCCGTCCGACGAGACTGGAGAGGCCGCTCCGATGGTGGTGCCCGGCGCCATGACCGCGAAGTTGGCCGCTGTCGCGATGAAGGTGCCTGCGGACGCGGCGCGAGCGCCGGCCGGCCCCACGAAGACCGCGACAGGGGTATCCGCCTCCAAGATCTCTTTGACGATCTCGCGCGTGGACTCCAGCAGACCGCCGGGGGTGTCCAACTGTAGGACCACCAGCGACGCCCCGTTGCCGCGCGCTTTATCGATGCCGCGTGCGATGCGGTCGGCTGTCAGGGGTTCAATATTGCCGTCGATCTCGATGACGAGCACGGATGAACCGTCGGCGGAGACGGAGTCACCGGACTGCCACGCGACGACGGCAACGGCGATCATTACGAATAGCGCTGTAATGACGTGGCGCATGAAAACCCTCTCATCGTAAGAATCTGCCATTTGTTCGCATCGTAATTGAGACCTAATGGCCTGTCAAGCTGTCGTCCTACGAACTCGCACCTCGACTCTATTGTATCCCCTGTGGCCCTGCATCACACGACTCTGTGATTTTTCGGAAAAAGAGAAGCCCCGAGACGAATCCCGGGGCCTCTTCGTGAGTCCTTAGTGGTCGCTGTGAGGTTTAGTAGTCCATCGGCGGGGCGGGAGGCGCCGGCGGGGTCTCCTCAGGGATGTCGGAGATCAGCGACTCGGTGGTCAGGACCATCGCGGCGACGCTGGCGGAGTTCTCGATGGCCGCGCGCGTGACCTTTGCGGGGTCCATGATGCCTCGCGCCAGCAGGTTGCCGTACTCTCCCGCCTCGGCGTCATAGCCCCAGTCGCCATCGGCCTTCAGGCTCTCGGCCAGCACGACGTCGCCGGCCACGCCGGTGTTCTCGGCGATGAGCTTGAGCGGTCGCTGGAGGGACGTCCGCAGGATGCGGATGCCGGTGTCCTCGTCGCCACTGAGGTCGAGGGAGTCGAGGGATGAGCTTGCGCGGACGAGCGTGAGGCCGCCGCCCGGAACGATGCCTTCCTCAACCGCGGCGCGCGTGGCGGACAGGGCATCCTCGACACGGAGCTTCTTCTCCTTGAGCTCCACCTCGGTAGCCGCGCCGACCTTGATGATCGCGACGCCGCCCGACAGCTTGGCGAGACGCTCTTGGAGCTTCTCGCGGTCGTAGTCGGAGGTCGTCTCTTCGATCTGCTGCTTGATCTGCTGGATGCGACCCTGGATGGCGTCCTCGGAGCCTGCGCCGTCCACGAACGTGGTGTCTTCCTTGGATGACACGACGCGGCGGGCGCGGCCGAGGTCCTCGACGTTTACCGAGTCGAGCTTGCGCCCGACTTCTTCGCTGATGACCTGCGCGCCGGTGAGGATGGCCATGTCGCGGAGCATCTCCTTGCGGCGGTCTCCGAATCCCGGAGCCTTGACTGCGAGGATATTCAGCGTGCCTCGGAGCTTGTTGACCACGAGGGTGGCGAGGGCCTCGCCTTCCACGTCCTCACCGATGAGGACGAGGTTCTTGCCGACCTGGAGGATCTTCTCAAGTGCGGGGAGGAGCTCCTGGATGGAGGAGAGCTTCTTGTCGGTGATGAGGATGTAGGGATCGTCGATCTCGGAGACCATTCGCTCCTGGTTCGTGACGAAGTAGGGCGAGATGTAGCCGCGGTCGATCTGCATCCCCTCTACGAACTCCTGCTCGTAGCTGATGCCCTTCGACTCCTCGACGGTGATGACGCCGTCCTTGCCGACCTTCTCCATCACGTCGGCGATGAGGCTGCCCATCTCGTCGTCGTGGGCGGAGAGGGAAGCGACCTGCGTGATCTGCTCCTTGCCCTCGACGGGGTTCGCCATGTCGGATACGGAGTTTCGGAGGGCTACCACGCCCTTCTCGATGCCGCGCTTGATCGCCATGGGGTCGGAACCCGCGGCGATGTTGCGGAAGCCCTCGTTGATGATCGCCTGGGCGAGAACGGTTGCCGTGGTGGTGCCGTCGCCGGCCACGTCGGCGGTCTTGCTGGCGGCTTCCTTGAGAAGCTGAGCGCCCATGTTTTCGTATGCGTCCTCGAGCTCGATCTCCTTGGCGATGGAGACGCCGTCGCTGGATACCTGCGGCGGTCCGAACTTCTTGTCGAGGATTACGTTGCGGCCTCGCGGGCCGAGAGTGACGCCAACGGTGTCCGCCATGGTGTCGATACCACGCTTCATCGCCGCGCGGGCGTCCTCACCGAATTTCAGTTGCTTTGCCAATTCGTCTATTCCCTCCTGTGGAATGTTGTCTGCGTTGGGTTTTCCGTATCGAGCGGACTCAGCCGCGACGTCGTCTACTTCTTCAGGAGAACGTCGTCTTCTCTGAGGACGAGGTACTCGGTGTCGCCCTCCTTGAACTCGGTCCCGCCGTACTTGGAGTAGACCACGGTGTCGCCGACCGCGAGTTCCATGGGAACCCGCTTGCCGTCGTCGGTGAGCTTGCCCGGGCCGACCGCAACCACCTTGCCCTCCTGCGGCTTTTCCTTCGCCGTGTCGGGGATGTAGATGCCTCCGGCGCTCATCTGCGCTTCCTCTTCCGACGGTTCCACTACGATCCGATTGCCCAAAGGTTTGAACGTGACGTCTGCCAACGTACGTACCCTCCTTACGTGTTGATTTTCGTGCCTCAGCGTCGATTTAGCAGTCTCGAATAGACACTGCTAACTATTGTAGGACGGGCATTTTCGTTGCGTCAACAATATCGAACGCGAGTTTGGCGGGGCCGCGCTGCGGACTGCTAGCCGTCCTGCTTCGACTTAGTCTCGATGATCCACTCGGTGAGGGGACTAGGAGACGGCTCGATCATCACGTTGACGACGGCGGGCTTGCGGGCCGCGAAGGCGCGTTCGAGGGCGGGCAGAAGTTGGTCGCGCGACTTGACGAGCTCGCCGTGAGCGCCGATTCCTTCGGCGATCGTGTCGAAGCGCGTGGGAAGCATCGTGGTGGCGACGGTCTTGCCGAAGAGCTGGTCCTGCTGATGGTAGTCGATTCCCCAGACGCGGTCATTGCCGACGATGAACACGACGGGCAGGTTGTGCCTCAGGGCGGTATCCACCTCGAAACCGTTGAAGCCGAACCCACCGTCTCCGGTGAAGACGATGACGCGAGAGTCGGGTAGGGCGACCTGCGCTCCAATTCCGTAGGGGACGCCCCATCCGAGCATTCCAAGCGTGCCGTTCGTAATCCAGCGGTGCTGCTTGTGGGCCGGGTGGTACGACGCGCCGTAGAAACCGAAGTCGGCCCCCTCGAATATCAGGCACGTGTCGTCGTCGATGAGCTGCTTGACGGTCGAATGGAGATCCATGGCGTGAAGCTGACCGTTGGATGTGGTTCGCTTGTCGAGTGAGGCTACCTGATCGGCAATCGCGCTCTTGAGCGAGCCAATCATCGGGTGAGCGGGCCACGACCGGGTTGCCGCTTCGTCCGCAAGTTGACGCACGGCGGCTCCGGGGTCAGCGACGATTCCAAGTTCCACGTCGCGGGCAGTTGCGACGTGCTCCCACGCAGGCTCGATCTGGATGATCTTGGTTGTCGCGCCGATGGTCGGGGGGCCGCCGAAGGAGATAGTGTAATCGAGCTTCTTGCCCAGCAGGAGGAGGGTATCGGCCTCGTGGATCGACTTGGCGGCATCGTTCACCCTGCCATCCGAGTACCCGGCACAGAGGGGGTGGTCGTCGGCAATGACTCCACGCGCCGACTGCTCGGTGAAGACCGGGATGCCGGTTGTCTCAACCAGGCGCTCAATGTCCTCACGCTGGACGGTGTATGCGCCGTTCGCGGCGATGATGAGCGGTCGCTCGGCGGCTTGGAGCAGGTCGGCGGCGGCTCGGATGTCGGCCGGGGCCGCGTGTGCGGGGCCGCGTGAGGCCGGATGCGCCATCGCCCGGTCGAGGACCTGCTCCCCGGAGACGGTTGCCTCCTGAATGTCGAGCGGTATGGTGAGGTGTACGGGGCCGCGACGGCCGTTGAGAGCAGTGCGGAATGCTCTTGAGATGTACTCCGGCGCGCGGAGTGGGTCTCCCAGCAGCCATGCGCCCTTTGTCACCGGCGTAGCCATGCCGACCTGGTCTATCTCCTGGGAAGCGCCTAGACCCAGACGGTCCTGGGTTGCGCTGCCCGTGATGTTCACGACCGGCGTCTCCATGTGGTAGGCAAAGGTCAGCCCGGGAATGGCGTTGGCATGGCCGGGTGTCGTGAACATGGTGACGCCCGGTCTGCCTGTTATTCGACCGTAGGCGTTCGCCATGTCTACTGCCGCCTGCTCGTGCCTCACGTCGATGAAGGTGAAACCCTCGTCGGCCATGTGGTCCATGAGCGGCAGGGTGTGGTCGCCCGCGATGGTAAAGACGGTCTTGGCGCCGGCGAGAGAGAGGGCGCGGGTGATGATTTCGTAGCCTTTGAGCTTCAATTGATTCACCTCTAACAAGGGGTGCAAAATGGGACTTCGGGCCCTGCCCCAAAATTGCAGTGAGAGTGAGGGGAAATATAGTTGATTCAGCAAATCTCGCGCAATACACTTTTACCAAGTCGCGTGAATAACTTGCTGGCGAGTGTCCGCCCCGAACGGCACAGGGCAAAGCGGCGCAGACGATACCTCACAACCGAGGGTTGAACTCAGGCCATGCAAGATATCAGGCGTACGTCCTCGGACGGGGACGTTCCTCCAGTCCGCAACTCTTCCTCAAGTTCCGACAGTCAGAAACCTCCCTCAGTCTCCCGCGCCCGATTTTACTCCGGGTACACGAGGCTCCGCACGCTGGAATCGTTCCAACACCGGGATTTCGGCTTCATGTGGGCGGTGATGTTCTGTATGTCGATCAGCGGCTGGATCATCAACATCACGACGGGCTGGCTCACCTACGAGCTCACGTCGTCCCCGCTCCTGACGGGCCTTGCAATCGGCATGGGCGCTGTCCCTCCGGTTATCATCGCGCCGATAGCGGGCGTACTGATCGACAGCCTCGACCGGAAGAAGGTAATGATTGCCGCTATGGCGTCCTACGTGGCGTTCATCGGTGTGTTTGGGGTCATCGTGATCCTCGGCATCCTCCAGCCGTGGCACATATTTGCCGTCAGCTTCCTGATGGGAGTGTCGGGCTCGTTCCTCTTGCCCGTGGAGCAGGCGATCCTGGCAAACATCGTTCCGAAACGTCTCATGGTCAACGCGTTCGCGCTCGTCGCATTTGCGGGGAGCGTGACACGGCTGATCGCTCCCGCGGTGACGGGGTTCCTGATCGCACTTATCGGACCGGGCGTCTCCATCATGCTTGCATGCGCGTTCGTACTGGCCGGAATCAAGCTCACGCTGCACGTGCGAGTGCCCGAAAGAGAGCGACAGCCGATAAAGCCGAAGACGATCCTGACCGACCTGCAGGAAGCGGGTCGTTATGTGAAGGGGTCTCAGGTCGTCCTCGCCATGATGGTCTTGACCACGGCGTTGCTGACGTTCGTGAGCACGATCAACATGGGCCTGATGCCGGTCTTCGCCTCGGACGTGTTCGACGCCGGGCCGCAGGTCCTCGGATTGCTGGTGGCGGCCCTCGGTGGTGGAATGACCATCGGCACAATAGCAATTGCATCGGTGGGCGACTCGAGGAGACGTGGGAGGATCGTCCTGATAACCGGCACGATCACGGCATTGGGAGTTATCGCATTTTCGCACAGCGGCACGCTGTTCTTCGCCTTCCCCATCATCATGCTGTACGGGGCGACGATGGTCATGACGTGGACGGTGGCGGGCGCGCTCATCCAGTCCATCGTGCCGGACGCTCTGCGTGGCAGGATCGCGGCGCTGTCGGTGATGACGCACGCCTTCTTCCCGGTCGGCACCTTCCTCGTGGGCGGGCTTGCTCAACTCTTGGGCGCTCCGATGGCATCGCTGATTTCCGGGACGTCTGTCCTTTTGGTCGTAATTGGGATACCGTTCGTGTTCCGGGGCGTCTGGAGCTACCGGGCGGGCGAGAGCCTGGAAACGGACGAAGAGACCACCGACGATAGCTCCTTGGACTCGCCTGAGAAGCTGGAACCTCAACCTGCCTAGCGGATAAAACGCCGTGCAATCCGCTTCCGACGACCGACGGCGGAAAGCAGCAGCCTCGAAGGGGTTTCTCCGCTCGTTCAGAAGGATTCGGACCCTCCGCTCGCTGCGCGTCCGCGACTTTCGCCTTCTGTGGATAACCGGCTGGTGCAATAACAGCAGCTTGTGGGTGGAGGGCGTCGTACTGGGCTGGCTGACCTATCAGGTCACGCAGTCGGCCCTGCTCACCACGCTCTCTGTCGGGATGGGGGCGCTGCCATCCATCGTCATCGGGCCCCTGGGCGGAGTCTACATCGACCGGTGGGACCGCAAGGCCTTATTGAGGGCGTCCATCGCCGCGCATATCGTGCTGACTGCGGCCCTCACCGCGATCGTGTTCGCCGAGGCGGTGGCCGCGTGGCACATATTCGCCTACATCTTCGTGAATGGCGCCGTTCGGACGGTGCGCATGGTCATCGAATCGTCGCTGATACCGAACATCGTGCCCGGCCGGCTTATGACAAACGCATTCTCCCTCTTCTTGCTGACAGGGAGCTTCACGCGGTTCATCGTCCCGGCAGTGACCGGAGTCGCCATAGGTCTCGTCGGGTCGGGGCCGACAATGACGGTCGCGCTGGTGCTGTACTTACTTGCGCTGGTGGTCGGACTGCGAATCCAGCTGAAGGGCAAAGCTTCGCAGAAGTCGGTTGGCGGTTCACCGGCGAGTGATCTCGTCGAGGGAATACGGTATCTCGCGCAAGAGAAACGAGTTCTCGCCATCTACATCCTTCCTGCCATGCTCATGCTGTTCATCGCGCCGGTCAATATGGGACTCATGCCGGTGTATGTCGATGAGGTCTTCGGAGCCGGGCCGGACGCGCTGGGCTTCATCATCGGATCATTGGGAGCGGGTATGTCGCTCGGAACGCTGATTCTCGCCAGTCTCGGTGACATACGGTACAAAGCGCGGGCCATGGTATTCGCATGTTGGGGGACGATTGCAGGCGTGCTCCTGTTTTCACAGATGATATTCCTGCCCGCCGCTCTTGCGGTCGTCCTGACGTACAGCGGGCTGATGATGATGGTGTACGTACTCGCAAGCACTGCCGTGCAGGCAATCATGCCGGACAGAGTGCGTGGACGCGTGACGGCCCTGCTGGGCGCTACTTTCGGAGTATTCCCCGTCGGCACCCTGATAGTAGGGGGTGTGGCCCAGCGTTTTGGTGCGCAGGAGGCGGTGGTGGCTACCACAGTCGCATTTGGGGTGTGCCTCCTTGTTTACACGACCGCTTATCGGCGCATCTGGACGCTGGAATAGCGAACGGAATCCCGTATCTGCTCGTGACTCGCATCCCAAGGATGCAGTATCATCGTGCCGGGAGGCGTCACATGACATTCAAGCTCGTCATTCTTGAGCCGACGGATCCTGGAGCGCGGACGCCCGCCGCAAGAAGTTGGCCGGATATGATCCGTGAGGCGGTTCCGAACGTGGACGTACGGTACTGCATGACCGTCGAAGAGGCAGCGGAAGCAATCGTCGACGCGGACGCCGCCTTTGGCGACATCGTCCCGGAGCTGTTCGAGCGCGCCGAAAGGCTTCAGTGGATTCAGTCGCCGCAAGCCGGGCCGAAGGCCGGGTACTATCACGAGGGACTCATACGGAGCGACGTGGTGGTGACCAACATGCGTGGGATTTTCAACGATCACATCAGCGCGCACATCATGGCCTATGTGCTCTCGTTCGCGCGCGGGCTACACGTCTACCGCGACCGGCAGCGCGACGGTGAGTGGAAGAAGGGGTACGAAACCGTCCATCTATCGGAATCCACGGCGGTGATTGTCGGGGTCGGCGGCATCGGGGCCGAGACGGCGCGACTCTGCGCGGAGTTCGGGATGACTGTCATCGGAGTCGACGGCAGGGTGACCGAGCCTCCGCCGGGCGTTGCGGAACTGTATGTGCCGGATGCGCTGGAGGAAGTCATACCACACGCTGACTTCCTGATCGTCACCGTACCGGAAACGCCAAGCACGCAGGGGCTGTTCAACCACTCGACACTCAGTGAAATGAAGTCCGGCGCGTTCTTCATCAACATCGGGCGCGGCGCGACGACGAACCTCATGGACCTGGCGGAAATGCTCGAAGCGGGCAAGATCGCCGGGGCGGCGCTCGACGTGTACGAAGTCGAGCCGTTGCCCTCCGATCATCCGCTTTGGTGTCTTCCGAACGTGATCATGACGCCGCATATTGCCGCGGACGGGCCCTACATCGACGACCGGCGCACGGAGGTGTTCGTAGACAACTGCATGCGATTCAGCGAGGGACGTCCGCTGGGAAACGTCGTCGATAAGGCGCAGTGGTTCTGATTGCGTAGTAAGCGTCCGCCTACACCGATGGCAGCGGAGTAGTGTCGCCCACGTCGTGCATCCATATCCTGATGCGGGCGGCCATGTCCCGGATGAGGTCGCTGTGAGCGGGGTCGTCGAAGAGGTTGCTCATCTCGTGCGGGTCGGTGTTGAGGTCGTATAGCTCGGACTGATCGGCATGGCATAGGTTCAGCTTCCAGCGGTCACCCGTGACGACCGAACGCCAGGGGGCGGAGACCATGCGATTGATGGCCGGGTTGCCGAGGTTCCGGTCGCCGTATCCGTTCCACTGTAAGAATACATCATTGTCGTCAAGCGTCTTCTCACCCTGTAGCACGGGCCCGAGGCTGGAACCCTCGACGTGACCGGGTACCGGATCGCCCACGAGATCGAGCAGGGTTGGGACGAGGTCGATGAGGCTCACGCTGCCCTCGATTTTCCGCGCTTCATCACTCATCCATGGCACGTGAATGAACAGGGGCACGCGGGTCGCCTCCTCGTACATGGAGCGCTTTTCGAGCATCCCGTGATCGCCCGCCATCTCGCCGTGCTCGCTCGTGAAGACGATGATGGTGTTGTCCGCCTGCCCGGACTCTTCGAGGGCGCTGAGGATTCGTCCGACGTTGCGGTCGACGAGGGTCACGTTGGCGAAGTACTGGGCGCGGAGCCTTCGCCATCCCTCTTCCGTCGTGGTGTCGTGGATGTCGCCGCCCTTCACCGCGAGGGGATTGAGTCCGCCCGACAGGTAGTGTTCGGCGCGGAGCCGGTTCACGAGCGAACCGCCTTCGGGGTATTTCGTAAAGGCGGGGCCGACAGGGAGAGACGCGGGGTCGTACAGGCCGTTCAGAGGCCCGGTGTACGGCGGATGCGGCTCGAAGAACGAGGTGAACAGCATGAAGGGTCGGTCTCGGTGGGGAGACTCGCCATGTTCGCGGATGAATCGCGAGGCCTCGCCTCCGAGGTAGCCCGCCTGCGTCAGTTCCGCCGACAGACCGGCCGTGGGGAACCATGTCTCGTACGATTCTCCCGAGGGCGGCTCTATGCCATTTGAGCGTAGCCACGTGTTGTAGTCGGACTCGAGGAAGCGGTGCTCCTTCCTGGTCGTCGTGCCGGCGTTTAGGTGCCAGTCCTCGATACTGCGCCACTCCTCGAAGCCGTGCTGGGGAATCAAGTCGTTGCCGAGGTGCCACTTCCCGTAGTGCGCGCACAGGTAGTCGTCAGAGACCATCTCGGCGATGGTGGGCGTGTCGTCCCGCAGGTGGATGCCATTGCCGATGAGGCCGGTGGACTGGGGGTACATGCCAGTCATGATCGAGGCGCGGGACGGGGTGCAAACCGGCTGGGTCACGTAGGCGTTGTCGAAGACGATGCTTCGCCGGGCGAGTCCGTCGATGTTCGGCGCTTCGATCCAGTCGTTCCCGTAGGCCGCGAGGGAGTCGCGCCGCTGCTGATCGGTGAGGATGAAGAGGATGTTGGGCTTTTTAGACGGCATGGCTACGGCAGCCACTTCTCGAAGAACCGCTGCCAGTTCCTATACATGATGTTCTCGATGTCCTCTTGAGTGTAGCCCCGGCGGTCGAGGATTTCGGCGATCTTCTGGTAGTCGGCCACGGTGTCCACGTCGTGCGGCGCGCCGTCTGCCCCACCTTGCCCATCGGTATCGCCGCCGATGCCGGCGTGGAGCGAGTTGCCCGCAAGCTGGCACACGTAGTCCATGTGATCGACGTAGTCCTCCAGCGTAATGAGGGGACTGGGGAATATCTCGTGCCGCTTGAATCCTATGGTCTTCCAGTCGATGGAGTAGAACTTGTTGAGCATCCACGTGTCCATGGACGAGCCGATAACGCCGCCTCGACGGATGACTTCGAGCAGGATGTCGTCGGGCTGCTGGCGCTCGCCCGGCACGATGGCGCGGCAGTTCTGGTGACTTGCCAGCACGGGGCCGTCGAACAGCTCGAACTCCTCCCGGACCGACTGGTCCGACGTGTGCGTCACGTCGAGGATCATGCCAAGGTCGCTCATGGCCTGCAAGAGAGGCTTCGCCATGGGTGTAAGGCCGCCAGTCGTGCCCGTTCCGGTGCCGTGCGAGTAGTAGCTCACGCCGTAGTGGGAGAGGCTGATGACGCGGAGGCCGTCGGCGTACCAGTCGTGGACCTGCTCCGGCGACGTGATGGCGTCCGCGCCCTCCATGCCGAGGATCATGCCTACGGGCAGATCGTCGTAGTCGGTGGCCTGCTCCCACCTGTCCATGTGCGTGGCGAAGCCCTCCGAGGTATCGAGTATGGTCGTCTCATTCTGCGCTTCCAGCAGCTTGTAGTAGGCAAGCTGCCCCCTTCCGGCGGCGTGCGCGTTCTCCTTGCTGCGGTACTCGCCGTGCGGATGACCGGGCTTCTTGACGCACACGGCCACCTTGACCAGCGCCGCGGCGATGCCACCCTTGCGCATCTCCGGCAGGGTCGCCATTATCCCTTCGTCCTGCCACCCGAACCAGCTATTGAGAGTCTCAGGCGCGCGAGCCTGCTCGATGGGCAGCGTGAGATCGCGCTGCGAGTCGATAGCGCCATTCGCCATCGGATAGTCGCCGTCGATGATGAGCGTGTTGGTCGTCATTGGTTATTTGCCTCTATCGTGAGCTGCCGGGTGATTCCGCGTAGTGTTGCCGCATCATTGGCCGAAAGGGTACAACGTGGGAACATCGCTGTAAATTGCACGGCGCGATTCCCTGTGTGGTCAACGGGGAATCGCTGTGGATCGGCGAGTAGGCAGTAACCACGCTAGGACGTAGTGGCGTCAGGGTCGGACACGCCGACTTGGTAGCAGCGCAGGACAGTCGTTTAAGTTGCACGACTTGCCCTAATGGTGCACAATCCCGCCAATCATCAATCAAGGAACTGGACATGACCACGCCGAACCGTCTCTACTTCGGTGACTGTCTTGACGTGATGCGGGAAGACATACCGAGCGAGTCCGTAGACCTCATCTACCTAGACCCGCCCTTCAACTCCAAGCGTCTCTACAACGCCTTCATCGGTGGGGGGCAGTGGGTGGCCTTTGACGACACGTGGCGTTGGCATGAGGCCGTAGACGACTTCCACGACGTGGCGAGTCAACCCCGTCTAGCTGGCATGATAGAGGGCCTTCGGATGATGTTGGGGGAAGGGCCGCAACTCGCCTATCTGTCCTACATGGCAAATCGCCTTGTCGAATGTCACCGAGTCCTCAAGCCTACGGGCAGCATCTATCTTCACTGCGACCCTACCATGAGTCACTACCTCAAGGCCGTGATGGATGGCATATTCGAGCATAAGAACTTCAGAAGTGAGGTGGTGTGGAAAAGAACAACCGCAGTAAAAGGCAACTTCAGTCAAGGTAGCCAGTTCTATGCTCCGAATACCGATACAATCCTGTTTCATTCCAAAAGCAGTACCTATACATACGTCCAGCAGTTCGCATCCTATTCGCAAGAGTACATAGATCGTTCGTATCGCCATATAGAGCCGGAAACTGGTAGGCGGTTCCAACTCGTTAGCATGACTGGCCCAGGTGGTGCCGCTAAAGGCAATCCTGAGTATGAAGTCATGGGAGTGACTCGCCATTGGCGATACTCTGAGGAACGGATGCAAGAGCTTATTGACCAAGGCCTAGTTATGCAGTCCAAACCGGGGGGTGTGCCTCGAAGGAAATACTACTTGGACGAGGGACTTGGTGTAGCAGTTCAATCCCTATGGGACGATATAACCAACGTGCAACCATTTTCCCGCGAGTCAATAGGTTACCCGACACAGAAACCTGTTGCCCTGCTTGAACGTATCATTGAATCGTCCAGTAACCCCGGTGACGTGGTTCTCGATCCGTTCTGTGGCTGTGGAACGACCGTACACGCTGCACAGAACCTGGGGCGGCGTTGGATAGGTATTGACGTATGTGTGAACGCCTGCAAGGTGATTGAGCAACGCCTAAGCTCCCATTTCGACACTATATGGGACGATATTGAGTTCATCGGGATGCCTAAGACGGTCGATGATGCAAAGACACTGGCAGACCTAGACAAGTTCCGTTTCGAGCGTTGGGCCGCGTCACTGGTTGACGGCATGGAAGCCAACACGCGGCAACGGGGAGACAAGGGCATCGACGGCTGGGGCCGCATCCCAATCCGCAAGGGCCAGTTCGTCGATATGGTGTCACAGGTCAAAGGTGGTTCGACCGGGCCTGGCGACGTTCAGGCGTTCAATGGAGCGCGACAACAGGCAGGGGCCGACTTGGGGATATTCACCTGCTTCGATGAACGGGTAACGCCGGGAATGCGTAACGCGGCGGCCAGTACGGGTCGATTCATGGAAGTTCCTACCGTACAGATATACACCGTAGAGGACTACTTTGGGGGTCGTGTTCCGGCCCTGCCAAGAGTCGCATAAGCGTTAAGAAGAAGCAACGGGACCGTCCGAGCAAGCCATACCCACCACGCATTGATCCAGCCCCGCGTCGGCTACACGATGGCCAAGCCGTAGACCGATTCGGCCCGTTCCGGCGAGACGAACTCTTCGAGCACGTCGTGGGCCACGGCGTCCGCATCGCGGGACTTGGGGTCACCCCAACCTCCGCCTCCCGGCGTCTGGGTCTTGATGACGTGGTCGTGCGGCACTGTCGTCGTGACCTTGGAGGGGAGGCGCTTTTCCGATCCGTCGGGCGCCGCTATCACACAGGCCGAGCGTTCGGCTCCCGCGCCTCCGAAGAGGCCCCACGGACTTACTTTTTCTCTATCGGAGCTGAGCGTGAGGGTCACGCTCTCGCCGAGCACGCGCAGGTGTCGCTGGATGCCGAGTCCACCCCTGTTTTGGCCCGCTCCCTCGCTGTTGGGCACGAGACCGTATTTCTCCACGAGCAGGGGATAGGCGAGCTCGATTGCCTCGACCGGGGCGTTGCGCGTGTTCGTCATGTGGTTCTGGACGGCGTCCATCCCGTCCGCGTTGTGCATGGCCCCCTGTCCGCCCGCGTAGGTCTCGATATAGTTGTAGTAGATGCCGTTGCGCGGGTCGATTCCGCCGATGTTGAGCAGGTTCATGGTGCCGGAGCACGCCGCCAGCACCTTGTCGGGAATGACGGGCGCGAGAGCGCCTAGCAGAATGTCCGTGATCCGCTGCGTCGTGATGATGTTGGCGTTGCACACGGCCGTAGGGTACTGCGCCGACAGGAGGCTGCCCTCACGCACCTTCACCTCGACGGGACGATACGCCCCCGCGTTTGGCGGAAGCTCCGGGTCGAGACACGCCTTGAGCACGTAGTAGACGCAGGCGGCGACCGACGGCCACCGGCAGTTGAGGGGACCTTGGCAAGAATCGTCGCTCTCCGTGAAGTCGGCAATAAACGAGTCGCCCTTCGACTCGATCTTGACCCTGACGGTGATCGGTGATTCGACAATCCCGTCACCCTCCATCGAGTCCTCGAACTCGTAGGTGCCCTCGGGGATCTGCTTCAGAGCGGCCCTCATGCGGCGCTCGGAGTAGTTCAGCATCTCGTCGAGGTATCGGCGAACCATCTCAGGCCCGTACCGCGAGGCGAGGTCGGTCAAACGACGCTCCGCCACGTTGTTGGCGGCGAACTGCGCCAGGAGATCGCCGCGTACTTCCGTTCGAGGGCGAACGTTCTGAGCGATCAGCGCCCACAGGTCGCGGTCGAGCTTCCCCTTGCGGAACAGCCGCACGGTGGGAATTTGCAGGCCCTCTTGGAAGATCTCCGTCACGCCGAACGGCATCGAGCCGGGCGCGAACCCGCCCATGTCGACGTGGTGGGCCTGGTTGGCGGTAATGGCGATAAGCTCGCCCTCGTAGAACACGGGAGATATGAGCGCAAGGTCGTTGAGATGACCGGGGCCTGCGGGGTAGGGCGTGTTCAGCGCGAGGGCGTCGCCGGGTTCAAGCTCCTCGAACGGGTACTGCTCCATTGCGGTCAGGACGGCGGAGTGCATCGTCCCAAGGTGCAGGGGAGTGCCGATCTCGCTCTGGGCAACGACGACCACCTCGCCGGAGCCGGTATAGATCGCGCCGGACGTGTCACGCCTGTCCTTGATGTTCGTGGAGTAGCTGGCGCGAATCAGCGCGGCTATCATCTCGTCCGCGATGGAGTAGAAACCGTTGCGCATCACTTCGAGGGTGATCGGATCGACGTTGGTTGCTGTCATGGTCGTACCTGAGAGAGAAAGTAATGAGTGGTGTTCGCAGCCCCTACACGTGCTTGCCGGTTACGAGAAGATTGAGGTAGTTGTCGACCGTAGCCGTCTGGTGTTCCCAGACCACAGTTGTCGAGTCAAGCTGTTCGACGATTGCGGGACCTATGATCACGTCGCCGGGACGGAGGCCGGAGCGATCGTAGATGCTCGTCTCCTTCGGTTCGTTGCGGAAGTACACGTTTCGATGCCCGATGACGGCGCGTGACGGGTCACCGCCGGTGTCATGCGAATCGTGAGCAAGGTCGGGACGCGGCATGGACGCGAGGGCCGTGACCCGGAGATTGACGACCTCGACCGGGTTGTCACGCGAGGCGTACCCGTAGTTGCGGACGTGGGCCTCGTGGAACCGCTCCATGATGTCCTCGACATCACTTTGTTCCAGCTTGCCGGATGTCGCCAAGACTTCCAACTCATAGCCCTGGCCGACGTAGCGAGCGTCCGCCGCGCGGACTAGGGACACGTCCTCGGATGCGATGCCTTCACGGGACATCTGCTCCATCGCCTGCGCTTCCAACTGCTCGTACCAGTTCGTGATCTCAGTGGGGGACAGTTCGCTGCCCGGTTTGAGAACCGTCTGCGCGAAGTCGTGTCGGAGGTCGGCCATCAGCAGACCCAGGGCCGAGGTGACGCCGGGCGCGACCGGTACGAGGACGGTGGGTATGTCCATCTCGTTGGCAAGCTCGGAGGCGTGGAGCGGTCCCGCTCCGCCGAACGCCACGAGGCAGAACTCGCGGGGATCGTAGCCCTTGGAGACCGAAACGACGCGAATCCCCTTCACCATGCTGGCGTTGACGACCTGCACGATGCCCTCGGCGGCTTCTTCCACGGTAAGGCCCAACGGATCGGCGAGTCGCTCGGAGATAACGTTTCGCGCCAGCTCGACGTCAAGAGTCATCGTCCCTCCGAGCAGACTCGTCGCGCCCAGCCTGCCGAGAACGAGGTTCGCGTCGGTGACCGTCGCCTCAGTGCCGCCGTTGCCGTAGCACGCGGGGCCGGGATCGGCGCCCGCGCTCTGTGGACCGACCCGGAGCGCTCCGCCGGGATCTATCCACGCGATGCTTCCGCCGCCCGCGCCGAGTGTGTGTATGTCCACCATCGGCACCTTGACGGGAAGGCGTTCGAGCTCGCTCTCCTGCGTTCGCCGCACCTCTCCCTTGTACGAGAGTGACACGTCGAAGCTCGTTCCGCCCATGTCGATGGAGATGCTGTTCGGCTTCCCCGCCTGCTGCGCGATGGCGACCGCGCCGATGACGCCCGCCGCCGGGCCGGACAAGATGGTGTGAACCGGACGCTCGATGGCGGTCTCCGCGCCCATCGTGCCGCCGTTCGACTGCATGATGTACAGATCGGATTTGAGTCCCACGTCGGCGATGCTTGCCTCTAGCCGTCGAAGGTACCGCTCCATGACGGGCGCGACGTAGGCGTTGATGGTCGTCGTGCTCATCCGCTCGTACTCTTTGAACTCCGGCAGTATCTCGTGGGAGAGCGAGACGGGGATCTCCGGCAGCTCGCGACGAATGGCGTCGCCGATGGCCTGCTCATGCTCCGGGTTGGCGTAGGAATGGAGGAGGCACACCGCCACGGCATCGACGTTGGCGTCCTTAACGCGGCTGATGATGTGATCTAGCGCCTCAGCCTCCAGTGGAGACAGCACTTCCCCCGTGTGTAGCACCCTCTCCTGCGCCTCGAAACGCAGGTGGCGCGGCACCAGCGGGTCGGAGCGACGAATGCGCCAGTCGTAGAGGTCGGGCCTGTCTTGGCGGCCGATCTGTAGTACGTCACGGAAGCCTGCGGTAACGATCAAGGCAGTCTTCGCGCCCTTGCGCTCCAGGAGAGTGTTCGTCGCAACCGTCGTTCCGTGAATGAAGAAGTCGATCCGGTCGGGGGAAACGCCGTGCCGGTCCATCAGTTCGCGGATTCCGGCGGATACTCCGAGGGCTTGGTTGACCGGCGTGGAAGGGGTCTTGGCGAATTCGAGGCGGTCGGTATCGGTGTCGTAGAGGGCGAGGTCGGTGAACGTCCCCCCGACATCGACGCCCAGTCGGTAGCTCATGGGCCTATGTTCCTAATTGAGAGCGAGTATGGCAGCGACAGCCGATTTTGAGACTGCGCAAGGTCGCGGGGAGTGTAGCATCGGGCGTGTAGACCGTCAACGGAATGCCAATCCGCACGAACGGCCCACACGTTCGGGATATACTGTCGAGCATGGCCCTCACTGACACCTCCCAGGAACCTGCCGGCGGCCCGCTCGTGGCGTTCCGGTACACCAGCTACCGCCTGTTTTGGATAGGCAACGCCTTCTCGAACATCGGCATCTGGGCGGGAGTGGCCGTAGCTCTCGGAGCAACGTCGCTCACCATTATAGCGATGAGGGGGAGGAGAACACGGTGGCGGGAAGAAGCGGCAGTTAACGAGTAGCGTTCAAACGAACACACCAATCACCCTCCCATAGTAGAATACACCCACCATGCGACCGCTCTCCAACCTGACCGTCCTCGACCTCACGGTCAACACGCCCGGCCCGTTCTGCTCGATGATTTTGCGCGACCTCGGGGCCAGGGTCATCAAAGTCGAGCCGCCGGGCGGAGACCCGCTCCGACGGAGCGGCCCTTCGATCTTCGCCGGACTGAACCGCGGCAAAGAGAGCATCTCCCTCAACCTCAAGACCGACGGCGACCGCGAAGTCCTGCTTCGGCTCGCCGAGGGAGCGGATATCGTCCTCGAAGGCTCGCGACCCGGCGTTGCCAAGCGACTCGGCGCGGACTACGAGACCCTCTCCGCGAGGAATCCCGGCATCGTCTACTGCTCCATATCCGGCTTTGGGCAGGAAGGCCCATGGCGCGACGTGCCCGGCCACGACATCAACTACCTCGCCGTCGGCGGCTACATGGGCGCGCAGACGGCCATCGAGGGCCGGCCCTGGCCGCCTGCCGTTCTCATTTCGGACGTGGCGTCGGGGCTGTATGCAGCAATCGCAGTTCTGGCGGCGGTCGTTGGGAGGGTGTCCTCCGGCGAGGGCGCCTACATCGACCTGTCCATGACCGACGCGGTGCTGTCCCTTGTGGGTATCGAGGCCGAGAACTCAGCAAGCACGGACGAGGAGGGGAGTGCGCCCAACGTAACCGTCATCCCGACCTACGGCCTCTTCGCCTGTGCGGACGGTAGGTGGCTGAGCCTCGGCATCGTCCACGAGGACCACTTCTGGCAGCGGCTCTGCGACGTGGCGGGACTCACCGACCTGGCTGATCTCGTGTTCGATCAACGTCTCGAACGAGCGACGCAGATCAAGACCCGGCTCGAAATGACCTTCGCCAAGCGTCGGTCCTCCGAGTGGGAACGTGACCTCATGGCGGTGGACGTTCCCGCAATCACCGTCCGCGACCTTCACGAGGCTCTCGATCTGCCTCAGTTCGTCTCGCGAGGATCCGCCGTCGAGATGGGTCTCCATCGCTTCATCGCCCAGCCGATGAAGTTCTCCACCGGCCCCATCGAGCCGACCGGGCCACCTCCCGCCCTCGACGAGCACCGTAATGCGATTCTGGCCGAACTTGGGTATACTGCCTGACCGAGCGCTCACGCAACGCATTTCCCGGCGACGTGTGATGCCGTGAGGAAAATCGCAATGAACCAGCAGTACCTGATCGGTGACTACCACGAGACCTACCGCACCTTCGAACTGCCACGCCCAAAGCGATACAACTGGACCTACGAGGTCTTCGATAAGTGGGCCAACGATCCCGATAAGAGGGCCATGCTTTGGGTTAGCAGCGAGGGTGAGGCCCGCGACGTGACGTACCGCGAGTTTGCGACGCGCTCCAAGCAGGTCGCGAACGCTCTATCGGGCATAGGAACTCAGCCCGGCGACCGCGTGATGACCATGCTACCGCGCCTCGTCGAGTGGTGGGAGATCGTGCTTGGATGCATCAGGGGACGCTTCGTGTCGGTGCCGGGGACGACCCTGATGACGCCACGCGACATCGCCTACCGGGTGCAGGCCGCGGGCATATCCGTAGCGATCACCGACGCCGAGAACCTGCCGAAGATCGAGGCCGCGCGTGACCGGTGCCCCGACCTGCGGGAGATCATCGTCGTTGGAGACGACAGCGGCGGCTATCATAGCTACGAGGACTTGGTCTCCAATGCCTCCGCCGATCTGCCCAATCCGAACAACCCCGCCGACGAACTGATGATGATCTACTTCACCTCGGGCACTACAGGCTACCCAAAGATGGTTCCCATCACGCACAGCAACTATCCCATCGGGCACGTCGTTACCGGAAAATTCTGGATGGATCAGCGACCCACTGACCTGCACTGGACGCTTTCCGATACCGGTTGGGCGCAGGCGGCGTGGTCGGCCTTCTTCGCGCCGTGGAACCTGGGATCGGCCCTGTTCATCTGGGACCAGCGCGGCAAGTACGAGCCGGGAACCACCCTGGATGCGCTCGAACGGTACCCGATAACGACCTTCTTCGCGCCCCCGACGGCCTACCGGATGCTCGTGCTCGAAGACCTGGAGAGCTTCAAGCCGAAGGCCCTGCGTCACTGCATGGGAGCGGGCGAACCGGTCAACCCGGAGGTCATCGACATGTGGCGCGACGGGACCGGCTACCACATCTGGGAGGCGTACGGCCAGACGGAGACGACCCTCTGCGCCGCGACGTTCCCGGGCATGGAGCACAGGCCAGGCTCGATGGGCGTCACTGCGCCGGACTACTACATGGCGGTCGTGGACGACGACGGCAACGAGCTGCCCGACGGCGAGGAGGGCGAGATCGCCATTCGCACGACCCCCCACCGTCCGGTCGGCCTCTTCCCCGGATACTGGCGGAACCCCGAGGCGAACGAGAACTGCTTCCGCGGCGACTGGTACTACACCGACGACCGGGCCACGCGAGACGAAGACGGCTACTTCTGGTTCATCGGGCGCTCCGACGACGTCATCATCAGCGCGTCGTACCGCATCGGCCCGTTCGAGGTGGAGTCCGCGCTGCTGGAACACGACGCCGTCGCCGAGGCCGCCGTCATCGCCAAGCCCGATCCCGCGCGAACGAACATCGTCAAGGCGTTCGTCGTCCTCGCCCCGGGCTACAAGCCGTCTCAGGGGATACTCACCGAGCTCCAGGACCACGTCAAGACCACTACCGCGCCATACAAGTACCCCCGCGAGGTCGAGTTCCTCACCGAGTTGCCCAAGACTATCTCCGGGAAGATTCGCCGCACCGAGCTCCGCCAGCGCGAGGATGCTGGGCAATAGCCCATGCCCTTCACCCCCGAACATGAAATGTTCCGCGACCTCGTTCGACGCTTCGTCCAGGACGAGATAACCCCGCACGTCGACGAATGGGAAGAGCAGGGGGAGATTCCACGCGAGCTATTCCGGCGCATGGGAGAGTTGGATCTCCTCGGCATCGAGTACGAGGCGCAATATGGCGGGGCGGACGCCGGCATCTGGATGACCGTCGTGCTGGCGGAGGAGTTGGCGCGGTGTCGTTCGGGAGGCGTGGCGTTCAGCGTCATCGTCCATACCGACATGTCGTCGCCGTGGCTGGGCCGCGTCGGGTCGGACGACCAGAAGCAAAAGTACCTGCCCGACATAACCAGTGGTCGCAAGATCTGCGCGCTGGCAATCACCGAGCCGGGAGCGGGTTCGGACATGGCCTCCCTCGAAACGCGCGCCGAGCGTGACGGCGACGACTGGGTCCTGAACGGCGCGAAGACGTATATCACCAACGGCGTCTATGGCGACCTCTACTTCGTCGCGGCCAAGACGAGGGACACCGGTCGAAAGCATCAGCGCCTCTCTCAATTCTTGGTCGAGGCGGGAACACCGGGCCTGAAGGTCAGCCGAAAGCTGAGCAAGACGGGGATGTGGGCGTCCGACACGGCGGAGCTGGTCTTCGAGAATGTCCGGGTGCCTCACGCGAATCTCCTCGGCGAAGAGGGCAGGGGATTCTACCAACTCGCCTCAGGCCTCCAGCGCGAGCGACTGCTGTCTGCTGTTCTGAGCGTGTCTGCGGCCAGCCAAGCCCTTGACGACACCTTGGAGTTCCTCAAGAACCGAGAATCGTTCGATAGACCGCTTGCCGGGTTCCAGGCTCTCCGGCATCGCATAGCCGACATGGCAGTCCAGGTAGAGGCGGCGAGGCGGCTGACCTACGCCGCGGTCGAGGCGTTCGCGAGCGGCGCCGACTGCGTGACCGAAGTCTCCATGGCCAAGCTCTATTCCACGGAGATGGCGAACCGCATCGCGTACGAGGCCGTCCAGATGCACGGCGGTCTGGGCTACATGCGCGAACTTCCCGTCGAACGATTCGCCCGTGACTACCGCTTGTGGACCATCGCCGCCGGCACTTCCGAGATGATGCGGGAAATCATAGCCAAGCAACTGCTGGGTTGATAGCTGGGTCCTAGCTCTGGGGTTCCACCTCTTACCCCCTCTCCCGTTCGCCGGAGAGGGTTGGGGTGAGGGTGAATCCCCATCCCATACCCCGATTTGACACACAAGAACGCATGTACGATACTGCACATAAGCAATTGTCCACTGCCCGATCAGACCATAACGAGAGACGGCGCAGAGCGCCACAAAATGGCACTCTGCAATGCCATCCAACTTTACAATAACGACGGAAATGCAACAAAATGCAACACCATGCAACAAATTTTAGGTAAGTTGCCGCCAGTCGTCTTCGACCTGCTCAAAGCGCCGGTGAAGCTCCCGCACGGTATCTTCGGGAATGGGTAGGTGGTTGGACACCAAGTCGATGTTCGACTTCAGGTGATCGACGTTGTGGGTCCCGGTGATGATGGTGGTGACGGCAGGCTCGGCAAGGGCGAAGCCGGTGACCAAGAGCACCTTGTCGTCCAAGTCGTGCTCGAACGGGCCCGCCGCCTTCATCAGCTGGGAGCGTCGGAAGTACTCGTCGGCGTACGGGTAGGGACTCTCGTCCTTCCACCACGCGCCGTTGGCTACGGGGCGCTTGAGTATCACCCCCATGCCTGCGGCCTGCGCCATGTCGAACAGGCCCTTCGTGCGAGCGTGCTGCTCTGCTATGTTGTAGCTGGTCTGGAGCGTGGCGAAGATGCCGCTTCCTACCGCCCACTTGGCTGCCTCGTTGTCGCCGCTAAAGCTGGCGAATCGCGTCTTCCCCGCCTCGCGGGCCCGAACGACCGCCTCGATTGCTTCTCCCCGTTCCAAAGTCTCAACGTCGCATGAGTGAAGCTGGACGAGATCCACGCAGTCGGTCTGCAGCAGCCTCAGACTGCGGTCGATGGAGTGCTCGATGGTCTCCCGCGTCCAGCTTTCGCCCGGCGCGTCGCCGACGGCGTGTCCCGCCTTCGTTGCCAGCACGTACTCATCCCTCCGGTGCGAGACCGTTTCGCCTATGAGGGCTTCCGTGTCGCCATAGCACGCCGCCGTATCGAGGAAGTTGATGCCGTTGTCCAGCGCTTCGTTCAACACCGTCGCTGCGGCCGATACGTCACCACCCATCCGGTCCTGCCGCGAAATCTCCGCCAGTCCCAAGCCCAGAGGCGTGATCTTCAGACCGGTCCTTCCGAGTTCCCGAAGTTCCATGTCACGTACTCCCGGCGAGGTGATGAAGTTAAAGCAGGTACCGGAGACCCTTGCGTAACCCCCTCTCCCTTGAGGGAGAGGGCTGGGGTGAGGGTGAAAGCCCTGGTTCTGCAAGGTGCATCGCTACCGCCTTTCGCCCGAATGATAGATTATCCAGAGGTCTCCAAAGCATGGCTTAGAGCATCGTCTTGACGCTGCGAACGGCGGCAATGCGGCGTTCCGCGATACGGGCCGCCGCTGCGTTGGTGGTGATGCCCTCGGAGCGAGCGGTCCCGATCACGTCGAGCGTCGTCCGGTAGATGCGCTTGGTGAGTTCCAGCGCCCGGTCCTTGCGGTAGACTCCCCCGATCTCGGAGCCGACGTTGATGATCCCGCCCGCGTTGATGACGTAATCGGGCGCGTACGTGATGCCGCGCTCTTCGAGCATGTCGCCGTCGGAGTCCGAAAGCAGCTGGTTGTTCGCCCCGCCCGCTACGATCCGGCACCCGAGGCGGGGGATGGTCTCGCCGTTCAGCACGCCACCCAGGGCGCAAGGGGAAAAGATATCGCACTCGGCGTCGTAGATGTCGTCCGGTTCCACGACGGTAGCGCCCATGTCGGCGGCACTCTGCCGGGCGCTCTCAAATATGTCGGTCACAACCAGCTTGGCGCCCTCCTCTAGGAGATGCCTCGCCGTGTTTGAGCCGACGTTCCCGAAGCCCTGGAACGCCACCGTTCGCCCCGACAGGTCGTCGTCTCTCCACGTCGCCTGCGCCGCCGCCTTCATGCCGAGGTAGACGCCCAATCCCGTCATTACGGACGTGTCTCCGCTTCCTCCCAGCGACTCCGGCAGCCCAACGACGTGCTCCGTCTCCTGGGCGATGTACTCAAGATCGCGGGGCGTCATGCCCACGTCCTCGGTCGTGACGTAGCGTCCTCCGAGCGAGTCCACGTGCCGTCCGAACGCGCGCAGCATGGCTTCGGTCTTGTCGGTGCGCGGGTCGGCCATGATGAGGGCCTTCCCTCCGCCGAGGTCGAGGCCCGCCACCGCCGACTTGTACGTCATGGCGCGGGACAGCCGGAGCACGTCCATGATGGCGTCGTCCTCGCTCGCGTGCGGCCATATTCGAAGGCCCCCGCAGCCGGGACCGAGGGTCGTGTCGTGAATGGCGATGAACGCGCGCAGACCCGTTGACGGCTCATGGCAAACGAGCAGTTGCTCGTGGCCATGCGTCTCCATATATTCGAGGATTTTCATTAAGTCACCTTGTGCGCAAGTGCGCGCATCGTACCGAAATTGGAGTGTGGCTGACACTGATATTATATGAGCGCCGCTAAAGCGGCACAACCGAGACAATGATACGGAGAGCGCATGAAACACGCGACTGACGTTGCCGTCATAGGCGGGGGAATTGCGGGATGCGCCGCCGCCTACTATCTCACCCGCGAGGGCTTGGACGTGGCCGTCATCGAGCATCAGGGTGTCGGAAACGCCGCGTCGGGCTACGCGCTCGGTCTATTGAATCCGCTCTCCGGCGCCCTCATTCCCGGTCGATTGGCGAAGTTCGCGAGTGAGGCATTCGATGAACACCTAAGGTTGTGGCCTCAGCTTCGACAGGAGTCCTCCATCGACTTCCAGGGGAGGATGATGCCGCACCTCGAAGTCCTGCTGGACGAGGTCGACGCGCCTGCTCTCCAAAACGAGATGGACCGCTGGACCGCCACCGACGGATTTTCGGCGCGATGGCTCGACGGGCAGGACATTCGCGCCCTGGATGACCGGATCGCAGACGAGGTTGTAGGGGCCGTCCTCCTTGAGAGCCTCGGCATGGTGGACAGTCGGTTGCTCACGAAGGCGCTGATGGATGCCGCGTGTCAGCGGAGCGCTTGTCTTGTCAATGACCGTGCGACCGGCATCACGTGGTCCGGCGACCGGGCGGTCGGCGTGAGGACGGCAAAAGGCGAAGTAGCATGTCACACCGTCGTAATCGCGACCGGCCCTTGGTCAAGACAGGTCGGGGAGTGGATCGGCCTCGACATCCCGGTCACGCCGCTCAAGGGCCAGATCGTCCGGCTCGAAGGGCTGAGCCCACCATTGGAGTACCACGCAGCCGGTCCCGGCGCGGTTGTCCAGAAGGCGGACGGCAAGCTCTGGGTCGCGGCTACGGAGGAAGAGGCAGGATTCGATCTATCGACCACCGCGGAGGCTAGACAGAGCCTGCTTGATCGAGCGGCACGTGTCCTTCCTTCCGTGACACAGGCCCGCATATTGGAGCAGACCGCCTGCCTCAGACCGAGGACGCCGGACGCTCTTCCAATACTGGGCAAAGCGCCCGAACAGGGCAACGTCTATCTCGCGACCGGCGGCGGGAAGAAGGGCGTTCTGCTCGCGCCGACAATGGGCGAAGTTCTCGCCGATCTCATTGTGCGAGGCGAGACGCGACTGCCTATTGACGATTTCGCTCCCGCGCGATTCGCCGGCTTGAACTGACGCGCTAAGCCAGCTACTCGTACCGAAGGGCCTCCGCCGGGTACACCTTCGAAGCCTGTCTGGCCGGAATGTAGGTTGCCAGCAGGGAGAATATATACGTCAACCCCAGAATTACTAGCATCTGTATCCAGGGGATCGCGTATCGAATCGTGTCGAGACCCTCATCGTCGCGAATGTCGATAACGGCGTTGTAGGAGAGGACGAGTCCCAGCGCCGTGCCGATGATGATGCCCAAGACGGCGACGAAGCTCGATTCGATCAGGAAACTGAGTTGGATCATTCCCCTACGATAGCCGATCGCCCGCAACATGCCGATCTGCTGCCGCCGCTCGACCACCGCCCTCGTGCTCACTACCCCAAGCGCCGCGATGCCGACGAACAGGCCCAGCGCCATGAACCCGGTGAACAGCTGGAAGAATCCCCGCAGCGCGGCCAGTTGCTCATTCAGGAATTCCTCCAGCACAACGGTCTGCATTCCGTTCTCTAAGAAGGCCCGCTCGATGTTCCGCGCAATGTCTTTCGACTCGTCCAGGTCCTTGACTCGGAACCGGTAGGTCGTGATGGGAATCGGGAACGGGGCCGCTTCATCTATGGCGGTCTTGGAGCCGATCATGCCTAGGCCGACAAAACCGGTGTCATGGACGCGGTCGATGACGCCAATCACCGTGAACTTCATGACCGCGCGGGTACTCGGCTCCCGCAGCTCGATCTCAATCGGCGACATCGACTCGTCGTCGTAGCTCACTTCGTGGAATGCTCGGGATATCTGTTCGCCCTGCTCGCCCTGAGTGTCGCTGAGGAGCGACCCTCCGATCACAACGAGGCTGGAGTCGTTTCTCATGGCCTCGAACACGTCCTCCGTCGTGGAGCCGAATCCGTCGGCGATGAGCTTGAAATCATACTCGCTTGATTCGAGATAACCCTCATCGGCAGCGAGTAACGCTACTCGGTTCCATTCCTGGTCATCGGCCTCGATCTCGCGTACCTGCATCGGTATCTGCGTATAGCCGCCAATGGCCTCGAAATCGGAGATGTCGACGGTATCGAGGCCGTCGATTTCCGAGCGGATGTCGTCGATGGGCGTGGTGAAATTGACGTCGCCTTCAATGTCCCATCCGCCCGTGGCAACTCTCGTTTCAACGAACTGTGTTCCGAAGGTGTCCGTCAGGACGGACATGACCGTGAGGGTGAAGATCACGAGCGCGAACATCGCCAGCGTCAGGCCCGTTCGGAACTTGGAGCTAAGCGGATAGGCTATCGCGGTCACCAAGACCGGGCGGAGTTGCTTGAGGCGACTTGTGATGAAGTGAAGCCCCTGAAGGATCAGGTCGGCGTTGTACATCACCGTCCATACCGCCGCTCCGACCATGGCGATGCCCGAGACGAACATGATGTCAACGTCGCCTCTCAAGTCTTCGATGATATCGCCAAGGAGCGCTTCGAGGACACCGGGTGGCAATGCCCAGAAGACCAGAATCGCTATTCCGGTTGTTGTGAAGACGATCCGGTCGCGGAGCGCTGGCGACATGTCGCCCCTTGCTAGGAAGGCTCTTGCCGACAGTCCTATCCCGGCCAGCGCCAGTGATACTCCCCCGCCGAATATCGACGCAAGCTGCAAGGGCTCAACTACAGCGGATGCAATAGTCAGACCGGCGCCGATGACGAAGAGAAGCCAACCCTGCAGGAGGTACGGCCAGACGAGCTTGAACAGCTGAATCAGGATGTCCGCCACCCAGACGATCATGCTCAGCCACACCAGGGCGAATATCACGTGAAGGACTGCCGGAACGTAGTCGCGCCTGATGAGGTAACGCAGCGCGCGCCAGAGAAAGAGGAAAGGTCGGAAGATGCCCTTGCCGACGTCGAGGAGGCGGATCAGGAAACCCGGCGGGGTTGTCGGCACGAGGTTCTCCGGTAGATTCCGCACTGCGGCCACGATGTTCAGATAGCTCACGCGGTAGGCAGAAATACCGACGGTCGCGAAGGTGATGATCATTCCCAAACAGTACGAGACAACGATGGTCGGCAGAGTGAAGTGGAGCTTGAGGGTAAAGTCGTCCTCGAAAGAGGAGAATATGCTGTTGAGGGTACCTATCATGAGGGCGCTAACTGCAAGGCCAAGCAAAACGCCGATAGCCGCCGACACGAGAGCATATGCAGTCCCTTCGAAGACGAACATCTCTATCAGGTTCCGCCGCTTGGCTCCGACGGCCCGGGCCATGCCCATCTCTGACTTCCTCGCGCCTGCCAAGAGGACGAAGATCAGGAAGATCAGCAGAATTCCGCTCGCTATCGAGAACGTGCTGAAGGTCAGGAAGAAGACGCTTATGGCGGTGCCGGCCTGTTCCGCGCCTCTGAGGATGTCATTCTTGATGTCCAACACATACATTTCGGCGAGTTCGCTAAAGAGCGTGGTCGCTTCGCGTTGGATGTCGCGCATGTCGTCAGAATCGAGGAGGTCCTGGATGACACCCGATATCTCCGTGTCGGCGAGCGCGTCGATCAGTTCGTCCGTAAGATCGGGAGCCGTTATCCCGGTGAGAACTTCGGTCAACCGTTCTTTCCGGTCGTCACCGACGGAAGTGTCCCGTTCGAGTTCGAGCGCCTTGAGAAAGACCTCGTCGTTGAGGAGGTCCTTCAAGCGGGAGGCCGTCTCGCGGTCGGTGAACTTCACGCGAAGGTCCTTCGTAACCTCCTCGCTCAGTTCGTTACCCGTTAGCGAATCGCCACGGTTCGATATGACGATGGATGTGATCTGACCCGTCCTGCCAAACATCTCCTGCGCGCGATCGAGCGCGATGATCATCGTCGGCTGGATGCCGGCAAAACCGCCGTTTTCGAGCACGCCTTTCACGACAAACCGTTCTGCCCCGTCCTCGACGTAGACTTCGATCTCGCCACCGGACTCAAGATCGAGCTCGTCCGAAGTGTCCTGATTGATGAAGGTCTCGTTCGGCCCGAGACTCTGAACGTCGGCATTTCCACCCTTCGCCAGCCTCAGGCCACCGAATCCTCCGACGAGGGCAGGATCGATGCCAAGCAGGTTCAGCTGTCCTTCGCTGAGGTCCTCTGCGGGGTTAACTGCCGGCACGCTCTGGGTAAACTGCGGCATGATGCCGTCAATTCGGTCGTCGTCGGCAAGGTCGGCATGGACCTGCTCATAGCGTTCCATCGAGATGAACGACTGGCCGAAACGGTCGCCCTCCTGCGAGCGCGCCGAGATGATGAGTTCGTCGATGGTCCCCAGCCCGTTTATGCCAATGTCACGAATGGAATACGTCAGAGTATCCGCCGTGCCGAACGCGGCGGAAATGATTATCGTGCTCAGCATGACGCCGATGATGATGAGGGCCGTCATGCCGGGTCGACGGGAAATGGGACGTATCCCCAACTTGAGCATCACGGGGTTGCGAACCGCCATCCCGATCACGACCAGCATCGTGGCGATGAAGATGCCTGACAGGACGAACATCAACGTGGGGAGCGGGATGCCGAACAGCTTTTCCATCAAATCACCTCAAAGTCGCAAAGACGGCAGGGGAAGATCTTTCGTGTAATTGGTACGAGAAATTACGCCAGCTTCAGACGCAAACGTGATGAGTGGAGCAGGGTAGCGTTTAGGTAGCAACGTAGACCTACGTCGTTGCAGCGGCGTGCTCTTGGGTCATTCCACCGAGGCCGTCATCGGTTACGAGACCGTCTCTCATCGTGACGATCCGGTCGGCGATCTCACCGACCTCGCGGGAGTGCGTTACGATCACGAACGTCTCTCCGCTGTCCTTGTTGAGCTTGGTCATCAGGTCCATGACCTCATGGGCGGTCTCGCTGTCGAGGTCGCCGGTCGGCTCGTCGGCCCACACGATGGCAGGGCGATTGACGAGAGCTCGCGCGATGGTGACCCTCTGACGCTGCCCTCCGGAGAGCTCGCCGGGAAGGTGATCCGCACGATCCGCGAGGCCGACTTGCTCAAGCAGCTCTAGAGAGCGCCGCCGCGCCTCTTTCGAGCTGATGCCCGAAACGAGCAGCGGCATCTCGACGTTCTCCACCGCGCTCAGAACGGGAAGGAGGTTGTAGAGCTGGAAGACGAAACCCATGCGCCGCGCGCGGTAGTCGCTGCGCTCGTCGTCGGGGAGGTCGTGGATGACCTGCTCCTCGACGATTACCGTGCCCGAGTCGATGTCGTCCAGACCCGACAGGCAGTTCAGCGTGGTGGTCTTGCCGCAGCCGCTCGGTCCCATGATTGCGACCATTTCTCCCCGCCTGACCCTGAGGTCGATACCGCGCAGGGCGGGGACGGTTACCTTGCCGGTGCTATAGGTCTTGTGGACTCCGGTCGCGTCTACGATGTATCCGTTCTGATCGTTCATCCGGGCGTTCTCCCTTTGGGACTGTATGTTCCCGTCTTCCGAACTCGACACCAACAGAGAGTGTACGTCGCCAAGGGACGCAAAGTCAACAATTACGTAATAGAGACGCTATCACATTACGCATTACATTTTCAGCATCTGTGTGTGGGATGACGATGCTTCGACCCTTCGACCGGCTCAGGGTGAACGGATTTTCACTATTGAAATCCTAATGAGAATTGCGAACGGGGCCTAGTGTAGGACGCGCTATCAGGCAGGTCAAATAGCTGCCGTGACACCGTTTGCACACCCTGCTATCATAGCGCGCACCATTAGCAAGAACTCGGAGGCGTCATCGTGGCGACGACAACCATCGGAATCGACAGGGATACGCTGCTTTGGATGTACAAGACGATGGTGATCATCCGCCGCTTCGAGGAACAGTCGAAGCGCGAGGCCGACGCGGGCAAGCTGCGCGGTATGCACTCGTCCATCGGGCAGGAGGCCGTGCCCGTGGGGGTATGCGCCCATCTGCGGGACGACGACTACGTGCTCGGAACGCATCGCAGCCACCACCACTGCATCGCCAAGGGCCTCGACATCAATCAGATGATGGCCGAGCTGCTCGGCAAGTCCACGGGGACGAACAAGGGCAAGGGCGGGACGATGCACATCGCCGACATCGACAAAGGGATGCTCGGCGCGAACGGCGTCGTCGGTTCGAACATTCCGGTCGCGACCGGCGTCGGCCTCAGCGCCAAGGTGCGCGGCACCGACCAGGTCTCGGTCGTCTTCTTCGGTGACGGCGCGGCCAACCAGGGTACGCTCCACGAGGCCATGAACCTCGCGGGAATCTGGAAACTGCCGGTCATCTTCGTTTGCGAGAACAACCGCTACGCCGAGTCCACCCCGGTCGAGTACTCCGTCGCGGGCGAGTCAATCGCCGCACGGGCCGAAGGGTATGACATGCCGAGCGTTATTGCGGACGGACAGTCGGTGCTCGAGATGTACGAAATCGGCGGCGAGGCGGTCGCCAGGGCCCGGGCAGGCGGCGGTCCAACGTTCATCGAGGCGCAGACGTACCGCTATCTCGGACACTTCGGCGCGGACAATCCGCTTGCATACCGGACCCAGGAAGAAGAGGACTACTACGAGGCGCGTGACTGCATCAGCACGATGGTGTCCTACTTGCAGGAGAACGACGTGGCAACGCAGGAGGAGATTGACACCATAGACGCGGCCGCGCTCGCAGACGTCGTGGAAGCGACGAGGTTCGCCGACGAGAGTCCCTTCCCCGACGACGGAGAGCTTACCACCGACGTATACATCAGCTACGCCTAGGCCGGCAAGATCATGGCCGATACAACGATTTTCGACTTTTCAGGAGAAACAGCATGGTAACCGAAACGGCGACACGAAATCTCTCGTACATCCAGGCCATCAACGAGGCCCTTCGCCAGGAGATGCGGCGCGACCCTGCCGTCATCGTCATGGGCGAGGACGTTGCCGGCGGCGCGGGCCGCGAGGACCAAGGCATCATCGACTCTTGGGGCGGTCCGATGCGCTTGACCAAGGGCCTCATCACGGAGTTCGGAGCGGACCGCGTTCGGGACACGCCCATCTCCGAGGCAGGGTTTATCGGCGCGGGCGTCGGCGCGGCAGCGACCGGACTGCGACCGGTGGTCGAGCTGATGTACGTGAGCTTCTTCGGTGTCTGCGCCGACCAGATTACGAACAACGCCGCAAAGATGCGCTACATGTTTGGTGGCAAGATCACCCTGCCGCTAACGATCATGACGGGGATGGGTGCTGGCCTGAACACGGCGGCCCAGCACTCTGAGACGCTTTACTCTATCTTCACGCATTTCCCCGGTCTGAAAGGCGTGGTGCCATCAGACCCTTACACAGCGAAAGGCCTGATGATTTCGGCAATCCGCGACGACGATCCCGTCGTCCTCTTCAATAACCGGCAGTTGATGGGGATCAGCGCGAACGTGCACGTGCCGGAGGAGGCTTACGAATTCCCTATCGGCAAGGCGCGCATCCTTCGTGAGGGGGACGACGTCACGCTGGTCGGCATCGGCTACACGACATACATCGCCGAGCAGGCTGCAGACGCCCTGGCGGACGACGGAATATCCGCCGAGGTCGTAGACCTCCTGTCCACCTCGCCGATGGACGAGGAGACCATCCTCGAATCGGTGCAGCGGACGCGCAAGGTGGTCATCGTCGACGAGGACTACCCGCGATGCAGCGTTGCAAGCGACATTTCGGCCCTGGTGGCGGAGCAGGCATTCGACTACCTCGACGCGCCCCCCGTGCGAGTGAATCCGCCTCACACGTCGGTGCCGTACAGCCGCCCGCTGGAAGCGCTGTACATGCCTACACCGGACAAGGTAATCGACGCCGTCAACGAGGTAATGGGATAGCGTGGCAGGGGACATCAATTCAAGACGTTTCAGCAATCCACTTACGAGGGAGCATTAGACAATGGCGACTCCAATAGTCATGCCTCGACTCGGCGATTTCATGACCGAGGGGGTCGTAACTTGGAATAAGTCGTCCGGCGACCCCGTGACGCGGGGAGAACCGCTCGCGGCGATCGAGTCAGAGAAGCTGACGTACGACCTAGAGGCGGCGGAGGACGGAATACTCCACACGGTCGCCGACAGTGGCGCGACCGTCCCGGTGGACGCGGTGCTCGGGTACTTCCTGGCGGAGGGCGAAGAACCGCCGGCAGCGGAGAAGCCTGCCGAGCGCCGAGATGCCGCTCGTTCCGAAAGGTCGTCCCGGTCGGCGCCGTCGCGTCGCGCTGCCGGCTCAGGCGGGCCGCCGGTCCGATCCACGCCCGGAGCCAGAAAGGTTGCCGCAAGCCTCGGAATTGAAATAGCGGAGGTGCCGACGAGCGGCGCGAGAATCACCGAGGCCGACGTTCGCGCATACGCCGAGTCGCAGACCGCCACCAAGCTCCCGCCGGGCGTCCCTACGCCGTCCTCGTCCGTCGAGTTGACGGGTATGAGGAAGGGCATCGCCGACCACATGCGGTCGAGCATCGCCAACACCGCCCAGCTTTCGTTCTTCCTTGAAGTCGATGTCACCGACGTTCAGCAGATGCGCCGCGAAGCGTCCAAGGACTCCGACACGACCATCACGCTCGCCCACGCGATCATCAAGGCGTGCGCCGCCGCCATCAGCCGCGTTCCCGCAATCAACAGCATTTTGCACGAGGGAACCGTCCATCAGTTCGATGAGGTGAACGTGGGATTTGCAGCAGCCTTGGAAGAGGGCCTCATTGTTCCGGTCATCCGGGGTGTCGAGCAGAAGAGCATATCCGAGATCGCCGCCGAGATGGACGACCTCACCGCCAAAGCCAGAGAGGGCACGCTGCTCCCTGATGCCGTCCTGGGCGGAACGTTCACCGTAAGCGTCCTCGGCATCGTGGACGGCTTCACGCCCATCCTGAACGCCGGTCAGAGCGCCATCCTCGGCGTTGGCCGTTCCGTGCAAAAGCCGGTTGTCAGAAGGAACGAAGTCGTCGTGCGCGAGATGCTCACCCTGTCCCTGACCGTCGATCACCAGACCATCGACGGCGCGGTCGCGGCCTCCTTCATGCGACGGCTCCAGCAGGCCATCGAGAGACCGGCGCCACTGTTCAAGTAAGCGCTACGCATGGAATCAGACCCGGCAGCCGACGAGTTTCCCAGGCACTATTCGCCAGTTACCGTCGAGGCTCACACGTGGCTCGCGGGCGAGATTGAGTTGACCATCTCCGCCTACATCACGTGCGATGAGCCGCCACCGCAACTTGTGAGTTCCGTCCGGGCGCTCGTGTTCCGCGAGGAGTCGATACTCCTCATGCAAAACGTGGACGGCTCCCACATCCACCCCGGAGGCAGAGTCGAAGCTGGTGAATCGCACCTTGACGCTCTTAGGCGGGAGCTCATGGAAGAGGCGGGCGTGAAGCTCACCAGCGTGCGCCGACTGGGCTTCATGCACCTGCGCCATGAGACACCGAAGCCGCCGGGCTATCCGTACCTGTACCCCGACTTCTTCTGGCCTATTTTTGTGGCGGAATACGACGGCGACAGTGAGGAGATACAAGTAGCAGACGACTACGAGCTATCATCTGAGTTCGTTCCCATGGACGAGCTCGACCGCTCGACGCTCACCGCCGCTGAACTGGCCTACCTCGATTACGCTATCGAAACGCGACGATGGACTCCCGCTTGACCATGCTTTCAGTAGTCACGAGGCTCCCTTCCGAGCCAACCGGCAAGCCTCCGGTCATCCTCGTTCACGGCGCGGGCACGTCGGCTCCAGTGTGGACGTACTGGCAAGCAGCATTCGTCGAGGCGGGGTGGCCGACCTATAACCTCGATCTGCGAGGGCACGGTGCCAGCGGAGCCGTGGATCTCGCTCGTGTCGGCATCTTCGACTACGTTGACGATGTGAATACCACAGCCCGACAGTTGGGCGCACCTCCGGTCGTGGTGGGGTGGAGCATGGGTGGTCACATCGCCGTCATTGCCGCATCAAGAGGCGGGTACGCCGCATGTGTCGCTATCGATCCCGACCCGCCCGTTGATAGGGTGGACGAGTCTGTCGAATTGGAATACGGCCTGCAAACGCCGGAGGATGTCGGCTACACGCTGGATGACGATCCACGTCTGCTGCCTCACATGCCTGACCTCACGACTGAGGAACGGCGCGTCGCCCAGTCGTCCCTGTGCGACGAGTCTCTCTTGATGAGGAGTCAGCGGATGAGGGGCATACTCATCGAGCGGATGCCGTGTCCCATGTTGGAAATCATAGGCGGACTCGACGACTACTATCCCACAGAGCCAAGCTATCATGGAGTCGGCCTAGCGGACGGCCAAGTATACGTTGCAGACTCCTCGCACTGGGGTCTCGTGCTCAGCCGCCGGGTGCTCGCAACGCTGCTGCCTCAGGTGTTGGACTGGCTGGACAGCAACGTGTCCGACTAGCGGATGCAGTTTTGGTTGCCTCCGTCGGGGATGCACTTCCGGTTGATAAGGCCGGTCTTGTTGTCGTCGACGGCTGTCTGAACGGCCTCGGCGATCTCCGGGTCGATCCACTTCGTCCAGACCTCGCTGTTTTCCTTGAAGTACTTGACACCGGCGACGTTCGGCCTTATGCCAATGCGTCCGCCGGTGATGCGCGAGGCGAGAGATTCTACGGTCTCGTCGCCCGGGACGAAGCTGCGGAGAAACTCGGCAATCTCTTGGGACGCCTCCTCGAGGGCAGGACTGGCCCCGATTCGCAGACTCGAGTCGGACTCATACAGCGTGCCGAGATCGACTATGCCCACTTCGTCGCCGGTGCTGTTGTGCCAGTCCTCTTCCATCCAAAGAGCGATATGTACGTCTCCGGCCAAGAGCGCGTCGCCATAGTGCCTCTCTCCGAGATCGACCAACTCCACGGCGTGGTCGAATCCAAAGACGATCACGTACCCGGCCAGGAAGTTCAGCATCTTGAGGGTGTTGTCGTCCCACTCGGCGATCTTGATCGTCTCACCCTTGCTTATGATGTCGTACTTGTGGGTGATGACCCTCTCCGGCGTCGCGTTGGCCACCGGGACAGGGGTCGGAGTGGGCGTACCGTGGTATTCGAATGGGAACGGCTCTTCTTCCGGAGCGCAGGCGGCTCCGGCCAAGGCGGCAACGGCTGCAAGTATGACGACGAGCGCGTATGGTAGTAGCTTGTGTCCCATGGCGTTCACGAACTTACGGTGCATCATTTGGTGTTGCCAACGACATAGGCGGATACTACCATATATTCATCCGGTCCGAAGGGGCCGACGGTTGCACTCATGCCGCATCGCGGAATCACCAATACAACGACTGAGCCGGGCAATTTCGTCGAGGAACTGCGGGATATCCTGCCACCGTATTCCGTGATACTGCACAACGACGACGTCCACGCCATGGACTTTGTGGTGGCAGCCCTTTTGAAGAGCGTGGAGTCTCTAGGCAAGGAAGACGCCATCAGCATTATGCTTGAGGCGCACAATACGGGGCGGGCAGTGGTGATAACCTGTCCGCTGGAGCACGCCGAGTTGTATCGCGACCGCCTCCGGTCGTTCAACCTCGGCGTGACGATTGAAAAGGCATGAGGCCTTAAGCACAAGGAGGTTGTCTGCAAAATGCGGGTCGTTTGGGTCGTGGCGCTGTTGTCGATGAGCATGGTGGTACTCTCCGGGTGCTTGGGGTCGAACGAAGAACCGACGCCAACCCCCGTCGTCATCGACTCTGAACCTGAGGACTTGATTAGTTTCGCCTTCTCTCCCAACTTCCAAGACGACGGGACGATTTACGTCGGTACCGACCCCGGCGGAGTCTTCCGTTCCTTCGACTACGGCGATACCTGGTCGCGAAGCAACGACGGACTCATCGACGGCGTGGTGACTGACGTGGTTATGTCTCCCGACTTCCCGAACGACAATACCGTCTTCATCAGCACCGTTCGCAACGGCGTATTTCGCTCCACGAACAGGGGAGACCTCTGGGAACAGACCTCCAGGGGTCTGGAGCGCCGCAGTGTCGCGGTAATCGCCATTTCTCCCGACTACGCGCGGGACCGCACGTTGTTTGCCGGCACGCAGTTCCGCGGCATCTTCCGCTCGAAGAACGGGGGCAACTCCTGGGAGCAGATAGGACTTCCCAGCAGCAATGTGCTGGCCATAGGCATCTCGCCGGAATACGCGACCGACGGAACCATAATCGCGGGTACTGGACGAAACGGCGTTTTCCGCTCCGTCGACGGCGGTGAGTCCTGGGAAGAGATAAATCGCGGTCTTGGTACCTTTGAGCGAGGTGGGGCAACCGTCGTCCGATTCTCGCCGGACTACGACCGAGACCAGACCGTCTTCCTTGGAACAAAGGAGGAGGGCCCCTTCAAGTCTACGAACGGTGGCAACTTCTGGCGGCCCGTCGACGAGGGTCTCACCAGCCTGAAGACCGTGGGTCTCGTCATATCGCCGAACTTCCGGCGAGACGGTCTCGTCTTCATGGCTACGCTCAACGGAAATGTCTTCGTATCAAACGATCAGGGCGAGAAGTATGAGAACACCTTGGTCAAGGGCCGGACCTTCCGCACGCTGGAGATCTCACCAAACTTCGCGAGTGACGGCACGATGTTCGTGGGTGGTTCGCTGTCCAAGTTCTCGCGAACGACCGACGGGGGAACGAGTTGGGAGGACATCGAGGTCGAGGTGGACGAATGATCTCCCTGCCGCAGCTCCTCAGAGCCGGCCCGAGGGAATTCCTATGACCCAAGTGTCTGAAGAAACCCGCAGGCAGATCGTCAGCCTCGTCCGAGAGTTCGTGACGAACGACGTCCTGCCCATTGCCTCGCAATACGACAATGAGGACAAGTATCCACAGGAACTTGTCCCGACGATGCGCGAGTTGGGGCTGTTCGGTATCACCATACCGGAAGAGTATGGCGGCCTCAGTCTCGACCATACCACGATGGCGATGATCTTCGAGGAACTCAGCAAAGGCTGGATGAGCGTTGCGGGAATCATCGGAACGCACCACGTCATGGCGTCGATAGTGGGCGACTTTGGCACCGACGAGCAGAAGGAGCGCCTGCTTCCATCGATGGCGAGTGGCGACATACGCGGCTCACTCGGCTTGACCGAGCCGGAGGCGGGCAGCGACGTTCAGAACATCCAGACAACCGCGAAGAGGGACGGGGAGGAGTACGTCCTGAACGGCAGCAAGATGTTCATCACCAACGGTGAGTACGGTAACGCCGTTGCCGTACTCGCGAAGACTGACCCCCACGCTGAACCGCGCTACCGGGGAATTAGCTGTTTCGTGGTGCAGAAACCCGCTCACGGCTTCTCGGTCGGCCAGCACGTCGACAAGCTCGGCTACAGGGGCCTCGATACCGTTGAATTGGTATTTGACAACGTGCGAGTTTCCACCGAAAATCTCGTCGGCGGGGAAGAGGGGCGGGGCTACGGCCAGGTCCTAAGCGCCCTGGAATCGGGCAGAATCAACGTCGCGGCCCGTGCGGTCGGTGTGGCGACGGCGGCGTTCGAGGCGGCAATCAAGTACGCGGGCACTCGAAAGACGTTCGGCAAACGAATTGCGGACCATCAGGCCATCGCCACCAAGCTGGCGGACATGGCTACGAAGATCGAGGCGGCAAGGCTCCTGACCTACGAAGCGGCGCGCAAACGAGACGAGGGCGGACGCGTCGACCTTGAGGCTGGCATGGCAAAGCTGTTTGCGTCGGAGGTCTGCGGCGAGGTGACGATGGAGGCCATGCGTATACACGGAGGCTACGGCTACATCAAGGAATACCCCGTCGAACGCTACTACCGTGATGCGCCTCTGATGATAATCGGCGAGGGTACCAACGAGATTCAGAAGCTCGTCATAGCCCGGAGACTTCTCGACAAATACGGAGTGTAGTCTTGACTTTGTACAAAACTCTAGAGCCGGAACATGGAGAAAAAGTCCAAGTTGCTACTCGTTGGCGTAGTCTTTGAGCGCCCACATGTGGGCAGCAACGAACAGATCCGCGTCTGCCAGTCGCAAAACACTCCGGCGCAAACGGCCGCCTTTCAGGCTCTTGCCCACTCAGCAGAATCTGGACCTGGCCATCTTTTTGATACGAGTTCGGCCATCCGTTGACTTCTAGATCGGATGGTTTCTTCGTTCCAAGAGGGCTGAGACACCAGTTCGTTGTTGAGTAATAGAACACTGTGCTCTAAGAGTTCGCTACGCTTGTGTTCCCATGAGGCGTTGGACATGGATGAGTTGAGCTTCTGGGTCGCAAGCGTCAAGTTGCCAATTGAGTGGATAAGCGTATTGCGTTGATAGGTAGCCGCATCCTTATCTGCGTCGTCTGGAAGTGGCCAATTCTCTTTTCCCCAGCCTACCGGCATCAGGTGCTCAATTGTCAGATCCTTTTGCACGTCTGGCTGTTCAGATTTTCCCGACGAACGTAGTTGGCCCTCAATGCCTTCGAGCACCAATCGCAGCCTGCCTCTGGTCAGCAGACGATATAGAGGAGAGTCCTCCAAGGCGTGGGCCACAGCCTGGTCGCTGGGCCATTCCCTAGCATATGCAGTCTGCTCCTTCAAGAATTCGGCGGTAACTCCATCAGCTTTCGCCAGTCCACACTCCCGCAAGCGGCTGGCTAGCTCCAGAGTCAACCTGTTGTAGTCCTTAGTGGTCTGACGGCAAATCATTCTACGGACCAAGAAACTCTCAAGAGCATTAAAGGCCCTTATTCGCACTCCCGGCTCAACCGACAGTAGAAGAAGCAGTACAGGCGTGATCACACCCGCTTGCATGACATTTGTACGATAATAGAACGACTTTTCCTCAGGACTTCGGCCCCTGGTCGTTTCATAATCGCGGTAGTTTGCCAGGTCTTGCTTGACCCACGACATCACGGTGCCGACCTCTTGGTCACCAACGTAGTTACTGAACTTGTCGAACACCCTTGACGGAGAGACTTCGGAACCCGTGCGCATTGCCAGCCAGTAGTTGAGGATCATATCCAAACGTGGCCTGTGCTGGCGACCTTGCCTGACCTCCTCCCTCCACCATACATCATCCAGGTTTCCCCATATGCCGCCTTCCCTTTCTCGAGAAAGGACAAAGTTCTTGATGAGGTCAGACTGTTCCAGCGGAGTACCACGGGCGTTCAACGTCTCGAATATGAGATTTGGATCATCCTGAGAAGTAAGGTCAATCACGACCATCTGGAGCATCGTTGTTGCGGCAGCCTCTAGCGCATCGATTCTGTGTTCTATAGGCGAGGAGCCGTCTTTAAGCCATTTCCCAACCTGTAGCTGGAAGAACTCATGAGCTTGGACAATCAGCGATTCCTCAAAGTCGTTGACAGCGAGTCCGTTGTCCATGGCATGCCGGAACGCCTCTCTGTCGCTCCTAGTGGGCCAGAGCTTGAAGATGTGATGCCCATCATCGCCGATGAGATCTTCATCATTAGTGACAAACTTTGACAATCGCTTTGCAGTGCCCTTTAGATCTTGTTGGTCCGACTCTTCGCAGATTTGTTGAATGGCATCCAGAAGGAGTTGGAGGGTCGTAACCCTCTGCTGACCATCAATCACTTCCCGTTGTTCGATGTTCTTCGCTGCCGTAGGGACTTGTTTGAGCACGACGGCACCCAAGAAGTGCGGACTCGTTCGCTGCTCCGCTTCTACCGCGTTGTTATCTGACCGTCCCAACTCTTCAAGGTAGTTTTCGGCAACGTTGCGAACATCTTCCCAAAGCGGCTCCCATTGATCGTCTTGTGACCAGACATATGGGCGCTGAAATGGCGGTATCGTGTAACGCACATCTTTTTGAAACAGTTTCTTTGGAGTAAGGATATCGGTGTGCAATAGTATCTCCTCGAATTAGCTGCGAGCTTCCACAGCGTTCTGATGACGCTCCCTCCGCCTTTATTCGGTCACCAGAACGTCGATCTCAGTGCCTAGCGCGCTGGCGAATTGTACCATACCCCCGCCGGGGGAGAGATACAGAGAGGGGGCGCGACCTCGCCCGACGTCATCTCCCGGCTCGAACTACCAAGTCATCCGTGATCTGATCGACACTCGAACAGCCCGAGTATGCCATGATCTTGTCGAATTCCGCCCTGAGAATGGACAGCATCAACCGGACTCCATTCTCTCCGTCGTATGCAAGGCCCCAATGGACCGGCCTTCCCACGAATACGGCCCGTGCTCCCAGCGCCATTGCCCGGAACACGTCCAGTCCCGACCGTATCCCGGAATCGAAAAACACCTCCACCCGGTCTCCCAGGATGTCCACGAACTGCGGCAGAAGCTCGATGGACGAGAGACCACCATCGAACTGTCGCCCGCCGTGCGTTGAGACGATGACTCCATCGACTCCGTAGTCTAGGCAGCGTCGTGCGTCGTCTGTCCTGCGGACACCTTTGAGAACGAGCGGCAGCCCGTCCGACAGTTCGCGTAGCCAGTCGAGCCGGTCCCACGTGATGTTCGGTGGTTCCCAATCGGCAAAACCGCCGTCGTCCGTGAGATCGCGTCTATGCCGCAGGTTGGCGAACGCCTTGATCTTCGAAGGTATGGACGGCGTGGTGAGCAAGGTGTCCGCCATCGGAAATGGCCCGACCACGTCGACGGTGAGAATAAGGGCCGAAAATCCCGCCGGCTTGAGAAGTGGAAGGTATTCCTCGGTGAGGCCGTCGCTGTAGTGAATGTGCTGAAACCACAACGGCCCGCTTGCCGCCGCTGCGACTTCATCGAAGGTATAGGCAGAGCCTGTTGGAAGGGCCATCAGCGTGCCTTCGGCGCCAGCGGCCCTCGCCACCGCCGGTTCGCCATCGGAGTGGCTGCCCGTCTGGCCTCCTGCGGGGGCGCACATTATTGGGAACTCGATCCGCTGTCCGAGCACCGTCGTCGATAGGTCGCGCTCCGTGGTGTCCACCAGCACAGGTGGATTCAACGCAATCTCGTCCAGCTTTGCGCGGTTACGGTCGCGAGTCCAGTTCTCTCCCACGCCACGCGCCACGAAGTAGCGCTGGTCGTGAGCCATCTTCACCTCCGCCTTGGCTTGGAGTTCAGCGATGGTCGTTGGGCGCTCTGTGTCTTCCACGTAAACTCTCCGACGAAAAAACTCAGGTAATTGTAAACTACGGAGCGCCACGGCGACCGCACGGTGCGCCGGGACAATGAAACGGTATATCCTGAGACGACGTACCCGGCTCAAGTCTCGAAATGGCGTTGCCGGCAGCATGAACGTATGGGAGGTTACCCGATGCCGCTTCCACGACCGATCACCATCGCGAATACCCGGTACCTCAAGGACGACGTCAACAGCTACAGCCCCGAGATCATCGAGATCGCCAAGCGCCTCGACGCCAACCACATCCTCCTGAGCTTCACCGGAACTTCCGGCGAGGACAAGGAACGGTGGAACTGGCAGCTCATCAAACCGTTCGTGCGACAGTGCCACGACGAGGGCCTGTTCGTGGCGTTCTACATGAAGCTCACGAACATCAACTGGAAGCCGATGTTCCACGAGCGCCCGGAGTCGAAAGAGTGGCTGATGCGGTACGCCGATGGGCGGCCTGCAATCTACCTCGGGCATCCCGACCGGTACATGGGATGTCTCAACAATCCGAACTGGCGCAACCACCTGAAGGAGATGATCGCCAAGGCAGTCGAGCATGAGCCGGACTCCCTCTTCTACGACAACTGCTTCGTACCGCGAGAGCTTGCCGGCCTCCACGACGACGAGGCCGCCGCGGCGGGCTGGGCCTGCTACTGCGACGTATGCCGTGTGAGTTTCCGCGAGTACACGGCCAGGAATCTGGGCTGGGAGTGCGAACTGCCCTGGCCGCCGAAGTGGGACGACCCAATCTGGCAGGCGTTCATCAACTTCCGTGACGAGTACTTCGCCGACGCTATGGGCATGGTCGTAGACTACGCCCATGAACTCAACCCCGATATCGTCGTGTACCCGAACCTCGCGGTGCCGTGGATGGGTGGTGGAGGCGCGAAGGGTTCCGCCACGCACTTGGTCGCGGACAAGGTCGACTTGATTCTCCTGGAGCGACGGGGAGCGCCGCGACTGGAGTCTCCGCCAGCCGGAGGAATGCCCCGCGCCATCAACGCGGTCGTGGACTGGAAGTACGGTTCCCGCGTCAAGAGCACCCCTATCTGGTACCGCCAGAACAAGCCGGGCTCACATACACCCGACCAGATGAAGATCGGCCTCGCGGAGTCGTCCGCGTTCAACGGGGCGACGCACCACATCATGGCCGCCCTGTTCACGCACGAGCACGTGAAGGCCGACATCATCAATCACTACTACACCTGGCTTCAGGACTACGAGCGCTTCTACGTCGACGCCAAGCCGCTGGCCGACGTAGCCCTGCACGTCTCGACTCCGACGATCAACTGGTACTACCCGAACCGCGTCACTCAAGGCGGGTCCGACCTTCCACAAAACCTCACCGGTCTCGCCCAAGCGCTCGTGGAGCTTCACATGCCGTTCAACGTGGCGCTGGACGAAGACCTCACGACAGATCACGGATATCGGGTACTCGTGCTCCCGAACTCTGCGTGCATGAGTGACGAGGAAGTCGAGGCGGTTCGCCGGTTCGTCGCGAACGGCGGCGGGCTGATAGCTACCGCCGATACTTCGCTATACGACGAGAAGTTCCGCATCCGCGACGATTTCGCCCTTGCCGACGTGTTCGGGGCGCATCACGGACAGGCCGTGTCCGACGTGGTGAAGAGCGAGTACGGCAAGGGTAGGGTGGCCTTCCTGCCCGGCGACCCCGACGAGCGGTTCTGGTACGAAGGCGTTTCCACCGACTTGGCGCTATTCCGCGAGGCGCTGGAGCACGTTCTGAACGGCGACTGGCCGATTGAGATCGACGCGCCCACGACTACAGTGATAAATCTCACCGAGACCGCTGACGGTGATACGACCCTCGTCCATCTCATCAACTACGACGTACAGCTCACGGAGACGCAGAAGGCCTTCGGGAAGGAAGAAGTGCCTCCTGTCACCGACACCCTGGCGCGGCGCGTGGTCGGCATTCCGGTGACACTCCGCAAGCCGGAAGGCCGCGTCGTCGAGCGGGTACGCCTGCACTCGACCGATCTTGATGAGACTCTTGACCTGGCTTTCCAAGAATCCGACCGCGCCGTGAGCTTCGAGATCCCCGTGCTGTGGATCTACGACGTGATCGCCGTGGACTGGCGATAGCGCGGGGCTAGAGCACTTGTGTCGAGTGGATGGGACCTTCTGAACGATGGGCACGCCGGACATCGTTGCACGATTCGAGCGAGAGGTTAGGACTGCCTTAGAGACTGCTCGGCTAACGGGCATACGTTTGGTCGTCGCCGTATCCGGCGGGCCTGACTCCCTTGCGATGCTGTACGCGCTTCATCGCCTGCAGGACGAGTTGGGTCTAACGCTGCACGCTGCCCATCTCGACCATAGACTACGGGGCGCGGACTCGGCTGCCGACGCCGATTTCGTAGCAATGACCTGCGCCAAGCTCGGTATCGACTGCACAGTTGAGACCCAGGACGTATCCGCCTTCCAGAGAGAGCACCGGTTGTCGCTTGAGGAGGCGGCAAGGGAGGTGCGTTACCGATTTCTCGCGCATGTGGTCGAACAAGTAGGGGCGGATGCCGTTGCCACCGGTCACACGTCGGACGATCAGGTCGAGACCGTGCTGATGAACATCGTCAGGGGAGGTGGTCTGCGGGGACTACGTGCTATGTTGCACGCTTCCAAGCGAAGAGTCGACGGGATCAACATCCCCATCCTACGTCCCCTCTTGAATCTGTCGAAGCAAGACACAATCGCCTACTGCGAGGCGCTTGATCTCGATCCCCGATTCGATGACTCAAATCTTTCGATGGAGATGACGAGGAACAGGATTAGACTGGAACTGGTCCCACTTTTGCGAGAGTTGAACCCCGCCATTGGTGACGCCGTCCTGCGACTATCAAGGAACGCGGACGAAGCGATCGCGTTCGTTGACAAGGCGGTCGATGCGGCATGGTCTGAGGTTATTTTCACAGAGGGCAGCGGAATCCGCATCGACCGCCAGGAGTTTCGTGGACTTGATGCGGCGGCGCGGGCCTTTCTCGTGATTCGCGCTTTGTCGCAGGTCAAGGGAGAGGCTCGTGGCATCGAACGAGTCCACGTCGAGGACATGATACGGTCCGTTCTGAACTCGCCAGGTGCAAAGTTACATTTGCCTGACGGTCTACGACTCGCTGTTGAGCAAAGGTCGGCGCTGATATATGTGGAGGACGACGCACGGGTCACCACTCCCTTCGACGCGACCCCACTTGCCGTTCCAGGGGTGACGACTGTAGGTGGGTGGCGAATCACCACCGAGCGCCTCGATACTTCATCGGGGAACTGTCCGCGCTATGAGGTCGAACGGCCTCCCGAAAGGTTTGTTGAGCGGTTCGGGCAGGCCGTCGATGTAGCATCACTTCAAGTGCGAACTCGTCTGCTGGGAGATCGGTTCCAGCCACTTGGCATGACCGGAACGAAGAAGCTCAAGGACTTCATGATCGACGAGAAGGTCCCAACCTCCCAGCGAGACTCCGTACCCTTGATCGTCACGTCGCAGGGCATCGCATGGGTCGTCGGATGGCGCATAGCGGAGTGGGCAAAGGTTGACGCCGCCGACCGCGAATGCCTGGAGATCAGGGTGGAGAGGATAACCGTTCAGACTCCGTGAGAACGCCCAATACGCGCGGCCACCGTCATTCCCGCACGCCTACCGTCATTCCCGCGTAGGCGGGAATCCACAGTAGCGCCTCTCATACTCCATTCTGGTACCATGTTGCCCGTCATTTCGATCACGAGGAACACATACCTATGGGCAAGCACTACGATAACGCGGCAATCCCCGATGTACTGCGCCGCGACTTTGACGTATACGACCGGATAGCCGAGTTGGGCATCGACCTGGGAACGTTTGAGGAAAACGTCGGTTCGCTTGCCGACCAGAACATTGCGCACATGGTGTTCCATGAAAGCGGCTTGGTGTACCTGTCCGGCTCGTCGGGCGGCACCTACCCAATGAACGACGACGAAGACCGGATCTCTCATGGCTTCCAGGGTGCCCAGGACGCGGCGGATCACCAGATCCGCCGGCTCCACTGGGGTTTGAGCGCCGGTGGGGAAGGGGACCTCAACGACGTTCTGTACACCGTAAAGGCGCTCGGAATGGTCGTGACGCCGGGCGGCGGGACCACGAGCGCCGGTCCGCCCGTTACGAACGGCTTCTCGTTCCGGTGGCAGTCCGTCTTCGGCGGTGGCAAGAGCTCCTACGCCATCGACGGAGTCGATCCCGGAGGCTTTGCCGGTGTCCATGCTCGAAGCGCTATGGGCGGATTCGACGGAAGGTTCTCCATCGAGCCTGAGATAGTCGTCGCGATACCCGCCGGCCTAGCGACGGAGATCATCGCCAACAGGGGCTGGGTCTTCCCTCTGCCCCCGGTCATGCTGGAGAAGATCACGGCCGATCGTGGATAACGAGAGAGATTAATTCATGGCTAAGCTGCCCTATGTAACCAGAGACGAGCTCCCGGAAGACAAGCGGCACGTCTACGATCGGATCGCAGAGACCCGCGGCAGTGTCGATCACATCTTCCGTCTGCTTCTCAACAGCCCGGACGCCGCCGAGGTCGCCACGAGCGTAGGGGAGTACGTCCGGTATAGGTCGCCGCTCGATCCCGCCATTCGAGAGATCTCCATCCTCAGCGTCGCGCGGGAGTTGGACTGCGAGTACGAGTGGGCGCAGCATGAGCCGATTGCACGTCGTGACGGCGTCAGCGACAGCACCATCGAGTCGATAAGAAGCGGTCGTGCCCCAATGGGCGTTCCGGCGAAGGAGGGCGTCTACGTCCAGGGTGTCAAGGAACTGGTGCGCGACGGAGCATTGAGCGAGCCGACTTTCAAAGCCATCGAGCACCTGCTCGGCCCTTCGCAGACGCTCGACTACCTCGTGCTCGTCGGCTATTACTCCATGCTTGCCCGCATCATGGCGACGCTGAAAATCGAGCTCGACGAGGGGCTTGAGGCGAATCTTCCGAAGCTTTGACGCCTTTGACCGCCAACTCTGCGGCCCGGGAGTATGCTTGAAATGCCAGATGATGGCGCGCTAACATACCCACGGCCACTGACTCGGCTCACAATTCTCAGGCTGATACGTACCATGGGAACACAGGTGAATACATGGTAAACGCCGATTTCGAGATACGTCGATCTCTCTTGGTAGGCGAGACTGCCGACGTGTACCTGCAGCGAACGCTTACCATCCTCCGCAACGAGGGGGTCAACCCAACCGTCGCCATGGAATTCTCTCCAAGACGGGGGGGTATCTTCTGCGGTATCACGGAGGTGCGCGGACTGCTGTCCCGCGTACTTCCCGAGAGTGGGATCGAAGTCTGGGCACTGAATGAAGGCGACCCGATCGACGCGGGGGAAGTCGCCCTGCGCGTCAAGGCGCCCTACAGCTCGGTCGGCCTGTACGAAACGGCCATCAGCGGCATACTCGCCCAATGTACCGGCTTCGCTTCGGCGGCGCGGGAGTGCGTCGATGCGGCCAACGGAACCCCCGTGCTTGCCCTCGGCGCGCGGCACGTACACCCGGACGTCGCCGGGATTCTTGGGTACAGCGCCATTGTCGGCGGGTGTGTCTCTTGCTCGACGATCCAAGGCGCTCGACTAGCCGGCATCACGCCGGTGGGGAACATGCCGCACTCCCTCTCGTTGCTATTGGGTGGCACCGTCCAGGCTATGGAGGCGCTGGACAAGCACATGCCGCAGGAGGTGCCTCGCGTGGCCCTGGTGGACACCTTCCGGGATGAGAGCGAGGAAGCCCTTGCCGTCTCACGCGCCCTTCGCGAAAAGCTGCGCGGAATACGCGTAAACACGCCCTCGACCAGGGGCGGCGTAACTCCCGACCTCGTCAAAGAGGTGCGCGCGCGGCTCGATCTGTCGGGCTTCCGCCACGTGGAGATAACGGTCAGCGGCGGGCTGAATCCCGAGCGCATAACCGAGTTCGTCGAAGCGGAAGCGCCCGTCAATACCTTCGGCATCGGGGCCTACATCGCCGCCACCGGACCGAACCCGTTCCACGTCGACATCCACGAAGTGGACGGTCGCCCCGTCGCCCGCAGGGGGCGGATACCCGGCATCACCAACAACCCACGGCTGGGCAGGGTGATGTAACGGACGGACTACTCGGTCTTAAGAGGCTGCGCGAAGACCAGCTTGTTCCCGTCGGCATCGCGGACATGAATCTCGCGAAGGCCCCATACTTGGTCGATCGGTCCCGTATCGATCTGCACGCCCTTTGACACGAACTCTTCGTGCAGACTGTCGACGTTGTCCGTCCATATGATGACGCCGGTCCCCGGCACGCCGTCCCCGGAAAAAGTGGAGACCCGCATCACGCAATCGTCGCGCTTGACTCCCATGTGGCAGGGGTCGTCGTGATCGCGGAAGGGCCGGAATGCGAATTGCAACTCGAAGCCCAGCTTGCCGCAGTAGAACTCTTCCGCCGCCCGCGAGTCCGACACGCCCAATACGGGAGTCACGCCTTGTATCATCGCATTGCTCCTTGACGGCTTCTTGCTCCGCACCTCTAATTCAGCAACGCCACGCTAAAGACCACTTGGAAGGGTTTGCAGTAGATGACGATCGAGCCATACCCGCCCACGTCGATGCTGTCGGGAATGGTGTAGTTCTGATTGCCGATGTTCCCCTTAAGCTTGCCGAGCTCTTCATACCCCTCGTCGACGTCGCCTCGCCCCTCCGGGTTGGGATGCTCCACGAGCAGGACTCGCAGGTCTGGGCCGTTCGTGACCTTAAAGTCCTCGAAACGCAGGACCTGTTGACCGTCGGCGAGCCTATAGATCGTTGCCGTGCCCGCTCCCTTGTGGAAGCTGTCGCCATCCCGGAAGTTCCCGGACTTCACGGCAACGTTGGAGGCCTCCATCATTTCCTTCGGCATTTCCTCGTCCATCTTGGTCTCGACCTTCGCCATGGTCATCATCACCGTCTCGGCCTCGGACTGGGTGATGTTTGAGGGAATCGTCGCGTTCTCCGTCAGAGGAAACTCCTCGTTCACCTCGGTATCAAGAAACAGCGGCGCAAGAAGCCACCAGCCGAAAGCGACCACCGGTATCCCTATAATCAGTCCCGCGCCGAACCAGAGCCACTTGTTCTTCAGTGCGTTCAAAGTACACCTCCCGCAGAGCTGGGATTGTCGGCAACTCTCCCCGATGATTGGGGATTATACCAATTCGTTGTAACTACGCCGTTAATTCGTCATTCCCGCGTAGGAACGTCACCCCGTACTCCGATACGGGGCCGGAATCCAGCACCCACGGCCTACTTCCCATCCTCCATACCAATCCTGCCAAACGTGGGAAGTGGCCCCCCGATGAGCGGACGAGCATAATCGAGGAACGCGCCCGTCGGCATTCCCTCCGAATCGAGAAAGTCGCCGGGCATAGCCTTATGCGCCCCGGCCACGGATTGGAGCGGGGTTAGCCCGATCTCCGACTCATACGGATTATTCCCAACGCGCACTATCGAGACCATTTGATTCGTCTCACCGTCTAGTGCGTACCGCACCACGGTGCGGCCCACCTCTTCGGCCTCCCTTGCATCGACCGAAGACACCAGTTCGGCCATGGACCGCTGAATGGTCCCCGGCCGGTCGTACCGGACTCGAACTCTGAGATGATCGGTGATGAGCGTTGTCAGATACCGGCCTGCGCCCTCGTGGTACTCGTTGCCGAAATCATCGACGTGGAGGGGAGCGCCGTCCCCGGTGAGAGGCCGACCATGCCTGTCCCGCACATTTTCTTGTATGACCGCAACGGCGAACCCGTATCGGCGGTACGCATTCTCGATCCTCGACAGGACTTGTGATTGATCGAATGGTGTTTCCGGCGTGACGACCACGTGGGGCGCGTCGCGCGGCTCTCGTTTGCCAAGCACGGACGCGGCTGCCAGCCACCCGGAGTGACGCCCCGCGACCTCGATCACGGTTATCGGCGCGGCGCGGCCCATCGCCTCGGCGTCTCGTCCCGCTCCTTGTGTGGCCGAGGCAACGAACCGGGCGGCGCTGCCGTAGCCGGGCGAGTGGTCGGTGCCGACGAGGTCGTTATCGACCGTCTTGGGGACGAGAAGCACCGTCAGATCGAGTCCTGCGTCCTTCACCGCCGCGCCGACCGTAAGTGCCGTCGAAGCGGAGTCGTTGCCGCCGATGATGAGCCAGTGGGTGATTCCCCTACGTTCGATGAACTTAATTACCTGTATCAGGTCGGCATCGGCAAGCTTCTTGCGGGTCGTACCGAGGGCCGCGCCCGGGGCAATTGCCATAGACTGCCAAGCCTCCGTCGAGACGGAAGCGAGGTCGAACACGCGATTGCCGAGCACGCCTTCGACTCCCCTCTGAGCGCCGAGTATTCCGGTGAACGCTCCCGACTTGGACGCCTCGTCGCAGACACCGAACAGGCTTCGGTTGATGACGGGCGTCGGACCGCCCGACTGCATGACCAGAAGGTTCTTTGCCGGACTCATCGAAGTCTTCCTAGAAGGCGATTCCCGCCGCGACTGCGGCAGCAGCCACGATGACCAGAGCAGCAACCGTCAAAGCCATGTTCTCAAACGTCACCGCTCCGAGGTACAGCAGCGGGAAGTCCGCCGCCATGACCCATAGGGCGATCTGTTGTACCTTCGACTTGGCGATCACTGCTAGTCTCCCAGTAGGTTGATGATGACCCACGCTTGCACTCCAACCACCAGCACGAGAATCAGGCAGTAGGGTATCGTCTTCATCAGCACGTCGCGCTCCCGCCCGCCCAGTCCGACGACCGCCGTGCCAGCCATGACCTTTGACATGGCGACGGACGAGCCGAGCGAGCCACCGATGGACTGCGTGGCTGCAATGGTCACGAGGCCAATGCCCAGCGCCGCCGCCGTCTCGACCTGAAGCGCGCCGAACATCGCGTTGGAGTTGGTGTTGCTGCCCGTCATGAAGGCCCCAAGCACGCCGATGTACGGTGAGAATATCGGAAAGAGAGTACCCGTCCCCTTCGCTATCGCCGAGCCGAGCAGGGCAGTCATACCCGTATCGGTCATCACGAGCGCCATCATCACCATCGTTGCGACCCCGACGCTGTTCGATATGACTTGCTCGTAGGTCTTCCGCGCTGCCGGACGGAGGATGTCCGGTCGCCAGAGTCCGCGCACCCGGTATACGACGTAGGCAATCAGAAGCGAGGCTACGATCAGCGGGGCAGGGTGATTCAGCAGCTTGATCTTCGCATAACCGTCTTGACCCTCAACGGCGAACCCGAGCCCGGTCTCCGTCGCGGGGTAGTCGAGTCCGAAATACAGGCTCGAACCGAGCTCGCGGACGGGCGGAAGCTGCGAGAGAAGACTCAGCCCAAACAGCAGGTAGTAGGGCAGAAAGGCCGTGTGAAACCCGATGCCGCCTTTTTCGCCGGCATGGTTCACATCCGGTGCAGCATCGTCTTGATTCCGGCCCCGAAGCCCGAAGAAGGGCACACGGGAAATCCACCAGCCGACGACGCACCCGATGAGACTGCCGACGACCGATGCGACCTGGAACGCGCCCAGGAACGCCGTGACCCACAGCCCCAGCGACATGGCAGCGCCCATGACCAACACGGCGAGCGCTCCGCGACGCAAGGACACCAATCCGCCCTGCAAATGCGCCACTGCGAACCCCGTCAGGACGGTCGGCAGAGCGAACATCGCCGCCATCTGGACGCCGAGCTCCCTCTCGTCGAGGCCGCTCACAAGCTGGATCGTGTAGTACGAAGAACCGAGCGATCCGAAGGTCACCGCCCATGCGTGCCCGACGAGCGTGATGGCCACCGCCGTCGCGGGCCGGAAGCCGATCATCACCATGAACGGCGCGACCACCGCTATCGGCAGACCGAACCCCGCGACGCCCTGGATCAGCCCGGAAAATGCCCAGCCCACGACCAGCGCCTGCGCCAGCGGGTCGCGCACCAGTCCTGTTATCGTCCTGCCTATCACCGTGATGCCGTTTATGCGCTCGATGACGTTGTACAGCATCACCGACGTCCAGATGATCGTGAGGACGAACAGGCTGAGACTCAGCCCCTTCGAGCTGCCGATGGCAAGGACGCGCTCGTCGGCCCCGAAGACGAGAAGCGCGAGTCCCGCCGCGGCCAGCCATGCGACCGCTCCCGCCTTCGGAGCGCTCCACTTGAGCGCAGAGACGAGCATCGTGACGATGAGGATGGCTATGGGAACGGCGGCGAGAACGACGTTGGCGACATTCAGTTCCGGGCCATTGGAGGGCACGTGGCGCAGCGCTCCGTTTCCCAAGCGAGGAGTGAACGGATTGTATTGAGAGGCCGGAGAGGTGTCAACTTGACTGTACGGCCCGAGCTTCCGTCCCTAGAGGGACGGCCCTGATAGCTCCCCCAGCATGGCCTCCCGAACGAGCGGAATCGGGGGCGCGCCGAAAGACAGCAGCTTGTCGTGGAAACCTTTCAGAGAGAAGCCGTCTCCCGTGCGCGCCTTGTAGTCGTCGCGCAGCTTGATGATCTGGAGCTTGCCGAGCGTGTAGTTCAGGTACATCGGGTCGAACGTGCCGCGAACGGCCTCCCGCTCCGCCGGGAGCGGTTCCAAGTAAGCCTGCTCCATGAAGAAGCGCTTGGCCTCTTCCAGGGTCATTCCCTGCGTGTGCATCCTGATCGCGCACAGGAAACGGCAGTTCCTGAGCAGGGCCTCCATGAGCTGCATGGCCTGGACGCGCTGATCGTTCCCTCCGAATCCCTGCTCGATCATCATCTCTTCGGCGTAGTGGGCCCAGCCCTCCCAGAACGAATACGCCCCGAACACCAGGCTCAGCTTCGACGAGGCGTTCTTCGAGTGAAGGTGGTGGACATAGTGTCCGGGGTACGCCTCATGCACGGAGACGTTCTTGAGCAGGGGATAGTTGAAGCTGGTGAGCCACTCGTCCTTCTGCGCTTCCGTCCATGATGCGTCGACCGGCGTGACGTAGTAGTACGCCTCGTCCGCGGTGGTCTCGAACGTGCCGGGCAGGTCCATCGCCGCAAAGGCCCACCGCATGAACGCGGGCGTTTCCTTGACGATGCACGGAACGTTGGAGGGAATGGATACGAGGTCGTTCTCCGTCACGAACTGCCGGATGTCGTCGAGGGTGCCCCTCGTCTCCGCCGTGAGCATTGAAGCGGCCGGATGGTTCTTCTTGGTCTCCTGCAGGAGTGAGGCCACGTCGCCATCGGGCGATATGTCCGCTGCCAGCTTGCGAAGGTGGATGAGGTTGCGGTGAAGGTCCTGCTCCCCGATGCGTTCAAGACGGTCGATGGACAGGTCGACCATCTCGCCGTGCTCCAGCATCCACCGGAAGTTGGTCGCGCCAATGGCGAAGTCGGGGGGCGACGTTTCCAGCAGCGTTCGCAGATGAGCGACGAACGACTCCAGTGCAAGGGAAGCTGCCCCGCGAGCCTCATCGAATCGCGCGAACGCCGTTCCCTCGACCAGTCCCCCCACGTGCGTCGAGAGGTCCGTATCGTAGAACGACCTCATGCCCTCGTAGGCTTCGATGCTCGCCTCGATGACCGGTGCGCCGACTCCCGGGTCGAGGCCCGTTTGGAGCGCCTCCAGATATCCAGGAACGTTCGCCAGTGCCGCCGTTAGCGCCTCGACTCGCTCCCCGCGTGGCGCGTAGTCGCGCAGGATGTAGTTGCTCACGTCGACATGGTCGAGAGCGTCCATCGGCCATCGCCGGTAGGTCTCAAGCTCCGTCAGGCGGAATTTCTCCTCCCGAAGCGCGGACATGAGTATCCGCCGGTCGAACTTGCGGTTGTCGGAAAGGAGGCCCTCATCCAGACCGTGCAGGTGAACGATGAGGGTTTCCAGCTCTCGCACACGCCCGGCAATGGATGATGGGGAGATATCCGTCATCCCGCCGTCGTACTCGTGCAGGCCCTCTTTCGACGCGCGGTCGGGATAGAACTTCCACGTGGCGTCGAGGACTCGCCCCGCAATGTCGTCGAATTCCCGGTCGGCTGAGGAGTGCATCGGGGTGAGGCTACGCAAACCTGTCGAGAGTAAGGCCGTCAATCGGAGCGCTCAAGCGTTTATCGAGGACGAGATCGGCGGTCACTCGCCCAATTCCCGTGCCAAGGAAGATGCCCTGTCGACCGCCTCCGGTCGCAAGGTACACGCCCTCCCAGCCGGGGACGGGGCCGAGCAGCAATGCCTTGTCGGGAGTCACCGGACGGAGGCACGCCGTCTGCATGACGACTCGCGCGTCGGCGGTGTAGGGGAGCATGTGAGTCACCGAGTCCATGATCACCGACCGGGCGTCCGCGGTCATCGTCTCGTCGTATCCGACCTCCTCTTCCGTCGTGCCCGTCCACAGCAGCCCATCGGGTTTGGAGGTCGCGTACTGTGACGACCACGAGATTGATCCCGGGACCGGAGGGCCTTGGGCCCAGAGGCGAAGTATCTGGCCCTTGAGCGGTTCAACGGGAATGTTCACGCCGAGCCACTCCGACATCTCGCCGATCCACGGCCCGGCCGCGAGGACGACGCGGTTCGTGGCGATTTCACCGTCGGCAAGAGTCACGGCGGTGACCCGACCGTGTTCCCGGCAAAGCCCCGTAACCGTCCCGGTTCGGATAGTCATTCCCTGGCGTTCGGCTACCCGTGCCAACGCGAGCGTCAAACGCTGCGGGTGCAGGTTGGTGTTGCCCTCAGTTATGACCGCGCCTATCACGGCGGGGTTTACGCGCGGCTCGATCTCCAACACGTCCTGCAAGTCCGCCCATTGCGTGGGGGTGCCGACCTCGCGCTCCTGCCAGGCCATGTTGGCTCTCGCAGTCTCGGCCTCTTCATCCGTGAAAGCTAGAGATATGACCGGCTTCGTGCGGTACTCGATGTCGATGTCGTTCTCCTCGCACAGTCCGTCCTTCAATTCCGCGTGAAGGACAGCGCTCAGAGCGGCAACGTAGTGGTTCGGACCCGGACTCCCGCTGCGGCCGAGATGTCCGATTCCTCCGTACGCGAACCCTGAGGCGTGACTCGCCACGTGATCCCGTTCCACGACCACGCAGGACACGCCTTCCCGTGTCAGGTAGTAGGCGGTAACGATACCCGCGATTCCGCCCCCGACTATGACTACATCTGATTGTTCCGAGGAAATCTCACTGCCTCTCAGCTTGTAGCGTCAAGTTTGCGCCATAGCAGGCGCGTAAGAGAGTCCGACAACGAAGGGTTCACTCGCAGGCGTCTTGCCACTTGGCAAGCGTGATTTCGGCCTGCATCGGATCGCCGTTGCGGATCAGGTCGAGCGTAATCCGGTCGCCGACCTTGAAATTGTTCACATAGGAAAGTAGGTCCACCATGGACTCAACCGGCTTGCCATCCACAGCAGTGATGATGTCGCCGCGCCCGCTTACACCGCGGCCTTGCGACATTATCACTGCAAGGTAGTCGTCCTTTATACCTGCTAGCTCAGCGGGGCCACCTTCACACGCCTTGACGACATATATTCCAGAGTCGGTCGCGAGTCTGCTCGACCCACCAGGAAGGTCTTCAATATCGCGCCCGTTCAACCCCATCCATGGGCGTGTGTACTCACCCGGATTCTTGAGTTCGTTCAGAATCTGCATCACGGTGTTGCTGGCGACCGCGAAACCTACTCCGATCTGCACCCCGCTTTGGACCCTGACCGACGAGTTGACCCCGATCACCTCTCCCTTGGCGTTCAGCAGCGGACCGCCGGAGTTGCCCGGATTAAGGGCTGCGTCGGTCTGAATCAAGTCGGTTATCGTCCGTCCGCCCCCTCCCGTGAATGAGTCTGACCGCTGGATGCGCGACTCCGATCTATCCTTGCCGCTGACGATTCCCACGCTCAACGAATTCCGGTTCTCGTACGGGCTTCCGATGACGATTGCCATTTCACCAATCGAGACTTCATCGGAGTTGGCGAAAGGCAGGGGACGGATATCGGCAACCGCGTCCGGGTCGACTCTCAGAACGGCAAGGTCGTCGTGTTGGGAATGACCCAGCTTGACGGCCGATAGCTCACGCCCGTCGCTGAGCCGTACGGTAATCTCGCGGGCGCCCTCCACCACGTGGTCGCTCGTGATGATGTGACCCTCGTCATCGACGAAGAACCCCGAGCCTGAGCCGTCCCCGATCCTTCGACCAAACTGCATGACGGTCTGCACCTCAACGACCGCCGGAGAAGCCGTTTCGAAGACAGTCCTTACTATCTTCTCGTCATAGAGGAAAGGGAGCTGCTCGCCGTTTTGGTCGAACCTGGCAAGAAGGGTGCTGAAGTCGTCGCCGCCGTCCTGAGCGAACGCGGTGAACAGGACCCATGCAAACCCGAACCCCACCGCCACCCCTGCCAATGCCCACAAGACCGCAGGGTTCGCCCACTTGGGGCGACCTAGCGAAGGCTGTAGAGCTTGTTTCCGGCTGGCCGCCGGTTGCTCTGCGAACGGCGGTCTGCCATAGGGAAGCGGCCTGCGCGTAAACACGACTACGTTCGTTTGCCTCCCTTGCGAATCGGACAGCCAGTGCGTTCAGTATACTGAACTGGCAGACAGCCATGCCACAGCCGACTATTGACAGGCCAACCACCCGTACCGTTCGATTCAGAGTGCCTTGACACGATATAACGTGTTCTCGACCGAGTGGTTAGAAGCAATCTCAATCGGCGCTTCGCGTGTACGCAAAGTCATGAAAGGGCGGTCTGTCGGAGCCGCCTATACGCAACGCGGGGGTTGACAGACCGCAACAATCTTAATAGTATCCCCCCGCTAGACTGGTGAGGGTTAGCGACGAACCGGTGAACCGGTTGAATAATCTCCATATGATCATTTGTTGAAGGAGGACGGCACTCAATGGCAGACCTTCGTAAGAGCGACATTGCGGCTCAAGTTGCAGGCAAGCTGGGCGGATCGAAAGTAGAGGGCGAGCGCGCGTTGAACGCGGTCCTGGGCGCCATCCACGAATCGCTGGCGGACGGCAACAAGGTCGTTCTCACCGGATTCGGGTCGTTCTCCGTTCGAGAAGTCAAGGCTCGCAAGGTCAAGCCCATTCGAGGCGGGCAGGCCGGTCAGCTGATTACCGTTCCTGCCCACAAGCGCGTTGGATTCACCGCCGGCGCCGACCTCAACAAGGCCGCCCAAGGCTAGCCTGCCGATCCCAACTATCTGCAAGCCTGCGCTTGTCGTAGTCGACCCGGGAGTTCGGCTGTGTGAGCGCGTTCGATGGGGAAAATCGGATATGAGTGACGCTTTCCTCGTCGCAAACGATCTTCATAAGGGCTTCGACTCCGTGCAGGCCGTCGATGGCGTATCCTTTACCGTCGGCAAACAGGAGATATTCGGACTCCTCGGCCCCAACGGCGCGGGCAAGACAACTACCCTCAGGATTCTCTCCACCGTACTGCGCCCCGACAGTGGCGATGTGACCATCGGCGGCCACTCCGTGCTCGGCGAGAGTGACCGGGTCAGACAGCTAATCGGCGTTTGTCCTCAGGATATCGCGTTGTACGTAGAGCTTTCGGCCATCGACAATCTTGTCTTCTTCGGCAAGATGGCGGGACTGCGCGGCGGTGAGGCCAAGGAAAGAGCTTACGGCATCCTCGAACGAGTGGGGCTGACCGACCGCGCAAAGGGTCCGGTCGCAAAGTTCTCCGGCGGGATGAAGCGTAGGCTCAACATCGCCGTTGCGCTGATGAATACCCCCGCGCTGCTCATGCTTGATGAGCCAACCGTCGGCATCGACCCTCAGTCGAGGAGCCACATCTTCGACACGATCCTCCAACTCCGTGACGAGGGTATGACCGTCCTCTACACGACGCACTACATGGAGGAGGCCGACCGGCTCTGCGATCGCATCGGGATCATCGACAACGGTAGACTGATCGCCCTCGACACCCCGCGCGGTCTCAAGTCGCAGGTAGGCGACCCGGACACGACGACCTTGGAAGAGGTATTCCTCAACCTTACGGGAAGGAGCCTGCGGGACTAACTCGTGGCTCGAAAGCGCTGTCCTACACGTACTCGAATGAAGCCTATACCATTTCCAATTCGCTGCGATCACGCCGCACGGCATCCCCATCCGCCATTCCCACACCGCCCTCACACCGCCCTTCCCACATTCCCACCCGTCATTCCCGCGTAGGCGGGAATCCAGCGCCCAAGAACCCAACACATGCTTAGACCCTTCGACATAGCCTACGTCGAGCTGAAGCGGTATATCGCCGACCGTCTCAGTCTGGCGTTTGGGATCTTGCTCCCGATCGTGCTCTTCGCGCTCATGTACGGCGCGTTCGGTGGGGAGGAGACGTTCAACGCAACGGCGCACGTCGCCGATCTCGACCGGGGAGCGATGTCCAAAGCGCTGCTTGAGAGACTTGAACAGGTCGACGGCCTCGACGTCAAGCTCTACACCGAGCAGGAGATCAACGACGCCCTGGACAGTTCCGACGTAGTCTACGCGGCCATCATCCCGACCGACTTCACGGAGAACCTTGAGGCGGGCAGGCCAACAGGAATAACCTTCCGGCGTCGTGGGTCGGGGGGAGACGAGGGCCAGATCGTCGCCAGCATCATCCGTGGCGTAGCCCAGGACATCTCAAGCGAGTACCTTGTCCGGGCGATCGTTAACGATGCAGTCAAGGGCACGGATGTTCCCCGCTCGGCTGTCGACAGCGCAGTCGACGAGGCCAAGCGGATAGCTGCGGCTGCCCCTCCGGTGATTGTGAGGGCGGAAGTGATCGGCGGTGAGGAGGACGACTTTGCGGTGAAGCGGGTGATGCCGGGGATTCTCGTCATGATCCTCCTGCTTGCCGTTATGCTCAGCGCACAGGCGCTCGTCGAAGAACGGAGGAACGGCACCCTCGAACGCCTCTTGACGACGCAACTCACCTCGAATCAGCTATTTCTCGGCAAATTCCTCGCGGGCATCACGCGGACGATGTTCCAAGCCGTCGTCCTACTGACTCTGGCCTTCGTTGTGCTGCGTCCCGGGGGACTCGATGCCTTCGTCCTAACTCTAGCCATTGCCCTGCTGTTGGCGGCCTCGGTAAGCGCAATCGGCCTCGTCATCAGCGCCCTCGCGCGTACGCCAGACCAGGCTTCATGGGCCGCCGTCTCCATAACGATGTTCATGACCGTATTCGGGGGCACGTTCTTCGAGTTGGTTCCCGGCAGCGCTTTGGAAATGCTGAGCCGGTTCACGCTCAACCGGTACGCGATTGACGCCATCGGAGGGGTCATAGACGGCTCTGAGACTCTGACCGCCCAGGGCACAGAGCTTGCCGTAATGGGCGGCGTAGCTGTCGTGGGGCTGATTGCGGCACGCCTACTCTTTCGATCGGCAGGCGGAGGTCGCTAAGGTGATGACGTTCTTTCGCCAGTCGCTGCTTCTCGCGAGCAAGGACACGCGGATATTCTTCCGGGACCGTTTCGCGGTTGTGTTCGCGTTCGCCTTTCCCTTGCTCTTCACGCTTGGATTTACCCTGGCGCTCGGTGGCATTCTGTCGGACGACGAATCTCTGGAAATAACCTTGGTGACGCGAGAGGAAGGGGAGAGGAGCCTCAGTCCCCAGATCATCGACGGTCTTGCGGTGGGAGGAACGTTCACGGTGAACGAGTTGGACTACGAGACGGCTCGCCGGGAGGTCGAGGCCGGAGCGTTGCCCGGGTTCATCGCGTTTTCCTCCGGGTTCACGGATAGTCTGATGGGTGTAGAAGGAACAGCCGAGTTGGAGGTGGTAACGAACCCCGACGACCCTGAGGACGCGGCTGCCCTTGAGGCGATGGCGAATACCATCGCCCGACAAGTGTCAAACGCTCAACTGGCCGTTCTGTCGGTAACGCGCCTTCTCCCGGAAGCGGACCCCGTCACTGTCATGCAGCGTCTCCCCGACTTTTCGGACCCGGCTTCGACCCAGCTTGTCAGCTTCCCGGAGGAGCAGGTCGGGGACATCGAGAGGCCGAACGCGAGCAACTTCACGCTGTCGGGATACCTGACGATGTTCATCTTCTTCGCCGCCGCCCTGAGCGCTGAGGCCATCGCGCGGGAGCGAAGGAACCAGACGCTCGAACGCCTGCTGACCAACGGCGCCCTGCGAGAATCGATCATCTTCGGAAAGTTCCTCATGGGAGCCTACCGCGGAGTCATGCAGGTGGTCGTCCTGTGGGGCGTGGGAATTGTGGCATTCGGCATCGACCTCGGCTCGTCGCCGCTTGCGGTCATTCTCGTTTCTCTGGCCATAGTGTTCACGTCCTCAGCCTTTGGGGTCATGCTGGCCGCGCTCGTTCGGACCGCAGAGGGGGCAAGCTCGGCGGGTATCCTGGCGTCCCTGGTGCTCGCGCCTCTCGGCGGTTCGTGGTGGCCGCTGTTCGTCACGCCCGATTGGATGCAGGCGCTCGGCAAGCTCACTCCGCACGGGTGGGCCAACACGGCGTTCAACAACCTCATGCTGTTCGACGCCGACTTCGGGGACGTGGTAATAAATATGCTGGCCGTGGCCGCATTCGGCGTCGCGTTCCTGATTGTGGCGTTTACGCGATTCAGGCTTTCGGACGTATCATAGGGGAGTGAAGCATGGAACCAACAAACTGGAGCAAGGGAATGAAGTGGATTGGGGCGTCGGCTGAGCTTGTCATGGACCACCCCGTGGAGGCGGTCTGGGAGTTCGTCTCGAATGTCGAGAACTTCGGACGCTGGGTCGATGCAGTACAGAATCCTAGATGGACTTCGGAGGGCGAGCGAGGAGTGGGCTCGACCTACGAGAGCGAGTATGTCTGGTCCGGAAAGACCAGTCACGTGGAATACGAGGTGACCGAATACGATCAGCCCGTGAAATTCGGCTCCCGTACCACTGCGGGCCGCTACCCCTACCAGGGGACGATCACGATCGAGCCGGTGGAGGGCGGCACGAAGGTTACTCACGACATGATGGCCGGATCGGACGGTGCGATTACGGCGTTCATGTTCACGTATCTCGGCTGGCTCCTTCGTCCGATGATGCAGAGCCGGCTGCTGAAAGAGCTTGAGACCATGAGCGCCGAGATTGGCCGGGACGCCGCATCGAGCGATTAGGTCGGAGACGATGTAACCCCCACGCTATCCAGGCGTCGCTTGGCCTCGGCGTACACGTCGTCCGGTAGGGGGCCGCGCAGCATCGCGTCTATGTTCTCCCGCAGGTGAGCGGGGTTGGTGGTGCCCACGAGGTTGCAGTGTGCGTCCGGATGGTTCGCCACGAAGCGCAGGACGAACGCCGTGCGGCTCTCACCGTCCTCTCGCAGCTCGTCAAGGCCCCCGTCCTCGAACGCCTGCCATTCGGACGCGCTCCCCTTGCCGACGCCCGGCTCGCCGAGCGCCACGCCGCCTCTGATGAGAATGCCTGCCCCCGACTCTGCGGCTTTCGTGATCCACTCCTCGTGCGTCCGGTCGAGGGCGGAGTAGGGGAGTTGGAAGATGTCGAACACGCCCCAGTCGATGAACGTCGGCAGATGTGGCAGGTTCGTCGACGCGCCGATCCACCTGACTAGCCCCTGCTCCCGCATCTCCAGCAGGGACTCGACCGTGTCGTTCTCCTCGAAGTCTCGTACGCTCCCGCCATGTGTCTGCATGATGTCAATGCGGTCGGTCTTGAGGCGTTCGAGGCTCTCGTGCAGCCCGCGAAAGAGGTTGTCGCGCGTCCAACTATGGCCTCTTGGAGAGCAGCCGCACTTGGTGGAGACGGTCACCTCCGAGTACCTGTCTGATATCGCGAGGCCGATCATCTCCTCGCTGTTGCCGTAGTCGTTGGCCGTGTCGATCAGGGTGATCCCGGAATCGACGACGCGGCGCACCATGGCCTGATTCTGCCGTTCCGTCATCGGCTTGCGATGACCCGCGCCGTACCCGAGGCGCGTGACCTCAAGCCCCGTCCGTCCGAGCACTGCCGTTGGGAGTTTAGTCATAGAGCCTCCTCTGACGCCGAGCGCGCCATCTCCGCCAGGGCGAATGCGCCCGCGATACCGGAGTCGTCGCCGAGGGCGGGCGGGACGATGTAGTCGTCGATGGCGTTCACGATGTCCTCCGTCAGCCCGTATCCGTGTAATAGCTCCACCACGCGCCCACGTATCATCGGGAAGAGGCGACTCTGCACCATTACCCCGCCTCCCATGACGATCCGCTGGGGTGACAAGGTTACCACGATGTTGGCAATGCCGGCTGCGAGGTAGTCCGCTTCAAGGTCCCACGCTGGATGGTCTTCGGGGAGCAATTCGGCCGGTCTGCCCCATCTCGCCTCGATGGCCGGCCCCGACGCCAGACCTTCAAGACAGTCGCCATGATAGGGACACAAACCCTCGAACGGGTTGACCGAGCGGTCGTGCGGGATGCGGATGTGTCCCATTTCGGGATGGCTCGCGCCGTGGAGTGGACGGCCGGCAACGACGGCGCCTCCGCCGATTCCGGTGCCGACGGTGATGTATACGAGGTTGTCGAGTCCGACGCCCGCGCCCCAGCGATGTTCGCCGAGCGCGGCGGCGTTCACGTCGGTGTCGAGCGCGACGGGCAGGTCGAGCGCCGCGCGAATTGGGCCAAGCAGGTTGGCATACCTCCAGCCCGGTTTGGGCGTCTCGGTGACGTGCCCATAGGTCGGGGAGCCGGGCCGCAAGTCAAGCGGACCGAACGAGCCGATCCCAACGGCTGCCAGTGGGGTGTCACGGTGATGTCGAAGGAGGAAGTCTTTGACCCCGGCCAGCGTTTCGGATGGCGTGGTCGTCGGGATGCGGATGCGGTCGCGAATGTCATGCGACCCCGTCCCGACCGCGCAGACGACCTTGCTGCCGCCCGTCTCTATTGCGCCGAAAAGCATATCGAAACCCCTATCCGGCCCCGACTTGACAACACAGAACATAAGTCCTATCATACCACATGCGGCAATCCGAACTACCCCCTCTCCCGTCGTGGGAGAGAGCCTGCCCCGTACTCCGATACGGGGGCTGGGGTGAGGGTGAATACCCACCGCCAAACTTTACAATAACGAGGGAAATGCAACAAAATGCAACACCATGCAACAAATTTCGAGCTTTCCTGTGGTTATCGTTCGGTCCCCAACCATACACTCAACTTTACAATAACAAGCCAAATGTCCCAAAATGTCACACCATGCCACAAATTTCGAGCTTTTCCATGGTTACCGTAACGTTGTTGGGCTCCATGTCAGTCCGCCTCGTGAGCAACTCCTCTCCCCTCGGTCAGCGCGACGGTCTGCGTTCGCGGGAGAGGGGAGAGGGTTTCGCACGTTCTTTGCGGTCCGTGATAACATGTGTCCATAAGTGAAGGACAACGTAATCACATCGGCGGTTGTGACATGACTACATATAGCATACGAGAGTTCAAAGCTAGAACGAGTGAGATACTCCGGGGTCTTGATGCGGGGGAAGAGGTTATCATTACTCGTCGGGGCAAGCCGTGCGGCAAGCTGGTCTCCGTGCAGTCGGAGTCGGATGCAAAGCCTTCGCTCAGCGCGCTGAGAGGCGCTTTACGTCAGTTGCCGGAGGCGACCTACGAGGACTTTCTTGGGATCAAGGCGGTGTGGGAACGCGGGGTTGTGGAACCTAACTCGGCACGGGACGCCCATGGAGGAAGATAATCCCCGGTTCGTGGTGGATACGCACGCCTTGTGGTGGTACTTGCGTTCGCCTGAGCGTCTGTCCATCGCGGCGGCGGCCGTGTTTCGTCTTGCCGAGACGGGAAATGCGATCATTGTCGTTCCTGCGATAGTGGTCGCGGAGTTCTATTTCCTCTCGGCAAAGCTGGGGCAGCCGCTTGTTCCCGCCGACCTGTTGGACACGCTGTCTTCTGTCGGCGGCATCGAACTATCCGACCTCGGCAGGGCGCAGCTTGAAAATCTCGACCGATTTCCTGAGATTTCCGAGATGCACGATAAGCTCATCGCTGCCGAATCTATCGTGTTGGACGCGCCGGTGGTGTCCCGAGACGAGAAGATTGTGGCATCCGACCGGGTAGCTTCGGTCTGGTAGTCTTCCACGACAGGGCGGGTTTGAAGCCGGCCCTACGAAGTCGGAATGGCCGAGGTTGTGGGGGTGTTTACCCTCAGGGTGATTGACTTCCCCGCATCGCCGTCTGATAATCTGCTTTGATAGTCCTGAATCCTCGTTCATGTTTGGAGCAGCGATATGCAAGGTGCCGATAAACAGGCGGTCCTAGACGAGTTCGACGAGCAGGGGTTCGTCGTAATGGAGGGGCTTCTCGACCCGGAGAAGGACATCCAGCCCGTGGTCGATGAGTACGCGGACCTGCTCGACTGGCTGTCGAAGGAGTGGCACGAGCAGGGCAAGCTCACGGACACGTTCGAGAACCTGCCGTTCGCTGAGCGACTGACCGAGGTGGCAAGGGAGTCGGAGGGAGAGTATTACAACTACTTCGACATCTCGCTCCCTCAGAGCTCCATCGAGCCCGACACTCCCATGCACACGGGGCCGAGGGCCTTCGAGCTTCTCAGGAACGAGCGGCTGTTGGACGCGGTCGAGATGTTCATTGGGCCGGAGATCTTCTGCAACCCCGTCCAACACACACGCATTAAACCGCCTGTAGCAGTTCTCCCGGAGGGCAAGCGTTTACACGCCGGCATAGCCAAGACCCCGTGGCACCAGGACATCGGCGTCGTCACGGAGGAGGCCGACGAGAGCGACATGCTGACCGTCTGGCTTCCAGTCACGGAGGCCACCGAGGAGAACGGGTGCCTGACCGTCGTGCCTGGCAGCCACAGGCATGGGCTCGACCTTCACTGTGTTGCGCCGAGCGGCAAGATGGGGATTCCCGACGAGAACATTTCGCCCGACCATATTGCCCTGCCCATGAAGCCCGGAGACGTGCTGTTCATGACGAAGTACACGCAGCACGGTTCGCTGGAGAATGTCTCCGACACCATCCGCTGGAGCTTCGACCTGCGCTACAACCCGGTAGGGCAGGCGACGGGACGCGCGTGGTTCCCCGGGTTCATCGCGCGCAGTCGGTCGAATCCCGACACCGAGCTCCACGATCCCGAACGGTGGGCCGAACGCTGGGTCATCGCCCGTGACGATCTCGCCGCCTCCGGTACGCCGGAGTTCCGTCGCTGGGATCCGAACGACCCCCTCTGCGCGTAACGCCCTCCCTGGTCATGTACACCACTACGCTGGAGGCCGACGTCGAGGCCACGATGAGGGACGGCGTCGTGCTCCGCGCCGACGTGTATCGGCCCGACGTGGACGGCAAGTTCCCGGTCATCCTGGAACGCACGCCGTACAACAAAGGGGCCGACAGGTTCCACGAAAAGGGCGCCAAGCTCGCGGAGCGCGGATTCCTGTATGTGATCCAGGACGTGCGCGGGCGGTACGGGTCGGACGGCGAGTTCATGCCCGGCTTCTTCAGCAGCGATTTCCCCAACTTCGACCGCAACCACAACACCGGCGGGAATGACTACGCCGACGCGACGTTGGCAGCCGCGCGCCAGACGGTCTTTCATGACGCCGAGCGGCCCTCACGCGTTATACTACCCATAATTCCTCGCTAGATCTGCTCGTTCCCTCACAAGGCAGGCCACACTTGAAAGCCCTATCCGGCGACGTTGACGCGGGTCGGATGACCGTCCATCTCGGCGCTTATGGAGAGGTCGTCTCAAATACTCTGCGACGACTGGATGCCGAGCGGGTCGTGCGGCACATTTGGGACCGCGACCACACGGTCTGGAAGCCCGATCCGGAGGGCATAGTCGACCGGCTCGGCTGGCTCGATCTTCCATCCACCATGCGGGACACCGCGTCGGAGATGACCGCATTTGCAGACGAGGTGAATCATGCGGGCTTCCGTCACGTCGTCCTCTTCGGCATGGGCGGCAGCAGCTTGGCGGCGGAGGTGCTCCGGCAGACGTGCGCCCCAAGCGATCACCCGCTCAAGCTCATCGTCCTCGACTCCACCATACCTGAAGCGGTCCGGGAGACTGCCGACGCCATTGATCCCGCGCACACGCTCTTCATCGTGTCATCAAAGTCGGGGACGACCATCGAGCCGAATGTTTTGTATAGGTACTTTCGAGACATAGCAGACCGGCAGGTGGGCAGGGAACGGGCAGGGGCCGGTTTCGTGGCTATCACCGACGCTGGAACGCCTCTCGAACGAATGGCGCGGGATGACGGATTTCGGCGTGTCTTCACACCTCCTTCGGACGTAGGGGGGCGCTACTCCGCGCTGTCGCACTTCGGACTGCTCCCGGCGGCCCTGGCGGGGGCCGATATCCGATTGCTGCTCAGTCGCGGCACGGGTATGGCAAGCCAGTGTCTGACTGAATCTTCTGCGGAGGAAAACCCCGGGGCGTTGCTCGGCGCAGTGATGGGTGCCCTCGCAAGGGAGGGAAGGGACAAGCTGACCCTCATTGCCTCCCCGTCGGTCGCCGCACTCGGAATGTGGGTCGACCAGCTTCTCGCCGAGAGCACGGGCAAGGACGGCATGGGCATTGTGCCTGTTGTCAACGAACCTCTAATGTCGCCTGGTAACTACGGCGACGACCGTATCTTCGTGTACCTCCGCGCAGAGGGTGATGGCAACGACGAAGTTGACGGCGTTCTTTCGAGCCTTAGAGACCTCGGCCATCCGGTGATCGTCATACACTTGCAGGACACCCACGATCTGGGCGCAGAGTTCTTCCGGTGGGAGTTCGCGACGGCGGTCGCCGCATCGATTCTTGGCGTTCAGCCATTCGACCAGCCAAACGTGCAGGCCTCGAAGGAGCAGACGCTTGAAGTCCTCAAGGAGATTGAAACGACCGGAGCGGTCCCCGAAACCGGTCCGACCGGAGCGATTGAAGACCTTCTGCTGCAAGCGCGAACGGGTGACTACTTGGCGATCATGGCGTACGTCCAACCCACACCAAAGTCCGATCGAGCACTTGCCGACCTTCGGAGCGACGTGACCGAGCGGTACAAGATCGCAACGACCCTCGGATATGGGCCGCGACTGCTCCATTCGACGGGGCAGCTCCACAAACGCGGGCCGAATACCGGCCTATTCCTACAGATCGTTTCAGACCATCACGTGGACGTTCTAATACCACGCAGGGGCTATTCGTTCGGCGCGCTTGCAACGGCTCAGGCCGTGGGCGACTTCCGTACTCTGCAACGGCTGGGTCGCAGGGTCGTTCGCGTGGACGCTGGGTCGATGCCGGGTTCGGAGCGTCCGGCCTGAGCCCGGCAGGCCCTTCACAACGGGGATAATCCGGCGTTTGTCAGGTATGACGAAATTGAGACTGTTGTATTCGTTCTGTGCTGTAGTTACAATGCCGAAACCAATTCCTATCCTCCCAAAGAGCTACAATTCGAGAGGCAGGTGGCAACAATGGGATCGATTACAGGCAGGAAATTTGCGGGACTGGCGCTCATCATAGGCCCTCCTCTGTACATTGTGGCGGAGTTGCTCAAGAGGCAATCGCCCGTAAACTCGGGACTGGACCAGTTGCTCACGAACCCGAACCTGTCCCACGTAATGGCCCAACTGTCCATTTTGGGACTGCTCGCCACGCTCTTCGGGCTGTACACCTTCTGGCGCGCTACTCAGGATGACACTCCGGCAGCATCATTCATTCGCTTCGGCTTGGTGGCCCTGACGGTCGGGATTACCGGCTTCGTCTTTACGAATGGACTGGACCACATAGCGATACACAACCTTACGCACGAGGACACAAGTAGAGCGGAGATCTTCGAGGCAAGAGCTCACGCTGCCGCGACGGTGAGAACCGGCATCGTGGTCGTGTCCGGAATCACCGACTCGTTTGGCACCGCCCTCTTGGCCTTGGGTCTGGGGATGGCGTTCCAGTCCGGATTCCAGCGTAACGCGGCGCGGGTGATGATGGTCGTCGGCTTCATTGCGCTGGTGGCCGGCATACTTTCGTCGCACCTACATACGACTCCGCTCGCCGCACTGGTCGGGTTTGCCACGCTGCTCATAGCAATTTGGTTCAGCATTCTGGGAGTGGGGATTTTCAGGGGACAGGACAAGATGATCGGTTCGTCTTAGCCGGGGTACCGCGCTTCAGCCCCGTATTCGTGAGGAACTCATGCTCGACTCTTATCGCTATCCTGCCGCCAATCGTCCCGTCGCCATGGGCGTCAACGGAATGGTCTCGTCGGCCCACCCGCTAGCGTCACTCGCCGGCGTGCAGGTCATGGCCGAGGGCGGCAACGCTTTCGACGCAGTGGTCGCGGTAGCATCGACCCTTAACGTCGTCGAGCCTTACATGTCGGGCGTGGGCGGCATCGGCCTCGCACTCGCGCACGTCGCATCGGAGGGGCGCGTGAGGGCCTTGAACTTCTCAGGACGGATGCCAAGGGCCGCGACGCCCGACAAGTTCACCACGGAGTCGCTCGAACAAGGCATCCTAGCGCCGCTGATCCCCGGCAATCTGGCCGGCTGGCTTACGCTGCACAAGACCTACGGCACGATGGACCGCGAGCGCCTGTTCCGGCAGGCCATCAGCTATGCCGAGAACGGCTTTCCCATCACCTTCGTCAATAGCGAGATCATGCACCAGACGGCGGAACACCTACGCAGGTTCCCAAAGTCGGCACAGACCATCCTCGACGGGTCGGGAGCGGCGCGCCCGCCGGGCACACGCCTCGTCTGGCCCGATCTCGCTCGCACATTGAGGCTGATCGCAGAACAGGGCGCGGAAGTGTTCTATCGTGGCGAGATAGCCGAGGGCATCGTGAAGGCCAGCGAGGAGATGAACGGCCTGTTCACGTCGGACGATCTGGCGGACTACGAGACCGAGTGGCAGGAGCCGGTCAGCGTCGAGTACAACGGCTATCGCATCTACACGACACCGCCGAATTCGAGCGGTTTCCAGGTGCTCCAGACGCTCAAGATGATGGAGGGTTCGGAGCCTCGCTACCAGTCGGTGGATACGCTCCACAGGTTCATGGAGTCGGTCAAGCTCGCCGTCACCGACCGCATCGAGTGGGCGGGCGATCCCGATTACGTGACCACGCCTCTGGCCGGGCTGCTCTCCGACGAGTACGCCGCCGCGCAGAGGGACCGCGTCGACATGGCAACGGTCTCCATGGTGCGCGGCGAGAGGTACGCCGATCCCTCTCCCGACAATCCGCTCCGGCCGGGTGACCCGGTGGAGTTCGAGGGCGGCATGACCACTCACTTCGCCGTGGCCGACCGCGACGGCAACGTGGTGACGGTCACGCAGACCCTCGGCGGCGGCTTCGGCTCCAGCGTGATAGCAGGCGACACGGGCGTATTCTTGAACAACATGGGATCGTACTTCGAGCTGGATGAAGGCAGCCCAAACCAAATTGGCCCGTGGAAGCGGGTGGACTTCGTCGTCGCCCCGACGCAGACGTTCAAGGACGGCAAGTTCCACCTCAGCATCGGCACTCCCGGCGGGTACGGCATTCTGCAAACGACTCCGCAAATGCTCATGAACCTGCTCGACTACGGGATGAACGTGCAGCAGGCCATCGAAGCCCCGCGCTTCAAGTACACGCTAGGGACGCACGTCGTAATGGAGGAACGGTTCCCATGGCACGTTCGCCGCGCCCTGGAACTGAGGGGCCACGATGTCGACGTCGTGGAGGCGTTTTCAAGGCTCGTCGGTGGCGCGCAAGGCATACAGGTCGACCAGGAGCAGGGGACGTTCCAAGGTGGGGCGGACCCGCGCCGCGACGGCGTTGCCGTAGGATTCTAGTGGAATCGCCTTCCGAGGCGCACTGCAAACAAAGATAACGAGGACGGAAGCGAGGTTACGGGATGGCACGACCGACAGTATGGCTGATGCGGAACTACCACGACCCCAAGATCGAGGCGTTCCTGTCCGAGCATTTCGAAGTGATAGTCCGCCAGAGCAACGTCACTCCGCCGCACGAGGAAGTCGTCAGGATGGCCGCCGAGTGCGACGGCTTCCTGCCTGAAGGGATCGACCCCATCGACGCTGAGGTCCTAGACAACGCCTCGCGTCTCAAGATCATCGCTGACCGCTCGGTCGGCACCGACAACGTGGACATCCCCGCGGCTACGCGAAACGGCGTCCTCTTGACCAACACGCCGGGCATTCTCCAGGACGCCTGCGCGGACATGACCTTTGCACTGCTGCTGAGCTACGCCCGTCAGGTGACGCGCTCCGACAGAGACATCAGGGCCGGCAAGTGGACCGTATTTGACCAGACGCCATGGCTGGGGCTCGACACCTACAACAAGACGCTAGGCATCTTCGGCTTCGGCGGGATTGGTCAGAAGGTTGCCAAGCGCGCGGCGGGATTCGACATGCGGGTCATCTACTACTCGCGGTCGCGCAGGCCCGATGCCGAGGCGGAGTTGGGCGCCGAGTGGGCGGGGGACATGGAGACTCTGCTCAGGGAGTCCGACTACCTGTGCCTCCACTGTCCACTGACCGATGAAACGCGCGGCGTGATCGGCGAGGCGGAGTTCGCGCTGATGAAGCCCAGCGCGGTGCTCGTTAATATGGCGCGCGGGGCAGTCGTGCAGCAGGAGGCGCTGTTCGGGGCCCTCGCGGCAAACGTCATCGCGGGCGCGGCGATCGACGTCTGCGATCCGGAACCGATTGCCATAGACGACCCGCTGCTCACACTCGACAACCTCGTCATCACGCCGCATATCGGCAGCGCCAGCGCAGCGACCTTCACCGCCATGGGAATGATGGCGGCGCGAAGCATCGTGGCGGCCCTGACCGGCGAACCCGTCAAGAACATGGTGAACCCGGAAGCGCTGGCGAACTGGTGAGTCTCGGTCGGCCGGAGATGACCGTGATGGCCTACAAGTACGATCTGTCAGATGCGGTATAGCTTCTCAGCGTTCTTGACGAACAGCCGCTCCCGCTCCTCCGCGCTGAACCCCGATATGATCTCCGTGTAGGCGTCCACAACGTCCGCGTATCCGCTCCAGAGGCTGTCTACGGGCCAGTTCGTGCCGAAGAAGCTCCGCTCGGTTCCAAACGTCTCGATGCAGTAGAGGACGAACGGCCTGATCGAGTCGACCGTCCAGTCGTGATCGGTCATGCCGAGTCCCGATATCTTGCACCACACGTTGTCGGCCCCGGCGACGGTCGCCATCCCGCGCCTCCACCTTTCGAGGTAATCGGGGTCGCGCTCCCAAGGGCCGCCGGTGTGGTCGATAACCATCCGAATGTTGGGATGACTGTCGGCCAACGACCGAACGGTGTCCATCTGCTCCCACGTGACGTTCATGCTGGCTATGAGATCGTACTTCTCCAGCAGCCCGAAGCCGTGGAGGAAGCGGGAGTCGGTCAGGCGCCCCGCTGAGTCGAAGTCGCGGATGCCCCGCATGTTGGGGTACTTGCAGTGTCCTGCAAGCACCGTCTCGGCGTCCGGCGCGGAAAGGTCGACGAACGCGATGATGCCGTGCGGGAACCCCGTTCGGTCCGCCTCCTCCTGGAGCCACTCCGTCTCCTTGACGGGATCGGGCGAGCCGATGGCGGCCTGCACGTGGACTGCCTTGACGACGTTCGAGGGACGGGTTACCTCAATGTAGTCCTCGGCCACGAAGTTTCGCTCACCCAGCTTCCGCATCTGCTTGCCAAGGGTAGGGTGGTCGACGTCGGGCGCCCAGTGGGCGTACACCAACTCCGGGTGCTGCATGTCGTAGAAGTGAACGTGGGTATCGACGAACTGTGGTTTTTGCATTTGTTCTCCCATCACTCTTCAGGATCCTTGGAGACCGCACGCGCCACGACGACCAGCAGGCTTCCCACGATGACGGTCAGCGCGAAGACGATCAGTGCAGTGTTGGGCCTTGCTTCCTCTTCCATTGCCTGGGCGAAGAGCACGAAGGAGGTGACGCATCCTCCCGAAGCGACAACCAGCGCCAAGATCGTGAGGCATCCTGCGCCAAGTGTTTTCCAGCTGGGAATGGGCGTACCTCCCGTGCTTTACTCCAGATAGAATACCTGCTCTAACTGTACCATGCTCTCATCCGGCAGGCCGGGCAAGTCCTCGAAATACTCGGCCATGAAGTTCTGCCACCGCGTGTTGACATCCTCGGTCGCCATGCCGTCCAGGCTGGCCTGAAAGCTCTCCTCCGCCTCGAAGTAGCCGAACAGCATTCCGTCATCCGTCAGAAAGAGCGAGTAGTTGTGCCAGCCATGACGACGGAGCGCGTCGAGCATCTCGGGCCACACCGCCTCGTGGTGTTTCTTGTACTCGTCCAGCCTGTCTTTGCGGACCTTCAGGAGAAAGCCTACGCGCTCCATGGGAACCCCTCTCTCTGTATCTCTCCCTCGTTCGGCGGAGGAGAGATTCTATGACTCTCGGCGTGGTAGAATTTTGATGATGGCACCGGTTTCGGACGAACGGTACCCGGCTTCGAGGAACTCCACGACCCGCGCTCCGACATCGCCCGGCGCTCGATTCTCGCCAGTCCCGTTGATGAGGTCGGCAAGCGAACGCGACGGGAGGTGGGCAGGGTAGACCTCCTCCTCCGTGAGGTCGGGAAAGACCTCTGACGCGCCGTCGTGGTAGTACACGCTCATCCGACCGTTCACCAGATCCTGCCGGAGAAATCCGTTCGTTCCGAAATAGGTGTTCACCTGTAGCTGCGGCTGGTTTGGTCGCACTCCGCCGGTCGAGCCCATGACCCCAACTGCGCCGTTGTTGAGCCGGTAGCCGAATGCGTCGGCGAGATCGACTGCAAGGTCGAAATTCTCCACGAACCCGGACACCTCGACGGCGTGGAGTCCTGTCACCCAGAGCGCCATGCCCATCGGGTGCGTAACTTGCACCATGCCCTGACCTCCGCCCGCGAAGGCGGGGTCGGAGTAGGTTGACGGCTCCGGCCCGGTGACGGGAAACTTGAACACGTCGGCGTAGTCGTCGGGGTTCCCCCGTAGGTACGACTCGACCATAGAGGCGAATATGCCGGACACGAACTGAATCTCGCCGAGCCTCCCCGACTGCACGATGTCGCGTGCCGCCTCGGCGTGTCGAGTGAAGTGGAAGGTGTAGCCGACCATCAGGTGGAGACCGTTCCTTTTGGCTCGCTCGACTAGGTCCCATGCCTCGTCAGCCCGGAGGGTCATCGGCTTCTCGACCATGACGCTGACTCCGGCGTCGAGCGCGTCCCGTGCCACCTCGTAGTGGAAGGCGTGCTGGACGGCGATGACCACGCCGTCGACTCCCGAGGCCAGCAGTTCGCGATGGTCGGTGTACTGATTGGCGATGTCGTAGTAGTCGGCGGCCTTGACCAGCTTGTCCTCTTTAAGGTCGGCGATTCCAACCAGCTCGGTGTTCTCGTAGGTCTTGAGGCTGGGAATGTGGAACTGCGTCGCCCACCAGCCCGCGCCGATAACGCCCATTCGCGCCTTGCCCATGTCAGTCCTCCGGGGTCTCGCCGACACCGTCGAGACGCCGCTTGGCCTCGGCGTACACGTCGTCGGGAAGCGGGCCGCTCATGGTGGCCGCCCTAACGTTTTCTGCGAGGTGGTCGAGGTTCTGGGTGCCAACGATTGTCGTGTGCATGTCGGGATGCGACAGGGTGAACCGCAGGATGAATGCGGTCTTGCTCTCTCCGGGCTCGAGGAGATCGCCGAGGCAGGCGTCATCGAACGTCTTCCACGTTTCCTGACGGGGCACTCCCGAAACGCCGGGTTCTCCCTTGGCAACGCCGCCTCGAATCACGGTGCCAATCCCCACCGCCGCCGACTGCGCGATGACGCCCTCGTGATCGCGGTTCAGGGCGGAGTAGGGGATTTGGAACGCGTCGAACACGCCCATTTCGATGTGGTCTCGAATGTTCGGCAGGGAGGACGACGAGGCGATGAACCGTATCTTCCCCTGATCTCTGAGTCCAACCAGCGTCTCGATGGCCTCGTTCTCGTCCAGTACCGATTTCGCGGGACTTCCGTGGAACTGAACGAGGTCGAGGTGGTCGGTCTTCATGCGTCGGAGACTCTGGTTCACTGCCGCCTCGATGTTCTCTCGGGTATAGACGTGCCCGTCCGCCTCGAACGCGGCGGGCGTCGCAGGGCATCCGCACTTTGTGGCGATGAAGAACTCGTCGCGACGGTGCGAGATGGCCTTGCCGATGCGTTCCTCGCTGAGGCCGTAGTCGACGGACGTGTCGATGAAATTGATACCCGCGTCCAGCACCGCGTTGAGTACCTTGGTCGAGTGTTCGTCGCTCACGGCGCGGTCGCCGTCGTCCGAACGCAACTCCATCGCCCCGAATCCCAGCCGCGTTACCTCAAGTCCCGTACGTCCCAGCACCGCCGTCGGCAGATTCGCCATATCGCGCCCCTCCCAGTTTTTCGGTATCCTACCATAGGTCTTCCGAGCGCGAACATGTACCCATTCCGTAGCGCTCGGACTCCCATTCAAGTTCAGCATTCGAGGAGCGTGCCCAATTGCCCACCGTACTGATATTCGCCATCGACGGTCTCCAGCCTTCACAGGTGACTGAGGAGCTGATGCCAAACCTCGCGGCGTTTGCTTCCGGCGGAGTCTTCTTCGACAACCATCACCCCGTCTATCCGTCCGTCACGCGGGTGAACGCCGCCAGCATCATGACGGGGTGCTACCCCGGCAGGCACGGTCTCGTTGGCAACACGCTCGTCATCCGCGAGTACGACCGCACCCGTGCGTTCTCGGCGCTTGTGGACGAGCTGATGACGGTCGTCGAGAAGACCGGACAGCTGCTCTTCCGTCCTACACTGGCGGAGATCATTTCCGGGCACGGCAAGCGGTTCGTGACCGTGGGCACCGGCTCCAGCGGCAACTCGTTCGTCCACAACCCCAAACCGCAAGCCGGGCATGGCAGGAGCATCCATCCCGAATTCACGATCCCGGAGGACCTCGGTGCATCTATTGTCGAGCGTTTCGGCGAGTGGGCGGAGCGGACTGATCCCGACTACGGACGCAACGAGTACGCCTCGCGCGTCCTGACGGAGTACGCCCTGGACGACTGTGATCTCGCGGTCTACTGGTGCGACGAGCCCGACCATGCCCAGCACGCCGCCGGGGTGAACTCCGATCTTGGAAAAGAGGCCCTTGCCGTAGCCGACAACGCCTTCGGCAAGGTCATCGAGCACCTGGACAAGAACGATCGTCGGAGCGAGACCGACATCATGATCGTGTCCGACCACGGCTACTCGACTTCGCGGGGCCTGATCGGCATCGATTCGCTCGTCAAGCACGAATGCCCCGTTCCGGCTGTACTCGGAACGAACGGCGCCTCGGTTCTGTTCTGGGTACCCAACAGGAATACGGATGCCGTAGATCGGCTTGCCGAGTGGCTGATGCAACAGCCCTGGTGCGGTGCCATCACGGTCCCAAGTGCCCACGGCGGCATCGCGGGTACGCTTCCCGCGCGGCTCGTGGGGCAGGAAGGGGAACGCTCGCCCGACCTGACGATGTCCTTCACGTGGGACTCCGAGCCGAACGAGGAGGGCGTGCCAGGTCTGGCGCATACGGCGGGCCAGCCGGTCGGGCAAGGCGATCACGGCTCGCTCAGCAAGCACGAGATGAGGAACACCCTGATCGCGGGCGGCCCCAGCTTCAAGAGTGGTATCCGAGTGGGTTCTCCTACCGGAAACGTAGACCTCGCCCCGACGGCGCTCAGGATTCTCGGCCTGCCGGGCGGCGAGAGCATGGACGGTAGGGTGTTGGAAGAGGCGCTTGCCGACGGACCGGACCCCGATTCGGTAGCATCGAAGACTGAGACGTTCCATGCCGAGCGCGAGCTTGGTCACGCGAGATACCGGCAGGAGATCACGATAACGAGCGTGGGCAAGACGACCTACGTCGACCAGGGAAGCGCCGAGCGGACCATCACGACGTAGCTGGCATCAAGCAAGGTACGGACGGTACTCGCGACCGGACTTGATAGTCTTGACGTGGGTCAACCGGTGGGTCGCCTGCACGACCCGCCGCCCTCCTGAATCGTTCAGTTCAAACCGTCCCTCTTCGAGCTTAGAGATCGTGAGGTCGCCTATTGCGCCCGGTCTGAGCGTCCCCAACTCACTGGACTTGCCAATGACCTTCGCCGGAGCTTCGGCGCCCAGATGTATGACCTCGTCTAGGCTCATTCCCAGGTGCAGGAACTTGGAGAGGGTCGTGAGAAGGTCGTAGACCGGCCCGTCCACGTTCCCGACGTGGAGATCGCTGCTGATGGTGTCGGGGAGGAACCCCTGCGCCATTGCGCGTTCCATAGTCTCGAACGAGAAGCTGCCCTTTCCGTGGCCAACGTCGAAGGCGACCCCGCGCTCCTTTGCGGCCCATGCCTCTTCAAGCACGTTCCCCTCGGAGTCGAGGATGCCATTGCCGCCCGGACTGTAACGAAACGAGTGAGTCAGGACATCGCCGGGGCGAAGCATGTTCAGGCGCTCGGCGACGGGTATGCTCGTCCCGCCGAGATGGAGCATGAAGATGCCGTCCATGCCTTCCGCCGCTTCAATGGCGCGCTTGAGTACTTCTCGATAACTCTCGGCGGGCAGGGGAGGTATTCGAGCTTTCACTCCAAGAATAACGTCCCGATACTCCCGTCCCACGCGCACCGTCTGTTGGACTTTGGCCCACCGTATGTCTTCAAGACCTGCGTACCCCAAGGCCATGCCCATCCCGGAGATGTTGAGCATCGCGTAGATGCGCGTCTTGGCGCGGTCGATGACATACTTACGAAACGCGGGAAAGGTGTGCGCGCCCGACGATCCGGCATCGACAACCGTCGTGACTCCGCGAGCGACGTGTACGGTATCGGGGTCGACTCCGTAGCGCGACGCGCCCCAGAAGTCATGCGTGTGGAGGTCTATGAGGCCGGGGGTTGCGATCATGCCCCGGGCGTCGATAACTCCTCTCGCCTGGTCTAAGGGAATGTTCTCGGCAACGAACGCCACCTTCCCGTCGGCCAGCGCCACGTCGCGTACGGCGTCGAGTCCCTGTGAAGGGTCGATAACGCGCCCGCCCGATACTATCAGGTCGTATCTATGTGCCACGGAGCCACGGTTTGTAGACTCGTCCGCTCTTGATGGTGGCGACGTGCGTCAGCCTGCTACGAGACGTGACCGAGCGTCCATACGAGTCGGTGAGCTTGAACGATCCCTCGTCGATACGGGCAATCGTGGCGTCGCCTACCGCTCCAGCCTTCAGGGTACCCAACCGGTCCTGGACTCCCATCGTCTTGGCCGTCTCCACGGTCGTAAGGCCGATAACGTCGTAGAGCGACATGCCGAGCCACATGAGCTTGGAGAGTGTCGTCACCTGATCGAAGACCGGCCCTTCGACGTTGTAGAGGTGCAGGTCGCTGCTGATGTTGCCGGGCCGAAACCCGTCGGCCATCGCTCGCTCCGCAACGTCGAACGAGAAGCTGCCTGCGCCGTGACCGACATCGAAGACGATCCCTCGCCGCTGGTGCTCCCTGAACGATTCTTTGACCTTCCCCGCGTCATCGAGGATGCCCTGCGCGTGACCGTGAAACGAATGCGTCACCACGTCTCCCGGCCTGAGCATCTCGATGAGAGACTCCAGCGGAGTGTGAGTCTTGCCGACGTGGATCATAACGAACCCGCCGATGGCCTCCGCCGCCTCTATCGCGCGCTTCAGCGATTCCACGTCATGCTGCCGCGTAATGTCCTGGGAGAGCCGTGCCTTGATGCCGACAATGCGGTCGCTATTTTGCCGGCCCACGCGGACGGCCTGGCCCACGTCGGCATGTCGCAGGTCTTCGAGCTCGCCGATGTCCTTGGAGATCATGCCCGTCAGAGAGATGTTCAGCAGGGCGTAGAGCCGGGTATCCGCCCGTTCGATGACATATCGCCGGAATGCATCAAACGTGGCGGCGCCTGCCGATCCCGCGTCGACCGCCGTCGTCACGCCGTTGGCGATATTGGTGACGTCCGGGTCGATTCCGTAGTGCGACACCCCCCAGAAGTTGTGGACGTGGAGGTCGATCAGCCCCGGCGTGACGATCAACCCTGAAGCGTCGAAGACCTCAGCCGCGTCGTCCTCCGAGACACTGGCCGCAACCGACGTGACCAATCCGTTTGCGAAGGCAACGTCTGCGGTGCCGTTGACGCCCTGCGCCGGGTCAACGACCGTCCCGCCTTTGATCAAGAGGTCATACAAGGTTTGAGTTCCTCGTCTTTCCTTCCTACCGATTCCAGTCCCGGTACAGCTTGCCGTCCTTGATGGTCTCGACGGAGTTGATCTTCCTGCTCGCGGAGGTCGTCTTCCGTTCGGCGTCCATGAAGGTGTAGTCGCCGTCGTCTACCGAGAGAATGCTGACATCGGCGGTGGTGCCGACGGCCAGCGATCCGAGGTCGTCTGCGATGCCCATCTTCTGAGCGGGCGCAAGCGTACTGAGGCGGACAACGTCTTCGAGCGGGATACCGAAGTGGAGGAACTTCGACATGGTGGTGACCTGATCGTAGACCGGCCCCTCCACGCTTAAGGTGCTCACGTCGCTGCTGATGGTGTCGGGATAGAAACCTTGCGAGAGAGCAGTCTCGATGGTGTCGAACGAGCAGCTCCCTCCGCCGTGCCCGACGTCGAAGACGATCCCATTCTCCTGCGCGGCCCGTATCTCGTCCGTGACCGTCCGCTCAGCGCTGACGACGCCGCCCCACTGCCGGAAGGCGTGCGTTACCACGTCTCCGGGGCGCAGGTGCCTTGTCAGTGTCTCCAACGGGGTCTCGATGTCGCCCACGTGCACCATGACGATGCCGTCGAACATCTCCGCGGCGGCTATGGCGCGTTTCAGGGCGTCGAGCTTGTCGTCCAGGAAGATCGTATGGTGCGAGAGGCGTACCTTGATTCCCAGAATCAGGTCGCGGTTCTGTTGCCCCATCTCACCCGCGTCCTCCACTCTAGCCCAGCGCATGTCGAACAGCTCGCCGATGGCGGGCGAGATGATCCCCATGGCGGAGATGTTGAGCAGGGCGTAGAGCCGCGTGTCGGCGCGCTCCATAACCGTGCGGCGGAAGTGGGGAAACGTCCTCGCGCCCGCGGAACCGCAGTCCATCGCCGTCGTCACGCCGCGAGCGACGTTGATGGCGTCCGGATCGAGGCCGTAGCAGCAAACGCCCCAGTAGGCGTGCATGTGCATGTCGATCAGCCCCGGCGTGACGATTAGCCCCGCCGCGTCAACGACCTCGCGGGCGTTGCTGTCGATGCAGTCCTCAATGGCCGAGATCTTACCGTCGGCTATCGCCACGTCCCGAACGTCATTCAGTCCGAGCGCGGCGTCGATTACCGTTCCGCCCTTGATGAGCAAGTCGTACAATTCGAGTCCCTCCGAAAAAGACGGGTGCGCTGCGAAAGCGGCGTTAGTGTATCATGCCGCATGGCCATGGTTGATGCAGATAATACATTGCCGGAACTGGATGTTGACCGTCTCTCAAGCCAACTGAGCGGCTGCGCCGTTGGCCGCGAAATCCACCTTTTCAAGACGCTCGAATCGACGATGGACGAGGCGAAGAGGATGGCGGAGGGTGGGGCGCCCGAGGGCGCCGTCGTGATCGCGGAGGAGCAGACGGCGGGCAGGGGACGCTTCGACCGCTCGTGGATGTCCGAGCCGGGGAAGGACCTGCTCTTTTCGGTGGTCTTCAGGCCGGACGCGGCTCAGGCCCCGCACGTCAACATGGCGGCAGCCCTATCGGTATGCTCGACCGTAGGTCAAGCAACGGGGTTGGACACCGCAATAAAGTGGCCGAACGACGTGAAATTAGCGGGGCGCAAGGTATCGGGGATTCTTGTCGAGAGCACGGTGACTCGTGCGGACATCGAGTTCACGGTTCTTGGCGTGGGTCTGAACGTCAATTCCGATCCGGCGTCGGCGCCGGAAATTGCCGCGACCGCCACGAGTATGTACCGTGAGACGGGAAAGACGTTCGACCGTACGGACATCCTCATTCAGGCGCTTCGAGAGCTAGACAGGCTGTACGCGCTCATCAAGGCTGGACAATCCATCAGACAGGAATGGGCCTCGCGGTTGGAGACGCTCGGACGAAACGTCGTCGTGCGCTGGCAGGACAACTCGGAAGAGGGCACGGCCACCGGGGTCGACGAGATGGGAAACCTCATCCTGACCAAAGCGGACGGCACGACAAGAACCGTCGTCGCCGGCGAGGTGACGCTCCAAGCATGAGTACCGAGATGCCGTTCGAACGTGCCGGCGCTTGCGCATGGTGCGAACATGAGAATGCTTCGGGCTCACGGTTCTGCGGCAACTGCGGGCGGACGCTGGTATTCGATGTCGAATGTCCATTCTGCGGTCGCAAGAACCCTGACGATAACGTTCACTGCGACGCATGTGGCGTTCTGTTGGATGAAGGGAAGCGCAGGGCCTCGACAGGCACAGGCACAACGACGTACTTCGACCGACTGCGGGCGCGTTCCCTCCCTGTGAATTGGGCGCTTGTGACATTGGCGGCCATCATCGCGTTCGCCCTGTTCATCCGGTTGTTCTCGCTCACCGGCATTCCACCCAACCTTGTGGGTGACGAGGCGGACAACCTCCTGATCGTCTACCGCATCATGGCCGACATAGGCCCCGGATTCTTCGAACTGGACTGGAAACCCCAACCGGCATTCAGCCTGTACATGATGGGCTGGTTCATGGGCCTGTTCGGGGAAACGATCGTCGGGATGCGTTTGTCCAGCGTCGTACTGAGCGCCGCCTCCATCCTGGTGTTCTACGCCGTCGTCCGCCAGCACGGGGTAGGCAGGCCCGCGAGTTTGGCAGCTACCTTCCTGCTCGCTACCGGCGTGTGGTACCTCCACTTCTCCCGCAGCGGCTGGGAGAACGTACACGTCGGGCTGTACGCCCTCTCCGCCATGCTGGCGCTCAATGCGGCAATCCAGAGCAAGCGCCTGTCGTTCAGCTTGCTGCTCTTCGCCGCGACCGGGCTGTTCGCCGCCCTGGGACTGTACGGGTACACCAGCGGGCGCGTGATCATCGTTGCCCTTCTTATCTACCTTCCTATCGCGTTCTTTCTGTATCGAGACGACTGGAAACGGCTTCTGGCCGGATACGGCGTCATGTGCCTCACAACGTTCGTACTCTTCTGGCCTCAGCTAGACAACGCGCTGGATGACTGGGGGCGCTTCAATCAACGTGTCGATGCGGTCTATGTGCTCAACGACCACAATCGACAGCAATTCGAGGGTAAGGACGACTTCGATATCATCGCTCAGCAGACGTGGAATAACATCAGGGGGTTCATTCTTCTCGATTCCGGCATTTCGCGCGTTGGACTGAACGCGCGGTACATTCCGCCCGGTCACGGACTACTCGACAGGTTGACGGCCGTTCTGTTCTGGGTAGGCCTCGTCGTGTCCGTCACACGATGGCGTCAGACCCTGTTGTGGTGGGTCTTCTTCATCGTGATGATATTTCCCGTACAGATCCCTGGCAGCGGTACTCCCGACGCCGCGCGAGCCGTTGGGGCCGCCCCGATTTTCTATCTGTTCGTCGCCCTCGCGTTGGACTGGTTATTCGGATTGCGCTTTGCAAAGAATAAATGGGCAACTGGAACCGTCGCGGTCGCGATTTTGGCGCTCATTGCGTACGTCAACGTCTCCGGCTACTTCGACTGGATGGAGCGGCCGGAAGCGGCGGCGGTGCGACAGCCCGCCGTCGACGCGGCCGACTTCGAGTCATGGCAGGCACTCCAGAAGGCCGCGGCGGAGGCGGGCAGGGGAGGATTCAACGTGGGAGAGTGGCTGGAGATGAAAGAGCGCGGTTTCTGATGAATGCTCGGAGTCTCCCTCGTTCTTGGAATTACACCCTTGGTATCTAGAGCAGGGAAGACGACTGTGGGGATAACGTGCAAGATCTGCGGACACGAGAACCGCTTGTCCGCCTCCTACTGCGGAAAGTGCGCTGAGCCACTCACCGGCGATATCGAGTGTCCACGGTGCGCGGCCCATAACCCATCACCGCATAACTATTGCAATTCCTGCGGTTCGCCTCTTGCCGGAGAAAAGCCCACGCGCAAAGCTTCATTTGGGACTCTGGTTGCGACCACCATCTCGACGATATCGGGAAGGTCCGTGGGAGCTTCGTTGGGCCCAGTTGGTACTGACAGCCCGACAGGAGCGCACCACACCGCGAAGATCACTATAGCCATCGCCGTCATAGCCGCGATTCTGGCGGCAACCCGGCTGTGGGGTCTCGGTTCCACTCCGTCTGAGATCACACTGGGTGAAGAAACGTTCCTCCAAGTCGCCCGCCAGATCGAGTTCGAGGGCTGGATTGGTCTGTCACACGGCATCCTCGATGGGGCATTGACCGGGTACGCCTACCTACTCTCCCTCTGGACGAACTTCATCGGCGATGACATCGGCATGGCTCGACTGCTCTCGGGCGCAGCGTCACTGGCCTCCATAGGAGTTTCGTATCTTCTGGTCTCGCTCCTGTTCAACCGCCGGGTGGCCCTGTTTGCGTCCTTCCTCATGGCGGTCGGTGTTTGGCCGCTGACCTATGCCAGGCTGGCCCTCCCTACGAGCGTGCTGCTCCTTGTGGAGGTAACGGCCCTCTATCTGCTGTTCCGAGCGATCCACCCTGAGACGAATGACTCGACTCGAACCCGCTTGCTGGCAGTTTCAGGCGCTCTCGTCGGCCTCGGCTTGTATCTCGATTTCGTGGCGATTGTGTTCGCGGTTGCGGCGCTCTGTCTGTGGCTGCGATTCTATGCGGTCGGCGCGGTAAGCCCGCGAGTTCTGGGTGAGCGGTTCGCGGCCTTCGCCCTTGCGGCACTCATCGTCAGCTTGCCATTCTTCGCTGTTGCCGCCGCCGACTCGTCGTTTCGCGACGACGCCAAGGCGACACTGGTGACCGAGACTCCCCGTTACACCCAAAGCGAAGGCGTGATGGGAAAGCTGCGCACCGTGACCGGGAACGTCGTCAACGCCGGACGCGCCCTCGTCTGGAGCACCAGTGCCGACGAGTTCGGGCAGGGTGGCGGAAGGATCGTCGATCCGCTCACGGGACTGCTCGTCCTCGTTGGGCTGCTCGTGTGCATCCGAAAATGGCGCGAGAACTCATGCGGAGCGCTTCTCACCGTCCTCTTGGTCGCTGTGGTCGGTATAGGACTCACGGGGCGGGAGGGAATGTTCGGTCGCCTCATCATCGCCGTCCCCATGGTCTTCGCCCTCGCCGGATTCGCTGCCGATTGGCTCCTGGGCTGGTTGAAGGGCAGAATCCCTGGGGTGGCAACAATCGCGGTCATCGTCCTTCTGGCCGCTGGCGTCGTCTTTTCCAATCTCTCGGCGTACTACGCGCATCCCATCGGCGAGTATCCCACGCTCTGGCTCGCCGCAGGCTAGGCGAATAGGGCCGGGATCAGATAGCCTTTTATCACGAACTGCAACAGGATCAGCGCGACCATCGGCGTGAGGTCGAACATGCCCAGCGGGGGAACGACTCGACGCAGAGGGCCCAGAACGGGCTCGGTCATCTGCTTGAGGACGCCGTTTATCGACTCTACGATCGGCGACTCCGGGGCGAACATGGTCACCCAAGACATGATGACGCTCGCCAGAATCGCCAGCGTCAGAGCGTCTACGAACAGACTTATGAAGTTTACGAAGAAGGTCAACTGTCCTTACCCAGGGCCTGATACTTCCGGTACGCCGCGTCGACCGCTTCCAGCACGGCACCTCGAAAGGCGGACCTCTCAAACGACATGAGCGCCTCGACCGTCCCGCCCGCGGGCGATGAGACCATGTCTTTGAGCTCCGCCGGGTGCATTCCCGTCTCCTGGACGTACTTGGCGCTCCCTATGACCGTCTGCAGAACGAGCTTTCTTGCCATCGGTCGCTGGAGGCCCATGTGCACGCCCGCGTCGATGAGCGCCTCGATGAACAGGAACACGTAGGCGGGGCCGCTTGCGCTGAGGGCCGTTACCATGTCAATGTACTTCTCGTCCTCGACGTATATCTCCTCGCCGAACGAGGCGACGATCCGCTGGCTCGCGGCCTTCTGCTCGTCCGTGACCTGATCGGTAGCCGTCCACACGGTCATGCCTTCCCGAATCTGAGAGGGAGTATTCGGCATCACCCGGACGACCGCTCGGTGGCGCAGCCCCTTGGTCAAGGTGTCAAGTGTCGCCCCTGCAACTATCGACAGGACGGCTTGGTCTCCACGAAGGCCGGACTTTATGCCGTCCATGGCCGTGGCGAGGTGCTGCGGCTTCATCGCGAGAATGACGATGTCCGCGCCCTCGATCACCGCGAGGTTGTCGGCGTCCGCTGTCACGCCGTAGGTCTCGGAAAGCGCGGCCCGGCGCTCCTCAACCGGTTCCCCGAAGCGAATCTCCCCCGCCCCGGCGACACCCGCGTCGAGAATCCCGCCGAGTATCGCCTCGGCCATGACGCCCCCGCCGATGAATGTGATCTTCATAGTCCGTCGTCCGTCTCTACGTCTGCGCTAAGTCGTGAGTGCAGGAATCACCATCATAACGTTTCTATTGTAGCCGACTCGCTCGACGTTTGGGGACAAATACGGACAGAACGGTGCGATAACGGGCGTCACTATTTGACTTCGGGTAGTCTAGGAGTGGTGCCAGTGGCACCTTCAGCGCAACTTGCTATCGCTTGCCAGGTCGACGGCGACCCCGATGGCCTCCGCCATGCTCTCGTGGTGCGCGATGCCCCGTCCCGCGATGTCGAACGCCGTGCCGTGGTCGACGGACGTGCGGATGAACGGCAGCCCCAAGTTCACGCTGACGCTCCGCTCCCAGTTGTGGACCTTGATGGGGATGTGTCCCTGATCGTGGTACATGGCAAGCACGACGTCGTACTTGCCGTTGATGGCCTGCGTGAACACGGTGTCCGGGGGCACAGGTCCCGTCGCGTCGATGCCGAGCGAGCGGGCTTTTTCTATCGCTGGTGTTATCTGTTTCTCCTCCTCGTCGCCGAGGAGGCCGCCGTCGCTGGCGTGGGGATTCAGAGCCGAGACGCCGATTTGTGGGGTAGGGAAGCCCCACCGGACAAAGTGCTCGTGCGTGAGTACCACCTTCGCGAGGACGTTGTCCACGGTAACGTAGTCGCAGGCGATGCGGAGCTGCCGGTGCGTCGTGAGGTGGACGACGCGCAGCACGTCGGCCATGAGCATCGTCGCCACCTCTTTCGAGTTCGTCTGGCTCTGGAATATCTCCATGTGCCCGATGTCCTTGTACCCCGCCATCGAAGCCGCTTCCTTGTTGATGGGCGCGGTCACTATGGCCTGGACATCGCCGGCGGCTGCCATCTCTCCCGCTTGGAGCACCCACTCCACGGCTGCTTTCCCCGCCGAGGCGGAAAGCTCCCCAAGCTCGATGCCGGAATAGTCGAGGTTCTCCGGATCCATCACGTCGATGACGCCCGGCTCACCGGCAACGTCCTCCAAGCCGCGTGCCACTCGCCCCGAAGCGCCGGTTCCGGCGATTTCAATCGCATGGTCTATCGCCGCCACGTTCCCGACCACGAACGGGCGACATTTCTCGTAGATGGAATCGTCCTGCAGGGCCTTGACGGTCACTTCGGCCCCGATTCCGGCGGGGTCGCCCATGGTAATGGCAACGAATGGTCTCTGTGATGTTGTCATGCTGTGTGCTCCGATGGCGTGTCGTGTCGTTCACCGCCACAGGAATGCCATGATACAACATCGGCATCGTTTCGCGGATAGTAGTAGGTAAGGTGTCGTCTAGGCTCGTGCTTACAGCGATTTCAGTTTTGATAGCACGCTGGAGAGGCGACATGTCAAAAGATCGATCTCGCGCGCTGCAGCGTCATAATCGACCGACCAAGCAATAACTCCCTCGCTTGACGCATCCGCAGTGAAGGAATCGTCGCGAAAATCGTCTGCCCACTGCTGTAGGATGACACGCAGTTCTTCGTCCGGTGACGGGTCGTCGTAGTCAAGTATGGCTACCCCAAAACTGAAGTCTTTGGTTTTCATCCAGCCTCCGCCTTGCATTGTCGGCGAATAGAGCCAGGCAACAGTGATCGGTTGCTTCCAGCGTGAGCATCGCCCTCGGATGCTCATGCCTCCGCGGGTTCCCCACCCGAAAACGGCATCGGACTCTTAAGCAACATCGAGGAGTCGGGCCGCGGCATTTCGCGATTCGCTACTGGTAAACTGGTCCAAGAATGACTCTCGCGTTAGCGTCCGACGCGGACCGTGAATAGTTGAGGCTGCGGTTCTCCCAAGGACACGTGGAACCAGCGTCTGAGCGCGGTTACCCCGGAACTGTTTGATCTCCACCGCAAGCACCTCGATATCAGGCATCTGCGCATTTAGGAACTCTACAACCCGCTCAAGGGGATCTGGTATTTCATCTGCAACGAATAGGAGGCGGAGACGTCTAGCAGTCAGGTTAGTGGCTACGTTTTGCCAGAATCCATCCGCATCAGGTTTTCCGTCCGCCAACAGTAGTTGCCCAAGTTCTTCACTGGGATCAAGACCTTGCTCTTCGACTGACTCTTCGAACGTCCGCCGAAGTTCTTCTGCGGTCCACGTATGTGCCGCATGCGCCGCATACTCAAGCATCTGCCCTACGATTGCGCGTCGCACTTCGGGATTTCGACCTCGCTTGACCTCAACGAGGGTCGGAACGGCGTCTTGATCAACCATCAAATGGTCAATAGCCCAACGTGCGCCTGAATGGGAGGTTTCAGAGATTCCCTTCTCGCGGGTGATGAGAATCCAGCGTCGAGGGTCGCCTGGCCGAATCTGCTCTCCGTCGAGAAGTTCAGGATGACCGGCAATCAGCGCCTGAAGCTCATCCTCCGTTGGGAAAGGCTCCTCTTCAAGTGGCTCCATCCCTCCCCCGTCACTTCTGATGTATATGCGTTCGGCCATATCACGAATTTAGTTCATACAGAGATAATCCCAAACGGAACCCCAAAGAGGCGGGTCAGCGAAATCAGAAGCGATAGTAAAGCCTGATTGGCTCAGTCACACTTGCTGTAGCCGCAGTCGAGGCAGTTCAGGCAGCCTTCCTGGGCAACGAGGTAGGCGGAGCACTCGGGGCATCGCTTGCCGGTCAGAGGTCCGGCAAACTTTATCTCATCCTCAGAACCGACCGACTCCACGGACGGGAACAGTCCGATCTGGGCCGTCGGCGCGTCTGTCGTCGGCTTGTCGGTGATGTACTTGTCGAGCACCAGCGATATCGCGTCGGGCACCGATCTGACGAGTGTGCCGCCGTCCCAAACCGGCTCGTCCGTAATCCCTCGCAGATGCTCCACGACCTGCTCCGGGGCGACTCCTGAGCGCAGAGACATAGATATAAGCCTGGCGATGGCCTCCATGTGTGCGGACTCGACGCTCCCCGCCTTGCCGAGCGCGCAGAACACCTCGAACGGACGGCGCTCGTCGTCGAAGTTGACCGTCACGTACAGCTTGCCCTGTCCGGTGCGGACGTTCTCGGTGAGGCCCTGCATAACACGAGGGCGAGGACTGCGCTCAACGAGGGGAGGGGAGGCATGGCCGTTCGTCTCGGCCTCCTGTTCCTCGTTCTCCACGCCTGCCGTCAGCACCTCCGCCTCGCGGCTGCCTGAGCGATACACCGTGATGCCCTTGCACCCCAGCTCCCAGGCCAGCATGTAGGCGCTCCGTACGTCTTCATCGGTCGCCTCATTCGGGAAGTTGATCGTCTTGGAGATGGCCGCGTCGACGCTCTCCTGGAATGCCGCCTGCATTCGAACGTGCATTTCGGGGGAAATGTCTCCCGCCACCACGAACGTGCTCTTGGCCGATTCCGGCACGTCGTCGCGGTCCTGCAGGGAGCCACCTTCGGCCAGGTAGTTCATCAGGTCTTCGCTGTAGAAGCCCCCGTCCCTGGCCGCCTTCTCGAAGTTCTCGTCCACGTACAGGAGACTCTCGCCGCCCAGAATGTTGTGCTTGTGGTAGCACAAGGCGAACAGCGGCTCAATTCCGCTGGAGCACCCCGCTATCATCGAGGTCGTGCCCGTTGGGGCTACGGTCAGGCGGCAGGCGTTGCGCATGGGTGTGCCGTCCGGCGTGTCGAACCTGCTGCCCTCGTAGGCGGGGAAGTTGCCGCGCTCCTCCGCCAGCATCACGGACATCCTGTCGGACTCGTCCTTGATGAACCGCATGATCTTGCGGCCCAGCTCCAGGCCCTCCTCGGAGTCGTAGGGGATTCCCATCTCCACGAGCATGTCGGCGAAGCCCATCACGCCGAGCCCGATCTTGCGGGTGGCCTTGGTCATCGTCTCGATCTTGTCGACCGAGTAGGCGTTCGCGTCGATGACGTTGTCGAGGAACCGCGTCGCCACGTGGACGACCTCGCGGAGCTTGTCGTAGTCGACCGTGGGATGACCGTCTACCTCGACGATGAACCTCTGCAGGCTGATGGCGCCGAGGTTGCAGGACTCGTAGGGCAGAAGCGGCTGCTCGCCGCACGGATTGGTCGCCGTCATGCGACCGATGTGGGGCGTCGGGTTCCGGTGGTTCACCCAGTCCAAGAAGATCATTCCCGGCTCGCCGTTGCGCCACGCGCCATGAACGATCTTCTCGAAGACCTCGCGCGCGTCCAGCCTCCCCACCTCGACGATGGGCGAGGAGGTGTCCGCGGGGTTCTCGTGGAACCGGAGAGGGTAGGTGGTTCCAGCCTTCACGGCCTCCATGAACTCGTGGCTCGCGCCGACCGAAATGTTGAAGTTGTGGATTTCACCCTCCTGCGCCTTGCAGTCGATGAATTCCATGATGTCGGGATGGTGAACGTCCATGACGGCCATGTTTGCGCCGTCCCGCTTGCCGCCCTGCGTAACGAGCTTGGAGACCGACGACAGGTGACGCAGCACCTCGACCGGCCCGCAGGCCTGGCCGTGCGTCGTCTGGATCGTCGCTCCCTTCGGCCGGATGGACGAGAGGGCGAATCCGGTGCCGCCTCCGTACTTCTGAACCATCGCCGTCTCCTTGGCGGTGGTCATGATGCCGTCCATGTGGTCGTCCAGTCCCATGACGAAGCAGGCCGATAACGTTCCGGTGCCCTGACCGTCCGCGCGCTGGATTCCGGCGTTCATAAGGGTAGGGGAGTTCGGTACGAACTCCAGCTTGGCCATGACCTCGTAGAATTTTTCCTCCCAGGCCATGGCTTCTTCTACGGAGCCGTTCGCGTACTCGGGGGCGGCTATCGCATGGGCGACGCGCCGGAACATCCCGGCGGGCGTCTCGGCGATCTCTCCCTTCGCGTTCTTGCGGAGGTACCGTTTTTCCAGCACGACGCGAGCATTGTCGCTCAAATCGATGTCGGCATCCGTGATGGCCGGGGTCATCCTCCCGTTAGTGACCCCTGTCCTCAGTCCTGCCTCGCGTCTCTCTTCTATGACCATCCGCTTGCCCCTTGTATGGAAATATTTTTTGTGTATGTTTGGTTCAATTCCAGTTTTCTTCCGTTGAGTTCACGGGTTAGGCGTACCAACTGCTCCACCATATCTTGTGGAGATTAACCTCCGACCCCCGAACTCTTGTTGCTTTACGTTATCCTAGAATAATTTGAGAAATCTATAGGCTTTGGGTTGTATATCTTAGGGATTTTTGGCTGATGAGAGGGTCAGCCAAGTACCTAAGCAGTGCCCCACGGGTGAAAAGCGGCTGATCTAGCCTTCGCCGGGGTCCGCCTGCCTGGTGCGCCGGCCCCGGCGTTCCGGGGAGGGAGCTTTGATCACCCCCGTGTCGGATCCGAGGAAGGAGAGTTGGTTGACCGGATCCCGCTCCTCGGGGTCGAGGAGGGCGTCGATCTCCTGTCGGAAAGTCTGTATGTCTTGAAAGTCTCTGTACACGCTCGCGTATCGTATATAAGCGACTCTGTCGAATTCCCGGAGCCGTTCCATGACCGCCTCGCCTATCGTGTGCGAAGGTACCTCGGACAGCCCCAGCGCGTACAAGTCTCCCTCGATTTCGCCCACCAGCTTGTCTATGCTCCCTGTCGGCAGCGGGCGCTTCGTACACGCCTTCAGAATGCTCACCCTTAGCTTGTCGGTGCTGAACTCCTCTCGCCGTTCGTCCCGCTTTACTACTTGCAGGGAGTTCGACTGCACCCGCTCATACGTCGTGTACCGACGGTTGCAGTATGAACACTCCCGCCGCCTTCGGATGCTGTCGACCGTCTCCCTCGAGTCGATGACCTTCGATTCACTATGACCGCAATGAGGACAACGCATCACCGATCACCGACACTGTCAGCGACTCTCCCATTGCCTAGCGATATGCAACAGGTGGAACAAGACGCTACCACTAGATGTTGTGGTGTGTCAAGAGCGAAATCGCAAGTTGTCGTAGCTGAGATGATGTGAACGGTCATCCGGGCTGATGACTCTGAAAGCCTGTGATACGGCGCTCTCGTCAATTTTTCCCGGAATTGGCGGAGGGCCATCATCCAGTTGCGGGCAGGTTGGAACTCCCGGAAATAGAGAGACTTCTTGAGACTACAATGCGGGCGCGGCGGGGCAGGGTAGTGAGTCCGAAGAAGAGTCTCATAGACGACAAAAGGGGCCGCGGAAACGCGACCCCTTTGACCTACTCCCCTCTCCGGTCCATCAAGTGTAGGAAGCTCGAAGGACCTACTACCGCACCACCGCCTCTTCTCGATACTTGGAGATGCGCCGCAGGAAGGGCGGAAGATCGATCTCCGCCTCGTCGCTGCCCAGAGCACTCTTGAGAAGGTCCCTGATCTGCTCGTCCTGCTGCTGCATGTTCTCGGAAGTCGGGAAGCCGGTTGCGATGACGGTGAGCTTTACTTCGTTCTCCATCTTCGGGTCGTTGGCCATTCCGAAGATGATGTTCGCGTCGGGGTCCACGACCCGCTGGATCACCTCTGCCGCCTCGTGAAGCTCGGACAGCCGGAGATCGGAACCGCCGGTCACGTTGAACAGCACTCCCGTGGCGCCCTCGACCGAAACGTCGAGGAGCGGGTTGGAGATCGCCTGCTGCGCCGCCGATTTCGCCCGATTCTCGCCCTTGCCCCAGCCTATCGACATCCAGGCGCGGCCTGCGTTGCGCATGACCGACTGAATGTCGGCGAAGTCCAGGTTGATCTCTCCGGGTACGGTCACCAGCTCGGCAATGGACTGCACGCCGAGCCTCAGCACGTCGTCGGCCATGCGGAAGGCGTTCTCCGCGGTAACCTCCTCGTCCGATATCGCGTGGAGTCGCTCGTTCGGTATGACGAGCAGGGTATCGACGTGTTCTTGGAGACGCTTGATCCCCTCTTCCGCGGTCCGCATCCGGCGGGTGCCCTCGAACATGAATGGCATGGTGACCACGCCGACCGTGAGCGCCCCCGTCTCCCTGATGATCTCGGAGATGACCGGCGCAGCTCCCGTGCCCGTGCCGCCGCCCATACCTGCGGCGATGAAGATCATGTCGGCCTCGCGGATGGCCTCGTGGACCTCTTCCCTGCTCTCGCTGGCCGACTTGGCCCCGAGGTCGGGATTGCCTCCGACGCCCTTGCCCTGCGTGAGCAGCTCGCCAATGGCGATGCGCACCGGCACGTCGGAGCGCAGGAGAGCCTGCGTATCCGTGTTGACGACCATGTACTCGACGCCCGGGAGTCGCTCCCGGAACATCCTCGACACGGCGTTCGATCCGCCGCCGCCGACTCCGATGACCTTGATACTAGCTCCGTTCTGAGGGTGTGTGTTCACGACCATTAAGTCCTCCCTTTTCTTGTGTACGAAGAATAGCTACGACCTGAGCGCGCCAAACCGGCGCTTCAAGCTTCCTATGAATCCGACCGACTCCACTGCGTGCTTGCCGTTATGCCCATTGCCGTTACCGTTCCTTACCCCGAAGCCGGCCTCGTTTGAGACGTGCTCCGTCAATCCCCAGAGGAGAGTGCCGACCGCCGTGGCGTAGACGGAATCCCTCAATTCGGCAGGGACTGTCCCATGCACGTCAGGGACCCCGTGGCGCACATCGATGCCCACGCTCTTCTGTACGAGTTCGGCGAAACCGGGCATGTTGGAAGCCCCGCCGGTGAGGACGAGGAGCGAGTCCTCGACATCCCCTATCCGTTCAGAATCGAGCTTTACTTTGATCATCCGCGCGAGTTCCATAGCACGTTCGCGCACCAGCTGGCATATCTCAAGTCGGCTCACCTTCAGCTGCTTGTCCCGCCCGACGACCGGAACGAGGATCTGCTCGCCTGCCGAAGCCGGCTGGAACTCCGCGCTGCCGTGCTCCAGCTTGATCGCCTCCGCCGCCTCGAACGTCGTGTTGAACGATAGGGCGATGTCGTTGGTGAACTGATAGCCGCCCACCGGGATGACCCCGGTGTAGTAGATACCGCTGCCCTTGAAGGCGACGATGTCCGTCGTGCCGCCGCCGATATCCACGATGATGGCGCCCCTTTGCCGCTCCTTCGAAGTGAGAACCGCGAGGCCGCTCGCCAGCGGTTCGAGGACGAGGCTGTTTATCTTGACGCCCGACACTGCGATCACGTCCACGAGACGGTCTATGAACGTGTTGGCCCCCGTCACGAGATGCGCTTCTACCTGCATCTCCTTGCTGTGCATTCCGACGGGATACCGGATGCCCGGCTCACCGTCCAGCGTGTAGCTGATGGAGTTGGCATGGATAACCGTCCTGCCTGGCAGGTCGACGGACTCGCTCAGCTTCTTGGGCGCGCTCTTCACGTCATCGGCGGTAACGATGCCCTTCCGATTCTCAACTTCCAGCCGTTCATGGCGGTTCTCGAACCGAACGTGCGCCCCCGTGACGCCCACGAACGCCGATTCCACCTTGTGTCCCGTCTTGTCCTCGACGGCCTTGACGGACACGCGAACGGCACGCTCGGCCGCCGGTACGTCCGAAACGACACCCTTCCGCATCCCGTAGTTCTTGGCCGTGCTATAGCCAAGGATTTGCACACCGTCCTTGCCGACCTTTCGGCCCACTATGGTGCAAACCTTCGTGGTACCTACGTCGATAGCTGCTACGATCTCGTTTGACACCATACGGCCTACTCCATTGTCGTTTCGGTTTGCCATTCCGCTATTCGTTTTCTTTAATCTTTCGTGTAACACGCTGACGACCGGTGGTCGTCTCCGGTCACAGCCGTTCGGCCACTCGCATCCTTGCGCTCCGGCTTCGAGGATTCGCCTCGATCTCCGGGCCTTCCGGCTTTCGCACTCTCTTCGTGATGAGTCGCAGGGCAGGGGAGTGATTCTCGTCGGTGGGTTTCGACTCCTCCCGTAGCAGGTTCTTCACCAACCTGTCTTCGAGGGAGTGGTAACTGATAACCACTAACCGGCCTCCCTGCCTCAAAGTCCCTATCGCCGCTCTGATGCCAGCCTCTACGTTGTCGAGTTCGCCGTTCACCGCGATTCGGAGGGCCTGAAAGGTGCGAGTCGCGGGGTGAATGCTCCTACGTCCCCTGCTATTCCTTCCGACCGCTCCTGCCACAACATCGGCCAGTTCAACCGTCGTCTCGACCGGTCGCGCTCTGACGATTGCCCGGGCGATCCGCCGTGACCTCCGCTCCTCTCCCAGTCGGTAGATGAGATTGGCCAGGCTTTCCTCATCCGTGTCGTTGACGATCTCCTTGGCCGATCTTCCGATGGAGGGACCGAACCGCATGTCTAGGGCCGCTTCTTTCGAAAAAGCGAACCCGCGAGAGGCGCTGTCGAGCTGGAGTGACGAGACTCCGAGATCAAACAGGACCCCGTCGCAGGGGAGAAGGCCTTGCCGGGCCGCGACTTCAGCGATGTTTACGTAGCTGGTCTCGACCAGCGTTGTCGCCTCGCGAAACCATGATAGCCGGTCTTCCGCGACCGCGAGCGCCTCTCGGTCCAAATCGAGACCGAGCAGTCGGGCAGGGGGATCGCAGTGACCGAGAATGGCCTCCGCGTGACCGCCCTCTCCGGTCGTGCAGTCGATGTAGTGACCGCCTGAACGCGGCCGGAGAGCCGATACGACCTCATCGACCATCACGGGCTTGTGATGAATCACCTAGCATCCTCTTGAGAGCACTGCTGCGTGCTACACTGTTAATGTGCTGCCGACCCGGCGCGATGCGCCTAAAAGCCGGTTATGTCCGAGTCTCACAGATGCGCCGAAGGACGTGCAAGGGATTTTGAATATAGTTTTATACTTTTTCTAAACTCCGACTGAACCAATCGAATGTACCAATGACCTATTCCGACCATGAATTCAGCTTCGCTGTCCTGACCAGCAGCGACGCGGGCGCGAAAGGTGAGCGCGAGGACACCAGCGGCGACGCCGTCGTCGAGATGATGACCGCGAGCGGGTTCAGACTGGTCCACCGCGACATCGTGCCCGACGAGGCCGACCGGATAGCGGAGCGACTGGTAGCATGGAGCGACGGGGGTGAGGTAGACGTCATCGTTACGACGGGCGGAACCGGCCTCGGCCCTCGCGACGTCACTCCGCAGGCCACCGCCTCCGTTGTCGAGTTCCAAGTGCCGGGCATCGCCGAGGCCATGAGAACGGAGACCATGCGTATCACGCCCATGGCCATGTTGAGCCGCTCCGTAGTCGGCGTCCGCAACGGTTGCCTCATCGTCAACTTGCCCGGCAGCCCCAAGGGAGTCCGAGAGACCCTCGACGTGGCGCTAAAGGCCCTAACTCACGGCCTTGAAATGCTCCAGGGCTGGCGCGGTCACCCTTCTCACTAGGACGTCTTCATACTCTTAGATTTCCTCCGTTATCCCGGCTCAAGCCGTCACTCCCACGTAGCCACCGCCATTCCCGCGTAGGTGGGAATCCACCAAACTAGGTCAGTGAAAATGCGCTTCCACGTCCTGACAATCTTCCCCCGCATGTTCGACAGCCCCTTCGCTGAGGGAGTGGTGCACCGCGGCATCGACGCGGGGCTGATCGAGCTGCACGTGCACGACATCCGCCACTACACGCACGACCGGCATCGTTCCACCGACGACTACACCTTCGGGGGCGGCCCCGGCATGTTGATGAAACCCGAGCCGCTGTTCGAGGGAGTGGAGTCCATCCGCGAGAGTTACGAAACGAGCGAAAATGCTCCCGTTATCTTGCTGACACCCCAAGGCGAGCGCCTCACACAGTCCCATGTTGAGAAACTCGCCGGCGAAGACGACCTCATCCTCATCTGCGGACGCTACGAAGGATTCGACGAGCGAGTGCGGGAAAACCTCGCCACCCACGAGATCAGCATCGGCGACTACATCCTCAACGGGGGAGAGGCGGCAGCGATCGTTCTCGTCGAGGCAGTCGCCCGCCTGGTCCCCGGCGTCGTCGGCTCCAACGAGTCGACCCGCAACGACTCGTTCACCACCGGCCTCCTCCAACACCCGCAGTACACCCGCCCCGCCGACTTTCGCGGCATGACGGTGCCGGACGTCCTCCTCTCCGGCGACCACGCCCGCATTGAGCGGTGGCGCAGACGCGAATCACTCCGCCGGACATTCCACCGACGCCCGGACCTCCTCGAAGACGCCGAACTGTCCCAAGAGGACAGAGAGTTCCTCGACTCTCTAGGGGAAGAATGTCATCAATAACTCGACCGGAATACCCATGCCGTAGTCGAGATTAGCTGCGACCATCGTTGAGTTTATATTGCATCGCGCACCCCTAAGGGCTACACTTGATGAGTTGCACGGGTGTCAGAACCATCAAACACCCACCTACCAAGCAGCACTCAATCCCCTTCAGGACGAACCTACAATGGAAGCCCACCACCTTGCGCCCGTCGCGCCCAACCCCGAAGTAGACGACTTTCGTCCCGGAGACTCCGTCCGGGTCACCATCAAAGTAAAGGAAGGCGACCGCGAGCGGGCGCAGGTCTTCGAGGGCGTCGTTCTTCGCAGGCGTGGCCGAGGGCCGGGCGAGAGCTTCACCGTGCGCCGCGTCACGCAGGAAGTAGGCGTCGAGCGCACCTTCCTCGTCCACTCGCCCGTCGTCCAGAGCGTCAAGATCGTCCGGCACGGCAAGGTCCGCCGGGCGCGTCTCTACTACCTCCGCGGACGCTCAGGTCGCAGCGCGCGCATCAGGGAAGACCGAAGGCGCAGCGGACGGTAGCTTCTCAAAAGGAACTTCGATGTACAAGATTGGAACGATACCGGGAGACGGCACCGGGCCTGAGGTGACCGCCGAGGCCATGAAGGTGCTGAAGGCCGTCGCCGAGAAGAACGGCATCGACTACGACGTGGTCGAGTACGACATCGGCGGCGAGCGCTACAAGAGGACGGGAGAGATCTTGCCCGACTCCGTGCGCGACGAGCTCGGAACCTTGGACGCGGCCTTCCTCGGCGCCATCGGCCACCCCGACGTCACGCCGGGCATCCTCGAAAAGGGCATCCTGCTGACCCTCCGCTTCCACTACGAGATGTACATCAACCTGCGCCCCGTCAAACTCTTTCCCGGCGTCTGGACTCCCATCAAGGACAAGGGCCCGGAGGACATCGACTTCGTCGTCGTGCGCGAGAACACCGAGGGCATCTACAAGGGTCTCGGCGAGTTTCAACACAAGGGAACGCCCGACGAGATCGCCATCCAGATATCCGAGAACTCCCGGAAGGGCGTCGAACGGTGCGTCCGGTACGCATTCGATCTGGCGCAGACCCGCGATCGCAAGGAGCTCACCCTCGTCGGCAAGACCAACGTGCTCACATACGCCATGGACCTCTGGGAGCGCACCTTTCACGAGGTCGGCGAGGAGTACCCCGACGTGAAGCTCGACTACGCCCACGTCGACGCGACCTGCATGTGGATGGTCAAGAACCCGGAGTGGTTCGACGTCATCGTCACCGACAACCTCTTCGGCGACATCATCACCGACCTCGCCGCCATGATTCAGGGCGGGCTTGGCATCGCCGCCGGCGGGAATATCCGCCCGGACGGCTTCTCGATGTTCGAGCCGATGGGCGGCTCCGCCCCGAAGTACGCGGGGCAGGGCGTCATCAATCCCCTGGCCGCAATCGGCGCGATGGGCATGATGCTCGACTTCCTCGGCGAGAAGACCGCCGCCAAGCAGGTCGAGGGCGCGATCATGTCGGTCACGTCCGAGAAACTCGAAAGCCTCAGCGCAGGTCAGATGGGTTACTCCACCTCGGAAGTAGGGGACTTGGTCACAAGCTACCTGTAATCAGGTCGCCCATCTGCCGCGTGCCAATGACGGACCCGCCGCCCGGGGCGAGATCCGGCGTGCAGTAGCCCTCAGACAGAACGCCCTCCACAGCGCGCTCGACCGCGTCGGCTTCCTCTGAGAGACCGAGCGAGTACCGCAACATCATCGACGTGCTGTAGATCGCGCCGACGGGATTTGCGATCCCCTGGCCCGCGATGTCCGGCGCGCTGCCGTGTACCGGCTCGTACAGCCCGAACAAGCGCTTCCTGCTGCCGTCGACGCCCGGCGGCTCGGCGAGACTCGCGGACGGCAGCATCCCCAGCGAACCGGTCAGCATAGCGGCCTCGTCCGACAGCAGATCGCCAAAGATGTTGTTCGCCACGATCACGTCGAACCGCGCGGGGTTTCTTAGCAGCTGCATGGCGAGATTGTCCGCCAGGATGTGCTCCAACTCGACGTCGGGATACTCTTCCCCGACCTCAGTCGCTACCTCTCGCCACAGCCGGGAGGACTCCATCACGTTGAATTTGTCCGTGGACGCCAGCTTGCCGCGGCGACTGCGCGCCAGCTCGAAGCCAACCCTGACCACGCGCGCGATCTCCTCCTCGCTGTACTTCAGCGTGTCCATGCCGCGCCGCTTCCCCGTCTTGGTCGACCACCGCTTCTTCGGACGCGAGAAGTACAGTCCCCCGATCAGTTCGCGCAGGACGATCAGGTCAACGCCTTCAAGGTACTCAGGCTTCAGCGAGCTTGCCGCATAGAGCGCGGGATGCGACTTGGCCGGGCGGATATTTGCGAACAGCCCGAACTCGCGCCGGATCCTGAGGATTCCCTGCTCGGGCCGCTCTTCCGCGTCTGCCACGTCCCACTTGGGACCGCCCGCCGCGCCGAACAGCACCGCGTCGACGCTATAGCAGGCCTCCAGCGTCTCGTCGGGCAAGGCAGTGCCGTACCGGTCGATCGCGCTTCCCCCGATTGGCCCCGTCCTCATATCGAACCGGTGTCCGAACCGCTCGCCGACCGCGTCCAGCACCTTCACCGCTTCGCCGATGACCTCCGGTCCGATACCGTCCCCGGGCAAGACCGCGATGGTGAACTCCAACGTCTTCCTCCAACTTGTCGCACTGATAGAACAGGTCGGGTATTATATCGGAACTGGGATAGCGCCACCCGACGGCAATTGGACGTACGAAAGGGAGAAGGCCATGACGGTTACCACGGACGCTGTCATCATCGGCGGCGGAGTCATGGGGACGAGCATCCTCTACAACCTGGCGACGCACGGCGTGCGCTCTCCCATCCTGCTGGAGAGGGATACGCTCGGCTCCGGCTCGACGGGACGCTCCTCCGGCGCGGTGCGGATGCACTACTCCACGACCGTCAACGCGCATCTCGCATGGGAGAGCCTGAAGATATTCCGCAACTGGGACGATGCCGTTGGCGGGGGAGACTGCGGGTTCGTCCACACCGGCTACATGGTATTCGTACCGGAGGAATCGCACGAGGGACTCAAGCACAACATCGCCCTCCAACAGGCCGTCGGTATTGAAACGGAAATCATCTCAAAGGAAGACGCCCAGGAACTTGCGCCAGCGTTCGACTACGCCGACGGTGAATCGTACGCCTGGGAGCCGCAGTCGGGACACGCCGACCCGTCCGGCACGGCCATGGCCTACGCCGCCCGCTCGCGTGAGATGGGCGCTGAGATCATTCTCGAATCACCCGTCACGGACGTAGAGATCGAAAACGGCAGGGTAGTGGCCGTGAATACTGCAACCGAGCAGTACGAAGCGCCGATCGTCGTGATCGCCACGGGCCCTTGGTCGGGACGCTTCATGGCCCGGCTCGGCTACGATCTCCCCCTGGAGGCCACCCGGCATGAGGTGTTCCTCATCCGTAGGCCGATGGACAGGCTGCCCTTCCATCCCGGCGGCGGCGACATGGCGAACCTGACCTACTTCCGCCCGGAGGGGTCCGATCTCACACTCGTTGGCAACGGCAACGACGAAGACATCGCCGACCCCGACGACTACAGCCCGTCCATCCATGCAGACCACCTTGAGGACGTTTGGCTGCGGTTGGCTCGACGTATTCCAGACATTGCCGACGGAGAACTGTTCACCGGTTACGCGGGCCTGTACACCTCCACGCCAGACCTGCATCCGATCATCGACCAGGTGGACGACATTGAAGGACTCTACCTCTGCACCGGGTTCTCCGGCCACGGCTTCAAGCTGGCCCCCGCAATCGGCATCTGCGTGGCGCAGATGATACTGGAAGGCGAGTCGAAGCTGGTCGACTTCACGCCGCTGCGGATGTCCCGGTTTGCCGAGGGAGACCTCAATACGACCACCTACAAGTTCAAGGTGATAGCATAGGCTTCGGCATATCCGGCAAGACACCCTGAAATCTCTGACGGAGGGGGACCCATGAAGACTGTTCCACGCCAAATCGTATCCGCTGTTGCCCTCGCCGGAATTCTCTTGGTCGTGACGGTGACCGGAGCATGCGCCGAGCAGGAGTCGCCCCTCATCGCCGGGGATCGCGCTACACCAACCTCCACCCCCACCATGGATGAATTGGTACAGGCCGCTGTCGACGCTACGGCTACTCCGACACCCGTCCCTCTGCCAACCTCGGTACCCGTCGCCGTACCGACGGCAACTACAGCGCCTACCGCTGTTCCCACCGAGCCGCCGACTTCGACTCCTGAGCCAACTGCTACGGCGGTTCCGGCAGGCCAGACGCCTGAACCAACCGCAGTCCAGGCCGGTCAGACCCCAGAGCCTCCATCGCCAACACCTACTCCCGCTCCACCGCCGACGGCCACTCCGGTTCCCGAGCCTACGGCTCCACCGGCTATAGCCGTGGATCCAACCCACACGCCGGTGCCGTTACCGGACGACTACAGTCTTCGAACGCACGGTCCACCCCCCGTCGAACTCATCAAGTTCGCGCAATGGGACGAGAACCGCGTCAAGCTTGGAAACTGGGTCGCCGGCTACATCATCGCTCACGGTCTCGATCACCCCGTGCGCGTCATCGAGATGGAGTCGGAAGAGTACAAGGACAAGCTGCCTCACTCCGACGTAGACATCGTCATGGAGGCCGATCCCGTCTGGGCCAAGCCCTACGTGGACGCGGGAATCCTCATCCTGCTTGGCCCGCTATCCGACGCCAGCCCGGACACCGTCGTCGCCGTCAATGCAAGCATATGGAGTCGCGCTCCGAAGGTGGGGCAGTTCCTCGAACAGTACGAGTGGAACGGCGAGGAGCTAACTACCGAGTCCGCGAAGATCAGGGGAGGGCGCATAGCAGTACGCGAGAACATCATAGGCCTCTCATACATTGAGGATAATCAGTCGGTTTGGAGCCAGTGGGTCGATGCCAATACCGCGACGCTGGTCGAAACTGCCGTCACCGAAGGCAAGGTCGGTCATTGCCGCCAATTCGAGGAGAGGCGCACGGCAAGCTTCACGCGAATCTGCATTGACGACCCGTCCATAAGCATCACCGACAGCGCAAGGCGCATCGATGCTTCCGCGCCGTCGACTGACACTTCAAGCTAATGCACGGTGCCGCGCCGACGAGCAGCGCGGCACTGTAATGCCCGTTACTTGACTACCAGATTCACCAGCCTGCCCGGTACGTAGATGGTCTTGACCACCTGCTTGCCTTCGGTGTGACGCCGGACGTTCTCCAAAGCCATCGCGGCCTCTTTGGCGTCTTCCTCGGATACGTCCACCGGCATGTCTACCTTGGCCCGCACTCGGCCGTTGACCTGGACGACCAGTTCGATCATCTCGTCCGCGGCCAGTTCCGCGTCGAACTCCGGCAACGGTTCGTTGTGGATGCTCGTGGTGTGACCGGCGCGCTCCCACAGCTCCTCGGTGATGTGCGGGGCCAGCGGGGCCAGCAGCACCAACAGCTTCTCGATAGCCTCGTTCCACGTGCCGGAATCGACGTTCTTGGCCTCCCACGCCGAGTTCAGCGTGTTCGAGAACTCCATCAGACCCGCCAGCGCCGTGTTGAACTTGAACGCCTCGACGTCCCTCTCGACTCGCCTGATGGTCTTGTGAGTCGCGCGGGTCAAATCCGTGTCGGCGGACTGGTCGGTGGGCAGATCATCCAGAATCCGCGAGTCCCGCTGGGCAATCTCCCATACGCGGTTCAGCCAGCGCGACACCCCGTTGATGCCGGTGTCCTGCCAGCTCCCGCCTCGGTCCCAGGGGCCGACGAACATCAGGTAGCAGCGCACCGCGTCCGCGCCGTAGGACTCGACGTACTCGTCCGGCGCGACAACGTTGCCCCGCGACTTGCTCATCTTCTGCCCGTCTTCACCCAGCAAGTGCCCCTGGTTGTACAGCCGAACGAACGGCTCGTCGACATCGAGCAGCCCCAGGTCACGCATCGCCTTCGTGAAGAACCGCGCATACAGCAGGTGCATGACGGCGTGTTCGGCCCCGCCCGTATACTGGTCGACCTGCGCCCAGTGACCAATAGCGCTCGGATCGAATGGAGCGTCGTCGTACTGCGGACTGGCAAAGCGGAACTGGTACCAAGACGAGTCGACGAACGTGTCCATCGTGTCGGTCTCGCGAACAGCATGACCGTTGCAGTTCGGGCACGTCGTGTTCAGGAATCCCTCGTGCAGACCCAGGGGAGACTCGCCGGTGGGCCGGAACTCGGCGTCCTCCGGCAGCAGTACAGGCAGTTCATCGTCCGGGACCGGCACCGTTCCACAGTCGTCGCAGTAGACGATTGGTATCGGCGTGCCCCAGTAACGCTGACGGGAGATCAGCCAGTCCCTCATGCGGTAGCGGACGGCGCGCTTGCCCCAGTCCTGCTCCTCGATATGGTCTGCCATGGCCTGCCATCCCTCGGCGCTCGGCATCCCGTCGAACTGCCCGGAGTTCGTCTGCGTCCCCTCGTCGACGTACGCCTCCGTCAGTGGGCTTCCGTCGTAGCCGGGCGGGGCGACCACCACCTTGATCGGCAGACCATACGCGGTAGCGAACTCGAAGTCGCGCTGATCGTGGGCCGGAACGCCCATGACGATGCCCGTCCCGTAGCTCATCAGCACGTAGTCCCCCACCAGGATCGGCACGCGCTCGCCGTTCAGCAGGTTCGTGGCGAACGAACCGGTATGGACGCCAGTCTTTTCCTTCTCGGTCGACAGGCGTTCGATTTCCGTCTGCCTCCGAGCCTGCTCGATGTAGGCTTCAACCTCGGCACGGCGCTCCGGCGTCGTCAGCTTCTCGACCAGTGGGTGCTCGGGAGCCAGTACCACGAAGGTCACACCGAAGATCGTGTCGATGCGCGTCGTGAACGTCGTGATCGTCGTCTCTTCCAGCCCGTACTCCGAGATGTCGAAGTCGATGTCCACGCCTTCGCTTCGCCCGATCCAGTTGGTCTGCATCGTGTTGATCTTCTCAGGCCACTCGATCTTGGACTGATCCAGCAGTTCGTCCGCGTAGTCGGTCACGCGGAACAGCCACTGATGGATGTCGCGCCTGACGACCTCTGCGCCGCACCTCTCACAGCGCCCGTTCTCCACCTGCTCGTTGGCCAGCACGGTGTTGTCCTTCGGGCACCAGTTGGCGGGCGCGTATGCTCGGTAGGCCAGTCCCGCCTTGTAGAACTGGTTGAACAGCCACTGGTTCCACCTGTAGTAGTTGGGCAGACAGGTGACCAGTTCCCTGTCCCAATCGTAGATTGTCCCCATCGAACGCAGTTGACGGCGCATGTTCGCGATGTTCTCCATCGTGCGCACGTGCGGATGGACCCCGTCCTTGATCGCCGCGTTCTCCGCCGGCAGTCCGAAGGCGTCGAAGCCCATCGGGTGCAGGACGTTGAACCCCTGCATCCGCCGAAAGCGGGCATGGGCGTCCGAGGGAGCCATCGCGTACCAGTGGCCGATGTGGAGGTCGCCGGACGGGTAGGGGTACATCGTGAGCTCGTACCAGTTCGGACGCGGGTCGTCGTTGCGAACGGTGTAGATCCCGCTCTGATCCCAACGTTCCTGCCACTTGCTCTCGACCTCCGACGGCATATATTGCCCTGTCGCTTGTCGTTCCTCTACGGTCGTCATGGTTCTGCTCCCTCGCTTAATTGCCGTTGCTAGTATCTCTCGCCGGCTCTTTAGTGGGCCACCTCGCTCAGCCGCCCTGTACACTTCGCCCATACAAAAATCCCGTCCCTCACAATCAAGGGACGGGATTCTGAATTCGCAAAGAATCTCGCGGTACCACCCTCGTTCCCCGGCATTCCATCCCGCTCAGTGGCTCCGACCCTACATGGTCGGGAACCGTCCGAAGCGGCGGTCCGGGACACTCGGAGACGATAACGGTGCCTAACCGTCTCGGCCTATTTCCCTCGTCGTACTCCCTCATGGAACATGAGAGTGCGACAACCTTCAGCCAAGAGGCTCAAGGGCGAGTTCGCGGGCGCGCAGTCGCTGAGGCTTCCAGCACACGGCCTCATTCTCTATCGCTCGCTGCCCGTTACTACTCCCTGTCAAAGCCTTTCATAGGTATTCGATTGCATCCAAAAGTAGCACGCACATTTGAGAGCCGTCAAGGAATTGTCGCCCCTGCGGACACTTCCCGCTCTCCAAATTGGTACAATCAATATGAGCGTCCCAAGAGGTCGCCTAATCTTCCCAGCCTGTTGTGAAGTGACGAATGCCCCGAAAGACGCTAGACGAGCAGTTTCGAGAAGACCCGCCTCGACGCGAACCGGACGACGTGGAGCCTGTGGCCGACGAGGAAGAGCGGCCCCCGTCCCCGCGAGCAGAAAACATCGAGAGCGAGGCAGGTTCCGTCGTACCGCCTGACGCCGACCGTTCTGAGCTCCTCCAGGCACTCCGCCGCGTAGCCGCGCTTCCCGATGAACCCGATTCTCAGAATGAACCTTCGGGCAAAGCCGAGGCGGATGCGCAAAGGTCTCCCAAGCCGGAATCGCAGCCCCCGCACGTAGAAGAAGTGAATACGTTCGACGTGCATAGTGCATTCGAGCGCATGGCAGAACGGCGTGGCTTGTCGGATGACACGGCTGAGACAAGGGCGGAACCCGATCTTGTGGTCCACTCTAAGGAGGAGACGGCAGAGTCTCGTCCCGACGCGTCCCAAAGCGGCGTAGGCTCTACTGAGAATGTGGACCCAAATTCCGTCGAAGGTTCTTCAGAACAAGCCAACGGGGTGGAAGCACCTGAAGACGGACGCCGAAGTAAAAGAAAAAGAGGGTTTCTTTCGCGATGGGCGCGATCCGCGAATGCGGAGCGACAGCGTCGCGATGTCGTAGGCGGAATGGGCAGTGTCAAGGAGGCTACGTCCGTCACAATCGAGTCCGGGGTAATGAAAATCCTGTCGACGAGAATGCTGGATGTCGTCGACTATCGCGCTGTGCCGCTGTCGCCTCAACTCTACGCGGGCGGGGTCGTTGCCGACGCGGGCACTATAAGCAGGCACTTGGCGGCGGCGCTAGCCGATATGGAGGGCGCTCACAGGGCGGTCTACGCTGCCGTCCCAGGGTATCAATCGGCCATGCGGCGCTTCGACCTGCCCGACGTGCGAGAGATCGACCCGGAGGAGGTCATACCCCGCGAGGCCAGGCGGGCGCTCGGAATTCCCGTCGACAACGCCACGCTGCGTTGGCAGCGCCTCCCGGGCCGTTCACGCATCGCCCGGTGGCTGGTCGCCGCCGCTTCCGAGACCTCCTATTCGGCAATCTCGTCGGTCATCAGAGGCACCGGCCACAAGATGCGCGCATTGGAACTGCGTCCCTTCCCACTTGCGAGGGCCATCGGTCACCCCACGGTGATCGGAGTGTCCGTGTCTTCGGACGGATGCGACGTGGTCGTCGTGCGCCAGTGGGAGCCTCATACCTACCAGTCGGTCTATTGGGAGGCCGGCTCCGTCTCGGACGGCAGCGATCTCGTCAGGCGACTGACCGAGGTAGTCGAGAACACCATCGACCTGCACAATCTCCACAACCCGGAGGTCTCTCTGACGCCCGACGTGCCGATGGCGATCACCGGCGGAGAGACGGAGCATCACGCCAACTTGGGGATGCTCGTGGCCGCCAACGTCGGCCGAGACCTCGTGGAAGGGAAGAACCCCCTCAACGCCCCGGGCGACTTCCCCTACCAGTCGATGGTTGTCAACGTCGGTCTCGCCCTGTGGGACGTCTAGACCGTAACCGCGTTGCGCCAGCGAATGATGTCGAAGTTTACGGTGGACTGGATCACCGCGTCCCTCAGCGGCCCCAGCGAAGGCATGATCCTCAGATCGACTCCGGCGTCAACAAGTGCCGCCATGAGATCACGTATCGGCTCTATCTCCAAGGGCAGGCATTCGTGCTCGGAGACCCAATATCCTGCGTACTCATCGCGCAGTGCGAAGCCCTCGGCGGGTAGGGTGTACCGATAGATGATAGTGTTGCGCATACGCCCTAGCCAGCGCGACTCGATGGCCGCAATGACCTTAGCGGTCGTGTGGCCGAAGAATGTCTTGGCGTCCTCAGCCGAAGTGCTCGGCGACATCGAGATGAGCACTCTCGGGCAGTCGCGAGGAAAATAGAACTGGTGACAGTGCGCGCTATCGACGGCCCAAACAAGCGCCTCGTCGGACGGCCCGATCCTAACGGGCCGGGGAACGAATCGTTCTATTGATGGGTCTTCGCTGAAGTGATAGAGATAGTCTGATGTCATCGGATGGGAGTCACATGGGCTTTGCGACGATATGGATAAGGCGACAGATTAGTGGGGCAGGGAGTCTCTTGACAGGCGCGAGCGAAAGTAATATAGTTACACGTAAGTATCTTGTGTGCCCAAGGAGAACTCCATGAGCAAGAACGACACGAGCGACGACAAGAGCCTGTCGGAGCGTATTGAAACAATTGTAGACGAGTCCAAGGAGGTCATCAAACAGGCGTACCAGTCCTCGGGCGTCGAATCGGTCGGCGAGAACGTCAAAGAGGCCGTGGATCGAGCGCTCTCGAAACGCGAGAACGTCGTCATGGTACGGCTGAACACCGAGAGCATCACTCGCGTCGACGAGCTGGTCGAGGCGGGAGTCGTATCAAGCCGCTCCGAGGCGGTGGCCTTCCTCGTTTCGGAGGGCATCGGGGCGCAGGCCGACCTATTCGAACGAATCAGTCAAAAGGTCGAGCAGATTCGACGGGTCAAGCAGGAGCTCCGAGACCTCCTCAACGAGAAACCCCCGGAGACCACGAGCAAGGATGACTAGCATCCCCTCCGGCTGGACGGGCTCCTCAGTCCATCAGCACCTTACCCGTAGCGGACCGCTTGCTATAGGCCGACGGCGACTTGGCGTCATTCTTTCGAGCTACCTCATGGCAAGCGGCGAGGCCGTCCGTTCCCAGTCGGTGAATCGTCCCCAAGGCAATATACGCAACGTCGACTGCCTCCTTCACGGCCTCCTCGATTTCACCGCGATTGAGCGCCCGGGCATGTTCCCCCACCTCTTCGTCGAGTAGAGACAGCCGCTGTCTGAGGGCATCGAGCGTCCCGTCAACGCTTGCCATGTCTATCTGAGGAATGTCGAACCTCCGGTGAAACGCGTCCACGCTGACCGCCAAGGTCTCGATGGCACTGACGAAGTCTTCCGATTGCATAGTCTCTCCTTCCGAGCCGTGCCCCGTGTCCTGAGCTAGTGATATTCGAGAATACCCAGGAACCGTATGGTATTCTACCGGACGGTTCCAAACACATCTTCCTTGGATAACTTTCGATGACCGATCCGACCCTACGCTGCGCCCAATGCGCTGTCTCCCTCTCCGCCGACATGACGACGCTGGCGTGCCCCGATTGCGGGCGTCCCCTGGAGGTCGACTACCCCGGCCACGACTACTTCAACCCATTGCCGCCAATGCCGGTGCCCAAGACGTACTTGGACGCCGTTACCCTCGGTGAGGGCAATACTCCCGTGGTGTCTCTGCCGTCAGTCGCGCTCCAACTGGGCATCCAGTCGCTCGACGCCAAGCTGGAGTACGTCAACCCGACCGGCTCCTTCAAGGACCGGGGCACCGCCGTCGTGATAGCCGCGGCCAGGCAGCACGGCGTATCCGAGGTCGTGGAGGACTCATCGGGAAACGCGGGAGCATCCGTCTCGGCATACGCGGCGCGTGCCGGCATGAAGGCCCACATCTTCGCGCCGTCGTCCGCCCCGCAGGCCAAGCTCAGGCAGATCGTCGCCTACGGAGCGCAGGTGCACTCCATCCCCGGACCGCGCGAGGCGACGACCGCCGCTGCCGTCGAGTATGCGACCGAGCACAGCCTGGTATACGCCTCCCACGTCCTCAGCCCCTACTTCGTCGAGGGAACAAAGCTGTTCGCCTACGAGATATTCTATCAGTCCGGCGACAGTATGCCAAAACACGTCGTCATGCCGGTCGGGAACGGATCGCTGCTGCTGGGCGCACTCAAGGGGTTCTCCGAGCTCAAGCGGGGAGAGCGCATCGCGGAGATACCCCGCCTCCACGCCGTCCAGGCCAAGAACGTCATGCCAATAGTCGCGGCATTCCAGAACCTCGCCGACGCGCCACCCACCGCAACCACGGTGGCGGGCGGCATCGCCGTCGGTAGCCCGGCGCGCCTCGAAGAAATCGTAGCTGCCATCAAGACCACCGGAGGCACGGCAACGACCGTCGAGGAACACGACATACTCGCCTGGCGGGACACCCTCGCCCAGACCGAGGGAATCTACGGAGAACCGACCTCGGCGGCCGCCTTCGCGGGCCTGGCGCGGCTGGTGGAGCGTGGGATCATCCAACCGGACGAGCGCGTACTCGTCCCCATCACCGGCTTCGGCCTGAAGGACACGGGGTAGGAGAGAGACCGAGGGTTATGCGGCGGGGCGAAGGCCCTGTGCCTCATCGCGCAATTCCTTTATCCGGTCGGCTATGCACTCGACGCGCTTGAGTACTTCTTCAAGGGTGTCGCGCAGGTCGAGGGCGGCGACTTCCAAGCGCCTGCCGGAGTTGCGGATGTGATAGGTGGTAGGTTCCGCCTCGCCCAGTGCGTAGATTAGCATTCCACCGGGCAGGTCGAGCGCGGTGACGTAGGCTAGCAGTTGGTAGAGATCGGCGTTGGGAACGCGCTTGTCTTCGATGAGCTTGTATTTGGCGTCGCCTACAAAGACGCAATCGCTGCCTTGCCACCAAGTGAGGTCAGGTCTGAGATGAACCTTGCCACCGTAATCGAGAGTGTTGATGTTCTTCTCAAGGAAGACGCGCTCGGATGCTCCGAGGGCCTCACGGAGGGCCACGGTCACGAACTCTTGGAAGAGAACGGGCATGTCCATGAGGAAGCCGGTTGCGCGGACCTTGCCTCGGTGCGACTCGAATGCGCTGTGCCGGAGGATAAGCCGCGAAAGGCCGACCACGTCGCGGTAGTGCTCGTTGAGCCGGTCGAAGGTGACGTCGGGCACATCCTTCGGGGCGAACTCGACGGGGGAGACGTTTTCGAGCATCGCCACAATCCCGCCCAGACCCCTGCGCGCCCGCTGGGAGCGGAGGCGCATCCCACCGAGTCGCAGAGCCGCTGCTTTGACGAGTTGATTTTCCGTGATGTCGTCCGTGAACTCGTCGTAGCGCACCTCGATGGGCAGAGGGATGCCGAACCTCTGCCGTATCTGATCGGCGAACCTGATCCGCCCGCGAACCGTGTGCAGCGCCTCCTCCTCCGTGCGGTAGCCGTGCAGAAGCCCGCGCGAGAACGCCCTCCGCGCCGCGGCGTGAAGGGCCAGGGCAAGCGTGTCCGGCGGCGTCTCGGCTTCCTCTTCAAAGTCGAATAGGCGCTCTTCTTGTTCCGTGAACACGCCCATGGCATAGCACGCCAGCGAGAGCAGTTGCGGGATGCCGATCTTGGGCCGTATGAGCACGGAAAGGTCGCCGATTTCGACCGCGCCGACGGTGGAACCGGGCGTCAGATGGTATGTGGCGTCCTCGCCGCGTACACGCTCTACCGTGAGCGACGGCAGCGCCGCCTTCAGATCGTCGTGCTGAGCGGCCGAGAGTGAATATTCCCTCGTCTCGTACTCCGTCAAGTCAATCTGACACATCGCTCTCGCCGCCGTCCTCGTTCTCCGCGTCGGTGTCACCATTCTCCACCGCACCTTCGGTCGGGGAGTTCGCCTTGCTCTTGAGCTTGTCGAGGTCGAAATCGCCGAGACGGTCTTCGTCCCCGAACCGTCGTTCCTCTATGTAGGGGAGTACGCTGTGCTCCCAGATGCGTTTGACCATAGTCTCGTCGAGCCCGTCCTTCATGAAATAGCTCGGCCCAATTGCGGCGTGACGGTCGTCTTTCAGGAGCTCGTTTGCGCGTTCGACGACGTTGGCCACCCATTGCATGTCGGAGGGAGCGTTCGCTTGCAACCAGCGACGGAGGACCTCTCTCACCGGCTCACGGTCGGGGTGGAACTCCACGAAGTAGAAGCGGCGTCGCAGCGCCGCATCCACTAACGCGATGGAGCGGTCGGCCGTGTTCATCGTGCCGATGATGTAGAGGTTTTTCGGCAGCGAGAACGGTTCGTCCGAGTATTGCAGCCGCATTTCCTTGTCGCGGTACTCCAGCAGGAAGTACAGCTCACCCAGAACCTTCGAAAGCTGCCCGCGGTTTATCTCGTCGATGATGAGGAAGTGCTTTTCCCCCGGCTCATCCTTTGCCTGTTCCGCGACCTGCCGGAGGGGGCCGTCCTTCAACTCTAACCTGGGTTGTCCATCCTCTCCCGTTTTCGGACGGAAGCCTTGCACGAAGTCCTCATAGGCGTAGGACGGGTGGAACTGCACGAGGGTTACGCGCTCCTCCGACCCCGCAAGGTGGTTCGCGAGCGCCTGTGCGATGTAGGTCTTCCCCGTGCCGGGCGGCCCTTGGAAGATGACCTGCTTCTTGTCGTCAAGGAGCGCTTCGATGTTCTCAAGGAAGTCGTCGGGTTCGGTAAGGAAAAGCTCTTCGGCGAGTTTGTCGAGGTCAAGCAGGCGGGGGAACGACGGAGGATTCTCTTCACAGTCCGTGAGCCGATTCCAAAAGTCGTCTTCCTTGCTTTTCCAAACGAGCCCCTGAGCAACCAAGCGGTTACCCAACTCCAGCCCACGAACCTTTGCTTCCCAAATAAATCGGTCGAGGAAGTTGAGCGCATGCTCATATAAGGCTACTTCATCTGCATTCTTAGGTGGTCTTCCGTAACCAGTGCGGTCGTATGCCAGTCGGAACGCTTGTGTCTTGTATGGTGGATACATCTCAACGTCGATCACCATTAGCAACTGGGAGATGACCGTTAGCCGAGTTCCCGCACCTCCCATAACGTCTCGGGGAAACAGCTCACTAAATGCTCGAATACGTGCTGATTCCGACAAATCTGACGGAACCCAAACTGCCTGAAGCGCTTTGAGTACCTCGTCTGGCGATTGATTGACCCAGTTTCTGAGTGCTATCTGTCCATTAACGTTAATGATTGGGTACGTGCCAGACGGAATTCCCCTGGTTTTCACCAAGTCTTGCCAGCCGGCGTCTTCTCTAAGCACGGCTTCCTGCACCTGCTTTAGTCGGTAACTTACCTTTAGCTTAGGGGCAATTTCGTCTCGCTGTAACTCGGCAGGGTCGATCGTTTGAATGCCTCGGATAAATTTGTCCCAATCTCCCGTCATTTCGGTCGCCATGTCTTCTCCTTCGCGGCGGTAGGTGGGGCCGTCGGGTTCTATTATAGCGAGTGGATGCGAGGGAGGGCCGGTCACCGCTCGTAGGACGGGCCTATCATGGGCGCGTTTTCGCCTACGAGGACTTGACAGCGAGGGTAGATAGCTATACTGTATATCTTTAAGTGCGGAGTGCCCGGACTCACGTGTTTCCTGATTGCAGGAGGGATGCCGGTCATACCCGCACCTTTCTTTTTGGGCTTCCTCACCACTCGCCCTTCCCAACAGTGAACGCGGACGGCGCGTCCCACTGACGGAATACCTCCCCACGCGGGAATGACGGCGAAGGGTGCGGGAATGCGGATGGAGATGTTGTGCCGTGTCATTTACGGCGCAGTCACCCGAAAGCGGCAAGTATTCGCCGGTTGCGCCCGGCGTGGCGGTCACGTGAAGTCGGAGAGCGAGGGTGCGGCTACGCTCGACCGTTGTCGGAAGGCGGCGGCTCGTCGAAAGGGAGGCCCTGAGCGTCGGCGGCCTCGCGTCGGGCGTTCCAAGCCTCCCACCGCGCGTTTGCCTCCTCGCGTCCCTCCTCTCGACCCTCCGCGCGGCGCCGTTCTCGCACCCTCTCAAGCCTCTCTTCCAAATGCCTTGCCAATACCATCACGTACCTCACTATCTCGGCCCCTACGACCGATAATCCAACCGACGTGGTCACGATCTTAGCCGAATCCTCCCATATGGCGAGGAGAATTTCGAGCGGGCCGGCACCGTCGCTCTGCGTCACCTCCCGCCACGTCAGCAAGCCGATTCCCAGCACTACCAAGACGATGAAGGCGAGAAAGTAAAGCGTCTTCACCTCGCGGGCAACGCTCCATATCGACTCTCTATCCTTGTCCGGGTCTTTGTCCATTATACGCCCACGCTACTTGGTTCACAGGGGGCTGTCAATCGCCGCCTCGAACGCCGCCCGAAATCCTGGGAGTGACCCCTCCAGCGTCGCGTCGCTCACGCAGTAGGATATGCGGAAGTGTCCGGGTCCCCCGAATCCGCTGCCTGGGACGACCAGAACGCGATTCTCCCTCAGCATATCGGTGAACTTCACGTCATCGTCGATGGGAGCCTTCGGGAACATGTAGAACGCGCCCAGGGGCTTGACCACCTGGTACCCGATATCCGTCAGAGCGCCATACATGAAATCGCGCTGGGCCTCGTAGGTTGAGACATCGACCGTCACGGACTGAAGGTTCTTGACGATGTGCTGCATGAGCGCGGGCGCGTTGACGAAGCCGAGCGTACGATTGCAGAAAGTGAGCCCGTCTATCAGTTCTTCCTTGTCCGAGTATTCCGGATTGACGGCGATGAACCCGATGCGTTCGCCGGGCAGGGCGAGGTCCTTGGAGTGCGACGTGGCCACGACACTGCAAGAGTGGTGCTCGAAGATGTGGGGGTATTCAAGGCCGTCGAAGAGGATCTTGCGGTAGGGTTCGTCGCTCGCGAGGAAGATCTCCGTTCCGAGCTCAGCTTCCCGTTCGCGAATGACCCGTCCCATCTCCGCGATCACGTCGCGCCCGTACACCACGCCGGTGGGATTGTTGGGCGAGCTTGTCAGGACGATCCGCGTCTTGGGACCGATGGCGTCCCCCAAGGCGTCGAGGTCGGGAAGGAAACCCTCGTCCGCCGGCACCACCTTGCACGTGGCCCCGTGGTTGTCGGCGTAGAAGAAGTACTCCACGAAGTAGGGCGCGAAGATGACCACCTCGTCCCCCGGATCGAGGAGCGTGCGCATGACCACGTTGAGCGCGCCTCCGGCCCCAACGGTCATGAGTATGTCGTCGGCAGTGAAGGGCAGGGCGGTCTCTTTGGTCAGTTCATCGGCGACGGCGGCGCGGGTGTCCACATGCCCGGCGTTGGGCATGTAGCGGTGCAGGCCAGGCGGAGGGTCGTCTGCAATGCGGCGAAGCTCGTCGTAGAACTCCGGCGGGGGTTGCATGATCGGGTTGCCAAGCGACAGGTCGAAGACGTTCTCCTCTCCGTACTGCCGCTTGAGGGCTATGCCCTCCTCGAACATCCGCCGGATCCACGACCCCTGCTCCATGAACTGCTTGATCTTGTTCGACACCGCCATGGCCGTCGCCTCCATCTGTTTGGCTGGTGAGCGAATGTATCAACGGGAAGAGGGGATGGCAAGTGGAAAGGCCCTAGACGTGGGAGAGGTTCACTGATACTGAGGCCCCCCGCGTGCTACAATGTTCGCACTGGTGAGACTATGGAAACCTCATCGAAAATCATCTATATGGACCACGCCGCCACGACCCCGGTACGACCGGAGGCGTTAGAGGCGATGCTACCGTACTTCGGCGTCAGTTTCGGCAATCCCTCCGGCATCTACACGCTCGCTCAAGAGAGCCGGAAGGCCGTAGACGACGCCCGCGAAACGGTGGGACAGGTGCTCGGCGCTCGGATGAGCGAGGTCGTCTTCACAAGCGGCGGCACAGAGTCGGACAACACCGCCATCAGGGGCGCGGCTCTCGCCCTCAAGAGCACCGGCAGGCACATCATCACCACGAGTATCGAGCATCACGCCGTGCTCCACACGTGCCACTCCCTCGAACAGTCGGGGTTCGACGTGACGTACCTGGAAGTCGACTCCAACGGTCTGGTCGATCCCGACGACGTTGGCCGCGCGATCACCGACGAGACGGTGCTGGTGAGCGTCATGTACGCCAACAACGAGATCGGCACCGTGGAGCCGATTGCTGAGATATCCAGCGTCGTCAAGTCCGAAGCTCGTCGGCGCGGACGCACGATCGTCATGCACACCGACGCCGTGCAGGGCGCAGGGTACCTCGATATCGACGCCCGGAGGCTGGGCGTGGACTTGCTCAGCCTCTCGGCCCACAAGTTCCGGGGTCCCAAGGGCGTCGGCGTCCTCTACGTCCGTCGCGGGACACCGCTGGAGGCGCAGCAGACGGGTGGGGGACAGGAGCGACAGCGACGATCCGGCACCGAGAACGTGCCCGGCATCGTAGGAGCCGCCGTCGCCCTGAGCCTGGCCGAGTCGGAACGCGATGAGGCTGTCACGCACACAGGCCGGCTGCGCGACCGGATCGTGCAGTCGATGTTCGAGCGCGTGGACGGCGTGCGTCTCAACGGACACCGCACGCAGCGTCTGCCCCACAACGCCAACCTCTCGTTCGACCACATCGAGGGCGAGCCGGTCCTGCTGGGACTCGACCTGTCAGGAATCAGCGCATCGAGCGGGAGCGCTTGCTCGTCGGCGTCGCTCGAACCGTCCCACGTGCTCACCGCCATCGGCCTGACTGCCGAGCAGGCGCAGGGGAGCCTGCGCCTCACGCTCGGTATGGATAACACCGACGAGGAGGTCGACTACCTGCTCGATGTGCTCCCGGGACTCGTCCACAAGCTGCGCGGGATGCCTTCGCTCTCGGCGGTCGGAGGCTAATCCGCTTCACCAAATTCACCCCGCCGAACAATCACATTTGAACCGGAGGAAAAATGGCACATCCATTGGAAGTAACCGACGCGACGTTCGAGGACGAGGTCCTCAACTCCGAGATCCCCGTACTTGTAGACTTCTGGGCAGAGTGGTGCGGTCCCTGCAAGATGATCGCGCCCATCGTCAACGACCTCTCCGACGAGTACGAGGGCAGGATGAAGGTCGCGAAGGTGGACGTGGACGCGAACCCGCAGGCGCCGCTCAAGTACGGCGTGCGCGGCATTCCCACGCTGCTCATCTTCAAGGGCGGCAACCCCGTCGACCAGATCGTCGGCGCTGTGCCCAGGGGCAAGCTCAAGGGTGCCGTCGACGCGGTTCTGAGCGCCTAGCTTCGACCCCAATTAGAGTCGGGCAGGCAGACTCTCGAAGTCCACACCTGCCCGATACTCTCCCCCAAATCGCGGGAGCGGATGGGCTCCGGTGGGCCCTGCGGTCTTCAAAATCGTTGGTCCCGGTGCTTCCACCGGGACGGTGGGTTCGACTCCCTCGCGCTCCCGCCACGTACCCTCGTTCCCCCACATCACCCGCCCCAGCCCTAGAACTTTTCATAGAATTCCGCTAGAATCCCCGTTCGATTGGGTATCGTTCGTGCGAAATTCGTGGTATGGTGACGAGTTAAGAACCCATACACGGGAGGGTTAGCGATGGGAAGCAACGGAAACGGCCATGCGAAGACAACCCACGAAGACCCGGTTCTCGTAGTCGTCCAGCTCAGCGGCGGCAACGACTTTATGAATACGGTGGTGCCGTACTCGGACCCACACTACTACGACCACCGTGCCACCCTCGGAGTTCCTGAGGACAACCTCATCCCCATCGACGAGGACCTCGCGTTCCACGGCAACGCCGCGCCGCTGAAGGAGTTCTGGGACGACGGCAAGCTCGCGATAGTGCAGGGCGTCGGCTACCCCAACTCCAGCCGGTCACACTTCCGCAGCATGTACATCTGGCATACCTGCGAGCCGGACAAGATTTCGACCGAAGGCTGGCTCGGCATGACGACCGGCCAGATCGACCCCGACACGGAAAACGTCCTCACCGCCGTCAACTTCGGCAGAGGACTACCGCAGGCGCTCGTGTCCAAGGGCGTGCCGGTTACCTCCGTCGGCAACCTCGACAACTACGGCCTGATGACCGGCCTCGACGACGAGGATGACCGCAACGAGACCCTCGAACGCTTCAAGGAGATGTACGCCCCCGCCATCGGCACGGGAGCCGTGATGGACTACCTATCCGAGACCGGTCTCGGCGTCCTCGACGGTGCGCACGTCCTGAAGAAGGTGCCGGGCATGTACAAGTCGGAGGTCGAGTACGGCGGCAACGAGATTGCGCGCGGCCTCAAGGACGTTGCACGAGTGCACCTCGCCGACGTTGGCACCCGCATCTTCTACACCAACCACAACAACTACGACACCCACTCGAACCAGGCGCCCACGCATACCACGCTGCTCGGCGACCTCTCACGCGCGATCATGGACTTCTTCCAGGACCTCGAAGACCATGGGAAGGCCGACAACGTGTCCATGCTCGTTTTCACCGAGTTCGGGCGAAGGGTTGCCGACAACGGCAGCGGCACCGACCACGGAGCGGGCGGAGGCGCGTTCCTGATCGGGAACAAGGTCAAGGGCGGACTGTACGCCGAGTACCCGTCACTCGACCCGTCCGAGCTGATCGAGGGCGAGGACATGCAGCACACCTACGACTACCGGGGAATGTACGCCTCGATCCTGGAGCAGTGGATGGACGTGGACTCCAAGCCCATCGTCGGCGGTACCTACGAGCAGATACCGGTATTCGCCTAAGACCTTACCTCTGCTAGGCCGGCGAGTCGCTGACTTGCCTTCACTGTCCGGTGTCTTGTGGGCCCGTCTCTCGCCGTCGTTCTTGCTGAATCTCGTAGAGTCGGTCGGCTTCGTAGGGGTTAATCTCCGGATTCCAGATATTGTGCTCCTCGAAATATACGAGTGGCGGGTACCACAGATTCCACGTTAGCGGCCACTCCTGCGTAATCGTCACGTACTTCGGGTGCTTCTCGGGATCGGGAACCAGCATCAAGACAACCGTCAACACGAGGGAGAGGGCCATTCCCGGAAGCAGCAATATGGGGCGCGTCCAGGGCTGCCTTAACCAGAGCCAACTGCTCCCGACCAGCAGGGCCCAGAACGGGATCCATAGAGCCGACAGGAGAAAGAAGAAGAGGAGGCCGAACACGTAGAAGAACCCCACCACCGTGCCGACGTGAAAGGCGATGCTAAAGATCCATCTGCCCACGTAGTCGACCGGCTTCAGGACGAATATCAACAGCGCGGAGACGTAGTAGACGATGAAGCGGGCGATTTGGGTGAAGATGTCGCCGGGAGCGTTCCTACGGGCAAAGTCCACCCGCGTCCGCATGTCAGGCACTTTCCATAGCCACGTCACGTTCGGTTGCGCTCCCTCTTTCAGTACCTTCCCCAAAGCTGGGGCGTTCGGATGGCCGTCAAAACCATCGTATCACAGGCGTCCTTCGGACGAGTGAATGAGCGCGTTGGCTGCGGTGATAGCCGGTTGATTACTTGATGGAGGCGTCTCCTGCCGCAACTGCCAGCGAATCGCCTCGTCGGAGTCCCGACCTCCAGATGAGATAGATGCCGAGAGCGACTCCTATCAGCATAACCCCCATGGAGGCAAGCGTGACCTCCAAGCCGAAGCGGTGGATGAGGAGTCCCCCGAGAATAGGGCCTGCGACCTTCGCCGAGTTCTTCATCGCGCCGACGAAGCCCATGCAGGCTCCGAGGTCGTGCTCGCTGACATTCGTAGCCACGGACGCCAACGCCGAGGGAAAGACGAGAGCCTGCGCCGAACCAATGAGGACTGCCGACAATACGAGGGCGCTCGTATCATGGCCGAACGACAGGGTGAGCAAGCCGACTGCCATCGCAGCCATGCCGAGCGCGACGGTCGGCACGTGACCGAGTCTGTCGCCGAGGCGTCCTCCCAGTGGCGCAAGGACGAGATGCGTCCCTTCCTGAAGCGCGAAGTACGCGCCGACAACCGCAACGTTCACACCTTGAGAGAGGGCGTAGACCGGCAGAAATGTCTTGACGGCGTACTCGGCGATGAGCACCTGCGCGCTCATTCCTCCGGCCAACCAGACGCCGGACGAGCGGCCGGCTACGGATATAGCCCGCCTCGCCTGCGTAACGAATGACGGCCTCTGAACTTGAGGCGCGGACTTGGTCTCCGGGAGCAGGGCTATGGGCACGAACGCGAGGCTGCTCAGCAGGCCAACCACCGTGAAGACGTGTACGGGGTCCATCCTCAAGAGAAGGACTCCCGCCGCCGCTGGGCCTACAACGTACCCGGCGTTTCTGGCCATGGAGAACCATCCGAGCCTCTGCGCCCGGTTGGAACTCGAGAGCTCAACCACGTACGCAAGGGTCACGGGGCCGTAGATCGCGGTGGCAAGCCCATGAACGATTCGCACCAGCACGAGCTGGTCGGGCGAGCCGACGAACCCGTAGACGAAGGGCATTCCTGCGAATACCGCCGTGCCGATGAGCAACCAGATGCGCCGCCCTGTCCGGTCGGAGAGGATGCCCACGAACGGCTTGAGCACCATGCCGGTCAGAGTCGAAACGGCCACGATGAAGCCAAGCAGCACGTCTCCCGCTCCCAGACCGGCGGCGAACAGCGGCAGGAGCGGCGTCTTGCCCATCTGGTACGCCGAGCGCACCAGGAAGTCCGCGGACGTTACGCCGAGAAATCCCCTTGAGCGGATCACGCCCTACGCCTTTGCGATGATCGCGGGGACTTCAAGCTCATGCAGTGTGTCCACGAATCGCTGCAGGTCCTCGTTTTCGAGCCGTTCGAGACGGTCCAGCGCGCCGTCCGCCCTTTCGGATAGGACGCCGAAGACGTCGTGCTGCTGCGTGGTAGGGGCCGCGTCCGCCGAGGAGACCGCAGCCATCAGCTCTTTGAGCTTGAATCCCACTCCTGCGGGCAGTCCGATGCGGTCGAGGCCCTCTTCTTCGGGCGCCTTCGTCTGGATCAATGCCAGTTCGATGGAGCCGAGCGAATCGTTCAGGCCTTCGACTGCGTCCGCAAGGGCGTCACCCTTTCCTGCCGCGTCCGCTCGACCGGCCCACTCGGCCACCTGTCCCCGGATGCTCCTGATACGGTTGATGGCGTCGTGTACCTCGCCCGTTTTGTCCCGCACTCGAAGCATGAGTCCGAGCTGACCTTGGAATTCCTCCCCGGACATGGACACGCGCGGATCCTGCTCGACGGCAACTTCCTGGCTACCGGTCTGTCCGTCCACGGTGAGGGTAACCGTATACGTGCCGGGTACCACCAATGGGCCTTCCACGGCCTCGGACTTCGGGGCAATCGCAACTCTTGACGACTGGTCGTAGCGCAAGTCCCAGATATAGCGGTTCATGCCCTTGTCGACGGGAAGGAACGGGCCTGGGGGCTTCTCCGAGTCGGACAGATCGTCGTAATCGCAAGGCTTGGGCCGAACGGTGCGAATAACTTGCCCGTCGCCATCCGAGATGGTCAAGATGGCTTCACTCGCGTCCGCGTCCCCAAGGTTGTAGTGGAAGATAGCGCCCGTCGGCGGATTGTTTCCGGCGTCGAGGAAGGTGGAGTGCGACTGCTCGTTCTCGTCCTGGGTTTCAGTCCACGCCGCCGCGGAGCCCAGCCGCAGCATGTACCTCTTCCCGTCTCCCGATGAGCGCCCCGATGTCATCTGGTAAGCGCCGCGTACCACGCTCGCGGGCTTGAAGAGCTGGATGCCGTTGGTATCTGAGGCGTCCGGGACCTGACGGAGATGCTTCAGATCGTCGAGAATCCAGAACGAGCGACCGTGCGTTGCAACCGCAAGCTCGTTGTCGTCGTTCCTGATCTTCATGTCGTGTATGGCGACCACGGGCAGGTTCCCCTGCAGCGACTGCCACGACTCGCCATCGTCGAACGATACGTGAACGCCGAGCTCGGTTCCCGCGTAGAGCAGACCCTCCCGCTCGGTGTCAGCCCGGATGACCCACGTGTACTCGTGTTCCGGTATGCCGTCCGTAATCCTCTGCCACGTCTTGCCGTAGTCATTCGTCCTGTAGAGCAGGGGAGTGTTGTCGGCGAGACGGTAGCGGTGCGCGGCAATGTATGCGGCCGCCGGATCGTGCGGCGAGAGTTCTATAATTGCTATGGTGGCCCACTCGGGCAGATCGGGCGGGGTGACGTTGTCCCAGTTCTGCCCGCCGTCGCGGGAGATATGGACGAGACCGTCGTCCGAGCCTGCCCATAACACCCCCGGCTCGTGGGGTGACTCGACGAAGGCGAATATCGTCCCGAAGTTCTCCACGAAGGTAGTGTCCTTCGTAATCGGCCCCCCGGACGCCTCCATCTTCGATCGGTCGTTGCGCGTCAGGTCGGGGCTGATGGCCTCCCAGCTGTGCCCCTCGTTCGTGGAACGGAACACGGTCTCGGCGGCCACGTAGAGCGTCCCGGAGTCGTGCGGCGAAAAGACGATGGGATACGTCCACTGGAAGCGATACTTGTGATCCTTCACGCCCTGCCCGTAGACGAACTCCGGCCACACGGAGACGATCTTGCTCTGGCCGGTCTTGTGGTCATAGCGGTGCAGGGCGTCGCCGCCGCCCGACGAGCTGCCGATAGCGCCGGAAAACACCACGTTGGAGTCGTCGGGATGGACCGCTATCTGCCCGCTCTCCGAGCTTCCGACGAAGTAGCTGTCGGCATAGAGTATCGCCCCCTTTTCGAGGTCGCGGCTGGGCGTGCTGATCGCGCTGTTGTCCTGTTGCGTGGCGTATACCCTGTACGGATACTCGTTGTCCGCGTCCATCCGGTAGAACTGCGCCGTCGGCTGATTGTAGATCGTCGACCACGAGTCTCCGCCGTTGAACGACACGCACGCGCCGCCGTCGTTGCCCTGAATAAGACGCTTCGTGTTCGCGGGGTCGATCCACAGGTCGTGGTTGTCGCCGTGAGGCATCGACACCTCGGTGAACGTCCGCCCGCCGTCGGTCGACTTCCAGCACTTCAGGTTCAGGACCCACACGGTCTCGGAGTCCTGGGGATCGCCGAACACATGGCAGTAGTACCACGGTCGCTGGATGAGCTTCGGATCGCCCGATACGAGCTCCCACGTCTCGCCCAGGTCGTCGGAGCGGTAGAGACCCCGGTCCTCGGCCTCGATGATTGCCCATACGCGGCCGTCCTTCGCGGGGGATACGGCAACGCCCATGCGCCCCTTGATGCCCCCGGGCAGCCCCTTGTTCTCCGTGATGTTCTCCCACGTGTCGCCGCCGTCCGTCGTGCGGTATATCGCGCTTCTGGGGCCGCCGGACGAAAAATTCCAGGGCTTGCGTCTGGCCTCCCACGGGGTCGCGAACATGATGCGCGGATTGTTCGGGTCCATCGTCAGATCGGCCGCGCCGCTCTTCTCGTCCCCGAAAAGCACGCGCTCCCACGATTCGCCGCAGTCCGTCGAGCGGAAGACTCCGCGTTCCTGGCTGTCGCCGAATATGTCCCCCAAAGCTGCGACATACACCACGTTCGGATTCGTGGGATGTATCCGAATTCGAGAGATGTGCTTGGTCGCCTCCAGGCCCACGTGAGCCCAGCTCCGTCCCCCGTCCGTGGAGCGGTAGACCCCGTCCCCTGCGGAGACATTCCCCCTCGGGCAGGCCTCGCCCATGCCGACGAAAATGACGGACGGGTCGGATGTCGATACGGCAATGGCCCCGACGGCAGCCGACGTAAAGTAGCCGTCGGAGATGTTCTGCCAATACGTTCCCCCGTCGTCCGACTTCCACACCCCTCCGGCGCAGGCCCCGAAGTAGAACGTCGCCTGCTCCGTCGGGTGGCCTGCAACCGCGACGACTCTGCCGCCGCGATGAGGCCCGATGCTTCGCCATCGGAGAGTGCTGAGAAGTGCAGGATCGACGGTGGGGGTGGCTGCCATGTTTTCTTTTCCTCGTTGGGGACGGTACTATACGGAAACTGTGCGTAAACGCGACGAGTATTTTCGCAGATGGTGAGACGCACTTCAACGGCGCGTTCGACACGGTAACCGTGTTCAGAATCCGTGTGAGACAAGTAAGCCACCGTCATTCCCGCGTAGGCGGGAATCCACAGGCGCGACGGTAGTGAAGGAACAGGCGTGACGACGAGAGAACACGAACACACTCTCAACGTTTGGTTGGCCGGCCTGCTGCGTCGGCGTGGACTGAACGCCCAGCAGGAGCGGATGCAGGGCGGAAGGCGCATTGACGTGGACATTCGCGTCGGGCCGGTGAAAATTGCCCTGGAAGCGGAACAGGGCCAGACGAACGCGAAGAAGAGAGAAGCAATCGAAGATGCGGACAAGCGGCTGAAACAGGGACTTGCCGAGTGCGCCGTTGCCGTCTGCTATCCCGACGGTATCACCAAACCGAAGCAAATCCCACAGAGTCGAATGCTATGGACGATTCGCGCTCCGAAGGCGCTGGTTCCGGCCGATGAAGCACAGTGGGGTGACGCCAACCTCGATGAACTGGTCTCCATCATTAGGCTGGCCCCTGCGCAACTTGGGAACCCCGACCACGCGGCGGCAGCGCTTTCGGCCAGCCTCGACGCCGCAGTCGATCGTTTGGACAATGGGCAGAAATGGCTACTCGCCGAGCATCTTGACCTGCCACCGGGACAGAATGGACGCGCTCAGTGGGACAAGGCGGCCAAGCGCGCGCTGCTGGTTGTGGCAACCGCAGTCATGTTTCATTCGAGGCTGGACGTCCATCTCAGAAACCTGAAACCCAAATACGACAACAGATTGCCGTCCGACACCCCCTTTACAGGGGAGTGGCCGCCGAATTCGGCGCGATACTGCACTGATGCCGACGATCCGACGACTGCCTTCTCCGACGCTTGGAACCTGATTCTTGCGCTGGACTACAAGCCTATTTTCGAGACCGCGCGTGCGGCTATCCACGCCTGCCCGGCAGATCCCGCCTTTACGGTGGCAATTCGAGAGACCGCAAAGGCGGCCCTAGAAGTTGCCGGCAACATCGCCGGCATACGACACGACCTGTTGGGGCGCATCTTTCACACGGTCTTGGATACCGCGCGCTATGACGGCTCGTTCTACACCACGACGGCGGCTGCAACTTTGCTCTCGTCGCTTGCGATGACCGAAGACATGTGCGACTGGAACGATCCCGAATCTATCGCCAAGCTACGAATCGTCGACCCGGCGTGTGGAACGGGCACGCTGCTCATGGCGGCGGCGGAGCGCATACGCGAGCTTTCACCCAAGACGCGAGACGATGATCGTTCGGCAAAGGCCCTCATTGAACAGGTGCTGACGGGTTACGACGTCAACCTGACTGCCACGCACATGGCGGCGACCACGCTCGGCCTGCTGTCTCCCAGCACGCGCTTCCAGAATATGAAGATTGGGCGCACCTTCCTCGGCGTGGACGGGGAGGGCTGCGCGTTCCTCGGTTCGCTGGAACTGCTGGACGGTCAAGCCAAGATGATGTCATGGCCCGACACCACACAGACCGTGTCACAGGTGGACGGAGGGAACGGCATGGCGGAGGTCGAACCGGCCGATCTGGTCATTATGAATCCTCCGTTCACGCGCGACAGCCTGCGACACGATCAGTTCAGCCGCGAGGACGAGCGCAAGCTCAAGGACCGGGAGAAGCAACTGTTCGCGAACAGGCCGGTTCACCTCTCGGCGATCGGAAGCGCGTTTCTGCTACTCGCCGATCATATAAACAAGGAGAATTCGGGTACGGTCGCGGCGATTATGCCGCTTGTCATGGCTACCAATGAGTCGGGGGACGTGGTCCGTCGCTATCTCGCGAGCCAGTATCACGTAGAGACCATCGTGACCTCCCATGATCCCACGCGTATCTACTTCTCGGAGAACACGAGCATCGGCGAAATGCTTCTGATATGCCGCCGTTGGCCGGACTCCGACGAACCGAAGCCGCCGACGCGCGTCGTCAACTTGGCGTACAACCCGCCGACGCCCGCCGAGGCCATCAGCGTCGCAAGGTCGATCAAACAAGGCGCGGTGATCGAACGGGACAACGGGACAATGCAAGAATGGCCCACCGATAGGATCGCCTGCGGGGACTGGGGGGCGGTGCAGTTCTTCTCCCCGAACCTGTGTGAGAGGTTCTCGGAACTGGCGCGCGGTGATCTCTTCCCGTCAACGGCGTTAGGGAAGATCGCCGACGTAGGTCCACTGGGACGAAGGATACGAGATGCGTTCAAGCGGATACCCATGCCCGACGCCAAGGATCGTATGGCTCTGTGGCAGCACGACACCAGCGTAACCGAGTCGATGTCCGCGCGGCCTGACACCTTCATCGCCGCAAAACCGGGTAAAGAGCACTTGGCCGAAAAGTATTGGAATCAAGGGAGCAGGCTGCTACTCCCCACACACTTGAATTTGCCAACCGTGAAGGTAACAACCGTACGCGTACAGACTAAGTCTGTTGGATCGCTGTGGGTTCCCTGCACAATCGACGTGCCGGGTGATCTCCTTGAGAATAAAGAGAAGGCGTTGTGCGCGTTCCTGAACTCGTCCGTCGGCGTTCTCGCGCTTCTCGGAAACCGCACGAACAAGAAGCCGACGTATCCCAACCTATCGATCGACGATCTGCGGAAACTGCTGGTTCCCGACTTCGAGACCATAGGGGACGGCGCGGTCTGGATGCTGGCGATGGCCTATGACTGCCTCGCCGAACAGCCGATGAAACCCCTGCAAGAGATGGATACGTGTGACACTCGTGTTTCCCTCGATGAATCGGTGTGCGCCGCGCTGAATATCGACCCCGAAATCGTTGCCGGAATCCGTCGACAACTCGCCTCCGAACCGTCGATAACGGGCAGGCAGTTTTTCCCTCTCCACCTCCGTCCGAAAGACTCATGAGGAATCTTCATCCTAAAGTCCCGGCGAGTTACAGGTCCGAGAAACCATGACTGACATCGCGATAATAATCGTCTGGACCATCGCATCCTACCTGCTGGGTACGGTGCCCTTCGGCGACATCGCCGCCCGCATCGCCGATGTGGACATCCGTGCAGTGGGAACCAAGAATCCGGGCGCCGCGAACGTCTACCGCGAGATCGGCCCCAAGTACGGCATAGCCGTGTTCGCTCTCGATGTCATGAAAGGCGCAGTCGCAACCGCGCCGATGCTGCTGATAGGCGGCCATGAGTGGGCGCCCCTGCCTCCAGCCTTCGCCGTTGTCATCGGACACATCTTCCCCGTGATCGGAAATCGTTCCGGCGGCACCGGCATGGCGACCGCAATCGGCACGACCGTCGGTCTAGCCCCCTTCGGGCTTCTCGCCGGAGTCCCCGCCGCATTGATCCTGCTCGTCGTCACCCGCAATACCGGCCTCACTGGCGGTTTGTTCTTCGTTGCAACGGCGCTGTTGGCATGGCTGTTGGCTCTTGACAAAGTCATCGGCCCGCTGGGTGTGCTCGCCATCGGGATCGTCGTACTCGCCAAGGCGAGGATTCAGTACGGCAGTCTGAGGAGACGGGAAAGCTGAGGACTAAAGTAAAGCGAGGCAACGATGGTCGGCGGAGAAGGTGATCCGAGCGCAAACGAGACCGCTCATTCGCTTCATATTTCCATTCACGGATTGACCCACGAATACGGGAAGGGCCACCCTCGCGTGACCGCGCTCTCGGGCATCGACCTTGACATCGACGAAGGCGAGTTCGTCTCCATCATCGGGCCGAGCGGGTGCGGCAAGACAACCCTGCTCCGCATAGTCGGAGGCCTCCTGACGCCTACACGCGGGAACGTTCGCATCGACGGCGCTTCACCCGACCTTGCTCGGCAGCAACGATCATTCGGAGCCGTGTTCCAAGACGCCGCCCTCCTCCCATGGCGCACCGCCGCCGAAAACGTACGCCTCTCAATCGAGCTCAACGGCGACGATGGGAAAGGTGATGTCAACGAATTACTGGACACCGTCGGACTCGACGGCTTTCAAGACTCCCATCCCTACCAGCTGTCCGGCGGCATGAAGCAGCGCGTCGCGCTTGCGCGGGCGCTTGCGGCGAGACCTCGAATCCTGCTGATGGATGAGCCGTTCGGCTCCCTCGACGAGATCACGCGCACCGACATGGGGTACGAGCTCCTCCGCATCTGGGAGAGCCGCCCGACGACCGTCCTATTCATCACACACAGCATCTCCGAAGCCGTCATGCTGTCCGACCGCGTGGTCGTGCTGTCACCCCGTCCCGGAGAGATCGTCGACGTAATCAATATCGAGCTGCCGCGTCCGAGGATGCGGTCCGTGGAGGAGTCGCAGGAATTCGGGGACTGCATGGCCCTCGTGAGGGGCCTGCTCAAGGGGGCGAGGCATGAGCCTATTGCGGTCTAAGCCTGCCCAAGACGACGCCATGCGTGCTGGCGGTCCGTCCTCGCAAGGCCAGTACTTCGCCGGCCTAACTCGCTATGTGCGCCGCGCGTTCTTCCCCCTCATTGCGCTTGCGACAGTTGGAGTCTTATGGGAAGTGGCGGTGCGCGTCAGCGGTGTCGCCGAGTACCTCGTGCCGACTCCCAGCGCCGTGTGGTCGCGCCTGTCCGGCGACCTCGGCCACTTCCTCTTCCACGGGCTGATAACCTTATACGAATCGCTCGGCGGCTTCGCCATGGGAACCCTGGTTGCCGTCATCGCGGCCGGCGTGATGGCCCACTCGCGGCTGTTCGAGCGAACGGTCTATCCCATCGCGCTGCTCATCAAGGTGACGCCCATAGTCGCCATAGCGCCGCTGTTCGTCATCTGGTTCGGGTTCGGATCGTTCCCCAAGATGATGATCGCCGCCCTCATTACCTTCTTCCCGGTCATGGTCAATACCTTCATCGGACTGCGGTCGGTCAATGCCACGACCTTGGACTTCTTTCGACTCCTCGACGCAAGCGAAGCACAGGTCCTCATCAAGCTCCGTGTTCCCGGCGCGCTCCCGTACGTCTTCGCCGCGTTTCGCATTGCCGTGCCGCTCTCCGTCATCGGAGCCGTGGTGGGGGAGTGGTTCACCGGCGACCGCGGACTGGGCAGCGTCATCATCGTCGCGCATCACAACATCGACATGCCGACCCTCTTCTCGGCCATCGCCGTCCTTGCCTGCATCGGCCTCGGCCTGACCGGCATCACAGCACTCATCGAGCGCCGCGTCCTCTTCTGGCACGACTCGCAGCAATCGGGGCCTGCCCTCTAGCGTCCTGTATCAGAGATTCACCGAATAAATCAGCCAGCGAACATCCCCTCTCCCGTTCGCGGGAGAGGGCTAGGGTGAGGGTGGCTTCCCCCCGATACACGCCCATCCGCTTTATGCAACGAACCTGCGATACAGGACACTATTGCGGAGCGGAGTTGCACATCAATTCCACTCTTCGTTCGGGATATGCCGTGCGCAATCGTGTAGAATCCGCCCCATGACTCGCGTTCTCCTCTTGCTTCTACTCACCACGCTTGTCGTTGCCATCTCATGCGGCGATGACGACGTAGATCAACCCCCCGACAAGGTCGTTTTCATGGCCGGCTTCAAACCGCAGGCCAACCTGCCTTTCGTCGCCGCCTACGTCGCGCAGGAGCAGGGCTATTTCGACGAACAGAACCTCGACGTGGAGATACGCCACGCCAGCAGCGGTGAGCACCTAAAGCTCCTCGTCGCGGGCGATGTCCACGTCACCACGGCTGCGGCTACGTCCGTCCTCAAGCGGCGCTCCGACCCCGAACTGCCCATCGTAGCGGTCGCCCTCTTCGGGCAGAAGGGACAGCAGGCCTACATGGCCCTGAAGAACTCCGGCATCACCGACCTCAAGGGTTGGGAAGGGCGCAACTTTGGGTACAAAATCTCCGTCCCGCCCGACTATCTGGCCATGCTTGAGACGGCAGGAGTAGACCGGGAAGAAATCAACGAGGTGCAGGTAGGGTTCGACCCTCGCGTCCTGACCGAAGGCAAGGTCGACGTGCTGGCCGTCTTCAAGTCGAACGAACCCAACATCGTCCGAAAGCTGGGACATGAGGTCGTTCTCTGGGACCCGGCCGACTTCGACATTCCCAACATGGGCCTGACCTACATCACGACCGACGCCTACGCATCGGATTCGAGCGACGTTCTGGACCGCTTCCTCCGCGCGACGCTTAAAGGCGCCGAGTACGCCCTTGAGAACCGCGATGCAACCTTGGACATCATCATGAAGTACGCGCCCAAGGAGGATCGCGCGCATCAAGCCTTCATGTTGGATACCGAGCTTGCGGACGCCACGAGTCCGTTCACCGATGAGCGGGGACTCGGACAAATGACGGACGACCAGTGGAAGGCGCTCTACGACCACCTGCTGAAGTTCGAAGCCTTGTCACAGCCCTTCGACTACACGACGGCCTTCACGACCACGTTCCTCGAACGCGCCTATGACGGCAACAAGCTGCGCTGGCCCTAGCAGGAAGCGTTCGTGGTGAGCTTGTCGAACCATGAACGGCCCGCTGTCCCTTCGACAGGATCAGGGAGACCATGCTATCTTCTATCGCCTTAATTGACCAGCTGCCTTGCAAGGTCGCCTGCGCCGTTCACAGGAAGCTGGCAAACGTAGTTCTCGCACACGTAAGCAGTCGGCCGGCCGTCGGTCAAATGCCTGTCCTGCAACAGAGGCAGGCCTGGTGCATCACCTGTACCCTCACCCGACGTTCCGATAAATACCCTGTTGGGCAGATAGCTGCGAAAAACCTCACGGACCAGATCGGCGGTGGCACGGTTCTCTCGCTCGCCGACGATCACGATTTCCTTCGTCTGGGAAAGATAGAAGTCTAGAGCCCCCAGCCAGTGGCCCGCAGCCGTCGGGAACCGCTGCATCACGGCGTGCGCCGAGCGCAGCGACGTTGCCGCCCTTGCGTTGTAGGCCGAATCGCCCGTCAGAACGGCCAGCCTGAGCAGCACGCTCACCGCCATGGAGCTACCCGCCGGGGCGGCGTTGTCGGTCAGGTCGCGGGGCCGTATGACGAGTTCCTCATGGTCCGAGCCGGTATCGTAGAACTGCTGGGACGTCTCATCCCAGAACAGGTCGACCATCGCTCCGCCAAGCTCGACCGCACCATTTAGCCATCGCTCTCCAAACGTTGCCTCGTGCAGGAGCAGCAGGCCGTCAACAAGGAAGGCGTAGTCTTCGAGATACCCGTAGAGCTTCGCCTGCCCGTCCTTGTACGTGCGGAGCAGACGCCCCGACTCGTCCACGAGCCGATTGAGCAGGAACGCGCCGTTCACCTCAGCCACCTTGCAGTAGTCGTCACGGTCGAGAACGACCGCGGCCTCGGCGAAGGCCGCGAGCATGAGTCCGTTCCATGAGGTCAGCGCCTTGTCATCCCGATCCGGCGCGATCCTCAAGCTCCTTCGCTCCATCAGCTTTGCCCTCGCCTCTTGCAAACGCTGTTGGAGCGCGTCCTCGTCCATTCCAGCATTTCGGGCAAAGTCGGACAGGGGAGTCGGAACGTGCAGAATGCTGCGTCCCTCGAAGTTCCCATGGATCGTGACGCCGTAGTAATCGTTGACGAGCTTGCCATCGTCCGAGCCAAGTATCTCGACTATCTCCTCCGGCCTCCAGACGAAGAACTTCCCCTCCTCGCCCTCGCTGTCGGCGTCCTGCGCCGAATAGAACCCACCCTCCGGCGAGGTCATCTCCCGGACGACGTAGTCCAGCGTCTCCTCGACGATCCTCCGGTACATCGGACTCCCGGTCACCTGGTGTGCGTGGAGGTACAGCCGCGCCAGCAGCGCGTTGTCGTAGAGCATCTTCTCGAAGTGGGGGACGAGCCAGTACGTATCAGTGGAGTACCGGTGGAACCCTCCGCCAAGCTGGTCGTAAATGCCCCCTCGCGCCATCTGATCGAGCGTTAATTCCACCATTTCGAGGACCGACGGGTCTTCGTTCCGAAGGTACTGGCGAAGCAGGAACTCAAGCGTCATCGGCTGCGGAAACTTCGGTTGCAGTCCAAAGCCCCCATAGTTGTCATCGAACTGCTTGCGAAGCTCTCGCGCCGCCCCGACCATGATGTCGTCCGTCAGCGGCTCGATGCCCGGCGCGCTCCGCGTCATCTGCCGCATGTGCGCGATTAGCTGATTGGTCGTGCTGACGACGTCGCCCCTGCGGTTGCGGTACACGTCCGCCATCGTCGTCAGGACGCGCGGGAAGGAGGGCAGGCCGCCCCGTTCCTCAGGGGGGAAGTAGGTACCGCCGTAGAAGGGCTTGCCGTCCGGTGTGAGGAAGACGGTCATCGGCCACCCGCCCTGGCCCGTCATTGCCTGCACCGCGCCCATGTAGATCGAGTCGATGTCGGGACGCTCTTCGCGGTCGACCTTGATCGACACGAAGTGCTCGTTCATCAGGGCCGCTATACCGGGGTCCTCGAACGACTCGCGCTCCATGACGTGGCACCAGTGGCACGCGGAATAACCGACACTGAGCAGGATCGGCCTGTCCTCGCGGACGGCGCGTTCGAGGGCCTCGGTCCCCCAGGGGTACCAGTCGACCGGGTTGTTGGCGTGCTGACGCAGGTAGGGACTCGACTCGTCGATCAATCGGTTAGGCATTCGAAATCGCTTCCCCTGGACACGTGGTCGAGTGGCCGGCCGGCGAGGCGGCGGTCAACTCCCGTTCACCCTGCTTCAGAGATTTAGTTACTTCCTCGCCGTAAATCTGTGGAGCAGGAAGAAGATCAGGCCGGCGATGAACAGCCCAACCGCGGTGAAGAAAATGGTGGAGCCGGAGAAGACCGAACTCACCAGCATTATGGCAGCTAATACCCAGAAGAAGTATGCCGCGCCGATAAAGAACACTCGCGCTGTGTCCATGTTTGCCCCCTCTAAGTGCAGCCCTTGATTTGTGCCCATACTCTACACGTTGAGAGCGCGAATGCAAAGCGGGGGGCCTTATCAAACCTCATTGGTATAATAGCGCCGGTTCGACTGAATCCATGACCGATCTCTCCATCCCTCATACGCCCAAAGACTTCACAGCCGATTGGCTGACCGATGCGCTTCGCTCATCCAGTGTCATCACGACCTCGTCGGTAACGTCCATCGATGCCGGCGACACGTCGGCCGGGCACGGGTTCACTGGACGAATCGCCAGGCTTGCCGTGACCTACGACTCCCACGAGGAGGGAGCGCCCAGCTCGATCATCGCCAAGTTCCCTTCCTATGATCCGACGATTCGCGCCGCCGTTACCGACAGCGCGATGTCCTACGAGCGTGAGAGCAGGTGCTACGAAGATCTGCTTGGCAGCGTGGCTCTCTCCACGCCCCGGCGGTACTACAGCGCCTTCGACCCCGAATCGGGCGAGTGCATCCTGCTTCTCCAGGACCTGGCTCCAGCGCGCTTCGGCGACAACGTGGGCAATCCGCCACGCGAGGACATCGAGTCCGCCATTCGAGCAATTGCAGCGTTCCACGCCGAATTCTGGGAGAGTCCTCGTCTTGCCGAAATGGACTGGCTCCCCGAATATGCACAGGAAGCCGACGCGCGCCAGCGCGCCTTCCGGGAGGCCATAGGCCCGTTCCTCTCGACGTGGGGGAGGTACCTCCGGCCATCGACCATCAACCTCATCAACCACCTCGGCGACAGCCTAGCGCGCATCAGACGACGGCTCAGCCGGCCACCTCGCACGGTCCTCCATGGCGACTACCGCCTCGATAATCTGGCGTTCGACGGAACCGGACGCGGTCCCGCAGTCATCGACTGGCAGGCCGCCTCGATAGGCCGCAGCGTCGCAGACATGGCCTACTTCATCGTCTACTGCATCGATCCGCGCGAGCGCAGATCCTTGGAGTCGGAGCTGTTGAAACTCTACCACTCCGTCCTCGTGGAACACGGAGTCCGCGGCTACGACTACGATTCGTGCATGGAAGACTACCGGCTCTCCATCGCGGCCAACATGCTGCGCACCGTCAGGGTAGGGGGAACCTTCGACTACTCAGGTGACCGCGCCCAAGCCCTCCTCAGAACCATCCTTCACAGGGTCGAGACCGCCCTGGCCGACCACCGGGTCGCGGAGCTTATCTGAGATAGTTTCTTACACCCTTCACCCAAACTTGAACGCGTAGATGTCGGCATCCTTCAGAACAAACCTCAGACGCACCGCCTTCCCTGCCAGCGCGCTGACGCCGCCGCCCCCGTCCCACGACGCCTTGCCGTCGATCTCGTCCCCGAACTTCTCCGGGAAGTCGTCCACCCCAAAGCCGGGGAGGGCGTGTCCTTCCGCGTCCTGCATCTCGACCTTGATCGAGCCTACCGCCGAGGTCGAGTAGTTCAGTTCAAGCTCACTTCCGCTGAACGTGAAGGGCCGCGTCGTGAACTCGCCTCCCTTGAAACCTGCGTTCACCGACACGAAGCCGTCTGTTCGGAGCGTGTAGCGGCAGATGCGCTGCGTCGGGAGGTGGGCGTTCTCCATACCGTACATCGTCATCTCTTTGTCCGACGTGTGCAGGACGCCGACCTCGAAGTAGATTCCCCGGTCGTGCCAGTTGTTGAAGTCCGGTCCCGGACGGATGAACGCCTCCATGAAGCTCCGGTCGAACTTGAACCCATCACGGCTGGACATGAATACGATGTCGCTCACGCCAGTGTCGTACGTCCAGTCGGGGTTGGGCGTGCGCTCGTGGACGAACCGCGAGGGGAACATCAGGTACGCCCCCGGCGCCCGGTGGTACTGGATGCACGAGTTCGTGTAGAAGTGCTCCCAGGGCGTGTCGCCGCAGTCGATGTTCTCAAGCGGCCCCCAGTTCAGGAAGTCCTTCGACGTGCCGCGACGTATCCATCGCACCCCCGTGAAGAAGTCGCTCGTCCCTTGACCTGCCACCCCACGGAAGTACCCCACGTACTCCTTGCGCCACGTATCCCAAAACGGGATGTTGAGCGTGTCGAAGGGGTAATCCGTGTGGATCGGCTCCTCTCGCATCATCTGCCACCGAAGCCCGTCGGGCGATGAGAGAGCGTGCATAACCCGCCGAACGCGGATGAACGCCTTGTACCGCTCCTCCGGCTTTGCGTCGGGGTTCCCGTCCTTGAACGGCGCGAGGTTGATTCCCGGCCCCGTCCATACGATGTTGTTGTCCTTCGACCCGTTGAACTCGATGAGGCCGACATTCGGCTTCGTCCAGTTGATGCCGTCATCGCTCTCGGCGTAGCAAGTGATCGAGTTGTAGTCCGAGTCCTGTATTTGAGGGTCGGCACGATACCACCCTCGAAACTTCCCCTGATCGGGAAAAGCGATGAGGTACGAAAGCCCACCGACTTCCCAGGGATGTTCCGGTTCGAGGGCGATGTCCTGCCGCGTCGGGGAGTGGAGCACTCGCTCAACGCCTGTCATGTCGGCGATCCAAAAATCGTCCACGAAGAGCTGCCTGTCCTCGCCAATGTCAACGGGAGTTTCAGTGCTCATCTCGTTTTCATCCGTTAAGCTTCCGCCGAACGGGCGCGCTCAGTACGGATCGAACCAATTGCGCATCCCTGTCGCCAGTAAATTGAAGCCAAGTATAGCAAACAGGAACGCGAGCACAGGCCGCAACGACAGCCGCGGCCTCTGGAATATCGCACGATAAGTATCTTGACATTCCTGATGAGCGCTCGTAATATTTATCTTCGTGAGCACCGCAATGCACATGGTTTGCTGCTGTTGTCGCCGGAGGCTGGAGGGTCTTCTGCTTCAACACGCGCGCCGGTGACCGCCTAGCGCCGACAGTTTTAAAAAGGGAAGACCTCTGGCCCCTCCGTTTGCGGAGGGGTTCTTTTTTTGCCCAAAAAGGATTGAGAAGGAGCATCTATGCCGGTACCGGCATCGAAAAGACTGGGAGTACAAGAGCTCGCCGATCTCAACGAACGCTTCGAGTCCGCCCCGCCAAGCGACGTGCTTGCATGGGTCGATGAGCGGTTCGGTGCGGGCGCGGCCCAGTTGTCCAGCTTCGGCCTCGAGGACGTCGCGCTGTTCGACATGTTCTGGCGAGTCAACCGGCAGGCGCGCCTTGTGACACTCGACACGTGGCGCCTGCCGACGGAAACGTACACGGTCATGGACCAGACCCGGTTCCGCTACAACGCACGCATAGAGGTGTACCAACCCGACCCCACGGCTGTGGCCGACATGGTCGGTGAGCACGGGTTCAATCTCTTCTACCGAGGCCGGGAGAAACGCTTGACCTGTTGCCGCGTGCGGAAGGTCGAGCCTATGGAGCGCGCTTTGGTCGGCATCGACGCATGGATCACGGGCCTGCGCCGGGATCAAGGTATGGAGCGCGGCAGCATTGGCATCGTCGAGTGGGAGGAGCCCCGCGCCAACTACAAGATCAACCCGCTCGCTAACTGGACCTTCGAGGAGGTGCGAAACTACGTGAAAGAGCACGCTGTCCCATACAACGAACTGCACGACAAGAACTACCCATCGATCGGGTGCGCGCCGTGTACGCGACCCATCGAGCCGGGAGAGGACCCTCGCGCGGGACGCTGGTGGTGGGAGTCCGACCCCAACGCCAAGGAATGTGGGCTGCACCTGGTTGCCCTCGAGGCAGGATCATGATCGCAATTAGCGAACTGTCAATGACAGCCCCAGCGTTTCTCCATGACTCGCGCTCCGAGTCCAAGCATCTCCGCGCACTTGAATCGGACGCAATCCATATCATTCGAGAAGTCGTTGCGGAGTTCGACCGGCCGGGCCTGCTCTTCTCCGGCGGCAAGGACTCCGCCGTGCTTCTGCATCTCGCCGTTAAGGCGCTCCGACCTTCGCATCTGCCGTTCCCTGTGCTCCACATCGACACCGGACACAACTTTCCCGAGGTCATCGATTTCCGCGACCGCGTCGTCAGGCGGCTTGGCGTGGATCTAGTGGTGGGCTCGGTTGACGACGCAATTACCTCCGGGCGTATTCCAGCTCCACCGCGCCCTGATTCCCCTCGCAACCGCATGCAGACACCCGTGCTGCTGGAAACGCTTCGCAATGGGAAGTTCACCGCTGTCCTGGGCGGCGCACGGCGTGATGAGGAACGATCACGCGCCAAGGAGCGTGTGTACTCCGTGCGCGACGAATTCGGCCAGTGGGATCCACGCAATCAGCGCCCCGAAGTCTGGGATCTCTACAACGGCAGCCTTGGCTTAGGCCAGCATATGCGGGTCTTCCCGCTCTCCAATTGGACGGAGCTGGACATCTGGCGCTACATAGCCGAAGAGAACATCGACCTGCCGGAAATCTACTATGGTCACCGGCGTGAGGTATTTGAGCATGACGGAATGCTCATGCCGATATCGCCGGTGATGCGGCCCCCGCATGGCGAGTCGGTGGCGGTCCGCAGCGTGCGTTTCCGCACCGTCGGTGATATGACCTCCACGGCAGCCGTACCATCGGAAGCTGCTACGCCGGAAGCAGTCATCGCCGAAACGCTGACAACTCGCATCTCTGAGCGCGGCGCGACACGGGCTGATGACCGGACCGCCGAGGCCGCGATGGAAGACCGCAAGCGCGAGGGTTACTTCTAGCATGGACCTCCTCCGCATCGCCACCGCCGGATCCGTGGACGACGGCAAGAGCACGCTCATCGGTCGCCTGCTGTATGACTCGAAGGCCCTGGACGATGACGTACTCGCCGCCGTCGAGGAAGCCAGCCGGCGGCACCACAACGACTATATGAACCTCGCTCTTGTCACCGATGGCCTGCGCGCCGAACGGGAGCAGGGCATTACCATCGACGTTGCCTACCGCTACTTCTCCACTCCAACGCGCAAGTTCATCCTGGCAGACACGCCGGGACATGTGCAGTACACGCGCAACATGGTCACCGGGGCGTCCACCGCCGAGGCGGTGCTCGTCATGATTGATGCCCGAAACGGCGTGGTGGAGCAATCACGCCGCCACGCCGTAACCGCCTCGTTGTTGGGCATCGATCACATCGTCGTTTGCGTCAACAAGATGGATCTCGTTGGCTATGAGCAGCAGGCATACGAGGCAATCCGTTCCGAGTTCACCCCATTTGTTGAGCGGCTCGATGTGGAAGATGCGGTATTCATCCCAATATCGGCGCTCAACGGCGACAACGTGGTCGAGCCGTCGACGAACATGCCTTGGTACCAGGGTGGCACGCTGCGGGACCACCTTGAAAACCTGCCGGTGCATGAAGGACTCGATGCCATGCCGTTGAGAATGCCCGTTCAATACGTCGTACGTCCCCACCGCAAGGAGTACCACGACTACCGTGGCTATGCGGGCAGCGTAGCTTCGGGTGTCCTGCGCGTGGGCCAGCGAGTGCGCTTCGTGCCCTCCGGCATGGAGAGCGTCATCACGTCCATCGAAGCGCCTTGGGGCGCCGTGGAGGAGGCGTATCCTCCCGATGCCGTCACCGTCCAGATTGCCGACGACCTCGACGTTACTCGCGGGGAGATGATCTGCGCTACGGACGCCGAGCCGGTGATGACCCAGGAGTTCGACGCCGTCGTCTGCTGGATGGACGATCGCACCGCGCTTCGCCCCGGCAATGTATATCGCATCAAGCACACTACGCGATCGGCGAAGGCAATCGTCACCGACCTACTGTCGTTGTTCAGCATCACGTCGCTCACCGGCGAATCGGATGCGGATTCGCTGCGGCTGAATGAGATCGGCCGCGTCCACGTCAAGGTGAGCACACCGTTGGCGGTCGACGACTACACCAGCAACCGCGCCACCGGCAGTTTCATCCTCATCGACGAAGGGACCAACGCCACCGTCGCCGCCGGAATGATTGGTGAGCCTCGATTCACTTTCTCCGTTCCCACCGGACAGCGCAAGAGTGAGACAAACGGGCACGTCCGCCTATCCGGGGCCTCAGCGGGGGACTAAACTTGCCCTTAGCCATGCTTCAAAGAAGCTCCAACTCCCGCACCTTCCTGCGAATCAACTCGACGCGGTTCTTGTAAGGCTCCAGCCGCGACCCGTCAGCCGTCGGTCGAATGAAGCACGCCGACTCGTACAGGTCGAACCCGCCGAACCGGTCGTCCACTAGGGCCGCCTCCAGGTCAGTCAGGTACTCTTCGTCGCCCACGGCCCGTTCGATGTAGCGGTTCATGTACGCCGGGATGCCAAGTTCCAACGCAAGGCCGAGGGCCTCGACTGCCACGGCGTCCTTGAGCGCATTGCTGAGCCGGCTCCGCACCGGCGGGGTGCCCGGCTGGTCTTCCAGCGCCTCCCACCAGCTCGTGCGGAACGTGATGCCGTCCAGCAGACCGTTCCGCATCCAGTCTTGCCACGCGAAGTGTGTGTTCGGCGGGAACCCCATGATCTGCCCGTGAACGATGTCCGGCCGGAACGCCTCGGTGTGGATGTGCGCCTGCATCTTTCGCCCCATGCTCCGCGCGCGATTGCTCGTCCGCCGCATGAACGATGTGAAGTGCTCGCCCCGTAGCCGTGAGAACCGGTCGAGGTCTTCGTCGCTGCTCCAGGGGTCTGTCTGGTACTTCATCCGATACGCCTCGACCACCGGTTCATCGAAACCGTACTCCCAAGGTTCATCCACCAAGCTCCCGTGCGACGACACCCGGATGTCGATGCCGTCCACGCCCGTCTCCAGTATCCGATCCACCCAGCCGTCCCACAGACGGTGCACCTCCGGGTAAACCTCCGACACCGTTCCCGGTAGATACTCGTTCTTCCCCTGCGCGAAGCCGACGAGGCCCCCGACCGCAAGGCGATGCCAAAACACTCCCTCTCCCTCCGATGATACGTTCACGTCGAGCGGTATCTCGAAGTGCCCCATCCCGCTGTCGAAGTCCGGGCCATCCCCCACCAGGTCGCGTGGACCATTCCACACCGCTCCGCGCGACGCCACGACGACGGGCAGGGGAGTGTCCAAGTCGTCTCCGTATGCCTCCACCATCCCGCACGTCGTGTTGATGAAGTCGCCCGACTCGTCCGTGAAATCGGTCGTGACGACCACGAACCTCTCGCGAATGTTCAGCCCGTCGATCGTCAGCGTCCTTACCGGCGTGCCCTTCGCCACGACAAGCTCGCCGTGGTAGTTCCGCACCTCGCGTGGAGCCGGCTCCACCCGCTCGGTCACCGACAAAGCGGCGTCAAGTCGCGTGTACCTACCGTTGTCGTCGCTCGTCCAGAGTTGCAGGTTCTCAGGACGGACGCGGGTAGGGGAGGCGTCCCTTTTCAGGAGTCGTATCCTCCTAACCGAAGCGCCATGACTCGCCCTCGTGTCAGGCCTCCTTCTCAGTCGCGTGTGAGGATACCGCTCAAGAAACGGTATCACCTGCGGCACCGCCCCGCCGATCCGCTCGATCCCGCTCAATCTCCTCCCGCTGCATGGCCCGTTCGTCCCCGACATCCCCGTGTTGTACGGCTTGAGCACCCCATAGATCTCCAGTCCATGCCGGTGCGCGACCGGCACAGCCGCCTTCAGCGGCTCTCCAATGGCCTCAAGCGTCTGCGTCCCGTAGGGAATCTGCGCATTCTCGTAGAGACTCCCCGCCCACAGCGACTCCGGCTCCACGTCCCCATAGTAGAGCCAGTACACCCGCCGAACGCCCATGCCCGTCAGCGTGCCCAGCAACTCGTCGAGCAGACGCCCATCATACGGACCCGGAATCACGTCGTCTGGAAAGTCCACCGTTGCCGACAGTACGAAAGGATGCTTGCCCATTGCGAACCCTCAGAAAGTTTCGCGGATTGTAGCAGAGAACAGACTTACTTCGGTTTCATAACATTAATGTCGGATGGTCACTCCCCAATCACAGAGAAAAACACGCAACCACGTTCGTCCTGAGCCTGTCGAAGGGCGAATAGTGCCGCAAGACGAGTGAGTTCCCCTGGCACAGGCATTCAGAATCCCCACTTGACATGATCGAACATGTGTACTATTCTATGTCCAAGCGCCCCCCGTCGCCATGCTCAAGACATAGGAGAATGTTACAAAATGGAACGAAATGTTACAGAAAATTCTTCGGAACTAACTGAAAGACAACTCCTCGCCCTCCCGTACTTGACCGTCTCCAAGTCACAAGGCGAAGCCGCCGAGAACGCCGGTATCTCACGTACTACCCTCCATCGATGGATGAATGAACCCGGCTTTAGAGAAGAATACCAACGGCAGCGCAACGAAGCCCACTCGCTCGCGATCGCCGAGTTCAGGGCGCTCATGCTCAAGGCCGCCGTCGTCCTCGCCGAACGCCTCGAGTCCGACGACCCCGAAGAACGCGCCCGTGCCTCCCGTGACGTGATGAAGTATGGAAGCAAAATAGCCGACCCCGAACCATATCGTAATGTGATCCAAAGCCTCAACCGCTTCATCTCCAACGCCGAAAAGAAATACGAAAGGCTCAGAAGGAACACTTGACATCGCTGGAGCCCAATCAAATGACACTGGAGCTTCCAACCCAGCAAAGAGGGACGAAAAGGAGAGGTGGCGTCCCTGGCAGGATTCGAACCCGCGACCCGCTGCTTAGAAGGCAGCCGCTCTGTCCAACTGAGCTACAGGGACATCTGACACTTCCAAGTGTAGCAATGCGAACGTTCGGCAATCAAGTCAAGACGAGTCCGGTCCGGTACCCACCCAGTGGATGGAGATCCTTCCGATCTGCAGAGCTTTGATTTGGCGCACCGACACGCCGTCGGAATCGGGTAGGGTAGTGAGGTGCTCCTGGACGAGCTCGCCGACACGCCTCCTGAAAGTCAGCGCGACCATGATTCCGAGCATCATCGACGACATGCTCTTCATCACGCTCTTGGACCGACCGCGAAGCAGCGACGACACCACCAGGGCCAGGAGGGCCGCGACCAAGAGGTTCGTCCCGCAGTAGGGAGAGACGGCCAGACCGCGCTCACCGGACTGGAGCCGCCGCAACGCCTCCTCGGCAGCGTACCTGACCTCCTCCGTCGATGCTCGACTGTAGAGAAGGAATCCTCCCGGGGTGGCGTTCCCCGCTAGGGGAGGGCGGACGCCGCGTTCGAGCAGCACGGCAACCGTCGCGTGCTCCCTCCCATGCTGGGACCGTATTTCTCGCAGCAAGCCTATCAAAAGGTTACTCGCCTCTCACACCTATGTAGCCTCCGAGCCTAACAGCCCGATAACCTGCCAGTCAACAACGCTTGACCTGATAACACATCGGTAATTTAGCGTGTAAAACACAGAATATCCGCCACTTCGGACGTTGCGTGGGTAGAATCTCAAACTCCGGCCCAGCGGGGGTCTAGTCGCGCAGTTGGGTAAGGGACTGGTTTCTTTCTGAGTGTGAAACCCTCTGAAATTCTTGGAAAAGTGCTAGAAAACGAATTGACACCGCATTTGTCGTAGGCTTAGCATGAGACTACAGTAACTTGTGGGAGGAGTGATGATGAGGAGAAAAACCAAGAAGATGATCGCGGTCGAGGAGAAGTTCCAGCAGCCTCTGGAGAAGATGCTGCCCCAGATGGTGACCGAGTATGGTCTAACTGCCACAGCCGACGAGTTGGGTGTGAGCAAGGCCACTCTCGGCTACTGGCTGCTCAAGCTCGGCATCAACGTGCATCGGGTCGCGCTCGCGCCGGGTGAGACCATCGAGGTCAAGAGGGTGGGGTATCCTTCCACCAACAACTAGGGTTGGAGAAACTCTAAGAACCTTCCGCACGGGCCGGAGCGTTGAACTGCTCCGGCCCGTATCGTTTAACCGCCGCGACGAATGGCCATTCGCGCTTCCTTCTCCCGCTCGCGGTCGATGATGGCCCGCCGCTTATCATGCCGCTTCCGTCCTCTCGCCACACCCAGCTCGACCTTCGCCCTTTGCCGCTTCAGGTAGAGCTTCAGCGGCACCAGTGTCAGACCGCGTTCGTCCACTTGCCGGGTCAGCCGCCTTATCTGATCCTTGTGGAGCAGCAGCTTGCGCGGACGCTTGGGATCATGGTTATTCTGTCCCCCGGACGCAGAGTACTGCGAGATGTGCGCGTTCATCAGCCAGATCTCGCCGTTGTCGGGACGTGCATAGGCGTCGCTGAAGTTGGCACGGCCCTCCCGGATCGCTTTGATCTCGGTTCCGACCAGCACCAGCCCGGCCTCGATGCTATCGAGTATGTCGTACTCGTACCGCGCCTTGCGATTGACGGCGATTGACCTGTTGCCGTCCATGGTGCCGGTCCTTATGAGCTGCTCTTCAGATCGAACGACCCGCCGCTCATCATCGACTCCAGCTCTTCAACGGCCCGGTTATGCTGGTCAACCGAGGCTTTCTGGGCGTCGCGGCTGGTTACTTCGATGTCGGGCGCAACACCCTCGCCCTGGATGAGCCTTCCATTCGGCGTGTACCAGTGAGCGACGGTAATGTAGAGGCCGGCCCCGTTGCTGAGACGTCGGAGCCAGTTCACGCTGCCCTTGCCGAAGGTGGTGTCGCCGATCAGAGTCGCACGGCCGTGGTCCTGGAAGGCGCCCGCCAGGATCTCGGACGCGCTGGCGCTGCCGCCGTTGATGAGAACGACCATCGGTATGTCCGTGAGAAACTCCCGGCCTTCGGTGTTGATGGGGTAGTCGGTGCGTCGCTTGTTTGCGTCGACTACGTACATGGCCAAGCCGTCTTCGATGAAGAGGCTTGCTACGTCTACCGCTGCCGACAGCAGGCCGCCCCCGTTGCTTCGGAGGTCGAGTATCAGCCCCTGAGCGCCGGCCTCCATCTCCCGTTCGATCACCGCGCGCAGCTTGTCCGCCGTCTGTGGGTAGAAGTCCGTCACGCGGATGTGCATAAACTTCTCGCCCGGCTCGCTTCGGAGACGTACACTTGTCAAAGGAACCACGGCGCGCTTGATTTCAATAAGCACGGGGTCGAGCTGTCCCAGTTTCTTCACCAAGAGCCGAACGACGCTGTCCTTCGGACCTCGAATCTTCGAGACCGCCTCCAGCGTAGAAAGGCCTTCCAGGCTCTCACCGTCGACCTCCAGGATGATGTCGCCGGGTTTGATTCCGGCCAGGTCGGCAGGGCCGCCTTCGATGGGCGATGATATTACGAGGTGCCCTCTCGCGTTCATCGCGACGTGGGCGCCGATGCCCTGAAACTCGCCCTCGAATACGTCGCCGAACTGCCCGTCAAGCACCTCTTTGCGCACGTACGAGGTCTGAGAATCGCCGAGGGTGCTGGTGATGCCTCTGATCGCGAACTCGGTAGCCAACTCCGGGTCGAGCTTCTCCCGGTCCACGTAGTCGCGGTTCAGGTGCTCCCACGCCTCCCAGATTACATCGAGTTCGTTGGGCACGTGCTGAGGAGCGACAATATCGTCGTCGTGGACAACCACCTTGGGGAACAGCGGAGCGTCGGTCGAAGTCTCGTGGGCCTCCAGGGCATCCGATACCGTCTCCCGCACAAGCTCCTGGATCTCCTCGGCAGTCGCATCCTCGTGCATCTTGGTGACGATCTCTTCGACTATCTTCTCCAGGTCCGGCGTGGGCTGGGCGGGTAGGGCGTCGGCCGAAGGCTCGGTATCGTCTCCTCCCCCAAACGTACCGCAGCCAAGCCCGATCATCAGGAAGACTGCGAATATGGCAATGGCGAACGTCTTTGCTGCCTGATGGTTCAGGTTCATTTCAGAAAATCATCCTTTCTCGTGACCCGACAGGGCCCCATGCTGCCATAGTATCACGTACAAGCCTGGGTCTCCTCAGTCACCGATGCCACACGAACGTACTGGACGCTTCCGGGCTGGAGAGACCGTTATGGAGTTCAACGACTAGCCGAACAATGGGTTACTTTGCGAGTCTGGCTCTCGAAGTCGTAGTTCGCAAAGATGCTCCCCGGAATATCGTGCGCCGTATTGACCGAATCGTTGCTCCATGATACTGTTTTCTGAAAACCAGATATTACTTTTTCTGGCCACACTCAACTCAAATAAACTCTTTTTCAGAATATTTGAAAACACATTGAAATCTATTTTCTATATTTTCAGGATGGTGATCTATGGTTGACGCAGCGCCGCAGGCGGCAAAGAGACGCACGCGGGTCTCACGGCCTTACCCGCAACACAGGCTCGAAGAGGTCCTGGAGATCACGCGCTCCATACACGAAAAGAACGCCGGACTGCCGTTCGACAGAGTGCGACTTGCCAAGGCCATGGGCACTACGCCGGCCAGCAGCGCCTTCATGATGAAGCTCAATTCATCGGCAAAGTACGGTCTGACCGAGGGCGGCTACAGCGACGCCAAGATTTCTTTGACCGCGTTGGGCGCAAAGGCCGCCGAGGACGATTCCGAAGCCCTAATCGAAGCGGGAATGCGCCCCGAGACGTTCAAGGCGTTCTATGAGCTTTTGGATGGTAAACGGATTCCGGGGCCGGAGGAGGCGTCGGGGATCATCATCGACGACATAGGCATTCCGGAGAGTCTCGCCTCCGAATTCCTGGAGATTGTGGTCCGCAACGGAGAATTGATCGGGATAGTAACGGAGGCGGGCAATTCGCACTACGTAAGTCTCGCGAACCTGACCGATCAGGCCTCGTCGGTTTCCAAAACGCGGCCAGCCGAAGTAGCACAGGGGCAGTCCCAAACGGAACGGCCTGCGCCTGACAACAAAGCGCCCGCAGAGCCACGGCAGCCAGGAAACAATAGAAAAGCCAGCGGACGTCTCCTCGTAGCCCACTCCGGCGCGGGAGCAATCGCCGACCGGATTGTTCGGACGCTGGACGGATTCGGCATCCCGCACAGCGTCGTCGAGATCGATCCGATTGACTCATCTCCTCTCAGCTCCGAATGGGCGAGCGGGATGGACAGATGCTCCGGGGCGATCATCGTGATGGCCGGACCGAGCCGGGTGGTCTCGACCCCTGGGGTCGCCTCGTCTCGGACATCGAAGATGCTGCTGCAGCTCGGAGCCGCGGTCGACCGCTTTAGAGACCAAGTCGTGATGGTGGTCGGTCAGGAGAGCGACCACTTCTTGCAGACCATCCGAATTCAAAGAGTCTACGCCGACGGCGACGATTCGGGAAAGTTCGAGGTCGACCTGCTGCGTGGGCTGATGAGCGCGGAAATGATGCTTGTTTCGGTCCCGAGCAGAATTTCATAGGCCGTGTCTTGTTATGTCAAATTGCGTTAGGACGGCTACGGAACCGCATTTTAACTTTACATAACATTAATAGTGCGAACCATTAGCAGCTTGTCGACACACACCTCTTCTCTCCCCGACTGCGGTCTGAGTAACCCCTCTCCGCTGTTTGGGCGACGTGCAAGGTTCTTGTTCAGACCCAACCAACTGGAAAACACCAAGACACTTGGAGCGATTTTACGAGCCGCGGATGGGTGATGGGTGCGGCCCCTGCCAAAAAGTGGCCTCTTTAGGCGGTCGCGACTACGGCCTTGGCGGGGTCCTCGACCCCGAGGAGGCGTTCGACTTCCCCTAACAACTCTTTGAGGCCCAACTGTTCCATAGCGGATATGAGTACAACGCCGGGTGGCGGCTCTTCTGCGTCGAGAAACTCAGGAAGCAAGTCTCCGTTTCGTGGATCGTCAGCTCCTGGCAGCAGATCGGTCTTGTTGAGGGCGAGGACGGTCGGCTTGTCGGCAACTTCGAGGTCGCCGAGTATGCTCTCGACCTCATCAATGTGGTTTGCAAGGTTGGGACTCGATACATCGGCAACGTGCACGATTATTCGCGCTTCCCGTATCTCCTCGAGGGTCGCTCGGAAGGCAGCCACAATGGCCGGAGGAAGCTTTTGGATGAATCCGACCGTATCGGTGAACAGGACCTCCCTACCGGAGGCGAGCCGGACTTTTCTCGTTACGGGGTCGAGGGTGCTGAACAGCTTGTCCTCAGCGGTCACGCCTGCGGCCGTGAGGCTGTTTAGGAGCGTGCTTTTGCCCGCGTTGGTGTATCCCACCAGGCTGACTACGGGAATGCCCTCGTTGCGCCTTCTCGCGCGATAGAGGTCTCGCTGGCGACTCACCTGGTTCAAGGCCTTCTTGATGCGCTGTATACGGTTGCGCACCAAGCGCCGGTCGGTCTCTATCTGCGATTCACCCGGGCCTCTGGTTCCAATGCCGCCGCCGAGACGTTCAAGGTGCGACCACTGACCTGCCAAACGGGGCATGAGGTACTCGTGCTGCGCCAGTTCAACTTGAAGGCGGCCCTCACGGGTCTGGGCCCGCGCCGCGAACACGTCGAGAATAAGCGCCGTGCGGTCGATGACCTTGACCTTCTCCTCAAGGGCACGTTCTAGGTTTCGCTGCTGCGTCGGAGTCAACTCGTCGTCGCATATAATCGTATCGGCGCGCTTAGCCAACACAGCCTCTTTGAGCTGCTCCAGCTTGCCTTTGCCGAGGTAGTAATGAGTGGGCTTCTTGAGTTGCTGAGTGAGTGATCCTACGACCTTCGCGCCGGCGGTCCGTGCCAGGTCACCTAGCTCTGCCAAAGACGCGCGCATTGGAAGCGCCTCGCGCCGCCGGAACACCTGCGCGCTCACCAGCAAAGCACGTTCGGCCTTGCGGGCCGTCGAAATCATTCCCGGAGCGATGGGACACCCCCTCCTGTATGAATAGAATGAGTTTTACTCAGCAATTATACCCTAAAATGGAATGATTATCCAGCGCCATTGGAGCATATCACCGCGTTTGAGCTACGGACGCCAGCCGGATACGCGGTCGAGAGCCTTATCGATCAGATCGTCCTGAAGAGTGATCGACAGGCGGACGTACCCTTCGCCCGCCGCCCCATAGTTGCCGCCCGGAATCATCAGGACGTCGGTGTCCTCCAAGAGCTTTTCAGCGAACTTGGCCGAGGTATAGCCTTCGGGAACGCCCGCCCAGATGTACAGACCGGCCTTCGGCGACTCGACCTTCATGCCCATGTCCTTGAGCACGGGCACGATACGGTCGCGACGTGCTTGGTATACTACATTGCGCTCGTCGACCGACTCCAAGGGACGCTTCATAGCCTCGATGGCCATGTGCTGAACGGCCTGGGGAACGCCGGAATCGAGGTTCGACTTGATGGTCAGCAGCGCGTCGATCATATCCGCATTCCCGACAGCCATCCCGATGCGCCAGCCGGTCATATTGTAGGACTTGGACAGTGAGTGGAACTCGATCCCAACGTCCATCGCCCCTTCGGCCTGAAGGAAGCTGGGCGGTCGATAGCCGTCGTAGGCCACTTCGGTGTAGCAAGCGTCGTGCATGACGGCTATATCGTGGTTCTCCGCGAATTGGATTGCCTTGCGGTAGTATTCGAGGTCCGCGACTGCGCCCGTTGGGTTGTTCGGGTAGTTGAGCCAAAGCAGCTTGGCCTTGCCCGCCACGTCGTCGGGTATCGAGTCGAGGTCGGGCAGCCAGTCGTTCTCCTCGGTGAGCGGCAGCATGTAGCTCTCGCCGCCCGCGAAGAGGGTGCCCATGGCGTAAACGGGATATCCGGGATCTGGGACCAGAGCAACCTCTCCGGCGTCAAGGAAGCAAAAAGCAACGTGGCCGATCCCTTCTTTCGCTCCGATGAGCGAAATGACTTCCTTCACGGAGTCGAGCTTGACGCCGAAACGCCGGTGATACCAATCGGCCACGCCTTCCCGGAACTCCGGAAGGCCCTCAGACTCAGGGTAACGGTGGTTCGGAGCGTCGTGAGAGGCCTCGCCGAGCGCGTCGATGACGTAGCCCGGCGTGGGAATGTCCGGATCTCCTATCCCGAAGCTGATGACCTCGATGCCCTGCGCCTTCTTTTCTGCGATCTTCCTGCTGATCTGCACGAAAAGGTAGGGTGGGACTCTATCCATGCGCTCCGAAAACCTCATTTCGCCTCCATTCTGACTGTGCTATGCGATTAGCATTGTTCCAAAACTAGGAAAACTCAGTTATTTGCGTGTAGATTAGGTAATTTACCTTTGTATAGCTCACATAACTGGCCGGTTTCTGGTGTTTATGTTAGAAGAAGTACAAGAATATTCTGAGACTATGCCTGTCCTGTAAACACCTCAGCAACCGGTCCTTCGAGAATCACGGGGCCCTCGCCCGGCCATCTGACGACGAGGTCGCCCCCGGGGAACGACATTCTGACTTCGCTACCCTTCGTGCGTCGCTTCAACCGCGATACTATGCCCACAGCACAGGCCCCGGTAGCACAAGCCATGGTCTCCCCGGAGCCCCGTTCCCAGACACGCACCTTTACGTGGCTCTCGTCGATGACATTCACGATCTCGAAGTTCACCCGGTTGGGAAAGAGCGGGTGGTGTTCTACCAGCGGACCGAGCCGGAACAGCGGAACATCGTCCACCGGTTCGTCGATGAACGCCACGGCATGGGGATTTCCCATAGAAACGGCATTGATCTCGAACGTGACGCCATCCACCGTCAAGGGATAGTCCATTACCATCGCCCGGTCATCGAGCGCGACCGGAATGTCATCCACGGCCAACCGTGGCTCTCCCATGCTCACCCTCGCCCACACGACCTTGTCTCCTTCCCAAGTGGGTGTGACCTCAAGGTCTCCGGCGAGAGTTTCGACCAGTACCGGGGAAGTTCCTCGCGGAATTATTTCCCTCGTAAGGGCAAACCCGACGAGACAGCGAATGCCGTTTCCACACATCTCCGCTTCGGAGCCATCCGCGTTGAACATTCTCATGCGAAGGTCGGCCCGTTTGGAATCGAGCGCGAGGATGAGACCATCGGCTCCAATTCCGGTATGGCGGTCGCTCAGCTCAGCCGACATGGCCGGCCAGTCCTCCTCTTTTCCGCGCGCATCGACATAGATGTAGTCGTTGCCCGCGCCATGCATCTTGGTGAACTCCAAGCTCGGCCTCCGCATCATTCAGAGTCGCTACAGTATATCACTCCGTGTCTACGAAGACGCCCATTTACCGCGAGTCCATGCGCTTCCCCACAGACTCGCAAGCGTACTCGACCGCCTGATCGAGACCGCCATTCTCGTCTGAGAACCACCGGATGCGCTCGTCATTCGCGCGGAACCACGCTCCCTGCTGCCGGGGGAACCGGCGTGTCTTGGTCTTGATGGTCTCAACGGTGTCTTCAAGCGTTACTTCCCCACGGAGGTACTCGCAGATTTCCCGGTAGCCGTGACTCGACATCGCGGGCAGATCGGGGCCGAATCCCATATCCAGCAAGTTTTCGACCTCCCCTACCCACCCGGCCTCGATCATGGCATCCACCCGGGCGTTGATGCGGTCGTACAGCCACGCGCGGTCAACCTCGATGCCGATCACGGTCGCCTGAAAGGGCGGTGGCGTCCGTGTAGGCTCCTCCGGTTCGCCGTCAGGAGTCTGTAGCGCCAGTTCGAGCGCCCTGATGACTCTTCGTGGATTCGCAAGGTCGATTCGTCGGGCTGCGACGGGTGCAGTCTCCTTGAGCTCCTTCACGAGGGCGGGCAGACCTTCTCGGGCCATTCGAGTGTGAAGATCATCCCTGAGCAAAGGGTTCGGCGAGACCTCCGGCACGTTCCACCCCTCCAACAAGGCCCAAACGTACTGGCCGGTGCCTCCCACCACTATGGGGACCCGCCCGCGTTTGAGAACGTTGGAAATCGCTTCGCGTGCTTGCCTAACGTAGAGTGCGACGCTGTAGTCGTCTGAGGGTTCGATGATGTCGACCAAGTGATGGCGTACGCGCTGACGGTCTTCCACGGGCGGCTTGGCCGTGCCGATATCCATGTGACGATAGATCTGACGGCTGTCCGCCCCGATGATCTCCCCGCCCACGCTCCGGGCAATTTCCATCCCAAGGTGCGACTTGCCCGATGCGGTAGGCCCAACAATCGTCACGACGTTGGCCGGTTCCGTGGAAGACATGAGTGGCCTAGCCCGAAGCGGTGCGGGCGTTCTTGACCAATTCGACAAACCCGTCCGCGTCGAGGCTCGCGCTTCCGACGAGGGCGCCGTCGATGTCCGGCTGAGCGACAAATCCGGCCACGTTGTTCGCATCCACGCTGCCGCCGTAAAGAATGGGAAGCTCTCTTGCAGAGCGGCCAAAGTCTTCCTGCATCAGGCCACGAATGAACTCCATGATGTACTGGGCCTCCGCGGGACTTGAAGGTACACCCGTGCCTATGGCCCAGACCGGCTCATACGCCACGATAACGCCTTCGAGCGACGGGACTTCTCGCAGCGCGGCGCGTACCTGACGTTGTACGACAACCGTGGCATCGCCCGCCTCACGTTCGGCAAGAGTCTCTCCGACGCAGAGGATGGGCTTTAGTCCCACACCAATGGCGGCAGTCACTTTCTTCGCGACCATTTCGTCGGTCTCACCGAACCGCTGGCGGCGCTCGGAGTGGCCGAGAATGACGTACTCGCAGAGTTCCTTGACCATCGATGCCGAGATCTCTCCCGTGTAGGCCCCCTTATCTTCGTAGTGCATATTCTGAGCGCCAACGCGGATGCCCGAGCCACTGAGGCCCTCCGCTACCGCCGGCAGTGAGACGAAGGGCGGACAGACGATTTTTTCAACGCCTTGAACGTCCTGGAGGCCGTCACGGAGCCGCTCGGTGAACGCTCCGGCCTCCGAGGGCAGAATGTTCATCTTCCAGTTGGCCGCTATAACAGGGGAACCCAATGACTCACCTTTTTGCAGGAGTTTCAGCTAGGGTGCCAATTGTACATGACGCGGCCGCGAAGGGCGCTGTCGTTTTACGGGCCGAACTTCTGCAGCTTCCCAGCGTTTGCCAGCGCAATCGTCATGACATCGACTGCCGGGATGCGCCCGGTCGAACCGGACGCGCAGGTCCGTTCGTTGAACTCCCCTACCCCGTCGCCCGCATAGATCGACGACTTCACCATCAACGGCACCGGATGCCAGCTGTGGCTCCCCATGATCGCCGGAGTGGAGTGATCGCCCGCGACGACGAGAGTGTCGATATCGAAATCCAACAGTCGTGGTATTCGCGCATCGAGATACTCCAGCGCTTCGACCTTTCCGTCGAAGTCGCCGTCCTCTCCCGCGGCATCGGCGGGCTTGTAGTGCAGAAAAAAGAAATCGTGCTCATGAAAGCTCTTTTCAAGTGTGTCAAGCTCGTCGTCAAAGGTCGCGCAAGTGGGCACAATCTTCATTCCCAAGAGATGGGCTAAGCCGCGGTACATCGGGTAGGCGGCGATGCAGGCCGGGTTGAGACTGTACGTTCTTCCCATGTCAGGAAGGTCCGGCAGCGCTGAAAAACCCCGCAGGAGAACCATGTTTGCCGACGACCGTTCGTGAAGGATTTCTTGTGCCTGCCTTGCAAAGGAGCGGACTGTTTCAACAGTCTTTTCAGCCTCCGGTACGACGGCCTTCGCCTCCAGAGGAGGCACGTCGAGCGTCTGGGGGTCGGTCTCAGTGACCCGCTCGTCTAGGCCGTCTCCCCAGAGAACGAGTACAAACCTGTGATCTCTGACCGGATACACAGAAATCTCGACGTTCGGGACCTCGATCCGGTCCAGCAGTTCCACCAACGGAGCGCTCTCTGACGTGGGGATTCTCCCGGCACGGCGGTCGACCAAAAGACCAGACTCGTCGAGCGTGCAGAAATTCCCTCTCGCCGCCACTTGACCTTTCTTGATCTCGACCCCGATGCCGATAGCTTCGAGTACGCCCCGTCCAATGAGGTACTTGACGGGATCGTACCCGAAAAGGGCGAGATGCCCCGGCCCACTGCCGGGGGTAATTCCTGGCGCTACGGGTGTCGTGAGGCCGCAGGCGCTCCGAGCCGCCAGCCGGTCGAGGTTGGGCGTCTTCGCCGTCTCAAGCTCCGACTTTCCGGTATCGGGGTGCGGCAGGCCGCCAAGACCGTCAACCACCAGCATGACGATCTTGCTGGGGGTGGGACTGCAAAGCTCGGTGATGTATGGGAAGTCGATCATCTCTCCATCCTCAATCCGCGTCCATCAGGCCCGCGACGCCCGGAAGTTCCCTGCCTTCGAGGAATTCGAGCGACGCACCGCCGCCCGTGGAGATGTGTGTCATCCTGTCGGCGAGTCCAAGGCTGCTGACGGCTTCCGCGGTGGACCCACCCCCAATGACGGTAATCGACTCTTGTTGGGCCGCTAATGCCTCTGCGAGCCGTTTTGTGCCGCTAGAGAAGGGCTGGTACTCGAACACGCCCATCGTCCCGTTCCAGAGCACCGTTCCCGCATCGCGGAGAGCGTTCGCGTACCGCTCGGCCGTTTCGGGGCCGATGTCCATGATTCGCCAGCCGGGTTCTATGCACGACACGTCCACCGTTCGACTAGGCGCATCAGCGGCGAAGTCGGACGACACCACAACGTCTGTTGGGAGCAGCACCGACGTCCCGTGTTCCTCGCTGCTCCGAAGTAGCTCCCCTGCCCGCTCGACAAACTCTTCCTCAACGAGGGAATCGCCGACGTTGAGCCCTTGCGCCTTGAGGAACGTGGCGGCCATCCCCCCACCCACCATGAGCGTGCTCCCTCGTCCAGTGAACCTCTCGATCACCGGGAGCTTGTCCGATACCTTGGCCCCGCCGACTATTGTGACGAGAGGAGGTTTTGGCGATTCCAACACGGTTCCCAACATCTCCAACTCGCGCTCCATTAGGAGACCGGCAACGGACGGGAGGAAGCGCGTCACGCCTTCGGTGGAGGCGTGCGCCCGGTGAGCGGCCCCAAAGGCGTCGTTTACGTAGAGGTCGGCCAAGCTCGCAAGCTCGCGGGCGAAGGCTGGATCGTTGCCCTCCTCTCCGGGATCGAACCGGAGGTTTTCGAGCACGACGATCTCCCCCGGTTTAATCTCCCCGACGGTTGCCCGAACGTCGGCACCCGACGGTTCGTGCGCTTGTGCCACCGGGCGAGCGAGGAGCTCGGACAGGCGCTCCGATATGGGCCGCATCCGCAGTTCCGGCACCGTCCGGCCGTTTGGCCTGCCGAGGTGAGAGCAGAGAACGACCTTGGCGTTGCGGCTCACGAGGTGATCGATCGTGGGCAAAGTAGCCCGGATGCGGGAGTCGTCGGAGATGACGGTAGTGCCGGGAACGAACGTAACGTTGAAGTCCGCTCTGACCAGGACGGTCTTACCTTCGACATCGATATCCCGAACGGTCTTCTTGCGTCGCACGATTCCGCTACCCGGACAGTATGGATGCCGCGAGCCGGTTCAGCATCTCTTTCGACGACTGAGGCAAGTCGGTCTTGTCTACCACGGCGAGAGCCTCACTTCGAAGGTCGCGTACCATGTCCTCGGAAAACTGTCTGCCTCCACTCTCGTCCAGAATGCCGCGGATGGCGTCAACGTCGGCTGAGTCAAGGACCCGCTTGAAGTAGATTTCTCCCAACCGGCGCTTCGTCGAAACGTCTGCGTTCTCGACGGTGTACACGAGCGGAAGCAGCTTCTTCTTGTTCAGTACCTCGTCGCTGGGCTCAGTCCGATGCCATAGCTCGTTCAAATCGTCCTGTATCTGTCGCGCGAGGCCGACTTTGAAACCGAAATCCGCAAGCGCGAGCGAAATGGCGTCATTGGCCTCCGCGACGAACGCGCCGAGCTTCATCGCGCCGGCATAGAGTGCCGCACCCTTGTCCAACGCCATCGCGAGGTATGCGTCCACACTCAGGTCGATTCCTTCACGCGCCTCAAGGTCTCGAAATCGACCTTCACAGAGCGCGAGATTCGTTTCATCAAATATTTGAATGGCGCGGAAGGTAGTTTCCGACGTTGCGCCGCGCTCGGCGAGTCGAAACAGAGCGACCCTGGCCATGGCATACATCCCGTCGCCCGCGTTGATTGCCTGCGCTGGTCCCCACTTCCACCAAACGGCGTCACGTCCCCAGCGCTGAGGACTGCCGGACTGCACGTCGTCGTGGATTTGGACAAACGCAAGCGACATCTCAATCGCGGCTGCTGCTGGCAGGCAGGCCGAAACATCTCCTCCCGCGGCTTTGCAGGCGGTCAGGCACGCCACACCATGAATCCGGCCGCCCGCCGCGGCATGGTATGGAATTTCGCTCTCATCCGGTCCCCAGCCCATGTGATACGTCATCATGTCGTACAGGGCAAGGTCACGCGACCGGAACATATCGCGCAGTTCCGCCTCGATTGCGGCTTCAAACTCGGATGTCTGTAATGCGGCTTCCATGTCTATGATCGGTGCTGGGACTAACTGTTACCTTGCCGGATCGCTTTCTCGATGTCGTCCAGAGTGATACTTCCCTGTCGAAGTATCGTCGGGGTGTCGCCCGAAAGATCTACGACGGTTGACGCCGTCGTTCCACTCGTATCGCCTCCGTCGATTACCAGATCGACCAGGTGTCCAAGCTGTTCGTTTACCGCCTGCGCGGTCGTGAGCGACGGACTGCCACTCAAATTGGCGCTCGTGCCGGTGATGGCCTTGTTGAGGGACTTCGAGATGTATCGTGGGAGCCAGTGGTCAGGTACTCGAAGTCCTACAGTATCGTGGCCAGCCGTAAGTTTGTCCGAAACGAGAGGACTCTTCCACATGACAATAGTCAAAGGCCCCGGCCAAAACGCCTTGGCAAGCGCCCAGAATGACTCCGGGACCTCCGAGACGTACCACTCAACTGAACACGCATCGTCGAGAAGCAATGGTAAGGCAAGCCCGGAAGGTCTGCTCTTGATGCGGAAGACTCGGTCTACGGCCTCCTCGTCTTCGTAAGCCGCCGCAAGGCCGTAGACGGTATCCGTGGGAATGGCTGCGACGCCGCCGTTGCGGAGAACGCGCACCGCTTCGTCCGCTTGGCCGCCAAGTGTCTCCCGTACCGGAACGCTAGAGGAAATTATAGGCATGTTGAGCTTGACTCAGTATAGCACAGATGCTACCTTTTGAAGCCCTTGACCATGAGCGCCAACGTCACCCCTTCTCAAAGTCGGCGTCCCCCCGGCGGCGACGGTTCAGACCTCCCCGCACAGCCGGAATCACTCGAAGCAACGGTGGCGCAGGACCGGCCCTCCGAGCCTCACCTTCACACGCAGCGCGAGTCGGTCTTGGTCATCGACTTCGGTTCCCAGTACAGTCGTCTGATAGCTCGGCGAGTGCGCGAAGCCAACGTCTACTGCGAGCTGATTCAGCACACGGCCGATTGGGATGAAGTTGCACATCTGAACCCAAGGGGAGTCATTCTCTCGGGCGGGCCCGCAAGCGTCTATGAGCCCGGCGCGCCGCTAGCCCCGTCCTGGGTGTTCGACAAGGGCCTCCCCGTGCTCGGCATCTGCTATGGGATGCAGGCCGTCGTCCACCAACTTGGGGGCAAGGTCGAGCCGAGCAGCAAGCGGGAATACGGACATGCGATTCTGGAGAAGCAAGGGGCTGAGCACCCCGTCTTTGAGGGCCTATCGTCGTCATTCCCCGTATGGATGAGCCACGGCGACCGCATAGTCGAGCAACCGTCTGGCTTCGCCGCGGTAGCGCACACCGAAAACTCGCCGATCGCCGCCACGTCGAACGAGCGGAACGTGATCGGCCTCCAGTTCCACCCTGAGGTCGTACACACGCCCGACGGGACGAGGATCCTGGAAAACTTCGTCCACACCATCTGCGGTTGCGGGAAGAACTGGAATCCGAGCAATTTCATTGAGGACGCGGTCGAAGATATCCGCTCGCAAGTGCGAGACGGCCAGGTAATCTGCGCGCTGTCCGGCGGCGTCGACTCGGCCGTAGCAGCAAGCTTGGTACACAAAGCCGTCGGCGGTCAGCTTACCTGCATCTTCGTGAATAACGGGTTCATGCGCCGCGAAGAGCCTGAGCGCATCCTCGACACCTTCAGGCGGAATATGAACGTCAATATCGTCTACGTCGATGCCTCCGATGAGTTCGTCGACGCGCTGAGCGAGGTCATCGACCCCGAGGACAAGCGCCGCACGGTGGGCGAGGAGTTCATAAAGGTGTTCGACCGAGAGGCCGCGCGCCTAGGCCAGGTGGACTTTCTCGCGCAAGGAACACTCTACCCGGACGTGATCGAAAGCCAGACGCCCGGGGACAACGTATCCGCCAAGATCAAGACGCACCACAACGTCGGCGGCCTGCCGAAGGACATGAAGCTGGAACTGGTCGAGCCGCTGCGATACCTGTTCAAGGACGAAGTGCGCATGGTCGGGCTGGAGCTCGGACTGGTGGAGGAGATGGTTTACCGGCAGCCGTTCCCCGGGCCGGGCCTCGCCATACGAGTGATGGGGGCGGTCACGCGCGACAAGCTGGATACTCTCCGCGCCGCCGACTGGATAGTCATGGACGAGATCAAGGCCAACAACCTCTACAACGACCTGTGGCAGAGCTTCGCCGTGTTGACGGACACGATGAGCGTCGGGGTGGTGGGAGACTTTCGCGCCTACGGCTACGTCGTCGCCGTTCGCGCAGTCACGAGCGACGAGGCCATGACGGCAGACTGGGCGCGTCTGCCCCACGACGTGCTCGGCCGCATATCCAACCGTATCGTCAACGAGGTTCCTTCCGTGAGCCGCGTCGTGTACGACATCACTAGCAAGCCTCCCGGCACCATCGAGTGGGAATGATAGCCGCATGAAGGTACTCGTCATCGGCAAGGGCGGACGCGAGCACGCCATTGCCTGGAAGCTGTCGCAGAGCGCCCGGATATCCCAGCTGCTGTGCGCGCCGGGCAATGCCGGGACTGCCAAGACTGCAAGCAATGTCCCCATTTCCGAGACCGATATCGAAGGACTTCTCTCCTTCGCTGTGCAGCACGGCATCGACTTCACGGTAGTCGGCCCGGAAGCCCCTCTCGCGGATGGGATCGTAGACAGGTTTCAAGAGGCCGGTCTTTCTATTTTCGGCCCCACACAGGCCGCCGCGCGAATCGAGTCCAGCAAGAGCTTTGCGAAGGACTTGATGGTACGGGCGGGTGTTCCAACCGCTCGCGCGGAGGTATTTCGAGACTTCGATGGTGCCCGGGAATACGTCGAATCGCTATCCCCCCCGATAGTCATCAAGGCCGACGGCCTCGCAGCTGGCAAGGGTGTCGCGGTCGCGGACACGACGGAGCGCGCGGTGTTGGCCCTTCGAGAGCAGATGGTTGAGCGAACATTCGGTTCGGCAGGTGAGACGGTGCTGATTGAGGAGTTCCTCCAAGGGCCGGAACTGAGCGTCTTCGCCTTCGTAGACGGCGAGCGAATCTCGCCGCTTATCGCTGCCGTGGACTACAAGCGCGTCGGCGATGGAGATACGGGACCGAACACAGGAGGAATGGGCGCGTACAGCCCTCCGCTAAGTGTCCTCTGGAACCGCGAAGTGGAGCGCAGTGCGCGCACCGACATCATGGAGCCGGTGGTAGCGGCACTTGCCGCCGAAGGATGTCCATACATTGGAATACTCTACGCCGGACTGATGCTCACCCGCGACGGCCTGAAAGTCATCGAGTTCAACTGCCGGCTCGGCGACCCCGAGGCACAGGTTGTCTTGCCGCGAATCGAGACCGACCTGCTCGACCTCATGCTCGCGACCGCTGAGGGTAACGTGGAGGACGTTCCTCTTCGTGTGAGATCGGAAGCTTGCGTCGGCGTGGTGGTGGCGTCCGGCGGATACCCCGACACATACGAGACCGGCTTCCCCGTGGCCGGCCTGAATGAGACACATGACGATGTGACCATCTTCCACGCCGGCACGAAGCTGGACGAAAACGAGGAGACCGTCTCGGACGGAGGGCGGGTGCTCACCGTTAGCGGGTCAGGCGCGACTCACAAAGACGCGCGGCTTCGGGCATATACGGCTGCAGCAAGAACCACGTTTGACGGATCCTTCTTCCGTAGCGACATCGCGGACTTCGCCAAACAGTGATCGCAAAGACGTCGACAAGAGTCAGTGACGTTCCCGATCTCCTCGCCGCGTTCGAGTCGAAGGCCCTGCTGCGTCCACGATTCGACGTGCCGAACATCGTCGATTTCTCAAAGGCGGTTTTCGATTGGGGCGGTGTACCCGACCTCGACATGGGCGAGACCGCCAACCAAATAGGCGAAACATTTGCGGACGCCCAACAACTGGTCATCGTGGTCGTCGACGGGTTGGGAATGAACTTCATCGACAAACTGGACCCAAGTTCGTTCCTTCGCCAGCATCTCCATATGGAGTTGCAAACGGTCTTCCCGTCGACCACTTCAGCGGTATTTACCTCCCTTGCAACGGCTTCATGGCCCAACCGCCACAGCATCATCGGGTGGGACATGTACTTGGAAGAGATCAACGCAGTCGCTACGATCATCCGGTTTGAGAGGCGCAGCGACGGGGAGCCGCTAGGCCAACTCGGTGTCCGTGAGGAACAGGCGTATCCTGTCCCGTCGCTCTTTGGCGCAATCCCAGGCGCTCCGGTCTCCATTGTGCCGGAAGGGATAGCGAACACGCCTTACTCGGACTACTGGGCGGGGCACAAGGCGAAGTATGTCACCTATGAGAACCTCGCCAGCGGGATAGACGCGGCGATCTCTGCTACCCGTGCGGCGAGGGAGCGAAGCATCACCTACCTCTACACAGCGGACCTGGACTACGCGGCGCATGAGTACGGGACGAACGCGCCGCAGACCATGCAGGCCCTTCAGAGGGTGGAGGCAGAAATCGAGCGCTTGGCAAAGGGTCTTCCGTCCGGCGCGCGGATTGTCCTCACGGCAGATCATGGACAGTTGGACGGCCTAAATCATGAGATTCTTCCCAGCGACTCGCTCGTCCGGCATCTCCTGCACGAGCCTTGGGGGGATGCTCGTGAGATGCACTTTGCCGTGAAACCGGGGAGTGAAGAAGTGTTCGAGGCGGAATTTCGCAAGCTGTACGGAGAGTACGCGTTTCTGTTGACTGTCGATGAGGTCCAGGCTCTGGAACTCCTGGGGCCGGGACGAATCGAGGACGATGCGCGGCGGCGGGTCGGTACCCATTTGGCAATTTCGAGGGGCGCGGCTGCGTTCACGTACCGCGCCAAGCCCGAATTCATCGGGTACCACTCGGGCCTCACGCCGGACGAAATGCTAGTACCATTGGTCGTTGTGTAATACATTAAACATATCCAATGCGAGGTGTGCGCCAATGCCGTTAGTCGGAGTTATCGTAGGAAGCAAGTCGGATCGTCCGCTCATAGACGAGACGTCGGAGGTCTTAGACCAACTCGGCGTCGAGCACGAGGTGGTAGTCGCCTCGGCCCACCGTACGCCCGAGGCCGTGATGGAGTGGGCAACGTCCGCCCGCGACCGGGGCATCGAGGTCATCATAGCCGCCGCCGGTGGCTCTGCCGGTCTGCCCGGCGTCGTGGCGTCGTGGACCACCCTGCCCGTCATCGGTATCCCCGTGCCGTCGAGCGACCTCGAGGGCATCGACTCGCTCTATTCAATCGCGCAGATGCCGCCCGGCATCCCTGTCGCGTGTGTGGCCATCGGCTCGTGGGGAGCGCGCAACGCCGCCTTCCTCGCCGCCCAGATTCTCGGCATCAAGCACGATGCCGTTCGTGCGGCCTACGACGAGTACCGCCAGGGCCTGAAGTCGAGGTAAGGCAGAGCGCACCGGTGATCGAACGTTACACAAGGCCTCGGATGGGCGCAGTCTGGTCCGAGCGCAACAAGTACGACCGTTGGCTCCAGGTGGAGTTGGCCGTCTGCGAGGCGTGGACCGAGCACGGCACGATTCCCCTCTCCGACATGGAGAAGCTGCGTTCGGCGACGCACAACTACGAGCGACTCGAAGAGATACTCGTCGTCCATCGTCACGAGATGACGGCGTTCCTCCAGTCCATCACCGAGTTCATCGGACCGGAGGGCCGCTGGCTGCACCTCGGCCTGACGACAAGCGACGTTTGGGACACGGCGACCAGTCTCCAGATCCTCGACGCCATCGACCTGCTCGACGAGGAGATCGACGCGCTCATGGACGCCATCAGGGTGCGGGCCGTCGAGCACAAGGACACCCTGATGATCGGCCGGACGCACGGCATTCATGCCGAGCCGGTCACCTTTGGCCTAAAACTCGCCGTCTGGTACGACGAAATGCGCCGCAACAAGGAGCGTCTGTCCAATGCGAGAGCGACCATCGCCTATGGCAAGCTCTCCGGCCCCGTCGGGACGCATGGAACCGTGCCTCCCTCTATAGAGGCGGCGGTGTGTGAGCGTCTGGGCCTACAGGCCGCTCCCGCGTCCACGCAGATACTCCAGCGCGACCGTCACGCCGAGTACGTCACGACGCTCGCCCTCATCGCGGCGTCGCTGGAGAAGTTCGCCACCGAGATACGCGGCCTGCAGCGAACAGAGATCCGCGAGGTATCGGAGCCTTTCCCGAAAGGACAGCCAGGCTCCTCGTCGATGCCGCACAAGCGGAATCCCGAGCTTTCCGAGCGTGTGTGCGGGCTGGCGCGCCTTATCCGCGGCCATGCCGTCACGGCCTTGGAGAACGTCGCCCTCTGGCACGAGCGCGACATCAGCCACTCATCCGCCGAGCGACTGATTCTGCCGGACGCCTCAATCGCCCTCGACTACGCCCTCAGTCTCATGTCGGGCCTGATCTGCGACCTGAACGTGGACACCGACCGCATGATGTACAATATCGAATCGACTCACGGCGTCCTCTTCTCACAGCGGGTGCTTCTCGCCCTCATCGAACGGGGCATGGAGCGAGAAACGGCCTACGGCATCGTCCATAACCGCGCGATGGAGAGCTGGGAGACGGCACAGGACTTTCGGGACATGATGCGGTCAGACACCGACGTATGTCGGCTGCTGCCTCAGGGCGACTTGGAAGCCCTCTTTGATTACAAATACTACGTCCGGCACGTGGACGAGATATTCGAGCGTGTCGGTCTGAAATAGGAGGAACGAATGCAAGCGCTGATGGAATCCCCCCTACCCGACCTCGTATACCGGGGCAAGGTCAGAGACACTCACGATCTCGGCGACGAGTACCTCATGGTGGCCACCGACAGGATTTCGGCCTTCGACGTGGTGATGCCGAACGGTATCCCCGACAAGGGCGCCGTTCTGTCGCAGATATCCGCCTTCTGGTTCGGCAAGACCGAGCACCTCGTCCCAAACCACCTCATCGACATGGGCAGCGGTCGGCAAGACCTCGGACTGTCGACCGACATGCAGCGTCGCTCGATGATCGTCAAGAAGGCCGAACGCATCGACGTCGAGTGCATTGTGAGAGGCTACATCACCGGCTCGGCGTGGAGCGAGTACCGCAAGACGGGTACCGTTCAGGACAAGCCCATGCAAGAGGGACTCGTCGAGGGCGACAAGTTCCCGGAGCCGCTCTTCACGCCAACGACCAAGGCTGAGGTCGGCCACGACGAGAACATGAGCTACGAAGAGGTCGTCGACATGGTCGGCGCGGACACTGCTGCAAGGCTCCGCGACACCGCGATTGAGGTCTTCAACTTCGCGCACGACGTCGCCATCGGGTGCGGAATCATCCTTGCCGACACCAAGATGGAGTTCGGCATCATCGACGGTGAGTTGTCCCTCATCGACGAGCTTCTCACGCCCGATTCCAGCCGGTTCTGGGACGTCGAGGGGTACGCGCCCGGCAAGTCGCAGCCCAATTTCGACAAGCAGTTCGTCCGCGACTACCTCGACTCGGTCGGTTGGGACCACGAGCCCCCGGCTCCCGCTCTGCCCGACGACATAGTCGCAAAGACACGCGAACGCTACCTTGAAGCCTTCAAACGGCTTACCGGCAGCGATTTGTCCTAGAGATTCAAAGGGCGCTGGACCGGCACAAGAGCGAAGTCCTGTTCAGCGCTTCACGTAGGATACGAGAGTGGCCAATAGCAGGCAGCAAAGAAGAGGGGGAGGCCAGCAACAGCCTTCCGCAAACTCCAAGCGACTGCTCTACCTGTTTGTCGGAGGCGGTGTTCTTGTCGCCGTGGCGGTTGCCATCATTGTCTTTGCCGCCATCGGCTCCGACGCTTCACCCGACTCCAACGTTCCGGCTGTCGCTCAGGTGGAACACGCATCCACCCCGTCTGAAGCTGAGTCGGGGCAAGCGCCGGTACAGGAAGAACCCGTCGCAAAGCTGCCCGCCGTCACGCTGGAGGAATTCGCAGACTTCCAATGCTCCCACTGCGCCCAATTTGCCGTAGGAGTCGGCAAGCAGATCAAGAAAGACTTCGTAGAAACGGGCAAGATCCGCTTCGTCTTCCGGCACTTCCCGTTCATCGGCGAGGAGTCATTCAGGGCCGCCGAGGCAACCGAGTGCGCCGCCGACCAGAACAAGTTCTGGGAATACCACGACACCGTATTCGAGAACTGGAAGGGCGCGAACGAGGGGCATTTCTCCGATGACAACCTCAAACTCTTCGCTAGCAGTCTTCAACTCGACCGGGGCCCTTTCGACGCTTGTTTCGATAGCAGAAAGTACCTTGGCAAGGTCGAAGCAGACCTCCGCCGAGGTGAGCAACTCGGTGTCCAGGGCACGCCGTCGCTCTTCCTAAACGGGGAAATGCTCGCCCCTACCTCCTACGAAGAACTCTTGCAACTCATCGAATCGGCAATCGCGGACGCGCAATGACCTCGGACATGGCCGCGCGATGGGCTGTCGCAGCCCTCAGCCTCGTCGGTCTGGCGGTGGCAACCTACCTGAGCGTCCAGCACGTATCCGGCGGCATCCCTGCCTGTGGAGTCGACACCGGCTGCGACGAAGTGACGACGAGCGACTACGCCGTCTTATTCGGAGTGCCCGTCGCTTTCATCGGCGTCGCGGGATACGGCGCGCTACTGCTCGGAACGCTCGCCTATCTTGGGCTGGACAGTCCACCCGGCCAATTTTCATACGCGCTATTGGGTGTTACTTTACTTGGTGAGGGGTTCACTTTGTACCTCGTCTACACGCAGGCCTTTCGCATCCACGCCTACTGCGAATACTGCCTGGCATCCGCCGCGATCATGACTGCCATCCTCGTCCTGACCATATACGCTACACTCAAAGCGAGATACGAACGGCCTATCGTGCTAGACTAGTAGAGGTAGAGAGTTCCACGAAATACCCGGCTGACGGTGAGGCGATATGGCGAGCGAAGTTACGAGAAGACGCAGACAGACCCCGACACAGGCGCGCGCAGCCCGGCGCGAGCGCAGAAACCGCCGCACCCGGCTCAAGAGGATACTGGCCCTTGTCGCCGTTGGTGGAGTGTCCGGTCTCTTTCTCATTGCTCTGTTCATTCCCCAGAGCTTTGGCGGCGGTGAACGCGACCTGCCGGACGGTCCCGGCGTTCGACAGGAGGACCAAGGACGGGAGCACATTCCCGAAGGCGGATCACACGCCCCCTACAACACGAATCCCCCCACGTCGGGGTGGCACTACGATCGTTGGGCGTCTTGGGGGATCAAGAACGAACCGCTGCCTTCCGAGCTATACATCCACAACATGGAGCACGGCGGCGTGATCCTTCACTACAACTGCCCGGACGGCTGCCCCGATGAGATCGAGAAGATGTCGGATATCGTAGGACGGACGGACGAGACCATCCTGATGCCGAACCCGGACATGGAGAGCCGGTTCGCCCTAACGGCGTGGAACTGGCTGCTGACCATGGAGGAGTACGACGACGCTCTGGCGAAGGACTTCGTGCGAAATCACTTGAACTCGCCCAACGCGCCTGAGTGGCCCAGTCGGTAGTGTCGGAAGCCCTAGCGCCCACCCCAGTTGGGAGAACTCCCCCTACCCTATGCAAAAATACCTCGCCGAGGTCTACGTCTCGCTCAAACCCACGGTGAACGACCCGGAGGGCCTTACCATCCGTGGCGCGCTCGCAACCCTCGGCTACGACGGCGTAGAAAGCGTCCGCGCGGGAAAGTACTTCCAGATTGAGGTCGCGTCGGCGTCCGAGAGCGAGGCGTCCGAGAGCGTCGAGGGGATGTGCAAGCAGCTACTGGCGAACCCGGTTATCGAGCAGTACGAGTTCGAGATTGCCAGCGTAGGCTAAAACCTGGCAGGGGTGGCAGGATTCGAACCCGCGGCCTACGGTTTTGGAGACCGTTGCTCTACCAGCCTGAGCTACACCCCTGCGTTGTCGCCGCCATTCGATTGTACGGCTCCCGTCCGCGCAGGGTCAATGTTATGACTGTGCAGAGTTGCCTTCCTTAGCCCTACTGCGCCGTGAACGTCGCGCGGTTCTCTCCGTTGACCGTCACCTGATACGTCGTCCCCCGCTCGAAGTCGCTGCCAAGCGGGATGGCGGTTTCCGTCTCGCTGACGACGGTCGCGCAGGCTATATCGACCCGCGACGGTCGTTCGTTCCATACCTTTATGGCGATCCGAGAGCCGTCGCGCTCCATGCCGTAGCCGGCGAAAGAGACGCAGGCGTCCGATTGGAGCGAGACCACGTCGACGAAATATTGAGGCGGGAACGACTCGGCAACGCGAATGGTCACGGAAACTATCGGCGCGGGCGTCCGGATGTGGGACGGAGTGGAAGTCTCATGGGTATGCGCGGCGCGTTCCAGAGCCTCGATCCTAGCCTTCAGCGCATCGAGCTCGGCCCTCATCCAACAGGTCGGCAGTCCAAGTCGAGCGAGATCGGAATCAACTACCGCCGCAAGCACGTTGGAAACGCACCCGGTGAAGCGGTTGCCCGCAAGCCGCCACCGAGTCAGACTGGTCAGGTTGTCGAGTTCCGTGGGTATCTGCCCGGTCAGACTGTTGGAACTCAAGTCCAGCGCTGTCAGGGCCGAGAGGCTGCCGAACCCGGTGGGGATGATGCCGTCGAGGTTTCGATTAGGGAGCGAGACTTCGACCACTCGACCACTCAGAACCTTTATGCCGTCCCACTGTTCAATCGGCCGGCCCGTCCACCAGTTTAGCTTGGCGCTGCCCCTGAGTGAGACCTTCAGTCCCAGCAGGGTCTCGCAGTCGGCGGCGAGTTCGGGATTGCCGGCAGCGACAGCCCCGCCGATGACGCATAGGGAGGTAGTTTGTCCGAACAGGGGAGTCGTCAGGACGTTCGCCGTAACGAGCGCTCCGAGCGCCAGCGCGACGGCAAGCAGCGACAGTATGACGCGGCTTCGTCCTTTTCTGGTATTCAAGTTGAACGCTCTCTTTCCGGCTTTGGCAGCCTGCGAGATTGCTAAATCGGGGCACGGACGGGGAGATCAAGACATTGTGGAGAAGGAAGGGGCGTGGCGAGAAAAGCCTACCAACCCCGTTGCTTTGGGTGACCGGACGGATGCTCCGCCGTTACGCCTTCGAGCGAGTGTCCTCGTCGCGGCCGTTCTACTCATACGGCGGCGGCTCTACCTTTCCCGCATCAATCGCTTCCTGGATGAGGGGGTTGCTCTCAATCCATTCCTTCACCGCTTCATAGCCCTCTTGCCGGCCTTCCTGTCGTCCCTCTAGCCGGCCCCTTTCTTGTGCTCTTTGACGCGCCTTGTTAGCCCAGTCGAACAAAACCATGACCAAGTCCTTATATATCGCGTTCCGTTCGCCGAACCGGGCTGTACAGGTTCAAGTGTAGCATTTGATGCTCTTTCGGTCTACGACGAAATTGCGGCGGGACGCGGCTTGAGTCGGGTATAATCGGCGGACATCAAAACGAACGAGGTTGCATGATATGCGAGGCGCGGACGCGGTTGCCAGGACGTTGCGAGCGGCGGGAGTGACGCGAATTTTCACCCTCTCCGGGAACCAGATCATGCCGGTGTTCGACGCCTGTCTCGACGCCGAAATAGACCTCCTGCACGTCCGCCAGGAGGCGGCTGCGGTACACATGGCCGATGCGTGGGGACGGCTCACGGGCCAACCCGGCGTCGCCCTGGTCACGGCAGGACCGGGATTTGCCAACACCCTGACTGGACTCTACGTCGCAACGATTTCCGAGTCGCCCGTCGTGCTGCTGAGCGGGTGCGCTCCGATGGGCCAGCACGCAAAGGGCGCTTTTCAGGCGATGGCGCAGGCGGAGATCGCAAGTCACGTCTCCAAGGCCTCATGGACGGCGGAGAGTCCATCCGGCCTACCCAATGACATCCGCAAGGCGCTCGACATTGCAACGTCGGGGCGTCCGGGACCGGTCCACATCGCCCTGCCCTTCAACACCATCGACGGTGAAGTCGACTCGCCCGAGGACGCGCTCGTTTCGGACGGCGTGGAACCGTCGTCGGAACACATCATCAATGATGATGACGCCGCGCGTGTGCTCTCGGAACTGCGAAGCGCCAAGAGCCCGCTCATCTTGGCCGGATCAATGATGATGCGTGACGAAGGGCCGTCGATACTGGCCGATCTGTCCGCCGCCACCGGCGCTCCGGTCGTGCAGATGGAGAGTCCGCGCGGAACGAACGACCCTGCCCTCGGCGCGTTCGCCGAAGTGCTGGCCGAGGCCGACCTCATCGCTCTCATCGGCAAGAAGCTGGACTTCACTCTCAAGATGGGGGCATCTCCCGACGTCCGCCCGGACTGCCGGTTTATCCAGATAGACCCCGACGCCTCTGCAATCGATCTGACCCGCAGAAACGTAGGCGACCCGGAGAGGATTACGATGACCATCGTAGCCGATCCCCTACCCTCCGCTCGCAGGATCGCGGAACTTGCAACCGGCCACGGGCCAGAGAGCGGCTGGGCCGATGAGGTGAATTCTGCCGTCAGTTACCGTCCCGCGTCTTGGACAGACATGAGAGCGGCACAGGGTGAGCCGCTTCATTCATATGAGGTGGCGGCGGCGATTCAGACGTACCTTGATGAAGACCCAAGCTCTGTCTTCATCTGTGACGGCGGCGAGTGGGGTCAGTGGGCGCAAGCATGCATAACGGCGCCGACGAGAATCCTCAACGGTCCCGCGGGCTCCATCGGGACCTCCATCCCCTTTGCTCTGGCCGCCCGACTGGCGCGGCCCGACGCTAGGATCGTCACCGTCTTGGGGGACGGCACCGCGGGATTCCACGTCATGGAGTACGACACCGCCGTCCGATACGACATCCCCTTCATAGCCGTAGTGGGCAACGACGCGGCCTGGAACGCAGAGTTCCAGATTCAGTTGCGAGAGTACGGGGACGAGCGTCTCGTGGGTTGCGAGCTCCTACCCTCTCGGTACGACCGTGTCGTCGAGGCGCTTGGCGGTCATGGCGAAAACGTCGAGTCGGCCAACAACTTGGACCCGGCTCTTGAACGGGCGGGAGCGTCGGGCCTCCCTGCCCTCGTCAACGTCAATCTCGCCCGCGACGCCGCTCCCGTTGTGCGCCGAGGGAGCGACACCCCTCAGGCCAGCTCCGCAATGCTGCACTAGTCGGTAAACTTATCCAGCCACCAGTCTGGCCACACCGACTCACCTTGGTACGGAGAACGAGGATCCCAGAAGCTCCGGGTCTGGATCGTTAACTCGCGAATGTTCGGACGGTCGAGTTCTGCCGGCAGCGGAGATATCCTCCCCGGCACTCCGATGACGAAGCTCCGCGGCGGGATGTCCTTGGTCACGACCGCGCCGCCCGCGACAAAGCTCCCCTCCCCGATGGTGATGTCCGGCATCACTGTCACGCCGCCTCCGATCATCACGTCGTCTTCAATGGTCGCCCCGCGAGGCGTCGGCATCGGTTCGATGCGTCCGGGAAACCGGTCGTTGGTAAAGGTGACACCGGGGCCGATGAATACGTGGTCTCCGACCCACGTGCGGGACGGTATGTACACGTGCGACATTACGCGCACCCCCTTCCCGAAGCGGACGATGCCCTCAATCGTCGATTGGTTCATCAACGTACAGTAGTCGCCGATCTTTACGAGTGCCCGAACGACCGAGTTGTACCCGGCCTGGAAGTGGTCTCCTATACGGGTATCGCCATAGATGACCGTGCCCCGCCGGATCATGCAGTCCTTGCCCAGCACCGCAGGGCCGCACTCTTCGTGGTAGCGCAGCCCAATCTCCACGTCCGGCTCGATGATCGTTCCCTCACCGATCTGCGCGTTGTCGAAGTTGCTCGCGTCGAGAGTTTCCATGCGTCCCTCCATGATCCCATTTGCCTAACACCGGAAGCATACCACGCCGTCATGCCTTTGTTGACTGGCCCCTACCCCATTGCTACGCTTGGGCTATGAGCACTCGGCTTCGCACGGTGTCGTCGCTGTTACTTGTCCTAATCGCTCTGGCTGCGTGCGGACAGGAGGAACCGTCCGCAGCGCCCGTGGAGGTAGACTCATCGAACCTCATAACCATCACATTCGATGGCGATGGTTTTAGCCCGCTGCGGCTCGAGGTGGAGGTTGGGCAGCAGGTGGTCTTCACGAACGAGTCTGACACGTTCTTTTGGCCCGCGTCGAACATTCACCCGACGCATCAAATCTACCCCGAGTTCGACGCTAAGGCCCCCATCGAGTCCGGCGATTCCTGGACATTCACCTTCGAGCGTCCCGGTTTCTGGCGGTATCATAACCACCTCGGCCCCGAGCGCAGCGGGCTGATCGTCGTGAGCGGAGAGCCTACCGAACCGCCCGCGCCCCTGGTGCTTACGACGCAAGACCTCGACTTCGGCGACCCGTCGGACCTGTCTCTCGCCCAGTACATGGAGCTGTACGAAAGCGACAACGCCATGACGAGGTTCCTTCGTGACTACGGCCCGGCTGAGACCGTCAAAGCTCTTCTCGAAGGCTCGAAGCGCACGAACGCCGACTGCCACCAGCGCGCTCACGATGTCGGCCGCGTGGCATACGAGCTGTTCGGCGCGGCGGCCTTCTACCTGTCGAGTCACGAGTGTCAGGCCGGAACCTACCACGGAGCGACCGAGGCCCTGTTCCATGATCGAGGCACCATCAACCTTCAGGAAGACGTGTCTGTCCTGTGCAGCTATGCGAGCGTCTCGTTCTACTACCTTCAGTGCTTGCACGGCGTCGGGCACGGCCTTATGGCGTGGACGAGCTACGAGATCCACGACGCGCTCTCGCTCTGCGAGGAGTTGGACTCGCCTGTGGACCACCGAGCTTGCTACTCCGGCGTCTTCATGGAGAACGTCATCGGCGGTCTGTCGGGACTGATGGGCCACGTCACGGAGTACCTGTCCGACGACCCCCATTACCCTTGCAACGCGCTCGACGAGAAATATGTGCAGATGTGCTATTTCTATCAGAGCACCCGCATGATGATCCTGTACGGCAACGACTTCGCCAAAGTCGCAGAGACCTGCGCCGCTGCCCCCGAGGAAGCCCACCACTACTGCTTCCGCAGTCTTGGCCGGGACGTGGGCGGCTTCACCGTCGGAGATCCTACCCGCGCCATAGAACTATGCGGCTTAGCGGAGGAACCGACCAACCGCGCCTACTGCATCGAGGGAGCTGTACAAAACAGGTTCTGGGAGGTCTCAGGGGCGGAAGAGGCGCTCTCGATGTGCGCCATGTCGACCGATCAGGGAGATCGCTTCGCCTGCAATCAGACCATCGTCTTCCGCGCTCAAGAGCTCTACGAGACGCAAGAGGCGTTTTCGAAGTTCTGTAATCGTGTCGAAGAGAGCTTCAGGGCGTGGTGCCTCAGCAAGCAGATCACAAAGGTCGGCAGCGAGTCTCCATAGCCGCCCCCCTTCAACCGAGCGTATATTTCGGTCACGTTCGGCATTACTCCTACGACTAACCCGAATGCGTGTTGACAGCCCTGCCGTCCGTTCATAGACTTACGACGAATGGCTCCCCGCAGACGACTCTTTGATTTTTCGAATCAGAAGGGCTTTGGATGATCGAAGAACCGAAAGAACCATCCTTCGGCATGAAGATCGTCGGACACATTCGCGCGACACTTATCGCAGGCGCTCTGATCCTCATTCCGATAGCCATCACCTTTGTGCTGGTGACGTGGGTCTTCAACAACATCGACGGGCTACTCTCGTTTGTCGTCGACAGATTCACCGGTCGACACATTCCTGGGCTGGGACTGCTCGCATTACTCATCATCGTCTATATCCTGGGCCTTATATGGACCAAACGGCTTGGCCGTCGCAGCATCCGAACATTCCAGTTCTTTCTCCTAAAGATTCCCCTCATAGGCGCCATATATGGCCCCGCCAGAAAGCTCATCGAGTCGTTTACCGGCGATAGCGCGGCGGGGTTCAAGCGCGTGGTTGTCGTCGAGTACCCAAAGCAGGGTACCTGGATGATCGGATTCCTCACGGGGATATCGAACGTCGTGCCGGGCACCACCATGGGTGTGATCTATCTTCCAACCGCGCCCACTCCCAACTCCGGTTGGGTCGCCATGGTGCCGATTCAGAACATCTACGACACCACAATGACCGTACAAGAAGCTATGTCGATGGTGCTCTCAGGTGGGATATCCTCACCGGCGCAGATTGACCTCAAGCCCATGGATCCCGCGGAGGTGGCCGAGTTCGCAACCGCGGGTCCACCTGGAGATTGGCCCTCAGTACGCCCGGAATCCGGGGTGTTCAAGCTGCCCTTCATAGGCGACCGGGACGACGAAAACGAAAAAAGGTGACGTGATATGGGAGTTGACGCCAACAAAGTCCGACTAACGGGGGAGAACTCGTTTCTGCGATTGAGCGAGTCGGCCGATGCGGAACCCACGGCCAGCAACAGCCACTGGCGAATCGTCCACTCGCCCAAGGGACCGGGCCACGTGCTCTTCACCAAGGGCGAGTTGACCGGTGATCAGACACGCATATACTCCGACAACATCGACATGGCGCGCTGGCTTCAGGAAGGCATACAGGCGTCCATGGGCGACCAGTACGCAGGCGACATCCCCATCATTGAGGCGGACTTCTGGAAGTCGGGAGACACGCTGTCCTTCTGGACGGAGTACGTCGAGTCGCGTGACGACTACATCACTCTGACGTGGTACGACCTCGGCGAGCCGGTGATGATGGCGAACCCGCCCGGCGAGAAGGAAGGCCAGCCCCACGGCGTGTACAGCCTGCTCATCCCCGCAGCGTGGGCCCAGATGACTGTGAATGGCGTCGTCGCGTCCGGCAAGGCGCATCCTCGGCCTCTCGACGACACGACCGTCATCAGCACGTGCTGCATCGCCCTATCGGAGACGTGGACCATCCCGCGAGACCACGAGTGGGCCTCCGACTGAGCTTCGTTGACATTCGAGCGGCTCTCCAAACCCAAAACAGACTGCCCTGTTGTGTCATTCTAATTGGAGTGAAGCGGAGCTGGAAAATCTAAAATGACAATGGAGCGCTTACATTCCTCACTGCACTCGAAACAACACAAAGAGTCAACCATGTCCTAGGAGATCTCGATGACGAGATTGAGTTGCGCTGGGTAGCTATTCGGCCAGTGACAGTCAAAACGCAGAGAGGTGTCCATGGGTTTTGTAGTAAATGAGGACAAGCCAACTAACAGCGCGCGTGTACATGATGAATCGTGCCGAAACTACCTCCATCCCCAAACCAAGAACCCACGAGACGGTGGATGGATCGGGCCTTTCAAAACGAAAGACGAAGCCTTTGCCGAGGCTCGGGCTATTGGCCGATCAGATGTCAAAGGGGCCGCTTGCTGCTTGGCGGAATCAGCAATGCCTGATCGAGCGAAGGGCGTGATCGGCTCGGCCAAACAGGGAGTAAAGCGTGCTGTCGAGGTGATGTCTGGTGCAGACATTCGCCGGTTCGAGGAATTTACAGACGCCGTCACCACGGCTGTCATTGGCGTGCATCGAGACCAAGCCGAACTACGTGAACAGACTGCCCACTTCGAGAAGTTGATCGATGACCTAAAGCAAGAGCAGGACAGGCTGACGAGCAGGATGGCATACCTAGAGCGCTCGGTGCAAACTCGCGCAGAAGAATCGAAGGTCGCCGGCCTATCTCCATGGGTAATTGCATTCGGGGCTATTTCTGCTGTGGCCCTGCTGCTGAGCGCTATCGCGATAGTGGTGTCCGTTTCTTGATGGGATACCAAGACCTCAAGACCCTCGCAGAGTCATACCCGCATCAAGAGCGAGAAGCGCTCATGGCGTTGGCTCAGGAATACCGTAGCCGTAATGAGTGGGAGAGCTTGGAAATAGCCGCGATAGCCACCGACGTATCGCTTGATAGCGTCCTCAATCTCGGACTCGATCCCGAGGCAGATTCGCAATTTATAGAGGCTTTCCGGCTCCAGTATCCGAATGTCGATATAGACTCGCTCAGCGGCGCGTCGGAGGAACGACTGAATGGTTTGGCTAATGGGGTCAAGGGTAAATACTTCGAGGTACTAGTGCGCGATCGGCTCAATGACGGAGAGCGGATCGGTGAGTTGGAGTTGCAGCCGGGGCAGGTTGCCCGTCTCTCCGATTCCTCGACGCAGCCGGGGTGGGACCTACGGATTGAGAACGAAGATGGAACTGTAGATGAACTCCTCCAACTCAAAGCGACCGACTCTATAGCCTATATCAAACAAGCCCTTGAAAGGTATCCAGACATTAGGGTAGTCACACCTACCGAAGTCGATGACGTCGCCAACAACATCATTGGTACGGACATTTCGGACGACCAGCTAGAACTTATAACCCGAACTCAGATCGACGAGATGGGTGAGGGTGTGGTTGTCGACCTTCTCGATAAGGGCGCTGAAATGGCCTTCGACTCCATCCCTTTCGTGTCGATGGTTACTACGGGGGTCATCGAAGGACGAAATTATTTGACGGGGCGCTTTGCATTACGGGAGTCCTTGCGGCGAGGAGCAGAGCGCATTGGGAGAGCAACGGTATACGATGCTATAGGGACAGCCTTAGGCCCTGTCGGCGTCCCGGTCGTAATGGGCCTGCGTGTGGCCCACATGAGGATAACCGGTAGAATCGCCCTCGGCGACCACTTGAAGTCCCAAACCCTTGAGATTAGGCACTTCACATCACCACAGTCATAAGTTGCACTGGTGAATCGAGGGAGTTTAACCAGTAAGCAACTCTGAACAGGATCTTTCGGTGAAGAAGGTAACCTGTGTTGACATTCAAGCGGCTCTACAAACCCAACAGATGCTCTATTGTGCCGCTCGGAATGACGTAACCGTCCAAGAGGGAGTCCTACGAACCCGTCCGTTCACTCAATGCTCTATCTGGCCGCTGTCGCTGCGCCTCCTGCCACCTGCGCTTCTGCTCCCGTCGAGTCCTCTCATCCGGCGGAACGAATCGGGCATGGAACGTCGCTCGATATTCCTCGAATGTTCCCTCGCGAATGGCAGCCCCAATCTCCTCCATCAGACGCAGCACAAAGCGGACGTTGTGGACCGTTGCCAAGCGGAACGCGAGAAGCTCGTTGGCCTTGAAGAGATGGTGAACGTACCCCGCGGTAAACGTCTCGCAGGTGTAGCAGTCGCAGTCCTCTTCGATTGGTGATTGCCGATCCCTAAACCGTGCGGTATCTATGTTCACGCGTCCGTCACGTACGAATAGGGCCCCGTTACGCGCTATCCGGGTCGGCAGGACGCAGTCGAACATGTCGATGCCGCGCGCTACGCACTCGACAAGGTCCTCCGGCGAACCGACTCCCATGAGGTACCGGGGCCGCTCGGAGGGCAGAAGGCCGGTGGTATGTTCCACCGTGTCGAGCATGTCGCGCTTCGACTCCCCGACGCTCAGTCCACCGAGAGCGTAACCCGGAAAGTCTAGTGCCGTGATCTGTTCCGCCGAGGTCTCGCGCAAATCGGGGAAGGTTCCCCCCTGAACGATGCCGAAGAGCATCTGATCGTCACGAGTTTGCGCCTGACGGCATCGTCCCGCCCATCGCGTCGTCAGTTCGACCGCCTCGGCCACAGCGGTGTGGTCGCTGCCGCCGGGGGCGCAGACGTCGATCGGCATGATAACGTCCGCCCCGATGCCCTCCTGATGACGGATGACCGACTCGGGACTGAACATGTGCTTGCTGCCGTCGATGTGCGACCTGAACTCGATCCCCTCCTCGCTGATGTTCCGCAGATGTTCGAGGCTGAAACCCTGGAAGCCTCCACTGTCGGTCAGAGTAGGACCGTCCCATGCCATGAATGCTGCGAGACCGCCCAAATCCCGGACCGACTCCACGCCGGGCCGGAGATACAGGTGGTACGTATTGCCAAGAAGTATCGTCGCCCCCATCCGCCGAAGGTCGTTCGGATCGACCGCCTTGACCGAGCCTTGTGTCGCGACAGGCATAAATGCAGGGGTTGGCACGTCACCATGCGGCGTGTGAAGCGTCCCCACACGGGCATGGCCGTCGCTCTTGTGAAGTGTGAAACTGCTCATAGATTTGGTGTCGGGCGCACTGATCCGCTCTCGGATGACTGATGCACACACTGGCCGTCATTATATGCCAGACCGGACGTAATCATTTTGGGGCCGAACTCGATTGCGTATAATATCCCTCTGAGCTTCACCAACAGAAAGCGACCTACAATGAACTCGAACGAGATACGCGAACGATTTCTCAGCTACTTTGAGACACAGGGGCACTCACGGGTTGCCAGCTCATCGCTCATCCCGGTGGGCGACCCTACCCTCCTGCTCACCAACGCGGGCATGGTTCAGTTCAAGCCATACTTTTCCGGTGAGGCAACGCCCCCGAATCGCCGGCTGACCTCGTCGCAGAAGTCCTTCCGCACGGTAGATATCGACGAGGTAGGCGACTCGACTCACCTTACGATGTTCGAGATGCTGGGGAACTTCAGCTTCGGAGACTACTTCAAGGACGGGGCTATGGGATTTGCGGTCGACTGCCTCGAGTCCGCCATGGGACTGCCAAGAGAAAACTTCGCGGCCACGGTGCACGAGGGCGACGACGAGGCCTATGAACTGTGGCAGAAGCACGGCATCCCCCCAGAGCGCATCTATCGATTCGGCGACGCGGACAACTGGTGGGGCCCTCCCATTCACGGAGAGGAAGGACCCTGCGGCCCGTGCGCCGAACTGCACTACGATTTCGGCGACGCTAGGCCGGGCTGCGGAGACGATGACTGCGGCCCCAACTGCGAGGACGTGAACCCCGAGACCGGGCAGGCCTGCGAGCGCTACGTGGAGTTGTGGAACCTCGTGTTCATGCAGTTCTACCGAAACCCGGACGGCAGTATGCCACCCCTGCCCGAGACAGGAATAGACACCGGCATGGGATTTGAGCGGCTCGTGGTCGTTCTGCAGGATGTGAAGGACATCTATGGTACTGACCTGTTCCTCCCGCTCATCCGCAAAGTGGAGCAGATCAGCGGCCACGACTCGGAGGAGAGTGACGAGGTGAGGCAGGCGATGCGCGTCGTCGCAGAGCATGGGCGCAGTTCGGCGTTCCTGATAGCCGACGGCGTCGTCCCCTCCAACGACGGGCGGGGCTATGTCCTGCGACGTCTCATAAGGCGTGCCATCCGACACGCCCGCAGACTCGGCATGGGCGAGCCGTTCCTGGGCGAAATCGCCGATGCCGTCACCGAGATCATGGGCGACGCCTACCCCGAACTGCGAAACAACCGCGAATTCGTCCAGACGGTCATCAAGCTGGAGGAGGAGCGTTTCCTGGCGGTCTTCCAGAACGGCTACGCGATGCTGAACGACGCCCTCAGGGACGCGGACTCCCTGTCCGGCGAGACCGCCTTCCGACTTTGGGACACCTACGGGTTCCCGGTAGAGATGACGCAGGAGATCGCTGGGGAGAGCAGTGTCGCCGTGGACATGGAGGGCTTCGAGCGGCACATGGCCGAGCAGCGCGAGCGCGCTCGCGCCGGCGCGACGTTCGGCACCGACCGCACGAAGATACGTCAGTACGAGAGCCTCGGCGTCGGTGGAGTCAAATTCCTCGGCTACGAGTCTCTCGTGTCGCATACCGTCGCCGTCGGCATGATATCGGGCGATGAGGTCGTGGGCGAAGTAACCGAAGACGACGAGGTCGAGATCGCCCTGGTGGAGACTCCCTTCTATCCCGAAGGCGGCGGTCAGGTCGGCGATGCGGGCGAGCTTGTCGGCCCAGAAGGCAAGATCATCGTTCACGATACGCAGCGAGTCATGCCCGATCTCATCATGCACTTCGGCAAGGTCGTACAGGGCAAAGTCTCGTTGGGACAGACCATCGACGCCTACGTGGATCCCGTGCGCCGGGAGGACACCGCGCGGAACCACACCGCTACCCACCTGCTCCACGCCGCCCTGCGGGAGGTGCTCGGCGCGCACGTGCGGCAGGCCGGTTCGCTCGTCGCGCCCGACAGGTTGCGCTTCGACTTCTCCCACGTCGAGCCGGTGACGCCCGACGAGATGCGGCAAATCCAGTTCCTCGTAAACGAGAAGATTCGCCACAACGCCACCGTGAGCAAGTCGGAGGACAGGTATTCCAACGCCATCGAGCGCGGCGCTCTCGCGTTCTTTGGCGACAAGTACGAGGACACTGTGCGCCTCGTTGAAATCGCGAACGGCGCGACTTTTAGCTTCGAGGTCTGCGGCGGAACGCACGTTGCCAGAACGGGCGAGTTGGGCTCCGTCTTTGTGCTCGGCGAGTCGAGCATCGGGGCGGGAATGCGCCGCATCGAGGCCACGAGCGGACGCGGAGCCGAGCGAGTCGTCAACGATCGGATATATGCAACCAACGCCGTGGCCGCCAAGCTCCAGACACCCGTTGCCGACATCGAGGGACGTATCGACGGCCTACTTGAAGAACTGACCGGCCTTCGCCGCGAGAAGGAGACCCTGGAGCGCAAGCTCTCGCTCACTTCCGCAAGCGACCTCCTCGACCGGCGACAGGAAGTTGGCGGAGTTTCGGTGCTCTCAGTTAGAGTGGACGCCGCGAACGTGGACTCCATGCGGGAAATGGGCGACTGGCTCAGAGACAAGATGGGCAGCGGAGTCGTCGTACTGGGGGCCGTTATAAACGAACGTCCTTCCCTCATCTCGATGGTGACGCCCGATCTGCGTTCCAGTGGACTGGACGCCGCCGGCATCGTTCGAGGCGCCGCCAAGGTGATCGGCGGAGGCGGCGGTGGCAGACCCGATGCCGCACAGGCAGGAGGCCGGGACGCCTCGAAGCTGGACGACGCGCTCAACCTTGTGCCGAGCCTCGTCGAAGAGCAGTTGGGCTAGGCGTGAGGATTCTCGCCCTCGACGTAGGAGACAAACGCATCGGCGTCGCCGTTAGCGACCCGCTCGGCATCCTCGCGACTCCCCTTACCGCCATTGAGCGCAAGTCAGACAACAGTGCCATCGACTCAATATTGGAAATTGCCGTCGAGCAAGAAGCGGGAGAGATCGTCGTGGGGCTCCCCGTCTCGCTCAGCGGCCATTTCAGTGAGCAGACAAAGACTGTGGCCGCGTTCACACGGAAGCTGGAAGCGCGTTCACCCGTCCCTGTCATCACGGCGGACGAGCGGTACTCCACACTAGAGGCCGAGCGGCTCTTGAGTCAGTCCAAGCCCAAACGGGCGCGAAGCCGAGGCGAAATCGACGCTGCTGCTGCGGCCGTCATACTTCAAGCATACTTGGACGCGCGAACCTCCGGCTAGCGATCAGGGCCTGCCTCACCGCGCTTTCACGCTGCCCTGCTCGATCCCCCATGCAGTTCGGTCAAGGTCGTCCTATACGTCTGATATACTAGGGCCACCTTCGTCCGGGACCCATGATGACCAAGAAGCTCGGCGTCATTGGATATCCGCTCTCTCACACGCTGTCGCCAGTCTTCCAGCAGGCGGCGCTCGACTACCATGCGATTCCGGTGACCTATTCGGCTTGGCCGACGCCGCCGGAAAGCCTCCGTGAGACGGTCAAACGCCTGCGCGGCGAGGAGTACATGGGGTTCAACATAACGATCCCCCACAAAGAGCAGTTGCTGGATCTGGTGGATGACGTGAACGACATGGCGCGCAACGTCGGGGCCGTCAACACCGTTGTTAACCGTAACGGTGTACTTACCGGCCACAACACCGACACCTACGGGTTCGTCAGGAGCCTCAAGGAGAAGGCCGACTTCGATCCGCGAGGCAAGAGCGTTCTTCTGCTGGGGGCCGGAGGCGCAGCGCGGGCGGCTGCCTACGCCATAGCAGGTGAAGGTGTGGGGCGTCTGACCATCGCAAACCGAACCGTCGCGCGGGCGGAGTCGCTGGCCGAGGATGTAGGCGGACTGCTCCCAAAGGTCGTCGCCGTACCTTTGGAGAACGTCTCCGGTGACGCCGACCTCATCATCAACTCGACCTCCATAGGCATGGCATCGGGAGACGGCGCGGGACGGACTCCGTTGGGAGCCGCTTCCATACCGCGCGACGCGCTCGCGTACGACATGGTGTACACTCCGGCAGAGACGCCGTTCCTCCGCAGCGCACAGGAGGCGGGAGCGCGTGTCTTGGGTGGGCTGTGGATGCTCATCTACCAGGGCGCGGCGGCCTTCGAGCTCTGGACGGGGAAACACGCCCCGGTAGACGTGATGTACCAAGCCGCTCAGCAAGCCCTGGAACAGTAAGCGAGACCCATGGGACCGAACATCTATCTGACCGGGTTCTCCGGCAGCGGCAAGACCACGGTAGGCAAACAGGTCGCCGCCATGACCGGCCGGACCTATCGCGACACCGACGATGAGATCGTCGCCGCGACCGGCCGCGCCATCGGGGACATCTTCCGCGAGGACGGCGAGGCGACGTTTAGGAAGCTAGAACGCGGTGTCTTGGAGTCCGTTTCCAAAGGCGAACGGCAGGTAGTTTCCACCGGCGGCGGCATTGTGATCGACGAACGCAATCGCCGCACCATGGAGGCGACCGGCATCATCGTCTGCCTTGAAGCTCGCGCAGACACGATTTACCGCCGGTTGTCCGGTCCGGATGAGACACACGACGAACAGGCGGTCCGACCGCTGTTACAGGACTCCGACCCTTTGCGCCGCATCCTTAGCCTCAAGGCCGAGCGACAGGCGCTGTACGCTCTCGCCAACTGGACGGTGCATACCGACGACCTGTCCGTCGCCGAAGCCGCTTCTGAGGTCGTGAGAGCGCGGGATATCTACTCGAACCGGACGAACTCTACCCCACCTCACGACTCCGACCTCGCCGCAACGGTGCGCACGTCCTCCGGCGACTACCCCGTCTGGGTCGGCTGGGGTCTTTCCAAAACCGTTGGAGAGCGCATCAAGTCCCTCATAGACCCTGGCGCTGCCTACGTCATTACCGACAACCTCGTACACCGTCACGCCCGCACCGTTCAGATGTCGATGGAGGCGGCGGGAATCCCCAGCCATATCTTCGTCATGGAGTCGGGCGAAAGGCACAAGAGCCTCGACACCCTGTCGCACATCTACCGGTGGCTGGCAGAGCGCAAGGCGGAGCGGCGCCACCTCGTCGTTGCCGTGGGCGGCGGTGTCGTGGGTGACGTTGCCGGATACGCCGCGGCCACCTATCTGCGCGGAATGCCGGTTGTGCAGGCCCCAACCACACTGGTGGCGATGATGGACGCTGCCGTCGGGGGGAAGACCGCCGTCGACCTGCCGCAAGGCAAGAACCTCGTCGGCGCATTCAAGCAGCCGGAGTTCGTTCTCGCCGACGTGGAAGCCCTGTCCACCCTGCCCGAGCGCGCCCTCGTTTCCGGCTGGGCTGAGGCCGTCAAGCACGCGCTGATATTGGATGAGCCGCTCCTTCGCGTCTTCGAGGAGAACGCCGATTCGATACGTTCGCTTGAACCGGAAACGGCAAGCGACGCGCTCCGCAGGAGCGTCGCCATCAAGGCCGACGTGGTTTCCCGCGACGAGCGGGAGACGCTCGGCATTCGCGCCTTGCTCAACTACGGTCACACAACCGCCCACGCGCTCGAAGCCGTAACCGGCTACGAACGCTACCTGCACGGCGAGGCGGTGAGCATAGGCATGATGGCGGCAGCCAATATCTCAAACCGGATGGGCATGTTGAGCGACGACGAAGTTGATCGCCAGCACTCCGTGCTGGAGGCTTACGAACTGCCACTCAAGTACAGGGACGCCGACCCCACGTCCATCAAAGACGCGATGAGCATGGACAAGAAGACGGTCGGCGGGAAGATCCGCTGGGTGCTCTTGGACGGCATCGGCAACGCCGTCACCCGAAGCGATGTTCCGCCCGAGTACATAGACCAAGCGCTGCGTGAGGTGTCAGAGTAGTGAGATCGTGGTCCTAAGCTCGCCACATGGTTGAATGGCTGGCGCTGGTAATCCTTGGCTGCGCGACGGCCACCTTCGGTGTCATGGTCGGCACCGGCGGAGGGGTCATTTTCGTTCCCATGCTGCTGCTTATCTTCGATTTCGATCCTGAGATCGCGGCAGGCACGTCTCTGACCCTTGTTGCTTTGAACAGTTTTGCGGGCACTTACACCTATACTCGCCTTGGGTTCGTCGATCTGAGGAGCGGCATTCTCTTTGCCGCCGTGGCCGTTCCCGGCTCCATAATTGCCCCGTTCGTGGTTGCCAATATAGGTGGGAATCTCTTTCGCATTCTCTTCGGTCTGCTGCTGGTCGTCCTCGCCGCGCAGCTACTCCTGCGGTCGTACATACCGAAAAGGGTCAAAAGGCCCAAACGGATGCGCGCCTTTCGGTCGTTCATCAAGGAGCGGCGTATCGACACCAAGCGCGGCCAGCGGTTCCGTTACCACTTCAACGAACCGCTGGCGACCTCCTTCAACTTCGCCATCGGTTTCGTTTCCGCCTTCTTCGGTACGGGCGGCGGCTTCCTGAGAACTCCCCTGCTGGTCGGGGCGTTCAATTTCCCGGTTCGGGTTGCCGTGGCGACCTCGGTGTTCGCCCTCTCGTTCTACTCGACGGTAGGGTCAGTGGTACACGCCTCCCTCTTTCACGTCCAGTGGTTCCCGACGGTGCTATTCGCCGGGATCGGCATCCTCATCGGCGGACAGATCGGGGCACGGCTGGCTGTGAGGATCCAGGGCGTCTGGCTCGTCAGGTTGCTCGTCCTACTTCTCTTCGTGATGGGCGCCCAGGTACTCTACGACGGCATACGCAGCTAGAGAGAAAACTCAACTTTCGTGAGGGAGAGACATGAATATCAGTAAAGAGGCGAAAGACATTCACTTCTCGTCGCTCGTCGTAGATACCCACTCCGACAGCCTTGCGTGGCCCACCCGCCACGGCGTAGACATCGGGCAGCGCCAGGAAAACACGCACATGGACCTGCCCCGCATGAGGAAGGGCAATCAAAACGTCCAGTTCTTCGCGTGCTTCGCCGCGCCAAGCTGGATCGAAAAGAAGAAGGTCGTGCAGGTGACGCTCGACTACATGGACTCCTTCCACACGCTCATGCGCGGCTACCCCGATCAAATTGAGCAGGCCACGACGGCCGACGACGTGCGTCGCATCACCGACGCCGGCAAGCTCGTTGGTATCCTGTGCGTCGAGGGCGGACACTCCATCGACGATGACCTGTCCATCCTCCGAATGTATCACCGGCTCGGCGCGCGCTACATGACGCTCACTTGGAACAACACCAACAACTGGGGCGACGGCGTGCTCGACGAACCGAGGCACGGGGGGCTTAATCACTTCGGCAAGGAGGTCGTGCGGGAGATGAACCGGCTCGGAATGCTGGTTGACATTTCGCACGTCGCTCCCGCCACCTTCTGGGACGCCATCGCGACTACCACGAAACCCGTCATAGCCTCGCACTCGTCCGCGAAGTCGATCTGCGCGGCTCCCCGAAACCTGGAGGACGACCAGATCAAGGCGGTGGCGGACAACGGGGGCGTCATCGGCGTCAACTACGAGATCACCTTTGTCGGCGAGACGTACCGCGTTGCCAAGGCCCACCTCGATGATGAGAAGGCCGAGGATACCAAGAGGGCCGAAAAGGACCATCCGGCAGACTCCGACGACCTGCAGAACGCCCTGAGAGAAATCGACGAACGCCACGACGAGCAGGTCGCTCGTCTACCGAAACCGCACTACACCGAGATCGTAGACCACATCGACCACATGGTTTCCGTCGCCGGCGTCGACCACGTTGGACTCGGCTCCGACTTCGACGGCGCGACCATGCCGGAAGGCATGGAGGACTGCACGAAAGTCCCCCTGATTACCGAGGAACTGATCAGGCGCGGCTACTCCGAAGGAGATATCCGCAAGATCCTCGGCGAGAACTTCATGAGGGCAATGGAGGAGGTTCTCGCCGACTAGGGCAGGGCCTCTCGACAGTGGAGGTCTACAGCTTTGTAGGTGCCGTGTGCGTCACGTCACACTGTAGAGCGACTGGTGAGTAGGCGGAGGAGGTACCCTACCCGACGGATGCGTGCGGGTTGCGGTCGGCGAGCTCCTTGATGACGGTGTCTTTGTCCGTCTCGCCGGTCCAGGGCGTAGGGAGACGGTTCGTACCGAAGATGCGCGTCATTATCGGGTCGTCGTTGCCCTCACCGTCGGAGTGGACCGTATACCAGACGCTCTCTTGCTCGTCCAACTCGACCTTGATATTTCGTATTTCGCCCGTCCAACCGAAGCTAACGTATCCCATGTCGAACCCTCAGTCGATTTCTTTGTGTCGGTTTCGGCGAACTATGATACTCCAAGCCGTTGCATTTGCAAACCGGAGATGCCCAGCGCTTCCAGTCCTCCTCGTGCTTTGTCGAGCGTCTCTTGGTACTCGGCCTCGGGATCGGAGTCGGCAACGATGCCTCCACCGACCTGCAAGTAGACGCGCTGTTCCTTCGCTACCATCGTGCGTATAGGGATGGACAACTGCATGGAGCCGTCGAATCCGATATACCCGATGGCGCCGCAGTAGACGCCCCGCTGCACGGGCTCGATTTCGTCGATGATCTCCATCGCCCGGATTTTCGGCGCGCCGGTAACCGATCCGCCGGGAAAGCACGCCTTTAGCAGATCGACCGCATCATGCTCCGGACTGAGCCTGCCGGTCACCGAAGATACGAGTTGATGCACGTTCGGGTACTTCTCAACGGTAAAGAGCTCCGGCACTCGGATCGTTCCTGGCAGGCAGACCCTGCCGAGATCGTTGCGAAGGAGATCGACGATCATGATGTTCTCGGCACGGTCCTTTTCGCTTGCGGCAAGTTCCCTTCCGAGACGTGCGTCGTCTAGGGGAGTCGCGCCCCTCGGGCGCGTGCCCTTCATGGGACGAGTCTCCACGAAGCCGCGTTCTACACGCAGGAACTGTTCCGGGGACGCACTCAGCACACTATACCCAGGGAACCCCAAGTAGGCGCCGAACGGGGCAGGAGCCGTGTTTCGCAGGGCACGGTAGAGTGTCCACGTGTCCGCATCGACGGTTGCCTCGAATCGCTGAGAGATATTCGCTTGATAGATGTCGCCGGCGGCAATGTACCTCTTCACTTGCTTCACCGCCTCGACGTACCGTTCACGCGTAAAGTTCGACCGAAGATTCGGCGCGGTAGCGGATGATCCGTTCGTAGAGGCCGAGGCAGCAAACCCCTTCGCGATGCGGTTTCTCACCCACTGCGCCCGCCCTTCCATGCTGAACTTTGTAGTTATCAGCCACGACCGTCCACTTGCATGGTCGAATGCAACAACCCAGTCATAGAACCCGATGCTCATATCCGGCAGAACGAGATCATCGACGGCTGTTCCGGGCAGTCGTTCGAGGAGTCTGCCCATTTCGTAGCCGAAATAGCCTATCGCGCCTCCCTGAAACGGAGGGCCGTCTTTACGGCGATCCGTACGAAAGTCCGCTAACAGCCGCTGGACGACCGCAAAAGGATTATCATCGGTTCGAACGATGCTCCCGCGTTCCATTATCTCTAATCGGCTACCCTTTGATCGCACGACGAGAAAGGGGTCGGCAGTGACATAAGAGTACCGACCCAGCCTAGGTCGCACGAGGGAACTGTCCAACAGCACCGGATAATCGGTGTCCAGTAGACTGGATGTTAGTCCGATGGGATCGACGTGCGGCTCTAGCTGCTCGATCCTGGGTTCGGTTGAGGCGGCCTGAAGAGTCTGCAAGGGCGATACTGACGGCGGAAGTGTGAATTCTCTGACCCAGTCCTCTACGTGGACGAGTCTGCTGAATGCTTCGGCATCAATACTGTATAGTATTTGTTGCATCTGACACCACTGAACAGCGTCTGCAGGTCAATCGCCATGGCCCTTCGACGGCTTCAAGACCGTCCTCGCGTCCTCGAAATCGCATACGTCGCGACACTTGCCGCTCTGCGTCTTTTTCGCAAAGGGCTGAACCCAGGCGGACTAGTCGAGAAGGCCTTCATTCCAGGTGAGAAAGTAACGAAAGGGCTCATATTCGACTGCAAGATGTGCGGCGACTGCGTCCTGCACAACACGGGCATGACGTGTCCCATGACCTGCCCCAAGAACCTCCGCAACGGGCCATGTGGAGGTGTTCGTCAGAACGGGAACTGCGAGATCATCCCCGATATGCCTTGCGTCTGGGTGGCGGCATGGGAGCGATCACAAAGGATGCCGCAGTTCGGCAGCGGAATCCATGAGGTTCTCGCACCCGTAGACCGGCGGCTCGAAGGCACTTCCGCGTGGATCAACGACATCAACCCGGACGTTTCCAAGCGGCCCGTCGGGTGGGCTGAATGAGGTCGGGCTCCCGACTCGAACGAGTCCTGCGGGCGGACCACTTCGCGGTAACTGCGGAGCTCCTCTCCCCGGACAGCGCCGATCCGCAGGCCGTCCTCGACCACGCGAGGGTTATCGGTGACTCGTGTGACGCAATCAACGCCACCGACGCATCGGGCGCGACCACGCACATGTCGAACGTTGCCGTGGCCGCTCTGCTCCGCCGGGCCGGGTACGATGCGGTCGTCCAACTGGCCTGTCGCGACCGAAATAGGATCGCCATGCAGGGCGACTTATTGGGCATCGCCGCGCTCGACGTGCGAAACGTGCTGTGTCTGACCGGTGACGGAGTTGGCACGGGCGATCATCCCGAAGCAAAGCCGGTGTTCGACATGGACTCCATTACGCTGCTGAGGACCGCGCGAATTCTCCGCGACAAGGGTCAGTTCCTCAGCGGACGCTCCATTGATTCACCACCACGCCTGTTTCTCGGAGGAGCAAGCAACCCGTTCGCGCTCCCCTATGACTTCCGGCCGCTGCGGCTGAAGAAGAAGATCGAAGCTGGCGCGGATTTCATACAGACCCAGTACTGTTTCGACGTTCCGCGCTTGAGGTCGTTCATGGAGCGCGTCGTCGACATGGGGTTGCACGAGCGCGTGTTCATTCTCGTGGGCGTCGGACCGCTTCGGTCAGCAAGGGTGGCCTACTGGATGCGAGAGAACATCCCCGGCGTCGTAATCCCGGACCCGGTGATCAGGCGATTGCTTGGCGCGGGGAAGCGGTCGCGAACCGAGGGCAAACGCATCTGCATCGAGATGATCCAGCAGATCAAGGAGATTCCGGGCATATCCGGAGTACACGTGATGGCCTATCGACAGGAGCACCTCGTGCCCGAAATTCTGGATGAAGCAGGCTTGCTGCCCAGGCCCGAACCGGGGACCCCTTGAATGAAAGGAACCCCACCCTGTTTGCCACTCAAGTGCGGGGAGAATCCAACACGACTTTCGTGCCGGCCAGATAGTCGTGGACGCACCTGCGATTCTTGGCGAAGATGAACACGTGGTCGACGAGGACGTACGGCGGGATCAGGGTCAAGAGCCAGTTGACGAAGTACCGAAGAACGACGACTGAAAACACTGTCCCCTTGACACCCGTTTCCTCATCGACGATTCGGATACGTAGCAGGAGTTTTCCCACGGTCTGACCCTCGCGTCGGAGGAGGACGACCTGATACGGCACGCCAACAATGCCGAGCACGAGGAGCGCCAAGGTCGCTGTGGCCGGACCGTCCACGTCGGCCGAGAGTATCCCCACGACGAATGCGGCCGGCGACAGCGGCAAATCGATGAGCCAGGCGACGAGGCGTCTCCACCTTTGGGCGGGATACAGGATGTCCATCGGTTCGTCGGTCGAGCCCCCCAACGGAGTCCTGCACCGGCGACACGCTCGGACGTTTGGCACATTCCTCGTCTGGCATCGGGGGCAGTTGATGGCATGTAGCGGTTGACGGGTCATTATCCTTACCGCCGTTGTTGACCAGCCCTTGGTGCGACACTACAATAGCGCCTCAGTCGAGACGACTTTCGAGAGGGACCGAACTATGGCGGAGCTTACCCTAAGTCCCACCGTCGTTCAAGCGGAGCTTCACAAGAACGGCGTGACGGACGTGGTCTGGCTGCCCGACACCGAGAGCGGGCACATGTACAACCTGCTGCAGGCGGACCCCGCCCTGCGGATCATCCCTATCGCCCGCGAGGCCGAGAGTATGCCCATTGCCACGGGCCTGTGGATAGGAGGGCGCAAGCCCGTCGTGATGATCCAAAACACCGGGTTCTTCGAGTCCGGCGACTCCGTTCGCGGAATGGCCGTTGACGTCGCCGCGCCGCTTGTCATCTTCATAGGGTACCGAGGATGGACTCGCCGGGGCGTCACGACCGACTCGGCGGCCCTCATCACCGAGCCTACCCTTCACGCCTGGAGGATGACCTACTACCTCGTAGAGCAAGACGAAGACGCGGACCGAATCTCAGTAGCATTCGAGGACACCGAGAGAATGCAGCGCCCGGTCGGCGTTCTCATCGGCGGAGAGTATTCGGCGTAAACTCGTCCTCCATCAGGCGATACTAAGCCGCTTTAGGCGTTTCGTCGCTCGATGTCGAGCACCTTATTGAGCCGGCGTACGTACTTTTCCTCTTCGTTGATGAATCCGGCCGAGAGGAAGGCCGTTACCACCTCCTTGGCCAACTCCTCCCCGATGATGCGCGCGCCGATGCACACCACGTTCATGTCGTCGTGCTCGACACCTTGACGCGCGGAGTAGGTGTCGTGGCACAGCCCGGCGCGAATGCCGCGCACCTTGTTGGCCGCGACGCTTGCTCCCACGCCACTTCCACACACAATGAGGCCGCGCTCAGCCCTTCCGTCGGCCACCCGCACCGCTACCGCCTCGGCGAAGTCGGGAAAGTCGTCGAATGCGTCGTATTCATAGGCGCCCGCATCCACGACCACGTGACCGAGCGACTTGACGTGCTCGGCGACCAGGTTCTTCATCTCGAAGCCTGCGTGGTCTCCACCCACGGCTACGCGCATGTGTACTCTCCCATGTCCACACTACTGGGTTCAAAGCTTACCACAGAGGCCATCTGCCATTCAGATGATAGAATCGAGTGACTCACTGCCCTGCGAGCAAGTTCCGTGGTCAACAGAGGTTCAAGTCACGTCGTGGTATCAGAGCGTTACTTTGCCAGTCCGGCGCGTGTTCGGAGATTGCTGGACGATATCGGTGAGGGCGACGGGCAGATGAGTACGCTGTATCTTCGGCCTTCGGGGGTGGGAGCGCCCCTCTCTCTGAATCTCCCTCCCGGCGCGAGGGAGACGGAAAACCCTGCTCTGCGCGACTGGATTGGAGAGGTCTTGAATGCAGTTCCTGAATCGGAGACCGGAGCGGCTGTATTTTGGACCAACCGCAAGGCATGGGTCGTGCTTCCACCCTTCCCCATCGAGGAAGACCGGTTCACGGATGGCTTCGATGCTTCCGGCCTTGACGAGGTTTACAAACGCGACGTAACCGTCGGAGTTGTGCTCCTGAGAATGGGCAGATACGCGATCGGCGTCGTCCGAGGCGATGAGCTGCTCGCTTCGAAGACGGATACCCGTCACGTCAAGAATCGCCACCGCGCGGGCGGATCGTCTCAGCGACGGTTCATGCGGAGTCGCGACCGGCTAATCCGCGAGCTGTACGATGAGGCGTGCAGCGTCACTCAACGAATCTTCGAGCCCCATCTCGACACCATCGACTGCGTTCTGACAGGCGGGGAACGCCAGACCATAAACGGGTTTCTCAAGCGTTGCGCGTTTCTCGAAAAGTCGAACCTGCCGGTCATGAAACGGCTGCTTGCGGTCGAGCGGCCAAGCCATAAGGCTTTGCAGGGCATCCATCGTGAGGTATGGAAGAGTCGCATCCTCGTGTTCGAGAGGGCTGGGTGACGGCTACTGTGCCGTGTATCCCCCATCAACGGGCAGGTAAGAACCCGTCATGAAGGACGACTCGTCCGAGGCCATAAACAGCGCCGCGTAGGCGACCTCTTCCGGCTTCCCCAACCGCCCCATCGGGTGTCGCTGCTCTATGGACGCCTTCATTTCGGCGTCCTCCGTGAGCGACCTGGTCAGGGGCGTTTCCGTGAAGCCCGGCCCCAAACAGTTTACGCGGATGTTCTTGGAAGCCATGTCTATCGCGAGGTTGCGGGTGAACTGGAGGACTCCGCCCTTCGAGACGGGATAGGGATTGAACCCGCTCTTCCAGTCCGGCGGGTAGCCGACCACGCTCATGATTGAACCGAGGTTCACGATCGACCCGCCCCCTGCGCGCTCCATCTCGGGGACGGCGTGGAGGGCCATGAGATAGGTGCCCTTGAGGTTCACCTCGATGACGCGATCCCAGACCTCCTCGGGATGCGTTGTCGACGGGAGGCTCCGGGCAGTGATGCCGGCGCTGTTGACGAGAATATGCAGCTTGCCGTAGACCTCGACGGCCTTTTGGACGATGTTTTGCGCCTCATCGGAGTCGATAACGTCGCCCCGGACGGGGATGGCCTCCCCTCCCCATTCAACGATTGCTGCCGCGGTCTTGTTGGCGCCCTCTTGGTCGATATCGGACGCGACGACGTTGGCCCCATGCTCCGCGAAGAGCAGAGCCGTGGCCTCTCCAATGCCGGAGGCGGCACCCGTGACGATTGCGACCTTGTCCTTGAGTCTCATCTCGCCCTCACGTCAGTTGAGTTCTACGCCGACCTCGCGGGCGACGCTGCGAATGTACTGCTGCCCCTGTACTGTCTGCGGATATGGGAAGTGCTCGGCGTGTACGGTCACGTCGTGGTCGAGGGCATCCAAGCGCCGCAGGATCGTGTGGTAGTCCATCGTACCCTCGCCCGGAACGGCCTCGCCGACGTGGCTCACGATCTTCCCGCCCCCGCTGACGGCCACGTCCTTCGCGTGGAGTCCGACGATCTCTCCGCCGAGCTCGTCGAATATCTCTTCGACCAACTCCGTCGTGCGGTACGCCATGTGCGGGTGTACGAGGTTTACCGGGTCCATGAGTATCTTCAGCCGAGGCGACGCTACGGTGTCAAGCATCTGCTTGAGGCGGTCCACCGAGTACAGGCAGGACATGACGTGAGGGTGCGCGCCGATGTCCATCCCTGCATCCTCCGCGAGGTCGGCCAGTTCCCGGATGCCGTCGAGCACCTGCCGCCACGTGTCCTCCTCCCACATCTTGGGCGTTCCACGTCCGACCAGCGTGCCGAATCCGACTAGATGTGCGCCGAGAATCTTCGCGTGACGCAGCTGGCGCTCATAGAGTTCAAGGGTGTATTTGTGGTCTTCACGGTCATAGCCGCCGAGACCACCCCAGGGCCTCGTGCCCTTGTAAAAGCCGGTGAATTCACCGACGCTCAGGCCGTTGTCATCGAGAAACGCGCGGAGTGAACGCACGTCATCGTCGTCATACTCGGGGCGTACCCTCTGGACGGTGATGGTCGTGACATCCATCGTGGCCGCGCATTTGAGCAGTTGGTCACGGTAGGCCTCGCCTTCGGGGCCGACGGTAAGGAATTGACCGAGCGGGGGACTCATTAAGATCATCGCGTTCCTCCGGGTGCTTGGTGCTAGCTGTTTGGGCGATTGTACCGGAATGTCACCAAACTTTCCGTCGCTGAAGAACAGTCAAACGACTTCTGCGACGGCTGACTGTCCGTTCAGCCCGACGATCCGTGCCCAGGTGATTTCATTCGCCAACTCGCGGTCGGAGTGCGCGGTCACCCGGACATAGTTATCAGTAAGTCCTACCCACTTGCCGGCCTTGCGCGATTCCCACAAGACTCGCCTGCTCGTCCCGACGAAACGGCTGCGATAATTCGTCCCAAGTTTCTGCGACAGAGCAATGAGCCACCCTACCCGCTCGGACTTGACTTGCGGGGGAACGTCGTCGAGGAAATGCGCGGCGCTCGTTCCCGGCCGAGCAGAGTACGGGAAAACGTGCATCGTGGAGAACCCGACGAATTCGCACAGGCGATAGGTCTCCTCGAAATCGCTTTCTGTCTCGCCCGGAAAGCCGGCAATAACATCCGTTGTGACTGCCGCCTCCGGGACGGCTTTCCGAATGGAATCTACCGCGTTGAGGAACCGCCCGCTGTCGTACCGTCGTCTCATACGCTTCAGGATGGCATCGCTTCCGCTCTGAAGCGGGAGGTGAAAATGAGGAGCAAGCCGGTCGTCCGACCACAGCGCCAGCAGTCGTTCGTCGATCTCGTGGGCCTGCAGAGACGACACGCGAAGCCGCGTCATGTCACACTGATCTAACACGTACTGAATCAACCCGGCGAGGTCGATACCTTCCAAATCGAAGCCGTACGAGCCAAGCTGTGTGCCCGTGAGGACGACCTCCTTGTAGCCGCGGTTCGTGTATTCGTTGATCGTTCGGACAATCTCGTCCGGCGGTATACTCCGCTCGCGCCCTCGCACCTTGGGCACAATGCAGTAGGCGCACACCTGATTACAGCCCTCCTGAATCTTGACCATGGCGCGCGTTCGAGCGGCAGTCGGACTGATCGCCTGCACGTCGTCACCGGTAGCGCAGGGAACGATGTCGTCCCCCGTCCAGTCGATGACGTGTCGCACGAGGGTCGCTTTCTCGGTGTTGCCAACGACGAGATCGACCTCGTCGAGCTGCCGCAGGGTCTCCGGCGTGCGCTGCGCATAGCAACCGGTAGCCACGATGGTGGCGTTCGGATGCCGTCGCCGCGCGGAGCGCAGCGCTCGGCGGGCCTTCGAGTCGGCCACGTGCGTAACGGTGCAACTATTTACCACGTAGACATCGACGCTTGTGTCTTCGCCGACGACCTCAAAACCCGCCTGGGCAAACTCCGTCGCCAGACCGCCGGAATCGGCCTGATTGAGCTTGCAGCCATGCGTCTCTATGGCCACTCGCGGCTTTGGCTGTAGTTCGATATCGATCATGGAAATGGTTCATTTGATTCTATCACGCCAGTTGCCGTATTCACGAAAACGCTCGTCGTTTGATAGCACGGGCGGGCGCGGTGTAGGATGATTGTAAGCGGGCTGGGCCGTATACCGTCGCCGAAGGGGAGAACAGATGGAGCAAGCATGTATCACTGTTTACGGCACGACGTGGTGTGGCGATTGCAGGCGGGCTAAGCTCTTCCTCGATACTCGGAAAATCGGCTACGACTGGGTTGACATCGAGGAGGACGCCGAAGCCGCGCTCAAGGTCATGGAGATCAACGGCGGTTACCGGAGCGTCCCGACCATTGTGTTCGAGGACGGCTCCATTCTCGTCGAGCCGAGCAACGCCGAGCTCGCCCAGAAGTTCGGCGGCCGATAGCGACGGCGAATGGTAATGGCTGATCATACCGTAGGCGATGCCTTTGCCGAGGCCCTTCGGCACGGCGGAGTGCCGTGCGTATTCGGCATCCCGGGCGGAGGGAGCGCGATAGACCTCATAGAAGCCTGCCGCAAAGTCGATATTCCTTTCGTGCTCGTTCAGCACGAGACTACCGCGGCGATGTCGGCTATTGTTGCGGGCGAATTGACCGGGGCGTGCGGCGTCTGCATGTCGATAATGGGCCCCGGCGCTGCGAACCTTGTCGGCGGGTCCAGCTTCGGACTGTGGGAACGTCACGCGCTCCTGAGCCTCACGGAGTCCTACCCTACCGCTCAGGCTCCGCGAATGTCGCTCCAACTCATGGACCATTCGCAGATGTTCATGAGTTTCTCAAAGGCGTCCGAGGTGCTGAGCAGCGACTACCCGGGCGAGCAGACAGAGCGCCTGATGAATCTTTCCCTCGCCGAAAGGCCGGGGCCCGTACACCTAGATATCCCGAATGATCTGCTTACGCGACAGGCACCGCCGCAGAAGCAGTCCCATCCCGGAGCACAAGATGATGCATCAGAGGTCGTGGGCGATCTCGTTGCGGTCGTGGACGCAATCAACAATGCCGCTAAGCCCGTGCTCGTCGTCGGCCCTGCTGTCGTTCGCTCTAACGCCCGTGATGAGCTTAGAACGCTTGCAGAGCGACTTGGTGCCGCAGTGGTGACGACATCGAAGGCGCGTGGCGTCATCCCGGAAGATCATCCACTGTGGGCAGGGATCATTACCGGAGTATACGGCGACGCGACATTCGAGGGACGGATCATCGCACAGAGCGATCTGGTCGTAGGCGTCGGTCTCGATCGGATGGAGCTACTGTCTCCTTGGAATTACACCCAGCCGCTCGTTTGCATTGACGCTATCGATACCTCTGCTGAGCAGGTGGGAGTTCCCACCCACTCGGTGTACGGACCGCTCAATGGCATTTTGCGTCAGCTTGCGGAGGCCGTTCAGCCGGCTGAAGCATGGAGCATGGCGGAATTGAGCGAATTCCGCGACTATGTGCGTTCGGCCCTACTTGCTGATTCGGATGACCTGAACTCGGCCACGCTGCTGGAACGCGCTCAGAGCCTGGCCCCTCCCGACACGATACTCGTGACCGAGACGGGCATCTACAACGCTGTCAACCTATTCACTTGGAAGGTACACGCGCCCAACCTCTATTTCGGTTCCAGCGGTGCGAACACGATGGGGTTCTCCATACCGGCCGCGTTGGCGTCGTCACTCGTTCGGCCCCGTCAGAAGACGGTTGCTCTCGTAGGCGATGGCGGGTTCCTGATGAAGGCTTCCGAGTTGGAAACACTGGCGCGGGAGAAGCTGGCCCCGATCATCATCGTGTTCAACGACCGTTCACTCGGCCTGATAAGAATCAAGCAGGCTGCGAAGGGCTACCGGCGCGATGCCGTTGACCTCGCTCCGGTTGATTTCACCCGGCTGGCCCAGAGCTTTGGCGGGCGAGGTGAGCGAGTCGGTACACCGGATGCGTTCGACGTCGCATTCAAGGCCGCCCTCGACGACGACCGGTTCACCGTAATCGACGCGCGGCTCGACCCGGACGTGTACGCCTCGCATATGGCGCCGATCAGGGGATAACTTCCCTCGCCTCCATCACGTTAAGTTTACGAGTTCGATATCTGCGCCGGCGGGGGACGTCCACTGCATGCCGTACGTCACAATCGCATCTGGGACAAAGCTCTACTACGAGCGCATCGGATCAGGCCCTCCTCTCCTGCTCATTATGGGCACCGGCCTCAACCACTCCGTTTGGGATGCACAGGTCGAGGCATACCGGAACGAGTTCGAGTGCATCGTCTTCGACAACGCGGGAACGGGAAAATCTGGCCAGCCCGACGAGCGGCTTACCGTGGAGTCGATGGCCGCGGACACAATTGGACTGCTTGAAGCGCTCGGAGTAGAACGTGCCCATGTCTCCGGCGTCTCGCTTGGCTCCTGCATTGCACAGGAACTGACGCTGGCCCGCCCGGACATGGTCGCATCGCTCCAGCTTCATGGGACATGGGCGCGTACCGACGGGTACGCCGGGAGGAAGTTCCGGGCACAGATTCGGTTGATCGAGATGCTGGATATGCGCGACTTCTATGAGATCAACGTTCTGTGGTTCATTACACCAGAGTTCTTCGACGCGCACCCGAACAAGGTCGAGGCACAGATCGACGCAATCGTTGCCAATGCGCCAAGCCGCGAGTCGCTGATCGAGCAGTACCAAGCCGACATAGAACACTACACGCTCGACCGATTACCGCAAATCGAAGCGCCCACGCTCGTGACGGTCGGGAGCTTCGACGTGGCCGTTCCCCCTATGTACGGTCGAGAGGTCGCCAGGGCCATCCCCGGCGCGGAGTTCGTGGTGGTCGAAGTGGGAGGGCATCTCTACAACATGGAGAACCCTGATGGGTTCAACCGGGTGACATTGGACTTTCTCCGCCGCGTAATGTCATCTGATACTATGTATACCTTAGGGAAATGACATTTAGAGAAGCCGAAAGGATTCATATGAAACTCGAGAGAAATCTCATTCCGATATTGGCCATTGCGGCCGTCATCCTGTTAGCTGTACCCGCAGTGGGAATGATCGTCGGGATGGCCGTGGCCTCCGATCCCGGGGACGATTCTTCGGCCTCGACAGGCGAACCCGAACTGGCACCCTTCGAACTTCCGCCACTGCCGGAGAAAGAGTTCGAACTGACTGAATCGCCTCCCCAACAGTCCTCTCTAGGTTCCCGCTCCGGCTCGGACGGTTCTACCAACCAGGGAGAAATCTACACGTATCAGGACGGCGACAGGACCATGAGGGTTGTCCTGCAGGGCGATCTGGTCCTGAAGAGTAACTCGGCCGTAACATCCGACGATAGGGTGGTCATGTTGGGCCCGGGTCAGAGCATCGTAAAGAGTGCGGATGGTGGTAGACAGGGAGGACTCCCCGTATTTCGTTCCGAATCGGGAGGCGGGCTAATGACGCTGCCGGGCGGAGTCCTGCTCGCGCTGGACCCGGAATGGGAACAGTCCCAAGTTGAGAATTTCTTCTCAAATAACGGTATCTCGCCGGAGCAGGTATCGGAGTTGGGATTCATGCAGAACGGCTTCCTGGTGGAGACGGAGGCCGGCTTCCCATCGCTGGAACTGGCCAATTCGCTGGCTAGTCAAGATGGCGTAGAAATCTCAGCGCCCAACTGGTGGAACGAGGTCAAGTCAAGGTGAGGACGACTTTCCCACCGGCTTATCCTCCAAACGCCCACATACTATAGTTCTGGAGAGAACCACCCATGTCCTTCTTCTCAAATCATTTTGACTCCTCAATGTTCTCTGGCCTGAGAACGCCCATCCTCATCCTGGTCATCGCCTCTCTCCTCGTGCTCAGTACGGGCGATGCCGGTGGACAGACCGTTGAAGACGACCACGGCGACTCGTACGACGTGGCTACGCTTATCGAACTGAATTCCTCGCTAAGCGGGCGTATCGATCCCGGCGACGATCGCGACGTATTCAAGATCGACCTGTCGGACGCATCCGAAGAAACCGACCTTTGGGTGTACACGCTGGACCAAGACCAGCCGTTCGATACGTTTGGCGGCTTGTACGACAGTGCCGGTAATCTCATTGAAGTTAACGACGATGGATACCATCGGGACTCCCTTCGCAGCTTCAGCATAAGGAGCATAGTGCCCCCGGGCGTTTACTATTTGATTGTGGTCGGTTTCATTGGAGAACCGGGTGACTATACCCTGTACGCTCAGTCGGTCGCTAACCCGGGGAGCACCATCGAAACGGCAAAGCCCCTGGTGATTGGCTCGCAAGACGGGGGCCGGCTCGATGCCCTGGACGACGCAGATTTCTTCAAGCTCGATTTCACTGAAGCCCAGCATGTGATCATCGACGCCCGGAGCTCGGATATCTCGCCCATGGACGCAGTCCTGCTTGACGCCGAAGGTGAAGAGATTTCCTCCAATTTCGCGCCGCTAAGCCTACAGGGATTCGGGACCCTCTTCCCAATCGGCTTCGATATTGAGGAGGATTTCGAGCCGGGCACCTACTACCTCAAGGTGACCAACCCGCTCGCACCCCCACCCGATGATGATGAGTCCGAAGAACCCCTATTTCCATTTAGGTCCAAGCCTTACTCCGTGTTCATCATCGAGGACACGGGATACGCCGAGCTGCTTGGCGACTGTGAGGCCCAAACTGATGCGCTGGACGATCCTCAAATCAACGATCCGCTGTTCGCGTGCCAGTGGCACCTGAGCAGTTCCGAGAGGCAGGATATCAACCTCGGAGCTGTCTGGGCCGACGGAGTTAAGGGTGAGGGAATCAATGTCGCCATTATCGACGACGGGATGTACCACGCTCACGAGGACCTGCGGGGCAATGTCGACACTGACCTCAATTTCGACTACGGCGGCAACGAAGACATCTATGGTCGCTTTGAGCATCATGGTACTCACGTTGCCGGAATTGTTGCGGGCAGGGATAACGACATTGGTGTTCGCGGTGTGGCCCCACGGGCAACGGTATACGGTTACAACTTCCTTGGTGGACTAAACACCACACTATTCAACCTCCTCGATGCGATGACCCGAAATGCAGAAGAAACCGCCGTCTCCAACAACAGCTGGGGCTGGTCAGACGGCCCGGGGCTTAGCCCGTCCCTGTCGCTCTGGAGACAGGCCATAAGGTACGGAACCACGTTAGGCTACGACGGCAAGGGTACCTTCTACGTCTTTGCGGCCGGCAATGGACACCTTCTCGGTGATGACTCCAATCTTGCGGAATACAGCAACGACTACGGAGTAACGGCCGCGTGTTCCGTAAACAAGGAAGGCTTCAGGGCCGGATACTCGGAAATGGGCGCCAATCTGTGGGTCTGCGCTCCTTCAAATGACCGTCCAAGCAATCTTGGTGGAGTCAACGGCATACTGACGACTGAGAATTCCGATCGCTACTACCATGACTTCGGCGGTACCTCCGCCGCAGCCCCAATTGTCTCTGGGGTCGCCGCACTGACGCGCGACGCCAACCCCGAGCTAACGTGGCGTGACGTAAAGGTGATTCTCGCCGCGTCCGCCCAGAAAAACGATCCCGAAAGCCTCGGGTGGGATGACGGAGCGCCCATGCATCCCGTCTCCTCGAAGGACAGGTACTCCTTCAGCCACGAGTATGGGTTCGGTGTGGTCAACGCCGAGGGCGCAGTCGACCTTGCGAAGCGATGGACGAACCTGCCTGCCTCGCAGAGTACAACCGTGCAATCGGATCTGCTTGGCGTAACAATTCCCGACGCTCCTGCCGGCGGAGATCCGGCGACGTTCACCCACACGCTCACTCTGGACACCGACATTGGATTCACCGAGTTTGTCGAGGTCACCGTAAGCTTCGAGCACGACTCCTTCCGTGACTTGGAGATCTTGCTGGAGTCACCTTCCGGGGCCATTTCAAAAATTGCCGTTCCGTTCAACACCTATGACGCCCTCAGCGCCTTCTTTGGAGCCGCCTTTGAGCCGCTGTATGGATCTTTCCAGTTTGGGTCGGCTAAGCACCTGGGAGAAGACCCCAACGGCGAGTGGAAGCTCCACGTGACCGACCGCATTCCCTCGGTGGACGGCACATTCGTTGGGTTCGACATCACCGTCTATGGACACGAGCGCGCGCCAGGTGTCGCCACCTTGGACTCAGTGTCGGTAAATCCGGGCGGAGGGATGCTCGACATTGCCTGGACCGCTCCCGACGAGACGGGCGATTCCGACATTGCCTCCTACGATGTGCGCTACAGCCAAGCTGGCGCCGACCGGACGGATCCCGCTAGCTGGACCGTTCTGGAAAGCGTCTGGACGGCCGACTCCGGTGAAGCACGGGAATACACGGTCACCGGGTTGAAGGACGGCACACTGTACGATGTACAGGTGCGGGCCGTAAACAACGCCGGCGGCGGCCTGTGGTCGAATACACTCAGCGCAAGGCCGATGACGAGCGCCTGCGTAACCGGTGGCGCCGTTACCGATAGGACGAACGCCGGTCTAATCTACGACTGTGAGACGTTGATCGAGGCGCGCGACACATTGGCAGGACGCGCAACGCTGAACTGGTCATCCGACACGGACATCACTACGTGGTACGGCGTCTACCTTAGTGGCGAACTGCGTCGGGTGACGAACCTGATCATCAGACGGGGCGAGTTGAACGGAGCAGTCCCTGCGTCACTCGGTCGGCTCGACATGCTGGTTGAACTGAACCTCCACAGCAACGAGTTGACAGGCAGCCTCCCCTCGGAGCTTGGCAGCCTAGTGAATCTGGAGAAGCTGCTGCTCCATAACAACGACCTAACCGGATCGATTCCGGATTTGAGCAGCCTGAGTAACCTCAAAATGCTTTGGCTCTCCGGCAACGACCTGGGCAGAGGTGACGGAGTCCCAACGTGGTTGAATTCCATGAGGAGCTTAGAGTCACTGAGCCTCTGGGGGAACAGACTGGGAGGCGAGATTCCGGACCTGAGCGGGATGACAAGCCTGAAGCTGCTGAGGCTTCAGAGTACGGGATTGACCGGAGAGATTCCGGCCTCCATGGGTAATATTCACAGTCTTGACGGTCTGTACCTCCACGGCAATAACCTGAGTGGGCAGATACCGGAAGAGCTTGGTCAGCTAACCAACCTTAGGCGGATATGGCTGCACAGCAACAACCTGACCGGCGAAATTCCGTCCGAGTTGAGCGGCATGACCAGCCTCATGGACTTGAACCTTCGCAACAACCGCTTGAGCGGGTCGATTCCGGCAGAGTTGGGCGCAATGACCAGCCTGGAGAAGCTGCGACTTCATTACAACCAGTTGAGCGGCTCGATCCCGAAGGAACTGGGTGATCTCGAAAACTTAACGGGTCTCTGGCTCCAAGAGAATCGACTGAGCGGTTCTATCCCGGCAGAATTGGGCAACCTAGGGGATACGCTGACGCAATGGCGGCTTCGTGGCAACAGACTCACCGGGTGTGTGCCTGCCGGTTTGGCAGCCGTGGAGGATAACGACATGGCTGCACTCGGTCTCCAGCCATGTCCATAGTCGTTTGATGAACGAGTAGTCTTGAGCGCCGCCGGCACGGCTCAATCGAATCGGTCGGCGGCGTTGGACTTTTATCGCATGTCCAAAAGGAATCTTCATGACTGTGTGAATTATCACAGTGACGATTACGAGTTGGACACGGCCAATTGAGAAAGTGGATTCCATGAGACGTCGCCCTACCCTAGCCAAGGATTTCGTTGACGCCAGAAAACTGGGCCTACGTCCGGGCTACCGAGTCGGCCACCTCGACGGGACAACCAACTACGTAACCGACGACAGGTTCGACCGCGGACCGTACGACCGGCTTCACCGCGAATTTACGGTGGTCGACGCCTACTCCGCCCTTATCGACATCGAGGAACTGCTGCGGGGCCGTATCAACGTCGTCATCCAGGCGCTCGGCCCCGAGGAGTTGTTCACTCAGGAGGAAAGGCAGGACCCGTCCGACGAGCCTCCACGTGGCGTCCGCTCGTGGCGTCCGGTCTTTGAGGGGGACGAGTTGGTCGAGCGCATCAAGATCGGAATCGACGAGCATTTGCGCTTCGCGGAGGCTCACGAGGACTACATCGAGGTCGCCCTGACGGACCATGACGCCAGGCGCATTGTCGCCGATGGCAGGACCGCGATGGTCCTAATGCTCGTCAGCGGGTACATTACCGACAGCCTGGACGTTCTGAAGGAGTTTCACGAGCTTGGCGTCCGGGTGATGTGCCCCAGCCATCTTGCGGCGACTTCCTGGGCCGATTCGAGCGCAGAACTGAACGATCCTCCCGGATTAACCGATTTCGGTCGCGACGTGATCCGAACATGCAACGAGATTGGGGTCCTCGTAGACCTCGCCCACTGCTCCGATTATACCTGCCGAGACACTCTGGAGATTACCAGCAGACCTGTGATCGCGACGCATACGAAGGTGCGGGCAATCACCGGGAGCCTGCGCGACATGAGCGACGACGTGCTTCGTGGCGTCGCCGACACGGGCGGAGTGGTCTGCGTCTTGGCCGCGACGCCTCGGACTGCCGAGGAACGTCACGCCGCCCGGCTCAAGCGAGACCGCGACCTCGTAGCAAGATACACAGACCCCTTCGAGCTCGCGGCGGCAAAGCTGGCGGACGCGGAGATATGGAGCACGAAGCTCGATCTCCAGACCATCGACCACGCCGTCGAAGTCGCGGGCATCGACCACGTTGGGCTTTCGTCTCACGCCCAGAACGTCCCGCAGTGGAAGGAGTTTACCGAGGCGCTCATCGAACACGGATACACCCAGGAAGACGCCTCGAAGATTCTCGGCGACAACGTGCTGCGCGTTCTCGGAGAGACCTTATGACGATTAGACCACAGGTCTCCAAATCTACAAACCTAATTCCGTCCGTGGAAAGACTGGTGTCTTGCTTCCTGCTTTAGGCAGCACTTCAGCCAGTTAGAATACTTACGTCCACTGCTCCGGCGTTCTATCAGCCCCCACTTCCGTCGTCTCGGTATGTGGCGAATTCGTCCCACTGGCTCCCCTCCTCCTGCGACTAGAATGACATAGGGGCCGATTGGCAACGGCAACCGTTGTATTGCTCTAGTCCGACCAATATAATGCGCGAAACTCCTCGGTTGGGTACTCCTATGACTTCCCGGAGCGGGCAGGCCCTCCTCGACATCCATGGTCTCAAGACTCACTTCTTCCTCGACGAAGGGATAGTGCGGGCGGTCGACGACGTGAGCTTCCAGGTGCCGAGGGGCAAGGTGCTCGGAGTCGTCGGCGAGAGCGGCTGCGGCAAGAGCGTCCTCGCCCGCTCGATCATGCGCCTCGTTCGCCCCCCCGGGCGGACCGTCGCCGGCGAGATCCTCTACCATCCCGGCGAAGCGACCAACGGCGGTTCCCCCATCGACCTCGCCAAGCTCGACTCGGACAGCCGTGAGATCCGCGCAGTGCGAGGCGGGGGGATCACGATGATCTTCCAAGAGCCTATGGCCTCGTTCAGCCTCGTCTATACCGTCGGACAGCAGATCATCGAGGGCATACTGAACCACCAGGACGTGTCGAAAGCCGAGGCGCGGAACCGCACCATCGAGATTCTCGGCAGGGTCGGCATCCCCAACCCTGAGCTCAGAATCGACGACTACCCGTTCCGTCTCAGCGGCGGCATGAGGCAGCGCTGCATGATCGCCATGGCGCTCGTCAACAACCCCGAGCTGGTCATCGCCGACGAGCCGACGACGGCGCTGGACGTGACCACGCAGGCGCAGATACTCGAACTGATGGCCGAACTCCAGGAAGAGTACGGCATGGCCATGATGCTCATCACGCACAACCTCGGAGTCGTCGCCCAGATGGCCGAGGAGGTCATTGTCATGTACCTCGGCAAGGTCGTGGAGCGCGCCGACGTCAAGACGCTGTTCAGCGATCCGAAGCACCCCTACACGCAGGAACTCCTGAAGTCGATTCCCAAGCTCGGCCGCACGAGGCAGGCGGAGAAGCTGGCGGCCATAGCCGGCACCGTGCCTCCCGCCTACCTGACGCCTCCGGGATGCTCGTTCCATCCGCGATGCCCCTCCGCGCGGGAAGCCGTTTGCGACAACGTCGTCCCAGCCGATGTTGCCATTCGCCCCGGTCACACCGTCCGCTGTCTGCTATACTCGGCAGGCGGTCAAGCAGGACCCGCAGCCGCATGACGCAAGAAGAACCAAAGACCGCCCCGGCCATTCTCAAGGTGGAGGACCTGAAGGTCTTCTTCCCGATCGTGGGCCGTGGAATCCTACAGCGGACACGCGGCTACGTGCGCGCCGTGGACGAGGTGAGTTTCGAGATATACGAGGGCGAGACCCTGGGACTGGTGGGAGAGAGCGGGTGCGGCAAGACGACCGTCGGCAGAGCGCTGATGGGCGCGGTGGAGGCAACGGGAGGGAGCGTGAAGTTCATCACCCGCGACGAAGATGAACTCAGTCTTCTCGATGCGTCGAAAGCGGATTGGAGCATCGCGCGCCAGCAGATGCAGCTCGTGTTCCAAGACCCGTTCTCATCGCTGAATCCCCGCATGACGATCTACGACATCGTGGGAGATCCCCTGAGGGTGAACAAGCTTGCTGGCCCTAGGGAACGCGAGGAGCGCGTCGCGGAGATGGTGCGCCGAGTTGGGTTGCCACCAGAGGTCATCAGGCGATACCCCCATGCGTTCAGCGGGGGCCAACGTCAGCGCATCGGCATTGCCCGCGCGCTCATCATGAACCCCCGGCTGGTCATCGCCGACGAGCCGGTCTCAGCCCTTGACGTCTCTGTCCAGGCCCAGATACTCAACCTGATGCAGGAACTGCGCGATCAGTTGAACCTGTCGTACCTCTTCATCAGCCACGACCTGAGCGTCGTGCAGCACGTCAGCGACCGCGTGGCGGTGATGTACGTCGGGCAGCTGGTCGAGGTAGCGTCGTCGGAGAGCATATTCGCGAGGCCGATGCACCCGTACACTCAGGCGCTTCTATCGTCCGTTCCCCTCCCCAACCCGGAAATACGGAGTCGGGGCAAGGCCCTGGAAGGTGAAGTAGCAGACCCGGCGAACCCCCCGGGCGGGTGCTACTTCAACCCGCGCTGTCCGTTCGTCCAAGACATTTGCCGTACGGAGGCCCCTCCGCTGACGGAGGTCGAGCCGGGCCGTCTTGCCCGATGTCACTTCGCGGGAGAACTCGAACTGGCAGGTGCCGCGGAATAGCAGGAGTCGTCCCCACTCACCAGGAGGACTAGATTGACGATGCAGACCACATCGGGACTGCGAGCTATCAACGAAGCCCTCGACTCGGCGTCGACGATTAGAATCGACGCGAGCGACATGGAGATGGACGGCTTCATCGACGACACGTTCAGCGAGTACCGCGAGCGGTCGGCCGTGCGGACCGCTCCGGGCGGGTCGCTCTCCTTCACCGCCCCGAACTGCGGGCGTCGCCATCTTGGCTTCGTGATCTTCGACTCGCTCGACGCCGAGGAAGTGGAGGTATGGGTAGGCGGCGTGAAATGCGGCACTGCCGTCGTGGACGGAAACAACCAGCGCGAGCGTCTCTTCACTCTCTCGGCAGCCTATGACTTCCATGGAGGTGAAGAAATTCGTCTCGTCACACCACAAGAGCAGGTGGAGACGAACGGCCAGACGCCGCCGAAGCCGGAGTGGGAGGGCGATCTCGGCATCGAGGGTCGACTTCGAAGGATCGGAGGGGAGCCGTACCGGATCGAGTGCGCCGCGTTATTTGTCCAGCTTCCGCCGGAAACCGGTCTAGCATGCGAATTCGCGCACGTCCATGCCGAGCCGGTCTTTGCCGAAGCCGACAATGGCGACGGCGCAATCGACGCGTCACCAACATCGGCTAGACTGACTTGGGTGACCACTTGGGACGCTCAATGTCACGTGGAGTACTGGGAGCAAGATACGAACGACATAAGCGTGATCGAGGAGCCAGGCCCCAGGGCCAATCACCGGGTCATTCTAAATAACCTCGCCCCCGATGCCACATACTGCTGGAGGATCAGCGCTCTGGACAGACGCGGGACTCGCGTCGAGACGCCGGTGCACACATTCAAAACGTCACGGCCACTGCCCGCCGTAGGCGCTGCCGTTCCAGAGCGTCTTGCTCTGACTGTACGGAATTCATCGGGTGCAGTTCGTCAAGCCTCAACCGTAAGGTCGGGCGTGCCGTTTCCGCAGGGCGTGCTTGGCTCATCTCGAAACATGCGAATACTCGACCCATCCGGCAATGAGGTTCCGCTTCAGACGCGGACCCTGGGCCGATGGCCTGATGGGTCAGTCAAGTGGACTCTGGTGGACTTCCAAGCCGACGTGCCCGCATCGTCCGAGTACACGTTGGAGTACGGATCGTCGATCAGTCAAGATACATTCGAGAGTCCGTTGCGCGTAACTGAGGATGAGAATGGAGTAACGGTAGAAACCGGGCGATTGCAGATCCGGTGGGACCGCTCAGAGTTCAGCCCGTTTTCGGAAATGACGCGCGGAGGCGAGAGGTACGTAGACGGTTCTGAGCTTGTCGTCAAGAGTGCGGACGGTCGGGAGTATCGTTCCACCAACGCGAAGGCCGAGACGCTTGAAGTCGAAGAGACCGGCCCCGTCCACTGCATTGTGCGGGTGGAGGGAAGTCACGTGTCCGGGGATGGCGCAAGGCTGCTGCGATCAGTGTTTCGGGTACATGCGTACGCGGGAACAGGGTACGTGCGAATCGACCACACCTTCGTGAACGACAACTCGGAGACTCCTTTCACGGACATCGAGTCGATGTACTTGAAGATCCAGCCTGCTGAGGGAGCAGCCGAGGCTAGGGAGATCATCCAAACGCATGACGACAGGTCGGTGGTGAACGGACTGGTTGGCAGCGAGCGGCTTCGGGGCTATGTACGGACGGGAGACGTGGAAGTGGAGGTGGAAGACTTCTGGCAGCAGTACCCGAAGAGCCTGCGAACAGGTTCCGATGGGATCGAGATAGGGCTGTGTCCCTCAATTGGGGAGGACGACTACCGAGTGGGGGGCGAGGAGGAGTACAAGCTGTACTTCTACCTCAAGGACGGGGTGTACCGCCTGCGAGAAGGGATAACGAAGACGCAAGTGATATACGTCGGAGAGAGTCTCGGTGATGGCGTGTCGTCGCTCATCGCGCAGGCGTCGGTGGAGTGGAACTGCGCCAGCGGAGCCTTTGGAGAGATAACGTCCGGTCGAGATGGCAGCTCGCCCGAATACGACGAGAGGGTCGAGCAGCTGTTTGCCGAATATCGAATGAGTCACGACGTGAACCGTGAATACGGGATGCTGAACTTTGGAGACTGGGCATTCGACAACTACAAGGACTGGGGCAACTCCGAGTACGACACGGGATACGTCTTCTTCACCCAGTGGGCGCGTTCGGGAGACGTCCGCTACTTCGAGGAGGCATGTCGCGCTGTCCTCCACCACCGCGACGTGGATACTTGCCACGTCTCCGCCGAGGACTTCAAGGTTGGCGGCGTGTACAGGCACAGGGTCGGGCACACCGGCGACTTCTATCCCGGCGGATACGGTCTCTCCGACCGGGCCATAGCGACGGGTGAATTTCCTCCGACCAACCTGTGGGTCGATCTCGTCGATTCGAGAGAACTGCGCGCGATACTCATCTGGGGGGGCGAGTTCACCATCAGCCATACTTGGGTCGACGGCTTTCTGCTCCACTATTTCCTGACGGGCGACCCGCGTTCGCTCCAGACGGCGAAGATGGTCGCAGACAGGTACGACGACCACTACGCCCGCAACTACGAATTCACCAACGGTCGCAACAACGGCTGGCATCTCATCCTCACGATGGCCATGTACAACGCCACGGGCGACAGCTTCTACCTGAACGCCGCCCACATCATCGTCGAGCGCACCCTGGAGAGGCAGAGCGAAGACGGCGGATGGCGACGTATGTTGGTGCCCGCCCACTGTCATTGCGACCCTCCGCGACACATGGGAAACGCGGGCTTCATGGTGGGAATCCTGCTTGTCGGGCTGAAGCTCTATCACCAAGCGACGGGCGACCCGCGAGCGGCAGAGTCGATCCTCCGGGGCGCGAAGTTCCTCGTACGCGACATGTGGGATGAAGAGAGCGCGGGATTCCGTTCGACGTCCTGTCCCCACTCCCGCGTGTCCACCGACAACTTCCAGCACGGCATCGCGGGCATTGCGTACGCCTGGCGTCTATCCGGTGACCCCGAACTAGGAAGGATATTGGGAAGGGCCGTTCCGAATGCGATTGAGGCGCTTCAAGCCCATGGGAGAATACTGGGGAGCCAACTCCGCGCCGCGCCGGAAGTGCTGTACGCCCTGGCACAGATGGGAGAAGACTCCCCTACCCCATCCACAGCGATTGACGGCGGAGGACCGTAATGAGAATGCAGACGACCTGGGGAGCAAAAACCATAGATCGGGCCGTCGACTCGCCGTCGACTATCAGGATCGGCGCGAGCGATATGGAAATGGACGGCTTCATCGACGACACGTTCAGCGAGTACCGCCGGCGTTCGGTCGTTCGCAGAGAGCCGGGCGGGGCGCTCTCGTTCACGGCCCCAGACTGCGGGCCTCGCTATCTCGGTTTTGTGATCTTCGACTCCGTGTACGGCGAGGAGGTGGAGGTGTGGATAGACGGGGTGAAGCAGGGCGTTGCCGTCGTGGAGGGGAACGTCCAGCGCGAGCGCCTCTTCACGCTCACTGAGCCGTACAACTTTCGAGGCGGGGAAAATATCCGCCTCCTCACTTCGCCTGACAGCGACGATGAATATGACCCTACCCTACGCGGCCCCGTGCGTGAGATGACCCCGTACTACAGCCAGTGGGAAAAGGGCGGAGAGTCGTACCGGATAGAGTGCGCTGCCTTGTTCGCCGAGCTTCCGCCCGAAAACGACCTCCCTTGCAACTTCGCGCACGTCCACGCTGAGCCAGTCTTCGCCGGGGACGATGCCGACGTGTCGGCACGGGTGACGTGGGTGACCACGTGGGACGCACGCTGTCGGGTCGAGTACTGGTTGCAGGGGACGAATGACATGAACGTAATCGAAGAGGCGGGAACAGGGGCCAACCACCGCGTCATTCTGAACGACCTCGCCCCCGACACAACGTACTGCTACCGAATCACCGCGCCAAACAGGGATGAGGCTAGCGTCGAGACCCCTGTCCGTACGTTTGAGACGGCGCGGTCCGTCCTAGCAGTGGGAAGGGCGGTTTCGGAAAGTCTGGTCTTAACCGTCAAGAACGAATCGGAAACTGCGCGTCGCTCCGCACCCGTTCGGTCGGGCGTGCCGTTCCCTGAAGGAGCGTTAGGGTCACCACGGGACATGCGACTGCTCGACTCTTCCAGCAACGAGATTACATTGCAGACCCGGACGCTGGGCCGCTGGCCGGACGGCACGGTGAAGTGGGCGCTGGTGGACTTCCAAGCGGACGTGCCCGCGTCGTCCGAGACCGAGTTCACGTTGGAGTACGGATCGTCGGTCGGTCGCGGGACGTTCGAGACCCCACTGCGCGTGAGCGAAGACGAACACGGCATGACAGTGGACACAGGGCGCTTGCGGATCAGATGGGACCGCTCGAAGTTCGAACTGTTTTCGGAGATCACGCGGGGAGGCGAGCGATATATCGACGGTTCGGAGGTCGTGGTCACGGGTACGGACGGACGGGAGTATCGCTCCGCCAACGCGAAGCCCGCCTCGCTTGAGATCGAGGAGAGCGGCCCTGTCCACTGCATCGTGCGCGCCGAGGGGAGCCACGTCTCGGAAGACGGCGCCCGGCTTCTGCGGTCGGTGTTCCGGGTACATGCCTATGCCGGAACGGGGTACGTGCGGGTCGACCACACCTTTGAAAACGACAACTCGGAAACGACCTTCGCTGACATTGCGTCGATGTACATGAGCATCAAGACGGACGGTGCGGAGGCAGAGGTCAACGAGATCGTTCAGACGCATGATGACAAGTCTGTGGTGAACGGACAGGTCGGCGATGCGCGGCTTCGGGGCTATGCTCGCGCCGGAGACGTGGAAGTGGAGGTGGAGGACTTCTGGCAGCAGTACCCCAAGAGCCTCCGGGCGGACGCGGACGGCATCGAGATTGGACTGTGCCCGTCGATTGGGGAGAAGGACTACCGAGCGGATGAGGAGGAAGAGTACAAGCTGTACTTCTATCTGAGGGACGGCGTGTACCGCTTCCGGGAGGGGATGTCGAAGACGCACACGATATATGTTGGAGAGGGGATCGCGGACGGTTTGTCGCCGCTGATGGCGCAGGTGTCGGTCGATTGGAACTGCGCAAGCGGGGCCTTTGGCGAGATCACACCTGGCACGAATGGTCGCTTCCCCGACTACGAGAAGCGAATGGGGGAAGTCTTCGACGAATACCTGGACGATCGCGCTACCGGCCGCGACTACGGAATGTTGAACTACGGCGACTACTTTGCGGGCAACCGGACGTGGGGCAACACCGAGTACGACACTGGCTATGTGGCATTCCTCCAGTGGGCGCGTACCGGAGACCTCAAATACTTCGATGAGGCGTGTCGCGCAAGCATTCACCACAGGGACGTGGATACCTGCCACGTGTCGTCGGACCCGGGGAGGATCGGGGGAGTCTACCGGCACAGCATCGGTCACGTCGGAGAGTACTACTCATACGAAGACCGCGCTGCTCCCGCCGTGACTCTGGACGACGAGGCCTTCAAGAAGCGCTCGCAGTCCGGCGGAGTGCCATGGGGCACGTTCACCGTGAGCCACACGTGGATAGACGGCTTCCTACTTCACCACTTCCTCACCGGAGACCACCGCTCGTTTCAGACCGCCGTCGAGGTCGCGGACCGATATGGCGGTGAACACACGCGCAACTACGACTTTACGAACTGCCGCAACAACGGCTGGCACCTGATTCTCACGATGGAAATGTACAGGGCAACGGGAGACCCTTTCTACATCAACGCCGCCCATATCACCGTGGAGCGCACGCTCGACCGCCAGACGGAGGACGGCGCTTGGAAACGGATGCTGGCGTTCGGCCACTGCACGTGCGAAAGTCCGCCCCGGCACATGGGCAATGCGGGGTTCATGGTGGGTATCCTGCTCGTCGGGCTGAAGCTCTACCACCAAGCTACGGGCGATCCGCGAGTGGCGGATTCGATTATTCGGGGTGCCAGTTGGCTGGTCGATGTCCTGTGGAAGGGGAACGGTTTCCAGTACACGACCTGTCCGAACTCAGGCCTCAAGTCGGAGGACATGGGCCAGATGATTACCGGGCTGTGCTATGCTTGGCGCATCAGCGGCAATGAGCGCATCCGGGACGTATTGGCGCCCGCAACGAAGCTGCTCTTCGACGACCTGGACCGGTCGGGACGCCTGCTGTCGGCGCAAGGGCGTGTTTCGCCGAATATCCTGTATGAACTGGCCCGGTTGGACGCATAGACGGAGTTTGCTATGGCAGTCCTTACATGAAGCTGCACGTTTGACACTTAAGAAGGCGTTGTGATACATAAGGCTCTCCATTGAGGGGATATAGGCTGTTGAGAGGCACGTTGAAGACCCAAGGAGGTTACGAATGATGCAAAAGAGACTGCTATTTCCGATTGTTCTCGTAGTGGCGATGTTCGGATTCGTCCTTGCGTGTGGCAGCGATGAGCCGGAGCCTGTGTCCCAGCCTGCTCCGGCCCCAACGCCGGACATTTCCAGCCTGCTTGATCAGGCAGTAAGCAAGGCAATCGCGTCGGTGCCACAGGGCGCGAGCGCCGAGGAAATCCAGAAGCTCGTTCAAGATGCCGTTGCCGCCTCTGCTCAGCCCGGTATGACAGCGGCGGAAGTTGAAGCGGCAGTCCAGCGCGCATCGCAAGGCCAGCTTTCGGCCGATGAAGTGCGAGCGATCGTTGAGGACACCATCAGCGCTATGCCCGCGCCGACGGTGAACGCTGACGAGCTGAGGCCGCTGGTACAGCAGGCCGTTCAGCAGGCCGTTCCCAGGGGCACGACCGCCGCCGAGATACGGCAGATGGTCGAGGCCGCCGTTGCGGCTGCCACCGCAGGCTCGCCGACCATGGGCGACTTGGAGGCGACCATAGCGGACTCCGTCGCAAAGGCCACCGAAGGCCGCCTAACCTCTGAGGACGTGCAGCGGATCGTTGCCGCTTCGATGCAGGCTACGGAGGAGGCCCTTCAGGTCGTAGCGGCCGCCGCCGAGGCGGCCAGGATGGCGGCTGAGGATGCCCAGGAACTCGCGCTGGCGAACATCACGACTTATAACGAAGCTCCAATGCTCGCGGCGATGGTGGCAAACAACGAACTGCCGCCCGTGGAAGACCGTCTTCCCGCGGACCCAGTGGTCATGCACCCGTCGGGGCGTGAGGCCCAGATCGGCCAGTACGGCGGAACAATGCGACGCTGTCACCGGTCCTCCGATCACTGGACGTACGGCTACATCGCGCCCGAGGGGATGAACCGATTCGCCCAGGACGGCAGGACGCTCATACCGTCGATCGCCAAGGCGTGGTGGTCATCGGAAGAAGACCGAGTGTGGACGTTCAAGATACGCGAGGGGCTGAAGTGGTCGGACGGCGCACCGTTCACGATGGAGGACTTTCTCTTCGAGTACGAGGACGTCATCCTGAACGATGACCTCATGCCGGCCAAGCCGTCGAAACTGATGTCGGGCGGAGAGGTCGTGCAGTTCGAAGTGCTCGACGACACGACGATACAGTTCCGCTTCAAGGAACCGTTCGCCGACTTCCCGGACGTGGCGGCGCAGTTGAATCGGGCCCGCTCACTCGAGCAGACGCTTTGGGCCCCCAAGCACTACCTCAAGAATTTCCATATCAAGTACAACCCGAAAGCCAACGAACTGGCCGCGGCAGAGGGTTTCTCCAGTTGGATCGAGTTGTTCCAAGCGAAGGATGAAATCGTCCTGAACCCGGACCGGCCCACCATGAGGCCGTGGATGCTCAGGAGCAAGATGACCGATCAGAAGTGGATAGCGGTGCGGAACCCGTACTACTATGCCGTCGATCCTGAGGGCAATCAGCTCCCGTACATCGACCGGATCGAGTGGACGAACCAGCCCGACCCTGAGGTCGCGATCCTGGAAGTGCTCGCTGGCAACATCGACTTCGACCGGAGCTGCGGCATCGGCGTCGCCAAGTACCCCATCCTCAAGGAGAACGAGGCCAGCGGCGACTACCGAGTCATCCAGGCCTTCTTCCCCGGCGGCGGCCGTACGGTCAACATGAACCAGTCGTACCAGGGACGGGAAGGCAAGTGGATCAGGAACAAGGAATTCCGCCTTGCGCTCGGTCTTGCGATAGACCGGGACGCGATCAATGAGGTCCTGTTCCTTGGCCTCGCCGAGAAGATGAATCCCATGCCTCAGGCCGATCACCCGTACTATCCCGGTGACGAGTACAAGTATCTCAACACCGAGTACAGCCCCGATAAGGCGAACGAGATACTCGACAAGATAGGCCTGAGTGCGAGAGACAGCGAAGGGTACCGCGTTGAGTCGGACGGCTACCGACCCCACCTGCTGTTCATGACCACTCGCTGCGATGACGCTACCGAGATCATCCTGAGCGGGTGGGAGGCCGTAGGTCTCAAGTCGACCTGCAACGCCTACGAGCGGGCGGTTACCTATGCGAAGTCGTCCGACAACACGATGATGTTCGCCGGTGGCATGATCAGCAACTCGCCGTTCATCTTCTCCGTGCCGTCGCACACTGCGCCGGTCGACCACAAGCTGGTCAACAACATGGGCGCCGAGTACGCGAAGTGGCACGAGTCGGGTGGAGTCGAGGGAATCGAGCCGACCCAGGACATCAAGGACCTGATCCAACTGCACGTGGATGGGGCGGCTGCCGAGAGCGACGATGAGCGGGCCATGTACGCTCAGCAGATCCTCCAGGCGCACGCCACGGAGCAGTGGCAAATAGGCATTCTTGGCAACTGGCCGCAGATGTACGTCGCTCACAACGATCTGGCGAACGTGCCCGATCGCTGGGTCGCCAGCTTCATCAACCGGTACTATGCCGTGACCTTCCCCGAGCAGATGTGGTTCAAGTCGGAACACAGGCGCGCGGGCGGATTCTAGGAATCGGTACAACGGACAGCAGATAGATACAGGCGGGCAGCGGATGTCGGGCCAACTGGGGTCTCCGCTGCCCGCCAATCCAATCGTCAGGTGATGTTGTGCTTGTCTTCATAGTCCGTCGTCTGGCGATCTTCGTGCCGATGCTGTTCTTCATCTCGGTCCTCACGTTCGTGCTGATCCAGCTTCCGCCGGGGGACTTCATTGACGACTATGCGGCCATGATCGCGCTCGGAGCATCCGGGGGAACCGGCCCCGCCTCGTTCGGCGAGGAGGTCAACGAAGCGGAGTTGGAATTCCTCCGTAAACGCTACGGCCTTGATCAGCCGATCTACATCCAGTACCTCAAATGGCTTCGCGGCGTTCTCACTTGGGACCTCGGCCTCTCCTTCATCTATCGACTTCCCGTAAACGAGTTGATCAACGACAGGCTGACGAACACTCTCATCTTGTCCGTCTTTACCGTTCTCTTTACCTGGACGCTCGCCATCCCCGTCGGCATTATCTCGGCCGTCAAGCAGTACTCTTGGATCGACTATGTCTTCACGTTCCTGTCATACTTCGGTATCGGAACGCCTAACTTCATGATCGCCCTGGTGGCGCTATGGCTCGTCTTCACCATATGGCACGAGCCGCTAGGCGGTCTCTACTCTCGAGAGTACATTGACGCTCCGTGGAGCTTTGGAAAATTCGTAGACCTCCTCAAGCACCTCTGGGTGCCGATGATCATCGTCGGCACCGACGGCACCGCGCGCCTCACAAGAATCGTGCGCGCCAACCTGCTGGATGAGCTCAGCAAGCCCTACGTCGAGGCGGCGCGCAGCAGGGGAACGGGCAGCCTCAAGGTCGTCGTCAAGTACCCAACGCGGATAGCCCTCAACCCTTTCATCAGCGTCGTCGGTTGGACACTGCCCTCGCTCTTCTCCGGCAGCCTCATCATCGCCGTCGTCCTTGCGCTCCCGACGATAGGCCCGCTGCTCCTGGAGGCGCTGCGCGGTCAGGACATGTACATGGCCGGGTCGATCCTGCTCGTGCTGAGCTTCCTCACACTCGTGGGCACGCTCGTCTCGGACATCCTTCTCGCATGGGCCGACCCCCGCATTCGCTACGGCGGCGCACAAGGATAGAGGTCGCTATGGCAACGACCCCAGATGTCCTGCAGACGACTCGCTCCGGCGAGGACATCTACACCGCCTCCCAGTTCGGTCTCATGTGGAGGCGGTTCAGAAGGCACCGTGTGGCCGTCTTATCGTCCATCATTGTGCTCATTCTGTACTTCATAGCGGGATTTGGGGACTTTCTCTCGACCCACGACCCGTACGAACGCCACCTCGACCACATCTTCCTCGCCCCTCAGATCGTCCGACCGTTCGACGGCTGGAAATTCGCGCCCTACGTCCATGGGGTCAAAAGCCGACGCAATCCCGAGACCTACAGGATGGAGCACGAGACGGATCCGGCCGTGCGACATCGGGTCAACTTCTTCGTTCAGGGACACGAATATAAGCTGCTTGGCGTGTTCAGGACAAACATCCATCTGATGGGCGCCGAGGCCGATGTCCCGTTCTACATCTTGGGAACCGACCGGATGGGCCGCGACATGTGGTCCAGAATCGCCTACGGCGCGAGAATATCTCTGACGATAGGACTTGTCGGAGTTGGCATCAGTCTGTTCCTTGGCGTCCTCATCGGCGGAATCTCAGGACTCTTCGGAGGGGTCGTCGATCTCTTCATCCAGCGCCTCATCGAGCTTCTGCTGTCAATACCCTCCATACCGCTCTGGCTTACCCTGTCCGCCGCCATTCCCCCGGACTGGTCGATCGTGCGCGTCTACTTCGCCATCACGGTCATCCTGTCCGTCATGGGCTGGACGGGTCTAGCAAGGGAGACGAGGGGTCGTTTCCTCGCCCTGCGAGAGGACGATTTCGTCATGGCCGCGCGTCTTTATGGTACAGGCCAGTTCACCCTCATCTTCCGTCACATGGTGCCATCGTTCATCAGCCACATCATCGCCACCACGACCCTTGCCATACCCGGCATGATAATCGCCGAGACCTCGCTGAGCTTCCTGGGGCTCGGCATGCGCCAGCCCGCGATCAGCTGGGGAGTCCTCTTGGTAGAGGCGCAGAATCTCCAGTCCGTGGCCTTGGCCCCTTGGCTCCTCATTCCGGCGGCCTTCGTCTTCGTCACCGTCGTGACCCTGAACTTCGTTGGAGATGGGCTCCGCGACGCCGCCGATCCCTACGCCGCGACGCAGTCAGCGGGATAGAGCGGAATCGAGAATCGGTCTGCATGGTGACCCGCCTCGGAATCGAACCGAGAACCTACTGATTAAGAGTCAGTTGCTCTGCCTGATTGAGCTAGCGGGCCACGTGCGCGCATGGCAGTGAAGGATGAACGGCGGAATTCATTGTAGCGGCAGCCTCTTCGGAGCGTCAAGGAGAATGTGGCGCTTGAACCTGTGTTACGGACTGTGCAAGCGTGGGGGCTTCTTGTTGGGGCGTTCTCTGGTAGAATCCCCTGCACTACCCGGAGAGGCTAATAACAATGCCTTTACACTCTTGGCAGAGGGCAAGACGCAGGTCCGCAAGATCGTCAGCGGCGCGAGCTTCATGGGGCAGAACATGCTGGATGCTCACTTCGGTATTGGGGAAGCGGACGAGATCGATTCGGTGACGGTGTACTGGCCAAGCGGGGAAGTGGAACAGCGGACGGCAGTCAAGGCGAACCAAACGATCACGTTCGTCGAACCGTAGCCAGCATACTGGCTGATAGGAGGATGAGGAGGTATGGGGAAGATTGAGTTCGTCGGCGTGGACGGCTGTCCGTCTGGGTGGTTCAGCGTAGGGTTCGACTCCTTTGGTGGCTATGAGTTGAAGGTATTTCCTGCCTTCAGCGAGCTACTTGATTACTATCGGGACGCCAAGCTGGTGCTGGTAGATATTCCGATCGGGCTGCCGGAGGGACCGGGTGGGCGTGAGTGTGATCGCAAGGCGCGGGAAGTTCTTGGAGATCGCAGGTCGAGTGTGTTCCCGGTACCAACACGCCAGACGGTGGAGGAGGTGGGGGAGTCTCCGGGAGATTACAAATGCGCAAATGTGACGGAGCATCGCTTTGCCGGGAAAGGGATAAGTAGGCAGGCTTTCGCAATAGCACGCAAGATCGCGCAGGTCGACAGGTTGCTACGGCCCCGCGACACTAACGCGACTCCGAAGGTGCGTGAGGTGCATCCTGAGGTTTGCTTTTGGGCGTTGAACAATAGAGGCGCCATGAAGTTCAACAAGAAAGTAGGTTCAGGTGAGACGGAGCGCATTCGTGTGCTCGAGCGGTTCGAGCCTCGGGCTCGTGCAATATATGGCGAGGCTTGCCGTAGGTTCGTAGGGGGTGGTGTTGGCAAAGACGACATTCTTGATGCGTTCGTGGCGGCGGTGACTACCCGGTGCGGTCATGAGCGGCTTCGGACGATACCGGAATGTCCACCGAGGAACTGCAGAGAACTTCCGATGGAGATGGTGTACTGGGAGGCGTAAGGGGTATCCCTCATTCCTGTCCTCTCAATAGTATCGAGAAGGTCGTGGTGCTTGCAAAATGCTGGCAATACTGTCATAATACCCGCACAGGAGGCGAGACATGACGGTACAAATCACCATAAGGGGCGTCCCGGACGCCGTCCGTGACGAGCTTGCGTCGCGCGCTGCGCTCCAACGCCAGTCCATGCAAGAGTTTCTACGCGGAGAGTTGGAGCGCATAGCGTCGCGCCCGTCGGTTGACGAATGGGTGAGAGAAGTACGCGAACGCAAGGCAGCTTATAGGACCAACGTCCCAACCTCCGCCATCCTGGCCGCCCGCGACGCTGACAGGACTTGACCAAGGTCGTCGATGCGTGCGTCTTGGTCGCGGCCCTCGTAGATTCGGGCCCAGAAGGGGCGTGGTCGGAAGCGGCAGTAGCCGAGGGGTCTTTGATTGCACCAGAGCTGGTCTTGGTCGAGGCCAGCAATGTCCTCCGTCGCTTGGAACGATCTCGCGAGATATCCGAAGTCGAGGCTGCGTTGGCCCACGCATCCTTGCTTCGCCTCGAACTCGAACTGTTCCCCTTTGCCGCGTTCGCAGACCGCGTATGGGCTTTGCGAAACAACCTTACCTGCTACGACGCCTGGTACGTTGCGATGGCGGAGGCGTTCGACTGTCCGCTTGCGACGCTTGACCGGAAACTGAGCCGGGCGAGCGGTCCGGCATGCGAGATCGTCACGCCGCCGGAGGTGTGAAATGAACGTGGACGCTTGGCACACTGGACAACTCTCTGTTTGAAGAATACAGTTTCGTCTAATCGGTCATGTTCCATAAGGAGAGGCGGCCATGCCTGCGACTGACCCCATCGACATTGGAACCAATCGACAACTCTTCCTCGACGACCTCGTCATCGACACCATGAGTGGCGCGAAGCGGGTCATGCACTCCCCGACTCGCAGGGAGGCGGTACTCGTGGGTGACAAGCCGTGGGACGAAGCGAGCGTCGCGTACATGTCGATCGTCCGTGACGGTGACTTGTACCGCGGCTACTACCGGTGCGATCACCAGGGTTCCGACAGGGTCTCCAACCCTCGTCACACCGCGTATGCCGAGAGTACGGACGGCATCCACTGGGAGAAGCCGATCCTTGGGCTGCACAAGTTCAACGGATCGAAGGACAACAACCTCCTCTGGATGAAGCCGGGCGCAAACCTCTGCGTCTTCAAAGACGGCAACCCCGCCGAACCACCCGAACGCCGGTACAAGGGCATCGTGAGAACGGGACGTGCGGAAGGAGAGGCACTCGGCGCGTCCGGCCCCTGCGTTCTCGCGCTGTCGTCGGCGGACGGCATCAACTGGGACCTTATGCAGGACGCGCCGATTCTGACGGACGACCCCTTTGATTCATTCAACATCGCATTTTGGGACGACTGGACTAGTCAGTACGTAATCTACACGAGAGGCGTCGGCGGGTCCGACGGCCCGTTCAAAGGCGGCGTTCGCTGGATCAGGCGTGCTACGTCCGACGATTTCCTCAACTGGAGCGGTCTCGAACTGATAGATACCGGAGAGGCGCCGTCAGAGCACCTTTACACCAACGCTTGCGTTCCGTACGAGCGCTCGCCGGGCACGTACCTGATGTTCCCCTCCCGCCTCGTGCTCGAACACACTCCCGACCCCGATTGGCCGAACGGGCCCGGTGTCAACGATATCGCCTTTATGAGCAGCCGGGACGGGATCACGTGGGACCGCACGTTCAAGGAGGCGTTCATCCGCCCGGGACTCGACATAGAGAACTGGCACGAGCGGGGGATATACTTCGAGCGAGGCATCTTCCAAACGTCGCCCGACACGCTGAGCATGTACTGCTCCGACCACTGGCGCTACCCAACCACGCGCATATCGCGTTACACGCTGCGAACGGACGGCTTCGTCTCGGTCAACGCAGGCTATAGGGGCGGAGAGTTCGTTACGAAACCGATTGTGTTCGAGGGCAGCGAACTGGAAATCAACTACTCGACATCGGCAGTGGGTTCGGTGCAGGTCGAAATCCAGGACGAGCAAGGCCGGGCACAACAGGGATTTGCGCTGACCGACTCTCCGGAGCAGTACGGTGATAAGATTGACCTCCGCGTCTCATGGTCGGGCGGCCCCGACGTCAGCGCGTTTGCGGGCAGGCCGGTGCGAATGAGATTCGTGATGAAGGACGCAGACCTGTACGCCTTCAAATTCAACTAGGGTTTCAGAGGTAAACGACTTGGGCGCAGAACGAGTTGCGGAAGGCAAGGCGCTGGTCTGGTCGGGCGAGCACTGGATCGTCTACCTGAAGAACCACGAGAATCAGGCCGACGTCGGGCGCGTCAGTCTCTATCGAGTCACCTACAGCGCCGCCGGCGAGGGGCACGTAGCGTTCGTTGACATCCCTGAGGAGGCTTTCACAGGAATATACACGGACAGCGTCAAGTTGGCGGAATTCATATCGAAAACGGTCGCGCGCGGGCCGAGCAACAACAATTTTTATAAGCACGACATGCCGATCTTTGAGGCCGAGATCACACGCGGCGGAGACGTGCGAACCATGCCGTTGTGGACGATCGATACTGAAGGTGGCGCCGTTGAGGCGGTGTGGACCAGCATTCATCCACCTGTGATCCTCGATGGACCGGGCCCAGACAATAACGGCGCGGCCGTCACACACTCCCTGCTGTTCTTCGCCAACGAGGCTACGATATCCTTCAACGGCAAGTCCATCGGCGGAGTGGTGTACGTGCGCGACGACTGGATCCGCGCTATAGGCAGGCAGGGCACCTCGGCGGTGTTTGCCATTGCCGAAACCACAACGACTGCGGCGAACGACTAATCGGAGGAACGAACATGGACGTTACTGACCAGATTGCCATCGTGACGGGCGGCGGACGAGGCATCGGACGCGCGATCACGCACGTTCTGGCAAACAACGGCGCGAACGTGGTGGTCGCCGACATCAACGAGGGCGACGCCCAGGCCGTCTGCGGGGAGATCAACGAACATGGAGGTCATTCCATCGCGGTCTCGGTGGACGTGACCGACAGCGAGTCGACGGAAAACTTGGCCGCGCAAGCCCTCGGCGAGTTCGGGCGCATCGACATCTTGGTCAACAATGCCGGGACCATAGGAGCGCCCGGCTGGGAAGGACGTGACCGCCCGAACGATGACGACTGGGACCATATACATAACGTTAACGTCCACGGCATAGCCAGGGTCACCGACGCCGTTGTCGAGCACATGAAGTCACGCAGGTACGGCAAGATCGTGAACATCGCGTCGGTGGCGGGACGCACGGGAACGCGGACGAACTTCGCGTACGGCGCGTCGAAGGCGGCGGCGATCAACCTGACGCGATGCTACGCCGCAGACCTTGCTCCGTACAGCATCCATGTGAACTGCGTCTGTCCGGGCCTGGTGTGGACGAAGATGTGGGAGCGCATTGCCAGCCGCCGGATCGGGCAAGGCATCGACGACGAAATGACGACCCGCGAGTCGTTCGATCAGTTCGTGGCAGGCAATACTCCTCTTGGCAGGGAACAGACCCCCGAGGAAATCGCAAATGCCGTCGTATTCCTCGCGTCCGACGCCGCAAGCGGCATTACGGGACAGGCGCTGAACGTGGACGGCGGGTATGTGATGAACTAGGGCGGTGTTGTGCCGCCAATCGGGGGCTGAGAGAAGGACTCACACACTATGAAAGCAATACGAATGACTCGAACCGGCGGGCCGGAGGTGCTCGAATACGTGGATGTCCCCGACCCTGTTCCGGGGGCCGGAGAAGTGCTCATCGACGTTGAGCGCATCGGCATCAACTTCATCGACACATACGTGCGGCGCGGGACGTATCCCCGACCACTGCCGTTGATTCCGGGGTACGAGGTGGCCGGAACTGTGACGGAGGTGGGCACGGATGTTACCAAGTTCTTCGTCGGAGACCGTGTCGCGATGGCGGGCCTCTCGATGGGATCGTACGCCGAGAAGATGGTCATCCCTGAGTGGCAGGTGGTGAGGGTGCCGGATGATGTGAGCATGGAAGACGCGGCGGCAGTCTTGGAACAGGGGATGACCGCCCACTATCTTTGCTACTCTACGTATCCTTTGGGGCCGGAGGACACCACCCTAATCCATGCCGGCGCAGGCGGAGTCGGCCGCCTGCTTATTCAGATGGCCAAGCAGTTGGGAGCGACCGTGATCACGACGGTCTCGACCGAACAGAAGGCGGAGATGGCGCGGTCCGTCGGGGCAGACCACGTCGTGCTGTACACCGAACAGGACTTCCACGAAGAGACGATGCGGATCACTGACGGACGAGGCGTCGACGTGGTCTACGACTCCGTTGGTCAGGCGACGGTGGATGACAGCCTCGCCAGCCTCAGGCCGCGTGGGATGATGGTGCTGTATGGGGCTGCGAGCGGAGCCGTACAGTCGCTGCCGGTATCGGTCATCAACGCCAAGTCCCTGTTCTTCACGAGGCCGGGGCTGAACGACCATGTCGCCACACGGGAGGAGCTCGCGTGGCGGGCGGGCGACGTGCTGGGGTGGGTGGAGTCGGGCGAGCTTTCGTTGCACATCCACGATACCTACCCGCTCGCAGAGACGGGACGCGCGCAGGACGATCTGGAAAACCGCCGGACGATGGGCAAGGTGCTGCTAGCGCCTTAGGGTGAGTGGAGGCGACGGGCGGATTCGAACCGCCGAATAGAGGTTTTGCAGACCTCCGCCTTAGACCACTTGGCTACGCCGCCTCATCGTGTAGACATGGTGCCGAGGGAGGGACTCGAACCCTCACAGCCTTGCGGCCACAGCGCCCTCAACGCTGCGCGTCTACCAGTTCCGCCACCTCGGCCGGGGTCCTCAGCCGCAAGCGTTCAGCCGAGGTTGGTGTCTTCGTATTATAGACAAGCGCCGTTGCCCTGTCTATAACGGCATAGGCATTAGGGCCACACCGGTTGAGAATTAGTTCCGGTTAGAGCGTCGGAGTCGCCGGAAGAACAACACCAAAAGAGCACCTGAGAGAAGTATGCCAGTTGTCCAACCTCCTATGAGGAGCCACGTCAGCAGGTCTCTACTGTCGCCGGGCAAGACTTCGAGCGGGACGTTGGTCGTGACGTTGCCGAGAGGGCCCGACACGTCGAGGGTAAAGGTCCACTCCCCTTCCTGTCCGACAGGAATGCGGACGTCGAAATGGCTGAATCCCGGCAGCACGGTCTGAGGCCGGAAAGGTCCCACAGTCGCACCGGAAGACCCCTGCCCCCGTAGGGTCAGGTCGGAGGAGATAGGAACGAGCTGCGCCTCGTCGCCTCCGTTGGTGGCCGCAACGGCCTGGATAAGCACGGTGAAGACCAGGAGGCCGGTCTTCGGCTCCGGCGGCCATACGGTCACGGCGATGTCGTATCCGCCCTGCTGTTCGCGGTGAACAAGTATCCCACCGTTGGCAGTGACACTTGCAACGAACAGGGCGAAGAGAAAAATTCCCAGAGCAAGGCCGGTTAGATGTCGCACTCCCTCATGGTAGCCGAATTGGGTCGACAGTGACAAAGCGTCGGGTATGAGTGAAAACGTAGCTGCATGGCCTGAGCAGGCGATAGACTGGTAAAGGGGTGCCTGTTAGTCAGGCTGCGCCCCAACAATCAGCGGAGAACCGGGACTCATGACCGAACACCCTACACTGCAAACCGAACGTCTGACGCTGCGCCGGTTTCGTTTGACTGACGTGGACGATGTAGTTGGGTTCGCGAACGATGAGGAGTGGCAGCGATACCTGCCTCTGCCCTACCCCTATGAGCGCGTTCACGGGGAGCAGTTCGTCGCGGAGTCGTTTCTGAAGGACTGGAAATCACATCCAACATTCGCGATCGTACTTGACGATACGGTGATCGGCGGCATCAATCTGAGTGTCGACAAGAGACGTCAGACTGCGGAGATGGGTTACTCCATCGCTCGAAAGCACTGGGGAAATGGCTACGCAATTGAGGCGACTCACGCCGTCGTCGATTGGGCTTTCGAGGAGTTCTGCCTAGCCAAGATTCATGCCTTAGCGATTGTCGACAACAAACGGTCGTGGCGTGTAATGGAGCGTATCGGCATGACCAGGGAGGGCGTTCTGCGAAGTGAAGTGCCCGGCAGGGATTCGTGCCAAAGATATGACATGGTGTACTACGGGATACTCCGTGAAGAGTGGGAGTTGCAGGAAACGCCCTCTCTCTGAATCTTGAACGCCTTCGCGAACACCGGCTCAGGAAAAACGGAATCCCCGGACCGTGTTGGAGAACGATCCGGGGATTTTGGCTGACTTCGGGAGGCTTCCCCTACCCGTCTTGTCGATTTAGCTGCCGACCGTGACGCCCTTCGCTGTTGCAGGGGCAGGAGTCTTCTCTGCGCCGCGGCGTCGCAGAACCTCGACGATGACTTCGGCTGCGTCGGCGATCGTCATCCGGTCTAGGTTGACCGTGATGTCGAACTTGCTGGAATCGTCGATCTCGCAGTCGAACAATCGCCTGAAAATCTCCCTCTGCTCCCTGTCGGCCCGGTCGAGGCGCTTGCGAGAGGCTTCGGGTGTGTCTCCGTACTGCGCGACCCGGACGGCCCGCGACTCGGCGGACGCCGACACGAACACCGTGAGGCCGTCGACCTGTTCCGGTAAGAACAAATGACAGCCGTTTCCGTGGAGCACGGCGTCGCCCTCCGCGGCGCGCCGGCGGACGATTCGCCGCAACTTTTTGACGTACTGCTGCTTGGAAAGCGGCTCGTGGAGCAACTCGTCGTACTCGTACGGCCTGCTGGGGACATACGCGTGATACCCGCTCTCGTAGGCCGTGGTGACCTCCGTGGGCACGACGATGGAAGCGAGCAGGCGCATCCAGAACGACTTGTGGCTGGTCTCGAAGGACTCAAGCTCCGCCCTGGAGCACTGGAGCCTCTCGCTGAGGGGATCCTTGATCTCGTCGCCGATGAACTCGCTGTCGAGCAGGCGGGCAATCTCCCGGCCCAACGCCTCGCTTTCACTGCCGGGAAGCCCCGTAATCGCCACAACCGGTGTGAGCTCCTGCTCCTTGTGAGCGCGAGACTCCTTCGCGGAATAGCGGGCCGAAGAAACGGCCATGTGCGCTACGTCTATCTCGCCGTGCTTGACGTTGTCTCCGCTGGCTATCACGAAACCGAGCTTTTCGAATAGACCAATTGCGGGCCTATTCCCGACGGGAACCGTCACCCACGCGGACTCAAGGCCCATCCTGTTGAATACCCTGTCGAGCAGCTCCAGCATCGTCGCGGTGCCGTACCCGTGGTGCCACAAATCCTTCCGCCCGATCAGAACGGACAGTTCCGCGCCGCCCTCCCCGTCTAGCTGCACCTGGCACTCGCCTACATGCTCGTCAGCCGTGTTGTAGATGGAAAATATCGTCCGACGCGGGTCGGCGAACGTCCTCCGCCATTCCCAGTCGCTAGCCTCGAGCATATGGCGCGGATCATATCCGGGGTGTACGGGATCGTCAGCGCCGTACTGGCCGAACCACCGGCTAGACAAATCGTCATCCTGAAGCCACCATGCAATCCTGTCAACATCATCTCTCGATACGCTCTTGAGCGTTACCTCTGGCAGCATGTCATCCTCCTTTCCTTACAGATATATAGCTGCAAATAACTGCTACTTTCCCAACCCAATCCACTCAGTTTGATACACGCTACACGATGTCATGATGTCGTGTCAACTTTCCATTTCATTTGCCCGATTTCGTAAGAATTCGTACAAGAATACACATAATATGATTCACGCATGGGGAATACTGAAAAGTGTTTCGCATATTCCGATGCATGTAAATCAGGGCATTTTGGGGGTCCAGGCCAGTAGATGCGTCGTCCTGAACCGTCGTTGACACCCCTTTGGAGCGTGGGATACCATCCTGCGAGCGGACGGACGACGGGTAAGGGACGGAAGAATCTCAATGATTACCTTGAACATGCGGCTGACGGCCAAGCCGGGCTGCGAAGCCGAGTTGGATTCCGCGATTCGCGACAAGTGGATGAAGGCTATGGCGAGGCAGCCCGGGTTCATTCGTGGGGTGATGCTCAAGCCGTATGAGGGAGAGACCGCGGCCAGGGTCGGACTGCCGGAACAGGACTTTACGTTCGAGGTGGTCTCCTTTTGGGAGAGTGAGGACCAGCGCGCGGCATGGGCGGCGAGCGACATTCACGCCGAGGTAATCGCGTACGTCAACAACGCCATCATGCCGGAAACGGGCAAAAAGGCCGTTATGTTTACGATGGAGGAACACTGGGAAGCATCGTCCTAGTTCGCCGGTGAATGCTGGCGACGTGGAACAAAGCAGGCAAGCAACAAACAAGAGGAGTACCGGAGAATGGCGGAAGGACGATTGGTCTACATGAGCGGCGATTTCGTGCCGGAATCGGAGGCTCGCGTGTCGATTTTCGACACGGCCCTGATGTTCGGCGACATGGTGTTCGAGATGACGCGGAGCTACAACCTGGAACCTTTCCGGCTCCGGCACCACCTCGAGCGCCTGTACGCGGGGATTAAGATTCTGGAGATCGACTGCGGTCTGGACATCGACGAGATGGAGGCCGCGACGATGGAGACGATCGAGATCAACAAGGACAGGATGCCGGAAGGCGTCGACTACCAGATCATGCACAACGTCTCCAACGGGCCTCTGGGGCTGTATGCCTCGGTATTCCCCGACGGGATCAAGCCGACCATCTCGATCAACGTCTGGCCTCTTACGTGGCATCTCGCCGGGATCGCCGACTACTACGACACCGGCGTACACTCCATTCTGACGCAGCAGCAGTCGGTGCCCGCGCGCTACATCGACCCGAAGATAAAGAACCGGAGCCGCGTCTTCTACCAGGTGGCAAATCTGCAGGCGCACAAGATCGACCCGAAGGCGTATGCCCTTCTGAGCGACGAGGACGGATTCATCACCGAGGGAACGGGCAACAATTTCTTCATCGTCAAGGACGGCGTGATCTATACGCCGGAGGGTCGAAACATTCTGCGAGGCGTCACGCGCGGCGCGGTCATCGACCTGGCCGCCGAGTTGGGGATACCGCTGCAGGAGACGAACCTCGAGGCATACGACGTTCACGGGGCCGACGAAGCGTTCGTATCCAGCACGTCGATGTTCATCCTCCCGGTGACGAAGTTCAACACGCTGCCGGTCGGCGACGGCGAGATAGGCCCGACGGTGCAGCGGCTCACCGATGCCTTCAGCGGTACGGTTGGCGTGGATATCGTCGCGCAGGCGAAGCAGTACAAGGCCGAAGCGGAGGCGACGGCGGCGAGTTAGCTCCCCCCTGCCTCCTGTGGCTGCGCGAAAGGCCTCTCCCGCGTTCGCTTCGCTACAACGTGTCCTCGACACGCACTCGAAGACGTTTGGTCCACGCCGTGAAGAACGAATTCGACCACGCGCACGGGACGGAGCGAATCATCATCCAGTAGACCCAGGGACGCGAGACTCTGATCCGCGTGCTTGGGTCGAGCCAGTTGGGACTGCGAAGCAGCAGGTCCAGCGTAGCAAGGCCGATGAGGACCGGCCAAATCATGGCAAGCCGGAGCCGTGCGCTTCGTCGGGGCGTGGCCCGTATGTATTCCTCAGCGGAGACGTAGAATTCAAGCGCTCTGCGCACCAAGGCTGTGAGCAGAGGTCTCGCCGTTTCGATTGCGTCGGGACTCAGCAGGTCTTCCGGCGTCAGCCCTACCGACTCCAGCATCTCGCGAGGGATGTAGCACCGCCCTGCCCTCAAGTCCTTGGGAACGTCCCGAACGATGTTCGTCATCTGAAGAGCCTTCCCGAACCGTACGCCGAGATCAGCCATTCGCTCCCTGTCCCACTCCCGCACGGCGGGATCGTGGGCGATCAGGACGTCCGTCCAGAACTCTCCCACGCAGCCAGCCACGAGGTAGGTATACCGATCGAGATCGTCGAGAGCATCCAAAGCGCCGACCTGCCCCGATTCCAGGGCCGGAAATGTGGTCAAGTCGAACTCCATGCCGCGGACCAGCGTATCGACAGTCTTTTGAACGTTTCGTTGGTCGTCCTCCGGCATGTTATCGAGCAGATCAAAAAGATGAGGGAGGGACTGCAGAAGTTCGGCCTCCGCGTCTCCACGATGGAACCGCGAACCAACGGCGTCGTTTATCACATCGAGAGGCTCGATATCCCCGCTTTTCAGCCGAGCACGAAATCGCTCTAGCTGCCCCTGACGGTTTACCGAAGGCAGCGCATCGGTGTCGGCGATGGTATCGGCGGCACGGGCAAGAAGGTAGGCAAGCTGAATCGGCTCACGAACCGGCCGGGGGAGGACGCGAATCGTGAGGTAGAAGGACCGGGATACCCCTTTCAGGAGGCCGGCCGGGATGTCGCTGCGATTGGTCATGGCGGTCCGGCGACGGACGGGGCTATGGTATGCTTCACCCCTACCCTCGTCAACGACCGAAACCCCGACGCAAGGAGCAGTATCGTGTCCACCACTCCATCGAAAGAAGACCTCTCTCGCCTAAGCGAGTTCCTCGCGCCAACGAAGATCGCCGTTGTCGCCACCATCGGACGGGACGGAACGCCCCAGCTTACGCCGAACTGGTATGTGTATCAGGACGGCAGGATCGCCATATCGACGACCAAGCAACGAGTGAAGTACGGAAACCTCGTTCGTGATCCCCGCTTAGCCGTTTGCGTGATGACGGAACCTCTTGCCCAGGAATACGTGACGGTTCGCGGGACCGCGGAGATCATCGACGACGATTCCATCTGGCCTGTTACGGAGGCCATCGTGCGGCGGTATGTCCGCCCTGAGCGGGTGCAGGCCCGCATGAACCAGCTTCGCACGGAGGACAGAATAATCATCAGCCTCCAGCCGGAGCGGATGCATTTTCGCTAATGCGGTACCCCTCTCCCTAAGGGAGAGGGCTGGGGTGAGGGGGAATGCGTGCCCCTGTCAACCCTGGCAGGGAAAAGACAACGGCGGAAAATCCAGCGGGGCCGGGCGACTTTCGCCCGGCCCCGCACTTTAGTCTCTAGACAGTCAATCTGCCCGGAGCTTTTTCTTGTTCAGCGATTAGTCCCAGTAGTTCGCGTCGAGGAAGTTCACGCTGCTGTAGCGCTTCGACCTGTTGCCCGGGTGGTTGAGGTTGTCAATCCCGTCCTCGAAGTAGAACCACTCCATCGGGTGACCGCCTGCGGGCGACCAGTTCTTCGGCACGTTGCGCATGTTGTTGCGCTTGATCTTCAGTGCGCGGAACAGGCCAGCGTACGCCAGGCCACCGATCTTGTACTTCTCTTCAGCGTTGATGCGGAACAGATCCTGCCCGGCTGAGATGCGCTTCGGCGACAGCAGGGAGACCGTCCAACCGTCGGTGATCAGCTCCTGAAGCCTGAGCATGTTGCCGCTGATGTCGGCGGGATACGTTCCGTCAGGGGCCATCTTGCCGTACACGTCGGTGTACTTCTCGTCCGGCCCGGTCGGAGGCATACCCTCCTCACCACGGGTAGCGTAGTACTGACCGATGGCGGGACCCTGCGGGTCCTTCGTCGTCGGGGCCACGCGGTTCCAGGCGTTGGACCACGGGTTCGTTCCCCCCTCGGTGGAAGAGAAGAACTCGAAGTACTCGGTCGGCGGGATGCTCGTGTTGCCGGCGCGCGAAGACTGGTCGGCAATGCTCAGCTTGATCCCCAACGCCCTAAAGTCGCTCTGAAGCCACTCCACGAACGGGTAGTGGGAGCTCGACTGGAAGAACATTGACAGAGGACCGGAACCGTCCTTCTTGTCGAGGTAGCCGTCCCCGTCAGCGTCCGTGTAGCCCATCTTCTCCATAAGGGCCTTGGCACGGTCGAGGTGGTACTCGGTGTCCAAGGTTCTGTACTCCTCGCCCGGGAAGTACGGGGTCGAAGGATGGGGCATCATGTTCTGCGGAGTCCCGAGGCCTGCGGCGAGGGACTGGTTGGTGCCGTTTCTGTCCCACGCAAGGGAGAGGGCGACGCGGAAGTCGTGTGTTCGGAGCAGCTGTCCGAGTTCGGGATCATCCACGTACTCCTGGTTGTTGATGTACGTGGCGTCCGAACCGTCGGGCGAGTCGTGCTTCAGCACGCTGTAGTCGCCCTTCTCGGAGTTGGCGAGATAGAGCGGCATCTCGGCGGTGTTGAGGTCCCAGCGAGACCAGTCGCTCTCACCGTTCATCGTGCGGAAGATGCCAACCTCTCGGCTCTCGGTGCGAATGCCGATCCACTCGTCCATGTACGGAAGCTGATTGCCCTCGGGGTCAATGGACGGGTGGTAGTGATTCCGCTCAAACTCGGTCGACTCCGCTCCCGGCACCTGGCTCCGCGCCCAGAAACCGCCAAGCACGGGGTTGTAGTGGTTGTCGCCCCGGTAGATGTAGTTGATGTCGTACTCGGTCGGGATGGGCTCGGACGGCGGTCCCTGGAATCCGCGAACGTTCCTGATGAACGAGAAGTTCTTCACCCAGTTGGGCTGGTTGTTCGCCTCGAGTATCGCCGGGATCTCCGAGTTGTTGTACTTGATGTGGTAGCGCTTCTGGATGTGCGAAGGCGAGATGAAGCACCTCGGGCATCCTTTGATGCCGGAGAAGATGTTCATCGCCGTCGACTCCATGAAGCTGAAGTTCGGGTCGTCGAAGAAGACCTTGAAGGTCGAATCGTCGACGATCTGTACCCTCATATCGTTGCCGGTGATCGGAGACCTCAGCACGGCGGGAAGACCCGGCATGAGCTCCTTGTTGAGCATCAGGTCTTCGAGAGCGAACCTAATGTCCTCCATCGTGTGAGGATGTCCGTCCGACCAGCGAGCGCCGTTGCGCATCATGAAGGTGAACTCGTCACCGTTCTCGTTCGACTCGAACACTCGGAAGACGCTGGGAACGAGCAACAGGCCGTCGGGAGACATCTCAAGGCCGTAGCCCATGCCCATGTCGGTCTGCGTGATGTTGCCCCTGCGAGTCGTCCTCAGGCTTCCACCGTAGACGCCGATCTCGTCGCCCGGTGGCAGGATGAAGACGTTCTGCCAGTCGGGAAGGCGCTCGTCAACCGGCAGGATCGTGCCCGCCGCCACGGCGGCCGCGGACATCGGCGACTCCTTGTACGGCACCTGCGGGAAGTTCTCGTTGGACGTGCCGGAGATGATGTGGAAGGCCCTGCCGAACGAACCCGGCTCGATCTTCTCGGGCATGTACATGGCCGCTTCCGTCGTTGTCGTCGAGTCGTCGCCCGTGCGGGCTGCAGGACCCGCAGTCGAGCCTACTGCCGCAGCGGCCGCCTGAGCGGGCTGTGGCTGTTGCGGGGCCCTAGCGGGCGCCGCCTGGGCAGGCTGCTGCTGTACCTGGGACGGGGCCTCAGGAACCTCGCCCGCCGGGTAGGCCGCCTCGGCTGCGGGGGCTGCTGCTCTCGCAGCCGCCGGCTGCGCAGGCGCGTCCGGTTCCTCGGCAGCGCAGGCAATGCCTACGACGGCCAGAACCGCAGCCGCGAACACGGCAGCGATGCTATATTTCCAATACCTAGCTTTCATACGTCACTCCCTTCTGTTTTTTGCACTTCGTACCTTTGCCAAAACCGGAAGGAATCATATCTTCCTATTCGAGAAATGTCAATACTGCATCGGTGCTCTATGGATGACCAAAGCGAGAATCGCACACCTCTGGATAGTCGGCTTGGCACATGAACAGAGGAACCGGCTGCGTGTCGCCTACAGCAAGGACCGTTCTCGAAGCCAGGGCACGACGGCGTCGAGGGCTGAGTCCGGCCCCCGCGGCGGTGAGCCTGTCCAGCCACTGGGACATCACGTTCGACTTGGTGACAATTGTTTCCGTGATTGTATACTTGACACAAGGTTGAGTATGCGTTATACTTACCTCATGGACTTCGGAGCAACATCAATCAGCAATCGGTCTAGCTCCCGTTTGGCGCGTTTGCCGAATAGTTTTTCAGCTACTACGGCGTCCGATTGCTCGGTGATGTTCTTCGGTAGCAACCTCTTCTTCTTGGGAGCTTGAGGCATGACGAATCTCCTTACTCTAGTTGACAACTTCAACACCGACGCCAAGTGCCGCGAACTGCTTGAAAGGCTCCGTTGGCCGGACGGCGTAGCGTGTCTCCGATGCGGCTCTCTTGGCGTGTCGGAGATAGAGTCTCGCAATCAGTACGACTGCAACGATTGCCGCTACCAGTTCTCCGTCACGGCGGGAACCATCATGCACGATTCCCACTTGCCGCTCCGAAAGTGGTTTCTCGCCATTTACCTGATGTGTGAGTCCAAGAAGGGTATCTCGGCCAACCAACTCAAGCGGACACTCGGAGTAGCCTACAAGACGGCGTGGTACCTCTGTCACCGCATCCGTGAGGCTATGGGCAACGACCCGCTTGAGGGACCGACGCTGCTCGGTGTGGTCGAGGTGGACGAGACCCTGATAGGTGGCAAGACGAAGGGTAAGGGACGCGCCTACAAGGGAAACAAGACGTGGGTTGCCGGGGCAATTCAGCGCGGTGGACGCATCCGCTTGGAGCGCATACCCGACACGCGGCGCGACACGCTCCACGACTTCATCAATCGCACAGTGAGAGACGAGGCGGAAGCGATCTATACCGACGAACTGGCATCCTATCTCGGCATTGCCGATGAGAACACGCGGCATGAGACCGTCAACCACTCCGCCGAGGAATGGGTGGTCGGAGACGTGCATACGAACAGCATTGAGGGTGTGTGGTCGCTGTTCAAGCGAAGCATAATCGGAGCGTTTCACAAGGTCTCCGAAAAGCACCTTGACCGCTACCTTGAGGAGCTTGAGTGGCGCTACTCCAACCGCGACAACGACCACATCTTCGTCGACACCCTTCGGCGCATCGTGAACACTGAGCATCTCACCTATGAAAAGCTGGTAGCCTAGACCGTCGAGATAAGCGCATTCCCGTAATCGTCTATGTTGATTATCTCTCGCGTCTGTCCACCAGTGAGAAACAGGATGAGCCAAACCACACCCCACATACCCAGTGAGAAGAACGTCAAGATTCCGTGTAGCAGATGATTGACTGGCTTCCCCTTGACGAGCACGGCTTGAAAGTCGCTCTGCGACTCGACTCTCATTCCACTCGCAACCTTCTGGCTCACCTGTAGAGCCAATGCCGCCTTTCGCTCGTCTGTCGATTTTCGCTTCGTTTCCATCATGGTGCCTCCTTACGGCAGGATCCGGGCTCTCTGCACGGGACGCACCATCACACGGGCCGTAAGGAGACGCAACGGCCCTGCTTTCAGCCCGTATGATGTATACCCCGTGCAGAGGCGGAGACACTCTAAAGAACCTCTGCATCATGTGTCAAGGTGATAGTCATTCATCTTTCCCGAAATTTGCAGTAGACCCAGCGAAGGACTCGTTCGGTTAGCTGCCATTCGACCCACCACGACCTATTAGCAGTCCACACGGCGGCCTTGCGTAGACGGTATCGCCATGTGCGCGGCGGACGCACCTCGGCCTCGACGATACCCCTCTCATAGTCGATTACCTCAACGTTGCCAAGAAACGGGTTTCCCTTCATGTCTGCAATGGCTCTGCCGACTCTTTCATCCTTCTCACGTCTGCTCTTTGCTTCGCCGCGTCTGATAATCCGCTCAGTTGGACTTATCCAACCCCAAATCTCCGGCCACCAAATCACAACAGCGGACATAACAAGCAGAGCGAACACGTAGAAGATGCATGGCTCCTCAAGCAACTTCGGGAAGATGGTCATTTCGACGGCCTTTGAGCCGAAGCCCTCAACTGCCAGAATGACAGCGGTTCCGAGTATCTTCCGCCAGAACATCCGCCCATGCTAACGTTGCTTTCCTGTTGTGTCAAGTATACAATCACGATTGTTTCAGGCGAACCGTTTCAATACAATAGCGCCCTGCGAGAACAGGATTGAGAGGTGTTCGGTGACTTACGACGCACAAATCACTGACGAGCAGTTGGAGACCCTCAGGGGCGTTCCCACCCAGACGATTATCGACGCCCTCTGGGCGCAGGGCTATCCGCCGACGATGATCGAGGGAGCGCGGCCTTTGCGGACTGGTCAGCACATGGCGGGACGGGCGGTCACTCTTCGCTATGTCCCCCACCGTCCCGATCTTGCCGAAGACAAGCCGAAGGGGGAGCAGTCGGCGGAGTACGTCGCGTTCGAGCTGTGCGGTCCCGGCGAGGTGCTGGTCATAGACGCTCTGGGCTGGAAGTACAGCTCCGTGGGAGGCGACATCAAGTTCTTTCGCCTCTTCCAGAGGAAGGTGGGAGGCCTCGTGACCGACGGCTCCGTGCGGGACAGCGTTGCGCTCAAGGAATATGGGTTTCCCGTCTATTCCTACTCCACGACCGCCAAGCAAGGCCCTTCCGACTTTTGGCCTTGGCAGGTCAACGACGCGATACAGTGTGGCGGGGTGCTTGTGAGGCCGGGCGACGGTATTGTAGGCGACGACGACGGCGCGGTCGTGGTCCCCCGGGCAATGGTGAATGAGGTCATCAGAATGGCCGAGGAGCGACACGCCGTCGAGGAGGTCGTCAAGGCCCAGCTCGCTGTCGAGGACGTCTCGCCTGGCAAGTACTACCCCTTCAACGACCGCACGTGGGAACTCTACGAGCGGAAGACGGGCAAGAAAAGGAGCGGCTAATGAGGGTACAAAACCGTTCGTGGTGAGCCCGTCGAACCACGAACCGCCATGAAAATCGAAACTCTAAAGTACTCAAGGAGAACAGCATGGAATTCATAGGATCAAACCTCGACAGGCCCTTTAGCTCAGCCGTCATCCACAGCGGCAGAACTCTCGAAACGGTCTTGACCGGCATGAAGCCCGGCACGACGACTCCGGTAGAAGGCGGAGCGGCCATGGAGCTGCGTGAGATATTCCGGCAGCTCGACGAGATCCTGGCAACGGCCGGGGTAGACAAGACGAGCGTATGCTCCGCGCGCATATACCTTCAGCACGTCAACCGCGACGTGGGCGAGATCAACGTAGTCTGGAAGGAGTACTTCGGCACTCACCCACCCAACCGGCGATGCTACGGCGTCGAGCTTCAGTCGGGAATGCTCGTTGAAGCCGGCTTCGTGGCCGAACTGCCGGACTGACCTACCCCGGCGTTCGCCTGGCCATCTGCGGCGGTTGTCGAGTCGCGGTGTCTGGGGGTATCCTGAAGGCTAATCTTGCGGGTTAGGAGGATGAGCTTGGTCCGAGCATTCATCTTAATTGAGATCGCAGCAGGCTACTCGACGGCGGTTGTCGATAGCCTATCCGGGCAGAGCGGCATAGTCGACGTGGTTCGAGTGACGGGGCCTGTGGACGTAATCGCGATCGTCACTGCTCCCACCATCAAAGGGGTGAGCGACCTCGTAGGCGAGAAGATCCACACGCTTCAGGGCGTCATCCGCACGACCACGTGCGTTGCCTTGCAAGGCTCATAGGGTTCCACACGACATCCCGCCCCTTTCCTCATTAGGTGAAGGAGGCTAGGACTGCTCAGTCGCGCCGGGGGAGTCGGTCACCTCGTCCCATTCGTCGTCGGACTCCCACTCGTCTCCGGCTCGGTTGCGACGGCGGTGACCGAACAGCGCGTGGGCGAGCACGAGACCGCAAAGACCCCCCATGCCGAACACTAGCGGTGTTTCACTACCATCAGGGTCATAGACCGCAAGAGGGTCATAGACCGTAAGCCCCGCGAGGACGGCGTACCCGAATACGACGTTCAGGAGGGACGTGTACGGCATCTTCTGGCCGCCGAGGGCCACGACTGAGGCGACGGCGGCGCTGATGAATCCGTATAAGGGAAAGAGTGCGATGATTGCGCCTCCCAGCGTGACGAGGCCGTCACCGCCCCGAAAACCGGTGAACATCGACTTCCAGTGGCCGAGAACCACCGCACCCGCGGGAAGCAGCAACCAAGGACTCTCGACTCCCATGACGTTGCCGAGAAGAATCGCCAGGGCACCCTTCGCCATGTCGCCGAGGAACACCATCACCGCGGGCAGCTTGCCCACGTTGCGCATGACGTTCGACGCTCCAGGAAGCCCGGTGCCCACCTCGAAGATATCCACGCCGCTGTGACGTTTGCTGATGAGGTACGCAAGCGGAACTGAACCGAGCAAATACCCGCCAGCGGTGGCGATCAGAACCGTCGGCAGGCCGGCAAGAAAATCACCCAAGGTGGGCCGCTCCCCTGTTGGAGTTCTCACCACGATTATACAGTCAACTTGCCGGGCGCGCTATATGTGAAGACCACAAATTCCTCGTCGAGGTCTCAGGATGACTACCTCCTCACCTCATGGGGCGGCGGTCGGAGCACCCCGACGCCCCGGCGCACAGAGCGGCCACAAGGGGCTATAATGGGTATGGAACTGTGAACCGTTTCAGGCGATGGAGTGGAGACGAATGGCGAAGGTGCGCGTAATGTACTGGAAGGAGATTCCCGTGCAGGTACAGGCTGCGGATGGGCCGGAGCAGGTATCCAAGCCGCTCGACGAGCGTTTCCAGCAGGGAGCGGACGCCATCTCCATGTTCGATGGCAGCGCCGGAACCGACGACTACCTCATGGCCTGGAACTGGGGTGAGCACTTCGAGGTAGCGGGCTCCGCAGAAGAGGCCGCAGCTACGACGGCGGCGCGGTACAACAGCGGGTTCCCAACCGACTTCGTAGCACGCATCCGTGACCTCCACAACGCAGGCGAGCGCAACGCTTCTCCCGGAGCGATCGACAACTGGATGAACGGCGGCTGAGGAAGACCGATGGAACACCCGAACATACTCGAACGACTGGCAACGGGAGACGTCCTCGTCTCGGATGGCGCCACGGGCACCTACCTCCAAGCGCGCGGCCTTGAACCCGGCGGCTGTCCGGAGGCGTTCAACGTCGACCAGCCGGAACTCATAAAGAGAATGGCCGCCGACTACTTCAACGCGGGGTCGGACATGGTGCTGACGGCCTCCTTCGGAGGATCGCGGTTCATGCTGGATAAATACGGGTACTCGGGCCAAGTACGCGAATTTAACCGCCTGGCCGCGACGCACGCCAAGAGCGTGGCATCGCCATGGCACTTCGTGGTCGGTTCCGTCGGCCCGACGGGAGAGATACTCCAAAGCAACGGAGGCACAACCTCCGATGACGAGATATACGACGCCTTCGTCGAGCAGGTGACCGGCCTTGAAGAGGGAGGGGCCGACACGGTCGTCATCGAGACGATGATCTCGGTCGAGGAGGCGCTCCTTGCCGTCATGGCCGCGAAAGAGCACACAAACCTCGTCGTCATGGCAACGATGATGTACGACAAGGGGCCGCGCGGCTGGTTTACCATGATGGGCGACACGCCCGCCTCGGCCACCAAGCGACTCCGTGATGCAGGTGCGGACGTGGTAGGCGCGAACTGCGGCAACGGCAGCGACCGCATGGTCGAGCTCGCCAAACTTATCAGGGAGACGCACGACGGCTACATGCTCATCCACTCGAACGCCGGCATACCGGAGATAAGGCAGGGCCAGATCGTCTACCCGGAAGGCCCTGAGTATATGACCGAGCGCTTCCTGAAGCTGGCCGACATTGGCGTCAATATCATCGGTGGCTGCTGTGGAACGACTCCCAAACACATTGAGCGATTCGCCGAAGAAGTCCACGAACACGCTCCCGTCGGTTACCCGGTAGGCGCTTCCTAGTCACGCGATTCCCAGTGAGGAGAAACGGAATGACCAGTCTCAAGAACGCTCAGCGAGGCAGAGTCCGCGAGGTGATTGCCACGTACGGCAAGTGCATGGAACTCATCCCCATGGACCCCAACTTCCACGAAATCACCGTCGGACTGTACGTCAAGGACGGGATCGGAACGGTATGGACCTTCAGTAGCAAGTCCGGGGTCGAGAAGCGGGTCGCGGAGATCCGCGACCAACTCGTCGTGCTAGGTGGAATGGTCCCAGTCGAGGGCACCCACAACCAAGCCAAGTTCCCCGACGGGGAGATGTACGACCGCCCGCTGCGGTTCCTCCTCAGGCAGGCCGTCGAAAAGCCGTATGGCACACGCCATCCGGAAGCGCGCATCGAGATCAAGGACCTCCGCTCTCCCCTGCAGATCATCGCGACACCGGAGGAGATTGACGGACGTTGGATATACCGCATCACCGCCGAGGGCGAATACAAGAACCCGACGATGCGCGTTCGCGCCGTCACGCAGGGGTTCGTCCGCTACGGCGAAATGGAGAAGGTCGACGTCGACGCCGTCACCTTCCCTCACGGGGGCCGTAGAGACGAACTCATTCGTCTCGTCCTACCATACGCCCGCAACGTCACCGGCACCGCCGACATGCTGGAGGCGGAGGCGCTGCGTGGGCAGATGACGACGGGTACGCTGGGGTTCGCGCAGACGTAGGGAAGGAAGTATCATGAACACAAACGCAATCTTCACCATAGAGACCGAGAAGGAAGTCGACGGTCGCTGGATTGCTGATGTCATCGAAATACCCGGCGCAATGGCCTATGGCTCGACCCAAGAGCAGGCCATCGCAAAGGCCCAGGCCATTGCCCTGCGCGTCCTTGCAGAACGCCTCGAACACGGGGAGACAGGCCCAGAATTCGTTAACGTATCGTTCCAAGCGGCATGACGAGTCGATGGCCCAGTACTCGTGCCAGAAGAGTTCTGGCAGCCCTTCTACGAAAGGGGTGGATGATAAAGAGGCAGTCAGGTTCACATAGAACATTGTCAAAGGAAGGTTGGCCCGACTATACATTCGCTTTTCATGATCGAGAGGAGATTGGCCCTCGTCTATTGGCGCGAATCGGCAAAAACACCGGGTTAGAACCGAAGGACTTGTAGCAATGGTAGAACTAGCGAAAATCGAAAAGGTCGATCTCCGCGAAGCCTGGTCGAACGAAGCTCTCGACTTCACGCCCTGGCTTCAGGAGAACATAGACCAGCTCGGCCGGGTATTGGGGATGGACCTTGAAGTCCAAGAGCGCGAGGCGTCTGTCGGGACGTTTTCGCTTGACCTACTAGCACATGACAGTAATGGTCGTCCTGTAATCATCGAGAACCAACTAGGGACGACTGATCACACCCATCTAGGTCAAATACTTACATACGCAGCTGGCTACAGTGCCAACGTGATCGTCTGGATCGCCAAAGAGTTTCGTGACGAACACAGGGCGGCATTGGACTTTCTGAATATCCGCACGGGAGCAGAGGGAGTAGAGGATACAAAGTTCTTTGGTGTGGTCGTTGAGTTGTGGAAGATTGGAGAATCCCTACCAGCCGTCAACTTCGACATTATCGTAGCCCCGAATGATTGGCGTAAGCAGACCGTCGCCAAATCACAAGGGGGGACAGTGTCGGAACGAAACGAGAGACATCGGGAATTCTTCCAACCCCTAGTAGACACACTGCGGGAAGACCATCAATTCACGAATGTACGTAAAGCACAGCCGCAGAGTTGGCATCTGTTCGCTGCGGGAAGTCGAGGGGTTGCATTTGCTGCTAGTTTTGCTCTAGGTGGAAGAGCCAGAGTCGCGGTCGACATAAACGATCCTGACAGAGAACGGAACAAACGATTGTTCAACCAACTGGTTGAACACAAAGAGGGTATCGAAGTTGAACTCGATGAACCACTAGACTGGGCACGTCTTGACCATGCGAAGATGTGTCGTATTGCAACTCTGCGGCAAGGCACGATTGACGACGACGAGGAAACCCTGAAAGAAATCCGCGAATGGATGATCGACCGGCTCCTAGCCTTCAAGCGGGTGTTCGGGCCGAGACTAGCAGAGTTGGCGGAATAGGAGGGCAGGATGCAGCAGACAAGCAACACCAAGGCAAAAGTAATCGTGATCAAGCCGGGCGACCCCATCCCTCCCCTTGTCGACCTCGACGAGGTGTCCAGGGAAGGTCCCATCTTCGAGGGAACGGGCGTGCCCGTGCAGTACATGTTCGAATATCTGGACAGGGTGCATAACCTGCACGCCTTCTTGGACGACTTCCCGGAGGTGAGCATCGGACAGGCACTGAAGGCGATGCGAGAGCGCGTGAAGGCAAACAACGTCATTCACAGCAACACGGACTACGTGAGCGGCACCCCCGTTTTCAAGGGAACACGTGTACCAGTAAGGAATCTGTTCGATTATCTAGCCGCCGGCTACACCATTGAAGTCTTTCTTGACCAGTTTCCGACTGCGGAGCGTGAGCAGGTAGTGAGTATCCTCGAATCGGCAAGAGAAGCTTTGGAATGCGTCGCCTATGAAACTGCTGCTCGATGAAAACATGCCTCATGATTTTCGACATTATCTGTCCGAACACGAAGTGAGGACAGTTGATTACATGGGATGGAAGGGTAAAGGCAATGGTGAACTGATCGCGCTGGCAAGGGATGAGTTCGACGCTCTTATTACCCTTGACCAGAAGATTCCACATCAACATAACTTAACTCCTACGGACATGACGGTGATAATTCTTAGTGCAGGAACGAATGACATAGACGCTCTGAGGATGCTAATCCCTGAATTACTAATCCGGCTGCACTTTGCGAAGCGTGGAGAAGTCATCCGGATACCGTCACAACAATCTGTTAATACGTAATACTACACACATAAGGAGACTCCCCTATGCCACTCCAAGAAACCATGACGCCGAAGGAACGGGTGCTCAACGCCCTCGCGGGCAAGCCGGTCGACAGGACACCGGTCTCGAACCCCACGAACGTGGCGACCGTCGAGCTGATGGACATGGTCGACGCGCCGTTCCCGGACGCGAACCGCGACCCGGAGATGAACGCTCGCCTCGCGGCTACGGGCTACACCGAGCTCGGTTACGACTCGATCATGCCGTACTTCTCCATCATCCAGGAGTCGTCGGCGCTCGGCTGCGAGATGCAGTGGGAGGAGAAGGACAACTGGCCGACGGTGCGGATGAGCAATCCGATCTGGGACGGCCCGGATGACGTACATATACCGAGCGGGTTCCTTGAGCACAAGGACAACGTCGCCATCACACGTTCCCTGTCGATGCTGAAGCAGGAGTTCGGTGACGAAGTCGCCATCATCGGCAAGACGATGGGGCCCTGGACCCTCGCCTACCACGTCTTCGGCGTGGAGAAGTTCCTTCTCATGTCGATCGACGATCCAGACATGACACTGGAGACGCTCCACAAGCTCAAGGAGATTTCCGTGCTTTTCGGGCAGGCGCAGATCGACGCGGGGGCAGACGCGCTCACCTTCCCCGACCACGCGACGGGCGACCTCGTCAGCGGAGCCTACTACGACCGCTTCCTGTTGGAGATTCACCAGGAGATGGCTGAGCGTCTGAAGGTGCCGTTGATCCTCCACATCTGCGGCAGGACCGTTGACCGCATGGAGGGCATCGCCAAGAGCAACATGGCCGCCTTCCACTTCGACTCGAAGAACGATCCGCAGGAGTCTATGGACCTCGTCGACGGCGGCATCCGGCTCGTGGGCAACATCAATAACCCTGTCACGCTCTACTCAAAGGGGCCGGAGGAGGTCCGCGCCGAGGTCTATCGCGCCCTCGACGCCGGGGTCGAACTGATCGCCCCCGAGTGCGCCATCCCGCTAGCCACGAAGCTCGAAAACCTCCTCGAAATACCCCAGGCCGTCAAGGACTGGCACGAGGAGCGCGACGGCGAGACCGGCAACGGCGCGGGCTAACGAGCGCAATGCCAACCGGAGACTCTCTGCCATTCAATTCAAGCTCGCCATTCCCCGAAAGAGCTTGTTTTCGTAAAGTCGCATAAACGATAATAGCTATCTCTACTCTTTTCATTTCCGCTAATAAGGAACAACGTGACAGTCGCGTCTGAACGCGAACGCCGGCCCCATGGTCATCCGGCGAAGGGGTTTGTTTTCGTAAATACGCTTTATCGATAATAAGAGCCGTGACTCTTTTCACTTCCGCTAATAAGCGACAACCGCCCGGCTCTCCCTCAAGCGGAGAGGGCTGGGATGAGGGTGAACACCATCCACCCCAGTGTTCCGTCGGAGGGAAGAAATGCTTGTTTTCGTAAAGTCGCATAAACGATAATAAGAGCCGTGACTCTTTTCGCTTCCGCAAATAAGGACTGATGTGACAACAGCCACTGAACGCAAACGCCGGCCTCATGGCCGTACGGTGAACTGTCCTGGGGGATATCAGGCCCATGTGCCGTCCCCGCTTCCCCCACCCATGGCGTGGAACGAGAGGCTCACCTTCAGCCTCTCGTCCGCCGACCGGGCTATCGGCAGGCTTGCGGGCGAAGGGCGACGGCTGCCCAATCCCCACCTCTTGATCCGGCCCTTCGTCCACAAGGAGGCCGTCCTGTCCAGCCGCATCGAGGGAACCCAGACGACCCTGGGAGAGCTGCTCGCCGCCGAGGCGGGCGCGGACGTGGAGCGAAGCCCCGCCGACCTGCGCGAGGTAGGCAACTACGTGACTGCCTTGGAGTACGGCCTTGAACGCCTCGATACGCTGCCGGTGTCGCTGCGCCTGATACGCGAGATGCACGAACGTCTCATGCGCGGCGTCCGAGGCGACATGGCCGCGCCCGGTGAGTTCCGGCGCAGCCAGAACTGGATCGGGCCTCCCGGATGCACGCTGAACGATGCCACCTACGTCCCGCCGCCGCCATCGGAACTCATGCCCTGCCTCGGTGCATGGGAGCGGTTCCTGTATGACGAGATCCTGCCGCCGCTGGTGCACGCCGCCCTGATCCACTCTCAATTCGAGGCGATTCACCCGTTTCTCGACGGCAACGGACGTGTCGGACGCCTGATTATCACGCTGCTTCTGGTCAAGCGAGACATCATTCCCTCGCCGCTGCTCTACCTGAGCGCCTACTTCGAGGCTACGCGGGAGGAATACTACGCTCGACTGCTCGGCGTGACGGAGCGCGGAGAATGGGAGGAGTGGCTGACATACTTCCTGAGAGGCGTCGCTCTCCAGTCCGAAGACGCCGCGACCCGCATTCAGCGCATCGACGATCTCTTCGCCCAGTGGAAGCGAGAGGTATCCGTCGACCGGTCCAGGTTCCCCGAGAGGGCGCTGGACCTCTTCGCGGAGAATCCCTTCCGGACGGTGGGCGGCGTAGCCGAGAGACTGAACGTGGCGTTCACGACAGCCCAGCGCGCCATTGACCGGCTGGAAGCGTTGGGCGCCGTCGCCCAGGTCGGGGAAGCGCAACGCAACCGGGTGTACTGCGCCGGGGCCGTACTTGACGTACTGGAGGAACCGCTCAGCTCGGCACGTTAGACGTTCCCGCAGGGCACGCGGTATTGCCTAACGCCTTCCAATCTCTTTATATTGAGTCCACCAACCGGAGGACACAGCCACAAACAATGCCAAGAGTCATCGATTCACCGGAACAGTTCACCATCGTAGGGGAGAACATCCACGCCACCCGCGTACTACTCCGCAACGGGCGGCGCGCCAAGACCCTCGACGACGGGACGGAGGTCGTACCGTTCCGAGGGCCGAACGGGGAGCGGCGTATGCTCACCGTCCCCGAGTGGTACAAGTCCACGCAGCCCTACCAGCAGAACCAGATCAAGCACTTCCTCATCGCCATGCGGAAGGGCATCGAGGACGATGCCGACGAGCGCGAGGAGGGCAAGGCGTACGTCCAGTACGAGGTGCGGCGGCAGGTGCGAGCGGGAGCCAAGTACCTCGACATCAACCCCGACGAGGTGCACTACGACCTCGAAACCCAGAAGGCGTGCATGAGGTTCGCCGTCGAGGCGGTGCAGGAAGTCTCCCCTATTCCGCCGTCCATCGACTCATCCAACTCGGAGATCATCCAGGCGGGACTGGAGACCTACGACGGCTCAGCGGGGCGGCCGATGATTAACTCGGTAGCGGCTGAGCGCTTGGAGGCCCTCGACATGGTCGTGGAGCACAACGCGCGCATGGTTCTCATGTGCACCGGCCCCGACGGTATGCCGCAAGACGACGGGGAACGAGTCGAAAACCTGAACTTCATCATGGAGCACGTGCAGTCCAGGGGCATCCCGATGGACGACATCTTCGTCGACGGGATCATCTTCCCGATCTCCGTCGACCCGCAGTACGGGAACCACTACTTCGACGCCGTCCGCACGATCCGTGAGCAGTACGGCAACGAGATCCACGTCGGCATGGGCCTGAGCAACGTATCGTTCGGCATGCCCGAGCGAAGGCTGCTCAACGACACGTTCATCCACCTCTCCATCGAGGCCGGCATCGACGCGGGCATCCTCGATCCCATAGCGACGAAGCTCGAAAGGGTATTCGCCCTCGACACCGAGTCGGAGCCCGTGAAGCTGGCCCTCGACACCCTTGAAGGGCGAGACGACTTCTGCATGAACTACATCATGGCTTACCGCGACGGCAGGCTGAAGGCGTAATGTCGCAAAATGTCACGGTTTGTCGCATATCTCGCGGTTTTCCCCTGCTACCGAAAAGACGGTTGTGTGCCTCGTCGGCTAGTGCGATCATCCCACAATGTCACATTCGTTTGCCCTTGGAACGCTACGGGATAATTTGACAAAGCGCCGTATCTGGCCGAATAATACGTACCCTGTGACGCTTATCTTGAACGGGGTGGTGTATGCCAACGACCGAACACGAAGCGCTGGAACGGGAACTTCAATACGTAACCGACCAGTTTGAAGCCAAGCACATCAGGAGCCTCTACGAGGGCAAAGACCCTCTCATGCACGATATCGCCTATGCTCTAATAACCGGCAACGACGGTGAAGTGAGCAATCTCGTCGGAAAGGCATTGGAGGACGGCTGGCAGGCCAATGACCTCCTCGATGACGGCCTGATCGCGGGCATGGCGGTGGTCGGGGTCAAGTTCCGCGACAACATCATCTTCGTGCCTGAGGTGCTCATATCCGCCCGCGCGATGAAGGCGGGCATGGCTCACATCGAGCCGATCCTTTCGGCGTCCGGCGTGGAGCCGGTAGGAACCGTCATCATGGGCACCGTCAAGGGCGACCTCCACGACATCGGCAAGAACCTCTGCATCATGATGCTTCGCGGCGCGGGCTTCGTCGTGCACGATCTCGGCGTCGACACCAAGAACGAGGAGTTCATCGACGCCGTCATGGAGCATGAGGCCAAGGTGCTCGGCATGTCAGCCCTGCTGACGACGACGATGCCGAACATGGGCCGCGTCATCGAGGCGTTCGAGGACGAGGGGATGCGGGAAGAGGTCAACATCATGGTCGGCGGCGCTCCCGTAACCCAGGAATTCGCCGAGGACATGGGAGCCGACGGCTACGGCGAAAACGCCATCGCAGCAGTGGACCTGGCAAAGAGCTTCGTGAGTTCGAGCTAACCCTGACCACGTGTCACATGACTTCCGAGAACTCGGGTATGGCAAACCGGACAATCGACAAACGGCGCTACGAGGCCAGCTTGAGCCGTCTGTACGACATCTTCAAGGGCATGTCGGACACGGCCGACGAGGTCTCACAGTGGCGCTGTCCGTACAAGAACGTCGAGTCGCGCTGTACCGCCAAGTTCTCGTGCCGCAACCAGCATTTCACGAATATCCCCGACGACCTGCCCATCTGCACCGGGAGCGACAAGCTCGACTACCGGAGCGCCTGGGAGGTCTAGCAAAGCACTGAACGCCGCTTATAACGGCCGGGGACTCGGCGGTCGTGCAAAATTCTCGTCGGCGTTTGCGACTGGGTGGTGATCCCCCACAGCATGAACAACATCACAGTCCGCCCACTGAATGAGAGTGACGCGCACGCCTTCCAAGATCTGCGTCTCAAGGGATTGCATGAACACCCCGATGCTTTTGCTTCGACCTACGAGCGGGAAGTCGTGTACTCCACGGAATTCGTAGCTGAACGACTCCGCCGAACCGCGGAATCGACGAACAACTTCACGCTCGGCGCATTCCGAGAAGAGGATTTGCTGGGACTAGTCGGGTTCTACAGAAAGACCGGGGAGAAAGAGCAGCACCGGGGACACATCTGGGGCATGTACGTCCGGTCCGACGAGCAGGGGAAGGGCATCGGGAAAGCCCTGCTGGCCGACGCCGTAGAGCATGCCAAGGAGCTTCCTGGACTTGAGCAGATCGAGCTCTGCGTAGTAACCCGAAACAGGCACGCCAGAAACCTCTACGCCTCTCTCGGCTTCGCCTCATGCGGTATCGACCCCCGCGCGCTGTTCGTCGACGGGGAGTACCTCGACGAGGAACGCATGGTCCTTATCCTCGATTGATGTTGAGAGAATAGGACGAATTTCCCGCCGACTGCGCTAAACTATCCGCATGTCACCTATCCGACACGATAACCGCAGTCTCGATTCGGTTGTCGGCAAGACCATCTTCGAATACGCGGACACCCTCCGCGTCCGCGTGCCCACCTCCTGCAATCGCAGCGGCGAGTGCCACGAGTGCATCGTCGAGATCAGGCAGGGCGAAGACGCCCTCAACTCCCCCACTGACGAGGAAGCGTTCCTTCGCGACAACTACCGGTTGGCGTGCCAGGCATACGTGACCGATCCTGAAGCCGACGTCGAGTTCGTCATCCTCCGTCGCCAGCCCCGCATCCTCACGCAGACCATCAAGCGGTCCGTGCCGCTCGTCCCCTCCGTCACCCGCCGTGACGACGGAGTCTACTTCCACGACGACCGTATCGACTCGTACAAGGGCAGAATCTACGGCCTCGCGATAGACGTGGGCACGACGACTGTCGTGATGAATCTGGTCGACCTCGAATCGGGCGACGTGCTCCACACCGCATCGTTCGAGAACCCCCAGCGGTTCGGGGGCAGCGACATCATGCACCGCATCTCCTACGACGGCGGCGAGTTCCACGGCGAGCTTCAACAGGTCATGCTGTCATCCCTCAACTTCGAGATCGGGTGGATGGCGCGCGAACTGGGCTTTCACCGCCGGAACATCTACGAGGTGGTGATCGTCGGGAACTCCACCATGCGAGACATCCTCTTCGGAATCGACGTGCAGTCCATCGGCGAAAAGCCATACAAGTCGATGGTCGAGCACGAGGTGCTCCGAGGTGAGCGGGAAACTACCGTCATCCACACCACAGCATCCGATCTCGGCCTTCGCGTCTTTCCCCGCGCCCACGTCTACGCCGGGCCGCTGATTGCCAGCCACGTTGGCGCGGATGTAACCGCCGACCTCCTCGCTATCGGCATGGACGAGCAGGACGACGTTGTGATGCTCCTCGACGTTGGAACGAACACCGAGGTTGTCGTGGGCAACAGGCGCCGCATCATGGCGGCCTCGTGCCCTGCGGGGCCGGCCTTCGAGGGCGGCGAGGTGATGTACGGGATGCCGGGCTACGTGGGCGCGGTCGAGTCGGTCAAGCTTACTGACGACTCCTGCGAGTGCCGCACCATCGGCGAGGCCGACGCGCAGGGAATATGCGGCTCCGGCCTCATCGACCTGCTTGCCGAGCTCCGCCGCACCGAGAAGATGAACCGGCTAGGAGTATTCGCGGACGGCTCCCAGGCCTTTACGTTCCTGCCCGAGAAGGACATGACGCTTTCAAGGGCGGACATCAGCGCGCTGGCGCAGGCAAAGTCGGCCAACTTCTGCGGGCAGTTCATCGTGCTGAGGAACTACGGCGTTCCTATAGAACGCATCTCCAAGCTGTACCTTGCGGGAGGCTTCGCCAACTACATCGACGCTCAGAACGCCGTGGACATTGGCTTCATCGCCAACTTCCCGCCTGACAAGATCGTCAAAGTCGGCAACGCCTCCCTCGAAGGCGCCACGGTCATGCTCCTCAACACGGACATGCGAGAGGTCGCCGAAAACATGACCCGCAATGTCGAGCACGTCGAGCTCGAGACGACCCCCGACTTCTTCGAGGTCTTCGTAGAGGGGTGCATGTTCGACCCGATGACGACCGCAATCACATAACGCCGCAACGTTGACACATTCGTATCGCCCTACTACACTCCCCTACGTCCCACGTACGGATTGACAGCGACGGAGCGCCCATGAACACCCCGCCCCGCCTCATCTACTACAGCGACGCTCACCACTTCCACGCTAAGCGGCTCGATCCGCCGTTGAACAGGCATAAGATGCGGTGGCCCATCGACGAGCTCGTAGGCACGGGCGTGGATATGCTGGCCTTCGGTCTCGGCTACGGAGACGTCTTCTTTCACCAGTCCAAGATCGGGCGTGTGGTCGGGCAGGAACAGGAGGTCTGGGAACACTTCATCGACTGGCGAATCATGCGCATGGTCAAGGACGCCCACGACATGGGCACCGATCAGGTGAGGGAGGTCATCGAGCGGGGTCGCGAGATGCGCATTCCCGTCTTCCCCAGCCTGAAGCTCCAGGACCCCACCCCGCAGTACCAAGAGCGGTGCGGCTGGCTCAAGTGGCGGCACGGCATGGAGGTCACTCTCGGCGAGGACAACGACCGATTTCCCGCCCACGCGACCGAGTGGTGCCTCGACTACACGAACGTCGTCGTCCGTGAGAACAAGAGGGCGCTCATACGTGAGATCCTAGAAGACTACCACGCGGAAGGCATTGAGCTTGACTTCATGTTCTTCCCGCTCTACTTCCGAGAGAACCAGACCGAGAGCGGCACACAGGTTATGACCAAGTTCGTCGCCGACGTGCGCGCTCTGGCGAACGAGGTCGGCTACGCCCAGGATCGCAAGATTCCGGTCATGGCGCGCGTCTGGTCTCGCCGCGACGACAACCTCGACATCGGCCTCGACGTGGAATCGTGGATCGCCGACGGAAGTGTAGATTACGTAGTCGGACAGATTCCGCACTCCCTCCTCGACACCGGCATTGCCGACGGCAAGTGGCTCGCCGACGCGGCCAATGACGCGGGGGCATCGGCATACCTACGACCGGGGTATCGCCTCAGTGATCTGCGTGCCAAGGTCGCCAACATCGAGATGTTCCGCGCCTTCGCGCACACCATCAGTGACCAGGGGTTTGCGGGGATGTATCTCGGTTACCTCCCCTGGCCCTTCGCCGAGACCGAGTACCGCCTGCTGCGTGAGATGGCCTACCCTGAGATGACCACCCGCCTCAACAAGCGATACTTCCTCCCGCCGCGCGAGGAACTCCAGACCTACGTCCGCCCCGACACTCGCCTGCTCCCCATTGTCCTCGAAGAGGGCGTCACGGAGCGTATCCCCATCACCGTCGCCGACGACGTGGAGTCCGCCACCACGGACGGCGAGTCACGCGAGGCCGAGCTAACCCTCGCCTTCCAGCAGTTCTGCGTCGAGGACGAAGTCGACCTGAGCTTCAACGGAGAATCTCTGACAATCGACCGTTCCAACATCTACGAACCGAGCCGAGGGCAGTACTGGTTGCGTTGGCGGCTCGACGCGAGCGCGATCAGAAAGGGCGAGAACATCCTCGAAATCGGGATCGTGAAGAAGGAGCCGACTGCAGGCTTCGCCCGCACCTTGACCGGCGTCGAAGTTCACGTGCGATACCGCGAGTTCGATCGCGCCGAGTCGCTTGACACGGCGACCGTTGCCCCGCCGTCGTAGGCGTACATTCTTTTGCCGCTGATCAAAGCCCGTCCTCATTCTAAAGCTGAGCTTGCCCGGTATCGCGGTACGAAGCGGAAGGCCCTTTCTTCACGTTCGCGCTGAGCCTGTCGAAGCACGAAGCACAAGCGTCCTTGCTCATAAGAAACCCGTCCGCTCGTAGACCTTGACGCTACAACGAACGCCGTACTACCCTACCCTCAAATACACCTTGCTCTCTTACACCACGGGAGCAGGCCCCGGAGACCGAGATGACCCAAGCTGTTGCCCTGCCCACACACCCGCGAGAAGTCCGTGAGTTGATTAGACGGCGTGATTTCACCGGCATAACCGCCGGGGTGTCGCCGGGATACGTGCAGGCGAACCTCGCCATCCTGCCGAAGGACCTTGCCTTCGACTTCTTACTCTTCTGCCAGCGCAACCCCAAGCCCTGCCCCATCATCGAGGTCATCGAGGCGGGCAAGGTCGAGCCTTCGCAGACCGCTCCGGGCGCGGACATCCGCACCGACCTTCCGAAGTACCGCATATACCGGTACGGCGAGTTGGAGGCTGAGATCGAGGACATCTCCGACTACTGGAGCGACGATCTCGTCTCCTTCCTGATCGGGTGCAGCTACTCGTTCGAGAACGCGATGCTCGACGCGGGCATACCTCTCCGACACCATGAGCAAGGCTCCAACGTCTCGATGTTCATCACCAACATCGACTGCGTCCCCGCCGGGATGTTTGCCGGACCCATGGTCGTGTCGATGCGTCCCGTCCACCACTCCAAGATCGTCAAAGCCGTGCAGGTCACGTCGCGGTTCCCAAACACGCACGGCGCGCCCGTCCACATCGGCGAGCCTCACGCCATCGGCGTCGAAGACCCCACCAAGCCACACCTCGGCGACGAGCTCGAATTCAAGGACGGCGAGCTACCGGTCTTCTGGGCGTGCGGCGTGACTCCTCAGGCCGTCGCCATGGAATCGAAGCCGCCCCTGATGATCACCCACTCGCCCGGTCACATGTTCATCACCGACCTCCGCGACGAGGACGTATCCGTTCTCTAGGTGAGCGTACGTCTAACCGACAGGCAGTCTTGGAAAACGCTCCTCAATCTCTACACGGATTTTCTCGACTATGTCGCCGATGCTGAGGGTGCCTTCGACAATCACGTCAGACGTAGTTCGCATCCGCTCTTGAAATTCTTCGTAGAGCGGCCTTGCCCCGACCGGATACGCAGACAACTCTTCCTTCGCGTACCGGACAGCCTCGTCTGCCGACCAACCAGGCTGTCCATCGATGTCTCGCAGAAGTCGCCTCGCCAAGGCAACGTCCAACGGCGTGTCGATGAATACCATCAAGTCTATGAACCGTCCCGAATCGGAGTGCGCTCGACCGAGAGGCGCGTCGACCACGACGTATCTCGCGGGACCCAGTTGCACGCCCCCAACAGGATAGGTGATGCTTGTGCCCGCTTTCAACGCTTCCAAGTGATCGGTGAAGACCGGGGTCCTGTAGGCATCGTAGTCGGCTCCGGCAGCGAACCAACTTTGAATGTCGCCCGGGTGAATGTTGGTGTCGTCGTAGTCGTCGAAGTGGAGCGAGACCGCATCTCCCAGGACTTCGACGAGGCGCTTGGTAACGGCAGTCTTACCCCCGCCCGCGACAGCGCTAATGCCGATGCTAACGACCGAGTTCATTCCACAATCCCTGTCTGTTCTCCGTTATCGGTGCAACTCTGCTATGGTAGACTACCGCTAGTCCGATCACCATTGAAACGGAGCCTCACCTATGTCCGCACACCCATTCAAGCTGGGGATATTCCTCAACGAGTTGCAACTTCCGCTCGATGAGGGGCTGAAGGAGGCGAACGAGCTTGGAGTCGAGTTCGTCTGGTTCACCGGTCTGCCCGGAATGCCGGCCGTCGCCGATCTGTCGGACTCGGAGGCCGACGACATCCAGCGCAGGATCGAGGCCGCTGGACTGGAGCACATGAAGGTGAGCGCGGGTTCCCCCTTCAAGTTCCTCGATCTGACGGAGGTGACGGTCGACACGCTGGAAGACCACGAGGAATTCAAGACCGACTTTCGCGCGATGGTGCGCTCGATGGAGCTTGCCAACCGTTTCGGAGTCGGTGCCGTGTCGGTATACAGCTTCGCGTGGCCCGGCGAGTACACTGCCGACAAGCCGACGTGGCCGATGCGCTGGATGACGCGCGGCGGCATCATCTCCGACGTGGAGATGGACAAGCTCGTCAAGGCGTACACGCTGATGGTCGAGCAGGCCGAGAAGCACGACGTCGATCTCGTCCTGTCCATGATGCCCTGGAACTACACCAACACGACCGCCAACTTCCGCCGGGTGGCCGAGCGTATCGGCTCCTACCGCATCAAGGCCATGTGGGGCGCGGCGGACAACTACAACTGCGGCGAGAACGACGTGTCCACGCGGGGCTTTATCAACATCCAGCCCTACGTCTTCGGGATGCACGTCAAGGACCTGCGAGTCAATGACGGCCTGAACCTCGACTTCGACTACCTGCCCTTCGGCGAGGGAGACGTCGACTACTCCACCGTCTTCCGCAACGTCCGTGACGGCGGCCTCGACCCCTACGTCTCCATCTCCACTCACTGGACGCCGGAAAACGGCGACCGAGTCGAGGCGATGCGAACGCAGGTCAAGAACGTCAGGGCACTACTTGACTCGCTCGACGATTGAGGACGGAGATGCCCAAAGTCGACACGGGGCGAGGAAACCAATGACCGAACAGCTAAACGTCGCGATCATCGGGTGTGGCGGTATTAGTCGCGGCCATTTGCCGAACCTCCTGAGAACGCCAACGCTCCGCCTCATCGCCACGATGGACTTGGTTGAGGAGGCCGCGCGGGAACGGGCTGAGCAAGGTTCCGCTCAATACTGGACTACCGACTACGACCGGGTGCTTGCCGACGACGAGATCGACGCCGTGGTGATCTGCTCCACGCACAGCACCCACACCGATCTGACGCTCCAGGCCCTCTCCGCAGGCAAGCACGTCTACGTCGAAAAGCCGCCCTCGATGACCATTGAGGAGGCCAAGAGCGTTCAGAAAGCCTCCCTTGAGACGGGACTGCACGTGATGAGCGGCTGGTGGTTCAAGCACTCGCCGATCACCAAGCGGCTCCGGGAGGTGATAAAGGAACCACGCTTCATCCTCTTCACCTGCCGCGTACCCGAGCGAAACGTACGGACTGGTCAACTGCACTCGTCCGACCCTTACGCCGCCAACGGCATCCTCGACCTCGCTGGGTACAACCTCCACTTCATCTGGCACGTGATGCGCTCACAGCCGGTCGAGGTCACTGCGATGGGTCTCGACGGCGGGGCGAACAACACAAGCTCCATCCTCGTCCAGTTTGAAAACGGCGGTCTGGCCGACTCCATCACCAGTCTCGTGGGCGGGGGCGGCATCATCCCGAAGCACTACGCCGAGGTCGGCGCGGGCAGCGTGAGCGCCGCGACCCTCCGCTTCGGCAACCTCGTCTTCGAGGGCACCGACGAACCCGGCATCGAGCACAACGAGTATCACGTAGGCTTTGACGAGGAACTCGGTATGTTCGCCAAGCTGTGTCTCGAAGGCGGCCCGAACCCGATGGACCCTTGGGAGGCCAATGTGCCGACGGTCATCTTCGAAAAGGCCGTCGAGTCGATGAAGACCCGCCGCGCCGTGCCCGTCAACATGCCCGAAGAATTCTACTTGCCCAACGGCGAGTTGCCCCTCAGCATCACCCAGTTCGGCGACAACGAAGAGTGAACTGCTTCTCCCTCGAGCCCGACCGCGTAGACCTTCCATCGGGCGCTACTGCCGGCGCTCGGAGAACGTGGATCAAGCGGGATGGACGGCCCATCGCGGCGCTCAGCCAGAACGCCTACCGCGCGTACGTCTATCCCCTGTTCACCCCGGGCGGAGTCTCGGTCACGGCGGAGTCGCCCATCGACCACCCGCACCACAACTCGGTCACCGTTGGTTCCGACCATTTTGACTGTCTCTTCGTTTACGACGGGCATCGCACCGAACGCGGCACCTACAACTTTTATGTAAACGAGACCTTCCAGGGCCGGTCTACCGGGCGCATTACTTCTGTATCCGTCAATTCAGAGGAAACTAACGATGGCCTTCTCCAGATCGTCCAACGTCTCGAATGGCAAGGCCCCGTCGAATGGGGCGCGCCGGAACGCCGGGTCCTCGCAAGGGAGACGCGGACGATCGATATCCGCGCTACCGAAGAGTCCAACATCCTCGACATCCGCTCGCGGCTGGAGCCGACCGACTGGGACATCGTCATCGGCCCTACCCGCCACGCCTACTTCACCGTTCGCATGGCGGATGGCCTACGCGTCGTGGACGGCGGCAAGATCGTGGACGCCGACGGTCGCAACTCGGTTCAGGACATCAACGCCAACGCTGCCGCGTGGGTCGCAATGTCAGCCACAGGACCGCACGGGCTAGAAGTGGGAGTGACAGCTGTGCCCCATCCAAGCCCTCTCCCTACCGGATGGTACGCCCACGAGTGGGGAACGGTCGCCGTCAATCCCTTCCTGCACCAAGAGCAGTCCATAGGGCAAGACCAGGCGCTTGAGTTGGGCTTAACTGTCGCCGCCCACGATGGCCCGGTGTCTCGCGATGTGCTCGACAGCGTGTATGATGTGCGAAATCGGTAAGAATCCGTCGATATCGACTTAAACGGGAGAACACGATGGCGACCACCGACGACTTGACTCGAAACATCGAACATCTCCGCACCGAGGGCTACTGCATCCTCGAAAACGTCATCCCGTCCGACGAAGTGGACGCGCTCAGGGACAGCGTCCTTACCACTGCGGACTCCGAGGAATACCAAGAGAGCCGCGACTTCATCGGCAATAACCCCGATTTCCCGCGCTACGTCGGCAATGAGCGCGTGCTCGGCATCGTCGACGCCATGCTGGGCCGATTCGCCCGGGTCGCATTCACCGGGCCGATCATCCGGCAGGAGCGGGACAAGCGTGGCAACTGGCACTCCGACTGGCCGTTCGGAACCGGAGGCGCGGCCTTCATCCCTGAGCCGTACCCTGACGTCGTGGCATACCTGACGAGCATCTGGATGCTCACGCCGTTCTCTGCCGCAACGGGAGGCACGCTCATCATCCCCCGCAGCCATACGTGGCGCATCGACCCCCTCGGCGACAACGGCCCAGCCGCCGACGCGAGGCACCCCGACGAGATACACGTCACCGGCAATCCCGGCAGCGTGATGATCTTCGACAGCCGCATGTGGCACGCCAAGCCAAACAACGACGCAGACGCGAGACGGGTTGCCGTGAGGGTGTGCTTCGCCCCATGGTGGCTGAACCTCGACGTGCTCGACCCGGACTCTGCCGACGGCCAGCGCATGGCCTCGGAAGCCGGAGCCGGCCGCGCCACGGCCTCACCGGCCATGCCCAAGATACCCCATGAGGCGTTCGAGTCCTTCCCGGAGAACGTCAAGCCGCTCTATTACCATTGGGTGCGGCGGTAGCTAAATCAGCAGCCGCTTCCGGTACTTCAACATGTGCGGGGCCAGCCCCGTCTCCCGCATGAAGCCGACAAATTGCTCGTGTATATCTTCCGCCCGTTCGGGATACCGGGCAATGACGTCGCTTTCCTGCTTCGGGTCGGCCTTGAGGTTGTAGAGCTCCGAGCGCGTGTCTCCGGGGCTGTACAAAAGCGCCCACTCCTCCGTCGTGATCGTCGTCACGTTGGCGTGCGACATCCTGCGCCGCCTATCGTCTACGGCGTTGACCGCGTCGCCGGGGTTCGCGAATGGCACCGTCGTCACCGTGAAGTCCCGGCCCGGCAGCGACGGATCACGCATCTTCCCAAGCAGCGACCGTCCCTCGACCCAAGACGGCGCTTGGAGTCCCATGAGATCGAGCACCGTCGGCATGACGTCCACAACCGAGGTCAGACCGTCATACGTCCCCGGTTCCACATCCGGTACGGCGATCAGGAGCGGAATCAAAGCTAATTCCTCATAGAGTGGAGAAAAGCCCCAGATGGCGTCCGACTCCCCGAACTGGTAGAGCGATCCGTCCGGCTTCTTGGCGAACTGGAGCTTGCCGAACCAGCCACCGTGCTCCCCGAAGTAGAAGCCGTGATCGGTCGTGAAGATGATCGCCGTCTTGTCGTTCAGCCCCATGTTCTCGACCATCCGCAGCAGGTACCCGACCCACGTGTCGACCATCGTGACCTCACCGCAGTACGTCGCGTGTGCCTTGTCCACCAGCTCAGCGGAGTAGCCGGGCATCTCGTGCCAACGTCCGTAGATAGGATGGACTAGCTCCCCGTCGTAGTCGGGCATGTACAGCTTCGTGTAGTAGTCGGGCGCGTCCCAAGGCTCGTGCGGGTCCCACGTGTCGATGTAGAGGAAGAAGTCCTCCTCGTAGTGAAGCTGGAGCCACTCCATCGCGTTGGTGATCGTCCGCGCAACGTTGCGGTCGGACTCGTACCGCCAGGCGTATCGGGCCTCCTGGGACTCGTGGTGCGCCGTCTGCGTCTTGAGAGTCCCGCCGCCGACCTGCCCGGAGTACATGTTGAAGGTCTGAAACCCGCGATCGTAGTTCATGCCCTCGCGGAGATAGAACGGCGTATCGACCATCGCGGCGGTGTGGACACCCTCGCCTGCCAGGACTTCTGCAAGCGTCGACACTCCGTCCGGCAACGGCTCCCAGGTCATAAACGACGCCGTCCACCTCCCCGTAGCATGGTCTGCCCGGGTCGGCATCGTGGGAAACCCGCCCGCGTAGTGGCGATTGAACCGTACACCCCTACCCGCCAGCGTGTCGAGGGACGGCGTGAAGATACCGGGCATCTTGCCGTACGCGCCGACGTGGTCCTGCCGGAAAGTGTCAGCGACGATCCAGATTACGTTCATAGGAACAGCCCCGAAACGAGGTTGCGGCGAACCATATCACACTGAGGATAGAGAGACCTGTCCCAGATTCCTCACTAAGTTCGGAATACTTCATGAGGGTTGCCACCCTCACCACCTGGAATGAAAATGGGTATGCCCCGCTTGGTGACGAGTTCGGTTGTCAATGGTGCCGCGAGCCCGGTTCGGAATATGACACTGGCGACCTGAAGGCACCACCTATTGTCGCCCCAGACGGCTGGGAGCACGTGTAGCAATGTCAGTTTTGGAGAGGTTGCCCGCCAATCGGGAGTCTTGTTGGAGGGTTGAGCATGGAAGTTGTACACGAGCGGAGTTGTGGATTGGACGTCCATAAGCGGACTGTCGTGGCGTGTGTCATCACGCCGGAGGGTAAACGGACTCGCAGATTCAAGACGATGACCAAGGACGTGTTGAGCCTGGCGGATTGGCTGGGTGAGGTAGGTGTGACCCACGTGGCGATGGAGAGCACGGGGGTATACTGGCAGCCTTTGTACAATCTGCTGGAGGACGATTTCGAGGTGTGGGTGGTGAACGCTGCCCACATCAAGACGGTTCCGGGTCGTAAGACAGACATGAAGGACGCCGAGTGGATAGCCGACCTTCTGCGGCACGGACTGTTGCGACCGAGCTTTGTCCCTGACCGTCCTCAGCGGGAGTTGCGAGAGTTGACTCGCCATCGCCGACAGTTGATTAGACAGCGCGCGCAGGTGGTCAACCGCATTCAGAAGGTGTTGGAAGGGGGCAACATCAAGTTGAGTTCTGTGGCAACTGATGTCGTGGGTGCTTCGGGACGCGCAATGTTGAGGGCTATGATCGCTGGGGAAGACGATCCCGAGACGTTGGCGTCCATGGCCAAGGGTCGACTTCGTGAGAAGCGCTTGCTGTTGGTCGATGCACTGGAAGGGTCGATGGGTTCCCACCAGCGGATGATGTTGGACAGCTATCTGCGACATCTCGACTTTTTGGAGCGTGAGATCGAGCGGATGAGTGAGGAGGTGGAGGAACGGACGCGCCCTTTTGAGGAGGTGATCGAGAGGATCGACGAGATTCCAGGAATGGGACGTCGAGGTGCCGAGCAAGTGGTGGCGGAGATCGGTACGGACATGAATCGGTTCCCTACGTCGCAGCACTTGGCATCGTGGGCGGGGATGTGTCCCGGCAATAACGAGAGCGCGGGCAAACGGATCGGCGGTCGCACCAGGCGCGCCAATCCGTGGCTGAAGTCGACGCTGGTGGAGGCAGCTTGGGCCTCTGTGAAGACTCGCGACACGTACCTGTCGGCCCAATACCGCCGCATAGCGGCTCGCAGGGGCAAAAAGCGTGCGATCATCGCCGTGGCTCACTCGATCCTGGTCATCATCTACCACATGCTCAGAGACGGCACTCGACACAGGGACCTTGGTGGGCAATACTTCGAAGAGCGCAACCACCAGGCAATAGTGCGCTATACCGTCCGACGGCTCAATCGACTGGGATACGACGTGACTCTCGCAACTGCCTGACCGGTCTATTTTCGTAGCAATGACATAGCGTCCTTCGTGATGGCACGCTGACGCGCCGCCTACTAATCTAGAACAGTTTTTCTCCTCAATGCGACTTGGCTAACAAGAATCAATAAGCTATGATGAATCCGTAAGCCCAGAATGTGCTTCCACTTCATTATCCTTCCCGGCGCATCGACACGAGACAGAGGAGTCGCTCATAGCCATGGACTCGATACCGGTTCGGTTCCCAGAAATATATGAGGGCTTGGCCGATGCGGAAGGCGTACTGCGCATATCATCGGAGGCCCTAACACTGGAATACCAGGTCAAGGACACCTTAGTCGGCGTGGTTAAGTCGGGTGTAAGCACGGCCGTCATCCCCTTCGATCGCATTGATGAAGTCGATTTCCGGTCGAATTTCTTCCGTACGGCTATCAACATCAGGGTAAGCAGCATGCAAATTGTGGGGGACGTGCCTGGCGCTAAGCAGGGAAAAATCATCCTCAAGATTCCTCGACGGTACAAAAGAGAGGCCACGGAGATAGCGCACGAGGCATCAATCAGGTCATCGCAGAGCAAGCTCGATAGGCTCGAAGGTGACGCGGACTCCCTGTGACCATGCGGGGGAGTGTTGACAGTCAACGCCCCCGCCATTAGTGTTTTGAGCACAGAGGATTGGCGAACTCAGCCCCTCTAACCCCTTATCATCCGAGGGAGCAACCGACATGAAGGCGGTCTACGTCACGGAACACGGCGGCCTCGACGCGCTGCAATACGGCGACATGCCGGAACCGGTCGTCGGGCCGAACGACATCAAGGTTCGAGTGCGGGCCTGTTCGCTGAACAGGCTCGATATCTTCACGCGCCAGGGCATCAAGGGCACCCGCATGGTCCTCGACGGTCCGCACATCCTCGGAGGGGACGTGGCGGGCGACGTGGCCGAGACCGGCAGCGAGGTACAGAACGTCAAGGTGGGAGACCGCGTGGTTGTCAACCCGAGGCTCACGTGCAGTCAGTGCCAGTACTGCATCGCCGGTGAATCGGAGCTCTGCATCCGGCCCGGCAGGATCGGCTCCACCACGAACGGCGGCTACGCCGAGTATGTCAAGGTTCCCGGCGTCAACGCGGTCGTCCTCCCCGACTCGATCTCCTACGTCGAGGCGTCATCGCTGCCCACGGTCTTCATGCCCTCTTGGACCATGCTCATCCGTCGCGCGAACTTGCAAGCGTGGGAGACGGTCTTGGTGCTATCCGCCTCGAGCGGCGTCGGATCGGCGGCCATACAAGTAGCCAAGAACATCATCGGCGCGCGGGTGATCGCCACGACCAGTTCCGACAAGAAGGCGGAAATGGCGAAGGCCCTCGGCGCCGACGAGGTCATCAACTATTCCCGCGAGGACATCGCCGAACGAGTCAGGGAACTGACCGACCGGCGCGGCGTCGACGTCGTGGTCGACCACGTCGGCGAGACCTTCTGGCCTGCGGCTTCCCGGTCGCTTGCCCCGGGTGGACGGTACGGCATCTGCGGCGTGACCACCGGCTACCGCGCCCAGCTTCAAATGGGCGTGCTCTTCGTCAGGAACCAGACGGTCTTCGGCGTCTTCATGGGACGTCAGGAAGACCTGCGCCAGATCATCGAAATGACGGCGAAGAGAATCATCAGGGGCATCGTCCACGACACCTTCTCCCTACAGGACACCGCAAGGGCGCACAAGGTCATGGAAGAGCAGTCGTTCTTCGGCAAGCTCGTTCTGACCGTCGACTAGGCTATTCCTCTGAACGCCCCCGGTTCGGCGCTCCCTCCCGTGTCCGTAGCGGAACTTCCTTCAGGAAGATCGTCGCAACGAACCCGATGGCAAGCGTCACCGTCGCCAGTACGAACACATCGCTGATCGCCGAAGCAAGCGTCTCTCGAAGTGTCGTCAGCAGTGTCGAGAGGATCTCGGCCCCCTGCTCTCCCCTGTCGGCCAGGCTCGCTTCCAAGCTCGCCAGAGCTTCGGGATTGACGAGCGCCTGCGGGTTGTTGCTCATCTCGGCGAGCTGTTCCTCCGGCAGCGCCTCCCTGACTTCAGGCGAAAGGGAGTCGCCGAGTTTAGCGGCAAAACGGCTCGCCATATACGATCCGAGGACGGCCAGGCCCAGCGCTCCTCCGACCGAGCGATAGAACTGCGTTGCCGATGTCACCACGCCCAGCAGGTTGTGCGGAACGGCGTTCTGCACGGAGATCGTGAAGCTCGGGAACGTGATGCCAAGTCCGAGACCCATGACGACGATGCTCGCGACCGCCTGCGCGAACGAGGTATCCGCGGTCATCCGGGACATGAGCACCATGCCCCCACCCATGATCCCAATGCCGATGAGTCCCTGAATGCGGTAGTGTCCCCCGAATCTCGATAGGGTCTGCCCGGCCAGCGTAGCCGTGACGACCATGCTGAGCATCATCGGCGTCAGGAACGATCCGCTGCTGGTAGCCGACGCCCCAAGCACCCCTTGAAAGTACAGCGGCACGAAGATGATAGCCCCGAACATCCCGAAGCCCGTGACAAAGACCGCGATGAGCGAGACGCTCACAACCCGGTTCGAGTAGATGCGCAACGGCATGATCGGTTCGTCCGCCCGCTGCTCCACGGCGATGAAGATCGCGGTCATGATCGCCGCGAATATGAGGATGCCGAGCACCTGAAAGGACAGCCACTCGATGTGGACACCCCCCAGCGAGAGACCGACGAGCAGCGGCACTACGATCAGCACGAGCAGCGCCATGCCCGCGTAGTCCAAGCGCTGCGCCAGCCGCTCGGGCCTGATGTTCGGGAAGAACCTGATGAACAGGGCGATTACTAGGAGGCTCAGCGGGACATTGACGTAGAAGACCCAGTTCCACGAGAGGTTGTCGGTTATGAATCCTCCCAGGGTCGGGCCGATTACCGAAGATAGTCCGAACACGCCCGCGACGATGCCCTGGTACTTGCCGCGCTCCGCCGGGGGAAAGAGATCGCCGACCGACGCGAACGAGAGTGCCATCACACTACCACCGCCGATTCCCTGGATCGCTCGAAAGAAGATGAGCTGGTTCATCGTCTGGCTTGCCCCGGCGAGCACCGACCCGACGAGGAACACGATGATGCCGCCCATGAAGAACGCCTTTCGCCCATACAGATCGGAGAGCCTGCCAACGATGGGGACGGCGGTCGTCGATGCGACGAGATACGAGGTCGTCACCCACGTGAACCTGTCGAACCCACCCAGGTCGGCGATGATGCGGGGCATGGCGGTGCTGACGACCGTTTGGTCGAGCGCCGCCAGAAAGAGCGCCAGCATGAGGCCGCCCATCGTGAAGACGACCTGTCGCCGGGGCATCGGCTTGAAGTCCGTCTCGTACACGGGGGATTCCCCGCCCCTCGCCTCAGAGTCCGATGCCATACTCACCTGGGACAGCCGAACGATCTTGCCGCCCGGCGAGCGACGAAATCATGAGTCTGCATACGCCAAGCATACCCCCAACCTGAGCCTCCTCGCAATCCGCTCTCATTTAGTCTTCTCCACGGTCGCTAGCGGAAAGCACCTCATTTATAGCAAGTTTAGCAATATTAGGATTTTTTTGTAAACTGGGATAAACTTGCTATAATTAGCCCCATGGACCCGATCCGCAACCCATATGCGCCGGGCGCGGGCACACAGCCTCCAGAGTTGGCGGGCCGCGACGACCTGCGTACAACTGTGCAAACCGCGCTGCTGCGGACGAAGATTGGACGTGCCAGTAAGAGCACTCTCATGGTTGGCCTGCGTGGTGTGGGGAAAACCGTGCTGTTGGAGCGAATTCGACAGGAAGCCGAAGCGAACGGCATCTACACACTGCAAATCGAAGCGCCCGAAAATCGATCACTCCCGTCCATGATAGTACCCCAACTCCGTCTTGCCTTACTGAGAATCTCTAATAAGGAGGCGGCGAAACAGATGGCGCACCGCGCCCTCCGTGGACTTGCAGGATTCGTCAAAGCCCTGAAAGTGGAATATCAGGGGATAGGCGTCACTCTTGATTCTGCCCCGGAACCTGGGTTGGCGGACAGCGGAGACCTAGAAAACGATTTACAGGCCCTGCTCGAAGTCGTTGGCGCGGCCGCCAAAGCGGACGAAAGTTGCGTGGCTCTCTTCATCGACGAACTCCAATACGTCAAAGAGGATGAACTCGCGGCCCTCATCACGGCATTGCACCGGACATCCCAGAGAGGAATTCCCGTAACGATGGTCGGCGCGGGATTGCCGCAGGTGCGCGGACGCATGGGGAGGGCAAAGTCCTACGCCGAACGGCTCTTCGAGTTCCCTGAAATCGGACCGCTCTCACCCGAAGACGCCAAACTCGCCATCGCCAAGCCCGCCAGAGACGAGGGAGTGGAAATAGAACCTCCCGCCCTCGACGCCATCGTCGCTCAAACCCAATGCTATCCCTATTTCTTGCAAGAGTGGGGAAAGCACGTGTGGGACGTTGCCCAGCGTTCCCCCATTACCGTTTCCAATGTCGAAGCCGCCTCCGGACAGGCAATGGCCGATCTCGACGCGAGCTTCTTCCTGGTAAGATTCGACAGGCTGACTCCCACCGAGAAGAGATACCTGCGCGCAATGGCCCAACTTGGCCAAGGACCTCACCGCTCGGGAGATGTCGCCCGTGTCCTTGACCGTCCCGTTACTTCCTTAGCCCCCGTTCGCAGCCAGTTGATTAACAAAGGTATGATATGGAGTCCCAGTCACGGCGACACCGCCTTCACCGTCCCTATGTTCGACGAGTTCATGGTTCGCATCATGCCCGGGGAAGACTGGGAACGACTTCTGTAGGCCGCGTTGACCTCTCCCATGATTCCCCGCTTTCGCGAGACCCCAAACATACATGGCTTTATCAAACCTAATTGGCGTCCGTTGTGCTTGGAATTCACATTTTACCTACCTCTGCCAGTCCATTTATAGCAAGTTTAGCAATCTTATGATTTTCTTATAAACTGGGATAAACTCCCTATAATTGAATCTGGAAACCTGGTTTTCAACCCCTCCGCCCCTCGAGCCGCCTCGAATGAAACAGGTAGTGGTTGGCATACCCGGCGAACGGCGCGAAGTACTCCTGCGCCCACGCGCGAACCCGCCGTATGTCGCTTGATTTGACGCGACGCGCTCTCGGGTACCGCTCGCGCAATATCTGTCGGATGTGCGTATCCACCGGGAAGGCCTGTGGCTTGTCCATGCAAAACAGCATAATGCAGTTCGCCACCTTGTCTCCCACTCCGTCGAGGGTCATCAGCGCGTCGAGCGCGTCGTCATACGAGGTATCCCGAAGTGCCATGAAGTCTATCTCTCCCCGTGCGACCCTCTCGGCGGCGGAGACGATGTATCGCGCCCGATAGCCTAGGCCCAAGTCGCGTAGCGCCTGTTCCCCCGCCTCTGCGAGCGCCTCCGGCGTCGGATAGGTATGGCGAGTATTTCCCCCTAATGAAATGGGTCTGCCAAAAGACCGGCACATGTCCTCGACGTTCCGCGTAATCCGCGACACGTTCGAGTTCTGGGCGCACAGGAAGGATAGCGTCGTCTCCCACGGGTCTTGCCGTAGCACCCGCATCCCGCGATAGCGGTCGAATGCTTGACTGAGGGCTTCATCACGCGAAAGAGCGGAATACACTTCGTGGAGGTCAACATCCAGCGCAAAATAGTCCCGCAGCCGTGACGCCGTCACATCCACATCGTCCCCCGCCGTTGCGAAGGCAATGCTGCCTTCAGCTTCTCGTACTTGCACGACGCGCCCGAATACCACCCCCTCATACCACGACTCCCGCTTCCGCCAACGGAACGCCTGCCCGCTGAACAGCGTGCTCTCAAGATCAAAGGGCTGTCCGTCGAGAGGAAGGATGCGCGTTTGTCGCTCTTCCCTCGTTACCGCCTCAGCCACTGCCGCACCTCGTCACCCAGTCCGTCGAGCTTGCAGGTCTTGCGGGTTGCCGGGGGCAGCGACCGGATGAACAGCGAGCCGTACCTTCGCGAAATGACCCGCTTGTCGAGGATGATTGCCACACCACGGTCGGTCTTCGTGCGGATCAGTCGCCCAAACCCCTGTCGCAGTCGAAGGATCGCTTGGGGCAGGGCGAATTCCATGAACGCGTTGTCGTAGAGCTCTGACCGCGCCTCGAACACCGGCTCCGTGGGAACGTTGAACGGCAACCGCATGACGACCAACGCTTGCAGCGAATCACCCGCGAGATCGATACCCTCCCAGAAGCTGGCCGTACCCAGGATTATTGACTGTGGATTCTCCCGAAATCGCCGAATGATCTGATCAGGACTGCCATCGTTCCCCTGCACAAGGAGATCGATGCCCTGCGACTTCATGGATGACCGCAAAGCCTCCGCCGCCTCTCGGAGCGAGGCGTAGGACGTGAACAGTGCCATTGTCCGTCCTCCGGCCGCGATCGCCGTGTCCCCGATGGCCTGAGCGGCAGACTCCATGTAATTGGGGGCCGACGGCTCCGGCATGTCATCTGGAACGCACACGAGCGCCGAGCTTGGATAGTCGAACGGAGACCCGAGCAATCGTTGCTCCGAATCCACAAAACCTGTCCGCTCCTGGATGTGGTCGAACGTGCCGTTCGCGGCAAGCGTCGCGCTGGTCATCACGACCGCGCTCTTCCGGGTGTAAAGCAGCTCTTCGAGCAGTTCCCCAACGTGCAGGGGAGCGCCATACAGGGTTATGTCATCCCCCCAGCCTGACTTCTCGATCCAATAGACCACGTCCTCCTTGTGCCGGACGGCGAACTCTTCAAGGTTCTGCCTGATCTCGGCGTTCTTCTGTGCATTGCCGCTCAGTTCAACAAGCAGACCCTCATTACCATTGGCGTCCTCCCCTTCAAGGTCCTGCAACGTGGAGATCAGGGCATCCAAGCAGTTCGCCAGACTGACGAGGCTAAGGTTGACGTTCTCCCAGACCGTCTCGACGTCCGACCAGAAGGGCTGCCGGCGCGTCCCATCCGTAATCCGCACCTGTCGGTCTGCCCGCGAGTCTCCCAACAGACGATCTTCCATCAGCCCGAACAGGGCCGCTGTGCCCTCCCGTAGTGCCGGGAGCAGGCCCGGAGCTATCTGCCCAACGTCCTCCAGCGTTCGGCCAACTCGCTCTATTCCCGACACAGGCTGCAGAGCAGCCATCGCCCGACGGATCAGTCCCCGCTCGCCGAGCAATTCCTGAATGTGCTCACCAACTGCCGAGTGACGAACCTCGAACCCCAACTGCTTCGTGGCCTCCGATTCGAGATGGTGCGCCTCGTCGATGATGAGAACGTCGTAGTCCGGGATGACGGTGCCGCCCGCGACGAGGTCCGTAAGCAACAGGGCGTGATTGACGACCACGATATGGGAAGCCTCCGCCCTCGCCCGTGACGAGCGCAGGAAGCAAATTCGGTCTTGGCCTCTGCAGTTCAGCGCCCCTTGCGCGGACACGCGATTCCAGTTCGAGAGGCTCCTGCGTCCCACGTTGATCTCGTTCTTGTCTCCCGTCCCCGTGCGGTCGAGCCACACGAGGATGCCGGACAATAGTCGCGCGTCCTCGTCGGACAGGCTTTCCCCGTTCTTGGCGTGCGTCCAGCGCCTCATACACAGATAGTTGGAGCGTCCCTTCAGAAGCGAATACTTGAGCGCGCGCGCGCCACCCGGATATGCAACCAGGAGAGCATCGACAAGCGTCGGTATGTCCTTCGCGATGAGTTGCTCCTGGAGATTGATCGTGTTGGTGGAGACGACCACTCGTCTCCCGTTTTCGAGCGCGTACAGCGCCGCCGGGAGCAGGTAAGCGAGTGACTTGCCGACGCCCGTTCCCGCCTCGACGATCAGTCGCTGTCCGTCGTTAATCGCCTCGGCAACCGAGCGGGCCATCTCGACCTGCTCGACACGGTGCTCGAATCCGGGCAGCACCTGTGCGAACGGACCGCCTTCTCCGAGCAGTTCTCCGATCTCGTCCACGTCGACCGCGCTATCGTCCTCGCTTGGTTGGAGCGCTTGATAATGGCCTAAACGCTTCCGTAGTCCTTCCCTGTCGAACCCGCCGCTCCCGTCCGACGATTCCTCACCTGTCGCCCTCCTCATCGCGGCAAGCTCTCGCAAGTCCACCGCCGGCTCGTCCAGGCTCATCTGCGCGCGACTTACCGTCCCGTCGCCTACCATCTGCAGGAGCGGGTATCTCAAAGCTGAAGTCGTCGACCTGGACGCGATGCCGGATATTTCTCGCAGCGTCTCCAGATCGGTCTCGGCCGCTATGTGAAGCAGCGCCACAAAGACCCGGCGTGTCGTCTCCGCGTCGTCCGCCGCCCGGTGCGCCCGCATGACCGGCACGTCCAACTCCTTCGCGAGACCCGTCAGGGAATGGGACGATGACCACGGCAGGAAGACCCTGCCGAGGTCGTAAGTATCCGATACCGGCCCGTCGATCGGCAGACCGTGACTGCGCAGGAAACTGAGGTCAAATCCGACGTTGTGCCCCACGACCGGTGCGCCACCAATGAATGGAAGCAACTCGGTCGCAACGTCGGAAAAGTACGGTGCCCCATCGACGTCCCGCTGTCTGATGCCCGTGTAGTCCCGGATGAACCTGCTCAGCCGCTCTCCCGGATTGACGAACGATTGGAACACCCCAAGCACCTCGTCGCCCCGGAACTTGACCGCCCCGACCTCGATGACCCGGTCGCTCTCAGGCTCGAGACCCGTCGTCTCCGTGTCGATGGCAACCCAAACTTCATCCAGCGGCGAGGTATGTGAAAGTGTCATAAGATGCGAATTGAGGAAGCTTGTGGCCTGGAGCTACTCCTCATCTGTCAAAAACCCCCACAACCGCTCAAACCTCTCCCCCACCACCGGCTCAAGCCGCAACACCGACGGGAGATCCCTACCCCTCGATGCGTCACCCATGTACCCCGGACACGCGGCCAGCGCCTTCGCCAGCTCGTCTTTGCTCATCCCCATGTCTCTAGGCCGCCAGCGGACGCCGCACGTATCCAGGCGGTCTGTGATCGTCTCAGGACTCTGCTCCGTATGCCACGCGATGATCACCGTCCCCAGCGCCGCGAGTTCCCCGTGAACCCAGCTCCGGTCATTCGCCAGTTCGGTCGCCACGATGAAGGCGTGGTCTCCGGCCGGCGCGTCGGGGTGCGTAACCGAGTTGCTGTCGCGGTCCTTGATCGCATTCATAATGAGCTTGACACTTGCGGGCGTGAGCGCCCCATCCGCCGTCAGCGTCTTCGGAAAATTCTTGACAATCCGCGCGTGGAGCGCATTCATGTCGGCTGTCACGGACTCGTCATACGGCTCTCCGATGCCTCGCCTCTCCCTGTGCTTCCACTCGCAGAGAGTTGAGTACCCGCACAGCACGTCGCCGACCCCCGCGATGTTCAGGTGGTCCGGCGCGCTCAGCACGATGTCGTAATCGACAAGCACGTACTCAGGGTCGATCCACGGCCAGTTCTTGGTGTCGCCGAGGTTGCGCCCCTCCCACTCGGCAAACACGCTGTGAATGATCGCTCCCGTCGATACGATGGTCGGTATCAGCACGAGTGGCAGTTGCTTCGTCAGCGCAACGTACTTGCTCACATCCAGCACCAGACCGCCTCCGATGCCCACAACCAACTCGACTTCGTCGGGCAGACCCTCGGTGAACTGCTTGAGATACCCGAAGTCCATCTTTTCGGGGTATCCCACCGTCTCAGGCACCCGCGTCAGGTGCGGCTCCGTCATCCGGTACGCTGTGGGCGAGGCAATGGCGACGTAGCGCGACCACTGCGAACTCGTCGATCTGACGAGATGATGGCCGTACCGGATGTCGTACTCGGACGCGGGCTTCATCTGATCAAAACCGCTCCAAGCCCCACGCGGCGGTCTCTGCATTGAATACCTCCCCACCAATGGGTTTATACGTCGTGACTGCGCCGCAAATGACACCGCACAGCATTCCCAACCGTCATTCCCGCGTAGAGTCTGCCCCGTGTCCGATACGGGGCGGGAATCCAGAACCCAGCACCTAGCACCCAGAACCCAACAGACATGGCGGCATCACCCGGAATCGGCATCACACCGCCGCCCTCGGAATCGCCAGTCCCGGCGTGTTGAACCGGATGCTGTAGATCGAGGTCATCGCCGCCACGTACATCGTCCTATTGTCCGCGTCCCCCCAGGCCATGTTGATAACCTGCTCCGGGAACTCGACGACACCGATGACCTCAGCATCCAATGTCAGCACCCACAGCCCGCCGGGCCCGGAAACGTACACCCTGCCGAGCGAATCGACCTTCATCCCGTCCGGGAAGCCGGGCTTGTCGGACTCCGGGAACGTGAAGAACCGCCGCTGATTCGACAGCGACCCATCCTCGGCTATGTCGAACGCGTCGATATGGGCGGATGGCCGCGTATTGATCTGATAGTACGTCTTCTCGTCGGGCGAAATGGCAAGGCCGTTCGGATCCTCGAACGGGTAGACCTCCTCGTGTACCTCGCCGTCCGGCGAGATGCGATACACCCCGTTGTGCTCGAAGTCCGCCTCCCCCTCTTCCAAGCTGCCAACGCCCCGATTGCTGAAATACAGGTTCCCGTCCGAACGTCCAACAACGTCGTTGGGGCGATTCAGCCGCTTCTCGCCGCAGTGGGTTGCGATGGCCGAGACATTCCCCTCGGCATCCATGCTCGTGACCGCCCGCGCCATCTGCTCGCACGCGATGACGTTGCCGTGCAGATCGAACGTCAGACCGGTCGCGCGGTCGGTGTCGTCGCGATAGACGGTCTTCTCTTCCCCCGGAACGACCTTCCATATCCTCCACGGCCCGCCAACGTCCGTGAACAGCAGGTATCCGTCGGGATGCCAAAGCGGCCCCTCCGTGAACTTCAGGCCCGTGGCTACGGTGGTGATCTCCGGCGATTCAAGCAGGTCGGCAACGTCCATTCGTTTCTCCTATCTTGCGGATCGGCGTCAGTATACAACGTTTGTTCTGTGATGGGACAGCGCCCGGCCCTCCCAATCTCTGCGGTCTTCGCGCCCTCTGCGGTGAATCTCATCGCTCGGCTAGGTCAACCAAGAACGGGAGCAGCCAACCGTAGATTCCCACAAACGCCACGGCGATGACAACCACCCCCCAAGCGACGCGACGCAGCAGCGCTGTGGCCGGAAATGCCACCAGCAGCGTGACGAGCGCGAGCGCGAGCGTATACGCCAGATTTCCCGAACCCAGCCCGGATCCCGGAGACACTTGCATGCTCAAGAGGTAGAGCAGACCAAGCATACCGCCAAACAGCGTCCAAATCGGATACGCCGCCACGACCAGACCGAGCATCAGCGTCGTCGGGTTGACGCGTCGGACGAACGCCCCTGCCCCGCTGTCACTGTTCCGAGCGAGCGAAAAGACCATCACCGGAGCGACCGCGACGAACACCAGCATGTATATGAGGCCGGCCGCCGCGCCCGCGATGAAAGCTGCCAACTACCGACCTCCTACCCGACCAGTCCAAGCGAAAGTATACGGTACCGCAGGCAGAAAAATAGCAGAATCGTGTGATGACAACCCATTGCTGGTATGCGAGAATCCCAGTTGTTAGGGTAATGCTCCCGCCCTAAAGGAGGAATCAGATGGCAAGTTCCGAGAGCAGCAGCAGTCCCATATTGTGGATCGGCGGAGCGATTCTCGCCGTCGCAGCGGTTATCCTCGGCGGTTTCTGGGTGTACGGGATCACGACCGCCGAGGACATGCCGGTCTTGCTGATGGTAGCCCTTCTCGCCGTACCGGTGGGGTTGGCCGTCCTGCTGATCGCGGTGATACGAGACAGGATCATTCACAAGAAGCAAGAAAATTTCTTGGAGGTCGACAATTGATCGTAACGACTACTGACGCCATACCGGGAGCCACCATCGTCGAAACGCTCGGACTGGTGCGGGGCAGCACCGTCCGCGCCCGGCACATCGGGCGGGACATCATGGCGGGGCTCCGCAACATCGTCGGCGGAGAGGTCGACGAATACACGAAGCTCCTAGCCGAGGCCCGCGAGGAGTCGATTCAACGCATGATGGAAAACGCCGAGAGCATGGGCGGCAACGCCGTCGTCGGCACGAGGTTCATCACTGCGGGCGTCGCCCAGGGAGCCGCTGAGATCGTCGCCTACGGCACCGCCGTCAAAGTCGCCTAGCCCCCGCCCCAAATCCCCTCTCCCTCTGGGAGAGGGCTAGAGTGAGGGTGACTCCCGCTCCTCCCCCGTCCGCCTCCACGATACCCCCTCCCTCGGCAGGAAGAAAGCCATGATGATGGTCGGCGGCGCGAAGAAGAGCAGGTGAACGATCACGGCAAACGGGAAGGCATCGTCCTTCGCCACGTCGACGAGTCCTAAGACGAACACGACCGCGAAGTGAAACGTCCCTATGCCGCTGGGGGCCGGTATCGCGGTTGAGAAGAAGATGGTCCCGATGATGACGAGCGTGGCAGTCAACGGCGAGATGGGAAGGCCGATGGCCTCGGAGGCTATCCAAGCCGAGACCCCGACCAGAAGCCAATATGCGATGCTGACCGCGAACGCCCGCAGGAGAAGATTCCAGTCCTGTGCGAGGTTCCTCAAGGCGTTGGAGAATGCGACCAGGAACGCTATTCGCCGAACGAGCCAGAGCGATTCGCCCCTCCAGGCCAACACTTGAAGCCCCACGATCAAGGCGAGTCCCAGTCCGATCATGCCCCACACGTACGGAGCGAGGGGCCGCATCTCCGGCACCAGCATGAACGCGATGCCGAAGATCAACATGCTCGACAGAAAGTCCACGGCGCGTTCCATTCCTATTGCCGCCAGCACCGTGGACGCCCGCAACCCGTCCTTGATGGTCAAGACTGCTATCTGGGTAAGCTCGCTCGCCACACGCAGAGGCATGATGTTGCTGAGGCCCAACCCCTCGTGCTGGACGATGAACAGCCTGGCCACCGAAGGCCGCGGTTCCATGAAGAGCATTCGCCAGCGAGCCGCGCGGACCACGCCCGACGCCATGAACACCGTGAGCGCAAGCGCAAGCAGCAGCGGCGACACTCTCGCAAGGTGATCCACCACGAGGCCCCAATCGAGACCTCGAATCGAAAGCCAGCCCAGCCCTACACCGATACCGATCCCTAGCGCGAGTCTTCCATATGTGAGCGCTGCGCGTTTCAAGTACGATAGCTTCTGTGGGAGCGACAAACAGCAGAATAATCGCGAGTAGTATAATGCGCCCTCCACGCGGGATACTACACACTATACCCCCGCGAATGACGCAAAATCGCGCCGCAAGCGCCATGCACCCGCTAATCGACACCCACTGCCACCTCGACGCCTACGCAACCGACACCGAAATCGGCGAAGTCCTGGAGCGTGCCCGCGCCGTCGGCGTGCGCCTGATAGTCAACGCCGGGACGACGGTCAAATCTTCACGACGCTGTGTTGAGCTAACCGAGACGTTCCCCGAACTCTACGCCGGCGTCGGAATCCACCCCATGGACCTGACCGGCCCCGTCGACGAGGGTGTTTATTCCCAGTTGATAAAGCACGCGACCTCCACCGACAAGGTCATCTTAATAAGCGAGATCGGCCTCGACTTCCTCGACAACATGCCCGACCGCGCGATGCAGTACCAGGCCTTCCGTGAACAGATCCGGCTCGCGCGAGAGCTTCGGCTGCCCATCGTCTTCCACAGCCGCGAAGCCCACGACGAGGTCCTCCGCATACTCCGCGAGGAGCGCGCCTACGAGGTCGGCGGTGCGATGCACTACTTCCAAGGGGATATGGACACGGCGCAGGCCGCCATCGACTTGGGGTTCTACATCTCATTGGCGAAACCCCTGCTCCGCCTCCCACACCTTCAGACCGTTGCGGCCGATCTGCCGTTGGATCGCATCGTGCTGGAGACCGACTCCGCTCCGCAGCCATTCAAGGCCAAGCGCGAGAATTGGACCGAGCCGCGTCACCTACAGGACATAGCCGGCAAGCTGGCCGAGCTCCGAGGAATCGACATCGAGGAGGTGCGCCGCACCACGACGGATAACTTTTTCAAAATGCTCGGCCCCCACGCCCCGAAGGTGAAGCCTGCCCTCACCGAACAAATCATCCCCTCTCCCGTTCGCGGGAGAGGGCTAGGGTGAGGGTGACTCCCCAGCACCTAGCACCCAGCACCCATTTCTACACCTCCGGAACCGCCCCTATCGTATCGAAAAACCCCGTGAGGAGAATGGCGGGCAATAGCTGCATACCCACCACCCATCCGAGCGAGCAGTCCATGATCGCGCCTAGCCAGTCGGACTTTCGAATCTCCTGAAGAGCAATTATTCCCGCCACGAGCATCCAAATCGCCACGAAGTTGTACACAACCCCTTCGATCGGCGTGATGGCCATCAGGAAGAGCAGCAGCGCCGGCCCGAAACATATCCCCAACACGCGAAGAATCTCTCGGAATGTCGCCTCGTCGCGCTGAAACACCCTCCCTACTCCATACGCTATCCCGGCCCAAATCAACCACCCGACCATAAACGTGATCGACGCAAACCACACTCCGAGCAGCCTGTCCCCGATAGCCCACGCGTCCAGCCCCTGCTCGGCCGACTCCCCCACCGCGCTCGACTGCCCGACCGCATAGGCGATGCCCGCCAAAATCACGATTCCCAAGGCATTAATGATAGCCTGTTGGTCGCGCAGCACGTCACGGTACGTCGCCCGATTGAACCGCGCGGCCATGAAGGCCCTGTAGAGCATCCCACGCATCTTGTCTGTCCTTCTCACTCGTCTCCTGAGGCTCGACCGATGGTACCCAAACCCTCATGCCGCGTAAAGCGCCAACGCGAGGGGAAGACACTCCCGCACTTCCATCAGACTTGACGCGCAAGAACGCATGGTCTATCATTGGGCATGGCTTGTAGAAATTCCGGTTCAGTCTCTGGTAAGGGGAAATGTCCCAAAGTGTCCCGAAATGTCCCATAAATTCGAAAATCCTCAGTACCCAGACGCACCCATCCTCCCTGATAATACTCTCTACTTTCTCCCCAATAGGAACCCACCATGCTCACTCTCGTCCCCGAAGACATCGAACGATACGCCGTCGAGCACACAACCCCCCTGCCCGACTACCTCAATGAGCTTACCGACTACACCTACGAGAATATGAGCATCCCCCAGATGCTCTCCGGCCCGATAGAGGGGACGCTTCTTCAGACCCTCGTGTGGACGACCGGCGCGAAGCGTGTGCTCGAAATCGGAACGTTCACCGGGTTCAGTTCCCAGATGATGGCCGCCGCACTACCCGATGACGGCATCCTCGTCACCTGCGACATCGACCCCGAGGCGGCGGAGGTAGCCAGGCAGTTCTACGCCAAGAGTCCGCACGGCCACAAGATCGACCTTCGGCTTGGCCCTGCTCTCGATACGCTGGAAACCCTCAACGACTGGGTTTTCGACGTCGTCTTCATCGACGCCGACAAGACCGGCTATGCCGCCTACTACGAGAAGGCCGTCGAGCTTCTGGCTCCCAGGGGCGTCATCGCCGTCGACAACGTCCTCTGGAGCGGCCGAGTCCTCGACCCGCAGACCGACGAAGACCGCTCCATCGCCGCATTCAACGAACGAGTCAAGAACGATCCCCGCGTCCGCCACGTCCTCCTGCCTATCCGCGACGGCGTGATGCTGATAAGGAGGGCCTCGTAGAGTGAGCGAAACGAACGACCTTGCGGTTCTCGCCGAGGGATTGGTCAGAAACTTCGGCGACGTTCGGGCCGTTGACGGCATCGATCTGGCAGTGCGAAAAGGGGAAATCTACGGATTCCTCGGCCCCAACGGCGCGGGCAAGACGACCGTCGTCCGAATGCTGATTACCCTGCTACTCCCGCACGGAGGCAGGGCCATGGTCGCGGGCAAGGATGTCGTCCACGAGCCGAAGGAGGTGCGCCTGCGAGTCGGCGCCGCCCTCCAGGAGGCCGCCCTCGACCCCAAGCAGACCGGCAGGGAGATACTCCGCCTCCAAGGCTGGCTCTTCGGGATGTCCCGCCGAGAGGTCGATCGGAGACTCGCCGAGCTTGAGTCCCTCATGGACATCGGGGATGCCATCAATCGCTTCGTCGGCACCTACTCGGGAGGAATGAAGCGCCGCCTCGACCTCGCCGCCGCCCTCATCCACGATCCCGAAGTCCTCTTCCTCGACGAGCCGACCACCGGACTCGATCCCATAAGCCGCAACCGCGTCTGGGAAGAGGTCCGTCGCATCAATGAGGAGCTCGGCGTCACGATCTTCCTCACGACCCAGTACCTGGAGGAGGCCGATATACTCGCTGAGCGCGTCGGCATCATCGACCGCGGCAAGATCGCCGTCGAGGGCAGCCCGGCGGAGTTGAAGCGCTCCGTCGGCAAGGACGTCATCATTGTGCAGATCGAAGGCGACTCGCCGGCAGCCGTGGCCGATCTCGGAAACATCCCGGGCGTCAGCCAGATAGAGGACCACGGCCAGGAGCTCGTCGTATCGGTCGAAAACGGCGCCGCCCTCGTCGGAAACGTCGCCCTGGCCCTCGATCGCGGCGGCGTCACCGTCGGCGAAATCACCCTGCGGACGCCGACCCTCGACGACGTGTTCCTGACCGTCACGGGCGGCCGCATACAGGTCGATGCAGATCCTACAGAGGAGACGGAGCAAACATGACTACTGTGGAAGACGCAGCCCGAAGCACGTCCATCCGGAGCGTTCGCCGACCCCGCCGGTGGGCCTTCTTCTCCGATCTCGCCGCCGTATCTTCGCGCGCGCTCAGAGCCACGAGGCGAGACGTCGAGAGCCTCTTGCCCGCCCTCATCATTCCCGTCTTCTTCTTTGTGATCAACATCGGCGCGCTCCAGGACATCGCCGAAAACATCCCCGGACTCGATTACAAGGCCTTCCAGCTTCCCGTCGCCATCATCTTCGCCGTGACGGGCGTTTCCCGCGCCATCACCCTCGTCTTCGACATCCAGAGTGGCTACTTCGACCGCCTGTCCCTCACTCCCGTCAACAGGGTTTCCCTGCTCCTTGGCCTCATGGTCGCCGACTTCGCCCTGTGCGTGGCCCTGTCCATCCCCGTCCTGATTCTCGGCTTCGTCGTCGGTGTTCGCTTCGAAAGCGGCCTGATCGGGATTCTCATGTTCGTTCTCATCGCCGGCGTGTGGAGCCTCGCCTTCGCCGGATTCCCCTACGCCATAGCCCTCAAGACCGGCAACCCAACCGTCGTCAACACCAGCTGGCTCCTCTTCTTCCCCTTCGTCTTTCTGACAACGGTATTCGTACCGAAGGAAGCCCTAACCGGCTGGATGAGCACCCTAGCGGTATACAACCCCGTCACCTACCTCCTCGACGCCCTTCGCTCCCTCGTCACCGTCGGCTGGGACATCGAGGCCCTCGCCAAGGGCTTCGCTGCCATCGGAGGAGTGGGATCCATCAGCCTCACCCTCGCCTTCCTCTCCCTACGAGGCCGCGTCCGCCGCAGCTAGCGCCGCTACTTTCTAATCCCCCCCGAATATGTCATACTCTCCAAAACGCGATACCCCCGGAGGCGCACCATGGCAACCGAGACCAAGATCAGCACGAACGGCGTGGAGCCGGTGGTCACCGGCCCCGTAATGCAGGCCCGGCGACAAGGCAGAGGCCCCGCCATCTGGCTGGCAGGCGATCCCGAAGACCTCAAGCAGTGGATGGACCGAGGCGCCGCCGGCATCGTCACCAACACCGTCGTCCTCAACGACATGGTCAAGAAGTACGGCCAGATCAAGGACGTCGTACAGCGCTACCTCGACATCACCGACAAGCCCGTCGTCGTCGAGGTCGACGGCCACTCCACCGATGAGCTGATCGACGTCAGCCACGTGTTCACCCGCATGTCCGACCAGATCATCATCAAGATCCCCTGCACCTCATACGGACTCGGCGCATTCCGCCGCCTGGCCGAGGAGGGCATCGAGACCTACTGCACCACCGTGTTCTCCCTGCCACAGGCTGCCGCCGTCGCGCAGGCGGGCGCGACACACGTCCTCCCCTTCTGCGAGCCCGTCAAGCAGATGGGCGGCGACCCGACCCAGCTCGTCCGCGAGTGCGTCCAGATGTTCTCCGGTTGGGAGAATCGCCCCTACGTCACCGCCGCCCTCGTCAGGAGCGTCGAGACCGCCTACGCCTGCCTCCGCGACGGCGCCGACGGCATCATCATCTTCTGGCCCATCTTCCAAGAGATGATGGAGCACCCCCTCACCGACACATGGAACGAGACCTTCATGGGCGAGTGGGTATCCATGCACGAAGCCGGCCTCCTAGAAGGCGTCCCCGTCCGCCTCGACTAGCACTATCTCAGTAGTGGCTTCACCCCTCTCCCGTCCTAGGAAAGGGTTGGAGTGAGGGCAAATACTCCCCCTCTCCCGTCGTGGGAGAGGGCTGGGGTGAGGGTTCCGCCCTAAACCGTTTCCCTCGCGCAGTCCCCTACCGCCCCGACGCCTTCCTGCGCTCCAACGCCCCCTCAACCATCGCCCGAACCATCGCCCGCTTGGCCTCATCAACCGAGCGCACCTTCACGTGCCGCAACTTCGCCCCTGTCCCCTCAAGCAGACCTTCTGGATCAGCCAACTCGGCTCCCTGGTAGAACCCCAGGTTCACCCACCTCTTGTGGGGCATGATATAGGCATACCCGTCGAGCATCTTCCTCGGTCCCACTCCATACGTCGCGGCACGGTCCCCAAGACGCACTACCTCGCACGTATCCGGATCGACCTCAAAGACAACCTCCCGCAGTGCCGTCGCGACGGGCCGCAGGGGCTCTTCCGTCATCTCCAACAAGTCCTCAAACGTGCCGATCTGTGCCTTGCTTCCCATCACTCACCCTAGAACAGCCCCGTCACCGCGTTCCACCAATCCACAACCACGTCGACCGCGCGGTACTTGTCCAGCCACTTGCCCCAGTGCAGCACGTACTCCTGGAACTCCTTCAGCGCGATCAATGGAATTAGCCACAGCACCGCGTGCTTCCACGTCATCTCGTAGTTCGGCCTTACGCGGTTCAGTCCCGCAACGAACAGGAACCAGAACTCGAAGACGTTCGGGAAGATCAACAATATCCCCCGCCAGGAATCGACGAACTCGAAATACGCGAAGCCGATGAGCCTGTAGGCGAACAGCCCGATCGCCACGTAGCGCGGCACGCCCTTCCACCGCAGGGCCACCACGAGAAACGCCAACATGTACACCTGGTCGACCCACTTGTCGAAGACCTGGTAATCACGTACCCCGCCCAGGTCCAGCAGGTTCATCATGAACAGGTCGGAGAAATCGACCAGCACCGCGAGGATGCCGCCCGCAAACGGGAACCACAGCACCGGAAGCGATCCGGCAATCCGGACAACCGCTATGACGACTTCTTCAAGGGTCATTGTCCGCAGTCCCTAGATTTCCCCCTCTCCCGTTCGCGGGAGAGGGCTGGGGTGAGGGTGAATCGACCGAATTAGTTAGTGCGCGCTAAGGAGCCTCCTCAACTCAAAACTCCCTAGCTCATCCTCTCGAAAATAGTCGCCACTCCCATCCCGCCGCCGACGCACATCGTGACCATCCCGACCTCGTCGTCGCGGGCATCCATCTCATCCATAAGCTTCACCGTCTGGATCGCGCCCGTCGCCCCAATCGGATGTCCGAGGCTGATCCCGCTCCCGTTGACGTTCGTCGTCTCCATGTCCAGTTCGAGCTCTCGGATGCAGTACAGCGCCTGAACGGCAAACGCCTCGTTCAACTCCGTCTGGTCGATGTCGTCCACCGTCATGCCCGACTTTTCGAGCGCCTTCTGCACCGCTGGCACCGGACCGATGCCGAAGAACGCCGGATCAACTCCCGCCGCTCCCCGCGTGTGCCAGCGCAAACGCGGCTCGATCCCCAGCGACCGGGCCTTCTCCTCCGACATGATGACGACAGCCGCAGCCCCGTCGTTGATTGACGATGCGTTCCCTGCCGTCACCGTACCACCCTCCTTGAAGACCGGACGCAGCTTCGCCAGTATCTCCATGCTTGAATCGGCCCGCGGCCCCTCGTCCGTATCGACCACGACGGGGTCACCCCGCCGCTGCGGTATCGACACAGGCGCAATCTGGGAGGCGAACTTGCCTTCCTGAACCGCCTCCACCGCTCTACGGTGACTCAGCACCGCCAGCTCGTCCTGGTCCTCCCTGCTTATCTCCCACCGCACTTGGATGTTCTCGGCCCCCACGCCCATGTGATAGCGATTGACCGGACACGTCAGCCCTTCAAGGAGCGCGTCACGCATGGGAATGTCCCCGAGCTTGTACCCGTCGAAGCGGGCCGTATAGTCCAGCAGGAACGGCGACTGGCTCATGCTCTCCGTTCCACCCGCGACCGCTATGTCGATCTCGCCCGTCTTGATGAGCTGCGCCGCCAGGTTGATCGCCTCGAGCCCGGACGAGCAAGCGCGATTCACCGCGATCGCAGGGGCGCTGTCGGGAACTCCCGCCTTCAGCCCTGCCAGTCGTCCAGCATACCCCGCCTCCGCCGACTGGAGCACGTTCCCGAAATAGACCTCGTCCACCTCGTCCGGTGACAGATCAACCCGCTCCAACGCGGCCTTCACCGCCGTCGCCCCCAGATCGGACGCCTTCGCATCCTTCAACGAACCGCCGAATGACCCGACCGGCGTCCGCGCCCCGCTAACGATTACCGCTTCCTGCATCCGAAAACCTCCAATGTGTAAGTGGCGTTGTCACCGCACATGTTCTTCTTTCCTCAATAAGCAAACGCACCCTACTCTACCGTTCCAGCCGCGCCCCTGTCAGCGTTTCCATCACCTTGGCGTACGCCTGTGTGCCGTCCTGACCGAATCCCATTTCCTGGGCCGCCCGGAACATCTGGATCACCACAGCCGTGACCGGCAGGCCGACGTTCATCTCCTCGGCCGCTTCCATGATCAGCCGCATGTCCTTCTGCGCCGTATCCACCATGAACCCCGGCGCGAAGTCGCGGTCGCACATCCGCACACCGAGATTCTCCAGCATCCACGACTGCGCGGCTCCTCCCCCCAACGCGCTCAGCGTCGCCTCCAAGTCTGCCCCGTGCTTGGCGGCGAAAATCAGTCCTTCCGTTACCGCCGCAAGCGTCGCCTGCCCTGTTATGTTATTGGCGAGCTTCGTCACCTGCCCCATCCCGTTCGCGCCGCAGTGAGTGATCCTCGTCCCCATGGCTTCCAGGACATGACGGCTCCGCTCCAGCACCTCGGCGTCCCCACCGACCATGATGGAAAGCGTGCCGCTCTCCGCCCCGGTTATGCCGCCGCTCACCGGCCCGTCCAGCATGTGGACGCCCTTCCCCGCCAGCTTGCAGGCGATCTCTCTGGTAACGGTTGGCGATATCGTGCTCATGTCGATGACCACCGATCCGGGACTGGCCCCCTCCATGACGCCGTTCGCCCCGAGGATAACCTCCTCCACGTCCGGCGAGTCGTTCACCATCGTGATCGTGAACTCATTGCCCTCCGCCGCCTCTCTGGCCGACCCCGCAGGCTTCGCGCCCGCCGCGACCACATCCTCCATCTTCGACGCCGTCCGGTTCCAGCACGTAACGTCGAATCCCTTCTTCACCAAGTTCATGCACATCGGCTTCCCGATGAGACCGAGACCGATGAATCCCACTTTTGTCATTCCGGCAATTCTCCTTCAGGCCGCCAAGTTAGAAACTATCTCAAAATACCCTGCGACGAGTTTTCCCAGGATGTATGCTCTGAGAAAACACGTTCGCCCTGAGCTTGTCGAAGGGCAGTTCTCTGTCAACTCACACAGTTTGAGATAGTTTCTTAGGCCCCCATTATACATTCCCGCCCGCTCCCCGTGGCCGCGTCCGAATACCACTTCAACAACCCGCCTTAAGGCGTTGTCTCAAACAAATTCCTACAGTATGATAAAGGCCGACAGCCCAAGCTAGTGCCATCCCCTAGCCGAGCATCCGGAGGCGAACATGGCGAACGAAAAGATCGCCCTCATGGCTCACCTGTATCGTCGCGCCGGTTTCGGCGCCACTCGCGACGATCTCGAACGTCTGGCTGAGCGCCCCTATGAGGATGTAGTCGAAGACCTCCTGCACCCCAAACGCTTCCCCGAGGTCGAGGACGACATCCTTCGACGCTACCACGGCCCCCTCGTCAACTTCGACTCCCTCTCGTGGAACGGCGCAAAGTGGATCTACCGCATGATCAACACCGAGCGCCCCCTGCAGGAGAAGGTGGCCCTCTTCTGGCACCACGTCTTCGCCTGCGCCTACCACAAGGGCGAGCACACTGCCACCCTCCTAGCGCAGAACGAAATGTTCCGTCGCAACGGCCTGTCGGACTTCCGCACCATCCTGCTCGACCTCTCTCGCGACCCTTGCATGATCTTCTGGCTGGACAACAACGAGAACCACAACGGCGACCCGAACGAGAACTACGGACGCGAGCTCATGGAGCTTTTCTCTATGGGCATAGGAAACTACACCGAGGACGACATCAAGATGGCTGCCAGGGCCTTCACCGGATGGACGTTCCGCCAGCCCATGCCCTTGTACCCCTACGGCCACTTCCAGTCACATTTCGTCTACCGCGAAGACGACCACGACCACAGCGTCAAGAGCTATCTCGGCCACACCGGCGACTTCAACGGCGAGGAAATCATCGACATCATCGTCCAACAGCCGGCAACCGCCCGTTTCGTCTCCAGGCTGCTTTACACCTTCTTCGTCGCCGATGAAGTACAGGTGCCCGCTTGGAACACCGTCCCGCCGCAGGACCCCGATGCCATCAATGCCCTGACTGAGACCTATATCAAGTCCGACGGCGAAATACGGGCCGTCCTCCGCACGCTCTTCAACTCCGATTTCTTCAAGGAGGCCCGCTTCCGACGGGTAAAGAGTCCCGTGGAGCTGATTGCCGGAACGGCAAAGATTCTTGGCACGCACCGATTCCCGCATCCCGACCAGTTCGATCTCACCGGCACCGCCGCCACGATGGGGCAATGGCTCATGAACCCACCTACCGTGGAGGGCTGGCACACCGGCAAGGAATGGATCGATGGCGGCACCCTCAACGAGCGCGTCAACTTCGCCGTCGAGGAATTCAGCGACGCCTCCAAGCCCGGCATCCAGGACATGATCGAGCGCATTTCCTCCACCGACCGCGCCCTAACGCCCGCCGAGTTCGTCGAGCACTGCCTCGACCTCGTTGGTCCGCTCGACGTGGACGACGACACCTCCGACGCTCTGCACCATTACGCCCAGTCGGGAGGTCCCTTGGACTTCGATCAAGACCCCGAAGGCTCCACCACTCGAACGCGACGAATGCTCCAGTTCATAGCCGCGTCGCGTGAATATCAACTCGCCTGAACGCCCGAACACCCCGTGAAGTAACAGCCCGGAAGGAGACGAACATGGCAGGGAACGGAAAACCGCCCGTGTTGGTCGTCGTTCAGTTGAGCGGCGGCAACGACTTCATGAACACCCTGATACCCTACAACAGCCCCATCTACTGGGACTGCCGGCCCGTCGTCAACGTGCCCGAGGACACGATCATACCCCTGAACGGCGAGTTGGGCTTTCACCCGAAGACTGCTCCCCTTAAGGAGATGTTCGACGAGGGCAACGTCGCGCTCATTCAGGGCATCGGCTACCCCAACTCCAACCGTTCCCACTTCCGCGCCATGGACATCTGGCACACCTGCGAGCCCGACACCGTCAGCACCACGGGCTGGCTCGGACAGGCCATCCAGGACCTCGACCCCGACGGCGAAAACGTCCTGACCGGCGTCAACCTCGGACGCGGACTCCCACGCGCTATGACCGCTCCCGGCGTGCCCGTCGCCTCCGTAGGTGACCTCGACGGATACGGCGTGATGACCTCCATCACCGACACACAAGAACGCGACGAGGCCCTCGACATATTCAAGCGCATGTACGGCCCCGCCTTCGGGACTGGCATGGTCATGGACTATCTCGCCCAGACCGGAGGAGACGTACTAAAAGGTGCCGACCGCCTGGCCGAAGCGCCCGTCAAGTACACGTCCGATGTCGAGTACGCTAACAACGCCTTCGCCAAGTCGCTAAAGGATGCCGCCCGCATCCATCTTGCGGACCTGGGCACGAGAATCCTCTACGTCGCCCATGGCGGCTACGACACCCACGCCGCCGAAAACCCGACCCAGCCCAAGCTGCTCGACGAGCTCTCGACCGGCATAGCCGACTTCTTCGACGATCTCCGTGCCCACGATGCCGCCGATGAGGTTGTCATGTTCGTGTTCACCGAGTTCGGAAGGCGCATGAAGGACAACGGCAGCGGCACCGACCACGGAACCGGCGGCGGCGCGTTCATTATCGGCGACCGCGTCAAGGGCGACCTCTACTCCGAGTACCCGCCCCTCGATCCGGCCCAGTGGGAGCACGGCGAGGACCTGAAGCACACCATCGACTTCCGCGGCATCTATGGCACGCTGCTCGAACAGTGGATGGGCCTCGAAGCCTCCCCCATCGTCAAGGGCCACTTCGAGCAGATCGACGTCTTCGCATAAGAGCGCCCTGAAACAATGACCAGCGCCGACATCAAGACCGCCGTCGTCACAGGCAACCATGAGTACGACGTACTCAACTTCCAGCGGCTCTTCCGCGAGCTGCCGGGCATCGACGGCTATGTCCAGAGCCTTGAAGACTTCGCCACCGACCCGCTCGGCGGATGGAAACGCTACGATGCCGTCGTCTTCTTCAACTACCACCAGGACACCCCCGGGACGGTTGGCGGGGAACTTGACGACGCCGTTGCTTGCTCCCTCCGCGAGCTTGCCGCGAGCGAGACCGGCATCGTCCTCCTCCATCACGCCATCCTCTGCTACCCGCAGTGGGACGTATGGGAAGACCTGAGCGGCATACCAACCAGGGGCGCAGCGGGCAGCGCCGCCGACCAGACCTTGCGCATCGACCCAACCGACACAGAACACCCAATCACGAGCGGCCTCGCGTCCTGGGACATGATCGACGAGTACTACGCCGGCGTCGAGGTCGGTGACGACAACAACGTCCTCCTGACCACCGACCACCCCAAGAGCATGAAGATCATCGGCTGGACGCGCGACCGTCCCGGCGGCAGGACCTTCTGCTTCCAGTCCGGCCACGACGACCAGACCTGGACCAACCCCACGTTCCGCACCGTCTTGGAGCGCGGCGTGAAGTGGGTTGCCGGACAACTGTGAGGATATCGCACCAATGACCAGACCCCATGCACTGCTAAGAGCCGGCTTCCCCTATGTACGCTCGCTTGGAATGCGACGGAGCACCGACAGCCCCATCGACCTTGCAATCGGCGACGAGGGACGGCTCTACTGTATATGCCGCGCCGAGGGCGTCCTCCACATCCGCGTGCTCAACACCGACGACGACGAGCTGGGCGCAATAGGCAGCAAAGGGACCGGTGACGGCCAGTTCATCTGGCCCTCCTCCATCGTTCGCGATGCCGGCGAGAACCTCTACGTCACCGACGAGGAGCTCCACCGCATCACCGTTTTCGACAAGGACGGCAACTTCGTCGCCAAGTGGGGCGAGCACGGTAGCGACGAAGGCCAACTAGACCGCCCCTCGGGCATCGCCTTCGATGCTGACGAGAACCTGTTCATCGTCGATACCATGAACCATCGCGTGCAGAAATTCACCAAGAACGGTGGATACCTCGGTGGATGGGGCAGCTTCGGCACGGGCGACGGCCAGTTCAACATGCCCTGGGGTGTCTGTGTCGACGAACTCGGAGATGTCTACGTCGCCGACTGGCGCAACGACCGCATCCAGAAGTTTAACGCCGAAGGCGAATTCCTGTGGACGCTCGGCTCCTCCGGTAATGGGGAGTTGGAGTTCAACCGGCCCGCGCGACTCACCGTCGATACCGATGGCGACATCTACGTAGCCGACTGGGGCAACGACCGCGTCCAGCAGTTCGACCAGACCGGGCGATACGTCGACACCTTCATCGGCGATGCCACGCTCGGCAAGATGGCGATGACCTACATCCGCTCCAACGCCAAGGTCCTCCGAATCCGCGAGACCACACCCCTCGGAGCGTCCAAGCGCCTCCGAAGCCCGTCATCCGTCCGCACAGACGACGAAGGCCACCTCTACATCACCGACCACGGCTGCCACCGCATCCAGGTCTACAAGAAAGAGGCCTACCCCCTCACCCCCGAAGAGCTCCTCCCCCCGCCGACCGTACCCTCCCTCTCAACGGTCTAGCCCATCAACCCTCCACACGAGGAGCCCCTCAAGTATCCCCCTCTCCCTTGACGGAGAGGGCTGGGGTGAGGGTGAAGTATCCAGTCCCACAAGCTGTCTCACCTACCTAAAGAACCCACACCGTCATTCCCGCGCACGCGGGAATCCAGTAACCTGAGAGCAAGCGATTCCACACCACCCCCACACCAGTCAACCATGAAGTACCGCCAACTAGCCTCCACCGACCTCCACCTCTCAGAGGTCGGCTTCGGCCTCTGGACTCTCAGCACCGAGGCATGGCCCGCCGTCCCCGAGAACGATGCTGCCGCCCTGCTTCTTGCCGCGTTCGAGCTGGGCATCAACTACTTCGACACCGCCGACTCCGACGGCGAGGGCTACGGCGAAACCCTGCTTCGCAACGCCCTTGAAGAACAGCGCCACGACATCATCATAAGCACCAAGGTCGGATTCGATTTCTATGACCGCCTCGCCGTCCGGGAATACGGCAGCCTCCCTCCCAACTTCGACCCCGACTACATCCGCCACGCTGCCGAGGAGAGCCTCCATCGTCTCGGCACCGACTACATCGACCTCCTCCAACTGCACTACCCGCTCCCCGACGTGTTGGAGGACGACGCCCTTTTCTACACGCTTGACAATCTTGTTAGAGAGGGCAAGGTCCGCCACTACGGCACAGCCCTCGGCCCTGGCCTGGACTTCGTCGAGGCGGGCGAGTTCGCAATAGTCGAACGTGAAATACAGGCCCTGCAACTCCCCTACAACATTCTCGACCGCGATCCCGCCCGGCGGCTCTTCAAGCTGGCAACCGACTCCGAAGCCCCCACCGGCTTCATCGTGCGCTCACCCCACGCCTCAGGTCTCCTAGACGGGACCTTCACAAAGAACTCTCGGCTCAAACCAGACGAAATCGGGAGCGATGAGGCTTACGACACGCTCAGCAAGGGTATCAGGCACCTCGCGGAACTCGACTTCCTCACCGACAACATGGACTCCACCATCGGCCAGATAGCGATCAAGTTCGCTCTCGACACGCCGCAGGTGGCATCCGTCCTGCCAAACATAACGAGCGCCGAGCGCCTTCGGGAGTTCGCCGCCGCCCCTGAGACGAAAGACCTGCCGCAACCGATGCTCAAACGCCTAGTCGAACTCCACGACGACTACTTTCACCCGTCGGACTCAGACTCCGAGAACGAGTGATCGTCGCCTGCCGGCTCTTCCTCAACCGGCTCCGGCTCTTCGGGCTCCTGGGCCTCTGGGGGCGAGTCCGTCTGACCCCCATCCACAGGCAACGGACGTTCATCCCACCGTTCAGGGTAGTCCCTGCGCCCGCCTCTTGATCTCTTCTGCCGCCTGATCCGCTTCATCTCCTCCTCGATCAGGCGATAGTCGCGCTGAGGAATCAGGTGCAGCGTATCGAAGAAAGCCAGTGGCCAGAGCTCTGGCGGCCAGCGCTTGACGTACTCAAGCCGTGGGGCCAGTATCCGCGCCTCGATGTAGTCTGCTTCGTCCAGGACGATGGAGGGCGATGTCTTTACTCGATAGGGAAACAGCTCTCGCCTTGAGCCGTTCGACTCCCATATCGGCGTCCTATCTTCGAAGTACTTCGATTTGACGACCACTATGGCCGTCCACTTTCGAATCTCGCCGCCCACGTAGAACAGGATGCGGTCGTCCGGCTCCATGCGGCGCGCGCGCCGTCGCTGCTTCGAAGTTAGCCCGTGAAGTGTGAATCCCTGCCCTCTCGTAATCTCGTGATTTTCCGGCGTCTGGACGACCATCCAATAGTTATTCGGCATGGTCGAGCCTCTGTCTGTACAATCTCGCATCTATTCTACCATGCCCTGACTACCCCCCAAAACTTGGATTTCCTTCTGCGCTCTCCGTGCCCTCTGCGGTTAATCAAAGGTCTCCGAAGGCGGGAGCCCATTGGCATTGCGTAAACATAGACTCGACCCTGCCTGTATACTTGAACAAGGCCCATCTCTCCGAAAGGCAGCCCGTGACCCGACAAACCAACATCACAGCGATACTCCTCGCCGCCGGCAGGAGCAACCGCATGAACGGCGTCGACAAGATCGTCACGCCCCTACTCGGTCGCCCCCTGCTGGAATACAGCCTCGAACGGCTGGCCGGTTCCCCTTCAATCCACAGCATCGTCGTCGTCGCGGGCGAGAGCAACGCCGATTCCGTCCGTGACATCGCCGTACAAGCGCCGACCGACAAGATAACCGCCGTCTGCACCGGTGGGTCGCGGCGCCAGGACTCCGTTCGGGCCGGATTGAACCACGTAAGCGACGCCACCCACGTCCTCGTCCACGATGGAGCGCGTCCCCTGATCGATGCCCCACTCATCACACGCGCCGTCCAAGCCGTATCGGAACACGCCGCCGTCGTCGCTGCCGTCCCCGTGAAAGACACCGTCAAGATGGCCGGCGACGACATGACCGTAATCGAGACCGTCCCCAGGGATAACCTCTGGGCCGTACAGACCCCCCAGATATTCGAGGCCGACCTCCTTCGCGCCGCTCACCGCTCGATCGACTCCGACGTTACCGACGACGCGTCCATGGCTGAGATGCTGGGCCATCGGGTGAAGCTTTTCATGGGGTCCTACGAGAACCTCAAGGTCACAACCGCGGAGGACATCGTCATGGCCGAAGCCATCCTCCGCTCGTGGTCGAAAGTCGGTGTCCCATGAGCGTCCGCACCGGTATAGGATTCGACGTTCACCCTCTGGTCGCCGGTCGCCCGCTCGTCTTAGGCGGCGTGACCGTTCCTCACTTCTGCGGCCTGAAGGGACACAGCGACGGCGACACCCTCACGCACGCAGTCATTGACGCCGCCCTCGGCGGCGCCGGTCTCGGCGATATCGGCGCCCACTTCCCGTCGAGCGACCCGCGCTACAAGGACGTCGACAGCATGGTCCTCCTCGACTGTACCCGCGATCTCCTCGCCGAATCCGGTTGGCGGGTAACATACGTCGATGCTACAATTATTGCCGAGGAGCCGAAGCTCAGCCCCTTCGTCACGCGAATGGCGAAGAATCTGTCATCCCAACTTGGTCTTGAAGCAAATCTGGTCAACGTAAAGGCCAAGACGACCGACGGCCTCGGCTTCACGGGCAGACGCGAAGGCATCGCCGCCCTCGCCGTCGCCACTCTGGAATCCGTCGAATGAAGTTCTACAGCACCCTCTCCCGCTCGGTTGAGGAGTTCACGCCTCTGGACAGCGTCGTGCGCATGTACGTCTGCGGCCTCACGCCCTACTCAGAGGCCCACGTCGGCCACGCCATGCGCTCCGTCATCTTCGACGTGTTGCGACGCTACCTGGAGTTCCGCGGCTACGAGGTCAAGTTCGTCGAGAACTTCACCGATATTGACGACAAGATGATCGACCGCGCCTCCGAGCAGAGCGAAACCGTCCACGACCTAGCGGAGCGCAATATCCGCCTCTATCTCGAACAGATGGATGCCCTCAATATCCTTCCGGCGCACCTCTATCCTAGGGCCACCAAGGAGATACCCAAGATCATCGAGATGGTGCAGACCATGATCGAAAACGAGGTCGCCTACGACGTCGACGGCGACGTCTACTTCCACGTCCGCAGCGACCCTGCCTACGGCCGGCTGAGCGGACGGGATGTCGAGAGCCTGCGCGTCGGCGCTCGAATCGAGGTGGACGAGAGAAAACGCGACGGCCTCGACTTCGCCCTGTGGAAAGCACAAAAGCCCGGCGAACCTGCGTGGGACAGCCCCTGGGGCAAGGGACGACCCGGCTGGCACATCGAGTGCAGCGCCATGGCCGCAAAGTACCTCGGAGACAACATCGACATCCACGGCGGCGGACAGGACCTCATCTTCCCGCACCACGAGAACGAGATCGCCCAGACTGAGGCCTGCACCGGAAACCCGCCCATGGCCCGGTTCTGGATGCACAACGGCATGGTCGAGCTGGGCGACGAGAAGATGAGCAAGTCCCTCGGCAACATCGTCACCCTCGGAGAGGCCCTTGAAAAGCACTCCTCCGACGCCCTGCGGCTCTTCTTCCTCAACTCCCACTACCGCTCCCCACTCATCTACCGCGAGGACATCGTCGAGGCGCAGGAACGCGCCGCCGAAAGGCTACGTCGCGCCGCAACGGTCCAGAGCGAAGGCAGCCTCGACGCCCTCGACCCTTCCCCTTATCACGAAAAATTCATTGAAGCCATGGACGACGACCTCAACTCTCCCCGCGCCCTCGCGGTCCTCTTCGACATGAGCCGCGACATCAACCGCGCCCGCGAGGCAGACCGTGACATCTCGGATGCCCAGTCCGCCCTGAGGCAGTTGACGGGAGTCCTAGGTCTCACCCTCGAAGAGACCGAGACCGACGGCAGCGCCGACGTCGACGCGCTCATCGACCTGCTCATACACACCCGCGCCGCCCTCCGCGTCGCCAAGCAATACGACCTCGCCGACTCCATCCGCGACCAACTAGCCGACCTCGGCTACGTCCTCGAAGACAACCCCGCCGGCACCACCTGGAAACGAGCTTAGACGGAACGAACCCCACCCATCCGTCATTCCCGTGAAAGCGGGAATCCACTCTCCTACCCCCGACCACACCCACCCAGCGCGTCCTCCAACGCCGACCAAGCCAGCAGTGCGCACTTGATCCGCACCGGGTACTCCCGGACAGCCGACAGCGTCGGCAGATCATACATGGCGGCCGCATCCGCCCCCGAGGGAGACACCCCATCCATAATCCCCTCGAATGCCGTTGCGAGGCGGCCAATCTCTTCAGCCGTTTTGCCCACCACTGCCTCTGAAAGCATCGAGGCCGTAGACTGATTGATCGAACACCCTACCGCCTGCACGCCCACGTCGGAGACTCGCCCGTCTGCAAAAGCAAGTTGTATATCGACCTCGTCGCCGCAAAACGGGTTGACGGCCCTTGCCGAGGTGTCGGGAGTATCGAGAACGGCTTGGTTGCGGGGATTGCGGCGGTGATCGAGGATGGCGTCGTGGTAGAGCGCGTCGATGCTAGGCGAGTCCATTGCCAAAGTATCGCAAGGCCCCTTTTACCCCGTCAACCAGAGCGTCGACTTCCTGCTCGGTGTTGTAGACATAGAAGGACGCCCTCGCCGTTGCGGGCACTCCCAGCTTGCCCATGAGCGGCATCGTGCAGTGGTGCCCCGTCCGCACCGCTATCCCCTGCTGGTCGAGGAACGTTCCGAGATCGTGTGGATGCACGTCCTCGTTGTGGAAGGAGACGACTCCCCCCCGCAGCTCCGGGTCCTGCGGGCCGAACACGTCCACTTCTTCAATCTCCTTGAACCGTTCGAGCGCGTACGCGGTGATCCGTTTCTCGTGCTCCCGGACGTTCTCCATGCCCAGCGCCGAAAGGTAGTCCACCGCCGCCCCCATGCCAATGGAGTCTGCAATGTTCGGGGTACCCGCCTCGAACTTCCAGGGCAGACCCGCCCATGACGCCTTCTCGTAGGTGACCTGGAGCACCATCTCTCCCCCTGTCAGGAACGGCCCCATCTCCTCCAGAAGTTCGCGTTTGGCATAGAGCGCGCCGATGCCCGTCGGGCCCATCATCTTGTGTCCCGAAAAAGCGAGAAAGTCGCAACCGATGTCCTGCACGTCCACCGGCATGTGCGGAACGCTCTGCGCCCCGTCCACAAGGACGGTCGCTCCGACCGCATGTGCCTTCTCGGTCAGTAATTTCGCGGGGTTGATCGTCCCCAGCGAGTTCGAAGCGTGCGTGAACGCCAGCAGCTTCGTCCGCTCAGTGATAATCGAGTCCAGGTCGCTCAGATCAAGCGTCCCGTCGTCGCTCAGGGGAATGAACCGGAGATTCGCCCCGCGCTCCGCGGCAATCTCTTGCCATGGTACCAGGTTGCTATGGTGCTCCATCGGGGTCGTTACGATCTCGTCTCCCGGACCGATATGTCCCCTGCCCCACGAGTGCGCCACGATGTTCATCCCCTCCGTGGCGTTCCTCGTCCAGATGACCGTCTCCGGCTCCTCGGCATTGATGAAGTCCGCCACCTTCTTCCGGGCCGCCTCGGTCATGTCGGTGGCTTCCATGCTCAGCGTATGCACACCCCGATGCACGTTGGCGTTGGAGTTCTCATAGTAGTCGACGAGCGATTGGATCACCGAGCGGGGTTTCTGCGTCGTGGCCGCGTTGTCGAGGTAGACGAGAGGCTTCCCGTTCACCGTGCGCGACAGTATTGGAAAATCACCGCGCAGCGCCTGTACGTCTAGGGTCTTCGCCGTCTTCGAGGGAGTTGATGTCATATAGGAATATCCTCTTGAGGATTAGAGAGGCGTCTATGCGGGAACCTTTTCCCGTGGCGGCGCCGGCATCCGTTCAACCACGTCAGCTATCGTGGTCGCGTTGAGCACTTTCCACATGGCCGCTTCCGCTTCTCGCCACACGGACTGCTGTCCGCAGCACGACGACTGCTCGCAGTTGCCCGCATCGTCGAGACACGCCACCAGCGCGACCGGACCGCCCAAGTAGGTCATCACGGCCCCCATCGTGATCTCCGATGGACGCCTAGCCAGTGAATGCCCTCCCAACGGCCCGCGCTGCGCCTTCGTCAGACCGTGTCGCTGGAGAGAGTGAAGCACGCGCGCGAGGTACTGTTCGGGTATCCCCTGCCGTCTCGCGATCTCGGAGGCGCGCACCACGCTTTCATTGGAATGTTGCGCCAGGTCCACCAGCGCCCGAACCCCGTAGTCCACCTGTACTGGAACGTGCATTGTATCGGCCTCCTATTCCGTCGAAACCGTCTCCTCGCCTTCCAATGCCCCGCGAAGCGCGTGCCATGAGAGCGTCGCGCACTTGATCCGCGTCGGGAACGACCTCACGCCCGCAAGCACCACGAGATCGCCCAGGCTCTCGTCGTCCTCGTCGTCGTTTGCGCCGTTCGTCACCAGTTCATGAAACTTCCCGAAAGTAGCCTGCGCCTCCTCCACCGTTCGTCCCTTGACCGCCTGCGTCATCAGCGACGCCGACGCCTTGGAAATCGCGCAGCCTGCCGCCTCGAACGACACGTCCGTCACCACATCATCGTCAAGAGTCATGTACAGGGTAATGGTGTCTCCGCAAAACGGGTTGAACCCGTGCGACGTGCACGTAGGATCGTCCATCTTCCGAAAGTTGCGCGGCCTCCGGTTGTGCTCCAACACGATCTCTTGGTACAGCTCTTCCAGTTCATCCACGGCTCTTGTCGCCTTCCGAGTGATTGGCTCCGGGCAGCCCGCCCGCGAACAGACCGTCAAGATACTCCCGCAGCGGCTCCGGCGAGACCCTGTCGATGATCTCCTTGGCGAATCCGTGCACCAGCAGATCGCGTGCCGTGTTCTCGTCTATTCCCCGGCTCCGCATGTAGAAGATCGCCTCGTCTGCAACCGCTCCCGCCGTCGCACCGTGCGTCGCCTGAATATCGTCGGCGTAGATCTCCAACATCGGCTTGGTGTTGATTCGTGCTCCCTCCGAAAGCAGGAGGTTCTGGTCCTTCTGGTACGCCTCGCTCTTCTGCGCGTTGGGGTGAACGATGACCCCGCCGCTAAACACCGCCCTCGATTTGTCGTCCAATATCCCCTTGAAGTACAGGTCACTAACCGTGTGCGGCTTGAGGTGATCGATAACGATGTGGTTGTCGATATGCTGCGTCCCATAGGTGAAGTACAGCCCGCCCACGACGCATGAGCTCCCCGGCGCGTCGAGCATCACGTGCAGCCCGTTCCGCGCGACCTTGCCGCCCCGCGCAAATGACAGCGAGTTGAACGTGCTGTCCTTACCCAACCATACCGGTGTGCTCCCAATGTGAAATGCGCCCGGCGAGTCCATCATCAACCGATAGTGCTCGACTTGTGCGTCGGCTTCGAGAATGATCTCGCTCACCGAGTTCGTGAAGTACGTCGACTCCCCAACCCCGATGTAGCTCTCGACAACCGTGCACGCGCTACCCTCTCCGGCGACAACCAGAGTTCTGGGATGCGTAGCAATCGGCTCACCGCGCTCGGTCGTCACAAACACAAGATGCACCGTCGGCGCGCTGCCCCCGGCGGAGACCTTCACCACTGCCCCGTCCGTTGCAAACGCCGTGTTCAGGGCCGTAAACCCGTCCGACTCAACACTGGCCAAAGAGCCAAGCCGCTTGCCCACACCATTCTGACCAAGACCTCCGGCGTCGCCGAGTCTGCCAACGAAAACTCCATTCTCGGTAGACCCAATCGTCGAGTGCTCTGCCGCGTAGTGCCCGTCCACAAAGACCAGTTGGACCCAGTCCCCTGAGCTCGGAGCGAGAGACGCTAGTAGTTCCGCATCAACTGTTCCCGGTCGTTCCGCATACTCGAACGTCGCATTCGCCAGCGGTCCGAGGTTCGTATACTTCCACTTCTCGTTGTCCCTCCGTGAAGTCGGGAACCCGAGAGTCGAGAAGCCGTCCATTCCTCTCCGCCTAAGCGCGTTCAGCCAGTCCGGCCCCGTCGAAGGAAGACGGTCGAATTGCTCGGCGTAGCGATCATGCGTGGTGTGTTTCGATGTCATCGTCAAATTGCTCTCATCATAAGGCCCGGAACGGGCACCAGCCGCTTTCCAATCGGGTCGACGCCCATGTACGCCCCTTCAAGCGCCATCGCTCCCAACAACGGCTGCGTTCCTTCGTCATTGAAGAGCGCCTGCGTGATGATTTCACGCCCTTCAAATTTCACTCGGGCATAGCCGATGTCCATCAGCCTTGTTTCGCCCTGGGCAAATTGGAAAAGCTGCTTGGCCACAGGCTCCACACTCAACTCCCTCAGCACCGACGCGGGCGCGGACGTTATGGATGCCCCGGTGTCCACCAACGCGGCAACCGTCGCCCAACTCTCCCCGTCCTGCCCGCCAATCTCGATCTCTACGCTGAAAGTTCCCACGGTTCTCGTCCCCGAGTGTTTTTCGTCTCCAATCGTCCACTAACTCCCTGCCACCCCAGGCTCTTGAACGATCCAGTCATAACCCTTCTCTTCAAGCTCCAGCGCCAAATCCTTGCCGCCTGATCGAACAATCCGACCGTCCACCAGTACATGCACGTAGTCTGGCGTGACGTAGTTGAGAATGCGCTGGTAGTGCGTAACCAACAGCATGGCATTGTCCGCGCTTCTATATGAATTAACCCCGTCCGCCACCGTCCTCAGAGCGTCGATGTCCAGCCCCGAGTCGGTCTCGTCCAGCAGTGCCAGCCTCGGCCCGAGCACTGCCATCTGCAAAATCTCGTTGCGCTTCTTCTCGCCGCCCGAAAAGCCCTCGTTGACGTTCCGGCGGGACAGATCTTCGCTCATCCCGATCTCCGCAACCCTCTTCCGGTACAGCATGTCGAACTCCCGTGCCGACAGTTCATCCTCGCCCCGCTCCTCTCTGAGAGCGTCGAGCGCCGCCTTGAGGAATTGCCGGTTACGCACCCCCGGCAGCTCCACCGGGTACTGCATCGCCAGGAAGACCCCCGCCCGTGCGCGCTGGTCCGGCGTCCATTCGAGAACGCTCTCGCCCTCGAACAGGATATCGCCGTCCACAACGTCGTAGCCGGGCCGCCCCGCTACCGCATTCGCCAGCGTGCTCTTTCCGCTCCCGTTCGGCCCCATGATGGCATGTACCTCACCCGCTCCGACGGCCAGGTCGATGCCCTTGAGGATTTCCGTCCCGTTTACCTCGACGTGCAGGTTCTGTATCTCAAGCATTGTTTCCGTGTTTCTCTCGCGTTTCGTTTCAGTTCAAAAGGGGCGCCGGTAACGTATCGGCCCTCAATCGCAGAGGATGACGCGGCTGGCCCAACTTGGTCAGTCCGAGATGCCGCATCTTCCGCGTGTGTCCTGCACCCTCCAGCATCCGCCGGACTTGTATCTCCCTGTTCAGAAATGTCCCATGATTGCCCCACGCGCACACGATCAATGCCGACCCGCGCGCACTCCGCAGTATCCACTCATCATTCTCGGCCCCAACCGGGTCGCGGCTCTCCCGAATAGCCTTCGGATACGGAGACCGCAAAGCAAACAGATTGCACACTCGCAACGTCCCGTATCCCCAGTCCTTAGCAAACCGCTTGCACGTACTCACCGTCGGATCGGACTTCGTAGCATCCGCAGTGCTCGGATTCAGCATCAGGAACATGCACACACGCACGTTATCTTCCGAGACCTCCGCCTCAAGCCGGTAGCGATAGCGCCCATCAACTGACATGCAAACGTCATGTATATTCTTCACTCGCCGCCCAACCCTTTGACTACCACCTTCGCCTCCCTGTCTGCGATGGACGAGGATCAACAGGCGGCTTAGTCCGCTTCTCCAGCCGGGAAATCAGTTCACGAGCGTCGTTGATACCCCCAGCGACCATTATGTCCGGCCACCAGTCTTCATAGGAATTTGCGTCTAATCCACTCACGGCTAAATAGAGCGTGTGTATTCCTTTAGGATCGTCGGTCTCTTGCGCTAGGTCTACGACGATGTCGGACAGGTCCGAATGCGACCTGTTCGGCGATCCCCTTTGCTTGGCAACCGACTTGACGTAATGCGCCACCGCACCCCAGGCCTTTTCCGACGCCTGCGGCAGATCTCCTCTCTCGAACTCATCCCCGGCGTGTCGGAGAAACCGCTCGCTCGTCTCTGTATGGTTTGCTACTTCAGCCTGTGTCATGCTCTTGCCTCCGAACGAGGGCGTATTACCCCACGGCCCCCTCGAGGCTGACGCGCAACAGCTGCTGGGCCTCCATGGCGAACTCGAACGGCAACTCCTGGAAGATGCCCCTGCAGAACCCGTTGATGATCATGTAGTGCGCTTCTTCGTCGTTGATCCCGCGCTGCTGGCAGTAGAAGAGTTGGTCGTCACTCACCTTCGACGTCGACGCCTCATGCTCCATCCTAGCCGACGGGTTGCGCACCTCGATGTACGGAACCGTGTGTGCCCCGCACTGGTCCCCCACCAGCAGCGAGTCGCACTGCGTAAAATTCGTCGCCCGGTCCGCCGACGGCATGATCTGGACAAGACCTCGATACGTGCTCTGCCCCTTGCCTGCCGAAATCCCCTTGGCCACGATGGTGCTCTTCGTGTCCTTGCCGATATGGATCATCTTCGTCCCGGTGTCCGCCTGCTGGTAGTTGTTCACCAGCGCAACCGAGTAGAACTCCCCCGTCGAGTTGTCGCCCTGCAGCACGACCGACGGGTACTTCCACGTGATCGCCGACCCCGTCTCCACCTGCGTCCACGAAATCTTGGCGTCGTTGAACGCCTTGCCTCGCTTGGTCACGAAGTTGTAGACGCCACCCTCCCCGTTCTTGTCGCCGGGGTACCAGTTCTGTAGCGTCGAGTACTTGATCTCCGCCCCGTCCAGGGCCACAAGCTCGACCACCGCCGCGTGAAGCTGGTGCGTTTTCCGCAGCGGCGCCGTGCATCCTTCGAGATAGCTCACGTACGAACCCTCGTCGGCAACGATCAGCGTTCGCTCGAACTGACCCGTGTCCAGCGCGTTGATGCGAAAATACGTCATCAGCTCGATCGGACACCGGACGCCGGGCGGTACGTACACGAACGAACCGTCGCTGAACACCGCCGAGTTGAGCGTCGCGTAGAAGTTGTCGCTGTACGGCACAACCGACCCGAGGTATTTCCGCACGAGGTCGGGATGGTCCCGGACCGCCTCCGTCATCGAGCAGAAGATGACTCCCGCCTTCTTGAGCTGCTCTTGGTAGGTCGTCGCCACCGAGACGCTGTCGAACACCGCGTCGACCGCAACGCCCGTTAGCTGCTTCTGTTCCTCCAGCGGAATCCCCAGCTTGTTGAACGTCTCCAACAGTTCCGGGTCGACGTCCTCCAGACTCTGCGGCGCGTCCCCCCCGTCCTTCGACTTCGGCGCGGCGTAGTAGTAGATGTCCCCATAGTCGATGGGGTCGAAATCCACCTTCGCCCACGTCGGCTCTTCGTTCCCCTGCTTCGCCCAGTGCCGGTACGCCCTTAGCCGCCAGTCAAGCATCCACTCCGGCTCGTCCTTCTTCTCGGAGATCAGTCGAACGATGTCCTCATTGATTCCCTTCGGCGCAAAGTCCGAGTCGATATCCGTGTAGAAGCCGTACTTGTAGTCACTGTCGATAGCCGACGTTCGCGAAATAACCCGTGTAGTCGTCAAGTAACCTCACCTCCGCGAGTTAACCCATCAATCCGGGCGTCCCGCAGGCAACTTCACAATTGTTGAGCATTCCAGTCAACAACTATTCTAGCCCACACCACACGACGAATCAATCAATTCAGAGTTGGGCAACTGTTCAGACTTCGTGAGAGCGCTCGATACACACCGCCACCGTCATACCCGCGAAAGCGGGTATCCACAGGGGTTGGGGTGTTTATCTCATCAACTCTGAACAGTTACCGAGTGGATGCAACCTGTGGAATTTCTGCCCCGCGTTGCCCTGCCAGTCTTGCACCCCGCACACTCTTCCTCTACCGTGTGTGCTCGAAATCAAACAAGCCCCTCGGAGACCACAAATGCCAAATCCCTCCCCCGACTTCACCCTCCTCACCGCCGACCGCCTCATCGACGGCACTGGCACACCGCCGCTGGAACGCGCCGCCGTCCTTCTCGAAGGAGGCCGCATAGCCGCCGTCGGGACCGAGGAGTCCGTCGTCCCTCCTGAGGGAGCGTCCGTAGAGGAGGTAGTCTACGAGGGCAAGACCATCCTCCCCGGACTGGTCGACTGCCACGTCCACCTCAACGGCATCGGCGACGGACGCCCCGGCGACGACCTCGCGACCCTCCCCGATGAAATACTCACCGTCCAGTCCGCCAACAACGCCCGCGCCCACCTCTACTCCGGCGTGACCACCGTCCGCGACTGCGGCGCAAAGAACCGCACCACATTCCTCCTCCGGGAGGCCGTCGAAATGGGCATAGCCATCGCCCCACGGCTGATACTCACCGGACGCCCCGTAGCAATCATAGGCGGCCACCTCAGCTACTTCGGCATCCAGGCCACAGGTCCGACCGAGTGCCGTGCCGCCGTCCGTCAGCTTATCAAAGAAGGGGCCGACTTCATAAAAGTCACCGCGTCCGGCGGAAGCACCCGCACGTCGTTCCCCTTCTTCCCCTCCTTCAATGTGGACGAGCTTACCGCCATCGCCGATGAGGCGCACAAGTTCGGCAAGCACGTCGCCGCCCACTGCGTCAACTCCCAAGCCATGCGGAATTGCCTCGATGCCGGCATCGACACCCTCATCCACGCCCGCCATATGGAGTCCGACGGCACCTACAAGTACAGCGAAGACGTTACCGAGCGAATCATCGAGCAGGGCGTCTACGTCAACATGACCCTCAACGAGAGTCGCGCCAACTACCGCGTCATCTCCGAAAAGCGCGAGCGCGGAGAGCGCCTGACCGACCGCGAGGAGCAGGTCTTCGCCCGGGGAATGGAGGGATACGACCTCATGCTGGAGTCCTTCGCCCGCATGGTCGAGGCGGGAGTCCAAATGGCGGCTGGATCCGACACCTCGTGGAGCTGGCACAAAATCGCCCAGTTCCAGGACGAGATCGAGGCTCACGTCGCGGGGGGAATGTCTCCCATGGACGCCATCGTCGCTGGCACCCTCAACTCCGCCAAGTCATGCTGGATCGACGACGAAGTTGGTTCCCTCCAACCCGGAAAAGCCGCCGATGTCCTCGTCGTCGACGGCGACCCCTCCAACGACATCACCCACCTCTGGAACGTCGTCGACGTCTACCAAGCGGGAGCCAAGCTCGACCGCGCCAATCGAGTCTAGCTAGTAGCCCCTAGAACCCAACACGATCATCGCCGCCATATACCCCGCGCCGAAACCGTTGTCGATATTGACCACCGACACCCCCGGAGCGCAGCTGTTCAGCATCGCAAGCAGCGCCGCGAGCCCGTCGAAGCTCGACCCGTAACCAACGCTCGTCGGCACCCCGATGACGGGTGCGCGAACCAGTCCCCCAACCACCGACGCAAGCGCCCCCTCCATACCCGCGACCACGACCACCACCTTCGCCTCGGCAATCGTCGGCATCTCCGCGAACAGCCGGTGAATGCCTGCCACTCCCACGTCATTCACACGCTCGACTCGACACCCCATGATCTCAGCGGTCACCGCTGCCTCCGACGCAACCGGCAAGTCGGACGTTCCCGCACTCGCCACCACTACACCGGGCGTCGACTCACCCCTCTCACTCCGGTCGACCGTGATCGTCTGCGACAACTCATCGAATACCGCGTCGGGAGCCGACTCGCACACCGCCCGGTATGCCTCAACCGTCGTCTTCGTCACAAGTAGCCGGTCGGAACGCTCCAGCAGGACCTCTGCCAGCTTCCCAACCTGCTCCGGCGTCTTCCCCATCCCAAAGACGACCTCCGGGAAACCCTTGCGAATCGCCCGGTGATGATCGACCTTCGCAAACCCAATATCCTCGAACGAAGGCCCCGAGACTTCCGCCACAACCTCATCAGACGTCAGGCGACCCGATTTGAAACCATCTAGGAGTTCGTATAACCGTTGAGCGTCCATCACGGGAATCCTCAACCCAGAACCCAGCACCTAGCACCCTCCCCCTACACCGTCCCGTCAATAGCCACGTCCAACACCGCCGGCTTCCCCGACGCCAGCGCCCTGTCGATCTCAGGCGCGATATCCGCCGGGTCCTCGATCTTCCGACCCTGAACGCCCATTGCCTCTGCGATGCCGGCAATGTCAAACGGAATTGGGAAGTCCATGCCGATGTACTTGCTGACAGGATTCTCTTGACCCTCGATCAGCGTCTTGTAGGCGTTCATGTTGATCTTCAGCACGCGATACGCGCCGTTGTTGCAGATCACGTACACGACGGGAATATCGTAGACCGCCGCCGTCCACAGGCCCTGAACCGTCATCATCGCGCTGCCGTCTCCCAGAATTCCCACGACCGGCCGATCCGGGTGCGCCAGCTTTACGCCGAGCGTCCCGCCCATTCCCCATCCGAGCGCTCCCCCCCGTCCGGCGTAGAAGCTCTGAGGCTCGTCGAACCGGAAGGCGTTATGCACTGCCTCTCGTGCCGTCACCGAGTCGTCCGCGATGATCGTATCGTCAGGTACCGCCTGCGCGATCTCGAACGCCATCCGCTCCCGTGTCATCGGCGAGTCGTTCCAGTGAGCGCATAGCTGCTGCTCCCATGCGGAGCGTTGTGCCCGCGCCTCCTCGCCCAGCGACGTCGCCCTGCCCTTCGCAGCCTCTCGCGCAGTGCCCGACATCCCCGCGTCCAGCGCCTCGGCAAGATCAGCCAGCGTCACCTTCGGGTCGGCCACGATGCCGACCTCCGTTCGCTGCGTCGTCCCCACCTGCGTCGGGTCAGTGTCGATGTGAATCAACTTCGTATTCGGCCCGAAATAGTCCAGGCGCGGCTTCGAGAACATGTAGTACCCGGTCGCCATCTTGCCGACCAGCAGCACCGCGTCGTACTTCTCCAGCGTGTCTTCCGCCTCGGGATACGCCAGTCTGATACCCCCGCGGAACTGCGGATGGCTCTCCGGGAAGTTGAACTCCGAGTGCATGATCGTCGTGTGCACGGGACACCCCAGCAGTTCCGCCACGCGCACCGCCTCTTCCGATGCCCCCGACTGCGCGATCCGGTCGCTCACGATCATCACCGGATTCGACGCCTCGGACAGGATCCCCGCCGCCTTCTCTATAGCTTGAGCATCTGGCGCCGTCCGGTGATATCCGTCCGGTGACGCAAAGATATCCACGTCGGCCTCGTTGTCCAGAGAGTTGGCCGAGAACCCCACGAAAGTCGGCCCGGTTGGCGGAGTCTTCGCCTCGTTGAACGCCCGCCGTAGGAAGAACGGTACCTGCTCCGGGTACGTGGCCTCCGCCGTCCACTTGGTGAACTGCTCCACCATCGCCGCCAGATCCGTGCGCTCGTGCGCCAGCTCCCGGATGTCCTTGTTCCCCGACGTGACCACCATCGGCGAGCCGCCCTCACGCGCGTTGTGCAGCAGGCTAATCGCGTTCGCCAGCCCCGTCTCGATGTGAAGATTCAGAAACGACGGCTTCCCCGTCGCCCGCCCATACGAGTCCGCCATCCCTACCGCTACGCCCTCCTGCGTCACCAGCACGTACTCCAGGTCGGGATAATGCTCGATCGCGTCCATCATCGCGCTCTCGCTCGTCCCCGGATTCCCAAAGACGTACTTCACCCCCTCCGCCCTCAGCATCTCCATCATCGCGTGCTTACCCGTCATTACAGTCATTTAAAATTACTCCGTGTAGCGTAACTGTTCAGACTCCATGAGAATGCCCCATGCGCACACACACCGTCATTCCCGCGTAGGCGGGAATCCACAAGCGCGGGGGTGTTCCTTTCACCAACTCTGAACAGTTGCCGTGTAGCGAATTGTCTTGTCCCTATTCCTCTATCGGCGCATCATACCGTATTTCGCATGAACGGATGCGCGGCACGAATATCCGACCGTTCACGCTCCACTGCCGATCCCATATCTCTGCGGGAAACAGACGCCCGCTGTGTGACTTCACGAGACTTTCCCACTCCGCATGGTTGGCGAGAGGATACTGCTCTTTCCCCTTCCTCATTTCCTCCGCCTTCAGGAACCCTAGATAGACCAAGATCACCGGATATCCAAGTTCTGTCAGCTTCCATGACCACGCGAAACGGTTCGACATCTGATAGCGATGATCTCGCGACAACGCCCAACTTAGTCCTGTTTGATCTGCCAATACGATGTTAGCTTCCTGTATAGACCCCCCGATTCGTTCATGATTGCGACGCGAGTTGGCAGATGCCTTCTTCTTTAGTCCCTTACCGCTAATTTCCAACTCCTCGTTGTGCGCCTTCGCCTCGACAAGAAGCACTCCCTTTGCGCCACCCACCGTGCAAGTACTTGCAATGTCCCAGTGTGGTGTCCGAGTGTTTCCTCTCGAAACCGCCAGCCACCAATCACGCAACTTGTCGCACCCCTCTTGCGAAAGCAATAGAGGTGCCTTGTGCAATTGCGCTTCCTCCGTTCGACAAAACCCCTCAGGCATCCATCGGTCGTCCGCCGACACCGTGCCCCACGGTTCCGTCAGCGCCGTGAGCCGGTTGGCAACCTCTTCCCGCGAACCGTGCGTCAGCCAATGACAGCGAGGCTTGCTCCCCTTCCGGTCCTTCCGGCTCTTGAGCTTCATCAACAGATCGTTCACACCGAACACCTTCCAAGCTACCCGAACCCTTGTTGGTGGCCTCATACTAACATACGCCTCCCCTCAACTCTCCCCTCCCTTTACCCCACATCCCCCGTGTGGCACACTGCTCCCCCAACGGAGGCCCACAAGCATGACTATCGACATCGGAACGACCCCGCAGCTCTTCATCGACGACCGCATCATCGACGAGACCCACGCCCTGACATCCACGCTGCACCGGCCCGCCAAATACGTCGGCAACCCCATCATGAACCCGCTCTTCCCTTGGGAGGGACGCCTTGCCCTCTACGGTACCGTCTGGAGAAACGAGGATACCGGCAAGTTCCGCATGTGGTATCAGGGCTACGGAGGCATGGGCATACCGGGCATGGGTGACGACACCAGCGATTCCCCATGGAAGGATTTCGACGCCCGAAACCTCCTCTACACCATCGGCTACGCCACCTCGAACGACGGCGTCTTCTGGGAGCGCCCCAACCTCGGCCTGGTCGAGTACGAAGGCTCCCGCGACAACAATCTCGTGATGCTCGACGCTGCGTACGCCAACATCATCGAGGACCCTCGCGATCCCGATCCCGACCGCCTCTATAAATCGCTCTTCTTCGAGGCACGCGACCCCGCGGGCACCCCGAACATGGGCGACGGCGTATCCGTAGCCTTCTCGCCCGACGGTCTCCGCTGGACGAAGTACCACGGCAACCCCGTCATCACCCGTTCGAGCGACTCCCATACCCTGCTCGGCTGGGACGACCTTCACGGCAAGTACGTCTCCTTCGCCCGTCCTTCCGTCCACGAGGGCAACAAGACACGCAGAATCGGCCGCTCCACCAGCGACGACTTCACCACGTGGACGGTCCCCGAGGACGTGCTCGTACCTGACGACGACGATCCCCCCGGCCTAGAGTTCTACGGTATGCCCGTCTTCAAGTACCACGACCTCTACATCGGCCAGCTTCTCGCCTACCACACGCCCCCCGAGGAGCCGCAGATCAGGTTCATGGGCACCATCGACGTCCAGTTAGCCGTCAGCCGCGACGGCATCGACTGGCAGCGAGCGGGCGACAGAAAGCCGTTCATACCGAATGGCCCTCCCGGAAGCATCGACGCGGGCGAGATTTACATGGCGCGAGGCCCCGTCATCGTTGACGAAGAACTCTGGTTCTACTATTCCGTCTGCGCCGTCGAGCACGGCATCACCGGACGCAGTGGCCCCATCTGTCTCGCCAAGCTCAGACTCGACGGCTTCGTCTCCATGGACGCGGGCCAAGAGACGGGTACGCTCATCACCAAGCCCTTCCGCGTGGACGGCGACAACCTATACCTCAACGCTGCCGCGCGGAGCGGCTCCGTCGCCGTCGCCATCCTCGACGAGCATGGAATTCAGTACGAGGGCTTCTCACGCTCCGACTGCGCCCTGTTCGACGGCGACTCGGTCGACCACCGCATCACCTGGCGCACCAAGACCTCGCTCGAAGAGCTGCGAGGCCGCACGATCAGGCTCAAGTTCTACCTACGCAACGCCCAGCTCTACTCCTTCACGGTCAGGTGAAGATGCCGGACGCGAGGCGCTTCGTCTACATCCCCCTCACCGATGAGAGGAACCCCCACCATGAACATCACAGAATTCACCATCAAGTCCTGCGGCGAGGAGGTCACCTGCTGGCTCGTCTCCCCCACCCCCTCGAAGATTCGCCCCGATTCCTCCCTCCTCCTCAACATCAGCGCCACCCGACACGACGCCATCCACGACCCTAGCCAGAACCACCCGACCAAGCCCTTCCTCGACGCCGGACACCACGTCCTCAGCTTCGATCTCCCCCACCACGGAGACCGAGTCCTCAAAGACTTCATAGAAACAACGCCCCCCGGCGCTGCGAACGGCAACATCCGCGCCATGAGCAAAGCCTTCACCGACGGCAACGACCCCTTCGAGCAGTTCGTCTCCGACGGCATGGCCGCCATCGACGCCTGCCTTCAGAGAGGCGTCGCCGTCAACGGCAAGATCGTCGGGTACGGCGTATCCCGCGCCGCATACTGCCTCCTGCGACTCGCCGCCGCCGACCCCCGGGTATCCGCCGTGGCCGGCCCGTCACCCGTCACCGATTGGGCCGTCCTCCCCGAGTTCGCCGATCACGCCGACCCCGAACGGACCGCCAATCTCCATATCGAGAACTGGGCCGACCAACTCGCCGATAGGGCCATCTACCTCTGCATCGGCAGCCAGGACGACGTTGTCAGCACTGAGTCCTGCGTACGATTCGCCATGAAGCTGTTCGAGGTGCAGCGCAACGTTCTCCCTGAGGGGATGCTTCTTAACCGGCTCCATGTCGTCGATACCCCTTCCCACTCCCCCGGCCAACACTGGCGACTCGACGCCACCCGCTTCCTTCTCGACTACCTAAACCTATGGCAGGAAACCAAAAGTTAGACTATGATGTTTCCAATACATCGGCGAGACTTCCGCGCTCCCCCTCTGCGGGGCGCTCACATAAGCTCTTCACCGTGAAAGGACAAGCTCCATGCTGAGATTCGTCGAGGAAATCATCCTACTCTTGCTCCGCGATGAAGACGGAAGATTCGTCCGTGTGCCCAGTTGGTCGTTCGACTACGCAATCGCCGGCGGTGTGCTCATGGAACTGGCGATGGAGAACCGCATCGACACCGACCTGGAGAACCTCGTTCTGGTCGATGATACCCCCCTTGAGGACAACCTCCTCGACCCGACACTGGCCGATATAGCCGCCGGAGAGCAGCGGGACGCCCGCTACTGGGTCGAACGCACCGCCGAGCGTGCCTACACCATCCGCGAGGAAGCACTCACGAGGCTGGTTGATCGAGGCATTCTGGAGCGCGAAGACGACCGCTTCCTCTGGGTATTCCGCTCCAGGCGCTACCCCGCGATCGACGGCAAGGCCGAGCGCGAAGTCAAGCTACGCATCATGGCGGTGCTCTTCAGCGACGAGATCCCCGACCCTCGCGACGTGGTAATCATCTGCCTCGCCGACGCCTGCGGCATCTTCAACCAGTTGCTGTCCAGGCAGGAGCTAAGCAGAGCGTCGGAGCGCATCGAGCAGGTCCGCAAGCTCGACCTCATCGGCCAAGCCATGTCCCAGGCCATCCGCGACATCGAAGTATCCGTCGCCGCCTCCGTCCAGCCCCACATGTACTAAGGAGACCAACCATGTCCGACCAAACATCCCCGGAACAAGACTACACGATGGGCTACAGCGAGGAGTTCCTCCAGCTCCTCCACCGCCGCAGCGCCGAGAACAACGCCGCCCACCTGCTCCCACATCTCAAGCCCGGCCAGCGCCTTCTCGACTTCGGCTGCGGACCGGGGACCATCTCGGTCGGTCTGGCAACCGCGGTGGCTCCGGGAGAGTTGCACGGCGTCGACGTGGAGGAGTCGCAGATCGGCATGGCGCGGGCGGCGGCCAAGGCGGGCGGACACGACAACGCCACGTTCCACATCGCGGACGTGACCGATCTCCCGTTCGAGGACAACTCCTTCGACGTGGCCCACTGCCATGCCGTTCTGATGCACGTTCCCGATACCCAGGCGGCCCTTGCCGAGGTGAAGCGCGTCCTGAAGCCCGGGGGCATCGTATCCGCGCGGGAAATGTTCGTCGAGTCCTCCTTCTTCGAGCCCGGTCACACCGAAACCCTGCCCGCATGGAACACCTTCGCAAACCTTCTCGCGGGCAATGGCGGTCATCCCCGGATGGGCAAAGAGCTAAAGAACGCCCTCCTGGAGGCCGGATTCACGGACGTTCGGGCCACCGCTTCCTTCGATTTCTTCGGCTCGACCGAAGACGTCGCATTCTTTCACGGCTTTGTCATGGACTGGTTCTACTCGCCCGAAGTCATAGGCGCAGCCACGAAGTTCGGCCTGGCCACTCAAGAGCAGTTCGACGAGTGGCGCGCGGGCCTCGACGAGTGGAAGACCCACCCAGGGGCCGTCGGAGCGATCGCCTTCGGCGAGGCCATCGCAACGAAGCCGTAACCTCGCGCAACGAGTCCGACGGAGATATCGGAGCGTCGCAACGGACGCCCCGATATCTCAAACACAGTGGCTAATTGTCCCAGTAGTCGGGGTCTGCGAAGCTGACGCTCTTGTACATCTTCGACCTGTTGCCCGGATTGTTCAGGTTGTCCAGTCCACCCTCGAAGTAGAACGTCTCGAAGATGCCCACGCCGCCCTGACCCTCCGTCCAGTTCTTGGGAACGTTGCGGAAGTTGTTCCGGCGGATCCTCAAGTCGGTATCCGAAGCGAACGCGATGCCGCCAACGAGGAACTTGTCCATTGCCACGCCTCGGAAGAACTCCTTGCCGAGCTCGATCCGCCGCGGCGACAGGGACGGAACACCCTGGCCTTCCGCCCACAACGTTTGGGCCTCCAGGATACTACCGAAAATGTCGGCCGGATACGTCTCGGCGGGCGCCATCATGCCGAACGTGTCGGTGTAGTCCGGGCTTGGTCCGGTAGGTGGCATACCCTCCTCTCCGCGGGTTGCGAAGTAGGACCCGATCGCCGGCGACCAGTACTGCGTCCTGCCCACCGGTACGAGCTCCGTCCACACTACCATCCACGGGTTCTGGTTGTACGAAGACCCGCCGAAGTTGAGGTACTGGGTTGGCGGAATCGAGATATTCTTCTTGTGAGCTTCACTTCCTTCTTCGACCACCAGCTTGATTCCCAGTCCGTCTTTGAAGTTAGCTTGAAGCGCCTCGAGTGCATTCAGGCGTCCCGCGCTCGACTCGAACAGCATCGTGAGCGCGCCGCCGCCGTCCTTGCGATCCACGTAACCGTCCCCATTGCCGTCCGTGTATCCCAGCTTCGTCATCAGAGCCATTGACTGTTCGGGATCGTGCTCGATGTCCAACTGAGCGACGTCCGCGCCGGGGTAGTACGGCGTTCCGGGCGCGGGGGTTTGTTGCTGCGGCGTGCCGAGACCCGCGAAAGCGATTTCGTTGACCTCATGTCGGTTCCAGGCCAGTGATACGGCCTTCCGGAAGTCGGGAGTTCTCATCAGACCTCCGATCTCCGGGTCCTCATTGAACTCCTGGTTGTGCCGGAGCGTCATAGCGCCGCCGGCCGGATGACGCCACAGGTCGATGCTGTAGTCGCCCTTCTCCATGTTTTCGGTGTACAGCGGCAGTTCGGAAAGGATAACAGGACAGTTGGCCTCGCACCCGTCAACCTCTCCCGCCATCAAGCGGAATGCCGCGGTCTCTCGATTTTCCAACTTGAAGCTGGCAATTCCGTCCATGTAAGGCAGCTGATTGCCTTCAGGGTCGAAGTAGATCGAGTAGTGGTTCCGCACACCCGTCTTCTCGTCCTCGTCCACCGACGCCGTCAGGAATCCGCCCATCCAGGGGATGTAATGGTCATCGCCCTTGTACATGAAGCTGGCGTCGTAAGCCGTCGGGATCGACACGCCCGGAGGAGTTGCCTGTGGGAACCCCCTGTGGTTACGCAACTGCACGACGAGCTTGGTCCAGTTCGGCTGTTCCCACTTCGTAAGCAGGGCATCGATCTCCGCTAAATTGTACTTGGGATGGTACCGCTTCCACACGTGGGCAGGGGAGTACAAACAGCGCGGACAGCCGAACGTCGCCGAGTAGACCGGGTTGCTCTTGCTCTCGATGAACGTGAAATGCGGAGAGTCGAAGCTCATCGTGAACGTGGTGTCATCCACGACCTCGAAAACGTAGTCGTTGCCGGTCAGCGGCGACTTCAGGTCGCCCGGAAGACCTGGCATAGCTTCCTTGTTGAGCATGAAGTCCTCTTGCGAAAACCGGATATCCTCCATGGTCAGCGGGAAGCCGTCCGACCACCTTGCGCCCTCCCGGAGCTGGAAGGTGTACACCTGTCCGTCTTCGCTCACATCAAAGTTCTTCCACACGCCCGGCGCTCTGCCGGCGCCGTCCGATAGGATGATCCAGCCGAAGCTGATCGCCATCTTGTCGAGACGAGCAAGGTACCTGTGCTGGAACCTCATGTGCCCACCGTACTCTCCGATTCCTTCAACCGGAGCGACGATGAACCGGTCCTCGACAACGGGCACTCGTTCCTCAAGCGGCAGTATTTGGCCCTGCGCGACCAGCGCTGCGGAAGCGGGCGATTCCGACCACTCGGTCGGCGTCGGGCCGTCGAAGTGAATTGCGGGATACGCGCTGGAAGACTGAGGCGCAGCTACGTAGGTGAACTTCGGTGGTTCCTCGGGAACCGCTGTGGGCGCGGGGGCCGCGGCAGGTGCCGGGGCTGGGGCAGGCACCGGCGCTGGGGCTGCTGCTGGCGGAGGCGCCTGTGCAGGCGCCGGAGCAGGGGCCGCCGTAGTTTCATCGTCTTCCTCCGCGCTGCCGCAGCCTATGAGGGCAAGTGCGAGTAGTCCAATTGCTATCAAGAAAAGTGACCGTACACTCAGAAAATCGTTTCTTATCACGTGTCTACCTCCTCTAGCGCTCCGAGTTATTCGCTTTCTCGGATTCATCGGCGGCCAACGATTACGTGGTACTTCTCGTCCTATAGCCCTCCTCTCTCGACGATTTGCTTATGTCCGACGGTGAAAGTTGAATAACGCCTTTTAGCACAGCCAGAGGGTAACCGTCAATGCATCGCTATCCGATGAGCCTACTTGAACCTAGAGTAAAGTCCCTATGCCCTGCTCCATTTCCCTGGTGGAAACGGACCTTCGTACTCGCCTTGTCCGTCATTCCGAACACACCGAAGGCGGATTGAGGAATCCAAAGCCTCCATCATCCGAGACCGCCTCGCAACTGTATCGAGACACGCGTCGACCAATTGCGATCAGAGAACCGGGAGGGGAAAGACACGTTCGCCCTGGGCAGCGTCATGTCCCGCGCGCGGGGCCGTAGCGGAGTGTCAGTAACGGTGGTGCAGTCAAGCACAGCCTCTCCCCCGCCGGGCTGACAGTGGCAGGTATTCACCCCGACCCTCTCCGCTTTCGGCGGGAGTGAGACGGTTTGAGAAAATGAGAAGGTTTGAGAAAATGAGAGGGTTCGAGAGGCCTTCCGCTCTCCCCTTTTGTCAACCTTCTCAAAGTGTCTCATGGCCCTGGGCGTGGTGGGCATGGGACGGAACTCGCGGATAGTCGCGAAATGAGACGGTTTGAGAATTTTTTCCTCCTCAAAAAAACGGCACTCTTTCTTCCTAATGTGTCTCTCATGGCGCTCCACGTGCAGGGCGCTCGGCGCTTGAGGGTTTGTATCCATAACGAAAGTGTAGGACAGAAGTTCTTGTGACTCAAATGGGAGGCAGGGAAGGAGAAAGGAGTGAGAATTGCACAGGGGGGCGAGTCTAACGGCGGTGTGGTTGGAGAGAGTTCAGTTCCGCCCCGAGTACTCCATCGCTTGGTCGATGATGTCGACGCCGACCGCCTCGCTCCACGCCGCAAGAAGCTGCGTGGTAATCGGTCCTGGCTTCCCATCCCCCACCGCCCGCTTGTCGATGTACGTCACCGGCAGCACGCAGAACGGCGTGCTCGTAAAGAACGCCTCGTCCGCCGTGTAGGCGTCATACGGCTGCAGATGCTCGACCTTCGCCGGAAGCCCCAGCCCGTCCGCAAGGTCCAGCACCATGCCCCGCGACACCCCCGCGAGTATGGCGCGCTCGGTCGGCGTCCGGAGAACGCCGTCCGTCACGATGAACACGTTATAGCCCGATCCCTCCGTCAGGTAGCCGTCCCTGTCGGTGAGTATCGGCCACGCGCCGGGATCGAGATCGTTCGCCTCAAGCTCGGCTATGCTCATGTTCATGCGGCTCAGGTGCTTCAGCTTCGGGTCGAGCGCCTCAGCGTCATAGCTCCGCGTCCGGGTGATCACCCCGTGAAGCCCGTCCACGTACTTGTCCTCATACCAGATGGTGTTGGGTCCGTACTTGATGTAGACGTTCGGCGGCCCTGCGGACCACGCCCGCGGCCCGCCCGGCCCGCGCGTCACAAGCTGCGAGATGCTGAAGTCGCCCACCTCGTCGAGCAGATGCCTGTTCCACTCTATCCCTTCCTCCGACAGATCGAGCATCTCCTGCGCCGTCAAACCGGGGTCGATCCGCACGTACTTCAGCGACCGGTACAGGCGGTCGACGTGTTCCTTCATCCGAAAGCTCACCCCGCCGAACGTCCGTATCGTCTCAAACACCTGGTCGCCCTTGGACGGCCCCAGGTCGCTCGGGTCGTACGTGATCCTGTCCATGGGCATCCACTCACCGTTGTAATATCCGACGAACTCAGTCATGGCTCTCCCCCTTCTATCTTCATTGAAGCAACGGACAGCCGGAACACGAAACTCCCCGTTGGGCCGTCTATGCTATGGCCTGGCAGTCATCCCGTCAACGCCGCCGCGAATCGGTTGAACCGCTCTATACCCTATGCTACTCTCAACCCCACCATGAGACGTGCTCACGACGTGGGCGGAGCGCCGGGCTTCGGCCCGATCCACATCGAGAAAGACGAGCCGGTCTTCCACGAGGAGTGGGAGGGCCGCGTCTTCGGCATGATGACCACCATAGGCCATCGCGCGTTCCCCATGCGTCCCGCCATAGAGAGCATCAAACCCGAGACCTATCTCGCTTCGAGCTACTACCAAAAGTGGCTCATAGCCCTCGAAAAGGGATTCGTCCGAAGCGGAACCCTCACCGCTAACGAACTTCAAGACCGCGTAGAGTTCCATCGCCGGCATCCCGGCACTCCCGCATCCCAAAATCACGACTCGGAGCTTACTCGTGCCGCGCGGGACAACCGTTACAGCCAGCGTTCTCCCAAGTACGACGGAGCCCCTGCCTTCTCGGTCGGAGACGAAGTCCTGACCCGCCACGTCGACCCTTCCGGCCACACGAGAATCCCCCAATACGCCCAGGGTAAATATGGTATCGTCCATGCCCTGCGCGGCGTCTACGACCTGCTCGACCTCAAAGTGCAGGGAGTCCGCAAGCCGGAGCCGGTCTACACCGTCGGCTTCGACGCCCGCGAGCTATGGGGAGACCAAACCGAATCACCCCAGCGAGTCTACGTCGACCTCTGGGAGAGCTACCTTCTCCGTCCTGAACAGTCTTGACCCGACACCTCGAATTGAAAAGTCCGTCACGGCGATAGATACTTAACATTGCACGTTAGAATCAGGAATCGGAGGCTGCCGACCACCATGTCTGACCACGAACACGACCACCAACACGACGACTTCCACGACCCAACGGACTCCGAAATCCGCGCCAAGGCAGTAGAGTCCCTCCTAGCCGAGAAGGGTCTCCTGTCCACCGATGCCGTGGACGAGATCGTCGACCAATACGAGAACGACGTTGGCCCCATGAACGGTGCGAGAGTCGTCGCCCGCGCATGGACCGACCCCGAATACAAGCGCCGCCTTCTGGACAACGGCGGAGACGCCGTCGCCGAGCTTGGCTACGGCGACGAGCACAGCGCCCGCCTCGTCGTCGTCGAGAACACCCCGGAGGTACACAACGTCATCGTCTGCACCCTGTGTTCGTGCTACCCATGGTCTGTGCTTGGCCTCCCCCCTGCATGGTACAAGTCCGAGTCCTATCGCGCCCGGGTCGTGAAGGAACCGAGAGCCGTCCTCTCCGAGTTCGGACTCGACCTGGAAGACTCAATCGAAGTGCGCGTATGGGACAGCCTCTCCGAGCTCCGCTACATGGTCCTCCCCGAACGTCCCGCCGGCGCCGACCACATGACCGAAGACGAACTCGCCGCCCTCGTCTCCCGCGACGCAATGATCGGCGTCGCCAAAGCCGGAACAGGCTAACTCCCATCACTGTCATTCCGAACGCAGCGCAGCGGAGTGAGGAATCCAAAATCCTCGCCCTACCCGACCCACCCCATAAGTAGAGCTTCCTATCCTCTTCCACCTCTGCGCTCCCCGCGCCCTCTGCGGTAAAATCCCCCCACGACAACCGAAGGAGTCCCCGTGAAAAGCTACCTCACCCACCTGGAGTGCACCAGCTGCGGCGCGACCCACTCCGCCGACCAACTCATTCGCCTCTGCCCCGATTGCGACAAGGTCCTCTACGCCCGCTACGACCTCGACGCCGCCGGCCGGGAGACCGACCGCGACGCTCTCGCAGACCGCCGCTCCGACATGTGGCGGTACTTCGAGACCATGCCCGTGCTCGACGAGGCGAACGTCGTCAGCCTCAGCGAGGGCATGACCCCCATACTCGACGCTCCCCGGTTGGCCGAGGCCATCGGCGCGACGAACTTGGTCATCAAGGACGAGGGCCAGAACCCCACCGGCACCTTCAAGGCGCGCGGCCTGGCGGCAGCCGTCTCCAAGGCGAAGGAGCTAGGCGCCGCGGGCGTGACCATCCCCACCGCCGGCAACGCGGGCGGTGCGCTCGCCGCCTACGCCGCGAGGGCAGGCTTGGACGCCCACGTCTTCATGCCCCAGGACGCCCTCGACGCCAACAAGAAAGAGGTCACCCACGCGGGGGGCACGCTCCATCTCGTCGACGGACTGATCGGCGAGGCCGGCCAGCAGTCCCGCGAGCTCGCCGCCGAGCTCGGCATGTTCGACCTCTCGACCCTCCAGGAGCCGTACCGCGCCGAGGGCAAGAAGACCATGGGCTACGAGATTGCCGAGCAGTGCGGCTGGACCTTCCCCGACGCTATCATCTACCCCACCGGCGGCGGCACGGGCGTCGTCGGCATCTGGAAAGCAATCGAGGAGCTTGAGGCCCTCGGCTGGACCGACGGCAAGCGCCCGCGCTTCTTCTGCGTGCAGGCCGAGGGGTGCCAACCCATTGTACGCGCCTTCAATCGTGGAGACGATCACGCCGAACCCTGGGAGAACGCCCACACCGTCGCGCACGGGATGCGCGTCCCGTCCGCCATCGCCGACTACCTCATCCTCAACGTCCTCCGCGAAAGCGGAGGCGGTGCAATTGCCGTCTCCGACGACGACCTGCTCGAACACATGCGCCTCATCGCCCGCACCGAAGGCATCGTCGTAGGCCCCGAAGGCGGCGCAACCGCCGCTGCCGCCCGTCGCCTCATCACCTCAGGCGCCCTCTCCCCCAACGACCACATCCTCCTCCTAAACACCGGCTCCGGCCTCAAGACCCCGGAACTGATGTAGGAAAACCTCCAGTTAGGCTGTAAGCGCCGAGATTTGACACCCATGAAAGCACTTGTCGTCATTCTATCTCTAGCTATAATCGGTTGTAGTTCCTCTCCCTCGAACGAGGAACTCGGTTGTCAACGCTTCTCGACACTGATTGATGATGTGCGTACAGCCCTTGATCATCAAGAGCACACCGACTACAGGACTCTCGATGAACTACAAGCGCGAACTGAGGTCATGGAAATAGCGGAACTGTTAGGCAAAAGGAGTCCACTGTCGCTTGACCCGCTTAGAGTTGTTATTCGCTTGGAGTATTTGGCGCGCGACTACTTCAACTACACCCCGGACCATAAAGGGATGCGTTGGCCAGCCTACAAACTATGGGCAGCAGCCCAGAGTGTCTACTATGGGTCAGAATGGGCACCGGAAGGCGAGCCATGGATGCCAATCACACATGGGAAAAGTGCAGCATGGCAACTTGCTGGCGCTTGTAAGAAAGCTGGACACCCCGTTTCGGGTGACGCGCCCTGGCCAGATTCACCCTGGCCGGATGCGCCTACGAACATACTCATGGAGTTTGTGGAACAGAACTGCCCACCTCGTCCAAACTGTAGCGGATGTTTCTGCGACAGCTGAAAGGAGACTACGCTATGGGTATTCTAGACATACACAACCGAACGGAAAATTGGAAGACCGCTCACACCTTCGCCCCGTTCTTCAAGGACGGTGGTGCTCGCACCCGTCTCGCAAATCAGTTGCTCCAGCCGTTAGGAGAGGTTAATCGGGCTCGAGGAAGCGCTATCAAGATCGAGCTATTTTGGAAGGGAGTGCGTGACTATGTAAGTCAGCAGAGGCGGGAAAGTGAACTAACGAAGCACCTAGCTGATCGTTACAACTGCTTGTTCCCGTGCTTACGCGAAAAGCTTAATTATACAAAGGGATTTCAACTGAAATGGAATCATTCTCACTACAATGTCACGGAAGAATTGGAGGGAAAATTCTTCGATAATCTCCGAAATACAGAAATAGACGTTGTTCTTCAAACACCGAAGTATCTCTTCATTGGCGAAGCAAAGCATGAAAGTAAGCTTCGAGGAGACGGTAAATTGATTCTCGTGCATCAACTCATTCGACAGTACGTGACCGCAAAGATTCTAGTTGACATTACTCCCAGCAATAAGCAAGTAGTTCCTTTTGTGATCGGAGACTCGGACAAACTCGAAAGTCTGAGAAATACTACTCAAATCAATTTCATGATCGACCAAGGCTGGCTCAAAGAGGAAAACATACTGTCGTGGGACTGCATCGAGGAACTTGCAGCGTCCACACCCGGCAACGGCTAACCCCACTCCCGAAAGGAACCCATCTATGAGCAAGCTCTACTACACCGAGTCCGGCCACTCCATGCCGAACCTTGCGGAGGAGCTGACCACCTTCCGACGCGCGCGTAAGGTACTCACTCTCCCGCCAACCTCCTCACCCGTGTCGCTGTACTTCATCGCCAGGGCGCACGAGGGGACAAATCTCCCTCTCCACATCTCCGTTAACGGCACGCCCCTTCCTCCTGTGCCTCCCCAACAGGCATGGCACACGTGGTACGAGGTGACCCTAGACGCCAACCTCCTCCGTCCCGGTGACAACCTCATCGAGTTCTGGTCCGACTCCACCCCCATGAACTCGTGGGCGCTCGGACTCGAAGCCGGACACGCCGACCCCAACAGCTACGTCAGCGACGACTCCGGCCGCACCTGGCGCAATCACCACATGGCCTACCTCAACGTCGTCCGCGCCGAGTACGTCGTCCGCGTCCGTCTCGCCGAGGGCGAAGACCCCACTCCCCCGCCTATGGTCTTCAACGACCCCGACGACCCCCGACTCGAATCCCTCAGATCGATCATGCCCCCACAGGCCCTCGACTCCGGCCTTCCCAAGCTCGAACGCCTGCGCGCCATAAGCACCTGGCTCGCCTCAAGCTGGGAGCACACCGCCTCCGGGCCCGGTCTCGGCGTCCTCAACACGCCCTGGGACCCCGAGACCGTCCTCGCGTGGGCGCCCGGCCAGTGCGGACACAACGGCCTCCGTCCAACCGCGAACTGCATCTTCTACGGCGTCGCGTTCGCCAACGCCGCCCAGGCCATCGGCGTCCCGGCCCGTTGCGCCATCTTCGCGGGCAAGCCCGGCAAGGCCGACGGCCACTTCACGGCAGAGTACTGGTCGGACGAGCACCAAAAATGGGCCATGGTCGATCCCAACTTCGACGACTTCTTCCTCCGCGAAGGCGTTCCCCTGTCCGTCAGCGAGTTGCAAAAGCTCGGCTCCGATCTTGAAGACGTGACCGAACGCGGCCCCGGAGCCGAGTCGCAGCGCCCGAACCAACGTGTCCACCGCTGGTTCGACAGCCACGAACGCCGCGCTCGCTCCCTCGAATTTCGCACGGCGTGGTATCGGGCCGACCAGCTCACCCGACCAGAATTCAGCCCTCCCGCTCACGGCGGCGGCGGGGCCTACACCGAGACCGGCATTGTCTGGGAGCAGCGAGACAAGGACACCTGGCCCATGTTTCCCCTCTTCGGAACTCCCGACTACTTCGACGCCCCGCCCGTATGGGAAGGCTGAGCGCTCATGTCACCTCGCCTTGCAACACTGTGGAGCACACATAGGCGCGTCAGCATCATCCTACTGTTGACGCTCTGCCTAACCGTCGCGTGCGCGCAGTCAGGCGGCGAGGCACAACCCCTTCCTACCGGAGTATCTGACGCCGTTCCCACGCAAACGACAGTCCCCTACCCGCCGACGGCCACACCCGAACCGACTCCCATACCGGAGCCAACCGTCACCGCAACTCCGGCTCCCACGCCCAGGACCATCCTGTCGACCAGCAGCACCGACGCCGAAGCCGCGCCCGACTTCGAGGTCGAGACCTTCGACGGCGAGACCTTGCGACTCTCCGATCTCAACGGCAAGGTGGTCGTCCTGAACTTCTGGGCCTCATGGTGTCCGCCCTGCCGCTGGGAGATGCCCTTCTTCGAGACCATGTGGCAGGAGTACCGCGACCAGGGTGTTGTGTTCGTGGGAATAGCCATGTCCGACACCCTCGAAAACGTCAAGGCATTCGCCGAGGAGGCCGGCGTCACCTACCCCGTCGCACTCGACACCACCACCGAGATCGCCCGCGCATACGAGGTCCTCTCTCTTCCAACGACCTTCTTCATAGGCAAGGATGGAAACATCGAACGCAAACTGACAAGCGCCGCCAACGAAGGCCTCCTAAAAGTCTTCCTCAGAGGCCAGCTCCCCCGCGAGTAGCCTTCCGAGACCCTAATGTAAAGGAACACTACGTTCACCCTGAGCCTGTCGAAGGGTGAAATATCAGCGACACTACGACGCATGCGCTATCATGTCCGAAACGTCACATAGCCTCTGTCCCATACACAAACCATGATCTTCGGCCAGCCCATACAAGTCACCGGCGGAGTGTTCCAATTCCGGGTCCTCGGAGCCCGGATCACCGTCCTCGTGGAGAACGACCGCGCCGTCTTGGTCGACACGGGACTCCAGGGCAGCCTGCTCCCAATAACCGGCGGCCTCAAGGACCTGGGACTCACTCTCGATCAAATAGACACTGTCGTGATTACCCACGCTCACCCCGACCACTGCGGCGGACTCGCTGAGGTCGTCGCCGGTAGAAACATCGCCGTCGCCGCGCATCGGCTGGACGCGGACATTATTTCCGGCGCGAAGACCGTGCCGAACCCGCTGCAAAACGAGCTTCTCGCTAAGGCGGCCGAGCCGATACTCCCCAAGCTCATGGGAGGCCATGTCCCCGTCGACCTGCGACTGGAAGACGGCGACATCATCCCGTTCGGGACGGAGGTGAGAGTCGTCCATCTCCCCGGACATACCGCGGGCAGCATTGCACTTCACCTGCCGGCCAAGCGCGTCATCATCGTCGGCGACGCGCTCCAGTACAAGTTCTCGCGCAAGCTCACCCCGCCTTCCCACAGAGTCACCCAGGATTCGGAGGAGGCGCTGCGCTCACTCGAAAAGCTGCTCGACCTAAACTTCGATATTATATGCTTCAGTCACTTCCCGCCCATGCGCAAGAACGCCCGTGCAGCCCTTCGGACGATGATTCAAGAACACGCGGCTCGACCTGTTGCCGTGCGATGAAAGAGCAGCCATGATCGCTAATTCAACCGAAGCTCCTGTTGGCAGAACCCTCGTCGAATTCCTTCGCGCAGCGGTTGAAAAACACGCTTCCCGAGACGCCCTCCTCATCAAGCCGGTGTTTCGTTACCTCCGTTGGAGCTACTCCCGCCTGTGGGAAGACTCCGGCAAGGTTGCTTCCCTGCTCCAAGGCCGCGGCCTGACAAAAGGAGACCAAGTAGTCCTCTGGGGACCGAATTCTCCCCAATGGGTACTCATCTTCTTCGGATGCGTCAGAGCCGGCGTCATCGTCATTCCCCTCGACCTCCGAAGCGCCCCCGACTACGTGGAGCGCGTAGTCTCACGCACCGACCCGAAACTGGCATTCACGTCCCGCTTCACTCCGAAAGGAGACGTTGACCTCGGAGTCCCCGAAATTACCTTCGAGCAGTTGGAAGAAACCATAGCCGACATGCCTGCGCCCGAGGACGTGGACATCACACCCGACGACCTCGTCGAGATCATGTTCACGTCCGGTACCACGGGCGACCCGAAGGGCGTCATGCTCACCCACCGCAATCTCACGGCCAATATCGAGGGCATCTCCCAGTACATCTCCTGCGACCCTTCCAGCAGGCTCCTCTCCATCCTCCCGCTGAGCCACATGTATGAGCAGATGGGCGGCCTCTTCATCGCCATGAACTCCGGCGCGAGCGTGACGTATCCGACGAGCCGCCAGCCAACCGTGCTCGCCCGCACGATGCGCGAGCGCAAGATCACCGCCTTGCTCCTCGTTCCCCAGGGACTGGAGCTTCTCATGAACGGCATCGAGCGCGAGATAGCCCGGCAGGGCAAGATGGCCCTATGGAGCAGGCTCCTCAAGATAGCCGGGCGAACTCCCTTCCGCCTCCGTCGCGTCCTCTTCCGCCGCGTTCACAAGCAGTTCGGCGGCAAGCTCGACTTCATCGTCTCCGGCGGCGCTGCCCTCGACCCCGATCTCGGAAGAAAGTGGGAGCTCCTCGGCGTCAAGATCGTGCAGGGCTACGGCGCAACCGAGGCCTCTCCCGTCATAAGCAACCACGCCATCGACGAACGGCGCATCGACTCCACAGGTCGCCCGCTCCCAAACGTCGAGGTCAAGATTAGCGACGCGGGCGAGATCCTCGTGCGCGGAGATAACGTCACCCCCGGCTACTGGCGCGCGCCCGAAGAGACCACCGCCGCCTTTGATGGCGACTGGTACCGGACCGGCGACCTCGGCTTCTTCGACGACGAGGGCTTCCTCCACATTCAGGGCCGCCTCAAGGACATGATCGTCCTCCCAAGCGGCCAGAACGTCTTCCCGGAGGACATCCAGGCCGTCCTCACCAAGCACCCGAACGTCACCGACGCTACAGTCGTCGGCCTCACCAAAGGCTCATCCGTCGAGGTCCACGCCGCACTCATCTTGGATGACCCCACTTCCGCGCAGGACGCCGTTTCCTGGACCAACGACCAACTTGCCGAGCAGCAGAGAATCAGGGGCTTCACCGTGTGGCCAGAAGAAGACTTCCCGCGCACCCACACCCTCAAGGTGAAGAAACGCCTCGTGATCGACACGATCCTCGGCAAAATTCAACCGGAGAGTCCAGGCGCGACAACGTCCGGCGGAAGTTCTACAGGCGGAGCAAGAAACCTCACCCACATCATCGCCGAGGTGAGCAAACGAGACGTAGCGAACATCACGCCCGATGCGACCCTCGGCGACGACCTCGATCTCGACTCCCTCGGTCGCGTCGAGCTTCTGTCGGCAATAGAGGCCGAGCTTGGCGTCTACATGGACGAAAGCCAATTGGAACCTGAAACAACCGTCAGTCAGCTAACCGCTCTCGTCGAGGAAGGCTCCAAGAACCCGCCCTTGACGAACTTCCCGGCGTGGGGTATGCGCTGGTGGTGTCGCATCCTCCGAGGGTTCCTCCAACGGGTCATCATCTTCCCCATTGTCAGCCTGCCTTACAGCCTCAAGATAACCGGCCGCGAGCGCCTAGAGGGCGTCACCGGGCCGGTCCTCTTCGCGTCGAATCACAGTCTTGGCCTCGACAACCCTCTTATCATCAAGGCCGTTCCCAACAGCCTGCGTCGCCGCATGGCCATCGCCGGAGCCGCCCAGCTTTGGAAGAACCCCGTCTTTTGGCTCATGAACCCCCTCCTCGGCAACGGCTTCCCTCTCGCCAAGGAAGGCGCCGTCCGGCCCAGCCTCGAAAACATGGGCAAGATCATCGACGACGGCTGGTCCGTGCTCATATACCCCGAGGGCGAGCTCACCGTCGGAGGCCCCATCAAGCCCTTCATGACCGGCGCGGGCCTCGTCGCGGTCGAGGGCCGCCTTCCCGTCGTTCCGCTCCGCCTTCACATCCACAAGCTGGGATTCCCTTCCCGCTTCCCCATCCTTCCACGAGGAAACGTCGAAATCCGCATTGGCGAACCTCTGCTCCTGTCCCCCGACACTGACTACCAAGAAGCCACAACGGCAATCGAAGACGCCGTCAAGTCTCTGTAAGGAAGTCGAACAAGCCCGCCGCCAGCCGATTACCGGGCGCGAATTTCCCTAGACCCTACTCCGCTCCGTAAGCTATACTAGACCCCGCACCTGCTTTGCCTCGTGGGGATATAGCTCAACTGGGAGAGCGCGGCGTTCGCAATGCCGAGGTTGGGGGTTCGAGTCCCCCTATCTCCACCATGACGTACCGATTTGCGAACTCCACCGTTGAGGGCGATTTCGGCGGAGTCCGCTCCCCCTAACGGGCTGTCATCAGGAGTAGGCATCGAGTAGATGATGGCGGCCTTGCCGGGCTTGATCTGAACCTCCTTGACGAACGAGTGGACGAAGGCTTTGGTCTCGGTCAGCTCGCTGTCCTTGAGGAACTCGCTCATCTCCTCTGCGAAGGTGGCGATGGTGTCGGCGCTGTCCAGATACTGCCGCCGCTCGGCCAGCACCGCCCGTGCCTCGTCTGCGGCGCTCTCCAGACTCTCCTTGCGCCTCTGCAACTCCACGATATGGTCCGAGGCGGCGGCGATGTCTACGCTGTCGCTCTTCGATATGAAGTGCCAGACGCGGCCCAGTTGCTTCTTCACCTCCTCAAGCTCCGCCTCAATGCTCTCCAGCTTCTGACGGTGCTCCAAGGCCGCTCCATCCATCTCCTCGTCCAGGTGCTTTACCAGTTCTCTGATGTTGGACTCGGTGAGGACGTTGGCGCGAAGCTCATCGACGATGGTGGTCTCGATCTTCTTGGCATTGAGCCTGGGGGTCTCGCAGGTGCCGCTGCCCTTCTTCATCAGGGACTGGCAGACGTAGTAGGTGTACTTGCCGCTCTTGGCCTCGGAGGCGGACATGGCCCTGCCGCAGGTCTCGCACTTGAGGATGCCGCTGAGCAGGTAGGGGCTGGACGCCCGGCGCGGGTTCGCCTGCTTCGGGGCGCGGGAGCCGAGTAGCTTCTTGACCCGCCTGTACTCCCGCTTGCTGATGATGGCGGGGTGCGCGTTCTCCACCCGCACGGGCGGCTGGCGGTCCTTGGCGCTGATTCCCCACACCACGGCCCCCGTGTAGGCTTCGTTGTCCAGCATGGCGTGAACGGTGGTCTTCTGCCACTTCTTGCCGTTGACCGTGGGGATGCCCTCGGCGTTGAGGGTCTTGGTGATGTCGAGGATGCTCCTGCCCTGTAGGGCCATGTCGAAGATGCGCCGGACCATTGCGTCGGCGGGCGGGTCTAGCTCCAGCCTGGGGCGCTTCTTCGGCCCGTCCTGCACGTGGACCCGCTTGTAGCCGTAGGGTGCGTAGGTCGACATCCAGAAGCCGCGTGACGCTGCCTCGCGCAACCCCCTGGAGACCTCCTGCGCCAGATTCTCCGAGTAAAATTCATCCACGCTCTCGATGATGGCCTCAAGGAGCCTGCCGGTGGGGTTGTCCTCGGCCTGCTCGGTGATGGAGACCACGCGGATGCCCTTTCGCCTGAGCTTCGACTTGAAGGCGACGGCGTGCTCGCGCTTGCGGGTGAACCGGCTGAATTTCCATACAAGGATTTCCTTGAAAGGGGCCTCGGGCTTTTCGGCCTCGTCCAGCATCTTCTGGAACTGGGGCCGGGCGGCGATTCTGCCGCTCTCGGCCTCGTCCACGTACTCGCGGACGATCATGTAGCCGTTCTTCTCGGCGTAGTCCCTGAGCGCCCTTAGCTGGGCGGCCACGGACAGGTCCACGTCCTGGCGTTCGCTGGAGACTCTGGCGTAGAGGGCCGCCGGTGTCAGATCGAATCGGTCGTTCATCAGTCTCTCCTCCTTGCTCACTCCTCGTCGGTAGTCGTGCGGGAGCGCAGCCATTCCAGCCGTTCCCGTCTGCGCCACTCCCGCTCCTCCATGAACAGGCGGATGGCCTGCCTGAGCAACTCGCTCACGGAGAGGTCGTCCTCCTTCATCACACTCCGCACCTGCGCCTCCATCTCCGGGGGCAGGGAGAAGGTGATGGTCTTGGAACGCCTGGGAGTGGTCATGTTCTCTCTTTTTGCCTCTTGGTGTAGTGCTATGTCTTACTATACACCATCCAACAACCGGCATCAATCGCTAGAGCACCTGGTGGGCGCGGGGGATGCGCTCGAAACAGGCGTGGCCCAGTTGGGGAGCCAGGACGGAGCGGTCCCGGTAGGGGACGGCGACGACGGCTATCTTGGCGACACGCCCGTACCAGACGACCGGCCTTGCGGCCACGGTCACGTCGTCGTTCCGCCACAGGTCGTAGCCGCTCACCCGCTCCACGTGGACGGGTCTGCCGGTGAGGATTACCCGCTCCGCCACCGACCCCGGTGCAGGCGGAGCGCCCCTGCGGGGCAGCAACCCCCGCAAAATCGAGAGGGGCCTCCTCTGCATCCTGATCCGAAATCCAGGAGTCCGCACCACCACCTTGGCGGTGAAGTCGTCGAGCGTGGCTATGGGGGGCCACCGGCGCGGCTCTCCTTTCTCCTTGTGCTCGTACAGGACAACCATGAGGGGCTGGTGGCGCATGACCTCGGCCAGCCTGATGGCGATGGAGGAGTAGGCGCGCTGGTACATCCCTTGCAGCGCCACCACGTCGAACCCCGACGACTCGGCGAACAGGGAGAACATATCCGGCGGCATAAGCGCTGCGGCGGCGAACCGGTCGGCCTGCCGGCACACTCTCCACACCGGCGCGCAGCCGGAGTACAGTTCGCAAAGGGTCTCGTCGATGATCTCGTAGGTTTCGTGGAGCACGGTGTGCTCCTTGGACCCCTCCCACAGGTCGTCCCGGTAGTGGATGTCGTAGCCGCCGCCCGGCGAGCTGAAGTGGATGCCCTTCACGTCCAGGCTCTCCCTGCACGTGCCCGTCACCGTGCCGAACCCCGTCTCCCCGAGCAGGACGGTCAGCTCGGGTACCGTGGGGTGGCCCGATACGTTGAAGTAGCGCACGAAGCGGGCAGCGACGCCCTCAGGGTTCAGCCCCCTTTCCAGGGCGTCGTCCAGCAGGTCGCGGCAGAAGTCCTCTCTCGTTCGGTTCATTCCAGCAGCTTCTTATTGGCGAATCGCTCGTACATCTCGACGATGAATCGCTTGGTCTTCAGCGTGATGGGGCCGTCGGGCCGGGTGCCCACGCGGAACACGGGGTCTGCCAGCACGTACTGGTAGGCCCGCTCCACCTCCATCGCCTCGTCGCTGAATGGGTCGACGTGGCTGTCCCGCCCGGCCCGCTTCAGCAGCTCGTCAGCATCCACGTTGTAGAGGTCGGCCAGCTTGCGGATGACGTTGGTGCCCGGCTTGCGGTCGCTCCTCTCTATCTGGGAGAGGTAGGAGCTGGAGACGCCGATGCGCTTGGTCACGTCCCGCAGGCTGAGGTCTCCCCGCAGTCGTCTCAGCAGCGGGCCTATCGCGTCGTCGCCTTCGATCTCACGGCCCTCGCCCAGGTCTTGGATGTCCTCATGCTCGTCCATGATGTCTCCCCTTTGGGTCCGTAGGCGCGAACAGTTCCGCGAACGGTGTACCTGCTAAATCGCAGCTAAACTCTTGGACAAGAATTGTTACATCAGAGCGAGCAATTGTCAACGAGTTGAGTTCAGAAGGCGGATTACTGCCCATTCGCCATTGCCTCTACTCTCACTATATTGCTACACTTACGCCAACAGAACTGATTTGCTAATCATCGGCTTGAGTATACAACACTGGCGTCCCCGAAGGCCACCTTCATGGCAAGCCGGACTCCACCAGAGAGACAGATCGCGTGAGTAGCAAGCGCAAGCGAAGGCTGACTGAGAGACAGGAGCGCCGGCGCATCGAGGGCCTGCGAATACTGGCCCGCATCATCGCGCGCCACTACCTCGCCAATCCGCACCTGTACCGCAACGGCGCAGCCGTGGACGGGACGCAGGCGGACTTGAAGGAGGCGGAGGCGTGAGTCGCAGGCAGCCCGCATTCCGCGTCAAGCTCAACCCCCACAAGGTGTGGGAGATTCTCGACCGGCGCAACATGACCCAGAACGAGTTGGCGCGGCTGCTCGACACCTCGTCGAGCTACCTCTCCCAGCTCATGTCCGGGCATCGCTGCCCCTCGCCGGCCTTCCGCAAGAAGCTCATGGACGTGCTTTGCGTCACCGACTTCGACGACCTCTTCTACATGGAGGCAGTCGAGTGAGAGCCGGACTCCTCCCGTCGCACCTCATCGTCGACGACGGCCTCATCGGGCCGGACTTCCCCAAGCGCCTGGAAGCCTTCAAGGAGGCCATCGGGGTCTCCTGGGACATCCTGGCCGCGTGCCTGGGCGTGGACCCTCGACAGCTCCAGCGGTGGCGGGAGGGCACCAAGCCCAGCGGTGACGGGGTGAACGCCCTGGTAAAGCTGGCGGCCCGCGTCCCCGGAGGCATGTACATCCTATTCGGGGTGCACGTCCTCCCTCCGGTCGGGGTCTACCAGCCGCCCCTGACCGTCGATTTCGCCCGTTCCGGGAGCGACGAGGAGGAGTAGGGCATGGGAGTTCAGAAGCGAGTTTACCGGCCCGTCGAGTACGACCTTCCCTTGGACTTTTCCGGGCGGCTTGAGTTGTTCAAGGAGGCGAGCGGGCTGAGCTGGAGGGAGCTGTCCCGTCTCCTGGGTGTCAGCCTCCACCGGCTCAGGCAGTGGCGGAACAAGGGCGTGGCTCCCAACACCGCCCACCTCTTCCTGTTGATGCTCATAGCCGACGTGATGGGGTTGCGGGACGGGATCCTGATGCAGCCCGAACGGGATCTGCCCGAAGGGTTGGACCCGGAGGCTGTGCGGGCCATGAGACGGAACGTTTAGGCGATCTCAAATCAAAGAAGGAGGAACCATGACGACTATCGAACGGAAGCGGAGGTTGAACAACCGGCCCCCGCCCTTCCCCGAGGACTTTGGGGAGCGGCTGGAGCGGTTGAAGGAGTTGTCGGGGCTGACGTGGGGGAAGTTCGCCGAGCGTCTCGACGTGACGCAGACCGGCCTGAGAAAGTGGCGCAACGGGAGGCCGCCTTCCGGGGCCTACTTCTGGGCAATCCTGAAGCTCGCACGGGAGATTCCCGGCGGATTCGACCTGATGACGGGCTGCGATGACGGAGCCCGAACATTGGGCCAATGACTGGCGGGCTGGCGAACCGCCCACCTCCCACGAGTTGCAGACCACGATGAAATGTGCCTGCTCGGTGCAGGGCCAAGGTCGTGGTGATGCTCATGCATTGCACCCAGCCTTTGGCCGTACAAGGTGAACGGATGACTATGCGAGACGGCGACGCCGTGCGCCTCCTCCCGTGGCCCGTAACAGTGATGAGAAGGCCGGGCGGTTCACACTGCCCGGCCTTCCGAGCTATGCGAGCATGGTCATCCTCGCGCCGAACCTACCGGGAGAAATACTCAGTAAGGCCAGTCCGCATAGTCGTCAGTGAAAACCGGTTGGGGTGGTCCCTCTATGGCCCAACCCAAAAGGTTGATCACCAGATTATCCAGGCTAGCTAGCTGCTGTAGCTTGGTCTCTAGCACATCAAGAGAAATCGATTCGGCCGGTACTTCGACGCCTCTCGACGTCCTAAAACCTCCGAACTGGCGGAACGAGTGCGCGAGTGTATTTCGGAAATCGTACGACTCACGCATCTGCTGAGGAAGGTCGCCAAGCTGGTCTAGCTGACTGCTGTCACTTGTCATGGCCTCGTACAAACGGACCTTGGAGCGGAAAGGGATAGGGGTTTCAACAAACCAGCGCTGGAACTCCTCGCGGTGACTCTCAACCTCCAGCCACTCTGCTATCAGAAGCGTCAAGTTCAGTTCGAGGGAGGCCATCAGTCCGAGGTATTCTCCCCGCATACGGTCGAATTCTCGCTTTTGCTCCTGATCTGCATCCATCTTTGAGCTGCCATCCTCTCCAAGGATCTTTAGCCTGGTACATCAAAAGCCAGCACGGTTAGCATGAGTTCTCTGTCGGGATCATCTCGATGGCTGAAGACGTACCGGAAGCCGGACTCCGACTCATAGCTCAGGTCGGACTTGTAGCTGGCGTGCTCCCGGACCGCCTGCGGGATTCTCTGGAGAACCGTGGACATAGTCGCTTCGCGGTTGAAGATCAGCAAGGCCGTCTTAGTGTCCCTCCAGCTTGTATAGCCCAGCAGTTGGTCGAGTGCCTCGCCGAGTCCGGCCGGACCCGTCCAGAATTTGCACTCGGCGATGAAGATATTCTTTCCCTCTGCTCTGATCAGAATGTCGGTCTTGCCCTCGTAATTGAAAGTCTCTCCCGTGGCTTGCCCTTCGTACTGTCCATTAAGCTGCACTAGGAAGTGCTGCCGAAGGTCTTCCTCGCCCATCGACTTGAATGCGCTCGGGCTGCGCTCCATCACCATGACCATGTTCGAAATGACCGATAGGATGTGCTCGTATTCGTCAATAGCCAGAGTGGGTTCCGGTCGATAAGGCTTCGTTTCGACCGGAGGAAGTTGGGGCACGATGCGTCGCTTCACCTCGGGCGAAGTATAGGTCGTGGGCACCTGTGATCGGCGTTTCAGTGGGAATCCCAGACCTTCGATAATCCCTCGATCTTGAAGCAGCTTCTCCCGCCTCGCCCCGATTTGCTCCCTTACCTTGGTCCGGATAGTTGAATTGAACTGCTCCACCTGATCGGCAATCCGGGAGAGATTCTGTTGTACGCTTTGCAGCTCTCGGTCGAATTCGCTTCTTATGTTGGGCACGTCATGGGTCGTCCGCTCGTATACGAATACCAGTTCGTTGCCACGGACTACTCCTCGCGGAGGGTTGAGGCTGAATGTGGACGGCCTGCACTTGAATAACTCCGCGTCGCCTGAGAACGGCACAAAGAAGGTGATCCTGGTACCAGCTACGTAGGTGGGCGTACTGCGGTCGAACACGGCGTATTCGATCCTGTGGCTAACGTCGACCTGAGCGTCGCCGTAGTCAACCTGGATTCCAGACTCGTCAATCACCAGTGGGTCGACACTGTACTTCTCGACGAGGTAATCGGAGAGTTTCTCCGGTGACGTGTTTAGGACGAGATCTTCGGTCAGCGAGCCTATCTCATTAGACATTGCTCGCTCTTGCCCGGCCAAGACATCGCGCAAATCTGCGTTTATGAAAAGGGAGTCAGTCAAGGTTGAATCCTTGGGCGCCACTGTAAACTTGGACACATGTACTCAAAGGACGGTAGCCTCAAGCGACCGATCGTTCCCGGCTTCAATTCTGAGAGGAGTCGTCCTCGCTTTCTTCCTCCTGCCGGTCCTTCGTCTTCTCTTTGTCCAAGGAATACCAGTAGGTGTTGAACACCAGCTGGAGCCCGAGCCACCACGCATATACAGCTTCGGCAGAGTTGGCCCGCTGGTCATCGAGCAGGCCATGGGCAATGTTGTTCCTGAGATTCGGTCCCATCTGATCACAGAAGAGAGCCTTGATCTCGTAGGTCACGTCCTCTCCGAATCTAGCCTTAGTCTGCGGAAGGTCTACTAGAGTGCTCAGGCCGTTCTCCGTTTCTATCCCCTCCTGGTCGAGGTGGGATGTGCTCACGCCCGCGATCTTCAGTGGGACGCGCACCATATGCTCGATCTGAGGGGCCAGCAGATGTATGGAGGTGGCAAAGTCGCGGTTGAAACCGTGGGCCAGCGCCCTACCGAAGAGAACCTCTCTGCCTACGGGCACAATTGGTGATAGTCTAGCGAGGTTGATGAGGTCGACTGTTCGCACGCGATGTTCCATAGTCAGAACGTCCAATGCAGGTAGGATCATGGCTTGCACAATGATGCCGACGCGCGTTGGATATTCAACACGGTTCATCTGACCGAGAATCTCCGCTTCGTCATCTACCGAAGGCACGGACCCACTTATTCCCGGAGTCCTCGCAATTACGCGTCCGTCGTGACTGGAATATACTTTGGGAATGGACGCTAGGAAGGGAGTATGCGATAGGTTCTTGATGGCCGCCTCACGAAGTTCTCTGACGCTGATTCTATGCAGGTCCGCAAACGCCTTCAGTGCTTCGTGAACAGGTTTGCCCCTGACGGCGTCCCGGGCCTTCTGAATGGTGTCACCAACGTCGATTTCATCGCCTCTGACCGTTACCATCTCTTCCTGTGCCCGCTTGCCGTGCTCGCTGAGGCGCAATCTCAATTCCTGGATTCGCTGGTCAACGTGGTGACGGTCCCGGTGGTCCCTGGGAACGGTCCGATACACCTGTATGGCGTCTTCCACGAAGCTAGCTGCGACCCCGTGGCTAGGATTGTCCGACGACATTCTAGCGGTGGCATCGCTGACGAATGCCTCTGCTTCGGCCACGGTCATGTCAATGGCTTTCTCGTCATCTCCAGCGCTTCTGAACCATCTGGCGGCCGCGTTGTAGAATCGGCCGCTCGCATGAAAGTTGCCTATCGAGTCAAATCCCTTTGCTAAGGCCCCCAGTTTCGCGGCGATGTCAGCCGAGTTGCTTCTGCCAAGCCCCTCAGACCATAGTGTGTCGGCAAGGCCGTGACCGAAGAACTTGTCCTCCGTCGTTGCCGAGTCTAGGGCCTCCACTATCGACTTTTCTATTCGGTCGAGGCGGTCGGCGCCAGTGGGTCCGATCATGCGGCATAAACCGATGGCGCGCTTCCAGCACTGTTCCCCATCACCGAACCAGTTATGGACGTCCAGGGGGACCTCCATGTAGCTGTCGATGGCATCCAGGGCGTATTTGACGTCACGGGGTTGGCGCAGAAGCCACACGAGGTCTGCCAATCTCCCCTTCAGAGTCGGTTTGTCGATTGAATCAACGATGTGGGCGAAGAAGTCAATCTCAGAGTCGGTGAAGTCATCCGGCATTATTGAACGACTTCCGCCAATACGTACCAGGGGTTCGAAGGGCTCGTTCGGCTTTTCAGGTGAGAGCATCATCGAACACGCTTCTCCCAACAATCTCAGAACCTTCGCGTGGGCCTCTCTGTCTTCGCTGGCGGCCATTGTTGCGGACCTGTGTAGGGCCTCCGACAAGGATGCATATCCCTTGTACGACACATCGTCGACCACCGCTTCCCAGCCGCAGCGTTCGAAAGCGTCCAATACACTCTCAAAGTTATCCTCGACATACGAATCGCGGGGTTCATTCATCTAGTACTCGACCTCAATTGTGTTCGGTGGCGGCAGATGCCGACCTCCACGTCAATTGCTAGGAGCCCCGTAGACTATTGTAGTTAGGTTGCACCTCCGCTGCCACCGGTAGGCAACCTACAATTCAGGTTCCGGTCGCCGCGCTCTGGCTAACGCCTGACGACGCCCTGGGGGTCTCGCTTGGACGCCCTGCGGTTGAGGGCGCGATTAAGGATCCCGAAGGCCCGTTCGATGCCCAGGCGTTTCACCCTGGGGGACGGCTCCTCCTCCTGCTTGAGGAGGGCGTGGGCGATGAGGTCGGCCATCTGCAGCAGGTAGTCGGAGTGGGAGCTTCGGAAGGCGGGGCCTCCGATGACCCTCTCTATGGGGATGTCCTTCGTCCGCCCTCCGTCCTCCCACTTCTCGTACCTGCTGGGGACGGGGTTGACGCTCCTGAGCCTGCGGTAGAGGCGGGCCACCATCTCCTCCCCGCCCTCGTCGAAGATGAGGAAAGCGTGGCGGTCGTCCCCGGCGACGGAGGTGTTAATGCGGTTGAGCAGCCGGTCCAGGCTGGCCCGCTCGTGGCCGATCACGTCGGGCTTATGCAGGCAGACGTTGACGATCTCCACGCCTCCGATGGTGCTGGCGGCGTCCTCGACGACGCGCAGCCCGTCCATGAAGATTTCGGCCCCGCGCTCCGGCGAGAGCCTGCGGTCCGAGCCGTCTATGCGGGCCAGCTTGCCCCGTCCTGCCAGCAGGTCGCAGGCGTGAAGCTCTCGATCCGCGGGGACGGCGTAATGGGCTTGCAGCTCGATCCGCCAATCCCGGACGCGGGCGTGCAGTTCATTCCACCGCTCGGCGTCCACGCCCAGGGCGGTTCGGACGTAGTATCGGCGACCCTCGGACTCGTCGATGTAGTAGATTCTCATGGTCTCGGTTCTCCGTTCGGGTTTTGATTGAGGGGGCGCGCCGGCTCGAAGCCACCGCCGGGGGCGAGCCATGCCCTGCCGAGCGGCCCCTCCCGCTCCACCAGGCCCCGGTGGGAGACCAGCAAGGGGAGGGGCGTCCTTGTCCGCACCATCTCCTCAAGGGCGACTCGCAGGAAGTGGGTCGCCGCCAGGTCTTCGTGGAACACCACGAGGACGGCGGGCCGTGCGCCGTGGTCGTCGATGGGCCGGTGAGACGAGTAGTAGCGCAGGTAGGGGGCCAGGCGCTCCGCCATCGTGATGGGGCGGACGGCACGGCGCTCCCACTCAAGGAAGAAGGGCCAGGGATCGTCGCCCCGCCGCAGGATGCCGAAGGCGTCGGGGTGGATGGAGCGCCTGCCTCCGAAGTGGCGGAAGTAGCGGGACGCCCTGATGGGCGGGTCGAGCTGGTCGATGCCCCAGCCCAGCTCGCGGGCCTGGGTCGCCAGGGCGGCTATGAAATCGTGGACGGCGGTGGTGTGCTCGATGTCGCGCAGCAGCTGCCTGCTACGCCTGCCGGAGACGCTGCGCCAGTCCCCGGCGTCCTCCGGGGCTGCGCTCCAACGCTTCTTCGCCCCGCCCACGGCCGTGCGGTCCCTGCGGGCCAGCATCGCCAGCCCGACGTCGGTGAGGGCCAGCCTGCGTCCAAACGCGGGTGCGCGGCCCACCAGCCCGAAGCCCTCTAGGGCGGCAATGAGCTTGGACGCTCGCGGGCGTGAGACCCCCAGCAGTCCGGCCAGTTCCGGCAGTCCGAGCCAGGGCCAGTCGCAGAGCAGGTCGAGGGCGCGCTTCTCTGCGGGCCTGACCAGTGCGGGCAGCATGTAGTCGGGAACGTCGCCTCCCGGCTCGTGCTCGTCGACGTCGGGGGGGAGGGAGAGACCGCGCTCCAGGGGACGCTCGTTGGGGATAACGCCCCTGCTGGTCAAGCGGTCGATGGCGTCCCGCAGGCTGACGGCGGCGTTGATGGAGCGGAGCCGCCAGACGGGATCGTCCGGAGAGACCGCAACCGCCTCGCGCTCCAGGGCGAAGAGGGCCGTGGCCGGGGTGTGGGGGAGCCTGTTGCGGGAGTGGCGCAGCCGCACGTCGTCGGGCGCGATCAGCAGGATGCAGCCGGGCTGCGGTCCCCGGGTGAGCTGCCGGAGCCTCTTGGGAAAGCCCGTGCGGTCGGTGGTCGGCCCCTGCCGGACTATGCCGACGGTTCCTCCTCCGGGCAGGATGACGATGGCGTCCAACGGCCTGGCGCGGTACCAGCGGAATCGAATGGGATAGGAGGCGTTTGAAACGGCGGAGGCGAGGCGGTAGACGACGGCCACGGCGTCGAGCCGCTCCAGCAGGACGCGCCGCCACCGGGCCGAGACGGGCAGGTCTCTGAGCAGGGCCTCAAGTGGTACGTTCTCGGCGTGGGCCAAGCGGCGCAGGCCGTCGGCGGTGAGGTAGAACCTGCGGGTGGGGGGTATGAGATCGGTGCCGTGGGGGACGGAGGCGATCAGCCCCGCGTCCTCCAGCCTGGGGACCGCCCTGTAGACCCCTCCCCTCGACCAGCCGGAGACTGCGACCATCTCCAGCCGGTCGAGGAGGGGCATGTGCGCCAGAAGTCTGAGCAGCTCGGCGTCCACGGGTCTCATTCCTCACGCTCCCCGTCGTCCGTCCGCTCCGTCGTCTCCGGGGCCTCGTTCCCGGGTTTCCGGTCGCGCTTGGTTCGCTGCTGCTTGCGCTTGGGCTGCTCCTGGGCCTGTTGCTCGCCGCCGCCCTGGGCCTCCTGGGACTGCTCCTTCCTGAGCCTGTCCAACTGCTCGCGGTACTTGTCGACCAGTTCCTGCAAACCCTCGTCCTTCTCGGCCAGGTCCCTAGCCGGGGTGAGGTAGCTCTCGGCTTCGCTCCATATGCGATCCGCCGTTTCGGGGTCTCCCGGCTCCGGCTTGGCGACCTTCATGGAGAAGGCGTCCATGCGGTCTGTTCCCACGGTGGCCCGGACGTAGCACTGGTGGACGGGAAGCGACGTAATGTCGTCCTCGGTCACCCGTTCCTTGCCCAGTTCCCAGACGAGCTGCCGTGCGTCGTTGCCCGCCACCTGGAAGACGGCGAGGCAGCCGACGTTGGCGAGGATGGTGTCCCGCATGGTGCGGGAGAGGTCGTCCAGCTTGGCGAGGCTCTGTGTGGCGAGCACGAAGCTGGCCCCGAACTTGCCGAGCTCGCTCAGCATCGACTCGTAGTCCACGCCCGGCATGGACTGCATCTCGTCCACGACCACCAGTGCCCCGCGCCGCCGGTCGGGCGGCAGGCTCCCCTGCTCCCGTATCACGGCGTCCACGAGGTTCAGGAGGGACGCGCCCACCAGGGCGGCCACGTCCCTTCCGGCCTCGCCCTGGGCGGTGGAGACGAAGAGGATGCCTCCCTCGCGGATGACCCGTCGCATGTCGATGGTGGAGCGGGACTGGCCCAGGATGGCCCGCGCCCGCTTCGACGACGAGTAGTAGGAGAGGCGGGTCTGGACCGGGGCTAGGGCGTCGGAGCGGGTCTCGTGCCGCCAGCCGAAGAAGTCCCTGCCCCACCACTCCACCAGGTAGGGGTCGCTGACCTCGGCCAGAACGTCTGCGCGAAAGTCGGTGTCGGAGAGGATGCGCAGCCCGTCGAGGATGGTGTACTGCTCCCCGGCGTCCCTGCTCTCGTTGGCCTCGTGGAGCGTCTTGACGGTCTGCTCAAGGATGGACTGCATCCTCGGCCCCCACTGGTCCCACAGCCCCTTGGCGATGCGCACCACGGAGTCGGCGGTGCGGTCGCGGTCGGTGAAGACGCGGGAGTCGAGGAGGTTGATGCCGGGAGCGCCCCGCCCGTCGGCCAGGTCGATGAGCCGCACCCGGCCTGCGAGGGACTCCGGCACGTGCCGCAGCAGGTCGCCCACCAGGTCGGCGTGGGGATCGACGACGACGATGGCGTCTCCGTCCCTGCCCTCGGCCTTCTCCTGCATCTTGTGCCTGACGATGTGCTGCATGAGGGTGGACTTGCCCATGCGGGTGCGTGCCACGTAGAGGTGGTGCCGCCTGAGCAGGTCGGCGGGGAAGTGAATCTTCCTCGGCGTTCCGGTGGTGGTGTCGCCGACGTGGGCGCCGCCGCTGACGCTGCGGGCGGTGGGCAGCAGCACCTTAGCCCCGGCGCGGGCCACCAGGGGCGTCTCGTCCCTGGCCCCCGGCGGATGCCACAGGCAGGCCGCCTCGCGGACCCCCAGCACGCTGCGCCTACCGAGGAGTCCGGGGCCTGTGGGGTACAGCATCTCCGGGGCGGGCGCGGCGGGCCGGATGCGGCCGGTCTTCATCTTCGCCCCCGCCGGGTTGTCGTAGTGGCGGTAGGCGGCCGCCACCGGCTCCAGCAGCTCTTTCGCCCGATGCCGCCCGGTGTTCTCCGGCAGGATGGCCGTCACCTGGATCTCGCCGTCGAAGGCGATGCGTGAGACCTTCTCCTTCACTTGGTTCGGGTCGTACACCCGGTTGTGGGCCTTCTTCCACTTGTGCCAGAGCCAGCCGCCCGCCGCGAGCGCGGCGGTCACGCCGACGCCCATCAGAACGGCCTTCCAGGTCTCTCCCGCCTGCACCCACAGGTAGGCGCGCAGGGCGGCGACCACGCCGACGCCCAGAACGGCCATCGTCACTCCGTCCATCTGGAGGGGACGGGTCTGGTAGGTGTATGAGGGATCGCGCCGGTCTTCCACCGGCCTCTTGTGGGCCTTCTCCTGATGGCCCTGCGACCAGTCGGGTCCCAGGGAGTTGAGCATCAGACGCGCAACGACGCGCTCCCCCTCGTTCAGGTTGGAGAGCGCCCCCAGCACGGCCATGAAGGGGTCGGAGCCTGGGTCGAGCAGGTCGTCGTCCCTGAAGGTGCGCAGGGGCGCGTACTCGGGGCCGTCGGCCCGGAGCGTCATGCTCCACGCCTGCTCGCCCTCCTCCAGGTTCAGCGGGTCGTCATCGGCGGCTATCCGCTGTATCTGCGCCTGCGGGTAGCGGGCGGAGATCTGGCCCCGCACCACCCGGTCTTGCAGGCAGCGGGCCAGCAGGGTCACGCCGTCGGCGTCTCCCGCCAACTCCAGGGAGAAGGGTTCGGGGACGGCGATGGAGCCCAGGAGGTTCTCCACGCCCAGCAGGGTCCGCTCCCCCGACCTGGGCGGCGTCACCGCCAGCAGCACGGGGGTCTTGTCGTCGTCATCGCCGAAGAGTCTTCGTATCGGGTCCAGGTTCATGGTTCTCTTCCTTTCTCTACCAGGGCGTCGGTCGGTTCGTTGTCGCGCCGGTGTCTCTCGTCCATCGGTCTCGCCCTCCCTTCAGTGGTTGTTCGCTCCTAGTGCCTGCCCGGCCTCCACTCGATCACCTCGGTCTCCTCCGGCGTCGCCTCGATGCGGACGGGGAAGCGGTGCCCCTTTGACAGCAATAGGCCGTCGCCACGTGGGCAGGACAGGAGCCATCGTTGGAGGTCCTCCGGCAGGTCGAAGGCGTCTCCCACGGTGCTTATCGCCGCCGCGTCCTGCTGCAACAGCAGCTTGAATGCCGCGTTCTGGAGCAGGGCACGCCCTGAGTGCCCCGTGATGGCGCGGGACGAGTCCTCGGACAGGAGGTCCTGGACGTCCTGGGTGATGAACTGCAACCCCAGCCGGTGCTTTCTGGCCCGCTTCGCCATGCTGACCATGAAGGCCGCTCCTTCCGGGTGCTGCATGATCGACCACACCTCGTCCACCACCAGCAGACGGGGCTTGGGGTCCTGGGCCGCCGCCGCCCACACCGTCTCGGTGCAGACCATCGCGGCTGCGGGGCGCAGCTCCGGTTCGAGCAGCCGCAGGTCGAAGACCGTGACGAGGGCCTCGTTGCCCAGCAGGTCGTCCCCCTCGTCGGAGAGGAGGTTGCGCAGGCTGCCGGTGGCGAAGGGCCTCAGCAACTGCGCCAGGTCTTGGGCTTCGCCCTCAAGGTACTTGTAAAAGTCGCGGAAGCCGGTGAGCGCACCGGCCTGTGCGTAGTAGCCTGCCAGGGCGTGGTCGAGGGTGGCCCGCCGCTCGGCGGAGAGCCGCTCGCCCACCATGACCTCGATGAGGCGTCTAAGGCTGCCGATGCGCTGGAGTAGCTCCTCGGAGTCCCCCGTGTCGATGACGAAGGGGTTCATTCCCTGTCCGGGCACTCCGGGCGAGAGGACACGTCCGCCCGCTGCGCGGGCCATGTCCGCGTACTCACCCTCCGGGTCGATGACGTAGGCGGTCACGCCTCTGGTGAGACCACGCAGCACGCCGAGCTTCGTTGCGAAGCTCTTGCCGCTCCCCGATCTGGCGAGGACGGCGGTGTTGGCGTTCAGGTGGGTCCCGTCCCAGGGGTCGTAGACCACCGGGGAGCAGGCCCGCATGTCGATGCCGTAGAGCGTCCCACGGCGGGTGTCGAGGTCGGGCGGCGAGAAGGGGAAGAGCCGGGCCAGGCTCGACGTGTCGAGGCTGCGCCACTCGGCGACGGCGTTCAGTCCCAGGGGCAAGGTGGACAGGATGCCCTCCCGCTGGCGGAAGCCCAGGTTGTCCAGCTTGCCCAGTGTCGCCCCGAAGTGGCCCTTCGCCCGCTGGGTCATCTCCTTCAGGGCACTCTCGTCCTTCGCGTGAAGGGTGACCGAGAGGGAGGCGTGAAACAACCGCTCCCGCCCGCGTTGCACCTCGTCCCGGAGTCTCGTCACATCCTCCAGGGCGATCTGCGCCTCCGGGGACATGGTGCGTCCCCGCTTCAACGACAGGCTCTGGGCCGACTCGAAGCGAACCTTCTGCCACTCCAGCGTCCTCGCGGCCTGCTCTGTGGGTATCGGCCCCAGGTGGATGGCAAGGTCCATGGGCGCTCCCGCCGCCATGAGGCTTTGGAGGAATCCGGGTGCCAGGGAGCGGGGCCACTTGCCCAGGTGCAGGGAGCGCACCAGCCGGTCGCCGATGCGCACGTGGCGTCGGTTGATCTCCACCTCCACCGGCGTCTCCTCGTCCATCTCGGCGGGGGTGCCTCCCAGGGCCGCAGCCACAAGAAACATTCGCAGGCGGCGGTCGCTGAGGGAGTGGACTGACAGCCCCGCCCGCGCCAGCAGGCCCCGCAGCTCGTCGAATCGGGGGAACTCGCACACGGCGTAGAAGCGCCGGTCGAGGATGCCGTCGCGCGTCTCCAGCTCGGTGAGGTGCCTTCGGAGGGACCCTGCCGCCGCCTTCGTCTGCGGGGGAAGGTTCTCGGGCTGGGCGTCGGTGAGCTTGTCCCGCAGCCCGTCCAGGCGCGGCGGGTGCTGTCGGACGAGGAGCTGCACGGGGAAGTCGCAGGCGTTGAGCGCTCCCGCGAAGGCCCCCAGCTTCGGCTCGTCCAGCTCCAACCCCATCACCTCGCACACGCCCAGCTTCACCCCGTCCAGCCGGACGGGACCGTCCTCCTCCAGGTGGGAGAGCATGAAGAACAGGGGCAGGTCGGGCGGGGGCTTGGGGGCCGTCTCCTGGGGTTCGGTTGAAGTGTCATGCGGAGCGGCCTCGCCATGCGGCGGCCCCTCCGCTCCGTCTCTCTTGAATCGTTCGATCAGTTTCTTCAAGTGCGTACTCTCCTTTGCGTTAGGGGGTGGGGAACGGGACGAGGCCGCTTCTCAGGAGGGCGGCGATGCCTTTGGCCAGGAGCACCAGCACCAGGCCGACGACGGCCATGACGACGGCGGCCCTGGCCTTTCCGCCGCCCCGGTCGTCCGCGCCCTCGGCCATCAGGACGAAGCCCGCCCAGACGATGGCGAAGAGGCAGAGGCCGGAGGCGGCGTAAGCCATCGCGGTCAGCACCCGGTCGAAGGCTTCGAGCATGGCCCGCTCCTCCGGTGGGGCCGCGCCGGTGGACGCCAGCGCGGCCCCGATTACGAAGCTTGCCGTCAGCAGACGCCTCACCACGGCCACTCCCATCCCAGCGACTCGAACCAGTCCCACAGGCCGCCCGCCGCCTCCTGCTCTGCGGGCGGATCAACGGGCTCGGGCTCCGGCAGCGTGAGGGCCTCGAAGGGATCGTAGGCCCCGACGCCGGACACCAAGGCCAGGGCCTCGCTTCGGGTCCTGCCGATGGGCTCCCGCTCCACCACCTCCGCCTTCACATGCTCCGGGTGGACGATGGTGAGAGTCACGTCCTTTTGCACCGTCTTGCCCGGCACGTGCGCGTAGGCGTAAGCGGAGACGGTGTGCTCCGTCGTGGTGCCGTCGTCGTGGGTGACGGTGATGGTCTCGCTGTCGCTGTCGGAATCGCTGGCCCCCGGCCTCCACAGGCTCACCGTCTCGGTGCGGCGCTCCGTCCGCTCCGGGTGGTGGGTGAGCACGGTCAGCGGGGGCATCGGGATGCTCAGGCTCGCCTCAAGGCTCACGTCCACGCTCACGTCGTGGACGGCTTGGCCGACGCCTACCGGCAGGGTGAACGACGTTTCGCCGTCGGGGACGAACGGGACGCTGGCCTGCGACGCTCCGGTCGCTGCAACGAGCGTCCCGGTGATGCCGGTGACGTTGGCCTCCATGAACGCCGTTTCGGTGACGCTCTCGTGCCCGGCCACCGTCTGGAGGTCGACCGCCTCCTCGATGCGGGGGACGCACTCGGACTCGACGATGCCGCTGACCGCCCCCGGCGTCCAGCCCAGGGAGGTCATGCGAATGTCGCACAGTTCCCCCTCGATCTCCGGCAGAGGGTGGGGTATCCACTCGTGCTCGACGGTGAACGCCCCGGCCTGGCCCAGGCCGTCCTCCCACGAGAAGGTGAAGGACGGCACGGGGCCGTGCAGGGGGAGCGAGTAGCTGACCCGCTCCCCCTCGTCGAGGGTCGCCGAGCCCCAGAAGCGGAGCCATGTCCCCTCCGGGCCGCCGTATGCCCTAGCTCGCAGGTCGATGTTGGTGGCTGCTCTCAGGGTCACGGCGGCCCGGTCGCCGGAGACGGTCAGACCCTCGACGAATATCCGGCGGCCATCCACCGGCTCGGTGATCTCGAAATCGATCTCGTCTCGCCACGGCTCGTGGTCGTCGGCGAGCACGGTCTGGGGTAGCGTGGCGGCCGCCGCAAGCGCGACGGCGGCCACGACCGCGAGGAAGCCGAACGGCTTCCCCCGGCGTTTGTCCTTGGACTTTCCGTTGATGTTGTCCCTGTTCGTCTCCGTCCTCCTGGGCTTGCCGAACCAGCGATGGGGACGGAAGGGCATCCGCCCGCCCGCCTTCTCGCGATTCTTCCGCCTGGGGCGAAGGCTCCGCAGGGTCTTTCCCGCCCGCTTCGCCATCAGGCTCAGCGGACCGGGGCCGCTCTTGACCGGCTGCGCCGGCGCGGGCGGCTCGCTTCTCGCCAGCTCGGAGGGCGGCCCGACGTAGAGCCGCGCACCAAGCTTGTACTTGAGCAGGTCGGCGACCACCAGCGGCAGCCGCCTCCCGCCGATCTTCCCGACGACGGCGGCGATCCCCGCAAGGCCGAACAGGACGGCTATCGCCATCCTCACCTCGGACGGCCCCACGGGGGCGTAGCGGTATGCGCCGTAGGACAGGGCACACACCGCCGTGATCGCCACGATCTGCGGGAAGGTGAACCACAGCAGCACCCTGTCCTCGGCCTGCACGTGGGTAGGTACCTCGTGTTCTCTCATGGTTTCGCTCCTTCCCTTCCGCCTATCCGCCGTCCGGGGTGGGTGCAGGCGTGGGGTCGGGAATGGTGACGTCCACCGGCGATCCGACGACCGCGTTCATCACCAACTCGACGACGCCGTAGGCCACCATCGCCAGGACGATGCCCGCCAGGGCGGTCATCATGGCGCTCTTGCCGCGCTCCATCTGGTGGGGCGCTCCGCTGGCCGTGAGGTACATGTAGGCCCCGTAGATGAAGAAGCCCACGCCGATCACTCCCACTACACCCAGCAGGATGCCCACCAGGTTCGATATGGTCTGAGTCAGGTCTTCCATTCGTTGTCTCCTCTCTGTCATGTCTGCCGGGCGTTCGCCCGCCCGGCCTCTTGTCCGTCTCTATCGGATTCGGTCTCCGCTCGCCTATCCGCACATCGCTCCCACCTCCTTCGCATTCTCGGTCGGCGCGGGTCGCGCCCGCGCCGCATGGGTTGTCGTTACTCGTCTGCGCTCCGGGGAGCCTGGCCTCCGGCGTTCCCGCCGCTCGATGGGGTTGCCATCGACGCCGCCGAGCTGAGGCCGCTCGACGCGGCCGACAGCCCCGCGCTGGCCGCCATCGCTCCAACCGCCATGCCTCCCGGCCCTCCGGCGGCTCCTGCCATGAGTCCGATGGTCTTGGCGGACCGCACCATCGACGCGGGCAGGTTCATGCCGAAGTAGAGGGTGGATAGCCAGGCGTCGAAGGTCCCGGCGTTGCCGAGCATCGACGGCACCCGAGTTGCCATGTAGACGAATGCCAGCGACATGAGCAGCTTCCAGATGAGGTCCTGCACCGGCTCGAAGGCGGCTACGGACGCGAACTCCTCCAGGAACCCGAATCCCAGGGCCAACGCGATGAGCTGCACCGCCTGTTGGAACACCGTCGTCATGAAGAGCCTGAGCCAGTGGCGGCCCCATCCAGCCGTGTGCGGAAGGATCCACAGCCCCAGTGCGATGGGGGCGAGGGCCAGCAGGATGTCGATGAGCGCGAGGCGCAGGATCATCTGCACGATCACGTACAGCACGAAGAAGCCGTAGACGAGGTAGAGCAGCGCAAGGAGCTGCGCCATGCCGACGCTTCCGGCCTGGACTGCGGTGAGGAACGTTTCGAGGGGTGCCCGGAGCAGGTCTCCGGGGGTGACGTTGAGGGAGACGGCGATGAAGCCGGACACGGCGTCGGCCACTTCCAGCACAAGGGCGCACCACCAGAGAGACGACGCGGCGGCCACCAGTCCCAGCACGAGCCGGGGAACCATCTCGCGCCATCCGGCCTGGGACCTGCCCACGTGCTCGGACACGATCAGGCTCAGCCCCATCCAGCCGAGGATCACCACCAGCGCGGCGGAGGTGACGGCCCATACGACCATCCATGCCTGCTGCACCAGGGGGTGGCCGTAGGTGAGGTGCTCAGGGGTTCCTGTAAGGATGTCCGCCATCAGCCGGATTGCCTCCGGCAGTTGTCGGCGTCCTCGCCGGACGCCCGCTCAACCACCCCGCAGAGAGTCCCGTGGACTCCCTCGATGACCCAGCCCGCGAAGGCCCTCGCCCAGCGAGCGGGGTTGAGGGCGGCGAGAATCTTGTCCCAGATGCGACCCGGCTCGTGGATGGGAACGACGGCGTAGAAGTCGCCACGCCTGCCGTCCTCGGCCTCCGCCAGCATCACCAGCAGGTATGCGCGGTCGGGGTCGAGTTCGGGCTGCTCGTCGAGCTTGGGGTACTCCCACGAGTACTCCCAGCCGTCGCTGCGCCTCTTCTCACCACCCCGTACCTGGTACATCGTGGATATCCAGTCGCCGGTGTCGGCGTCCCGGACGGCGTAGTAGAGGCTCGCGATTCTGCGGTCGAAGACGGGTCGGGCGACGAACTCGCCGCCCTTCTTGCGCTCGACGAACTCCCGGTCGGCATTGACCAGGACGATGCCGTCACCCGTTCCCTGGGCCAGGGCGACGCCGCTTGAGGGGATCGCCACGAGCGCCGCAAGGAGCAGCGCGGCGGCCAGAGGTAGAAGCCTCCTGGCTCTTCCCAAGGTTCGTCGGTCGGTCGTTTGCGCTCCCACGTCTTCTCCTCCTCGTCGATGGGGTCGTGATGCCTGCCATCGAGTCTGAGGAGTCGTGGGGGGAAATATCATGGTGCGTGAGGGGGGCACGCGGACGTGCCCCCCTCACGGGGACTCCATGTCGAGAGGCCGGATGTGATGTCATACCCGTGTACAGGGATTGGGGCCAGTTCCCAAAAGGGAAGTCGGGGGCGGATTCGTAGCTGAAATGGGTGGAAAAGAGGGAAGTGGCAGGGGTTGTTGCGAGCACTTTCTGGTAACGGTGGGTTCACCGGATTTGGCGGAAAGTTCCCAAAAGGGAAGTGGGTAAATCGGCGCGAAGGAGCGATTTCCTGCTAAATCGGAGCGAGCGATTTGGGGAGCGGGGCCTAACCGAGGGGTGGGAAGCCCCTACAGGACAGCCCCTACAGGAGATGACTGAGAGGAGGGTCGACCATGAATGAGACGCAGGTGAACGGAACACAGACGGACGACGTGCAGGTGGACGAGACGCCCGACGACGATGTGATGGCTGGCGAAATGTCCTCGGACGGCGGCGAGGGCGACGGCTGGGACGTGGAGAAGGCGCGGAGGCTCAGGCTGAGGGGGTTCCTGCGGGACCTGGTTCGGCAGGAGGGCAAGATGGAGGCCGCCGAGCTGCTGGGGGTCAACCACAAGACCCTGACCAGGGCCGAGGATTCGGGCGAGATGACGGGGCGGCTGAGCGATGCCTTGGAGCTGCTGCTGAGGAGGGCCGACGACGCCGAGGTCGCACGCCTGCGGGAGCGTGTTGATGAGATGGAGGAGCGGTTGGCGGCGTTGGAGGACGGTGTGGAGACGCCGGGTTCCCAGGCCAAAGGCGAGGGCGAAAGCGGTCGTGATGAGCACGGCGATGACGATGGGACGGAGGCCCATGCGCTGGAGGACGACTCGGAGAAACAGGTGGAGGACGGGCAGGACGGCGATGGGGCGGGCCGGTCGGAGACCAGGGCCGCCCCGCAGGCGGTGCGGCTGCGCCCGACGAATCCGGACACGTTGCAGCCGTTGGACCCGGAGATCGTGACCGTGGAGCCTGCCGACGACGACGTGGAGGTCTACGGCGACGCATGGCCGCTGGTCGAGGAGTGGCGGAGGCTACGGGTGGACCATCCCAGCCGGGGGAAGGGCCTGTTGTGGCTGACGACTGAGGAACGCCTGCTCGTGCTGGAGTTGGCGATGCTGGAGGAGCGCGGGTTGACGCTGCCGCCCGAGAAGCAGCCGCTCAGGGGCTTCGGCCGCAGCGGGCAGACGAGCTGGCGGCGGACGGCCCTGGCCGACGCGCGGAGGGCGCTGCGAAGGTGGAAGCTGCTGCGCTGGATCGCCCCGTGGCGGTGGTTGGAGAAGGCCCTGGAGCCGTCTCAGGGGCCGGTTTCCGATGGCTGCTAAGTCGTAGCGAAACGGGCGCTAAACCGGAGCGAGTGATTCTGGTTCGGGTGGCCCGAAACGGGGGTTTGGGCCTTCCATTCGCTCGTGAGTTCGGGCGATAATTGACGCAGTTTCTGGCTTTTCCAGCGTTTCATGCCGAGAAACCTGGAGGGTTCCCGTCCCCCGAATCCGGGACTGGCTGCATAGGATCGAGCCTCGCTCTCCGAACAGCCGCCCAGGGGTCAGACCGGAAGGATCGAGCCTCGCTCTCCCGATGGTCGCCCAGGAGGGACAAGCGCCTTCCCGCTGCGTGAGCCGGTCGATGGGTTGAGCCGTTGCTCCCCCGATGCCGGTTCGTAAGTCGGGACACCACCGTAGCGAGTACGGTGCAGTCTCTGGTCGGAGTGCGCCCCGCGTCCCGGCCGGTTCTTCACGTCTGCGGCGCAACCGTCACGCGGTTGGGTCGCAGCTTCAACGCACGCCGTCCTGCGATGACACCGTAGGGCTGCGTCGCTCTCACCGCGCCGGTCTCGGAACGATCTGCAGGCCGGTCGGTTTCCCCATCACGGCAGCTTCCCCAGATTGATTCCCCTGAGTTGACCCTGGGCCGAGCTGCGTCATTTTCACGGCGTTACGGAGTTCAACGACATCGAGCATCGAAAGGAGGTCGCGACGGCATGGATGACACACGGACACAAACGACAGAAGGAGGAACGAACATGGCGGAACGGTACACGGGACCCAGCGCGAGGCGGATCGCAGACCTGCTTCCGCACCGAGTGAGCTTCGACAAAGGCTGGTTCTGGACGACAACGGCCATCTGTCACGGCGGCAAGTCGGACGGGCTGGCGTTTCGGCAGAGGCCGGACGGCGAGGGACTCGACGTGCGCTGCCACACGGCGGGATGCTCGAAGGGCGTGGTGATAACCCACCTGGAAGCTCTCGTCGGGCTGCCCATCTGGACGGCTTACGAGACGGTGACGGACTCGTCGGACAAGGACCCTGAGAAGCGGCCCTGGTGGAAGCGCAAGAAGGTGGTCGTGGCCGGGATCGTGGCGCTGGTGATTGCGGCGCCGCTCATCACCGGGGACGGCGAGCTGGTCTTCCTCAATCTGGTCGGGCTGGGCATCGGCTGGCTGCTGCTCAGGCGGTTCCTGGTGCGGCGCGGGGTGCGCAGGTTCCGACGCTGACGACGGGGCCTCCGGGCCTCTCACAACTCATCCCAATCACAAGGGGTCGTCTCTTCTGAGGCGGCCCCTCTTTCTTTGCCCGCAAGCGGGCGCAATCGACAAGGCAACAAGGCACAGGCACTAAGGAGGTGCATGATGACGACGGCAACATTCGTAGCAGGCAATCGGACAGTGGACACGGACACGACGCAGCCCGGGCGCAGCCTCGAAGAGCTGGTCGACCGGCTCTTCGAGGCGCTGTTCGCAACGGACACGGAGATTCCAGCGGTCGAGCAGAGCGCGGCGCGCTCGATCCACGAGGCGCGGCGGCTCAGGCAGGCGGGCGACGTGGACGGCGGGCTGGCGATCCTCGCCGGCATGGACGTGACGAAGGCAGAGACGCGGGAGGCTCGCTGGGCATTCTCCGAGTGGAAGCAGATGGTGAAGCGACAGTTCGGAGGCCGTGGGGCGATGGTCTACAGCCAGGGCGCGGGACGGGCCGCCGCCCTGGTTCCACAGGGCGACGGCGGGACGCTTGAGGTCACTGCGGTCCTGGGGATGCGCTGGAGGCCCGGCAAGGTCGTCTCGGGGCGCAGCCTGCGGGGTCTGCGGCCGCTGAACGGGGGTGCGTGATGGTCACGGCCAACGCTTCGGTTGACATCCCGACGCTGAAGGCGCGTCACCCCCTGGGCGACACGGTGGAGGCTTCGGGCGTCAGGCTCAGGGGACGGGGGCGCGTCCGTCAGGGCGTCTGCCCCTTCCACGAAGAGGTTGAGGGCAGCTTCACGGTGTACGCCGACTCGGAAAAGTGGTACTGCTTCGGCTGCGGCCAGGGGGGAGACGTTCTGGACTTCATCCAGCGGTCGGAGAACCTGAGCCTGCCGGACGCCATCCGGCGTCTTGATGGGGGCGCTTACCCCGCCGTCTCCCGTCCTGCCCCAGCGCGGCGGGTCAAGGCCCCGCCGCTTCCTCCGAGGGACCCGGCACTCCTGACGGCGGCGGCTCGGTTCTACTGCGGGCGGCTTCGCCGTCACCCGGAGGGGCTTGGATACCTTGCCTCGCGGGGCGTCGGGCTTGACGCCGCCGTGCGGCTGGGCCTCGGCTTCGCGCCGGGCCACGGGCTTGGGCAGGCCCTTGCGTCCGCTGGCTTCTCGGAGCGGCGGATTCGGGACTGCGGGCTGTTCACCGAGCGGGGTTCGGAGCGATTCGCCGGGATGATGGTCGTTCCCGAACTCTCCGGCGGCCTTGTCCGCTGGCTTGTGGGCCGGTCCGTCCATCCCGACGTGAAGCCCCGTTTCCAGGCTCTGCCCGGCCCCAAGCCGGTGCTTGGGCTTGGACGCCTCGGCCCCGCGCAGCCTCTTGCGGTCGTCGCCGAGGGGGTCTTCGACTGGCTTGCCCTTGCGTCGTGGGGCCTTCCCGCCTGCGCTGCCCTGGGCACACAGGGCATGGAGCGGATCGCCTCTGCCCTCCGGGGTTGCCCCAGGGTCTTCCTCGCCTTCGACAACGACGAGGCGGGCCTTGAGGCCACCGAGCGGCTTGCGGCCTTGCTTGGTCGTAGGGCCGCCGCCGTCACCATTCCCCAGGGCATCGGCGACGTGGCCGAGCTTGCTTGCCTCCCCCGGGGGCGCTCCCTCTTCCTCGGCCTGCTTGCACGGGCGGCCCGCTCCGCCCGCTAGCTCCCGCCTCTCCCCCACCTTACTGCTACAGGGCCTTCTCCGGCCAGCTTCATCCCAATCCCCACTCTGACCGCCCAGGAGGACCTATGCCCGTTTCACGACGGGCCACGCCCGCACACGGCTTCCCATAGGGGCAGCCGCATCGCTCATTCGCTACAGGAACACACTCCAAGGAAGGAGACACGCAATGTCTAACGGCAACAATAACGGACACCACCCCAACGGGACCGGCAACGGCCTCGTCCACGTAAACGGCAACGGGCACAAGCCCGACGCCGCCATCGTCACCGAGCACGACCTGCTGTGGGACGGGCTGCCGCCCGCCGTCACGCAGGCGCTCGGACAGCCCATCGACCCCGCGCTGGTCTCCCAGCGCAAGGGGCGCGGAGGCAAGACCTTCTCCTACATCGAGGGCCACACCGCCATCTCCGAGGCCAACGAGGTCTTCGGCTTTGGCGGGTGGGGGTTCGAGCTGGTGGAGAACGTCACCCTGCGCCGCATCGAGACGGTCGATACGCAGACGGGCGAGGTGAAGGTCACGAACGCCTACACCGCTCCGGTGCGGCTCACCGTCCCCGGCGCTCCGCCCCGCACCGACATCGGCTTCCACGCCGTGACCGACGAGACGGCGGACGGCCATGAGACGGCAATAAAGGGGGCCGTGACGGACGGCATGAAGCGGGCGCTCCGCAGCTTCGGAGACCGCTTCGGCAACGGTCTCTACGGAGACCAGCAGCCGGTGGTCAACCGGCCCAGGCCGGAACGCGCACCCGCCCAGACGCAGCCCCGGGGCAGGTCGGGCCAGCCTCGAAGTGGGCGCAACGGCTCGCAGGTTCAGACGCTGCGCAAGCGGCTCATGGAGCTGGCCGCCGAGCAGGGCTTCGACGAGGCGAAGGTGCGGGCCGCCGTCAAGCGGCAGATGGGCAAGGAACTGGACGACCTGACGGCGGACGAACTCAGGAAGTTGGTGGAGTCCGCCGACGAAAAGCTCCGGGAGAAGCAGGCGCAGGCGGCCTAGCCGCTCGGCACATCGACACACGGATTCGAGCGGGGTTCGTCTCCATCGGGGGCGGCCCCGCTCTCTCATCTACAGGACAACCAAGGAGGTCTGAAATGACGACGATGACTACAACCTACACACCCTGGGGCTGGACGAAGGACGTCGTGGAGCTGGCCGAGGGCATCCTGAGGGTGACGACGCCCTCGCACGGCGGGTTGAAGCTCAGCCGGGAGCGGTGGAACGAGCTTCCCTCCTCCGTCCGGGACGCGATGCTCACGCCGACCTTCGCCGAGGAGGACTGCGAGGAGCCCATCGTGCGGCTGCTCCTGGGCGTCGGCGACGAACAGGACCGGGAGATGGCGCTCACTGTGGCGGGCTATTTCGACCGCTATGCCCCGGCGCTGCCCTTCATCAGGCACTACCCGCCCGGCCTCCACCAGCACGTGTTCTTCTACTGGGGAGGACTGGCGTCGGACCCCTTCGAGCGGTTCGACACCCGCGTCGAGGCCGAGTCCTTCGCCAACGACCCGGAGATGGTGAGGAAGTACGGGCAGATGGAGGCCATCGACTGCACCGGGACGCGCCCGCTCTGCCTGCGGGAAGGAGGGCGGCCATGACCACGACGACAAGGGCCAGGCCACGCAGCCTTCCCAGCACCACCACGAAGCTGCAAACGGAGTTCGGCAGTCTGTTCGTCACGGTCTCCGTGGACGATGACGGCGAGCCGTTCGAGGTCTTCGGCTTCCTCGGCAAGGGAGGGTCGTTCCAGCACGGGGTGACGGAGTTGGCCTGCCGGTTGATCTCCCTGCACCTGCGAAGGGGCACGCCGCTTGAGGAGGTGATTGACCAGATTCAGGGCATCCAGGAGATGCAGCCGTTTTGGAACCGGCTTGGCGACGGCAGGAGCGTACCCGTCCACGGACTCGGCGACGGCATCGCCCACATCCTCAAGGGCCACCTGAAGGCCAGGCAGGAGAGGGAGGCGGCGCAGGACGTCGAGCAGAAGGCGGCGGCATGAGAAGCCCCGCCTCTCATCTACAGGACACAAGGAGGTAGAGACATGACTACTGAGACGATTGACAGGGCGGAGGTCTTCTCCCGTCCTGCGGCGCAGATCAACGACGACGGCGAGCTTGTTATCCGGGCATCGGCGGCGCTGGGCTGCCGCCGCTCTCTCTGGTACTCGGCCACCGGGTATCAGCCCACGAATCCCCCCGGCGACGACTCGCTGACGGCGATGGAGGCGGGCAACGCCCTTGAGCCGGTGGTGGTGCGGGCGATGGAGCGGACTGGCTGGAAGGTGGACGCCGCCGACTCCCAGGACCCGCAGCAGGTGGCCGTGCGCGTTGGCCCCGGACTGCTGGTCACGGGACACCCCGACGGCACGGTACGGATACCGCTCGACGAGGACGAGGCGGCGGCCGAGGTCCAGGCGCTACTGTTCGGGGATGCGGCCCCCGCCTATGGCGACGAGATGGTCGTCGAGATCAAGACGCGGGGGCCGGACGCCTTCAAGCGTTGGCGGACGCTGGGAGCGGAGCGCAGCCACCCTCAGGCCGTGGCCCAGACAGCCTTCTACTCGCTGGGAACCTTCGACGACCTGCGGGACGCCGTGATCGCCACTATGGACACGGGCAGCCGCACCTGGGACTACGAGGTCATCCCCGCCGAGCGGCTGGAGAGGGCCATCGAGGACGCCTGCGCATGGCTCGGCGAGCTGGGGGCGCACCACGTCCAGAACGGGGCTGACCCCGACGCGCTGCCGGAGCGTGACTTCTCCGCCGCAAGCTGGCAATGCCGGTCGTGTCCCTTCCTCGACATCTGCCTGCCGGGTGCGGCGGAAGACGACGGGGCGGACGAAGACACGGAGACTGAGGGGGTGAGCGACCAGGAGGCACGGGAGGCGGTCGCGGCCTACGCCGCTGCACAGGACGCCCTGAAAGAGCCTGAGAAGGCCAAGCGCGGGGCGCTGGACACCCTGAAGGCGTGGATGCGCCGCAAGGGGGACGCGAAGGCAACCGTGGACGGAAGGACGGTCAGCCTCGTGCAATCCACCAGGTACTCCGTCAACCACCGCAAGCTCAACGCCGTCCTCGACCCTGATACCAGGGCTGGGATAGTGACCGAGAGCGAGTCGGAGTACGTGCGGGTCACCTAGACGCTCCCAAGCCGGAGTGCAGGACGGGGCCTGTTCCCACCTAACGGGACGGCCCCGCCGATTCCCATCAACCGAGCATGAAAGGAGACACCATGACCAACGCAACGGGAATCACCACAGCCACGACCATGTGGCAGGACAGGCACAGCGGCCTCCGCAGGCACAAGCTGATGACGAAGGAGCTGGGGGACACCATCCCGGCTCTCTACGCCAACGATGGAGCGGACGACCCTGACGCCGTTCTCGCCAGGGTGAAACTGTTCTCGCCCTACGCCAACTGGACCTGGTACGTGACCGAGTGGGACGCCGAGACCGGCGAGTGCTTCGGCCTCGTGGACGGGTTAGAGAAGGAGCTTGGCTACTTCTCGCTCGACGAGATGGCAGAGGCCACCGTCTTGGGCGGCGTCCCCGCCGTCGAACGCGACCTGTACTGGAAGCCGAAGACCCTCGGCGAGATACGGAGGTCTGCATGAGCAGGTTTGCGCCGAAGACCCTGCGGAAGATGCCCGCCGCCACACGCGAGATCGCACGGCTGGCCAACGAGTTGGCCTCGGTGCAGACGCGGCTCTCCAACCGCATCGACGGGCTGGTGAGCATGGAGATGATGGCGAACGCCTCCAAGCGGGTGTTCTGCAACAACGCCGCCCACGCCGGACTGGTGTACGCCTCGCTGCGCTACCTCAAGGCGATTGACGATCCGACCCTGGGGCCGGGCGCAAGGGCCGACGCGCTGATGGCTCTCCAAGCTGCTGCGGCGCACTTCGACCCCGACAAGCTGTTCGAGGGCGACGACGACGGGCCGGAGCCTCCGGTCTTCGAGTTCAGCTAGACGCTCTCCCTGGCGGGAGCGCCCGCCTGCATCGGGCAGGCAAGGACGGGGCCGCTTTCCCTCTACAGGGGACGGCCCCGCTCTCATTCCAAACGGGCGCGGCAAGGACGCGCCACACCATCCACAAGGAGGAAATCGAAATGGCACGCACGATAAACAAGGTAGAGCTGTTGGGAAGGGTCGGCACGGACCCTGAGATGAAGTACACGCCGAACGGCACCGCCGTCACGAACCTGCGGCTGGCGACCGACCGCTACCGCAGGGACGGCGAGGACGCCACCGACTGGCACACGGTCATCGTGTGGGGGAAGACGGCGGAAGCCGTGAACAACTACGTCCAGAAGGGCCAGCGGGTCTACGTCGCCGGACGCCTCGTTCAGAACACCTGGGAGGCCGAGGACGGCCAGCGCCGCTCCCGCACCGAGGTCCACACGCAGGAGGTCGTCTTCCTCGACTCCAACGGCAACGGGAACGGGGCGAGCGACGACGGCGACGAGGACTCGCCCTTCTAGCCGCCCAGACCACAACCGCATGGCGACGCCCGCCTCTCAGCCGGGCGCAAGACCAACGGGGCCGCTTCCCATCCACGGGGGCGGCCCCGCTCTTGTTCAAGCCGATTACTAAGGAGGCCGACATGCCCAAGAAGAAGAAGGCCAAGCTGAACGAGACCCTCGCGCTCTTTCCCGACGACTCCCCCGCTCCCGGTCCGGAGGGGCAGGCGCTCCTGGACGCGCTACGCAGCAACCTGAACCTGCTGGGAGAGCTGGCGATGCGCTACGAGGTCTCCACCAGGCCGGAAGGCCCGGAGGACCCGCCATCCATAGGCTCTGCCAGCGACGTTTACGACCTGCTGGGGCCGGAGATGTCCAGGCTCGCCCAGGAGCAGCTCCGGGTGCTGCTGTTGGACATCAGGAGCAACGTGCTGGGACAGAGGGTGGTCTACCAGGGGAATGTGAACAGCTCGGTTGTCCGTGCGGCGGAGGTGCTCAGGCACGCCGTCCTCGAAGCCGTCCCCTCCATCATCATCTGCCACAACCATCCCAGCCAAAGTCCCGACCCCAGCCCTGAGGACGTGCTCATCACGCGGAAGCTGAAGCAGGCGGCGGACCTGCTGGACATCGAATTGCTTGACCACGTGGTCATAGGCGGCAAGCGGTTCGTCAGCCTCAAGCAGAAGGGGCTGATGGGCTGATGGCTCACCACGCGGGGGACGCGCTCCCCCGCGCATCGACTCTCAACCCTCACGACGAAAGGAGACTCACCATGCTCGCAACCCACACCATCGACCCCGAGAACCTCTACACAATCTCTGCCGGAGGCTTCTCGGCCACCGCCGACGCCTTCGCCCGCGACGACAAGACCGAAAGCCTCTGGTTCGTCTCGATGGTCGGCTCCCAGACGGCGCTCAAGGCGATCTGGGCTTCTCTCCTGAAGCAGCCCCCGGACTCCGCCCACATCATTAGGGGCGCGGACGGGATGGCCCTCTCGGGCGGCTACGAGCGTTGCCAGATTCCGTACGAGACCATCGGGACTTGGACGACCAAGATCGCCCGGCTTCGCGGCACCGGGGGCTGGCACGCCCTCGTGTATACGAAGACCGCCGAGTTCAGCTACGAGAAGGACTCCTTCCTCCTGCTGGCCCAGTCGGAGGAGGAGGCCCCCGCGCTCCATCACCGCTTCCTCGACAAGCGCAGCCCGCTCCCCCTGCACCGCTCCTGGGCCGACTGGCTCTGGCACCGGGGCATGGAGGAGGGCGAGATAGTCCCGCTCCAGAGCGTGGGCGTCTCCGCCTACAGGTGCGCTCCCAAGGCCAAGAAGCTGCGGGAGGACCTCTCCCAGGCGGTTGCGTCGGGCTGGCTGACACTCGCCGAGGAGGGAAGCGATGGATAGGACCCTCAAGCGAGCCAAGCGCAACAACAAGCGGCGCGGCAAGCGCAACGGCGGAGCCTGGCGGCGCTTCTCCCCTGACGGGAAGACCTGCCGCTACTGCCCGCACGACGACACCCAACACTTGATGAGCTCGGGCCAGCCGCATTTCTTTCGCCCGGCGACGGAGGCGGAGCGACGCGACACCTACCTCATGCTCTACCGGCACAACCTGCCGGAGGGCGGCTCGGTCCTGGTACGGCGGATGACCGTCGCCAACCGCGCCGAGCTCATCACCGCCTACTGCATCCCGTGCGCCGAGAGCATGGGGACTCCCCAGGTGCTCTGCTACCAGCGCAACCTGGCGATAGGCGAGGTGGTGGGCCTGCGGAGGAACGGACACGAAGACATGGCAATCGCCGCCTGAAGGCGGCGGGAAGGAGAGAGACCAATGGCAAGGGAACAGACGCTGTTCTTCACCTGCCCGCACTGCGACGAGCGGTTCGCGCAGGTGGAGGAGCCGGACGGAGACATCCACACCGGGGAGATCTACCACTGCGGTAGCTGCGGCATCCAGGTGATATTCACGGCCATGACCGTCGAGGACTACGTGCCGCCGCCCAGGGCGAGAAGGGACTGCCACTTCTGCCAGCCCGAACCCTGCCGGTTCGGACCGAACACTACAACTGAGGACACGGAGAAAGGAGAGACGACATGAGACTCGCAGCTCAGAGCAAGGGCGGCTACTACCCTACGCCGGACAGGGTGGTGGACATGATCGCGGGGCTGATAGACACGCCCCACGGCTTCCACCACTACAACCGGGAGACGCTGCGCATCCTCGACCCCTGCTGCGGGGGCGGAGATGCCGTGGCGCAGCTCGCGGATGAGCTACGCCACCGGGGAGACCTCCCCGTCGAGACCTACGGCGTGGAGCTTCACCGGGACCGGGCGCAGCAGGCGGAGGAGCGGCTCGACCGCGCCCTCGCCGCAGACCTGTTCCAGGCATCCATCGCAAACGGGGCCTTCGGCCTCGCCTACGTCAACCCGCCATACGACTGGGACCAGGAGGACAAGCGCGTCGAGCACGCCTTCCTCACCCACTGCACGCGGTACCTGGCCGAGGGCGGCCTGCTGGTCTTCATCGTCCCCCGGCAACGGCTGGCGGTGTCGGCCCGCTACCTCTCCAACCACTACCGGAACCTGCGCTGCTGGGCCTTCCCGGACCCGGAGCGGGAGGTGTTCGACCAGGTTGTCCTCCTCGGGTACCGCAAGGCCGACCCCATCCCCGACGCCTCCGCCGAGGAGACGGTCAACAGGTGGTCGGAGGGAGACCTAGACCGGCTGGGACGCATCCGCTACCCCTTCTTCAAGGCGAAGGCGACCCCGGCGGGCGACGTGCTGTTCACCACCCGCACCGTCGATCCCATAGCGGCTGCGACGGAGGCCAGGCGGACGGGGCTGTGGGCCAGCGCGGAGATAACCGACTCGCTCTGGCCCTCAAAGGACAACCGCACCCGCCCGCTCATGCCCCTCCGCAGGGGCCACATGGCGATGCTGGTGGCGGCGGGCTTCCTCGACAACCTCGTCCTCGAATCCGAGGGCAGGCGCATCCTGGTCAAGGGCAGGACCTCCAAGGAGATGGTGCAGGTCGAGGACACGCCGGAGAAGGAGGTCTTCCGCGAGCGGCTGGTGACCACCGTCGTCTCCCTCGACCTAGGCGACGGGGAGATCGTCGAGATCGCTGCGTAGACGGCTCACATCAGCCGTGACACAACGAGGCCCCGCCGTCCCTTCCCAGGACGAAGCGGGGCCTCGCCTCGTTTCGGACGTAACACACACCCATATAACACACACCCATATAAGGAAGGGAAGGTGAACGATGCAGATGACCATGACGATGGAATCCTGCTGCCGCTGCGGCCAGCCCATCCTCCCCGGAGAACCGGCCATGCAGACCGCCTCGGTGGACATCGACGACTACGGAAGGGTCGTCTCCTCCCCGGTGAAGGCATATCACCTGCGGGGCCGCTGCTACGAGGAATACAGGCGGTGGGAACGCCTCCCGCAGGCCGCTTAGACGGCTCGCCATTGAGCCGCATCCCACGAGGCCCCTGCGCCTCGCTCCCTTCGGACACACCCACACCCTACATAAGGAAGGAGACACGACATGAACCTCGGAGAGTTCATCGACACGTACAAGGAGGCCATCGCCCAGCGGGTGGTGGAGTCCTACCCGCCGCTCTACCGGCCCTCGGAGAACGGCGGCACGCTCCCCCGCCTGCTCCGCACCCCCCTGGGGGCGCAGACCGACGCCATAAGGGGCGCGGCCCTCTCCCTCGAAGCCCACCGGGGAACGACGGTGGTGGGCGAAATGGGAACGGGCAAAACCTTTATCGGCGCGGCGGCGGCGCACATGGCGGGCTTCCATAGGATTCTGGTGCTCTGCCCGCCGCACCTGGTGCCCAAGTGGAAGCGGGAGGTGGAGCAGACGGTGCCCAGCGCACGCGCCGCCATCGTAGAGTCCATCACCGACCTGGAAAGGCTGCGCCTATCCATCGGCTCCGGCCCTATCTTCGCGGTGATGTCCCGCGAGAGGGCGAAACTCTCCTACCGCTGGCAGGCCGCCGTCATCCAGCGGTGGGCTACCTCCAAGGGTAGGCTGGTGCGGGAGGAGGAGACGGGCGAGCCGTTCCGGGTTCCCTGCTGCCCCGACTGCACGGCGCAGATAACGGACAAGGACGGGGTGCCCCTGACCGACGCCGACCTGAACCGCAGGCGGCACGTCTGCTCCTACTGCGGCTCCCCCCTCTGGCAGGCGGACAAGTCCGGCCCGAAGAGGTATCCGCTGGCCGACTACGTGAAGCACCACATGAGGGGCTTCTTCGACCTGCTGATTACGGACGAAGTTCACGAGTACAAGGGGCGCGGCTCGGCCCAGGGCATCGCGGCGGGCGTCCTCGCTGACGCCTGCGGCAAGTCCCTCTCCCTGAGCGGCACCCTTATGGGCGGCTACAGCTCGACGCTGTTTCACCTGCTCTATCGGTTCTCACCTGAAATCAGGACGGAGTTCGGGCGCTCCGAGGAGGGGCGCTGGATCGAGCGGTACGGCTTCGTCGAGCACTCCATCGGCAAGCCCGACGACGAGTCGATGGAGGACGGGCGCAACAGCAGGCGCAAGAAGTTCCGCAAGGTGGTCAGGGAGAGGCCGGGGCTCGCCCCGTCAGCCCTCTTCCACCTGATCGGCAACACCGTCTTCCTGCGCCTCTCCGACGTGGCCTCGGGGCTGCCGGACTACACTGAGCAGATACTCCTGTCCTCGATGGACTCGGAGGAGGACGCGACGGGCTGCTCCCAGCGCAGCGCCTACGACAAGGTGTTCAACGTGCTGAAGGAGGAGCTGGCGGAGGCCCTCAAGAGCGGCTCCAAGAGGCTGCTGGCCACGTACTTGCAAACCCTGCTGGCCTACCCTGACGGGTGCACCAAGGGGGAGACGGTCTTCGACCCCAGGTCCGGCGACGTCATCGTGCAAGTGCCGCCCCTCTCCGAGAGCAAGCTGTACCCGAAGGAGCAGGCGCTCATCGACCTGGTGGCGGCGGAGCGCATGGAGGGCCGCAGGGTGCTGGTCTACGTCACCCACACGGGGACCCGGGACATCACCGGGCGCATGGACGACATCCTCACCCGGCACGGGTTCCGCGTGGCGGTGATGAAGGCCGACGCCGTGGCTCCCAACAAGAGGGAGAAGTGGGTCGCCGACAGGGTGAAGGAGGGCATCGACGTGCTCATCTGCCACCCCAGGCTGGTCCAGACCGGACTCGATCTCATCGACTTCCCAACTATTGCTTGGGACGAGATAGATTACAGCGTGTACGTGATGCGGCAGGCTTCGCGCCGGTCGTGGCGCATCGGGCAGACCCGCCCGGTCAAGGTGGTGTTCATGTCCTACCGCAACACCCTACAGGCCGACGCCCTCAAGCTGGTGGCGAAGAAGCTTCAAAGCTCCCTCGCGGTCGAGGGCGAGCTGCCGGAGGACGGGCTTGCCGCATTCGGCGACGACGGCGACGACATGATGATGGCTCTGGCCCGCAAGATCGTCAGCGGAGAGGAGGAGGAGGTCGACGAGGCCGAGACGGTGGAGGAGGTCTTTGCCCAGGCGCAGAACGCAGTGGCCACCGCCGAGGAGCTGCTGGTGGACGAGGGCTGGAAGCCGGTGGAGATCGAGCCGGAGACTATCGGAGTCAACGGCAACGGCCACCACACAAACGGCAACGGCCACGACGACCCGTTCGGCGTCGGGCCGACCGTCGAACTGGTTCCGGTCAACGGGCGCAAGGCCAACGGGAACGGCCACGCAGCCGTGACGGTAGACGTCAACGGCCACCACGACGAGGCCGACGAGCCGCAGCAGTCGCTGTTCTCCTGGGCCGAGTTCATGGCCGAAGAGCCGGTCAAGCCGAAGGGCCGCAGGAGCAGGCCCCGTCCCGCGACCCTCTCGATGTTCGAGTGGGCGATGGAGCGGGAGAAGGAGCCGGTCGGCGCGGGACGCTAGACCGCAGTGGACAGGGGGAGGTCGCCAAGAGGCGGCGGCTTCCCCCTGCAAGTCCATATGTGTGGCCTTTTTTGCGTTTCAGAAGCTCCGCACTTGCAGTTCGGAACCCTTTCGCGGACACGGCCACTCCAACTTGTACGTGCGGCGAGCATTCCCAAGAGATTGACTCCCGGTACTAGTATCTCTATACTACTCTCCTAACGTTTTGTCTGAGGGTACCGAGGGAGGCCCGTCCGTGTTCTCTGCCGAGAATCTGGTTCGCATACGTAAAGAGAAGAAGCTCAGCCAGGAAGGAGTCGCACGGCGCAGCGGGCTCGCCACCGTGACTATCTCCAAGCTAGAGGAGGGGAAGAGTAGCGATCCCAGGATGAGTACAATACGGAAGCTATCCAAGGGACTTGGATGCCCCGTTGAAACTTTCTTCTCTGAGGATTCAGAGGTTGAGAGGAACGGAGGGCGTGCATGAGTGGCACTTCGCCCAATGGCCCTGTCTGGGAGACTACAGGTGCAGTAGAGGCGCATCATGCCGTCAATGGGTCGTTTGAGTCACATCGGACCAGGACTGGAGACGAATCGTATTCTGAGAGGACCTTCATTGACCTGTTCGCAGGTGCAGGGGGCTTGTCTCTTGGGCTCATGTCTAGCGGGTGGCGCGGCGTCCTCGCAGTAGAGAAGAACACCACGGCCTTTGAGACCTTGAGCCACAACTTGATTGACGGAACGCACGGCTTCACGTATGAGTGGCCCGAGTGGTTTCCAAGGAAGCCTTGCACCGTTGGGAGAGCAGCAGGCACGTATCGCCAGCATTTGCTCCAGCTGCGTGGCAAGGTCACGATGATCGTTGGAGGCCCTCCCTGTCAGGGGTTCTCTCTGGCTGGCAAGAGAAACAAGAAGGACTCCAGGAATTCCTTATTCAAGGCCTACATGCGCATCGTTGAAGCAGTTCAGCCACTGTTCATCCTACTTGAGAACGTCCACGGCATTACGATGGAGTTCGACAGAAGGACTCCAGGAGAAAAGAGGGTTGGAAGGCCCCCTGAACCTTACTCCCGGCGGATCGTTCGAGCCTTGGACAAGGCTGGCTACGAAGTTCAGTCGGGACTTCTGAGGGCTGCCGACTACGGTGTTCCACAACTACGCCCCAGGTATTTTCTGATGGCGACAAGAAGAGGTGTCTCACCGTTTCTTGAGGAGAATGACCTATTCAAGGGGTTGGCTGACCTTCGGGAGGGCTTCCTGCGGTCCAAGGGACTTCCAGTGGATCGACCAGTATCGGTGAAGGAGGCCATATCAGACCTGGAAACCTCTGATGGGACGATACAGTCCGTTGACTCTCCAAGATTCATGCAGGGCATCTACTCCCCGCCAACCACTCACTATCAACGCCTGATGCGTGGTGAGTCTCAGAAAAGTTCACCTGATAGCCATCGGCTAGCGAATCACCGACCCGAAACGGTTGCACGTTTTGGAGAAATCCTGGCGACTTGTCGCCGGGGCGTCCAACTTAATCAGGCTGACCGAGAGCGATTCGGCCTGAAGAAACACTGCACTGTCCCCCTTGACCCGGACCAACCCTCCCCTACACTGACAACATTGCCGGATGACGTAATCCACTATTCAGAACCACGAATCTTAACGGTACGGGAATACGCACGCCTGCAGTCCATACCCGATTGGTTTCAACTTCGAGGTGTGTACACAACCGGTGGAGACCGCAGGGTATGGGAATGTCCTAGGTACACGCAGGCAGGGAACGCCGTACCTCCATTTCTCGGTGAGATCATTGGGATTCTCTTCACGAATTTGCACGATCAGTTCCTTCGACCATCTCTACGTGGACAGTCGCTCTCCGCAACACTCCCTGATGTAGAACCCGTCGCGGTTGGACGGGTGTAATCGATGACTGACGTTACAAAGCGTCCAGTCGCTGACCTACATGGCCTCGGCCACTCAATGCCGTGCCCTCCACCTGTATACCGTGTTCTTGGACAGGCATAGGCGATGGATCGCCCGCACTTTTCAGAGGCTGCTATTCAGTACTTCCGTGCGAGACTGCTCGAATGGTACCGGCAACATGGACGGCATTTTCCATGGCGCAAGCGGTACGCGTCCAATTACAACAAGATCATCGCGGAAGTTCTACTACAAAGGACCCGGGCTGAAACTGTAGCTGGGTTCTTCCCGATTTTCGTCAGCCGATATCCATCATGGCCCCAACTGGCCGCAGCCAACGAGGATGATTTGATCGCCCTCATTCGTCCGGTTGGTCTTTGGCGGAGACGGTCAACGGCGTTGATGAACCTTGCACGGGAAATGGTCATACGCAAAGGGAGGTTTCCCGAAGATCGCGAAGAACTCGAAGCTCTTCCAGGCGTAGGACAATACATCGCTAATTCGATTATGCTGCTATGCCACGGCCGTCCCCAACCACTCTTAGACATCAACATGGCCAGGGTGCTGGAAAGGTATTTTGGGCCAAGGACACGGAGTGACATCCGGTATGACCCATACCTTCAACACTTGGCCAGGCTGGTCGTCGATTGCCCGGACGCGGTAGCGCTAAATTGGGCCATTCTCGACCTTGCAGCCAAGACCTGCTTAATCCGCGTCCCCAGATGTAATCAATGTGTCCTGGTATCAGAATGTCGATTTGCGAAAGAGTCCGCGATTAAGGCGTCTGAGCCTTGCGTGGAAGTCCCAGGAGGATAAGGCATGGAAGAAAAAAAGCAGTTTGACTTGACTCCCTCTCCCAGGGTCTTGCGGATGCTCGGCCAAGTTGACTTTAAGCCTTGGCAATGCCTCGCGGAGCTAGCTGACAACGCCGTCGATGCCTTTCTTACTGGGCGGGAGCAAGGTGGGACTGGCGTCATGTTTCCCCAGGTGAACATCGAGATTTCCAGTAACACCGAAATCCTAGCTGACGCGGGGACTATCAGAATTGCCGACAACGCCCCTGGTATGGATGCCGAGTTGCTAGAACGGGCAGTTCGTGCTGGCTATTCTGGTAATAACTCCGTTGATAAACTCGGACTCTTTGGCATGGGCTTTAACGTGGCGACCGCGCGACTTGGCAATAGGACCGAGGTGTGGACCACGAGGGCAGATGACGACTATTGGTGGGGAGTCCGGATAGACTTCGACGAGATGGAAAAGACTGACACCTTCCGGGTGCCAGCGTTGACCAAGGAGAAGGCTCCAAGCGAGAGAGAGCGACATGGAACCGAGATCGTCATTACGAAGCTTGACAAGGAACGTGCCCGATACCTGCGTTCTGCAGGCGGGTTGAGGGTGACCCGCAATCAACTAAGCCGAGTCTACAACAAGATCATGCGGGACATCGGTCTAAAAGTGATGGTTGCAGGCCAAGAGCTAAGAGCCAGAGAGTTTTGCATCTGGAACGGGAAACGATCGGTGGACACTGGCAACAGGTTCGGCCGAGTGCCCGCGATACTCCCGACTGAAGTTGACCTAGGGGAGCGCCAGTATTGCAACGACTGCTGGGTATGGCTACTTTCCCAGGACGTCGAATGTCCATCTTGCGGTTCTGAAGATCAGCTTCGGATGCGCTCTAGGATGGTTGCCGGCTGGATCGGGGTTCAGAGGTTCTTTGACCAGCGAGATTACGGGATAGACCTTATTCGCAACGGGCGAGTGATCGAGGACAGGTCGAAGGAATTCTTCTCCTGGACAAACCCGGATGATGGAGAAGTCCTAGACGAGTATCCAATCGAACAGCAGCATTGGGGAGGACGAATAGTCGGAGAATTGAACATCGACTTCGTCCCGCTTGCGAGTCACCAAAAGGACTCTTTCGATAGGAACACGGCCGAATGGCAAATGGTGTTCGAAGCAGTCCATGGAATCGGCCCAATACTTCCGCAAATTCGTCGTCGTCTGAATTTCGTCGACACTAATGAATCTCCATTCGCACGACTCCATGCTGCATACCGACGCGGCAATCCTCCAGGTCTCCGATGGCTTGTTCCAGGGAACGCCAAGGGGGAAGGAAACAACGTTGACCCGCAACAGTGGGCGGTGAAGTTCTGGGAAGGCGACCCAGACTATCAGTCCGATGAAATTTGGTGGAACGCGGTTCTACAGGTCGAGGAGGCAAAGCAGTCGAAAGGAGATAGCGTCCCAAAGGATCAACAGGGAGAAGACCTCTTTCCTGAAAGTGACGATCCCTCAACCGAGCCTGGGGAGGACGGTGAAGGAGAAGACGCTAAACAGGCAGATCCCCCTGAATTGCAGGAGGAGAAGGATGTTGTCCTTTCGAAGGACATATCGCTTCCCGAAATGCCGGGCTCCTCGACTCTAGAGGTAATCACCTCTAGGTTGGTGACAGGAACTCTACAATCTAATCTCCACATGGAATTCGCCGCCGTCGGAAATCGCGTCGCCGTCCTTTATGACGAAAGGCATGCCCTGTTCACCAACACGTTGACGGAGCCGGTTGACTGTCTCGTTGAGGAACTGGCATACCAATTGCTCCAGAGAAGCAACACAACCCAACGGGAGTGGCCGATCTCGCGGATCACTCAGCTCTTGAAAGAGAAGTACTTTCCTTGGTCCATTCGGAGTTATGACAGTATTCGAGAACAATGTGCCTCCCTTGTCGATGAGTTACTTCAACATTTCGAAGAGGAGCTGTCGGAATTGTCGCCGCTGTCCGATAACGTTGTTACTGAAGCCGAACGAAGAGTAATAGCCCGAAACGTCGCAAGGATAGACCGGGGAGGAGAGGAGCGAGTCTTGGAAGTTATTCGAAGCGGCTCATACCCCAAGTACTTGGGATATGAGGGCGTCGTTGGGCTTGTGTCTTCTAATCCTCAACTAGCCCTGGACAATAGGTTCTTCTCAGTCTCCTACGAGGATGTGGATGAACCAAACAGAAAAGAGATCATGGACCAGTTGCTGGTCCCGCTCAAGGACATAGTCTGGGCTGCTTCGTTTGAACCCGGTGATGGAGCAAGCGAAGAGAACCGTACCATGTTGGCTCGTGCTGACGTGAGCTGCCGTCTTCTCCAGTCATGGAGGATGTAGATGCCCGGATTCCTCGGCATTGAGCGCATTAGCCAGGGTCCTTGGCAGGCATTGGAAAGGGCCATCCAGCGCCTCTTGATGCACGCCGGCTTCGATGACGTCAGGTTAGTCGGAGGTTCTGGGGACGGTGGTGCCGATGTGGTGGCAAACTTCAAGGAACGGACTTGGGTAGTTCAATCCAAGTACAGCAGCCGCAACCAAGCTGTTGGGGCTAAAGTCATCGACGAGGTGGCAGTTGCCATAGGTAGGTATGGAGCCGAAGTCGCAGTGGTCGCAACCAATGCTTTGGTTTCCAAAGATGTCATCCAGCGTGCCAAGAGATTGGAAATGGATGTGGGTACGCGAATCTTGCTATGGGACGGCAAGTTCCTCTTGGAGCGTTTCCGAAAGCTGCCACAATACGCAACTCGGCGTAACGAACCCAGGCCGTATCAGGAACAGGCCATTGACGCGATAAACTCCAAAATCATGTACGGAGGGGATAGAGGGCTATTGTTGATGGCAACTGGTTTGGGCAAGACTAGGGTAGCCGCCGGGGTCATCGAACAGTGGATCAATGACAGGCCGGGGAATGAAATCCTCGTTATTGCCCCGTCCTTACCCTTAGTGCCCCAATTGGAAGCGTCTTTGTGGCCGTACTTGCCCAAGAGTGTGGCTACGCACATCCTGGTCGGTTCGGAGAAACCAAGTTTCCAAGGCGGCGTGACTGTCGCAACCGTCCAGTCCATGCTTAACCGTGGCGCAGAGGACAGGGAGCGATTTGGCCTTGTGGTCGTTGACGAAGCACATCATGCCCCGGCGGACGGATACCGACGCCTATTGTCGGACTTGGCACCCCAGTTCGTTCTGGGAATGACGGCCACGCCTTGGAGGGGAGACGAACGGAGACTAGAGGACATATTCGGTGATCCAACTTACACGGTCTCAATCGTGGAAGGCATGCAACTAGGTTACTTGGCGGCAGTCGACTATCGGATGATGGTGGACACCATCGATTGGGACTGGGTAAGGGGAGAACTGCATTCTTCATTGTCCATCAAGGAATTGAACCGCCGACTATTCATTCCCGAGAGAGACGAGGCCCTGGTGTCCAAGATTCGGCATCACTTAGACCAGATAAGCGACCCCAAAGCGGTCGTGTTTTGCAGGTCTATTGACCACGCTAATGCAATTGCGAGACGCTTGCAAGCTGAAGGCTTTGCGGTCCACGCCTTTCACAGCAGGTTAGATAGGTTTGCCACCACCAAGGTACTGCGTGACTTCCGAGCTGGCGATGTACCAATACTCGTCACCGTCGATATGCTCAACGAGGGTATCGACATTCCCGACGTAAACTTCATTGCGTTCCTACGAGTCACGCACTCACGCCGTATTTTCGTCCAGCAGCTTGGCCGTGGGTTGCGCCTAAGCCCCGGGAAGACAGAGGTCAGGGTCTTGGATTTTGTTTCTGACGTACGAAGAATTGCCGCCGCCAAGGGCCTGAATCGGGAAGGTGAGAACGTGGTGGCAGACCCGCTGGCAGAGCAGATCCTGCGTTATCCTGATGGCCAGATCGTCAAGTTCGAAGGTGACGAAGCCCTGAGTTTCTTTGACGAATACCTGGGTGACATTGCCGAACTAGAGGACGGTAGCGACGACTCTCAACTAAAGTTCCCAACTAATGAACAGTTCTAGCAGGAGTCTTTACCCTGAAAGCGATTATCTATGGTTTTTGCCTCGCTTGCATCAGGTGAAACATCCGACCAAGCCGAACGTATTCCAACCTGGACTCCGTGCATTGCCGATCCGGTTTCGTTTGATTGCCAGGACTGCGAAATTGGATGGAGGCCTTGCAGACTTAGAGCAGACGACGGCTTGAGGCATTGGCGAGCTGCACAATACAGCCGTCACAGCGGACTGCTCAGCGCAAACGAGGAGCGCGACAACGAAATCGAGAGTGCAGTAGTCCGCTTGCTTCTTTCTCATGGCGTTTCTGTCAGTTCGAGATTGTTGTTGGAGTATCTCCCGAGGGAGACCCTGGCCGGGATTACCGCGATTGAGCTGGAGAACCTACTACGGAAGTCCCCAAGGTTCGTAGAGTCATCTCCAAGAATGTTCAAGCTCAGCCAGTTTCCCGGTGACGGTAACGGTGCTCCGTCATTCAAGCCATTGCCAATGTCCTCGGGTAGCCACCTAGCGTGGTTAGTTGAGAGTTATCCAACCCTGGGAGTATCCAAGCAAACACGCTTACTCAAGGAGTTTGGTGGACTCAGCTTACTGGCATCATTCGATACAAGCCAAGCCGCAAGGACGGCCTTGGACCAGATCGTACAGGAAAGCCTCGAAACTGTGATGTCGAGGCGAAGATGGACGGTCCAGACGGTCCACAGGTATGCGGTTGGACCAGAAACTGTACCCACTGGTGCAATGCTGACCGACGACGACATCTCAGTCACTAGCCGCTTGCTTTCCTCAGTCTCAGCTAGCGAACTACTCACAAGGATGTCCCCGGCAAAGGCCTCCGACGTGGTTCCTAAGGTACGGGAAACTCTTCTTTTGGGGAACATAAGGCTAGTTGTGCATCAAGCGAGGATTCGAGCTCGTGGTGGTTTCCTTAGTCTCACCGACCTAGTCCAGGTTGGGACTGTAGGCCTGATGGCGGCCATGGAAAGATTCGACCCGTTCCGCGGATTCCAGTTTTCGACCTATGCGACCTACTGGATTCGGCAGGCGATCGGTAGGGAACAGGCGAACTTGGACCGGAGTATACGGATTCCAGTTCACGTGATAGAGGAGTTGAACTCTCTACTACAATGCCGGACAGAGCTTGAATTCGATTTGAATCGGATTCCTACGAATGTAGAGTTGGCCAACGAACTGAGCCTCGGGCTGGGTAGAGTAGAGTTTCTGCTTCAGTTGGCTCGTCCCCTGGGGTCACTAGACTTGCTCATGCAAGATGGCGCTAGTGCGGCGGAGGAGGATTCAAGACTCCATGCGATGGCAGACAGTAGAGAGCAAGTGGACCTGTCGAACTGGATCGCGAGGGATGCCGTTGAAAAGGTGCTCTTGTCGCTGTCGGCCCGTGAAGCACAAGTGCTCAGGCTCCGATTTGGCATTGGGGGCGGAGACTCACAGACTCTTGAGCAGGTCGGTCAGGCCTTCGGAGTTACCAGGGAACGTATCCGTCAAATTGAAGCGAAGGCCCTTAAGAAACTTCGGAGACCCAAGAATGCACGCCAGCTGAGGGACCTATGGTGAGCGAATCAGACCTCCACGGACATGGAGCAAGAGATGAACGAGAGGGGCCTGTCCCGTCACGTATCAGAGGGGGGACGATGTTAGGACTGTTTCGTAAACGCATCAAGGCCAAGACACGTGGGGTGCAACCTACCGATGTCACGATGGATACCCAGCCGGTCGGAACTGCGCTATATGTCGACACCGAGAATCTTCAAAGTAGCGCCCAGGCGCTCGTTGAGACCGTCGTCGGGCAGTGGCCAGAAGGAACTCCTCCTTTGTCTCACCTGAACCTGTACGTCCGGGCCGATCAGGTGTCGCTCTGGGATGCCTGGGCCAGCAGTCGCTTTCCGCGGCTGACCGTAGCGGTCACAGGAATACAGCACTTCACCAGCGCGCACTCCAAGAACTCAGCGGACATCGCGATTGCCATCGACGCCGTAGCGGACTTCGTGATGGGGACGACACGATTTGTCGCCGTGATGAGTGACGACAGTGACTTCATGCCTCTCTACTCCAAGCTAAAGCGATTGGGAGGGGTAGCTGTCCCCTTCTTGTGGGTGATGACCGACCGTATCAAGACGAAGGCCTCGGCAATCGAGGAGTTCTTTCCCAACGACCATATCCATGTGGTGCATATGCCAGCTACGATTAGCCACTCGTCGGGTGCGGTTGATGGGGATCAGGCCGATTCCACGCTATGGTCCGAGATGGCAGAGGCCATCATCCAAGAGATTCCAGTCGGGCCTTTCAAGAGCGTGGAATGCCAGCCTACAATTAAGTCGCGTTGGCATGCTCATCCGATGGCGAGCATGCCGGGACAACAATTCGGGCTGGAGTTCACCAACAAGCTTTGGCCCATCCTAGAACAGAGCGGCGTTAAGCTCTTGAGAACCAAGCCGCGCAAGTACGAGATGACATCAGAGGCCAAAGACGCTGCCTCTCGGTCAAGAAGCGCCGACAGGTAAGAGGATGACCTTCCCTCTAGGGAGGGCTAGCGCCAAGAAGACAGTGCATAGCAAGACGAGCCCCCGATCTCTCTGGCGGTCGGAGGTCCGAGTATGGCTTGTGTTCGTTCGCTGACCGGTTCTCTAAATCAGAACCTCCCAGCGAAAAGTTCGCAATTCGGTACGTCTTAGCCCACCATGGGCGGCACCCACTGTGGAGACGTACTCTCGATACGGGGTGACGTTCTTTCCGCGGGAATGACGAGAAACGCCAACACTACCTAGACGCCGTGCTTGGCCAGGATTTGGCGCAGGTGGTTGGTCGCCATGCGGACGGCGTCGGGGGTGGAGGCCCGGGTGTCGGGGCGCAGCTCGAAGACCATCGAGATGGCCCCGTTGTAGCCGACGTCTTTGAGGATGGCGACGATTCGGTCGTAGTCGATCCACTCCTCGTGCCCGTGGTCGATCCGGTATATCTTGGCGCGGACGCAGGAGGCGTAGGGAGCAACCCGCTCCATGTAGGCGTATATATCGACATCGGGGTCAACCTCGCCGATGGGGTTGCCTCCGGGGGAGCCCATCCACTGGCCGCAGTCCATGATGTAGGTGAAGTTCGGCCGGTCGACGTCGCTCATCATGCGGACAACGTCATCGGCAGTGGAGATGGCGGCTCCGCTGTCGTGGTTCTGCACGCCGACGATGACTCCCTTGCCGGCGGCGTAGTCGGATATTTGGCGGAGGCGCTCGATCAATCCCGGCCAGTATTCCTCTATGAGAACGCCGTCGGGGGTCCTCGCGTCGGGCGGCCCGCCGATGCGGAGACGGACCATAGGCGCGCCGATGGTGAGGGCGGCGTCGACCTCGCGCTTGGCCATCTCGACGGTCATGCGACCCTTCTGGATATCGTGACCGAAGAGGCCGCCGCCTCGCCCGATGTAGCCGATGGGCATCCCGTTCCTATGGCAGAGGCGTTTGAGGCGAGACAGGTGGTCGAGGTCCATGGGCATGTCGAAGAGGTGGAAGTCGATGGTGTCCAGCCGAAGCTCCTTGACGAACTCGACAAATTCTTCCAATGAGACCTGATCGGTGTGGTCGCGGTCTCGCTGTCGTATGGCAGGATCGACGAGGCATCCGAGCTTTATCATGCTGCGGGATCTCCCATTAGGTCCTCGTAGGCGCGGTTAACTTGGTGGTTCCGGCGAAAGGGAGTCGAACCTTTCATAGTGTGTCGAAGCCATCCCAGCCGGGCAGGGCGGCCGACTGCCTGACCCACTCGGCCATCTGCTCCTCGTCGAGCTCGCCCTCGTAGATGTCGACCCAGCGCGAGTCCGGGTCCTTGCCTCCGCCGGGCGGGAGGGGGTCCAGCGACGCTCCGTTGAGGAAGGTGACCTTTATGTAGCGGGTGAAGACGTGGTAGCTCGCGAACCACCCCTGACCCTCGATGCCGTACCACGGGGAGTTCCACCTCACGGCCTTGCGGACGTTGGGGACGTTGCGCACGATGACGTCGTCGAGGCGGCGTCCAACGTCGCTCTTCCATTCCGGCATGGCGGCGATGTAGGCCTGCACGGGAGCATCGCCGTCGGCCTTCGCGATCTGGGGGTTTCCGCCCGAAAGGAGCCTGACGCCACCGCTCGTATACTCGGGGGGTGTCTTGGAGGACTTCGACGACTTCCTGGATGTCTTGCGAGGCATTGCGTTTATTCCAAACTGCGCTCCGTGCGACTAAATTACGTGGAGAAGAGCCCGGAAGTCAAAATGGTGGGCGGTACTGGATTCGAACCAATGACCTCAGCGATGTCAACGCTGCGCTCTAACCAACTGAGCTAACCGCCCGCCCTGTGCATTCCAAGTGTAGCAACAGGGTCGGAAGGCGGTCAAGGAACGCGGGATTCACCGTAGAGGACGCGGATCGAAGGTTTTGGATTCCCGCCTTCGCGGGAATGACGGTGTGAGGGGCAGAGGGCGCGGGATTGGCGGCGGCTTGACCTTGTGTCGCATATCTCCGTATGGTATCCGCATCAATGAATCATGGAGGATGTGCAATGCCGGTGCTCGTTTACCTCAACTTCGACGGGAACTGCCGTGATGCGCTCGAATTCTATCGTTCCGCCTTCGGTGGAGAGTACATGATGATCACGACGTTCGGCGAGGGGCCGGATGACATAGGCATTGCCGATTCGGACAAGGACAAGATCATGCACGCGACGCTCAAGATCGGGGACGGCGTGATCATGGCTAGTGACACGCCTTCCAACTTCGGGCCTCCTCTGTCGGTGGGCAACAACTTCTCGCTCACGTATCCGACGCAGGGCAAGGAGGAGACCGACGAGCTCTTCGCCAAGATATCGGAGGGCGGGACGGTGACGATGCCTGTCGAGGAGCAGTTCTGGGGCGCGTACTTCGGGGCATGCACGGACAAGTTCGGCATCAACTGGCAGTTCAACTACGAGATGCAAAGCGAGGAGTAACCCACGTCGGCTAGACTCGTCGGAGCAAGTAACCGCATGTGGCGCACTCTGGCGCTGTCGGTGTGTGGCGCGGTCATTGCAGCGCTGTCGGTTGTCTGCGGCGGAGGTTCTTCCGACGACCCGATCGAAGCCGGGAAGACGATCTACGAAAGGGACTGTCTGGTCTGTCACGGTGAGGCTAAGACGGGAAGAGGGGGCCTTGCGAACGCGCCGGCGCATGGGCCGGACGGGCATACATGGCACCATCCCGACGGACAGTTGCGGGAACTCATCCTCGGTTCGCTGGACTACCCTCAGAAGACCATGCCGTCTTTCGTCGGAAAATTGACGGACAGCGAAGTCGACGCGGTGCTGGAGTACATAAAGTCCGGCTGGGATGCGCCACAGATCGAGTATCAGGCGGAGGTCAGCCGGATGGAACTCGAGCTCAACAGCGGCAAGGGAAGCCAGTGAGGACTCACGCTAATGCCGAAGCCGGAATTGCTTTTGTCGCAATTGTGACGCTGGTCCTGTCGGCGTGCTCATCATCGTCCGAAACCAACACACCTGTCCCCACGGAGCGGCCCATCGCCACCGAACCCGTCGCCCGTTCGGGACAAGAGATATTCACTTCGATCTGCTCGGCCTGCCACGGCCTCAGGGGAGAGGGTCAGCCGAACTGGCACATCCCCAACGCGGACGGCACGCTGCCCGCGCCTCCCCTGAACGGGGAAGGGCACACGTGGCACCATGCCGACGGTTTCTTGTATCGCATCGTCCGCGATGGGGGTAAGATACAGGAGGACCCGGTGTTGCTGCCCAATTTCAAGAGCGCCATGCCTGCCTTCGGAGCTCAACTGAGTCACGAGGAAATCGTCGAGGTGATTGAATACGTCAAGGGTTGGTGGGGTGGCAAGACGAGCCGGGGGCTTAGCATCGTGGAGGCACAGGCCAACAGGAGCATAGGCGATCCATTTCCCGATGGTTGACAGGTCGCCTAATGAGAGGAACATCATGAAGATCACTAAAGTCGAGCCGCTATCTGTCGACCGGTTCCTATTCGTGAAGGTGCATACCGACGCGGGGATAACCGGCATCGGCGAGTCGGGGGCGTGGGGTTTCCTCGAAGCGTCGAAGGCCGCCATCGAGAAGTTCGGGCGGTACCTCGTCGGGGAAGACCCGTTGCGAATCGAGCACCACTGGCAGTACATGTACCGGTTCGCGCACTTTCGAGGCGCGGCCATCATGGGGGCGCTCAGCGCGGTAGACATCGCCCTGTGGGACATCGCGGGGAAGCACTTCGACGTTCCGGCGTACCAGCTCATGGGCGGCGCGGTGCGCGACAAGGCTCGCGTGTACTACCACGTTCTCGGCGACACGCGCGAAAAGCTCGTGGAGGGCGTTACGGCGGCGCGAGAGGAAGGATTCACGGCGGTCGGACACCTGACGCCGTTCCTCGACGAGGACCGCGCAGTGCCGTACTTCAAGACGCACGTCGACAAGATGGAGGATGCCATCGACGCGGTGCGGCAGTACCGCGAGGCGGCGGGCGATAGCGTGGACATCTGCATTGAGATTCACCGGCAACTCACTCCGGCGGAGGCCATCGTGCTGGCGAAGGGAATCGAGCAGTACCACCCGATGTTCTATGAGGATCCGACTCTGCCCGACAACCTCGACGCCATGGCGCTGATAGCGAGCAAGATTTCGATACCGATCGCCACGGGGGAGCGCATTCACAGCATCCACGAGTTCCAGATGCTGCTCCACCGCAATGCCGTGCAGTATGTCCGGCCCGACGTGTGCATGGCGGGCGGCCTGACGCACTCCAAGAAGATCGCCGCGCTTGCGGAGGCGCAGTACGTGGGGGTTATTCCGCACAACCCGCTCGGCCCGGTGAGCACCGCGGCCTGCCTCCAGCTTGCCGCGTGCATTCCCAACTTCACCATCCAGGAATACCCGCTCGGCGAGCGTGAGCCGCCGAAGAGCGAGATCGTCAAGACGCCGTTGCAGGTCGAGGACGGGTTCCTGATCATCCCCGACGGTCCCGGCATCGGCATCGAGCTGGCGGACGACGCCCTGGAGCGCTTCCCCGAAAGGCCGCGAGAGGTGGAGACGCGGCTCCACGTGGACGGCTCGGTGGTAGATCAATAGTAGAACGGAGGAATCATGCCGAAGTACAGTGTTAGTGTCGAAGTGAACAAGCCAATCGAAGAGGCTTGGGAAGTCCTGATGGACGAATCGAAGATGGGCGAGTGGCTTGAAGGCTACAAGGGTATGGAACTCTTGGAAGGCGAGCCTCTCACCGTCGGTAGCAAGCACAAGATGATCTTCGAGGAGAACGGGGAAGAGCTTACTTTCACCGAGACGGTCACGGCCATCAGTCCGCCAACGGAGTTCTCGTTCGACTTCGACCACGACATGATGAGCAGCAACATTCAAATGACGCTGGAGAGCGTTGGGCCTGCGTCGACGCGCATCACGAACCGCACGAGATTCACGGCGAACGGGTTTTTCATCGACCTCTTCATGCTCCTGATGACGCCTCGGATGAAGAGCAGGCAGCGCAGGAGCTTCGCCCGCTTGAAGGCGTTGATCGAGGCGAGTTGATCCCTTGAACACGTCTGGTATCCGCAGCGTCGCGGTCATCGGGGCCGGTCTGATGGGACACGGCATTGCGATTGAGTTTGCCTTGGCAGGCTACGACGTGCGGCTTCACTCCCGTTCCGAGGAGAGTCTCGAACGGGCGCGGGGGATGATACAGGATAGTCTCGGGCGCCTTCTCGACCTCGGCAGGGTCTCGGCGCAGCAAGCGGAGTCGGTACCGGTCAGTGTGCGGATGAGCACCGAACTCACCGAAGTGGTGGGCGATGCCGATCTCGTGATCGAATCGATCTACGAAGACATCGACGCGAAGACTGAACTTTTCGGAAGACTGGACGAGTTGTGTCCAGACCGGACGATTCTCGCCAGCAACACGTCCAGCTTCCTGCCGAGCGGGCTTGCCGCGGCGACGACTCGACCGGACAAGGTCATCAACGCGCACTTCCTCAATCCGCCGTTCTTCGTGCCGCTCGTGGAGGTGGTCCCGACGGCCCAGACCTCGGAGGAGACGACCGGCATCGTCATGGAACTGCTGACGTTGCTCGGCAAACAGCCGATCTTGGTGGAGCGCGAGGTGCCGGGCTTCGTGGCGAGCCGTCTGCAGATGGCGGTGCTCAGAGAGGCCCTGTGGCTCGTCGAGAACGAGGTTGCGTCGGCGGAGGATGTCGACAAGGCGATCAGCGCCGGGCTTGGACGGCGGTGGGCGACGGCGGGAGTGCTGCATGTCTTGGAAGTCGCGGGGTGGGACTTGATATCGCGCGTGGCGGCGGACGTGTTCCCGCATCTCTCGAACGCCGACGATCCATCCCTGCTGCACGACATGGTTGGGCGCGGTGACGTTGGGGTGAAGGTAGGGAAGGGGTTCTATGAGTGGACGCCGGAGAAGGCGGAAGATATGCGGAGGCGGATAGCAAAGGGGCTGATCGAGATCGATCGTTTGGACAGCGGAAAGGCAATGGACTCATGAAATTCCAGAAGATCAAATATGTAGAACTAAATGCGAAGCAGAAGGAAATATTTAATTTTCAGAAAGTTGCGGCACAACTCGCCGATTATGGATTCAACTGCATCAAACTTGATGATGACTGGCAAGGAGCCGATTTCCTTGCGTACCACAAAGACGGAGAATGGACTCTCAAAGTTCAACTCAAGGGTCGCCTCAGCATCTATCGAAAATACGAGGGTAAAGACCTGTGGATATGCTTTCCATACGAGGGTAGCTGGTATTTGCTTCCGCACGACAGTCTTGTAGAAATCGTAGGGGAGCGAACCGGTTGGCTGAATTCAGCGTCATGGGAGAGCGGGGGATATAGCAGTGGGAGTCCACCTAGACGATTGCTAGAGGCGATTTCTGAGTTTGAACTGGGATCGCCTGGCCAAGCTGAGGAGAGCCACACTAGAACTCCAACTGTCTCGCCAAACACACTATTGAAACCCAGGAGGAGTCAAAGAAGTCTTGGATCCCGTGACACTCACCAGAGAGCTAAAGCAAAACTCGTTGAACATGGTTATGACATTCTCGATCTTGAAGAACGCGGTCGCCTAATGGCTCATCAGGAAGAAACGGACCAATTAGTCGAGGTTCAACTCAAAACTCGCATCTCAATCGAGAGAAGATATGTTGGTAAAGGTTTGCACTTGTGTTTCCCAATTGCTAAGGCTGACGAGGAGCGCTGGTACTTGATACCACATGACAAGCTGATGAAGATCGCAGGTGACCGAACCAATTGGCTCAATACTAGGTCGTGGAGGGATGACGGGGCCTACAACAGCAAGAGTCCGTCAAGGCACCTAGTCGAAGGGATCGTTGAATTTGAACTCCATTAAGGCCTCCTGAGTCACCGAACCGATCGTGTAGTCAGTCGGGATCCACAAATTGGATTGACCGTAATCCGCCCCTCCGAGTACAATACCTGCAACCTGTCCCAAAGGTAGAGACGCTTGGGAACCCCATAGTCTGTCGGAACCGAATCTTTTCGCCCACTACGAGGCCTCCCGTGGTCCGCTAGGACTGTGCGGGAGGCTTTCTTATGTCCTGAACTCATTTCATTCTTGATACCATGAACCCGCGCCTTCCTACAGGAGACAAATGACCATGTCACAAGAAACGGACTTAATCGAACTGCGAAAACGAATCCGCCACTCGGCCGCGCATGTGATGGCCGACGTGGTGACGACGATGTTCCCGGAGGCGAAGCTGGGTATCGGTCCGCCGACGGACGACGGCTTCTACTATGACTTCATGGTGGAGGAGCCGTTTTCGGAGCAGGACCTGTCGCGCATCGAGAAGCGGATGCGGAGAGTCGTCCAGCAGAATCACACGTTCGAGCTCCACGAGTACCCCCGCGACGTGGCGGAGGGGATGAACGCCTCGGAGCCGCTCAAGATGGAGATCATCGAGGAGATACCCGAGGACGAGAAGATCACCACGTACAAGCACGGCAAGTTCGAGGACCTGTGCGCGGGGCCGCACGTCGAATCGACGGGCAAGATTCCCGCGTTCAAGCTGCTGAGCGTCGCGGGAGCGTACTGGCGGGGCGATGAGAACCGCCCGATGCTCCAGCGCATCTACGGGACGGCGTTCGAGTCGAAGGAGGCGTTGGACGACCACCTCCACAAGATCGAGGAGGCCAAGAAGCGCGACCATCGACTCCTTGGACGGCAGCTCGACCTGTTCTCCATCCACGAGGAGACGGGGCCGGGGCTGATCATCTGGCACCCGAAGGGGTCGAGGACGCGGGGCATCGTCGAGGACTTCTGGCGGGAGCAACACCGGAAGCACGGCTACGAGCTGATCTACACGCCACACATCGGGCGATCCGGCCTGTGGGAGACGAGCGGGCACCTGGGCTTCTACAAGGAGAACATGTACTCCGCGATTGAGATGGAGGGGCAGGATTACTATCTCAAGCCGATGAACTGCCCGTTCCACGTGATGTACTACCGGAACGATCTGCGGAGCTACCGCGAACTGCCCATGCGGATCGGCGAGTTGGGGGCGGTGTACCGGTACGAACGAGGCGGCGTCGTGCAGGGTCTACTGCGCGTTCGTGGCATGACGCAGGACGACGCCCACATCTTCTGCAGGCCCGACCAGGTGGCGGACGAAGTGAACGGCGTGCTCGACCTGACGTTCTTCCTACTGAGCAGCTTCGGGTTCAGCGACTACGACGTGATGCTCTCGACGAGGCCGGAGAAGGCGGTCGGCGAACAGGACCAGTGGGAACTCGCCACGGAGTCGCTTCGGGCGACCCTCGTCGAGCGGGGAATCGAGTACCAGATCGACGAGGGCGGGGGCGCGTTCTACGGCCCGAAGATCGACATCCACATCCGCGACGCAATCGGGCGGCTGTGGCAGATAACGACGGTGCAGTTCGACTTCAACCTGCCGGAGCGATTCGGCCTGACGTACATCGGCGAGGATGGGAAGGAGCACCGGCCGTACATGGTGCACCGGGCGCTGCTCGGCACGATGGAGCGGTTCATGGGAGTTCTCATCGAGCACTACGCCGGGGCGTTCCCCGTGTGGCTGTCGCCGGTGCAGGCCGTCGTGATCCCAATAGCCGACCGCCACATCGAGTACGCGCAGGGGCTCAAGGCCCGGTTGGAGGAGTCGAACGTGCGTGTCGACGTTGATGACGGCAACGACCGCATGAACGCCAAGATTCGTAACGCCCAGCTTCAGAAGGTCCCGTACATGCTGGTCATCGGTGACCGCGAGATCGAGGCAGGCGCGGCGGCCGTGCGTCTACGGTCTGGGGACAACCTCGGCACGGTGCCGGTCGACGAGATCGTGGAGCGGATAACCGCCGAGGTTGCGGCGAAGGCGTAGCCCTCTCTCTCTATCTCTGCCGCACCAGCTTTTGCAGCGATCTGACCTCTTGCGGCGGGTCGAGGCGTGAGCCGTATGCGGCGTATGACACCTCGGCGACGTAGATGTCGCCGTGCGAGTCGACGGCGATGCCGTGTGGGGTGATGAACTGTCCGGGGCCGAGTCCCTGCGGCTCATCCCCGACTCGCGCTAGGACGTTTCCGTCGAGGTCGAACACGGTCACGCGCGGGCCGAGGCGCTTGCCCGTCCAGTTTCCCCAGCCTAACGGGTTCTGGGGAATGCCCGCGTACATTTCGCCGACGTAGGCAAGCGAGTTCTCGACGTCGATGGTGATGCAGGACGCCATCGCGAGGTCGTTCCACTGGGACTGGAAGGTTCCCGACGAGTCGAAGACCTGGACTCGCTGGTTCTCACGGTCGGCGACGTAGACGTTGCCATCGCCGTCGGTAGCGATGTTGTGGACGGTGTTGAACTCGCCCGGATCGGTGCCGGAACGTCCCCAGGAAAGCAGATACTTGCCATCGGGGGAATACTTGTGGACGACGGCGTTACTGTACCCGTCGGAGACGAAGATGTCGCCGGTGTTCGGGTCGACGGCGGCGTGGGTCGGGTTACTGAACGGCTTGCCGCTGAGCCTGCCCGATCCGCGGCCCTTCTCCCCGATGGTCATCAAGAGTTTGCCATCGAAGGTGAATTTGCGAACAGTGTGGTCAGCGGCGTCGATGCAGTAGAGAGACTCGTCGGGGCCAATGGCGGCTCCGTGAGCGCTCATGAAGATTCCCTCACCCCATGAGTCGATGACGGCGCCGTCGCGGTTGAAGACGATGACGGGATGCTTGCCTCGGTTGAAGACGTAGACGTTATCATTGGCGTCCACGGCTACCGACGTTGCCTCCTTGTACGACCAGCCCTCCGGTAGGTCGCCCCAGTCCTCGCCCGATATCTCGTACTTGTAGTCGCCTTCGCCGATGATCGTCACCGTTCGCCTCCTGTTGCGGCCCTTTGCCAGACGATTCGCCCCTTCCTCGACTTTCCGGCCAGCACCATCGGAGGAGTCGTTAGGACCAATTCATCGCCGTCGAGGTGGACGAACCTCACCTGCTCGGTGCCCACGCGGTTCGGGTAGAAGGCCGTCTCGATCTTGTGGATGACGCGGTCTCCCTGATAGTCGTAACGACCGCAGTAAGCGACGAAGGTGCTCGCCGCGGCCAGCTTCTCCTCGTCCGTTCCCGCCAGCATGTCGCCGCTCTCGAAGTTCGGCCTTCCCGCCGCCATCATCAGGACGGACATGTAGCCGTCGGGCGTGTACATGATGTAGCCGGAAGCGTCCTCGCCGAGGGGGTAGAGCACGTCGTCGCCCATGTGGGCCTCGTAGGTTACGAGCCGCCATGCTCCGATGAGGGGATTGGGTTCCATGAATTGGCCTCAGTCCTTTGGTGCGCGGACCGGGCGCTTCTTCTTTTCACCCTCGTCGGGGCGGCCGATGTTCTTTGCCTGGGTGGGCTGCCAGCCGGTGTCGCGCTGGTAGACCTTGCCCATCTCGAGGAGCGCCGGGAGGTCGACGCGCGAGCCGTCGCGGACGTAGCGGCTCTGCTCGTGCTCGTGGCTCATCTCGATGGCGTCGAAGTTGCACACGTCGACGCAGATACCGCACAGGATGCAGCGGTTGAGGTTGATCTCGAACTCGTCGATGATCTTGCGCCGCTTGGACTTACCCTCAGGGTGCTGGGGGTTGTCCTTCATCGTGGCGCTCATGCACTGGGTCGGGCACTCGCGGACGCAAACCATGCAGCCGGTGCAGTACGGCTCGTCGGCGGTGTAGTCCCACGTGAGAGCGGGGAAACCCATGAAGCGCTCCTGCACGGGGAGACGCTTGTTGGGATCGGGGTACTGGCCGGTCACCGGAGACCGTTTCATGGTCTTCAGCGTGACCGCGAGGCCTTTGAGGAGTCCGCTCACCTAACCGTCGCTCAGCGAATGGGGATGACAGCGTTCATTGTATCAGGTGGGGCGTTTGGACGTTGCGTACTATCGCCGTTCGTTGGCGCTGTGCTACAATTTCGTGCGGAATTGAACGGCTGAGGCGCGGTATAGACGAAAGAAATGGGGTGAAGGGACTCGGTGGCAAACAGCATAAAGGTAGCGATTATCGGCGTGGGGAACTGCGCCTCATCTCTGGTGCAGGGCATCGAGAAGTACCGTCACGTCGGTGAAGAGGATGAGGTGCCGGGGATCATGCACCCGGTCATGGGCGAGTACGGGGTCGGCGACATCGAGGTGGTGGCGGCGTTCGACATCAACGAGACCAAGGTGGGCCTCGACCTGTCGGAGGCGATACTGGCGGAGCCGAACAACACGGTGACGTTCGCCGAGGTGCCGCACACGGGTGTGACGGTGCAGCGCGGGATGACGCACGACGGCATCGGGCACTACGTGTCGGACATGGTGAAGAAGGCACCGGGCGGGACCGCGGACATCTCAGGGACGCTCCAGGAGCGCGAGGTTGACGTGGTGATCAACTACCTGCCGGTCGGCTCCGAGGAGGCGACGCGCTGGTACGCCGAGCAGGTGCTGGCCGCGAAGGTCGGGTTCATCAACTGCATCCCGGTGTTCATCGCGAGCGGCGAGAACGACTACTGGCAGAAGCGGTTCCGCGACGCGGGAGCGCCGATCATCGGCGACGACATCAAGTCGCAGGTGGGGGCGACGATCGTGCACCGGACGCTGGCGCGGCTGTTCATGGACCGGGGCGTCCAGCTTGACAACACGTACCAGCTCAACTTCGGGGGGAACACGGACTTCCTGAACATGCTGGAGCGGGAGCGGCTGACGAGCAAGAAGGTCTCCAAGACGCAGTCGGTGCGTTCGCAGATCGACAACGAGATCCAGGCCGACAACATCCACATCGGGCCGAGCGACCACGTGCCGTGGCTGACCGACCGCAAGTGGGCCTACATCCGGCTGGAGGGCACGAGCTTCGGGGACGTTCCGCTGAACGTGGAGCTCAAGCTGGAAGTGTGGGACAGTCCCAACTCCGCGGGCGTGGTAATCGACGCCATCCGGTGCGCGAAGATCGCGCGGGACCGGGGCGTCGGCGGGCCGATCCTTGGGCCGTCGGCCTACTTCATGAAGTCGCCGCCCGTGCAGTACCACGACGAAGTGGCGCGTGAGATGGTGGAGGACTTCATAGCGGGGCGAGACGGGACGGGCTAGGGCGATTCACCGCAGAGGGCACGGAGATCACAGAGTGGATTTTGGATTTCCGCCCTTGCGGGTATGACGGTTGTGGTGTGACCGGGGGAGGGGCAGTGATCCGGAATGGGAGGGGTAGGTAGTGGAGAGGATGGCTCCGGGAGGCTCCGAGCGTCCGCTGAAGATCGGCTTGGCATCGGCGTACGACTTCGCGTCGCGGGGGGGAGTGCAGACCCACATCCGAGAGCTCGGACAGCAGCTCAGGGAGTGGGGTCACGACGTGCGCATCGTCGCGCCCTGCTCGGACGTGAGCAAGGTGGAAGACGCAGGTTTCATCCCCATGGGGAAGCCGTTTCCGTTGCCGAGCAGGGGTTCGGTCGGGCGGATATCCGTGTCGGTGTGGCTGCGCGGGAAGATCAAAGAGATGCTGGACGAGCAGCAGTTCGACGTCATCCACATGCACGAGCCGTTTTCGAGCTATGTGTGCGTGGGGATGCTGAGCCAGTCGAACGCGGTGAACATCGCGACGTTCCACGCCTACCCCGGTTCGCGGGTCTATGACGTGGGCGGAGCACGGATTGCTCAACCCTACTTCGAGAAGCTGCACGGCTGCATCGCCGTGTCGCAACCGGCCAAGGAGTTCATCAGCAGCTACTTCGAGAGCGACTACGAGATTATTCCGAACGGGGTGAGGATCGACCAGTACCGGGAGGGCGTGGAGCCGTTCCCGCATCTGCAGGACGGAATGATAAACCTGCTGTTTCTGGGCCGGGCGGACAAGCGGAAGGGGCTGAAGTACCTGCTGTTGGCGTACAGCAAGCTGAAGTGGGACTGGCCGAACCTGCGGCTGATCGTGCTGGGGCCGGGGAATCCGAATGGCGAGTGCCAACGGATCATCGGGGAACGGAACCTCAAGGACGTGATGTTCGTCGGCGCGGTGTCGGACGAGGAAAAGTTCCGCTATCTGAAGTCGGCGGACGTGTACTGCTCCCCTGCGACGGGCGGAGAGAGCTTTGGGATGGTGCTCGTGGAGGCGATGGCGGCGGGGCTGCCGGTCGTGGCGAGCGAGATTCCGGGCTATTTGACAGTCGTGCGCAACGGGATTGAGGCAATGACGTTCCCGCCGAAGGACGTGGAGGCGCTGGCGGATGCGCTGGGGAAGGTGCTGGAGGACGCCGACCTGAAACGGCGACTCGCGGGGAACGCTCTGCGAAGGGCGGACGAGTTCCGGTGGGAGCGCGTGGCGCGCCGGGTGCTGGACTATTATGTGACGTGTATGAACGGGGTGGGGCAGTCACAGCACACCGTAAAGTCCATTCCACAAGAGACGTAAACCGAATGACCGTATCCTTCCTTCGTATCGACCGTCTAGCAGTTCCAACGATACTATTCGCCGTCGCTGCTCTCATAGCCTGTGGCGATCCTCCGCCGCCAACTTCCACTCCCGTACCTACGGATACGCCTGCCGCACTTGCAAACATACCTGCCCCTGCGGATACCCCCCCACACACACCCGTACCCGCCAATACACCGACGCCAGCGCCAGTACCGACAGCCGTACCTACCAACACACCTACACCCGAACCGACGCCACCGCCCACCAACACACCTACGCGAGTACCCGCCCCTACTAACACGCCAACGTCAGTACCCACAGCCGTACCTACTAACACACCCACACCCGAACCGACTCCCACGCCTACCAACACGCCTACGTCAGTACCCACAACCGTACTTACAAACACGCCCACGCCGGTACCTACAACCGTACCTACCAACACGCCAACATCGGTACCTACAAACACGCCAACAACGGTACCCACAACCGTACCTACTAACACGCCTACTCCGGTACCCGCAGCCGTGCCAACCAACACGCCTACGGCAGTACCGACAGCCGTCCAAGCGTCTGCTCCTGCCTCCACAAGCTCCAAACGCGGGTTCTCCGCCGATCACGGCGTACTGAGTCCGTACGAAACGCCCACGGCGATTGATGGCGCTGGAAGAAAGCTGCTAGCGATATACATGGTCGGCAGCGACTTGGAAGAAGACCATCGATGGCCTGCTGGTACGATTGATTTGAACGAGTTGATCGAAGGTTATCGAAGCCTACCCGATAGTCAGGAAGTGGAAGTTATCGTGGCCTTTGGGGGAGCGAACAAGGACGGCTGGCGAGGCATGAAGCTCGCCAACATCTCCCAACTCGTGTCCGACTCCGATGACGAGGCGTTCGGCGACGAAACCGGACCCGGCGCATATCTCTACCAAGCCGACGGCGCCCACATGGGGGACGAAAGTTCTCTCAAGCTGTTCCTTGACTACCTGAGAGACGGCTACGCGAACTTCGACCAAAGATTCCTCACCTTCTGGGACCATGGAAAATCCTATGTAGATTTTGGCAACGATACCAACTTCAATGGAGACGGCTTGTCCATGGGCGAGATTGAGCGGGCGTTCATGAACAGCCGGCCGGGCAAGTTCGATATCGTCGGCTTCGACGCCTGCCTCATGGCCTCAATGGAAGTGGCGAAGGTTATTGAGCCTCACGCCAAGTACATGATCGCCTCTGAAGAGCTTGAACCTGGGCACGGGTGGCTTTGGAGTGCGGTGATTCGATCATACGCCCAAGAGGACAATGTTGTAGAGGCAGGCAAGCGGATGGTGGACAACTTTGTCCAGGACGTACATGGATCGAACAAGTACGACAGAAGAACCCTCTCCCTGCTCGACCTGAGCGAGTATAACCGGCTGGTGACGGCTCTAAATCCTGTGGTCTTGGCCTACGGTCAGCAACTGCTTTTCAGCGATGAATATTCCGCCAGCTTCAACCATGGACACACTAACGTGCGATCCTATGGCGAAGATGAAAGGGATGATTCCCGCGCTTCCGTTGACTTGATGCACTTCGCACAGCTATTGGCGAAGAACCCTCCAAACGCACAGATCGGTTCGAGCTTGAATGAACTGATGGACGCGATTGACCGTTTCGTCGTCCACTACGCCCACGACGGCTCTCTCCCCAACTCCTATGGAGTCGCCATAGACGCGCCGGAGAACACGAATCCCGAATACTCCGCCTATAAGATCAACGATACGTGGCTAGACTTTCAACGAGCGTATGAGGAGTTTTGGCAAAGCGATACCACGCCGCCTGAGTTGGAAGCATCCGCCGCCAACGTGGACCCGCAATCGCTCCAGCTAGACCCCACCGCACCCGATGAACTGGACTTTGGCGTAGTAGTCACCTTCGAAGACGATAACCTAGCCGAAGTTACATCCTTGTACGGGTTCATCCAACCGTTTGAGTACGAAGACGGCTCGGTTGAAGATTACTTCATGGTCGTCGCCGAGTTGGAAACCTACTCCACCGATACTGAGGGCGAGTATTTTGTCCCCGCGTGGGATCAATACTGGTTCACCGTAGAGTACGATCCAGCGGAGGACACCGCTTGGATACCCGCTTCTTTCACCGAGTACTTTGAAGAGGACGACCAAGGATACTGGGTCTACACGGCTGAAATAGACTACGCGCAATCTGGCAGCGACTATCTCGATTATGCCGTGATGACGTTGATAACGGACGAATCTTGGGAAGTCGTGTACCACGACATTCAGACCTACCAGTACATCTACTCCGGCCCTGACGATGAAGAGGGCACGGTCCAGTTCGACAAAGCCACATGGCAGATAGAGCCCGGCGATGTCGTCCAATTCTGGAATTATGGCTTCAACCTGAATAACGAGAGTCTGGACGCCTGGTTCGAGGCGAGCGATTTCATAGAGTTCACGCAGGAACCGGTCTTCTGGTTAGAGTTCCTTGAGTTCGAGGACGACTCCGGCCAATTAATCGAGTACCAGCAAGCAATATGGGCCGAGGATGTGAGCGGAAACGCGGTTTTCGATGGGCCGTTTCCGGTCGAACAGTAGATAGCCCCTACCCTAATTCTCCCCACCCATGCACCGACTACGCAGCATCTTGTCTCCCATCGTCGACGGCATCGCGCGCGTCTTGGTGAAGCTCGGCTTTTCGCCGAGCGGGCTGACGGTTATCGGCGTCCTCATCGCTTGCGTCGCGGCGGCGCTGATCGCGCAGGGGATGCTGGCGATAGGCGGGGTCGTGATGCTGATCGCCGGGGTGTTCGACATGTTCGACGGGGCCGTTGCGCGCATGACGGGCCGCGCGACGAAGTTCGGGGCGCTGTTCGACTCGGTGATGGACCGCGTGTCGGAGGCGGTGGTGCTACTCGGGCTGCTGTGGTTCTATCTCGAGGACGGCGAGCAGCTTGGGGCCATGCTGGTGTACGTGTCGATCGTGGGGTCGACGCTGGTGAGCTACGTGCGGGCGCGCGCCGAGGGGCTTGGCATCGAGTGCAAGGGCGGGCTGATGCAGCGGCCGGAGCGGGTGGCGTCGCTGGGCATCGGGATCATCGTGGGTCAGTGGTGGGAGCTGGCGGTGCTGATCGTGCTGGGGGTTATCGCGGCGCTTACGGTGGTGACGACGGTGCAGCGTGTGGTGGAGACTGCGCGGGGGGCCGGGGAGTAGGCGATCACGCCAGCATGAGGCGATCGAGCCTCGATTCACCAACCAACATAACACCGAAGGACATTCAGAGAGGAAGGAGCAATCAGCATGACCGTAACCCCCAGGCTAAGTCCTTTTCTCTGGTTTGACGGCCAGTCGGAAGAGGCGGCGAAGTTTTATGTCTCGGTGTTTCCGAACTCGAGGTTACTGAAGGTCGAGAAGATTACGGCAGGGCCCGCTGAGGACAACGCGATCGTGGAGTTCGAGATTGAGGGACTGAAGTTCGGGGCCGTGGACGGTGGTCCGATGTTCAAGTTTACGCCCGCGATTTCGTTCGTCGTTCCGTGCGAGTCGCAGGAGGAGATCGACTACTACTGGGAGAGACTCTCAGAGGGAGGAATGAAGAGCCAGTGCGGCTGGCTGGAGGACAAGTTCGGACTGTCGTGGCAAGTAGTCCCCGCCGCCCTCAACGAGATAATGGAGACCAATCCGAGCGCAGTGATGGAAGCGATGTTGACGATGCAGAAGATCGATATTGAGGCATTGAGGCAGGCAGGCCAGGACGGGTGAGACTCAAAGCGAGCGGCGTATGATCGACGAAATCGGAACCCACCCGAAGGACGGCAAACCGCTTCTCCTCGTGGAGACGCAGGAGGAGTGGCGGGCGTGGCTGGAGGGGAACCACGAGGAATCGGGCGGGGTGTGGCTGGTCTCGTGGAAGAAGGCCACGGGGAGGCCGTTCGTTCCGTTCACGGACGCGGTGGATGAGGCGCTATGTTTCGGGTGGGTGGACTCGAAGATCAACAAGCTGGACGAGGAGCGGGCGATGCGTCTGTTCACGCCACGGAACCCGAAGAGTCCGTGGTCGCGGATCAATAAGGAGAAGGTCGCGCGGCTGGTGAATGAGGGTCGGATGGCGACCGCGGGCATGAGGCTGGTCGATGGGGCGAAGGCGGACGGGTCGTGGAATATCTACGACGAGATCGAGGACCTGGTGGTGCCGCCGGACTTGGCGTCTGCGTTGGGGGAGAACGACGTGGCCGGGGGATACTTCGAGGGCTTCCCGGACTCGTCGAAGAAGAACATTCTTTGGTGGATAAAGTCGGCACGGAGGCCAGAGACGAGGGCTACTCGGATCGCGAAGACGGTGGGCATGGCGGCGGAGAACCGGATGGCGAATCATCCGTCGGGACGCGACAAGGAGCCGACGCGGCGCTCCAGATAGGGAGTACGGATTATACGTCTCGCGCGGGGCCGTGCAAGGGTGTCAGTAGCTGCCGTGCAGTCAGCATACCCCCTCTACCGTTCGCGGGAGAGGGTTGGGGTGAGGGAGAGATACGGAGATGAGGAGTGAGCTGTTATCTTAAGTCTGACGAAGGGCACGGGCGTGGTTCAAGGTTCGACAAGGTCACCACGATCCGTTTCCGGCGGCCTATTGGACAGCCTCATAGAAAAACCACTGATTCCATGAGAACTATCACCAACCGAGCCCTGATTCTCGCGCCGTTTGCGGAGGGGGAGCTGCGGCGATTGAGGGCAAGGCTCGAGGTCGAGTACGAGAGTTGGATGGACTCGCGAAGGATGCATGACCCGGAGGAGCTGGCGTCTAAGCTGAACGGTCTGGGAGCGTCGGTGCTGGTGGTGGAACTGGACTTCGTGTTCGAGGAGGTGTTCGAGGCGGTCCCCAGTCTCAAGTTCGTGGGGATTTGCAGGGCGGCGACGAGTCACGTCGATATCAAGGCGGCGACGGCGAACGGCGTCGTGGTGGTCAACACGCCGGGGCGGAACGCGCAGGCCGTGGCTGAACATGCGTTGGGGCTGATGTTGTCCCTGGCGAGGCGTATCCCGGACGGGCATAGCTATGTCACCGGCGGGCAATGGCTGAATCCCGTCGAGCCGTATGTCGAGATGCGGGGCGTGGAGCTTGGGGGCAGGACGCTGGGCATCGTGGGACTGGGGGCCATCGGTCGTCGATTGGCCGAGATGGCAATGGCGATTGGCATGAAGTGCATCGCGTTCGATCCTTACGTGGACGCTCCGCTGGCGGGCGTCTATCTGAAGGAACTGGACGAGGTGCTGGCGGACTCGGACTTCGTGTCGATTCACGCGCCGTTGACGAGTCAGACTGAGGAACTTATCGACTCGCGTGGGCTATCACTGATGAAGTCGGCGGCGTACTTGGTGAACCTCTCGGATGCGAGGATCGTGGACCGGGGCGCTCTTGTCAACGCGCTCGAAGGCAGGGCAATTGCGGGCGCGGCGCTCGACGTTTTCGAGACTCATCCCATAGCTCCCGATCACCCGCTGCTGGGGTTGGACAACGTAATTCTGACGCCGCACGTGGGGGGTGCGACGGAGGAGACGATCCGGCGGTACTCCAAGATGATGACCGACGATATTCTTCGATTTCTGAACGGCGAGAGGCCGTTGAACCTTGTGAACCCTGACGTTTGGGAGGCTTAGTGAGCGACAGGTACATAGTCGTCGTGGACGCGGGTACGACGCGTATTCGATGCCTCGTGTTCGACTCCAAAGGCGAGGCGGTGGTGGAGCGGTCTGCCGCCTGGAGCTATGTTGACTCTGCCGAGCTATCACCTTATGCGCGGGAACTGAATGCCATTGGTGTTTGGGAATCGACAGCGCGGCTGATCGCGGAGTGCGTCAGCGACGGCAGAGTCGAGGCCGGGCAAATTGAGGCCGTCACGGTTACGAGTCAGCGGCAGGGCGTCGTATTTCTCGACCGGGACGGCGGCGTTCTGTACGCAGGGCCGAATACGGACCTTCGGGCGGTGTTCGAGGGTGCGGCCATCGACGAGGCCATGGGTGGGCGCGTCTTCGAAGTGACGGGAAGGCTGCCGTCCTTCTTGTTCGCGGCGGCCAAGCTTCAATGGTTCAAGCAGCACAGACCGGATGGATACGACAGGATCGAGCGGGTGGTCACGCTGGCGGACTGGCTTCGGTGGAAACTGTCGGGAGAGCTTGTCAGCGAGACAACGCTGGCAGCAGAGGCGGGGCTGCTCAACATCCGCGAGCGCCGATGGTGTGTGGAGCTATTCGAGGAACTGGGCGTCCGGGCGGGTGTTGGTGTTCCCATCGAGAAGGCGGGAACAGTGATTGGGAGCGTTCGGCGAGAAGTCGCGGACGTCATCGGGGTCTCGAATGATGTGGCGGTCGTTGTATCAGGCGCGGATACGCAGTGCGGGCTTCTCGGGCTCGGAGTGAGTCGCGCGGGGCAGGTTGGAGTCGTCGCGGGATGGAGCATACCGCTGCTTATGGTCACGGATTCGCCCGTGTACGACGATGAGCGGCGGATATGGACGGGCTGTCACGTGGAGAATGGGCTTTGGAGTCTGGAGAGCACGTGCGGGGACGCAGGGAACTCGTACCGGTGGCTTGCCGATACGATGTGGGCGGGAGAGGCCGGGCCGTTTGAGGCTATGGACTCAGCAGCCAGCGACATCCCGGCGGGATCGGAGGGCGTGCTGGCATTCCTGGGGGCTTCTCGGATGGACATGAGCAGGGTCGGTATGCGGGCAGGCGGGTTCGTCTTCCCGGTGCCCATGACGTTCAGCGACATCGGACGCGGGCACGCGACGAGGGCGGCACTGGAGTCGATAGCGTTTGCGGCGCGGTCCAACCTGGAACAACTGGAGAAAGCAGGTGGGGTCCCGGCGTCCAAAGTAGCTGTCGGAGGCGGTATGACAGCCACGTCGTCGTGGGTGGAGATGCTGCCGAACGTGCTGGGGCGTCCGGTCGAGGTGGCCTCGGCGCCGAACGTCACTGCGGCGGGAGCATACTTCACGGCAACGGCGGTGTTGGACGGCCACAATTCGCTTCTCGATTTGGCCGAGACGAGTGCAGCAACGAGGACATTGGAGCCGAGTCCCGTAGATTCGGCGGAGTACGACGATCATCATCAGCGCTGGACGGCAATGGGCAACTATCTGGAAGCGGCGGGAATGGGGATACCGCCGATTGTGGACGAGATGGTGGTGGCATCGGAGGCGGCGATACTCGAGATGCCAAGGGCTGCCCGCCGTGAGAAAATGCGCTAGACTCACAGTGACCGACACTATGCTAACGAGGACTAGCACATGGTTTCCATACCCGAATTTCTCCTCCGCCGCTTATACGTGCAGGGCAGCCTGAAGAACGCAGCGGGGGGTTTCGAGTTCGAACTCAGGAACAGTTTGGGCTCCGGTTACGCCCAAAAGGTATGGCCGTTGAAGGTGGACGGTGAAGAACTCCAAGCCACGGGGAGCTATTTCATCGTCGACGGCAAGGAGACCCGCTTCAGCGACGTATCTCCAGACAACACGTTTTCCCTGGAAGTCAATAAGACGATCACCATTTGGACCGACGGCGTAGTGCTGGGCCCGGGAGTGCACACCATTGAGATGGGGTTCGACGTTCCGGGGCTGGGCACGATGAGGTTCGACTTCACCGACGAAGTTGGAGATGAGTGAGAAGTCACGCCGCATCGCGGTGACGGGAGCATCGGGATACGTCGGGACCGTGCTGATCGGTCACCTCGTGGAACGCGAGGACGTGGACAGCATCCTCGCAATCGACATGCGGGAGCCGCGTCAAGACCTCGGGAGCAAGGTCTCATTCGTGCGGCAGGACGTTTCCGAGCCGTATCCCCGGCTGTTCGCAGAGCATGAGATAGATACGGTCATGCACCTCGCGTACCTACTGCGTCAGGGCAGGAACCGGGAAGCTAATCGGCGGGTCAACGTGGGGGGAACCCGCAACACCATTGAAGCGTGCCGTCTCGGCGGAGTCGGGCGGATAGTCTACCTGAGCAGCACGAGCGTATATGGCGCGCACCCGGATAACCCCGAAGCGCTGACCGAGGAGATGCCCGCCCGTCCGGTGAAGGGCTTCCAGTACAGTGAGGACAAGCTGGCGGCGGAGCGGCTGCTGGAGGAATATGCATCGGCGACATCCGAAGTGGCTGTGTGCATCCTGCGGTGCTGTCCGGTCATGGGAGCGAATGCCGACAATTTCATCGCCAAGACGTTCGATAAGCCGTTCCTCGTGGCCGTCTCCGGCGCGAGTACGCCGATGCAATTGATCCACGAGGATGACCTAGTCCACTGCCTAACGTTGGCGACGATGGGGGACGCCGAGGGCCTGTACAACCTGGCCGGGGTAGGGTCGATCAGTTGGGGCGAGATGGCCGCGGCGCGGGGCAGGCGTGTGGTCTCTCTGCCAGCGTGGCTGCTCTACCCTCTCATCCAACTCACGTGGTCGCTCAGACTGCAATCGGACTCGCCGGCGATGGGACTCGACATGATCCGATATCCCTGGTTTACGAGTACGGAGAAGATAGAGCGCGAGATGGGGTTCAGGCCGCAATACTCGTCAAGCGATGCATGGAAAACTTACGTAGAGAGACGTAAGTGAGTCTTGACTTGCCATGAAAAGTTCCGGGGCGGATCCTATACCTTTTCGCGGCGGCGAATGAGCCGCGTCGGCGTGTCGGCGATGAAGCCGGAGAGGTTCAGGGCGGTGTGAATGAGGCCGATGTGCGAGTACGCCTGCGGGAAGTTGCCCAGCTGGCGGTTCGTTGAGGGATCATACATCTCGGCGAAGAGGTCGAGGTGGTTGGAGCAACGTGTGATCGTCTCATGGAACAGGTCGAAGGCCTTGTCGGTCTGCCCGGTGTAGATCAAGTTGCCCAGCAGCCAGAAGCTCAGCAGTGTAAACGTGCCCTCCGGCTGCGCCTCGAGGCCGTCGTCCGTCTCTTCCGGGATGTAGCGCCACACCAGCGGGCCTTCGGCCAGTTCCCGCTCGATGGCGTCGACGTTCTGCCGCACCCTCGGGTCTTCGCGGGGGATGAAGCCGAAGAAGGGGATGGCCAGGTTGGAGGCGTCCAAGGCGTCACTGCCGTACCGCTGCCGGAACGCCAGCTTTTTCTCGCTCCATCCGAGGTTGAGCACCTCCGTCTTGATGTCGAACGCCATCTGGGTCCAGCGCCGGTAGTGCCGACGCTGCTCAACCGCCGCCGCGATGTAGGCAGCCGTGTTCAGGGCGGCCCAGCACAGTACCTTCGAGTAGACGAAATGCTGTTCCTCTCCGCGCACCTCCCAAACGCCGCGGTCACGGCGCCGCCAGTTCTCGATGACCATTTCGGCCAACGAGCAGACCAGATCCCACGCCTCCTCCGGTATCTCGCCCTCCAACACCAGCAGCGAGTGGATCGACGCGATGACTTCGCCAAATACGTCAAGCTGCAGGTGATCGGCGGCGGCGTTGCCAATGCGCACAGGCCGGGAATCCTCGTAGCCACGCAGGTGGTCGAGGATCTCTTCCTTGAGTGACGACGACTTCGTGATCCCGTAGAGGATGCGTGGGGTATGGCGATTCAACTGGCACTGCTCCAGCAGCCAATGGATGTAGTGGTCCGCTCCGTATACGTCTCCGAGCCGGTAGAGGGCATCCACAGTGAAGCTCGTGTCTCGCAACCATGAGTAGCGGTAGTCCCAGTTCCGCGACCCGCCAAGCGTCTCCGGCAGGCTCGTCGTAGGAGCGGCAACGATGGCCCCGGTGCCGCGATACATCATCAGGTGCAACACCAGGAACGATCGCACCACCTGCTCGCGCCACAGGCCCTCGTAATGCATCCCCGCGACGAGGTCCTTCCAGTATCTCCGGGTCAGTTGAAGCTTCTCCTGCGTGCGGTACCGATCGAGATTTGTCGATCTCCTATTGCCGTACGCCAGTACAAAGATCGCCGACTCGCCCTGAGACAGTGTGAACTCTCCCATAACGCCATCGGCGCCAACCGACAGGGAGACGCTGGCGAGCAACATCATGGTTTGTCGGCCGCCTCTGGTCTCGACCGCGATGCCGTTGCCGTTTCTTCGGACCTGGCGGAACTCCGGCACAGTGCGGGCGTAGTCGTGCCGAGGCTGATAATCACAGCGCACTTTCACACTACCGGCCGTGCACGTGACGATGCGGTGAAGCTCAGGCGGCTCGGCGGGATTCGTGTCGGGCTTGCCGTCCTTGTCGCTATCATGAATGGGCATGAAGTCCGTAATCTTCACGACGCCCGTTGGTGTCGTGAAGGTGGTCTCCAGGATGTTGGTGTCCCGCATGTAGACCTGTCGCGCGTCTGTGTACGCTCCGTCGGGCCGGATACGGAACCGGCCGCCGACGTCCTCGTCGAGGATGGACGCGAAGACGCTGGGCGAGTCGAACCGGGGCAGGCAGCACCAATCGACGGAGCCATCGGTACCGACCAGAGCCGACGAGGACATGTCGCCGATCAGTCCATAGCTGTACATATCGCCTCCACGACGTGGGGTGTATGTCGGTTGCACCATTCTAGCATCACAAAGCTATGAGACCTAATCCGGGTTGGAGGTATCGGGTAGCGGGTTGACGGTCGGGGGATGCAGGGTGTAGGAAGAGGAGTGTCGGGAAAACGCACGGCCCGAGAGAGGGGGCGTGATTCCCTAAGCGGTCAAGGTGCGAGCTTGAGAGGAGGGTTTCTCCCAACGACATGATTCTTCCGCCACGAGTGTTGGACGATCTGGACACGTTCTCCCAAATCCTGAACGCTGGTCGCGTTGGCGTGTTCAGCGACTTCGATGGGACTCTCACTCCCCTATTCGATGACCATCGGAACACGGTGCTGTCTCCGGCTATCAGGAAGGCACTAAGTGAACTGTCGAAGAGGGTGGAACTCGTGGCGGTGGTGTCAGGGAGGGACGTGAGGTATCTGCGGGAGACGATTGGGTTGAAAAGTGTGACGTATGTCGGAAATCACGGGCTGGAGGAGTGGAAGGCCGGAGCAGAGCAACCGAAGTACGAGGCGCAGGTTCCGGTCGGCCTCCTAGAAGAGGTCGAGAGTGGAGTTGGGAGTATTGGGGTCTCGGGGTTATTGGTGGAGAACAAGGGGGTGAGGGTGGCGGTGCACTACCGGAACGCCCCAGACCTCGCGGCGGCACGGTCTGCGGTGTCGCAAATGTTGGAGCCCTTGGCCGCCGGCCGCGGTCTGGGAATCAAGGAAGGCAAGATGGTCTTGGAGATCGGACCAAGGGTGGAGGTGAATAAGGGCACGGCAGTGGGTCGCTTGGCGCGAGAGTATGAGTTGACGGGGGCGATAGTCCTTGGGGATGACGTGACGGACTGTGACGCATTCGATGCGCTGCACGGACTGACGCGCGAAGGGGGCCTAAAGGGCGCGGCAGTAGCGGTCATGGATGAGGAAACGCCGGAAGCCTTGTTGCGGAGGGCAGACTACCATCTGTCAGGGTCGGGGGAGGTGGAGGAGTTTCTGCATTGGATGGCTTACGCGTCGCCCAGGGCGGAGAGGAAGCTGTAGCACCAGTCGTGGGCGGTGTGACCGCTTACGTCCTCGAAGAGGGTGTTCCAGCGACGTTGGCGCTCGGGTCCGGGCATAGTCAGGGCACGGTAGATGGCGGAAGCCGTCTCTTGAAAGTCGTACGGGTTCACCATGAGAGCGTCATGCATGGACTCTGCTGCGCCGCAAAAGCGGGAAAGGACCAAGACACCGGGGTCGGAGGTCTGGGAGGCTACGAACTCCTTGGCGACCAGGTTCATGCCGTCCCGGAGAGGGGTGACGAGGCAGGCGTCGGCCTCTCGGTATAGCTGGGCCAGGTCCTGCTGGGAATAGGGACGGTGCAGGGTGTGGATGGGCAACCAATGAACCTCTCCGAACTTGCCGTTGATCCTGCCGACGAGGGAGTCGAGTCGCTCGCGTTCCCGGGCATATTCGGGAATGGTTACCCGGCTGGGTGCTGAGATCTGGACGAGAGTGACGTGACCACGGAGCTCCGGGTGGTCGTTCAATAGCTGCTCCATGGCCTGCATTCGCTGGACTATCCCCTTTGTATAGTCGAGCCTATCCACGCCGAGAAGAAGCTGTCTGTCCTTGGGGGAGTCCTCCAGAAAACGGCTAACGCGGGCCGGGACTTGGCTCAAGGCCATCTCGCGGAATGCCTGGACGTCGGCGCCAACGGGGAATGACCCCACCTTCACGGTTTTGCCCTGGTGGTGTGCGGTGTCGCCATCGATTACGGCCCCAAGCTCGTCGCCCAAGGACTCCTGAAGGTCACGGAGATATTTCGGGGTCTGAAGTCCTACGAGGTCGTAGTCGAAGAGGCAGGTAAGCAGATCTCGGGCCCAGGGCATGATGCCGAAAATCTCGGAGGGAGGGAAGGGTATATGAAGGAAGAACCCGATCTTGCCCGTCCAGCCGAGCTTGCGAAGCTCAAGGCCAAGGGGGAAGAGGTGGAAGTCGTGGACCCAGACCAGGTCTCCGGGCCTGAGGAGGTCTATGAGCGAGGAGGCGTACTTTCGGTTTACGCCGCGGTACACGCGGTAGCTGTCATGGCTGAAGGTAGCCTTGTCGGGGAAGCTGTGAAAGATCGGCCAGAGGGTGCGGTTGGCGAAGACGTTGTAGAAGCCCTCAACTTCGTCCCTGGAAAGGGAGACGGAGGCCAGACGAATACCCTCGACCTCGGTGATGGTAGTTGGGGCTGGGTCTACATGACCGTCGGAGTTTCCGTCCCATCCCATCCAGATGCCGCCCTGGGCTTCAAGGAACGGGCGCAGGCAACTCACGAGTCCGCCGACGGGAAGGTTGCGCCTCTCCTCCACGCTGGAAGGCGTGAATACGGCAGGGGTCCTATTGGAGACTAATACTACTCGGCCTTCGCCACCCATGATCGCTCCAATTCCCCGAGTCCGCGACCGGTGTGGAGCGGCCCCAAATCGCCGCAGCAGCACGGACATTTGTCCAGATTCTACTCTTGGGTAGAAGGTTCTCGATTCTACCCAGTGTGGTGGGCTTCCGCCTCCGGTTTGCTCTCCCGGCTGTCTTTCGGTGATACCAAGCCCCATCCCAGCAGACCCATGTAGACGAGTCCGCCAACGGACATTGCTGCGAACACGGGCGCGAATGCCAACTCCAATCTGTCCGAATGCCACGCAGTGATGAACACCACCAGCGACGCCACGGCCAGCACCGCAACGATACCGTGCAGGACGGGAGGCAGACGCACTGGCTCAGGTCGGAAAGCGAGGCCCAGCGCCATAATCGCCGTCCCGACGAAGCCGGCTACGACGGAGGTGAAGTGCAACCCGAAGACCATCCGCTGCATCTCCAGCGCCGATTGGAGCCATTCCTGCGATCGCGCCGCATCACTCTCAAGGGCCGCCACTCCCATACCGACGATCATGTAGTCGAGGCCCCGCATCACCATCTGCAGAACCAGCCCGATGGCCATACCCAGGAGGCCGAGTCGAGGCACGGGGCCCCCATACCGCCGCAGGGTCAAGATACCGTGAAGCATGAGCAGGGCACCGCAGACGATCACAACGGGCACGGTATAGGACAGCGCCTCGTTGCGCGCCATCGCCAGCGTGAGCTCGGTGAGGTTGTTGCTGGGTACCGTGTCCACCACGCCGCGGCCCGGAGAGAGGGCAGAGGCCAACGCCACTGCCGCGGTCCCAATAAGTAGAGACCAGCCGCCGAGTTGCTTCTCCGTCAAACGCATGGCGTATCCAATGTCCGTATCGGTAGCGACCGAATCAACGTTCCCACAGGCGGCAACCAGCCATCAGTCACGATTGCGGTCATCTTATCAGAACGCCGTCACTTCTGAGAACGTGCGAGGTCCCGCCTTTTGTGCCCCAGCATCGGTGTGGTCATATGATCATAGCTGGTGGGCCGTGTAAGACCGAATTGCGAACTTTTCGGTGGGACGTTGCACTGTGAGTGTCCGGCCGGTCTACAGACCGATAGAACTCTGCTCATCCAAGTATGGGAAGGGAGACAAGAGTAACAGCCAGCCTTCTTCCAACGCGGAACTCCAGTCGCGTGGGACTCGCATACTATCTATGCCGTGTGCGGGACAGACGACTACTGGCTGGCTTCCGCGCAACAGAAGGCGCAGGCACTCCTTCTCCATCGGCGTCTGAAAGCCACCAATGACGGGGACCCCCGCATCCCGCATGGCCCTGGCGATGTCGTAAGTCTTGAGGGTGAGGTCGCCGGGGCAGCGTTGGGAACAGAAGAGGGCCGTCGGCGGCTCATTGAGCAACCGAGCGGTTCCCTTCGACTTGATCTGTGGGAGAACTCCCAGGCTCATTGTTCCTCGTTCATTCCGTTGGCTCACTACATGAAGGCGAGCAAGCCCTTCACCCATTCGAAAATCTTGATTGCGGCTGCGACGAAGGGAAGCGATTTCCATGCAGCGGCCATTCGTCCCTTGGTATTCGTCGGCTGTTCGGACACCGAAATACCTTCCAGCTCTTTGGCGAGCATCTCGGCTGACGCTCTCGCCACTGCTGCCGCATCGTTGATTCCTCGATCTAGGGAGAGCAGTCCAACCTTGTTCACCACGTCGTGGTGAGTGCTGTGAAAGAACCGCCCGGGCTCCGTTACCATCTCCCTGTGCAGATCAACGGCCCCGTCTCCATCGCCAGCGGTGGAGCCAAGTTGCAGGTCAAGTGGCAACACGGGCTTACCGAGCGCAATCATCTCCGTCCCGGCGGCATACGTACCCTTGCCACCTCCAATTGCGAGCATCGCGTCGGACCTTTCGACCATCACCCTCCGATACTCGCCGCCAGTGAACACCTCCTGCCGTATGTGATAGAGCTCTACGGCGTTGCGCTGTTCCAGGTTTCTCAACAACTGTAAGCCAGCATCGTCTATCTTTGACTCCCGTGCATTGTCAGACATGATGACCTGCGCGTAAGGGCGAGGGCATTCAGTCGTACTGGCAGCATAGCGCTCGACCTCCTGTAGCGCTAGCCAGTCGAAGACACGGGGTGCACTGTACTCATCCCCGATACCCTCCTCGTCTCTGGCCAGTACCACAATGCCGCCTCTCAACCTCAAGACTTCTCCTGTGAAGCTCCTAATGAACTGGGAGGCGACGTCCAGCTTGCCCGCGGGGCACGAAAGCCCCGCGCTGCCAGAGATCAGTACGAACCTACCATCCATCAATGATCGCCTACCTCAGTGCCCCTTGTACAGAACAAGTCGTTGAACTCTGTCCTGGTACTACACGACCTGACCTTGCCACGCATTTGACCGAAGTGTGTACGTGCCCCCTCTCGAGGCTTGGACTGCGCCGGGCCAAGGTACTCGTCAACGTGCCTCGACTGGCCGGTAGAGTCGGCTATCGGCCTCATCACCGCTTCAATCGAGTGTCCGAGAAAGTGAATAAGCATGGACCTTGGATCCTGCGAGTCTCTGTAGTTCCTAAAGGCGTCGATTGCTAAGGACTCCATGTGGTATCCACTGATCTTCTTGTCCTGGCGGGTGATGTGGCAGTCCGCCATGGCCTTGGCGAGCTTGATCGTGGGGGTGATCCTGCCATTAGTTGCTCGGTTTACTGAGCTTAGCTCCTCGGCGAATCTCTCGGGCCGTAGCACGTTGCTCCACCCGGTGTTTCCCGGTTCGGCAATACGAACACCGCCGCTGGCAGTTCGCATGGCAGGCAAGAGTTGTATCTCGGTCCCATCAGAGTAGTTGACAGTCACCGCCAGATCGCCCGTAGTTACGGTGTCGAAGACCGAGAGAAGGATCTGTCCTTGGATAACATCCCGTACGTACGCTACCACTTCTGCCGGCGGCCGGTTCCTGAGCGAAGACTCGTCCACTATCAGAAGAGCGTCGACGTCGCTCAGGCCGGCCACGTCCGTGCCTCTCCTGACGGAGCCGCCGAAGATGGTCTGCACCACATGGTTGCCAGCCTGTCTTAGCGAATTGCGCAGGCTCTCTAGGTGTCTTGCCACAGCCTGTTGATCACTGCGAGTGTACGTTGCGAGAAGCTCCTCGCACCACCGATTGAAGTTGTTGTCGGTCATGATTCTTTCCATTTGCAGAAACGCTGGCCCCCCCGCCAACGCTCAAACCATCTCGAATTGCAGCGCCAATAGGTTCAGCGTGGACGAGCGCTTGGACAGGTGAAATATGTCCACCCCCACCATTTCGTTCGCTTCGTTGTAGTTGAGGACGACGCCCGCGAAACTTCCTTGGACTCCACTATAGGGGAGTCATCGAAGCGGAGGTACAGGGCGTCCGCTTCCTTATTCACGTTTAGCTTCATTGCTCACCTCTCATGCTTCGATCAAAGAATACGCTGACCACGCGCCAGAGAGCGACGCGCGGAACGCGGTTTCATATCGGCAACACTCGAACCCGGCTTCGGCTCTCGTCAACCACGACCAAGGCTCCGGCGGACAAGTCGGCCTCATGCTGATTGAGAGCGGCGACGACCGACCCTTCCAGGTAATCCGGCAGAGTGTCTTCCGTGCGGATCTGAAGCACACTCGGCCCCGTTTCATGCGAAAGCGCCAGCATGGTTCCGAAGTCCAGATCGTGGGTGAACACGACGTATTGGTGAGCGACCGCCCAATCCATGATGTCTTTATCGCTGGCTCTTGGGTCACCGACGGTAGACCAATGCACCACTTGCCATCCGTGCTTTCGCAGAGCCAGCGCCCAGTCGGGTGATAGATTCATGTCAACGAGGAGTTTCAGCTTCATGACGTAGCGAGGGGAACTTCGCGTTCCTCCAGCCTCCACGCGGCGTAGGCCAGGGACTGGTCGATGTCTTCCTGCTCAAGATACGGATAGGCTCGAAGTATCTCCGCGGGTGAGCGACCAGCCGCCAGCAGTCCCACCACCGTACCAACCGTTACGCGCATACCCCGGACGCACGCCTTGCCCCCCATGACGGCGGGATCGACGGTAATCCTATCGAATGATTTCATGGTTTACCTCCTTCCATGTGCCTGGTGTATTCCCAAACCTCGCTACACGTTGATGAGTTCGTACGACTGCGGCTCAGGGACGGGGTGGCCGTCTTCCTCAAGCGCCTCGACGCAGAGGTCTATAGCCTCGCGAATGAGTGCGCACACTTCCTCTCTGGTCTCCGCGGCGGCCACGCACCCGGGCAAGTCCGGCACGTGGGCACCATAGCTGGCTGGCCCCTTCTCTATCACCACGGCGTATGTCATTGGCAACTCCTTCTCCTTAGCCCCGCCTGCTTCAGGATATTGTTCTACGTTCCCTGTGGCACATCGACGCCCTGATGTCCTGCGATAACGACGATCCCCCGTTTGACCGGGTGTTTGTACACGCGGTGACTCCCTTTCATCCGGGCCAAGCGTCAGCCGTCTCGTTCCACCAACATGATGCCGTCCCTAACCTTTGGCATACCCCATTTCCACTCACAGTTCGCCCGTTTTTGCTACTCTCACTTCATCCCCCACTCCGATCCGCGATACTTGATGTCGTAGTTCTCCACTCTACTCATCTTCTGGACCCTTGAACGATGCGCTAGCGGTTCCGCGATGCCCCGTACCGGAAGTAGTACACGTACCATGTGTCCACTTCGTCACCCGCTCCACCAGGATGGTATTCGCAGCCCCTCTTCTTCGCTTCGATTCTCTCCCTTTCCTGAGCCTTACTCTTCGTCCTGTGCCTACTGAGGATATTCCATCCTCTCAGGGTGGGATATTGTTGTTTCCACTCTTGCCTTCGCCTCTCTGGATTAGTAGTGATTCCAACACGACAAGCCATGTGAAGCCTCCTAATTTACTGTTCTTGTTCCATACCGTAGTTGACGTTGAAGTCCTTAAGCGTCTGTCAAGTGATCCTTTGCTTTCCTATCATCCAATTGTCTGTGCAACTGTTCGTTTTCTTCAGTAATCCGTTCATTTTCTCTCTTCAACGACTTTGCTCTTTCGGCCAAGTCTGAAACCTCATCAGTCAAGTCTGACATTTCACCCTGTATTTTTTCAACTTCATCTTGAATATCAGGATGGCTCTCTTCATGTCGCCTGATGTCGGCTTGAACTTTGTAGGCATCAAATTCTAAGTCTCTACCTTTGTTGACAACCTTAGTGGTTAGCGTTATCAGCAAGAGTGACCACGCCGCAAGGAAGGCAACTGCTTCCAGTAAGTCTATCTTGATTAGCGTAGGGCTAGCGTCTGGAGTTTCTAACAAGGCCCCCGAAGCTACTCTCCAAATTGTCAATACGCTCCAAACTACAAGCGTCGCTACGTAGAGCGCTTTTGCATACCCAAAGGCATCATGGGAAAACAACGCGCCTATGCGGCGAAGGTATCTCATGTGTTTACCCACCCCGCCCCACACGATACTTGATGTCGTAGTTGATGATGAAGTCCAACTCCTGTCCGTGAAGCCGTAGTGCTCCACCAGCGCAGTCGAGCTCGTCCACCATGCGGCTTGGACGGCTTCTGGTCGAACTCGTCGTAGACGACCTTGCCGGTTGCCTTGTAACGGGTCGCCTTTTGGCGGGCCAACGGTAGGAGTCCAACGCTCCGCGGACCGCTGTATACACGCGCTTGACTGCATCTTGCGATCCGTGGTCCGAACACCTTCTGATCTGTAATTCAGATATAGGCAATCCTCAACCTCTATACCGAGTGTCCCTCATGGTTCGGCTCAACAGATGCAACTTACCAGATGATCGAGTACTGGGACACTCGCACAAGATCTGCCTAGCCGGATCTTCATGCTCCTTCCCGCCCATCGGTTACGGGGTGCAGGCATGTAGCAGGAACCACGGATGTGTGCCTCAGACCGTGGGGACTTGAGATGGACTATCCGACCTGTTCTTCGAGCCTCTACTGGCAGTCAATCATAGACAATGTTTAGGCAAACGACATGATTGTTGTTACCGCAGCCGTCACCGAAATCACCATTCCTATGCAGTACAATCGTGTCACCCATTAACTGACGTGCCCCATCGGATTTAGGCAATCTACGCCTCACCTCTAGCATGGGCACAAGACACTCTGGCTTCTCTGCACATTGCTTCAATCTACCGAGCTTGCTTGTCAGACGTCGTTTCATATTCTCTTCTAGCTGACCCTGGACCAATACTTCGTACGTACCTATGAGGGTATCCAATTTATCCAGAATGTTGTTGAAGGCAGCCGGAGTCAGTACAAAAGTTGGGTCGCCCTGATCCGTATAGATGACGTTCACACCGGGATCCAAGGCTGAGCTCAGCCGTTCCCAAGTTCCGTCCATGCCTTCGTAATGGACTTCAACAGGAACGAAATCCTGTAGGGGAGGAGCGACAGGCATTCCGACTCGGCTGAACCCCGCGATGACCTCCTGTTGAATCTTCACAGCATAGGGCAGTCGGATCCTCGCGGCCCTGGAATAACAGTTGTCAGTGCACCAGTCGAGGAACTTGGCAACCGGGACCGTAATGATCTTCTTTCGCTCCCACAGGATGCGGCATTGCTCATCGTCGTGAAAGTATAGTTCGGTCTGGATTTGGCCCCGCCTTATGGGTTCTCTGAGAGGCTGAAGCCATCCGGGGACCAGCATGACAGATTCTCTTTCTTCAGGCACCCTCCCGGCATCGGGAGCGAATTGGAGGTCGCAGTCCGGAGTGGCGATCATATAGACTCTTCTTCCATCGCTATGCACCAGGAGGTCTCCCAACCTCAGCATAGGCAGTTCGCCCTGTGACTCGATTTCTCCCAGTCCCTGCTCAGCTATGGCTATGCTGTATATCTCAGCTAGCTGTGTCGACGGGAACAGTTGACTTGGCGGCTGGGAGTCGGCCGACGTCCTGTTGATCTCTTCTTTGGAGTCCGTGAACCTGTTATTCTCCTCAAGTACTTTGTTGATCAGTAGAGAACTGAACAGCCACTGCATATAGTCGCCAAGGGGGTGTCCATCGTCCTGAAGGCTCAGAGACTGTACGAATGCGTAGTCTTCAATCGTGAGGGATTTCGTTTCCTTCATGAACTCCCTGACCCGGTCACACAGTGTCGAGTCCAAGGCCTCAATAAAGCCTTGAATCTTGTGCCGAAGGGGCATGTTGGAGGTCCAGGTTGCCACCCTAAGCGTGAATCGCGTCGGGTTGTTCAAGTCGTCCTTGGAGGCAAAGTCGAATAGACCGCCCAGTAGTTCTGAGTCCTCCCGAAACTTCTCAGCCCTAGAACTAACTTCATCGAGAGAGGACATGAGTATCATGAAGGGCTTGTCTTCATGTCCGGCTGACGCATTATAAATCTCTCGAGCTCTGACAGCTGACAGTTCCGATGAGAAAGGGTCTGATGGATCCCCAAGGTAATAATCCAAAAAGACGAGGCCGGCTACCGGAGGCGGATCAGGATACTCCTTCCCAAACCTATCCACTTCCAGTCCCAGAGATCTAAGAGAGTCCACAATTCGATCGACTTCCTTGAGGGCGGGTATCGCGGCAGCGAACAACGTCCTGTTGGCACGATCAGCAAGCAACGTAGACTCGTCTCTTTTGGACCAAAGCACGGCTATTGTCTCTTCGGTTATATCATCCTCAGACTCGGCAGGAATACCGAACAACTCCATTTGCTCGCGCAGGTCATCATCGCGCTCAATGAGGTTCCAGAAATCAGCTACATCATCCGCGAGGCTGGAGAGAGTAGGCGGGTCGAATGCATTGTCAATTACAACGGCGGTATTGATACTTGCCGTATCGAGCCGCTGACGAAGGAATTCAACTGTTAGGTCGGACAACGTCATCTGTTAATTGTCTCCTAGTTCCAGTATGAAAGTGTTCAGCTTGCCTTCATGAATAGACTCGTCATCAGCGAGAGCGAGGCTTGCCCCGTTATAGTTTGCGATTTCTCTGGATACGTACAGGCCCAAACCGTGACCTTCTCCCGGCCGCTTGGTAGTGAAGAATGGTTGAAAGACCTGGTCTCTACGCTCTACAGATATGCCCGGACCGTTATCGGACAAGGTGAGCATTTTTTCGTTCCGGTCCAGAATGATCTGGATGCGTGGGGTGAAAGCCGGGTCCAGGCTGCTTTCGACCTTCAGCCAGTACATTGAGTTAGCTAGCAGGTTCTCCAGGATCTGAACGAACATCCCCTTCACCATGTAGACGCGCATACTGGGTGAGGATGATTCCGGCATCACCCGAAGGTCCAGTACAACGTCATGGCGGTCGAACTGCGCCGAGTGCGCTTCGAGAATGTGCCGAATCCAGGACACCAGGTCGAACCTCTCCCTGCGTTGCCTACCCGCCGTGCTCAGCGGGTCTAGGATCCGCAGGCGCCTTTGGAGCGTCTGCATCTGGGCACCCAGGGTCTGGAGCAGACTGTCCAGCTCGTCATCTAAGTCACTCCGATCAGCATCGGCTATTATCCTCAGGGTGTGCGAGGTGGCCCGATTCAGCTCGTGAGCTACGATCTCAACCATCAGCCCAATGCCCGCTAGGTTCGTGAGTTGGGAGTGACCAGCATCGTATCTCTCCGCTAGACTTGACGCTTCGTCCATCAGCGACCGTATTCTCTGGATCGCCGCATATATAGGTCTGATAAGCGCCCGGTCCTTCCTGACCTCAGGATACCGCTCGAAGAGGATACTCAGGTTTTGCTGGATCCTCCGTTCTTCGTTCTCAACGCGCTCTTCGAGTTCGTCAAAGCTCGTTGGAATCTCAGGTTTCACCTCATCGTCCACGGCGTTTAGGAAGTCGCGGAACTCCGAGATCATCAGATGCTGGAGTAAACGGACCAGGACGTCCTTCTCCAGGCAGTCCCTCAGACCCTCCCGATTCGTCTGATCAACCAGCGCTGGATTGTTGAGAGAGGAGATCGCAACTACACCAATGATCTGTCGCCGGCTCACCTTGTAACCGGAAGACGCGAGGGCGGTTCTGTCCATGTCAAGCCAGTCGTCATCGGGGCTGCCATACGGGTTCACACGAAAGCCGTCCCTGTAGACCTTCAGTCCACCCGACCAGGCTGCTACAAGTTCCCTCACGGCCTTCTGATCACCTATGCCTTCGATTGCCGACAGAATCCTGCGGTTGTACCAGTAGAACCGCAGTGAGAAAGGTCCGAGGGACTCCAGGACGTCCGGCGAGGACGGTTTCGCGATGCTGAAAAGGTTTGTCCTGTCCAGCATGAAGCTATTCTCGCGACCTTCAAGCCTGTATTGAACCGTCCCGACAAACCTTGGGCCTTCTTCTCCCACGGTGTACTTGGCTTCCGCTGACGCATGAGCGTAGTCGAACAGGATGTCGTCGAAGCGTTGGATTCTGACGGGCTGGTTGTTGTACCTGACGTTGATAGGATAGCGCGATCCCTGTACGAATGGGTCGGTCAGCTTGCTGAACTCGTCCGTGGCAATCTCTTTCAACTTACTCGGCGACCACGCTGACGTTAGCGCATATATGCGGATGCGAGTGCCAGAGTTACTCGAATCTTGCTTTACATCGCCCTTCGTGGGAGAGATGGAGACGTCCTCGACCATGAGATTGTCGTCGATGAATTGTCGCCAATCAACACGGAGCCGATTCCAGTGTTTCTCCCCTTCGGTGGTGGTAGAGACGTGGAGCCGCCATCCGATCCTCATTGCCGACAGACGGCCCAGGCCCTTCTCTCCTAGAAGCGGGCGAAGGTTCCCATCTTTGGTTCGGCGCTCTCTCTGTCTTCTGCGGTGGGGAGTCCCTATGGTCAGGTAGATCTCCTCCAGGTCTTGGGCCGACATGCCGTGACCCCGGTCCCTGATCTGAACGTAGTTGGCCTCCTCCAAGCGTCGTGATAGCGCGGGGAAGGTTCGGGCCTGCTTGATTCTCTTAATCAACTTGTCGGCTCCTGGAGCCGCTGTGTCGATGTCGTCCAGAATACGTCGTCTGTACTCTTCCAGAGCAGACGCCGACTCAGCCACGCCGTTGTGGAGTACGTTACTGTGAGATAGGTAGGCACCGTGGTCCATTCGCACACATACATCAATGAAGACCCGTTGTGATCCTGCGTCGAACGCGTTTTTGATGAGTTCATAGAACGCGACGCTATCGGAGCTGATCAACTCAGCTCCCAGCTGCAGTACCGTGCGCGCTGTTACCCTGAACGACATAGGCCTCTCCGTCTATCCGCGGCTGGTTCCCGTTTGGCTAGTTCCACTCTGACCTACAGGACTCAGTGTACAAGTCTGAGGGAAAGGTGTCAGGGAAGAACTCAGGTTAATCAGATGCCGCATAGCCCATCGCACTCTTCAGCCATGAAGGAGTCGTAGTCGGTTGCCTCGTCAAAGTCCACCTCTGAGAGTGGCACGCGGGACTTATGCAGGAACGCCGAGCCCTTTCGCGTGATCGCGTTTCTTACCACAGGGACCTCTCGCAATGCCCGATCCACGAAAACCGCCTCTTCGAAGGCGTCGGGGTCATTGCTCTTCAGCCACTTCCACTCCCCGTCGGTGCGGTATGGACAGCCAATGCAAGAGCTCCGTGGCAGATAATGACCCGGGTAGTTCTCGGTGAACCACTTGAGCAATTGCGCCCGGCTGAATCCTAGTTCGATCAGAGGGTAGTGGTTGGTCGCCCACTCCTCCTTGCTCTCCTTCTGCCGAAGCGCTTCGTCGGCGCTGATGCCCATCCATATCTCGACGTGAATGTGCTTGGGAGCGCGACTGCCGGGGGCAATGCCCAGCCGCTCTCGCAGGTAGCGGTTGATTGGCCTCACCTTGTACTTCGTCGTACACTGTCTCGCCGCGACCGCACTGCTGCCGTCACCATTAATCAGATACGCTGGAATCCCGAGATAGTTGTTGCCGTCGGGGCTCCTCCCTTCGAGAATGTTATCCTTGATGTTCCCGGCCTCGACTCGCACGACCTCGAACGACAACTGCTCCTGAAGCCACTCCAAGTGTTCGTACACGCTCGGAGGCTCCCATCCGGTGTCGGCGAACACAGCCACGTCGGGCTTTGGCAAACCGTACTCTCCGCGTTCCGCCATGAGCGCCAGCACGGTCGACTGGACGCCGGCACCTAGGCTAAGCGATCTGAACGGAGTCCTGTTTCGGATTTTCGTCCGGTCGCTGACCATGTCGGGGTCGGACATGATCCGTTCCACATTGTCAATGATACTTTCCCGCAGCAACTCACGGGGCAGCAGCGGAAGGAGTTGTGTGCCCCCCATGAGATTCAACTCCCTGAGCAAGGCATACATGCCCTTCTCTGCGTTTATACCTTCAGCCTCATTGAGGATGGCGCGCACGACTTCCGCAAGGATCATGGGCTCGCGGGTGAAGTTGTAGTACATCGGAATGTGATAGAAGACCGCGGTGTTAGAGAACAACCTCAAGGCTTCTTGGGCGGTGAATGCGCCAGCGGAACCACGAGCAGCTTTGGTGGCAGTGTGGGCTATCCACCATGTCCTGGAAGCGGTGTTGTGCCGCCAGAAAGCGTCCGTTGACCCTGAGTTGAACCAATGAGAGCGAACATAGTTCTGCATGTTGATGTTGGACGGACGGCGCCAGCGCGTTAGGCCGTAGGCATGAAGACGAAAGTGGGCCATCCATGCCCATAGCCGCTCGTCAGTGGCCCGGCTCGGGCTCATCCCTTCGAACGACCCGTAGAAGTCCAGTGCCTGCCGGTCGGCGCGGTTCGGAATATCCCCCTCAGCAATAGGAGTAAGAGCGATTGGCCTGTCGGTGGTGATAGAGGTTTCCTCGAATGGATCGGAGACTCCACGTTCCCGCAGGACCCGGCCGAAGTCAATCTCGGAGTCCAAGTATGAGTCCGGGTTCTCTTCCGCCGCCAAACGGAGTTGATCGTAGGCCTCCTGAGTCAGCCGGTAGACTGGGTGACTATCGGTCATCGGGTGCTAGTTCTCTTACTCTGAATTCATAGCCGCAGTGAGAAACACGCCGAGCGGCTGTTCAATCAAGTCCTGGGCGTACCTGAGCGCGTCGTTCCTGAGTAATTCAGTGTCAACGCCGCCGTGACCAGTCCTGTCCAGAGCATTCCGCATCGTGAACGCCCAACGAGTGTTCTCGTGTTCTGGTAGGTTCCTAAGCCCCTCTGCTACCGCGTGCAAGTACAGACCGGGAAACAGGGCCGCGAACTCCACGCTGCTGCCCCGTCTGGTCCTGACGGCCTCGATCTTCTCCTTTTCCGCGATCGGCACGTGGATCTTGATCCGTTCCTCGTCTATCTGAACATCGAATGTGCCCTCGGAGACGTTGGGATTAGGGATCAGGTCGATCACGGAGTTCACTCCTGAGTCTTCCAATATGATCCGTGTGTTGTTGCCGACGGCCAGAATCCCGGCGTTCGGGACGCTGAAGCCTTCGGGCTTGTGATCGCGCCATTCCGAAGCATGCTCAGACGACCTGAATTCTTCCAGGGTTCTTGTGGATACCACATACGGTGTGATCAGTATCTCCTCGTCATAGTCGCTGGCGTCCAAGAGAAGCGTGTCTTGCTCGGAAGTTATATGCGTGCTGCTCCTAACGAACGTTTTAGGACACGAGACCTCAACAGCGTATCGGGCCTCGTCGTTTTCGATCAGGGCACGTAGTGTTTCAGAGTAGAGACGAAATATAAGGTTAACTTTGATCTGGCGTCCGTTGTTCAGAACAGCCTCCGGCACTTCGACACCAAACGACGAGTTCTCATAGTCCTCCGTCCATGGTGCCAGAAGAGGATAGGGTAGCAATCTCTGGTGCCAAGTCGTCATTTCAGCCTGAAAGCAAGGCGATCCAGGTCGCCGTCGGCTTTGATCCTGATCGTCACCCTGTCGTTGGAATCGGGGGTGAAGACAATTTCCCCATCATTGACCGGAAGTGGCTCCTCAACTTCTCCGACCCTCGTAGCCTCGGTGATTGCGACCGACCATGTCCCCCGGGGGTCTCGGTCAGTCCCGGCGGGCGTCAATGACAATCGTACCTCACGTGACGGGTCAGAGGTCGGGTTGAAGGCCACTATAGCTTCACCGGAGGAGAGTGGAATGTACCTCACCCGCCTCAGTACCGTCCTTCGGTCTCTGTGCCTAACCGGTCTGTTGCCGTTTCTTCCCGCTCCTCCTCCCACTTCAGTGCCGTTTCTTCCTCCACTTCCACCCCCCGGATCTTCTCCCTCTCCTCCACCCTCGTCTTCGACTTCCTCTGCAATCTCGACGACGTCAGAAGGAGTGGTCCGGGTCTCTACGACCTGGGTGATCAGGGTTCGATCACCCTGAATATCGTCTTGGTCAGGCAGGATGTCGGCGAGTTCGTTGATGTTGGAGGCCTCTCCATATTTGTCGATCTCTGCCTTGCGCTCGATGATGTCACCAAGTTCGCGGCGCGCCTGCCTAAGCCGCCTGTCCGCTTCTCGACTGTCCTCTTCGCTGCGGAGTTGTCCAGTGGAGAGCGAATCGTGACTCGGGTTCTCCATCCTCCGTAGCCAGAGATCACCAGAGTCTGTGTCCGGCACAATCACGACTACGAAGTCCGGCCACAGGCTCCTTCCCCTAGGAGCCAGCGGGTTGACCTTCTGCTCCCTGCTGTCGGTTATCAACATCCCGTTGCGGTTGATGTGGGCGATCCTTCGAGGTGCTCCCTCACCAAAGACGATATGGGCCCTGAGTCGCCCCAAATCCCTGAATCGCCTTGTAACTTCGATGTCGTCCTCCGCAAGATCTCTGATCGCCTTGTAGTAGTGGACTGCGTCTCTGTTGATGGGTGCAAGCCGCTCGAACAAATAATCGATGGTCTGGTGATCTATCCTGACCGGGCTTCCATCTTGGGGGACGATTTCAACGGTCAGGTTCTGATGGTGGATGGCATAGAAGAAGTTCTCGATAGCCGCCGTTGTCACCTGGTCGACCCAATCCGATGAGTGTGGGTTGAAGCCCATGATGAACACGCCTGTTCCTGTCTCTGCCAATTTGAAGAACTCGGGGATCTTCCGGCCCATGATGGGTCGGCCTTCCTTGAGACTGTAGAAACCTATATGCTGAAGGTCGTCGTTAGAACCGTTCGGGGCAGAGTGCCCGGTGAGCGTCGCCTTCCCTTGGAGCTTGGTGACAAGGCCCTTCCGACCTTCCACCAAGCGAGTGCTGTAGAAGACAGTCTGGAGGTCTGACACGTTCAGGATGGCATTTTTACCGATACCATACGATCCGCTTGGAGCTCCATTACCCTTGCTGACCGCACCCTCCTGGATGACAAGTGCCTTCCAGCGAGCCTCGTTCAACCCCATCGTGCCGGTATCCTGTACCTTCAGACAGGGGATGTCGCGCCGCTTGACGACTGACAGCGCATTCGCATATACGTCGACCATATCCGACCTGTCATCGTCGGTTGCCCTATCTAGGCACGACTGTAGATGGCGCTGTAGAGCGGCCCCACCTATCAGCCCACGCTTAACGCTGGTCTCAGAGAACGTGACGGTGACGGGTTCGTCGAAGCCGTCGTGTTTGGCGTCCAAAGAGTTCTGGATCAACTCCCGAACGAGCTTCGCAATGGGGGCATCGCTGAAATGAGTGCTCGACGGATCATTGACGTAGTCAATCCCACCATTTCTCGAGGGGAATCTCCAAGTTGGCCTAGCCAATGGTGTCACCTCAGCGTTGGCTGCCTTTCACAGCTGTCTGCGCGAGAAGCGGTCAATTCTTGACAACTCTCCTTGGCGTGTCCTAATAGGGGCTCTTGCACTGGAGACAGGTCCTCGGCTCGCTGGCCGAGGAACGGTACGGCACCCACTCGTGCAGGCAGCGTTCGCATCTGTAGCCATGGACTGCAATCTTTCGTCACCGTGTACTACCCTACTAGGATATGGGTTTCAACCTATGGCGAATAGGATACAGTTGCAGTTGGCAATCCGCAACGACGGGCAAGTCGACGCCGCGCGGCGCGCGGTCGAAACCCACATGGCTGGACGCCGGATCGAATCCAGCGCCTTGACGAACAGTGCGCGAATTTCGTCGGGCCGCTCGGACAGCGAGGTGACGAAGTTGCGCCGGATGCGGTTCTCGGCTTCAACCGCGTCGCCACGGTTCACGATGGGCGTAGATGGGGCCTGTAGAGCAGGTTAGCCGAAGTTTACCAGAGGTAGCTGAATCGCCTCGGGTGCCGTGACGGTCTCCTACGAAGTTCGAGCCATTTATGGTGTCGCCGATGCGAATGACTACACCTTCCAATGCCAAGGTGACATGTAGATCCTCTTATGTCCAATTTCCGATGCTATCGCCGGGATCCACATATTTTGCCCGTTCTGTCCGAACTTTGATCTGTCATCAAGGTTGCCGCATACTTCGGCTGTAATCTATGTAGTCGGGACAGACGTGCTGCTGTTTCCATTGATCTGCCTCCTGCAATACCTGGTTGCTCTTACCTCGCTGCGCCCTAGAGTCCACATGTGGTGCGCTGCCAGAAGAGCCAATGACCTTACTTGAGTATCGCACAGATAAACCGTAGTATGTATATGTGTTAGTCGTTGGAAAGACAAGTTGTTCGACAACAGCGGATGACAGACATCCGCGATATACATAGCATGAACCTGTGTAACTCGTCAGAAAGGTAGCGATGCCAACTGTCAAACACGACGCGTTCTTTCGTCGGCACCCGGTGTTCACAGGAGAGGAACTGGCCGAGCATCTCTCCTCCGGCGGCGAGAAAGGGGCGAGAACGCAAGAATCCCTGGTTGCCTACCACACCGGGACCGGGCGCCTAGTCCGCGTCCGGCGGGGGTTGTTCGGCGTCATCCCCCCGGGAGGCGATAGCGACACCCATCCAATAGACCCCTTCCTGATCGCGTCCAGGCTTACGCCGGACGCGGTTCTATCGCACCACACAGCGCTGGAATTCCACGGGCGGGCCTACTCGGTCTGGCGGCACCTTACCTACCTGGCGTCGCGGCCGCTAGGGCCACTGACCTTCCGTTCCCACGTCTACCGTGGAGCCAAATTCCCGGAGGCGCTTGTCCGAGCCGGCAAAGAGAATTACGGCGTGTCGGCGGCGGACCGTGCCGGCATGTCGGTGAGGGTCACGAGCCTTGAGCGCACACTGGTTGACACTCTGGGACGCCCGGACCGTTCAGGAGGCTGGGAAGAGATATGGCGCTCCCTGGAGTCGGTGGAGTTCTTCGACCTCGATAGGATCGTGGAATATGTCCTCTTGCTTGGGAATGCGACCACTGCATCGAAGGTGGGCTACTACCTTGACCAGCACCGCGAGTCTTTGATGGTTGAGGAACGCCACCTCGAAGCGCTCCGAAGTCGACGTCCACGGCAGCCCCACTATGTCGACCGGAGGAGAAGCGGAGACAGTACCCTAGTGGACGAATGGAACCTGGTAGTGCCGACCGAGGTGGTTGAGAGGCCCTGGGCCGAGGTGACATGAGAGTTTCGCTTGAGAGACTGGCTTCAGATGCGGAGGCGACCGGGTTCCAGCCGGACGTGTTGGAGAAGGTCATACATCTGCTGGGACTGCTCGACGCCCTCCGCAGCCATCCATTCCTGAAGGGAAAACTGGCCCTGAAGGGAGGGACCGCTCTGAACCTCTTCATGTTCGACGTGCCGAGACTGTCTGTTGACATCGACCTGAACTACGTTGGCGCCGAGACTACACAAGCCATGTTGGACGAACGTCCTCGGATTGAGGAGGCGATGCAAGCGGTCTTCAGCCGGGAGGGTCTGGGAATCAGGAGGTTTCCGGAAGGACATGCGGGAGGCAAGTGGTCGCTTCGCTATCAGGCAGCTTCCGGACAGAGTGGCAGGATCGATGTGGACGTCAACTACATGTTCCGCGTGCCGCTTTGGCCTGTCACGACCATGGATTCTCGGCGGGTGGGCAACTGGCGGGCATCGAGCATCCCGGTGGTCGACATTCACGAGCTTTCGGCGGGGAAACTCACTGCGCTGCTGGCCCGCCGCAGGGCGAGGGACCTGTTCGACAGCAGCCTGATCCTATCCCTCGACGGTCTCGACGTTGCAAAGCTGAGAACAGCCTTTGTGGTCTATGGAGCCATGGTTAGGAGAGACTGGCGCAGCGTTTCGGTCGAAGATGTGGCATTCGACCCGGAGGAGCTGTCCAACCAGCTCGCACCTGCTCTGCGTGCAGGTGGTATGCATGGTCTCGATGCTTCCGCCTTTGGCAACGACCTCGTACGCAGATGCCGGCGGGTGCTGTCTGAGCTCTTGCCGTTCAATGACGAGGAGAGAGCATTCCTAGACCTTCTGCTGGACGCTGGTGAGATCGACGCGAACCTCCTAACGACTGAGGCGACGCTACGGAACCGCATCCAGGCTCAACCGCTACTTGAATGGAAGGCCCAGAACGTGCGGCGTCATAAGGGACTCTTGTCGGACCAAGTTGAAGGGGATCATAGAAAGTGAGCAGTGTATTCAGCAGAGAACTTCAACCTGATGAGTTCTACCGATTCCGGTCCATCGACGCCCTTATTGGGTCTCGCAAGGAATTGTCTCGTCAAACCATACATCTAGCTAGGCCGGACGAGCTGAACGCCTTGGCCGAGGATACGGTAAATGTGGTTTGGCGTGGCGACGACCTCTCATCGCAGGTCTACTCCTCCTCCTGCGCCTCTCCCTTCGGCATCCGGTAGCCGACCTTGGGCTCGGCGAAGAAGTAGGTGGGGTTGGTCGCGTCCTCGCCGAGCTTGCTGCGAAGCCTTCTGAGGTGGGTGCGGAGCGAACCCAGTTTGCCGGGCTTCTTGGGCCCCCAGACCTTTCGCAACAGTTGGTGGTGGGTCAACACCCTCCCGGCGTTGACCGACAGCTCGAAGAGCAGCCGATATTCGGTGGCCGTCAACTCCACCGGCCGCCCGGCGAGGGTAACCAACCGTTGGGCGTAGTCTATGGTCAGGTCACCCAGCGCATAGGTCTCCGACGGCTCAGGCGGGAAGGGCTCCGCAAGTCTTCGGAGAGCCGCTCCGACTCTGGCCACCAGCTCGGTTGGCGAGAAGGGCTTGACGATGTAGTCGGCAGCTCCGTCCTCGAAAGCCCGGGCAACCACTTGGTCGCGCCCGTAGGCCGAGAGGAAGATCACCGGCACGTTGTCCACCGCGATGATGTTCCTCATCAACTCGATGCCATCGGAGCCGGGCAGCATCATGTCGAGCAGAACCAGGTGGGGACGATGCTCCTCCACAATGGGGATCACCTCCTCCGGGTCGGCGGTGACAATCGGGTGGTATCCGGCGTCGGAGAGCGCTTTCCGGACCTGCCGGAGCGTTTGGGGATCGTCGTCCACCACGAGGATGGGCTCCGCATCTCCGATCTCCTGCCGCCGGCCTCCCGGGGAGCTGCGGCGTTCGACCGCGGCCTCTTCGATCACGGGGATGGTGAAGGTGAACCGCGCGCCCAGTCCCGGTCCTTCATTCTCGGCCCAGATGCGGCCTCCGTGGGCCTCCACGATTCCCTTGCAGATGGCCAGTCCCAGGCCGGTGTCGCCGCCCGTGTCGTCGTCATCCCGGCGGGAGAACTTCCGGAACAGGTTGGGCAGACGCTCGGTGGGTATTCCCCTGCCTTCATCCACCACCGAGACTCGGACGTGGACGCCGTCCCGCGCGGCGGAGACCCTGATGGCGGCCGACTCCGGCGAATGCCTGGCGGCGTTCGTCAGGAGGTTGCCGATGACCTGGACGATGCGCCTGCGGTCCGCCATCACAAGGGGCAGGTCCAGCGCCAGGTCGATGTCAAGGTTGTTCCTGCCTCCGGTGCTCAGGAAGGAGCTCCGGGCCCGGTCCACCAGCGCGGCCACCTCCGCCGGCTCCGGGTTGACCGGCAGCTCTCCCGTCTCGATGCGCGCCACGTCCAGCAAGTCGCCGATTAGGTCCCGCATGCTGCCGGCCTGATCGAGGATGATGCGCAGGAACTGGCGCATCTCGGCGGGGTCCAGGTCCTCCGCGCCGTCCAGCATGGCCATCACCGATCCCCAGATGGAGGTCAGCGGCATGCGCAGCTCGTGGCTCACCATGCCCAGGAACTCGGCCCGCAGCCGCTCCACCTCTTCCAGGGAAGTCATGTCCTGCATGGTGACGACGACCGACTCCGCCCTGCCCTCCTCGGAGCGGATGGGCGTGGCATTGAGCAGCACCGTGACGCTCCGACCGTTGGGAGCCTCCATCACGATCTCCTCGGCCAGCACCTTCTCGCTTGCGCCCAGGACCTCGGCCAAGGGGAACTCCATCAGGGAGACTTCCCGCCCGTCGGCACGCCGGATGGTCAGCAGCCCGAGGAGGTCCTCCAGCGGCTGTTCCTGGTCCCGCAGGTTGTCGATTATCCTCCTCGCCTCCCGGTTGAACGTCACCGGAGTGTCCGTCCCGACTTCGAAGACGGCGACGCCCACGGGCGAGGTGTCGATCAGGGTCTCCATGCCGGCCCTGGCGCGCCTCTCGTCGCGGTGCCGGCGAGCGTTGGCGATGACCTGCGCCGCCTGTGCGGCGAACATCACCAGCGTCTCCTCGTCTTCCTTAGTGAACTCCCCACCCGGATCATCGGTCGCTACGTAGATGTTGCCCACGCGCGCGCCCTGGTGGAGTATCGGGGCTGTCATGAAGGCGGTGATCCTGACGGGCGGATGGAAATCCATAAGGCCTATCGACCTGGTCAACTCCTCCAAATCTCCGCCCCTCAGCGATCCTGAGAGGCCGTTCATGTACTTGAGCAATCTCGGTCCGTCGGGGTTCTGCCACAGTCGCTCCGCGTCGTCGGCGCTCATGCCCGCGACGAGGTGGTCTTCCACCTCGCCCGAGTCGTCCAGGGTGATGATGAGGGCGTAGGCGGCGCCCGTCACGGAGCGGGCGCCGTCCAGGACGCCCTGCAGCGCCGCCTCGAAGTCGAGGCTCTCATTGATGCGCAGGCTGGCGCTGCTGAGCCGGGACAGCCTGTCCCGCAGCGCCGCTATCTGACGGTCTCGTTCGTCCGGGTGCGTCAAGCTTCACCCCCCGGGGGGCGATTATACCACTGCAATGTCGCAGGGGCGGTTCGCGAACCGCCCCTGCGGATGTCCGAATCGCCGCGCGCCGGCGCGCCCCCGGCGACGGCCCTGCTAGTAGAGTTTGTGTTGGGTCCACGCACCGGCGACGTTCGTGGTGCTGTTGACTGCCTAGACACGTATGTACGAGGTGAAGTGCTTGCAGTTGGTGTGGATGAGGTTCTTGTAGGTGTTGGTCGTCCCCGAAGCCTCGTTCGCCCAGCCGCTGCCCTGTTTCTTGCACTGGACGTTGTACTTGAGCGCGTTGCCGCCGCTGCCCTTGTTGGAAGGCGCGCTCCAACTGGCCCTGAAAGTGCTCGTATTGACGGTCAGGTTCGGGCTGACAGGGGGGAGGTGGTTCTGCGGAATTTGTTGCATGGTGTTGCATTTTGTTGCATTTCCGCTTGTTATTGTCAAGTTTGGGAGAGGGGGTAGAGCCGGCTACTTCGGCACAGCCGACACCTTCATCTTGTACGCTCCTGGTGTTGGCGGGCTAAGCCAGGTTCCGTAGAGATTTTCCCTGGCGTTGTTCGCAATCGACCAGTTGTTGTTGGTGGACGGCTGCTTCGTCTCCGCTGCGGACGTCAGGTCTGCGTAGTAGTAGCTGGTGCCGGTCGAGTTGAGGGCTTTCAGCAGCACGAAGTAGGGCGTGTCCTTGTCCAAGTTGCAGCCGCTGCCGGAGCATGTGTACGTGTACGTGCCGGCCGACGATGGACTGTTGTCGCCGTTCAGCTCGGCCAGCGTCGTGGTCGTGTCCGGGTTCGAGCCCGACGCCCGGTGCAGCGTCACCACGAGGTTTGTCGGGCTCCCGACCGTCGCATTAAACTCGATGTCGATGCTCGACAGTGTGTAGCCGCCCGTATTGCTGCCCGTCGTGAACCCCTGTGCGGCCTGTTGCTGCGCACTTTGGTAATGGCCCACTTCGTGATGCCCGGACCTAGACCCGCCCAGCGTGCTGACCGAGACCTGCGTGGTGAACTGCGCCGCCGTCGCCAGCAGGTTGGTCGTCGTGCACGTCGAGTCGCTGTAGGCGCTGAAGGTGTACGACGTGCCCGCCGTGAGCGTCAGGCTGACGCTCGTGCCGCTGCCCGCGCTCGTGCAGGTCGTCTGGCCCGTCGTGGTGGACTTGTACCACCAGTCTCCGAGGTGGCGTTTGATCGTGAGCGTCGCGCCGGTGGCGGTGACGTTGGAGGCGGTGAGGGACTCATGCGGGATGGCCTCCACCTTGATCTTCAGCGCCTTGCCGTCGCCGCGAAGGTCGAAGCTCGTCTGCCGCCGCATCGCGTCCTCGATGCTCCAGCCGTTGTTCGCGGGCTGGAGGGTCTCGGTGTTGCTGTCGGTGGAGCTGAGATAGCCGCTGCTTCCGCTCACGTAGATGAAGTACTTGGTGTTCGCGTCCAGGGAGCAGTCGTTGCTGCCGCCGTCGACGCACGTGAACGTCCGCTGGCCCTTCCCCGCGGTTCCCGTGAGAGTGGCGCGGTTGGTCGTGGCGGGCTTGCCGTTGGACTGGGCGGCGCGGAGGCTGACGGTGAAGTTGGGGCTGCCGAACGCGTCGGCGATCTGCACGGTGGCGCTGAGCAGCGTGGCGTCCGCGTCGCCCGTCGTGAACCCCTGCGCGTAGTTGTCAATGGGGTGATTGGTGCCGGTGTTGGCCGCCCCGAGGTTGCTCACAGTGACCGACGTGGCGACTCCCGCCGAGGGCAGCAGGCTCGCATCGGCGCAGCCCGTCGCGCTGTAGGCGCTGTAGACGTAGAAGCTGCCGGCGGTCAGGCCCGTCAGGTCCTTGTAGGAGGTTCCGGCGGCGACGGGGCCCTGGCAGGTGGTGTGCGGGCCGCTGTCGGCCTTGTACCACCATTGGCCGGTATGGCCGGCGATGGTGATCCGCGCCGTCGTCGTTCCGACGTTGGAGACGGTGAGGGTCGTCAAGGTCGTGAACGCCGCCGCCGTGGCGAGCAGGTTGCCGGTCGTGCACGTGCTGTCGCTGTAGGCGCTGTAGGTATACGACGTGCCCGCCGTGAGGCCGGTGAGGGCCTTCGTGGACGTGCCCGCCGCCACGGGGCCGTCGCAGGTCGCGCCCGTATTCGTGTGCTTGTAGTACCACGCATCAGTATGGTTGGCGATGGTCAGCGTCGCGCCCGTGGCGGTGACGCCGGAGACGGTGAGGAACGGTGTCCTGAAGGACACGTCGTCCAACCGGTCAGCCTGGGCGCAGCCCGACGCGCTGTATGCGGCGAAGGCGTAGCGCGCCCCGCCGCTGGTCAGCCCCGTCAGGTCTACGCTTGCGACGGAGCTCTTGGTGCACGGAATCGAGTGGCCGCTGGAGCGGTTGCTGCCTTCGTACCACCAGTGCCCGCTGTGGTTGCTCAGGCTCAGCGTGGCGCTGTATTTGGCGACGTTGCTCACCGTAAGCTGCGGGGCGGCGAGCGTGCGGAACGTGGTGGTGGCTATCTGCGTGGCGCAGGCGTTGTCGCTGAACGCCCGGTACGTGTACGCGGTGTCCGCGGTCAGGTTGGACACGTTCAGGATGAAGTTGGACGGGCCCGCGGTGCAGGGAACCGCGTTGCCGTCGCGGCGGAAGGTGTCGTACCACCAGCCGCCGGTGCGGCCTGACAGGGTGAGCCGCGCCGTGGCCTGGGTCACGTTGGTGACGCTGAAGGACGGGCCGCTGCCGGACGACCTGGTGTTGAATCTCGTGATGGCGAAGAGACTCGCGGAGGCGCAGGTGGCAGCCGAGTAGACCTTGTAATCGTACTGCGTGAGGGAATCCAGGCCCGTCAGGGTGGCGGAGTTGCCGGAGGGCACGCTGGTGCACGTGCCGAGCGCGCCGCCCGTCTTCCCACCCTGGTACCACCACGCGCCGCTGTACCCGCCGATGGTCAGCGTCGCGCCCGTGGCGGTGACGTTGGAGGCGGCGAGGCCCAGGTCGGTCGCAAAGACGATCTCCGCCGGTTGCCAGTCGCTCCAGGACCCCCAGTCATTGGCGCCTGACTTGTAGTGACCGAACCCGACGCTCCACCCGTTGCCGGGCGGCGCCGCAGTCTCGGTCTCCGTCGACGCGTAGGCCCACGCGTAACCGGGCAGACTGTCGATGGAGGCAACCACTACGAAGTAGGTCTTGCCGTCCGAGAGGTTGCAGCCGCTCCCGGAGCAGGTCCAGGTCGTGTCAGTGTACGTGCCAGCGGTGGGAGGAGTCCCGGAGAGGGTCGCCAGGACCGTGTCGGACGGTGCGCTGGTACTGGAGTATTGGCCAGAGCCCTCCATCGCGTGGAGCGTCAGCGTCATGTTGCCTCGACCGCTCACGTTCTTCAGCGGCACGGTGACGCTCTTCAGGACGTAGCCGCCGGCGTTGGCGCCGGTGCTGAAAGCGACCGCCAGCTTGTAGCCACTGTAGAAGTTCGCGTCTCCACTTTTCGTGCTGGCAAGGTTGGAGACCATGTTGGGGTGGATCAGCGGCGCGAACCTGAACGTCGAATGGCCCCAGGCGTTCGTGGTCCTGACCCGAAGGTCGTACGTCTTGGCGTCATCGATGGTGTAGTTGTTGCCGCCGGCCGTCCACGACGAGATGGTGACGTTGATCGTGCCGCCCGCGGCGACGTTCGCAGTATCGACGTCGGCGCAACGCGTGTACGCGCCCGTGACATTGTTCTCACGCGTGGCGCAGTCGATCTCGTAGCCTTGGGCATGGTAGGGCCACGTCCACGAGAGCGAGACGGAGCCCGCCGCGCGCGAGACCGTCATGGTCAGGCCATCAGGAGCGTGTGCCGGATGCGCCCTTGGTGCCCACCCTGCGCCGGAACTCGTAGACGGTGTCGTCTCCCCGCTCGGTCTCCTTCACCGAGGCGTTGGCTATCTCGCCGTAGAAGTCGGCGAGCGTCGCCTTCACCCGGTCGACGCTCATCTCGGGGTCCGGGTCGGGGAACTCGCGGTCGTCGTATACGAAGATCCTTGCCATCGTTCTTCTCCTTTGCGTGTGCTGCTTATCGGTCCGTTGCCGTGCGTGGGAGACCGCCGCTCAGTCGGCGGCGGCCTCTCCCCGTACATCTGCGGTCTAGCGTCCCGCGCCGACCGTCTCCTTCTCCCGTTCCTGCTCCATCGCCCACTCGAACATGGACATGGAGGCGGGCCGGGGCTTCCCGTTGCGGCGCTTCGGCTCGATCGGCTCGGCCATGAACTCGGCCCAGGAGAACAGCGATTGCTGCCGCTCCTCGGCCTCGTCGCAGTGGCCGTTGGCTCCGTTGCCATTGCCATTCATCGGGGCAGGCGCGTGGCCGTTGCCATTGACCTTGTGCCCGTTAACCGGCGCCAGTTCGACCGTCGGCCCGATGCCGAGCAGGTCGTCGTGGCCGTTGACGCGATGGCCGTTCTCATTCCCGTTGACCGGAAGGACCTCCGGCTCGACCTCGACCGGCTTCCAGCCGTCGTCCACCAGAAGCTCCTCGGCCTCGCTCTCGGCGTTCCGCGCCTGGGCGAAGACCTGTTCCACCGTCTCTGCCCCGTCCTCCTCGTCCCCGCCGACGACCTTGCGAGCCAGGGCCATCATCAGGTCGTCGCCGTCGTCTCCGTAGGCGGCAAGCCCGTCCTCCGGAAGCTCGCCCTCCACGGCGAGGGAGCTTTGCAGCTTCTTCGCCACCAGCTTCAGCGCGTCGGCCTGGAGCGTGTTCCGGTAGGACATGAACACCACCTTGACCGGCCGCGTCTGCCCGATGCGCCACGACCGCCGCGACGCCTGCCGCATGACGTAGACCGAGTAGTCGGTCTCGTACCAGCAGATCGTCGGGAAGTCGATGAGGTCGAGGCCGGTCTGCACCAGGCGGGGGTGGCAGATCAGCACGTCGATGCCCTGCTTGACCTTATCGGCCACCCACGCCTCCCGCCTGTCGGGGGCCACGGCGTCGGCCTTCATCACCGCCGCCCGGAACCCGTGCCGGGTGAGTATGTCGTCCATCCTCCCGGTGATGTCCCGCGTCCCCGTATGGGTGACGTAGACCAGCACCCTGCGCCCGGCCAGCCGCTCGGCGGCCACGAGGTCGACGAGCGCCTTCTCCTTCGGGTACATCTTCTCCTCGGACAGCGGCGGCATCTGCACGATGGGGTCGCCCGTCCGGGGGTCGAACACCGTCTCGCCTTTCGTGCACCCGTCCGGGTAGGCCAAAAGGGTTTGCAGGTACGTAGCGAGCAGCCGCTTGGAGCCGCTCTTCAGCGCCTTGGCGAGGGCTCCCCTAAGCTCGCTGAACACGTGGTTGTAGGCACCGCGCTGGGTATAGAAGTCCACCCCGTCGTCTTGGTCGTCCATCGAGGACAGGAGTATCCGCTCCTCGTACTCCGGCAGCCCCGAGGCAACGTCCGAGAGCCGCAGGAAGACGGTATTGTGGATGATGTGGAACAGGGCCGAGGGCACGAGGCCGGGCCTCTCCCGCACCACCTTGCGGAACTTCTTCCTTCGGCTGTTGCGCCCGTCCTCCGGCGGGTCGTCGTCCTTGCCGACGCTGTGCTCCTCGAAGCCGTACCGCTTGATCCACCGGCCCTCGTCCGACCGCCCGAACTCCGTCCTGATCTCCGGGGAGAACCGGAAGAGCAGGTGGAAGATGGTCGAGGCGTAGCCTCCGAGCAGGGTTCCCGTCAGGCTGAGGGACTTGCCGCAGGCGTCGGCGAGGATGCCGGCCGCGATGCCCTGGGCCGACCCTCTCCCCTTGAACTCGTGCACCTCGTCTCCGATCAGCAGGTCGAAGAAGCCCTTCATCCGGTGCTTCACGTAGTCGGCGAGCGGGTAGCGGGCCGGGCCGGACCTGTCCGCCTGCCAGAGGGGTGAGCCGCACACCTCGCACGTGCGCTTGCGGCGGTTCATGTCCTTGTCCGTCAGGGGCACTCCGTCCTTGTCCGTTATCTGCGCCGTGCAGTCGACGCAGCAGGGGACGCGGAACGGCTCCCCCGTCTCCTCCATCCTGATGAGCCTCCCCTTCGACTTCGCCCACCTGTACGTGACGGCGGGCTTCCAGCGGTAGGAGAGCTTCGCTCGTTCTCTGCTCATCACCGCGAACAGCGGTCCCGAGCCGACGGAGAACCTCAGCCTCTCCAGGTCGGTGATGGACGTGACGACGGCGGCGCGCGCGCCGGGCACCGTCTGCTCCACCTCTCGCTTCCATTTCTTCGTCAGGTGCGGCGGGCAGATGACGAGCACCCTCCGGAAGCCCGCCGTGTACGCGGCTGCGGCTCCGATGAAGGTCTTGCCCGTCCCCATCTCCCCCACCACCGTCGTGCCCCGGTGGGCCTTGAGCGAGAGGGCCGCGCCCCGGATGGCGTCTGCCTGCGCTCCCAGAGGCTTTCGGAGCAGGTACGGGAGCTTGGTTCCGTTCTCCGATGGCCGGTAGAGTGGCGGGTAGGACTCGACCACCCTCCGGGCTATCGCCTCCTTGAAGTCGTCTATGAACTCTCCGAGGTTCATGTCGTGTCGTCCTCCTTCTCGTAGTGGCCGGAGGACGACGCCGGGACCCGGGCGCACGTCTCCCCCAATCGACGCCGGAAGGCGAGGATCGAGAGGTGACGGACTGCGCCGCCCCACCGTGGGGGCCTTGGGTTCCTGCAACGCCCCCAGGCGGTTGCTTGAATGAGCGAGGTCCGCGAATGGCGGGCCTCGTTGTCGTGCGGCTCGGCGGTGCGAGCCGTCTATGCGGCCTTCAGGGAGGTCTTGCGAGCGTCACGCTCGGCGCGCTCCCTGCGCCGGGCGTCGTCGTGGCAGGGTCCCGTCAGGTGGTACGACTTGACCAGGGAGGAGACGGCCTTCCGGCTAAACTCGTCGATGTCCACCGACGCGCTCTGCATGTACGGTTCGCCGGGAGCGATGGTCCGCCCGCACCGGCAGCAGGTTTCGAGGGGCATGGTCGTCTGCATTTCTTTACCTCCTTTCCTCATATCGAGGGTGTAGCGTTGCGCCCTAATGGAGCGAGGCTCCGCCGTCCCAGTGGAGAGATGGCGGAGCCTTGTGGGGATGCGGCCCGGTGGTGCGAGCCGTCTACGCCGCGATGTCCTCGATCTCGCCGCCGTCCAGGTCGAGGGCCACCACGGTGGTCACGAGCTTCTCGCGGTGAACCTCCTTCTGCGGGGAGTCCTCCACCAGCGTCATCTCCTTCGATGTCCTGCCCTTGACTAGGATGCGTCGTTCCTCGGCTTCGAGGACGAGGTTGTCGAGGAACCCCGCCGCGACCAGCATGGCGAGATGCCCCTTGCGCAGGGGCATCAGCGGACGGGTTCGGCTGTCCGTCGCGGGCCACAGGGTGTCCGTGATGTCCGTGTTGGCCCACAGCCCCGTCCGCCGGGCCTCGGCCGCCGCCGCGACGGGATCGACCGTCCGCGTGGCGAACAGGACGTCGCCGCCGGGCGTCGCGGCCGGGGTGAACTCCGGTTGGAAGCGTTCGCGAAGCGGCCACGGTTCCCCGAACGCCCATTCCAGCACTCTCTTCTCGGCGGGAGCGTCGGGAACGGGGTCCTTCTTTCGGTAGCCGAACAGGGCCACCTGGTCGAAGTCCTCACGCTCGGGCTGGGGGAATGCCCAGCACTGCATCCGCCCGTAGTGGGTGGACAGGTACCGGGCGGAGACCGCGAGGCGCCGCCGCGGCACGATGAAGACCAGCAGGCCGCTCTCGGCAAGGTAGCGCGTGCAGTGCATGAGGAACGCGTGCTCGGTTCGCTTGTCTCCGCCCGAATCGGAATCGTAGGGCGGGTTCAGGTACAGCAGGCCGAAGGCCCCGTTCGCTATCGACGTGGCGAACAGGTCGGAGGACAGGGTGCGGTCGAGGCGGCGCTCGGCCTCCACCGCCCGGTCCCGGTGCAGCTCGACGCCGTAGGTCTCTATGGACACCGCGTCGGGCCGGTTGAGGCCCTCGGCAAGCCGGTAGAGCGCGTCCCCGGCCCCGCAGCAGGGGTCGAGGATGCGGAGGGTCTCCATGTTCCGGTAGTAGCCTTTGGGGGTGCGGATCAGGTCGGCGATCAGGTCCACCACCCGGTCGGGCGTGGGGTAGTAACCGCCCTTGGCTTGCGCTGCAAGTCTCATGTCTCTTCTCCTTTCTCGCCGCCGTCAGGCGGCGATTGCGATGTTCTCGTTGTGGGTCTGCAACCCGACCACTTCTCCGATTGCCAGGTTCCTTTGGTAGCACAGCACCTGCCCCGTTCCAATGCTCTCGGCGCAGGCCGTGCAGTAGGCGGTGATCAGCTCCGCCCGGTTGGCGACGGTCATCCTCCGCACCAGCGTCGAGCCGCCCTCCGGAAGCCTGTGCCGGTAGAGCATCGGCCTGAGATTGCGCCGCTCCGCCTCCGTCGCGGGGCGAAAGAAGTGCGGCTGTCCCGATCTCATGAGGTGCCGGGCGCCGTCGTGTGGGTAGTAGCGGCAGCGGATGCCGTCCGGGCAGAACCGCTGCCAGGCCGCGTGGTTGCGCCGGCCGCGCCGCTTGTTGTTGCGCTTGGCCCGCTTCAGCGTCCTATCCATCGGACGCCTCCCTGGGCAGCGTCAGCCTGCCCGACCCGACGGCGGCGGACAGGTCTTCCCGGAGCTTGTCGGCCTTGGGCGAACACCTGTAGGCCGAAATTCCGACCGATTGCAGGGGGACTATCTCCCCCTCTTCGATACCCCGCTCCCAGAGCCAGCCGGCCCACGAGCCGTGTAGGGGAAGCGGGCTGCGCTTGTCGAGGAAGCGGTGGTGCAGCGCCGGGGCCTCCTCCTCGCTTTGCGCCAGCAGGAGGAAGGAGTCCTTCTCGAATGCGTATTCCGCCTGCTTCGTGTAGACTAGGGCGTGCCAGCCTCCGGATGCCGGCAGCCGGGCGATCTTGGTCGTCCAGGTTCCGACGGTTTCATACGGGATGACGCATCGCTGGTAGCCGCCTTCGAGCGCCATTCCGTCGGCACCGCGGATCAAGTGCGCGGGGTCCGGGGGCTGCTTCAGCAGCGATGCCCAGATCGCCTTGAGCGCGGTCTGCGATCCCACCATCGAGACGAACCAGAGGCCCTCCGTCCCCTCGTCACGGGCGAAGGCGTCCGCGGTCGCCGAGTAGCCTCCCGCGCTGATGGTGTACAGAACTTGCCCCGTATCGGATACGGGGTCCTGCCCCGCACTCGATGCGGGGTCTTCGGAATCTTTGGTTTGAGTCGCGAGCATTGCGACCTCCTTCGTAGTGCGAGTCGGTTCGATGCGCGGGGTTCGAGTCCCTCGCGTCATGGGCCGGGCGGCGTGCGCCCCCGGTCGATTCGGTCCTGCTTGCGCTAGAGCGCGTCCTCCGGGGGGCGGTCGTCGAGGAGCTCGCAGTCGTTCACGTGGTAGGCGACTCCGCGAAAGCGGGAGTCCGCCAGGGCCCGTTTCGCCTCCTCGAGGGTGTCGCCTTCCAAGACCCATACCTCGGCCCAGGTCTCGCGGCACGTGCTCAGGTGGGCCTCCATTTCCTCCGGCGGACTGTCGAAGTCGTAGTCGTACGCGGTGCAGGGAAACGGGTGCGGGTCCCGAACCGCCAGGACGACGAAGCTGCCTTGCCACACCATTCCCGCCGTCGGAACCTTCCACTTGACGGGCGCGTCCCGGACGTCTCCTTCCGTTCTTCCGTCGGTCATGCCGTTCTCTTTCATCCTTAAGCCTCCTTTCGGCCTCATGCGTGGGCGGGATCTAGGTTCCCATCAGGCCTCGATTCTTGAGGCTTACGTGCCGCTTCCCGCCGATGACCACGTGGTCGAGGAGCTCGATGTCGAGCAGGTCCGCCGCCTCCTTGAGCTTCCGCGTGATCGTCACGTCGTTGGGACTGGGGTCCGGGTCGCCCGACGGGTGGTTGTGGACGACGATGACGCTGGGCGCCGCCTCGACGACGGCCGGCCTGAGCACCTCCGCCGCGCGGACCGACGACGAGTTGACGTTGCCCTGGTATATGACGCGCTGGCCGATCACGACGTTCCTGATGTTGAGCAGCAGCACGCGCAGCTGCTCCTGGGCGAGGGCGGACATCTCCGGCCCGAGCAGCCGGTAGACGTCGTACGGGGAGCCGATGGACGGCGGGTCTTCCGGTCCATCCGGCCTGACGGCGACCTCGTAGCGCACCGCCAGTTCTCCCAACAGGCTCTGGTTGCTGCGCAGCGCGTCGAGCAGCGCGGACTCGAAACTCCTCAATCCGGTCGAGGGGGTTTCCGCGTCATTCTTCTTTCCGTTCATGTCGGCCTCCTTCTCTGGGACTGGCAACGAGAGCGGGGCCGCCCCCGTAGGTGGAGAGCGGCCCCGTCGATTTGCGCCCGTCCGATGCGGGCGTCGCCGTGCGGTTGTGGGGGGAGTAGGATCTCGCGGGCGTCCCGAAAGATTCGCTCAGCCGCCACCGGCCGAGTCCAACGCCTCCTTCATCAATGCATAGGTCTTGGGCGCCCAGACTCCCGGCGGAAGCGTCTCGCCGATCTCGGAGCGCAGGGTCTCCGAGAGGTCGTCCCACACGTTCACCAGAGCGGCCCACTTCGGACACCGCTTCGCCAGGACCAGAAGTCCGTCCTCGCGCGCTTCCGGAGCCTGTTCCAGAAGGAGCAGGCACCGGCGCAGGTCGGAGGGATCGTAAGGCCATGCATCCCTGAATCCGCGGGGCCGTCCGCTGAGGGCCGTCAGGGCTATGGCTTCGGACGAAAGGCCGCGCTCACCTTCGACGAACCACTTGGCTATGTTCAAGTTCATGTCAGCCTCCCTCTCTATAGTTTGGATACCGAGCGGGGCCGCCCCCCGTAGATGGAGAGCGGCCCCGTCGATTTGCGCCCGTCCGATGCGGGCGTCGCCGTGCGGTTGCGGACCGGCGCGCTAGAAGGGCGAGGCGTCGTCCGCCCGACCGTCATGGCCGGTCCCGTTGCCGTTGCGGGAGTCGAGGAAGACGACCTCGGAGGCGTGCACCTCCGTGCGGTGGCGGCGCTGGCCGTCATCCCCTTCCCACGAGTTCTGGACGAGGCGGCCCGCGACGTAGACGCGCTGGCCCTTGCCCACGTACTCGTTGACCGCATCGGCGAGCCCGGCCCAGCAGACCACGTCGTGCCAGTCGGTCTCGTCCTCGGCGTCCTTGCGGTAGCGGTCGGTCGCCAGCCGCAGCTTGGTGACGGCCGTGCCGCCCGGCGTGTACTGCATCTCCGGCTCCGTGCCCACCCGTCCCAGCAGTTCTACCTTGTTGATTGTTCTCGACATTTCGATTTCTCCTTTCAGAGTGATGTGGCGCGACTCTGCCGCGCCCGCTTTAGTGAAAGCAGGGCCGCTCCCGGTAGAGGGAAAGACGGCCCCGTCCTGCGCTCCCGCAATGGAGCGTCTAGCTGAACTTGAAGTCGTGCGGCTCCGGCCCATCGTCGTCGGGGAGCCTGTCCGGGTCGAACGGCTCCACTGCGCCCCTGAGCCAGGCCATGGCGTGCACCGCCTCGCTCGGGTGCGACTTCGGGTTGTCCACGGCCTTGAAGTAGGTCAGCGCTGCGTCTATCACGTTCGAGTGCGCTCCGTTGCCGCAGTCGATTCCGAGGGAAGCCTTCGCCATCATCTCGATGCCGCCCAACGCCTCGATCCGATTGGAGAGGCGGGTCTGCACCGAGGCCAGTTCGTTGGCCAGCCGTGCGATCTCGCGAGCGGTGGGAGGCATCCTCCGCAGGGCCTTATGGTCGAATATCTTCATGCGTTCTCCTTTCCGGTGAGGTTGTCCGAATCCTGCGGGGCCGCTCCCGGTAGAGGGAAAGACGGCCCCGTCCTGCGCTCCCGCAACGGAGCGTCTAGTTCACCCGAACGTACTCCGACTCGCTCTCCGTCACGACTTCGGCCCTCGTCTCGGGGTCGAGCATGGCGTTGAGCTTGCGGTAGTTGACCGAGTAGCGCTTCGAGGTGACGCGGCTGACCGAGCGACCCCCGACAGTCGCCTTGGAGTCTCCCTTCCGACGCATCCAGGCCTTCAGGGTGCCCAGCGCGGCGCGCTTGGCCTTCTCAGGCTCCTTCGTGGCTGCCTGAGCTTCCGCGTAGGCCGCCACCGCGTCCCTCGCGTCCTCGTCGCTCACGTGGTCTTCCTCGATCTCGTCCGCTGCGTCGACCTCCGCCACACCCGGCAGGCAGATGTCCAGGAACGGGCACGACCCGCATTGCCAGCTGCCTGCGGAAAAATCCCGGTCGGGCAGCGCGTCGGGGTCCGGCCCGTTCTTGACGTAGTGAGCTTCCAGTTGGCCTAGCCGTTCGCAGGCGTCTTCCATCGCCCGCAACACGCGCTTGGTGGGGATAACCTCGAAGTCCCAGGTGCGACTTCCCGTGTCCATCGTGGCGATTACGACGTCCCGAATGAGTCCAAAGGCCCCGACCGTGTAGAAGCCGGCCTGAGCCACCGATGCCGGATGGCTGCGCTCCGCGCCCAGCGTCCTCCACCGCTTGAATGCCTCCGGCCCTCGCGTCTTGATCTCGACGACCATCTCGTCGCTGTAACGGCGTGCCGAGGTCTCGTCGTCGAAGAGGAACATCGAAACTTCGGTCTCCTCCTCGCCTCTAGCTTCGGTTGCGGGCAAGGGCATCCTCCCCGTAGCGTCGTGGTGGCCGGCGACGTTCATGCTGGGGCCGATTCTCACCAACACCTGCCGAGGTTCCCGCGTATCGGCCGGGTCGACCTTCCAGCCCGCCCGCTCCATCGCTCGCACCACCACCGGCTCCAGGGCGTTGCCCGCCTCCATCGCCGTCAGCGAGTCGTCGCTGGGGCGATTCGTGGGCTGATACCCGGTCGCGGCGTACCAGAGGGCGCGGCGGCAGTTCAGGGCCGCCGAGGCCCGCACCTCCAGTTTGCCTTCGTCGTCGAACCTCGCCGCAGGACGGGAGAAGACCTCCGCCCTGTCAGTAGTCGTAGTCGTCATGTCACTCTCTCCTTGTGTCCGGTAGATGGAATCTGTAGTTTGTCCCTGCCGCTCACGCGGCCTTGGCTTCGACTGCCCCTGCCGCACTCTGCTCGTTCGCCTTCACGTGGGCCTTGAGAATGTGGGCGATCCCGTCACCGAGTCCGAGCACAGCGATGCTCCTGCCGTCGGGCATCTTGTTGAAGAAGGGCGCCATCTCCTGTATGCCCTGGCACTGGTCGATGATCTCCTCGACCGGCGTACCCCTGCGCAGATGCAGGGAGACGAGGCGGCAGGCAAGCTCGGTTACCCCGTGCTGGAAGCTGCCACCTTTTCCGAGGAAGCCGAAGACCTCAAAGGGCTCGCCGTCCTCGTCCGTCGAGACGGTGACGTAGAGATTCCCCATCTCGGTCTGAAGCTTCGCAGTAGTGCTGGGAAGGCTGCGCGGCCTCTGCCGTGTCGTCGCGGTCATCGTCCTCCTCCTTCCGACCGGCAGGCCGCATCCGTCCGTGTGCACTCGACGGCCTCCATCCGTCCGTACCTCCGCACCATCTCCGGGTCGTTGGCGAACGACTCGGCCTCCACGCGAGTGTCGAACCGCTCGGAGGGGTCCGTGGCCAAGCCGTCCAGGTGGGAGACGGCGTGGTGGTGAAGGCCAGGCGGGTGGCGGCGGATGAAGGGGAGCGCGAGAGCGTAGCGGTCGAAGTAGCCGGCCACGGTGAGCGCCATCTCCCGGTCCCGGTCGTCGCCTACGCCCAAAAGCGTCCTGACGATAGGCTCCTCGCAGTCCTCCTCGGCGAAGGTCTTGTGAAGCATCGCGTTCCGTACGGCGGCGGGAAGCTCGTCCCACCGCTCGCGGCTGAGCTTCAGCCCGCCGTGCCTGGGCGTCGTGACTCTTAGGACGCCCTCGGCCAGTTCCACGACGTCCCTCGTCCAGCCCCAGGGCGTGTAGGTTGCAGTCGTCATTGCAGACCTCCTTGTGTCCTGTAGATGAGAGAGCGAGGCCGTCCCCGAAGGAGACGACCCCGCTCGTATCCCTTTCTCGATGCAGGCGGAGGCTAGGCCGCCCGTGCCTGCCGCATCTGATTGAGCTTGTTGGAGGCGGCCTCCACCAGCGGTCCGAGCTCGTCGGCCGTCAGGTCGTCGACGCTCTTGCCCGTCCGGTTCACGACGGCGGTGCGAACGCCGTCCTCATCGAACCCCTGCTCGGCCGCGATCTCGATGAGCCGCTTGCGCAGCTTCTCGGCCTGCGACTCGTTGCGCCTGCCCTGAGCCCGCCGAACGGGGCGGTCGACTTGCACCTTGGCGGGAACACGCTCCGGTCGCGGCCGGCTGCTCGCCGGGGCCCGGTCTCCGTAGAGGCCGTTGCCGAACCTGTCGCCGAAGCTCCTGAGCGCCCGCTTCATGCCGTCCGTCACCGCGCCCTTGATGGCGGTGTCGTGGCCGTCCGGGGTCTCGTCGGCGACGGCGTGGAAGCCGACGTCGGTGCGCGGCGGAGCGCCGGGCACGGTGATGCGAACCGGGGCGCTGTAGGCGGAGGAGGTTTTGATCTCTCCCGTCTCGGGATCGACGTTCGCGATCTCCCGGAGGGTCACGTCGCCCGCCAGCTCGTAGCCCCAGCCGCCGTAGCCGAAGATGGCGTTGGCCTCGTCGATGGCGACGTGGCCCTCGATGTACGAGAAGGTGCGCCCGGCGGCACCCCTGCGCGTCGAGACCAGCGCGGGGTCGAGGGGCTGTCCGAGCGCCTTCGCGACGGCGGGCGAGAGTCCGTCCCACAGCAGGTCGTGCCCCGCATCGAGTGCGGGGTCGTGCTCGGTGGCGATTGCGACATCGGGCTTGTGCCCGTTGCCGTTGAGGTGGACGAGGCCGTTGTCGGTCCCGTTGCGGTGGTGTCCGTTGTTGCCGTTCGGCATTTCGATTCTCCTTCGTGAGTGCTGTTCCTGTAGCGAATGAGCGATGCGGGTTCCGCTGGGGGAAGCCGTGTGCGAGCGGGGCCCCGCATCGAGTGCGGGTTAGGCTCGTCGTGTCTTAAGTGGAGGTTGGGGAAGTGGCGGGCCGCGAAGCCCGAAAGAGAGCGGCGGGGAGCCGCTAGCGGGCGGAGCGGGCGCCCTGCGAGAGCAGGCGGATGAAGGCGGCGCGTCCGTGGAGATGCGTGGCGAGTTCGGCCACGTCTCCGACGCCATGGGGAAGGGTGACGGCGGCGGCCCTACGACCGAGCAGGGTCTGAAGCCGCTCCGTCGCCTCCCGGCCCGCGTCGTCGTTGTCGAAGGCGAGGAAGACGCGGGGGCAGCCTCGAAGGGCCGCAGCAACCCGCTCCACGCCCTGTGTGCCCAGGGCGGCGCAGGAGGGAATGCCCCACTGCGCAAGAGCGATCCAGTCGAAGACGCCCTCCGTAACGACCGCCCAAGGTGGTGCGGGGCCAAGTCGCCCAAGCCCAAGCACCGGCTTGGGACCGGGAAGGGCCTGAAAGCGAGGCTTTACGTCCTCGTTCAGCGCCCGGCCCTTCAACCAGCGGACGAGACCGCCTGCCTGCCCCGTACTCGATACGGGGTCGGGAACGACCACCATCCCGGCGAACCGTTCCGAACCCCGCTCCGTGAACAGGCCCGAATCCCCGATCCTATCGGTTGTGAAGCCACAGGACTCGAGGGTCTGCCGCAGCCCGTTGCCCGGCGAGTAGCCGAGGCCGAGGCGGGCTGCGGCCCCAAGGCCGACGCCCCGCGAGGCCAGGTACTCCCGCGCTTCTAGGGAACGCCGGAGTTGCCCGGCGTAGAAGCGCGCTGCCGCCGTCAGCACGGCGGGGTCCCTTGGGGGCGGGGGCGGTGTCTTGGGACGCCGGGCACGGACCGGACGAGGAGCGGCCCCGGAATCGGCCCTCCAGCCCCCGTCCAGCCGCCGGATCGCCTCCGGCAGCGTGATGCCCTCGATCCGTTGCATGAAGTCCAGCACGTCCCCTCCCAGTCCGCAGCCGAAGCAGTAGAACCGCTCCGTATCGGCGTAGACCGTGAAGCTAGGTTCGCCTTCGTCGTGAAACGGGCACACGCCCTGCCGGACCCGGCCGCGTCCTCTGAGACGCACCCCGGCCGCCTCCACCGTGTCACCCAGGGGGTGGCGGGCCTTCAGTGACGTGATATCCACGTTGACCGCCACCGTCATGCACCTCCCCTGAGAGGTCGAAGACCCCGGAGGCTGCGTGCCGCGACGACCTTGCCGGGCCTCCACCGCATCCCCAGGACCGCGGCGACCGTCAGCGTACCGTTGCCGTGGGGCACCAGCGCCGCGGCCCTGCCGGTGCCCTGGCTGTAGACCATCGCTCCCCGGCCGCCGAACCGTCGCTTCACCAACTGCCTCCACTCAGTGAAGGCCCACCGGGCCTGCTTCGTCTCCGCTCCCGCCATGTCCACTCCGGCGAGGACCGCCAGAGCCCCGTCGACATCCCCCGCCTGCCGCATCCGCCGAGCCTCGTGGATCGTTCGCGTCGCGCTCCGTTCCGCCGTCCCGTCGTCATCCCCGAACTTCAGGGCATCCATGACCTGATCGACCAACTCTTCGAGGCTGCGCCGTGGCCGAACCGCCGTCTCCATCGTCCTTCCGTGATTCACCAATGTTGCCGTCGTCATAGTCCTCTCTCCTTTTTGAGAATCCTTGTGTACGTGATTCACAGCAGCAGGGGCGCGAGCATGAGCGCCAGCGCCGCCACCGCCGTGAACTCCGACCTGTGCCTGCGAAGCCAGCGAACCGGCCTCAACGTCTTGCTCACCTGACGGCGAGCCCGTCTACCGATCTCCATGCCGTCTCCTCCTTCCGAATCGCACGAGCCGCCTAAACAGCAGCGCGGCGACGCCGACGCCCAACGCATTCAGTGCAAAGAGATCAACGTCTCCGGTGAGTACCAGCGGTCCGACCAGCAGCACCGCAATGACGACCGCGACCGTCAACCGTCTGCGCCGCACTACGAATCCGAAGGCTATTCCGACGACCGCTCCGACCCGTTTCCAAATGTGCATGTCTGCACCTCCTTCATTGCTGGCCCCGCGCGGCATCCGAAGCGCAGGGAACCTTGTGTTGCCTAGACGTGTGCGCAGTCCCGCTCGACGGATGCCATCGAACGCGGGTGCGTGGAAAATGCGCCGACCGCGACGGAGGTGTCGCGCGACGGCTTGAGGGGAAAATGGGCGCAGTTCGGCCTGGGGTCATGGGGAAACTGCGACGGAGAAGTGCGAATCGACTACGTGCCGAACGCGGGAAGAGGGTGTTTGGGGAAGTGTGACGAGTCCTGCCAGAGCCTGCCCCGTACTCGATACGGGGGTCGGGGTGTTCAACATGGGGAGCTGCGTCGAGAGGCGAGCGACCATACCGCGAACGTCATCGCAGGCTGGCGCGTGTGAGGGGAAGCCTACGGCCCGGCCAGTGCTTGACCGTGCCGCAGGCATGAGGAAGCGGACGGAGCGGCAATCCACTCCGACCGAGAGCCTGTCCCGTACCTGATACGGGGTGTCCCGGCTTTCGAGGCGGGGTCGGGAGAGCGGGGCTCAATCCGTCGACCGACTCACGCAGCGGGAATGCGCTTTATCCCTGTTGGGCCGGCCGTTCGGAGAGCAGCGCTCAATCCTATGCGACCGTTCCCGGGTCTGGGACGGACCCTCCAGGTTTCTAGGGCGGGAAACGCTGGAAAAGCCTGAAACTGAACCCAGTATCACCGATGTTCAGGGCCGTTGGCAACGGAAACCGGCCCCATCTACCGAATCACTGCCTGATATGCGCCAACGATGGGCCCCGGATTGACCGGGAGCCTAGTTCCGCCACCGGCCCAGGGTCAGAATCCGCCGAATCCACCACCTGATCTGTGCAAGAACCCACTCCCTGTGCACCCGCTCCAACGTCTGCGTGCGCCAGCGAACCTGCGTCCTTCTGCCCAGGCTGTCCCAGGGATCCGTGTCGGGAGGCACCGTCAGCCCGTGGTCGCCGATCAGCGCGATCTCCAGCTCCCGGAGCCGCTCCTCGTCCACCAGCCAGGACAGGCCCCCGCCCTCGGTCGGGTGACTCTCCCGCAGCCGTCGCCACTCGTCCACCAGCGGCCACGCGTCTCCGAAGACGTCCTCGTCCCCCGGCTGCGGCTCCATCGTGATCACCGAGGGGTTCGTAGTCCTGAACGGCTTTCGAGGGGGTGAAGAGCCGTCGTACACCGAATCCGGGGATTCCTCTCCCTCCGGACTCGCGGCCTCCTCGACGGCCTTGGCCCACTCCGCCATGCGCCGCTCGACCTCCCTCTCGACGGCCTCCACGATCTCACCTGAGATGGCTTTCCCCCGTTCTTCAACGGCCTCCACCCTCCCTGCCAACTCATCCACCCGCTCCCTGACCTTCTCGAAGGTCTCCATCTCCCTCGACAGCAGCACCTTCTCCAGTGCGTCGGACAGCCGCGGCGTCAGGACCCCTGAGTCGAGCGCGGCCGTCAGGGTCTTGTGGTTGACCCCCAGGAGCTGGGCCGCCTCCAGCTTGCCCTCCTTCATCAGGTCGTGCAGCAGCGCGGTCAGACGCACGTTGTGAAGGCTCTCCAGGTTGTCCGTAGCGTCACCATCAAGCAATTTCTCCTCCATTTCTCTCCTCCTTCGAAATTCGAATGCCGAAACTTCCGTAGCTGAGAACGGGAAAACCGAACACTTCCGAAAACGGAACTTTCGTAGCTGGGAAACGGAAGTCGCTGCCCCAAATGCCCGATTCCGAAAACGGAACTTTCGTAGCCGACCGACGGAACCGAGGCCGGAACCGGCACCGGAACCGAAGTGCTTCCTCCGATTGTCCTGTAGGGGGCCTTCCACCCCGAATCAGCTTCAACATTCCACCCACTTCCGTTTTCGGAACTACGTCCTTTTCCTGTACAGCCCCATGACACCACGAACGGCTCCCGCATTCCCATACGTCATAACGGGTGTCATGCATGTCACCGCCGTCATGCGTGACACCCGTTATATGTCGTTGGAATGGGCTCCCGGCCTCCCCACACTCGATTGCACGAGCTTCGGCTCGACCAACTGCGAGGAGGCGGCGAGGTGTCACCGCTTACGAGAATCCGGTTTCCACGTGCCAAGAGGCTGATGCCCCTTGCGGCGGCGCTGCTGCTGGCCGCGCTGCTGGCAGTCCCGTCCGGCGGCACCGTTCTGGCCCAGGCCCCGCCCGGCGACGGCATCGTCCTGGTCAACGCCGACCGGGACTTCGTTGAGCGCAAGAAGAAGGGTGAGTTCATCGCCCGTCCCGTCTTCGACCGGGCGATCGAGAACATCTTCTACGCCGTCCGCGACGCCGACACCGGCGACTGGATCACGACCATGTACCACGTCAAGGCACGGGCCAAGAAGCTGTCCGATGGCTGGGAGTACTCCTGGCAGTACCCTGCGCTGAAGGAGCAGCCCGAACTCGACCCCGAGACGCCCTATTTGCTCGTCGTACTGGCGAGCGGCGGCGGGAGGTCGGGCGCCTTCCATGCGGTCATCCCCGTGCACCAGCCGGGCGGCCTGTGGGACCGGGTGCTCGGAGCGCTCGACCCTTCGCGCTGGGCGAGGGCATTCGCCCGCTGGGTGATCGAGGGAGTCCACGGAACGCTGTGCGGCGTCGTGGAGAGGGCGTCCGGCTCGGACGCCGACGAGTGCGGGGGAGGTTAGCAAAACATGAGCGACATCCTCACCGGAACTCCTCCCGACCTGACCTATGCCCATCCCCTGGTGCGGGATGCGTGGCTCGTCGTCTGGGCAGTCGCGTCGGGCGCGCTGGTCGCCATCCTCGGCTGGATGGGGCTGAGCCTCATCATGCAGCAGCACCTCGGCAGGTCCCAGGCGGGATGGCGAGAGATGGTGCCCCGTCTCGTTCTGGGACTGGTGGCCGCCGCGTCGTCCCTGTGGTGGTGCGCCCTCGTCATCGACGTGGCACACGCCGTATCGGGCTTCATCGCCGCCGAGATGAACGTCAACCCCGGAGACCTGCTGAGGGCTCCGCTCGACACGTTCCGCACGGCGGTGCAGGCGGGAAGCGTGGGCATGGCCCTGCTCCTCGCGCTGCTCTATCTCGTCTACGGCTTCTTCGTGCTCTATGTTCTGGTGCAGATGGTTCTGCGCCTGGCGCTCATCGACATCCTTCTCGCGTTGGCCCCCATCGCCCTTGGACTCTGGATCCTGCCGCACACGGCGGGATGGGGCCGCCACTGGCTACGCCTCTTCATGACGACGGTGTTCCAGCAGGCGGTGCAGCTGATCGCACTGGCCCTCGGCTTCGGGTTCCTGAACGAGTTCGCTGAGATAGCCGCTTTCGAGCCGGTGCAGGACCTGGTCTGGAAATTGCTCATGTCCCTGGCGTTCGTCTACATGGCGACGCGCATCCCGTCGATGCTCGGCAACGCCGGGACGTTCGACGCCTGGCTCAGCACCCTCTACTTCGGCATGACGCTCCCGGCGTCCATCGCGCGGTCGGCCCGGAGCATAGGACTGCTGGCCGGGGGAGCCGCCGGAGGGCCCGGCGTCGCGGCGGGAGCGATTGCGGCCAGCGCGGGCATTTCGGCCGCCGCGAGCGGCATCAACTCCGCCGCGTCCATGTCGACGCCGTCCGGCGGAGGCAACGGCGGCGGCGGGGCGGCGCCCAGGAGTGCGGGCGAGTGACGGCAACGACGACCGGCAGGCGCGGACGAACCATGCGCCTGCGAATACGGCGAGGAGGTGAAGCCATGTGCGGATAGGGAAACGGGCATCGTAGCGGATTTCGGGAAGTTCAAGCTCCGGGCGGGGAGACCCGCCCGGAGCAGCAAGAAACGAAAGAGAGGAAAAAGCAATGGAACAGTTGACGCAGACCATTTCCAACCTGGTCGGAATCCTGCTCGGCGTCGTGGGAGTCGTCGGAGTGGGGTTCTTCGTGTTCGGTGCGTACCAGTATTTGACGGCCAGCGGAGCGCCCCAGCAGATGGAGAGAGGGAAGTCGGCCATGATGACGGCCCTCGCCGGGATCATCCTGGCGATGGTGGCCTACGGCGTCGTCGAGATGGTGATGAACGCCGTGGTCGGTTCGCCCGTGGCGCCCATCGTGCCCAGCCCGACGCCGACCAGCTAGGCGGACGCGAGGAAGGAGAAAAAGAGATGAGAGAGCACGAAGTGCCCACCCACGTGCAGGCCGAGGACAGGGTCCTGCTGTGGTTCACGTTCCCCCAGATCGTCGCGCTGATAGCGGTGAGCGCCCTGTCCTACGGCGCGTACCGCTACGTCCCCGGACCGTCCGAGGCGAGGATTGCGCTGGCGGTCCTCTTCGGCCTGTTCGGGATCGCGATGGTCGTGGGGAAGATTGGCAACAGGCGGCTGCCCATGGTGGCGGCCGACCTACTGAAGTACCGGCTGGGGGCCCGGATCTACGCCGGGTCTCCGGCTCAGCTAGTGCGGAGCGAGCCGCCTGCGCCGGTCGAGAACGGACCTAGCCCGCTCAGCCTTATGGCGAAGCGGGGCAGGCGCGGGGCCCGCAGGATGCGCGTCATGGCGCGCCGGGGCCTTCGCAGGATGCGCAAGAGCCGCAAGCGGCGGAACGGACGGATGCCGTTCCGTCCGCACGGCTGGTTCGGCAAGCGCCGCAAGCGCAACGAGAGGAAGACCGACAAAGTCAACGGTCGCAAGGCGGCCGGACGGCAGGGGAACGAGAAGCGTTCGAGGTTCCGGCGTTCCCTCATAGCCGTTGTCGCACTGGCGGTCTTGGCCACGACCATTCCCCAGGCCGCAGCAGCCGACGGGGACGAGCCTGATGACGTCAAGACCTACCCGGAGATCGAGTTCGAGATACCCGAGACGGTGCCCGGACGGAGGATCTTCGTCGAGAGTCTCCGCGTTTCGGGCGACACCGCCGCCGTGACGCTGGGCGCCGCGACCGGCCTGGACCTGCAGGTCCGGGCATTCGGCGGCCCGGAGGGCCGTGCCCTCCGCTTCCGGGGATCGGCGGGGCTATCGGAGGGGGAGCGGATCGACTACTCGCTCCCGCTGAGCGGTCCCTTGCCGTCCTTCACGCTTTCGTGGGAGGACGAGCTGGGACAGGCGGGAGCCGTGACCTTCAAGGAAGCGCAGATCCCGTACCCGCTTCCCACCGTGGAGGGCGAGCTCTGCGACCTCCGGGCGGTCTCCCTCGGCTGGACGCCGGGAGCCGTCGACGGCGTCGTCGAGTCCGCGTGCGTGACGGAAATCGAGGAGCCGGTCGATCTCCAAACGGTGGCCGGACATGAGGACACGACCGAGACCACGGTGATGAAGGCGGAGGTCACGGCAATCGCAGGAACCGTCACGGTCGGCAACGGAGCATCGGTGACGAGCGTCCCGTTCCTACCCGACGGGGAGACCCGTTTCTCCCTGCCGGTCGCGGCGGGTGAGGCAATTCACGCAATGGCAATCGAAGTGGAGTTGGAGGCGACCCTCAGCGTCCCGCTGCCTCCCCTGGCGCAGCTTACGCATCGCCCGAGGCGGTACGAGTACCGCACGGAAACGGTCAGCCTGTGGAGGCCGGGGACGAGCCGGACGGTCAGCGAGACGGTCACGGTGACACACCAAGACGGAACCACGACGCAGCACGTTGTCACCGCCATCCTGTCGATACCAGGAGAGACGGTCTACGAGGACGTGACCCTCACGATCATTCACCCGGAGCGCGTGACGGCCGAGGTCGTCGACCGCGAACCACTCGACCGCACCCGCGAGGAGAGCCTGGAGATAGCTTCGAGCGTCGGGGCCGACGCCCCGTTCGAGTTATTCGTAAAGCCCGAGCCGGAGCCCGTAGAGCCGCCGGCCGAGCAGTCCCCCGGCGGCGATTTGAGCGACTGGTTCGACTTCCTGGGATGGGAGTGGCCGTGGTGAGGAGCGCATTGACGGCAATCCTTCTTGCGGGGGCAACGCTTGTCCTCATCGGTGCCGCTCCTACGGAGGAAGAAGCGATGCTCGACGCCTTCGACCGCGTACTCACGGCGATGGCATACGTCGCCTCCGGCCTCTGCCTGTTCGCCATCGTCTGGGCGGGCTTCGTCCTGATGGCGGAGGGGAGCGACGAGCGGGGTGGGGGCAGTGCCAGGGCCGCAGTCGTGCTGGCGGTCGTCGGCCTCGTCCTGGTGCTTTCCGCCAAGGGACTCGCCGCGCTGCTGAGCGGCGGCATCGTCCCCATCCCCTAGACCCATCCGAGGAGTTTTTAAAATATGAGAAAGCTGATCGAACGAATTGTCAGACGCGGAGCGGAGAGGCCTTCCGATGAAGTCACCCTTCTGCAATCCGAAGAACCGGCTGAATCGGAGGAAGCCGGGCGCAAGCTCCCGCCGCCCGAACTGCCGCTATTCTTCATGCTGTCCCACCTTGAAGACGACGGACCCGTGCGCCTCGACGGGGTCAAGCTCGGCGTGTGCGAGATGATGGGCCTAGAGATCGACGAGCCGAAGCTCGGAGCCTTCGCGGGCGCGCTCAACGCCCTCGACTTTCCCGCCCAACTGCTCGTCAGGCAGCACCCGCCGCGCCTCGACGGGATGCGGGAGAAGCTGCGCGAGGCCCAGCCGGCCGACCTGCCCCCGCAGACGAGGGCCGCCGCCGAGTCGCTCGACCGCCTGCTGACCGACCTCGAGGCCCGCGACGGCATACTCGACCGGCGCTTCTACGCCGTCTGCGAGTCGGGACGTGTCGACGACCTGCGCGGGATGCTCGCGCGGGCCGGGCTCTCCGTTCATCCCCTCAGGGGCAGGCAACTCAGGATGTTTCTAGTTTCCGCCGCACTAGGCGGTACGCCTGCCGAGTTCGACCGGGACAAAGAAATCGAGGTGGAGATCAACCGCCGCGACGTGCGCGTGGGAGACCGCCTCGTTCGCTCCCTGCACCTCGGCAAGTGGCCCCGGTCGCTGGCCCCCGGCTTCCTGCAGGGACTCATGGCCGCCGGAGCGCCGATGGACCTGTCCATTCACCTAGGGCCGATACCCGCAGAGCAGGCGGCCAGGACGCTGGAGTGGCAGAAGGTGCGCTTCGAGTCGGCGCAGTCGCTCTCCCTCAAGCGCGGACGCACCATGTCTCCCGAGGCCGAGATCGCCCTCGAGGACGTGACGCGCCTGCGGGACGAGGTGCAGCGGGGACGCGAGCGGCTGTTCCACTCGTCCCTGTCGGTGACCCTCCACGCGAGGGACGAGGACTCGCTCAAGGAGATGACCCAGCGGGCGAAGGCCCACTTCGCCGCGACGCTGGGAAAGCTCGACAACCTCTCCTTCAGGCAGAGAGAGGGTTTTTTGTCGGGCCTCCCCATCGCCCTGAACTCCGTCGCAACGTGGCGGACGTTGGACACGTCGTCCCTCGCGAGGCTCTTCCCCTTCTCGCCCCCGGACCTCGACACCAGAAGCGGAACCCTCTACGGAATCGACATGAGGGCATGCTCCCCCGTGGTCTACGACCCCTGGGACGGGACGCACCTCAACGCCAACACGGCCGTCCTCGCCAGGTCGGGGAGCGGCAAGAGTTTCTCGACGAAGCTCGGCGTGCTCAGAGGGCTGACGCGCGGCGTCACCGCCTACGTTATCGACCCGGAGGGCGAGTACGCCGACATGGCACGCGCGGCGGGCGGGAGAGTCCTCTCGCCTGGCGTGCCCGGCCAGGGCATGAACCCCTTCGTCATCGACAGGGGAGACTCCGAGGAGCTTCTCCAGCGCATCGGCAGCCTGCGCCGTTTGATTGAAGTCATGGTGGGCGAGCGCCTTTCCGCCGAGCGGCGAGCTTCCCTCGACCACGCCCTGGCGGGCTACTACGCCCGGACCCGCGAGAGAACCGGGTTCCGCGATTTCTACAAGTACCTTCAGGAGGACGAGGGGGGAGACCCGGACCTGGCAAGTCTGCTGAGGCCATTCGCGACCGGCAGCCTCCGACACCTGCTCTCCGACGAGGGCGACGACCTCCTGGGAAACGAAGCGCTCGTGACCGTATTCGACCTGCGGCTCTTGGAACCGGAGCTGAGGCCCGCAGCCGCGATGGTCTGCACCGAGACGGTGTGGGCCGCCGCCGCGCAGGACCCCAAGCCCCGCCTGCTCGTCGTGGACGAGGTGTGGTCGATCATGCAGCACCCCGAGGGCGCGGCCTTCCTCGTCTCCGTCGCCAAGAGGGCGCGCAAGCATCGCCTCGGCCTCCAGTTCATCACGCAGGACGTTCAGGACCTCTTGTCCGAGGACTCTTCGAGGGCGATCACCGGGCACAGCGGACGCGCCCTCCTCCAGAACGCAGCATTCAAGCTCCTGCTCCAGCAGGACGCGGCGGCGGTGAGCGCCGTGGGCGACGCCTTCGACCTGCCGGAAGACCTCCAGCGCTGGCTTCTGTCCTGCCCCAGAGGTGACGGGCTCCTGCTGACCAGGGGCAACCGCATACCCATCCGCGTCGAGGCGACGCCGGAGGAGGCAGCGGTAATCGAGTGGCGTCCCGGCTCGCACACGAAGAGGGAAAACAATGAAGCATAACCCGAAAGAGAGCGAGGGGAGGAAGAAAACATGAAGCTCAACTTTACGAAAATCCTCTTCGGCGACTCGAAGCCGAGCCGTCCCGTGCTGGTGTCCGTGACGCCGCCCAGCACCGGGGAACGAACGCTCCTCGGCGTCGAGAACATGCTCCAGTCCATCGCGGTGCCCGAGCCCTTCTCTCTGGAACTGGCCGGGGACGTCGACGGCGTGACCCTGATGGCCCGCTGCCTCGACGAGCAGGTGGTGCGGCAGCAGTTATCGACCCATTACCCCCAAGCGCGCATCCGCGAGGCGCCGCCGAAGGACGATCCTCTGAGGCTCGAAGAGGGAGAGCGGGCGTGGTCGATGACCCTTCGCGCCGGCGGCCCCGAGTACGTGCCGTTGCGCACCTTCCGCGACGACGACCTGCTCGACCCCGGCTCGGACCCCCTCATCGCCCTGCTCGGCTCACTGTCCGACCTGAACGAGGGGGAGCGCATAGTCTCGCGCCTGATGCTCCGCTCCCTCGGCCCCGACTGGTCGCAGGCCCATCTCGAAAGAGCCCACAAGCGTCCCGTGCAGGAGCCCCGCGACTCCACCTACTCGAACCAGGTCCGCCATCACCAGTCCGACGTGTCCACGATGGCCGTCCTGGGAGTAGCGGCCCTGATCGGTCTCAGGGGCTTCCTCTGGGTGCGGGCGGGCGAGACCTGGAAGGCCGCGCTCCTGGGAGTGGGCTTGGCCGCCGCCCTCACCGTCGCGGGCTGGGCATGGTGGAGGATCAAGCAGGCCCGCTCCCGCGTCTACGACCCGCTCCTGATCAGGGAGAAAGTCGCCCGCATAGCCTTCGACGCCGAGCTCCAGGTGACCGTGATCCTGCCTCCCGGAGGAACGGCGGAGCGGGCCAGCGGCCTGCTGGACTCCGTGGCCGCAGCCTACCGCCACTACGACCACCCGGCGGGGGCCCGCTTCAGGGTGGGAAAGGTGCGGCGTGCCGCAGCCCCTAATCCGACGCTGCATCCCACGGGCTCCGGCCTGTTCGGAAGTCGCAGCGTACTGGGGGTGCGTGAGGCGGCGGCCCTGTGGCATCCGCCGGGAGCGCACGACGAAACCCCACTCGTGGCGAGGTCGGGCGCGAAGGCGCTCATCCCGTCTGCGCGCGGTGTAAAGGGGGGCGCTCCGGTGGGAGACACGACCGCGGGCAAGCCCAGGGAGATCCGCTTCCCCGATGACCTGCTCAGGCGTCACCACCTCTACGTGGCCAGGACCCGCATGGGCAAGTCCACCCTCATGCACCACCTCATCGTCCACAAGATGAGGGAGAAGGCGGCGGGCAGGGACAACGACGCCATCGTCGTCGTCGACCCACACGCAGACCTCGTGGGCGCTCTCCTGGACCACGTCCCGGAGGAGATCGCCGGCAGGGTGCGGTTGATAGACCTCGCCGACCGGCGGGGCGCTCCCGGCGTCAACCTGCTTGACGCCCGCGTCTTCGCCGACCGCGACCGCACCGCCGACTCGGTCGTGCGCGTGGCTCGCGGCCTCTGGGAGCAGTGGGGGCCGAGGATGCAGTCGATCCTCGAACAGACCGTCAAGACGCTCCACGAGGCCAACGAGCACCCCGACACCGACGCGGACGAGCAACTCACCCTCCTCGACGGGCTGAAGCTCCTGTCAGACGACGAGTACCGCGGCGGCGTGCTGGCCAGGGTGTCCGATCCATACCTCCTTGAGTGGTGGGCTAGGGACTTCGGCAAGTGGCGGCAGGAGTACAAGTCGGAAGCGCTCGCACCCGTGCAGACCCGCCTCTCGTACTACGCGTCCTCGAAGCGAGCGAGGGCGATCATCGGACAGTCACGCTCAACCATCGACATGCGTGAGACGATCCTCGACGGCGGCATCCTGCTGGTGTCCACCGCGCAGGGAGTCGTGGGGAGGGACGTGGCCGCGCTGGTGGGAGCTTCCCTCCTCAACCTAGTCGACTCGGTAATACGCGAGCAGGGCGGCCTGCCGCCTGAGGAGCGCAGAGGCGCGCTGGTCGTCGTGGACGAGATGCAGTCGATGCCCGGCGTTGACTACGAGTCGATGCTCAGCGAGCTCGGCAAATTCGGCGCGTCGTTCATCCTCGCGACCCAGAGCCTCGCCAAGCTCGACGACCTCTCTCCCACCATGCGCGACACCCTGCTCGCCAACGTGGGGTGCCTCGCGGTATTCCAGGTCTCCGGGTCGGACGCCAGGCATCTCGTGTGGGAGCTAGGCAAGGACCGCGTGACTGAGGACGACATCGTGTCGCTGCCGGTGCACCACTGCTACGTCCGCGCCACCGGTCGGCGCCGAGCGCATGCCCGCCTTCTCGATGATGGTCAGGAAGCCGGAGGAGGGGGATCCGGACATGGCGGACCGCATCCGAGCCGCCTCGTCCTCGTACGTAACGACCGAAGAGGAGATGGCCGCACAGCAGGCTGAGGCGAAGAAGCGCGTGGATGAGTTCCGCGAGGCCTACCATGCCATGAAGAGGGGCGAGGACCCCTCTGCGGACGGAGCGAAGGATGACGCGCCCGAGGAGCCCGCCGACCCGCGCCAACCTCGCAGCAAACACAACAAGCCGCCTGCCGGAGCCGCCGGGCGTGATGCGTCCGGGGAGGATAGCACCTCGTGAGGCCCGACGGGTGCGAGCGCGAACTCCTGCGACGGCTGGCCTCCATGCCCTTCCTCGACCGGCTGGATATGGCCGCCGTATCGGGCCGGTCGAGGGGAGCGGTCTATGAGGCGGTCGACAGGATGGAGCGCGACGGCCTCGTCGCATCCGTCCCCCACACCGCGCCGCTCATCCCCCCGACCAGGCGATACTCCCTCACGACCTCAGGGCTGCACCGCCTAGCCCGCGACGAGGGCATGACCGTAGACGAGCTGCTCGTCCGGTGCCCGGTATCCGAGCGGGGGCGGCGACTCCTCATGGAGAGGCTCGACGCCGCGGCAGTCATCTACCGCCTCGCTTCGGCTGTATCCAACGTCGAGTTCCCGATCCGCTTTCGCTGGTACCGCGCCATGCCCATGGATGCCACCATGACGCTCCCGGACGGGAGGACCGTCGCAGTCGTCAGGCAGGGACTGACCGCCGACCGAACGGCCTTCTCCAAGCGTCTGTGGCGCCTGCGCGAAGTATTCCGGCCCAGCGCGGTACTCATGCTCATGCCCGACGAGGTCAGACTCAGGCACGCCCGCAGGGTCGTCGCGGGTTCGCCCTCCCTAACGTTCCTCGCACTGGAGAGGGACGCGGTATCCGCCGGGGCCGGAAACCCCATCTGGCGCGCTCCGTCGGGGTCGGCGGTGCTTGACCTTCAGACGGCCCTGACCCAAGTCAGGCCGCGCGGCGCGTGGCCCGCCGAAAAACCGCTCGAACGGGCTGCCCTCCCCGAGGGGCTCTCGCTAGACGGTGCAGGAGAGATCACGCCCGGCTGGGCGTTGCCCGCGGTCCTGAAGGAGACGGACAAGCGCACACTCGACTTGCTCTTCGACTGGCCATGGATCACTCCCACACACGTCGGCGAGTTGCTTGGGGTCAGGCGGTCGAGGCTGTTAGAAGTCTTGAGACGGCTCTCAGGTGTGGGCCTGGTTGTCGATCTCCACGTAGAGGGAGGCCGCAGGCTGGTGCTCTCCGACCGTGGGCTCGCGTTATTGGCACGCCGCGACCGCACCTCGGTGGGGGCCGCCAAGAAGCGGTGGAGCGTCGCCGCCGCAGACCCGAACGCTCCGCTTGACTGGCGGAACGTTGCGGGAAGGAGAAGCGGGCAGCTTCTCAGGAACATTGAGCACACCGACTCGGTCCACTGGTTCGTTGCCGTCATGGAGAGGCAGGCCCACTCGCGCAACAGGCAGGTCGTCCAGCTCGACCCGCCCGGCAGGGCGTCGCGCCACTTCCGCCACGAGGACAGGGTGCGCTCCATCCACCCCGATGCCTTCGGCGTCCTTCGCAGGGACTCCGACACGTGGCCCTTCTCCCTGGAGTGGGAACGCCGGGCCGTCCGCCCCGCTACGATGGCCGACCGTATCGCTCCTTACCTGCGGTATTACTCCTCCCACAGGCCCACCGACGACAACGGCTCACGGCCCCTCGTCCTCGTCGTCTTCGAGGACGAGATCGCCCAGACGCACTTCCTCCGCGTCGCGCGGGATGAGATGGCCCGGATGGGAGTCAACGTCCCTCTGCGGGTCTCCCACAGGAGCTTGCTGGAGAGGGTGGGGCCGCTGGGGCGGGCGTGGCGCACTACTGAGCGGACGGAGATCGACTACGCCTTCTGATCTGCCTTGACCTTCTTACCATCTCTCCACATATCCCGTATCAACCATGAGGGTTGTGCTGCAATAGAGGGTAATGTCAGCAGATGTCGTTGGACATCAGTGAACTCAGGCCATTTTGAAGTGCTAGACTGCTTTGGTTCTGGATACCGTACAATCCTCCGAGGCACCAAACACGTGAAAGCACCAACACACTCCTGGCAACTGATCTTTAAGTTATCCGAGATGTCGGTTCCTCAACGGTTGCTCCATGGAGTGTTGGGCCCGTGTAGGCCGGTTACCGCCGGCGCCAAGCTGAGGGACAATGCGACCACGACCTTGCCCAGAGGGAAAGCACTCTTGGGAGTCGTTGACTGGCCTTGTAGGACCTGAATATAATGCTATCATCTCGTTTGTTCTGTCCTTTGAGCCTGAACCCTTCCAGCGTGGGAGTCTCGGACAAATGCAGATAAGATAAGGGAATTATAGCGCAAATTAGCCAAAGGGCCGCTAAACCCCTTGACATTCCTGCCCGAAACGGCTAAACTATCTGTATAAATCAAAGCTGTTTAGGTGTTCTGATGACAATGCAAACCGGGCCGGGCAAATCTTACCGCAAAGGCATCTCCCTCGTCGAGGCAGTCAAGCAGTTCAGCGACGAGGCACACGCCGAAACGTGGTTCATTCAGCAACGTTGGCCGAACGGCATAGCCTGCCCGCATTGCGGCGACACTAACATCGCCACGGTTAGGACTCGCAAGCCTCAACCCTTCCGGTGTCGCGGTTGCCGCAAGCACTTCTCCGTCAAGACTGGCACACTCTTGCACAGCTCCAAGCTCCCCCTCTCCCAATGGGCCATAGCGTTCTACCTGTTCAGCACGAACCTCAAAGGCGTTTCGTCCATGAAGCTACACCGCGATCTCGGTATCTCTCAATCGTCGGCGTGGTACATGGCGCATCGGATACGTGGTATGTGGAATGCCCAGGCGGATAAGTTCGCCGGCCCCGTAGAGGTCGATGAGACCTATGTGGGCGGCAAGGAACGGAATAAGCACGAGTCCAAGAAGCAGAACGCCGGGCGTGGGCCAGTCGGCAAGACACCCGTAGTCGGCATGAAGGACCGCGATACCGGGCAGGTATCAGCGACTCCCGTAGAGCATACCGACAAACCTACGCTCCAAGCCTTCGTAGAGGACGGTATCGAGGACGGCGCGAAGGTCTACACGGACGAACACCCCGGCTACAGTGACCTTCCGAACCACGAGACCGTCAAACACAGCGTCAAAGAGTACGTGCATGGGCAGGCGCACACAAACGGCGTGGAATCGTTCTGGGCAATGCTGAAACGTGGCTACGTCGGAACGTATCACCAGATGAGCGCGAAGCACCTACACCGCTACGTCAACGAGTTCGCGGGCAGGCACAACGACCGACCTTCCGACACAGCCGTTCAAATGGGCCGGATGGTTCAGGGCGCACACGGCAAGCGGCTTCGGTATCAGGACTTGATAGCGGCGTAGGACAGTCGTTCAAGTTGCAGAACGTGGTCTAGTGGTGTACAACCCTGTAATCAATAGGGAATTATAGCGCAAATTAGCCAAAGGGCCGCTAAACCCCTTGACATTCCTGCCCGAAACGGCTAAACTATCTGTATAAATCAAAGCTGTTTAGGTGTTCTGATGACAATGCAAACCGGGCCGGGCAAATCTTACCGCAAAGGCATCTCCCTCGTCGAGGCAGTCAAGCAGTTCAGCGACGAGGCACACGCCGAAACGTGGTTCATTCAGCAACGTTGGCCGAACGGCATAGCCTGCCCGCATTGCGGCGACACTAACATCGCCACGGTTAGGACTCGCAAGCCTCAACCCTTCCGGTGTCGCGGTTGCCGCAAGCACTTCTCCGTCAAGACTGGCACACTCTTGCACAGCTCCAAGCTCCCCCTCTCCCAATGGGCCATAGCGTTCTACCTGTTCAGCACGAACCTCAAAGGCGTTTCGTCCATGAAGCTACACCGCGATCTCGGTATCTCTCAATCGTCGGCGTGGTACATGGCGCATCGGATACGTGGTATGTGGAATGCCCAGGCGGATAAGTTCGCCGGCCCCGTAGAGGTCGATGAGACCTATGTGGGCGGCAAGGAACGGAATAAGCACGAGTCCAAGAAGCAGAACGCCGGGCGTGGGCCAGTCGGCAAGACACCCGTAGTCGGCATGAAGGACCGCGATACCGGGCAGGTATCAGCGACTCCCGTAGAGCATACCGACAAACCTACGCTCCAAGCCTTCGTAGAGGACGGTATCGAGGACGGCGCGAAGGTCTACACGGACGAACACCCCGGCTACAGTGACCTTCCGAACCACGAGACCGTCAAACACAGCGTCAAAGAGTACGTGCATGGGCAGGCGCACACAAACGGCGTGGAATCGTTCTGGGCAATGCTGAAACGTGGCTACGTCGGAACGTATCACCAGATGAGCGCGAAGCACCTACACCGCTACGTCAACGAGTTCGCGGGCAGGCACAACGACCGACCTTCCGACACAGCCGTTCAAATGGGCCGGATGGTTCAGGGCGCACACGGCAAGCGGCTTCGGTATCAGGACTTGATAGCGGCGTAGGACAGTCGTTCAAGTTGCAGAACGTGGTCTAGTGGTGTACAACCCTGTAATCAATAAATGGAGTTGCTCGGATGGCCGCGCCCAACTTCGTCGATAAGACGGTGTGGACTGGTGATAACCTCGACATCCTTCGGGGGATGAACTCCGAGACCGTAGACCTTATCTACCTCGATCCGCCGTTCAACTCCAATAAGAACTACGAGGCCCCGGTAGGAAGCAAGGCGGCGGGCGCGGCGTTCAAGGATACGTGGTCGCTCAGTGACCTTGACGTTGCATGGATGGGGTTGATTGCCGACGAACATCCGCCGATAGCCTACATACTGGACGCATCTGGCCGCGCACACGGCAAGGGGATGCAGTCCTACCTCACGATGATAGCCGTCCGCTTGCTTGAAATGCGCCGCGTCTTGAAAGACACGGGCACCATTTATCTCCATTGCGACCCCTACGCCTCTCACTATCTCAAGATGCTAATGGATAGCATATTTGTTCGGGGGGGGGGTATACCGAAACGAAATAGTGTGGCATTACCGAAGGTGGCCTGCAAAGCAAAGGAATTTCCAGCGGATGCACGACACCATACTAGCCTACTCACGGAGTGGGGAAAATACCTTCAATACGATATTGAAGCCACTTTCCGACGGCACAAAAAAGCGCTGGCGCGGGAAGAAGAGTAATGTGAGCTTCGCGGAAGATGGTACACGAAACGTCACACAGATGACCGACGAAGATTCTCCAGGCACTCCTATGGACGACGTATGGGATATTCCAGTTATAAACTCACAGGCTGCTGAGCGTGTCGGCTATCCGACGCAGAAACCGCTTGCCTTGTTGGAGCGCATCATCGCGGCGTCCAGCAGCCCCGGCGACATGGTGCTTGATCCGTTCTGTGGATGCGCTACGGCGTGCATAGCGGCTGATAAGTTGGGCAGGCAGTGGGTAGGGATTGACCTCTCCCCAAAGGCCGTTGAACTCGTCAACATGCGCCTTGCCGAACACATGGGAGACCTATTCCACAACCGCCTCGTCACCGATCGGACGGACATTCCAAAGCGCACGGACATTGATGCTCCAAAGAACTATCGGCAAAACGCTCATATCCTGTACGGCCAGCAGGAAGGCAACTGCGCGGGATGCAGAGAGCATTTCCCGTTCAAGGTGTTTGACGTAGACCACGTGATACCGCAGTCCAAAGGCGGAACAGACCATATCGACAATCTACAGCTACTCTGTGCTCACTGTAACCGCTTGAAGGGGAACAGACCGCAAGAGTACCTCATAGCACGACTCAAGGAGATGGAGTATGCCGCGCCGTAAGAAGGAACGAGGCCGACCGTTGGAGCGCAAGTACCCGCCGCGCATCGACGCGACACCGGAGCAACTGGTACAGGCCATGTTCAACACGCCGCCCGATACCGTGTTCGAGGAGCGGGAATACAAGTGCTCGGACTGTGGGCGAGAGGTCTACTACCCGGAGACGCTGTACGCTGGAGATCGGTGCTCCGAGTGCCACTCCGTCGTGACGGCCTAGCGGCCCTTTGGCTAATTTGCGCTATAATTCCCTAAGATAACTCTTCGGAATAGTTGACCAGCTAAGGAGACTCTATGAATTACTATAATCTCAAAGCTATGTTAGCTGCCACCAAAGGAACTTTCGAACTGGCCTCACCTACAGAGTCATTCTACATCGTCTCCGAGCGTCACTCTTCCTATATAGAACCCAGTTTTGAAAAACTCGCATATGACTCCGAAAGACCTTCTGTCCTGTTAATATCAGCTGTCGGGGTTACTGGGAAGACCACTCTCGCCAATGTACTTTCCTATGACGTAGGCATTCCTCTACTAGATTTAGCAACTCACAAGCCGGTCGCTGACAATACGTTAACAGGCGTACTTCATAAAGCCTTTCATACTCAGCACTACAGCGACGTATTTGCAGGCATATCAAAAGGCGAATATGGAGTGATCATCGATGCTATTGACGAGGGACGTTCTAAGACAACGGAAAAAGGCTTTGAAGCTTTCTTGGACGATATCGCAGCCTTGTGCCCTAACGCACCCAATACTACCTTTGTCGTCCTTGGCCGCCCTAGAATCATGGAGGATTGCTGGCTATATCTGACAGACAAAGGCATAAGAACTGGTCTGTTGACCATAGCCCCGTTCGATCTAACCAATGCTCGAACGTATATCGATGCCTTTTCTGAAGCTAGTCAGACGCCACACAAAGACCTCTACGAGAACGTTCGCGATAACATTCTCGATATGCTGGGTGCCGCCTTCACGGGAGAGCCAGAGTTACGGAAGAAGGATTTCCTGTCCTTTATTGGATACCCGCCTGTATTGGATTCAATCGTGACATTATTGCGGGAGGAGAGAAACTATCACAAACTCTCGGTTGAAATGCAAAGTAAAGGTGTCGACAATGAAATTAGATTGTTGCATCAAATAGCTCATTACATTCTCCAGCGTGAAAGAAAGGAAAAAGTGGTTCCCAACATAGTGGAACCTTTGGTATCAGGTTTGCCGCGTCCACAGCAGATCCAAGCAATTGAAAACACGTATGACTACCCAGAACAGGCCGCACGCTTGATTTCCCTTTGTCTCAAAAGGCCGATAACACTCCAACGCTTGGAGAACGCTTCCCTCAACGAGAGATACGAAGAGCAACTTAGCACCTTCGTCGCTGAACACCCCTTCTTGACTGGCCAAGGCTCCTTTCGAAATGCTGTCTTTGAATCTGTTGCTCTGAGTGTTTTGATGGCTTCTTCTGATCCGAAGTTCAAAGAACTCGTTTTGGAATATACTCGGACGCACCAGAACAGCTATCATCTTATTTATCTTCTCAGCATAGTTGCAGATAGTGGCTATGTGCCCATAGAATATCTTCACGTGCTTGCAGGATCTGCAATGGAGTTCTGGTCTAGGACCGCCTCGGTTGACTTGAAAGTCATTGGCCCTGATTTCGGTGACTGTGTAGATAATGTCACGTCTGATATATCTGTCGACATCGACATTGAGATCGTTATGGGGGGTGATGATGATACCTCAAAATCATTCGCGTTCTGCTCCAATCTTGATCGCTGTAGCACCGTGAACCTCAACAGTCCGCTCTCGACGGCTTACATCTCTTTACCATGTGAGGTTGTATTTTCTGCAACAGAGGACCTTCAAATAGTAGCGCCTGTCGAGGTATCCGCTCTTAGGCTTCACTTCGAACCTAAAGGAATGGTGCTGAGACAGAACTCTGTGCAAGGGGTGGAAGGTGAGGTTGTTTTTGAGGCGGAGAATGTTACTTCTCGACTTGAGAATATATTTACCAATGAAGTACCTCTGAGAGTTCATGTCGCCGACCATGCTGACCTAGCGTATCCTCTCTATAATTACATTCGGGAAAAGAGACCACTTCCGGAAGACCGACAAATGAAAGAAAAGTACCTTAGACTCAGGCGAATCCTTGTGGAGTTCCGATCTCACGGTAGAGGCGCACTTGCCAGACACAGACAGAAGATTGAGGATGAACGCGTCCTGCGTAACCAAATAGGCCGAAACATTCTCGACAAATTGCTCAAAGATGGGATCTTGACAATCTCCAACGACCGTTATTTCCTCCAGCCGGAACAGGTGAACAACCATTTGGCCGTTACATGGCCTGAGTTAAGAAGCGGAGTGATGCCTTCTAAACTGCTGGACTACCTAAGGTCAATCGACTGAGAATTGCAACTGTCGACTAAAAGGTCAGCACTAATCAACCCACATTTGGATGAGCATTAGGGCAAGTAGGTACGAGTCAGTCTGCCATAGTGTTGGGCTACGTTACCTGACATTCATACTCCAAGAAGATCCTCCATGCATTACCGTGTTCCCGCAGGATGCGGCGGGCATACCAGTGCGACGCCATATCCGTCGGCCCTCGCCCTCCATGCAAACTAGGCTAGGAATCCGTCTACTGCCCCATGTGCTCCAAATTACCAGCCGAAGCCTTGCTCCACCTGCCGGAGACGTTCCGCAACGTCACGGGAACATCTCCTCCTTTGGGCTCCACGTCCCGCTGATTGCGCATCACGCCGATGGAGATGCGGTCCTTGCGCACAGGTACCATCGCCCCAGTCGTTCAGGGCCAGTTGCTCGTGTCTTCCCATATCCACAAGGCGGGTCAGCCTCAGGCTGACCAAAGGCATCGTCAGTTGAGACGTCCGATCCCAGCAGTCCGCCCAGGATCCTAGAGACGATCCACGGCCAGTTGGCCAGGATACGCTTCCAAAGCCAACTTGAGTTTGGCAGGAAGCAGGTTGCGATCACATTTGGCCTAATCAATGACGCGTCAATGCTTGGATATACTCCTCTACAAATTCCCGGAGCCGTGAGTGTGCAACGAGGTTAGAGAGGTTAGAGCAGTCCTTCTAGCTTACCAGTCTTGTTTCCAAGCAGTGGAAACTAAGAAACGAAAATGTCCCTCATAATTGAAGGGCGTTTCTGTTACGCTCATGCGATTAGTAGGGGAGTCTGCTGCTAGCGTTCATCACCGCTTCTCGGGTAGACCAGAACGTCCACGTTGTTGCGGAAGCCTGCGGATTGATGAGGTCCATGATGTTCTCGTGGACGCTTGCGCACAGAATTATGGTCGATAGGCAGTCCGCCAAGCGACGTTCTCAGGTTCCCCAACCGCAGGAAGCAGGATGTGGAGCAGCCCCATTTCGGCGGCTAGGTTGAACAGGGAAAAGAGGTGGCCCGGGTCTGGCTTTGTCCCCTTCTTCCACCGCCACACGCATCGGACACTCACGCGCAGACGGCGTGCAAGCCCCCTCCACGATAGCCTGGCAGCATCCCTAAATCGCTCCAGCCGCTCAGGGAAATCCGGGGGGAAACGCGAAGGCTCCACGTGATAGACGTGCTCCTGACGGCGCACCACGTCATTACTCCCTTTTCCGGGATACGACTATCAGGTCGTCGTCCAACAGAATGCCCAGACCGCCTGGCACCCGCGTCGCCAGCGCTACTATCGCCAGCATAGCGCCGCCGTTGGGCCATCCGCCTTCACGCCAGTACTTCAACTGACGGGGATCCACACCCAGACAGACGGACATCCCCTCCCAGGTCATGCCGGTGATCTCCTTGAGCGCGGTGAGCCTGTCGGAGAAGTCCTCTGGCAGAATGGAGACGCCGGGCACAAACAGATGCGGCGGCACATGGCGTTCCCTACTCATCGCAGATCACCACGACGAAGAGCTCGTCGAACTCGGAGCAGCCGAGGACGTCCATGAGACGCCGCCGCATTGAGGGAGACGGGCATCGCCTGCCGTTGATGAGCCGCGAGAGGTGACCGGACGAGATGTCCAGTTCGCGTGCCAGGTCGTTCTGGGTCATGTTGAGCCGGTTGAGGCGGTCCCAGACCGCCTCGGCCTTCAGCATCACCTTCCTAGCGGGGCGTTTACCCGGCATGGTCGCCCTCCCTCTTGGCGATGTCGGTATGTGGAGCCAGCCCAAGCGCTGAGCCATCCCCCGAGGCGTCTTGCTCAATGAGGGAACGGTAGTGAGCGCGAACGATCATACGGGCCAGGATTCTCAGGCCCTGCAGACGTAACGCATTCTGCTCTTTGGTGAGACGCGGGTCTCTGCTCAGGTCTCTTGCTTTCATATCTTGCACGCCAGTAGCACAGTAGTGATCTTTGGTGTATGATATGCACTACAGTACGCTTGTTCTGTATCATGGAAGTCTAACAGTAGCGCACACCAATGGGCAATAGCAATCGGTGAGCAATACGCGATCATTGACGGATTGCTTCCTACAATGTAACAATCATTGACCAACTATTGACCTCTTGAAGGTGGGAGCGTTGATGTGACACAAGAGTCGAGCAGGGAGGCAGCTATGAACGGGGAGACAGACCGCCGAGACGAGACCATCGGCCAGATGCTCAGACGGCTGCGGGGCGACACGAGCCTTCGGGGAGTCCAGCGGCTCACGGGCATCTCCAACGCCTACCTCTCCCAGATCGAGAAAGGCATCCGTCATCCGGGACCCAAGGTCCTCAGGAGGTTGGCCGCGCTCTACGGCGTCGGCGTCCAGGATCTGTTCAAGAAGGCCGGATACCTGGAGAGGGAGGGAGAGGAGCCGGAGGTGGACGAGACCGCCGAGGTGGAGAGGGCCTACCAGTACGTCTTGGCCGATCCTGTGTTCCGCGTGGGGACCAGGCCTAGGGGCCCTCTCTCCATCGAGTCGAAGCGCTTCATCGTCGAGCTGTACGAGCGCTACAGCGGCAAGAGGCTACTGTAGTGAGCACCACCACCCTAGACGACTTCTGCCGCCACCTTATGGACGACGGGTCTCCTCGTGGGAGGCTCCAACCCGGCGATGTAGCGCGGGAGTTCGTTCACTTCTTCGGTCTCTCACCTTTCCCTCGTTTTGATGAGCTGACCGCCGTGTTGGGCAAGGCAGGGATACGAATCGTCGTCTGCCCCGACGTGCCCGGCGGCTTGAGGGGCTATCACACCGGGACCAATAGCGGCAACTACGAAATTCGAATCGACGACTCCGAGTGGGACGGAGCGCAGGAGCACACGGTCCTTCACGAGACCTACGAAATCGTCAGGGAGCGAGTTCGCGACCTCTATTCGCATGTCGGGACTCTTGGAGGCCGCCGGCTGTGCAGTCTAGCCGACCGATTCGCGGCTGCGGTGCTGATGCAACCCTACTGTTTTTCTCTGTTTGCCCAGACATCGGGGCTGGACGTGATCGCATTGCAGAAGGAATACGGCCGGGCCTACTCGTCGGTAACGTTGAGACTTGCGGAGGTGGTGAGGGACCAGCCGCTGATGGCGATCTTATACGAACGCGGGGAAATAGCGGAGCACGACTTTCGGACGACTGCCACAGTGGCGTCCTTCAGGGCTTCGGTCGTAGCCAGGACACCCGGCTTCGGGGTCAGGCATTGTCGCCCCTTGTGCGGTACGAGGGGAGGAATGCCCCGATGGGGAACACGGCTTCCTCCCGGTTCGCTGGCCGAGGGCGTGGCACTCACTGGCAGGCCGGGCTTAGCCGAGGTTGAACCGCCTTCGGGCGACGCGGCGGTCGCTGCAAGACCCGTCTACTGGCACGGGCAACTGGTTAAGATAGTAGTTGTGGCCGTGCCATACCGTGACCGTTCCGTCATATGGCGCCAGTTCGCCGACCCATCCTTCGACTCCGCGCGTCGCATGGCAGTGGCGGAGGGTCCCTGGTAGTTGAGGGGTGCAGTTGCTCGGTGGTATAGTAAGACAATGTACTACACAAGGAGGCAAAAAGAGAGACCAATGCCTTCAACACCAAGAAACACCAAAACCATCACCTTCTCATTGCCGCCTAAGATGGCCGAACAGGTACAGCAGGTGATGAAGGAAGAGGGCCGAACCATGAGCGAGCTGATACGTGAGGCCCTTCGCAACTACATGGAGGAGAGGGAGTGGCTCAGAGCCATTCGATACGAGAGGTTGAAAGAGCGAGAAGACTCCAGAAGGAGGACAGGCGAATGAACACGAAACTACGGGAAGACTTCACCCCTGCGGCCCTCTACGCCAGGGTCTCCAGCGACCGGCAGGACGTGGATCTGTCCGTGGCCGCCCAGCTAAGGGCGCTAAGGGACTACGCCGATAAGAACGACTACCTAGTCGTCCGAGAGTACGTGGACGAGGCCGAGAGCGGAAAGGTAGCGGACCGGCCGCAGTTCCAAAGGATGCTGGACGAAGCTAGCAAGCCCGAGTCCCCCTTCAAGGAGATTCTCGTCTGGAAGTTCTCCCGGTTCACGCGCAAGCGCGAGCACGCCGTCGCCTTCAAGTCCATGCTAAGACGGCGCGGCATCCGCGTGGTCTCCATCACCGAGCAGGCCGAGGACTCCGCCACTGGCAGGCTCCTTGAGGCCATCATCGAAGGAGTGGACGAATTCTACAGCGAGAATCTTGCGCAGGAGGTCAGGCGAGGAATGCGAGAGGCGGCGTCCCGAGGATTCTGGATGACCACCTACGCCCCTTACGGCTACAGGAGGGTCCACGTCCAGGACGGGGCCAAGAAGCGCCCTAAGCTGGAACTGAATCCGCCCGACGACGACGTGGTCCGGCGTATGTTCGACATGGCCCTTCAGGGCAAAAGCAACCTAGACATCGCCAAGACTCTCAACGCTGAGGGCATCCCCACCTCCAACGGAAAGAAATGGCTCAAGACCACTGTTCACTTCCTGCTAACCAACGAGGCTTACGCCGGAACTGTGGTCTGGGGTGCCAATGCTAAAGACGGAGCGCCGCCGGTGCGGGTCGAGGACGCGCACCCCGCCATCGTATCCAAGCAGGAGTTCCAGCGCATCGCCAGGATCATGGAGTCCCGCGCTCCCAACAAGGCCAACCCCCGCCGCGTCTCTAGCCCCTACCTGCTCAGTGGGTTGGCTAAGTGCGAGACCTGCGGCAAGGCTATGACCGCAGCCGAGGCGAAGAGCGGCAAGTACACCTACTACATCTGCCACTCCCTCCTCAAACGCGGGAAGGACACCTGCAAGACCCCCAGACTCAACGCCAAGAAGTTCGAGAAGATCATCGTCGATGAGCTTCGCGCCAACATCCTCACCGAGTCCAACATCAGAGACCTGGTGAAGCTTCTGGACGAGGAGATGGACGAGGTGGCCAGCGAACAGCGGCATATGCTGGAGAGTATCGACGGGGAGCTTGAGGAAGTGAAGAAGCAACTGGGCCGAGTCTGGAACTTCATTGCGAGGAGCGACAGCGTAGACGTGGCCGAGGCTTCGGAACTCATAGTGGATCTCCGGGAGCGTAAGGAGAAGCTGGAGATCGCCGCACAGGAGGCCAGAGCAGTGTTGGCGGAGCGGCGGCAGCTTCTGGATAGCGCCGACACCATCGCCACCTACGCTGAGGAGATGAGCGAGTTCCTCAGGACCAGTGAGCTGACCGAAACGAGGGCCTTCGTCCACTCCTTCGTCAAGCAGATAGACGTCAAGCCCGGCAAGGCCACCATCATCTACTCCATGCTGACGCCGGATGACAGTCCCATAGGGGGAGCGGACGCCGTAGAGGTCGCCCTAAACGGGCGAGTTATGAATTCGGTCTTACATGGTGGGCCCGGCAGGGTTCGAACCTGCGACCATTCGGTTATGAGCCGAGCGCTCTACCACTGAGCTACAGGCCCCGGAGGAAGCTACCTCAGCGTAGCCGAGCGCCGAAGGGCGTGTCAAGGATAGGTCGATGCGCGACTATCCGGGAGAGAGGAGGTCGGCCTCGGCCTCCCGGCGGACGATGCGGAGGACATCTTGCAGGGGCAGGCCCTTGTCCAGCGCGATCTTACGGCAGTCTTCGTACTCAGGGGTGACGGCGACGATCACGCCATCCATAATCTTCGTCTTGACGGATACCTGTCCAAGCGTGGTCGTTACGGTGACGACCTTGCGGTCGGCCTCGTAGCGTGAGACGGGACGCACTCGAACGCCGAGGGTCGATGTCTCACGGAGGATGAGACAGGCAGCCTCGCTTTCCAAGTCCACCGGCACCAGCGCGCTGAGCATGGTGGCGGGCCGGTTCTTCTTCATCTGGATGGGAGTGAACCATACGTCGCGCGCGCCGATCTCGAAGAGCCGCTCTTGCGCGTATGCGAGGACTTCAGGGATCGAGTCGTCGATGTTCGTTTCCAGGAGGCTCAGGTTGGCGGCGGGAGGGCCTTCCTGCTCCCGGCCAATTCGGATGACCAATATGTTTGGGTAGGCAGCAGGATTGCGGGTGCCGAGTCCGTATCCGGTCTTTTCGATGCTGAGAGAGGGGTGAGCGAAGACGGCGAGCGTGGTCACGATAGCGGCCCCGGTCGGGGTGACCATTTCGCCCGCGTCCGGGATGTCGCCGGGGGGAGGTTGTACGGGAGCGTGGGCCAGTTCGAGCAAGACGGACGTAGCGGGGGCCGGAACGGGGAGCGCTCCGTGGGAGGTCCGTATCACGCCGGAGCCGGAAGGAAGCGGAGAGCAGTAGAGCCGTTCGATGCCAAGCGTCTCAAGTCCTGCCACGGCGCCGACGACGTCGACGAGGGTATCGACGCTTCCGAGCTCGCCGAGGTGAGGTTCGCCGCCACTCTGTCTGTGTACCTGTTGTTCGGCCTTGCGGATTCGACGAAATACCACTGTCGACCGCTCCTTGACGGAGGACGGCAGTGAGGACGACTCGGTTATCCGTATGAAGTCCTCCAGCCGGTACGAGTGTCTCGAAGCGTCCTCGACTTCGACAATCGCGTGAGTACCGTGGACGCCGCCTCTCACGTCCTGCTTTGCGACTATCCGGACCCCTGAGATGCTGAGTTGGACGATCGCGTCGTTGAGGTCGTCCACGGGCACTCCGGCGTCAATGACGGCGCCGAGCAACATGTCGCCACTCACACCGCCGACGCATTGGAGGTACGCGCTTCTCACCGGATCGCCCGATAGCCGTAGGAATGGAGGGAAGGCACCCGTGATGACGGTCCAGGCAACCGCACTAGCATAGTGAGCGCGCTTCGGCGTCGTCAGGCCGGAGTCGGCTCTTCGACCGGGGCCTGCTGGGTATCAACCGTGATCTCGTCGTCTTCGAGTCCGATGATGGCGGTATCGCCGGGGCTGAATTGACCTGCGAGGATGGCGTCGGAGAGCTTGTCCTCGATCTGGTCTTGGATCACGCGGTTCAGCGGGCGAGCGCCCATGTACGGATCGTACCCCTTGTCGGAGATCCACGCCTTGGCCTCGTCGGAGACTTCGAGGCTGATGCCCTTTTCGAGGAGGCCGTTGACCACGTTCTTGAGCTCAAGGTCGACGATGTCGAGCACCTGCTCTCTGCTGAGGGCGTGGAACACGACCGTGCCGTCGATGCGGTTCAGAAACTCGGGACGGAAGAACCGCTTGATCTCGTCCGTCACATTCGTCTTCATGCGCTCGTAGCGGGCCATGAATTCGTCGGCGTTCTCCCCCTTGGCCTTGAAGCCGAGCGTCCTGTCCTGCCGAATGAGGTCGGACCCGATGTTGCTCGTCATGACGACGATGGCGTTTCGGAAGTCGACCTTGCGCCCCTTCGCGTCGGTCAGGTGGCCGTCGTCGAATATCTGAAGCAGTATGTTAAAGACCTCTGGATGGGCCTTTTCGATCTCGTCCAGAAGGACCAGGCAGTAGGACTTGCGGCGCACGGCCTCGGTGAGCTGTCCGCCCTCGTCGTAGCCGACATAGCCCGGGGGCGCTCCGACGAGTCGAGCGACGGAGTGTCGCTCCATGAACTCGGACATGTCGACACGGATGATTGAATCCTCGCTACCGAACAGGAACTCGGAAAGTCGCTTCGGCAGATAGGTCTTGCCCACCCCGGTGGGCCCGGCAAAGATGAAGATACCGGCCGGGCGCTTCGGATTCTTGAGTCCCGCGCGCGCCCTGCGGACGGCCTTGGACACCATCGTGATGGCCTCATCCTGCCCAACTATGGTCTTGTGGAGCTCCTGCTCCATGCGGATGAGGCGTTCGGTCTCGCTCGCGGAAAGACGGGTGACGGGTATGCCCGTCCACATGCTCACAACGTCCTCGATGTCGTCAGAGGTAACGACGGGCTTCTCGTCGCCCCTCTCGTTCTGCCACTCCTGTTCGAGGGCTGAGAGCTTATTGGCGAGCTTGGCCTCTCTGTCTCTCAACTCGGCGGCGTACTCGTACTGGCGGGCGGAGATGGCTTCATCCTTCTCCTTCCGCACGTTCTCGAGCATCTTTGAGACCTCGCTGACAGAGAACGGGGCCGTGGTGAAGTTGATGCGGACTCGCGATGCGGCTTCGTCGATGAGGTCTATAGCCTTGTCGGGCATGAACCGGTCGGGGATGAACCGAGCGGCAAGGTTGGAAGCCGAGGTGAGAGCGTCGTCGCTGATATCGAGCTGGTGGTGCTCCTCGTAACGGCCCTTGACCCCGCGAAGTATCTCGATGGTCTCGTCTACGGCCGGTTCCTCCACCGTTATGGGCTGGAACCGCCTTTCGAGTGCGGGGTCGCGCTCGACGTACTTGCGGTAGTCGTCCAGGGTGGTTGCCCCGACGCACTGCAACTCGCCACGGGCCAGCGAGGGCTTGAGGATGTTGGCGGCGTCCACCGCTCCCTCGGCTGCGCCCGCTCCCACCATCGTGTGGATCTCGTCGATGAAGAGCACGCAGTTCTCGGAGGACTTGATCTCGTCCACGACCTTCTTGAGCCGTTCCTCGAACTCGCCCCGGTACTTCGTGCCCGCGACCAGCGCTCCCATGTCGAGGGTCACTAGCCGCTTGCCCTGCAAGGTCGAGGGAACGTCGTTGCCCGCGATCTGCTGTGCGAGGGCCTCGACGATGGCCGTCTTGCCGACACCAGGCTCGCCTACCAGGACCGGGTTATTCTTAGTGCGCCTGCTGAGGATTTGCGTGACGCGCTGGATCTCCTTTTCCCTGCCGACGGTCGGATCGAGCTTGCCCGCGCGGGCCGCGGCCGTAAGATCGATACCAAGCTGATCGAGCGTGGGGGTGCGGGACGTCGTCCGCCCTCCCGTGCCGGCCTGGGAGTGCTGGACGGTCTGGCTCAGTATCCTCGTCGTCTCCGCCCTGACTTTGTCCAAGGTGATGCCGAGCGTTTCGAGCACGCTGGCCGCGACGCCGTCGCCTTCGCGCATGAGTCCGATGAGGAGGTGCTCTGTGCCGATGTAGTGGTGATTCAGCCTACGCGCCTCGTCCACCGCAAGCTCGATGACCTTCTTGGCGCGAGGGGTGAGACCTATCTCGCCGGTCGCGGGACGCTCGCCACGCCCAATGATGAATTCCACCGAAGAGCGCACCTTCGCCAGCTCGACACCGAGATTGGACAATACCTTCGCCGCGACACCCTCGGACTCCCGAACGAGTCCCAGAAGGATGTGCTCCGTCGAGATATAGTTGTGGTTGAAGCGCTGGGCCTCTTCCTGTGCAAGGGAGAGTACCTTCCGCGCTCTCTCGGAGAATTTCTCGAACCGGCTTGTCATATCTGTTCTCCCAGCCGTATCCCGGCTTCGCGGACGCCGGGTCGGCACGTCACTATAGTACCTTTAGAACTCTTCCGGTTCGGCCTGCTTGAGGCTAAGCCCAAGTCTACGCCGTTCCGGCTCGATCCGCAGCACCTTGAGGCGAACCGCGTCACCCTCTCGAACGACCTCGCGAGGGTGGTTAATGATGCGCGTGGTCAACTCGGATATGTGTATCAGACCTTCGACCGCGTCCTCCACCCTGGCGAAGGCCCCGAAGTCGGTGAGCTTCGTCACCACGCCGTCCACGATGCCCCCGACCTCGTATCGCTCTTCAATCGTCTCCCACGGTTCCGGCTGGAGCCTCTTCAGGCTCAAGGCTATCTTCTTCTGTTCCGCATCGACCCGAAGCACCATGACGTCGACCTCTTGGCCGACACTCACGATGTCACCGGGCGAGTTGACGTTGCTCCAAGACAGTTCGGAGATGTGGATCAGACCGTCCGCGCCGCCCAGATCGACGAACGCGCCGAATGTGCTGATACCCGTAACTCGTCCGTTTCGGACTTCTCCCTCCGTCAACTCGTCGATCAGCTTGGCCTTGCGCTGCTCGCGGAGCTCCTGCATTGCCTGCCGTTCGGACAGAATCGCCCGGTTGCGTCCCCTGTTCAACTCGAGGACCTTCAGTTCAATCGTACGACCGATGTCGGACGATTCTTCGGGAGCGCTCTCTCCCCCGCCCTGGGCCGCGACGCGAGCCCTGTCGCGAGATATGGTCGCCAGCTGTGACATTGGCACGAACCCCTGGACACTCTCGGTCATTACGATCGCGCCGCCCCGGTTGAAGCCGATGATCTTGCCGAATACCCGTTCGTCAGCTTCCTTCGCGTCCTGAAGGGTCTTCCAACCGACTTCACCTGCCGCGCGGTCGATGGACAGAATTGCGGAGCCTTCGTCGGTCTCTCCCCGGACAACCATGGCGAGGACTGTGTCGCCTACGCCTAGCTGCGCAAGGTCGTCCTCCGACATCGACTTCATTTCATTGGATGGGACATGCCCCTCGGCCTTGTGTCCCACGTTGAGCAGAAGCCCTTCCGCGCCGGGGTCGGCGCGCATGACAATCCCTTCGACGACATCTCCTCGCCGGAGCGGCTTCATGTCCTCGACTGAGTCGAGGAGCTCTCCCATGTCCTGAATACTGCTATCTTCCTCGTGTTGCGAGGTCACGTTGCACTTCGATTCCTGGAAACTTGCCGGTTGTTGCGGAGGTTTTAAAGACGGTCGTTCTCATGAGACTAGACCAGGGGGAGGAACAGCGTCATGACGCGGAGGGCGGGTAACTTCCCCTGGGACTCTAAGTAACCAGGACTCCTTTCTCCGATACGCTAAGCTCATTGTAGCACAGGGGAAATTCGATGCAAACCACCTGTAAGGCAGGGTTTTGACGTGTTCACGAACGCCGGGCGTCCTCGTTTTTGGACGGTTTTGAACGGGAAAAGTGAACGAAAAGCGGACAGGGGGCTAAGTCCGGCCACATGGACGGAGGAACGAAAAAGGCCCCCCGGCAGTGACTTATTTTCCCACACCGTCACCAGTGCAGTATCGTCAGCGCTGAAGCGTTTCACTTCCGTGTTCGGGATGGGAACGGGTGGGTCCGCTTCGCTAAGACCACCAGAAGGCCGTATCACCAACCAGTATACTCATCCGAACGGAAAGGCGTCAACCGTTCTCCGAGCGTCGAACGGGACATCGCAGATGTACCGGCAACCCTGCGTTCGCCGTGAGCGTGCCGAACATCCCCCGCCTTACGCAACGCCCGTTCCCGCTGATATAGTATCCGCACATTCCAACTACCAGGGAAGATACGAAATGAAGGTCGTTATCGCGCCTCAGAGCTTCAAGGGGAGCATCTCCGCGCTTGATGCCGCCAAGGCCATGGAGGAGGGAGTCAGGAGAGTCCTCCCCGACGTCGAGACCGTCCTTGTGCCGGTAGCAGACGGGGGCGACGGGACGCTGGAAACTCTAGTCGAGGCGACAAACGGCGAAATACGCTCCGCGACGGTGACCGGACCGATCGGGAAACCGGTCAAGGCAGAATGGGGCGCGCTCGGCGACGGGGAGACCGCCATGATCGAAATGGCGCGAACGTCAGGCCTGGCCCTGCTGTCGCTCGACGAGCGCGATCCTTTGCGAGCGACCACGTACGGTCTCGGCGAGGTGATCCGCGAGGCGCTCGACGCAGGGTTTCGCAGCTTCATTGTCGGCATCGGAGGGAGCGCGACAAACGACGCCGGATCTGGCATGGCCCAAGCGCTGGGTGTCCGGCTGCTGGACGAGGCCGGGAACGACCTTCCACCGGGCGGAGCGGCGCTAGCCGATCTCCACCGAATCGACGTATCCGGACTGGACGACCGAGCGGTTGGGGCGCAGTTCTCGGTCGCCTGCGACGTCTCCAATCCACTCACGGGGCCTGAGGGAGCGTCGGCGGTGTATGGCCCGCAAAAGGGCGCTACTCCCGAGATTGTAGCCCAACTGGACGCGGCCCTAGAGAACTTCGCGGGGGTCGTTGAGCGCGATATCGGAACGAGCATCAACGACGTGCCCGGATCCGGAGCGGCGGGCGGCCTCGGCGGTGGAATGATGGCATTCCTCGATGGTTCGCTGCGGGCGGGAGTGGACATCGTGCTCGATCAGGTCGGCCTGGACGAAAAGCTGGCCGGGGCCGACCTGGTAATCACCGGCGAAGGCCAGACCGATTTTCAGACGGTCTACAACAAGGCCCCAATCGGCGTCGCCTGGCGTGCACGGGAGAGGGGCATTCCCGTCGTCGCCGTTTCCGGCTCGCTTGGTCAGGGTTTCAAGGACGTTCACGTGGAGGGCATCGACGCCGTGGCGTCCATCGTCTGCGCGCCGATGTCCCTTGAAGAAGCGTCGACGCGTGCCGGGGAACTGATCGCGGACGCCGTGGCCGAGGCGATGCGGTTCATAAAGGTCGGTAGCAGGGTCTTCAGGTAGGACGCTACTTCAAGATGACCATGTGGACCTCGCGCGGTCCGTGCATTCCCTTGATGAGCGTCTGCTCGATGTCAGCCGACCTGCTGGGGCCGGAGATGATGTTGGTGTAGTCGAGCGACCCGCGTTCGAGGAACTCGCTGCGACGGAGGGAAAAGAGCTCGTCTAGGCTGGGGACGATCCGGTCGGGACGCACGACCGCTATGTGCACAGGCGGGAGCAGGGAAATCAACCGGCTCACTCCCCTACCCGCCGCGATGGATACGCTCCCCGTCTCGGCGATCGCGTGATCGACGCCTGTTACGCCGATGTCGGCTGCGATCATGCCCTCACGAAACTTCGCCCGCTGTACGTCGCGGCTCGGCCCCGACTGGTCATGGGCAATCCTCTGAAGCGCTATGGCCGTTCCTTCGAGCGCCTCTTCCAAGCCTATTTCATCCAGAACAGTGTGATCGGAGCGGAGCACACTAGCAGATTCGAGGGTCTCAGCGACTTGTCTGATGTAGTCCGCCGCGTCGGAGAGGCCGGCACGGCGGACAATCCACCCGGCCGTCTCAGCGGAGACAACCAGCTCCTCGATGAGACTGTCTTGTCGGGCCTCCACATCGCCTCGAATGGATTCAACCCGCTTCGAGACGGCTTCACCATCGTCCGATAGCGCGGTGGTGCCGGGGACTTCAACGTCTGCAGCAGGGCCGGTACGTCCCAATGCCCTTCGCACGTTCTCTAGGAATTCGGCCCGATTTCGATTCTGATCCATGCTCTCCCTGCGCTCCAACTCCAAACCCGGCCTCGAAATGGTATCACACAGTCACTTTCAGCCTCGTACAGGAAAGGCGTGTTGACAGTGACGGAACTCAAGACTATGCTCCGTACAACCACCGGAGACGGACAAATATCCGGCAGGAGAAGACTCTAGAATGACTTTGAACCCGTGGGCAATATCCGTGGGACTAGCATTTGTGATCGTAGCAGGTGCTGCTTGCGGCAGTTTAACGGATCCCACTCCCACACCCACGCCGGAGCCTACCGCCACGCCGATACCCACTCCCACACCCACGCCGGAGCCTACCGCCACACCAGTGCCTAGTCCTACACCCACGCCGGTGCCTACCGCTACACCGGCGCCCAGTCCACAGAGCGAATCAGGAGAGGCGGAGCCTACCGCAACCCCGGAGGCCAGCCCGTCTCTGGATGCCGAGGAAGCGGAGGCTCTCAGGATGGTGGGCTCCGCCTATTGGGAGGCGATCAACGCATACGAACTCGAAAAAGCATTGGGGTTTCTGGAGGAGAGTTACCGTCTACAGGAGGAAGAAGAGCTCACTGAAAACATAGAGTTGATGAAGACCTTTGCCATCAAACTGACGGTGACCGAGGAGGGGCCGCCCGTGGCCGTCGACGACGAGACAAGGGAAATGTATTGGACCGTGAAGAACCCTCTGAACGTGCTGCGCATTCACATGATCTTCCAACAGGTTGAGGGAGAGTGGATGATCATGTCTGCCGAGCAGTTGCAGTGAAGCCAAGTTGCTGAATACGACCAATCCTCTTGTCAACTATTGGTTTTGAGAACGCGCCCCAAATCCCATGCAGTCCTGCAGACCATAGCGCGGGCTTGAGTGAAGGGAATGGATCAGACACGCTACGATTTGGACCTCTTTGAAGAACTGAACGAGCAGTACTCCCGAAACAGCGCCGCAATTGAACATGCGAGTGCAATCAAGGAGAAGGACGACAACCCTCGTGAAGACACCATCAAGCGTATCTCGTATGTGGACAGGTTTCTCCAGTTCAAGAGAGGGATGCGCGTTTTGGAGATTGGGTGTGGAAGAGGGCACCTGAGCTCCCTGCTAAAGCTCGACTACGAATGCGATGTTGTGGGAGTGGACATCCGCACATACCCCGAATGGGAAGAGTTTCAAGGTGAGGGGCTGGACCTGCGGATACATGACATCAGCGCGATGAATAACGAGGCGTTGGGCACTTTCGACCGAATCATAGCGCTGGCCGTATGGGAACACATGGAGCACCCGTATGCAGGGCTGACGGCCGTGAAGGACCTCCTAAAGCCCGACGGACAAGGTCTCGCATACATCAGCGCAAACCTGTACCGGGGACCTAAGGCCTCGCATCGATACAGGGAAGTCTTCTTCCCATGGCCACACTTGCTGTTCGAAGACGAGGTGTTCACACAGTTCTATCGCAAACAGGGTCGCAACAACGTACGGGCGGCCTGGGTGAACAAGCTCACCGTCGCTCACTATGAGATGTACCTGCGGCAACTCGATTTTGAAGTCGCAAGGCAATGGACAACCGGAACGCCGATCGACGAAGAGTTCTACCAACGGTTCATCGACAAGCTGGGACGATACCCCCGTTACGATCTCGAGCAGGACTTCATCCACATGGTTCTGGGACGCAAACCGCTACCCCAAGCTCCGCGACACAGTCGACTGTCATCAAATTACTTGCGATGGAGGCTGCGTACGCTCGGAGACCTGTTTAGAGGCGGCCGTCGTTGAGGAAGTTCTAGCTCGCAAGGGTCATAGGCCGTGGAAGCCGTCGGTTAAAGCGCCTCCACGACTTCGCGGTACCTACCCACACAGGTTGTTCGAATCGCCCGGCAACCGTGCCGTCCCGGCATTCAACTTCGGCCGGAATACGCAATATCATCGTCCCTCACCATCTTGAACTTTTTCCGTCTCGTTCTTATACTTTGGCTAATTGGAGGTATTGTGATGCGACGTGCACGACTGGTTTCTATCGGGAGCGCGGTCATCGCCGTGCTGTTGGGCTGGCTGGCGACATCGTCGCCGGTCGCATTCGCGGAGACCGACTCGCGGCAGGCAATGGACGTGATTGTCGTGGACTCTTCGTCGGTCCGTGAGTCGGAGCAGGCCATCCCGCTTACACTCTCGCTTATCGGCCTCTTGGCAACACAGCAGGACGGCAGCAAGGTCGTGTTCATCGACACGGACGGGCCAGGCGAGGCGATTGGCCCATTTGCCGCCTCGGACTCTGACTTCGCCAGCATTCGCAGCGAGATCGCGAAGCGGCTAGGAGCCGAGAGTTCCTACGCATCACAGTCGATTGTCGAGGCGCTGGATGAGGCCCGCTCGGCCCTATCGGCGCACGGAGCTCCCACCGGTTCCTCGATATACGTGGCCATGGGAGGCAACGCCGATTTTGCCTTCGACGAACTGAGCTACACGGTGGCGCCACTCGCGAACGGAATCACCAATCAGGGGTGGACGATCAATGGCTTGAGCCTCCAAGCCGACGACCGGAGGGCAGCGCAATTCCTGGACGCGATCTCCAGACCGACAGGGGGAAGAGTATTCAGTCTCTCATCGGGGACCGACCTCAAACCTCTTGGAGACCACATCATTGGCTTTGGCGCCGCGAGTTCCGTCGAGGAATTTGCCTCCAAGACATTGGTTGACGCTCCGCTCACTAGCTCTAGGATACCCATCATGCCCGGCACGGAAGAGACCACGCTGTACTTCTTCAAGGACGGCCCTGCCGGCTCGTTCCAACTTGTCAACCCGTTTGGCGAATTGGCGCCCAACGTGGATGGAGTGACGTCTCAAGTCGTCGAGTCCGAGAACCTTGCAATTTGGCGACTCGTGAATCCGGTCGCCGGCAACTGGAAGGTGGAAACGGTGGGCGTGGAGGGGAGAATCTCAGTCTGGGGCCACGCCGCGAATCGGTATGACCTCATCTTGAGAGCCATCTCCCCTATGCCGATCGGCGAGCCAAACACCCTTGTGGCATACGCCGCCCAAGAGGGCCGAACGGCAGTCATGAAGGGTGTCAGGATGTTTGCCAACATCACGAGCCCCGACTCGTCGGTCAAATCGCACGAGATGTTTGACGACGGAACCCGGGGAGATTCCAGGGCCGGAGACGGCTACTATTCCGTTGTCCTGCCGTCGCTTGACATGGCGGGGTCCTACGCCGTGACGCTAAGTCTGCGGTGGCCCGGATTCGATCACGAGATTTCTTCGGACCATGCCTTTGAAGCCCAGCCACTCCCCGCGTTCTACGTGGAGACCGGACAGGTGCGGGACCTTGTACCCGGTGAACCGACGAACATCGGCACGGTGTTCGTCCACCTAGACGGCGGACCATACGCCATCGACCCCAGTGCCATTGAGATAGGCCTGGCCGCGTCCACCGAAAAACCGGGAATGCTCGAACTCGTCCCTCATCGGCTCTATGGGGACGGTTCCGCATGGCAATTCGACATGCTGTTCACGCCGAGCGACTTCGGAAGTCACACGCTCCAGTTCAGCCTCAGTATTGATTACGACGGGCGAACGTACACCGAACCATCGAGTTCAATCGCGATATCGACGATGCCGTCGGTATTGCCGCCCGTGTCCATCGCGCCGGCCGCCGTGGAGCCGAAGCCGGTTTCCGTAGCTCCCCCGCCTGCAGATCCAGCGCCCGCCGCCGCTACTACGGTGCTGGTGACGAGCGTAGCCGCTCCACCTGTGCCGCAGCCACAGGCGCAACCGCAGGCGGCATTCCCGTGGTTGGTCGTTGCCATCCTCGTTGCGGTAGCCGTGCCTATTGCAGCAGCCGTAGCCTACTTCCTGACGAGGCCGAAACCCTACGGCTACATCTACACGGAGACTGACGACGAGCTCGTGGACTTCTCCAATCTGGAACGTCGCCCGATATTCCGGTTCTTCTACCGGGGACTCATTCGCGGCAGCGAGCTAAACATTCCCGGCCTCGAAGGGCTGGTCTTCCACTTCATGAAAGACCGGATCGACGTGAAGAGCTTCAATGAGAACTCAACCGTCAGGGTGAACAACCAACCGCTGATCGACTCCGCAACCATCAGCGACAAGACGTGGATCGGCACGGGTGGAAAGCTGTATACGTTCCTCAACTCGCCGCCTCCCGCCGAACCGGCCGGGGCGGACTAGGAGTAGCTGCGAATCGGTAGAACACCGAAGGGGGCAGGTCGGACGACCTGCCCCCTTTTATCGTTCATCGAGAACTGTTTAGCGAGGTGGCTACTCCTCGGTGATGACGATGCTCTGGATTACGTCCCCTTTATAGGTGGCCGTGGAGGGATCTCGCTCCCTAATGCCGTTGACCACGTCCATACCGCTGATTACCTCACCGAACACGGCGTGACAGGAGACGCCGGGCTGGTGGCACGGTTTGGCCGTCCCGTCGAGGTTCAGGCCGTCGAGACGATGCTGCTCTGAGTAAGTGACGTAGAACTGACCGCCGTTTGTCCCGCGACCGTTATTCACTCCTGCGTTCGCCATGGCCAGCATTCCGGGGCCGAAGTGTCGCAGGTCGGGATGGAACTCGTTATCGAACTGGTAGCCGGGTCCGCCCGTCCCCGTTCCGGTCGGGTCGCCTCCCTGGGCCATGAAGCCCGGTATGACGCGATGGAAGGTCGCGCCGTCGTAGTAGCCCTCGCGGGCAAGAAAGACGAAGTTGTTGACCGTCTTCGGGGCCTTGTCAGCAAATAGCTTGATCTCGAAGGTTCCGCCGCGTTCCATCGTGAACGTCGCTGAGTAGGACTTGTTGCGATCGATTCGCATGGGAGGAGCGACGTCCCATTGCAATCGCTTGCCGGGAGTCGCCGTGGGGGCAGGAGGCGGCGGTGGCTGGGCAGCGGCGGGAGGCGGCGAGGTTTCAGTCGCTGAGTCCGTTTCCGCATCATCGCCACTACAGGCAATGGCGAATAGAAGCGTCAGCGAAGCGAGACCACAGATAAGGACAGCAGGGCGAAGTCCAAGCATTTTCGTTTAAAACCCGCCTTTCATTGAGAGTGTGTTGTCGATTTCAATCGACAACGTTCGCAACCCTCATTCTAGCGCAGGTGCTATGGAAGTGCCAGACGGTTAATCGATGGCCGCAAAGCAGGCGGCAACGATGGAGTCGACGTCGATCAGGTACTCCCGGTACAAGTCGAGATAATCGCCGGACTGTCCGTACTCGGTCACGCCGAGCGGGTACGTCTCGGTCTTCATTGCGGCGCCCAGCCAGGCCAGTGTGTGAGGGTGTCCGTCAACGACGGTGACGATGGGAGCGCTCCGCTCCCCGACATCGAAGATGTCCGACATGAACGGCTCCGGGGCCCGTCCCTCAGTTATCTCTCGCCGCACGTGTTCCTGGAACCGCTTGTAGAGCGGTCCGGGACCCGTCACGTTGATGACGTTGGCGAACACGCCCTCTTCGAGCAGTTGCTTGCTGGCGCTGATCGCCTCCGGCACCATTGCGCCGGAAGCCATTATGTGGACGACGTTGTAATTCTGGCCGTACCCATCCTCGGAACGACGGTCCACGAGGCGATACGCTCCGGCGAGCACCTGGAGCCGCAGTTCCTCAAGCTCATCCGGGTCGGTGGGGAGTGGAGCCAGGGCCTGATCGACGCGCTTGCTGGTCAGGCGAAGATAAGCCGAACCCTCGCGATTGCGCATCCTTTCGAGAGAGTGCATGACGATCCACTCGAGTTCCTGCCCGAAGCACGGCTCGTAGAACGACAGGTCGGGAAGCTCGGTGCCGATTGACTGGGTGACGAGGGACTGGTGCGCTCCCCCCTCGGGGCCGAGACTGACACCCGAAGGCGTGCCGACGACCATGAAGCTGGCCCCGGCGTAGGCGCTGTAGTAGAAGGCGTCGAGGCCTCGCCGGATAAACGGATCGTAGAGAGTGCCGATGGGGAAGAGAAGCTCGCCGTGCATTTCGTATGAAAGGCCAAGCTGCCCAAGGGCCATGAACAAGTTGTTCTCCGAGATGCCGAGCTCGATGTGCTGGCCCGTGTCGGACTCCGTCCACTGGAGCGCCCTCGGCTGCTCCTCCTGGGGAAGGGACTCGATCTCGCCTCTGTGCCAGACCCCTACCCGATTGATCCACCCGCCAAGATTCGTGGAGCTGGCGACGTCAGGACTCGTGGTTACCAGCCGCTTCGATAGTTCCGGCGCGTTTCTCGATATCTCGGTAAGGACCAGCCCGAATATCTGCTGGGTGGACATCATGCCGCGATATCCACGACCGAAGCCCATGGGCACCGACAGCGAGGGGGGTGAACTCGGCTGCTCCATACCCACTTGCAATCGGTCACGGGCCTCGGCAATCAGCTCCGCCTCGGGAGAATCGGATGGGAACAGGAACGTGGCGTCTTCGGGGTCGATGCCCATGTTTTCGCGGAGTACGTCCATCTGCGACCCGTTCAAGTTGGCCGAGTGGTTCTGGGGGTCTCCGATGATCGGAAGCCGCCACCCTTTCAGCGTATAGGCAAACATCACGTGCGGGCCACGGTCGAGATCCAGTTCGTCGAATGCCTGACGCAGCTTCCCGATATCGTGCCCGCCGAGATCGGAGAAGATCGCGGCTAGCTCGTCGTCGTCCCACCGGCTGATGAGGCGTTCCATGTCTTTGGGGTAGCGACTTGTGCTCGGCAGCCATTCACGCAGTGTGGAGGGCGCGACACGGAGCAGACGCTGATAGACCATGTTGGACATTTCGTCGATAGCGGTGCGGAGCAGCTCGCCGTTCGGCTCTTGGAATGCCGCCTCGAGCTTGCGGCCGTACTTCGCGTCGACGATGCTCCAGCCGTTCGCCGCGAACATCTCGCGCCAGCAGCGAACGCGAATGCCGGGAATAATCCGGTCGAGACTCTGCCGGTTGAGATCGACGATCCAAAGGATGTTCGACGCCTCTTCCATCGCGGGGTCGGCAACCGCCTCCCAGACGTTACCTTCGTCCAATTCGGCGTCTCCGACGAGGCTGATATACCTCCGCCTCTCGCCGCTCTCAGGACGGACGTGACTGCGCAGGTACTCCTCGGTGAGCCACGCGAAGTTCGGGGCCACCGCGCCGAGTCCGACCGAGCCGGTAGAGAAGTCCACGTTGTCCGGGTCTTTCGTGCGGCTGGGGTACGCCTGCAGTCCGTGGTACGCACGCAACGTCTTCAGATACTCGACGTCGAGGTTGCCCAGCAGGTACTGCACGGCGTGGTAGACGGGTGACGCATGGGGCTTTACCGAGAGCCTGTCGCCAGCGTTCATGTACTCCATGAACAGGTAAGTCATGATGCTGGCGACCGACGCGCTGGAAGCCTGGTGACCCCCGACCTTCAGCCCGCTGGGATTGGGACGCAAACGATTGGCGTAGTCGACCATGTAGATCGAAAGCCAGAGGACGCGGTTCTGTATCTCGTCGAGAATCCGGTTCCGACGGTTGATAATGTCAGGGTCGTCGAGGGTAGCTGCTTCTATCACCATGTTGCCTCCCGGCCGGTTACCGTAAATACGGAGCGGCCCATTGCAGACCCTCGACTGTTGTCGTTCGCGGCTTGTATTCGCATCCGATCCATCCGTCGTAGCCCATCTTGTCGATGGCGTCGAACAGGAAGGGATAGTTTATCTCACCGGTCCCCGGCTCGTTGCGCCCGGGATTATCGGCAAGCTGCATGTGACGAATCATGGGGAGATTCGCCTCGATGGTCGGCGTCAGATCTCCCTCCATGATCTGCATGTGGTAGATGTCATACTGGAGCTTGAGATTGTCAGAACCCACGTCGGCGACGATCGCCAGCGCCTGCGATGTGGTCCGGAGAAAGAAGCCCGGGATATCCCTCGTGTTTATGGCCTCGATCAACAGGGTTATGCCGGCCTTTTCAAGTTCACCCGCCGCGAACGAGAGGTTCGAGACGAAGGTCTCGCGAAGGGTCTCACTCGACATGTCGGAGGGTGCGACCCCGGCAAGGCAATTCACCTGATCGCAACCAAGGGTGGTGGCATATTCAATTGCCCTTCCGACACCCTCTTGAAACTCACCGACGCGGTCGGGATGGCACGCGATTCCACGCTCGCCCGCGTCCCAGTCGCCTGCCGGAAGATTGTGCAGAACTTGGACGAGACCGTGCTCGTCGAGAGCGGCCCTCAGGTCGTCCTTATCGTAGTCGTAGGGAAAGAGGTACTCGACGCCCTTGAATCCCGCTTCGGCAGCTACGCCGAAGCGGTCCATGAAGTCGACCTCGTTGAACATCATCGACAAGTTGGCTGCTAGTCTGGGCATTTCCGCTCCGGGTAGAGGAATCGAGAATGAACGGACGGCTATGACGAAGGCACGGTCCGTTCGATGAATTCAAGATAGTTGCCCTCGGGGTCGAGGGCGTAGGTTATGCCGACGCGCGCGCCGTCCGGCGTGGTGCGGTACTTCGGCTCCGTGACGAACCGGATGCCCTTGCCTGACAGGTCGCTGTAGATCCCGTCCAGGTCTGCCACGTTGAAGCAGACGTGGGACGAACCGAACTGGTGGTGGTTCAGGTGTCCGTCGGAAGGAACGGGGTCGAGGTAATGGACTAACTCTAACTGGTGGCCGTCCCCGGGAAGTCCGACGAAGACCAGCTTGCGCTTCGCGCCGGGAATGCCTGTGTGGTCACCGCCCGGAGGTGCGATGCTGTCGACCTTCCTGAGCACCTCCAGGCCGAGAACGTCACAGTAGAACTCGATCATCGCCGAGAGGTCTTTGACGACCACGCCCGAGTGGTTGAAGCCGGTTACCAATTCCCGTATCTCCGTCTACAGGTCTGGCAAATGAGTGTAGCCCAACAACCGACGTGTCGCAACAAAAAGCCCCGATGTCAACCGTTCAGAGTTGGTGAGAGGAACACCCCACCCCTATGGATTCCCGCCTACGCGGGAATGACGGAGGCTTGTATGCCTGAGGATGTCGCACGGAGTCTGAACAGTTGCGCTAGTTCGCGTACGGGTCGGCGGCGTCGCGCATCCCGTCACCCACGAAGTTGAAGGCGAGTACTGCGAGCGTGACCGGAATCGCCGGGATGGTAACCCATGGATAGATGGCTATCGACTGCACGTTCTGGGTCTGTTGCAGGAGGACTCCCCAGCTCACGGCAGGAGCGCGAAGGCCGATGCCGAGGAAGCTGAGGGCGGTCTCGCTAATTATCATGAACGGGAGCGTTAGCGTTATGACGGTAATGACGTGACTGATGAAGTTGGGCAGCATGTGGCGGAAAATGATGCGTATATCCGTCGCGCCCGCCAGACGCGCCGCAGTCACGAAGTCCTCTTCACGGAGGGAGAGGAAACGACCGCGGACGACGCGGCCCATCTCTGTCCATACGAACACGGCGATTATCAGCGTGACGATAAAGTAGATGCGGTAAACGCTCCAGTCCTTCGGAACGGAGGCCGAAAGGGCGATGAACAGAGGAAGGGTAGGAATTGACCTCGTGATCTCTATGATGCGCTGTATGACCGTATCGACCCAACCCCCATAGTAACCCGACAAGCCGCCGAGGACGATCCCCAGAACCAAGGTAAGGAACACGCCCACGAGCCCTATGGAGAGGGAGACCCGCGTCCCGAACACTATTCGGGACCACATGTCGCGTCCGAGAATGTCCGTACCGAGGAAGAACGGGGCGGCTCTTTCCTCACCCTCGGGCGCGACCGTTCCTATGAGGTGCCGATCCATGGGTATAAAACCAAAGAGATTATACTCGTACCCTCGAACGAAGGGGCGAATGGGGATGTTCACGTCGGGATCGGTCGTGTACACCTTCTTGAAGGTATTGGGGTCACGGTCTCCGATGACCTTCTTGACGTGAGGGTTGAATCCGCCGTCGAACCAGTGGATGGTCTGAGGGGGAAGATACGCTACCTCTACGTCAGAGAGACGGGGATCGGATATCGCCACAAAGTCCGCGAAGATCGCCACCGAATAGAAGAGGATCACAACCACGGCGCCGACCATGGCCATGCGGTGTTTGCGGAAGCGCCACCACATGAGCCGCCATTGACCGGCGACAAAGACTTCCTCGTCTTCGAGATGCTCCTGTTCGTCAAGAAGGGCTTCCGCCGACCGGCTCAGTCCTTCCCTGTCTCCTGCGACATCCGCCATCAGCTATTCTCCAATCTGATACGGGGATCGACGAAGACCAGCAGAATGTCGGACAGGAACGTCCCGATTATCGTCAAAGCTCCAAGCACGAGAAGTATCGATGAGGCCATGAATAAGTCTTCCGCCAAGAGAGCGCGGAGCAGTAGGGGACCAATGAGCGGCAGCGCAAGAATGACGGAGACGATGATGCTGCCCGATATGAGGGCGGGCAGGAGGTATCCTACGGTGCTAACTATGGGATTCAATGCGACGCGGACGGGATACTTGATGATGACCCGCCATTCCTTGAGGCCCTTGGCGCGGGCAGTGACTACGTAGGGTTTGCGGAGCTCGTCCAAGAGGTTGGCGCGCATGATGCGAAGAAGGGCAGCCGTCCCGGCGGTGCCGAGCACGATGACCGGAATCCACAAATGGGCGAGCATGTCGACAACCTTCCCTATGCTCCAGGGCGCAACGATGTACTCGTCAGTAAAGAGCCCGCCGATGGAGAGGTCGAAATAGAACCATCCGATCCACAGGAATGCCAAGGCGAGCAGGAAGTCGGGTACGGCAAGTCCGATGAAGCCGATGAAGGTGAGGGAATAGTCCTCAATGGTGCGATGGCGAACGGCGGCGTAGATGCCGAGAGGAATAGCCATGGTCCAAGTGAACAAGATTGTCGTCCCGGCAACGATCATCGTCAGCGGCAGCTTGTCCCATACGACCTCACGGACGGGCCGGTTGAACTCAACCGAGAAGCTGAGATCGCCCCGCAAGACCTTAGAAATCCATTTGAGGTACTGGTAGAAAACCGGCTGGTCGAGGCCATACTCTGCTCGGAGCTGGTCCTCGAGCAGATCGGCGGCCGGAGTCCCCTGCCCTGCCTCGCCCACGAGGTTCGCTATGTAGTCGTCAACGAAGTCGCCGGGAGGTAGGGTTACTACTAGGAATGCGATTATCGAGATTACCCACAGGGTAAACACTCCCAGCAAGAACCGACGGACGATAAACGTGATCACTGCGGTACTTTGCTCCCGTCGCTGAACTTAGAACACGAGGTCAAGTTGAGCAACCGGTGGGTCTTGAACACTCGTTGGTGTGCCATTATACATACCTACCTTCTAAAGTAAAGAGTACCCGGCCTTTTCGACCGGGTACTCTTTCTTCAGTCACTCTACTTCGGCAGGTTGACCGAGGCTCCTATTCGGAGTCGTTCTTGCCACCTTCCATGAAGAACTGCACCGTCCGCGCGATGCCCGGGTTCTGCAACGGGGACTCGTTCGGAGCCTGCGGCGGAACGTTCTTGAAGTACTTCTTCTTGACGATCACGCCGTTGAACGCAGGGGTGTTGCCCACCGCGCCGATGCCGTACAGCTGATCGATGAAGATCTCCTGTGCCTCCACGTAGATATCCTTGCGGTCGGCATATCGCAACGTCTTGGCCTCGTCCGCCAATTCTCCTAGTCGGAGAATATTGGGGTCCGTCGGTTGAGCGGCAACGGATTTTTCGGAGTAGGTGTCACGGCCACCCGTGTACCACGCTCGATAGGCGCTGCCGTGCTCGAACCAGCGGTCGAGGGTGTTCGGCCACCGGGCGGACATGAGACCACCTGCCATCAGGATACCGGTGTTCCCATCGCGTCGCTCCTCAAAGAGGCTGACGTCCATCGGGTTGAGAGCAACCTTAATTCCGACCTTGGCGAGGTCCTCCTCTAGCAATTCAGCCAGCACGTCGTACGCTACGAAGTACTCCGCCGCGTAGTCCATGGGGAAGACCAAGTCGCCCTTGCCGTCCGTGCGGTCGCGGACGCCGTTCCCGTCCGTATCGACAAGACCGATGCTATCCAGAATGCGCTTCGACTCTTCGGGGTCAAGCTCGGTGTACTTCTTGGCGTAGTCGTCACCGGGGTAGAACGGGTGGCCCTTCGAGAAGATGGGCTGCGAGATGTCGCCCTGGCCGAGGAACATGACCTCGTTGATCTTGTTCCTGTCCACCGCCAACGACATAGCCTTACGGAACTCGAAGTTGTTCAACCACTTCTTGATTTCCTCATCGACTTCGTACTTGACTTCTCCCTCGCCGTAGGCGTTGTTGATGGAGATGCCGACGGCTCCATGGGAACCCCAGAACTGCACGTCGATGTTGCTTCGCTGCTCGTTCTCCTTGAAGACCGGCACCTTGGCCATCTCGATGTGGCGGTGCTGGAAGTCGATCTCGCCCGCCGAGGCCTTGAGGTTGAGGATCTCCTTGTCACCGGTCAGGGACATGGAGATGCCGTCGATGTATGGAAGCTGGTTGCCGGCGGGGTCAACGGCCCAGTAGTAGGGGTTGCGCTCCCACGTGTAGATCTCAGCCGTGATCGGGCTGGTCATCTTCCAGGGAGAGATTACCGGAACTTCCGTGCTCTTGAGCGGGCTGGCCTGATCCTTGAAGAAGGTCACGTAGCTCTCGTATCCGGCGTCCGCCACCATCTTGTCGAAGGCGTCCTTGTCGGTCGCGGAACCACGGTGGATCGTCTTCAGGTAGTGGGTGGGGCCGTACATGCCGCCGGCCACGCGACCGTGCAGCGTCCAGCCGCCCGTCGTGTAGTTGGCCAGGGAGTCGAGGAAGCCGTCCTTGCGCTCCCTCAACGTGACTTCAACCGTGTGATCGTCGACAGCGCGCACGCTGGCCACCTGCACGCCGGACCAGCCGATCTGGCCGTCGCGGTTCGGATTGATCTCAAGGTCTTCGATAACGTTCTCGAAGTGCCAGACAAAGTCCATGGAGGTGAACGGCACGCCGTCCGACCACTTCATGCCTTTGCGGAGATGCAGCGTGTAGACCATGCCGTCGTCGCTGATGTCCCAGCCCTTCGCCACGTTCGGGATGACGTCCGTGCCGTTGAGGTCATAGTACAGGACCTGGTCCATCATGAGGCGGTCGGCGTTCTGGCCGTCGTTCGGGCCGGTGAAGGCTCTCCGCCACGTTCCGCCATAGTCGCCGATGCGGTCGACAACAGGGACGACCATCACGTCCTCAGCGTCAGGAAGGCGCTCCTCGAGCGGAGGAATCTCTCCAGCCGCCACTTTCGCGGCAAGAACCGGGGCCTCGTTAAACTGCGTCGGATGATCGCCATCCCACACGAAGCTGCCCTTGAACGTGCCCGCGAAGTCGCCCATGGCCGGCGCCTCTTCTTCCTTCGCCGGTTCCTGAGCAGGGGCGGCGGCAGGCGCCGGAGCCGGAGCTTGCGCCGGGGCCGGAGCCGGAGCTTGCGCGGGTGCCGGGGCAGGCGCGGCGGCGTCATCCGCGTCGTCGTCACTACTGCACGCGAGAACCGTGAACAGCATCACGGCCAACGCGGCAAAACCGATTAACCTAAAATTCTTGGTGATCATGCACCTCTCCTCCTAAAATGTTTCCAATGAGTTGTAACCACACTCGACCGTGATACGACTATCTTACTCGCGGTCAAGTCGCCGATTTGGGTTTGTGTTGGGTTAACCGAATAGTTAACCAATAGAGCATTATGCGTTGCCCGCGTTAGGATGTCAATCCCCAATTCCCCCGTTTGAGACTATTTGCCGATCCCAACATCCCGCGCACTCCCCATCATAGTATTTCTACGAACGCGATGTCGATTCGGTTTCCGAGCAGGAAGCATAGTAGGAGTCTTGCAGGTTCACAATCTTCCTTGCGAAAATCAATCGGAGACACATCGTTCGAATGGAGAGAGAATGCGTTCCATGTTGCCAAATGCGTCACTCGCCTGGATCGTGGCCGCCGGATTGACGGCGCTCTGGGTCGCCGGATGCGGTGACGACGACTCCACACCGCCTGAAATCGTTAGCCACTCCGCGAAGATTATGGCAGACAACGCTCTGATCGCGGAGGTCGCGGTCACACTGGACCGGGAAGGCAAGGTCTACGTCGAGTACGAAAACGCCCAGGCAGGGAAGTTCCGCACGGCGACTTCAGCCGAACCGGCGGTAGAGCACCAGGTTCCCATCCTCCGTTTGCGACCAACTACGACGTATTCTTATACCATTGTTTCCACCAACGATGAGGGGGATGAGGCTCGAAGCGATTCCGGCACCTTCACGACCGGAGAGCTTCCCCCCGCTCTCTCGACGCTCACCATCGACGCAACCGGAACGCCGTCGTCCGAGCTTCTCCTGCTCGACCACCGGGAGCTCGAGGGCAGCTGGTTTTTTATGCTCGACGGCGACGGGCAAATCGTCTGGTACTACGAGAGTCCGAACCCCGTCGAAGACGTCCCCTACCCGACCGGGGCCGTCGTTCAGAAGCCCAACTACAATCTGGTCTACCATCTGAACAACCCCTTTAGCATCTGCTGCATCAGGGAGATCACGCCGACGGGAAAGATCGTCGATAACCTCGCGGCAGGCCCGGTGAACGGGTTCCCGCACCGTGCGCTCCTTCTCAGGCCGGACGGAAAGATACTCTACGCCGCATGGACCTACCGCGTGATCGACGACACCGCCAACGACGGCGACGCAGAAACGCTGGTCGAGGGCCTCGCCATCCGCGTCTGGGACCAGGAAACGGGTCTCTCGGAGGAAATCTGGAATGCTTTCGATGGCTTGGGCACCGACATTCGCGGGGGATGGAGCACGGGTAACATCGCCTCGTACCCGAACGAGGTCACGCTGCAGGAGCACACCCCGCCCATCCGATGGTCGGGCGCGAACTCGGTGCAGATCGGTCCCCGCGACAACATCATCGTCTCTATTCCCAACTTCAGCCAGGTAATCTCGATATCGCCCGACTTCCAGCGAGTCGAGTGGAAGCTCGGCGGCCCGGAAAGCACCTTCACTTTCGAGAACCCTGCCGACCGCTTCTACCGGCAACACACCGCCCAGCAGTTGCCCAACGGCAACATCCTCATGTTCGACAACGGCCGCAACCGACCCGAAGAGGAGGGCGGCAACTACTCCCGCGCCCTGGAACTCGCACTCAACGACTACGACCTCGTGGCGCGAAAGGTCTGGGAGTACCGGCACGACCCCGACCTCTATGCCGTCAACCGCAGCAGCGCCTACCGCCTCGAAAACGGGAACACCCTCCTGAACTTCGTCACGGACCCGCGCGTCGTCGTCGAGGTCGCGCCCGACGGCACGGAGGTGTTCAAGGCGAACATCAGCGGCCCGCGAATGCAGGGCAGCTTCCGCGCCTATGCCATCGACTCGGTCATGGGCGAGACGCGCGTAACCGAGTAGACGAGAGCGAGCCGGGCTTATCAGACGCATAGGGACAGCGGTCGTCGCCCTCGCGGTTTTGGCGGCAGCATGCTCGGATGACTCGCCAGCCGACACGCCCACGCCCCAAGCGCCACCCGCTCCCACCGTCCTCACCGCAACGGCCCACTTCGAGCCCGACAACTCGCTGATCGCGTGGATTACGGGCACCGTTGACGCGCCAGGGTACGTCTACGTCGAGTACGGGAACGACACCCACGGACGGTTCCGCTCCCATCCCGTCCCCTCGAACGGTACGCAGTACACCGTCCACGCGACACGCCTCAGGGCCAATTCGACGTACCGCTACCGGGTATTCGGGACCGACCTCGCCGGCGGCATCACCGAAGGGCCGTCAGGATCGTTCACGTCGGGGCCGCTGCCCGACGTGCTCGCCGCCGGTCGATTTTCCATCCTCGGTGGCCAGCCGACCCGCCCGCTTACCTTCATGGACTACCGGCAGGAAGGCTTCTTCGGGCTGGCCGCCTTCGACGCCAAGGGTCATATCGTCTGGTACTACAAAGCCTCCGAGGGCGAAGGACAGCAGCCGGACGGAATGGTGCGCAAGCCCAACGGCAACATCGTCTATATTGCCGGGTACCAGGGCGGCACTACCAGCAGCGGACTCGTGGAAATCGATCCCATGGGTAGGCAAATCGACGAGCTAATTGGCGAATGTTCGCCGTTCAGTCCCATCCATCACGAGGTCCAGGTCCTGCCGGACGGACGGATCATGTACCTCTCCCGCGAGATCCTCTGGGAGGGCTACGGCGATCCGTCTCATCCCCAAGAGGGCGACACTATCGGCATCTGGGACCAGGAGACGGACGAGAACGAGATCGTCTGGAACATCTTCGACCACATCTCCCCGTCCGACAGGACCGAGCCCGACTCCGACCGCCGGCTGCCTGGATTTCCACTGTGGGGCGGATGCGACCGCGACCGCTCCGTTCAGGACTGGAGCCACGCCAACTCCGTCACCAGGGCTTCAGACGGCAGCTTCATCCTTAGCTTAAGACACCTCGATCAGGTCGTCTCAATATCGTCCGACTTCAACAAGGTGCAGTGGCGTCTCGGCGGTCCCGGTAGCGATTTCACCTTCCCGAACCCGGAAGACAGGTTCTATGAACAGCACACGGCACAGCAACTGCCCAATGGCAACATCCTCCTCTTCGACAACGGCAACGACCGCCCCAACGAGGAAGGCGGCCAGTACTCTCGTCCCCTTGAGCTGGAGCTCGACCACAAGAACAAGACCGCCCGCGCCGTCTGGCAGTTCCGGCACAACCCTCAACTCTTCGCCGTCTGCTGCTCCAGCGTCGAGCGACTGCCGAATGGGAACACGCTCGTCCTCTATGGGAGCAGCTTCCTCCCCGACCCGCGCCCGTTCAAGATCATGGAGATTACGCCGGACGAGCGAGTCGCGTGGGAGGTCGTCCACGTCTCTCCCGGAAAGCAGACGCAGTATCGCGTCTATTCTGCCGACTCGATCATGGGCGAAGTGCGGATCGGTCCCGAATCACGGTAGCGATGCCCCGCGCTCGTTGACTTGGGTCCTCCAACGATGTACGTTTGTCCCATACCCCCCGCTAGGGGGTTTTGGGAATGGAGGACACCCCATGGCAACGAACGCAGTCAGCCCACATCACGAGCTCAGCAACGACCACGCTCAGTCTCCGGCCGACCTCCCTGACGCGAAGCAGAACGCGCTAAAGCGCCTGAAGTACATCGAGGGACACCTCGGAGGCGTCCGCCGGATGATCGAGCAGGACACCTACTGCGTCGACGTGCTCAAGCAGACGTTCGCGGTGCGTCGCGCCATCCAGAAGCTGGAGTCGGTGCTGGTGGAAGGCCATCTTCACGGCTGTGTCATCGAAGGCGTGAAGGCGGGCCGTGAAGAGGACGTGCTTGGCGAACTGCTGGAGCTTTACGCCCTCGTGGACAAGAGGTAGCGGACCGATGGCGATTCAAACGGAGAGTCGTCCCACTGTGCCGGACGACACTAAGAACGTCTCGCTGAATATCGGCGGGATGACGTGCGCCGCATGTGTCAGCCACGTCGAAAAAGCGCTGCGCGAGGTCGACGGCGTCGCGTCGTCAGCCGTGAACCTCGCGACCGAGCGTGCCACCGTCCAGTATTCGGCCAATCTTGCAGACATCGAAGACCTTCGAGTTGCAGTCGAGGACGCCGGATACTCCGTGCTGGGCGTCGGCGGAGACGAAGAGATTTCGGGAAATCCTCGACAGATAGCCGACCTTCGGACGAAAGCGGCCTTCAGTATCGCCGTATGGGTGCTCATCATGGCGCTCATGGCTATCCCGACGGTACACGAAATACTCCCGTTCCGCCTCGACATCCTCCTGTTCGTCCTCGCGATCCCCGTACAGTTCTGGGCGGGCAAACGCTTCTACGACGGAGCGTGGGCAGCGCTCAAGCACGGCACGAGCAACATGAACACGCTCATCGCCGTCGGGACCTCCGTTGCTTTCGGGTACAGCGCCGCCGTGACCGTTCTCCATGACAGGTGGATATTCGCCCACTACGACGCGGCGACCTTCTTCGAGACCTCGACCGCGATCATCGGCCTCGTGCTCCTCGGAAGGTATCTCGAAGCCCGTGCCAAGGGCAAGGCTTCAGAAGCCATCAAGGGACTCATGAGTCTCCGGCCTGAGACGGCAACGGTCATTCGTGATGGTGTGGAAGTGAAGGTACCCATCGAGGAGGTGGTCGTTGGCGAGCGGATCAGGGTCATTCCGGGAGAGCGCATCCCCGTCGACGGCAAGGTTCTTGATGGTCTTTCCTGGGTCGATGAGTCGGTGCTGACGGGTGAGAGTATGCCCGTCGAAAAGACTGTGAACGACGACGTATACGGCGCGACGGTCAACACCACGGGCAGTCTCACGATCCAGGCGACCGGCGTGGGCAGGGACACCGTGCTGGCACGGATCATCCGCATGGTCGAGGAGGCACAGGGGTCAAAGGCCCCGATTCAGCGACTGGCCGACACGGTTTCGAGCTACTTCGTGCCAACGGTGATCGCGGTCGCAGTGGCGGTGTTCGTTGTCTGGCTGGGGGTCGGGCCGTCACCGTCTTATGTCTACGCGATGATTGCGTCGGTTGCCGTGCTGATCATCGCCTGCCCGTGCGCGATGGGACTGGCAACGCCGACGGCCATCATGGTGGGGACCGGAAAGGCCGCGGAACTGGGCGTGCTGATTCGCAGCGCCGAGACCCTTGAGCGGGCGCACAAGGCGGAGGTCGTCGTATTCGACAAGACGGGGACACTGACCACCGGTGTGCCGGAGGTGACGAGCACAGTGACAAATGGCGTCACCGAGAGCGAGCTCCTGGCGCTTGCCGGCACACTCGAAAAGTCTTCGGAGCACCCCGTTGGCAGGGCAATCGTGACGGCGGCGGAGCAGCGGGGCCTGTCTCTCGATTCACCCGTGCAGGATGCCATGGCCCAGCCGGGGATGGGCATCGTCGGTCGCTTGGATGGACGCGCTGTCGCGGTGGGCAATCTCCGACTCGCCGAACAGCGCAAGTTCGACTTGAACGGGCTCGACAAGCCCGGCGATGAGATGGCGCGTTCAGGCAAGACGGTATCCTACGTGGCCGTCGACGGCGAGGTTGTCGGCGTCATCGCGGTCTCCGATACTCTTAAGGAAGAGGTGAAGGAGGCCATCGGCGCGCTCAAGCGTCAGGGCATCGACGTGGTCATGCTCACCGGAGACAGCCGGCAGACGGCGGAGGCTGTCGCCCGGTCGCTCGGCATCGACAAGGTGATCGCAAACGTGCTGCCGGGGGACAAGGCCGACCACATAGCGGCCTTGCAGCGCGACGGTACGGTCGTGGCGATGGTCGGAGACGGCATCAACGACGCACCCGCACTCGCGCAGGCCGACGTGGGCATAGCAGTAGCCACCGGGACCGACATCGCCATGGAGGCGGCGGACATCACCCTCATTCGCGGCGACATCTTGGGCGTCGCACGGGCGATCTCCGTCAGCAAGAGCACCATGCGAACCGTCAGGCAAAACCTGTTCTGGGCGTTCGCCTACAACGTCGCGCTCATCCCCGTCGCGGCGGGAGTCCTGTACCCCGTATTCGCGGCTAACGGCGTGCCGGGTGCGCTCACTCCTGCCCTCGGCGAGTTCGGCTTCCTGAACCCCATACTAGCGGCAGCCGCAATGGCCGTAAGCTCCGTCAGCGTGATCGCGAACTCGCTCCGACTCAAGCGTTCAAAGACAAGGGACTTATTCCCCACAACGGAGGCGTCATGAGAATCCCGCTGTTCAGCAAGCCTTCCCCTACGGCCATCGACCCCGTTTGCGCCATGAAGGTGAACATGGAAAACCCGCGTGGCGGCACCTATATACACGACGACGTCACGTACTACTTCTGCGGCCCGGGATGCAATCGCGCGTTTCAGAAGGAACCGGAAGAGTACCTGTCCGGCCGGAAGAAAGTCGATATGTGATGCCAAATCGCGGTGGGTGACACGCCCGCATTCTGAAGGGCTGCACCGAGCGGTCGAGAGAATGCCGGATGGGGAAGCGTGAGCGCACGGTTGTCCGAGAATTTTTCTTGAAAGTGGGACATTCTGGGACATTTTGGGACATTTCCCTCGTTATCGTAAAGTTGGGCGAGGGTCATGCGAGCGCCCGTTTGTCCGAGAATTTTCGTGAAAGTGGGACATTCTGGGACATTTTGGGACATTTCCCTCGTTATCGTAAAGTTTGGGCGGCGGTTATGCGAGCACTCGTTTGTCCGAGAATTTTTCTTGAAAGTGTTGCATCTTGTTGCATTCTGTTGCATTTCCCTCGTTATTGTAAAGTTGGGCGGCGGGCAGCCGGTGAGTCGGTTGGCCGCATATGTCAAGTGTGGTACATGCGTTCTTGGTTGTCAAATCGGGGGTGGAGGGGGGACTATTTGCCGGGGTGACGGTGGAGGCTGATGGGCGACTGTGGGAAATGGACTCGGAGATAGACCGGCTGATGGGTGTGGTAGAATCGAGCCGTTCCCCGCGTCGCTTTCGACCGCCGGGTAACTATCCCGCCATGAAGGGCATGGAATGACCACGCCGCCCAATCTCAATGATCTCAAGCTGAGTGTCACCAACCTCGGTCCGATCGCCAGGGCAGATATCGATCTGCGCCCAATAACCGTGTTCGTCGGCCCGAGCAACACGGGTAAATCATACATGGCGATGCTTGTCTATGCCCTGCACGGATTCTTCAGTGGCAAGGCACTCCGTCCGGGTTTTCGCTCGATGCTCTCAGGCCAGACCATATTCAGCGTTAGACCATCCCCACCGGAGGAAGACCGCTCACTCACTCGAGAGGAAATCAAGACACTGAATGATTGGGTCACAGGGCCTTTGTCCGGCATGGGAATCGAAGACTCCTCGGATGGTGTTCCTCTTGTGCTTCCGGCACCGGTAGCGAAGCTGGTCCGACCTTGGCTCAAGGACATCGGCGCTTTTGACGGCTTTTTAGATGCGGAGGTCGCGCGGTGTTATGGCGTCGATGACTCCTCGAGACTGATCCGTAATGGAATGAGGAGTGGCGCTCTGATAGCCGTGGAACGGCCCGTTTCGGACACGGGCGAAAAGGCAACATCGTTCAGATACGGCTTCTCCATAAGAGACGATGAATGCAAACTGACGTCTCGCATACCTGCCAGCGTGCCATTGCGGTTCCTTGCAAAGCAGCAGTGGCATGAGCGGGCTATGACAGAATTGGGTTGGGCGCTATCCTCGTACAGGGATGATGCCGACGATGATAGATCATACATGGTGAGAGATATCATACTAAGACTCGTGGAGTCGATTGGTGCAGATATCATCAGCCCTTTGAGTCGAGCGGCCTACTATTTGCCTGCGGACCGTACGGGTGTGATGCATGCCCACCGAGTGGTCGTCGGGTCTATAATCGGGCAGGCGTCCCGCGCAGGACTCCAGCGCGAGACTCCTCTACCCCAACTTTCCGGTGTCCTCGCCGACTTCCTTGAAGAGCTTATCGGTTTGGGAGATCGACGAGGTGTGGGAGTACGGACGGCTCTAACGGGATTTACACGACGAGTGAGATCGCCGATGTCCTATAGCAGTCTCGCCGGGCAGATCGAAAAGGACATTCTGCAAGGCAAGATCAGTATGGGGCAATCGCCGGTAGGCTATCCGGAGTTCTTCTATCGGCCGGAGGGATGGGAGGAAAACCTGGGGCTCATGAACACATCGTCCATGGTGTCAGAGTTGGCGCCGGTTGTCCTGTACCTTCGTCACGTCGTTCGACCCGGCGAGGTGCTGATTATCGAGGAGCCGGAGTCTTGCCTGCACCCCGCCATGCAGGTGGAGTTCATCCGGCAGCTTGCGGCGGCGGTTCACGCGGGCGTCCGCGTCATGATCACGACGCACAGCGAATGGGTCTTGGACGAGTTGACCAACTTGGCGCGGCTGGGGCAGCTTCCGAAGTCGCGACGGGAAGGGTTAAGCGGCGCGGACTTCGCGCTTGATCCCGAAATGCTGGGAGTGTGGCTGTTCAGACCGAAGAAAAGTGGGAGGGGTTCGGAGGTGGAAGAGATCCCGTTCGACGAGGACTTTGGAGGTTTCCGGTCCGGTTTCGATGATGTCGCAATGGGAACCTACAATAACTACGCGGCAATATCGAACCGCATAGAGGAGACCAAGGCTGAATATCGGACTCGTTAGCAGTGTTAAATCGAACATCCCACATACTTGTCTTGCCACGAGGTGTCAAAAGCAGGGATGTTCGGTAAATCTGGGGGGCGCGCCGGAGCCGTACATCCTCATTGACATGGATTGCACTGACCTGCCGATTCGGCAGACCGATAGAAGGTGCGATTTCGTCTTCGTCAGCGACGACGGCAATTGGGTGGCGCCGCTTGAGTTGAAGAGCGGGAATCCCGCCGTCGGAACGATGATTGACCAACTGCGGGCAGGGGCGAGATTTGCCGACCAAGTCGTTCCGAAGGGCATGGCAGTCCAATTCCGACCGATTGCTGTCTTCGGGGGTAAACTGCGTCGAAACGACGTGCTCCGATTTCGCCAGTCTGCTTCCATGGTGTCCTTCAGGGGTAGCAAGGCGAACATTGAGTTGCTGAGGTGCGGGAAGTCTCTCGTCGACGCACTCAAGGACTAGGCGGTGTTGGCATTTTTCGTCATTCCCACGTAGGGAGACCTTTGCGTAACTAGCGCGATAGCCTGTCATTCCGAGCATAGCGAGGAATCTAGGATGTTTCGCCGTCGTTATCAGGGCCGTTCCAGCTACGAGAACCCACTTGGAGGACAAGGGTTTTAGATTCCTCATGCCGGTTACCTCCGGCACCCATAAGTATGAAAATGGGCGCGGAGCGGAGGACGGGCAACCACAAGGGTTGCCCCTACGACGGGTTGGCCTGGGCCTATTTTCGTAGCAGTGACAGTGGTCGGGGTTATGCAAAGGTCTCCCCCGTATCGAGTACGGGGCAGGCTCAGAGCCTGTCGAAGGGCGATTCATGGTTCGACCCTTCGACTGGCTCAGGGGAGCCAAGCTCACCATGAACGGTTTTTGCAGACTTTGCAAACACCCGGTCACCCCGCCCCCTGAAGCCAGCCTGCGAAGAACCGGGGGGCCCAGCGGCGGGACAGGTGCATTGTCTTGTTGGAGTAGGCGGACTGCGGCGGCGCCATTTCCGCATCCATCCAGGCCTCGGCGGCGGCTATGGTGGGAAGCTCGATGACGTAGGCGCGGTGCCAGCCGGGCTGAGGGGCCATAAGCTGGAACGCTTCGAGGCGGATCAGCCCGTGCTCGCGGGCGACGGACTTCATCAGCTCGCGGTGCTCGGCGTCGCCGCGCTGTGCCTCCGACGCAAGGACGGACTCGGGGAGCATTCGCGCGAACTCCAAGACGACATAGCTGTCCCGGTCGACGGCGAGGGGCGGGAGATTATGCGGGTCGACCGGACCGAGTGATTCTGTCTCCGAGCGCGGTGTGGTCACCCAGTCGTTGAAGTAGTCTTCCGCAAACCGGCGGGTCAAGTGGTACTCGTAGAACCCGTACGTGCCATAAGGCGGGGCCATCTCGGCCTCGATCCACGCCTCGGCCCCTTCCAACGTGGGGAACTCAAGCACCCAGAAGCGCTCCCACGGCTGCTTCGGCTCCAGCAGCTTGAATCCCTCCAGGGCCATCATGCCGTGCTCGTGAGCGATTCCGAGCATGAGCTCGACGTGCTGCGCGCTGTAGTCGTCGCGCTGGGCGTCCGTGAGGGTGTGCCACGTCTGAAGCCTCCCTCCCTTGAAGAGGACAACGACGCTGTCCGTGTTCGACGTCAAGTCACCCGTTCCGAATGGCATAGCGGCCTCCGTGTGGTTGGATTGTCGGGCAGAGTGTACCCCAGTATGGCGGGGTCTGGTAGGATTGCGCCATGCCCGACATCGTGTCCATAGGCGAGTGCTTCATCGAGTTTTTCACGTATGAGACGCTCCACGCCGAAGCGGAATGGGAACTCGTCTATTCGGGGGATACCTTCAACGTACTGGCAATGGCGAACAGGCTCGGCACGTCGTGCGGGTACGTGACTCGCGTCAGCGACGACCCGTTCGGCGACTACCTGCTGGAAGAGTGGCGTAAGAGAGGGATAGACACGACCCACGCCAGGCAGGTGCGGGCCTTCAACGCGGTGGAGTTCTCGTCGTCAGAGCCTGTTGGCGAGGGATCGAAGGTCGTCTATCGCAAGGACGCAGCGGCGAGCACCATGACACCGGACGACATCGACTCGGCATATATCTCGGGCGCAAAGATCCTGCACGTGAGCGGCATATCGCAGGGCATCTCACGTAGCTGCCGCGAGACGGTTATGAAGGCGGTCAAGATCGCGCACGAGTCGGGCGCGCTCGTCTCCTATGACACCAACCTGCGAGTCAACCTGTGGGAGTCGATGGCCGAGGCCCGCGACGCCATGGACGAAGTGCTACCCTACATTGACATCATCACGCCGAGCTTCCCGCATGAGCCTGCTGCACTCATCGACCGTCACACAGAGCGCGAGGTCATCGACTGGTTCCTCGAACGCGGCGTGGGCACGGTCGCCCTGAAGTGCGGCGCGGAGGGCGCATGGGTCGGAACGCCCCGCGAGATCGTTCGCATACCGGGCGTGGCTCCCAAGGGCTTGCTGCACACCAGCGGCGCGGGGGACACGTTCGTCGGGGGGCTGCTGCACTGCGTCACCGCGGGGATGGACGCCGTCGAGGGAGCGCGATGGGGCGTGGCCTGCGCGGGACTCAAGGTCGGAGGCCCCAGCATTGAGGCGCAGCCAACCTTGCAGGAAGTCCTCGACGTGCTGCCGTCGGTGCGGGTCGAGAACGTCTCCCGATGATATACAATGGCTATCGTCTAAACGACTAGATTCCCGCCTTCGGAGACCTTCGATTAACCGCAGAGGGCGCGGAGAGCGCAGAGGGGAATCCAAGTTTTGTGGAGTCGTCAGGGGTGGTTCCAGCTACGGGGCGAGTTCCGAAGGACGAGGATTTTAGATTCCTCACTTCGCTTCGCTGCGTTCGGAATGACAGGGTGAGGGGCTAAGTTCGGAATGACAGTGGTCGGGGTTATGCAAAGGTCTTCTCCGTATCGTGGTACGGGGCAGGCTCTTCGCGGGAATGACGGATTGACGGTGTAGTTACAGCGAATTGGCACTAGAGCGGAGGCGCAAGGCAAACCGAATGATCATCGACACGCACCTGCACGTATACGCGGACGACGAGAGCCTATTCCCGTACGTGGTCGGAGGCAAGCCTGCCCGCCCCGCGTCGGTGGAGTACCTGCTGCCCCTGATGGACGAGGCGGGCGTGGACAAGGCGGTCATCGTGCAGCCCCGCGTCTATTCGTGGGACAACCGGTACCTCGCCCACTGCATCGAGAGGTTCCCCGACCGGTTCACGGCACTGGGACTCGTCGATCCGACCTCCCCCGACGGGCCCGACCGGCTGGAAGAGTTGGTCACGAAGCAACGATTCGCAGGGCTGCGCCTTGAACTCGGCTGGGAAGATGACCTCGACGACTTCCACGGCAAGGACCGTTGGCCCCTCTGGGAACGAGCGCAGGAGCTGGGAGTCGCCTTCGGAATACTCGGATCGGCCAAGGACCATTCATGCGTCGAGCCGATGGCGACCATGTTCCCAGGCGTCAACATCCTGCTGGACCATCTGGGCGGACTGCCCCTCGACCCGGAGCAGCAGGACTCGCTGATCAAGGCGACCGTGCGCCTAGCGAGATACCCGAACGTCTACGTGAAGCTCTCCAACCTGCAGGGCAAGTCGAGCGAGGGGTATCCCTTCCGCGACACATTCGACCTCGCGCGTCGCATCTACGACGCCTACGGTCCCGAACGGCTCATGTGGGGAACGGACTTCCCCGGCGTGATGATCAAGTGCGGCTACGCCAACGCCGTGGAACTCGTTCGGACACACCTCCCCTTCCTGACCGAGAACGACAAGGAATGGATTCTTCACAAGACGGCGGAGAAGGTTTTCCGATTCTAGGGAGATGAAGCATCCACAAACAGACGGAACTTTGCTATGAGGTTCGCCCCTTGAGTATTCCACTCGGAAATAGCGGAAAGACGGCGCTTGAGGTCGCCCGAGAGGCGGCGAGACTCGCCGGGAAGCTCGCGAAGGAGCGGTTCGAGGGAGAAAAGGGCATCCGGTTCAAGGGTCCGGGCGATGTCGTCACGGACGTGGACACCCAGGCGGAGGCCCTCATATTTGGTCTAATCCAAGAGGAATTCCCCGATCACACTCTCGTCGGAGAAGAGAGCGCGTACGACGTTCGAGCCGACGAAGGGTACGCGTGGATCGTCGATCCGGTCGACGGGACGCGAAACTACGCCATGGGGCTGCCAATCTACTCCACGGTCGTGGGCCTGGCGCTGGACGGGGAGGTCCTCGTCGGTGTGAACTACGACCCCGAGCGTGACGACCTGTTCGAGGCCGAGCGCGGCGGCGGCGCATACCTGAACGGCAAGCGCATCCGCGTATCGCAGAAGGCCGCCCTCGAAGACAGCGTCATCGGTTTCGATGTCCCCTACGACGACGTGGGCGCGAGACAGGAGTTGGACATGCTCGCTCAGTCGGTCTGGCCGCACATGACGACCGTGCGGACCATCGGATCGTCGGCCCTCGGCATCTCGTACGCCGCTGCGGGCCGAACCGACCTCTACTTCCAGCACCGCCTATCACCCTGGGACCAGGTGGCGGGAATGCTGCTGGTCGAAGAGGCGGGCGGCGTAATAACAGACCGCAACGGCAAACGCGCCACCCTCTACAGCGACGGCATCATCGCGTCGAATGCCCGTCTACACGAAGAGTTCCTGCGCCTGACCGAGGGGGCCGACTGGCGACTGCCAACCAAGTGACGGATAGCCCTATTCGGGCAAGACCCAAGGAGTGGGGGCGAACTACTAACCACCTAGGTTGATCGTCGTCTCCGCCAGCGCGAAGACGCACGAGCTCCTGTCGCCGCCTATCGAGGCTCGCCAGATGTCGCGTGTGTACGGAGCGCCTTCGACCACCTTGCCATCAACGGCCAATTCGGTCTCGTAGGTGAAGTACAGCAGCGAGAATATCTGCACGTTCGGCGTTCCGGATGGCACCGGCCCCCAGTGGATGACGGTGGGATCTGTGACCGTCCAGGTGGACACGATCCTGCGTCCTTCGGCCTCGACCGTCCACGAGGGCTGTGTCCGAACGTCCCCTGCCCTCGTCAGACACGCCTCGACGACCAGCATCTCGCGGTCGAACTGGTTGCCACGGCCCCGGATCATGTTTTCGATCGTCCACTCCGCCAGTTCGGCATTGTCGGCGTAGACCGCATCAATGCCTGCGTCCGGTATGGTGACGAACGCCACCGTTCCCTCTCCGGCGCTGCTGTACCGTGTGTGGTAGAGACTGAAGCTTCCGCTGTCTTCGGCCTCGCCGGGTCGTCTCAGGTAGTTGATCCAGTGCTCACCCGACCAGTGCACCGCGCCTTGAATCGTGTCTCCGCTCATCTATTCCTCCTATATTGGACCGCCGCTTGCGGCATTCATTCTCCGAGCGTGAGCTCGACGGTATGGCGCTCGACCCCACGATAGAATGTTATCTGCGCCTGTGAGCCCGGACCGTGCATGAACAAGTACCGGGCCAGCTCCCCGGAATTGGTGACGGGCTGCCGGTCGATGGCCACGATGATGTCTCCCCTCCGCATTCCGGCCTGGAATGCGGGAGCTTCTTCGACAATGTCGGCGAGGAACACCCCTGCGCGTACGTCATGGGGCAATGCGATTCCCAGCTGTATGATCAACTCCGCCGAGACGTTGAGCGGAGTGATTCCCAAAGAGCCGCGACGAACCTCGCCAAATTCCACGAGTTGACTCGCGACGTAGGAAGCGTCGTTGACGTTCACGGCAAAGCCGATGCCGCGCGTCTCCACGATGACGGCGGTATTGACTCCAATAACCTCACCCCGATCGTTCAACAGAGGGCCGCCGCTGTTGCCCTCGTTAATGGGGGCTGTGTGAAGCACCATGTCGACAATCGTCAGTTGAGGACTGGCAGGCGTCGACATTCCCGTCGCGCTTACGATCCCGTTCGTAATGATCGGGTCCCCTGGAAGAGCGAATGCGTATCCAATTGCCAGCACAGTCTGGCCCACTGCTAATTCGGACGAGTCGCCTAGGAGCGCAGGCCGCAGGTCAACACCCTCCGAAGAAATCCTGACCACCGCCGTGTCGGTCTGAACATCGCCGCCGATCAACTCGGCGAAGAAGCTTTGTCCGCCGTGAAGCGTCACGATGATTGTCTCCGCCTTCTCCACCAGGTGATTGCTGGTCAATATGTGGCCGTTGTCGTCCAGGACGATGCCCGTGCCAACGGTGTTGGCCCCCGGCGGATCGACCCCCGGCCCGATTTCCACCGGTTCCGAAACGGCGATATGCACGACCGAGGGACGAACGACGGAATAGATTTCCGTAGCCGTCAAAGCACTCGGAGTCGGAGTGTCGGTAGGTTCGAGAGTAGCCGTCGCCGTTGGAGACGGGGTGGGCGTCGCGGTCGGGGAAGGCGTGGGAGTTGGCGTGGACGTTGGTGTCGGCGTCGGGGTGGGGACGCTGGTCGGAAGCGGCGTTGTTATCCCTTGCGGCGTAGGTGTGGGACTGGGTGTCGCAGTTGGGGTCGGGGTTGAGATCGCGGGTGTCGATACGGGAGTTGGGGTCTCGGACTCGGGCGTGGGAGTCGGCGTATTAGTCGGGGAAGGCGTCGGCGTCTCGGACTCGGGCGTGGGGCTCTCTACCGCCACGGGGGTGGGCGGGGAAGTGTCCACCGCGGCAGGTGTCGGAGTCGATGTCTGACCGATCGGCGACGGCTGTGGTGTCGGTGTTGGCGTCGCGGAAGGTGTCGGAGTGGGAGTCGGGATTGGGGTGGTCGTCGGTACCGGGGTGGAAACGCGAGTTGGTTGCGGTGTCGGAGTAGTAAGCACAATCACCGTCTGGATCGAGGGTGGGAGGACGATGACGATGGGCGTCATGGTGGGCGGTCGTTCGACCGGGGATGGGATGGGGGTCGGGGTTGGAACGTCCAGAGTCGGCTCTGTGGTCAGCGCCGACGGGGTCAAAGTCATAGGACTCTCTACGACTGTGTCATCCGGCAGCCTGCTGTCCCAACAGGCCACGCCGAAGATGCCGACTACGGCCCAGACGGCAAACGACAAGAACCGGCGGCTAAGCAGCGGAAATCCCCCTTTTCCCGGAACCGTTCCTTCCCACGCCGTCATATGGCGCGAAGTTGTCGGGAAGCAGTCCACGGAGCGATTTTCAGACTCGTCGATATCCTTCCATTCCTAGGGAAGAGTTACCGGCGTCCGCCAATTCCGGCCGGAATCGCCACACACGCTCAAAGCGCTACGGTTACCCAAGCCGGGATACGGCGCATCGTATCAGCTAATAACGTTCAATCGCACCTGCGGTTAGGCGGGCGAGAGACGGGGAACGCGGGCCAGAACACGATGACTACGAAGGGCACTCGTGCCTGTTGCACACAGGCTCTTTTGCGTTATAGCGTATGTACCCCAGAAATCCCTGCACACCTTACCCTACTTTGCAAAGGAACCGTTTACCGTGGTAGTCGATCCACATCCGGCACTATGGCCGAACGTGGACCGTGCCAGTGGACCTCCAGTTGGTGCCGGGCTCTTGTACAGGCCAAATAGAAGAGCAGGCGATCAAACTCCGACTCGTAGAAGTTGTCCTTGCGTGCGTTGGCTACGATTACGGCATCGAACTCAAGCCCTTTTGTCAGTAGGATCGGGCTTACGGTTACTTCTGTTTCGACCAGCCCGTCCTGTGTAAGTAGGCCTACGCTTTTGATCCCTCCGTCCCTCAGAGCCTCATTAATCTTATTAGCGGTCTCTTGCCATTTAGTGAGAACTGCCACGCGGTGTATGTCAGTCTGATCGACTAATCTTTGTACAGACTCGACGATGGCCCTATGCATCCCACCGACGCTCCTAGAACGAACAAGCTTCGGAGGGGGGCCACTGCGGTCGTAGGGTAGAGGCATTCTCGTGCGTTCAGGCAGACCCTGTAGAATGCGGTTGGCGTACTGCGTGATCTGCTTAGTGCTTCGATAGGTCAGGCGGCTGTCGAGCCTGGACACACCCTCCTGTTTGAATAGTCCCGCAATCTGGTTCCAATTGCTGATTGACTTATACCGCAAAACGCTCTGTCTCAGATCTCCCATTATGGAGAAGCTGTTGTTTGTAGAATGCATCTGCATGAGGATTATCTCAAGGGGAGACACATCTTGGGCTTCATCGACAAAGACGTGCTCGAAGCGCTCACTCTCGAAACCGTTGATGCTGTAGTCGAGATAGAGAGCCGCTGCGAGATCGGGCAGCCTCAACGCCTGGCCTGCCCCCGCAGGAGCAGTTCGAGTGATCTCTGTGGCTCCAGCCGAGTCCACGTCCCCTTTCCTGGCGTAAGCCATTATCTTGTCGGAGGACGACACCAAGTTGACGTATTCGTTTCTGAAGTCAATTCGTGGCCAGATTGGAGACAGACTACTCTCCACGAGTCGGGTGGCCTCCGTGATCGCTTCGAATCGCGCTGTGCCACGACGTGGATTAAGACGCATAAACTCCGTTGCCAGGGAATTGACTAGATACGTTCGGGCTACGTTGGGTTCCGTATGGTTCTTCAGGGTGTCGGCAACTCGACGGCTCAGCGCGTCGGCGCTTAGCTCAATCGGGAGCGTACCTCGACTGCCGCCTACGACGATGCCTTGATTCCCTTTAATGCACCGACGAATCTCCCTTCTGAGATGGCCCACATACTTGTCTACCAGCCTTTTCATCTTGACACCGGACTTGAACAGGTGGGCTTCGATCTCTGAATCAGTCGGCTTGCTGTAGTTGTTCATGAGGTTCGTGAAGGTCTTATCGCGGGTGCTGAGCGTGACCCGAGAAGAGAACTGGTCCAGCAACCATTGCGTGACCGTTGTTTGTCTCACTCTTCGAATTCCGAGGCCGGGAAGCAGTCCAGATACGTACTCCAGAAACGCGGGCGACGGCCCGAACATGATTACTCGCTCAGCAGTAGGGCGGTCAAGACTTCCGATGTCGCTGAACGGCGACAGGATGAAGTCGATGCGGTGCAGGCCTACTAGGCTCTTGCCACTGCCCGCCGCTCCTTGCACTATCAGCACTCGGTCATGGGTCGCGGCTATCTGCTCATATTGCTCGGGCTGGATCGTCTGAACGGCATTTGAGAGCTGGCGGCGAGTCGTGCCAGAGAGCTTCGCGTCCAACACCCGGGACGACATGGACGGTACCGCGTCGTCACCTGGCGGTAGCCTCAGAACATCATCGAAGTCGAGCAGGCGGGCATCTTCTATGGTCAGGGTGCGCTTCAGGTGAACCAAAGCATCTTTTCGTCGTCGTGGAAGCCGACGCCTTTTGTCTGGTTGCATCTCATAATAGCCGTCTGCCGGCTTATAGTAGAGGCTGGCAATCGGGGAAGTGCGACTCACAATTAGATACCTTGGGTCCTCATTGTGGATGTTGATTTCGCCGATGTAGATGCTTGAGATGTTTCCATCCGCATCTGAGTAGTCGACTCTGCCAAAATAGGGCTCGTCGCGCATCGCCCGGACCTTCGTGAGTTCGGTGTCCAACAAGGCCTTCACCGCATCAGCGGCCAAATTATGGCCTGCGGTCACCGGGCCGCGACTTTCCTTATGTCGAATCGTTGCATCTATAGTGGCAACGACGGTTTCCAGATGCTGTTCCTCGTGGCGGAACTCCGTATGTCGGTCGTATGGCTTTCGCCTGTCATCGTGTTGTCTCATTACCAATCCTCTTAACCGGCCGTTTCACCAAGATGCTTACCAGTAGCCGCAATGAGGCGACGTTGAACCGCAATTTTGGTCTCCACAAAGGTTCTCTTGCAAAGTAGGGCGAGGTATAGAGGAACTTCCAGGGCACCATGCGCTATAACGCAAAAGAACCTGCACACGAGTCCTGATTTGAAGCACGGAGCGGATGCCAGAATCTATGGCGGCAGGTAGGTCGGGCTAGCGGTTTCGGCGGCGGCGGATGCGGCGAAGGCTCCGGGACTTGTCGAGTCGCTTCTGCTCTCCCTTCGAACGGAAGAACCTTCTGTTCCGCAACTCACGAAGAATTCCCGACCGCTGCATCTGGGTCTGAAATCGCTTCAGAAGCTGATCGCCGTCTTCTCCATCACGGAGCGTTACGTGTGCCAATGCTCTGTCTTCTCCATCTTCTCAAAAACAAATCGGGCGGGCCGCTCGGCACGCCGAAACTGATTATACCACTATTGAGACGGTGAACTGCAACGACAATGCGGGCAAGGTGACGACATCTATGACAGCAGACCAGCCTCTCGAAGGATTCCCGGTATCTGCGCCTTCTCTTCTTCGGTGAGTGAGCGCATAGGCGCCGATACCGTGTCGTGGTCGATGATCCCAAGAATCTTTAGGCTCGACTTGAGGCCCGAAGACGTCGCGGCGTTTCGTCCGCCCGCCTTTGCGAGTCCCATCACCCGTTGGGCCGAAAGCGCCCTGTCCAGATGCTCGTTTGCCTTCTCCGTGTCTCCCGCCTCACCGGCCTCCCATGCCCGCGAGAGCGCGCCTGCCGCAATATTCCCTCCGCCGGGGATAGTGCCGTGCGCTCCCAGGCACTTCGTCATGGTTGTGCGATAGACGGATCCCAGGAAGCGGTACATCTTCGCCTCGTTCCTCCGGCAGCGCGTTACGAGTTCCGCGAAAGCCTCGCCCTGGCCGGATGAGTCCTTCACGCCTACCACGGCGCCCTCCGCGGCAAGATTCGCTATCGTAGCCGGCTCCACGGTGAGCTTGACCGTAATCGGGATGTTATACACCCAGAGAGGCTGAGACACGGCGTCGCTGATGGCGCGAAAGTGGTCGGCGATCTCGCCCTGGTCATAGAGGTAGTAGTACGGAGGCGTGGCCGCAATGCCGTCGAGACCGCTCTCGGCCAGGGCCCGCGCCATGTCGATGGTCGCCTGGGTGCCCGCCGCGGAAACGTTGCCTATGACCGGAACTCGACCGTTGACTTCCTCCGCCGTCTTCTCGATTGCCAGTAGTCGCTGATCGTCCCTCAGCGCGGCGAACTCGCCTGTCGTCCCCGCGGCCCATATCCCATGCGCTCCCTCGTCGATGAGATAGTTGACCAGCCGACGAAGCGATGCGGTGTCTATTTTCTCATCCGGCGTAAGCGGCGTAACTGTCGGTACGACGACACCTTTGAATTTTCCGTTTAGCATAGGCCTGCTTTCATTTGGAATAGATTGCCCGCTAGGGCCGGGTACCATTCTAGCGCAGTCCCGATGAACTTTCGAGTGGCTACAGGCTACAGGCGACTTGTCCCGTATCGCAAAACAGCGCCTCAGGAAACCTCTCACGGGCAACAGCTACCTTGTCCGGCGTCCGTCAACGGAGCAATGCGCTGCAATGCCTCGCTCTCGTTCCAGTGGACGTAGAATATCCGAGCCACTTTATTAAGGAGGAAGCTGGCGATCTTCGGGGTAATGAATGGCTTCACAACCGTAGTTCTTGCCTTGTCATATCGTCAATAGGGCGAAGGGCATCCGATTCCGTTACAATGGCACACAGGGCAGCCATGGCCAGACCCAACCGAACTCAAGGAACCAGCACATGACAACTCAATCCACCAACCAGCCCATCATCTTCACCGACGACGCATGGATCATGAGCGAGGAACCCCCTATCACGCCGGAAATCATCAGGGAGAAGATGATCCGTCCGTTCGAGGGGTTGCCTGCCTCCTTATGGTGGGCGGTGGGCGACCACGAGGTGTACCACCACGAAACGGAGATCGGCGAGATCATTGGCGACGGGTACGACCTCTCCCAGCTATCGGAATTCGAGCGGCGGAAGGCCCTGAACGCCAGGCACCTGACCGAGACGGCGGGCGGACCGCTTACGGTAATTTCGTCGCTGTGTCGTGAGGCCGGCATCGAGTTCCTGCCCCGCTTCAGGATGAACAGCCACTACGCCTACTACGCGCCGCCCTACACGGAAACTATCCTCCCCGGGTACGGCAGGTACAGACAAGAAAACCCTCACCTGCTCATCGGGCGTCCGGGCGAGAACATCCCGGAAGGGACGATAGACTGGGACATCCGCACCGGGAAGGACTACGCCTATCCCGAGGTCCGCGACTACGCCTACTCGATGATCACCGAGATGTTCGAGCGGTTCGACGTGGACGGCGTGGAGATGGACTTCAACAGACACCCCGGCGTCTTCCGTCGGGAAGAGGCATACCAGAACCGCTACTTGATGACCGACCTCGTCAGGCGCGTTCGCAGGCGGCTAGACGAGGTCGGCGCGGAGCGTGGTCGCCATCTCAAGCTGGCCGTGCGCGTTGCCCCGACACTCGCCAACGCCGCGAGGATGGGACTCGACGTATCGAAGTGGATGGCCGACGGACTCGTCGACACGGTCGTCGCGGGTGTCGGCTGGATACCCTTCGAGATGCCGATTGCCGAGTTCGTCGAGGAGGCGCGGGGCACCGGGTGCGCGGTATACGGCTGCCTTGAGGGACTGCGGCCGCTCGTGGACGACAGCGCCCTGCGCGGGGCGGCCTATCGCTACTGGGATGCCGGAGCGGACGGCATCTACCTGTACAACTACTTCACCCTGCCTCCGACGTGGATACGGCGCACGCTTCCCGAACTCGCTGATCCCTCCAAGCTCAAGCGCATGTCCAAGTGCTACGAGGCGGACCACGCGGACAGGATCGCGTACGGCGGACACGGCGGAGCGTTCCGGAACGCCGTCCCCGCCGCTCAAATGCCCATCTCACTTATCGAGACATCCACCGGACGGGGGCCTGTCGTGAACATCGACGTCGCCGACGACGTGGAAGCCTCCAGCGCGGAGGACGCGCTGGGGCGCTGCACGCTCGGGGTCGCCATCGACAACTTCGCGCCGGAGGATGAAGTCGACGTCCTGCTCAACGGCCACCTATTCCCATGGGGCGCGGGACGCGAGACGTATATGCCCGGAGGTCGGAAGTGGCCCACGCTGGAGGGATCGGTCGGCTTCCAGTACGATATCTACAGCCCGCCCCTGCGAAAGGGAGTCAACCAAGTGGAGATACGCCGCAAGCCGCCGGCGAGCGACGTGGGCAACAGGCCGGTCATAACCAACGTGGAGATCACGATCACCTATCAGGACGCTTAGAGCCCGGCTTGTCGCGTTCTGGCCTTTACACGCCCCTCATGATATCGAATCCAAGTTCGAGGTTCTTGGCGACCATTCGCCGGAGGCGTGGATTGTCGCTGTTCACGTAGGATTCCGACGGACGGAGCGAGTAGTTGGACACGTCATAGAAGTCCCTGACGTCCTTCTCCTTCGACTCTGTGGTCGGATTCTCCATGAAGTTGATCGCATGCTGATGACGCCCGTCGTGGCCTCCGAACGCCGCGTGTAGGATGTGCTCGGTGAAGACGGCAAGATCGCCCTGCCGGAGCTCCAGCGGCACGCTCGGTACAGCCGATTGCTCCAGTCCAAAGGGTTTCGACTCAGGGTTGTCGCTGCCGTGTCGGAGCGGCTCGAGCAGGTCGGGAGAACCGCGCCGATGCGAGCCCGGCACCACGCGCAGACTGCCCGTGGCCGCGGTCAGGCTCTCCGGGTAGAACGCGATCTTGACGGACTTGACCGTCTCGTCCCACAACCCCGACCCGTGCCACAGCGTATCTCCGGCGTGAAGGTTGCCCTCCGTGCCGATCAGGAAGAAGTCCGGCCCCAGCAGGTCCTCTCCGATGCAGTAGATCCGATCGTCCGCCGCGAGTCCCGCCATGAAGGGTCGTCGTTCGAAGAACGGCTGAAGCGCCGCCCGCCCGGTGGGAAGTCTTACACCGAGTCCCTCCTCGAATATCTCGTCCGACTCTCGCTTGATCGTGGCCATCTCCTCAGTTGTGAACACGTCCCGCAGGACGAGGTATCCGAACGCGTCAAAGAACTGCTTCTGGTCTTCGCTCAGCATGATCTACTCCTGTATATGGCAGACGACACTCGCCTAACTCTTGCGTCGGCGTCGCATTCTATCAGCCGCCTCACAAGAACGGGTACTGTGTCTATGAGGGTGTCTAAAAAGGCTTCGTTCGCCCTGAGCCTGTCGAAGGGCAATTCATGGTTCGACAAGCTCACCATGAACGGTTCTCGCGTACGCCAGCATGATAGAATCCCGCCGGAACCGGAGATCAGAAGGCATTTGAGCGTCCTATGACCAATCCCAACCCTGCACCGAACATCGTCGCGCTCGGCGGCATGAACATGGCGCTGATCGGCACGGCGACACGGCTGCCCCAACCGGGCGAGACGCTTCGCGGCGAGCGGTTCTACACCGCACCGGGCGGCAAGGGCGCCACCCAGGCCGTCGCCGCCGCGCGACTCGGAGCGAACGTCAAGATGGTCGGGCGTGTGGGGAAGGACATGTTCGGGCCACAACTGCTGGACGCCCTGAAGAGCGACGGCATCGACGTATCCGGCGTGGCGGAAGACCCCGGTCATCCCTCCGGCGTCGGAATGATCGTCCTGAACGCGGAGCGCCAGAACCACGTCCTCGCGATCTACGGCGCGAACCTCCAGTGCAACGAAGACCAGCTCGCGGCGGTCGAGGCGGCGTTGGACGGCGCGGATGTCCTCCTTCTGCAAATGGAACTTCCCTTCCCTCTTTCCATAGCCGCCGCGAAGACCGCCCGAGCACGAGGCGTCATTACGATGCTCGACCCGGCCCCCGCGTCCGACATTCCTCCCGATGCATTCCAGCACGTCGACATCATCACCCCCAACCAGACCGAGGCCGAATACCACACCGGCATTAGGGTCGACGACGTTCCGTCCGCCCAAGAGGCCGCCGAAGCGCTCTTGGAGAAAGGCGTGGGCACTGCCATCGTCAAGCTGGCCGAGCAAGGCGTCTACTGGGCCTCGCGGGAAGCAAGCGGATACGTACCCGCTTACGAGGTCGAAGTAGTGGACACCATCTCGGCGGGCGACGCGTTCAGCGGCGCTCTCGCCGTGGCATTGGGCGAGGGTCGGAGCATGGAAGAGGCCATCCGCTATGGGGCCGCCGCCGGGGCTCTCGCGGTCACCAAGCGGGGCGTCCAAACAGCCATGCCGACACGCAGAGAGGTCGACGGCTTATACAATCGTGATGTCCCGTAAGCTCGCGTGTCTTTGAAATATCCATGCGCGAGCGCCGTCAACTAGGTAGCTCAACTAGGTAGGTGTTGACATTTCCCGATGCCGTCCCCTATAGTTGCGTTCGGTCTCCCCGTGAGACCAATCGGTAGGGTGTGCCGCTCGGTAAGGGCGGTGCGACCAAATAGAGGTACAAAACAAGAGAGGAGAGGAGATAGTGTTAGGAAAATTCAATCGGATTATAGTGTTGATGTTGGCATCTACGGTGGTCGTCGCGTTAGCGGCGGTCGCCTGTGGGTCCGACGACCCTGAGCCTGCACCGGCAGCGCCAACACCGGACGTGGCGGCGATCATTGACCAGGCTCTCCAGCGCGCGCCACAGGGCGCGACCGTCGAGGAGATCCAGGGCATGGTAGGCGACTCGATCGCCGCGGCTGTGGCGGCGATGCCCGAAGCGTCGCCCGGACTGACCCGCGCGGACGTGGAGTCAATTGTCCGCTCCGCAGCCGGCGACCAGCTTTCGGCTGCTGACGTGAAGAGCATCGTGGACGAGTCCATCCGCGCGCTGCCCGCGCCGGAGATCGACCAGAGTCAGCTCACCGGCCTGATCAATTCGGCTGTTGCGCAGTCCGTTCCCGAGGGCGTGAGCGCCGCGGAGATCCAGCGCATCGTGCAGTCCCAGGTGACCGCGGGACTCGCGGGTTCTCTGACTCGCGGTGACGTTGAGGACCTGGTTGCCTCGGCCGTACAGAACGCGGTCGGTGACCAGCTTTCCGCTGACGACGTGCAGAAGATTGTTGACGGCGCGCTGGTAGCGACCAACGCGGCCATCGAGGCGGCGGCAAAGCAGGCTGAGTCGGCAGCTATGGCGGCAGACTCGGCCGCGATGGCGGCTGAAGAGGCCATCAAGGGCGTCGAGCAGATAGTCATGGATATTCAGACACCTGCCTCGTGCTACATTCGAGGCAACCGCGTGACCGACTGTCCGGCGAAGGGCAGTTCCTCCTACCGGGCCGCACCTCATACGAACGGAGTCCCCTGGCTCTATCACTCGGCTTACGACGGACCGACTCCGACCAATTTCTTCGAGTCACCCCTGTCCGCGCAGTTGGTCAAGGAAGGCTCCCTACCCCCGCTCAACGAGCGACTCCCCGTTCCCGAGGACGTGAGCGTCGTGCTCGGTCCTGACGGCATCGGCGAGTATGGCGGCGCGTACCGCATCACCGAGATTCGCTCCTACACCGGCGAGTGGATCGCCTTCGGGTTCGTACAGCGTGACTCCGATGAGATCAACTTCGGTCCCGGCGCCGGCAAGAGCTGGGAGGCCAGCGAGGACGGTCGTGAGTACACCTATACGCTGCGACGTGGCCTCAAGTGGGACGACGGTGTTCCTCTGACGGTTGAAGACGTTCGGTTCGCCTTCGAGGACCACAACTTCAACGAGGAAATCAACCCGTTCGTTCCCGCGCAGATGACCGACCCTGTCACCGGGGAACAGGCCCAGTTCAGCGTCGTTGACGACCTTAACTTCAAGATCGCCTTCGACTCCCCTAACTGGGTTCTCATGGAACAGACCCTCACGCAGAGCCTCTGCATGAGGAACCGCTTCTGCTGGTTCGGCCACCCGAACCTCAAGAAGATCCATCCCAAGTACACCGACCCGACGAAGGTCCAGGCCATCGCGGATTCCATGGGCCTGAAAGACTGGAGAGACGTCATGCACGCCTCCCAGAACGCCCAGCTTGCTCGCTACGAGCTTCAGCCCTTCGCGGACATCGGTTCGACGGGCTGTGTGGCGCCCTACTGCTTCGTCGAGTACAAGCCCGGGGAGCTCGCGGTCGCAGAGCGCAACCACTACTTCCCGTTCGTAGACCCCGCCGGCAACCAGCTGCCCTACACCGACCAGGTCGTCATGATCATCCTTCCGGGTGATGAGGCTACCGTGCGGTTCCGGGCGATGAACGGTGAGGTTGACGGCAGGACCACGAACTATGTCCTCCACGAGCTCCCGCTGTACGTCGAGAACATGGAGCGAGGAGACTACAGCATCTACGGGTGGCCCGCCCTGGGCGGCGCCGACCTTGGCTTTGAAGTCAACCAGACGTACAACGTGAACACCGAGGTCGGACGGCTGCTCAGGACCAAAGAGTTCCGAATCGCTATGTCTCACGCGCTCGATCGCAACGCCATCAACGAAACGGCTCAGCTCGGGCTGGGCGTGATCCAGAACCGCGTTCCCCACCCGAACACGCCCTACAACCCCGGGGATGACGAGCTTACCCAGCTCTACATGGATAGGGACCTCGACAAGGCGAACCAGATGCTCGACGATCTCGGCCTCTCTGGCCGTGACGACGCCGGTTTCCGCACCTTCTCAAATGGCGACCGCGTAAGCATCAAGTTCATCTTCTCGCCTTCCCACGGCCGTCCCATAATTGGTGAGCTGCTCAAGGCTCAGATGGCCGAGGTCGGGATCGACATTCAGATCGACATCCAGGGTCGCTGGTGGGAGCCGTTCCGAGCGGTTGAAGAGTGCTGCAGCATCAACACGAACCTTTCACGCCACACTGTGAACCCGTGGATGCGTTTCAGGACGAACTTCATCCCGTTCCACGAGGTCTACTTCGCCCCGGGGATGCTGATCGCCAAGTACTACCGAACGGCAGGCGCAGAGGGCATGGCTCCCGGCTCCGATCCCAGCTTCCTGCCGCTGGCTCCTCCGGACGCCTTCCCCGCCGACCATGCGGGATGGTTCAAGAACCTGCACGACGACACCATCGCAGGGTTCGCCAACTCCACGTTCGACCCACGCCGCGTCGAGCTTGGCAAAGGGATGTACCGCAACCACGCGGAGAACCTGCTGGCCATCCACGTGTCCGCCTTCTCCAACGCGCACATCGGCCTCATGCTCAACAGGAACAACATGAGAGGCGTGCCGTTCACCCACGCGCAGGACCACAACGGCCACACCGCTTGGGCGTACTTCTTCGACGACGGTCAGGACAACTACAACCACCCGGGCAACAGGTCCCAGTACTGCAACAGCTGGGCCTTCCACCTGGGCGGCAGGCAGGCTTGCTCAAACTAAACTGAGCCGACTGTAGGAAACGATGGTATGATTATCGGGGCCCCATGTTTGGGGCCCCGATTTTCGTAATCACGGTTTTCTTCGCTGGGAGGTCTCACATGTCCACGCCGCGCATCATGTTCTACCACGACGGGAGACATCCCCTTATCTACATGTACGAACCTCCCATGCACAAGGAGGAGTACCAGCACGCGGTCGACGAGATTGCGGGCACCCCGATAGACGCGCTGATGTTCGGCGTCGGAGACGGACGCACCGTCCTCTATGACACGAAGGTCGGCGAGCTTTGGGGCCATCACCTGGAACGCTGGAACCACGCGATATGGCGTCGGACGCACCAGAACGCCCGGGCTCTGATCGACGCGGGACACAACCCGCTGCAAGTGGCGATTGAGCGCGCCCACGAAAAGGGAATGCTCATATACCCCGTCCTCCTGGTCCAAATGCCAAGCGGCGAACGCTACGGCGAAGAGACTCTCAACACCAGAGGCTCACTGTTCCGGTTCGAGAACAAGCAGTGGGACATCGGCGCCGCCGGCGACCTCGACCCCGAATGGCCAGGCTACGAGTGCGCCGACTTCAAGCATCAGGAAATACGCGACGAGCGTTTCGCGCTCATCGAGGAGATTCTCTCCTACCCCATCAACGGCCTCGAATTGAGTCTCGTCCATCACCCGTACTACTTCCACCCGAACGAGGTTGACGAGGGCCGCGAGATCATGACGGAGTGGATTCGTCGCGTGCACACCGCCGTCAAGTCCGGCGGCGAGGAACGGGAACTGGTTGTCCAGGTTCCTAACTCCATCGATGAGGCCCTCTCAATCGGTCTCGACGTGCCGGCATGGATCGAGCAGGGAATCGTCGACGTCCTCGTGGCGGCAGAGACCACCAGCCCCTACCTTCTGAATTCCATGGCGGACTTTAGCCCTGTCGTGGAAGCGGCGAAGGGTTCGGGAGTCCGTGTGTACGCCAACATAAATAGTCTCGTAGATTCCGACCGCCTCGCCTCCGGCACCATAGAGATGATTCGCGCCGCCGCGACGAACTACTGGCGGCAGGGCGTCGACGGGCTGTACATGGGACACTGGCACGAGCGCTGGCCGTACACTCCCGACTTCTACGAGATTCTCCGCGAACTCCCTTTCCCCGACGTGATGGACTATCGCGACAAGATATACATCATGCCGACCGAGAGCCCGCGTCGCAGCACGCCCGGACCTTCCGCGCAGCTTCCAAGAACGCTGGAAGTCGGGAAGCCGGAGAGCTTCACCTTCACTATCTCCGACGATCTTCCCAAATGGGGGGACATGGGGCGCGTCCACGAGGTCGCCCTGCGGGTTATGCTCTCCGCCGTCTCCGAGATCGACCAAGTCACGTTCAAGCTGAACGGCAAGCCGCTCCCCGATGGCCTGCGGCGGACGATCAACCAGATGTACCGGCTGCGGTCGCCGAGACACCGCATCTTCGGCTACTGGTTCGTCTTCAAGCTCGACAGCGACCATTGGCCGAAACAGGGAGAAAACGTGCTGGAAATCACCCTCGAACACCGCGACACGGTTCTGACGATGGACGCAGGCGTCCGGGACGTCGAACTGGACATCAAGTACCTCATGGGCAAGAACTTCCATCGCGGCTTCGTCGACCAGGACCTCGGCCCCTACGAATTCTCAAGCTAGCCAAGTATCAACATACATCAAGAGACCAGAACGCACGGAAAGGAAATCAAGAGAATGGCCAAGTACAGGGCGGGCGTCATTGGACTCGGATGGATGGGACTGCTGTATGACATGGCCGGCCGGCTACCCTATCGGTTGGGCATTGATACTGCGGACAGCATAGACAAGCCGACCCCTGAACTCAACGTACACCGGCAGTTCTATCTCCACGAACGACACCTGCCAAAGGGTACGCCGACTTCCTACTCCGAGGCCCTCCACGACCGGCCTGAGATCGATCTTGTAGCCGGATGCGACCGCGACCCGAATCGCCTGCAGGCCTTCGGCGACCGCTACGGAGACGTCGCACTGTATACCGACGGCGCGGAGATGCTTGAGAAGGAGAAGCTCGACATCGTGGCGATAGCCACGAATACCAAGAGCCGTCCTGAGCTCGTCCGCCTCGCCGTCGAGAACGGGGCCAAGGCCGTCGTCACGGACAAGCCCATGTGCCACACCCTCGCGGAAGCCGACCTCATGGTCGGCGTATGCAGAGACGCGGGAGTGCCCCTGAACTGCGGCGCAATCTCCACGACTCACCCGTCCTTCGCAAAGGCCAGGGAACTGCTCGCATCGGGCGCGATAGGCGACGTCGTCTCGATGGAAACGTCGGGCCGGCCCGGCGCGCAGCACCAGAACTGGTCCTACTTCCTCGACAGCGCTCCCGCATGGGTCGTCGGCACGGCAGACAAGCCCTCCCTCGAAACGGGCAGCAGCGAGTTCAAGGGCCAGGGCCTGCTCGTCTGCGAGGACGGAACGATCCTCCACTTCCGCGAGGGAGCACCGATGCTCCGCATCAGTGGTACAGCAGGGGAAATGGTCCACGGCAACCAGCGGGAATGGAGCCTCTCCCAAGACATCGAGACCGTCGGCGGAGTTAAGCGCGTCGACATGCCATGGCCCGGCCCGCAAACGGACTCCTACGGCACGACCTATTCCGTCGCCGACGTCATGGACTGCCTCGACGGTAAGCTCGATGAGCCGAAGAACTCCGGCCGCAGGGTAGCGGTCGCCCTCGAGGTGGAAATAGCCCTCAAGGTCTCGTCCGCCAACGGCGGATGGAGGGTAGACCTCCCCCTCGAAGACCGGTCGCTTGGCCTTGAATACGAGTGGTGGAGATAGAGGGCCCGCCCGCCTTACTGCTTGTAGGCTACGTCCAACTCTACGTTGGTGAGCGTCGCCGCACTTCCGGCATTCCCACCTGACGGGACGAGACTGACGCCAATGGCATTGTCGCCCTTCCGAAGGGGAGGACACGCCACCTCGAACGTCAAGCTCTTGCCCTCATTCTCCCGCTCCTCCGGGTACGCCGGATACTCCATCCAGAAGTGGGCCGTGATTCCCATTCGCGTCCAGCCGTCCACGGCGTCGGACCCCGACTGGCGGGGAAGCGTCGTTCCGTTGATCGTGACCTCGATCTCGTCGTCGGGCGAAATATCCTCAAAACGCAGCGTCAGACTGCATCCTTCCAGGGCATTATCGGAAATTGCCGAGCCGAGGTCGTCCGTCACCTCAATCGAGAACTCCGGGCCGCCGCCTTCCGAGGTCGAACGCAGCGTCACAGGCAGGGTCGTCGAGGGCGACGCGTACCGGAAAGCGCCACCGTGACCACGTGAGGGGTACAGCGGCCCCGCCCTGTCCAACTCGTACCGCTTGTTCAGCCGCGCGAGGCGGCTTGGGTCTGAGACTTCCTCGGCTATCCTCTGGTTCCACTCCGGGTAGATCGTATAGAAGTTGTACAGGTAGACCCCCGTAGCGCCGTGACTCAACCACCGCGCCGCCAGAGCCCGAACGGCATCGTCGTCCATGTGCCGCGTCGCCTCAATGCACCCGTAAATCAGGCATCCCGAATCCTCGGCGGCCTCGACAAACTCCCTGATCGGAGTCTCGAACGGGATAAAGCCGCCTCCCACCGCCACGATGTCGACCAGCCCGTCGCGGATCCACCGCTCCACATCGAGACCGATCCTCACCGAGTCGGCCAGCGTCGGAGGGACGCGAACGGCCAATTGCAGGTCCCTGCCTCTCTCGTCCCCGACCTCTTTGAGCCGATCACGTACCCGCTCGATCAGGTCTGTCATCAGGTACCGGTTCTGGTAAGCCTCATCGGAACGAAAGACGCCGGGATGTCGCATGTAGTCCAGCTCAACGCCATCCACGTCGAAGCGCTCGAAGGTCTCAAAGATGATCCGCCTCATGTACTCCCGCACCTCGGGGAATGCGTAGTTTAAGCCCGTTCGCTGCCCCCAAGGCAGGCTTCCGACTGCAAGCTCTTCGCCCGGCTTGCCGATGAGCAATTCGGGGTTGTCTCGCCGGAACCGTCCGTAGGCCGGGTTGCGTGGATCGATCTCATAATGGCTGCTCATTCTGACACGCGGGAAGAATTGCAGCCCCGCCTCACGGCATAGCTGGGACAGCGCCGTGACCGGCCCGCCGCACTCGTCCATCAGCGCCCTGACGTTTGCCGCGATCTTGCCGATCACCCCCGGTGTGCCGGAATGAACGAACGAGTACGTCCCCTCATCCAGCCCCTCAATGGCCTCGCCGATGACCTCGCCGATCTCCGTCTCGTAGTGGTACACCTCGTGATCGCCGATACTCCACCACAGCGCACCGCCCGGCCAGTTGTGACTGTCCACCACCTCCGCCTTGAGCTTCTCGACGGTAAGCGGCGGCTCGGTGGCGCTCAGAATCCAACCGTCATCGGTGAAGATTACCTTCGGGGCGTCGGGAGAAACGGTCATGTTGGGCCTCCAATTGGCAAGCGGGAATACGGAGATAGTTCGTTGGGACGCGGCCCCGAGTATAGCCATTGCAAGGGTGAATCACAAGGGCGAACGGGCTAGGGCAACCCCGAAAGTGTCCCTGTGCCGGAATTAGGCTTGATCTTCCAGGGATTCCAGAATCTCTGCGATGCGACCCCGAAGAGGAAGGAGGTCTCGATGAGTAACGTTCCAGACCAGTTCCAAGTCAATTCTGAAGTACTGATGAACAATCACGTTTCGGAAGTCATTCATGCCGCGCCACGGGATTTCGGGGTGTAGGCGGGTGAGTTCGTCCGGTATACCTGTCGTTGCTTCTCCGGCTATCTCCAACGTGTGAAGGATTGCGCGCTGAAGGACTTCGTCGGCTTTGAATTCTTCGAAGGTTACGCCATCGAGGTGATTCGCCACAAAGTCAATGGCATCGAGGATGTCCCTGAGTCTAAACCACCATATCCGATCAGACATACACCGACTCGGCGAGAATAGCGTCGCGCAGCTCCGGGATGAGAGAATTCTTCTCTACGAGATCAACATTGCCGTTCAACTCGTCGGACAGAAAATGTTTAAGGTGGATGAAGTCGAGCAGAGACGGAGCGGCAATAGGATCGAACTCGACAAGCACGTCAATGTCGCTCTGCGAAGTGACTTCGCCACGAGCAGTGGAACCGAAAATGGCTATGGACTTGACTCCGAACTTCTGTCGAAGTTCGGCTTTGTGCTCCGAAAGTACCTTGAGGGCTTCTTCTCTCCGCATTGGGGCACCTACTTCAATCCTGCAAGTTGGCCACTGGAAGCCAAGACGATTGTATCAATATTCCATAAAGGCGTCCTGCACATCCTAAAACGATTCTGCCGAGGGCAAGAGAATCCGCGACCACTACGAATTACCAGTTCCCCCCCATTCGTCCCTCGAACGGGCCGAGCGCGGGGTCGTCGTGACCGCGTCGGAAGTTCTTGCCCATCAGGTACTTCGTCTCCAACTCGACATCCTGAACTATGACGGCGGGCGTCACGTCCGGGTCGCGCTCCAAGAGCGTAATCTGCAGGGTGTTCGCCCCCTGTCGCGGCCAGGAGTCGCGGTCGAGCGTGAAGACGAACCAGTACCCCTGCGCGGTCCGGCGAGGCCCGCTCATCCAAAACATCTGATTGATGATCCTCAGCGCACCGTCGGGCAGCGCCTCGCCGTTCAGCTCGAAGGAGTAGCGGTCGAGTTCGGTCGTATCCGTTATGCGGATGCGCAGCAGTACCTCGTACACCCGCCCAACGGCGTCCCACCGAGGAAGGTCGTCATTGATGACCAAGTCAATCGATGTCGGCGTCCCGACCTCCAGGGTCGCCGGCAGCTGCATCACGCTGCCGGGGCCGCTCTCCGGCTTCGGGCCGTCGCCGAGTGTGGGCACCCTGTAGTACTTGTCCTTCGGGGCCATCACGTCCGGCTGAGGGATCTCCCTGATCTTCTCGTAGAACGTGGCGTCATACGGGTAGTTGTAGAACCACCCTCTGGAGATGTAGATACCTTCGATCCCCTGCGCCCAGTAGTTGCCCGCCGCCGCGCGGATCATCTCAATCTTCGCATCCCCTACCCTGTCCGAGTCGACGCGATGCTGAAGCGACGCATGTACCCGGCAGTCCGTGCCCTTCGCCGCCTCAACCAGTCCGCGAAAATCGGCGAATTGGTTCATCGTGTCACCCACCGCTCCGTCGCCGATGATCACGTCGACGATGCCATCATCGATCCAGCCGCGCACGTCCATGCCCACGGCCATGCACTCGTCGAGATTCGCCGGAACTCGTACCACGAGCTCACGGTTCGGCCCGCTGCGATGCACGGCGTCGTAGACCCTGCCGATCCACTCCGTCAGCACAGGTCGGCCCACGTCCACCTCGTCGGGATGGAAATAGTACGGTAGCTGTCCCATGTGCAACTCGAAGCCGTCTACCGGGTAGTTGGTCACCACCTCTTCGACGATGGCGAACCGCTCCTCGCGGACCTCCTCGTGCATGAAGTCGAGACCGTCGAACCCGGGAAAGCTAGAGTCGACGCCACCCTTCGCCTGAATTTCGAGATGCTTGTTCTCGAAGCGAAAGTCGGAGCAGCGCACCCACGTCGCCCGATCACTCCAACGCTCGTCGCTGCCGACCTGCACGAGCAGCGTCGGGTACAGCAGCATCCCCTTCTCGTGCGCGCGGTCGCACACGATCCTCAGGGGGTCGTTCCCCTCCTCGATCAGCCCCTTGGCGTTCTGATGCGTCCGCCTCCAGATCAGGTGGGGCCACTTGTCGACGTTGTGCCCCCAAAGCTCTCCCACCTGCGTATCGTGCAGGAACGTCCGGCCCTCCCCGAGGCAGAACATGACGGCGTCTATCGTCGTGCCCGAAAGCTCGTCGATGGCGGCGGCGTACTCCTCCTTCTGCATCGGCGGTTCATACATATAGATGTGCGGATGGCGTCCGTCGTGAAAGAACATCATTCGCGGCTTTGCCATAGCGGGCCTCCTTCTTCGTTCCGTCCTAAAGTGCGGAGATTATACGCTCGGTGTCTTCGAAAGTCGTGTTGGGCAAAGTGGAACCACTCCCAGTCTCTCCCCCACCGGGGGCCGACAGGGGAGGCATTCATCCTCACGCCAACGCTCTCCGCTTTCGGCGAGAGTGAGACGGTTTGAGAAAATGAGAGGGGTTGAGAAAGTGAGAGGGATTGAGAGGCCTTCCGATCTCCCTTTTTGTCGGCCTTCTCAAAGTTTCTCATGGCCTTGGGCGTGGTGGGCATGGGACGGAACTCGCGCATGTTCGCGGAATGAGAGGGTTTGAGAATTTTTTTGCCCCTGGAAAAAACCACGCTCGTTGTTCTGAAAGTGTCTTATGGCGCTTCGCGTGCCGGGCGATCGGCGCTTGCGGCGTTGTTCTGATATGAGTAGTGTAGGACAGAGGTTCTTGTGATTCAAATGGAAGGGAGGGAAGGCGAAAGTGGTGAGAATTGCAAGGAAAAGGCTTCATCGGTCAATCGCTGCGTCCATGTCAACAGGCATCCCTTCAATCGCAGCCGTAATCCCCATCTCCTTCAGCCGCCGCTCCTGGATAAGGTCAATCGCGAACTCGGATATCTCGATCCCGGCCCAATGACGCCCCAGGTTCTCCGCTGCGACGACGGTCGTGCCGCAGCCGCAGAACGGGTCAAGCACCATGTCGCCGGGGTTGGACGACGCCTCAATGATGCGCTCCAACAACGCTACCGGCTTCTGTGTCGGATATCCGAGACGCTCTTTCGATACGTTGATAATCGGCTTGATGTCGTCCCAAACGTCGCGGACGTACACGTCGGCGTAGGGCCTGCCCTCCTCGTCGAACTGCGCGTTAAAGAACGGTTTGTCGTACAGCACCCGTTCCCGCAGCGGCCGGTGCGTGTACGAGTCAGACTTAACGTAGAACAGCAACACGTCGTGCTTGCGCGGCCAGTACCGCTTGCTGACTCCGCCCGTACGATAGCTCCAAACGACTTCGTTCCGAAAGTTGCTCGCGCCGAATATCCCGTCCATCACTATCTTGAGGTAATGGCTGGCGGTCTGATCGCAGTGGAGATAGATGCTGCCCGTTTGCTTTAGAAGACGGCGCATCTCCGCAAGCCGCTCGGCCATATACGTGAGGTAGGCCAGCATACTGGACTCCCCAAGCTGGTGGAGTAGGCCCACGATGACGTTCCGCACAGGATGTCCATCATCGTCCAGTATCCTGCGGAGCCGGTCGGCTGCCTGCTCGTCCCATCTCCACGTATCGTTGAAGGCCCTTGTCCGGGACGTCCCTCCCGTCCCGGTCTCGGAACGAATGTCGTAGCCGACGCTGCTGTTGAACGGCGGATCGAGGTAGATCAGATCGACGCACTCGTCAGGCCATCGACGCATCCAGCCGAGGCAGTCTCCCCGATAGAGCGTCCGGTGCTGCATGGGAACCCATCAGCTCCCGATCTCCACTTCCAGGCTGATGGGACAGTGATCCGATCCCATGACCTCTTGGTGAATGCCCGCCGACTTGACGCTCTCACGAAACTCTTCATTCACGAAGAAGTAGTCGATACGCCACCCAACGTTCCGGGCGCGGGAATTGGCGCGCTGGTTCCACCATGAATACTGGTCCGGCTCTTGGTTGAACATCCTGAAGGTGTCCACGTAGCCGCGCTCCACGAGCTTGTCGATCCACTCTCGCTCGATGGGCAGGAATCCCGAGATCTTCTCGTTCGCCTTGGGACGTGCCAAGTCAATGGGCTTATGCGCGGTGTTCACGTCACCGCACACGACGATATTCCTGCCCTGCGATCTGAGCGACTCGATGTGGTCCAGGAATGCGTCGTAGAACTCCATCTTGTACGCGAGCCGCTCATCCGAGCTCTTGCCGTTCGGGAAGTACACGTTGAACAGAACGAAGTCGCCCATGTCCACTTGCAGGGTGCGCCCCTCGCTGTCGAACCGCTCGATGCCGAATCCCGGCTCCACGCTTACCGGCTCGGTCGCGGTGTACAGCGCAACCCCGCTGTAGCCCTTCTTCTCCGCCGATGAGTAGAACTTATGGTATCCCCCGATCTCCCGCAGGTCTGCCGGAAACTGCTCTTCCTGCGCCTTGGTTTCCTGGATGCAGAGAATGTCGGGCCTTTCCTCCTCGAACCAGTCGAGGAACCCCTTCCTGTGGGCGGCCCTGATGCCGTTCACGTTCCAAGAGACGATCTTTATCGTTGCCAATGGTAGCCTCCCACGGTGAGCCGGTCCCTTCTTCCTACACCAACAGCCGAAGCGGGTGTTCGAGGTACTCCTTCAGCTGCACGATGAACTGTGCGCCCTCGGCCCCGTCCGAGACCCGGTGGTCGACCGACAGCGTGGCCGACATGATCTCTCGCACGACGACGCTGTCGCCCTGCACGACCGGCCGCTTCTGCACGGTGCCTATCGCAAGCACGGCAGACTGCGGCGGCTGGATGATGGCGACGAAGCTCGTGACGTCGAACATGCCCATGTTGCTGACGCTGAACGTCCCACCCGTGTACTCTTCCACGTGAAGCGTCCCGCTCTGAGCCCGTTGCACGAGGTCCTTGCTGGCGGCGGATATCTCCGTCAGCGACTTGTCGCCGCAATCGAGAATCGCGGGCATGATCAGACCGTCGTCCTCCGCAATCGCAATCCCGACGTTGATCGAATCGTGCATCCTGATGCCGTCGTCGGTGTACGACGAGTTGAACTTGGGGTACTGCTTTATCGTGTGGACGCACGCCTTGATGACAAGGTCGTTCACGCTCACTCGCACGTCACCCTCCAAGCTCGCGTTGATCGCCTTGCGCAGCGACATGGCATCCGTCATATCTATGTCTGTCGTCACGTAGAAGTGTGGAATCGTCGTCTTGCTACCTACGGTGGTACGCGCTATCTGCTGCCTCATGCGCGTCAGCGGCACGAGCCCCATAGCCTCAGTCTCCGACTCAGGTTCTGCCGGCTCTTCAACCTCCTCCGGGGCCTCCATGGCAGGTTCCTCTTCCACAGCTTCGACCGGCTCTTCCTCTACCGGAGCAGGAGTTTCTTCCACGGCTTCGGGAGCCTCATCTTCGGGCATGGACGGTTCCTCCATAGCTTCGGGAGCCTCTGCAGGTTCTTCCTCTTGGGGTTCTTCCGCAGGAGCCGGCATGGATTCCGCAGCCAACACGTCCGACCTGAGTATCCGTCCGCCCGGACCGGTCCCCGCGACGGTGCTCAGATCGACTCCTCGCTCCGCCGCCAACTTTCGAGCGATTGGAGAAGCGCGCACCTCGCTCGGCGACGCCGGAAGAGGTATCGCGGCCGCTTCATCCTCGTCCTCCTCGGCTTCGGACGCTTCTTCTGCGTCCGGCTCCGAAGGCTCCTCGGCGACGGGCTCGGGCTCGGTCGCCTCTCCACCATCGCCCCCGTCTGCCGCAAGCGTCTCGCCCTCGGCGCCGACCGTGGCTATCGACTCGCCGACCGCCACGGTGGTGCCCTCTTCCACCAGCAGTTCAAGAAGGACGCCCTCGGCGGTCGACTCGAACTCGACCACCGCCTTGTCGGTCTCGATCTCAGCCACGGCCTCGCCAAGCGACACCTCGTCGCCCACCGACTTGAGCCAGCGCACGAGAGTCCCTTCCTGCATGTCGTACCCCATTTGGGGCATGTTTAGATTGGTAGCCAAAAGACGCCTCCTCAGAGACTGTAGAGTTTTTCGATTTCCGCGATTATTCTGTCCGCGTCGGGTATCTGCATATCTTCGAGCGTCGCATTGTATGGCGCGGGCACGTCGTGTCCGCTGACTCGTCCCACCGGCCCGTCTAAATAGTCGAACGCCGCCTCTTGAACGGTGCTCGCTATTTCGGCGGAGAACCCGCCCGTTCGCCAGTTTTCCTCCACGATCACGACCCTGCTCGTCTTCTCGACCGACTGCACGATCGTATCGGTGTCCAGCGGCTGAAGCGTTCGCAAGTCGATCACTTCCGCCTCCACGCCGCGCTCCGCCAAGCGATCCGCCGCCTCCAAAGACGTGTACAGCATCCGCCCGTAGGCCACCAGCGTGATGTCCGTCCCCTCGCGCCGCACCGCCGCCTGACCCATCGGCACGGTGTAGTGCTCGTCGGGGACCTCTCCCCGCTTGCCGTACAGCAAACCGTGCTCAGCGAAGATAACCGGGTTCGGGTCCGCGATGGCCGTGCGGAGCAGTCCGAGCGCGTCATACGGGTCTGAGGGAACGCAGACCTTCAGGCCGGGCACGGAGGCGTACCAGCCCTCGAAGTTCTGCGAGTGCGTCGCGCCGAGACGGCCTCCCCCTCCCGTGACGGCCCGGATCACCAGCGGCACCTTGATCTGGCCGTTCGACATATAGCTCATCTTCGCCGCGTGGTTGACCACCTGGTCGATGCCCAAGAGCATGAAATTGATCGTCATCATCTCGACGATGGGGCGCATCCCCGCCATCGCCGCGCCCGTCGCGGAGCCGATTATCACCGACTCGGCTATGGGACAGTCGCGGATTCGTTCCGGCCCGAACTCCTCGAAGAACCCGCGCGTCACCGCGTAGCTCCCCTGGTACGCTCCTATGTCTTCCCCCATCAGGAAGACGCGGTCGTCCGTCTCCAGGGCCTCTTGCAGTCCCTTGCGGATCGCTTCCCTTATGATCAACTCGGCCATTGATTCTCGTCTCTATGCCAAATACGCTAGTCCGCGTACACGTGATCGAACAGCGCCTCAGCGGGAGGCTCCGGGCTGTTCTCGGCGAACTCGACCGCCTCGTCGACCACCGCGCGCGCCTCCCGGTCGATCTCCACGAAGTCCGACTCTTCCATGATGCCCTCGGCCATCGCGAGGTTCCGCAGGTTGCCGAGAGGATCGTTGTTTTCCCTCCACGCGCCGATCTCGTCCCGCGAGCGGTACGCCTGAGCGTCCGCCACCGAGTGGCCGCGGAACCTGTACGTCATCGCCTCAACGAAAACGGGCCCGTTGCCTGAACGGACCCGCTTGACGGCCTCTATGGATGCTTCCCGTACCGCGAGTACGTCCTGGCCGTCTACGTTCGTGCCGGGTATGTTGTACGCCGCGATGTCGTCGTATATCTCCTTGCCGCCTGCCCGCGCGCGCTCGATGTGCGTGCCCATGCCGTACAGATTGTTTTCCAGGAAGAACACCACCGGCAGCTTCCACAGCGACGCGAGGTTCAGCGACTCATGGAACTCCCCCTCATTCACCGAGCCGTCCCCGAAGAAGCACATGACGATACGGTCCTCGTCTCGCGTCTTGATCGCGAGCGCCAGCCCCACCGCCAGGGGAAGCTGTCCCGCGACGATGGCGTGGCCGCCCCAGAACCTCTTCGACACGTCGAACAGGTGCATCGAGCCGCCCTTACCCCCGCTGACGCCCGTCGCCTTGCCGTAGAGCTCGGCCATCACGGCGTTGGGGTCGAGACCCTTCGCCAGCGCGTGGCCGTGGTCGCGATAGCTGGTAATGACGTCGTCGTCCGGCCTCAGCGCCGAGATCGCGCCGACGGCGACTGCTTCCTGACCGATGTACAGGTGCAGAAAGCCCTTGATCTTCTGTTCCTGGTACTTGACCTGGCTCAGCTCTTCGAAAATGCGGATAGTCTGCATCTGCCGATAGAAGTCGGTCACCTGCGTCTTATCCAGTGTCGTTGCCAGCGCCATAGTCCACTCCGGCCCCATTTCCTCATGTTCTTTAGTGTTGGGCGAGAGGATCAGCCCAAAAGGGCCTTGCTCAAATATGTACCGCTTCGCCGTCCGCGGCCAACGCCGCCTCCTTGATCGTCTCCGACAGTGTCGGATGTGGATGGACCAGCCATCCCAGTTCCTTGCTCGTGCTCTCTAGGAGCCGCGCCATGCCAAGCTCACCGAGAAGCTCGGTCACCTCCGCGCCGATCATGTGACCGCCGAGTATGTCTCCGATTTCATCGTCCACCACCAGCTTGACGAATCCCTCCGACTCCGCGAGGGCCAGGGCCTTGCCGCTCGCGATGAAGGGGAACTTGCCGACTCTCACAGTATACCCGCGCTCCGTAGCCTGGGCTTCCGTGAGTCCGAAGCTCCCAATCTGCGGCCGACAGTACGTGGCCCGCGGGATGAAGTCGTAGTCCAGAGGCTGCGGATCGAGTCCCGCCATGTGCTCGACCGCCGTCACGCCCTGCGCCGATGCCACGTGCGCCAGCAGCATCTTGCCGGTCACGTCGCCTATCGCGTAGATATTCGGCACAGTGGTCTGCATCATCTCGTCGATGGAAATGTACCCGCGCTCGACTTCGACGCCAACCGCTTCCAAGCCAATCCCGTCCACGTTGCCCTGCGCTCCAACCGCCACCAGCACGGTGTCGCACTCGACGTCGGTCGTACCCTTCTCGTTCGTGACGGTCACCGTCGCGATGTTGCCGGTGACTCGCACTTCGTCAACGCTCGAGCCCACCATCGAAGTAATGCCCTGGCGCCGGAATGAGCGCTGGAGCTGGCTGCTGACCTCCTCGTCCTCAGTCGGGACGAGACGCGGCAGCAGTTCAACCAGCGTAACCTCAGCGCCGTACTTACTCCACAGGTAGGCGAACTCCGCGCCCGTCGCTCCCGCCCCGACGATGACGGCCCGCTTGGGCGCGTCTCGCCTTTCGAGAGCCTCGCGGCTCGTTATTACCACCCTGCCGTCGATCGGCAGGTTCGGAAGCTGGCGGAATCGCGCTCCCGTCGCGATGATGATGTTCTTGGCCGAAAGCGTCTCGCCTGCCCGCTGGACCTCGACCGTGTTCGCGTCCTTGAGGGCGCCGTACCCCTCGACCACGGTCACGTTATTCTTCTTGAGGAGAAACGAGACGCCGTCCGTGAGGCGCTTGACGACTCGCCGGCTGCGGTCGATGGCCTTGCCGAAGTCGACCCGCATATTGTCGAAGACGATTCCGAACTCGTCCGCGTGATTCAGAAGGCTGACGACCTCGGCGTTGCGGAGGAGCGCCTTGCTCGGGATGCACCCCCAGTTGAGGCACGTCCCGCCGAGCTCCGACCGCTCGACTATCGCTGTGTTCATTCCCAGTTGCGCCGCCCTGATGGCGGCCACGTACCCCCCGACACCGCTCCCTACGACCACTACGTCATATTCTGCCAATCGTTCACCCCTGTAGACTCCGTCCTTCGCGTCGCGTCCTATTCTACACCATCGGCATATACTCAAAAAGGCACAACCGCTGTGACCTCTGCGGTGAATCCCACGCACGAATGCCGAAATCGCCGGTTCACGGTACAATCTCACACCGTCCCTTGACAGCCCGCCGACCCGAACCTAGAATGAACAAAGGTTCTGGCACTCCATCCCACCGCTCCTCAACATAAGCGGCAAACAACATGCAAGAGCGCGTCGTATCACCCAAGAAGCAAGCCGAAGACATCGACAACACCCTGCGCCCGCGTCGACTCGTCGACTACATCGGCCAGCAGGCCGTCAAAGGCAACCTTGAGATATCCATCATCGCCGCCCGGCAGCGCGGCGAGGCCCTCGACCACGTCCTCCTCTACGGCCCGCCCGGCCTCGGCAAGACCACCCTCGCCAACATCGTCGCCACCGAACTCGGCGTTCGCATCAAGACCACTTCCGGCCCCGCCATCGAGAGGCCCGGCGACATGGTCGCCACCCTCACCCAGCTCAAGGAGCACGAGGTCCTCTTCATCGACGAGATACACCGGCTCGCCCGCGTCGTCGAGGAGGTCCTCTACCCCGCAATGGAGGACTTCTTCGTCTCTTGGGTCATCGACAAGGGCCTCAAGGCGCGGAGCATGAACCTCGCCATCAAGCCCTTCACCCTCATCGGCGCGACCACGCGGTATGGCATGATCAGCGCCCCCATGCGCGACCGTTTTGGGGCCGTCCACCGGCTGGAGTTCTACGACGACGACGCGATGCGCACCATCGTCAAGCGCTCCGCGCGCATCCTCGAAATCTCCGCCGAGGACGACGGCCTTTACGAAATCGCCAAGCGCGCCCGCGGCACTCCCCGAATCGCAAACCGTCTCCTCCGGCAGGTGCGGGACTACGCCCAGGTCATGGCGGACAACACCATCACCATCGAAGTCGCACAAGAGGCGCTGGCCCGTCTCGAAGTCGACGAGATCGGCCTCGACAAGCTCGACCACCAGGTGCTCGACTCGATCATCGGAAAGTTCGACGGCGGACCCGTCGGACTGAAAACGCTCGCGGCCTCCATCAACGAGGAGTCCGAGACCATCGAGGACGTCTACGAGCCGTACCTCCTCCAGCGCGGATTTTTGGAGAGAACTTCCAGTGGCCGCATGGCCACGCGGCTCGCGTACGAGCATCTCGGAGTCGAGTACCCTCGCGAACGTTCGGGACTCAATCAAGGGAGCTTGTTTTGAGGTCGCAAATCCCCTAGACTTGCGGTACCCCAAACACCGTATTATCCGGGCACGGATTCACTCACTTGAGGGAGGTCGAGATGCCCGGAAGACTAGAGGAGTTGCTAGCCATGGTCGCCACCGCATCGAGAGGTTTCGAGGCACGAGAGCTTTCCACCGACCGTCTCTTCCCTTCCCCCGTCAACGCCCGCAAAGAGGTGGGCGATATAACCGAGCTCCGCGACTCGATCCGAGAGCAGGGCATCCTTGAACCGCTCGTCGTCCGGCCCGGTGAGGCCGGCAAGTACGAGGTCATCATAGGATCGAGACGGCTCGCCTGCGCCAAAGAGTTGGACATGGCAGTCGTCCCCGTCGTGATCCAGCGCATCTCCGACTCCGACGCCATCGTGCGCTCCCTCGTCGAGAACCTCCACCGGGGAGACCTCTCCCTCGAAGAGCGCGTCATCGCCTACCGCAGGCTCCACCGCTTCGACCCCGAACGCTTCGGCAGCACCAAGGGCCTCTCCCGCGCCATCGGTCGCAGCCACCAGAAGATCGTCGAGGACTTCCAGGCCTACGAGGCCATGCAGCGACTCCGGCCCAGCGGTGTCGAGGTCGCCAGCAAGCTCCCTCCGCAGGCCGCCCAGCGACAGTCCCGCTCCGCCATCCCCGAGCGTCACGCAACGCTACTTGAACAGGCCATCGCATCCGTGCGCTCCCGCGTCCCCTCCAACCGACTCGACTCCCTATACGAAGAACTCGCCCGCATGATCGCACCCCTCGAACAGGAGAGGGCGCGCCGCCTCCTCGACTTCTTCAAGATGTACCCCGACAAGCCGCTCGATGAGATCGAGTCTATGGCCCTCGCCACTATCGAGAGGGCAATCTCGATACCCGCTGACGCTGCCCGCCAGATCGAGGAGTTGGCAAGCTCCACCGGCGAGCGCCGTGACTGGAGCGAGGTCATCACCGATCTCGTCCGCACCTCCAACGGCGAACAGGAACAGGAGGACGAGCGGCAAGAGCAGACCCCCGTCGCTCCCCCGTCCGGCGGAGTGACCCACGTCGTTTCCCGCCCCTCGACTCCCGCCGCCGAGACCCCGCGTCAGGACGACGAGACTCCCACCGTCCAGTACGAGCTGTTCGGCTCACCCGAAGAGGTCACCGGCGGAAAACTCGTCAACAAGACCGTCTGGAACCTCGAACACGCCCAGATCCAGGCCGACTTCTACACAGTAGGATTCTCCGGCAAGGAGATCCCTGAGCTTGTCCGCATCCTCCGCGCCGCCGGCGTCACCAACCTTGTCGACGTCCGGCACTCCCGCCTCACGCCGTACAAGCCCGAGTACAACAACGGAGTCCTTGAAGCCGCCCTCAACGCCGACGGCATTGACTACAACCACCGCCCCGACCTCGGCGTTCCCAGCGAGCTCCCCGCCCACGCCGGCGCCTACGGCTCAAAGGAAGACGTATGGTCTTGGTACGACGACGTGGTCGTACCGAAGATCGAGCAGGAAGGCCCCGCCGAGTTCGTAAACGGCCTCGGCGAAACCGTCGCCTTCATGGACGCCGACGCCGACCCCACAGAGTCCCACCGCCACCGCATCGCCCTAGCCCTCGAACGCGGCGAACTCCGCGGCTACGACCTGTAAGGGGGGCTTTACCCCCTCTCCCGTTCGTGGGAGAGGGCCGGGGTGAGGGTGAAAGACCCCTCACTCCCTCTCCACCAAAAACAGATGCTCCGTCACATGAACCGGCCGGTTGTTGAAGTTCCGGCTTCCCCGGAACGCGTTGTACGGCGTCTCCATCACCTCGACGGTGCCGATCTCCCCTAGCAGATCGAGCATCTCTTCCGTCGTGATGAACCCCTCGTCGTTGAACGACACGAGAAGGTACCGCGCGTCCAGCGCGTGAAGCAGATCCCTCATCAGCGGGAGCGACCTCGCCCTCACGTTGTATCCCGAGCGTCTCCACCCCTCCGGTATCCCCGAAACGCGGCTGATCCGCTCCGGCCTCTCGTACCGCACGAGTAGATTCAGCATGAAGTAGTTGGAGCCGTAAGGATGCTGGTTATACGGCGGATCGATATACGCCAGATCAAGGTCCCCTACCCGCCGCGCCGCGTCGTTGGCGTCCTCCTGGAGCACCTCGTAATCGCACTCGAACCGGCTCAGCGCCGGAGGTTCTAGCATGATCTTCCCCTTGATCCGCACCAGCGCGTCTGAACCGGTACCTCCGAACTGCCCAATCTTCGTATCCCGGTTCTTGTAAAACCCTTTGAATACCCCGGCGGTGTTCGAGTGAACCGACGCCTTGCTCAGCAGCGGCCCAAGAAGTAGCTCCCGCACGTCCTCCGACGCCGTGTCGATCATCTGACGGTAGCCGTCGAGTCGCCGCGCGTTGTCCCGCGTATAGAAGACCCGGTCTTCCCTCGTGATCCGGTCCTCGTCCTTCGGCGCATATAGCTCTTCGACAAACCCCTTTGGACATACGCTGTCATCAACCTTACGGTTCATCTCGTCCACCATCTCGGTGATCGCCCTCAGGTCGACCGTGCTCCAGTTTCGCAGGTAGCACCGCCCAACGACAGCCGCGTAGTCCTCGATGTCGTTGCTTATCAGCGTCGAGGCATGCGCCTTCAGGTACCGCGAGACGATCCCCGACCCGCTGAACACGTCGAAGACCCGCAGCCGCTCCTTTCCCAAGCGAGGCTTGACCCGCTCAACCACCTGCCCAATCTGCCCAAGCAGCGCCCGCTTGTTCCCGATGTACGTTATGACCTGCCGCGAGAGATAGTCGGGGTTCTCGCCTGTGCCGGGGTCGGTGTCGGCCGGCATCGGTTGCTGCCTTCTCATATGCACTATGCCCAAATCGCTTCTGCCAAAGACCGCTTGGTGAACGGCACTATACTAAACTGCGAATGCGACCGGATGGCAAGTAATCGAAGCACGACCGACTTTGAAGGACAGGCTTGTAACTGTTCAGAGTTGATGAGAGACGAGCAGTTTGCGGGATTGGGAGAGGGGATTGAGACCTTTGGTCCTCCAGGTGCCAAAGAGGGACGCCAAGGCCATCTTGCTGGTGGTTCCCTGTTCGGAGCGAGTGCCACCGCTGATCTTGCGGCTGATGACCAGATGCCTCAGACTCCGTTCGGCAGCGTTGTTCTCAGACGGCACGTCCGGGTGCGATACGAAGACGAACAGCTCTTTGATGAACCGTTCTATGCGTCGGCAGAGCTTTGCTTGAGGCGCCGTCTCGTCGTTTGAGAAGGGACGACACAGTGACAGTAGTTGACTCTCCAGCATCAACTGGTTGGGAGATACGAACCGGTGGTACCCGGACGCTGGTTGAACGCCTGCTTCAGCGTACGCTTTTGCCCTGTCATAGATCTGGCGCACCGCCCCGGCCCACCGAACCAGACCCGTGTCCTCAGGGTACAACGCCTTGAGTTCATGGATGTCACGCAGCAGGTGTACCCAGCACCGCTGCTTGAGACCGGGATAATGGTTGTATGCGGCGTAGAAGTCGCTCACCAGCACTCCGTCGAACGACTCACCCAACACCTCATCGACCACCTCCTTGCCCCGACCACGACGCACGAAGTACCGCTCGGTGGGTGTGCTGAATGTCCAGACATAGCCGTTGACTCCATCCTCACGCCAGCCCGTCTCATCGGCGTGCACCACCGGGGAGCCGCGAATGCGTTCAAGCGTCTCGTCCACTGTCCGCCGTGCCTGTCGCGCCACACGGTGAATCGCATCAGCTATGGCCCCCACACTCAGCTTCAACTGATGCACCGTCCACAGGTAGCGCTGGATGCTCCGTATCGGCAGTCGCGCTTCCTCCCGAAGCGTCACGATCAGGCTCACCAGGTTGATTCCCAAGCGCTGACGCCCCACAGCCATCCCCTTCAACGAGTCCTGCGGCAGACGCCGCTTGCGGCATAACGCACACATGCGGGCCACGAAGACCTGCTCGATCACTTCTGCCGGAGCCAACGGAATCTCGATGACCTCTCGTGTCCGATGCACCCATCCACCGGTCATACCCGTCCCGCACTCGGGGCATGAGTCAAGGGCGTGTACTACTTGTCGAGTGGGATTCATCCGCCGCCGGGCGAATCCTTGAGTCCGCTTGTTACGAGGCTCCGTCCTCTTCGGTCGAGGCCGCTTGGGAGTATGTTTATTGCCGGGCATGCCCCGAGGAGGGCCCCGTCTCTCCAGTTCCTCTATCCGTTGTTGCAACTCGGTGATGACCGTCTGTTGCTCGACGATGATCGCCAGCAGGGTCTCACGGCTTGCACTATCCAGGTCAAGTTCAGTTCTCACCTCTCCCTTATGGCACAACCGCTCCACAACGCGCTAGGGTTTTTTAAGTTCCTCTCATCAACTCTGAACAGTTACACAGGCTTCACGTCAATTGACAAGCGACAGGTGACACAATAAACTATCCGAGTGATACTATCCTTTAAGCATCGGGGCCTAAGGGCCCTCTACCGAGGCCGTGGATCGAGACGAATCGCCCCGGATCATATGAGAAAGCTGACTCGCATCCTCACCGTGCTCGATCACAGTCGAACACCACGCGATATGGACTTGCCGGGATTTCGGCTCCACCCACTGTCCGGTAAATTGAGGGGCCACCACGCCGTCTCAGTGTCCGGGAATTGGCGTGTGACCTTCAGATTTGAGGAAGGCCACGCCGTCGACGTCGATTACACGGACTACCATTAAGGAGACAAGACCATGCCCATGCAAAACCCTCCCCACCCTGGCGAGATCGTGCGGTGGGATTGCCTCGAACCCCTCGGCCTGACGGTGACGCGGGCGGCGGAGGGCCTCGGCGTAACTCGCCAGGCGTTGTCCGACCTAGTGAATGGGAGGGCTGGCATATCGGTAGAGATGGCCCTCCGTCTCTCACAAGCGTTCGGCTCTTCGCCCGAAACGTGGCTCGGGATGCAGACCGCCTACGATCTTTGGCAGGCGCGGGACAAGGCGAAGCAGATAAAGGTCGAGAAGTTCGCCTCGTCAACTCTCGCGTAGATCAGATCAACAATCTACGTTCACCCTTCAAGCTCCCTCTATAGAAACCTACTAAGGCCGGACCTCTACCGGCCGCGACACCAACATTCCGTTCTCACGGGATACCTTGATGGCGAAGGGGACCGAGTCGATTTGGAGGGCGGTCTCGCGGTCTTCGGGCCGGAAGTGAGGCTTGGCGGGGTCGTCGTACTTGGCGGCCTGATCACAGGCCATGACGAGGCTGCGCACGGCGTTTGGGTCGGGTCGCCGTCCTTCGAGTAAGTTTCGCATGTAGAGCGCGCACTGCTCGTCCTCGTCGGTGCGCACCTTGCCGCCGTCGCCCATCGCCACGATGGTCACGAGATCGGGGTCGTCGCGCAGGATGGCCTCGACGGTCGACCTCGCGATGACGAGGGAGCCGACGTAGACCTCATCCGCGTTGGTTGCCGTGGTCACGCCTACGGTGCCCGCCATGGTGGAGTGCGCGATGATCTTCCCGTCCAGGTCGGCCTGGGACATCTCATACGGCGAGTTGTTGTAATCGAAGCCGGCCGGACGCATGCCGTGCACCTCGCCGACGCAGAGGTCGGCAATGCCGTCGCTTCTGAGACGCAGGGCCTCCTCCGGGCTGCCAACGAGGATGATCTTCTTCGCGCCTCGCCGGAAGGCGACGGCCTCGGTGGTGAAGGCGCGGAACACGTCGATGATGACCACCGTTCCACGAGCGCGGCGTGCGCCTTCGACCAAGCTGTCGACGATGATGCGCATCACTCGGGCGCTATGCGTACCAGAGCTCGGAGTGGAGGTCGCAGCACTGCACCTTGGGCAGCTTGAAGCGGATGTCCTCCTCCGCACCGCGAATCGTCGTCACGCTATTGGGGGCAAGGGTGTCGATGACTGCCCTTACGAGATCTTCGGGGGTCGATGCTCCCGACGTGACGCCGACGTTCTCGACGCCGTCCAACCACTCGTCCTGAAGCTCACCGGGACTGTTGATAAGGTACGCGGGGACGCCCTGGGCGTTGGCGACCTCGCGGAGGCGGTTGCAGTTCGAACTGTTGGGCGCTCCGATGACGAGGACGAGATCGACGAGCTTGCAGAGCTCCTTGACCGAAAACTGGCGATTGGTCGTCGCGTAGCAGAGGTCGTTCCGCACGATCACGTTGTCGAAGTTGTCTTCGATCTCGTCGATGACCTGCTGGGTGTCGTCGACCGACAGCGTCGTCTGGGTGAGGACGGTGACGGGCGTGTCGTCCTTCCATTGCGGCATGTTGACGCCCTCGCGCTCGTCGATGAGGAACATCGAGCGGTGGCCCATGGTGCCCCTGACCTCCTGGTGGCCCTTGTGCCCGACGATGATGAGCTTGCGTCCCTCGCGGTCGTACCGCTTGGCCTCGTTGTGGACCTTCGTCACGAGGGGACAGGTGGCGTCGAGGACGTGGAGGTCTCGCGCCTTGGCGCGCTCGAAGTCCTCCGGCGGTGAGCCGTGCGCCGAGAAGACGACCACGGACTCCGGTGGAATCTCTCCCACGTCCTCGACCGTCTTCGCGCCCTTGGACTCGAGGGCGTCCACGACGTGGGGATTGTGGACGATCTGGTGCTTCATGTACACCGGCGGGCCGAATCGCTCAAGCGCGATCTCGACCACGTCGATGGCCATGACCACACCGGCGCAGAAGCCGCGCGGTGTGCCGAGGTACACGTTCATGCCGTCCCTCCCAGCAAAGTAGGTCAATTGTATCACCGCGATGGTGCTGAGTCAGGTATTGCGCAGGGGCGAGGGGTGTATACTACATACATTCAAGAGTGAGGAAGTGGGAATGAAGATCGCCGAACGGATGAACCGCCTGGGTACCGAGACCGCCTTCGAGGTGCTGGCGAAAGCGAAGGCGCTCGAGGCGCAGGGGCGGGACATCATCCACCTTCAGATAGGAGAGCCGGACTTCGACACACCGTCCAACATCGTCGAGGCGGGCGCGGAGGCGCTCCGCAACGGGTACACGCACTACGGGCCGTCGCCCGGACTGCCGGAGCTGCGACAGGCCATCGCCACTGAGGTCGCCGGGACGCGCGGCATCGAGGTGGGCGTGGACAACGTCGTCGTCACGTCGGGCGCCAAGCCCATCATGTTCTTCGCGATGTTGGCGCTCGTGAACGAGGGCGACGAGGTGCTCTATCCGAACCCCGGCTTTCCCATCTACGAGTCGATGATCAACTTCGTCGGCGGGGTTCCGGTGCCGATCAAGCTCCTGTCGGAGCGCGATTTCGAGATCGACGTGGACGAGGTGGCGGCCTCGATAACACCGAAGACGACGCTGATGGTCCTGAACTCGCCGAACAACCCATGCGGCAGCGTCGTCGGACGCGAGACGATCAGACAGCTTGCGGAGCTTGCCGTCGAGCACGACCTCTGGGTGCTGAGCGACGAGATCTACATCCGCCTCCTCTTTGAGGGGGAGCATTGCAGCATCGCGTCCTTCCCCGGCCTCGCGGAGCGGACGATCATCCTCGACGGCTTCTCGAAGACCTACGCGATGACGGGCTGGCGCATCGGCTACGGCGTCATGCCGGAAGAGCTCGTGCCCCACTTCTCCAAGCTGAACACCAACAGCGTCTCCTGCACGGCGTCGGCCATCCAGGTAGCGGGCGTCGAGGCACTGCAGGGTCCGCAGGAACTCACCTACGAGTTCCGAGACGAGTTCAAGTCCCGCCGCGACGTGTTCGTGGGAGGATTGAACGAGATACCGGGCATCCGATGCCCGATGCCGATGGGGGCGTTCTACGCCTTCCCGAACATCGAGGGCACGGGCATGACCAGCCGCCGCTTCGCCGACGACCTTCTGAACGACTTCGGCGTCGCCTCGCTTGCGGGTGAGTCATTCGGGCAGTACGGCACCGGGTGCGTCCGTTTCTCGTTCGCCAACTCCATCGAGAACCTAAGCCGGGCGTTGGAGCGAATTGCGGAGTTCGTCGACGCGAACTCTTCGTGAAGTCGGCTTCCTTGCGCGGCAAAATGCATGCTTGATTCGGCTCCACTGACATGAGAACACTCCGAATCGCGCTGGCACAGATCAATACGACGGTCGGCGACCTCGACGGGAACACCGCGAAGGTCCTCGACTACACGGCGCGCGCACGCGAACTTGGGGCCGACCTTGTCGCGTTTCCCGAGCTTGCCATCACCGGCTATCCGCCGGAAGACCTGCTGTTCAAGCACCAGTTCATCGAGGACAACAAGGCGCGGATGCGGCAGGTCGCTGAGGCGTCGGAGGGCATCACGTCGGTTGTCGGGTTCGTGGACTCCGACGCCGATCTCCACAATGCCGCCGCGGTGGCTCACGACGGCAGGCTCGCCGGCGTCTACCACAAGATGTTCCCGCCCAACTACGGCGTATTCGACGAGGAGCGCTACTTCAAGGCAGGCCGTGAGTGCCCCGTGTACGTCATCGGCGGCGTTCGCGTGGGCGTCAACGTCTGCGAGGACATCTGGCAGGCGGTCGGCCCGACCGTCGTGCAGCGCGCGGCCGGCGCGGAGGTCATCGTCAACATCAGTGCGTCGCCGTTCTACTCCGGCAAGATCCGCTGGCGTGAAAACATGCTGGCCACCCGCGCGTCCGACAACGGAGTCTACGTGGCCTACGTAAACCTCGTCGGTGGGCAGGACGAGTTGGTCTTCGACGGGGCGAGCATCGTGTACGACCCCTTCGGTAGAGTCGTAGCGATGGGCAGCCAGTTCGAGGAAGACCTGATCGTCGCCGATCTCGACATCGACGCGGTGTTTCGCGCACGCGCACGCGACACACGCTCCCGCAAGGAAAGCTCGGCCCTCCTCAAACAGGTCGGGTCGTCGCACGTCTCCGTGGTCTCTGAGGACTTGCAAAACTCCAAGCCTCCCCTGCCCGACCGCGATCCGACAAGATACGACGAGACGGGCGAGGTGTACGAGGCCCTCGTGACGGGCACGCGCGACTATATCGTCAAGTCGGGGTTCTCCCGCAAGGTGCTGATCGCGCTCTCCGGGGGAGTGGACTCCAGTCTCGTGGCGACCATCGCCGTGGACGCGCTCGGTCCAGACTCGGTGTGCGGCCTCTCCATGCCGTCGCGCTACTCGTCCGAGGGGAGCATTCTCGACGCCCGTGAGCTGGCGGAGAACCTTGGCATTGAGCTGAAGACCGCCCAGATAGAGGACGTGTTCTCGTCAGCGCTTGGCACGCTCGATCCCCACTTCGAAGGGTACGAGCCGGGCTTGGCGGAGGAGAACCTCCAGTCGCGCATCCGTGGGCTGCTCGTGATGGCGATGTCCAACAAGTTCGGCTGGCTCGTCCTCACGACGGGCAACAAGAGCGAGCTTGCGGTCGGCTACGCGACCATCTACGGCGACATGGCGGGCGGGTACGCCGTCATCAAGGATGTCCCGAAGACGCTGGTATACGAGCTCTGCCGCTACCGAAACGCGAGGGGCGATAGTCCGGTCATCCCCGAGACCGTGCTGACCAAGCCACCCAGCGCCGAGCTTCGGACCGACCAGACGGACCAGGACTCCCTCCCTCCCTACGAGGTGCTCGACCCGATACTGAAGGCTTACGTGGAAGAGGATCGCAGCTTCGAGGAGATCGTCGAGGCGGGCTTCGACGAGCAAACGGTTAAGGACATCGTCACCCTCGTAGACCGCAACGAGTACAAGCGTCGACAGGCCCCGCCGGGCATCAAGATCACCCCACGCAACTTCGGTCGCGACCGCCGTATGCCCATCGCGAACCGCTACCGCCCCTTCTGACGTTCGCCGTCCCTTCGGGTGTACAATGGGTCGAGCTTTCGCATGAGGAGCACACCCATGAACACTCCGAGACCCGTTATCCGTAACTGGCGCGACCAGGATCCCGCGAACAGCCACGGCGCCGTCGGCTGGAAGGTGATGATGCAGCTTGGCACGAACCCCGGTCGCACGTACGAGGAAGCCCCGCTGATCGGCATTCACGGTATCACCTACCGTCTCCTCCAGCCCACAAAGGCCGAGCCGCCGCACACTCACCCGGCAAAGGAGCACGTCTACTACATCGTCAGCGGCACTGGGGCCGTCCAACTCGGAGAGGAGCGGTTCCCCGTCAAAGAGGGCGACGCGGTGTACATGCCCGCGCAGGGCGTTCACTCGATCATCAACGACAGCGACGACTTCCTGGAGCACTACGTCATCAGCGCGATCCCGCGCTGGGCCGAAGAGCACCCCGACGGCGACCTCGACCGTGGGCGGACCGACCCCGTCATCCGCAACTGGCGCGCGGGACCGCCTCATATGAGCCATGGCGCTGTCGGCTGGTCAATCATGGCCGAGAAGGCGGGATTCCCGGATCGCACCTACGAGCAGGCCCCTCTTGAGGGGTTCCACGGCCTCACGATGCACATGATGCCGGGCGGCCAGGAGGAAGGCCCCCACGAGCACGTTGGCAAGGAGCAGGTGTACCTCTTCACGTACGGACGGGGCAAGATGCTCCTCGGCGACAAGACCTACGACGTGCGAGAGGGCGACTGCGCCTACATTCCGCAGAGGACCCAGCACGCCTTCATCAACGACGGCGACGACTGGTGCCAGCACCTCATCCTCAGTGCACTTGTTTAGGGCGAAATCGTGGGTTGAGAGCACAGGATGCTTTATACTGAACGCCATCGCGTGATTCTCAAACCGCGTATGGTGGGGCAAAGCTAATGAAACTCGATAACGATAAAGATGGTCGAGTGCCGAGGAGGGGCCGGTATGGCTGATACCGAACCGGCGAATTTCATCGAGGACATCGTCGAGGAGCACAACCTCAATGGGCGATTCGGCGGTGAGGTCATAACGCGCTTTCCCCCCGAACCGAACGGTTACCTGCACATCGGACACGCCAAGTCGATGTGCCTCAACTTCGGGCTTGCCGACAAGTACGGCGGGCGCTGCCACATGCGCTTCGACGATACGAACCCCGCCAAGGAGGAGGAGGAGTTCGTCGAGAGCATCCTCCAAGACGTGCACTGGCTGGGATGGGACTGGGGCGAGCACCTCTACTTCGCGTCCGACTACTTCGACGAGCTGCACGACTACGCCATCGACCTCATCAAGAAGGGCAAGGCCTACGTCGACGACCTCGACCAGGAGCAGATCCGCAAGTACCGCGGCACCCTCACCGAGCCCGGCCTCGAGAGTCCCTTCCGTGACCGCTCCGTAGACGACAACCTCTCCCTGTTTCGCGGGATGAAGGAGGGCGAGTTCGAGGAGGGCACAAAGGTGCTGCGCGCCAAGATCGACATGGCGTCCGGCAACATCAACATGCGCGACCCCGTGCTCTTCCGCATCCTCAAAACACCCCACCATCGCACCGGCGAGCAGTGGGTTATCTACCCCATGTACGACTTCACTCACGGCCAGTCGGACTCCATCGAGGGCGTGACGCACTCCATATGCACAATGGAGTACGAGGACCACCGGCCCCTGTATGACTGGTTCCTCGACGCGCTGGACGTATACCACCCGCAGCAGATCGAGTTCGCGCGCCTCAACCTTAGCAACACCGTTCTCAGCAAGCGCAAGCTCATCCAGCTTGTGCGGGAAGGGCACGTCGGCGGCTGGGACGACCCCAGGATGCCGACGCTGGCCGGGCTCCGCAGGCGCGGGTACACGCCGGAGTCGATACGAAACTTCTGCGAGCAGGTAGGCGTGGCCAAGCGGCAAAACGTCATCGACATCGCCATGCTCGAACACGCCATACGGGACGACCTGAACAGGCGCGCGCCCCGCGCCCTAGCAGTGCTCAGGCCGCTCAAGGTGGTGATCGAGAATTTTCCCGTAGGTCAGACCGAGGAACTGGAAGCGGTGAACAACCCTGAGGACCCCGAGGCGGGCACAAGGAAGCTCCCGTTCTCGCGGGAGCTGTACATCGAGCGTGACGACTTCATGGAGGACCCGCCGCGCAAGTTCTTCCGGCTGGCCCCCGGTCGCGAGGTGCGGCTGCGGTATGGCTACTTCATCACGTGCACGGACGTCATCAAGGACGACTCTGGCGAGGTCGTCGAGCTCCGCTGCACCTACGACCCGGAGACGCGAGGCGGACAGGCCCCCGACGGACGAAGGGTGCGCGGTACTATTCACTGGGTCTCTGCGGAGCACGCGGTCGGCGCCGAGGTGCGGCTGTACGACCACCTTTTCACGTCGGAGCGTCCCGACGATGACGACGACTTCATGACCACGCTCAACCCTGATTCCCTGGAAGTCGTTCCCAGCGCAAAGGTCGAGCCAAGTCTCGCGGACGCCGTTCCGGGCGAAAAGTACCAGTTCGAGCGGACGGGCTACTTCGCGGTCGATCCCGACTCAAGGCCCGGCGCGCTCGTCTTCAACCGAACGGTCACCCTGCGCGATTCTTGGAAGAAGGTTGCGGCTAGGCTGTGAGGGCAGGTCGCTGTCAGTCCAGCTTCCAGTTGCCGATGGACGCGCGGTAGGTCTCGATTGGTACCGTATCTTTCTTGTTGAGCCAGCGCGACATGGGCGGCACGATTCTGAGGCTGCGGTCTTCGAGGGGGAGCCGGACGGGCGTCCTGCCGCGCCGGTGCGACTCGCGGAGGGCGATGGCGATTTCGAGGCACTTGCGCGAGTTCTCGCCGCTGCCGATGGGGTCGACGCCGTTCTCGATGGCCTCAATCATGGATTGCACCGTGGCGAGGTTGCGGTTGCCGGCCCATCGCCAGCCGTCCTCGTCGTGCGTTCCGCTGCGTTCGTGCTGCGACTCCTCTTTGAAGAGGCCCTCCATCTCGACCAAACCGTTGTACCAGTGGGGCCTGGCGTCGGGGTCCTCCAGCTTCCACATCTTGAGGTACATGTAGTCGGTGTACAAGGAACCCTTCGTGCAGAGCACCTCGATGCCGTTCTTGGCGTTCCCGTTCGTATGCCGGAACGCCTCGACACCGTTGGCGAACCTGATGTAGCCCGCCTGCCCCTGGTCGTGATCGCTGAACGGGTCTCGGGTCACCCATCCGATCACCCATGCGGCCTCGGCGTCGCCCGCGAACAGGCGCGTGAGGCTCAGCCCTTGGATGTCCCACTCGTGGCTCGATCCGCCGTGCAGGTCGATGGCGACGACCTCGCCGATCTCGCCGGATTCAATGACCGCCTTCGCCTTCGAGTAGTCGGGGAGGTTGCGGTCGAGGTCGCCGCATCCGAAGGCGATGCCCTTGGCGCGACACGTGGCAACCATCTCGTCGGCGTTCGCGAGGCTGTCCGTGATGGGCTTCTCGCACAGGATGCCCTTGACGCCGTGCTCGGCGCACCCCATGACGACCTCATGGTTGGCGCTCACGGGCAGGATCGGCGCGGCGATGTCGATGCTCTCGTTTCGGAGCATCTCGCGGTAGTCCTGGTAGACGGGCACACCGAACCGCCTGCGGAACAGGTCGGCGTTCTCCGGGTCGGTCTCCGCGGCCGCGACAACCTCCGCTCCGGGCGTGAGATTCCACGCCCGCGCGTGCTGCGTCCCCTTCCGGCCACATCCGATTACGCCAACGCGGTATGTGCGTTCGGGCATCCTGGTTCTCCTTATCAGCTTGGGTGGATAGGGTCCATCACCGACAGGAAGGGGAAACGGTGAAATTCCGCGTCGAGAGTACAGATGCGACTCAGCCCGTTCTCCCGCATCACCACTGCCGTATGAAGGTCGTGGGCAATGTTTCCCCGAAATTCAGGCAGTTCCGACAAGGTCTGGGACAGTACGGAGGCATGTCGCTCCGTCGGGGTCAGAATGGCAAATCCAGGTGAATCGAGCAGTGCCTGTAAGAAGCGCCAGGCCTGCTGCGCATTCAGAGGTGACTTCAGCACCCTGGGGTGAGTGCTCACACGGAAGAACTCGTAGCAGATGCTCCACGTGATAAACGACGGCACCGGATCCCGTCGTGACTCCTCAATGAACTTCACACATGGAGAATGGAAATCGGACTCTTGATCGACGGCGTAGACAAGGACGTTAGTGTCGAAGACCTGCATCCGCTCCTTCTTCCATAACTCGATAGAGCTCCTCACGGTTGGCGATATCCACCAGAAGCCCGCCGCAGCGCCATGTCGGCAGGGGAGTAAGTGAGTCGGGGTGCGGTTGTGCCACCTTCCCTTCGTCGAGAATCCGCCTCAGGCCCGCTTCCACAAGCGCGGACATGGTTGTCCCTCGTCGAGCGGCCTCTTCGCGCAGACGCTGCATAACCGTATCGTCTATGTTCAGCGTGGTCTTCATATGGGAAACCATATCAATGGTCAGTGCGGCGGGTCAACGCAAACGCGCGGCTATGCCGTGTCTTGGGGATTGTTGTACAATTCGAGGGGTCGCAAACGAGGGGAGCGCGTAACTTGACGTTTGACGCCGCCATAGTCGAAGAGGGGCTGAACCTGACGGCCATCGGGGTCAGCACGGCGTTTGCGCTGCTGCTGGTGCTGTCGGTGGGCGTATGGACGGTCGGGAAGTTCTTCGGGCCGAAGGAGGAACCCGCCGACGCTGCGGACTCGTCCTCGACGGAGAGGCGCGACAAGGCTCTCGCAGCCGCCATCGCCGTCAGCGCGCTCCGCGAGATTCGTGACAACTCGGCGACGCTTCCCACACCATCCTCCGGCGAATAGCCTTCCTCCACCGAACCGTCATTGGCTGAATTCATCGACTTCCTCGAATCGACCGGCTTTGCCAATATCACGTGGCAGCAGGGCCTCATGATCCTCGTCGGGCTGGGCTTCATCTTCCTTGCGGTAGCGAGGAACATGGAGCCGTACGAGCTCCTGCCCATCGGGCTGGGTATCGTCGCCGTCAACATGCCGCTCACCGGGCTGACTACTCTGCCCACCGAAGCCAGCGGCGTGCAGGAGGCGGGACTCTTCGGCATCACGTTCCACTATGGCCTGGCCTTTTGGAACATCCTGCCTCCGCTTATGTTCCTCGGACTCGGCGCAAGTACGGACTTCGGCCCAATGATCGCCAACCCCAAGACGCTGTTGCTGGGCGCTGCCGCGCAGATCGGCATCTTCGCTGCCTTCTGGGGCGCGCTGGCGACGGGGCTGTTTAGCATTCCCGAGGCGGCCGCCATCGGCATCATCGGCGGCGCGGACGGCCCGACGACCATCTTCATTTCGGCCAAGCTCGCGCCCGAACTGCTCGGCATCACCGCCGTCATCGCCTACTCCTACGTGGCAACGGTCGCGTTCGTGCAGCCGCCCATCATGAAGCTGTTTACGACGAAGGGGGAGCGGGAGATCGAGATGAAACCCCTACGCGACGTCTCGCGGACGGAAAAGCTCATCATCCCGACCTTCATCTTGATCGTGGTGATCCTCGTCGTGCCCCGATCCGCGCCGCTGATCGCCATGTTCATGATCGGCAACCTGCTCAAGGAGAGCGGGGTCGTCCCACGGCTCGTCCAAGCATCGACCGACGTGATCCTCTACGTCTCAACGATATTCCTGATGCTCACCATCGGCGCGCAGCTCGTGGCCGAGAGGGTGTTCGATCTCGAAACGCTGGCCATCCTCGGACTAGGACTCGTCGCCTTCTGCGCGGGCACGGCCAGCGGCGTGATCTTCGCCAAGATCATGAACCTGTTCCTCAAGGAGAAGATCAACCCGCTCATCGGCTCGGCCGGCGTCTCCGCCGTACCGATGGCTGCGCGAACGTCGCATCACTTGGGCCAGGAGGCCAACCCCAAGAACTTCCTGCTGTACCACGCCATGGGGCCCAACGCCGCGGGCGTCATCGGCTCTGCCGCCGTGGCGGGCGTGTTCCTAGCGCTGATCCAGCCGCCGGTTTCGTAAACGCATTATGGCAACAACGCTAAGGGTCAAGATTGGGGAGCGCTGGTACACCGTAGAGGTGGGAGACCTCGACGAGTTTCCCATTCAGGCGGTCGTGGATGGCGAGTTGGTCGAGGTCGAGATGGGCGACCTGCCGCCTACTATGTCTCCCCAGGCTCACGCGGCGGACATGGCCGTGCAACCCAGCGAACCGGCGCAGTCCACCCCCGCGCCCAGACAGCAGCCTGCGGCAAGGCCGGCGTCCTCCGCGGAACCGTCAAGGTCGTTCAAGACGCCGATGCCCGGCGTGATCGTGTCCGTCGCGGTCAAGGTCGGCGACCAGGTCGTGACCGGCGATCCCATCTGCATCCTCGAAGCGATGAAGATGCAGCAGACCCTCCGGGCCGACTGGTCGGGCATCGTGCAGGAAGTCCACGTCATCGCCGGAGACCAGGTTGTAGACGGCCAAGCCATAGCCGATTTGGAGTGAGGCCAAATCGTCGTTCCGTCGTCAGGGCCTATTCGCCCCAATCACCCCGTCCCGCTCGTACTCATCCAACTCATCGTCACTCAGGAACTGCGACAGCACCTCGCGGGTGTGCTCGCCCAATAGGGGCGGAGGCCCTTGCGGCGCGGCGGGCGTGCGACTCATGTACTGGAGCGAGTTCGCCATCACCGGCAGGTCCCCGATGGTCGGATGCTCGACGTTCCAGACGACCTGGCGGGCCTTTGCCTGCTTGTCCGCCAGCGTCTCATCGAACGTGTTGATAGGACCCGACGTGATGCCAACCTCCGTGAGGGCATCGATCCACTCGTGCCGGTCTTTCGTCCGAAATCGCTCGGCGAGTTGGGGTATTAGCTCGTCCTTGTGAGCGAGCCTAGCCGCGTTCGTCTCGAAACGCGGGTCCTCGTGGATCGTCGGACGGTCGATGAGGGGCACGAGTTTCTCGAACATCCCGTCGTTCATCACGGCCAGCATGAACCAGCGTCCGTCCTTCGCCTCGAACGCCTGATAGGGGCAGATCTGAGGGTGCGCGCTCCCGTAGCGCTGGGGAGGCTCACCCGTGGCGATGTAGTTCTGCGCGACGTTCACCATGCCCATGATACCGGTGTCGAACAGCGACAGGTCGATGTGCTGTCCGAGCCCCGTCCTGTCGCGCTCGCGGAGCGCGGCGAGGATGCCGGAGACCGCGAGTGATCCCGTCAGCAGGTCGATAGCCGCGATGCCCGCCTTCGATGGCGGACGGTCGGGCTCGCCCGTGACGCTCATCAGTCCGATCATCCCCTGTAAGGACGTGTCCACGCCCGGCTCGTAGGCGCGTGGTCCCGTGTGGCCGTACCCGGTTATCGAGGCGTAGACGATACCCGGATTTATTTGGTTGACGCTCTCGTAGTCCAACCCGTACCGCGCCAGATCGCCCGTCTTGAAGTTCTCGACGATGATGTCGGCCTCCGCCGCCATTCGCTGCACGAGAACTTGACCGCGTGGTTCCTTGAGGTTGACGCAAATGCTCTTCTTGCCCCGGTTGATGGAGAGAAAGTACGACGACTCGGTCTCCATGAAGGGAGGACCAAGACGGCGCGTGTCGTCTCCACGAGGCGACTCGATCTTCCAGACGGTCGCGCCGAGGTCGGAGAGTATCTGCGTTGAGAACGGGCCGGCGAGCACGCGAGACAGGTCGAGGACCTTCAGGTCTCCAAGAGCCTTCACGTGTTGTACATCCTTCGGTTGAAATGGGGAGCCGCCGCGTCGGACGGCTTTGCTCGGTCGACCCGTTTGAACGCGCCGACTGAACCATTCTGCCATAACCGGGCCGCACTTGGTATACTTGCCTTGCGTTCGATCCGAATATCGCCATGACAGCCAACCCGATACCCATACGAAACGCGGAGCCCGACTACCTCGCCGAGCTGCGAGACGAGGGAATCGTCGCGTTACTTACGGCCAGCATGACCGACATGCGAAGGGCATCGGACTACGAAGGCGTCGACCTCGCGCTCGTGGACACGACCAGGATGGCCGACGCGACCGTCAAGGTCTGCATCCTCGAATACACGAGGCTGAAGATTCCCGCCATCGCCCTCGTGCCTCAGCACGGCGTCGGGATGTTCGACCCTTCCCTCCCGTTCGCGGACGTGATGGTCGTGCCCGCGAAACCCGGCGAGATCATCCTCCGCACAAAGCGGCTCCTAAACTCGCAGCCCGAAAAGGATGAGAGTGTAGTGCGGGCGGGCGACCTTTCGATCAACCACACCAACTACGAGGTGACCGTCAGCGGGCGGAGCGTGAACCTCCGTTTCAAGGAGTACGAGCTGCTCCTGCTCATGGCGACGAACCCCGGCAGGGTATACACCCGTGAGCAGCTCCTCGAACGCATCTGGGGATACGACTACCTCGGCGGCACGCGCACCGTCGACGTGCACATCAGGCGGCTCCGCAGCAAGATTGAGGACCGCGACCACCAGTTCATCGAGACCGTCTGGAACGTCGGCTACAAGTTCAAGGACCCATCCGGGTGGTAGCCGCCAAACAAGGTCATTAAGATAACTCAAACGGAGGCAGGGATGACGCAAGAGCGCGTTGCATACGTAAACGGGGAGATCGTACCGGAAAGCCAGGCGTCGGTCTCGATCAGCGACCGGGGGTTCATTCTGGGCGACGCGGTGTTCGACACGACCCGCACGTTCGGACACGAGATATTCCGGCTCGACGAGCACCTCGAGCGGCTGTACGAGTCGCTCAAGTGGATGCGCATCGACCCGCAGATGTCCAAGGAGGAGATGTCCGACCTCACGATGGAGGTGCTCAAACGCAACCTTCCCACCGTCGACGAGCACGACGACATCTGGGTGACGCAGCGGGTAACGCGCGGCCTTCGAGTGGCGGGTGGGGACATCCAGTCCGCGGCAGACCGGCCCACCGTCATCATCGAGTGCTTCCCCATCCCGTTCAAGGAACGGGCGCACTACTACCGCGACGGGATGCCCGTCATCACCCCCTCCGTCCGGCGCACGCCACCCGACGCGGCGAGTCCTCGTGCCAAGACGCACAACTACATCAACCTCATCCAGGCCGACATGGAGGCGCGGGCCCAGGACCCGAACGCCTACGCCATCCTCCTCGATATGAACGGCAACCTGTGTGAGGGCAACGGCAGCAACATCTTCGTTGTCAAGGACGGCGCCATTCGCACCCCCAAGAGCCGGTTCGTGCTCGGCGGCATCAGCCGGCAGGCGACGATGGACCTCGCCCACGAGCTCGGCATCGAGACCACTGAGGAGGACATCGACGTCTTCGACGCCTACACCGCGGACGAGATCTTTGTGACCTCGACGAGCCTGTGTATCTGCCCCGTCTCGACCTTCAACGGCGCGTCGGTCGGCGACGGCGGAATGCCCGGCCCGGTGACCGACCGCCTGCAAAAAGCCTACAGCGGCCTCGTCGGGATCGACACCGTCGCCCAGTACACCCGCTGGCTGGAGTAAGCCGCTCACCACGAACGACGGACGGAACGACCCAGTTCCCTACAGCGGCTCGAAGAACGTCAGGTCCGCGCCGTGATTCTCCATTGCGGCTACCTCGTCACCGCGCAGACGGACGCGGATATCCCGGGTTACGTGCCGAAGCACGATCTCCTCGGTCGGGTGGTCGTAACCGAAGATGATCGGCCGGTTGACCGGTGGTCGCGCTATGAAAAAGTACCCGTTCGTGACGCGTGGCTTCTCACTTGCACCATCTATCTCTACGGTGTCCAAATCGCACCAAGACGGCACGCGCACGAACAGCGGCCCCGGCGTCTTGACCCTCACACTGAGCGCTGAATGCGTATAGGCCGACCGCACCTCGACTTCCGGCGTCTCATGGTCGAACAGCAGGTTGACCCAGTGGCCCGCCTCATCGAACCTTGTCGCCTCCCGCAGCGCCTCGCACAGCGACCCGACCGTACCTCCCACCACGTCGGTGTTGAACCGCATGAACCTCCCGCCGTCCCGCTGCTCCAACGGTTGGTGCCCGAACGGCGTGGGAAATCCCCATGCCCCCTGCGTTCGCTCGGCTACCCTGTGAAGCGTGTCGAGACCGTCCGGGTTGTCCGGTGTCGGTATCCACGAGATGTCTCGCAGTTGCGACGGCAGCAGGTGACACCGTAGGATGCGCTCGGCGTCCTGGAAGTAGTCCGTATAGCCCCACCGCCCGAGTATCAGCGCGGTTTCGAGAATGTCCCCGGTGTTGTTCATCTCGCCCTCGTCGGGCCTTCCGGTGTCCCCGACCGCTTGCTCGCGCGACCACCCCGTCTCGTCGCGCATCCCCCACAGCCCGTTGTCGTAGAACGCCTTGACGATGCCCATCAGCGTCGAGTCCTGCGTCAGGTCGGCGAGCTGTGCCAGCGACGACATCGTGCACGTCACCGAGTGGGCATGAGTGCCGAACATATCCCGGTCGTAAGAGCCGTCGGGAGTGTAGTACCCGTCCAAGCACTTCTCCTTAAGGACGATGGCAAGGTCTAGGGCCGGGGCGTATCCGGTCGTCCTGAAATACTTGACCAGAGGCCCGATAGCCCTCGCCACGCCAGAGACGTATGACCGCGATCGCTCCAGTACGGTGCCTTCCCTTTCGAGCCGGTCGTAGTCCCAGTCGGTGTCGGGGTTCCAGTAGTCTAGGACAGCCGCAATGCTTGCCGCCGCGATCTCCTCCGCCCGCTCCGACCCCCGATACTCCACGAGCGCGTTCAGCGCGTGAAACCCCTCCCGGATGTGGTGCGGATTGAACACTACCGGAGACTCGTATTTCCCATCGTTGCGGTCGAGCGGGAACGGCACCGGGCCGCTGTACGAGTAGAAGCACGCATTGGTGAACTTCTCGATCACCTCCTCATCGACCTCCAGTCCCGCCGCGTCCTCCGCGTTGAGCAGCGCGTTCAGGTGCCGCCCCGGCACGTGGCTCTCCAGGGGAATGCCGAAGTACGCCTCCGGCAGCACCGCCACGCGAAAGTAGGGCATGTCTTCCCCGTTCGGGTCGAAGATGCTGCACATGGCATTCCGCGCCAGCTCTATCGCCCCGATGATGTCCGTCGTATTCACGTCCGCAAGTCGCGTCATCACACTGGCTCCCTCGTCGTTCGTTCCTGAATCGCGAGTATTCTACCCTTTGCCACGAGGATCGGACAGGCAGCTTCCCTCCGGTTTGCCCCGGTGGCGTAATTTTGTACTATGTGCGGAGGATCGGAGCGGTAGGGAAAGCACACGTTGCGAGGGGGAAGGAAAAATGTTCGACGAAACAACCGACATAAAAGTGATACAACCCCGCATCGAGAGAATCCGGGCGTGGCTTGAATCGAAGAACCTCGGCGCGCTGTTCGTCTACTCGCCCGCGGCGGAGCACAAGTGGGGTCAGACGGCTCACGTCGCCTACCTCACCGGCTGGGCGAATCATGATCGCATCGTAGACTCCGCCGTCGTGGTGCCGGTCGAGGGCGATCCCGTCCTCATGTTCGCCGGCCTTCCCTACATGCTGGAGCAGATCGACCAGGTCTCCCCGATCAAGGACGTGCGGCTCGTCAAGGCCGTCGACCCCAACGCCGTGGCCGTGGACGCCAAGAGCTTGGGCGGCGCGAGAGGCCCTCGCACCTTCGCCGAGGAGGCGGTGGGGATCATGCGCGAAAACGAGATATTCAACGAGCGGGTTGGCGTCGTTGGAGTGGACAACATGCCCGTGCCCTTCTACGAACACCTCCAAGCCGAGTTGGGAGACAACCTCGTGCGGGGCGACGACATCGTGGCTGAACTGCGGGCCGTCAAGACGCCGGAGGAGCTTGAGCTCATCAGGCACGCCGCCCACCTCGGTGACATAGGGTTCCAGACCATGGTCGACGTTGCCCGTCCGGGTATGCGCGGCATCGAGATCGTCGCCGAGATGGAGCGCGCGGTCCGAAAGGCCGGTGCCGACCACGCCAAGTACTGGATGGGTTCCGGCCCCGACACGAAGTGGGAGGACACCCGGCTCGATATCCGCCCGCACCTGCGCGTCCTTCAAGAGGGCGACTTCATGAACACCTGCTCGTACATCGTCTACAAGGGATACTGGAGTCACGGCCAGCGTGCGGGCACGCTCATGCGCCGCAACGCCTACCTCGACGGCATCATGCAGATAGCTATCGACTCCCAGACCGCGGGCATCGAGCAGATGCGACCCGACAACCGCGCGGGCAACATCGCCAGGGCCATCCGCGAGACCTGCGAGGCGGCAGGATGGACGCTGCTCGGCGGGCGCGTCGGACACGGCATCGGTATGGACTACAGCGAGCGCCCCAGTCCAGCCGAGAGCAACGACGCCATCCTCGAAGCGGGCAACACCATCATCCTGCATTCCGCATTCGCCCTGCCCGGCTCCGGCAAGATGTTCGTTCCCCTCGGAGACCACATGCACGTCGGAGAGGACGGGCCTGAGTTCCTGATGGGATTCGAAAGAGGCCTCTTCGTCGCCGGCGAGTGAGGCGCGAAGACACCTGCATTCTCAAGACACCGTTTCGTTGAGGGGGTGTCTTGCAACCGTCTCACTTACGCGCCACGCTCCCGGTTCGCTCCGAACTCATGGTGATGCGGTATACTTACTCACACAACCCTGATACACGCAACGGAACCCAAGAAATGCTGAGCATTGAGACGATCCGGAACGAGACCGATCAGGTCAAGAAGGCCATCGCGGACCGTGGCCTGACCGGCAACATCGACCGGATCATCGATCTGGACGTTCGACGGCGCGAGACCATCGCCGAGGCCGACGCCCTGCGCGCTCGCCGGAACGAAGTCAGTGGGGCGCTGGGCAGGTCGAAGGAAAAGCCGCCGGAACTGATAGCCGAGATGCGCGAGGTCGGCTCACGCATCAAGCAACTCGAAGGCGATCTCCGTGATGTCGTCGGCGAATACGACGCCCTCCTCCTCGACGTGCCGAACATCCCCGAGGCCGACGTGCCGGTGGGAGAGGACGACTCCTACAACATCGTCGTCAAGACGGTCGGCTCACCGCCCGACTTCTCATTCGAACCGAAGCCTCACTGGGAGTTGGGAGAGTCGCTCGATATCATCGACTTCCGGCGCGCGGTCAAACTGGCGGGTTCGAGGTTCTACATCTTCAAGGGCAAGGGGGCGACACTGCAAAGGGCGCTCATCATGTGGCTCCTCGATACTCACGTCAACGAGTTCGGGATGCAGGAGCTCTACGTTCCCCACATGGTCACACGGGAAGCGGCCACCGGCAGCGGTCAACTGCCCAAGTTCGCCGAAACCATGTACCACGACGAAGAGGACGACCTCTGGATGATCCCGACCGCCGAGGTGCCCATCACCAACATCCACGCCGACGAGATACTTGAGCCCGGAGTGCTTCCCCTTAAGTACGTCGCGCACTCTCCATCCTACCGGCGGGAGAAGGCAGCCGCCGGACGCGACACGCGGGGGATCAAGCGAGTCCATCAGTTTGAAAAAGTGGAGATGTTCCGCTTCACCGAGCCGCAGGACTCGCCTGCCGCTCTGGACGAAATGGTCGCCGACGCCGAAGCGCTGTGCACCCGTTTGGGACTCCATCACCGTCTCCTCCTCCAGTGCACCGGCGATCTCGGCTTCGCATCGATAAAGACGTACGACGTTGAGCTCTGGGCGCCAGGAAGCGGCGACTGGCTCGAGGTCAGTTCGGTCTCCAACTGCACCGACTTCCAGGCGCGGCGCGCCAAGATACGGTACCGCGCCGAAGAGGGAGCGCGACCGCAGCTCGTTCACACCCTCAACGGCTCCGGCCTCGGCATCCCCCGCACCCTCATCGCCATCATGGAGAACTATCAACAGGCGGACGGCTCCATCGTCGTCCCCGAAGTTCTGCGACCATACACCGGTTTTGACGTAATCGAACCCGCCTCGTAACTGTTAGGCAATAGAATAAGGAGCTTCCATGGCAATCAAGGTTAACTGGCGAGACGTGACACCCAACATCGGGCACGAGACGGCCATTGTCTGGCCGATTCTCGGACCGACGACTGCCGGGGAGGGTTCATCCTACAATGCGACTCCCCTGCAGGGATTCAGCGGCGTCACGCGACACATGATCCAGCCCGGCAAGGCCGGTGACTACCACGTCCACTTCGACCGCGAGCAGGTGTACTACTTCACCGAGGGCAGCGGCAAGATGAACATCGACGAGGTGATCTACCCTGTCAGGAAGGGCGACGCCGTCTGCGTTCCCCCGACGAGCTATCACCACATGATCAACGACACCGACGAGTGGCTCGTCCACCTCATCATCAACGGCAAGCACGTCCCCGAAGAGCAACAGGAAGAGAACAAGAAGATCATCGCCGCCTCCAACGCGCACGGCTCCAAGCAGCCCATCGCCCACCGCCACTGGCTCGACAGCATGCCCCACGTGTCACACGGCGCAGCCCTGCTCTGGTCGGTCTTCGCCGGCAAAGGGACTTCCGGCCGCTCGTACACCGAGGCCCCCGTCGAGGGCGTGCAGAAGATTACCATCCACCGGCTTCAGCCGCGTCTCCAAACGGGCACACACTCCCACTCCGACAAGGAGCAGGTCTACGTCTTCACCGAGGGGACGGGCAAGATGATCGTCGGCGACGAAACGGTAGACGTCGAGGAGGGCGACTTCGTCTACGGCCCGCCGCGGGTCCCCCACGGCCTCATCAACGACAGCGACGGCTGGCTCGAACACCTCATCATCAGCGCAGAAGTGGAGTAACGGTATGCTGAGGAACTATACCGCCAGATACGTCAAGATCGACTCCGGGTACATGGGCCAATTGGTCGAGTGGCCCGAGGTCGTCACCGAGGGGGCGGACCTGGAAGACTGCCGCTTCATGCTCCGAGACGCGCTGAACGAGATGATCCTGGCGTACCAGAACAGGGCAAAGAAGTGCCTCTGGGTGACAGCTTGATAGAGCATGTGCCGGTTGAGGTTGCGGGTGTCGGTTAGATGTCGCGCGGCATAGGGTGTTGCAAGCGGTCGGTCGACATCCATAGAGGTTTGACATGAACAAGATAGACGTGACATTCGAAGAAGACGAAGACGGATTCATTGTGGCCAGTTGTCCAAGCCTACCCGGGTGCCACTCTCAGGGTCGGACAAGAGAAGAGGCTGAGGTCAACATCAGAGAGGCGATAATCGGGTTTGTCGCCAGCATGAAGAAGCACGGGGAACTTCTACCCTCCGAGTTCGATCTCCATGAGGTCAAACTAGAGGTCTAGAGTGGCTCGTTTACCCGTCGTGTCTGGCGATGAGTTCGTCAGGGCTATGTGTCGAATCGGTTACACTCTGGATCATCTTCGAGGGAGCCACATGATCTTGGTGCATCCATCGAGATCTAGGCTGTCCGTGCCTAGGCACAAAGAACTTGGCAGAGGGCTGCTGAGACGCCTCTTGAGAGATGCCGGGGTTTCCAGGGACGAATTCGCCAGACTCGTGAACTGAATGGGCAAAGTCCAACTCGCCCCTGTCTACTTTGCGATATACACACTTTCCCTCGGATATCGGCGGGACATAACGCCACCTCAGAGCGAACAAGAAATCGGCGACAAGGCGGAAATGAAACTACCCCAGTTCACTCGAATGCCCTGCAAAGGGAATTCAGGGACATTGCGGCAACGTAATGGACTACCTTCCGACTGGATAGGAAGCCTGACGAGCGAGGCAGCTATCACTGCTGCAGCGACGATGCACCATTGCGGTGAGCGTCTTTGACCTCTTGAGTCAGCCCATACTTCCGTGGCTTCTTGCTCAGCAGCTCGACGCCGTGCTCACCGAGAATCGGCCAGATCTTATTGGCGAACTCCGTGCCGAAGCGCGCGCTCGACATACTCGCCATAGGGTCACCCGGCCAGCGCGACCTGATGATGGGCTGGCACTCCGTGCTTCTGAAAGATCCAATGGGAAGCTCCCGGATGATGAGGTCGGCTATCTCAGCCAAGTGGTCGGAGCGGTTTGTGTCGTTTTCATTTGTCGATGGTTCAGGGGTTTCGGCAGGGCGGGGCCGGCGTGAGGCATTGGAGCGGTTCTTGCCGTTTTGATTCGTCGATGGTTCAGGAGTTCCGGCAAGGCGGGACCGGCGTGAGGCAATGGAGCGAACTTCGCCCCCATTATTCGCCTGCGCCGCCTTGCGCATCTGCACGACGTGAATGTAGTCGTTGGGAAAGTAGTCCTTGATGGTTGACGATCGCGTCTTGGCGCGGTCGGTTACGAGCCAGAGGAAGGGAACTCGTCTTGTCTCCAACTCCTTGAGCTTTGCGTACAGCGGGATGAAGTCGCTGTCGTCGCTCATCACCGCCACGAACTGGGCAACTCCGTTAACGAAGTCGGCGATTGCGTCGATGGCTATCGCGATGTCCGCCGAGTTCTTGGACTGTCGCCTGCTGAAGTGCTGTATGCCTCTGACCGTCACGGTCAACTGGGGAAAACGTCCGTTGGCCCATATGTCCCACAGCGAGACCCGGTCGGCCTGGACGTATAGGTTGAGACGTGTGGGCGGGGGAGTTCCCTCCGGCCAATCGTCGATGATGTTTTCTATGAGCGTCTGACCGCTGCCCTGAAGATTCTCGGTATCGACGTACAGCGCAGTTCCAGGTCCCTTATGCGCGTCCTTCACGTGTCCCCCGCTGAGGCCGGCAGAGAGATCAGGTGTGATGTGTTTGCCGAATAGCTTTACCATTAGCCCTCGTCACCGAAGCGTTGTACTTCCTCGGTCATTTCTTTTGCAACGGTCGCCGGCACGTCTCCGGCGGCGACCTTCGTCTGCTGGACGATCTCGCGGATCTCTTCGACGACTTCGGGGTTGGCAAGAGTAGTCACGTCGCCCACCTCCACGAAGTTCGAGATCGCCGCGGTCACGCGACGCATGATCTTGCCAGAGCGCGTCTTCGGCAGGTCGGGAGCGATCCAAACGTACTTCGGCCTCGCGATCGGACCGATGATCTGGGTGATGGCCGCCTTGACCTGGGTGGCCACCTCGTCGGGATCGTGGCCCGCGTGAATGGAGACGTACATCTCCGGAGACCGTCCCTTGAGTTCGTCGAATGCCGGCACTGCCGCCGCCTCCGTCACCGCTTCGACCGTGAGCGTCGCCGACTCCAGCTCCTTCGTGCCCAGTCGATGCCCGGCCACGTTGATGACGTCGTCGAGCCGTCCGACCACTCGCAGGTAGCCGTCCGCGGCCTGGATACCGCCGTCGCCGGTCATGTACGGCCAGTCCCGCCAGTCCTTGCTCTCGGGGTCCTTGTTGAACTTCGCGTAGTACGTGTCGATGAACCGCTGATCGTCTCCCCAGACGGTCTGCATTCGTCCTGGCCAGGGATTCCTGATGCACACGTTGCCCGCCACGCCGCTTCCGGGCTCTATCTCGTTGCCATTCTCGTCGAACACGACATGCTCGATGCCGAGCGCGCCCGTCCCGCAGCTTCCGGGCTTCATGGGCTGGAGGGCGGGCAGCGTCACGCCGATGAACCCCCCCGTCTCCGTCTGCCAGTAGGTATCGACGATGGCGGCCTCACCCTTTCCGACAACGTCGTAGTACCAGCGCCAGACCTCAGGCTCAATCGGCTCGCCAACGGTCGTCATGTGCTTGAAGTGGTAGTTGTACTTTGCCGGCTCGTCCGGCCCCGCCTTCCGGAGCATCCTGATCGTCGTCGGCGCCGTATGGAAGATGTTGACGTTGAGCCGCTCGGCTTCACGCCACGCGCGACCCGGGTCGGGATAGTTCGGGACTCCCTCGAACAGCACGCCCGTCGCAGCCACCGATAGCGGACCGTACACGATGTAGGAGTGGCCGGTAATCCATCCGATATCGGCGAGACACCAGTACGTGTCGGTTGGATGGATGTCCTGATAGTACTTGGAGGTGCCCGCCGCATAGGCGAGGTATCCGCCCGTGCTGTGCTGAGCACCTTTCGGCTTGGCAGTGGTCCCGCTCGTATACATGAGGAAGAGCGGGTGATCCGCGGGCAGCGAAACCGGCGCGACCTTCTTGCCCTTGTGCTCTTGAATCAAGTCGTTAGCGAAGACATCTCGCCCCTCGACCATCGGCGTTGGGGACGAGTACTTGCCAGGGTAGCGCTGCCATATCAGCACCTTCTCGACCTCAACGCCGTCGTTCTTCGCAACCTCCACCGCCTCGTCGGCCTTGACCTTGTGGTCAAGCAGGGTACCGGCCCGGTGGTAGGCGTCGGCAGTTATCAGGATGGAACTGCCCGAGTCAACGATGCGGTCACCGCACGCCGCGCCGCTGAATCCCCCGAAGACTTCCGAGTGAATCACGCCCAGGCGGGCGCAGGCCAACATGGTAATCGGCAGCTCAACGATCATCGGCATATGGAGTGTGACCCGATCTCCCGCCTTCAGACCGAGGCTTTGCAGCAGGGAGGCCGTTTCGTTGACGCGAACGTACAATTCCTGGAACGTGAGCACGATGTCCGGCTCGTGTTCGAGCTCGGAGACCCAGATGAATGCGGCCTTGTTGGCATGCTCATCCAGGTGCCGGTCGACGCAGTTGTAGCTGGCGTTCAGCCGCCCTCCGACGAACCAGTTGAAGAACGGCGGATTGGAGTCGTCGAGAGTCGTATGCCAATACTTGTCCCACGACAAGAGGTTGGCATACTCGATAAAGCAGTCGGGAAACTTGTCGGGCGTAAATCTGTCGAACACCGCCGGGTCGGACACGTTGGCCTGTCCGATGAACCCAGGACTAGGGTGGATAAGCTCTTCTTCCTTCCAGTGGGAGGCGATCTCAGCTTCGGTGACGTTACCTTCCGTCGTCATCTTTCCTTCGACTCCTTACATTGTTCTTCTTCTCGGCTTGGCACACATTGGATAATGTACCACAATCCCCCTAGGGAGTGAGTAGGAAATATCGCGTACCTACGCAACTGGGGAATTCAGAACTTCCGGGCAGAACGCAGAGTAGGCGAGGCGGCATACCTCGGCGATGGCCGGGTCCGCCCGAACGTCGTTTGAGTTGGCAGTGGCGAACGCGGAGACGATCATTGGGCCGCTCGGCAGGTAGACGATGCCCACATTGCCCTTGATTCGTCCGCTGGAGCCGCTCTTCTGCGCGACGACGATTTCGCGCGGGAGGTCCCGACGGATCATCCGGGCGTCACGGGCGTTCTTCATCATCTCCAGCATCTCGGACGACGCATCGGGGCTGACAAGAGCGCCTTCATGCATCCGCTTCATGATTTTTCCCATATCGGCGGGCCCAGCCACGTTGTTTTCGAGGGAGTCGCTGTACGAAACACTCTTGTAGTCGTTCGCTCCATCGGCTGAGGCCTGCGCCTGCAACACGTCGTTGGCACGATTGGTAGGCAGGTCATCTTGGTAGGTCATCCGATAGTGGTACCGGCCCATCGTGACGCTGGTGCGCGTGTTCGGGCATCCCAAACGGTCGAGGAAGGCGTTGACGTTCGAGATACCAACCGTCTCCATCAGAAGGTCGGTCGCCATGTTGTCGCTGATGGTAATCATCATGCGGCAGTAGTCGCGCAGGGTTATCTCCGGTTCATCCTGCATCAGCTTGAGTTGACCCGAACCGTGCGTTGAGTACCGGTCTTCCATCCGCTTCCGGTCGTCCAGCGACAAAATGCCTTCAGCATCCTGCCGGAACAGCTCGGCCATCACGGTAATCTTGCAGACGCTGGCGGTAGGGTATCGTTGGCTGGAAGCGTACTCGTGCATTTCTCCGGTCGCGATGTTCTCCAAATAGAAGCCCATCCGACCGTCGAACTCCCTTGCGACAGTATTCATCTCATTAGCCGGGAAGGTCATCTACCTACTCCTCGAATTCAGGATGCGCACCGCAATTTGATCGCCGGGGTGAGTGTACCAAACGACAAACTCTTCGTCACGGAGGGAATATTCACATGCACCTAACGCAATATGAATTCTCAAGCACTTCCGTCACCTGGTGTTCATCCTTGAGTCGGTATTTCCTTCAAATTCGAATCCTTTGACAAACCCCCACCGCTACCGTATCCTAGCTTGCCGAACCGGCACCAATCCGATCCCTCTAAGGACGGATACCCCGCTTCATTGAATCAAAAACACACTCAAGGAGGAGAGCATTGTCAAGATTAGCAATAGTTTCGGTAGAGGAAGCCATGGCCAAAACGGCTTCAGGTAAAAGGGCAAAGATTATCCACGAGTATTTGGGATACATTCGTCAATTGCAGTCGGGCCAGGCAGGAATGCTGAGCGCGACAGAGGACGAAAGCGCGATTGCGATTAGGCGGCGTCTGAACCAGGCAGCCAAGTCAGCCGGAGTCGAAATCGTTATCAAGCGCTCCGGTGATGACGTGTATTTTTGGACCCCCGCGCGCAGGAGAGGCCGGCCCCGCAAGTCCAGCGTGTAGGTCCAGCGGAATCGCCGCTCGATGCTGGTAGAATACCCGCCGTGCCTGAATTAGGAAGTTCCTGTTCGTCCGGAGGGATGTATGCTTGATCTGGCGATCCACAACGGTATGGTGGTTGACGGGACCGGCAGTCCGGGGTTCCACGCTTCGGTCCTGGTAAAAGACAATCGCATCGCCATCCACAGGGGTGACGACTCCGGCTTGGAAGCCGCGCGCACCATCGACGCCGAAGGCAAGGTAGTCTGCCCGGGATTCGTCGATCTGCACTCCCACGCCGGACTGACGATGCTCGGCGAGCCGCACCACGATCCCAAGGTGCGTCAGGGCGTGACGACCGAGCTGGTCGGCATCGACGGGATATCGCACGCTCCCTACAAGTCGCAGGAAGAACTACAAAGAGCGATCTGGCTCGACTCAGGCTTCAACGGGTACCCGCCGGAATCACCCGACTGGCTCAGTGTCCTCGACCTGTACGGCAAGTATGACAACGCGATTTCGATTAATGTCGCGGTCATCTTGGGCAACGCCCCCGTGCGCATCTGGAGCGTGGGATGGAACGACCGTCCCGCCACCGCTGCCGAGATCGAAGACATGCGTTCCGTTACGCGAGAGGCGATGGAAGAGGGGGCTTGGGGACTCTCGTCGGGCCTCGACTATCCTCCCGGTTCATTTGCGAGCACCGACGAGCTCGTCGCTCTCGCCGAGGTCTCAGCGCAATACGGAGGCTTCTACCACACCCACACACGGGCGTTACTGCGAGAACGCGGTCTGCTGGCCCCCTGGGAAGAAGCGCTCGACATCGGGCGTCGCTCCGGCATTCCCGTTCATCTTACGCACTATCGACAGGGCCGCCAGGGCGTCGGCAGCCACCATGATTACATCGGTCTGGTCGAGCGCGGGCGTGACGAAGGCATGGACGTGACTTTCGACTGCTACTCCTACCCGTACTCCGGCACGACGCTCTTGATGCTGGTCCCGAACTGGACGATGGACGGCGGCCCCGAGCGCGCCATCGCCGCGTTCAAGGACTCCGACGACCGCGACCGCATCAGGCGTGATGTCGACCGCGAGACTCTATCAGAAACGTGGCTGACCAACTTCAGACGACCGCACAATACGGAGTACGAGGGCAAGTCGATAACGGAGATCGCGCACATGCGAAGCCAGGATCCCGTCGACGCGATCATGGACCTTCTGGTCGATGAGAACCTGTCCATTCACATCGTCGGAACCGGCACCAACCAGCACACCCTACCCGCCTTCGTGTCGCACCCCTACGGGATAATCGCGAGCGACGCCATCCTTCTCGGCGAGTACCAGAACCCCCGGTCGTACGGATGCTTCCCGCTCGTGTTGGCCGAGTTCGTGCGGGCCGAGAAGCACCTCCGACTGCCGGAGGCGATTCGAAAGATGACATCGTTCCCTGCTCAGCGGCTGGGCTTACCCGACCGAGGCGTACTCCGCGACGGTTTCAAGGCGGACATCGTGGTTTTCGACCCCGACGCGGTGAGGACCGACGCCGTATTGGGTGACCCCAAACATTACCCCGTAGGCATCGACTACGTGATCGTGAACGGCGAGGTCGTCATTGACGACGGGGAGCATACCGGCGCCCTGCCCGGTCGCGCGCTCAGGCGAGGAAAGCCCTCATAGTCAGGCTCATGCGCGCTAGATCTTGATTCGCTTCTCCGGGGGGATGGTCTTGTCGTGCTCGACAACACCTTCCCGGTGTTCGCCGCGCTCGACCATGACCTGCCGCGCGGCGATACGCACCCGGTCTTCGTGCGACAGGAATTTCTGCACCTTCCAGATGAATTCCGACAGCGTCTCCTCCGTAGAGAGATCGGAGTTGTCGATAACGAACTTCTTCCGAATCAGCGACGCGGCGAACTCTTCCTGGAACCTCTGAAGGGCGTGATCGACGTCCTCATAGCGCAGGACTCCCGGCCGGCGTCCCTTCTGGTCGCGTGGCATGGGGTCGCGGCGCATTCGCCTTTTTATCTCCTCCGGCCGGGCGGTGAGCAGCACCATAATGGTGTCGGGGGCGTCCTTCATGATGTCCTGCTCGATATGCCGCGCGAATGCCGAACGCTCCGCGTACTGACCTCGCCCTCCGTATCCGTAGTACAGCGGCGCGAACACAGCCTCCTCGATGTGGTACCCGACCAGCAGGTGATCGGCGTCGGACAGGAACGCGCCCCCGCCGTGGTAGGCGATCTGGTAACGCTGGAACCGCTCCTTGAACGCAGGACTCATTCGCATAAAGAGTTCCCGGTCCTCGTCGGCCACCTCCGGGGACGGTACGGTGAAGTGGTCGTGGAACGTCCGGCTGTACCCCGTCACGTCGGCCAGCCATCGCGATACTCCGTCGGCCAGCGTCGTCTTTCCTACGTGTTCGCAGCCGGTGATTATGAGTTTCATAGTCTCCTCCTCGGAGTCTTTGCGCTACAGCGTACAGTGGAGGAACCCCACGCACAACCGCATGATCCGATGGACGATTCGGACGCGGTATCGGGGAATTCTGGCCCGCGAAAGCCTTTCTTTTGGATGCGGAGGTGGTTCAGAATATAATGCACTTCGCAAACGCGCTTTGAATGCACGGGGCAGGATACCGGCACGTGACGTTCGTACGATTCATTCTCTTCTGCACCGACACGGTTAACGAGTTCCTCGACAAGAACTGCCCTTACATCGCGGGCGCAATCGCGTTCTACACGCTCATCTCCATATTCCCGCTACTCTTGGCGATTATCTCGGCGCTGGGGTACTTGAGTCCCGCTACGGCGGAGGAACAGCGGGAACTGGCGCTGCGGACAGCCGACATCATACCGGTGTCGAGCGACTTCATCGGCGAAACGGTCTCGAGTGTCGTAGAGTCAAGGGTAGTTACGGGCATCGTGGGCATCTTCGGCCTGCTCTGGGCGGCTACAGTGGTATTCGGGGCGATACGGAAGGGAATCAACGCAGCGTGGGGAATTACGAAGCCACGGCCTTTCCTCAAGGAACGACTGATCGACTTCGCGCTCGTCATCGGGGCGGGAATACTCCTGCTGGTCGTTCTGTTCAGTTCCCCGACCCTCAGCTTCGTGCGTGAGGCCACAGGAGTGTTGGCGCCGGAATCAGAATACTTCAATCACGCCATCTGGAACGTCATCGCGCGGCTCATACTTCCCACTCTCGCGTTCGCTACCTTCCTGGTCCTGTACAGGTTCATCCCAAACACTACTGTAAAGCTGAGCAACGTGTGGGCGGGAGCGCTGCTGGCCTCGCTGGCGTTCGACGCCGCTAACTTGGCCTTCGTGTGGTACGTTCAAAACTATGGACATTACAACCTGCTCTACGGCTCAGTTAGCACAATACTGGCGACGTTGACCTGGGTGTACCTGTCCGCCATCATTCTGCTTCTTGGCGCATTGGTCACATCCCGCTACAGCGCATATGTGGAAAGCCTTCCCGAACACCAGCACAGCCCCAAGGTCATCTGGACCGGGTTCTCGCGCGTCCGGCTCCGCGTCGTCTCCACGAACGGTGGGTAGCGCGTGGGCATGGGCGGTTTTCCTTCTGCTCGCCGCGGTGGTCGCGTGCGGTGACGGCCCCGCGCCGGAGCCAACTTCCACGCCCCTGCCGACCTACACGCCCGTCCCGCCAACGCCCACCGCTTCGCCTGAAACCGAGGCGGCTTCAAAAGCCACCTCGGACGAAGCGAAGAGTCCAATAATCGGCGCGCTGCCGTCACTCGCGGACGTGGTGGAAGACATTGAACCCTGGGTCGTCTCCGTAACGACGGAGCGGTTCGTTCGCGGGTTCTTCTCCACGTTCCGGGACGAGGGGGCAGGTTCGGGGTTCATCGTCCGACCGGACGGATACATCGTTACGAATGAGCACGTCATCAGGGGGGCCCAGGAGCTTCAAGCGCACCTGGCCAATGGTGAGACCTACCCTGCAACGGTGGTCGGGAAGGATATTGTGACCGACATCGCGATTCTCAAGATCGACGTTGACGGACTGCCGTTCGCGACGCTGTCCGACACGAGCGCCATCCGCGTCGGGGACTGGGTGATGACACTCGGCAACGCCCTCGACATGAGGGGAGGCCCAACCGCGACGCTGGGGATCGTCAGCGGTCTCGGGAGGTCGATCAAGACGGAACAGGGCCAGCAGTTCTTCAACTTGATCCAGACCGACGCGACCATCAACACCGGCAACAGCGGCGGTCCGCTCGTCGACATGAACGGCACGGTCATCGGGATCAACCAAGCAGTTCTCGCTGAGGCGCGTTTCGGGTTCGCCATCAACGCCTCCGTGGCACGACCGGTCATCGACAGCCTCATCGAAGACGGCGTAGTATCGCGTCCCGAGATCGGCGTCAAGGGAGACGACGTTACCCCCGCAATCGCCAGGTCGTTCAATCTGTCGGTGACGGAAGGTGTCGTGGTCACGGCCATAGACTCCGACGGCCCGGCATACGCAGCCGGCCTCCGCGTTGGGCACATCATTACCAAGCTCGACGACATCCCAACGCCCGGCCTCGCCTCATTTCTGCCCCGACTCTGGGCATACAAGCCCGGCGACGAGATCGTGATCGAGTACGTGGACGGCGACTCAACGAAGGTCACGACGGTGAACGTGGAGAGCGACCAAGCCGAACGGTAGGGACTGCCGATCGTGTCAAGCGGGCGACTTCCGTCCGATTACGGCAGTCCTGGCAATCAAAGACCCGCTTGACTTCATGGTGGCGCTGGCGGATACTTTCGCCTTGTTACCGCTGGAAAATACCCGTGAGGAGGCATGTTTACATGCAGGCAAGCGCACCCGCCTACGGCGCTCTCGGGACACTTCGTCGAGTCGACAAGTCCCTCTTCGACACACTCTTTCCGAATGCACACACGGGGCATCGAGTTCTTGCGTCGGTCTTGCTCATTGCTCTCATGTTGGTGTGTGCAAAGGCCCGGTTCTACCTGCCGGAAAACCCGACGCCGATCACTTTGCAAACGTTCGGCGTGCTTCTCACCGGCGGAGTCATGGGCTGGCGATGGGGAACGGGGGCCGTGCTCGGATATATCGGGCTGGGAGCCTTGGGCCTTCCGATGTTCGCCAGTTCCGACCCATGGGCGCTCCGAACCCCCGTGGAGGCCTGGAACGCTTCCATCATGGGCGTCACGGGCGGTTACATCATTGGCTTCGCCGTTGCAGGGGCCGTGACCGGATTCCTCAGTCAGGTAGGTTTCACCCACTCCAGCTCACTGTGGGCTGTCGCCATCGGCGGGCTGGCCCTGTACATCCCTGCCCTCATCTGGCTTTCGGTCTTCGATTTCGGATGGCCCGCGGAAGGCAAGCTGTTCGTGGACGGGATGTACATCTACATGCCGGGTGATATCGTCAAGATGCTCGGTGCTTCGCTCGTCGTCACAGGGCTGTGGAACCATGGCGAGCGCCTCATAAACTTCTTCCGCAAGAAGTCCTAGCCCCAACGAAAAGAAGGTACGAAAGAGACGCCCGCGCGGGCGTCTCTTTCGTTTGAAGAGACACAAAAACCCCGTAACCCTTTCGTCACACATCCGTTAGGGAGACTTAAGCTTCCTCACAGATACTATAGATACCACCCCTCGGAACCGTGTCCCCGGATGAGGCCACAGGACAGTCGGCCTACGCGATCACCTTCAACGCGAACATATTTGAGCCGGAACCGTTCTAAAGAAAGAGATCCCAACCATGCGGCGCGAAATCCTAGCGCTGCGACAAGATACTTAGGAGCTACCATGACATTCTCTCGAAACCTTCTGTCAATCACCGCGCTTTCCCTCCTGCTGGCGCTCGCGCTGGTCGCCTGCGGAGGCGCAAACGGCACGGACACGACGGAGGAACCCACGCCGACGCCCAGGGCCACTGCGACCCCCTCCGCAGCCAGCGTCGATACCGGCGACGCGCCGCCTCCGCCGACGCCGGTTCCCGATCCAACGGTGACCCCTGTTCCCGATCCGCAAGCCGGACCACAGGGAAGCGAGGGGCTGCTCGCGCCCGATCTGGCGGGCATCAGTTCCTACATAAACACCGAGCCGTTCACGTTGGAGGAGCTTCGCGGCGACAACATCGTCCTCATCGACTTCTGGACCTACACCTGCGTCAACTGCATCCGCACGCTGCCGTTCATCAAGGAGTGGCACGAGAAGTACAAGGACGCGGGTCTCGTTATCGTCGGAGTCCACGCGCCGGAGTTCGAGTTCGAAAAGCTCGAAGCGAACGTCAAGATGGCCGTCGATGAGTGGGGTATCGAGTACCCGGTCGTCCTCGACAACGACCATGGAACGTGGGACGCCTTCCTCAACAGGTCGTGGCCCGCGAAGTACCTCATCGACAAGGACGGCGTGATCCGCTACACGCACTTCGGTGAAGGCAAGTACATCGAGACGGAGGACGAAATTCGCAAGGTCCTGGCCGAGCTTGACGCAGACGTGGTCAGCATCGAACACAGCAACATAGAGGACGCGGACTTCCATCTCGACGCGCTCGCACAAGATCCCCTGGAAAGCCTGACCCGTGAGCTGTACGCCGGAGTGGAGCGCAACTACGGCGCGCTTCAGTATGGGGGTTCTCCTTACGTCCTCCATGAGGAGTACTATCACGGTCTCGGCCGAGTGGTCGAGTACGAGGACACGGAAGAGGAGCACTACAACCAGTTCATCTACCTGCAGGGTTCATGGATCAACGAGTTGGAGAACCTCCGCCACGCGCGAGTCACCGAAGACTATGAAGACTACATCCTCGTCAACTTCAAGGCGGCGGAGGTCAACGTGGTGCTGACTATAGGTGACAGTGACGAACCGTACGACGTGAGAGTGTTGGTCAACGACGAACCGGTGAAGGAGGAGCAGGCGGGCCTCGACGTCCGGTGGGACGATGAAGGCAACAGCTTCATAACGGTGGACGAGCCTCGCATGTACCGTGTGATCCAACTCGACGACTTCGAGGGACACGAACTCAAGCTCAGCTCGAATTCCGACCAGTTCAGGGTATTCGCGTACACGTTCGGGGCCTACGTGGAAGAACAGCCCCTCCCATGAGCACGCAACCCCGGCTACCGGGCCGATTTGCGTCCGCCGCGAATTCTCGGTACGCTGAGCCGGAATTTGCGGCGTGGAGAAACACGGCAGCTTGAACGTCATCCTCCTCGGGGCGGGTCGCGGTGAACGACTCATGCCCTTCACGGCTTCGCAACCGAAGTGCTTTACCGAAGTGGCGGGCGCCAGAATACTCGATTGGACGCTACGCGCCTTCAAAGCGAACGGGCTGGACGAGTTCGTGTTTGTCGGCGGATATCTCATCGACGTGGTACGGGACGCCTACTCCGACTTCTCGTACGTCGAAAACCGCGCCTGGCCCACGACAAACATCCTTGCCTCGCTGGTGTGCGCACGTGAGCACATGGATGACGGCTTCTATGCGACCTACACCGACACGCTGTATCTCGGCGACGCGGTGAACCGGCTCCAGGACTCACCGCACGACATCACACTCGTCATGGACACTCGGTGGCGCGAGAGGTACGTGTTCCGGAGTATGCACCCGGAGTCGGACGCCGAGAAGATGATCGTGGACGGCGATCGTGTGGTGCAGGTCTCCCGGACGATCGAGCCGGACGAGGCGTCCGGCGAATACACCGGCGTCATCAAGATGACTGCCAAAGGGGCCTCACAGTTCCTACAATTCCATGATGACGTGTATGCCAAGCTTGGGGATGAGCGAATCATCGCCGACGGCAGACCGTTTCGCATGGCCTACGTGATTCACCTGCTCGACCGGATGATCCGTGCCGGAATTCCGGTACACTGCGTCGCGGTACCCGGTGACTACCACGAGGTCGACACCATCCAGGACTATCATCTCGCCACCGCCGACTGGATGCGGTTCGCGACCTGACTTTTGCGTAAAGGCCGAGGGCCAAGTACTCCACGATGTCGTTCCAAGAACAAGAATGAGCGAAAGCCTGTTTACCACCACCGTCGTAGGCTCGATGCCGCGTCCCCAATACGTGCGGGACCTGATTGAAGAACAGGTCGAAGGCGGTCTTTCTTCAGACGACTTTCGACGCATGATGGACTCCGCCATTCCCTACGTGGCGCAGATGCAGGAGCTCGCCGGAGTCGACGTGATCTCCGACGGAGAGTGGCGGCGGAAGTCGTACATCGGCGTGATAGCGGACATCTGCAAGGGCTTCGAGCTGTCCATCAAGGAGGTGCTCGGACAGCGCCAGACCTGGCACGTCGTCACGTCGGAGTTGGAGATTACTAACCCCGGCCTGCTGGCGAAAGAGGCGGGGTTCCTCAAACGGCACACCCAACGTGAGGTCAAGGTCGCCATACCGTCGCCGTACCTCATAGGAGAGCGGATGTGGGATCCTGAACTTTCCATAACCGCGTACCCCACCAGGCGAGACTTCACCGAGGCCCTCGTACCCATCCTGCGAAAAGAGTTGATAGCCCTCCGCGACGAAGGGGTCGCGGTGGCTCAGATCGACGACCCACACTTGTGCCTGTTCGTCGATCAGAAGGTGCGCGCACAGTACGACGATCCGCAGGCGGAGATGGCCCACTGCGTTGACCTAATAAACCGTGTCGTCGAAGGAGTGGACGGGGTGCGATTGGCCGTGCACCTCTGCCGGCGGAACAAGGGTCGCAGCGGCTGGGTGGGCGAGGGCGGATACGGACCGATTCTGCCCGTCCTGTCCGATCTGCAAGTGGATATCCTCATGCTTGAGTTCGCCATACCGGCGGCGGGCGACTTCGCCGTACTGCGGGAACTGCCCGAACGGTTCGACATCGGTCTCGGTTGCGTGGACTGCCGCAGCAGCCATATCGACACGCCGGAAGAGATCGCCCACCGCGTCCGGCGGGCAGTCCAGTACGTCGAGCCTGAGCGGATACTACTGCACCCCGACTGTGGCTTCGCGCCCGGGAGCGCGGCAGACATCCCACTCGACGAGGCGTACTTGAAACTGAGGAACGAGGCGTTGGCGGCGGAAATGCTCCGGGAGGAGTTTGGGTAATACGATGGATGACCGGAGTTCATAGAGCACGGAAACGGACTGAATTGAGGGGAGTTCCAATTGCGTCAACTGCGAGAGAACCGGATCAAGAAGAAGCTCGAACGAGGGGAGATCGTCAACGTCATTGAGGGGTTCCATACGGCAGAGATCGTCGACTTCCTGGGCCCAATGGGGTTCGACGGCGTATGGGTGGAGACGGAGCACGGCGCAATCGACTTCCGGGAAATCCAGAACATTACGCGGTCATGCGACCTGTGGGGAATGACCTCGCTTATCCGCGTCAACCGGGTCGACTACGGACTCATCTACCGGTCGCTCGACCAAGGCGCGCAGGGCGTGATCGTCCCGCACGTCGATACGGCGGAACAGGCGCGGGAGGTCGTCCGCGCGGCAAGGTACGCGCCAATCGGCGAGCGAGGGATGTACGAGAGCAGGCAGGCATATGGCCTCGATTCTGCTGAGTACTTCCAAACCACCAACCGGGAGACCCTCGTGGTCGTGATGATCGAGGATATCCGGGCAGTCGAGAACCTGCCGGAGATTCTCGCCGTAGACCACATTGACGTGTTCTTCGTCGCCCCCAGCGACCTCGCCCAGAGCATGGGACTGATCGGACAGATCGACCACCCGAAGGTAAGGCGGACGATCTTCGATGCCGTTGCGCGCATCTCCGACGCCGGGCGCACTGCCGGGGCCATCGCGTGGGCGGACACGGCTGAGGAGGTGGCAGAGGCCGGAGCGAGATTCCTCATGACAAGCTGGCTTCCATATTTGTCGGCGGGCGCGAAGACCTATCTCGAGGCCGTGCAGCGAGCGGGTGGCAAGGGCGTCTAAGATCCCAGCAATGAGAAGTAGACCACGATAGCCCCTCTATCACGTGCTATCATTACGAACTTATGGAACACGCGGAACTGAAGCACTGGATCGCCTTCACGAAGGTACCGTACATAGGGACGGCGCGGATTCGGGTGCTGGAGAAACGTTTTGGCAAGCTCTCGGACGCATGGAGCGCAAGCGAGGGTGACCTGCGCGAGGCCGGCCTAGATGAACGGGCGACCCGGTCTGTCCTGCGACACCGGAACAAGATCGATCCCGATGCGGAGTTGGCGCTGCTGGAACGGCATGGGTGTTCGGCCATCACTTGGCACGACAGCGAGTACCCCGCTCGCCTCAAGGAAATCGACGACGCTCCTCCGGTGCTGTACGTCAAGGGCGAGTTGACGCCGAAGGATGAGAGGTCGGTGGCCGTGGTCGGCACAAGGCGGGTAACGGCGTATGGCCGCGAGGTGACGCATCGGCTGTCGGCGGACCTGGCGAAGTCGGACGTAGTGGTCGTGAGCGGTCTCGCCAGTGGGGTGGACGGCATAGCGCACCACGCGGCGTTGGAAGCGAGTGGCCGAACGATTGCCGTGCTCGGCAATGGCGTGGACATCGTGTACCCGCGCCAGCACGCTCGGCTGGCTGAACAGATAGCGGAAAACGGCGCCATCGTTTCGGAGCACCCCATCGGCACAAAGCCCAAAGCGGAGCACTTTCCCCGGCGAAATCGCATCCTGAGCGGAATAACCCTGGGGACGCTCGTGACCGAAGCAGCGGAAAATAGCGGCGCCCTGATTACCGCGCGACACGCTCTCGATCAGAATCGAGAGGTCTTCGCCGTTCCGGGAAGCATCCTGTCACCGGGCAGTCGCGGCACGAATGCCTTGATTCAGCGCATGGAGGCGAAACCGGTCCACAAGCACGAGGACATCCTTGAGGAACTGAATCTCTCGTTCGTGGGAGCGCAAATCGAGATGGCGGCCCTGTTCCCAGCCAACGACGACGAGTCCAAAGTCCTGTTTCACCTCAGCCAAGAGCCGACGCACATCGACGAGATCATCCGCGGTTCCGGGATGACCATCTCGGTCGTGAGCAGCCTTCTGGCGATGATGGAATTGCGTGGTCTCGTCCGACAGGTGGGAGGAATGAACTACGTGCGAGTGTGACTTGAGAATTCGGATTCGGTTGGGAAACCGGTTGCAAACCGGATGCGCTCTGTGTTCATAATACCTAGTGTAGGCAGGCCGCTAACCTGCCTGTTTTGTTGCCTCAATCCCTTTTGGACGATGTAGACGGTATAGCTATGAGCAAAGACCTGGTAATCGTAGAATCCCCCGCCAAGGCCCGGACGATCGGGCGTTTTCTCGGCGGCAAGTATGACACCAAAGCCTCGATGGGCCACGTACGCGACATTCCCAAGAGGGAAATGGGCGTGAGGGTCGACGACCTGAGCTTCGTGCCCAAGTATCGAGTGATGACGGATAAGCGGAAGGTCGTCAAGGAGATTGCCGACGCGGCAAAATCCGCCTCGACCGTCTATCTCGCAACCGACCCGGACCGCGAGGGGGAGGCCATCTCGTGGCACCTCATCGAGGCAGCCAAGATCGACGCTTCCAAGGTGCGGCGGGTGGTGTTCCACGAGATCACCGACGGCGCCGTCAAGGAAGCCTTTGCACATCCGCGCGATCTCAACGACAACCTCATCGACGCTCAGCAGGCAAGGAGGGTGCTCGACCGACTCGTCGGCTACGAGCTCAGCCCGGTGCTGTGGAAGAAGGTGCGGCGCGGTCTGTCTGCGGGCAGGGTGCAGTCGGTGGCGCTGCGGCTCATCGTCGAGCGGGAGCAGGAGATCGAAGCGTTCCAGTCGGAAGAGTACTGGAGCATTGAGGCCGAACTCGCCCCGAAGTCGAAGAACGGCGCTGACGCACAGACCTTCACGGCAGACCTACGGAGTCTGCGCGGCAGCAAGTCGCGCATCGAGATCAAGAACGAGGCCGAGGCCACCGCAATTACCAGCGACCTCCAGGGCGCAAGGTATCGCGTGACTTCGGTACAGAGACGTGAACGGCGACGCAAGCCTTCGGCCCCCTTCATTACCAGCACCCTCCAACAGGAAGCGGCGCGGAAATTGGGCTTTACGGCTCAGCGGACGATGGTCGTCGCCCAGCAGCTGTACGAGGGCGTGAACGTCGGCACGGACGGAGCGACCGGCCTCATCACGTACATGAGGACGGACTCGACCAACGTCGCCGACTCCGCGCTCCGCGAAGCGTCCGCCTACGTGAAGGAGAAGTTCGGCGCGAGCTTCGCCCCGAAGACGGCCCGTCGATACACCAAGCGCGTGAGAGGGGCCCAGGAGGCGCACGAGGCCATACGACCGACCTCCCTGTTCGCAGAGCCGGAGAAGGTGAAGAACCACCTGACGCCAGAGCAGTTCCGACTGTACGACCTGATCTGGCGGCGAATGGTCGCAAGCCAGATGACCGACGCGGTCTTCGACGCGACGCGGGTCGATATCGACGCCGAGAGCGTTGTTTCGGGGACCCGCTACGACTTCCGCGCGACGGGTTCGGTTCTCAAGTTCGCGGGATTTCGGAGGGTGTACATGGAGGGGACGGACTCCTCCAATGGCAAGGCGTCCGAAGAGTCGCGCGACCTGCCGCCACTGGAAGACGGGGATCCTCTTGACTTCATTGCCCTATTGCCGGAGCAGCATTTCACGCAGCCGCCTCCGCGCTATACTGAGGCCTCCTTGGTGCGGGCGCTCGAAGAGGAAGGAATCGGACGTCCCAGCACCTACGCGCCGACCATCGCGACCGTGCTGGATCGCGACTACGCGCGAAAGGTCAAAGGCCGCTTTGAGCCGACCAAGCTCGGCAGGGCGGTGACCGGACTGCTTATACGGCACTTCCCCGAGGTCGTGGACATCGGGTTCACGGCGAAGGTGGAAGAGCAACTCGACGAGATAGCGAGTGGGCAGCGCAAATGGAATCCCATGCTCAAGGCCTTCTACCAGCCATTCAACACGACCGTAAAGGAAGCGCTCGAAAAGGCCGAGCGCGTCCCCAGCAGCGAGATCGACGAAGAGAGCGGCGAGGTCTGCGAAAAGTGCGGCAGCCCGATGGTCATCAAGTCGGGGCGGTACGGGCGGTTCCTCTCGTGCAGCGGGTTCCCCAATTGCCGGAACTCCAGGCCGCTCTTGGAGAGGGTCGGCGTGGAGTGTCCGAAGGACGGTGGGGACATCGTTCAGCGGCGGGGCGGAAAGCGGGGCAGGACGTTCTACGGGTGCGCCAACTATCCCGACTGCGACTTCACGGTCAGCCGCAAGCCGATAGAACCGCCGTGCCCCGAGTGCGGCGGCTTGCTGGTCGAGCAGGGGCGCGAGCGCTGCCAGTGTACGCAATGCGACTACCGAGGCCCGATTCCTGAAGCCGTGGACGCAGGCGAGTTGGTCGAGGTCTAAAAGTCGCCAAAAGGTGAACTCTGCACACGTAGGGGCGCGCACTGACGCGCCCTTATGATTGTGTGGAGATGACCGAAGCTGCTTGGCGGGAACTGATCGGTAGATTCGACACGTACCTGACTGCGGAGAAGGGGCTTGCTTCCCTGACCCGCCGCAACTACACGACCGACCTTCAACCGCTCTTCGAGTTCATGCGCCGCGAGGCCATAGCCGATCTCGCGGAACTCGACCGATACCGGATCAGGGCGTATCTGGCGTGGTTGGTAGAGCTTGGTTACGTGAAGGCCAGCGTCGTGCGTAAGCTGAGCGCGCTACGAACGTTCATTCGATGGCTGATACGCATCCGCGTCCTGACGGAAGACCCTCTCCCCACGCGGGGGATGATGAAGAAAGAGTCGCGCCTACCCCGCTTCCTCTCGCAGAACGAGGCCGCGCGGCTGGTGTCCGCTCCCGACGGTTCCAACGAGCTAGGGATTAGGGATCGCGCATTGCTGGAGGTGATCTACGCGGCGGGGCTTCGGGTGAGCGAGGCGCGCGATCTGAATGTCAACGACATCAACCTTGAAACGAAGGAGCTTCGCGTTCGTGGTAAGGGTTCGAAGCAGCGTATCGTCCTGATTGGGGAGGCGGCCCATAGAGCGTTGTACCGCTACCTTCACGAGGCACGGCCGACGTTGGTGACGCGAGAGAGCGGTTCGGCGGTGTTCTTGAACCGCAGCGGTGGCAGACTCAGCCAGCGGAGCATTCAGGCGAAGGTCCGCAAGTACTCGACGATGACTGGCCTGAGGACCGACGTGCACACGCACACGCTCCGGCACTCGTTCGCGACGCACCTGCTGGAGGGGGGCGCCGACCTGCGGGTGGTGCAAGAACTGCTGGGGCATTCATCGCCCGCGACCACGCAGATTTATACGCACGTGACGCAGACGCAGGCGCGACAGGCGTACCTTGCGGCACACCCCCGTGCGGCGAAGTCGGGGCCAAAGGGTGAACCGAGCGCCTAGCGGGAACGTAAGGATAACCTTCGCGCCTCTGCTAGAATCGATGACGTGACCTCCGTATGGGCCGACGACCAGCCTCCTGAACTTGCCGAGCTTGACCTCCTTGATGAGATAGGCCCGCTTGGGGACTGTCTTGCCGATTTCGAGGACAGGCGGATTAACGTGTTCGGGGGGATTCCGGGCGAGCGCGTGGTAGCGCGGATTGTGCGGTACCGGCGGCGAAGGAAGCGGATGGTCTCCGGTCTGGTGCAGGAGGTAATCGAGGCTTCGCCTCACCGAGTTCCCGCGCCGTGTCAGTACTTCGGGGCGTGTACCGGGTGCCAGTGGCAGCATGTTTCGTATAGCCATCAGCTCGAACTCAAGCGGGGGTACGTGGAGCGAAACTTCGCGGCTTACCCGTCCCTGCGGGAGACCGACATCGAACCGTGCATACCCGCCCCTAGCCTGTACGGGTATCGGAATCACGCGCGGTTCACGATCAGAAGGGAGGGCAGTCCGGGGTTCGTGAACAGGATCACGCGGAGGTTCGTGCAGACGGACGAGTGCATGTTGATGACTCCCGGGATCAACCGGCTGGCGGACAGTCTCAAGGGTCGGGCGCGGGAGACGAGCCAGTTGTCCATCCGGTACGGGGTCAATACCGATGACTGGCTCATACAGCCGTCGTTGAAGAGCGAGGAGATACGCCTGGAGTCGGGGCAGAGTCACTACACGGAGAAGCTGCTCGGTCGCGAGTTCCGCATAGCTTCGCCTTCGTTCTTCCAAGTGAATACCGAGCAGGCGGAGCGGCTGGCGGAGCTTGTGGGCGAGACGCTGGAGCTTTCGGGTAGGGAGTCGGTCGTCGACGCATACGCGGGGGTGGGGACGTTCGCCATACTGCTTGCAGGCTCCGCGAAGAAGGTGATCGCGATCGAGGAGTCGGCGGCAGCGATTCGGGATGCCGCCGCGAACGCATCGGGGATTGAGAACGTGGAGTTCATCGAAGGGAAGACGGAGGACGTGTTCGACTCCATGCAGGCGCGGCCTGACGCGGTGATCCTTGATCCGCCTCGGTCGGGGTGTCATCCGACTGTCCTCCAAGCACTCACTCGGTTGGCGCCGGAGCGGACGGTGTACGTGTCGTGCGACCCGGAGGCGCTGGCGCGGGACCTCAATGTGCTTGTGGGGGGCGGGTTCAGGATCGAGTCGGTTCAGCCGATCGATATGTTTCCGCAGACTCATCACGTGGAGACGGTGGCGCTTTTGGGGCGGAGAAAGTTCGGTGGGGCCATCACCCTCACCCCAACCCTCTCCCGCGAACGGGAGAGGGGGTATGCTGGTCGGCCTCATGTGGCGGAAAGTCCGCGGGTGGCTGGATGACAATATATGATGCCCTGCGCCGTTTCTCTCGGCCTTCGACAGGCTCAGGCCGAACGGGATGTATGACTGTTAGGGTGAGCATGGTCGCTGCCGAACGCTCCCTCAGGGCATGACGGTTACGTCGATTTCGTCGATGAGGATGTCGCCGGACGCCTCCTTTTCTTGGTTGGTGAGGGTTACGCCGAGGGTGTTGTCGCCGTCGATCATGTTGTCGGGGTTGAGGTCGAAGATGACGGTGGAGTAGGCGGGGAGCGGGCGGCCGATGTTGGTCGAGCGACCGCTCTCGTGCCACATTCGACGGACGGTGTTGGAGGGGATGGCGACGCCGTTCATATCGAGCGCCAGAACGTCGCCGGGACGGAGATTCTGAGCGCGGACGGCGGCGTAGGCGTAGCCGATCTCGTCCCACTGCTCGCAAAGGCGGAGGCGGTATTCCTGCCGGTCGCCGGGCGTCTCGCGGCTGAGGACGATCTTGTCGTCCTTGATCGCGCCGGTGGAAGCCATGCCCATCGCGCCGTGGTAGTCCACGCCGCCCATCATCGAGCGGAAGAGGTAGGTGCGGTGGTTCGCCCTTATGGCATCGGGATCCCGCAGCTCTCTGAGGAGGGCCAGAGAACCGGGGAAGTCTCCCATGAGGTTTCCGGTGTACTGCTCCTGGTAGTTGAAGCTGGAAATGCCGTCGGCCCCGGCCCCGTACATGTTGTTGGCGAGGGCGCGATAGTTGTTCGCGGCCATTGGGCGGAGGTAGACCCGCGACTGGAAGGCCATGTGGTCGGTGGTTCCGCTCTTGCCGGTGTTGGGCTGGAGGGCCCATGGGACGGTGTTGCTTCGCGCGTCGCTGGCAGAGCAAAACGGCATGACGCCGGGCAGCAGGAGGCAGCTTGTTCCCTCGGTGAGACTCGAAAACTCCTCCCACTGCGCGTTGTGGTTCGCGTACATGGTGTTGGCCGGACTCACGTAGTCGAGGATGCCGGTGGTAATCCACGTGGGAATGTCGAGTCCGCAGTCGTGGCACTCTTCGATGGTCTCCGGCACGCGGACGCCCAAGAGCAGCTTCCTGCCCTTGTTCCGTCCCTCGTCGTCCAGCATGTCGCGGATGCGTTGGAATAGCTCGGTCATCAGGTGCTGGCGTTCGCGGGAGATGGAGCGCGGGTACGGGAAGTGGTTGTCGCTGCGGAAGGTTATCTCGATGCCGTCCACGTCGAAGCGGCGGGCGATCTCCTCGATGGCCCCGAAGTGGAAGTCGCGCACCTCCTTGAAGGAGAAGTCCATCGCATTGCCCGGATTGGCGAGGGGTCCCGGCGGGACGTCTTTGAGGATGAACTCCGGGTGGTCGAACATCCACTGAGCGCCCTGAGTGGGAGCGCCGTGGTCGTCGCCGAAGCGCGCGCCGGCGATGAACTTCATCCCATGCTGGTGGGCGCGATTGCAGATTATCTCGATTGGGTTGATGCCCTGATCGAGCAAGGGGATCCAACGTCGATGCTGGGGGCGCTGATCGAACTCGTAGGTGTCGGAGCGGAAGTAGGTGACCCATCCCTGTCCAAAGACCTCCTGGCCTAAGGCGTCGGCCCCGCTCAACGCGAAGTGGTCGACGAGTCTTTCGACCTGTTCGGGCGTGGCGGGATCGCTGGTGAACGGCTCGCGCGCGTGGCTCGAAATGTCGGCCACGAATAGGAGGCGGATGGTGTCTTTTGGTTCGATGGGTCTGGGTCCGGGCGGTGTTGGTGTCACTGGTCTTCGCTCCTGACGATGTTGTTGGCGGGGGCGTTTACCCTCACCCTAGCCCTCTCCCAGAACGGGAGAGGGGATATGCTGGCAGGCTCTCTCCCACGACGGGAGAGGGGATATGCTGACAGGCTCTCTCCCACGACGGGAGAGGGGATATGCTGGCAGGCTCTCTCCCACGACGGGAGAGGGGATATTTGGCAGGCTCTCTCCCACGACGGGAGAAGGGGTATGTTGGTCGGCATTGGCGATTGATCGCACTTTAGCTATCGGTGTCATTTTCGATGCCGAGGGCGGCGCGGTCCATGTGGGCGTTGTAGACCTGGTGCCAGCCGCCCTCGTCGTCGATGTCGTAGTTGTCGGCGCTGTCCTGCGGTTCCCATCCGAGGACATCGCGGGTGTGCTCGATGTCGAGCCAGCGGTACTTGTTGTTTGAGGTAGCGCGGAAGATGTCGAACTTGAGGGACGGCGGGGCCTGCAGGCACTTGTCGACCACGCTCACGCAGTCGCGATGGCTGAGGTAGCCCATCGCCTGCCGGCGCTGCGTCGGCCTGTTGGCGGGGGTGACGGCTCCCAGCCGGATGCAGAGGATGGACATGTCGAACACGTCAGAGTAGTAGCGGGCGAGGGCCTCGCCGAAGACTTTGCAAGCGCCGTAGACGCTCTTCGGGCGGACGGGGTCGAGGTGGGTAATCATAGGCCACGTGTCGGGCAGCTCGTCGTACTCTCCCGCGCCGATGAGACCGTAGGGCAGGCTCTTGTCGTACTCGTAGCCGGTCTGCGTGTCGCCGGTGCTGCCGTAGACGACCCTACGGACGCCGTTAATGCGGGCGGCCTCGTAGACGTTGCGGGTGCCGATGATGCCGGCGGTGAGGTGCTTGTCCCAGTCGAAGACGTCGTCGATGTAGTTGGCCATGTGGACGACCATGTCCACGCCCTCGAAGGCGGGGAGGATGGCGTCGAGGTCGGAGATGTCTGCCTGTGTGCAGGGGATGCCCTCGACGGGGCGACGGTTGAGGGCGGTGAAGTCGTACTTGCCGGCGAGGTGCTTGACGATGAGGCCGCCGATGAGGCCGCTGGCTCCGGTGACGAGGATTTTTTGTGTAGTCATGTGTTGTTCCTGATTGGCGTTATTCGAGGGTGAGGTCGCCGCTTTTGCCGCCGGTCTTGCGTCGGAGGCGGATGTCGGTGACGCGCATTCCGCGATCGACGGCCTTGCACATGTCGTAGATGGTCAGGGCGGCGACGCTGACGGCGGTCATGGCCTCCATTTCGACGCCGGTCTTGGCGGTCGTCCGGGCGGTGCCACGGATGTCTACGGAGGAGCGATCGTGGTCGAGGCGGAACTCGATCGTGATTTGGTCGAGGGGGAGGGGGTGGCAGAGGGGAATGAGTTGCGCGGTGTTCTTGGCCGCCATGATTCCGGCGATGCGGGCCACGCCGAGGACGTCGCCCTTCTCAATGTCGTTGGCCTCGATGAGTTTCAGGGTGTCGGGCTGCATGAGGACGGATCCCGTGACGACGGCCATGCGTTCGGTGGAGTCCTTTGGGCCTACGTCGACCATGTGGGCCTTTCCGGAGGCGTCGACGTGGGTGAGTTTTTGTGACGGGGAAGGATTGAGTTCCCCCGCCTGATTGGGGGGGGCGACAGGTGGTTCGACAGGCTCACCACGAACGGTTCTTCTCACGGGTTCACCTCTTGCCTCGGCGTTGGCGATGCGGTCGGCCTCTTCGTTGAGCGGGTGTCCGGCGTGGCCTTTTACCCAAGTCCACCGGACGTTGCGTTTGGCGACCTCGAAGTCCAATCTGGCCCACAGGTCCCGGTTCTTGTTGCGCTTCCAGTTCTTGGTCATCGTGTTGACGAGGTATGAACTGTCGCTGTGGACGCGCACGTCGGCGCCGGAGGGGATGGACTCGATGCCCTGGATGGCGGCGAGCACCTCCATGCGATTGCTCGTGGTGTTGGGCTCGCGGCCGTGGAGCTCGCGGGTAGCGCCGTTCTCGACGATGATCGCGGCCCATCCGCCGGGACCGGGGTTTCCGATGCAGCTGCCGTCGGTGTAGATGTCGATCATGTTGTTGTTTCGTAAGGTGGATGTGCAGGATTCGGGGGAGTTGCCCTCACCCTAGCCCTCTCCCACGACGGGAGAGGGGATTCTTGGGGCTGAATTGTCGAGTCAGGACACTCCATTAGGGATCGTTCGACCAGGGTGGCGAGATTATGTTCTCTATCATATAGGGTTTTGGGGTAGCTTCAACCGTCCTGGCGGGTCAGGGCTGAGTGGTGGTAGTCCAGGATGATCTTACCGGCCAGCAACCGGACTTTAGGATCGGGTGATTTCAGTTGGACGTCGAGATCGTCGAACACCTTGACCAGATGATCTTCGGTTTGTTCTATGACGTGAAGGAGGGCCTGGGCGTGTCGTCGTCTGTAGACCTCCCTGAAACGGGGCTTCTTCATCCATCGGTAGAGGGTGGCGAGGCTAACTCCGGCCTCTCTGGCAGCGTCGGCGGTGGTTGGGCAGACGATAAGGCACTCGATGGCACGATGCTGCCGGAGGGGCAATCGGGGGAGCTGCTCCAGGTTTTGCGGTTGGTCTGGGATCATGGTCATGTTGTTGGGTCCTTTCATTGTTTTTGGTATGGACTTTGTTCATGGGGATGAGACGGTTTGAGAATGTGAGAGGGTTTGAGAACAGGGGACGCTCCGAAAAAAACGTGAGACGGTTTGAGAATGTGAGACGGTTTGAGAACGGGGCGCTCCGAAAAACGTGAGACGGTTTGAGAATGTGAGACGGGTTTGAGAACGGGGGCGCTCCGAAAACCGTGAGACGGTTTGAGAACGTGAGAGGGTTTGAGAACAGGGGACGCTCCGAAAAAAACGTGAGACGGTTTGAGAATGTGAGACGGTTTGAGAACGGGGGCGCTCCGAAATCGTGAGACGGTTTGAGAATGTGAGAGGGTTTGAGAATCTTCGCACGGTCTAGGATTTTGGGTCTGAATTTTCATAGCGTCTCGCACAGTTTCGCGGGTTGGGGTGGGTAGACGGATAAGGCTCATGCGACGGGGTTAGTGTAGATTGTATGTTCTTATACGTCAAGTTTGGGGTGGTGGGTGGCCTGGAGGGCGTGAGGGGGTTAGGAAGGGGACTGGATTCCCGCGTTCGCGGGAATGACGGATGGGGGCGAGAGGAGGAATGACGGTGGGGGCGTGAGGGGGTTAGGAGCGTGTAGTATGATGCGCGAAAATCGACAGGGAATGGGGAGAACTCAATGACGCGCAAGAACCGGATGATAATCAGCAATGACGACGGATGGATCATGAGCAACATGACTTCGGAGGTGACGCCGGAGACGATCGGGGAGATGATGGTGGACACGTATCCGGGATCGCCGATTGGGGGGGTGTCGTGGTGCGTGGGCAACAGCGAGACGTACGAGTACGAGACCGAAGTGGGCGAGAGGACGGGGGACGGGTACGAGCACTTCAAGGATGAGCGGACCTACTGGCTGCACAAGAACCTCTACAGCCTGATCGAGAGCTCGGGCGGGCCGCTGACGGAGATCACGCGGCAGTTCCACGAGGCGGGGATCGACGTGCTGCCGTCGATGCGGATGAACAGTCACTATGACGTCGCGTATGACGCGCCGGGTCACGGCAAGTTTCGGCGGGAGCACCGGGAGTGGCTGATCGGGCAGCCGAACGAGTACATCCCGCGTCCGACGCTGGAGTTCGCGATTGCGCGCGGCGTGGACTACAAGTTCCCGGGCGTTCGCGACCACCTGCTGAATGTCATTTTCGAGCTGTTCGAGAAGTTCGACGTTGCGGGCGTGGAGCTCGACTACTTCCGGCATCCGGCGTTCTTCCGGGTGGAGGAGGCGTACTCCAACCGGTACCTGATGACCGACTTCATCCGGCGCATAAGGCAGCGCATGGACGAGGTCGGCGCAATGCGCGGAAAGCACCTCGACCTGCTCGTGCGCGTACCGCCGACGCTGTACGACTCGAAGCGCATCGGGCTGGACGTGGAGACGTGGATTACGGAAGGGTTGGTGGACATCGTCGCGGCGGGCGGTGGATTCATGCCGTTCGAGCAGCCGATCCGAGAGTTCGTTGAGGTTGCGGAGGGGAGGGATTGCCTGATCTACGGGAGCTTCGAGGCGCTGCGGTGGGCGCTGGACGAGGAACTGCTCTATGCGCTGGCGGCGCGGTTCTGGGACGCGGGCGTGGACGGGTTCTACCTGTTCAACTACTTCAACGCGCCGAACGAGTGGAAGAGGCGGGTACTGGGCAATATGGTGGACCGGGAGAAGCTGGCGCGTCTGAACAAGCGGTATGAGCTAGATCACTCGGACCGGTCGGGGAAGGAGTTCCACAGCGGCGCGTTCCGGTACGCGCTGCCGTGGGCGTCGCTGCCGGTGTTCATGGAGGAGACGCAGCCGGGCGGAGGGTCGGCGCTCACGCTGGATATCGCCGACGACGTTGAGGGGGCCAAGGCGGACGGCGGGCTGAATTCGTGCACGCTGGACCTGGGTTTCGACAACCTGAACGAGGACGACGAGCTGGACGTGCGGATCAACGGTGAGGCGGTGGCGTGGGCGTCGATGGAGCGATCCGAGGACGGATGGGGGTACACGGCGTTCGACGGGGTGGTGTATCACACGACCATGTCGGAACGGCGAGTTGAGGGGACGGTGATCCGGTTCGACGTGACGGGGCTGCCCATCAGGAAGGGGGAGAATGAGTTGCTGGTGCGGCTCATCAAGGGGGCGGGGCCGCATTTCGAGGCGGTGAGGCTGACGGAGGTGCGGCTGCATATCGTGTATGGGTAGCTCAGGGGGATTCACCGCAGAGGGGGGAGAAGAGGGTATTGGGTTCTGGGTGCTAGGTGCTGGGTGCTAGGTGCTGGGTGCTAGGTGCTGGGTGCTAGGTGCTGGGTGCTAGGTGCTGGGTGCTAGGTGCTGGGTGCTAGGTGCTGGGTGCTAGGTGCTAGGTGCTGGGAGGATCACCCTCACCCCAGCCCCCGTATCGGAGTACGGGGCAGGCTCTCTCCCACGACGGGAGAGGGGATAGGAATTGCTCAATTCCCACTGGCCTTCGACAGGCTCAGGCCGAACGGGGTGCTGAGGGTATCGAGGGTTAAGCACTAGGTTGCCCTCGGCATACGGGTGCCCTCGACTTTCATCCGCATCTTGTAGACGGAGGTGCGGGCGGTGACGTAGAGGGTCTTGTTGTCAGGGTCGCCCCATGCGAGGTTGGCGGGGAGCTCGGGTAGGCGGATCTTGCCGATGTAGTGGCCGTTGGGGCCGTGCACAAAGACGCCGCCGGGGCCGGTGCAGTAGGTGCGGCCTTCTAGGTCGACTTTGATGCCGTCGGGGACGCCGGGCTCGCCGTGCTGGGGAAGTTCGGCGAAGACGCGGCGATTGGTGAGGGCGCCGTCGGGCGAAACGTCATAGGCGCTGATGTGCTTGTGGTGTCGGGTGTTGGTGACGTAGAGGGTGTCTTCGTCGGGGGAGAAGGCGAGGCCGTTGGGGTACTCGAAGGGGGCCGCCTCAAAGACCCTGCCGTCGGGAGTCACGCCATAGACGAAATTTTTGTACAGCGGGGCGCTCGGTGTGTGGTTCGGCCATGCGCCGGGGTCTGTGAAGTACATCGTGCCGTCGGAGCGGAAGACGACGTCGTTAGGCTTGTTGAGGGGGCGTCCTTCGCACGACGCGGCGACGGGGACGATCGTGCCGTCGGGGTCCATTCTCGTCACGCTGCGGTGTTCGCCGTCGCACATTATGAGGCGGCCGTCGAGGTCGAGGGTCATGCCGTTGGAGCCGGCGGGACTCTCGCGGAGGACGGTCAGGTCGCCGGTGTCGACGTCGAGGCGGTAGACGTAGGGAGCGGTGGTGAAGAGGAAGTAGCCGTCGGGGTGCCAGACGGGGCCTTCGGTGAAGCCGTGTCCGGTGGTGAGGGGGTTCGGGTCGAGGTGTTCGAGGAGGTCGTCGAGTGTGTCGGGCATGGGTCTTTCTCTCGTGGGGTGTGGGCGAGAGTGTTGCATAATCGGGGTTTGTGTGCCAGAGGCGGGGGATTCACCGCAGAGGGCGCGGGGTTTCACCACAGAGAGCGCAGAGATCACAGAGGGAGGAATGATAGGTTAGTGGCGTAATCGTTGATGCGGCTCTACAATCGTTATTCCTAGATGGAGGTGCAATGAGTACGGAACGTAAGAAGAGCCGTCGGGAGAATCCGCTGGTTAGTCTGGCGGTGAACATCGTCATACCGGTGATCATTCTCGTGCGGTTCAGCGGGGAGGACCAGCTGGGGCCGGTGAACGGGCTGCTGGTCGCGCTGGCGTTTCCGGTGGGATACGGGCTGTATGACTTTATCGTGCGGCGGGGGTTCAACCCGTATTCGATGCTGGGGTTCGCGAGTGTGCTGCTGACGGGCGGCATCGGGCTGCTGAAGCTGCCGGTGGAGTGGCTGGCGATCAAGGAGGCGGCCATACCGTTCATCATCTGCGTGGCGGTGGTGGTGTCGATGCGGACGCCCTACCCGCTCGTGAAGACGATCATGCACAAGGTCATCAACGTCGAGCGCGTGTACGAGGCGCTGGAGCGGCGGCAGAGCGTGGAGGCGTATGAGAGGCGGGTGGCTACGGCCACGTACATGATCGCGTTCGGGCTGCTGGTGTCTACCGTCCTGAACTATGTGCTGGCGCGGGTCGTGGTGGTGAGCGAGCCGGGGACGACGGCATTCAATGAAGAGTTGGGACGCATGACGGCGCTGAGCTTTCCGGTCATCACGGTACCCTCGATAACTATTTTGGGAATTGCGCTATACTACCTCGCCAGCGGCATCACCAAAGAGACGGGACTGGAGTTCCAGGAAATCTTCAAGACGACAGGGGACGACGAATGAACCTCATCATAGCCGGATGCGAGTATTCGGGAACGACAACGCTTGCCAACGGAATAGCGGAGTGGGCGCGCACGACGTTGGGGGGGACACAGGAAATCCACGACCATTTCAAGATTCCCCATATTGCGTCCTACCGCATCGGGCCGCCCGCCGAGCCTCTGACCGACGAGGAATTGCGGCAGATCATGGCGTGGACGCCGAAGATGAAGGAGATGGCCCAGCGGCAGAGCATGAATTACCACATGCCGAACTCCCGCCGGGCGGACGACTACATTGTCGTGGGATTTCACATCGAGGACGCGGTGTATGCCGCGCCGTTCTTCGGCTACGGGCACGAGAAGGAACCGCAGGGGGGGCTGCGCACGAAGTACGCCAGGCATCTCGAGACGGAGTTCATGGAGCAGGCGCCGGACACCGTGCTCGTCTGCGTCAAGGCCTCGCCGGAGGTGATAGCGGAGCGAATGGCAGCGAACCCACACCCGTTCTCCATCGTGAAGAAGAAGGATATCGAGCCGGTGCTGGCTGACTTCGAGACGGAGTTCGAGCGGTCGGTCATCCACGCCAAGATCGTGATCGACACGTCGGAGGCGACGGTGGAGGAGAGCGTCGATGAGCTTCAGCTAGCGCTGCGGGGGCATTTGACGATCGAGGACTTGCGGCGGATGGTGGTTAGCAGAAAGTAGGAGGAATCACCCTCACCCCTTCGACAGGCTCAGGGCAGGCTCTAGCCCTCTCCCACGACGGGAGAGGGGATTTTTCTCGGGGCGATTTGTTGGGTGAAACTGGCAAAGGGTGTCCAATAAACTACCGAAAAGCGTTCGTGGTGAGCATATGGAACCAATAACCACCCTTCGACAAGCTCAGGGTGAACGGGTTTCTATTTAGCCTTATTGAGGAGATTAGGCAGGCAAAGATGAACATCATAGCGATTGGATGCGAGTACACGGGGACGACGACGCTGATGCTGGGGTTGCAGGAGTGGATGAAGGGGGCCTTCGGGCAGACGACCATTTTCCACGACCATTTCAAGCTGCCGAATAACTCGGGGCATCCGCCGCTCGACCCGGACTCGATCATCTTCGACGAGGAAGAGAAGCGGCAGATTTTGGAGATGTCGCCGAAGCTGAAGGAGCTTTTCACGCGGTACACGCTGTACTATCACTCTCCGACGCGGGCCAGGAATTCCATGACGCTCGGCGGGCTTCACATCGGCCATCACATCGACGAGATGATCTATGCGCCGATGTATTTCGGGTACGGAAGGCCGGGCGAGCCGGGAGACCGTCGGGTGGAGGCGCAGAACGTGGAGCAGGCTCTTACGAAGTATATGCCTGAGACGGTGCTGGTGCTGATGAGGGCGTCGGCGGACGTTGTTAGAAGTCGCATGAGGAGCGGTCCACACGCGGACGGAGTCGTGCGAGACGAGGATATCGAGTGTGTCCTGGAGCGGTTCGAGGAGGAGTTTGCGCGGTCGGCGATCCGCAACAAGTTCACGCTCGACACGACGGAGTCGACGCCGGAAGAGACTTTCGAAGAGTTTCTCTGCAAGATGGAGCCGTACTGGACGGAGGGGGATCGGTTGCGGATGCTGGCGCACGCGGGGTGACGGGCTGTGACCTGAGAATACTATCTTGAATTCAATAGAGTAAATTCAAGAGGGGAAATGGAGTAGGGGGTATGGATCAGGGTTACAGTCGGCTATCTGAGATTGCCATGAAAATCAAGGATGCCGTTCAGAAGGGCGCAGCTCCAACGCCAGAAAAGCTCACTGTCCGAGAAATTCTTAGTTGGTACGACTACGCTAGGCGAGGCCCAGTTATCGTAAGTCGGATTCGCAACGACTTGGAAAGGCTGGAACTCCGTACGAATCCAGACTTTGAAGTCGTATGGATTAATTCAACTGTCTCCATTGAACTTCAGCCAGACGCCACTGATGCCCCATCTTCGAGTGAGCCTGTTGACCCCACACAGCGCATTGGAAGCCTTGAAGAGGCCAACAAACGACCAATGAGTGTAAGTCCGGACGATTCCCTCAACAAGGCCACTACGAAGATGCAGATGCACGACTATTCACGGCTTCCAGTTATGATTGGCGATCGTGAAGTCAAAGGTACAATCAGTTGGCGGTCGATTGGCACACGTCTTTCGCTAGGACGGAAGTGCGATAGGGTTCGTGATTGCATGGAGCCGGCAAACGAGATCTCTTTTGACACCCCGTTATCGACTGCCATCAAGGACATTGTTGAACATGGGTACGTGCTCGTACGGGGGGAAGACAACTCCATCACTGGGATTGTAACGGCCGGCGACATATCTAACCAATTCATGCAACTCGCCGGACCCTTCCTGCTCATTGGTGAGATAGAGGGATACCTACGTCAACTTATCCACGGAAAGTTCAACCTTGAACAGATGCAGCAAGCATCACCTGATGGTCAAGACGACATCAACGGTATAGCAGACCTGACATTTGGTGGATACCACAGGCTGTTGAGGAACAAAGCGAACTGGGAGCAACTGAACATCAACATTGACAGAAAAGAGTTCATTGGGTACCTGGATTCCACGAGAAAGATACGGAATAACATCATGCATTTCAGTCCCGATGGACTTTCTCCCGAAGAAATCAAGAAGTTACGGGACTTCACACAGTTTCTTGCTGGTCTAGCTCATATGGGGGCAATGTAAGCCCGTCCCCCTCATTCAAGATAGCCACTCCGACTGAACTCACGACCATGCATGTCCCGGGGAATGGATTCCCGCTTTCGCGGGAATGACGGATGGGGGTACTGCGCCATGTCATTTGCGGCGTGGTAGTATGGTTGGAACCATGGTCGCTCCAGCGAAAATAGGTACGGATGAAAAGGTGTCCGCTCTCAAGGCGGCTCTCGCGGATATGCGGCATGTCATTGTCGCGTATTCGGGGGGTGTGGACAGTACGTTTCTTGTGGCGGTGGCGAACGAGGTGCTGGGTGATGCGGCACTGGCGGTGACGGCTAAGTCGCCTAGCCTTGCGCGGTCGGAGTTGGAGGGGGCGGTTGAAGTGGCCGGTACGCTTGGGCTGAACCACCGGGTCATTGAGACAGCGGAAGTGGAGCGGGAGGACTACCGCGTCAACGATCCCAACCGGTGTTTCTTCTGCAAGGAAGAGCTGTACACGCATCTCTCCACGCTGCCGGAAGCGCGGTACTCGCAGATTATCAACGCGCATAATCTGGACGACACGGGCGATTTCCGACCGGGCATCAACTCGGCGAAGAAGCGGGGCGTACGGAGTCCGCTCGTGGAGGCGGGTCTGACGAAGGCGGAGATACGGGAGCAGTCCCGAGCTATGGGCCTGCCGACGTGGGACAAGCCCGCGCAGGCTTGCCTGTCGTCGAGGATCCCGTACGGGACGCCGGTGACTGTCGAGGCGCTGGCGCGGATCGCGGAGGCGGAGGAGTACCTGCGATCGCTGGGTGTCGAGCGGCTTCGGGTGCGGCACCATGACTCGGTCGCGCGTATTGAGGTTGGGACTGAGGATTTCCGTATGTTGCTGGATGACGGTACGCGGCGGGGGGTTATCGAGCGGTTCCGGGAGATTGGCTATTCGTATGTGACGCTGGATTTGGAGGGTTTCCGTTCGGGGAGTCTGAACGAGGTGTTGGTGGGGTTGAGGCGGAAGCGGGGAGTTGCACCGCAGAGGGCGCGGAGAGCGCAGAGGGAAGGAAGTAGAACGGAATGACGGACCTACCGTGAAGTCAAGTCGAACCGATATAGGGCTAAGGGAGCGATATGGACTCGGAAGTTGAACGATATACGGCATCGACGCCGAGGTCGGCGGAGCTTCAGGCGGAGGCGGAGCGATATTTGCCGGGTGGGAGCTCTCGCGGCACGGCGTATTTTGGGCCTTATCCGTTTTTCGTCGAAAGGACGGAGGGGCATCACGTCGTCGACGTGGACGGGAACCGGTACCTCGATTTCATGCTGAACGCGACGACTTACGTGCTCGGTCACTCGAACGACAGGGTGGTCGAGGCGGTCAGGGAGCAGGCGGCGGATGGTCTGAGCTACAGCACGCCGCACGAGTCGCAGGTGCGGCTGGCGCAGGTATTGTGCGAGCGGGTGCCGTCGGTCGAGAAGGTGAGGTTCACGAACTCGGGGACAGAGGGGACGCTGAACGCGATCCGGGCCGCGCGCGCCTATACGGGCAAGCACAAGATCGCCAAGATCGAGGGCGGGTATCACGGGAACCATGAGTACGTTTCAGTGAGCGTATACACTCCGCTCGACGCGCTCGATGCGGTGGAACCTACGAGCGTTGCCGAGTGGCCGGGGCAGCCGACGAGCGTGGTCGAGGACGTTATCAATCTGCACTACAACGACATCGAGTCGACGGAGCGGATTTTGCGCGAGAACGCGGACGAGCTGTCATGCGTCATCATCGAGCCGGTGCTGTCGAACTTCGGGTACCTGCCCGCCGACGCGGAGTACCTGGCGTTCCTGCGCGACCTGACGACGGAGTTGGGGCTGATCCTCATTTTCGACGAGGTGCAGAGCTTCCGGCTTGCGCGGGGCGGGGCGCAGGAGCATATGGGGGTCATCCCCGATATGACGACGTTCGGGAAGGTGATCGGCGGGGGAATGCCGGTCGGAGCGTGGGGCGGGCGGGCCGATTTGATGGACCTGTACGACCCGACGGATGGGCCGGTTGTCTCCCACGCGGGGACGTTCAACGCCAACCCTATGACGATGGTCGGCGGGCTGGCGACGCTGGAACAGCTAACGCCGGAGGTCTATGAGCGCATGAACGCGCTCGGCGACGTGCTGCGCGCGAAGCTAAGGGCGGTGTTCGACGAGCTCGACGTCGCGGTGCAAGTCACGGGTGTGGGGTCGCTGTTCGGCATCCACTTCACGGAGGAGGGGATCGTCGATTATCGGTCAGTGCTGCGGGCAGACCGTGAGATGCAGCAGAGGCTCTTCACGGGGCTGCTCAACGAGGGCATTCTCATGCAGACCAAGGCGGCGGGGGCGCTGTGCTCGCTGACGACGGAGGCGGAGATCGACGCGCTGGTGGATGCGATGCGAAAGGTGATGCTGCGGATACGGTGAGGATGCCCTACCCTACCCTGACGCGGACGTAGCCGCGTTTACCGATTTTGACCAGCGCGCCGGCAAGTCGCGCTTCTGGAATTGACGAGCGCGGGTCTTCGATCATCTCGCCGTTGATGCGGATTCCGCCCTGCTGGACGAGGCGGCGGGCGTCGCTCTTGCTCTGCACCAGGTCGCTGAGGGCCAGGAGATCGACGAGTCCGACGCCGTCCTCGCGGTGGGAGTCGGGCGGGACGTGGAGGTCGGGAATGTCGGAGGGCAACTCGCCCTCGTTGACGACGCGTTGGAACTCGCGCTGGGCCTCGTCGGCGGCTTCGGCGGAATGGAGCATCGTGACGATGTCGTGGGCGAACTGCTGGCGGGCGTCGATCATGTTGTGCTCGGTCTTGGCGCGCTCGTCGATGGCGGCAATCTCGTCGTCCGTGCGGTCGGTGAGGACCTGCATGAAGCGCGGCAGCTTGGAGTCCTGGACAAGGGTGAGCTTGAAGAACATAGGCACGGGGTCTTCGTTCAGGTCGACCGTGTTGCCGTAGGTCTTGCTCATCTTGCGACCGTCCAAACCTTCGAGGAGCTGCGTGGTGAGGACGTGCTTGGTCTTGCCAAGGTATGCGTCCACGAGATCGCGGCCCCGCATCATGTTGAAGAGCTGGTCGGAGCCGCCAAGCTCGGCGTCGACCTCCATCGCCACGGAGTCGTAGCCCTGAAGGATGGGGTAGATCATCTCGTTGAGGTACAGGGCCTCCTGGTTCTTCAGTCGCTCCTGGAACATGCTGCGTTCAAGAAGCTGCTGAACGGTGAACTTGTCCATGATCTCGACGAACTGCGAGAGGGTGATGTTGTCGAGCCAGTGTCCGTTGAAGCGTATCTCCGCGGGGTTCTCGCCGTCGAGGTCGAAGATCCGGGAGAACTGTTCGCCGTAGGTCTCGGCGTTTTCGAGCACCTGCGCGTGAGTGAGGCGCTTGCGGGCCTCAGGGCGGTCGGAGGGATCGCCGATGCGTCCGGTGAAGTCGCCAATCAGGAGAATGAGGTGATGGCCGTGAAGCTGGAACCATCGGAGGACGCGCAGGCCCACGAGGTGGCCTATGTGCATGTTTGGACTCGTCGGATCGAACCCCTGGTAGATGGTGAGTCGCTTGCCGTTGGCGATGTCGTCGAAGAGCTCGTCGCGGACGATGGCGTCGTCGAGCATGCCCCGGTCGAAGAGTGTTTGCAGATCCCAGTCTTTCATGTCGTTTCTCCCGTAGCCGTTCAGAGTTGGTGAGAGGAACACCCCCGCCCCTGTGGATTCCCGCCTACGCGGGAATGACGGTGACTGTGGGTATCAAGCGTTCTCACAAAGTCTGAACAGTTACTTTCTCCCGGTGGCTTGTTGGCGCGCCGGCGTCTAGTACCGGTTCCAAGTGATTTCTCGAACACCCTCACCCTAGCCCTCTCCCACGACGGGAGAGGGGATAAATCAGCATGTGTACTGTTGTCGTATTCACGTTGAAACGGTACTAGCTATCAACTACGCGCTTGCGGAGGGCGTCGGTGCCTCGGAGGTATTGGAACTCTATCTCCGAGGCTTCTCTGTCGGTGTTGACGAGGAGCATGACGCGGATGACGCGCTCCATGGCGTTGGGCACCTTCATCTCGTGGGCGCAGAGGAGGGCGACGTACTGCCAGCCAAGCTGTCGGGCGGCGGCGGCAGGGAACTCGGCGTTGAGGTCCTGCGTCGTGGTGAAATAGGCTGCCGCTATGTCATCGACGTCGACGTCGTTCGACTCGACCATGGCCGTAAGCAGCTCGACGGTGGCATCGAGGATGGACTGCTGGGTGTTGTCGTCGGCTATGGTCGCGCCGCGGATGCCTCGTATCTTTGCCATGGTTCCTGTTGTGTAGAAAGAATTTCGTAGCAGTGAGTTGTGGGCTGTTTAGGGAATGCCCTTCAGTCCCTTTACGAAGTCGACTGCGGCCTGGACCTTCTGATCGGCGGGGGCGTGTTCAATGGCGTCGAACATGGCGCTGGCGACGATTGCCCCGTCGGCGTAGGTCGCGATGGCGTCGACGTGCTCCTTGCTGGAGACGCCGAAGCCCTGGATGACCGGTACGTCGGTATGGCGCTTGACGCGACCGACGAGCTCGGCAACGCCGGCGTGGATGTTTTGACGTGCGCCGGTCACTCCCAAAACGGCTACGCAGTAGATGAAGCCGCTTGCGCGGGCGCATATGTACTCGATGCGGCTGTCGGTGCTGGTGAGGGCGACGAAGTGGATCTGGTGGATGTTGTGCTCGGCGCAGAGGGTCTCCAACTCGGAGGACTCCTCGGGCGGGAGATCGGGGACTATCAGCCCTTCGACGCCGGCGTCGACCGCGTCTCGCACGAGGTCTCTGAGGCCGTACTTGAGGAACGGGTTGTAGTAGCCCATGAGCATGAGGGGCGACTCGATGCCTCTCGAACGGAGTTGACGGACGGCGTCGAGGCAGGTCTCGACGGTGACGCCGTGCTGTAGGGCGTGGAAGCTGGTCTTCTGGACCGTGGGGCCGTCGGCCATGGGGTCGCTGAAGGGGACGCCGATTTCGAGGAGGTCGCCGCCATTGCGCAGGATGGCCTCGGCGATGTCGACGGACGTGGGAACGTCGGGGAAACCGACCGTTATGTACGGGGAAAGTACGGATTTCCCCTCGGAGCGGGCGTTGCGGAGCGTCTGGTCGAGTCGATTTGAGACGGTCATACGGCGAATGTCACGGCGAGACTGTTTTGGCCCGCGTGGGCAAGGAAGCCCGGCCAGAGCGAGCGTGTTCGGAGGTACAGCCAGGAGAGGACCGCTCCGCTGGCGAAGATTGGGAGAAGCACGGTAAGGTCGCCGTGCGCGACGGCGAATATCGCGGATGCCACGATCATTCCGGGGATAACGCCGATGCCCTGCACAAAGGCGGGGAGCAGGAATCCACGGAAGAAGATTTCCTCGGCGGCCGGGCCGACGACAACGAGAATGCCGACGGTGAAGGCTCGGACGACCCCCTCGCCCAGCAGTCGTTCGGGAACCGGGGATGGCTCCAGCGACTCTATTCCCAGGCCGGTCACGATGAGTTGGTAGACAAGGCCGGCGACTATGCTCAAGCCGAGCGCCAGAGTGGCCCATCCGACGATCTTGGGCCAGTGGAGACCGTTTGTGCCAAGTCCCAAGCTGTTCAGGCTTGCGCCGCGCCACCTGACGGCGAGGAACCAGACCGTGACGACCATGAGGACTTGGAGCAGGAACAGGACGACCATGGTCGCTCCGCCGGTCTGTCTTTCCAATGAGCCGAGCAGGCGGCCGAGCGCGAGCAGGGACACCAAGCTGCCGCATGCGACGATGGCGAAGCCGATCATGGCGTCGGTGATGCCCCATGGGACGCTGACGCGTCGGGGGCTTGGCTCGGTGTTTGTTGGGGGTTCTTGGTCGGTCATGTTGGGTCGTGGGAGTGTATCACAGGTGTTTGGCGTGGCCGTCTGCCGTCGGCGGTGGAGTTACCCTCACCCTAGCCCTCTCCCGCGACGGGAGAGGGGATTTTCGCGGGACCCTCTCACACGATGGGAGAGAGGATTGGATTCCCGCTTTCGCGGGAATGACGGTGTGGGGATGCCGGAATCCTAGAGCGAAGCGCCTCCCAGTTGGTCGTAGGCCCAGCTGAGGAGGTTTTCGGTCTCCTGCCAGCCGATGCAGGGGTCGGTTATGGAGACTCCGTACTCCAAGCTGCCGTTGATCTTCTGGCTGCCGGGGTTGATGTTGCTTTCGAGCATGGCGCCGATGATGCCGGCGTTTCCGTGGACTCGCTGGTCGACGACGCTCTCGAAGGCCTCGTGCATCTTCGTGTAGTCCTTGTTGCAGTTGCCGTGGCTGCAATCGACGAGGAGATGGGGGGCAGCGCCTCCGTCCTCAAGCTGCTGACGCGCATTTGCAACGGAGACCGGATCGAAGTTCGGGCCGTCGTTCGCGCCTCGAAGGACGAGGTGACCGTAGGGGTTGCCGGCCGTGTGGATTACGGCAGTGTGGCCCGACTCGTTGATGCCCAGAAAACCGTGTCGCGCCTGGGCGGACACGATGGCGTCGACTGCTATCTTCGTGTTGCCGTCGGTGCCGTTCTTGAAGCCTACGGGCATACTGAGGCCGCTTGCCATCTGCCGGTGGGTCTGGCTCTCGGTGGTGCGTGCGCCTATAGCCACCCAGCTAATGAGGTCGGCCAGGTACTGGGGGACGATAGGATCGAGGAACTCGGTTGCCGACGGGAGGCCCATCTCCGCGACGTCGAGAAGGAGCTTGCGGCCCTTTCGCAGTCCGCTCGTGATGTCGAAGGTGTCGTTCAGGTGAGGGTCGTAGAGAAGTCCCTTCCAGCCGACGGTCGTGCGCGGCTTCTCGAAGTAGACCCGCATGACGACGAGCAGGCGGTCGGCGTACCTCAGGCTCAGGTCGTTCAGCCGAGTCGCATATTCGAGAGCGGCGCTCTCGTCGTGGATGGAGCACGGTCCCGAAATCACGAGGAACCGCGAGTCCTCCCCTTCCAGAATCGCCTGTATCGCGCGGCGTCCTTCAATGACCGTTCGCTTGGCGTCGGGGGTGGCCGGCAGTTCCTCAATGAGGTCCGCCGGAGGTATCAGCTTTTCCGTCTTCAGTACGTTCACGTCCCTTGTCTTCGTATCCAGCATTCGAGTGCTCCTTCACGCATGAAAAGACCCCAACCGCCGCCGGTTGAGGTCTCGGTGTTCTCGCTTGGGATGCTCGCCGCTCTACGTCCCGCGCACCTGTCCTTCTCCGGCAACCGTTGGGCCGGTAAAGTAGAAATAGTAGTACGCGTAACGGTTCGAAACTTGCATCTCGCAATCTACTGTAAAGGTGCGGGAGAGGCTGTGTCAAGGTTGCATTCGGTCAATTCGGTGCGTCATACTGCGACGTGCCGAGGATTCACCGCAGAGGACGCGGAGAGCGCGGAGGGGAAGAAAGTGGGGCATTTAGGGGCGTTGAAGACGGGCGACCACAAGGGTCGCCCCTACGGAGCGGAGGATTCACCGCAGAGGACGCAGAGAGCGCAGAGGGGGAGAAAGTGGTGCATTAGGGGCGAGTCTTGGAAGGCAACGACTTTAGATTCCTCGCTATGCTCGGAATGACAGGTTGCTGGATGTTGTGGGTCATTTGCTATAGAGATGGCGAATCCTTGGTGTAGTTGCACCGAATAAGTATGAGGGCAGTGATGGATCAACTGCTGCTGACCGAGGAAGAGCAGCTACTCCGTACGGCGGTGCGGGAGTTTGCGGATGACGTGCTCGCGCCGAGAGCTTCTGGGTACGATGAGAGCGGCGAATTTCCGGCGGACAACATCGAGGGTCTGGCTGGGATCGGGCTGTTCGGGCTGGGGATTGATGAGACGTACGGCGGGAGTGGAGGCACGGCTCGACAGGGGGCCATTGTCGCCGAGGAACTGGCGCGGGGATGCACGGCCACGAGCACGGTGTACGTGGCGCACCAGTCCCTCGCGGCCCAGTTCATCCACATGCACGGAACGGAAGAGCACAAGAACCGATACCTTCCCGGCATGACGGCGGGGCGGACGATTGGGGCGTTCGCGCTCACGGAGCCGGGGGCGGGCAGCGACGCGGCAGGTATCCGCACGACGGCCAAGCGTGACGGCGACGACTACGTGCTGAACGGGTCGAAGGTGTTCATCACGAACGCGACGGAGGCCGGTGTGATAATCGTGCTGGCGTCGCTTGATCTTGCTTTAGGATCGCGGGGGTTCGTGGCCCTGATCGTCGACGGCGACATGCCCGGCATGACGATCAATCCCATGCACGGGAAGATGGGGATACGAGCGTCGTCGACGTGCGAGGTGTTCTTCGACGACTGCCGGGTTCCCGTGACGAACAGGATGGGCGAGGAATACGAGGGGTTCAGGGCGACGATGGAAGTGCTGAACGCCAGCCGGGTCGGCATAGCGGCGCAGGCTGTGGGCGTGGCGCAGGCGGCCTACGAGGAGGCGGTAGAGTACGCGAAGCAGCGACAGGCGTTTGGGAAGACCATCTCCGAGATGCAGGGCATCCAGTGGATGATCGCCGACATGGCGACGGAGGTTGAGGCGGCGCGGCTGCTGGTGATGCAGGCGGCGACGCTCCTCGACGCGGGCAGGCCGTTCGTGAAGGAAGCGTCGATGGCTAAGCTGTTCGCGTCACGGGTAGCGGTAGAAACGGCGGATAGGGCCGTGCAGATACACGGGGGAGTCGGGTATTTTTCGCCGTCGACGGTGGAGCGCCTGTACCGCGACGCGAAGATTACGGAGATCTATGAGGGTACGTCGGAGATTCAGAGGATGATAATCTCGCGGAATGTGCTTGGGGAGTGAGAATGACAACGAGGGGAACCAATGTACATTACCCTCACCCCAACCCTCTCCCGCGAACGGGAGAGGGGGTAAGCCGCCGTATTCTTGCTGATCAGGCTCTCTGGATTCCCGCCTACGCGGGAATGACGGTGTGAGGGTTTGCGAGTTATTTTCAGGGGAATGACGGTTTGCGGTGTATTCAAAACGAATTGGGAACAACAAAACGATAGGAGACGATATTGAAGAAGAACAACGTACTGCGCGATCTGATTAACGAGGGGAAGCCGACCATCGGGACGCACGTGCATACCGTGTGGCCGGGAATCGCGGAGGTGATCGGGTATTCCGGCACGATAGACTACGTGGAGTTCACAAGCCAGTACGCCCCGTACGACCTGTTCTCGCTGGACAACTTCGCGCGGGCCATTGAGCTCTTCGACCACATGACATCCATGATCAAGGTGGACCAGGAACCACGGACTTACTTGGCTGAGAAGGCGACGGGTTCCGGCATACAGAACCTGCTGTTCGCAGACATTCGGACGGTGGACGACGCGCTGGAGTCGGTCCGGGCCGTGCGGCCTGAAACGCCGTCTGCGGGCGGCATCGCGGGGGCGACGAGCACGCGGGACATGGGGTACGTGTTTCCGGGTGTGACGCTCGCGGACTGGGTGAAGATGGCGGAGGAGGCGGTCGTTGCGATCATGGTCGAGAAGCGGGAGGCGGTCGAAGACCTGGAGGCGATTCTGGACGTGCCGGGCATCGACATGGTGCAGTTCGGCCCCGGCGACTACTCGATGAGCATCGGGCGAGCGGGAGATTACACGCATCCGGAGATCGTGGAGGCGCAGAAGTACACCATCGAGACGTGCATCGCCAAGGGCATCCGCCCTCGGATCGAGATCGGCAACTGGGAGGACGCAAAGCCGTACATGGACATGGGCGTCATCGACTTTTGCATAGGCACGGACGTGAACATCATCTACGAGTACATGCAAGAGCAGGGCGGGGAGCTGGCTAAGGCGCTGGGGAGGTAGGCCGCCGGGGAACGAGGACAACAGGATGACCGCGAACCTCCAGGCTGAGTTTCACGAGGCGATGCTGGACACGTATCGCCGTGCTGCCGAACGCGGCTATCGTGCTACGTATTTCTTACAGATGGTCTATGAGCACGGTGGGGTCGGGACAGCAAAGCGACTGCTTGCAACACCCGAACACCAGTCGGGGTTGACTGAGTTGTGGCAACTCGGGCTACTTGGCATCTCTGCAGAAGCTCTCGTCCTTCAAGAACGATGGAAGACGCTCTTCACTGATGACGAGCGACGAAAGGCGTGTGAGCGGTTGAAAGCCCATGGATACGAATTCTCTTGATCAATAACGCGGAACGTGATTTGACACATGACTCGTTACACGGTACAGTTGCGGCGTGAAGATAAAGCACCGGGGGTTACGTAGACTTCACGAACGTAATGACCCACGAGGGCTGAACCCGGCACACGTAGCCCGCATAGGACGTTTGCTCGACGACCTACAAGCGGCACGAAGCCCGTATGACATGGATTTGCCCGGTTTGTTTCTTCATGCGCTACTGGGTGACCGGCGCGGCCAATGGAGCATTCGAGTATCAGGCAACTGGCGAATCGTATTTCGCTTTGAGGGCGGAGAAGCCGTAGACGTAGACCTAGTTGACTACCACTGAGGAGACCTTATGAGTGTCACAAACCCATCGCATCCGGGTGTGAGTGTGCGTGAGAGTATGGAAGCTGAGGGTTGGACGGTGACGGAGTGCGCCGACCGCTTGGGCGTGAGCAGGAACACGATGTCGAGGCTGGTGAATGGACGTTGCGGTATTTCGCCAGCAGTAGCACTTGCGCTTGAAGGTATTGGGTGGAGCAACGCCGAGTTCTGGATGCGGAGGCAGGCGTATTACGATCTGGCGCAGGAACGCAGCAGACTTACGGTAAGTGCCTGATTCCTATCGCGAGTAAGCCGGGTGAGGACGCTGCCAGTAGTCTGGGTAAGAGAACCACTCTCACCCCTGTGGATTCCCGCCTTCGCGGGAATGACGGTGTGGGGTGCGGGAATGACAATGGCTTACTTGTCTCACGGACTCTGAACGGTTACAGGCAGGGCAATACAGTGGTTCCCTTCGTTCGTGTATGATGTTCCCGTAGCATCTCGACGTCGGAGGCAGTCTCATGGGATGGCAGGAGAATAAGGCGGACATCAAGAGCCACTGGGACGAGAACGGCTGGGTGTTTGTGCGGGGGTTCTTGGACGCGGATGAGGTGGCCGGTCTTCGCGAGGAGATCGACCGGTACATCGAAGAGGTCGCGCCGAATGTCCCCGAATATGAGGTCATGTACGACGTCAAGGGACGGCCCGAGACTCTGAAGCGTCTCGGTCACATGTCGAAGTACGACGGCTACTTCAGCGATCTGATTCATACCGGAAAGTTCATGGCCATTGCGGAACTGCTCCTGGGCGGAGAGGTCGCGCCGCAATACTGCCAACTGTTCAATAAGCCCGCGCGTGTAGGGGTGGAGACGCCCGCGCACCAGGACGCCTACTACATCCCGCTTACGCCCAATGAGGCTTTCACCATGTGGCTTGCCCTGGACACGGTGGACGAGGAAAACGGCTGCCTGCGATACGTTTCGGGTTCTCACAAACGCCCGGTCCGTCCGCACGGGCCGACAGAGATATTCGGATTCTCGCAGGGGGTGACAGACTACGGTGATGCAGATTATGCCGCCGAGGCGCCCGTCCCGGCGGAGCCGGGGGACGTAGCCATTCACCACTGGCAGATGGTGCACCGGGCCGGGCCGAACACCAGCGACCGCGACCGGTGGGGACTCGGTTCCGTTTTCCACTCGGCACGAGCCAGGCCGGACGCCGAGCTCCAGGAGGAGCGGGCGCGCGACCTGGAGAGGAAGCGAACCGAGTGGGCCGCCAAGGGCAAGTCGGGTCGGTAGTACCGTTTTCAACATGGTTTTGGCATTATCATTCACCCTCACCCTAGCCCTCTCCCTTCAAGGGAGAGGGGATAAATCGACATCTGTCCGTTTCATCGTATTCACGTTGAAACGGTACTGGGTGGCCTGAGACCAAAGTCGTATGCCGCTGTACTATCCAGTTTTCCTCGATCTTCGCGGACGGCGGGTCGTCGTGGTCGGCGGCGGCGCGATGGGGGAAGAGAAGGTCACGCGGCTGTTGCCGTACGGGGCGCAGGTCGTCGTGGTGAGTCCAGAGGTGACGGACGAGGTCGCGGGACACGCGGAAGACGGGCGGATCGAGTGGATCAAGCGACCGTATCGGCGGGGCGATCTCGAAGGGGCGTTCATCGCCATCGTGGCCGACACGAGCGACGACGCGGTGAATCAGGCCGTGTCCGAAGAGGCGCGGGATCGGAATGTCCCTCTGAACGTCGCAGACGTGACACATCTCTGCACGTGGATAACGCCGTCGGTGGCGCGTCGGGGCGAGGTCATCGTCGCCACGTCGACGGGCGGGGCGAGCCCCGCACTGGCGCGGCGGTTCCGCGAGATTCTTAACGGAGAGTGCAGACTGGAATCGCGGCACGAGCTTATGGACTTCGCCGATCTGGCTCCCCTGCTGTCGGACGCTCGGACGGAGCTACTCGACAAGGGGATACGGTTGAACCTCGACCACTGGCAGGCATGCCTCACCGACGAGTTGATAGACCTCGTGCAGGCGGGAGAAGTCGCGCGAGCGAGGAGGGTCTTGATGGACAGCTTGCTCGTGGGGACGACGTGCGACTGCTCTGATAACGTTTGCGCGATGTACGAGGAGATGGCGCAGCCGGCTCCTGTCTCCCAATGATTCCTAAGTCGGTTGCCAGCGACACCGCGAAACGATGAAAATGGTGTTGCACCGTCACTCAGGCATAGGCCGGAGTCCAGTAGCCGGGGATGGATTCCCGCCTTCGCGGGAATGACGATGTGGGGATTGCCTACGGTTTTCAAAGGATCAAACTTGACCCGGAGGTCCGGGCTTGAATCTGGCACGAATAGTCCGCGTCGGCTCCAGGTCGAGTCCGCTGGCGCTCGCGCAGACGGAAGAGATCCTCTCGCTCCTGAGATGGCGATGCGCCGACGTGGAGTTCGAGGTGGTGCATCTCTCCACACGCGGCGACCGGAATGCCAATGCCACGCTGACCTCGCTGGGACGCGGCGCGTTCGTCAAGGACATTGAACTCGCCCTGCTGGACGGCGAGATCGACTTCGCGGTTCACAGCGCGAAGGACGTGGGGCCGGATATTCCCGACGGGTTGGGGATACTTCCGGTCGGAGAGCGCCAGGACGCGCGGGACGTCTTGGTGTCGAAGGCGGGGCTGTCGCTTATGGGGCTACCAGCCGGGACACGTCTGGGGACGGGGAGCCCACGCCGGAAGGCTCAGATCAAGGCGCTACGGCCCGATGTCGAGGTGTTGCCGATACGCGGAAACGTTGGGACGAGACTGGAAAAGGCGCGGGGCGCGGACTATGACGGTGTGGTGATCGCTGCGGCGGGGCTCGCGCGTCTCGGCAGGCTGTCGGAGGCGACGGAGTTTCTGCCGGTGGAACAGGTCACGCCGGATGTCGGACAGGGAACGCTGGTCGCGGAGTTTCGACAGGAGGACGGCGAGATGGGCATGATGCTGTCTTCAGGCGTCGTCGATGAGACGGCAGGCGCGTTTCGCGCGGAGCGGGCGTTCCTCGATGCCATTGGGGGAGGGTGCACGGCGCCGGTTGCAGCGTATGGGAACGTTGATGGTAAGAGGATGAATATCTTTGCGATGGCGGCGACTCTGGACGGCACGAGGATCGTGAGGTCACGGATCGTGGGGGACGTGAATGAGGCAGAGGAGATGGGGCGGAAGGCCGCGAACGCGCTGTTGGAATCGGGAGCGTCGGAGATAGTCCGAGACGCGGACTGAGCCTTCAACAATTCGGTAGTCCAGATATGACCAGACAAAACAGGATCGGCAATTCCAGCCCCTCCGTCGGGTGGGTGGCGCTCGTCGGCGCGGGGCCGGGGGATCCGGAACTGCTGACGATCAGGGGGCGTCGGTACCTTGAGGCAGCCGACGTGGTGGTCTATGACCGGCTTGTCGATCGTCGATTGCTGGGACATGCACCGAAGGATGCTGAGCTGATCGACGTGGGCAAGAAGCCGGGTGGGCCGCGAGACAGGCAGGCGGAGATCAATGCGGTTCTCGTCGAACGGGCGCGGAGCGGCAAGCGGGTGATCCGCCTGAAGGGAGGCGACCCATTCATCTTCGGGCGGGGCGGCGAAGAGGTCGCGGCGCTTGCGGAGGCAGGAATCCCGTTTGAGATCGTCCCCGGCATCACGTCTGCGATTGGGGCACCGGCCTACGCGGGCATTCCGTTGACGCATCGAGGCATAGCATCTTCACTCACGATTGTCACGGGGAGCGAATCGCCTGAGAAGGAAGGCGGGTTGGTCGACTGGGACTTGCTGGCGAAGTCCGGGGGGACCTTGAGCTTGCTGATGAGTTGGGAGAACCTGCCGGCGATTGCAGAGGCCCTGGTTGACGCCGGACGGGCCGAAGACACGCCGGCCGCGGTCGTCCAGTGGGGCACGTGGGCGAACCAAGAGACCGTGGTTGGCCCTCTCGCGAGTATTGCAGAGCGGGCCCGACGGGCAGGACTGAGCAATCCGGTCGTCGTTGTCGTGGGCGAGGTCGTCAATCTGCGGGCGGTGTCGCGCTGGTTCGACAACCGGCCACTCTTCGGCAGGCGTGTGCTGGTGACACGATCTCGAACGCAGTCGGCGGATCTCGTAGAACTACTGGAAGGGGCGGGAGCCGAGCCAGTGGAGGTGCCGACGATTGAGATTCAGCCGGTTAAGGACACTAGGGAGATAGATGCGACGTTGGAGCGTCTCGCCGACTACGACTGGGTCGTGTTCACGAGCACCAACACGGTCGAGCAACTCTTTGAACGGCTCGACGTGATGGGGCGGGACGCGCGGCAGTTCCACGCCTCGCGTGTCGCGGCGATTGGGACGGCTACTGCGAGCGCGTTGAGTGAACGCGGGATAGTCGCGGACCTTGTATCTCGGGAGTCGGTTTCGCAGTCGCTGATTGACGATCTCGCGGGGCAGGGAGTTGCGGGACAGAGCATCCTGCTTCCCGGAGCGGAGGTCCGCCCGGAACGGCTGAGGCGGGGACTCGAAGGGCTGGGAGCGGTCGTCCGGGAAGTGACGCTGTACAGGACCGTCCCGCCTTCGGGTGCGGGCGAACGACTAGCCGACGTTTTGGAGTCGGGCGTCGATGTCGTGACGTTTACCAGCTCGTCGACGGTGATCAATCTCGTGGCTCTGCTTGAGGGTGACGCGACGAGGCTCGGTGAGGCAAGCGTTGCCTGCATCGGGCGTGTGACTGCGGAGACCGCACGCAAAGCCGGACTGAACATCGATATTCTGGCCGACGAATCGACGGCGGCTGGACTCGTGGACGCGATAGTTGGACACTATACGCGGAAGGGGTCGGACGGATGAGCAGTTTCCCGGAAAATCGAATGCGGCGCTTGAGGGCGACGCCGTCGCTCCGGCGTCTGGTGCAGGAGACGCGGCTGTCCGTTTCCGATTTCATCTATCCAGTGTTTGTTACGGAAGAAAGCGGCGGACCGCGCGAGATCGAGCCGATGCCAGGTATCTTTCAGCATTCGCTCGACAGCCTCAAATCAGAGGTGGAGACCGTTGCGGAATTGGGGATTCCGGCGGTGCTGGTGTTCGGCATCCCGTCCCACAAGGACGAACTTGGCTCAGGGGGGTACGCGCCAGACGGCATTGTTCAGGAGGCGATCAGGGTCATCAAGCAGGCACAGCCGGAGCTCGCGGTCGTCGGGGACGTGTGCATGTGCGAGTACACGTCGCACGGGCATTGCGGGATCCTGCTGGAGGACGGCGTCGTGGACAATGACCGGACGCTGGAGCTTCTGGCCGAGACGGCGGTGTCGCATGCGGACGCCGGAGCGGACATCGTCGCACCGTCGGCCATGATGGACGGGCAGGTCGGGGCGATCCGCGACGCGCTGGACGACAACGATCACGACAACGTGCCGATCATGGCGTACTCGGCCAAGTACGCGTCGTCGTTCTATGGGCCGTTCAGGACGGCGGCGGAGTCGGCGCCGCAGATGGGAGACCGCAGGGGATACCAGATGGACCCGCCGAACGTGGACGAGGCGATGCGGGAGATCGAGCAGGACATCTTCGAGGGCGCGGACATCGTGATGGTGAAGCCAGCGCTGGCGTACCTCGACGTCATCGCGAGGGCGAAGCAGCGATTCGACACGCCTCTGGCCGCCTACAACGTGAGTGGCGAGTACTCGATGGTGAAGGCGGCTGCGGCTAACGGGTGGATCGACGAGCGGCGGATCGTCACGGAGATACTGACGGGCATCAAGCGGGCGGGAGCGGATATGATAATGAGTTACCACGCGAAGGACGTGGCGGAGTGGCTGGCGGGGGAGCGCTAGTCCTCCGGGCGGTATCCAAAGACTACTTTCGTGAAGGATAGGGACTTGTACGTCGGAGCACTAACGAGTCGGAGTTTGTGCAGGGGCCAGTAGCGGAACCGGACTTTTCCTTCAATGCCGTCCAGCTTTATGGGGCCGCGCTGGCGGCTGTCGGTGCTGTGGGCGCGGTTGTCGCCGAGCAGGAAGAACTCGTCGCGCCCGAGATTCCAGGTGTGGTCGTCGAGGCCAATGACGGCGGGGAGGCCGCCTAAGTAGTCCTCGTCGAGAGGTTGGTCATTTATCAGGAGCGCTCCGTCGGACTGGCGGATGTTTTCCCGGGGCAGGCCGATGACGCGCTTGAGGCGCCGTCGTTCGCCGTCACGGACGACGACTACGTCGCCCCTTGTAAAGCTGAATGACTTGCCGCGGAACCGGCTGACGAGGAGGCGGTCGCCCGGCGAAAAGGTCGGGGACATGCTGTGGCCTCGGACGACGTATGGGTCGAGGCTCGGCATTGGAGTTGGACCCCCCGGAATTATTGGTGAAGTTTCCCATCCGCCCTTCGACAGGCTCAGGGCGAACGTTCCGTAAGGGCCGGGGTTGAGTGGTCGGGGTGACTGGACTTGAACCAGCGACCTCGTCGTCCCGAACGACGCGCGCTACCAACTGCGCCACACCCCGACTATGGGGATTGTAGCGAGTATGGGCCGCCCTTTACAAGGTTATGGGGTCTCAGAATTCGGGCGCGTATCGCCGATTGGATGCTGCGTATTGACCGCGTCCCCTTGCGGGAGTAGTCTAAACCGGTACGCACTTCGCGCCAGGACACATGAGCATCCGCACCGAGCCAGAATCGCAGCCGGTCTCAGAACTGCCCCCCGTCCCCGTCCGGCGCGGACCGATTCAGCGTGCCGCCGACCGGTTCCCCGCCATCGAGTCGTTCGCCTATTTCGACTTCCGGTGGCTCTGGGTGAGCGCCCTGACCTCGTACCTCGGCATGAACATGCAGTGGATCACGAGGAGCTGGCTGGTGTTGAAGCTGGCCGACGACTCCCCGCTTGCTCTCGCCTCGGTGATCGTGACGTTCGCGCTGCCGATGACGGTCTTCTCGCCCATCGGGGGAGCGCTTGCCGACCGCGTCTCGCGCAAGCGCCTGATGCTGTACACCCAGGCGGGCAACGCCGTGTTGACTCTGGTCGTCGGGCTGCTGGACTTAACCGGCGTGATCGAGTTGTGGCACGTGCTGCTTTCGGGGCTAATAAACGGCTCGCTGATGGCGTTCAACATGCCGAGCCGACAGGCCACGGTGTCCGACATCATCCCCAATAACAAGCTGATGAACGGGATGTCGTTGATGAGCTCGTCGATGAACGCCACGCGCATCATCGGTCCCGCTCTTGCGGGAGTGCTCATCATCTTCGTGGGGACATCGGGCGTCTTCTTCCTGATATCGGGAATATACGTGCTGGCGGTGTTGACGGTGCTGCCAATTACGGTCGGCAGCGAGGGTCAGAAGAAGTCCGGGAAGAGCATGTATGGGGACATCCTGGAGGGGCTGTCGTATGCGAGAAGGTCGTCGCCGCTGCTGGGGCTGATCATCATGGCGTTCATCCCGATACTGTTCGGCATGTCGCTGTACGCCCTCATGCCGGCGTGGGCGAGGGAGACGCTGGACGTGCAGTCCGACAACCTCGGCGGACTCTATGCCGTGATGGGCATCGGCGCGCTGATAGGGTCGCTGGGGCTTGCCAGCATTCCCAGATTCAATCGCCGGGGACTGCTGCTCATTTCGAGTTGCGCCGTCTGGGGAGTAGTGCTCGCGGTCGTTGCCAAGATGGGATCGTACAACGTTGTCATGCCGATGCTGCTATTCCTGGGACTCGTAAGCTCGATGTTCATGTCGCTCAACATGACGCTCGTCCAGACGTACACCAGCCCGGAGATGCGCGGCAGGATGATGAGCATCGTGATGATGACGTTCGGGGCGATGCCCCTGAGTGCGCTGCCGCTGGGGGCGCTTGCGGAGCGCATCGGCAGCGGGAATGCGCTGTTCGCGAGCGGGATCATGCTCGCGGTGTTTAGCGTAGGGTTCGCGATAGTCTACCCGTCGTTTCTGAAGATTAAGTAGGCGGTCGGTCTACACCCGTGTAATGCGAATCGCAAAACTGCTTGTATCGGACTCGAGTGCTCGCGCTGCGTTTATGACGCTGGCGAGTACCCATCCCGCCGCGCTCGGCGTCCACTCGGGCAATGAGACGAGCACGCCCTGATTCGTCTGTGGGGTTACAGCGTGTAAGAAAGCTGAGGTCGTCACCTCGACCATGCACTCTTCAGGCACATCCACGACCGACCTGAACCCAAACGTTCCGTTGTTCCTCCGACGTAGACCAGCAACCAGCTTGGAAACGTCATCGTCTTTGAGCAGGGCTTGGTCGAAGGCGACAATCGCGTCGGCTCCGGCCTTACCGTCTATGTTGAACCAGTTGAGTACGGAAACGAGATACCAAGTGGAGTTACCTATGCAGGTCTCCATGCCACTTGCCGTCACCTGGTAACCGGAAACCTCAACCGCCCCGAAGCGGCGGAGGGAATCATCGAAGCACTGAATCAAGGCCGGCAGCACTTCAACCGGTTTGCTGGCGCGTTGTTGTGCCTCGAATGCTTCATAACGCCGACCTATAGCAGGCGGTGATGCACTGGGCGATACACTGGTTTGCTCGAAGGGACCGACGTTGAGTCCGACCTGCACCCATCCAATCCGGGATGCGTCGTCCCCGGCGGTCAGCTCCGCTTCTTCCATCGCCCATAAGATCGGGCGGTCGCTAGACGTGTCCGCCCAACGCATCAATTGAGCCCGCTCTCTGAAGACGCTATGGAGGTCTTCCTCATCCTCCAAAATCATGCCCTTCAGATTCGCGTGCCGGGACAACTGCCCGAAAGCCTCGACGAATAGCGTGGACATGACTTCTGTTCTCCCTTGGGCCGGTCGGATTACCGCATTGAGTCGGGACGCTGAGGACTGCGGATCGGCTCGCGCCAGGGGTAGATGCCGCCGTCGTACAAGCCGGGGCCCAGCTTGAAGTGCTTGGCCTGATCCAGGGTCTCCACGAAGGGCATGTTGGGGTCGAACCACGTCTCGGACGACATCGGGCGGGGCCCGGCCTTGGAGACGGCGCCGAAGGTCGGGCGACCGATGATCTCCTCCAAGAGCCACGCGCAGTCGATGAGCTTGGAGACGTCGACACCCGTCTCGATGCCCATGCCCTCCAGCATGTGGAAGAGGTCTTCGGTGGCCATCATGCCGGTCGCGCGTCCGGTGCCGCAGTAGGGGCAGCCGCCTATGCCGCCGACGGCGCCGTCGAGCACGAGGGTGTCGTCGGGTGCGAGGGCCCGCATGGCGGCGTAGGCGGACAGCAAGGCCATACCACGCGCGTTGTGCAGGTGGAGGTAGAAGCGGCGAATGTGCGGCCATCTTTCCTTGACGGCTAGCAGTTGCTCCTCGACGCGATGCGGGAGGCACCACGCCATGGGGTCGAGGAAGCCAACGCTTGTGACGGGTATGCCAGCGTCGTCCCATGTGCTGTGTGCGCGTTCGAGGATGTCCATGCGCTGATCGAGGGAAAAGTCGCCCACGAAGTTCGAACCCCACGCCGCCGCGACGCGAATCTCGGCCTCGGTCACGCCGCGTCGCTGGGCGTCCTCTACGATAGCAGTCCAGCCGGCGAATTCCTCCTCCTGCGAGCGGTTGAAGTTGCGGCGGGTGAACACGTCGCAGAGGTGGGCGTTCAGGAAGGGACGGTCGTCCTCGATGGTGAGGGGCGGGACGAACTGTTGGGCGCGCTCGTAGGAGCGGCGGTTCACGAGGAGGGCCGTGTAGGTGACGTCCGGGTTCGGCGTGAACCGCTCCAACACCTCTTCGATCCTGGCCATTTGAGGCGTGTACCGTGGGCTGACGAACGATCCGACGACGATCCTGGGCAGTCCGGTCTCGCCGAGGGCGTTCAGGAGGCGGACCTTGTCATCGACGGAGATGTCGGCGGACTCGATCTGCATCCCCTCGCGCATCGTCTCGTCGCGGTACTCGATTGTGGGCCAGTGGGAGTCCATGGGGTGTCCTGTCGGCGCTGCGGTGGTCTGCTGGGGGACAGTATAGGGGAATGCGTGGTGTGGTGGGTGAAGCCAATTTCACAGTGCGACCGCCTAGGTCGATACGACTTGCCGCACTCCCCTTTGGTATAATTGCTTGTTACCAGCTACCGTCGAGGAGTTTTGTCCTGAACATTACGTTGAGGCTGTTCGCAGGGTATCGCGAGCGAGTGGGACAGAGCGTCCTTGAACTCACGGTGCCCGACGGCGCGACGGTCGGTTCGGTGGCGCAGGTGGTCTTCGAGCGATATCCGGGGCTGATTGGAACGCCGAACGCGCTGGTGATAGCCGTGAACCAGGAGTACCAGCAGCACGACCATGCGCTTGCGGACGGTGACGAGGTCGCGCTGATTCCGCCGGTCAGCGGAGGCGCGGATGATTGAGATCACGTACGAGCCGCTCGACCCGGAGGCGATCACCGACCGGGTGCGCTCAAGGTCGGCCGGAGCGGTGATCACGTTCCTCGGCACGACGCGGGACAGCACGGCAGACCGCGATGTCCTGTACCTTGAATACGAGGCGTACGAGCCGATGGCCGAAAAGAAGCTGTCGGAAGTGGCGCAGGAGATGATGGACAGGTGGCCGCTGACGGGAGTGGCGATCTCGCACCGCCTGGGGCGGCTGGAGATAACGGACATCAGCCTCGTGGTGGCCGTCGCGTCGCAGCACCGGGGGCATGCCTTCGAGGCGGCCCAATACAGCGTTGATAGGCTCAAGCAGGTCGTGCCAATATGGAAAAAGGAATTTTTCAAAGGCGGCGAGGTGTGGGTGGAGAGTCCGGAAGACGTGGCGCTGCGGGAACGAACCCACGTTTAGCCAACCAAAGTTTCCGTTGCCCCTGCTACCCGTCTCTGCTATATTTGAAGATCACTGACGGAGGGATCGCATAGTGGCCTAGTGCGGGCGCCTGCTAAGCGCTTAGGGGGAGAAATCCCTCTCGTGGGTTCGAATCCCACTCCCTCCGCCATGCATCAAGGCCCCGACAAAGCGGACATGGAAGACTATTACATATGGACAATCGGCTGCCAGATGAACGTGGCCGATTCCGAGCGCCTCGAAAGCGCCCTTGAGCAGATGGGTCTCGGCAAGGCCACGAGTGCCAAGGAGGCCGACGTGGTGGTGCTGAACAGCTGCGTCGTCCGGCAGAGCGCGGAGGACAAGGTGGTCGGGATGCTCGGTCACCTCAAGCCGATGAAGCAGCAAGACGGCGACAAGGTCGTCGCACTCATGGGCTGCATGGTCGGGCCGAAGACGGGCACGCTTGAACAGCGGTTTCCGCAGGTGGACGTCTTCATGCGTCCTCAGCAGTTCACGCCGCTGATTGACCTGCTTGGCGACCGGATGGGCATCGACCCAGAGGGCTGCATCGGGCCGCTCACGGCGAGGCCGAACGTGACGGCGTACGTTCCGATCATTCACGGCTGCGACAAGTTCTGCACGTTCTGCATCATCCCGTATCGCCGGGGGCGAGAGGTAAGCAGGACGATCCCCGATATCGTCCGCGAGGTCGAGCTTCTCGCGGCGAGGGGCGTTCGAGAGGTGACGCTGCTCGGGCAGAACGTTGACTCGTACGGGCACGATCTGGAGGGCGACGTGGACCTGGGGCACCTGTTGAAGGCTGTGCATCCTATCGACGGGGTAGAGCGCATCCGGTTCCTCACCTCGCATCCGAACGACATGAGCGACCACATCATCGACACGGTGGCAGGGTTACCGAAGGTCTGCGAGCACATCAATTTGCCGTTCCAAGCAGGGGACGACGAAGTGCTTTTAAGAATGCGCAGGGAGTACACGAACGGGGATTACCGCAGGCTCGTCGACAGGATACGAGAGCGCATCCCGAACGTGTCGATGTCGACCGACCTGATCGTGGGGTTCTGCGGCGAGACGGACGAGCAGTTCAACAGGACGTACGAGATGGTGCGCGACGTGCGGTTCGACAAGGTGCACTCGGCAATGTACTCGACGAGGGACAACACGTTCGCCTCCCGGAAGTACGAGGACGACGTTCCGCAGGATGAGAAGAAGCGGCGATTGACGGCAATCGACGAGCTTCAGGCGACGATTCAGGCCGAGATCAACTTGAAGCTGATGGATGAGACGTTGGAAGTGCTGGTCGAAGGAACGAAGCGCGGTCAGATACAAGGACGCAGCAGAAGCGATAAACTGGTGTACGTAGAGGGAGGTGAAGACGCGGTAGGCCACACCGTGCCGGTGAAGATCGAACGGGCGGGGCCGTGGTCACTGGGAGGGCGAGTCGCCCTCGCCGCGTAGGTGAATGGAGGCCAACATGGTAATCGCTGAATCTCCCAAGACGCCGACAATACCGATAACCGAGATCGAGCAGTCCGCCTTTTGCCAGACGGACGATGAGCTTGCGGCGAAGTCGCTCGAAGAGGAGTTTGAGGCGGGAGTCCGGTGGCAGAAGATACCGATCTCCTACCTCAAGGCCAAGCCGGAAGAGCTGGACGCGCGGATCGCGGAGGCTCGCGCGCGGCTGGGCGAGAAGGTGGTCATACTCGGTCACCACTACCAGCGGAACGAGATCATCAGGTTCGCCGATTTCCGCGGCGACTCGTTCAAGCTCTCGCAGTTCGCCGCGAGCCAGGGGAAGGCCGAGAGCATCATTTTCTGCGGCGTCCACTTCATGGCGGAGACGGCGGTCATCCTGAGCCAGGACCACCAGCGGGTCATCCTGCCGAACCTCACGGCGGGTTGTTCGATGGCGGACATGGCGCACATCGACGACGTGCTGGACTGCTGGGACGACCTGACGGACGTCCTCCCGAACAGCACGACGGTGCCGATCACGTACATGAACTCGACGGCGGCCATCAAGGCGCTGTGCGGGCGCGAGGGCGGGATCGTCTGCACCTCGTCGAACGCAGCGGCGACGTTCGAGTGGGCGCTCGGACGGGGCGACAAGATCCTGTTCCTGCCCGATCAGCACCTCGGCAGGAACACGGCGGTTCGGTTCGGCATCGGCCTCGACGAGATGATCATCTGGAACCCGTTCAAGCCCCTGGGAGGCAACTCCGAGGAGGACATAGACCGCGCCAAGATCGTCCTGTGGCAGGGCCACTGCTCGGTGCACACGCGCTTCTCCGTGAAGCAGATCGAGGAGGCGCGGCGCAGGTACCCGGACGTGAACGTCATCGTTCACCCGGAGTGCTACATGGAGGTCGTGCAGGCGGCGGATGCGAACGGCTCGACCGAGACGATCATCAAGACCATCGAGGAGGCGCCGAGCGGCACGACATGGGCGGTGGGGACGGAGATCAGCCTCGTCAATCGCATCGCGCAGGAGAACCCGGACAAGACGGTCTTCTGCCTCGACTCGGTGGTGTGTCCGTGCTCCACGATGTATCGCATCCACCCGGCGTATCTTTGCTGGATACTGGACGGGCTGAACGAGGGCGTTGTCGTGAACGAGATCACCGTGGACGACGAGACGAAGCGCGACGCGAAGGTCGCCCTCGACCGGATGCTTCAGGTCGTGTGACGCTGCGAGTAGCTCGTCACGATGGACATCTCCCAAGCCGAGATCGACGAGGTCGCGCGCAACGCCCTGCTCGAAGACCGGGCGGACGCCGACATTACGACGGAGACGCTGGTGCCGCCCGATCTGCGTGGCAACGCGCGCATCATCGCCAAGGCGGAGGGCGTGCTGGCGGGAGTGGAAGTTGCCGGGGCCGTGTTTCGAGCGGTCGACCCAAAGCTAGACTTCAACCCCGTCCTCTCGGACGGCGCGCGGCTGGCGGTCGCAGACGGCGCTGAAGAGCACGGCACGATTGCCGAGCTGTCGGGAAGCGTGGCGTCCATCCTGAAGGGCGAGCGGGTGGCGCTCAACTTCATGCAACACCTGAGCGGCGTCGCCACGGAGACCGACCGGTACGTGCGGGAGGTCGCGGGCTACAACGCGGTCATTCTCGACACGCGGAAGACGGCGCCCGGTCTCCGTAATTTGCAAAAGTACGCGGTCGCAGTCGGCGGGGGAACGAACCACCGGCGCGACCTCTCGGACGGGGCGCTCATCAAGGACAACCATCTCGCCGCGGGACGGCTGAACGAACTGTCTCTGAGCGGTGTTGTCCGGCGGATGCGGGACAGCGCGCCGAGCGCGTGGGAGATCGAGGTGGAGGTGGAGAATCTGGAGCAGCTTCGTGAGGCCGTCGAGGCGGGAGCCGACATTGTGATGCTGGACAACATGACCCCGTCCGAGATGGCGGAGGCGGTCAGGGTCGTCGACGGGCGGGCGCTGACGGAGGCGTCGGGTGGCATCACGCTGGACAACGTGCGTGAGGTCGCCGCGACGGGGGTGGACAGGATATCGGTCGGGGCGCTGACTCACTCGGTGACGGGGCTGGATATGAGCCTGGAATTGCTGCTATAGCCGTCGTTCCCTTGAGATTAGCGGGATTTCACCGCAGAGGGCGCGGAGATCGCGGAGGGGGGTTTTGGATTCCCGCCCCGTATCGGGGTACGGGGTGACGTTCTTTCGCGGGAATGACGAGAGGGTCACCACAGAGGGCACGGAGGGGGTTAAACCCTCACCCCAGCCCTCTCCCACGATGGGAGAGGGGGTAAGATACTAGCCCCTTCTTGGGCGTTCTTTGTCGGCGGAGTCGATCATGATGGTGACGGGGCCGTCGTTGGTTAGGGAGACCATCATGTAGGCATGGAAGACGCCGGTTTCGACGCGGAGGCGGGTCTCGCGGAACTTGCCGACGGTCTGGTCGAACAGCGACTCGGCGAGGTCGGGGCCGGCGGCCTGGACGAAGCTCGGGCGGCGGCCCTTGCGGGTGTCGGCGTGGAGGGTGAACTGGCTGATGAGGAGAAGATCGGCGTTCACGTCGATGGCGGAGAGGTTGAACTTGCCATCATCGTCGGCGAAGACGCGGAGGTTGACGACCTTGTTGACGATGTAGTCGGCGTCGGATTCGGTGTCGTCGCGGGAGACGCCGAGAAGGACTACGAATCCGGGGCCAATCTTGCCGACGGTCTCCTCATCGACGGAGACGGATGCGTGGGAGACTCTTTGGACCAGTGCTTTCAACGGGATGCTGCCTTTGCCTAGTGTCGTGTATCTGAAGTTCGCTGCATAAAGCAGATGGATGTGTTCCGGGGAGTCACCCTCACCCTAGCCCTCTCCCACGACGGGAGAGGGGATTTTCACGCACTGATTTGTTCGACAAATCTCTGATACAGGATACTAGGTGGTGGAGGCCGGTTCCTTGTCTTTGGCGGACTCGGATTTGTTGGAGTCCTTCGACTTGGAGTCGGACTTGGAATCGGAGTCGGAGGACTCGTCGGAGTCGGGCTTGGATCTGCCGTTGGAGCCGCCGCCCTTGCCGTAGTCGTTGACGTAGAAGCCGCTGCCCTTGAAGACGACAGGGACGGAGTGAATGACGCGACGAGACTCGACGCCGCACAGCGGACAGGCGGCAACCGGCTCGTCGGAGAAACTCTGCTTGACTTCGAACTCATGCCCGCAATCCGTGCAGCGGTAGTCGTACCTGGGCATGAACACCTCCATCTCTCACGGAAAGTTAGCAGCCCATAGGAGCGGCTGCTAACACTCGACTCAGCGTAGCACCCCAGCTACGGGAGTGTCAAATTGGGGGGGCTTCATCGCCAACGTGCCTCCTGCCACCAGCCGGCGTTCATGCGTTCTTCCTCCACCCGCGCTTGGCGCAGTTCCGCCAGCGTCAATTTGTTGCTCTTGAACCGGTTGCACGGATCGCAGAGCAAGGCGAAATTGTCCATTTCGTCCACGCCGCCGAGGGAGCGCGGTTTCTTATGGTCTACCTGGAGATAGTCCGGGTACGGCGGCTCCCAACCGCATCCCTGACAGCGTTGACCGTCGGAGATAATCAGCCGTTCCCGTATCTCGCGGACGGGCAGACGCCGGGCGTTGCGCTTGCGGCTCACGACTACGAGCTCGGGCGCGACGGCGTCTCCATCGTCTGTCCGCTTCGGCGGATCGGTGGTGACGTGAATAGCTCGATCCCAGGAGTCGTTGTCCACGGGCAGTTGCGCCTCCCGTTCGAGCCGCTCGCGGATGATCTTCTCGGCTGGGTCGTTCAGGTCGATGGCGACCCAGCCCCTGCCCAATCGCTCTGCGGCGATGGCTGTCGTGGCGCACCCGGCGAACGGGTCAAGCACCAAGTCGCCGGGGTTGCTGGAAGCCTTGATGATCCGCTCGTACAGGGCGAGGGGTTTCTGTGTCGGGTAGCCAGTGCGCTCGTTGTCATTGCTGGCGAGAACGCCAATATCCGACCATACATCGGTCATACGGCGGCCTGGGGACTCCGAGAGGTATCGTTTACGTCGCGGTACGCCATCCTTGTTGAACACTAGCAGACCTTCGCGCTCAAACCCTTCCATTGTCTCGCGGCTGTAACGCCATTGCCGCACATTCCCGTTGAACTCATAGACCATATTGGGGCGCACGGCGTTATTCGTGCACGAGGTCGTCGTGTACCTTCCCCGTTCGTCCGTAAACCTGTAGTCGCGCTCGATTTGTTCAGGGTCCAAGTCGTCATACTGAGGATGCCAAACCCAAGATGGCCCCTTCACGTAGTACAGGATTGTTTCCGACCCCCTACGCCACTTCTTGCGGGAAAGGTTTTCGGCCGCTCGGTTCCACGTGATGTCGCCGTTCATGTTCCGTCGCCCAAATATCGCGTCCATCATCGCCTTCGTCCAGGCGTGGGCCGTATGGTCGATATGGAGGTAGAGGCTGCCCGTCGGTTTCAGAACGCGGTGCATCTCCAACACGCGGACGCCGAGCCAGCACAGGAACGCGCCCATGTCGTCGCCCGCCGCGTGGTTCGCCGCGTCGATGACCTCGTACAGGTTCCGGTGTTCCTCGCGGATGGTCGTCCACCATTCCTGCTGCACGTCGCTCCACGTCCACACGTCGGAGTAGGACACATTCTCGCCCGCCGCCGTGATGCCCTGGAACGCCTTGACGCCCTTGTTGAACGGCGGGTCGGTGGCGATCAGGTCGATGGACTCGGAGTCGATGCCGCGGAGGACGGGCAGGTTGTCGGAGATGAAGAGCGTGCGGTTTAGGGATTGGGTCATAGCAAGGCTGATGATAGATTAGATGTTCGTATGTGTCAAGCTCACGCTACAAGCGCGACCCTAACGACGAATCGGCACCACCGACGGCGCGCTCCAGCCCGCCGCTCCACTCGTCTTCAACGTCGCTCAGGTCAAGGTCGATGCTACTCTCGAACGTGAGTCTGCTTCCCCCTACCCTTCCGAGCACGGCATAGGGTGTTCCCTCGTCGGAGCATATTTTTTGTAACTGTGGGAGACGGTCTTCGGGGAGGGAGACGACGATGCGGGACTCGGTCTCGCCGAAGAGGGCGGCGTCCCATCGGCCCGATATGGCGAACGAGGCGGTGAACCCGATGTTTCCGGCTATGCAGGACTCGGCGAGGGCGACGGCGAGTCCGCCGTCGGAGCAGTCATGGGCGGAGTTGACTATGTTTTCGGCGACGGCACGGCGACAGACTTGCTGGACGGCTGTTTCGAGGGCCAGGTCGATGGATGGGCGGCCGGCTACCTTGTCGTGGACGATTTCGAGGTACTCGCTTCCGGCAAGGGAGGCGGCGTCTCCGCGCACCTCGTCGGAGCCGAGCAGGACGACGATATCGCCCTCGTCCTTGAAGGCCATGGTCGCGTGGGCGGATACGTCGTCGAGCAGGCCGAGCGCTCCGATTATGGGAGTCGGGTAGATGTCGCGTCCGCGCGACTCGTTGTAGAGGCTCACGTTGCCGCTGATGACGGGCGCGGCGAACGCCTCGCTTGCGGCGGCCATGCCCTTGACGCACTCTTCAAGCTGGTAGTAGACCTCCGGCTTCTCCGGGTTGCCGAAGTTGAGGCAGTCGGTGAGCGCGATGGGCGTCGCGCCAACGGCGGAGACGTTGCGGCACGCCTCCGCGACGGCGATCATTCCTCCGACGTGGGGATCGAGGTAGCACTTGCGGCCGTTGCCGTCGGTCGCCAGGGCAATACCCGTGCTCGTTCCCTTGACGCGCAGGACGGCGGCGTCCCCGCCGGGGGCGACGACGGTGTTGGTCTGGACCTGGTGGTCGTACTGCCGGTAGACGGACAGCTTGGACGCGATGTTGGGGGAAGCGAGCAAACTCAGGAGGATCACGGCGGGAGGCACCTTGGGCACGGGGACCCGGTTGAGGTCGAAGTCCTGCGCGTCCGTGAGCCACTGGGGTTTCTTGCCTGTGAGCCTGTAGGTGGGCGCGTCGGTCAGGAGTCCGACGGGGAGGCGTCCGCTCTCAGGACCGTCATCGCGGATGCTCACGTCGCCGTCCGCGGTGGACTCGCCGACGACGGTGACGTGAAGGTCCCACTTGTCGAGTATTCTGGTGACCTCGCCGGCATCTTCCGGCGCGACGACGACGAGCATCCTCTCCTGGCTCTCGGAGAGCATGACCTCGTAGGGCGTCATTCCCGACTCGCGCCGGGCGACCTTCGACACGTTGATGCGGATGCCCGTCCCGCCCTTGCCCGCGCACTCGACCGACGCGGTGGACAGGCCAGCAGCTCCCAGGTCCTGCAGGCCGACGAGACGCCCGGACTCGGCCAGCTCCATACACGCCTCTATGAGCACCTTTTCGAGGAAGGGGTTGCCCACCTGAACGGCGGGGCGCAGCTCGCGGTCGTCCTCGAAGCTGCGTGACGCGAGGCCGGACGCGCCGTGAATGCCGTCGCGTCCCGTGTCGGCGCCGACCAGCATGAGGAGATTGCCCGGCGCGCCCGTGGTGGCGCTGAGGAGTTTGTCAGCGGGAACGATGCCCACGCACATGGCGTTCACGAGCGGGTTGTCGGCGTAGGAGTCGGAGAAGACGACCTCTCCGCCGACGTTGGGGATGCCGATGCAGTTGCCGTACTCCGAGATGCCCGCGACCACGCCACCGAAGAGATAGCGGTTCCGCGCGGTGTCCGGCTGTCCGAAGCGCAGGGAATTCAGGAGGGCGATGGGACGAGCGCCCATGGCGAAGATGTCCCTGACGATGCCGCCGACTCCGGTTGCGGCTCCCTCGTACGGCTCGATTGCGGAGGGGTGGTTGTGCGACTCGATCTTCATGACGACGGCGAGTCCGTTGCCGATGTCGACCGCGCCCGCGTTCTCCTGCCCGGGGGCGACCAGCATTCGCGGGCTCGTGTTGGGCAGCATTCGGAGGAGGGGCTTGGAGTGCTTGTACGCGCAGTGCTCGCTCCACAGGGAACCGAAGAGGCCAAGCTCCAACTCGTTGGGTTCGCGTCCGAGACGCTCGACGATGGCCTCGTACTCCCCTTCGGAGATAGCAAGGGCTTCGAGTGTCTCTTTGCTTGGGGGCATATTGAACCGCTCCGTTCGTTCCGAGTTAGGCCGTGCCGATGGTCACGAGGGCAACTCCGGCCACGACAAGGACGGCTCCGATGACCGTCCTAATGGAGACCCGTTCGAGCCGCTGCAAGAAGACGTGTGTCATCAAGATCGCCACCAGCGGGTTCGCCCCGGCGACCGGGGACGCCACCACGACCGAGACCTGCTCCAGCGAGAGATAGAGCGACGCGACACCCCATGCGGACGCCAGGCCGGACATTGATACTACCACCCAGCCTCGAAACGGGGCTACCTTCAGGTCGATCAAGGCGGGCCGGGCGAACAGGAGCCCGGTGAGCAGCAGCCCGAACAGGAGGGACAAGAAGGTCGCCGTCATGGGCGGGACACCGTCGCGGATCACCAGAAAGGCGAGGTAGGAACCCAGCCCGTACCCGGCAGCAGATCCGACCGAGGCCAAGTAGCCCTGGAACTTTCGACGGCCGTCAATTTCTTGTACGCGCGAAGTCATTGGCTCAGCACTACCACGATGCCAGTGATGATGGAGATCGTGCCCACGGCGACCGGGAGGTTCGGCGTTTCGCTCGAAATCAGGATTGCCAGGAGAACGGCGAAGAGTGGGGACGCCCCGACGACAGGGGCGGATCGTGAGACGCCGATCTTGGAGACAGAGACGAAGTTGAGGAGTCGTCCGCCGAGAAAGCTGGCACAGCCGACAAGGAAGATGATCGCGAAGTCGGTCCAGTCGAGCGAAAGGGCCGCTGATCCGTCCATTACCAGCATGAAGACCGACGTGCAGATCACGCCGACGACGAGGGAGACGATGACGCCGGTCGTCGGCCTCATGTGCTGAACGCTGAGCCGGGCGAAGAAGGCCGTGGCCCCGAATCCGACGGCGGCGGACAGGGCAAACAGGATGCCTAGCACGACGCTCTCCGTTCGCGCGGACGGTCAGACGGCGCTACGGGTGCAGACCCAATGAGGATCACGAGGCCAGATGGTCGATGATCGAGTTGAAGATGAGCGCTCCGTCGGCGCCTCCGACGACCTGCTCGCAGCACCGCTCGGGGTGCGGCATCATGCCGAGAACGTTGCCCCTGGCGTTGACGATGCCCGCGATGTTGTTGACCGAGCCGTTGGGGTTGGAGTCCGGGGTCACCCGTCCGTCTTCGGTCGAGTACCGGAAGACCACCCTGCCCTCCTCCTCCAACTCGCGCAGGGTGTCGGCGTCGGCGAAGTACCTGCCCTCGCCGTGCGAGATGGGGACTCGCAACACCCGGCCGGCCGGATAGCCGCCGCTGAACGGGGTCCCGGCAGTCTCGGACCGCAGGTTCACCCACATGCAGCGAAACTGGAGGACGTCGTTTCGCATCAGCGCGCCGGGGAGCAGACCGGCCTCGCAGAGTATCTGGAACCCGTTGCATATGCCGGCGACGATCCCGCCTCCTGCGGCGAAGTCGGTGACGGCGCTCATGACGGGCGAGAAGCGCGCGATGGCTCCACACCGGAGGTAATCGCCATAGGAAAAGCCGCCCGGCAGGATGACGCAATCGAATCGGGACAGGTCGGTCTCCTTGTGCCACACATACTCGACCTGCCGGTGGAACACCTCGGACAGCACGTGGTAGGTGTCGGTGTCGCTCCACGTGCCGGGGAAGACGACCACTCCGAAGCGCATGTCGTTCGCGGTCGTCAAGACGAGTCTGCCGTTCGGCGAGAGTGTGGAACGTGGGTGTCCGATGTCTTCACGAGCGTTCCCTGAGCAGCGCGGCTACGGTTTGGCTGACCTTCTTGAGGTCGGCGCGGCCTTCCACCTGCGGGATGATGCGCCCCATCACCTTGCCCATCTCACGCGGACTCGTCGCGCCCACTTCATCGACGACTCTGGCCGCGATCTCCGATATCTCCTCGTCGGTAAGCTCGGCGGGCAGGTACTCCATGATGATGGCGAGCTCGTCCTCTTCTTTGCTGACGAGGTCGTCGCGTCCGCCCTTCGAGTAGGCTTCGATGCTGTCACGTCGTTGGCGCGCCTGACGCCAGAGCAGGCCGGTGATGGCCTCGTCGTCGGCCTCTTCCTGCTTCTCGATCTCGAGGTTGCGAACGGCGGAGCGAAGGTACCGGAGAACGTCACGCCGGAGCGTGTCTCGCGAACGCATCGCCTGTTTTAGGTCTTCGGTTAGCTGCTCGCTCAGGGACATTGTGACGGTCTCCTCTTTCAATTTCGGCATCCGCTCACTGCGGATAGAATCGCCCAGAACCTCTTATGTGTCAAGGCAAGGCCACAAGGCAGGCGCGCTATTCGACCGGGTTCTCCAGCTTCTCGACGGCCCGATTGAGGTCTCGCAACACCCGGTCTCGGCCCAAGATTTCCAGCGACTCGAACAGCGGCGGAGAGACTTTCAGCCCGCTCGTTGCCACACGAAGCGTCCCGAGCAGCTGACCAACCTTGACGTCGAGATCGTCGGCAAGGCCCCTGAGCCTGGCTTCAAGGGTTGCCGCGTCGAACGGCTCGACGGCTCCGACAGCCTCAACCGACGCATTCAGCGCCCGCAGCGTCCCTGCGGCGTCCATCTTGCGCTGGACGAGCTCGCTCGGCTCGTAGTCGAAGGCGTCGCTGAAGAAGAAGGGAATGCGTTCCGCGGCGTCGGCCAGCGTCTTGAGGCGCTCCTTTATCAGGGGCACGATACGCGCCAGAGTCTCGCGGTCCGGTTCCGGGGGCAGTTCGGCGGGCGGGTACCTGCGCCAGTAGTCCAAGAGCGCGCCGGCGAGCTCCGCGTCGTCCGCCTCGCGGATGTAGTGTCCGTTCATCCAGTCCAACTTATCAAGGTTGAAGATCGCACCCGACCTGGAGACACGTTCCAGCGAGAAGGCTTCGATTAGTTCGTCGTTCGTGAACAACTCCGTCTTGTCATCGTACGACCAGCCCAGGAGCGCGAGGAAGTTGACCATCGCGTGGGGGAGGTAGCCCATCTGGCGGTACTCGTTCACCGATACCGCGCCGTGTCGCTTGCTGAGCTTGCCGCCGCCGCTGGCAAGGATGTCCGGCACGTGGACGAACTCCGGGGCCTCCCAGCCGAACGCGTCGTACAGGCAGACGTGCCGGGGAGCGCTGGAGAGCCAGCCCTCGCCTCGGATGACGTGGGAGATACGCATGAGTTGGTCGTCGACCACGCTGGCGAGGTGGTACGTCGGGAACCCGTCCGACTTCAGAATAACGAAATCGTCGATGAGGGAGTTGTCGAACTCCACGTGACCCCGGATGACGTCCGAGACGGCGGTTGAGCCGTCTTTGGGCATGGCGAACTTCACGGCTGAGCCGCGCTCGTCCTCGAAGCGATAGGCATGTTCCGACTCGATGAGCCGCTCTGCGGCGGACTGGTAGTGTTCGAGTCGTTCCGACTGGAAGTAGGGTCCGTACTCGCCGCCGACCTCAGGGCCTTCGTCCCAGTCGAGGCCGAGCCATCGCAGGCCCTCCATGATTGCCTCGACCGATCCCTCCACCTCGCGGGCCTGGTCGGTGTCCTCGATGCGGAGAATGAACTTGCCGCCGCGCCCACGGGCGAACAGCCACGTGAACAGAGCGGTGCGGATGTTGCCCACGTGTGGGTCGCCGGTGGGACTCGGCGCGAAACGGGTTCGGATATCGGGCATGGGCCGTACTCCAGAAGATAGTGTCTACGTTGTGCCGAAAATCCTTCGACTCACCAGCGAGAGAGCGACGCGCCACCCGAAGATCATGACGGCCTGCACGCCAATGGCGACCAGGGCGAACGTTAGCTGAAACGTCCGGTCGGTGAGCCAGACGCGCAGCACGACGGCGATGACGCCGCATAGTAACCAGATGAGGGGGATGCGCCAAGCCGACGCCCTGGCGCTCGTCAGTGTCGACGTTCTGAATGCACCGAGCCACGGCGACAGCGCGAACCAGACGGCGGCGAACGGCAATGCCGTACGCCAGAACGCGGCCTCCTGAACGATTCCGTGCTCCGCCCTGCCGGCAAAGACGAACAAAGCGAAGACCACCAGGTCGCCCAACGCGGCGACTAGGACGAGCGGGAGTATAGTCCCTTTGGTTGTCACCTTAGCCGTCATAGTTGGCTATTGTCCTTTACCTCAGTAAGAAAAGGAAGAAATACTGTACGTATCGCACGGGAGTCGCACTTGACACCGACATGCGTTCTCAAATAGCATGGGATTACGTGAAATCGTTTTCAGGAGGGATATTGTGAAGAAAATATACGAACTTCTGACAAGGTTCACGACGAACAAGCTCGCGATTGGCGGCCTCGTCTTTATGGTCGCGTACATGATCAGAAGCGGGAGCGTAGGCTGCCCTCTGTGCGGCAATCAGGGTCTCCATCCCTGGGAGTGGGGCGGCTTCGTCGGCCTCTAGCCGCAGTCCGACCTCGTTGCCTATCTTTCATATACCCCCGGCAATCAGGGCCACACTATGAACGTTTCGCTCAACTCCCGTCCCAACCTCATGGCCGTCCTGGAAGACCAGGGATACCGGACGACGGCCCCGCGACGGGCGATTGTAGATCTTCTCGAGCGAAAGCAAGAGGGATTCACGGCGGAAGAGATCAGCGAGGAGCTCCCGACCGTCGGCAGAGCGACGGTGTACCGGACCATCAAACTGCTTCTGAAGGCCGGCGTCGTCTGCAAGCTGGCAATGATGGACGGGGCCCCTATGTACAGCCTCTCCCGCATCGAGCATCACCACCACACCGTCTGCGTCAAGTGCGGCAACGTCGGCGAGTTCCGAGCGGCAACGGTGGAGCGGCTACTCCGGGCCATCGGAGGCGACATCCCCGGCGAGATCGTCGGGCACCGCATAGAGTTCTACGTCACCTGCGATCGCTGCCTCGACAACGGGAGCGCGTAAAGGCCCCATATTTCTCAATCCACGAAGGATATTGAGTCTACCCTTCACTTGATATTGAATCTCATTACATGGTAGAGTGACCGCAACCCGTGACGCCTTGGTCACGGGCAGCGAAAACCGACACTACTTTCAAGGCACACCGTACAGCTACATCAAGAAGAGAGAAAGGAAAGACAATTGAGACTGAATGCCGTTAAAAATCCGACAGTGAACCCGTTTCTGGGGATGGTCATTGTCGGAGTCGCCCTCATGCTGTCGATAGCGGCGTGTTCAAGCGATTCCGAGCCGGAGCCGACACAGACCACACAATCCCAGACAAGCCCCGCAGCACCCCCAGCCGGCCCACCCGCGGCACCGGCCGACAAGCCTCCAATCGAGGTGGTGACGACATCAAACATCGTTGCCGACTGGGCGAAAAACGTGGGCGGCGACGGCGTTGAGGTGTTCAGCCTCCTGCCGGTTGGCAGCGACCCGCACACGTTCCAGCCGGGCGCCAGGGACGTGGCCAGGATTGCCGACGCCGACGTCGTGCTCAGCATCGGACTGGGCATGGAGGGGGGGTGGTTACACGATCTCCTTGAAAACGCCGCGGCGAATCCCGATTCCATCGTCGAGACGGGTGAGATCATCGATCCGATAGAGTTCGCCGAAGGCCACGCGGAAGAGGTTGAACTCATCGAAGGAATCAGCCACATCGTGCACGAGGTCGAAGAGGGTGAGATCAGCGCGGATGAGGGCTTGGAAGAGCTCAAGGAGCTGATCGAAGCATTCGAGGCGGCGGAAGCCGACCACGAGGGTGAAGAGGGCGAAGAGGAAGAGCACCACGAGGGTGAAGAGAGCGAAGAGGAAGAGCACCATGAGGGCGAAGAAGAGCTGCCCGCAATGGTCATGGAGATAATCGAACAGGTCGACGCCGGCGAGATGAAGGCCCAGGACGCGATAGAGACCATCGAAGGCCTTACCGAAGAGGGTGAGGATGAGCATGCAGATCACGGCCATGGACTGGAAGACCCCCACTACTGGTTCGACCCCGTTCGCGTGAAGATCGTCGTCAACGACATAGCTGCCCGTCTCTCCGTGCTCGATCCGGACCGCGGCGACATGTTCCGCGCCAACGCCGAGGCGTACAACGCGAAGCTGGACGAGTTGCATGCTTGGACGGAAGAGCAGGTCAGTGCGGTACCGGAAGAAAACAGGCTCCTGGTGACCTCACACGACAGCTTCGGGTACTTTGCCAACCTGTACGGGTTCGAGGTCATCGGAGTCGTCCTTTCGATCACCACGGACGTTGAGCCGTCGGCGGGAGACCTGGCGGACCTGGTGGAGGAAGTCAAGGAGGAAGGCGTCCCGGTGGTGTTCGGCGAGACGACGGTGAGCGAGCGCCTGGCTGCCGCCGTGGCGAAGGAATCGGGCGCGGAGCTGGTCAGGCTCTACTCCGGCTCACTCGGTCCCGAGGGCAGCGGAGCCGACACGTACATCGACATGATTCGCACCAACGTCGAGCGGATAGTCGAGGGTCTAAAATAGACGCCGTATCGCCAACGTAAAAGTGTGATAGCATCTGGGCGCGCCGGGTGCGGATAATCTCCGCACCCGGACGCTTAGTGGACTGGGGACTGCCATGACCATTTCCGATGCGGGCATAGCGGTCGAAGACGTGGAAGACGCGATCGGACCCAGCATCACCGTTGAGGATATGAGCGTTGAGCGGGGCGGTCACGTCGCGCTGACGGGAATCACTTTCGATGTCGGTCCGGGTACCCTGATGGGCATACTCGGCCCGAACGGCGCGGGCAAGAGCACCCTGTTCGAGGCCGTCGCCGGCCTTCTGCCGGTCGCCAGCGGCTCGCTGACCGTGCGGGGCATTGAGAGAAAGGGGGCACTGGCCTACGTGCCCCAGCGCGACAGCATCAACTGGCGCTTTCCCGCCACCATCCAGGACGTGGTGATGATGGGGCGCGGCAACAACATCGGTTGGTTTCAACGTCCCAGCAGGCAGGACAAGGAGATGGTCCGGGAATGCCTGGAGCGGGTGAACCTGTGGGATGAGCGAACTGCCCTCGTGGACCGGTTGTCGGGTGGTCAGCGACAGCGAGTCTTCATAGCCCGCGCACTCGCGCAGGAGGCCAGCATCATCCTGATGGACGAGGCCTTCAGCGGCGTGGACATTGCGGCGCAAGAGGACATCATCGTCGTTCTGCAGTCCCTCCGCGACGAGGGCAAGATCGTCATCATCTCCACGCACGATCTGACGAACATCGCCGAGCGCTTCGACCGCATACTCTGTATCAATCACCACATGTGCGCCTACGGCCCTCCGGAAGAGGCGTTCACCCCCGAGGTGCTGGAGGAGCTATTCGGCTCTCACGGGCTGGAGTTCACCCACCATCACACCGACCCGCACGACCATGACGAACACGAGGGACACGCGCACTGATGCCCGATATCGCTGAGCTTTTCGTCGATCCGCTGCGGTACGACTTCATGCAGCGGGCGCTGATCGTATCCGTGCTTGTCGGCGTCATGTGTCCCGTCATCGGGGCCTACGTGGTCGCTCGCGGTCGCGCGTTCATGGGGGACGCCCTCGCCCACTCCGTCCTTCCGGGCATGGGCGTCGGACTGCTGGCGACCGGCACCGCCCTCATCGCCGCGGTGCCGACCGGCGTCGCAATCGCGCTTCTGATGGGCTTCATCAGCCGGCGCACGGGCAGCAGCGAAGACACGTCGATCGGGATCGTCTTCGCGGGGATGTTCGCGCTCGGACTCGTGATGCTCTCCAGCCCCCTCTACATCAACACCTTCCTCCGGCTTCGTGACACCCAGGCGCCGAATATCGAGGACCTTCTGATAGGGGAGATTCTGGGCGTCAGCACGGGGGAGGTCTATCTGTCCCTGGGGCTGGCGTTGCTGGTGATCGCCGGGCTGTACGTCTTCCACCGTCAACTCGTGTACACCACCTTCGACCCGGTGGGCGCAGAGGTGGTCGGAATCAAGGTCCGCTTCGTCGAATATGTGCTGCTCGCCCTCCTCGCCCTGGTCATCGTCATCAGCATCCAGGCGGCCGGAATCGTCCTCGTCATGGCGATGCTCATCACGCCGGCGGCGACCGGGTTCCTCCTCGCGAGGCGGTTCGTCGGGGTCATGCTCATAGGCGCGGTGATCGGCGTCCTCTCCGCGATCGTGGGCATGTACCTGTCATTCCACGCAAATATGCCCACGGGCCCCATCATGGCACTCGTCGCGACCGCGATATTCGGTCTTGCGGCGGCCAGAGGCGAGTGGACGAAGAGGAGCGCCGACTAACCCCGCGCTGTGGCAGGCGCGAGCCTGTCGAGGTACGAACGCAGATCGTTGGGCAACTCCGCGGTGAACCGGATAGTCTCCCCGCTTGCCGGATGTACGAAGGCCAACCGGAAGGCATGAAGGAACTGGCGCGAGAGTCCCTCGACAGGACGCCCGTACGTCGGATCGCCCACGACCGGATGCCCGACCGACGACAGGTGAACGCGGATCTGGTGAGTGCGCCCGGTTCGAGGACGCGCCTCGACAAGCGTTGACCGGCTATACGAGGTGACGACACGGTACCGGGTGATCGCGGGACGCCCCGTGGAGACGATGGCCATTCGCTGCCGGTCGTGCGGGTGTCTTCCGATGGGCGCGTCTATGTCCGCTTCCGGCGGACTCGGATGGCCGACGACAAGCGCCAGGTAGACCTTGCTCACCTCCCTGCTTTTGAACTGCTCCGACAGGCGCGAATGCGCCCGCTCGTTCTTCGCCACGACGATCAGGCCCGACGTGTCCTTGTCGAGACGGTGCACGATTCCCGGGCGACGCTCTCCCCCGATGCCCTCGATGTCGGGCGCATGGGCGAGGACGGCATTGGCGAGGGTGCGGTCTTCATTCCCCGGCGCGGGATGGACGGTCATACCGGCGGGCTTGTCGATGACGATGAGGTCGTCGTCCTCGAAGACGACTGACAGCGGAACGTCCCATGGCCGCAGCTCGGCGGGTGACGACGGCGGGAGATCGAGCGTGACGGTCTGACCGGCCACGAGGCGCGTCGATGCTTTTGCGGGACGACGGTCTACGGTCACGTGCCCGTCGTCGATCAGCTTGCGAATTCGGGAGCGGGAAAGGTCGGCGCGCCGGTCCGCGAGGTACACGTCAAGGCGCTCGCCGCCGGTCTCGACGAGATGCTCGACCCGGTCATTCATCCTGCGCCGGGGCCGGAATGGAGGCCGGAGGGTCTTTCGTCTCGCTCTCCGCCGTTGCGGGCGCGGTTTGCCGCTCTTCCGTCGACTCCTTGGTCAGGAGGAAGACCGCCATGAGGATGAATATCCCGACGACGATCGACGAGTCCGCGAGGTTGAAGATCGGCCAGGGGCCAACGTCGATGAAGTCCACGACCTTGCCGTTGAGCACCCGGTCGATGAGGTTGCCGAACGCGCCTCCCAGCTGAAGGCCGATGGCGAACCGAAGCACCAAGCTCGGCATCGCGTGGGCACGGTAGAAGTAGAACAGGAACCCGATGGCCACAAGCGACACGACGATGAGCAGCGTCGTGTGATTGGGGAAGAGGCCGAAAGCCGTGCCGGAGTTCGTCCCGTACGTGATGCGGAAGAACCCCTCGCTCGGCCACGACTCGCCCAGGTCCAGCCACGCGGTGATAATCCTCTTCGACACCTGGTCGAGCACGAAAGCGCCCAAGACCGTTCCGAGAAGTATCTTGTCCCGGAAGAGCGACGTCGGCCCGCTGCCTGGTTGGCTGTCGGGCTGCGTACTGGGCGGTTCCTGGCTGTCGGTCAGCATGGGGGGTCGTTGCGTTGCGGCGCGTTCTTGATTTCAAGGTACCACGCAACCGAACGAAGCCGCAACAGCGGCTCAAGGTCTTCACTCAGGATATGCCGACATGAGCACCGGAGAATCTCATTGACCCTCGCGTGGAAAAACTGCTAGGATATGTCCGAGATTGATGAACACGCGCCTCGGGTAGCCTCTCCAACTATGCACATACCTCGACTCGTGCTGCTCATCGTCGCAGTCGTGACGATGCTCGCAGCCTGCACCGCCAGCGAACAGCCCGAATTCAGACCCATAGGCAACTCTCCCCCCATCCCGATGGCCGCAAGCGTGGAACTGCAAGATTCCGTGGCCGAGGCCATTGGCGCTCCCCCGCCGGACGCGGGCCTTGCGGAAATCGATTTCTCCGACCCGGTCGCCGCGGGCAAGATCGTGGTCGAGCGAAACGCCTGCGCGGCCTGCCACTCCATCGACGGCACGAAGAACGTCGGGCCGACGTGGCTGGGCCTTTATGGAAGCACCGAGTCGATGACCGACGGCTCTTCCCTCGTCGTTGACGACGCTTACATAGCGGAGTCCATTCGCAATCCGTCGCTGAAAATCGTGGCGGGCTACGACAACGCCATGACGCCGTACGATTTCCTGTCGGACGACGAGATAAACGCCCTGATCGCGTACATCAAGACGATCCAGTAGCTCCGGGCAGAATATCCGGGTGTCTCGTCAGAGCGAGCGATTAGACACTTCAAGCTTGTCCTCCTTTCTCATCCTCTTCTTGTCCCCAAGCTCGTTGATGTACTCTACCGCGTAACTCTCCAAGCAGCCCAGCACCACCATGCTCACTGAGTACATAAGCGCAGCGATGCAACATGCCGTGTACGAGCGCCTCCAGGACGACAGGCCGTACTACGGAGAGATTCCGGGACTCCATGGTGTATGGGCAAACTCGGAAACCTTGGCGCAATGCCGCACGGAGTTGCAGGAGGTGTTGGAAGACTGGTTGCTGCTGGGTCTTCGGCTGGGGCATGACATTCCATCCATCGACGGAATATCATTGGTGACCGCGAAAGAGCGATAATGTCCTTCCTGATGCCCTGTCCAAACTGCGGTGAACGCGACGTGCACGAGTTCCGGCACGGCGGAGAGATATCGCCGCTCTCGCAGCGCAGGTCGATGAACGACTCCGACGAAGACCTGACGCGGTACTTCTACTTCACCAAGAACGTCGCGGGCGAGAACACCGAGTGGTGGTACCACTCCTACGGGTGTCGGAAGTGGTTCGTCGCCCATCGAGACACCGTCACCAACCGCATCGCCAAGACCGAGTGGCCGCGGAAACGGCCCAGGCAGCAATGACTACAGGCCGTCATCCCGCACGTCTCGACCCCATTCCCCTGGAGCTAATCGACCGGTCCAAGACCATCGAGTTCGAGTTTAATGGAAGGCCGATAATCGCGTACGACGGCGACACTATCGGCTCGGCGCTGTACGCCTCCGGGGTTCGCATCTTCTCCCGCAGCTTCAAGTATCACCGCGTTCGCGGGATGCTGTGCGTCTCCGGGAACTGTCCGAACTGCCTGATGACCGTGGACGGCGTCCCGAACGTTCGCGCGTGCGTCCGGCGCGTGGAACAGGGAATGAAGGTCAAGGGGCAGAACGCCTGGCCCGGCCTCGAACGAGACCTGTTTTCCGTCATCGACCGATTTCGCTGGGCGCTGCCCATCGGGTTCTACTACAAGGGCCTCTACCGGCCCAGGGCGCTCTGGGACTTCTCGGCTTCGGTCATTCGACGGCTTGCGGGACTTGGCAGCGTCAATCTCGATGCAGAGGGTCATGCAGCCGAGCACCGCTCATATGCCCATGCGGACGTCGCCGTCGTTGGAGGCGGCGTCGCGGGGATGTCGGCCGCCCTGGAGGCGGCCCGCAACGGCGCTCGCGTCACCCTCGTCGACGATCAGCCCGCGCTCGGAGGCAGGCTCCGGTACGGCTCCCGACACGAACTCGTGAACGTCGACGACCGTGAAATGTCCGCGCCGGAAGCGGTCCAAGCGCTCGCCGCTCGCGTGGCAGCGCAGGACCGCATCGACGTTCTCTCCGACTCCACCGTCTTCGGCCACTACGAGGACAACCTTCTCGGCGTGCGCACCCCTCATGGGATCGTCCACCTTCGCGCCCGCCACGCCATCGTTGCGACCGGGGCGCAGGAAGTGCCGCTCACGTTCGAGCGCAACGACCTTTCCGGCGTCATGCTCAGCACGGGAGTCCGGCGTCTCATCAACCTCTACGGCGTCAAGCCGGGCAACTCCACACTCGTGGTGACGACCAACGACGAGGCATACTACGCCGCCCTCGATATGCTCGATGCGGGCATGAGAATCGTCGCCCTCGCCGACACTCGCCCGGAGTTCCGTCGCGACCTCGACGCCGCGACCACCCTCAAGTCCAGGGGCGTGCTGATTCTGCCCAACCATGCCATGGTCAGGGCGGAGGGCACGCGAACGGTCATCGGGGGAGTAGTGGCCGAGGTGGGACCGGACGGCGTGACCGGCAACGAGCGCCAGTTCGACTGCGACACCATCGCCATGAGCGGCGGCTTCCAGCCGTCGTCCGCCCTGCTCCACCAGGCCGGAGCAACGTTCATGCGCGACTTCGACGTGGACGCGGACATACCCGTGGAGCTGCCGGAATCGGTCCATGCGGCTGGCGACGTGACCGCGATCCATGACCCGACTATATCAGCAATGCAGGGGAGACTGGCGGGCCTCGAGGCTTCTCTAGTCATCAGTCCCTCCCTGAATGGTACCGAGCGTTCGGCCATCAAGCGGTCACTGAGGGAGAGCATTTCCTCGTACCGACGACGGGCACTCATCACGCCGGCCCCGGTCGATCTCGCGGCGGGACCGCGCCAGTTCGTCTGCTACTGCGAGGACGTGCTCGCCAAGGACGTGGTACAGGGCGTAGACGAGGGCTTCCGGGACGTGCAGATGCTCAAGCGGTACAGCACGGTCACGATGGGGCCGTGCCAGGGGAAGATGTGCCATAAGCGGTTCGCCGAGATACTCTCCCAAGAGACTGATACGCCGCTCACGGAGGTCGGCTCGACGACCTCACGGCCACCCGTCCAGCCGCTCACGCTGGGTGAACTGGCCGGGCCGATGCACATGGCGTTCAAGCGAACGCCGATCCACCAGCGACACCTCCAGGCGAACGCCAAGATGGCCGAGACGGGCGGCTGGCATCGTCCGCACAGCTACGGTGATCCGCAGGAGGAAGCTAAGGCCGTCCGGGAGAGCGTCGGCATTATCGACGTGGGCACACTCGGCAAGCTCGACATTCAGGGGAAGGACGCGCCTGAGCTTCTCGATTTCGTGTACACGCACCGCTTCTCCGATCTGCGTCCCGGGCGTGTCCGATACGGAGTGCTCACGGGCGACAACGGCACGATCATGGACGACGGCACCGTCGCGCGCCTAGCGGACGACCATTACTACGTCACGACCTCCACGGCCAACGTCGAGACGGTCGAGCAGTGGTTCCAGTGGTGGATGGCCGACCGTGAGATGTGCGCGTACGTCACGAACGTCACGTCGGGGTACTCAGTCATCAACATAGCGGGGCCGAACGCGCGCGCGACGCTCTCGAAACTGACCGACATCGACCTCACCCCCGCGAAGTTCCGCTACATGCGGGTCAAACGAGGCGACGTGGCCGGGGTACCCGCCATTTTGCTCAAGATCGGGTTCGTCGGCGAATCGGGTTGGGAGGTGCACTGCCCTGCCGAGTACGGCGAGCACATGTGGGACGCGCTGCTAGATGCCGGGGCCGAGTTCGGCATTCGTCCGTTCGGGGTCGAAGCCCAGCGCATACTCCGGCTGGAAAAGATGCACATCATCCCAAGCCAGGACACCGATCTGCTCACTACTCCCTTCGACGTGGGCGCTGACTGGGTGGTCAACTTCGACAAGGGCGACTTCGTCGGCGCGGGCGGACTGCGACTCGCGAGAGATCGCGGCGACCGCGACAAGCTGGTGGGGTTCGTCATGAGCGATGGCGTCGTCCCCCACGACGGCGACTCGGTCGTTGACGCGCAGAGTAGACCCATCGGCCGGATCACCAGTTCGCGACTCAGTCCCACGATGGGCAAGGGATTCGGCTACGCGCGCGTTCCCGCTCATCTCGCCGATGAGGGCGAAACTATCAGAATATGGACGGAGGGCAGCGCCCACGATGCAACGGTGACGCTCAAGCCCTTCTACGACCCCGAAGGCAAGAGGCTGCGCGAGTGAAGATGCAAGTCCAAAGACCGCCTGCCATCAGCGCCATGCACTACCGGCACCTCGAACTTGGGGCTGCGATGGTGGAGCACGAGGGCTGGACACTCCCTGCGCGGTATTCTGATCCCGGAGACGAGGCGGACCGAGTCCGGCAGGCGGCTGGGATTACCGACATCAGCTCTATTGGAAAAATTCGCCTGCAGGGCGAGTCGGTCGATCAGGCCCTCCGAGAGGCCGTCCCAGGCTATCAAGTCACGTCCGTCGGATCGACATTCGTAAACCCAGACGATTCCGGTGAACCGGTCGTAATACGCTTGGCCGACGATGACTGCCTGATTGTGTCGGAACAGGTAAGCGTCGACCACGTCCTCGATTCTCTCAGGTTCGACGGCTGTGTGCATCCGGTGAACGTGACCTCGGTCCTCGCCGCCGTCCGCATCATCGGCCCGAACGCCCCCGCCGTCCTTGCCGGAGTGACCGACCTCGACCTTGCGCCGCCATACTTCCCGAATCTCTCCTGCGCGCAGAGCATGGTCGCAGAGATACACGGCACGATCATCCGCAAGGACATCGGCGGACTCCTGGTGTATGACCTTCTCTTCGGTAGAGACTACGGAGACCATATGTGGGAATCGCTCATCGACGCGGGCGAGCGACACGGGCTGACGCCGTTTGGTCTCTGCGCCCTCCGCGCCCTCTGTGGTGAAATCTGATGGTGCTCCAAGTACTCAGGAAGGAAAAATTCTGGCGGCAAGCCGACCTTGCGCCGCACTATGACGTGGTCGTCATCGGCGGGGGGGTGCATGGTCTCTCGACCGCCTATCACCTCGCCAAGCTCGGCGTGAAGCGGGTCGCCGTCCTCGACAAGAGCTACCTCGGCGCGGGAGCGAGCGGGCGGAACACGGCCATCATCCGCTCCAACTACCTCACGCCCGAGGGGATAGCCTTCATGAACGCAAGCCTGAAGCTGTACGAGCAGCTTGCGACGGAACTCAACCTGAACGTTCTGTTCAGCCAGATCGGACGGCTGGACATTGCTCACACGGAGTCCACCCTGTTCTGGCTTCGACAGCGCGTCGAGTACAACCGGCTGATGGGCGTGGACAGTCGCCTCATCGAGCCGCGTGAGGTCAAGCGGATCGTCCCACAGATCGACCTGCGGGAGGGGAAGCCGTTCCCCATCGTCGGGGCGCTGCACCATCCGCCCGCGGGAGTCGCCCGTCACGACGGGGTAGTCTGGGGCTACGCCCGCGCGGCAGACCGGCTCGGCGTCGAGCTGCACCCCTTCACCGAGGTCACGGGAATCACGCGGGAGAACGGCAGGGTCACCGGCGTGGAGACCGCAAAGGGTCGCGTGAGCGCGGGCCTCGTCGTCAGCGCGACGGCGGGCTGGACATCGACCATCGCTCACATGCTGGACATCGACATGCCGATCATCACCTACCCGCTCCAGGCCTTCGTCACCGAGCCGCTCAAGCCATTCATGCACACGACGATTTCGTCCGGCGAGCTTCACACGTACGTCTACCAGACCGAGCGCGGCGAGTTCGTCATCGGAGGCGGTGTCGACCACTTCCCGGCCTATTCGCACAAATCGACGCTGCAAATGCTGGAGGAGCTGGCAGCCAACGCCATCCGTCTCCTGCCCAAGCTTCGCGACGTGAAGGTGCTCCGCCAGTGGACGGGCATCTGCGACATAACGCCCGACTACGCCCCGATCATCGGGCCGGTGGACGGCGTCGACGGCTTCGTCCTCAACTGCGGCTGGGGAACGTGGGGATTCAAGGCCGCGCCCATATCGGGCAAGATGACAGCCGAACTCATCACCACCGGCGTGACGCCGGAACTCATACGGTCATTCGACCTCAACCGCTTCCACGAAGGCCGGCTCATCAACGAGCGCGCCGCCGCCATCGCCGCGGCTATTCACTAACCCTCCAACACCTACTATTGGGGACAGACCAATGAGCGCGAGCAACTATGTCTGCCCATCCAATCCGATCCCTCACCGCCAAGCGAGAGCACGACGCCAACCGCCTTGCGGACATAGAGATCGCCAGCGCGAACTAGCTAGGCCAACTGACGGGGGTCGCGGAGGCTACGCTCGTTTTCTATAATTATAAGCAGGGTGAATCAAAACAACGGGAGAGGGCATGAAGGGGTTCTTAGCGACTTTTGGAGTTGTGCTCGGAGTGATGATTGTGACGGCTTGTAACGTTGGGGACGAAAGTTCCACTCCCACTCCGACTCCGGACGGTTGGATAGAGCCTCCAACCCTGACACCGACTCCCACGCCAACGTCTGCACCTGTTGCCACTCAACCCGGCGATTCCGTTATGAGTAGAGGCGACTGGAGACTTACTCCGACACCAACGCCAACGCGTACCGGCAGAGTGACGACCATCCCAACGTTGATACCCACGCCTGTGCCGACTCCAGAGTTCAAACCGGAGTTCGTCGAACTCGTCGATCTGTTGTGGGATCCGGAACCGACGAGGTCTTGGATTTACTTCGACGAGAATGTACGACGAGACGTACTCAAGTTCATGACTCAGTGTAGTCATAGGCGGGTCGGAAATTGGAAGGTTGATGCTAACGGGATTCGGAAGCTTGATGCGGATTTCTTCAAATTTGCGAGCTTCGGAGTACCCACTGGAATATGGCTGGAGAGATATGGTCAAATTTTTAACCCCAGGTTGCGTACTGAGGTCTCGCTCATGTGGGGCATGGCCGAGATCGGTTTTGAGTTGTGGTGCCTCAAGTTTGAGCGAGGGGCAGATGTATCACAGTTGGACACGTATACTATTCTCATTCTCTCGAACAAAGTTCTTGAGGTAGAAGAAACGCTCGACATCCAAACATATCCAGACGGAGTCGCTCTCAAGTTCGACAAGCTAGCTGAGATCCCGGCCATACAAGTTTATCCAGCTGGACCCCGACCTCAAGTCCACATGAACTACACGTTCTGGTCATTGGGGTACACTCCGAAAAGGAGAGTTTGGTAAGATGAGCTGTGCAGTATTCGGTGCACCCGTAACTGAGGCGAGCACGGAGCTCGGCCTACCGAGTAGAAGGCCCTTAACCGTGAGGGCCGTTGCCATTGTTCACATGGTCTTCAATCCCGCCTGAGGTCCACGTGTTGCGCCAGTTTCATACCGTACTCTAACTCGACCTTACAGGTTTCTGGGCCGCCCCCCACTTGGCGGGAAAGCTCAGCAAGGCTCATGTGTTCAAGTTGTTCGCGGTACTTGATACCAAACAAGATGGCTTGTATACCGACCTCTCCATAGGGCGCGTTCTTGCGCATCTCACGGAGGATTGCGGTTGCTTCGTCTAAAGTCATGGTTCCTACGTCCCTTCTTTGCTTGACCCTAGGGGAGGGCTGACCTTGTCCAACCTTCGATGAATCGCGAGAACCCTCGTCTGTTCGAGTCATGTGCTTCTCCCTATCGAAATCCGGCCCGAAGGAGCTTACGGTTGCTTAACTCGCGCTGGGAGGCTCGACTCGAAGCGTGATGACGTCCGTGCCGGAGTACTGATGGTGGTTCACGGACGAGGCGTAGTTCTGAAGCAGCCGCAGCGAGATTTCATGCTCTGCGGGAGTCTCGATTTCAAGCTCCTGGAGCTGGCGGACCTGGTCCTCGATGTTCTCCTGGTTCCCTCCGCCAATGAACTCCAAGTCCGCCGCCTGGCCTTCGCTGGACGCCAAGACGATCAATTGTCGGCCATCCTCCTCATCCTCGTCGTCGTCTTCTTCGTCCAGGTCGAACGATGTCAAGTCCAGCGGGGCCAGCGTCAGGAGAGTCTCTTCCGCAACGGCGCTGAGCTTGTCCTTCATCTCGGCGCCCCAGCCCCTGCGGTCGGCGAATTTTGCGATGAACTCTTGCAGTTCCGGCAGCGAGTCGATGTGGAGCTTCGACTGAAACCGCATACGGCGCGGGTTCGTAAGTTCCAGGTAGAGGATCATCACCACCGCCGCGATCCCCCCGGTCGTTATACCGCTCTTGAACAGCGCTCCCCACACGGGGCCGAAGTCGGGCAGGTGGAACAACCCGAACTGGAATGACGCGCCAATCCAGAAGCAGACCCCCGCGACCGCAATCTTCTGCCGGTCTTGCTCGCCCTGGAAGACCGTCCTCGCGCCGTCAACAAGCAGGCTCCCCGTCACCATAATGAGGTATCCCGTCATCACGGGACCGGGTATGGTGGCGATGAGGCCGGACACCTTGGGGAGGAACGCTATCACCAGCAGAATGCCGCCGATGAAGTACCCGACCCTGCGGGAGGCAACACCCGTGGTCTGGATGAACGAAGCGCCGGCCGGATTGACGACGTTGGGCACCGTGCCTCCCACCCCGGCGAGAAGGTTGCTCACGCCTCCTCCCGCCAAGGCCCTCTGCACCTCTCGGAAGTCTATCGCTCGGTCCTCGCGCCAAGCGACCCGCTGGTTGGTGATAGAGGCTCCATTCACCTGAATGGAGTTGATCAGGCCGAGAAACAGGAACGACGGAAGCAGCGTCCAGAAGTGAATGCCGAAGTCGAGACCCAAGTCGGGCACCTCACTCGGAAACCCGATCCATGCGGCATCGATCACCCTGTCGAACTCGTAGATTCCGAGGGCGAAGGCGACGATGCAGCCGCCGACTATCCCGATCAGCGGTCCCCACAGGCGCAGCATGGCTGAGCCGCGAAGCATGAGCGCCGCCACGATTACCGTGGTGGCCAGCGCGGTCAGCGTCGCCTCTGTCGGATTTTCCTGCGACGCTTCGTCCAACAGGCTGAAGACGACGGAAGCCAGGGTGATCGAGAGTATCATCATTATCGTCCCGCCCACTATCGGCGTGACGACGCGCCTCAGAAGGAACAGCCACTTGGAGATCACGATCTGGATTATTGCGGTGACGACCACCAGGGTCATCAGCGTCGCCGGCCCTCCGTCCACCACCGCGGTGATGCAAAACGGGATGGCGAAGGCCGCGGTGAACATCGGAAGGACGGCCCCGGCGCCGACTGGCCCGATCCGATAGACCTGAATCAGCGTCGAAAGGCCCACGACTACCAGGGAGGCAAAGACCATCCAGGTCACGTAGGACTCGCCTATGTCCGACGCGCTCGCCACGATCACCGGCGTCACCAGCAGCGTGGCCGAGGCAATCAGGCTGAACTGCACGCCGTAGCCCAGAGAGGCCCGATAGGACGGACTCTCATGCGCCTCGTAACGGGGATTGCCGGAAGATGTCGTCGCCAAAGTCGTCTCCGGGGTACTAGAGCATAGTGGGCCTACGGGCAACGTACACAATACCACAATTGTGCTTCGGGTTGACCCTATGCAAAGGGACTAACACCAATTCGTTGTGACTACGCCGTCAACTTGGGATTCCCGCGAAGGCGGGAATCCCAAAACCCAGCATATATTGCCTTATCACACATAATTGGTATAGGATGAGGCTAGTGACCTTCGGTTGCTATTAAGGTCTTTTCACCAAGACTGGCAACCTAAACTAACGGGTCCAAGGGTGAAGCTATGATAGAGAGGCACGTCCATCCAGTAATCCGAAGAGCGTCGACAGTCAACTACCACATGCTGAAAGCCTGCAACATGCGTTGCGGGTTTTGTTTTGCCACTTTTGAGGACACTTCGGCCCGGGATCAGTTGAAGGCTGAGAAAGCATGTGAACTTGTGGATATGCTCTGTGAGGCAGGTTTCCAGAAGATTAACTTCGCAGGCGGAGAGCCTACCCTGCTCCCCTGGCTCTCCGATCTGATACGCCGCACAAAGTCCTACGGGCTCACGACATCCATAGTAACCAACGGCTCCCGCATAACAGCGGCGTGGCTGGACGACCTCAGGGGCTGTCTCGACATCATTGCGCTCAGCATCGATAGTGTGGGTTCAGATACCCAGCGCAAGATCGGCAGGGTCGTCAAGGGGAAGGATCCCATTGACGCCTCACATTACATCCGGTTGGGCGAATTGATCAAGGACCGCGGCATCCGACTGAAGGTGAATACGGTGGTCAATCACTTCAATCACACCGAGGACTTTCGCTCGTTCATATTGGACATGAAGCCAGAGCGATGGAAGATATTTCAGGCGCTTCCGGTAGTTGGGCAGAACGACGCTCGAATCAATGAATTCACTATCAGTGACGACGAATTCGAGCAGTACGTCGAGCGCAATCGTGGTGTCGAGAATAACGGGATAGAAATAGTGCCCGAGAATAACGACCTTATGACGGGCAGCTATGTCATGATCGACCCGCTCGGACGGTTTTATGACAACGTGAGCGGGCGCTACTCCTATAGCTCCCCGATTCTCAAGGTCGGCGTCGTAACCGCACTCGATGAAGTGGCGATCGACACTGAACGCTTTGAACTGAGAGGCGGTGTCTATTGAGAAGCAGTCCTTGAAATGGGTCGGTAAGGCGAGGGCGATGTGACTAACAGTTGCGCGTCGTCCTGGATCGCAGAGCAACTTGGCAACCTAACAGACCAAGCGGACGCGGCGCTCATTCTGAGACATGCTGAGCGGGAGGATATCCTCAGGGGACATTCGGCGTTGATGTGCCGCCGACTGCTTGCGGAGTCGCGTCCGCAGAGAGGCTTGGAGCCATGTTGTCCGGCATAGGGTCCTTGGCCTGCGCTACGGCTGCATCGTCACTCCGGCGTAGGCCGGAGTCCAGAGATCGCGGACTGAGTTCCCGCTTTTGGAGAGCTTTGCGTAACCGGCACGACAACCTGTCATTCCGAGCGTAGGGAGGAATCTAGGGTGTTTCGCCGTCGTCATCTGGGCCGTTCCAGCTACGAGACTCTGCTTGGAGGACACGGATTTTAGATTCCTCACTTCGCTTCGCTGCGTTCGGAATATCTCATGAGGGTTGCCACCCTCACCACCTGGAATGAAAATGGGTATGCCCCGCTTGGTGACGAGTTCGGTTGTCAATGGTGCCGCGAGCCCGGTTCGGAATATGACACTGGCGACCTGAAGGCACCACCTATTGTCGCCCCAGACGGCTGGGAGCACGTGTAGCAATGTCAGTTTTGGAGAGGTTGCCCGCCAATCGGGAGTCTTGTTGGAGGGTTGAGCATGGAAGTTGTACACGAGCGGAGTTGTGGATTGGACGTCCATAAGCGGACTGTCGTGGCGTGTGTCATCACGCCGGAGGGTAAACGGACTCGCAGATTCAAGACGATGACCAAGGACGTGTTGAGCCTGGCGGATTGGCTGGGTGAGGTAGGTGTGACCCACGTGGCGATGGAGAGCACGGGGGTATACTGGCAGCCTTTGTACAATCTGCTGGAGGACGATTTCGAGGTGTGGGTGGTGAACGCTGCCCATATCAAGACGGTCCCTGGTCGCAAGACGGACATGAAGGACGCCGAGTGGATAGCCGACCTTCTGCGGCACGGACTGTTGCGACCGAGCTTTGTCCCTGACCGTCCTCAGCGGGAGTTGCGAGAGTTGACTCGCCATCGCCGACAGTTGATTAGGCAGCGTGCGCAGGTGGTCAACCGCATTCAGAAGGTGTTGGAAGGGGGCAACATCAAGTTGAGTTCTGTGGCAACTGATGTCGTGGGTGCTTCGGGACGCGCAATGTTGAGGGCTATGATCGCTGGGGAAGACGATCCCGAGACGCTGGCGTCCATGGCCAGGGGGCGACTTCGTGACAAGCGCTTGCTGTTGGTCGATGCACTGGAAGGGTCGATGGGTTCCCACCAGCGGATGATGTTGGACAGCTATCTGCGACATCTCGACTTTTTGGAGCGTGAGATCGAGCGGATGAGTGAGGAGGTGGAGGATCGGACGCGCCCTTTTGAGGAGGTGATCGAGAGGATCGACGAGATTCCAGGAATGGGACGTCGAGGTGCCGAGCAAGTGGTGGCGGAGATCGGTACGGACATGAATCGGTTCCCTACGTCGCAGCACTTGGCATCGTGGGCGGGGATGTGTCCCGGCAATAACGAGAGCGCGGGCAAACGGATCGGCGGTCGCACCAGGCGCGCCAATCCGTGGCTGAAGTCGACGCTGGTGGAGGCAGCTTGGGCCTCTGTGAAGACTCGCGACACGTACCTGTCGGCCCAATACCGCCGCATAGCGGCTCGCAGGGGCAAAAAGCGGGCGATCATCGCCGTGGCTCACTCGATCCTGGTCATCATCTACCATATGCTCAGAGACGGCACTCGACACAGGGACCTTGGTGGGCAATACTTCGAAGAGCGCAACCACCAGGCAATAGTGCGCTATACCGTCCGACGGCTCAATCGGCTGGGATACGACGTGACTCTCGCAGCTGCCTGACAGGTCTATTTTCGTAGCAATATCTCATGAGGGTTGCCACCCTCACCACCTGGAATGAAAATGGGTATGCCCCGCTTGGTGACGAGTTCGGTTGTCAATGGTGCCGCGAGCCCGGTTCGGAATATGACACTGGCGACCTGAAGGCACCACCTATTGTCGCCCCAGACGGCTGGGAGCACGTGTAGCAATGTCAGTTTTGGAGAGGTTGCCCGCCAATCGGGAGTCTTGTTGGAGGGTTGAGCATGGAAGTTGTACACGAGCGGAGTTGTGGATTGGACGTCCATAAGCGGACTGTCGTGGCGTGTGTCATCACGCCGGAGGGTAAACGGACTCGCAGATTCAAGACGATGACCAAGGACGTGTTGAGCCTGGCGGATTGGCTGGGTGAGGTAGGTGTGACCCACGTGGCGATGGAGAGCACGGGGGTATACTGGCAGCCTTTGTACAATCTGCTGGAGGACGATTTCGAGGTGTGGGTGGTGAACGCTGCCCACATCAAGACGGTTCCGGGTCGCAAGACGGACATGAAGGACGCCGAGTGGATAGCCGACCTTCTGCGGCATGGACTGTTGCGACCGAGCTTTGTCCCTGACCGTCCTCAGCGGGAGTTGCGAGAGTTGACTCGCCATCGCCGACAGTTGATTAGACAGCGCGCGCAGGTGGTCAACCGCATTCAGAAGGTGTTGGAAGGGGGCAACATCAAGTTGAGTTCTGTGGCAACTGATGTCGTGGGTGCTTCGGGACGCGCAATGTTGAGGGCTATGATCGCTGGGGAAGACGATCCCGAGACGTTGGCGTCCATGGCCAGGGGGCGACTTCGTGACAAGCGCTTGCTGTTGGTCGATGCACTGGAAGGGTCGATGGGTTCCCACCAGCGGATGATGTTGGACAGCTATCTGCGACATCTCGACTTTTTGGAGCGTGAGATCGAGCGGATGAGTGAGGAGGTGGAGGATCGGACGCGCCCTTTTGAGGAGGTGATCGAGAGGATCGACGAGATTCCAGGAATGGGACGTCGAGGTGCCGAGCAAGTGGTGGCGGAGATCGGTACGGACATGAATCGGTTCCCTACGTCGCAGCACTTGGCATCGTGGGCGGGGATGTGTCCCGGCAATAACGAGAGCGCGGGCAAACGGATCGGCGGTCGCACCAGGCGCGCCAATCCGTGGCTGAAGTCGACGCTGGTGGAGGCAGCTTGGGCCTCTGTGAAGACTCGCGACACGTACCTGTCGGCCCAATACCGCCGCATAGCGGCTCGCAGGGGCAAAAAGCGGGCGATCATCGCCGTGGCTCACTCGATCCTGGTCATCATCTACCATATGCTCAGAGACGGCACTCGACACAGGGACCTTGGTGGGCAATACTTCGAAGAGCGCAACCACCAGGCAATAGTGCGCTATACCGTCCGACGGCTCAATCGGCTGGGATACGACGTGACTCTCGCAGCTGCCTGACAGGTCTATTTTCGTAGCAATGACAGGGGGTGGGGTTGTGCAAGGGTCTCCGAAGGCGGGAATCCAGAGAGGCCGGGTTAGGTAAGAATATGGTGACATCAAACCGAACTGGTATAAACCGAGTGACATAGCGCCCGCGAAAACAAGTCCGCAGTGCCGTTAGTCGACGGAGACCTCGTTGAGCTTCCCGGTCTCGCAGTCGAATACAAAGCCGCGAACGTGGTCCTTGGAGGGAACGAAGGGACTCGCCTTGATGCGGGCAATGGACTGGCGCACGTCCTGTTCAAGGTCTCCGAACGCCTCCAGCGCGAACGACGGACGAAGCCCCGTTTCGGCCTCGATCTCGTCTTTCGCCGCGTCATCGCGGAATGTCATCATTCCGCAGTCCGTGTGGTGGATGAGCATGATCTCGCGGGTGCCAAGGAAGCGCTGGGAGATTACCAGCGAGCGGATGGCGTCGTCGCTGATTACTCCTCCCGCATTGCGTATCACGTGCGCGTCCCCTTCCCGGAGGCCCAGCGCCCTGTACACGTTGAGGCGCGCGTCCATGCAGGCTACAATAGCCAGTCCCAGCGCGGGCGCTCCATGCAGGAGACTGCCCATACCGAAGCTCCGCACGTACCGCGCATTATTCTCCAAGACATGATCAATTGCCGACACCGTTGTCTCCCTAGCGCGGGCCGTCGACGTGAACCGTTACGATGTCCACGCCGTGGTACTTCTGGTGACGCACCGACGACGCGTAGTGACGCAGCAGGCGGAACGAGATTTCCCGTTCGTCCGCGATGTCGGGCGCTTCACCGAGATACGCGAGGCGGTCCTCCAGATTCTCGCCCTCGGTGGCCGACACGAACTCCAGCTCGGCCCCTCTGCCACCCGACCGGGCGGCCACGACCAGGCGTCGGGGCATGTCCTCATCCAGCACGCGGTCTTCATCCGACAGCAGGCTCGTCAGGGTCTCTTCGCCCACCAGGAGCAGGCGGTCGGTTGATGCCGGATCCCAGCCTGCCTTCGAGGCGAACCCGCCGAGGAACTCGCCCAGCTTCGGCAGGGCCTCCGAGTCCAGCGGGACGCTGAGACGCCTGCGACGAGGGCTCGTCAGCTCGATGAACACCATCATGATGACCGCCACGAGAGCGCCGGACGTCATGCCGTTGCCGAGCAGCACGCCCAGGAAGCCGTCTCCCAGCAGGTCGGGGAAGATCCACTTGTTCTGGAATCCCACGCCTATCCAGAAGGCCAGTCCGGCGACCGCCGCCTTCCGGTGGTCCACGCCGTCCTGGATGATGATCTTCATGCCCTGCACGAAAAGCAGCCCCAGCAGAACGGTGAGGTACGCCGCCGCGACCGGCGGGGGTATGGCGATCAGCAGGGCCGCGATCTTCGGGAAAAACGCCACCACCACGAAGATGGCCCCGATGATGACCCCCACTCGCCTCGCCCCGATTCCCGTGACCTCGGCGAGGGAGATGCTGGACGAGTAGGTCGTGTTCGGCAGCGTTCCGAGTATGCCCGACAGGAAGTTGCCCACGCCGTCGGCGTTGAGAGCGCCCTGGACCACCCGGAAGTCCGTCGCGCGCGGACGGCGCTGCGATACCCGCTGGATAGCCACGCCGTCGCCGATGGTCTCGATCGCGCCGACGAGCGTAACCACCACGAAGGCGGGAAGCAGCGCCCAGAACTCCACGTCGGGCGTCACGTCGAGGCCCGGCCACGACGAGAACGGCGCGCCGACCCACGACGCGTCAAGTATCGGCTGGAGGTCGAATATGCCGAATGGAGCCGACACGGCGCACCCCACCACTATACCGATGACCGGCGACCACAGCCTCAGCGCGGGCGGAGCGCGCAGCACGAGCGCCGCGACGACGACGATGGTTGCCAGGGCCGCCGCCGGAGCCGCCGCATCCGACGAGCCTTCGGGCACGTCCGTCAGCGAGCCGAATACGATGGGCATGACCGTCGCGGCTATCAGCATGATGACCGTGCCGGCGACGACGGGCGTGAATATCCGGCGCAGGAAGGAGAGCCGGTAGGCCAGCGCGAATTGGAACAGCGACGATATGACGATCAGGCTCGCCATGGTCGCGGGGCCGCCCTTCGACAGGGCCGCGACGCACACCGCGATGAACGCCCCGGACGTGCCCATGATGAGCACGTGCCCGGCCCCCACTCGGCCGACGCGGACGGCCTGGAGGACGGTCGTCACGCCGCTGACTATGAGGGCAGCGAATACGCCCCACGAGATGTAGGCGTCCGGCTGCCCGGCGATCCGCGCCACGATGACCACCGTCAGGACGACGGGAGCGACGATTATCAGTGCGGCCTGCAACCCCGCGCCCGCCGCCACCAACGGCGGCGGGTTCTCGTTCGGCTCGTAGCGGACGTTGTCGTTTACGTGGTTAGATGCCACGGGCTAGCCTTTGGCGAATTGCACGACCAGACCTACCAACGCCGTTGCCAGTCCTCCGCCTGCGATTCCCATAAGCGCCCTCAGCAAGCGGTGCATGTCATCCATGCGCTTGCCAAGCCCTCTAACCTCACCCTTGAGTTCCCCAACGTCACCCTTGAGATCGGCGAATTGGCCGCGCAGTTCGCTTATCTGGGTTTCAACCGTAGCAGTAGTCATAGGGGTTCGCCTCTGAGCTTGTTGGCCCTATGCTAACAGGCTCATCCGTATCAGGCAATTTGGGCGCCCTTCGACAGGCTCAGGACGAACGGGGTAAATAAACAGGGATCAGGGCGAACGGGGGTTTTCACCCTCACCCTAGCCCTCTCCCACGACGGGAGAGGGGATTAGCCCGGCGGCCGGCCCCACACCGGCCGCCGGGGTGCATCCAGCGCTACTGCGTGCAGGCGGTGAGGCCCGCGTCGGCGTAGTCGTTCGTGCGCACGTTCGCTAGGGCGCTTGGGATGCAGGCGTCGACGTCGAAGCTGTTGCCGGCGAGCTTGAAGTTGGTCAGGGTGTCGCCGAGGTCGCCGAGCTGCGACGGGATCGTCCCCGTCAGGCCGTTTCCGTGGATCCAGAGCAGCGACAGCTTTGGCAACGCGCCGAGCTCCGGCGGGATCGTCCCCGATAGCTGGTTGTTCGACACCGCCAGCCGCGTCAGTTCGCCCATAGACCCCAACTGCGATGGGATGATTCCGGTCAGCCGGTTGTTGTGGAGGCCGATGTGCTGGAGCCTGCTCAGGTTGCTGAGCTGCGGCGGGATGCTGCCCGTCAGCTGGTTGGTGTGCAGGTTCAGCGTTCCGAGGTTGGTCATCCCGCTCAGCGCGGTCGGGATGCTCCCCGTCAGGGCGTTCCTGTCGAGCCACAGCCGCCGCAGTCCGGTGAGCCGCCCGAGGTCCGCGGGGATACTCCCGTTCAGGTTGTTGGCGTGGAGATAGAGGCCGCTCAGGCTGCTCATATCTCCGAACCACGCGGGGATAGTTCCCGTCAGGCTGTTGTTCTGGAGCTTCAGGAGCTTCAGGTTGGACAGGCGGCTCAGGTTCGGAATGGTTCCGCCTATCTCGTTGCCCCAGAGGTTAAGCTCCTCCAGGCCGGTGAGGTTGTTGAGCCACGTCGGAATGCCTCCGCCCTGCCCGATCCTGTTGTTCGCGCCGGAGAGCCAGAGCTTCTTGAGGCGGCTCAGGCGGCTCAGGTTCGGGAAATTGCCCGACAGGCTGTTGTTGTGCAGGATGAGATCCTGGAGGTTCGTCAGGTTGCCGATCTCGCTCGGAATCGACCCCGTCAGCGAGTTGCTGTGCAGGATCAGCCGGGTGAGGCCGCTGAGCCGCCCCAGTTCCGCGGGGATCGTCCCGCTGAGATTCCGGCGAGGGAGACTGATGACCCCGACTCGCGCAGGCGTCCCGCTCAGCCAGACGCCCTGCCATTCCGTGATCGGCCTGCTCGCCGTCCAGTTCAGGACGGCGTTGGGGTTGGCGCCCTCCAGCGTGCTTCTGGCGGACAGGAGGGCCTCGCAGTCGGAGACGAGGCCGGTGTTCGTGCTGTCCGTGACGGCGCCGTTGGTCGCGCAGCCGAACGAGCCGCGGATGACGGTGATGGTCACCGCGATGGTGGCTCTGCCCGCGTTGTTGTCGGTCGCGACCACGGTGACGCTGTGCGTCGCGCCGATCGTCAGGGCGACGTTCGCCTTCGTGACGATCTGGCCCGAGCTCGAACCGATGCTGAACGAGTCCTTGTCCGTGCCTTCCAGCGTGTACGTCAGCGTGTCGCCGGCGTCGGCGTCGGTGGCCGTGACGGGGCTGCCGATGGCCGTGCCCGCCGAGGCGTTCTCGCGCACCGTGAACGACCGGGACGTACCCGAGAACACGGGCGGGTTGTTCGGAGGCGCGGCGGTGGCGTTGATGGTGACGTCGATCCGCGTCGTGTCCTTCGTGTCGCTGACGGCGACCGTCACCGTGTACGTATCTCCGACGATCAGCGTGACGCCGGACTTGGTGAGAAGCTGGCCGGTCGTACTGGTGATGTCGAAATTCGCGGCGTCGCGCCCTTCGAGCGTGTACGTCAGCGTGTCGCCGGAATCGGCGTCCGTTGCCGCGATGGGATCACCTATGGGCGTATTCGGCTGCGCGCTCGCGCTTATGCTCCGGGTCGCGCTCGTGCCGTCGGAGAACACGGGCAGGTTGTTCGCGCCGGGCGCGTTGGTCGCGCCGTTGCCCGGATTCGACCACTCGCTCTTGCCCTCGGCGTTGTTCGCCCGCACCTCGACGTCGTAGGACGTGCTCGCCGTGAGACTGTCGATAGTCGCCGTCGTTCCCGATATCGTCGTGTTCGAGACCTCCGTCCAGTCGGCGGTCCCGAATTCCTTGTACCGGTAGTCGTAGTCGGTGATGGGCGGGCCTTCGTTCGCGGGCGCGTCCCAGCTCACCTGGACGCTCGTGCTCGATATCGCCGTCACCGTCGGAGCGAACGGCGTGTCCGGGGCCTCGTCGTCCACGTCCGTCACCCTGATGGTCACGTTCACCGCGTCGGTTCCGCCCCTGCCGTCGCGCGCCCGCACCGACACCGAGTAGCTCGCCTTCTCCTCGTGGTTCAATGCCGCCTTCGTCTGTATCTGCGCGGCGGCGTTGGTGGTTATGATGTCGAACGAGTCGGCGTCCACCCCTTCCAGGGCGTAGATCAGCGTGTCCCCGTCCTGGTCGAGGGCCGCGACGAGGTCGCCGACGTTGGCACCCGGCGACGTGTTCTCCGCCACGCTGAACGTGTAGGAGCGGGTGGCAAAGGCGGGTCGCCTGTTCTCCTGGTCCGGGTTCGGCGAACCCGTCCCCGAGCTCGACCAGTCGCTGTGGTCCTCGTCGAGGGTCACTGCCCGCACCTGCACATCATAGCGCGTGCCCGCCGTCAGCCCCGTGATGACCGCGCTCCTGTCCGCGCTGCCGAGGGGAGGATCGGCCCTAGTAAAAGAGTCACGGCTCCCGCTAACGGCCCACTGAACGTTGTAGCGGATGATGGGCGGCCCAGCGTTCGCGGGCTCGTCCCACGTGACACGCACGCTGTCCGTCGAGCCGGGTATCCCCGTCACCTTCGGCGCGCTGGGCGCGGACGGCGCCTCCCGCCGGTCCGTTACCGTAATGGTCACCGGCTTGGTGGCGACGCTGTTGTCTTTATTCTGTCTGTCATCCACCTTCACCGTAAGGGCGTACTTGTTCCTCTCCTCGTAGTTGAGGGGCGACCTCGTCCGTATCTGCCCCGAGCTGGTGATGCTGAAGGAGTCCTTGCCCGGCCCCTCGAGGGTGTACGTCAGCCCGTTCTTGTCGGCGTCCGTGGCCTCCACGGCGCTGCCCACGTTCTGCCCCGACCGCGTGTTTTCCTCCACTTCCAGCTCGACGACGGCCGCCGTGCTCGCGAAGACCGGCCTCCTGTTGCCCTTGCCGGTCGTGCCACGACCCGACGTCGACCAGTTGTTGGCGTTGGCGAAGGTTGAGTCTCCCTCTCCGTTCAGCGCCCGCACCTGCACCTCGTACTGCGTGCTGGGCTCCAGGTGCACTTGTGCAGTATTACCGGGCGCTGTATCGCTGGTCGTTATCTTGACGCTCCTGCCCGTGACATTGCTTTCATCGGGGGGCCATTGCTGCCAAGCGGCAGGAGGATTCTCCCCGGTTTTGCGGTACCGTATCTGGTAGCCGGTGATGGAGGGGCCGTCGTTGCGCGGCTCGCTCCACGTCACTTCGAGGCTCCAGCCCGAGTCCTTCGTGGCCGTCACCCTCGGCGCGGAAGGCGCCGCAGGCGGCTCGTTCTTGTCCGTGACGTTGATAGTCAAGGCGTGAAAGATGCTGCCGCCATTGGGGTCGGAAAGCTTCACCCTCACCGCGTAGGCGGCGGCGTCCTCATAATTCAGCTTGGACCTCGTCTTTATCTGCCCGGATGTGTTGTCGATGGTGAACCGGCTCGCGCCGGGGCCTTCGAGACGAAGGGTAAGCGTGTCGCCGTCCTGGTCGTCCCCCTCCAGGGAGGCCACAGTCTGCCCGTCGCTGTCCGTGGTGAGCGATTGCTGGGCCGAAGGAGCGTCCTCGGCCACATACAGGTTCCCAGGTGTGGTAGTGAAAGAGGGCAGGTTGTTTCCGTCTTTGTTGGTCGACTGTGTGACCCAGCTCGACCACGCGCCGTCGCCCTCGTCGCTCTCCGCCCGCAGTCGCACCCGGTAGGACTTGTTCGCGGTGAGCCCCGTTATCGTGTGCGTGAGGAGGTTCGCAGCAATGTCGTCCTTGGGACACTGGGCTTCGGGTGGCGTGGGGGTGCCGGTGCACTCCAACCGGTAGCCGGTGATGGCCGGCCCCGTGTTGTCCGGCGCCGTCCACGTTACTACTAGGTCCGTGCCGTTCGCGAGTGACGTGACCGTCACCGCCGGCGCGGCCGGTTTCTCGGCCACGTCGCTCACCGTGATATTCACCGTGATCGTGTCGTCGATGATGGTGCTGTCGTTATCGGTGTTGTCGTCGTTGAGGACGGAGGCATCCTGCTTGTTCCTGTGCTCGTCGAGACCGTCCCAGACCTGCACCTTCACCGTGTAGGTGCATACGGTTGGGTTAGCCGAATCATCGTATCCGCAGTCATCCGCCTCGTGATTCAGGGGGGCCTTGGTCAGGATCTGCCCGGTCGACTCGTTGATGTCGAACTTGGCCACGTGTGCCGCGACATTCGCCGTGACCAGCCTGTAGGTCCGCTTGTCACCGTTTCCGTCCGATGCTGAGACTGCTTTTCCGACGGACTGCCCCGCCCGGGTGTTCTCGGCCACGGTACGCGGGGTGGTGGGATTTTGGTCGGTCAGGCTGGACCTGTCACCGAATACCGGCTCTTTGTTGCCGGCGCTCGTCCTCCCCGTGCCTGCCGCCGACCACTCGCCGCCGACGGTCTTTTCGGGGCTCTTAGCCCGCACGTACACCTCGTAGGAGGCGCCGGGCGTGAGGCGCTCATCGACGTCGGTGGTGCTCTCATCGTCCGGGGGCGCAATAGTGTGGGTGGTTCCCGTGCCCGTGAGCTGAATGCGTGTGAAGCTGCCGCTGCTGCCTTTGCGGTACCGCAGATCGTAGCCGGTGATGGCCGGCCCCGTGTTGGCGGGCGCCTTCCAGCTCACGTCGAGGCTCCTGCTCGATCCCTGTGTCGCGCGGACCGTCGGGCGGTCCGGCTTCGACGGCGCCTCGGGCACGTCCGTGACGCTGATGGTCACCGCCGTCGCGTCGGTCCCTCCCTGCCCGTCCGAGACGGTCATCGTCACGTTGAGTGCGGGCTTCTTCTCGAAGTCGTAGACCACGCCCCTCTTCGTCCGTATCTGCCCGGTCGAGGCCTGCAGGTCGAACGAGTTGGCGTCCGGGCCGTGGAGCCGGTAGCTCAGAGGGAGCACGTTATCGTCGTCCGTCGCGCTGACCGGGGTGCCGACGACCAGCCCCGCCTCGGCATTCTCCGACACGTTCAGCGTGATGGCGGTATCTCCGAACGTGGGCAGGTCGTTGTCCTTCTTGTTGGTCGACCCTGTGCTCGACAGCGACCAGGGGCCGAGATCCCCAGCATTGTCACCTTTCTTGGCCCGCACCCGCACGTGGTAGGCCGTGTCGAGGTCCAGTCCGGTGATGTTGGCGGTCGCGGTCGTGCCGCTATGGGCGAAATCGGTGAAGCCGGCGGCAGTGGTCTTCTTATACTGCACGTCGTAGCCCGTAACGCCGTCCCCCGTGTCGTCGGGGGCATACCAGATAACCTTCAACTCGTAGTTGTTCGTTGGGTCGTTATCCACGTCCGCCGACACTACCGTCGGCGCGGCGACCGCGCCCGGAGCCTCGGCAACGCCATTCACCGTGATCCCCACGGTCTTGGTTATGCTAGTGCCAGTGCTGTCCTTGACCGTCACCGTCACCGAGTAGCTGGTCTTCGTCTCCGCGTCCAGCGGGGCCTTGGTGATGAGCTGTCCGGTCGAGGCGTCGATGTCGAAGGACGCCGCGTCCGTGCCGCCGAGGCTGTAGGTCAGCGTGTCCGCGTACTCGATCGCGCCCTCGTCGGCGTCGGTGGCCGAGATGGGATTGCCGATGTTGACGCCCGGCGGCGTGTTCTCAGGAATCTCCCGTGTGTCGGTATTGTCGTCGAACCCAGGATCGGCCGCGTAGACGGCGTTATCCGCGGGCAGCATGACTGCCACGAGCAGCGCAAGAGCGAGGGCGAGAGCGGCGGCGATGGTGGTGAGGGGTGTTCTGCGAGTCATTGATTCCTCCGAGGTCTCCGTGATTGAGGAGGCTTCCGTGCCTCTGTGCGTCCGCGCGCGAAGTGGCGGTCGCGGTAAAAGGCGATATGTGACTAGGCTACTCCCCCTCCCCCAGTTGGTGTCAATCGGAATAGGGGTGTCGGAATGGGAGAAATATAAGATTCGGTCTAAGAATTTCGGCGCGGAGGGGTGCTGGGTGCTGGGTGCTGGGTGCTGGGTGCTGGGTTCTAGGGGGGATGGATTCCCGCGTTCGCGGGAATGACGGGAGAGGGGATAAGCAAAACCGTTCGTGGTGAGCCTGTCGAACCATGAAGCCGGTCTTGGACAGGCTCACCCTTCGACAGGCTCAGGGTGAACGGGGGTTCAAGTAGAGGACGGCGTGGGGGATGTGATTGATGTATGATGAGAGCAGGCAAGGAGGCGACGTATGACAACCGAAGCCAGACTTCAGCGCCTTGAAGAGACGGACAGCATTCTAACCGAGTTGACGGCGACCGTCGCCGGCATGGTCCAACGGCAGGAGGACCTGCTTGAGCGTCATGAGGAACGGTTTGCTGATCATCAGGAACAGCTTGCTGATCACCGGGAGATGCTTGCTGACCATCGGGAACAGCTTGAGCGTCATCGAGAACAACTTGCTGAGATGCGTCATGATGCGGAGATGACCCGTCGGCTGTGGGTGCGCCTCGCCACCAAGTACGGCTGGCTCGACGACGATGACTCGGAGGAAGACGGGGCGTAACGTCATTCCCGCGAAGGCGGGAATCCACCCCCTTGACACTCCCCTGCCCTGCGCCTATTATGTCGGCCAGAAAAATATAGAAGCACTGCCCGTTCGGGTGCCCACGTTGGGAGAATAGGGAAGGCGGTGAGAGTCCGCCGCGGTAGCGCCACTGTAAGCGGGATTTGGGGCCGAAGCCCACTGTCGATGATTCGATGGGAAGGGCGAGGCTGATGTAAATCCGCCCGCGAGCCAGGAGACCTGCCTGAACGGAAGGTGACCGCTCTCCGCCTTAGAGAGGGTCCCTCGGTCGTCGGGCATTAGGTCCCGGACAGAGCGAAACGATGACCTCCTGCGGAGAGCCGCGGAGGTCTTTTTTGTTGAGGACGGCAAGCGTCACGGCGCTGCGGGGGTATCGGCAGTCGGGCGTCTCCACGCGGTTGGCGGTCGGCTCGTCGGCGCTGCTGGTGGTGATTCTGGCGGTCGCGCTCGTCTCGCTGAACCTCGGGCCGGTCGAGATACCGGCGAGCCGCGTGGTCTCGATTCTGCTGTCGTACGTCGGCCTGAACCTGGCCGACTTCGGGCGCACCGAGCAGCTGGTCATCGAGCAGATCAGGCTGCCCCGGATAGTAGTCGGCGCTACGGTCGGGATGGCGCTCGGGGTCGCGGGGGCGACGATGCAGGGCCTCTTCCGCAACCCGATGGCGGATCCCGGGATCATCGGGGTCTCCGCAGGCGGAGCGGTGGGCGCGGTGATCGCCATCGCGACGGGGCTGACGGGGCTGTTCTTCCTCGCGCTACCGACCTTCGCGTTCGTGGGCGCGATCGCGGCGTCGTTCCTGGTGTATGGCATCGCGGCAGTGGGCGGGCGCTTCTCGATGGCGACGCTGCTGCTCGCCGGAGTGGCGGTGAACGCCTTCCTCGGCGCGGTCGTCTCGGCGATCATCATCCTCCTGCCGGATAACGAAGCCCTGCGCGAGATACTGTTCTGGCTCGCCGGCGGTCTCGACTCGCGCTCGTGGGAGCACGTCCGCATCTCCGCGCCGCTCATCCTCGGCGCTACGGCGGTTATCGTCCTCATGGCGCGCGACCTGAACCTGCTGATGCTCGGCGACGACGAGGCGCGTTCCATGGGCGTCCGGGTCGGCATGGCGCGTCCCGTGCTGCTCGCGGCTGCGTCCCTCGCGACCGGGGCAGCCGTCGCGGTGAGCGGCACCATCGCGTTCGTCGGCCTCGTGACGCCGCACATCCTCCGTCTCGTGTTGGGGCCGGATCACAGGGTGCTGATCCCCATGAGCGCAGCCGGCGGGGCCGTCTTCGTCATCGTTGCCGACACCGTGGCGAGGACCATCGTCCAGCCCGCCGAGTTCCGCGTGGGCGTGCTCACGGCATTCGTCGGCGCGCCGTTCTTCATCTTCCTGCTCATCAAGAACAAGCGTCAGGCCTACTCGCTGTGAGAGCAGGCCGTGAAAAGGAGTCACAGATGGTCAATAAATCAACGAAACCGTTCATAGTGAGCCTGTCGAGCCATGAAGCGCCCTTCGACAGGCTCAGGGCGAACGAAGTCTTTTTGAGCCTCACAATTCTTCCAGTCGTCCTGCTTGCGATTGTGTTGGCGGCATGTTCGTCGGAATCGCCGGAACCAACGGCAACAGCAGTGCCGCCCCCGACCGCGGTTCCCACCGTCGCTCCGACGCCGGTTCCGACGGCGGTACCCACACCGACAACCGTGCCGACGCCGACGCCCGTGCCTGTGAGCAGCTTCTTCGAAGGCGTGCGTGGGATAGTCGACCCGACGAACCTCGGCTGGCCCCGCGAGGTCGAGGGGCTGAACGGGCTGGTCAGCATCCCCGCCAAGCCACAGCGCATCATCACCGCTTCCATCGGACACGACGAAATCACCGTGGCGCTGGTGCCCAGAGACCGGCTCGTGGGAGTGGGGAACGTCTCGAAGAACGCGACCTACTCCAACGTCGCCTCGTACGTCGAGGACATCGACGAGATCTCCCGCGACCCGGAGACCATCGTCGCCAAAGCGCCGGACGTGGTCGTCACCAGCCCGTTCTTCCCGGCTGAGGCAATCGAGGCGCTGTCGAAAACCGGCATCCCCGTCGTCCAGACCGAGTTGAAGCATGACCCCGAAGCGCGGATTAGCAGCATCCTGTTCATGGGATACATTTTCGGCGAGGAGGAACGCGCCATCGAGTTCGCGGACGAGGTGCGCGAGCGGCACGATTCCCTCACCGCGGTAACAGGCAAGGCGGAGCCCAAGCCCATGGTACTCGCGCTCACGCAGTACTCGGACAAGCTGTGGACGGCAGGCGGCAACTCCACCGAGGGCGGCGTCATCACCTCCGCGGGGGGCATCAACGCTGCCGAGGAAGCGGGTATCGAAGGCAACCAGACGACCAGCCTCGAAGGCGTCATCGCCATGAACCCTGAGGTCATCATCATCGCCCAGCCCGCCGAGTTCGGCGGCGAAGAGTTCCGGCAAAGCCTGCTCGACAATGAGGCCCTCGCCGAGCTTCCGGCAATCAAGAACAGTCAAGTGCACCTGGTCGAAGGCAAGCACTTCACCACGCTGTCCTACTGGAACATCCGAGGCGCCGAGGACCTCGCCCGGATACTCTGGCCGGAGGAGTTCCCGGAGCCGTCCAACATCCCCTTCAGCTTGGCCGAGTAACACGACATGAACGGCAGCAGACCACAGGCGATCAGCGCGCAGGACCTTACCTACGAGGTCGAGGGGAAGACGCTGTTGGACGGCGTGGACCTCCACGCAGATCGCGGGCAACTCGTCGGACTGATCGGGCCCAACGGCGCGGGGAAGACCACGCTCCTGAGGACCATATCGGGCATCTTGCGGCACCGCCACGGCTCGGTACGCTTGGAGGGTTCGGACCTGACGTCGCTGTCACCCAAGGACGTGGCGGCAACCCTCGCGCTCGTCCCCCAGATCACGCCGTACACCTACGGCTTCACGTCCATAGAGCTTGTCCTCATGGGCCGGTATCCCCACCTGGGACGCTTCGAGATCGAGGGGCGGGAAGACGACCGCATCGCCAGGGACGCGATGCGGCTGACCGAGATCGAGCAATTCTCCGACAGGACGCTCGACACCCTGTCCGGCGGCGAGCGCCAGCGCGTGTTCGTCGCCCGCGCATTGACGCAGCAGCCCCGAATTCTCCTCATGGACGAGCCAACCGCGAACCTGGACGTGCTCCACCAGCTCAAGGTGCTCGACCTCGTGCGGCAGCTCGTGGACGACGGCCTCACCGCCGTCGCCGCCATCCACGACCTGAACATGGCGGCGCGCTACTGCGACAAGCTGGTGCTCCTGAGCGACGGACGGGTGCTCGCGGAGGGGGCGCCAAGTGAGGTCCTCACGCCGGAAACGCTTGAGTCCGCCTTCGGAGTGAAGTCTGCGGTGTACCAAGACCCCGTTACGGGTTCGCTGGCGATCAGCCTAATCGGTCCGGCGGACGAGCGCCCGCAAAATGGAACGGGGCTTCCCTACGACAGCCCCGTCACGCGATAGACCAGTTTCATGTCGAGGTTCTCGCGTACCAGCGCCGCCAGCTTGTCGTACTCGGCGCTCGGCTCGACTTCCTCCCCGGCGCTAGGCAGGGTCACTCCCTTGCGTCGCGCGACATACTCCAGCATCGAGCGACGCACTGTCCGGTTGTGGAAGAGTCCGTGCAGATACGTGCCAAGGGTGATACCTTCGTCATCCTGCGCGCCGTCGGGCAGGTCCACGCGTTCGCCCGATCTCGTCTCCATGATGAACGGACGGCGCAGCCCCTCCCCGTGCGATACACCCATGTGAATCTCATAGGCCGTGATCTGCTCGCCCCGGCACCCGCTCAGGAGACCCCGGCCATTCGTCACTCGACCCTTCACCTGATGCGTGGACTTTTCCCTGAGGAAGGTGGTAGACGTTCGCAGAAGCCCCAGTCCCTTCGCCTCATCTCTGGACGACTCGACTCGATCAGGGTCAAGGAGTCTCTCGCCAAGCATTTGGTATCCGGCACAGATACCAATGACCGGCGTCCCGCCGCCGCGCGCGACCAGGATGCGCTCCGCGAGACCCTGAGCGCGCAGCCAGTCAAGGTCGGCCATCGTCGTCTTGCTTCCCGGGATGATAACGAGGTCGGGGGCGCCGAAATCCTCAACACGACCCACGTAGCGTACGCGGACGCCCGGCTCGTGGCGAAGAGGGTCGAAATCGTCGAAGTTGGCGATATGCGGCAGGCGCATCACCGCAACGTCAACCACCGCATCGTCGTCATTTCCTGAATTGGCGGCCAGCCCAACAGAGTCTTCCTCGGGAATATGAATGTCCGAGAAGTGGGGGATCACGCCTGCGACCGGCGCTCCGGTTCGTTCTTCCAGGAAGCCGAGTCCCGGCGTAAGCAGCGCAGGGTCGCCTCGGAACTTGTTGATGACGTGGCCCTTCACCAGCGCCCGTTCCTCCGGCTCCAGCAAGACCATCGTCCCTACCAGCTGGGCGAAGACGCCACCGCGGTCGATGTCGCCAACCAGCAGGACAGGCGCGTCGGCGTGGAGGGCCACGCGCATGTTGACGATGTCCTGCTCCTTCAGATTGACTTCCGCCGGGCTCCCCGCCCCTTCGATCACCACGACGTCATAGTCCGCCCGCAGCGTGGCCAGTGACGAGGTCACCGTCTCCCATATCATCGGCTTCAATTCATAGTATTCTTGGGGCGAAGTCACGGCCCGGGGTTTGCCCATCACCACAAGCTGGGAACGTCCCTCCCCCTCCGGCTTGATCAGCACGGGGTTCATCTCCACCTTGGGAGCCGTCATTGCCGCCGCCGCCTGCACTGCCTGGGAACGACCTATCTCGCCACCGTCGGGAGTGGCGTAGGAGTTCAGCGACATATTCTGCGCCTTGAACGGGGCCACCTGAAGACCGTCTTGGGCGAAGATGCGACAGAGCGCCGCAGCCAGCACAGACTTACCCGCATGGGACGATGTCCCCTGCACCATGATGACTTTGGCAATCCCGCGACTACTCATGCGGCAACACTTCCCGCAGCGCCGTCACGAGCCGGACGCACTCCTCCGGCCGCCGCGCAGCGATCCGAATGTACCCTACTCAGCAGGACACCATCAAGAAGCACGCCATTGACTTAAGAGGGTGTCTAAAAGGGTGGCGACCCCGACCGGATTCGAACCGGCGATCTCTGCCTTGACAGGGCAGTATGTTAAACCGCTACACCACGGGGCCGCGAATCGTGGAGAGGCTCAAGGCCTTGACTAGATTGTAGTAGGCTCCCCTGCCTGCGGTCAAGCGTTCATGCCGCATAGCGGTCAACGGCATGGAGTGCGGTCTCTCCACCTCATGCCTCATCATCTGAAGCCAAGCGACTTGCGGGCAACGATCACGATATCTTCAAGTGGGGGAACGCGCTTGATAGAATCGCTTCGATTCTCGTCGGTCGGGCGATCAAATTATGCGCTAAGGTGGTATGCGGTGATACGCGGTGCGTTCGCAAAATTCCTCAGACAGGAAGACCGGCACGATCCCGGCTCTACTCCTACCATCATTGTCGGTCTTGGAAACCCGGGTTCCCAATACGAAGGCACCCGGCACAACGTTGGGTTTTGGTGCGTCGACCGGATTGGGGAGAGCTACCCAGGCGGCTCCACACGTTCGCATCGACTCGTACATACGTCGGAGCAGGTTGTCGACGGTCACCGTGTCGTCCTTGCGAAGCCGCGAACATACGTGAATGAAAGCGGGAGAGCGGTCACGTCCCTCTTTACGCGATTCCGAGCGACGGCGAAGGACCTCATCGTTGTGTATGACGAGATGGCGCTTCCGTCCGGGAAAGTGCGCATCAGGGCACGGGGCGGGGACGGCGGCCACAATGGCATGAAGTCCATCATCGGGGCAGTCGGCACGCAGGAGTTCGTTCGAGTGCGAATTGGAATCGGGAGACCGGAGGGACAGGTCGGCGATGTCCAGCACGTGCTCAGCAGACCGAGCGACGAGGAGCGTCGAGCTATCGACGAGGGAATCGACCGCGCCGTCGAGGCGATCTTTATGACTCTTGCCGAGGGAGTCGAACGCGCCATGAACTTGTACAACTAGCTGCCCTGCCCTATCGCTCCGGCGAAATTTCTTCCAGCGCTCGCCGATTCGTTTCCGGCAGAGTGAAGGCGAGAGTGAGTGGCGCGAGCAGTCCCAACACGGCTAGGGCACTGACAGCCGTCCACTGGTCGCCGATGAGATCGAACAGTCGTCCGTGTACCCAGAGTCCGATCACGCCGCCCGCAGCCGCCACCATGGCGACGAACCCGGAAACCGTAGACCGATACGACGTGGGAAACAGCTCCTTGCCCATAGCGGCCAATGAGACGTCCGCTCCCGTACCGACCAGCGCGAATGTCACGAGCAGGACCGGCAGCACCGTCCCCGATGCCTCGTAAAAACCGACCATGGCACAGGGGCTTGCTATGAGGAGCAAGACCGCCAACCGTCTGCGTCCAAAACGGTCGCTGAGACTTCCAAGGTAGAGGGCGCTCGCTGCGCCAAAAATTCCCGTGAGGAGAAGAATGGTCGAGAGGCGAGCCGGCGAGTATTCGTGCTCGGATTGCAGGTATGTCGGCCCGTAGAGCCCCGCGGCAACGTTTGAGATCGCCACTACCAGAATGATGATGGCCAGCGCCGCGAAACGTCCGGGGTAGGCCGTCGCCACGCTCACGATGGGGCTGAGGTGAGCGGTCACGTAGGACGGGGCCGATTGTGTTTGGGCACTCAAGAAGCGCTGCGTCTCAGGGAGTCCCCGAAGCAGGAGCGGGAAGAGCGCCAATGAGGCGAGCGCCAAGAGATAGAGCGTTCTCCAGCCGAAGGGCAACTGTTCAATCATTCCGAACATGACGAGCGCCACTCCGGAACCCACGCCGGCAAGGATGGCAAGAGCGCCGAATCCCCAGCCCCGGTGTTCGGACGGGAATTCCTCGGCAATGTAGACGGCGGCCACAATACCCGTCGCCGTATGGAAAATGCGCGCGAGAAACTGGAGAGCGGTAAACGCCTCCATGGACGGAGATGCCCCCGTGGCCGCGGTCAATACCACATTGGCGACCATGACGAATATGAGCGCAGGACGACGTCCGACGCGATCGGCCACCAGAACGACCGGCACCGCAACGAGCGACCCGAGTCTGATGACGGCCGCAACGTCGCTGACCGCCGCGTCTTCGATGCCGAGTCCGCTCTGGATCTGCGGCAGAGCAAGCACCATGATGGCAGTGCCGTAGCTCGTGACGAGTGATGCAAGGGCAACCAGCGCCAGCACACCACGTTGGCGCTTGGTAAGCTCAGGGAACGGGAAGGCAGCCGCCGGGAAATCGCGAAAAGAGACTCTACGCAAAAGAGGCCAGACCTAGCCGTCTCGGAGAAAGATCATGTAGTCGAGATCGCCGGGGGAGTGGCCGAATTGGGTGAGAAGGACGGCAGCCTCAAGAATTCGTTGGTTCACCCAGTAGTTGTAGTCGAAGAGCGAGTGGATGGCCGTGATGTTCATGGTGTGTCCTTTGCGGGATTATGTTTAGGGTATTTCAGTTATAGCGTGGGACAAACGGTGTAGACATGTCCGCTTTCTGGTAGATGTAGGCGTTCTCGCTGCCGAGGCATGAGAAGTTGTCATCGGCGGGAACACAAGCGCCGTTGTTGGTCCAGAATTCCCGGTAGAGAAAGTAATCGGCAAGTTCTCGCCAGGTACGCCGGTCCAGGGGGTCGGCCATGAGTTTGCCTATGCCAAAATGCTCAGGGTCGTGATATCCCCTGTAAACTGCCTCGGGGAACCACCATCGATGCCTGATGAGCTGAGGTTCGGAGAACGCATCTTCCAGGGTGGTGTCCGCCGACTTCTTGTTGGTCGAGTGTACAAGAGCGACCGGCGAGTTCGGTGGGTTCGTCACTCCCGTAGTGCCATAGTTCGTGTATTGGATATCTTCTCTCCCACGCAGATACCAATACCACGGCCAGTGGAATCCGCTCGTGCCGTCAATGGCGGCGATATGTATCCCCTCACTTGCGTCCTGCCCGCGCAATCGTTCCGCCAAGTCGTGGATGTCGGGCGAGGTCTGGGTATAGACGATCATCTCGACGGGGATGTCCCCGTGCCGGAAGGTCGCCATCAGGCCCGCGCGCCCGCTGAGAACCAGCAGTATCGCCGCTATTGAGACCAGGCCAATCGTCGCGAAGACGGCGGGGCCGATTTTCCGGGCTAGGAAATACCCGGCAGCTACAAGGACTATGACGACCACTGCTAGGGCCATAGCCAAGACATCGACTTGAAGACCGGCAACCGTTTCGCTGCCATCGAGGCCGAGGAAGGCCAAGTTCCACAGGAGGGCCAGAAATACGGGAACGCCGACGAGCGTTAGGAGGCCCCCAACAATCGAGACCTTTCTCCACTCGACACGCACGATTATGTCGTTGAGTAACTTGCCGGAAAGCACGATCATCGGCAGGGTGATGTTGACCAGCAGCCAGGGCATCTTCTCGCTGGCGATGGTGTAGAGCAGGAAGGTTGTCCAGACCCAGTACACCAAGAACAGGCCGAACTTGTCCCGCTTGCGGAGGTAGTAGACGCTGCCGATGATCGAGAGCAGCAGCGGAAGGAACTCGTACAGCGTGGTTATCACGGTGTAGTAGTACAAGGGTTGGCTGCCTCTTCCCTCGCCCTGCTGCACGACCCAGTAGCCGAGAGACTGCCACACGCCCGATCCTATGCCGAAACCGTTGGTGAGGAATGATGTGTACATCAGGATGTAGAGCGCGTAGAAGATCGCGGCGGCCTTCCACCAGACCGACGTGTTCCACTTGAGACCGTAGGACAGAGCGAGGAAGATCAGGAGCGCCGTAACGAGGAAGGCGACGACCAGTCCGCCCCCGACAGGAGAGCCGATCGGACCTGAACCTCCTACGGGACTCGCCAACGTCAGTCCGCTCCAGTCGAGGAGCGGGGTGTCCTGGAGGATGCTGACAAACGCCCCCCACAGCGGGAGGGTGATGGTAATCAGCAGCACCAGGAAGCCGGCCTCCTTTGATATACCCCGCATTTCGAGGCCCTGTTCAAGCCGGGATATCCAGCCACCCACAATCTTGACGGCGGCGACGGGCGGCGAGTCGACACCAACATTAACCTTCGATTTCACCGCGCTCCAGTTGCGGCTTACGATCACGAGCACGAGGTACAGGCCCATCGTCGCGGTAATGAGGTAGGCGCTCTCCTTCGAGGCGAAGGCGAAGGCGAGAAGGGCCGCGGTAATGTACAGATAAATCGCCTTGCCCATCTTGGGTGGAGGCTCGGCAATCTCTTCTTCGTTAGGTTCGCGGGCGGATTCCTCGTGCTTAGACTCTTCCGCCTCCTTGCTCAAGTCGTTCCGGAGAACGGTCGCAAATGCTGATGTCCAACGTCGAAGGCGGGAGTTGCTCCAAGCGTCTCGAATCGCAGCCATGGCGACGGCCCCCCTGCGTCGGACAAGGGAGGGACGCTTCCGTGAGCCATCCCCTGCGTCCTCGTCGAGATACCTCCACATTGCGATGACGATGCCGAGCGCCCAGACCGCCATGAGAATATCGTTGCGCGCAAAGCGGCTGTAGTACAACATCGCCGGAGAAAACGCCAGGAATAGCGACGTGAACAACGCGCCCCAGTCTCCCAGCCGGGACCGGAAGAGCAGCGGCATCAGCACCAGCGCCGTGCCGGCAATGGCATAGAGCAGTCTTGCCGTGTAGTCGTCGTCGCCGAATAGGAAGAACAGCCCGGCTGTGGCCTCCATCTGGAACGGGCCGTGCATCATCGGGTTGTGGATGTAGCCGTCCCCGTTGTACAGACTCCAAGAGTAGAAGGCGTGAAGGCTTTCGTCGTGGTGTAATGCTCGCGCCCCCAAGTCCCAGAACCGGACGACCGCGGCCGCGACGGCCACAACGACGTAGAGCGCCGCGTACCACGGGCGCTTGGCGGCGTATTGCTTGAGGTCGTGGAGGTGGACGGTCAACCTATCACCTTCTGTATATAACGACATCCGCTTCGGAGAAGACAGGCGTCATGAACTCGGCAAACTTCGAGAGGCCCGCCTCACCGTACCTGCTGCGTTCGCGAGCACCGACGTATACGTGGTCGACGTCGTACTTGTCCAGCAGTGACGCAGCCTCGCTGATGTCGAGCGTCTGATAGATGGTCTGTACGTCCTGCTCCCGGCCCTCGAACGGCTTCGACGATCCTCGCCACTGCATCTCGTGTCCAGGCCAGTTGAGCACGGTCGGCACGCCGGTGCTCGACGCGATACGCCCGTGTTCCGAGTATCCCCCCCCGACTGCCTCCAGTATCGCGGAGTCGTTTCCGACGTTCTCCCGGATGTACTCGATGGCACGGTACTCAGGGCCGGCGTAGCGTTCAACATGCTGGAGGCCGTCCAGCGTCCTGTCCTCACCGTACAACTCCGCCTTGGACGCAATCGCAGCGGGTGTGTAGTACAACGCCCCCACTAGTACGAGTACGAACACGGCTCCCCAAAATCGCAGCAGTAGCCGGGGTGATCCCTGCGACTCCCGGATGAGTTTGGCCCAATAGTATATGACGAAGCCCGTTGCCGCCACGAGAATCGTCCACGCTTGGTAGTAGAGCTTGAACACGGTGTTCATGCGTTCGTGCGCGCCGCCGAATGAGTCGTCGACGAAGAGCAGTTCCGGCCCCATTATCAGCGCCAGTCCAAGGGTCGCTAGGGCCATGGCGAATATCATCCCCTCCGACGCTTTCCCTTCGCCAATGAGCCACAACGTCGCATAGGCCGCCAGTGTGACGAGTAGCGCAAGGGGCAGGACCTGGATGAACCGGCCGATGACGCCTGCGGGGTCACCGCCTCCGTTCATGTACAAGGGGATCCAAACAACAAACGGCAGAAATCCCGCCAATAGTGCATAGAGAGTTGTGCGTGCCCAGTCCTCTCTGACCGTCGTGCGCGAATAAACCGCAACGACGAAGGGCGCGACCGCGACAAGGTACGGAGCCCATACGAGGAACAAATGAAAGCTGCGAGTCGCCGGGCCGTCCAACGCTCCGATGCCGCCCACCTGGCTCGTGAAGGTGAGGAAATATGGCGAATAGAGTATGAACACCGCGACACCCACGAGCAGAGCAAGCGGCGCCGTCTCCAGTATCAGGTCACGGACCCGCGTCCCTCCGCTCCGGTACACCTTGAGCGCAGCCATGAGCAAGAAAACCAGGGCGAACACCGGAAGATCCCACATGTTGGTGAATCCGAGGCCGCCAAGTAGGAAGGCGATCACGAAGAGTGGAAGGTACGATCTCCAGTCGTTCCACGACCACACCGACGGGACGCGCCAAAAGTTCCACAAGAACCCGAGGAACATCACGACGAACGGCACCGACATCACGTGAGGGTGCAGGTCTCCAAGCACGTAGCTGAACGCCGGGAACTCATGGATCGTGTAGTCGGTCTGGAGACCGGCATCGAAGCTGCCTATCACGCGGGTCGCGCGCCACCACCACCAGTTCTCCGTGGGCCACCACTCTTGGGTGAGGCTTCCCGTCGGAGCCGTCAGTCCGGCCACGCCGATCCAGTCCCAGAAACCGTCGGAGCCCATGCCGTTTGCACGCATGAACTCTAACACGCCCTCCAAGTTTGCCAGGAAGACGAGGATGAGTGCGGCCACCATCCCCGTCAGCACCGCGGCCTTGAACTTGCCTCTATCGGCCCGCACAAGGTTGGAGACGAGCCCGTACATGCCGGCCGCCGCCATAGCGGGAACAAGCGCCAGGGAGAGGTTGTACGTCACGCCGGACACGATGCCCGTGAGCTTGGTCAGCAAGGCGAAGTTCCAGTATCCGAAGTAGTAGTAGCTGATGCCCTCGCCCCTGAGCCACGGGTCCTCCGGCGTCCCAAGCATCGAACGCGCCGTGCTGTTGAGGAACATGAAGTCCATCGGCTGCTCGGTATGGTTGATCGAGGGGTCGTGGAACCGGTAGGCAATCCACACGGCGAACACGCTGAGGAAGACGACCTGGCCCAGCGCCAACGTCCTCCACTCCCGAACAACGAAGTCAACCAACTCCCGCCGGTTGCCTCTCACTAGCCAGGCCGAAAAGCCGGCCATGACAATCAGCAGAAGGATGACCGTAATCTGCGTGCTGGGCACGATCCGCAGGACGCTCAGAATCCACGAGACGTACCCCAACGTGAGAATGCCGAACGGCATGGCAATGCTCGCGCCGCGATCGCGCAGGTTGGGAAGTAGGAAATAGCAGAGGGGAAAGGCCGCCAGCGCGATGGCATAGGCGGCGATCAGCCACAGGACGACGTCAAGCATGGGGACATTCTACCGAAACGGCTATCGGGAGTGAATCAAGAACAGCCGAATGGACTCCATAGTAGCGACTACACGCCTGCCAAGGAACGCACTTCCGTCAGAAGAGACTGTACCATTTCGGGGGAGTCACCCTCGGCGTAGATGCGAAGGAGCGGTTCGGTGCCCGAGAAGCGCACCAGCGCCCAGTAGCCTTCCGGCAGTACGAACCGATAGCCGTCCCTCGTGTCGATCTGTTCAACAGGTCGTCCTGCAAGTTTTGGAGGCTGGGCGGAACCGACCCGTCGCTCAATGGCCTCGCGTTCCGCGGCGTCGAAATGAAGGTCGAGACGGTCATAGTGGTGAGGGCCGACGGTATCCTTCAGGACGGCGAGCAGTTCGGACACGGTCTTGCCCGTCCTGACCATGAGGTCGAGTATCATCAGCCCGCTCAGGATGCCGTCGCGTTCCGGGATGTTGCCCCGGAAGGCGTACCCGCCGCTCTCCTCGCCCGCCGTGAGAGCGTTCTCTCGCATCATCACCGGCCCCAGGTGCTTGAACCCGACGGGCGTGTCGAACACCGGGACGCCGTATGCCTTTCCCAGCTTGTCGATCATGCTGGTCATGGTGATAGACCGCACCAGAGGCCCGCGATTGCCGAGAACCTCCAGTTGGTAGTAGCACAGCAGGGCGAACGCTTCGAGGGTCGTCACGAAGCGACCGCGGGCATCGACGACTCCGAGACGGTCGGCATCACCGTCCGTTGCAAGGCCAACGTCGGCATCGGACTCCTCCATTTCCTCAATAAGCCCTGCGAGGTTGTGGGGGAGCGGTTCGGGCTGCGTCATCCCCGGGAAACTTGGGTTCCTCTCACCACGAAGCTCTACTGCTGACGTGCTCCCGCCGGAAACGAGGCGCGCCAAGTATCCGGCGCCGGAGCCGTGCATCGAATCGACCACGACCTGCAGACCGGACCGCCGGATCCCGTCGAGATCGACAAGTCGCCCAAGATTCTCCAGATACGGAGGCTCCGGATCGAAGTACTCCACAAGCCCGCTCTTGACGCCCTGAGCAAGCGAGGTGGCTTTGAACTGCCCCTGCCGTTCGGCATTGGCAACGTGACGTTCGAGTTCGGCTACGATCTCAGGCGATGCGCTGCCGCCGTAATCGGGCTTGAACTTATAGCCGTTCCATTCAGGGGGATTGTGACTCGCCGTTATAACTACCCCACTGCCCGCGTCCCGGGCGACCAAGTTGAACCCAACGGCGGGAGTGGGCGCTGGCCGATCCGCGAGGAGGACATGGAGACCGTTTCCCACGAACACTTCGGCCACAGCAGCCGCGAACCGCTCCGACGCGAACCGGGTGTCATAGCCCACGACGACCCCCCGGCCGTCACCGTTCGCCGCCAGCATGTCCGCCGTCCCCTGGGCGCACACGCGAACGTTGTCGAAGGTGAAGTCCTCGGCGATGACACCCCGCCAACCGTCGGTTCCGAACTTTATGGGCATATTGGCAATATCACCATTTTGCGGTCACGAAATAACGACCGGTACCACAACATAATACATCTCCACCCACGAAACGGGTACGCCGCTATGATACACTTCAACCCCGCACAAGTAGGCCGCAGGCAAGAGAGTAGCTATGGAATTCTTGATAGTACTGTTTCTGGCCTACGCCTTGATCTTCGGAGCCTTTTGCGCATACCTGGCCGGGGAGAAGGGTCGCAGTGGAGGCTCATGGTTCTTTCTGGGACTCATCTTCGGTATCCTCGCCCTACTGGTGCTTATCGGGTTGCCGAGTGAAGATCGCTCTTCCAACAAACCCCGTCGATCTTCAACCAGTACAACGATCACTCCGAGTGCAGGTAGTGGACGCCGTAGGGAAGAGATTGATGTTCGGCAATGTCCTCACTGCATCCAAGAAGTTCATGAACTAGCAACGGCATGTCCTCATTGCCAGAGCGACCTACCAGAAGTTGAGCGCTGTTCTTATGGGGATTGCCGCAAGATCATCAATCCTACGGATGACCGCTGTGAGGACGACGAGGGGAACCCATACTGCAACGATCTGCATAGGAGACGGCCTATGGGAGATAGGGGACGGCGCATGAGAGTACAATGTGATGAATGTGGGAAAATGGTCTTTAAGAGCGATGCGTCTTCACACCTCCTGAATCATATGCGGCGTAAATGATCTAACACAGGTAAATTCTCATGTTGACACGACTGCGATTGGAAAACTTCAAGTCATGGAAGAACACCGGGGACATCGCACTCAAGCCTATCACCGGCATCTTCGGCGCGAACAGTTCTGGGAAGACCAGCCTGATTCAAGCGCTGCTCCTCCTGAAGCAGACGGCCGAGTCGTCCGACCGTGGAATCGTCTTCCACTTCGGTGACAGAACGACGCCCGTGGATTTGGGTGACTTCAAGAGTGTCGTATACGGACATGACTCCGGCAACACTCTAAAGATTTCACTTGACTGGGAAACGGAAGAACAGAAGCCCTTTAAGGTTCCCAATGTGGACGGACGCACAGTGGTTGAAGACGCACGTATCGGATTCGAAGTCGCCTCGCATGAGGTGGGGAGCAAATCGAGAAAGTCGCTGACCGTGGAGCGGATGTCGTATCGCGTAGGTGATGCCGTGTTCGGCCTGGGCCGAAACTCTAAAGGAAATCATGGCCTGTTCCAAGAGGAGACGAAGTTCGAGTTCGAGCGGAGTAGAGGACGGCCCTGGGCTACACTTCCTCCAGTCAAGTGCTACGGGTTTCCCGACCAAGTGCGCGCGAATTTCACGAACGCGGGGTTCCTCTCGGATCTCGAATTCGCGCTGGAAGAACGCCTAGGAGGCCTATATTACCTCGGCCCGCTGCGCGCTCACCCTGAACGCAGATACACATGGACAGGGGCTCAACCGATCGACGTGGGGCAAGCAGGCGAATATGCGGTGGACGCTATACTGGCGTCCCGAGAACGGGGAGAGACGATTGGCCGGGGTCGAGGTAGACCTCGCGTCACCCTTGAGGAGTATGTGGCTCAGTGGCTTAAGGAACTCGATCTGATCCACGACTTCCGGGTCGAGCGGCTCGCCGAAGGCAGTCCCGTGTTCGAGGTTAGGGTTAGAAAGTCCGTGAGAGCGTCGGAGGTGCTGATCACTGATGTGGGCTTCGGCGTCTCGCAAATTCTCCCTGTGCTCGTACTGTGCTTCTACGTTCCGGAGGGTTCCACAGTGATCTTGGAGCAGCCCGAGATTCACCTGCACCCGGCCATTCAGTCCGGCCTCGCGGACGTCCTCATCGACGCATGGAAGAAGCGGAAGGTGCAAATTTTGCTGGAAAGTCATAGCGAGCACCTTCTTCGCAGACTTCAGCGCCGCGTTGCCGAAGAGACGATTTCAGCAGAGGATGTCGGCCTGTTCTTCTGCTCGGCGGGCGGTCGCAGCTCCAGTCTCACGCCGCTTGAACTTAATTCCTACGGGAACATTGCGAATTGGCCGACGGATTTCTTCCGGGACCAACTTGGCGAGATCGCCGCCATGAGCGATGCCACGCTGAGAAGGCGGAGGAACGCCGAGTGAACGTGGAGAAGGCGGGTGTCGTAGTGGACACCAACGTCGCCGTCGTAGCCAATGGTATGACCGAGCAAGCGGGGCAATCGTGCGTGTCCACATGCACTGACACGCTACGTAAGATAATAGAGGGTGAGAAATACCTTCTCCTGCTGGATGACAAGTACCTCATCCTTGAAGAGTATCGGAACAATCTCAGTCTCTCAGGCCAACCTGGATACGGTGATTTCTTCATTCAATGGCTTTGGGAAAGCCAGACAAACGAGCGATACTGCCGAATGGTTCCCGTGACTCCTCACGAAGATCGTGGATTCGAGGAGTTCCCCGACGATCCGCGCCTCGCGTCGTTCGACCGAGATGACCGCAAGTTCGTTGCCGTAGCACTGGCTAGCGGCAGTAATCCCGTGGTACTCAATGCGTCGGACACGGATTGGTGGCATCACCACGAACCGTTAGGCAACCACGGCGTGGAAGTCATGTTCTTGTGCCCGGAGCTTATGTCTCAAAGACGGTAAGGGTCAGGTAACAATCGAACTCACCGCGCTACCCGGCCTCCAACTCCGTCCGCAGTCGCTCGGCGATCAGCTCCGCCTCGCCAGGCATGAGGCCGTGCGGGTTGATGAAGATGTCCTCGTCGTCGCGTCGGCTGGCCTCTATGATGATGGGCGGATCGCCATCGGCGAGTGCATTGACTATCTCTTCAGCCGACCTGCCGCGCCATTCGGATGTGAATGCGATCGAGACTTCCGGGACCGGTCTGAGCCAGTCGTCTTGCTCGACTGTGGCCGTGACGCCGGGTATCTCGATTACCGCGTCGATGATGGTCCTGCACTCGCTGAACCAGCGCTGCATGTCGGCGTCGTGGTCTCGCCGGACGTACAGGTCGAGGGCGGCCATCAGGCCGACGATCTCCTCGCGGGCAACCTTCATGGGGCGACCGATGGAGTAGTGCGGGCTGGCGTTCAGCTTGGCGGCAGCGATCAGGTCGGCGCGTCCGCAGAGTATGCCCGTTGACTGCGGAGCCTTGATCGCCTTGCCGCCGCTGTAGGAGACCAGGTCCGCGCCGTGTTCGATGAACCGGCGAAGGTTTTCCGCAGGCGGGAGCATAGCGGCGGCATCGACGAGGAGGGGGAGTCCGTGACCGTGCGCGATTTCGGCAAACTTCGATAGACCTTCAAATGAGTCGGGATGCCACCGCGAGGCTATGAACCCCAAAGCCACCGTCTCGCCGCTGATGGCCGACTCGATCTCCCAGTCGTGACACGTGTCATTGTTGCCGACCCAGACCAGTCGCGCGCCGCCCTGTCGCCACGCCTGCGTGAACTCGCTGTCGTGCGACTTCTTGATGACGATACGGTTCCGATCATGGGCCGCTTCGGGAAGCAGAGCGACCCTGTCGGGGTCGTCCCCGGCAATCACGGATGCGGCCTGGAGGGTTAGCCCGGCCGCCGCCCCGCTCGTGACGAGTCCCGCTTCGGCCCCGGTGTGCTGGGCGATGAGCTGCCCGGCCGCCTCATTCAACTCTTCGAGCACGACCATCGTACGGCTGGCCTCGGCCATCGCCTCCGCGACTTCGGGCTCCATGATGGAACCGCCGAGGATGGTCTGAGTACCGTTGCCGTTGATGATCGGGCGAACGCCGTACCGCTCGTAGACGCTGCCTCTGCGCCTCAGGGACTCTACTGCGTCGGATGACTTCACAACGATGCCCTTTTCCTCACTCTGCGAACCTCCCTGTATCTCTCGCCGGGGAGACGTTGGCGTCCGGGCGCTCTAGCCGAAAGCCTCTGCCCTGATCGCCTCTGCTTTGTCGGTCCGCTCCCAGGGCAGGTCGAGGTCGTCACGACCGAAGTGGCCGTAGGTGGCGGTCTGCTTGTAGATTGGGCGGCGCAAGCCGAGGTCGCGGATGATCGCGCCCGGGCGCAGGTCGAAGTGGCGCTCCACCAGCCCTACGATCTCGGCATCGCCGGCGTGGCCTGAACCGAAGGTCTCCACGGAAATGGACATTGGATGCGCGACACCTATCGCGTAGGCAAGCTGGATCTCCAGGCGGTCGGCCAGCCCGGCGGCAACGAGGTTCTTGGCGACCCACCGCGCGGCGTACGCCGCAGAACGGTCAACCTTCGTAGGGTCCTTCCCGGAGAACGCGCCGCCGCCATGTCGCGCGAACCCGCCGTAAGTGTCGACGATGATCTTGCGTCCGGTCAGGCCCGCGTCACCGACGGGGCCTCCCGTGACGAAGCGCCCTGAGGGGTTGACGTGGTACTGCGTATCTCCGTCTCTCAAGGACGAAGAAATGACCTCGTGAGCGACGTGCTCGACGAGGTCATTCTGGATTACCGACTGTGGGGTCTCGGCATCGTGCTGGCTGCTCATGACGACGGTTGCCACACGCTTGGGCCTGCCCATCTCGTACTCGACCGTAACCTGCGACTTCCCGTCCGGCCTCAGGTATGGCATCAAGCCTTCCCGCCGGACTTCCGACATGCGGCGCGTCAGCTTGTGGGCCAGCATGATGGGCAGCGGCATCAGCTCCTGTGTCTCGTTGGTCGCGTAGCCGATCATCATTCCCTGATCGCCCGCACCGAGACTCTCGACCTCTTCTTCGTCTATTTGTTCCTGGTCACGCACCTCGAGCGATTTGCTGACACCCGATGCGATGTCGGGCGACTGCTCGTCGAGCGAGACCATGACGGCGCACGATCGGTAGTCGAACCCGTACTCGGGCTTCGTATAGCCCGCGTCGCGGATGGCATTTCGCACGGCTCCTCGAACGTCCACTCTGTCGTTGGACGACGAAATCTCGCCCATGACGACGACGAGGCCGGTGGACGTAGCGGTCTCACACGCGACTCGCGCCCTGGGATCACCGGCGAGGAATGCGTCGAGGACGGCGTCCGAAACTTGGTCGCAAAGCTTGTCCGGGTGACCTTCGGTCACAGACTCGGAGGTGAATAGGTAGGAAGGTGAGTTAGCGAAGCTGGATGTCATTGGGGTTGCCAGTTCCTTGTTGTTGCTCTACGTGCCGATATCCCAGCTTGAGAGGTAGTGTTCCTGGGCGTCGGTGAGCGTGTCAATAGTGATTCCCATCGCCTGGAGCTTGAGACGCCCGACCTCTTGGTCAATCTCGGTAGGCACGGTGTATACCCTGTTCTCAAGGTCCTTCGCGTGGAGCGCGAGATGCTCGACGCACAGGGCCTGGTTGGCGAAGCTCATGTCCATGACCGCGGACGGGTGTCCCTCCGCCGCCACGAGGTTGATGAGCCGCCCCTGTCCGAGCACGTAGAGTTTGCGTCCGTCGTCAAGGAGGTATTCGTCGACGAACTCACGGATGGGCTGCTTGCCGTCGGCCATTTCTTCGAGCGATTCTATGTCGATCTCAACGTCGAAGTGGCCGCTGTTGGCAACCAGCGCGCCGTCCTTGATGACCTCCAGGTGACTCTTGCCGATGGCGTGCATGTTGCCCGTGAGCGTGATGAAGATGTCGCCGATCTTGGCGGCCTCGTCCATGGTCATTACCTGATGTCCGTCCATTGCGGCTTCGAGCGCGCGGATGGGGTCGACCTCGGTCACGATGGTATGCGCGCCCATCCCCTTCGCCCTCATGGCAACGCCCTTGCCGCACCAGCCGTACCCGGCTACGACCACACGCTTGCCCGCGAACAGCACGTTCGTGGCTCGAATGATGCCGTCGAGGGTGCTCTGGCCGGTGCCGTAGCGGTTGTCGAAGAAGTGCTTGGTCTGCGCGTCGTTGACGGCGATGGCCGGATAACCGAGCTTGCCAGCTTCGGCCATGTTGTTGAGGCGAATGACTCCCGTCGTCGTCTCTTCCGTCGCGCCGAGGACGCCGTCCAAGAGGTCGGGACGCTCGGTATGGATGACGGTGGCGAGATCGGCGCCGTCGTCAATCATCACCTGCGGCGCGTGGTCGATGACGGCGCGGATGTGCCGGTAGTAGGTCTCGTTGTCCTCGCCGTTGATGGAGTACGTCGGTATTCCGTATTCGGCCACGAGAGCGGCGGCAACGTCGTCCTGCGTGCTCAGCGGGTTGCTCGCGCACAGAACGGCGTCCGCCCCACCCGCTTGAAGCGCGAGCATGAGGTTGGCCGTCTCCGTCGTCACGTGGGAGCAGGCAGCTACGCGAACGCCTTCGAGCGGGCGCTCCCTTGCAAACCGCTCCCGGATCTGCGCGACCACGTTCATCTCGCGGGCGGCCCACTCGATTCGCCGGACACCCGTTGACGCCAAGGAAATATCCTTCACGTCTCCCTTGTATTGCCGTATCTCAGTTGTCACTCGTTTCTTACTCCTAACAGTTGGTCTCAACCGAACCCAAAATCGCACACGTGGCTACTCGTCAGGTCCCGGCGCTTGATGTTCGAGGCCTTGTCCGAAAACCGCGGAGCCGAGTGGAGGGAAGTCTATGCAAGGTCTGATTGTGCGGGTCGACTTCGATGCCCACCGACTCCAGGGCGGTTACTCCCAGCAGGGGTTCAGCGTCTTCTTCGCCGAACACGATGGTTCCCCCGACGAATTCCCCCATGAATTCTATTTGTGCAGCGACGATGTCCATTCTGATTTCTCTGCCGTCGGCCAGACTGTATACTCTTTTCCCTCCAGGAACGAGGCCAATGGACTCCAAGTGCTGTCTGGGCACCAGGCAGTCGGTCGCGCCGGTGTCCACTAAGAAAAGCCCTTCCCAGACCCTGTCGGGTTCAGCAAGGTTCCGTATAGTGGCGGTCACTCGTGTAACTCCCATTGTGCGCTCCTAATCGTGTGTTTTCCCGTATCTCGCCATCGTCCTGCCCATATTCGATTGCCCTCACTGCTTCATAGACGGCTATCCCCTGCGCGTGGGTAGTAATTCATCATCCGCTAACGGCTCGAACCGTGTCAATGTCGAGAGTTGACGGAATCGCGCCTCTATTTCTTCGCCAGTGGCTTTCGCAAGGCGTTCTAGGCTGAATCCCTCGACGACGAACGACCCCATCACCGACCCCGTGACAGCGGCGCGGCGGAATCCCCGCTCAGTCAAGTCCTCGGACGCGGCGAGGTAGCCCAAGAATCCGCCTGCGAAGGTATCACCTGCCCCCGTGGGATCGATAACGCGCTCCAGCGGCACCGCTGGCGTCAAGAACGGCTGCCCTTCGTGGAACAAGATCGCGCCGTGTTCTCCTCGCTTGACGACAACGGTGCTTGGGCCCATGGCATGAATGGCTCCGGCGGCCTGCGTGAGGTTCATGGAGTCCGTAAAGCTCCTCGCCTCGTTCTCGTCCATGAACACTACGTCGACCTGCCGCACGACCTCCCTTAACTCTTGGCCGCTTCCCTCTATCCAGAAGTTCATCGTGTCGAGGGCGACGAGCTTTGGACGTTTCCGCATCTGTCGCAGGACATCGAGTTGCAGAGACGGCGCGATATTCGCCAGGAACAAGTATGGGGCGTCACGTTGAGCTTCACTCAGATTCGGCACGAAATCGGCGAAGACGTTCAACTGCGTGTCCAGCGTCATCCGGGTATTCACGTCCTCCGGGCCGTAGACCCCCGACCAGCGAAACGTCTGCCCCTCGACTCGTTCGAGACCGGAGAGATCGACCCCATGCGAGCGGAGCAGTTCCACGTCGCCGTCTCGGAAATCATCGCCGACCACGCCGACGAGGCTCACCGGGGCGAAGTTGCTGCACGAAACGGAGAAGTAGGTGGCGGAGCCGCCGAGTGCCTCATCCCGTCGGCCCGCGGGAGTCTCTACGGAGTCGTACGCCACGGACCCTACGACGAGTACGGACATGCTGTTAGGAAAGTTCCGCCGAATCATTCACTGCTACATATCTCGACAAGTTGATTCCCTGCATGATTTCTATGACATAGGAACGGGGCAGGGACGCATGATCAACCAGTTCTCGGAGCAGCTGTGTAATCGACGATGAGCGTTCGTCCGCCAACGAGCGGAGCTCCTTTGCATACTTGATCCCGAACAGAGGGACGAAGACCGCCCGTTCTCGCCGGCGGCCGCCTTCCTTATACATGTCCTTCAGCAGAGCCGCTGCGTCACTGATATCCACTGTATTCCTCCGTTGGTTGGTGTCGGGATGCTACGCGACTGAGACAAGCTCCAAGACGCGCTCAGTGAATTCGTGAACCTCCGGGCGACTTTGCTCTATCTCATATTCTTCCATGAAGGCATGGTAGAAGTTGCGATGAAAGGTCTCCGCAACGTTGAATCCTTTGTCGATGAGCGGGTCGCCGTGCTCTTGGGCCAATTGGGTCGCTATTTCTCGCAGCTGCCGATGCCTGCCGTACTTGAGGCCGCGCTGCTCGGCGACCGCCATTATTGCATGCGACGCCGCACCCCAGAGTTTCTCGGACGCCTGTAACTCATCACCGTCCAGAAACTCCCGGTCGGACGCGGCCAAAAAATCCCGCGCGGTATCGACATGCTCTTGCACCGTCACCGTTTCAGTCTCCTTCATTGACCCAAGCACACTGTCGGCCGCCGCCTGGGGAAGTGCGGAGTAATGCTAGCTCACCCGCTTGCGCTCGGCCTTGCGGCGTGTCTTGAGCTTCTTAGGTGCTTGCGGTGCTTCCTCCACGCCTCGCGCTTCCGCTTGTTCATCAACGCGCCCCTCTCGGAATGGGCCTAGTCGTCGGCGCCGTAGCTCGTGGGAAGGCCCTGCTCGATCCACCCCGGCGTGCCGTCCTCGATGTTGTACAGGCTTTCGGGATCAACCCCCATGGCGCCGGCCATCTCGGCGGCAAGCCCGCTCCTCACACCCTGGGCACAGATGAAGAGCAGCTTCTTGTCCGTCGGTAGCTCCTCAATCCGCATCAGCAGGTCGTCGACCGGTATCGCCAGTGCGCCCGTTACGTGTCCGGACAGGTACTCGTCCTCACGGCGCACGTCCACAACGACCGTGTCGTCGTCCTCGTACATCTCGGCCGCCTCTGCGATGGTGAGCCTGTAGTAAGGCTCGTTTGCCTCTCTCCTCGGCATCTTCTTCGCCTCCACCCTCGACGTAGTTCTCGCGTTACAGATACCGACCGATGATCGCCGACAGCCTCGATTTCGCGTCGTCGGGTATCAGGTCGTGGCTTGTAATTATAGCGCGTTCAAGGGCCGATTGACAGACGCACGCCCTTGAAGCGGGGATGCGCGCGGCGAGGTCGGGCAAGAGAGATTGCGTGGTCTCAACGTTCTTCATAAGGTTCGCTATGACGAGATCGACCGATACCTCGGCTTCCGTCCGGTGCCATACGTCGTAGTCCGTCACCAGCGCCAAAGTCGCGTAGCAGATCTCCGCCTCGCGGGCCAGTTTGGCCTCCGGCAGGGCGGTCATTCCGATGATACTTGCGCCCCACGAGCGATAGAGGTTGGACTCGGCGCGAGTGGAGAACTGCGGTCCTTCCATGACGACGTAGACGCCTCCGTCGTGGACGGTGACCGACCTGCTGTTTACGGTCGCCACGAGGTCTTGTCGGAGCTCCGGGCAGAAGGGTTCGGCGAATCCGACGTGCGCGGCAACGCCGTCCCCAAAGAAGGTACTGACGCGACCACGGGTCCGGTCGATGATCTGGTCAGGCACGACCATGTCGAGCGGCGCGATGCCCTCTTGCAGGCTTCCAACCGCGCTGATCGAAATGATGCGCTCGACGCCCAATAACTTGAGCGCGTAGATGTTGGCCCGGAAGGGTATCTCGCCCGGCAGGTGGCGGTGCCCCTTCCCGTGACGAGAGAGGAAGGCAACGCGCCGTCCCTGAAGGGTTCCTATCGTAACGGTATCACTCGGCGGGCCGAACGGGGTGTCTATGGTGACCTGCTCGGCGTCCGTCAGGCCGTCGAGGTCGTACAGCCCGGAACCTCCGATGAACGCTATCTCGGCTTCACCCATTGCTGCTCACTTCTGAACGCTACGCCTATTCGTTCGCCTGCTCTGCGAGGGGGCGGCTCCGGTAGTAGACCCCCCACCGCTGCATGACCTCCCGCACGTGAGGGTCTTCCATCTCCGCCAGTTCCCTGAAGAACCCGGCGAGAGAATGTACGTGGAGGAGGTCATCGGAGCAGACCCAGTTCTTCTCCGCTCGAACGACATACACGAGACCGTTTTGGTGCTCGCACTCCAGTTCCACCCTTCGGCTACCGGTCTCGCCCTTGACGTTCAGTCCGAAATCGCTCATGTCCGCGCCCCTCGATGTGTGATAGGCTGATGGTCGGCTGCACGTATTATATCAACGCCCTGCCCTATACTTTCTACGAATACCTCGCCATGTCGATAATCTCGGTCCAAGACCTTGCCAAGAGCTACGGGAAGATCGAAGCCGTAAAGGGCGTGTCGTTCGACGTGGAAGCCGGGGAGATCTTCGGATTCCTGGGACCGAACGGCGCGGGCAAGACCACCACGATCAACATGCTCTGCACGCTCGTCAAGCCGGGAGGGGGCGGGGGAACGGTCAACGGTCACGACATCGTCCGCGAGAAGAACGACGTCCGCCGCTCCATCGGACTCGTCTTCCAAGACACGACGCTTGACGACTACCTGACGGCCGAGCAGAACATCATGTTTCACGCCATGGCCTACGGCGTCCCGAAGAAGGTCCGCCAAGAGCGGACGAAGGCGCTTCTCAGCCTGATGGGACTTTGGGACCGTCGCAAGGGCCACATCCGTACTTACTCAGGCGGCATGAAGCGAAGGCTGGAGATCGCCAGGGGGCTCATTCACCTCCCGCGCGTGCTGTTCCTCGATGAGCCGACCCTGGGCCTCGATCCGCAGACGCGCAATCGCATATGGGAGTACATTCGCGACCTGCGCCGTGAGGAAGACCTGACGATATTCCTGACGACCCACTACATGGACGAGGCCGAGAACTGCGACCGCATCGCCGTCATCGACCACGGCGAGATCGTAGCCCTCGACACGCCGGACAATCTCAAGAGCCAGGTGGGAGGCGATCTGCTTACGCTGCGGACGGACGACATCTCGCACGCAGAGGAGGAGCTGCGCGACAGGCATTCCCTCGAACCGGAGATTCGAGACGGCGCGATCACCGTGCGAGTCCCCAACGGCGAGTCGTTTCTGCCCCGGTTCGTGCAGAGCTACGAAGGCGGCATCCAGTCCATCGGCCTGCGGCGGCCCACTCTGGACGACGTGTTCCTTCACCTGACCGGACGCGAGATTCGAGACGAGGAAATCAACGATCAGGGACAGATGATGCAGATGATGCGGATGCGATACCGCTAGGACACACAACCCAAAGGACAAGGCGGGACTACTTTCATGCCACGCAGCGGGAAAGTACGGCGAATCTACGACAACGACGACGCATGGATCATGGCGGAGACCAAGCCGCCCCTGACGCCGGACATCATGTGGTGGAACATGATCCAGCCGCACGAGGGGTCTCCGGTGGACGGCTGGCTGTACTCCGTGGGCGGTCACGACGTGTACGACTACGAGACCGACATCGGAGAGCGCACGTCGGAGGCCTACGCCGAGCGGGGCGACCAGCGCCAGCGCAATCGAGGCAACAACCTCCGGCACATGATCGACCACCACGGCGGCCCCATGTCCGTGATGACCGAGCAGTGCCACCGCCTCGGCATGGACTTCCTCCCCTCCGTGCGCATGAACGAGCACTACGACATCGACCTTGACGACCCTGCCTTCGGCAAGCTGCGCCGCGAGCGCCCGGAACTCACCATCGGCAGGGGCAAGTACCTGCCGGAGCCGAGCATGGAGTGGGGAGTCAGCACGGGCCTCGACTATGCCCTGCCCGAGGTCAGGGACTACATGAGTTCCATCGTCCTGGAGACGGTTGAACGCTGGGACGTCGAAGGCGTGGAGCTCGACTTCTTTCGCCACCCTACCCACTTCAACATCGAGGAGGCGTACTCCAACCGCTACCTGATGACCGACATGGTCGAGAAGATACGCCGACGGATGGACGAGATCGGCGAGGAGCGGGGCAAGGGACTCGACCTGATGGTGCGCGTTCCCGCGACCATCGAGCGCTGCGAGCGACTGGGCCTCGACATCCGCGAGTGGGTCGATTCCTATCTGGTCGACGTGGTCGTGGCGGGCGGCGGGTTCATCCCGTTCGAGATGCCCATCAGGGAGTTCGTGGACCTGGCCGAGGGCACGGAAACGCTCATCTACGGCTGCCTGGAGGCGTACCGTCCCGCCGTGGACGAGTTGACGCTGCGAGCAATTGCGGCGCGGTACTGGGACGCCGGTGTAGACGGCCTATACCTGTTCAACTTCTACTCGATGCCGCAGGAGTGGAAGTGTCGCGTGCTTGGAGACCTCATCGACCGCGACGGTCTCCGCCGCATGGACAAACGCTACCAGACCGACGACCGCACTCGCTTCGTCCCGACCTCGCATCTTCATCTCACGTTCCTCAACGCGATTCCGCGCGCTCAGCTTCCCGTGACCCTGCGCCGTACCGAAACCGGATCGGGCGTCAAGGTCGCGATGGACATGCCGGAGAGCTTTCGGAACGCGCACACGACCCTCGGACTCAGGTTCGGCGGCCTCGCCGAGAACGACGTGGTCGAAGTCGTCGTCAACGGGCTGGCGCTTTCGGACGCTCCCGCGAAGGGAGACGGCTGGACACACGTCTTCTACGAGGAAGGGTGGAACAAGTACCCGTCCGAGACGAAGACCGAGGAGCTTCCGGGAGAGACCCTCGGCTACAACCTCGCGCGGACCATGCTCCAGAGGGGAATGAACACGGTCGAGGTCAAGCTCGTGTCCGAAGACCCCGCCCGCAAAGATGACCTCGTGCTCCGGCAGGTCAGGGTCGACGTGCGGTACGAGTAGGCCGCGCGAGATCTCGTCGGAGCCTCAAATCTCGAACGACATCAGCTCCTCGGAGAATACGAGGTCGCCGTCATAATGTTTCTTCGCGTCGCCGATGCCCTTTTCCATGACCGGGTGCTGCGCCAGGTACGGCCCCACGTGGGCTAGCACCAGCTTCTTGACGCCCGCCTCCTGGGCCATCTTCGCGGAGCCCACGTTGCCCATGGCCCCATGATGCTCGCCTTGTTCGTGCATGTGCTCTTCCTCGTCCCAGCACATCGTGATCAGGAGGTCGGCCCCTTCGGCCAGCTTCGTGACGGCGTCGCATGGCTCGGTATCCCCCGTGAAGACGACGCTGCCCTCGTCGCTGTCGATGCGGTAGGCCAGCGAGTCGAGGTACGGTTGGACGTGGACGGCATCCGCTCCGGTGACCTCCCAGCTTGGGCCTGAGAATATCTTGCCCGCCGTGATGTCCTTGGCGCTCACCTCCGGGGGCATACGTGGAGGCGTGCCGCCGCGGTTCACGTATACCAATTGGCTGGCCGGGTGATTCACGCGCGCCTTCCAGTCATGGGAGAACGCGCCCTCGTTCTCGTCGAGGATGCGGTGGGTCAACTGCTCGGTCAGCGTTGGGCCGAAGACTTGGAGTACGTTCTCCTTGCCGATGCTCTGGTCCCACCGGGTCAGCAGGAAGCAGGGGTAGTCGACGTCGTGGTCGAAGTGATGGTGCGTGAAGAACAGGTAGTCGATCTTCGTCGGCCAGAGTCCGGCCTTGACCAGCTTGTGCGTCGCGGCAGGGCCGCAGTCGACCATGATCTGCTCTCCGCCGACCTCCAGCACGTATGAGGTGCCGTACCGGGCAGGCGTGGGAGTTGGCGTCCCTGCGCCGAGGATAGTGAGTCGGGCCATGTCGAGGGTCTCCTTCAGCCAGAAATCGGTGTGAGTGTAGCAGAAAATCGCTCATACGAACGACTACAATGTTCGGCACCAACCGGGCAGCGCCATGCCATGGACAGACAGACCAAGGCCTACATATACGCGGGAAGCGCCGTGCTCATGTGGTCGACCGTGGCGTCGGCCTTCAAGGTGTCGCTGCGCTACGTCGAAGTACCCCACATGCTGCTGTACGCCACGCTTGTGTCGGTGCTAGTGTTCCTCGTCGTCGCGGCGTGGCAGCGGAAGCTGGGACAGGTCTTCTCGTGTACGCCGAAACAGTACCTGCGGTCGGCGGCGCTCGGGTTCCTCAACCCGTTCCTGTACTACCTCGTCCTGTTCGAGGCGTACGACCGTCTGCCCGCACAGGAGGCGCAGCCCCTGAACTACACCTGGCCCGTGGTAGTTGTCATCCTGTCGGTGCCATTACTCAAGCAGCCGATTGGCCGGGTATCTCTGGCCGCGATTCTCGTGAGCTTCTTCGGCGTCCTGGTGATCTCGACGCGGGGCGACCTGCTGGGCTTCCGGTTCAGCGATCCGCTTGGCACGGGGCTGGCTGTAGGCAGCGCGTTCATTTGGGCGACGTTCTGGCTGGCCAACGTCCGGGACAGACGCGACGAGGTCGTCAAACTACTGCTGAGCTTCTCCTTCGGGCTGGTGTTCGTGGCCATCGCCGCGTTCGTGCTGGCGGGGCCGCCTTCCCTGGACCTGCGCGGCATCGGGGGATCGGCCTACGCGGGGGTGTTTGAGATGGGGATAACCTTCGTGCTCTGGATGCGCGCGCTGTCGCTCTCACGAACGACCGCACAGGTCAGCAATCTCGTCTTCCTCTCGCCGTTCGTGTCGCTCGCGCTGATCGCCGTCATCGTCGGGGAGACGATTCTATTGTCGTCGGTGATCGGGTTAGTGTTCATCATCGGCGGAATCGTCATTCGGCGATTCGACCGGGCCGTGTCACTGTCAACCTAAAGTGGTACCATCCGCACTGAGAAAACGATTGGAGGAACGAACATGGAACTGGGCTATTTCACGATGCCGCTGCACCCGCCCGGCTCTAACCTTACCGAGACGCTCGAACACGACATGCAGCAGATGATCACGCTCGATAGGCTGGGATACCGCGAGGCTTGGATCGGCGAGCACTTCACGGCCCAGTGGGAGAACATCCCGGCGCCCGACCTCTTCATCGCGCAAGCTCTCGGACTGACCGACAACATCATTTTTGGGACCGGCGTCTCTTGCCTGCCGAACCACAATCCCTTCATGCTGGCGCACCGCATCGCGCAACTCGACCACATGGCCAAGGGACGTTTCCACTGGGGAGTCGGCTCCGGGGGTTTCGTTGGAGACTTCGAAGTATTCGGCTTCGATCCGAGCAAGGGAGAGCATCTCGCCATGTCGCGCGAGTCCTTGGAACTCGTGCTGCAACTCTGGCAGGACCCCAAGCCGGGCCGGTACAAGAGCAAGTACTGGGACTTCAACGTGCCGGAGACGATTGGCGAGATCGGCCTCGACCTTCACGTTCGTCCGTACCAGCTTCCCCACCCGCCCATCGGCGTCGCGGGCGTGTCTCCCAACTCGGGTACGCTCGTAGTTGCGGGTGAGCGCGGTTTCATTCCCATGAGCATCAACATCGTTCCTCCCTCCGTGATCGGCACACACTGGGAGGCCGTGGAGAGAGGCGCGGAGAAGACGGGGCGCGTCCCCGACCGGTCCGCGTGGCGCATCGCCCGGGAGGTCTACGTCGCCGAGACCACCGAGCAGGCCCGGAAGGAGGTCATGGAGGGCACCCTTGCCCGCGACTTCGCGCAGTATTTCATGCGGATGCTGCCGTACACCAAGCGGATCGACCTGCTGAAGGACGACCCCGACATGCCCGACTCCGACGTCACGCTGGATTACGTCCTCGACAACATCTTCATCGTCGGCAGCCCCGACCACGTGGTCGAGCGGCTAGAAGAGCTATACCACAACGTCGGCGGCTTCGGCATCCTCCTGACGATGGGCCACGAGTGGGAGCCGCGAGAGCAGTGGGAGCGCTCGATCACCCTCCTGAAGAACGAGGTGATCCCTCGATTGCCCTGACGTGGGGAACTCGCCACCATGAAATTTGACGGACATTAGCAATGGACATTAGCGACATCTTTAGCAAGGGATTGGATATCAATGACGCGCTGGACCTCTTGGGGCCCGCGTCGATTTACGTTCTGGGCATGTCCATCTATGCGATCTTCGTATTCAAGTTCTATCGATTCATAGCCGCTCGGGACGTATTTGAGTTGGACCTGGCCAAGTATGAAGGACTGAGCTTCCGTTGGGCGAAGTCTCTCCTGCACCTCATTCTCTATGTCGTCAAATATCTTCTTCTGTTTCCGGTAATCGCGTTCTTATGGTTCGCGGTTCTCACGGTGATTTTGGCCTTCCTGTCGAAAGAGCAGGGCTTCTCGGAAACGCTGCTGATAGCCCTTGTCACGGTCGGCGCCATCCGTGTCACGGCGTATTACAAGGAAGACCTAGCGCGGGACCTAGCCAAGATCCTGCCTTTCGCCGTACTGAGCGCTTTGCTTATCAATGCGTCTTTCTCCTCCGTTTCGGACTCCCTGAACAGGCTGAGAGTGACGGGAGATTACGGCGAAACCATTTTCTACTATCTGGTATTCCTCATAGCATTGGAGTTTGTGCTGCGGCTCCTCATGGGCGTCGCAAAGCCCTTAACAGGCTTGAGAAACGGAAAAGACAAAGCCGCCATTGACCCGTCCGGCGACCCGGATCAGCCATCCCAGACGGAAGCGCCTCCTACTTGAGGGGAACCATGGAACCGGACGAGATCGTAGTCGCGCGACTGAACCAGGGAGCAACCGTCCTGCGCTACGTGGACAGGACGCCGTCGCGCGTCACCCTCGCGCTTGGGCGCAACAAGCAGGCCAAGCTGCCCGCCGATCGCGTGTTGTACGCGACGGGCATAGTACCGCGTGACTACGAAGGGTTCCTCGAATTCCGCGACGGGGCAGAGAAAGCGGCCAAGGGGATAGACCTGTCCGAAGTCTGGGAGGTTACGGCAGACGAGCAGGTCGTGATGACCGTCGAGGAGATCGCCGACCTGTACTACGACAGCGGCGTGGGGTCGGCCGAGATGGTTGCTCTGACGCTGCACCTCGACCACGGCTCCGACTACTTTGTGCAGCAAGACGGCGGGCACGTCCCGCGTACGGAAGAGGACCTTGAAGCTCTTCGCGCCCGGCGGCGGCGGGAGGCGGAGAATGCCGAGGCCGCCAGAACTCTCATGGCCGCGCTGAAGGCGGGATATCTCCCCGATCCCATGTCGCGGCTGCATGAGGGCCTCCTAGGGCACATTCGAGAGTTCGCCGTACATGGCGACGAGTATACCCGCAGCTATGCCGCGCACAGCTTGCTGCACGATGCGTCGGACGGGACTCGCGATCTCCAGCGCAGGGCATTCGACCTGCTCGTGGGCGCGGGGGTCTTCTCGGAGGACGAGCCGCTGGAGCTGCATCGCTCCGAGATCGAGGAGGATTTCCCCAAAGCCGCGCTCGAAGAGGCCGAGGCTATTCCACAAAACTCTCTCTCGGACGACCGGGAGCGGCTCGACCTGACGGACCTCGAGACCTTCACCATCGACGACGCGGACACACGAGACCGCGACGACGCGCTCTCTCTGGAGATGGTCGACGGCGGATACCGCGTCGGAATTCACATCGCGGACGCCGGCGCGGTCGTGCCGTTCGACGGGGCCATGAACACCGAGGCGGACAGGAGGATGGCGACCCTCTACCTCCCTGAGCGCTCGATACCGATGCTCCCGCCGGAATTCGTCCACGGCGTCGGCAGTCTCGATCCCGACCAAGTACGGCCGGCGGTGAGCCTGCTAGTCAACATCGACGAATCGGGGCAGGTGCAGGACTACGAGATCAAGCCTTCTCTGATACGCAGCCGGGTCGCTATCTCCTACGTCGAGGCGGACGCCGCGATTGCGGACGAGTCCCACAAGTGGCGCCACGTCCTGCAACCACTGAACGACCTCGCTCAGGCGCTCCTTGCACGGCGAGAACAGGCGGGCGCGATCAACGTCAATCGCGAAGAGATGATCATCAAGGTCACCACACCGACGGACATCGAAGTGCGGGTGGTGGCTCGGAGCACCCCGGCGCGCGACCTCGTATCGGAGATGATGGTGCTGTGCAACTCTTTGATGGCCGACTACTGCAAGGCCAACGACCTTCCTGCTTCGTACAGATCGCAGTCAGCGCCGGATGTTGCCGACCTCGACCTGTACGACGAGGATGGAGTCCTGCGCCCATTGACCCGCCTTCAGCGATACCGGCTCATGCGCAGGTTCTCGCCTGCCGTCATCAGTGTGACTCCGACGCCGCACGTCGGACTCGGCGTAGATGCCTACATCCAGGCCACTTCTCCCCTGCGACGGTATCCCGACCTCGTGATGCAGCGGCAGATCAGCCACTTTCTTGCCTCAGGTGAGCCGGTCTACTCAGCCGATGACATTTCATCGGTGGCCAAACGCGCCGAGATGCAGATGCGGGACCTGTCCCGGATCGAGGAGGCGCGGCGGCGGTACTGGTTCTTGAAATTCCTCATGCTAACGCGACTCGGCGCGCCTGACGATGCCGACCACTTCACGGCCTATGTCTTGGAGAACGAGCCTCGTCGTCTGGCCGCGCTCGACCTCGATGAGTACCCGTTCCGCGCCCGCGCGGATCTGCCTAACACCATTGAGCCGGGAACGACGGTGACGCTCAAGCTGACGGGAGTCAATCTATGGCGTCGCCATGCCTACTTCCTCCACGTGCCCAGCGTGCAGCCGGACGAGGGGTAGCCGCGCTACGTCAACTCACCAACGCTCTAGGGCTACCATCTGCCGAAGCGAGTCCTCGAACTCGTCGCGCTGCCACTGCCTGACCTCCGGCGCATCCAGCTCGGTCTGCAAGTCGTCGGGGTATGACGCGAGACGCTGGAGACTCGCCATCGGCCAGAGGAGGCTTGCCGACAGAGAAAGTCGCTTCCCATGTTCTGCCCGCCACGCCTTCAGCGCGTCAAGGCGCTGTGAGACTTTCGCGCGTTCAGCACGGGAAAGACGATGTCCGCGCGACTGACGAGGCCTCTGGAGGGGCTGGGCGGCCCTGCCCTTCTTGATAGCGGCCCGGAGTCCCGCCGCCAACCTGCCGCGCGCGAACATTCCCAAGCCCCGGACATCACGCAGGTCGGACTTGGGTTCTGCCGCGAGGGTCACCAATGCGGCGTCGGGGATCACCCGGAAGTGCGGTCTGCCCAACCGGAGGGCATGGCGCTCCCGGTACTCCGTCAGCGCCTTGAGGATGGCTAGTCCGCGACCGTCCAGGTCCCGAGCCCCCTTGACGGCGAAGACCGCCAGTTCGGGGTCGGGCGGATTGTATCGAATCTCCGCGAGGCGGTCGCACTCCTCCCGAACCCAGTGGACGCGGCCCAGCGCTCGGAGTTTTTCGGCAAGCCTGTCTCGAAGGCCGAAAAGGTGCCGAACATCCCCCGCGGCGTATGAGAGCGCCTCATCGCTGAGGGGACGAATCGACCAGTCCGAGCGCTGGATTTTCTTCTGTTTCGGAATATCAATCCCCATGAAGTCTTGCAAGGTCGAGGCGAGCCCGAGACGCTCGCTCCCTACGAACGCCGCGGCGATGCTCGTATCGAAGAGGTTGCCTACGTGGAATCCCCAGTCGCGGTCGAGGCTCCGAACGTCATGGTCGCCGGAGTGCAGCACGGTCTCGACGGCGGGATTAGCCAGGACCTCGCCCAGAGGACTCATGTCGTCGATGGCGAGGGGGTCTATCAGGTAGACGCGCGCGGAAGTGGAAAGCTGGATGAGACAGATACGTTCGGGGTACCGAAAGAAGCCGTTCGACTCGAGGTCGAAGCCCAAACGGGGCTCTTGCGAAACCCGCTCCATAACCCGCTTGAAGCGGTTCCGGTCGGTAACCAGTTCATAGTCGGCGGTTGGAGTTCGAGCGCGCCGTCGAGGTGGGGTCGAAGACGATACATTGCGGGGTCTGGTGTGTGTTCGGCTGGGTTTGTCCATCGACGCGGGAGTGTACCACAACCTCGTCGGGCGTGGGAAAAGGGACTCACCGCAGAGGGCGCGGAGAAGAGCAGAAAGTAGAGAGCATGTGTCCTGCGATATAATGTCTCAAGGATGCCGACTTGCGCCATAGTCGAGGACAAAAGCATCCGTAACGCCCAGGAGTGGCAATTCGTTGATAGGAGTCAAGGAGATACTTCATGCGAATCTCGTCTTTGGGAAGGATCGTCATATTAGGACTGCTGACAGTCGTCGTTACGGTGGCGATGGCCTGCGGGACAGATGAAGAGGGTGAAGACAGCCCGTTTCGAATAGGCGTCATGGAGTCTCTCACGGGCGCGGGCGAGACCTACGGCAGTGTGGCGGTCCAGGCCAAGACGATGGCCATGGACGAGATCAACGCCGCCGGAGGCATCGATGGGCGCAGGCTGGAGCTGGTTATCGAGGACTCGAAGTGCAGCGCCCAGGACGCGATTAATGCCTACAACAAGCTCACCGACGTTGACGGAATGAAGATCATTCTAGGGACGTCGTGCAGCGGAGCGATGCTCGGCGTCGCGCCACTGGCAGAGGCGGACGGAGTGGTGCTCTTTTCGGGCCTTGCCAGCAACCCCGACATCGCCAACGCCGGAGACTACATCTTCCGCACGCAGATCAGCGACATCGAGGTGGGCATCAGAACGGGCAACGTTCTCTGGGCGGACGGAGTCCGCGGGCTGGCGACCATCACCGAAGAGACCGACTATGCCGAGGGCGTGCGACGAACGTCCGTCGCGCAGTTCGAGAAGAACGGAGGCAAGGTAATCGCCGAAGAGCGATATGGATCCGACACCACGGACTTCAGATCGCAGCTGACGAAGCTGATCGAAGCCGAGCCGGACGCTCTCCACATAGCGCCACAGTCCGAGTTCTCGGCGGGCACCATCGTAAAGCAGGCGCGGGAGCTGGGCTATGAGGGGCCGATCTACGGCGAAACGATCACGGTGGGGACGACCGCGCTCGATATCGCGGGCGACGCGGCAACGGGCCTCAAGGCCATCACGGCCGCGCCCGACCCCAACAACCCCAAGGCGCAGGAAGTCCTCGCCAATTTCCGGGAACGCTACAAGTACATCACCCTGCCCTGGCACCTGGGGTCCGCGTATGACGACGTCTACATCGCGGCGGAATGTCTCAAGCGGACGAACGACGACCAGGACGCCGACGGCTTCCGGGACTGTCTGTACGACATCACCTGGAGCGGGGCTCTCGGAGACAACTACAGCTTCGACGATGATGGCGAGGTCGTAGGTCTGTCGAGGGCAGTCGTCGAGGTTCTTCCCCCGGCAGAGCGGACCGAAGAGAACTTTGGGTACAGGGTTCTAAGTGGTGAAAGATAACTTCCTTGACCGCGTGCACGTACTTGCAAGACTTTCGTAGCGGTGATAAAACGTATCAGAAGCATCGGCCAGTAGGGAGCATCCTTACCAAAAGGGGGTTGTCATGCGCTTATTCTCGTGGAAACGGATTGTCGCGATAGGATTGCTGGCGGTTCTGGCGTCGGTGGTTGTGGCTTGTGGAGATGATGAGGATGAAGGAGACGGAGAACCGTTTCGGATTGGAGTGATGGACTCGGTTACGGGTCCGGGTGAGAGCTATGGTACGGTGATCGTTCAGGCCAAGCAGTTGGCGGCAGACGAGATTAACGCCGCCGGCGGCATCAACGGGCGCAAGTTGCAACTCATCGTCGAAGACTCGAAATGCGGAGCCCAAGACGCGATTACTGCCTATAACAAGCTGACTGATGTGGACGGAGTGAAGATCATCCTTGGAACATCATGCAGCGGCGCCATGCTTGGAGCCGCGCCTAGAGCCGAGACTGACGGTGTGGTACTCTTCTCCGCGTCGGCAACGAACCCCGACATCGCCGAGGCTGGCGACTACATCTTCCGCACCGCCATAAACGACAACCAGTTGGGCGTCGACACCGGCAACCTGCTGTGGGCGGACGACATACGCAAGCTGGCGACCATCAACGAGACGACCGACTACGCGGAGGGAGTGAGGCGGACGACGGTCGCACAGTTCGAGAAGCGTGGCGGAGAGGTGGTCGCCGAGGAACGTTACGCATCCGACGTTACCGACTTCAGGAGTCAGCTTACGAAGCTGCTCGACGCCACGCCCGACGCGCTCCACGTAGCCGCTCAGTCAGAGTTCACCGGCGGCACCATCGTCAAGCAGGCACGGGAACTGGGCTTCAACGGCCCCATCTACGGGGAGTCGGTAGTCACGGGGACAACCGCCTTGGAGATAGCGGGCGACGCCGCTACCGGGGTGAAGGGCGTCATCCCCAGTCCCGATCTGACCACGAATAGGGGCAAGGAGTTCCTCTCTAACTTCAGGACCCGCTACGGGTACATCACGCTGGCATGGTTCCTCGGGTCCGCCTACGACGACGTGTACATCGCGGCGGAGTGCCTCAAGAAGACCGACGACGACCAAGACGCGGACGGATTCAGGGACTGCCTATACGACATTACCTGGAGCGGCGCCATCGGAGATAACTACAGCTTCGACGACAAAGGCGAGGTTGTTGGTCTTTCCAATGAGGTGGTGGAGGTTTTACCGACGTCTCAAAGGACCGAAGATAATCAAGGCTTCAAATACTGGGGCAGCGCACCCACTGAGTAGGTTCCAATTCCCGGTCTCAGTGCCGTTGGCATGAGTGCACATGGCGCGTGGACCGGGTAACGCCGTCCGCAAAAGACGCCAGATATTCCACGCCGTTCAAACAGCACCGCGGGGAAGTCTAGACAGAGGCCCTATACGTAGATGAGTCTCGAGAGACTGAGGTTCGCCTGGTGGAGCCGTCTGTTGCCGGGTGGTGACGGCCACAGGATCTTGGCGACTGTGCTGACCGTCGCAGTGATCGGCTACATCGCCTGGAAGATCACCGAGTCTCCCGACCAAGCCGTACAGTTCGCTTTCAACGGCTTAGCCGTAGGCGCCATCTACGCCCTCCTCGCGATGGGCTTTACCATCGTCTACAGCACCGTATGGTTCTTCGATCTGTACTACGGGGCGGCGGCAGCCATAGGGGCTTACGGCGTCTTCTACCTTAGATCGCAGGACGGCTTCGGCGGCAACGACTACACGAACCCCTACGTGAACGCCATGCTTGCCGCCGTGACGGCAGGAGTGGTCGCGTGGGCGCTCTACGAGGCATTCTTCCACAAGCTGCGGCCCCGTTTCGACCGAAGGGTCCTGTACGCAGCCGGAGGACTCCTGGCCGTCGGCGCGGGGGTCTACATGGGCATCGTTCTGAGCTTCACGGATGACACACATGTCATCCTTAGCCCGGCGATAGGCGTCCTGGTGGCGTTTATCGCGGGCTGGGCCCTGTTCCGCGGAGCTCGACTTGCACTTCCGACATCGAGCGCCGCGCCCTTCATGGTGGTGGCAGGGATCATCGGGGTGGCGCTGGGAGCGTACTGCGCGTTCCTTGTCGCCAACGCTCCCGGGTCGAACCTCTACGTCAGCTGGGGGGTGTCGTGCCTGATGGCGGGGATCGTCGCCGTAGCATTCTACCGGGGTCTCTACGTGTACATGCGCGAGCGTGCGAGGTCGCCCCTCATCATGCTGGTAGCCACGCTGGGTATCCTTCTGGCCATCACCGCCGCGACCTCCATCATCTTCGAGAGCAACCCGCGTCCGCTTCCAGAGGCCTTCGGCAGCGCTCCATGGACGATTTGGGGCAGCAACATCAAGGGGTTCAACGTCTTCACCATCGGCGTGTCACTCGCCGGATTCGTCTTCCTGCTGTTCCTGTTGAGAATGACCTCTTTCGGCAAGGCCGTGCGGGCGATCGGCGACGACGAAGAGGTGTCGAAGGTGGTGGGAATAAACACCACCGTCATCATCGCGATCGTGTTCTTCATCGGCGCGGTCTTCGCGGCCATGGCCGGGCTGCTGAGCGGCCACGACACGGCCATTCAGCCGAGGATGGGCCTCCTGCTCCTGCTGAAGGGCTGGATAGCTTCAGTGGTCGGAGGAATCGGCAACCTGTACGGCGCAATCGTGGGGGGATTCGCCCTGGGCATGATCGAGCAGTTCGGCATCTGGGATCTCGCCGGGGAGTGGAAGGACGTCATATCGTTCTTGGTCCTCATCCTCTTCCTATCGTTCTGGCCCAAGGGCCTCTTGCCGAGGGAGTAGGGCTTTGCAGATCGACACAGCTGCCATCGCCGACATGCTGAGGCTCGCTCGCTCGCCGAGGGAGTTCCTTCAGTTCGCCAGGGGCAACGTGGAACTGTGGGCAAACCTGTTCATCATCGGCTCGGCGGTGGTGTTCATGATTTGGCAGGGGACGGGATTCGCCATAACGGTGGGTACCGTCTTCGCCATCTGGGCGATTCTGGCCGTAAGTCTGAACCTGGTGGTGGGGTTCACGGGACTGCTGTCGGTCGGTCACGTCGGCTTCTTCGGAATCGGCGCGTACACGGTTGCCGTTCTCACTTCGGATGCGGCATACGAGCAGCTTCGCACCGAGGCCATCCCCACGTTCGGGTGGCCCTTCTTCGCCGCCCTGCCCGTCGGCATACTCGTGGCGGGCCTCATTGCGTTGGCGGTGGGCATCGTATTCAACCGGTTCAGGGACGACATATACGTCCTCGTCTCCTTCGGCTTCGCCATCATCGCCTTCAATCTCTTCCTGAACTGGCGAAGCGTCACGAGGGGGGCCTTCGGCATCCATGAGATTGACCGGCCCGAGATCGGGACATGGGTATTCGACGGCGAATTGCAGTTCCTCGCGCTCGTCGTAGCCTTCCTCGCCCTCGTTGTCCTGATCTCATGGTTCATAGTGACATCATCCTTCGGACGGGTGCTCACCGCGATCCGAGAGGATGAGCAGGCCACCGAGGTCTTCGGCTATCAGGTGACGCATTTCAAACTGGCGGTATGGGTCATCTCGGCCATGATGGCGGGACTGGCAGGCGGTTTGTTCGCAAGCTGGACGACATTCATCGACCCCAACTCCTTCATCCTGCTGGAGTCGATGCTCCTGGTCTGCATCGTCATTCTCGGGGGGCTGGCGACGATATGGGGCTCCCTGCTCGGCGCTATCGTGTTCGTCCTGCTCGAAGAGGGGATGCGCTTCATACCGTTCCTGCCCAGCGAGTACGTCGGTCAGGCCCGGCAGGTCGTCCTCGGAATCCTGCTGGTGGTCCTCATGCTGTTCAGGCCACAGGGCCTTGTGGGGAGGTTCAAGCTATGACTGCGGATCGACCGGGCCTGATCGACCTCGACGAAGTCTTCGTTCTGAGAACGAAGGACGTCTCAAAGCACTTCGGCGCGGTAAAGGCCGTGGACCAACTCAGCATCTCCATCTTCCGGGAGTGGATCACGTGCATCGTCGGACCGAACGGATCGGGAAAGTCGAGCCTCATCAATCTGCTGAGCGGGATGCTGCCGCTCGATGAGGGAATCGTCGTCATCGACGGCGTGGGACTCCGCGTAGTGAAGGCGCACGAGACGCCCGGCCACGGCATTACGAGGACCTTCCAGGAGGTGCGTCTCTTCGACCAGATCACCGTATGGGACAACATCATGGTCACCTTGACCGAACGTCGCTTCCTCCCCGCGCTCTTCGAGCGAACCAGTTCCGAACACAAGGAGAAGGCCCAGAGCATCTTGCAGAGCGTCGGAATGTGGGAGAAGCGGGACGCCATGGCGATGGACCTTTCCTACGGGCAGCGCAAGCTGCTGGAGATCGGACGCGCGATGGCGATGGACGTTGGCATTTACCTATTCGACGAACCCTTCGCGGGTCTCTTCCCGCAGATGCTGGAAAGGGTCAAGGCGATACTGAAGGACATGCGAGAGCAGGGCAACACCATCATTTTCGTCTCACACAACATGGATATCGTTCGCGAACTGTCCGACCATCTCTTCGTACTGGACAGCGGCACCCTGCTCGCCGTGGGGGAGGTCGATGAAGTGCTGAGCAGACCGAACGTCATAGACGCGTACCTGGGCGCATAGCATCAACTACGGGATGGAATGATGCTCCTCGAATTGAACAACATATCGGTACGGTACGGGGCCGTAACGGCGCTGACCGACGTATCCCTGGGAGTGCGGAAGGGAGAGGTCGTGGCGGTGATGGGGCCGAACGGGGCCGGAAAGTCCACCGTGCTGAAGGCCATCATGGGCCTCGCGCCGGTCGTTGACGGGCAGGTGCACTGGCGTCAAGAGCCGCTGGCGGCCGCCACGCATGAGATCGTCAAGGAGGGCATCTCCTTCGTCCCGCAGGGAAGGCGCGTGTTCACGCACCTCACGATCGAAGAGAACCTTGAGATGGGATGCCTGTACCTGAACGACAAGTCGGAAAAGGCCCGCCGTTTGGACTCGGTCATGGGACTATTCCCGGTCCTCCACGAAAAGCGACGCGACCTTGCGAGCCAGATGTCGGGCGGCCAGCAGCAGATGCTGGCGCTCGGCCGAGGACTCATGGCGGACCCCCAGGTGCTGCTGCTGGATGAACCTACGCTTGGCCTGGCGCCCATAATCGTCACCGAGGTGTTTGAGAAGGTCGCCGAGATCAGCGAGAAGTTCCAGACCACCATCATGGTCGTCGAGCACAACATCAAGGGCGTGCTGGACATCGTCGACCGGGCGTACGTGCTGGACATGGGGCGGGTGGTCTTCGAAGGGACTCCGGATAGGGTCCGAGAGACCGACATCCTGACCGAGGTGTTCCTCGGCAAGGTCAGCTACGGCGACGAAGAGGAAACATAACGGGGATGCAAGTCTGTGGAAGGCCGAATGGCCTGCGCGGAAAGCGCCTATAGAACGACCGGAACTTCCTTGCGCCGTCCCGCCTCGTATAGTACAACGTGAGGCGAACCGGTTATCCCACCACGAAGGATCCGTTACTCGGCATGACAACGCAGTTGCCCCTGTTCAGTCCCGGGCCTCCGCCCGACACGGAGTTCGCCGGGGTGTACGATGTCCCGCAGGCCGTGCGGTACATCTACGGCTCGCGGCTCGCCCACGAGATCTACCGGGTGGACTCCAAGAAGTTGATTCGGTGGATTCGCAATGGCGTCGCGTCGCCGGGTCTGGCGGGACTTCCCGCCAATCGCATGGTCATCACCTTCGAGGACCTTGTTTCGCTCAGGGTCATAGCGGCGCTGCGGGCCGCGAAGGTCAACTTCCGCGCCATCTACTCGGCTGAGGAGTGGCTGCGAAGGAAGACCGATGCGAGTCGTCCGTTCGCCACGGAGATCGTCTGGACGGAGGGTTCCGGGATATTCATCGAGCTCCACGAGCGCCTCATATCGGCCAGCAAGTACGGGCAGCTTGCCATGGACGTGATGAGGGAGTATCTCGTACCCGTGCACGGGCTGACATTCAAGAACCGTCTGGCCGCGACTTGGGAGCCGTCCGGGGGGGTGCTCCTCGATCCGATGGTGCAGTTCGGAGCGCCATGCGTGAAGGGCACGAGGGTGCCGACGCGCTCCATTTGGGGTATGATTGAAGCCGGTGACTCACCCGGATGGGTGGCAGAAGCGTATCGACTGTCCGAAGAGGAGGTAGAAGCCGCCATTGCTTGGGAGAATAGTATCGCGGCCTGAGGATACCCTTATCCTCCTCGACGACTCCCTCTCGCCATTCGTATCCGACGCGCTCAGCCTCGTCGGATACAACGCCACCAGCACCCGCAACGTCTTCGACAACCGCCAAGGTGTGACGGACCGCGAGATCATCGAGTGGGCGGGCGCAAGCAGCGCCCTGTGGGTCTACTCCGACGACAAGCCCAAACGGGAGAGTGCGAAGACCATCCTCACGGAAGGTGTACGAACGCTGTGGGTCTACCGGCCGCGAGGGGTGATGTCGGGGCGGGAACAGCTTGCGATCATCGCGCATCTGCTGCCCGATCTCCTCGACCGGCTGGGCGCGGCTGACGCGCCGGCACACTTCCGAATGGATGCCCTGGGCGGGTTCCCACGTCCCCGCTACAGCCTGCGGACCTACGAGTTGGAGTAGCCCGCGGTTCCCAGGCTCATTTCCCCATCCCTGCCCCTGACGAGCTCACGCCCGTCATGCCTTTGCCTGCTCTAAACAAGACGAGGTATCCGATGATACCGGAAATGGCAGAGCCGAGTAGAATGCCGATCTTCGCTTCCGTCGTCAGCAGATCGACGGTGAACGCGAGGTTCGTAATAAACAACGACATGGTAAAGCCGATTCCGCCCAGCAGCGCCACGCCGTAGAACTGAAGCCACGTGACGCCGTATGGCAGAGCGGCGAAGCCAAAGCGCACGGCGACCCATGAGAATAATGTAACTCCGACCTGCTTGCCGATTACCAAGCCAAGCACTATACCGAGGGTGACCGGGTGCGTAAGCGCCTCAAAGAAATCGCCCTCTAACTTGACCCCTGCGTTGGAGAGCGCGAACAGCGGCATGATGACGAACGCTACCCAGGGGTGCAGTGCGGTCTCGAACCGTTGCAGAGGTGATTGCTGTTCTTGAGCCGTGTCCTCCAGCTCTTTGAGGATCGCCTTCTGCTCGCTCGACGTTTTGTCCTCCTGACCGTACTCTCCGGAGCGCTCGAACACCAAGAGGAGATCGCGGCTGCGGGCGAGAAAACCTGTCGGATTCACGCGCACACGGATGGGTATCGTCGCAGCGACAAGGACGCCTGCAATCGTTGCGTGTACGCCGGAATGGAGGAACGCCAGCCAAACGACCAAGCCCAACGGAGCGTACACCAGCGGATGCCGGATACCGAGCCGGCCGACTGCCACGAGCACAGCAAGGAAGATCGCCCCAATTCCCAGATTTCCCCACACAATCTCGCCGGTGTAGAACACCGCGATGACGATCACGGCCCCGATATCGTCGATAATTGCGAAGGCCGCCAAGAAAATCTTGAGCGGAAGCGGCGCCCGCGTCCGCAACAGGGAGAGCACGCCGAGACTGAAGGCGATGTCGGTAGCCATCGGTATGCCCCAGCCTCTGAACTCCTCTCCGCTCGAGTTGAAAGAGACGTAGATCAGCGCAGGGACGATCATTCCGCCCAACGCGGCGAAAATAGGCAGGGCTGCCTTCCGCACCGAGCTCAGTTCGCCCACGACGACCGCCCGCTTAATCTCAAGACCGACCACGAAGAAGAAGACCGCCATGAGGCCGTCGTCGATCCAGTGATGGAGGGTCTCATCAATCGCCCAGCTGCCGAAGCCGATTATGAGGTGGGTCTCCAGTAGTTCGTCGTAGTTGTGGTACCACGGCGAATTGGCCCAGACCAGGGCCACGACCGCCGCCAAGAACAGCACGATGCCGCTCGACGCCTCTTCGTGCATGAACCTCTGCACGGGGCGCATGAGCTGTGTGATAGGCGTTTGGGATTGTCCGTGAAGCGAGTCGGTTATTCTATCCATACGTTGCGCAAAGATACGGCGGCTACATTAAGACTATACCCCAGCCTCTCGCAGGGATGCCAAGAATCGGGCAGGCGCTTTATCACGCAGTTTTCAACCCGCATACCGCCGTATATCAGCGCTCACCTCGTCAGCAAGAAAATCGCCCCGCCCGCCAGGAGCACCCCTGCCACTCGGGTCAGCTTGACTTCCTCGCCGAGAAAGGCGAACCCGATGAAGGTGGCGACGAGGACGTACATGGCAAAGATGGGTACGACTACGGACGTGGGCCCCCTGCTCAGGGCGATGTAGTAGCTGACGATACTGAGGCTCAGCATGAGTCCCGCCAGGAGTACCCAGAGCATCGGGCGACTGATCGTCATGTGGGCAGTGAACGACTCGCCACGGTATATGACGAGCCCCACGCCCGCGAGAACGAGCACCAAGTTTGTGATGACGACCGCCACCCCCGGCGGAATGTCCTTCAGCGCGAGTTTCAGAAGCACTGCGGTAACGCCGTATGCCGCCATCGCCACGAATGCCCAGCCGACATAGCTCATTGGGTTGCTTGACCGCTCCGATTTCAGGTTCACCGAAAGTATACTACCGAAGCACGGCGTCCAGGGCCGCTTCCAGTTCGTCCTTCGTGGCAAATGCCTCGAACTTGGCGGCGACCTTGCCGTCGGCGTCCATGACAAACGTCCACGGCTCCGTCGGCAGCGCCCAGTCGATCATGGCCTGAGCCAGCGGAGCGTTGGCCAAGTTGCCCCCGATCTCCGCCGGTTTGTCGTAGACCTCGACGTGAATGAAGTTAACGTCCCTGTAGTAGTAGTCCTTGAGCTCCTTGATGACGTCGAGCTGCGGCCCACACGTCGCGGTGCGGCAGAAGGCCGGAGTCGAGAACGCGACAACTAGGGGCTTGCCCGCGTTCAGGCCTTCGGCAACCGTGAGAGCGTAGAGTTCCTCGTCCGGTTCGGGATCGGACGTCATGTCCCCAATATCCTCGAAGTGGCGGGCGAGCTTGGTGACGCTTGCGGGGGGTCGTTCCCCAATTGCCGGGGTCGCGCTCTTCGGCTTCACTTCGATACCGGCGGATACCGTGACACTCGACCCTAGATGATCGACGTAGTTCGCCGCTATCCCCCAAGCGCCCGCCCGGTCGAAGTCGAAGTTGGCCGTGTACAGTCCCACCTGTCCGATGGGCCAGCGACGCCAAACTGCACGCGCCGTCTGTATCGGCCCCTCTTGCCGTCCGTCGCCGAGATAGAACGTCGAGATGAGAACGTCCGCCTCACGGATGGGGCCGGAGTCAACGTCAACGAGACCGAACCCCATCCTATTTGGGCCGACGCCTAGATCGGTCGTCGCCAGGGTGATCTGCGCGGTGGCGGTTTCGGCCGGAGCGTCGCCACTGGCAATGGCAGTGGCCGGCCTCGGAGTGTCGGGCACATCCAGCACCAACCCTTCGGTCTCACATGCCGCCATGGACATGAAGAAGACAACCGCTGCTGCCAGTAGGATCGGAAAACTAAGGATCGTGTGTCGCGCGCGCATACCTCTACGCTTCAAGGGTTGCCTCTCGCTCAGCACGCGCCGCATGGATGAACTCCACGATCTCCGTCGTCGAGGTGCCGGGGCCGAACACTCCCTGCACCCCCATGTCCATGAGCGCCGTCCTGTCCTCTTCCGGGATGATTCCGCCGGCAACGACCACCACGTCCTCCATCTCGTTGATCTTCATGCGCTCGAAGATCAGGGGGAAGAGGTCCATGTGCGCCCCGGACAGGATGCTGAGCGCGACGACGTCTACTTCGCTCTCTAGGGCGGCGTCGGCTATCATCTCCGGGGTCTGCCGGATGCCCGTGTACGTGACCTCCATTCCCGCGTCGCGCAGCGCGCGGGCGATGATCTTCGCCCCACGGTCGTGGCCGTCCAGCCCCGGCTTTGCCACGAGCACCTTGATTGCCCTGCTCACCATATCGAACCGCTACCTCCTGGCGTCGTCCTGGTCGACCAGCTCGATCAGGACGCCCCTCGTCGCCTTGGGATGAATGAAGCCGATTGTCCCCGACAACCCCTCGCGCGGCTCACGGTCGACGACCGCGACGCCCCGCTCATCGAGTCGCTGAAGCGTTCCCGCAAGGTCCTCGACCTCGAAGCAGATGTGGTGGACACCCTCTCCCCGACGATCGATGAACTTGGCCACTCCTCCGTTGGGATCCGTGGGCTCGATGAACTCAAGCTGCGATCCGCCCACCGGAATGAGCGTTGCTCGCACGGCCTGGTCCTCGATATCGACGACCTCCGCCCCGCCGACGCCAAAGACGTCGCGGTAGAACCGCACTGTCTCGTCGATGTCCTTCACCGCGATGCAGACGTGATTGATGTGCCGCGCCGTACAGATGCTCATGCGTTACTCCAGGGAGGGACACCCTCACCCTAGCCCTCTCCCTTGAGGGAGAGGGGAATTCGGCTATGAGGGGAACTTGATGATGCCGCGTCCCTCGCCGCCGCTGACGAGGTCGTGGAACCCCTGATTGATCTGGTCGAGGGAGTAGCTCCGCGTAATGAGGCTGTCGACGTCGAGCGTGCCCGTGAGGTAGGCGTCGACGATCTTGCGGAACGACTCGTGGGGGCTGGTGGAGCCGTAGTAGCTGCCCATGACGGTCTTCTGTCCACGCACCATGTCCGACATGTCAATGGGAGCGTCCTCACCGAGCGCGCCGAGTCCGATGAGGACGGCGGTTCCGGTCGTCCGCACGCTCTTGAAGGCGGTAGAGATGACCTCTGCTTTGCCGATGCTGTCGAAGGCCATGTCTACGCCACCGCCGGTCATCTCCTTGATCGTCTCGGCGACGTCGTCCACCTCGCGGCTATTGATCGTGTCGGTCGCGCCGAACCTGTACGTGAACTCCAGCTTGTGGTCGAGGACGTCCACGGCGATGATCCTGCTGGCGTTCATGAGCTTCGCGCCCTGGATCACGTTGAGACCCACTCCGCCGCAGCCGAATACGGCGACGCTCATGCCGATCTTCGCGTTCGGGTTGTTCATGACGCCGCCGACGCCGGTGGTCACCGAGCAGCCGATGAGGGCCGCGACCTCGATGGGCACCTCGTCGGGGATCGGCTGGCAGGCCTGCTGGGGGCAGATGATCGTCTCCGAGAATACGCCGACCTTGCCGAGCTGGTAGACGTCGTCCCCGTTGTCGTGGAGACGGGCGGTGCCGTCGTACTGCCGGGGGCCGAGCGCGAGATTGGTCTCGCACACGTTCGGGAATCCGGTCGAGCAGTTGCGACACATCCCGCAGGGCGAAACGAACGAAATGATGCAGCGGTCGCCAGGCTTGACCCGCGTCACGCCGTCGCCGACCTCCACGACTGTGCCCGCTCCCTCATGTCCCAAAACGGCGGGAAGATCGATTCTCGAGGTTCCCTGCATCAGGTGGTGGTCACTCAGGCAGAGGCCCGACGCGCCCATCTTGACGCGCACCTCGCCCAGCTTGGGCGGGTCCTGCCGGAGCTCCTTGATCTGCAGCGGCGTCTTGGTCTCATAGAGTACGGCAGCCTTTACCATGTGTGTTCTCCCCCGCGAGTCTTGGGTATTAGGATAATAGTTGCCCGCCGGATGGTCAAAGGGCGCGGTAGCGGCGGCAGGCAGGGTCTGGTACATTTTGCCGCAAGGGGGATGGATCCCCGCCCCGTATCGGGGTACGGGGTGACGTTCCTTCGGGGGAATGACGGGAATGTCAACACTACCTAACGATGTGTGAGGAGCGAGTATGATTGCCATCTTTGTGACGATAAAGGTCAAGCCGGGAATGATGGAGGAGTTCGTCGAGGCCAGCCTGGGCGACGCCCGTGGGTCGGTCGGTGACGAGCCTGGCTGCTTCAGGTTCGACGTGTTGCGGGACAGGGAAGACCCCAACATGGCCTACCTGTACGAGATATACGAGGACGACGCGGCCAGAGAGACGCACCGCACCATGCCGCACTACCTGAAGTGGCGCGAGGCCGTAGCTGACATGGTCGTGGGCAGCTATGAGATCGTGGAGATGACGACGGCGTATCCGCCTGCTGGGGCGCTGCACGCTCAGAAGCCGCACCTGCTTGATTAGGTCGCCGTGAAGATCGTAACGGCCCAGCAGATGCGCGAGATCGAGGACCGCGCCGAGGCGGGCGGCGTCTCCAAGGACGCGCTGATGGAGAACGCGGGCCTTGCGGTCGCCGACTACATTCGCGCCAGTGTGCGGAACCTCGTCGGGATGACGGTCGTCGTGCTCGTCGGGCCGGGGAACAACGGCGGAGACAGTCTCGTGGCGGCGCGGCATCTCGACGCATGGGGCGCTCGCGTCACTATCTGCCTGTGCCGGGACAACCCCGCGCACCAGGGGAAGGTCGAGTTCCTGCGCGGCAAGCGCGTGACGATCATCCGGCTCGACGACGATGACGGCCCCGCCCAACTCAGGGAATCGCTGCAACTCGGGCAGATCGTTCTCGACGCGATACTGGGAACCGGGCGATCACGGCCCATTACGGGAACGACGGCTGAGGCATTGGACCTGCTCCGCGAGGCCCGGACAGGCAACGCAGCGCCGCGCCTGATGGCCCTCGACGTGCCGACCGGCCTCGATGCCGACACGGGGAACGTCGATCCGAAGACCGTTCCGTGCGACGTAACGTTGACGCTGGGCAATCCGAAGGCGGGATTGTACCGGTTCCCCGGAGCGGAGTACGCGGGCGCGGTCGAAGTCCTCGACATAGGGATTCCCAACGGCCTGGATAGAGACATTGCGTTCGAGCTGATGACGGACGACTGGGCGAAAAACGCCCTACCCGACCGGCCGATGTCCGGTCACAAGGGCACATTCGGCAAGGCGCTGATCGTGGGGGGATCGAGTCACTACGTCGGCGCGCCATATCTCGCGGCGACGGCGGCCGGACGAGTGGGCGCGGGGCTGGTCACGCTGGCCGTTCCGCAGAGTCTTCAGATGGCCGTTGCCGCGAAGGCCGTCGAGCCGACGTACCTGCCACTGCCGGAAGAGTCGCCGGGCGTGCCAAGCGCGGACGTGGCGGGCCTCATCACAGAGCAAGTCGGCGGGTACCAGGCGCTGCTTATCGGCCCCGGCATCGGACAGGCGGACTCCACCCGCGAGATGGTCACAAAGCTGCTGTTCGAGAGCGGCCAGCATCCTCCCGTCGTCGTGGACGCCGATGGTCTCAATATACTGGCATCCTCGTCCGAGTCGTGGTGGAACGAGTTTTCGCAGGAGGCCATTCTCACGCCGCATCCTGGCGAGATGGTGCGGCTGACTGGCCGGTCGACGAAGGACATCCAGGAACACCGCGTCGAGATCGCGGTCGAATCTGCCATGAAGTGGGGAAAGATCGTCGTGCTGAAGGGGGCCTTCACGGTCGTGGCGTACCCGGATGGGAGTTCGAGGCTCAGTCCGTTCGCCAACCCGGTCATGGCGACGGCGGGGACGGGCGACGTGCTGGCGGGGGCCATCGCGGGACTGCTGGCGCAGGGCGTCGCGCCGGAGGATGCCGCGGCGCTGGGGGTGTATCTGCACGGTCTGGCAGGAGAACGAGTGAGCGCCGATCTTGGCGACGCCGGGATGCTGGCGGGCGACCTGCTCCCCGAGCTGCCAAGAGCGATGCGAGACCTCCGGCGGGGTCACCGGACAGAGGAAAGGCGGACGCCCTGGCGCACCTGAAAGGCAGGGAGCGGGTACGATACGTCGGCGAGATGTTCGCCCGGATATCGCGTCGCTACGACCGTCTCAACACCATCATGTCGGGCGGCCGGCACTACGCATGGAGGCGAAGGGCCGCAGGCATGGCCGTCGGCGAGATGACCGGCCCCGCGCTCGACGTTGCCACGGGCACGGGGGACTTCACGTTCGATCTGCTGGGGCATCCTCAGGTCACCGGCGTCGTGGGCCTCGACTTCACGCGCGCGATGCTCCCGCTGGCTATCGAGAAGGCCCGTAACCGGGGGCTTGGCGACCGCATCGAGTTCGTGGCCGGGGACGCTCACGCGCTTCCGTTTCCCGACGACAGCTTCATTTGCGTGACGGTCGGGTTCGGAGTCCGCAACTTCATCGACGTTCCCCTGGCGTTGCGGGAGATGCGGCGGGTCGTGCGGCCGGGTGGGCGCGTGGTGATCCTGGAGATCGTGCGCCAGGACGGGCTGAACCCCATAGGCAAGCTGTTCCCGCTGTACTTCCGGCGCGTGACGCCGTGGATGGGCGCGCTGTTCGCGGGCGACCGGGAAGCGTACACCTACCTGCCCGAGTCGGTGCAGGGATTTCTGAGCGCCGACGAGTTTGCCGAACTGATGCGCGGGGCGGGCCTGGTGAACGTGCGGTACCGGCGGCTGGCGCTTGGGACGGTCGCGATACACGTGGGGCAGAAGGCGGGGGGATTCACCGCAGAGGGCGCGGAGGGGATTAGGTGGAAGTCCTAATTTTGTTGCATGGCGTTGCATTTTATTGCATTTCCGCTATGGGCGGTGCGCCCCCTCTCCGTATCTCTCCCCCGGTGGGGGCGAGATTGTGGGTGACTCTAGGAGGGGTGGGCGTTTGCGGGGTGGCTTCGGGCCGCGCGGACGGAGAGGGCGTCCGGCTGAGGGCGTGGAGCAACTGTCGTTCGGAGATTGCCATGTTTCGAGCGTAGTGATTGAGCGCCCCTGTGGGCAACCGTCATGTATCAGCGCGGGCTCTCACGCCCTCTGCCTGCGCCGCATGGCGACATACCTCTCGCGGGCCTTTTTTCGTTGTCTCGAAACGCCGTTTTTGTCTCGAAACGCCGTTTGTAGTAGAATGTCACCCGTAGAATAGTGCCCTGTACGAGATGGAGACCTAGATAGGCTAACGCAAGTAAAGAATAGCCAAAGGGTATGGAGGCGAAAACAATGGTTGTGTCGATGCTGAGGAGACAGTGGCTTTGGGTGGCTATGCTGACAACCTTGCTGGTCCTGTTATCCGCCGCCTGTGGGTCCGACCCAACACCAACGCCTGAACCTACGGCAACGCCAACACCAACGCCCCTTCCGCCCACCGCCACCCCGGCTCTCGAGGAGCTGAGGCTCACCCCAACGACGACAGGGAGGGACGTGCTGGCGCTCTTCTCCGAAGCCGAGACCTCCTGCCTTCGCACGGCCATCGGAGATGCTGCCTACGAGAAAATGTCCAACGAGCCGATTCTGTCGATTCTGACGGCCAGCGGCGAGCAGTTTGTATTGCCGATATTCCAGTGTGCCAAACCCGAAAACCTTGTGGTCTTCGGAATCGCCTTCCTCGACTTGCAGGCCGGATGGACCTCCGACACCCGCGCGTGCATGATCAGGGTCGGTAGAGAAAGTCCGCTCGCGGTCCTGACGGGCCTCGGGATGACGCCACCGGGCCAAATTCACGAAACTTCGACAACGCGGCCGTATGCCCTAGAGTTCTACAACTGTATGACCCCGGTGGAGAAGGTGGGGTACCTGGCCCGCATACAAGCCGCTCTGGACGTCAATACGTCGGCGGCGACGGACGTTATTGGCATGATTCCGGAGTCCGAGGCCGCCTGCATCCAGGAGGCGCTGACAGACGAAGATTACGCCAAGCTATTGGGATCCACGGCAACCGAGGGCTTTGGAATATCGGACTCCGTGACTGCTTGCATTTCCGAAGAAAGCTACGTGCCCATCTTCGTGTCGGTCATCGGATCCCAGACCGGGGGGCTGAGCGACAATAGCCGAGCCTGCATCACCGAGTTCGCCAGCGAGCACCCGCGTTACATAGCGCTGGTCAACCCAACGTCGTTCGACTTTTCGTCGACGAGCGTTGAGGACCTGGTGGAGATAGCGGACAATGGGATCAAGATGTGGGAGTGCTTCAACGACGAAGAGCTTCTACGGATGCAACAGGTCTACACCGCCGCTCTGGCGCTTTAGTACGCGTACCGGTCGGGCAAGAAGACCCCTAATGGCGGTCCGGTGAGTGGAAGTACATGATGGCGGACGTGTGGCGATACAGCCTGCGGAGGGAGCGTAGTTTCATTTGGCAGGCTCATGCTTCGACAGGCTCAGCATGAACGGGGTTAGGTTATCTTCAGCGCGCGGATGCGGTGGCCGAACTGCTCGGAGATGAGGAGGATGTCCTCGCCGTAGAAGGTGAGGCCGTAGGGGGTGTTGAGTCCAGCTTCCGCGTAGGGGCCGTCAGAGCCGGCGACGGTTTCGATGGTTCCGTCTCGTGCTATTCGGCGGACGAGGTGGTTGTCGGAGTCGGTGAAGTAGACCGTCCCGTCGGAAGCGACGGCGACGCCGTGGGGATTGTCGAGCTTGGCATCGGCGGCCGGTGTGCCGTCGGGCGAGAAGCCCTGTTCACCGGAGCCGGCGATCGTGGTGATGACGCCGTCCGTGTCGACCCGGCGGATGACGTGGAAGTTGTGGTCGGCGAAGTACATGCTTCCCGCATCGTCGAACGTGATGGAGGAGACGCCGCTTATCTGCGCTTTCGTCGCGGGACCGCCGTCACCCGAATTGCCGGGAAGGCCGGATCCGACGACGGTGTCGATGATGCCCGTCTGAGCGTCGATCTTGCGGATGCGCCCTACCCCGGCGTCGCCGACGTAGATGTTGCCGCCGGCATCGTGCGCGACTGAGGAGACGTGGACGAGATTAGCGTTGAGGGCGGGGCCACCGTCGCCCTTGTCCCACTGGAAGGCCGCGCCCGCGACGTTGTGGATGATGCCGTCGGCGTCGACGCGGCGAACGTGACCATGCCGCGTGTCGGCTATGACGAGCGTGCCTTCGGCGTCGACCGAAACGTCGTTCGGGTTGCCGAGATAGGCCGCGGTCGCGGGGCCGCCGTCTCCGCCGTAGGCGCGCGCTCCGTTCCCAGCGACCGTGCGGATAATACCCGTCGTCGGATCGATGGCGCGTATCCGCTGGCTCCAGATGTCCGCGATGTAGATCTGCCCGTCGGGGCCTACGCACATACCATCAGGGCCTCCGAGGAAGCCATTCGTGGCAACCTCTCCGTCGTGATTCGTCGTGCCGCCGAGAACGGTTGTGACGATGCCGGTCTCGCCGTCGATGCGCCGCGTCCGTCCGCCGCAGTCCGAGTAGAATACCGTCCCGTCGGCATCGGCCCAGATTCCGACCTCTACGGAGTTGACCTCCGTCTCGGTGGCCTTGACGCCCTCCTCTCCCATGCCGGGGACGCCGGTGCCCGCGATAGTGGTAACGATGCCCATCTCTGCGTCGACCTTGCGGACGCGGAAGCCGTACTTCTCGCCGACATAGAGGTTGCCGTGAACGTCGACGCAGATGGCGTCGGGCATGAGTGTGGATGCCTCGGTCGCTGGGCCGCCGTCGCCGTTCGAGGCGCGCTGTCCGTTGCCGAGCACGGTCGTCACGACGCCCGTCTCCATGTCGATCTTGCGGACGCGGTCGTTGGAGTTGTCGCACACGTAGAGGTCGCCAGTTGGGCCGAAGGCGAGGTGCTCGGGATGGTAGAAGCCCGCGGCCTCCTTCGGGCCGCCGTCGCCGCTGTACCCGCCGAGGCTGAGACCCGGCCCATAGTATGGCCTGCTGTCTCCCACCTCGCTCGGATGGTGTCGCGCCTCGTGTCCGGCGAAAAGCTCGATGACGCCTGTCTCAGCGTCCACGCGGCTGATGTTGTTCGTCCACTCGCTGGAGACGTAGATGTCGCCGTTCTCCGCGACGGCGACGCCGCAGTGGGTGTCCATCTCGGCCTCGGTTGCGGGGCCGCCGTGACCGCCGCGACCCACCTTGCCCGATCCGACGACGGTCTCGACGATTCCGGTCTCGGCGTCGATGCGGCGGTAGACGAAGTTTTGGATGTCGTTGATGACGATGTTGCCATGCACGTCCTGGGCGATGTCGTGGGGCGAGTAGAACTCCGCGTCGATGGCGGGGCCGCCGTCGCCGGAGTAGCCGGGGACTCCGGTTCCGGCGAAGCGGTGCAGGATGCCGTCGTGGTCTATGCGCCAGACGACGTGCATGTGGTAGTCGTTGATAAGGAGCTCGCCAGTCTTGTTCCAGCGGAGGATGCCCATGGGCCACCCGGCGTCGGCCTCGTTTGCGGGTATGCCCTCGCGCATTCCCACGCCGGCGATGGTGGTCATTTCGCCGGGCTGCATACCGTCGAAGAGTTTGATGAGGTTCACGAGTTTCTCCTTAGAAAAGGCTTCGTTCGCCCTGAGCCTGTCGAAGGATCGTTCATGGTTCGACAAGCCTGTCCTGAGCCTGTCGAAGGGCTCACCACGAACGGTTTCGATTGATTTATTAGACACCTTCTTATGGTTCCATGCTCATGACGACCTTGACGATCTCGTCGGAGCGGTTCTCGTACATGTCGTAGGCCTTGTTGACCTCGTCGAACGGGAGGCGATGGGTGATCATTTCGGCGGGGTCCCACCATCCGCGCTGGCGCAGGCCGACCATCGTCTCGATATGCTTGGTGACGCTGCCGCTCGCGGACGACGCGGAGGATATGAGCGTGACGTTGCGGTAGAGCAGGTCGCGGGCCTCGATTGGTAAGGTCGGGTTGGGGTCTCCGGTGTTCTGGTGTCCGCCGAACATGATGATGGAGCCGCCGCGCTTCACGAGGCGGCAGGCGGCCGCGAAGGTGTCCGTGTACCCGGCGGCCTCGACGGTGACGTCGGCCAGCTCGCCGCCGGTGATCTCCTCGACCGCCTCGTCGAGCAGCTCTTTGGAGGGGTTGATCGTGTGCGTCGCGCCGAACCTCGTGGAGTACTCGAGGCGATAGTCGAAGAGGTCGGCGGCGATGACGCGGCGCGCGCCGGCCCTGACGGCCATTGCCGTGAAGGAGAGGCCGATGGCGCCCTGCCCTATTACCACGACGGTGCGGCCGAGAAGGGTGCCCACCTGCTGGAGGGCGAAGAGTACGGTGCCGGAGGGCTGGCACATGATCCATTCTCCGATGTCGCCTTCGTCCGGCAGTGCGATGATGCGGTCGGGGAGCGACTCGTAGTACTCGACGAGGCCCTGGTGGGTGCTGGGGATGATGATGACGCGCTGGCCCTCACGCCACTCGTCCGAGCGGCTCTCGACGATGGTTCCCGCCAGCTCGTGGCAAGGCGTGCCGACCTCGACGGGGTAGTGCTCTTCGGGGAAGACGGTACCGTACTCGTAACGCATGTCGCTGCCGCAGATCGACCAGCGTTCCAGATTGACCAGGCAGTTGCCGTCCCTCACTTGAGGGACCTCGGCGTCCACGATCTCAAAATGCTTGGGGCCGACCAGATGCGCTGCCTTCATTCCTGCCTCTCCGCTGCGGACGCAAAAGTACGCGAGAGTTATACCCGACTGGGGGGCAGACGTAAAGCGGCTAGAGGCCGGGCGAGAGGATTGAGGCGGGAACGCTGAATCCCTGCCCTAGCGCGGCGACCAGCTTGAGAGCATGTCATCCGCCGAGTTGTCGGTGAGGGCGTTCATTGCCCCGACGACTCGGACTCATTGGGGACATCCGAGTCGCAGTAACGGCACTTGGTCTCCTCATACGGAATGAACTCGGCGCAGTAAGGGCAAGCCTTCATCGGCGTTTCCGCGCTTGCAGTGTCCGGCTGCGGAGTCGATTCGGTTCTTGGGGTTTCCACCTGCGGCATGGTGGCGCTTCTGATGTCAGTCAGGGTCCCGTTGATCCTGAACCCCATCAGGACTACTTCAGTAAAAATCCGGACAGCGAGAAGGCCGACTACGAGAAGAATGCCGACTATGAGAATCCCTCCCGGGATGTCTTCCAAGAACCCGGAACTCAGAACCCACAAGGCTAAAATGACAACTCCCACCGTGAGCAACCAGTAACATACTTGGATGACGATTGGCGTGATCATGCGGCGGAATGTCAGGAAGTCCGCAATTGTCAGCCCCGGACGGTCATGGGTGACTGTGCCCGTCTGCCGCCTCGTCGCGTTCCTTATGTCAGTCAAGGTCTCGTTGATTCTGAATACCAACAGCGACTGCTCGGCATAAATCCGGATCATCAGTTGCACGAACACGAAAATCCCCAACAGTACTACCATAGTAAGGATCTGCGATGTCCCACAACATGTCTCGTACAACATGTCTCGTATGGGAATTAGTGTGTCACCTGTGAGGTCCTGCTCTCCATAGTTGTAGTATAGCCTGTCACCCAATATGTCATCCAATATGCCGATGAAAAATCTGGAGATATCCTCGATTGCCCAAATAGCCACTCCCGCCCCCACCGCAAGTATCCAGTACAGCACCTGTATGAGGACAGGCGCTACCATGCGACGAAATGTCAAGAAGTCCGCGACGGTCAACATCCTGCCAGGCGCGGTCGCAGCTTCCCTCCGCACGGTTAGGGTCCTGATGTCAGTCAGAGTCCCGTTGATTCTGAATAGCACCAGGCTCATCTCCGTAAAGAGCCGGACGATCAGGATCCCGAGTATGAGAGACGCTACTGTCAAGAATAACCGCAAAACCGGATTCATATCTCCAGTATTCAACCAAAATGAATTGAAGACAAGAAGAATGAAAAAGACAGTTAGAAACCAATACACTACCTGGATGAGAATCGGTGCAACCATGCGGTGAAATGTCAGGAATTCCTTGATCATTAGCTGTGCACCGCCTCTAGCGACAGAAGCTGTGCCCGCTGCACGTTTGGCTTCAGTGTTTCTAATGTCGGTAAGGTTCTCGTTGACTACGAATGTGACCATGAAGAATTCAGCAATGATTCGAACGACAGGAAGTGCTATTACACCAACAATAATTAACAGAATATATATATCCGGATCCGGTGTATAGAATGACCTTTCAGTCTCTCTGTACCAGGTCCACAGGACGAATCCGATATAACCGACAATGACCAACACGAGTATCACGAACACCACCCGGATGATGACCGGCATGATCATGCGACGGAATGTCAGGAAGTCTACGATTGTCGGACTCGTACGATCGACGATGGAAGCACTGGCACCTGTCTGTCCTATCGTTGCATTCCTTATGTCAGTCGTGGTCTCGCTCACCCTGAATCCCAGGATGAGCGCCTCAGCAATGACACGGATAACCAAGAACCCGAATATGATGGCTATGATGGCAATCGGTATTCCCAGCAGCGGGAAATAGAAGAATCGACCAGGTAGTACTAATCCAAGTACGGCAATCCCCACAATGAGCATCCAGTACACTATCTGGATGAGGATCGGTGTGATCATGCGGCGGAATGTGAAGAAGTCGCGCATTGGTGTTTTTCTCCTAATAGTAGTCTGCTAATTCTCAGGGCGACCGGCTCAGGTCGATGTGCCGAGCCTCTCACGGAATATCCAAGCGGCAATAGCGGCGCTCGATGGCCTCATAGAGGATAGGCCCGCCGGGCGCGGCAAGCGTTAGCAATACGATGGCGAACAGGAAGAAGACGCGGCTCATGAAGTGCCCCCTTGTGGCTGAAATGTCCGTTGCCATACAGAACACATACACAGCCGAAACTGGGTACCACAGACCACGCGGGGGCGTGGAAGGACTCCAGCCCACATTCACGTGGTCTATGGCGAGGGCATGACTCACCCTCGGTTCTGTATGGCGACGGTCAGCCTATCAGAGGACGCGGACGAAGGTCAATGGGCCTCACACATCGACGGAATTGACAGCTTGAACGAGCGGCTGGTAGGCTGGCCCGCACCGCAATGACCGGGGAGGCGGCCGTCATGAGGATCACGGACGTGAGGGTCGTCTCGAAGGGTCTCCGGAGCGGCGGGCCTGTGCTGGTCGAAGTCCGGACGGACGAGGGCATCACGGGCGTCGGCTCCACCTCAGCTTCCGTTGCCGTCATCTCCGCGCTCATCGAGGATGATGTCGAAGGACTCCGAAGCCTGCTGATCGGCTCCGATCCCACCGACCCCAACCTGGCTTGGCGGCGTATGTTCGCCAGCGGCAAGCGCGGTCGTACAGGCGAGGGGGGCGTGGAGGTCAACGCGATGGGCGCAATCGACATGGCGCTGTGGGACATCGCGGGCAAGGCGGCGGGAATTCCCATCTACAAGCTGCGCGGCGGGGCCGTGCGGGACAGGATCATGGTCTACGCGAGCGGGACGGCCTTCGACAGGGACCACATGGAGCGCGCGGGAGAGTGGCGGCACAAGCCCACCGAGGTTCTCGTTGAGGAGGCGCTCGAGAACAAGGCCGAGGGCTTCAAGGCCATGAAGTTCGGATGGGGCAACTACTTCAGCGAGAGCGACTACGACGACATCGAGGCCGTCAGGGACGCCGTTGGCCCTGATATGAAGCTGATGCTCGACTTCGGGTCTCCGTACTATCTCGACGGAACCTGGACCGTGAAGGAAGCAGTCCATGTTACCGAGAGGCTGGCGGAGTACGACATCTACTTCTTCGAGGAGGCGCTTCATCCCTACGACATCGACGGGTACGCGACGCTGACGGAGCATTCGCCAATACGGATAGCTACGGGGGAGAGTCTCACGACGGTGCGGGACTTCCAGGGGTTCATCGAGCGGCGCGCGCTCGACATCATTCAGCCGGACGCGCAGCAGATGGGGCTGACCCAGTTCGCTCGCGTGGCCGAACGGGCGGAAGAGGCCGGAATCCTGTGCATTCCACACGGGCCGTGGTCGGCATTCCTGGTCTCGGCGCACCTACAGGTGCTATGCACCCTGACGAACTGCCCGATGATCGAGTACCCGGCTCCAAACGTGGAACGAGGTTCCGGGCGCGAGGGCCTGGTCGAGGCGATGCACGAGAAGGTCATCGAGACTCCGCTGGTGGTGAGGGACGGCTATCTCGAACTGCCGGAGGGACCGGGGCTTGGCCTGGGCAATTTCGTACATGAGGCCATCGACGAGCTGGTCGCAAGATTCGGCGGAGACGATCAGCAATGACCGGGCCGATCAGAAAGGTCATTGTGACGTGGATCGGTCACCGGGACCGGATACTGGAACGAAGCAGACGTGAGGGCTGCGAGCGCCTCGAATTCCTCTTCAGCGACGACAAGGACGAGATCGTGTCGGGGCTGGCGGACGCCGACGCGGTGTTTGTCGGGGCATGGGACGCGGACATGCTCAGGGCGGCGAGTAAGCTGCGCTGGATACACGCGATCGGCGGGGGTGTTAAGGATTACCTGTTCCCTGAAATGGTGGAGAGTGACATACCGTTCACATGCGGCAAACCCGCGTTCGCCATACCGGGGGCGGAGTTCGCGCTTGGCGCGATGCTGATGTTCTCGCGGCGCAACCACGTGACGGTGGGCACTCCCAAACTGACGCAGCGGAGTCCCTCGCAGGAGGTTTCGCTGAGGCCGGTCGATCTCCAGGGCAAGACGCTTGGCGTGCTGGGCATGGGCGGGATCGGGCAGGCGTTGGCCCCGAGAGCGAAGGCCATGGGAATGAGGGTCTTGGGGACGGCCCGACGGTCGAGGGAGGTCCCGGACGGAGTGGACCGGATGTATGGCGCGGACGAGGCGCTCGATATGGTGGCGGAGTCGGACTTCATTGCCGTGGCGGTGCCCGATACGGCAGCGACGGTGGGCATTGTGTCAGAAAGCCTGTTGGCAAGGATGAAGCGGGGCGCATTCATATTGGACTGCTCCGGGCGTACTTCGCTGTACGACTATGGCGCGCTGGAGCGGGCGCTGGAGTCGGGGCAACTGGGTGGGGTCTGCTTCCAGCCGGCCGGGGATTCACCCGGAATGCCGCCGGACAACTCGGACTTCTGGAAGCGCGACAATGTGGTGGTTTCGACGTGCAGGGGAACGTCGTCCGAGCAGGAGGACCTGTGCGTGGGGCTGTTCTTCGAGAACCTCCGGCGGTTCGAGTCAGGGCGAGCGCTGCTTGGATTAGTGGACAAAACTGCCGGGTATTGAGGGTATACTACGGGCCGGCAATTGGAGAAAGCACTGCAAAGGAGGGCTGTAGGCAGCGATGAAGGTCATAAAGGCAGTCGATAGGGACGAGGTGGACAACTCACACCGGGACATCTTCGAGGGCGGGCAGGTGGTGATGAATCCCCTGATTGACGGCGACGACTCGGAGAGCTACCGGTTCAACGTCGTGAACTTTCGCGGAGGAGCGCGGACGAAGTTTCATACGCACTCGTGCGACCAGGTGCTGTACGCGACGAGCGGCAACGGATTTGTAGGGACGCGCGACGAAGAAATCGAGTTCACCACGGGGGACACGGCACTGATCCCGGCGGGTGAAGTGCACCGTCACGGAGCGAACCACGGTGAGAACTTTTCGCATATCTCGCTACAGACGGCGCACTGTACGACCGAGGTGTTGGAGTAGGGAGGCTGAGTAGTGGGGAGTGATTTGCCGGACGGCTTGTTGGAGCGGTACAGGCGGGCGAGCGTGCCGACGGTGTGGAGCGCGCTTGACGAGTTGCACGGCTATCATCAGTCGTTCATGCAGGGAGTGAGCTCGCAGACGCCGGGCGAGACGCTCGCCGCGCGGGCGCGTACGCTGCGGTTCATTCCTCCACGTCCCGATATCTTCGACGAGACCCCGGCGGGCGAGGACGCGCCGGAGGCGAAGGCCATGGCGCGGTGCGGGCGGGGAGACGCGCTGGTGTGCGACGTGGCGGGTTCGCGGTACTCATCCAGCGGCGGGGAGATGAAGCTGCTCCAGCTCAAGATGAGCGGCGCGGAGGGTATCATCACGGACGGAGCGATACGCGATCTGGTGGGTGTGAGGAAGCTGGGCTTCAAGATATTTGCCGCGGGCGGGACTGTGGCAGCGGGTAAGGCTCCGTTCATGTTCTCGTACGAGGAGAACGTGGTTATCCAGTGCGGCGGGATCGCGGTGCGCCCCGGCGATCTGATCGTGGGGAACGACGACGGGGTGGTGTGCGTGCCGAGCCAGTGGGCCGAGGAGGTCATCGACTGGGTGGAGGAGCACGACCACCTGGAGGACGTCATCCGCGAGATGGTGCTGCGGGACAAAGTTCGTCCGACGACGTACTACAATGCCGCGATGTTCGAGAAGCTCAAGGCGGAGCGGGAGAGTTAGCCGCAGGGAGCGTAGAGGACGCAGGGTACTTGTGGATTCCCGCTTTCGCGGGAATGACAAGCCGGGAGGCGAGTATAGAGAACGCTCTCGGCGTCAATGCACGGGAACTTTGGTTCGGCCTGCCGAGTTAGGTAGGCCGAACCTAGTGTTTCAGGCGCGATGAGTCGCTGAGCGAGGGTTAGGTGATATCGACGGTGGCGCCGGCCTCTTCGAGGGCGGCCTTGGCCTCGTCGGCCTCTTCCTTGCTGACGCCCTCCTTGATGTTGGAGGGAGCGCCCTCGACTACTTCCTTGGCCTCCTTGAGACCGAGGGAGGTCACCTGTCGGACGGCCTTGATGACGTTGATCTTCTTCGCGCCGAAGTCCTTGAGGACGACGGTGAACTCCGTCTTCTCCTCTTCCTCGGCGGCCGGGGCGGCGCCGTTTCCACCGTCGGCGGCGGCCGGCATGGCGGCAACGGCCATGGGGGCCGCGGCGCTCACGCCGAACGTGTCCTCGAGCTCCTTGACCAGTTCGGCCAGCTCAAGCACCGACATTCCCTTGATTGCTTCCAGTACCTCTTCTTTCGTTGCCATGGGTTCTCTCCTTTTTGTTTGCTTGGGTTGGTTACGGTTTGCGGATCGTTAGAGCGCTATTCGCTTCCCTTTTGGTCGGCGATGGCCTTGAGGGCCGTTACGAGGCCGACCTGAGGAGCACTGAGGACGTAGGCCAGGTTTCGCATGGGGGCCTGCAGGGTACCCACGAGTCCGGCGATTGGGGCCTGTAGCTGTCCAAGCACCTGCCCGACGAGGACATCCTTGGACGGGAGCTTGGCAAGGCTGTCCACTTGCTCGGGGGTCAACGACCTTCCGCTCAGGTAGCCGCCGATGATGGTCATGGGGATCCTGGAGGACGCCAAGTGCTCGGTGAGAGTCTTGGCGGCGACTGCGGGGTCGTCGAAGCCGAAGGCAATGCCGGTCGGGCCGGCGACGATGTCCTTGACGGCAGGCGCTCCCGCCTCGTCGGCGGCGATGTGCGCGAGGGTGTTCTTGACGACGCGAAGGCGCACCCCACTCTCGCGCAGGACGCGACGGAGCTCGGTCATGTCGGCGACCGACAGGCCGTTGTTGTTCGTCGCGATGGCGACGGTCGACGTCTCGATCAACTCCTTGATCTGACGTACCTGTTCTTCCTTCTCAGGTGTCGGCACTTTGATTCACCTTCCATTCTGTTCGGGCAGGCATCGGGGATGCCCTTACACAAAAAATCCCCGAGCCGCAGACTCAGGGGCAACAAGCGCGGAACCCTGCCACTTTCTCGCGGCATTCAGGTCCGTTCGCTTAGAACCTCGGCGGGCCTCTTTGAGTTTACTCCACCCTCCGGCGGAACCCGCTGTCTACGGCACAGCGTATTCTATTGTACGGTTGTCGTCGTCAGGTCCGCAACGTCCAGCGAGATGCTCGGTCCCATGGTGCTCGTGAGATAGGCGGCGATGATGAACTGGCCCTTGACGCCGCTTGGGCGCGCACGGACGACGTTGTCGATCATCGTCAGCAGGTTGTCCAAGATCTGTTGCTCTTCGAAGCTGGCCTTGCCAATGGCGAGGTGCATGAGCCCCGTGCGGTCGAGGCGGTACTCGACACGGCCCTTCTTGGACTCTTCGATGACACGCGGGAGGTCGTCGGCTTGGACGACGGTACCCGTCCTGGGGTTGGGCATGAGGCCGCGCCGTCCGAGATACCGTCCGAGCCGCCCGATCTTGCCCATCATGTCAGGGGTGGCGATGGCAACGTCGAAGTCGACCCAACCGCCCTCGACGCGCTGGATGAGGTCGTCGTTGCCGACGAAGTCCGCGCCGGCCTGCTCCGCGATGGCGACGGCCTCGCCGTCGGTGAATACCGTCACGCGCAGAGGCTTGCCGACGCCGTGGGGCAGAACGGTCACCCCGCGGACGATCTGGTCTGCGTGGCGGGGGTCGGCCCCGGTGCGAATGTGAAGCTCGATGGTCTCATCGAACTTGGCCGTGGCGGTCTTCTTGACAAGCTCCACGGCTTCGGAGGGCGAATAGTGCCGGCCGGGTTCGATGAGTTCCTTGGCGGTCGTGTATCGCTTTGTTGCTGTTGTCACGTTCGTTTACCCTTCGTGCGACAAATGGAGCGTTTCGTCTAGCGCTGTACCTGAATGCCGATGCTGCGGGCGGTTCCCTCGATGATTCTCATGGCGCCCTCGATGTCCGCGGCGTTGAGGTCCTGCATCTTGACCTGGGCGATCTCCCGCACTTGGTCGGCGGTAACCGTCCCGACCTTTTCGGCGAGGGGATTGCCACTCCCCTTCTCAAGCCTAGCGGCCTGAAGCAACAGCGAGGCGGCGGGGGGAGACTTCAGGATGAATGAGAATGACCGGTCTTCGAAGACCGTCAGCTCGACCGGCACGATGCTGCCCATCTGCTGGGCGGTGCGGGCGTTGTACTCTTTTACGAACGCCATGATGTTGAGGCCGTGCTGACCCAGCGCCGGACCGACGGGTGGCGCGGGGGTCGCCTTGCCACCCTCGATTTGCAGCTTGATGACTGCCCTGACCTTCTTAGCCAACTCGCTCTCCTAAGATTTGACGGTGAGGGTTTTGCCCTCACCCTAGCCCTCTCCCTTAAGATAGGAGAGGGGATTTTTGCTTTCAACTTCGGATCAAAGTCGGGGCACGCTCTAGCCCTTTTCCACTTGGAGGAAGTCCAACTCCACGGGTGTCTCCCGTCCGAAGAAGGACACGAGAACCTTGAGCTTGGAACGCTCCGCGTAGACCTCGTCGACGGAGCCCATGAAGTCCATGAACGGACCGTCGACGATTCGGACCATCTGGCCCTTCTCGAAGCCCACGCGCACGCGCGGCTCGGCGGACTTCATGTGGTTCAGGATGGCGTCGACCTCGCTCTGCTCCAATGGCACGGGCTTCTGGCGCTGTTCGCGCTCGTCCTCGGCGGAGACGAAGCCAGTCACGCCAGGGGTGTTCCGGACGACGAACCAACTCTGGTCGTCCATCTCCATCTCGATGAGAATGTAACCGGGAAACACGCGGCGCGAGACGGAGGTCCGCTTGCCTTCCTTGATCTCGATCTCGTCCTCGGTGGGAACGACGACCTGGAAGATCTTGTCGCCAACGTCCATCGACTCGATCCGCAGGTTGAGGTTCTTCTGAACGCGCTCCTCCTGCCCGGAATAGGTGTGGACGATGTACCAGCGCCGTTCGGCCTGTTCGGTGGTCATGTGTTCACCCCTAGGATCACGTCCATTAGCCTGGTGAAGACCATATCAACGACGAAGAGGAACGCGCCGATGGCGGCCGCGACCGCGATGACCATGAGCGTCAGCCGCATCGTCTCTTCGCGGGTCGGCCAAGTGACGCGCTGCAACTCGCGATAAGCTTCGGAGATGAAGCGCAGGCTGAATCCTCGCCGGGGTTGTCCGGCGCCTGGCCGTGCTCCGGTTAGGGGATCGCGAACCATCGGTTACCTCACTTCGCGGTGGAGGGTATGGGTGCGGCAACGCGGACAGAACTTCTTGAGTTCCAGCCGGTCCGGGTCGTTGCGCCGGTTCTTGCTCGAATGGTATGTCCGCTCCCGACACTCGGTGCAGCCCAAGTTTATCAGGATTCGGACATCTCCTCTGCGGGGCATGGTTTCCTCGTTGGGACGGAACGAAGGGACGCCTTCGTAGCGTCCCTTCGCGGTAATTGCGTTCTGCTATTAGTCGGTGATTGCCGTGAACACGCCGGAGCCGACGGTGCGGCCACCCTCACGGACGGCGAATCGGAGCTGGTCGGTCATGGCCACCGGGGTGGTGAGCTTGATGTCCATCTCGATGTTATCGCCCGGCATGACCATTTCGACGCCGTCGGGCAGCTTGATCTCACCCGTCACGTCGGTCGTGCGGATGTAGAACTGCGGCTTGTACCCGCTGAAGAACGGGGTGTGCCGGCCGCCCTCTTCCTTGGTGAGGACGTAGACCTGGGCGCTGGCGTCGGTATGCGGCGTGACGCTGCCGGGAGCGGCCAGGACCTGGCCTCGCTCGACCTCGTCTCGGTCGACGCCACGCAGGAGGAGTCCAACTGCATCGCCCGGCTCTGCCTCGTCGAGCATCTTGTGGAACATCTCGACTCCGGTGACTACGGTCTGGCTCGTTTCCTTGATTCCCACGACGTCGACCGTATCGCCGACCTTGATAACGCCCTGCTCGACACGACCGGTTACGACGGTGCCGCGCCCCTTGATGCTGAACACATCCTCGACGGGCATCAGGAAGGGCTGGTCCCTGGGGCGGTCGGGAACGGGGATGTAGTCGTCGACTGCGTCCATGAGCTCCCAAACGCCGTTGCCCCACTCGGAGTCCCGCGACGTGTCGTCGGCTTCGAGTGCGTTGAGGGCGCTGACCCGTACAATCGGCACGTCGTCGCCGGGGAAGCCGTACTCGGTCAGAAGCTCGCGCATCTCCAACTCGACAAGCTCAAGAAGCTCCTCGTCGTCCAGCATGTCGACCTTGTTCAGGGCGACTACGATGGCAGGAACCTCGACCTGGCGGGCAAGCAGGATGTGCTCGCGGGTCTGCGGCATGGGGCCGTCGGGGGCGCTGACCACGAGGATCGCGCCGTCCATCTGGGCCGCGCCGGTGATCATGTTCTTGATGTAGTCGGCGTGTCCGGGGCAGTCAACGTGAGCGTAGTGACGCGATTCCGTCGCATACTCGACGTGCGTGATCGCGATGGTCACGCCGCGCTCCTTCTCCTCCGGGGCGTTGTCGATGCTGTCGAACTCCCGGAAGTCAGCAAGCCCGGTGTTTGCCAGGGTCTTTGTGATTGCCGCGGTCAGCGTAGTCTTGCCGTGGTCGACGTGACCGATGGTCCCTACGTTCAAATGCGGCTTGTCTCGTACGAATCGCTCCTTTGCCATCTCCGTTCTCTCCTCTTCTAGTTCTCTTTGCCGTTATTGTGTCCGTATTTGATTTATGGAGCCCTCAAGCAGACTCGAACTGCTGACCTCGTTCTTACCAAGAACGCGCTCTGCCTCCTGAGCTATGAGGGCACGCACCTTCCTCTCAAGAACGGTCTGGTGCAGGGAGTAGGATTCGAACCTACGTAGCCCTTAGGGCGCCAGATTTACAGTCTGGTGGATTTAACCACTCTCCCATCCCTGCACGTAGCCGACAGCCCATAAGTTTAGCACAGCGACATTTCCAATCCAAGAAGGGCTTGGGCGAAGCGTCCTCTCGGTTCGGTTTAGGGAAAAGCCCCAGGGGGGACTCGAACCCTCCAACCTGCCGATTACAAATCGGCTGCGCTGCCGATTGCGCCACTGGGGCCCGGCTGATTGACTCAACAAAAAGGGCTAGCGCCCAACTAGCCCTATACGTATTGTAGTCAACTACGTGGAGGCGGTCAACAGTTTTTCGACCGCGCTAGACCCGCGTTTGGCGCAGGCTCTGCCCTTCGACCTAGTCGTCGCGGGACGTGGCGTAACCGATGAGCTTGTAGAGGAGCTTGGCTGCGGTGAAGGCACAAGCCTCCGGGCCTTCGTTCGGGCTTAGCTCAACCACGTCGAAGCCGACAATCCTCCTTCGATCCGAAACGAGTCTTAGCAGCTTCGTGGCTTCGGACCACGTCATGCCGCCAGGCTCGGGGGTGCCGACGGCAGACATGATCGAGGGATCGAGTACGTCGAGGTCGACGCTGACGTATATTTCACTACCCAGGCGCTCGATCACGTTGGGGGCGAGTTCCTCGATTCCGACCGACGGGGGCCACGTGAAGACGGGCACGTCGTTGTCGCTGATGAACCGCGCCTCATCCCGACTCATGCTGCGAACGCCAACCTGTACTATGGGCGCACGTTCATGCAGTCGCCGGGCGACGCAGGCATGACTCCACCGGCTCCCCATGTATTTGTCGCGGAGGTCGGCGTGGGCGTCGAGGTAGAGGACGGTCAGGTCAGGATGCTTTTCAAGCGCGGCCGTTACTCCGCCGACGGTAATGGTGTGCTCGCCGCCGAGGAGGGCAACCAGCTTGTCCTGCGCGATGAAGTGGGCGGCGACGCGGCGGACGCGCTCGATCATCGCCTCGGGGCCTCCGCTGTGCGGCTCGATTTCCTGCGTGGTGTAGATGCCGACGGCGGAGACATCCCGTTGAAGCTCGATGTCCCACTCCTCAAGCTGTTTGGAGGCGGTGATCGCGGCGCGTGGACCATGACGTGCTCCTGTCTTGAATGTCGTAGTGCTGTCATACGGGACGGGGACGACAACGACGCCAGCGTCTTCGAGAGTGCGGGACGCAGGGATATCGAGAAAGGTCTCCCACGTGCGGGGGACATCCTCAGGCCAGTCGGAGCTACGCATCGCCGCTGCCGCGGGCCGTGGTGAGGAAGACCCGCTCCCGGACCATGCCCGCATAGGCCTCACGCGGCGTTGCATGGTCGAAGGAACGATCCATCGTCCAAGTCTTGATTTCACCCTTCACGCCGAACGTCGTCTTCACGTCTTCGAGCGAGGCGGACACGTCGAAGTCGTTGCAGGAGAAGATGTCGATATTGAGGTAGCCCTTGTCGGGGAAGGTGTGGACGCTTATGTGGCTCTCGGCGATGATGACGAAGCCGGAGACTCCCCAGTCGTCGGGGACTTTGCCGGTGTAGGAGTAGACCTGTGGGACGACGACCTTGGTCATGCCGATCACGTCGGGGTACTCATCGAGAAAGCGGAAGACGAGAGTCTCGTCGCTGAGTTTGGCGGGGTCGGCCCCGTAGGCGTCGATGGCGAGATGCAAGGTGGCCTCGTCGGTGATTGCAGAAGACTTGAGGCCCTAGAATATCACCGTCCCAATTTCGGGACAATGTGGGGGAATGGGTTGCCCCGGACTCGCGGGAGGCTTCGCGAGTCCGGGACGGCTAGAGGAGGTTAGCTCTTCACGTTTATCGGAAGGCTCTTGGCCTTCTTGGACTCCTGTTTGGGGAACGTGATGCTGAGCACGCCGTTCTCATAGGTCGACTCGGCGCGTTCGGTGTCGACCGTGTCGGGCAGGCGGACGGAGCGATGAAACGCGCCGGCCCTGCGCTCGCGCAGGAAGTAGCGCTCGTCCTTCTCTTCCGTCTCCGCGGCAGCCTGTCCCTTGATGGTCAGGACGTCGTCCTCGACGGTTGCGCTGATCTGCTCAGGGTCGACGCCGGGCACGGAGGCATCGATGGTGATGCTGTCACCTTCCTGCCGAACGTCGAGCGGAACGGCCCAGCCCTGCGGCCTGGCAGGACTGCCCAAGCCGGGATAGCTCCTCCAAAACCTGTTCATCACGTTGTCCATCCGACGAAGCTCCGCCACCGGATCCAATCTCTGTAGTACCATTGCTGACACCTCTCTTGTGGGTTGGTGATTCGTAATGATTAGTGTCGAATCACTTCATAATGAAGTATAACCATAATAACTCTCTAGTGTCAATAGAGTTATAGTATTTACTATATGTACAGTTGGGCGACACCTACAAATGTGATAGCATCGCTGTGACAGGATTGGTGAGAAACGAGTAGTATGCCCCTGAGGATTCAAGGGAAATGACCACTCGGAAGACGAAGAGCTACTACGACGTTCTGGGCGTAGAGAAAAGCGCCACGGACAAAGATATCCGCCAGGCGTTCCGACGGCTCGCGCGCAAGTACCATCCCGACTTGAACCCGGACGATAAGGGCGCCGAGGCCAAGTTCAAGGAGATCAATGAGGCGAACGAGGTCCTCTCGGATGCCGAGAGCCGCAAGAAGTATGACAAGTACGGGGATGACTGGAAGCGCGCAGAGGAGTTTGAGTCACGCCACGGAAGTCAGGGAGCCGGCAGAACGTACACGTGGAGCAGCGATGACGACTTTGACGCCGATCCGTTCGCCGGGTTTGAAGACCTGTTTCGGAGGAACCAGCGTCGGCGGAACGAGGCGACATCGCGTCCGCAGCGCTTGGAGCTTGACATAGAGGTGACTCTGGAAGAGGCGTACCTGGGTTCGAAGCGCACGGTGACGATTACGCAGGGAGGACGAGAGCGACGGATAGAGGTCGACATCCCGCAGGGCGTGGACACTGGCTCGGTCGTGAAGGTGAGACCGTCCGCCAACCAGGACCTCAGGCTGAAGATGATCGTGGAGCCACATCCCTATTTTCAGCGACTGGGGAGTGATCTGTACGTGGACGCGCCGGTGCCGCTCGACGACGCCGCGCTGGGCGCGGAGGTGGAGATCGCCACGATAAACGGCAAAGGACAGTTGAAGATACCCGCAGGCAGCCGTAACGGGCAGAGGATCAGGCTGAAGGGCAAAGGGATGCCGAAACTGGGATCGCCGGACAAGAAGGGAGACCTTTTCGTGGTGGTGCGTCCCGTCATGCCGGAGCCTATGGGAGAAGAGGAGCGCAAGGTGTTCGAGCGATTGCGCGCGCTCCGCACCGGAAAGGGATAAGTGATGACCATGCAGGATATGGTCGGATACGACGAGCCGTGCTTCGTGATTAGCGTAGCGGCTCGAATCGTCGGGGTCCAAACGCAGACGTTGAGATACTATGAGCGCATCGGCCTCGTTCAGCCGCGTCGCACACTGGGCAACCAGCGGATGTACTCGCGCCGCGAGGTCGAGCGCGTCCAGCGGATTCGGGGGCTCATCAACGATCTCGGAGTGAACCTCGCGGGGGTCGAGGTGGTTATCAAGCTCCTCGACCGTCTGGAGCAGGCAGAGGAGGAAAAGGACGAGCTGCGAGGAAGGATACGAGTGTTGGAGCAGCGTCTGAAGGCGGCGACGCGGCAGATGGTGTAGATTTGACGGGGGCCCCCGTTGACCGGAGCGCCCCTTACGTTCTGGATTCCGCACGGCTTACCCCATATACTTGAAACCTACTTTTCGATTCAATGGAGCACGAAATGACCGCGTCCATCCCAAGCCTCTTGCCTACTACCGTCATCGGGAGCCACGCCTATCCGGGCTGGATGTGGACGGCTCTGGATGAGATTGAGAAGGGCGGATACGGCATAACCGACGAGCGCGAGCTGTACGACGACGCCGTGAATATGGCGATGCTCGACCAGGAAAAGGCGGGCGTCGACATCATTTCCGACGGAGAGATGAGGCGCTGGTACTTCGTGCAGAGCTTCTACAAGCGAATCCAGGGTATAGAGCAGGAGCCGGAGCTCCGGAAGGTGGGGCTGTACGGCTATGACTCCCCGCCCCGCTACAAGGCCGTTGAGAAGCTCGGCGTGCCGGACGGTCTCGGCATAGTGGACGAGTACAAGTACGCGAGGGCCAACACGACCAAGCCGATCAAGGTCACCTGTCCCGGGCCGCTGACCCTGACAATTCATATTCGTCCGGGCGATGCGTACAAGGACCGGGTAGAGATGTCCTGGGACTTCGCGGAGGCGATCAACAGGGAGCTCAAGGCGTTGGTAGCGGAGGGGGTCGACTACATCCAGCTTGACGAGCCCTCCTTCGCGGTTATTCCAGGCCAACTCAACGACTGGGTAGACCTGTACAACGCGGCGGTAGAGGGGGTAGATGCCAGGCTCGCACTGCACGTCTGCTTTGGGAACCTCACCAGCAGGCCGCGTGGGAAGCGGTCGTTCGCGTGGATGTTCCCGAAGGTGCAGGAATGCCGTTACGACGAACTGGTGCTCGAGTACGCGAACCGCGAGATGAGCGAGATCGAGCACTGGATGGACTGGGTGGGCGACAAGAAGCTGGGCATCGGGGTGATCGACGTGAAGTCGTTCTATGTCGAAAGTCCGGAGGACGTGGCGGAACGCATCCGGCTCGCCATGCAGTACGGCCCTGCCGAGCAGTTGGTGGTGAATCCCGACTGTGGCTTCTTCCAGCTGCCTCGGTGGATAACCCGGCTCAAGCTGGACGCCATGGTGGCGGGCGCGAAGATCGTGCGCGACGAACTTGCGGGATAGGACAAGCCCTCCATGCTCCAAGTTACTGACGCGGCAAAGGACGAACTCAAGACGATTTTGCAGTCGAGGGCGCTGCCTGAGGGGCGGTACTTGAAGCTGGCGGTCAAGCCGGAGTGGACGGGACCGGGAGACTTCGGAGTGGTCATAGATTTGGAAAAGGGCGGCGAGGTCTTTTTCGAGCACGAGGGTACGGTGGTTCTGGCCGTTGACCCGGGCTTGGCCGAGAACCTTGACCGGTCGGTGTTCGATTTCAAGCAGACGCCCCAGGGTGCAGGATTCACCCTGGACGTTTACTGATCTGTATAACCCCCGGTATCGATAGTTGCGAAACTCTCACGTGACAGTCAGGTCATCGGACGCCGGGTTTCTCTCCGGCGTGGACGACATCGTCCAGTCTTTCTTGCGGACACCCCTTTGGGTCACCCTGGGGTGGTACGACTTCGAGTTGCAATACCGCAGGGCGTTCATCGGGCCTCTGTGGGAGATCATAATCGTCGCGGTGTGGGTGGCGGGGCTTGGGCTTCTCTTCGGTCGCCTGCTCGGACATGATCAAGGCGACTATCTCGTCTACATGGCGTCGGGAGTGGTGCTCTGGCAATACATGTCGAGCACGCTTACGACGGGCGCGAACGTCTTCGTGGTGAACTCACGACAGATCGTATCCGTCAACAACCCACTCTTCACCTACGTGCTGCGGAACGTGATCGAGCACCTGGTCAAGTTCTCCATCCACTCGCTGGTGTTCATTGCGGTGATGATACTCACGCGCACTCCGGCGAAGCCGATGATGCTATTAGCCGTTCCCGGGTTTGCCGTATTGCTGCTAACTACCCTATGGGCGGTGCCTCTGTTGGGATTCATCGGCACCAGATTCCGGGACTTCACGCACCTACTCCGGGCGAGCATGAGGTTCTTATTCTTCGCAACGCCGGTGTTCTGGTATGCGGACGGTCTGAACGATCGCGCATATCTCGCGAACTACAATCCTTTCACTCACTTCCTGGAGATCGTGCGCGCGCCACTGATCGGAGAGCCCGCCACGCTGACCTCATGGGCGGTCGTTCTGCTCATCAACGTAGTTGGGATCAGCATCTTATGCGTCCTGTACAATCGACTGCGTCGATCTCTTACTCTCTGGATCTGATCCGTGGACAACGAACTCGCCATCAAATTGCAGGACGTAAAGCTGGAGATTCCGGCCAAACGCCGCCTTCCGCACCGGGCAAGACGAGAGACGAACGGAGCAGGCCCCATCTCCACCCAAATCGGAGGACGACTGAGTTACGGACGAGGGTCCGCGGCGACCGTGACGATCCTGGAAGGCGTCAGCATCAATATTTCCAAGGGGCAGAGAGTGGGCCTTGTCGGGGCCAACGGCGCCGGCAAGAGCACTCTGCTGAGGGTGATGGCGGGAATCTACTACCCCACGCGCGGGGTCGCGGAAACGAGAGGAACGATATCGACCTTGTTCCCTGAGCTTCTTGGCGTCCGGCCGGATGCTACGGGCCTAGAAAACATCATGCTCACGGGCATCTTGCTGGGGCTGACCCGGAAAGAAATCAGCAGACGAATACCGGAGATCATCGAGTTCACTGAGCTTGGCGATTACATCTACATGCCAATCCGAACATACTCATCCGGGATGCGCACGAGGCTGGTGCTGTCCATCGCGACGTGCATCAATCCCGATATTCTGCTGGTTGACGAGGTCATCGGCGTCGGCGACAAGAGCTTTCGTCTCAAGGCAAAGGACCGCCTCAACCGGATGATGACCTCGGCGAATACCTTGGTAGTCGTCTCTCAGTCGCCCGAGATTATCCGCGAGTTCTGCACCGAAGCCATCTGGCTGGATCGCGGGCAGGTAAGAGCCACAGGGGACGTGGAAGAAGTGCTGCGCGGGTATGTTGCCGAAGCCGTCGGGACAAATGCCGGGATACTCTCCGACTCCGAAACGCTACTGACGGCCAAAGATAGACTCGCGGGGAACGGCGACTTGAATTGGTCGTCGGACATTCCCATTACGAGTTGGGACGGAGTGACACTGGGTGGCAACCCGAAGCGCGTGACACGTCTGATCCTTCGTGAAAGCGAGTTGAGGGGGTCGATACCGCCTGAGTTGGGAGAGCTCTCCGAGCTTACTCACATAGACCTCCGGCGAAACCTGCTGAACGGGGAGATACCGGCAGAACTGGGGCAACTCTCCAAGTTGGTAGCGCTCGACCTCCATGGCAATCGTTTGGAAGGACCTATTCCACCTGAACTGGGGAGGCTTTCCGATTTGAAGGTATTGAATGTTCACAGCAACCGGTTGGCAGGCCCCATCCCCACGGAACTGGGCCGGTCTTCAAACTTGGAGGACCTGTACCTTCACAACAACAGATTGAGCGGTACAATACCGCGTGAATTGGGCAGCCTTAGAATCCTCAACAGATTGTGGCTCTCCAACAACCGATTGAGTGGCGAAGTGCCCAAGGAACTAGGTCTCTTGACCGACCTTACCCATCTGAGTCTTCATGGCAACCGGCTAAGCGGGACGATACCGTCCGAGTTGGGGCCTATCGGGAGCAGTCTGGCGCGCCTGCGTCTTTCCGGCAACATGTTTACCGGATGTATTCCGGCTGGACTGTCGGCTGTTGAAGACAGTGACTTGGACCAGGTTGGCCTGCCGATCTGCTCGGATACTTGAACGAGAGCGTTTTCCGTAAGCATGGTAGAAACGGAACATCACGAAATCGCCGGACATTCCCACGTGAGAGACAGGGTCTCTCAGGTGTACCTTCGCATCATCGATTGGGGTCCCAACGGCGACATCCTCCGCCGTCGAATCGACTGGATGGCAGACCAAGCTCAGGGGCCCCAAGTGTTGGACGTGGGATGCAGCGAGGGGATTTTGGAAGTCCTGCTGGCGCGGCGGGGCGTCGAAGTCACGGGTGTGGAGATCAACCCCGACGCCCTTGACTTCGCTCGCGAGCTGCTGGCCGAGGAACCGACGGACGTGCAAAGGCACGCGAGACTGGTCCTCGGGGACTTCATTGAAGGTCTCCCGGTGTCCGGCCTCTTCGACACCGTGGTTCTGGGAGAAATCCTCGAACACCTTCACGATGCGGGTCCGCTGCTGAACCGGAGCCTGGAGCATCTCCGGCCGGGAGGACGATTGGTCATCACGACTCCCTTCGGGCTGCATCCACACGAAGACCACCACCAGACCTTCTATGTAACGGACATGATCGAGGCGCTCAAGCCGAGGCTGGCGCTTGAGCACATGAGCGTGGAGGACAGCTATATACGTTTTGTGGGCATTCTTTCGGAGGACCGCGAGGCCTCCTGGCAGGGCCTCGATGAAGGCGCGGTCTTATCCATGACGGAGACGGCGCTGGTCGCCTCGCAAACAAAGCTGGAGGATATGCTGTCGAGGCGAGACAGTCGAATCAAGGAGCTTGAAAGACAGAGGGACTATCTCAAAGACAGAGTGGAGGACCTGAAACGGCAGGTCAGGTTCGACCGCATGGCAATAGGGCGGTTCAAGAAGAATCTCGATGCGAGAACGGGAGAAGTCCGCGTCCTGAGACACCGGCTCCAAGCGGCATATTCGAGCACGTCATTTCTTGCCGGGGCGGTATTGGTGCGCGCGGCAAGGAAGCCGCATACGCTGTGGAAGCTGCCCATGGAGATGCTTCGCCTCTACGGTTCGGCATCAAAGCGGTCGGCGGAAATCTACACTCCGGAAGACCTGTCCGAACGATATAAGTACATTCCCAAGAGCCTTAATCTCGACATTAATGACTTCCTCAGTTACCCGCCGATGTCCATACCCGAGGCGAAAACCGACGGTCCCCCCGTCGCGGCCATTCTCGACACGTTCACCGAACACTCCCTCCGGTACGAGGCAAACCTTTTACTGCTGTCGCGTGAAGGCTGGCGCGACCAGATGGAGAAGACCCGGCCGGTTTGCCTATTCGTGGAGTCGGCATTCAGCGGGAATAATCGTGATTGGCGCCACAAGATAGTTGGCTACGAGAACCTTGAAGACAACCCGCTCCGAGAGCTGGTGGAATATTGCCGGGCCAAGGCGATCCCGACCGTATTCTGGAACAAAGAGGACCCCCCGCATTTCGACGACTTCATAGGAGCCGCTAAAGAGTTCGACTTCGTATTCACCTCCGATGCGGACTGCATTCCGCTCTACCAAGAGTCCCTTGGACACGACCGCGTGTACGTCCTACCGTTCGCGGCCCAGCCCCGGCTCCATAACCCGTCGCAGGAAGAGGGCTGGACCAACTACCCCGTGTGTTTCGCAGGAAGCTGGTTGCAGCACCGGTATCCCGAACGCGCGGAGGCACTCCAAAATCTCTTGGACCCTGCCCTACCCCTCGGTCTGCACATCTTCGACCGCAACCTCACGCGACGAGACCTGGGGCCATACTACCGCTTCCCCGACCGGTACAGGGAAGCCATGAAGGGATACCTCACCTACGAAGAGATGCTGACGGCATACCGCTGCTATGACGTCATGCTGAACGTGAACACGGTAAGCGACTCACCAACGATGTTTTCTCGCCGCGTCTTCGAGAGCCTCGCGTGTGGGACGCCGGTCGTCTCCTCGGAGTCCGACGGGATGAGCCGAATGCTGGGCGAACACGTCAGAGTCTCTCGCAGCAAAGAAGACACGATAGATCACCTCTTGGAGCTGATGGAGGACGAAGAGACGCGTGTCCGTGAGGGGCACCTCGCTTATCGATATGTCCATGAGAACCACACCTATCGCCACAGAATGGACGAGGTCTTCCGCAGGGTCGGTCTCGAATCGCTCGTAACGAAACGACCTTCGGTAAGCGTTCTGATGCCTACCATGCGTCCTGAGAACGTGATCCAGTGCCTCGACAACTTCAAGAAACAGACTTACCCGGAGAAGGAACTGATCCTCATCCTGAATAACGCGGCGTTCGATCTTGAGTCCATCCGCGAGCAGACCGAAGACATCCCAAACGTGCAGGTACTCCACGTCGAAGGGGCCACGTCCCTGGGAGACTGTCTGAACCGGGGAATCTCGGCGGCGTTGGGGGACTACGTAGCAAAGATGGACGACGACGACTACTACGGGGAGCGTTATTTGTCGGACAGTGTTCTCGCAGCCCGTTTTTCGGATGCGGAGGTGGTCGGGAAGGGGTCGTTCTTCATGTATTTCGAAGATACCGATACCACCGCCCTGGCGGAAGTCGCTCGTGAACACACCTTCACCCACTTCGTAACGGGCGGCACGATGTTCATACGTTCCGACGTTGCCCGCAGGTTTCCATTCGACGCGATTTCTCTGAGGGAAGACACGAATTTCCTGCACGCCGTAGCACAGGCCGGCTGCCGCATCTACGCGGCGGACCGGTTCAACTTCATACGGGTGCGAACGGAGCAACTGTCCAATCATGCCGATCCGACCCCGGACACGGAATTCCTCAGACGCTGCAGGGCGAAGACACCCGGCTTGGATCTCGACCGCACGATGATATGACGAGGGTGCTGCTTGCCTCGCTGGCGATCTTGATCTTGGGATGCGGAGCGCCCGAATCGGTGTCCGATGGGGACTCGGAGGGCGAAGAATCGGAGCAAGCGCCGAGCGCCGTCCCGCAAGACTCTCTTCGGCCGCCATCCGGTTGGGGGGCCGCGTCGAGCGGAATTCCGAAAGTATCCGATCTCTCATTGGGTCGAAAACCGGGCTCGCCCTGGGACTTCAGGCCGTATAGTGCCGTCGCCGAATGGGACGCATCCCTCCCGCTGGACTGGTCGGCCGATCCTTTTCAAGACGTCCACTGGCAACTTCATCTCCATTCGTGGCGCGGCATGGAGTATTGGCTGCATGAGTATCGACGGACCGGTGATGCCGCTCATCTGGTCATCCCCATTGAGATCGCGTTGGACTGGCATCGTTTCCACATTGAAGAGGGACGGACGAGCGCGCTTCAATGGTACGACCACGCGACCGGGGTCCGCGCGTCCCGCCTGGGGTTCCTCATTAATTTCGTACTGTCCGACCAAGTCGAGCTTGGTGACGACGATCTCGCCCGATTGATGCTCCTGGCCGACCTGCACGCCGAAAAGCTCAGGGATCCCGGGTTTCTCAAAACGAACAATCACGGTCTATTCCAACTGGTGGGACTTGACGCCCTGTGTTCCGTGGTCGGTTGGAAGAACGCATGTCAGGGGGCCCGGACCTATGCGAAAGAAGCATTTGCAGATCTGGTCAAAAGCTGGTACTCGGAGGAGGGCGTTAATGTAGAGAACTCACCCACGTATCATGGGTGGGTGACGCTCAAGATCCGGGAACTGGGGGCCGCCGAGAGGTTCCGACACCCTGACGTGCAAGAATTGCTTGAACGCGCGGATGCCATCTCCCCCTGGCTAACGTATCCCGACGGTCGATGGGTCCGTGTGGGGGACAGTCACGGTGACGGTCCTCAACTGACCGGACCGGTCGAACCCAGTTGTTTGCCCGAGGGCGGCGGGTGTTGGGCCGTCCGGGACTTGACGAAGTCGGGGTACGCCATCATTCGCTCCCTGCCCGAGGCCGACGACGAAGTTTCCAGTATGCTCTTCCTTGCCGGAACCGCGGCGCCAACGGGCCACAAGCACGCAGACGATCTCGGCTTTGTGCTCATAGAAGGCGGCAGGGACATTTTCGTCGACAGCGGGAGGTACGGTTACAATTATGACGACGCGCGCAGCTACGTCCTGAGCGCGCGGGCCCATAACGTTCTCAGTCTCGTAGGAAGACGCACCGATCCGTATGTCATCGACCCGGCGGACTCGCATCTTGAGCCTATAGTGGTAGAACAAGGGCGATTCACCATCAGGGGCGTCGTAGATCGTCCGAATCTGTTCATCCACGAACGCACCCTGTCATACCTTCCTGGGGCCTTACTCCGAATAGAGGACCGAATGGACAACCTGACCGAACTCCAGTGGCAGTCAAATCTTCACCTGGCGCCCGACCTGGTTCCGGAAATCAGTGATACGGGATTTGTGGTGAAGGCCGACGATCTGACGGTACGCGGGGAATTCAGCGGCGAGGGGTGTGAGATATCCGCCGTACGGGGTGAGACGGATCCGTATCAAGGATGGGTGTCGGTCGGGTACTTGGAGTTGACCCCCGCGACCGTCGTGGTGGCGACCTGCCCGGCAGACCTTGTTGAAAGCTCATGGTACATTACGTTCGAGCAATGATAGTCACGGAGCATGTCTGAAATGCGTATCCTGTCCGTCGTGGGGACCCGCCCCGAGGCCGTGAAGATGGCCATGGTGGCACGTACCCTTGCGGCAGCCGACGGAGTGGAACACGAGCTGTGCGTCACCGCGCAGCATCGGGAGATGCTGGACTCCGTGCTGCGGCTGTTCGAGCTTACGCCGGACTACGATCTCAACGTGATGACTCCGGGGCAAGACCTCACCGACGTCACGGGCGCGGTACTGAGTAGAATGCGAGGCGTATTGGCGGAGGCGAAGCCCGACCGCGTGCTGGTGCAGGGCGATACGACTACGGTTCTGGCTACGGCGCTGGCGGCATTCTACGCCCGGATTCCCGTCGGCCACGTTGAGGCGGGGCTGCGCACCGGGGACATGTCGGCGCCCTGGCCCGAGGAGATGAACCGCAGACTCGCGGACGCACTCAGCGACCGGCACTACGCCCCCACCGAGACTGCGCGCAGGCGACTGCTGGATGAGGGTCTCCCCGATACAGGTATCGTCGTGACGGGCAACACGGTGATCGACGCTCTCCTCCACGTGGTCGACAGGCTGAAAGGCGATCCGGATCTCGTCCGGGAGGCGAGTACAAGGCTGCCGCATCTGGAGCGGGGGAAAAAACTCATTCTCGTCACGGGACACCGGAGGGAGAGCTTCGGCGCCGGGTTCGAAGCGATCTGCAGGGCCATAGCTCAGATCAGCAGGCGTGACGACGCGGAAATCGTTTATCCGGTTCATCTGAATCCCAGAGTGCGAGAGCCGGTATTTCACCATCTGGCGGGCTTTCCCAACGTTCACTTGATTGAACCGCTAGACTATTTGGCATTCGTGCATCTGATGAACGAGGCGTATCTGATCTTGACCGACTCAGGAGGAATCCAGGAGGAGGCCCCATCGTTAGGGAAGCCGGTACTCGTAATGCGCGACACAACAGAGCGACCCGAGGCCGTGGCGGCAGGTACGGTCAAGCTGGTCGGGACGGACACTGAATGCATCACAACGGAAACCGCATGTCTATTGGATAACCCGGAGGCGTACGCAGCCATGGCGCGGATACATCATCCATACGGAGACGGGCGGGCAAGCCAACGCATTCTCAAGGATCTGATCGGTGCGTGACGGCATAGGACGGGTCTGCGTGATAGGTCTTGGTTACGTCGGACTGCCGACCGCGGCGGTCTTGGCGAGTCGAGGCGTGGAGGTGATCGGCGTTGACATTGACCCGGCCCGTGTCGACACGGTCAATTCGGGTAGATCGCCGTTCGATGAGCCGGGTCTGAATTCTCTCGTCACAGATGCCGTTTCAGCCGGGACCCTAACGGCCCAGGCCGAACCTGCGCCGGCCGATGCGTTTATCGTCGCGGTGCCGACTCCCATCCGCCCGGACCGCAGCCCGGACCTGAGTTACGTGCGGGCCGCCATTGATAACCTGGCGCCTGTGCTGCAGAAGGGAACCCTGGTGGTTGTGGAGTCGACGTGTCCCGTCGGAACGACCGAAAGTGTGTGCGAGTGGCTGCGAGCACTGCGCCCGGACCTGACATTCCCGCACACGTCGGGCGAGGCGAGTGACGTCCGCGTCGCATACTGCGCCGAACGCATTCTGCCGGGGAACGCGCTGAAGGAGCTTGGCGCAAACGACCGCATAATCGGAGGCGTCACTCCGGCCTGCGCGGAGGCGGCGAAACGGCTGTACGAAGTTTTCGTCGAAGGGGCTTGTCACATAACGAACGCTCACACTGCAGAGTTGGCGAAGCTCGCAGAAAACGCCTTCCGAGACGTCAATATCGCCTTCGCCAACGAGATTTCGCTCGTAAGCAAGTCCTTGAATATCGACCCATGGGAGATGATAGCGCTCGCGAACCGGCATCCCAGGGTGGAGATTCTCAATCCCGGTCCCGGAGTTGGGGGCCACTGCATTCCCGTCGATCCCTGGTTCATCGCCGACGCCGCGCCCCATTTGACCCCATTGATTCAAGCCGCGCGCCAAGTCAACGACGGGATGCCGAAGGTGATTGCCGACAGAGTGATCGCCGAGTGCGAAGGTCTAGCCGAGCCTATCGTCGTTTGTTTAGGACTGGCCTACAAGGCAGACGCGGCAGACTTACGCGAAAGCCCCGCAATTGAGGTGGTCAAACATTTGCAGAAACGCGTGAATGGGCGGATTCTGGTGGTCGAGCCGTTCGTTTCCGAACTGCCAGCCGAGATTGCGGACAACGGGGCTACGGAGCTAGTAGGACTGGATGAAGGGCTAGCGGCTGCGGATGTTGTCGCCTTGCTCACCGATCACAGCGCGTTCGCGGAAATCAGCCCGGAACTGCTTGCGTCTAAATCGATCGTGGACTCGCGCGGGATGTGGAAGCGCACGGGGCACAACCACTGAGAACACGTTAGGCGTATCGAACCGTCGCCCTTTCCGTACACGGGCAGAAGTTGTGGATTACCGGCCTTATGAGAATTGTCGTACTCACGCAGAACTTTCCGCCTGAGGTCGGAGCGACGGCGGCCCGTTTGCACAAGATGACCGCGAAGCTGGCCGAACGCGGCCACAGCGTCACCGTGATCACGGCCATGCCAAACTATCCAACAGGGAGGATATTCGACGGGTACCGCGGCAAGGTAAGGATGGAGGAAGAAGTCGACGGAGTTCGGGTAATTCGGACGTGGATATTCCCGTCAAAGTCGCCGAATTCCCTATTCCGACTTATAAGCTATGCATCGTTCACTCTGTCGAGTCTCCTTCTGGGGATATGGGGGCTCGGACGACAGGACATCGTCCTCTTCGATACGCCACCGCTTCCGCTCGTGCCCACAGGGTTGGCAATAGGCCGGATCACGAGGGCGCGAACGGTTATGAACGTTTCCGACATCTGGCCGGAGATGGCGACGCAACTGGGCTATCACATAGGCAGGGTGTCGCTGTGGGCGCTGGAACGACTGGAGAGTCTTGGATACCGGAGGGCGGACGTTGTGACGGCGACCACGGAAGCCGCTAGGAGCCGAATCAGCCAGAGATTTCCCGAAGTCCGCACGGCTGTCATCAGCAATGGCGCGGACCTAGATATGTTTGATCCGTCACACAGGAGTCAAGAAGCCCGCGAGTCGCTTGGCGTAGGACAAACGGACTTTCTGGTCGGCTACTTCGGACTGCACGGACTGTTCCAGGGTTTGGACGTCGTTGTGGAGGCGGCGGATAGGCTGCGGGACCGACCGGCAATCAAGTTCGTCTTGGTCGGCGATGGCCCGTGTAAGGAGTCGCTCATCAAGCTGGCGGAGCGAAAAGGTCTCGAAAATTTGCGCTTCATTGATTTCGTGGATCAAGACCGGATGCCGTCCCTGCTTGCCTCGTGCGAAGTAGCCCTTGTCCCGCTCGCGGCGGAGTTTCCGAGCACGATGCCCTCGAAGGTCTACGAAACATTGGCGTCCGGCGTTCCCGTGGTCATTAGTGCGGGATGCGAGGGCGCAAGACTGGTCGAAGCGGGAAAGGCGGGGCGAACATTCCGTCCAAGAGACTCGAAAGAACTGGCCGAGGTCCTCGTCGAACTGGACACCGACAGGGAGAAGCTGAGCCAGATGGGCAGCAACTGCCGCAACTTGGCAGAGCAATTCGACTATGACCGCATTGCCTTGGAGACCGAGGCGATCCTGCAGGCGGTATCCGAAGACGCAGTGATACCGGACTTCGACAGATGAAGAAATAGGGGATGCAAGGTGTGAGACTCGATCCACAAACGCGATGAGTCGGCACTACAACGGGACTACTAGACACATAGTTTGAAGCTGTGAGATAGTATCGCGCGGGGACACAAAAAACCTACCGGGAGGCACAGAGAAATGGAAGCGGTATTTCTGATTCTGATTGGCGCGGCATTGTTTTCTCAGTCGTGGCACATCATGGGGCTGTACTCGGACGGCAGGACCGTAGGGATATTCGTTGGTGGGCTTGGAGTGCTGTCGCTCGCGGCGGTCATCGTGCTCGATCCGATGCTGCTGACCGGTTCGGGCGACAAGACGATTTCAGCGGCGAACCACATGGCGGAGATCACGGCTACGAAGACCCTAATCGCCGTATGGGGGCTGTACTGCATAGGGGTGGCCGCGCAAGCGCTCTGGGACTTCGAGGAGCGCGCGATCGGTTTTTTCAGCTTGGTCGCGGCGGTCGTGACCGTCGTCGTCTTCCTCTACTACGCCGGAGTCTTGGAGCCTCGGTACGGGGAGAACATCTGGCTCGGCCTCTCCGCAGCCTCGCTGCTTTTGTCGATCATTTCCGTGATAGTGTTCTTTGCCCTGGGGTTCACGTTTAACGTGATGCGGGCCGTCGCGGGATGGACCCTGCTGCTCTGCGGGGGAACCGTCGGGGTTATTGGTCTGGCCGTCGTGGTTCGCGCGATCGCCTAGAACAGCCGGGCGCGGAGTGAGCATCTGAGACGGGGGAGCCCTTGAGAGACCGTCCCAAGGGTATGATCGCTATGCCCGACAACATCATGTCGATCGAGGAAATTCTAGCCGCGAGCGAGCGGGAGGCGGCTCTCTACGACTGGCAGGGCACCTTCGCCGACTACCTTGCCATGGTCGTGGAGAACCCTTCCGTCGTGAAGCTCGCCCACGCTCGCGTCCGCGACGCCATCCTCGCGCAAAAGGTGGATACGCTACCTACGGGGGAGCCGATCTACCGGCTCTTCGAAAAGGACATCTTCGGGCTCGACGACGTGCTCAAGCAGATTGTCGATTACTTCGAGGCGGCGGCAAAGGGCACGGAGACGAGGAAGCGCATTCTCCTGCTCCTCGGCCCCCCGGCAAGCGGCAAGTCGACCATCGTGGCCCTCATCAAGAAGGCGTTGGAGGACTACACTCGCACCGATCAGGGAGCGGTTTACGCTATTGCCGGATGCCCGATGCAGGAGGAGCCTCTTCACCTGATTCCGCACTCGCTGCGGCCCGTTTTGGAGGAGCAGTACGGCATCGAGATCGAGGGAGAACTGAATCCTCGGAATCGCTATCTGTTGAGAACCAAATACAACGGGAACATCGCCGACGTGCCGGTGGAACGGGTCGTGTTTTCCGAGCACGAGGCGGTGGGGATCGGGTACTACGTGGCAACGAACCCGAACGCCGACTCCTCCCTCCTCGTCGGGAGCATCGACACCGACCGCCTTGACGGCGACCGCACCGAGGTGGCCGGGCAAGCGTTCCGCATGGACGGCGAGTTCAACGTGGCGAACCGGGGCATGATCGAGATGGTGGAGATATTCAAGGCGGACAAGCACCTGCTCACGACGCTGCTGGGACTGGCGCAAGAACAGGTCATAAAGATGGAGAAGTTCGGCTCCATCTACTCCGAGCAGGTCATCATCGGACATTCCAACGAGGGTGATTTCAACACGTTCTGCGAGGACGAGCACTCGGAGGCGCTCAAAGACCGCATCATCGCCATTCAGGTGCCGTACAACTTGCGCGTCAGCGAGGAAGTGAAGATATACGACAAGGTCAACATGATGGGCGAGGAGGCGGGCATCTGCATCGCGCCTCTCTCGCTGCAAGTCGCGAGCACGTTTGCCGTCCTCTCCCGGCTCGACCAGCCCGTTCGGCAGGGCATGACGCTGCTGGACAAGATGCGTCTCTATGATGGGCGAATGGTCGGGGCGTACACGCGCCAGGACGTGATCGAGATGAAACGGCATCACGCGGACGAGGGCATGAGCGGTATATCCCCTCGATACGTGATGAACCGGATCGCAAGCGTGACCCACATGCCCGACGTAAGGTGCGTTACACCCCTGGCGGTGCTCAACAGCCTCTGGGAGGGCTTGAGCGAGAATGTCAGCCTTGATCGAGGTAAGTCCGATCCGATCAGCCTCGTAAGCATGGCCTTGGACGAGTACAACGAACTGGCAGTCAAAGAAGTGCAGCGAGCACACCCGGACTCATTCGACGACACGGCGAACATTCTGCTGGACGGATACCTCAATAACGCGCGGGCCTACTGCACCAACGACGACGACTTCGTCGAACGCGACATGCAGGAAATCGAGCGTGCAATCAACATCCGAGAAAGGGACAAGAAGGCGTTCCGCGAGGAGATCGACCATCTGGCGTCCCTGTTTAGAGACCGTGGTCGCAGATTCGACTACGCTACCGAACCGAGGCTCAAGGCCGCAATCGAGTCCCGCCTCTTCCCTTCTACCCGCGAATTACACCGATCCCTCACCAGGCCACGATTTGCCCGTCAACGCGCTGAGTGGTCGCAGCGGCGGATCTCGATCGTCAAGCGCCTAATCGAGAAATACGGCTACTGCGCCGTCTGCGCCGAAGACCTCCTCGAGTACGTGACCGGGTTGCTTCAGAAGAAGACCATGTTCAGGACACCCAAGAACGAGGGTGTCGAGTGGCAGTGGGATCTCTACCCGACAAGCGCGACACTGGTCCCACCGTCGGAGGAAATCGATGAATCACAATGACCCGACCGTGGGGACGGGTCGAGACGAATTGAGACATTCCCCACAAATTCTAAACACGGGAGACACTTAATCCATGAGCGTACACCTAGAATCCGGCGACAAGGCCCCTTCCTTTTCCCTTCCCTCCTCCAGTGGAGGAACCGTCACACTCGACGCGCTGCGGGGAAAGAAGGTGGTGCTGTATTTCTATCCGAAAGACGACACTCCGGGCTGCACCAAGGAGGCCTGCGGCTTCCGCGACAGCAAGGACGACCTGGACTCCGAGAACCTCGTCGTGCTCGGAGTCAGCGCCGACGACCTGGACTCGCACCAGCAGTTCATCGACAAGTTCCACTTGAATTTCCCTCTGTTGGCCGACGTTGACCGCACGTGCATCGACTCTTACGGCGTGTGGGGCGAGAAAGAGTTCCGGGGCCAACGCATGGTGGGCATCATTCGCAAGACCTTCCTTATCGACGAGGAGGGAACGATCATGAAGGCTTGGCACGAGGTCGAGCCGGAGGGCCACGCGGAAGAGATCCTGCAGGTCGTTCAAGGCGGAGCGTAGCCCGGCGGCCGACCGCTCCGCAGCTTTCGCCTGCTCCATGAACGCCTCGGTTAGACTCGAACGGCACCTTAGCGGCATTCGGCTTGCCGTTCTGAGGGAGCTTTCCCGGTTCGCCGCAGAACTCGGCATCGACCTGTACCTTGTCGGAGGGTCGGTCAGGGATGTTCTCGCGGACGCTCCTCTCACGGACGTCGACGTTATGGCGTCGGACAACCCCGAACGGCTCATCGAGCGGATTCGCGGAAGTGGCGACGCTAAAGTCCGCAAGGCCTCGGCATTCGGAACGTGGTCACTGACCGTTCGAGGCGTCGAAGTGGACCTTTCGACGGCCCGTCGGGAGACCTACGAGCATCCCGGCGCGCTCCCGAAAGTGTTTCCGGGTACGGTCGAAGACGACCTATCGCGACGGGACTTCTCCATCAACGCGATGGCGATTTCGCTTGGCGAGGACTCGTGGGGCAATGTGCTCGACCCACATGGCGGCGCAGCCGACCTGGAGCGCGGGCTGATCCGCGTCCTCCATAGCAGGAGCTTCGAGGACGACGCGACCCGAATTCTCCGCGCCGTCCGCTACTCATGTCGCCTCGACTTTCGGTTGGAACCCCGGACGGAAACGCTGCTGGAGCGCGGTCTGTCATATCTGAGCCCGATTAGTCCTGACCGCGTGCGCCACGAAATCGAGCGCATCTTTCGGGAACAGTGCGCCGTTGACATGATCGAAATGGCGGGCAGGCTGGGAGTCCTAGCGGCCATCCATCCACGACTACGGGCGGACGCTGCGGCGCTTCGAGCGATCCGTGCCGAACAAGAGGACGACGAACGGAGGGTCATCCTGACGTTGGGGTCAATGGTGCAGTCGGTCACGGACTGCGACGTGGAGTCGGTCATTGAGCGGCTCAATCTACATGCCAACTGGGCGCGGCTTGTGCGAGACGTGGCGACTGTACGCACGCGACTGCCGGAACTCAGTGATGAGAACGTGACAAGGAGTCGCGTGTATCAACTACTGCACGGCCTTCACCCCAACGCCGTCGAGTCGTGCGCGATGGCAGCAAGCGACGCGACGGTGGCAAGCTGGCTACGGTTGTACCTCGACGAGCTTCGGGACGTGCGCCCGCTGCTCGACGGGGACGACCTTATGGCACTAGGCGTACGTGAGGGGCCGGAGGTCGGGCTGCTGCTTGGGAAGCTGTTGGACGCCCGGCTGGACGGGCACGTCAAGTCGGTCGAGGATGAAAAGGCAATAGTGCGTCGGGCGTTGGGGACCTAACGTCGGACAGCACCCGGCCTCAGCAAATCCGTTGACGGTCGACTTCGCTCAGGTGCGGGCGAATGCGCTCGACGAACTGTGCAAGCGTTTGTTGCGGGGTCGTGCCCGTCGTATCGAGGGTGAACTTTCTCTCGATGAGACTGGCCTCGTATTCGTCTTGGAAGCGGTCGAGGACGAACGGAATGTCGTGCTCTTTGAGGACGCCGCGAACCCGTGGGCGAAAGGCCATCCGCTCGGCAACGGCGGCGGGGTCGGCGGTCACGTGCACCAGCACCACGTCCGGCGCGTATGCAAGCAACTCTTCGTCCCACTCGCGCGCCCTCTCCGAGCGGTCGGCGAATGAGCCCGGTTCACCGTAGCAGTAGTAGAGGGGAGCATATACTGCTTCGGCGTAGTAGAAGTTGATGAACAGAACGTCGTCGGCACTGAGCAGGCGGGGGTGCAGGTGCCGCCAGACGTTATGTCTTTGAAGCTGCTCCATTACATTGGGGCGCAGGGACATGATCTGCTCTTCGTCCTCTTCGGTGTTCAGATCGTGTTCGGTCTTGCCGATGGCAGCGTCCGAACCCTCCGCGCGGATGATGGTGTGACCGTCGAGGCGAGGAACGACGAAGTGGTCGTGCCACCTGACGAGGGACACCCCCATCTTCTCGATCATCCAGCGAGATATGTTGCCCGCGAGCGTCGACTTCCCGGTGTACTCGCAGCCTATGAGTATGAGGCGCATGGGACTATCGTGTCGTAGCGAGTTTTTGTCCGTTCGCGCTGAGTCTGCCGAAGCGCCAACGGGGGAGCTTTGATCACACCGGAACGGCCCCGACGGCCTTGTTGAGCGCGGGCATAAGCTCGTTGGCGAAGAGTTCAAGGCTGTGTACCCAGCGGTCCTTGTCGTCCCAGTCATAGGCCATGGTGACGAGGGTGCCGAACTCTCCCGTTTCCTCGACCATGGCGAGGAGCCTGTCGAGAGCGTAGTCCACGTCACCGGCGATGATCTGCTCGCTCATCCAGTAATCAAGGTCGCAGTCGGCGTCGGACATGGCCTGATCGCCCTTCATCATTCCACGCCCGGCTCCGCCTCGATCCAGCAGATTGCCTATATAGCTGAAGCCTGCGGCGAGGGAGTTGGTCCGCGCGATGCTCTGGGCCTCCGCGGTCGAGTCGGCGAGGAATACGGCGCGGGCGATCTTGAAGTCGGAGCGGTCGGGAATGCGCCCCGCCTCATACGAGGCCGTCTGGTAGGTCTCCCAGATGTTGGCGACGACGTTCGTGGTGATCAGGCTGTGGGCGAAGGGCTGGAATCCCCGCTGTCCCGCCGCCCTGGCCGTACCGGAGTTCATGGACGTGATCGGCATGGAGATCGGCGGGTGTGGCTGCTGGTAGGGCTTGTGGACGATGCCGAGACCGACTTCAAGGTCGATGTTCTCACGCATCCTGATATTCCAGTAGTCCCCTTGCAGGTCGATGGGGCCGTCCGACGACCAGAGCTTCAGGATCATGTCGGCCGACTCTGCCACCATCTTCGCGGAGTCCTTCGGCTCGATGCCGAGGATTTCAAGGTCGGTAGACACGCTGCCGGGACCGAAGCAGAGGTCGAGGCGGCCTTTGCACAGGTGGTCGAGCATTGCCAGCCTGCTTGCGACGTGGAGCGGATGGTGCTGCTGGAGGCATACAGGAGCAGGGCCCATGTGCATGGTCTTCGTCTGCTGCATGGCGGCCGCGATGAACAGCTCCGGCATGGTGATGTTCTCGTACGCCATCGTGTGGTGCTCGCCGATCCAGAACTCGTCGAACCCCAGCTCGTCGGCGCGGATGGCCAACTCCATGTCCTCGTCGTAGCACTGCCCCAGGGGCTTGGCGGGGTCGTGGAATGGCATGATGAAGATTCCGGACTTGATGGGCGGCATGGCTGTTCCTCGCTGATTTCGGGTGGCCGTCTTCAGGGGCAATTGTCCACGAGCGTCGCGGGCATTGCAAGGTGCGGGGGCGGGCAGGCACAACCGACAAAAGAATGCCGATGCGGGCTTCTTCCTCTACCAACCACTGATTGACTTATCTTCCTATAAATGCTACAAGTGAGGGCAGACAGTTCGGATAGGCTTCGGAGTGCGATATTTTGATCACCTTTTGAAGAGGAGAATTCTCATGCGACGAATGCTTTGGAATATGAGAGGGTTGGCGTTTATCGTGGTCATCGTCGCCACGGTCGCGGCCCTTGCGTGTGAGTCGTCGGAAGAGCAGGAGCAACCCCTACCGGCGATGCAGGCAGCACCGGCCGCCCCGGCTGCAGCCCCCGCAGAGGCGCCGGCAGTGGAATTGCCTGCGCCGCAAGCCCAGCAGCAGCCCGCGGCGGCAGCGCCGGCCAGGGCAGCGGAACAGCCCGCCGCCGCCGTAGGAGCGGGCGTAGCAGGGTCTACAGGTACGGCCGCCGCCCGTGAAGGCGAGGACCCGACCGAGGCCATGGCGGACTTCAAGTACGAGGCCCCGAAGCTCGAACCGGGCGCTTATCCATCCCACCAGTGGGACGGGCCGATTCCGACCAAGTTCAACGAGTCTCCACAGTCGGCAGCACTTGCGAGGTCGGGGCAGATTCTCCCCGTGGAAGAGCGGTTGCCGGTCCACGAGGACATCTGGGTCATCGCCCCGTATGACGAAATCGGGGTTTATGGCGGGAACATGCGGATAACCACGCACCACATCAAGACGCTCGACCACCTGGCGGTCACGAGTCTGGTAAATGGAGACCCGGTTGGCACGAGCGAACCTCGTCTCATCAAGGGTTGGGAAGTGAGCGAGGACGGTCGGAAGTACACCTTCACCAACCGTCGCGGAGCGCGGTGGTCGGATGGCTACCCGATGACCATCGAGGATGTCAGGTTCGCCATGGAAGACCTGATGTACAACACGGAGCTTAATACGAGTTTTCCGGTCGAACTGAATTCCCAGATTACCGGAAACCGGGCGAGCTTCGCCGTGGTCGACGACGTGACGTGGACGATCGAGTTCGACGACCCATACTTCGACCTTGCAAGCTCCCGGCATATGTGGGGATCGTCCAAGACGAGGGGATGCCCGCGCTGCTACTACGCGCCTTCCCACATCTACAAGCGATACCACGCGAAGTACAACCCGGATGAGATTGATGCTCTTATGGCCCAGTACGAGCAGGACAACATCCGAGGTCTACAGAACACGATTGACAACGTCCGCTCAGGCCCAGGCAACGATTGGCGGCAGACCGGCCCGATTCCGACGGAGTTCGACCCGAATTTCATCTACAAGGGCGACATTTACACGCCGGCAATGTCGGAGCTTATCCAGACGCGATGCTGTGATGGCGGACGCGCAGCGGAGCGGAACCACTACTTCATCGGCGTCGACCCCGAGGGCAACCAGCTTCCGTACATCGACGAGCAGATCCTGATCCTAACCGAAGACCGCACGGTCGGCGTGTTCCGGGGAATGAACGGCGAGAACGACTACTACGGCGGTTCGATGATACTCAGCGAGTTGCCGCTGTACATGGCGAACATGGAGAAGGGTGACTACAGCGTCTACATATTCCGGTCGCCTGCCGGCAACGACTCGGCTACTGCCGTCCAGAACGAGTTCGTGCAGGACCCGGAGATGGGACAGCTTCTTCGCACGAAGGACTTCCGCAAGGCGCTCTCGATAGGCACGGACAGGAACGAGATGAACCAGGTCGTAGCAAGCGGTATCGGCGTGCCACAGCAGTGGATACCACATCCGATCACTCCGTACTACCCAGGCAAGGAGTACGCGGACCTCGACGCCGGTTTCGACCTTGAGGGCGCGAAGGCGATCTTGGCGAACATGGGCTACTCGGACGGCAACGGAGACGGCTACCTCGACCGGAAGGACGGGAGCGGTCCGCTTTCGCTGCACTACGTCGCCAGTTCACTCTACATCCCCCACCTCGAAATCCTGCAGAGCCACTGGGGCGATCTTGGGATCAAGGTGGCAATTGACGAAGGTGGCTCCGGCTTCGGCACCGCCCGGAAGGAGGACCCCGATCTCCCGTTCGAGCACCACATCTCGCTCTACTCGATGAACCAGTGGACGGTGCAGTGGACCCGCGCCTTCGCAGGTACGGGCGGAAGCCCGCTAGGGGCGGCGATGGGCAACTACTGGGCGTCGTTCGGAGAGAGCGGAATGGCTCCGACGGGCGGGGATTCGATGTACCAGGACGTGTACGGCAACATGGCGGGAGCCAATTCCTATCCGGCGGACATCACCGGCAACATCATGGAGATGCAGGATATCTGGCGGACGGGCATACAGACCGGCCCGGTTCTGCACCCTGAGCGCGTCGAGATGGGCAAGGAGTTCTGGCGGCTCAGCGCCGAGGAGAAGTACAACATCGGCTATCTCGCCTTCATGGGGATATTCCGAGGAATGACGATGAAGCGCAACAACCTGCGCAACGTGCCGAAGAACCATGTCGCCCTCGAGGCGAAGGGAATCCTGGGCGCGTACTACTTCGAGGACGGCCTCGACAACTTCAGCAACCCGGGCAACAGGTCGCAGAAGTACAAGAGCGTCCACTTCCTCGACCCCGAGTACTGGTCGCAGTAGACCGATAATGCTGTCCGTTCACCCTTCGACTGGCTCAGGGTGAACGGATGGAAATAGAGGAAAAGTAAGAGGCCCGGGGCGAATGCCCCGGGCCTCTTTGGTTTCCTGTGTACTGCCGCGAGTTAGGCGGGTGTGAGGATATTACCGCTTGGAGAACTGCTCCTTCTTGCGGGCGCGCTGGAGGCCGTACTTCTTGCGTTCCTTCTCGCGGGCGTCGCGGGTCAGGAAGCCTCCTCGCTTGAGGGTCGCGCGGAGGGACGGGTCCATCTCCAGCAGGGCGCGGGAGATGCCGTGTTTGAGGGCGCCGGACTGGCTGACGACCCCACCTCCCGACACCTTCGCTACGACTCTCACCTGGCCCAATGTATCCGTGGCCTCAAGCGGCGAATTGATAATGTCCTGCCACGACTTCCACCCATACGTTTCTTCCATGGGCTTGCCGTTGACGACGATCGGGCCGCGCTCGACGTAGAGCCGGACGCGCGCGACGGAGGTCTTTCGACGCCCCGTCCCGTAGTAATACTGCTGCGATACCACCTGTGTTGTCCTCCCGGCCCCTCTCTCTCTGAATCTCTTCCCCGGCGCTACTGGCCCCCTCTCCCTGAGGGAGAGGGTTGGGGTGAGGGTAAATACCTACTCCCCCACCGGGCACCGGGGGAAGGATCAAAGAAGGGGGTCTCCTATTTTGCGTTGATTTGTGCTTGGTGGGGATGATCCGGGCCGGCGTATACCTTGAGGCGGCGGATCATCTGCTTGCCGAGCCTGCTCTTGGGAAGCATCCCCTTGACGGCATGGGTGATGGCGTCTCCCGGCTTCTTTTCCAACAGCGCACCAAGGTTCTGCTCCCTGAGGCCGCCGTGGTAGCCGCTGTACCGGTAGTACATCTTCTGTTCGAGCTTCCTGCCGGTGACCGCGACCTTCTCCGCGTTCACGACGACCACGAAGTCGCCGCTGTGGAGGTAGGGCACGTATGTCGGCTTGTGCTTGCCCATCAGCAAGGTTGATATTTCCGAGCTGACGCGACCGAGGGTCTTACCCTCGGCATCGACGACGTGCCACTCGGGCGTTGCGTTTGGATTGGTTGCCGTTGCCATTGTTATTTTCCTTCAGATAGCTTACCAGAATTTTCGTATTGGACGCTAACGAGACACAGCCCTTGAGGCGGCAGCGCGCGCGCCACGACTCCGGCGACGGGCCCGGTCAAAAGCCCCTGTACGTCCTCAATTGTCAGCTTCCCCAGTCCGACGTCCACCAGCGCTCCCGCCATTCTCCGCACCTGATGCGGGAGGAAGGCATTTCCGGTCACCTCGATTCGTACTGTCTCACCATCTTCCCTAATGTCGATGGCGAGAATTTCGCGGACGGTGCTTGCGTCGGACCGTTCGAGGGGCCCCGAGAACCGGGCGAAGTCATGCACCCCTTTGAGCGCTGCGGCCGCCTCGATCATCCGGCTAACGTCGAGCGTCCGTCCCAGATAGAAGGTCGTCCGTCTGCGGTTCGGCGACCGCGTTGCGCCGCAGTCGATGGTGTAGACGTACGTCCTTGTGACGGCGCACCGTCGCGGGTCGAACGTGTCGGCGACTCGACGGGCATCCTTTACGGCAATGTCGTCCGGCAGATGGCTGTTGAGCGCCCGGAGAACGACTTCGGTCGGGTGGCCGGCTTCCGAATCGAAGGTGACTACCTGTCCCGTAGCATGGACGCCCGCATCGGTGCGTCCGGCGGCCTTGATTCGGACCGTCTCGCCGGTGAAGCGATGTATAGCTGTTTCGATTTCCTCCTGTACCGTTCTCGCGTTTTTCTGATATTGGAATCCGCTGTATCGCGTCCCGTCATACTCGACGATGAGTGCGTACCTCAATGTACTGCCTACGCGCCACGCAAGCCGTAAGGGGCCCTACTCCACCAGCTCCAAGCGCGCCATCGGGGATGCGTCTCCCTTGCGGGGGCCCATCTTGATGATCCGCGTGTAGCCGCCGGGACGTTCGTCGAACCGGGGCCCGATCTCGTCGAAGAGCTTGGCGACGACCTTCTCGTCGGTGAGGAAGGAAGCCGCCAGTCGCCTCTGGTGGAGCGTCCCCTTCTTGGCGCGCGTGATGACCTTCTCGGCGAGGCGTTTGGCCTCCTTGGCCTTCGGCTCGGTTGTCTGTATGGACTCGTGACGCAGCAGATCGGTAACGAGGCCCCGCAGCATCAACATGCGATGGGCGGTGCCGCGACCGAGCTTGCGTCCTGCAACTTTGTGTCTCACGGTCGTTTCTCCCTAGCTTTCCGTGTCGGCGGTCTCCGACTCCTCGGCCTCAGATGTTTCTTCCTGTTCCTGCGCCTCCTGGATGTCGGGGTCCAGCTCAGGGGGCAGGAGGTCGAATGTGCGAAGCTGCTCGTACAGTTCGCTCAGCGACTTCTCGCCGAAGTTTCTGATCTCCAGCAGTTCCGACTTGCTCATCTCAAGGACCTGTCCGACCTTGTCAATGCTTGCGCGCTTGAGGCAGTTGAGCGTCCGCGAGGAGAGTTCGAGCTTCTCCACGGGGGTGTTGTACTGTTCGGGCGTGAGCGTGAGCACGACCGGCGTAGTCAGTTGGCCGTCGGCGGCGCCCTTCTGCGCGTTGGCGAACAGGAAGAACTTCTCGACCAGCACGTTCCCCGCATCGCGGAGAGCTTCGAGTGGCGAGATGGAGCCGTCCGTCCAAATCTCGATGATGAGGCGTTCGAGGTTGGTGCGCTGTCCGACGCGCGTGTCTTCGATGCTGTAGTTCACCTTCCGAACGGGGGTGAATATGGCGTCGACCGGCAGGACACCTATTGGCACACCGTCGCCCTCGGAGGCCTCGGCGTATCCGATGCCGCGCTCGACGTTCAACTCGATCGAGAGTCGCGCCTCGTCGGAGTCGAGAGTAGCAATGTGCCACTCAGGGTTAACGACCTCGAAGTCGGAGGATGCCATGATGTCACCCGCGGAGACTTCACCCTGTCCGGCGACTTCGAGACGAAGCTTGCCGGGTCGGTCGACCTGGGAGCGTAGGCGGACGCCCTTGATGTTCAGTAGGATGTCCGACACCTGCTCCTTGACGTGATCGATGGTCGCGTATTCGTGCAGGACTCCTTCGATCTTGACCGACGTTACGGCGGCTCCCTTCAGCGAGCCGTAAAGGACACGTCGAAGCGGGTTGCCGAGTGTCATGCCGTAGCCCTGCGGCAGCGGTTCGATGACAAACTTGCCGTACCGATCATCCTCGGTATCGATCGTAATCCGCGGAACGGGTTCCGGCTCCGGCTCTTCAATCATCGCCTCCGGGGCGGCGAAGGTGTGGAAATCTATCATATGTCGCAGCTACTCCTCTCGTTCGTCACCGAGCGTTCAGTCTCGGTCCGGCAGGCGTCCTGAGTCGGACTACCTGGAATAGAACTCCACGATGAGCCTTACGTCTATGCCAGTGTCGATCTCCGACGGCTCGGGCAGGGAAAGGACCTCGCCCGTAAGCGCGCCTGGTTCGAGCTTGAGCCAGCTCGGGACCGGGCGTTTCGGAATGCCGTCCGTGAGGGCCTCGACGAATCCGGGCGTGGTGTCGTCGGTAACCCTGCGCCAGGTTATGACGTCGCCGGGTCGAACCCGGAATGACGGGATGCTGACCTTCCGTCCGTTTACGTTGAAGTGGCCGTGGTTGACGATCTGTCGGGCCTGTGGCCGCGAGTCGACGAACGACAGGCGATAGACGACGTTATCGAGCCGCCGTTCGAGCAGCTGGAGGAGCACGTCGCCCGTTACGCCCTGGCTCTCGCGGGCATCGGCAAAGTACTTCTTGAACTGTCGCTCCAGGACACCATAGGTGAATCGCGCCTTCTGCTTTTCACGCAGTTGGAGCGCCCAGTCGGTGGGCCGACGGGGGCGGCGTGTGCCCTGGTCTCCGGGCGGGCGACGGCGTCGCTCGACTCCGCACTTGGGGGAGTAGCAACGGTCGCCCTTGAGGAAGAGCTTTTCTCCAATGCGTCGGCACTGGCGGCATACGGCTTCGGTGTTTCGTGCCATGTGTGTCTGTCCGTTTCTCCTTGCGTATCGGTAATCGTGTGGGCGGTGGTTCCAGGCCGTCTCTATACGCGCCTGCGCTTGCGGGGCCTGCATCCGTTGTGAGGGATGGGCGTAACGTCTCGAATGCTCGTGACGAGGATGCCGGCGGCGGTCAGCGCCCTTACGGCGGCCTCACGTCCGGCGCCGGGACCTCGAATGAAAGCCTCAACCTGCCGGATGCCGTGCTCCATGCCCTTGCGGGCGACGTCCTCTCCGGCCCGCTGGGCGGCGAATGCCGTGGACTTGCGGGAGCCGCGGAACATCCCCAACGACCCGGCGCTGCTCCAAGCGATCACGTTGCCCTGAGGATCTGTGAGCGTGATGATGGTGTTGTTATAGGTCGACTGGACGTAGGCCCGACCTACCGGGACGGACTTTCGTTCCCTTCTTCGTGTTCTCGGCGCTCTCGGCATGGTTCTCCTCTCGAATCGTTGAATCGTCGATGTGTGACTATTTCTTGCCGACCTGTCGTTTGCCGGCCACCGGCACCCGGCGCCCGCGCTTGGAGCGGGCGTTCGTGTGGGTGCGCTGGCCGCGAACGGGAAGCCCCCGTCGGTGGCGGCTGCCCCGATACGTGCCGATGTCAATGAGACGGCGTATGTTGCTGGTGACCTCACGTCGAAGATCGCCCTCGACCAGCTTCTCGCGGTCGACGATCTCGCGTATGCGCGTAAGCTCGGCCTCGGTCAGGTCGGAGACCCGGGGATTGCCCTCGACGCCGGCCTTGGACGCGACATCCTTCGCCTGCCAGCGTCCGATGCCGTAGATGCGCGTGAGGGATATCTCGACGCGCTTGTTGTCGGGAATGTTCACTCCGGATACGATCGCCATATTCGTCTCCTAGCCCTGCCGCTGTTTGTGGCGCAGGTTGCTGCAGATGATCATCACTCTTCCGCGCCGTCGGATGACCCGACAGTTGGCGCACCTTTTCTTGACCGACGTGGATACTTTCATAATTGTCTTTCCTGTCCGCGCGTCACGACGCCCAAACGCCCTGTCCTCCAAGAGACGGGCGCTGCCGCACCTGATGCAGCTTGTGACGCCTATGGGGTTCAATTGGCGAAACGGTAGGTGATCCGTCCCCTCCCCAAGTCGTAGGGCGAGAGTTCCACCAGCACGCGATCACCCGGCAGGACGCGGATGTAGTTCATCTTGATCTTGCCGGACAGATAGGCCATCACCTCATGCCCATTCGCAAGCTCAACGCGAAACGTGGCGTTGCGCAGCGACTCGGTGACGCGGCCTTCGACCGCTATCGCCTCTTTCTTCCCTCCACTCTGATTTTTCTTCGGCATATCCCCTCTATGCTGTCAGGACTTCGGGTCCGTTCTCCGTTACCGCTACGGTGTCCTCGAAATGGGCCGAGCGACTGCCGTCGGCGGTGACCACGGTCCATCCGTCGTCCAAGACTCTCGTATCCCACGTACCCATGTTGAGCATCGGCTCGATTGCGATCGTCATTCCCACGCGGAGCTGCGCGCCACGACCGGGCGTACCGTAGTTCGGCACGCTCGGGTCTTCGTGGAGCGCCCGTCCGATGCCATGACCGACGTACTGTCGAACGACGCCGTAGCCGAGGCCCTCGGCGTACGTCTGCACGGCGGCGCCGATATCGCCGACTCGGTTTCCGGCATCGGTCTGCTCGACGGCCAGGCGAAGCGACTCCTTCGTAGCGTCGACCAGCCGCTGCGAGTCTTCGTCTATCGATCCCACACCGACCGTAAACGCCGTGTCGCTGTGGAACCCGCCGACGATGGCTCCGAGGTCTATACTTATGACGTCCCCTTCCTCCAACCTCCGTCTTGACGGTATGCCGTGAACGATCTCCTCGTTGAACGAAGTGCAGATCGTGGCGGGAAAGCCATACAGTCCCTTGAATGACGGGACGGCCCCAAGCGAGCGGATCTCCCGCTCGGCGATGGCGTCCAACTCCCGGGACGTGACTCCCGGCCGGATCGCGTCCTTCAGGACCGCCTTCGTTAGAGATGCGACGCGACCGGCCTCACGCATGTAGTCCAACTCTCGCGTGGACTTGATCGTGATGCCGTTCGCTCTCGACATTCCCACTGTCGCCGTCTGTTTGATGATTACTCCTCTATCTGATTCGCGAATCCAACAACCTAACTATGATAGCACAGGGGATTCCGACCACCTCCGGAAGGACCCGAACCTACGATGTGCCACCTAATTTTTCGACTAACTCCTGACCTACCTCGCCGATGGACTGCTCACCGTCCACCTCTTGCAAGATGCCCGCCTCCCGGTAGTAGTCGATCAGCGGAGCAGTCTCCGAGAAATACACTTCCAGGCGCTTGCCCACCGCCTCCGGTCGGTCGTCCTCCCTTTCATACAGTTCTCCTCCGTCGCAATCTCCACACGCGCCGTCCACCGGGGGCGGATTCGAGACCCTGTGAAAGGTCGCTCCGCATCCGCGACAGACGAGCCTTCCGGTGAGCCTGCGTACGAGCTCGTCATTCGCTACACGGATGTACAAGACACGGTCGAGGCCGTCCGCGTTCGAGAGCGCTCCATCGAGGGCTTCGGCTTGACCGAGCGTACGAGGGAACCCATCGAGCAGGAATCCCCCGTCTCCAGCCTCGGTCTCGATCCACTCCGTGACCATGCTGATGGTCACCTCGTCGGGGACCAAGACGCCTCGCTGCATGTACGAGCGCGCGAGCCGTCCCAACTCCGTGTCGCGCTTCTGGTGGTCTCGGAACAGGTCTCCGGATGCCACCGACGGCACATTCAGGTATTCGGCAATCCGCGCTGCCTGCGTGCCCTTTCCGGCCCCAGGCGGTCCCAGCAGTACGACTTTCACAGTCCAGCTATCCAACGTCGCGCGTACCGGGCCGGTCTATCCTCCGAACGCCTCCCTCCTCCGCAGTACGTCGTCCGTCTCTCCTCCCTATCTCAAGAATCCTTCATAGTTGCGCATGAGAAGCTGGGCTTCGAGCTGGCGCATAGTATCGAGGGCCACGCCGACCATAATGAGCAGGCTCGTGCTGCTCAGGGTCAGGGCGCGGACATCGGTAATTATCTGGAATACGAACGGAAGCACCGCGACGGTTGCCAGGAAGAGCGCCCCGCCCCACGTAATTCGAATGATCACGCGGTTGAGGTATTCCTGGGTGGGCTGTCCCGGCCTGATGCCGGGGATGAACCCGCCGTTCTTCTGCAGGTTCTCGGCCAAGTTCTGCTGCTGGAAGATGACGAGGGTATAGAAGAACGTGAATCCGAGCGTAAGGAAGAACACCGCTACCCAGTACGGGAAACGGGTTGGGTCCATCGCGTCTGCGAAGGACTGAATGCCCCGGACGATGATGCTGTCGCTCAGGGGGTCACGGAAGTAGCTCGCCACCGTGACGGGGAGGATGATAATCGAGAAGGAGAAGATGAGCGGAATCATGCCCGCCGAGTTGACGCGGAGGGGCAGGAAGGTCGAGCCGCTTTGCCTCTGCATCCGGCCGCCGCGGAAGACGCTCCGGCCATACTGCACGGGAATCCGCCGCTGGGCCTCGTTGAACAGAACGATCGTGTAGATCGTGGCAAAGCCGAGAATTACCAGCATGAGAAGACCGGCGCCTTCGTCACTCTCGAGGAATCCCTGGCCGATCATCTGAGGGAACCCGGCTACGATGCCGCCGAAGATTATCAGCGACACGCCATTGCCGATTCCCTTCTCGGTAATCAGTTCGCCGAGCCACACCAGGAACATGGTGCCCGCGACCATGGATGCGATCATCGTAAGGGTCGTGATGTTCAGTCCCAGACTGACTCCCGGGAGCACGTTGGACTGCTGAAGAAGGCTGAGCTGACCGAATCCCTGGAAGAGCGCGATCGGGACGGCCATATAGTGGGTGTACTGGTTGATCCGCTGCCGTCCGAACTCGCCTTCCTGGGAAAGAGCCTTGAGCTGCGGGATGACGGGCGTGAGAATCTGCATCACGATTGAGGAGGTGATGTAGGGATAGACGCCGAGCGCCGCGATGCTCAAGTTGGATAGCGCGCCTCCACTGAAGAGATCGAGGAACGGCAACAGGGCGTTTTGCGCGAACGCCTGGGAAAGAGCCTGCACGTCGACGCCAGGAATCGGGACATGGGCGACGAACCGGAACACGACCAGCATTGCCAGGGTAAACAGGATCTTCGCCCGAAGATCCGGGATACGCATGGCCTCGACCATGGCCTGGATCAGCTGTGGCTGGCCTACGTCTTGGGTCGCCCTACCCGCCTGAGACTGGCGCACTGCTACGCTACCTCCCGAATGCTTCCGCCCGCCGCCTCGATCTTCTCCCTAGCCGAGCGAGAAAATCGGTGAGCGGCAACCTGTACTGAGACGGTTATCTCACCGTCGCCGAGCACTTTGATCGGTTTCTTCAAATTCTTGACGACTCCCGCCTCTACGAGACTTTCCGGCGTAATCTCGTCGCCTCCGGCAAGTCCTGCGAGCGTGTCGACGTTGACGACGCTGTACTCCGTGCGGAATATGTTGGTGAATCCGCGGAGCATCGGCATTCCCTTGATGAGACGCTGCTGGCCTCCCTCGAAGCCGGGGCGAACGCCCCCGCCGCTGCGGGAGTTTTGTCCCTTGATGCCGCGTCCGGAGTACGTGCCCCGGCCGCTGCCGTCTCCACGGCCCTTGCGTCTTCGGTCCTTCTTTGCGCCCTTGGGTGGGCGTAGCTCGTGTTGCTGCATGGTTCTGAATTCCGTAGTGAGTAGAAAGTAGTGCGTAGTACCGACTACGCAATCTCCTTTACTTCGACGAGATGACGCACTTTAAAGATCATGCCGCGAATGGTGGGCGTGTCCTCGTGCTCGACGGTCCGATGGAGCTTACGCAGCCCTAACGCCTCAATGGTGCGGCGCTGGTCCTTCGGATAGCCGATGGCGCTCTTCTTCCAGGTTATTGCTACTTTTGACATGGTATGCATTCCGTACCCGTTAGTACGCTATTGCCTCTCGCCTTCCGGGGGTCTGGGTCGAGGTTCGAGCCGGGGCGGGCGGCGCCGCTGACGGTCGCGTCTCCGCGGCTGCGGAGGCGCTTCGATCAGCTGCTGACGCTTCTCCATCTCGGCCTTCGGTTCCTTGAGCATCTGAAGCCCTTGAAAGGCCGCCTTGACGGTGTTGATCGGGTTGGTGCTTCGTCGGGCCTTGGTGACGATGTCCTTTACGCCAGCAAGCTCGACGACGGCGCGAACGGCACCGCCCGCGATGACGCCCGTGCCGGGCCTCGCGGGTCGCATCATGACCTCGGACGCGCCGAAGCGTGAGATGATGTCGTGCGGGATGGTGCTCCCGCTAAGGGGCACCTGCACCATGTTGCTCCGCGCCCTCGTCTCACCCTTTCGGATGGCGTCCGGCACCGCGCTGGCCTTGCCTTGCCCGATGCCGACACTGCCGTTGCCGTCTCCAACGACGACCATGGCGCTGAAGCTCAGGTTGCGTCCGCCTTTGACGGTCTTGGAGACGCGGGATATATTGACTGTACGGCTCTGAATGCCGTCCGAGTCTTCTTCTTCAAATCTGTCTGAACGTCGGCCCCTGCTGACCATACTAGAAAGAAAGACCTCCCTTACGCGCGGCCTCAGCCAGCGCCTTTACCCGTCCGTGATATTTGTAGCCGCCACGGTCGAAGACGACGGATCCGACGCCCTTTTCCGCCGCGCGCTGCGCAACGAGCGTGCCGACCAAGGCCGATACGTCGACCTTGCGCTTGCCGTCGCTCTGTGAGCGAACGTCGGACTCCGTGCTCCCGGCGGCGGCCAGGGTCACCCCTGCCACGTCGTCGATGACCTGTGCGTAGATGTGGTTCAAGCTGCGGAAGACCGCCAAACGGGGCCGCTCCGCCGTCCCGCTCAGGTTTTGGCGAACGCGAGAGTGACGCGCGATTCGACGCGAGTATGCAGTCGTGCGTCCCATGTCCCTACTCAACCCTCCTGGCGCTCTTGCCCGGCTTCAGGCGGACTTGCTCGCCCCGATAGCGAATGCCCTTCCCCGTATAGACGCTGGGGGGACGGACCTTCCTGATCTCGGCAGCGGTCTGGCCGACCGCCTGCTTGCTGATGCCGGTAATGTGAATCAGATTATTGCCCTCGACGGCGATCGTGATGCCGTCCTGCGGCTGGTAGTCGACCTCGTGGCTGAGCATGACGCTGAGCTTGATACCCTTGCCGCTCTGCTGAACGCGGTATCCCACGCCGACCAGCTCCAGCGACCGGGCGTATCCCTCGGTGACACCCGTGACCATATTCGCGATAAGGTTTCGCGTGAGGCCGTGCAGCGCCTTGTGTTCACCAGCATCAGACGGACGCTCGACAGTGATGGTACCGTTGTCGGCCTTGATCGCCATGTCGGCGTGGAACGTATCGGTGAGGGCGCCCTTAGGCCCCTTGATCGTGACCGTCCGCCCGTCGACGGCGACGTTGACGCCCGACGGCACTGGGACGGGCTGTTTTCCTATTCTCGACATTGCTTGATTGCTCCCTGTCAGCCCCGGTCTCTCACTACCAGACGTAGCACAATAGCTCGCCGCCGACGCCTTCACGCCAAGCGCGCTTGCCCGTCATCACGCCCTTCGAGGTCGAGAGGATCGAAACTCCCAGTCCTCCGTAGTAGCGAGGAATCTCGCCCTTTTGCACGTAGACCCGAAGGCCGGGGCGGCTTACGCGCTTCAGGCCTGAGATGGCCGGCTCGTCCTTGCCCCGGTAATGCAGATACACTTTGATCTCGCCCTGCGTGGCGACGCCGGAGTTCACCTCGAAGTCCTCGATGAAGCCCTCGTCCTTGAGAATCTGGGCTATGCTCCGCTTCATGTTCGACAGCGGTATGGACACCGAATCATGACGCACCATGATGCCGTTGCGGATTCGAGTCAGCATATCTGCTATGGGATCGGTAACCGACATTCCTTCTCTCCCTGCTTCCCTTTATCCTAGGCGGCCAGTGTATCCGACTCGGTTCGAGCGAAGGGCATCCCCAACAGCTCGAGCAGCCGGAATCCCTCTCGGTCGGAGACCGCCGTTGTGGTGATGACTACCTGAAGTCCGCGCAGACGGTCGATGGAGTTGTAGTCGATCTCGGGGAAGATCACCTGCTCCCTGATGCCGACCGCGTAATTGCCGCGTCCGTCGAAGGCGTTCCGCGAAAGCCCGCGGAAGTCGCGAATGCGCGGCAGTGATGAGCTTACGAACCTGTCGAAGAACTCGTACATCCGCCGCCCGCGAAGGGTGACTTTCAGCCCCATCGGCATCCCTTCACGGATCTTGAACCCTGCAATCGACTTGCGGGCCAGCGTCGTAACCGGCTGCTGGCCGGTGATGGCGACCAGATCACGCGTCGCGGCTTCGATGGCGTTGCGGTTGTCTATGGCTTCCGCGCCGATGCCGATGTTCACGATGATCTTTTCGAGACGCGGCACCTGCATGGGGCTCGTGTACTCGAACTCCTTGAACAACTGCGGCGCGATCTCGTCACGGAAAGTAACAAGAAGTCGCGGGGGGCCAACCGGACCTGCCGGCTCGGGGCCCTGTTCCGTCTTCTTGGAGCGCTGCCTTCCGCGGCCCGATCCGCCCCTACTTTGGGAACCGCTCTTCTTGGTCGTCACTCGATTACTTCCTTGGACACTTTGGAGACTCGCGCCTTGGCGCCGTCCGCCAGCTGGGTGTACCCGACTCGCGTGGGCTTATTGGTGTGCGGACAGATGAGGCGCACGTTGGCCACCGGAATCGGCAGTTCCTTCTGCACGATTCCGGCCTGCCGAATGTTGCCCGTCGCCTTCGTGTGTCGCTGAACGACGTTTATGCCTTCAACGAGCACCTTGTCTTGCTTTGCAAATATCCGCTGTACTTGGCCCGTCTTACCTCGGTCTCTCCCCCGGGTAATCAGGACCATATCGTCAACACGTAGCTTCATGTTAGAGCACCTCCGGGGCTAGGGATACGATTCGCATGAAGTTCTGCTCCCGAAGCTCGCGGGCCACGGGGCCAAAGATGCGCGTCCCGCGCGGCATCTGGTTCTCGCCGATGATGACCGCGGCGTTTTCGTCGAACCGGATGTGCGAGCCGTCGGGACGCCGGGTCGGCTTGGCGAGCCTCACGATGACCGCGCGCACGACCTCGCCCTCTCTGACGGGCGATGCGGGAGCGGCCTCCTTGACGGAGGCGACGATCACGTCACCAAGACCGGCGTACTTGCGTCCGCTGCCGCCCGGCACGCCGATGCAGCTAATGGTCTTAGCGCCGGAGTTGTCCGCGACCTTGACTCTGGAATATATCTGAATCATTGTCGCGGCTTCTCCTCGTCAGCCTTCTCGTCCTCAGTATCACCCTCTGAGGCAGGGGCTTCACCATCGTCAGCGCTCTCCGGCATTTCGGTTGGCGCTTCCTCGGGTTCTTCCTCCTCTTGGGCAGGAGCGTCCTCTTCGTCCACGCTCTCTACCGCGGCTTCCGGTTCGTCCTCAGGTTCGGACGACTCATCGGGGGAAGTCTCATCTTCGTCCACGCTCTCTGCCGTGGCTCCGGGTTCATCCTCCGGCTCGGGCGATTCATCGACCGGATGTTCCTCATCGTCCGAGCTCTCAGGCGTCTCTTCAACCGCGTCCTCAGCCTCGGACTCTTCAACGGCGTCGGGAGTGTCCTCTTCGTCGGCGCTCTCCGACGTCTCTTCTATCTCGTCTTCAGGCTCGGACGCCTCATCAGCCGGAGCGTCCTCATCATCGGCGCTCTCAGTCGCTGTGTCCTCTGCCTCTGCTACTTCGGAATCCGCGATCTCGCCGTCGCTTTCATCGACAGCGGCAGATTCGTCGGGCACTTCCGCTTCGGGTTCGTCCTGGGTCTCGTCCACAGCCTCCGCCTGAATCGGAGTCTCCTCTTCCAGCAAGACGGCCTCTTCGACCACCTGCTCCGTCATGGCAGTCTCGACCTCATCGGCCGGGGCGATGTCCAGCGGCGGGAGTTCAGCGATCTCCTGACGCTCGACGACATTGACCAGCCGCCAGCGCTTGGTCTTGGACATTGGGCGGCTTTCGACGATCGTTACCGTATCGCCGAGCTGGGCCGTGTTGTTCTCATCGTGGGCCTTGAAGCGCGACCGGCGGCGGATGGACTTCTTATATCGCCGGTGGAAGCTGCGCCACTCCACCTCGACGATGCACGTCTTATCCATCTTGTCGCCGACGACTCTGCCGACCCTTACTTTGCGTCGTTCGTAGCTCATTGCGTGGCCAGAGCCAGTTCCCTTTCCCTTATAATCGTGTAGATGCGCGCGATGCGTCTGCGCGCCTTGCGAATCGCATGGGCGTCCGAAAGCTGCATCGTCGCCGACCGGAACCGAAGATTCATCAACGCCCGTTGGGAGTTGTCCAATTCTTCGGCCAGGTCCGCGTCGTTGAGGCCTCTCAGATCATCCATTTCCGCCATGATATTCCCTTTATCCGTTTACTCTAATTCGCGAGGTCGCTATTGGCCGATCTCGCTTGCGGCAACCACTCGCGTGCCCATCGGCAGCTTGGCCGAGGCCAGCTTCATGGCCACCTTCGCTTCCGCTTCCGGCACTCCGGCCAACTCGAAGATCATTCGCCCCGGTTTGACGACGGCGACCCAGTGGTCGACGGCGCCCTTGCCGCTTCCCATGCGGGTCTCGGCAGCTCGCGCCGTGACCGACTTGTCCGGGAAGATGCGGATCCACAGCTTGCCCCCACGCCGGGTGTACCGGGTGAGTACACGCCGCGCGGCCTCGATCTGGCGTGACGTCACCCAGGCCGGTTCTGTCGCCTTCAGCCCGACGTCGCCGAAGTTCAGGCGGCTTCCCTGAACGGAAATGCCGTTCATCCGACCACGCTGCTTATTTCGATACTTAACTCTCTTGGGTTGGAGCATCGGTCGCTTCCTCTGTCGCCTCTGTAGTATCAGCCTCGGCCGGAGCCGGCGATTCAGACTCAGGACGGATTTCCTGGTCGGCCCGAACGGTTACCTGAATCGGTGACATTTCTTCGATGTCGATCGTCTGCTCTTTCGGCTTCGGGAGAATCTCTCCCTTGAAGATCCAGACCTTGACGCCGATGCGGCCAAAGTCGGTCGCCGCCTCGGCGATGTCGAAGTCGATGTCGGCCCGCAGCGTATGGAGGGGCACTCGTCCTTCCATGGCCTTCTCCGCGCGGGCGATGTCCGCGCCGGCGAGCCGTCCGGAGGCGATTACCTTGATTCCCTGCGCTCCCGCCTGCACCGTTCTGTTCATGGCTTGGCGTATGGCCCGACGGAAGGCGATGCGTCGCTCCAATTGATCAGCGATATTCCGCGCCACCAGAAATGCGTCGAGCTCAGGCTGCCGGATCTCCTGCACGTTCAGCCGAACCCGGCCATTCGTCAGTTGCTCTAGCTGCTTGCGCATCTCGTCTACCTTGGCGCCGCCGCGCCCGATCACAATGCCGGGGCGGGCGGTGTGAGCCGTAACGACGAGCTCGTTCGTGCCGCGCTCGATCTCGACACGGGAAATACCGGCGTCCTCGTTGCCCTCCATCACGACATTGCGAATGCCAATGTCTTCCTTGACGAGGGCGCGGTAGTCCTTCTGCTTGGCGGCAAACCATCTCGTTTGCCAATCTTTAACGATTCCGAGGCGGAACCCTATGGGGTGTGTCTTATTTCCCACGCTAGAAGTCTTCCTCCTCGTCTATGACCACCGTTATGTGGCTGTTTCTCCGAATGATCCTCGTCCCTCGTCCCCGCGCCCTTGCCCTGAACCGAAGGAGCTTGGGGGCCATGTTCGCGTACGTCTCGACGATGCGCATGTTCGACGGATCGCCGCTGGTCGAATCGTTCTCGGCATTGGCCGATGCCGACCTGACCGCCTTTGCCACCTGGGCGGCTATCGGCGACTGCGTGAAATCGAGAATATTAAGCGCGTCTTCGACCGTGCGGCCTCGCACGAGGTCCAGGATTCGCTTGACCTTTTTGACCGAGTAACCGGTGTTTGTCGTCGTAGCGCTTGCGGCCACGGTACTTACCTCACGGTTGTCGTTCGTTCCGATTTCGATGAGCTATGGCCCCGGAACGTCCTCGTTGGGGCGAACTCGCCGAGCTTATGACCGACCATATTTTCCGTCACGAATACGGGGATGTGTCGACGCCCGTCATGCACGGCGATCGTCAGGCCGAGCATGTCCGGCATGATCGTGGATGCCCGCGACCACGTTCGGATGGGCACCTTGCTGTTGCTGCGCCGGGCTACCTCAACCTTTTTCGCCAGCTTGGGGTGGACGTACGGTCCCTTTTTCGTCGACCTCGACATAAGCTTACTCCGACCGGGCGCTCACGGCCCGGTACGTATTACTTCTCGTATCTTCTCTTCGCGATGAATTTGTTGGACGACTTGTTGCGCCGCGTGCGGTAGCCCAGTGCGGGCTTGCCCCACGGGGTCTTCGGCGAAGGCATACCGATGGGCGAACGGCCCTCTCCGCCGCCGTGTGGGTGGTCGGCGGGCGACATCACGACACCGCGCACCTGCGGGCGTCGTCCCCGATGCCTGCTTCTCCCCGCCTTACCCAGCTTGACGTTCTTGTGGTCCACGAGTCCGACCTGTCCGACGGTGGCCATGCACTCGCTCAGCACCTGCCGCATCTCACCGGACGGGAGCTTCAGGAGCGCGTACGCGCCCTCTTTGGCCATGACCTGAGCGGATGCCCCGGCGCTACGCACGATCTGCGCGCCCCGGCCAACCTTCAACTCGACGTTGTGGACGAGCGTGCCGTTGGGGATCGACCGCAGGGGAAGAGCGTTTCCAGGCCGAATTTCGGCGCGCTCTCCCGATACGACCATATCTCCCACCTTCAGGCCAACCGGCGCGATAATGTAGCGCCAGTCGCCGTCTGCATACTTGATGAGGGCGATCCGGGACGACCGGTTCGGGTCGTACTCGATCGTCATCACCTCACCCGGCACGTTCGGCTTGTTGCGCTTGAAGTCGATCACGCGCAGACGCCGCTTGTGACCGCCGCCCCGGTGGCGAACGGTGATGCGGCCCTTGTTGTTGCGTCCAGCTCTCTTCTTCATCGGCTTGAGGAGTGACTTCTTCGGACGAGTGCTCGTAACATCGTCGGACGTCTGAAGAATCGTTCCCCGCTGACCGGGACTGGTCGGATTCAGCTTACGGAGCGGCATCTATACTCCCTCGAACAGCGTGATTGAGTCACCCGGCGCGAGCGTCACAATGGCCTTCTTCCACGACCTCAAGGTAGTGATCCTCGGGCCGAACCGCTTGCGCTTTCCCCTGACGGACATCGTGTGGACGCGAACGACCGTCACCTCGAAGGCCTCCTCGACGGCCCTCTTGATATCGTGCTTGGTAGCGCTCTTCGCCACCTCGAAAACGTATCGTCCCTGCTCGCTGAGCAGGGTGCTCTTCTCGGTAATTACCGGTCTTCTCAGTATTTGAAACGGGTGCATGATAACGTTCCTGCTCTAGGCCGCTTCCGCCTCGACCTCATCGACGACCGCCACGCCCCAAAGGGCCTCGGCCTTCCGAACGGCCTCCAGCGTCATGATGAGAGTCCGGTGGTTCAGCACATCGACGGCGTTCAGCAGGTCCGCAGGAAGCATGTCCACGCCCTGCACGTTGCGCCCCGCACGGAGCGCGGCGTGGTCCGCGCCGTCTCCGACGAGCAGAACGGACCGCTCAAGGCCGAGCGCCTGCATCATCGCCACGAAGTCCTTCGTCTTCGGGCTGTCGAAAGCGAGGTCTTGCAAAACGATGAGGTTGCTCGCTCGCACCTTGTCCGAGAGGGTCATGCGGATGGCGGCTCGCCGCATCTTCTTGGGTGTCCGCTGACGGTAGCTCCTCGGCGCGGGACCGAAGGTCACACCTCCGCCCTTCCAGAGGGGAGAACGGATCGAGCCTTGACGGGACGATCCGGTGTGCTTCTGGGGACGCGGCTTCCTGCCGCCGCCGGAGACTTCGCTCCGCGTCTTGGCCTTGGCGGTACCCTGTCGGGCGTTCGCAAGCTGCCCGACGACGACCTGGTGCACGAGGGCCGAGTTCATCGGCACGCCGAAAACGTCGTCCCGAATCTCGATCTCTTGGACCGACTCGCCCTGTATGTTTTTGACTGCGATATTCACGGTAATTCTCTGTTTAGCCCCGCTTGGTGAGGACCAGCAGGGTATTTCTTGCTCCGGGGACGGAACCCTTCACGAGCACGAGGCGGCTGTCGGGATCGGACCTCATCACCTCAAGGTTCTTCGTCGTCACCGTGTCTCCGCCCATGCGTCCGGCCATGCGCTGGCCCTTCAGCACCTTTCCGGGCGTGGTGCCCGCGCCGATAGATCCAGGCGCGCGATGCCGGTCGGACTGCCCGTGCGTCTTCGGGCCGCCCTTGAAACCGTGTCGCTTGACCACGCCGGCAAATCCCCGGCCCTTCGTGACGCCGATGACGTTTATCGACTCTCCCTCTTCGAACAGCCCTGCATCGAACTGCTGGCCGACTTCCAGGGCGCTAAGGTCGGCAGCGCCGACCTCCCGAAGGTGACGGAACAGCTTGTCGCCGGACTTGTCGAGGTGTCCCTTTTCGGGCTTGTTGCGCCGATTGACCTCCTCGAAGCCGATCTGAACGGCCTCGTAGCCGTCCGTGTCCGTCGACTTGATCTGCGTTACGGTGCATGGGCCGGTCTCGATTGCGGTCACGCAAACGGCCTCGCCGGTGTCTTCTTTGAACACCTGCGTCATCCCTATTTTCTTTCCCAGCAGCGCTTGAATGCTCATGTTTCTCGTCGTTTATCGCGCTCCAACATCCAGGAGGATGCGTTGCGCTTTCTCTCTATACCTTGATCGATATGTCCACGCCGGCAGGAACGTTCAGCCGCGTGAGCGAGTCGACGGTCTTGGAGGTCGGCTCCAAGATGTCGATCAGCCGGTTGTGCGTCCGAATTTCGAAATGCTCCCGCGAGTTCTTGAACACGTGGGGCGACCGGATCACGCAGAAGCGCTTGATGCTGGTCGGCAGCGGGACGGGACCCGCGACCAGCGCGCCCGTGCGCTCTGCGGCCTCCACGATGTGCGTGGCCGACTGATCGAGAATTCGATGATCGAACGCCCTGAGTATGATTCTAATCTTCTGGCTCGTCCCTGTCGTCATTTTTCACCTGAGATTGGCCCGCGCATTGGCGCAGGTCCGTCCTATTGCGTATCCACTCCTTCGGGTGCTTGCTGGTAGTTGCCGAATTCCATTGAATGGGCGGCTCGGCCCTGCGTCAGCGAGCGCATCGTGTTCGCGTAACCGAACATCTCGCCGAGCGGAACGTTGGACTTCACCACCTGAATGTCGCCCTGTCCCTCGATGCCCTTGATATCGGCCCTGCGACGACCGAGGTCGGCAAGTATGTCGCCAAGGAACTCGCCCGGCGTCACGACCTCAAGGGTCATAACCGGTTCGAGGAGTATCGGCTTGGCCCTCGAAATGGCGGCCTTCGCGCCCATCGAACCGGCCACGCGAAAGGCAATCTCAGACGAGTCAACCTCGTGAGCCGTGCCGTCGACAAGCGTCGCTTTGAGATCGACGACCGGGAAACCCGATAGCGGGCCTGCGCCGAGGGCGTCCTGAATTCCCTTGGAGACGGCGGGGATGAACTCACGAGGAACGGCGCCGCCACGCACGTTGTCCTCGAACACGAATCCCGCGCCTCGTTCAAGCGGCTCGATCTCCAAGACGACGTGGGCGAACTGACCGTGTCCGCCCGTCTGGCGGACGAGGCGGCCCTCGGCCTTCGCCGACCTTCCTATCGTCTCGCGATAGGCCACGCGCGGCTTGCCGATGTTGCCCTCCACCTTGTACTCCCGCCGGATGCGATCGACAATGATCTCAAGGTGAAGCTCACCCATGCCGGACATGATGGTCTGGCCCAACTCATCGTTGTAGGAGACCTTCAGCGTCGGGTCTTCCCCGGCGAGCTTGTTCAGCGCGTCGCCGAGCTTGTCCTGGTCGGCCCTCGTCTTGGGCTCGACGGCGATGGACATGACCGGATCGGGAAACGTTATCGTTTCGAGAACGACGGGCGAGTCCCCGTCGCTGATCGTATCGCCGGTGGTGGCGTTCTTCAGGCCCACGGCGGCGGCGATCTGACCGGAGTAGACCTCGGACACTTCCTCTCGGCGGTCAGCGTGCATCATGACGAGACGGCCCACGCGCTCGCGGCGTCCCGTTCTCGAATTGAACACCCCGGAGCCCGACTCCGCGTTACCGGAGTAGACGCGGAAGTAGACGAGCCGGCCGATGAAGGGATCGGCGACCACCTTGAACACCAAAGCGGCGAAGGGGTCGCCTTCACCGGGGTGTCGGGTCACCTCTTCGCCGTTATCGTAGCGGCTACCGGTTGCCGGGGGTACATCCACCGGCGACGGGAGATAGTCCACGATCGCGTCGAGCAGCGGATGGACGCCCCGATGACGGAGCGCGCTGCCACAGAGGACGGGCATGATGGCGTTGGTCACGGTCGCATGGCGCAGCGCCGTCCTGATGTCCTCGACGGTGATCTCCTCACCTTCGAGGTACTTTATGAGTATCTCATCGTCCGTATCGGCGACCTTCTCAATCAGTCGCTCACGGTAGTCCCGGACGGTGTCGAGCATGTCCGCCGGGATGGGGCCTTCTATGGGCGGTTCGGGCCCTTCGGTGTGGTAGAAGTACGCCCTCTCCTCGATCAGGTCGATGATGCCCTCAAAGTCCTGCTCCGCACCGATCGGCAGTTGAATGGCTACCGGATTGCCCTGGAGCCGCTGCGTGATGGAGTCGATGGTGCGCTGGAAGTCCGCCCCGACCCTGTCCATCTTGTTGATGAAGCATATTCGAGGAACGTGGTACTTGTCGGCCTGCCGCCATACGGTCTCGGACTGGGGCTGAACGCCCGCCACGGCGTCGAAGATCACCACGCCGCCATCCAGAATGCGCAGGCTGCGCTCGACCTCCGCCGTGAAGTCCACGTGTCCAGGCGTGTCGATGATGTTGATCGAGTGGTCATTCCACTCGCACGTCGTGGCCGCGGACGTGATCGTAATGCCTCGCTCGCGTTCTTGGGCCATCCAGTCCATCGACGTGGTGCCTTCGTCCACTCCGCCGATCTTGTAGATGCGACCGGCAAAGTAGAGTACCCGCTCGGTGACCGTAGTCTTCCCTGCGTCGATATGGGCAATGAATCCGATATTTCGGATCATGTCCAGGCGGTTTCTTGTCATTGTTGCGGTAGCCATGATGTGTATCCCGAAAGGTCGAACCTCTGCGGCCTACCAGCGATAGTGCGCGAAAGCGCGGTTCGCTTCGGCCATTCGATGCTGTTCTTCCTTCCTTCTGACGGAGTCACCCTGGCCCCGTGAGGCTTCGAGCAACTCTGTCGCCAGCTTCTCGGACATGGGCCGACCGCTCCGGCCTCGGGCCGTCTGTACGATCCAGCGCATGCTCAGGGCCTCGCGACGCTCGGGACGAACGTCTCTGGGGACCTGGTAGGTCGCGCCGCCGACCCTGCGTGAGCGGACCTCGAGCGCGGGCGTCGTATTCACGAGGGCCTGGCGGAAGATGTCGATGCCGGGCCTGTTTCCCTGGCGCTCGGCTATGTCCAGCGCGTCGTACACCACCCGCTGTGCAACGGTCTTCTTGCCGCCGAGCATGACCTTGTTGATGAACCGGGCCAGTTCCACGCTCCGGTACTTCGGATCGGGGAGCACCCGGCGCCTTTCCGCTCGTCTCCGTCGTGCCATTTCATTCCTTCCAAAACAAAAAGCGACCCCGTGTCTTCCGACTCCGAGGTTACTTTCAGACGTTTTAGCTGTTTCGCTTGCTTCCGTACTTGCTCCGGCCTCGCCTGCGGTCCTCGACCCCCGCCGCGTCCAGCGCCCCGCGAATGACCTGGTAGCGCACTCCTGGGAGGTCTCGTACCCTGCCGCCGCGAATCAGTACGAGCGAGTGCTCCTGAAGGTTATGGCCCTCTCCTGGGATGTAGGCGGTTACTTCCATCCCGTTAGTGAGCCGCACCCTCGCGACCTTGCGGAGGGCCGAGTTCGGCTTTCTGGGCGTCTGGGTTCGCACCTGAACGCATACGCCCCGTTTCTGGGGTGAGCCGGAGCCGCGGGTGCCCCGGTTCTTGAGCGAGTTAAAGGAATAGCCGAGCGCGGGAGCCTTATCCTTGCCCCGCTTCGACTTCCTCCCTTTCCGAACAAGTTGGTTCGTTGTCGGCATGTTACGTCCTAACTAGGATTCCGAAGTTCTACGGGCCGTTTTTCGACACGCGCTAACCCCATACGTGGGCGCACGCAAAGCGGTATTATATCTATACGGGGTACCGGTGTCAACAATCACACACCGCATTAATGACGGTATCCCGGCCCTCTGCGGTGTGCTCGCCCTACGCCCCCGTTCGGCTTGGGGAATTCCGCCCGTGCCGGCCGATGGTCAGCGCGTAGGCAACGCCGACTGCCGGGATCACCGAGAACGTCAACGGCAGCCACCAGTCCCCCTTCACCGTCCCTACCGCGATCAGCTGCGCCAACGTCAGATCGGCGAAGATGTTCCCCACGAGCAGAGCCGCGACGGCGTACGCAAGGGCAGGAGAAGGCCTCGGCAGGACCGCAAGCACCAGCAATGACACGGCGCAGAGCGGATGCACTGCGATCAACAGCAGCCGCGACCACAAGTCCCCACCATCAGCGAAGGCTCCCACCATGCCCGTGAATGCGGTAAGCAGCACCTGAAGGACGGCGAGGACAAGCACTATGGTTCGGAAGGCGGTCATGGAGAAACCATATCCATCGGTCAAGGCAAGGTCAAGAAGCGAGATAGGACTCCAGGGCTCTTTTCGCTCTCGCGCGGATCAACAGAAGGGTGGCATGTCGGGAAAGTGGAAATCGCTTTTCCGCACGTCGCGCAGTTTCTCAGGGATGCACCCACTCCACTGGTTAGCACCGTATAGCATCAGAGTATTCAGGTTGGAGAGGTTGCCCAACTCCGTCGGTATCTCCCCGCTCAACTGGTTGTAGTTAAGTTCCAGCGTTCTTAGGTTGGAGAGACTGCCCAGTTCCGGCGGTATCTCTCCAGTCAACCGGTTGGCCATAAGAGCCAAAATCTCCAAGTTGGAGAGGTTGCCTAGCTCTTTCGGTATCTCCCCGGTCAACTGGTTGAACCTGAGGTTTAGAACCTCCAACTTCGAGAGGTTGCCCAGATCCTTTGGTATCCCTCCACTTAACCCCCCAATAGGTGGACTGTTACCGAGTTGAAGAGCCTCCAGGTCGGAGAGGTTGCCTAGCTCCCTGGGTATCTCCCCTGTTAGCTGGTTGTTGCCGAACTCCAGCCTTTTCAGGTTGGAGAGGCTCCCGAGTCCCTTTGGTAACTCCCCGGCCAATCCGTTCGAATCGAGTAAAAGTCTTGTGACCCGTCCGCTCGCATCATTTGTCACTCCATACCACTCCCTGATTGGCCGTTCGGTCAGCCAGTTGGCGTTGTTCGTCCAGTTCTCCCCGTCTAGGGCGTCGTATAGCTCCACCAGCGCCTCACGGTCATCCAACGAGTCCTCCGGTGCGCAGCTGCTGCCGCGTACTTCGGCAATGCCGCGCAACCATGTCTGGAATGTCTCATCGATTGGGGCGCACAGACCCGGGTTATTGTGGAAGTGGAAGGACTCCAGCCCTGATATTCCCGTGAGGCTTTGCGGAAGCGCTCCGGTCAGGTCGTTGTCACTGATGTACAGCAGTTCCAAGCGAGAGAGGTTGCCCAGTTCCGCCGGTATCTCCCCGCTCAACTGGTTGGAACCAAGGTCCAGATCCGTAACCCTGCCGTTCTCGTCTGTGGTCACACGTAGCCATTTGTCAAGAGCGCCGTCGCCAAGCCAACCGTCGTCTATCTTCCAGTCTTGCCCGCCCGTGGCATCGTAGAGGGCCGTCAGCGCCGTTCGCTCAGGGTCAGGTGAACCCGTCGGCGCGGTCTCGGTCGGAACCGCGGTCGGGATTGCGGTTGCTGACACTGTACGAGCAGAGGCTTCCGACGCGGGGGTGGCCGCCTCCCTTGTGGGCGAGACGGACGGTGAATCGCTTTCGGTGCTGCAGGCTGTGAGGAAGAGTAGAAAAATCAGAGCGAGTGCGCCAAATACTCGGGGATGTCGTTCAATCGGCTGTGGATTACGCATACTCTCCTTACTTCCTTTCTTTGAAATCTCAACACTTGCAAGGTTCACACTATGACAATATCACAAAGCGGTAAGGGTAGGGAAATGTGTGGTTGCAGTCTCCTAATGGATTAAGACGACTTCACGGACCCCTTCCTATTGAGGAGTCGCCCTAGCGGGAGTATTCTATCCGGTGCCCACTCACGCCCCCGATTCGCAGGAGAGACCGCAGTGACCAGCCTCGATATACAAAAGTATTTGTTCGACCTGCACGGATACCTCGTCATCGAGGACGTGTTGACCGCCGACGAGGTCGCCGAGTTGAACCGGCTCATCGACGAGAGCGGCCACACGTCGACCGAGGAAGTCTCCGGCACTCTTCCCGGAGGCGGCGCGGGCGAGGAGGGAGCGGGATTCCTCGAATGGGGCCAGGCCTTCACGAAGGTGCTCGACCACCCCAAGGTCATGCCCGTGCTGAGGATGATAATGGGAGACGGGTTCCGCATCGACCACTTCTGGGGCGCGTGGGCAAATGCCGGAGCGAAGGCGCTCCACATGCACGGCGGAGTCGTGCCTTTCGTACAGACCGACTACTACTACGTGCGAGACGGCAAGATACGCAGCGGACTGACCAACATGGCATGGAATCTCACCGACTCCGGCGGCGAGCTCGGAGGCTTCATGGCCCTGCCCGGCAGCCACAAGTCCAACTTCGAAGTGCCCAAAGAAATCAAGGAAGCCACGGAGGGCTACGGCATCGACATGCCCGAGGTGAAGGCTGGTTCGGTGTCGATCTTCACCGAGGCGCTCCTGCACGGAACCGCCCCATGGCGCGGCAGCCACCAGCGACGCACCCTCTTCTTCAGCATGGGGCCGTCGCACCAGGCCTACTCCTGGCACCAAGCGACACCCCCGGCGACCGTCAAGCTGACCGAACGCCAAAAGCTGCTCTTAAGCCGACCCTCGGCCCCACACTCCTTTGGCCGCCCGACCCTCTTCGAGCCGGAGTTGGAGCCACGAGGCTAGTCGCAGTCGAGACCGGTCAGACCCGCACCTGCCGCGCCTCCGCCGCCCACTTCGGCCCCGCGAAGAGGCTGCTTACCGACTCGCCTCCGTGGATGCGGCGCATGGCTTCGCCAAGCAGTGGTGCCACGGACAGCACGCTCAGGTTGGGAATGCTACTGTCCCGGTAGGACGAGACAGTATCGGTCGTAACGAACTCGATCACGTCGGGTCGTGCGCGGAACCGCTCAGGCGCGGCGCCGCTAAACAGGCCGTGCGTACAGACGACGGACTTTCGCTCCACTCCCCGCTCGCTTAGTCGGTCCAAAACAGTGAGGATGCTCCCTCCGGTCGCTATCTCATCATCGAGAATGATCGCGTCCTTGCCGTCGACGTCTCCGACTATCGTGTCGATGATGACCTCAGTGTCACTGACGCGCTGTTTGTTGCCCGCCGCGACCGGAACGCCGAGGAGCCGTCCGAAGTAGGCGGCGTCCTTCGCCCTGCCGAAGTCGGGAGAGACCACAACAGTGTTGGACAGATCGCGCTTCCGGAAGTGGCCCGCCAGGATGTCGAGCGCGTTCAGGTGGTCGACCGGTACGCTGAAGAACCCGTGTACCTGAGGCGCGTGGAGCGTCATCGTGAGCACGCGGTCTGCGCCCGCCGTAACGAGCAGATCGGCTACGAGCCGACCCCCTATCGAGATCCTCGGCGCGTCCTTCTGGTCCGAACGCGCATACCCGAAATACGGAACCACGGCTGTGACCCTGGAGGCCGAAGCACCCCGGGCCGCGTCCAGCATCTGGAGAAGCTCCATGAGGTGGTCGTGCACCGGCGGAACCAGAGGCTGAACGATGAACACGTCCCGCTCGCGGCAGTTCTCGTTGAGCTGGACCTGGAGACACCCGTTGCTGAAACGGTTGATCGTCGTTGGACTAAGCGGCACGCCCAAGTATGAGCATACGCTCTCGGCCAGATCACGATGCGCGCTGCCGCTGAAGACGACGATCTTGTCCACCGTAGTGGGGCCTCCCTGCATAAAAAGTATAGGGTATTGCGTATTGACTCTGTCCCTACTCTCCTCGCCATTCCAGCAAGGCGTCCTTTAACCTCTCAAACAAAGGCTGAATATCGCTCTCCTTGCGGTTAGCTTCCAGCCGAGCAACAACTCGGCAGACGTCCGGGGGTTCCCTATCCAGAGATTCCGCCAGACCTCGGAGTTTGGTCTTGGCGATCTGCGAAGGCGAGTCTGAAGCCGAGTCATATACGGCGTTAAACTGATTCACTCGCTGAGAAAGATCGCCTCGACTGATACCCAATTCTCTTGCCGCCTCTCCCGAGTCCTCTTGCAACACCTTCCACACCCAGACTTCAGGTGCGGCGGCTCCAGGTAGGAAAACTACTGGAACCTCGCTCTTGGCCTGCTTCTGTATCTTCTGCTCTATATCCTCGCCGCGCTTGTCGCCATCGAGAACGAATACGAAGTTCTGAATCTGGCCAAATTTCCTGAAGGCCGTTGCGTGCGTGGGAAATTCATTGGCGCCTGTGTCGCGTCCGATGCGAACCGATTCCCTCCTAAATTCCTGCTGAGGCAATAAGACATCAAAGGCACCGTTGAGGATGCCTTCGGCGGAGGAGTCTTCACAGAGAAGGTTAAGCGCATCGTTGGAGCGCCCATAGAGCGCGTCTTGAACTATGTCCCGATAAGGAGGGCGCACGATAACCCTCCCACTGTCGTCTCGGTCAAGAAAAATACGACCGTTTAGGGGTACGGAGTCAAGAACTACAGGGCTGTGGGAGGTCACGATGACCTGAAGATCGTTGCGCAGGGCAAGCTGCTGTAACTGTAGCATCAGTAGCTGTTGTACCCAGGGGTGCAGTCCTGCTTCCACTTCGTCAATCAGAACCAAAGCGCCCTCGAGCTGGGCGATCTCTTGCGACAGCCTGAGGATAGCCCGTTCACCCGCAGCCATGTGCAGTTCAGAGTATGCAGCTCCACTTTCCTGAGCCGCGAAGAGCAGATTCTTGCTACCGCTCGACAGCTTCAAGACCTCAGAATACCTGAAGGGCAGCATCTGCTGAGCAAACTCGAGCTGCGATGCGGTCAAGCGTGTTTCTTCGGGCGCGGAACTCAACCGCGACATGCTCAGAACACCCCGCACCTCGGACGGATTGCTGAGATTACTTAAGGTCCGAAGGTATAGTTGCCGTTCCGGTTGGCTGGCTCCCTTACGGCCACGGAAGCTGCGATTCCAGCCCTTAGCGCGTCGCAACCGCATGGGAAGCCTGCCATCCGGCGTCGAGTAATCGAAGTCAATCACCACTTCAGGCTTCCCGTCTTCCCACCCCCCCACCTTTGGGCGATAATCGGGGAAGAGCGTAGATGGAACGTAATCTTTAGCTCCAGCTCCGGGCACTCTGTAGGCGCAAGCCGCGGCGAATAGCACCGTTGACTTGCCACTGGCGTTGCCACCGGCTATGACGCTCACCGGATAGTCAAAGACTACTCTGAGGTCATCAATACCGCGAATCCCTTTGAGGCGGACTTCTGTCAAGAAGTGAGGCAAATGCAGTTTCTTACCCTGTAATTGCTCCCAAAGGTCTTTGAAGCGCCTTTCGATCATGAATAACCTTCCTTATCGTCAGCCTCTTCAAGGATGCTGTTCAGTTTACCATGTTGCCAAGATCGCCCCCCTACTCGACATCCAGCACGCTCTCCGGGGAGACCGTCGCGTAAGCCATTCGAGTCATGAGGCCCACGGCCTCCATCCCCTGGACCTGGTCCTCAGCCCTGTCGGAAGTGGAGAGGCCCGCGACGAACATGGGGCCGGTGGGAAGGTAGACGATGCCCGTATCGGCCTTGATGCGGCCGCTTCCGCCCGTCTTGCGCGCCGTCTCAATCTCCGGCTTCAGGTACTGGCGAATCCGGTTGTCACCCTTAACAACCTTCATCATCTCGACCATCTGCGCCGAGGCTTCCGCGCTAATCATCTCGCCCGCGTGTATCTTCTCCATGATGTCCACGAGGTCGCGGGCGGACGCGACGTTGTTCCGCAGATCGCTGGCGAACGGAAGGTCCTTGTCGCCGGGGCCGTCGTTGAGTTCTCCTGATCGAATGGCTGCGTCAAGCTCCCGCGACGGCCTTTCGACAACCCCCTTCATCAGGTAGTGCCACACGCCGAGAGGCATGTTCGCGCGAGTGTTGTGGTAGCCCATCCCGTCCAGCGTCGCGTTGATCGACTCCGGCGTCACCAGATGGACGATCATGTCCGTTGCCATGTTGTCGCTCACCCCCATCATCAACCGGCAGTAGTCGCGCAGGGTCAGTTCGGGGTAGTCGCGCATGATACTCAGCGTCCCCGTCCCGTGGCTGGAGATGTCCGTGCGCATCCGGTACCGGTCGTCGAGCGAGATCTCGCCCGCGTGCGCCTGCCGGAACAGTTCGATCATGATCGACACCTTGACGACCGACGCCGTAGGCAGCGGCTCGTCGGCGTTGTACTCGTACCGCAAGCCCGTGTTGAGGTCCTTGATGCACACCCCGATGCGCCCCGGAAAGGGTTTTGCGACGGCGTCCATCTCTTCGGCGGGAAACGACTTCATCGGAAACCCCCGTCCGGCGAACTTGCGCGTAGTCTAGGTAGCTACGGAACACCTGTCAAACCGGGTAGACATTTCTCGAAAGGCGCTTGTGCGTAGGGCACGGATTCCCCTACTCTTACGGCTACTGTGCAGCAAGGAGAAGACAGTGACCATCACCGTGCCCGACTGGGTGACTTATCCAGATGACGACTGGCAACAGATCACCCCGGAGGAAGCGGGTCTCGACCCCGACGGGTTCGCGCAGTGGGTGGCAGGACTCGACGTGAGAGGAGCGAACTTCGGCGGGGAGGACCACTCCCGCGACAAGTACGGCGCCGTGCTCACGCGCGGCGGATACCTCGTCCATTCGTGGGGTAACCGCCACTATGCCCACCACACTGCGTCGGTCGGGAAGGCACTCACGTGGGCTGTGCTCGGATTCGCCGTGATGGACGGCATCATCGACCCCGATGAGCCGATCAACAAATACTGGACGGGACACGGCGAGCTCTCCCACCCCCACAAGTACCTGACCGAGGGACACCACAAGACGCTCACGTGGCGGCATCTCGTCGGCAAGCGGACGGAAAGCCTGCACTGGGGCGGCTTCCCAATGGAGATCGGGAACCGCTGGGCAGAGAAGCGCACGGGACTGGAGGAGCGCGACGCCGTTCCCGGAGTGGCCGAATGGGCCAACTGGACGGGCGATCCCTACTACGACTGCTACTCGCACGTCGAGCCCGGCACGAAGGGGCTGTACAGCAGCGCGGGGTTCTGGCGACTCGGACAGGCGCTAACGCACGTCTGGGGCCGCGACATCAAGGACGTGGTGCAAGAGCGTCTCTTTGACCGCATCGGCATCGAAGCCGAAAGTTGGGACTGGTTCGCCGGAGGCTGGGTCAAGGACCAAAAATACTTCTACCCCACGCTCCCCGACTCCTACACCTACCTCGACCCGCCCTACGAGATAGCGGGCAACGTCGTGCGGAGCGGGCCCGGCTGGGTCGTATGGAGCGCGTCCGATATGGCCCGGTTCGGACACTTGAACGCCACGCGCGGGCTGTGGAAGGGCGAGCAGATCATCGACCCCGACTGGCTCAGGCCCCACAGCGGCGGCAACAAGAGCGGCGCAAGCGGCGAGAGTAAGTATTTCACCGCCCTCAGCGTAGTCACGACCGAAGGCCTGCCCGAGTTCAGGCACGCCATCGAGACGCGGAGCATCCTCCCGGAGAACCTGTTCGTCAGCCCCGTCAGTCGGAGACCCTGACCATCGCCGACTCAGCCCGTCCGGTCGTGACCATGATATAGCCGCTGAGTTCGCGGTCGATCTCCCGGCTGCCCGTGTCGACCGTCAGTGTCCTTCGACCCAGCGAGCCGAGCTTTCGCCGAGTCGCGACGACGACGATGTTGTCCTTGCCCACGCGCCGGATGACATCGGCCCCGATCTGCTGGTTCCCACGCCCGAAGATGTGCCCTTGCCCACCGATCGCCGTCACGACGATTTTGGCAGGACGACCGCCGTCCAACAGTTCTAGTAACTGCCCTTCCGTCACGTCGGACGCGACGATCTCCCCGTTGAGCACCACGTCCACGCCGAGCAGCGTCTTTGGGACTCCTAAAACGTCCGCTATACCCTTCGTGGTCGTGCCGGGTCCGAGGATGTAGAGAGTGTCGCTCCGCATGGAATCGACGACCTCCCCGGCAAGGGAAAAAATATCCTCTCCCTCGTCGGCGTGGCTCGGCGACTTGGTGACCTGCACGTGCGACGTGTCGTCCGGTACGCGCAAGTACCCGTAGAGCCGCGCTTGGACTTCGCCGTCACGGAACGCATCCTCGTCGATGTCCATGACCTCTGCTAGCCTCGTCTGAGGCGCTTCGTCGGCCAGGAATTGCGCCGCCGCGCGTCCCGCCGCGAGGGGCGTCGTCGCGTAGACGCCGGAATACATCTTCACGCCCGCGGGAATGCCGAGCGCCGTGACGTCGTCTCCCACCGTGCCACACACATCCCGCGCCGTCCCGTCTCCCCCCGCGAAGAGAATTAGGTCTACCTCGCGCTCCGCCATTTCCTGTGCAGCGCGTCGTGTATCATCGGCTGAAGTGTCGGCGGCATTGACCGATCCAACGACCACAGGAGACAGTCCAGCCTGACGCGCCTCTTCCTCGCCCATCATCCCCGGATACGTGAGCACCTCCAAACCATCCAGCCGTCCAAGCTCTCGCAGGGCCTCAATGGCCCTCGGCGCTGCGCGGGGAACAGCCCCCATCTCCAACGCCTTGCGGTAAGTGGAGATCCCGTCCGTGCCCTTCAGCCCGACCGCTCCGCCGAGACCGGCTATGGGGTTCACGATGAGTCCAAGCTTCTTCACGGTCGTTATCCTTCTCACTTTCGAGCAGCTCGCTTGCCCTCTCCATTATCTCTCCGACGGGCTTACTGCACGACAATTTTGACTACGCGCATTATATCCAATTCCTTCGACTCACTCAAACTACTCTTGACATACGAAATGAATTCATGCACAATATGCCTCAACAGGAGTTGACGTCCCAAACATGAAAATCTTCCTCCGACTCATCGGATACGGTCTGCGCAACAAGGCCCTCGTCGTAGGCGCGTACGCCGCTATGGCCCTCTCCGTAGCCTCCGGCCTCGCCATGCCCTGGCTCGCGGGCTCCGCCATCGACGAGGCCCTCAACCGCGCCATTGAGGAGGGCAAGCTCACCGCACTCTTCATTCTCGCGGGATCGATGCTCCTCGCAGGTGCCCTGCGAGGTCTCTTCAGCTATCTGCAAAACTACTTGGCGGAGGCCATCTCCCAGAAGACCGCCTACGACATCCGCCACGATATCTTCACCAAGCTCCAAAACCTCAGCTTCGGATTCCACGACAAGCAGCAGACCGGCGACCTCATGTCAAAGGCTACAGCCGACGTCGAGGCCGTTCAGAGGTTCATGAGTTCCGCCCTCATCCGAGGACTGTCGATGGTCGCCACCTTCCTCTTCGTGGCCTTCATCATGGCTTCTTTCAACTGGCGCCTCGCCATCGTCGTCATGCTCTTCATACCTCCCGTCCTCTGGCGCGCATTCAGCATGTCGCGGAAGCTGCGACACATCTGGGGAGCCGTCCAGGAAGAGACCGGCAAGATGACCGCCGTCCTTCAGGAGAACATCGCAGGCATCAAGGTCGTCAAGGTCTTCGGGGCACGACGGTTCGCCGAGGCACAGTTCGCCGAACGCTCCGACGCCGTCCGCGACCTGACCTACGACGCCACCAAGCAGTTCGCCCTCCATGGTTCCCTGATGACCTTCATCTTCACCGCCGCCACCGGGGCCGTCCTCTGGTTCGGCGGACAGGAGATCGCCGCCGACCGCCTGACCGCCGGACAGCTCGCCATGTTCATCCTCTACATCGGCATGATGGCCATGCCCGTACGCATGATGGGCTTCATGGTCAACATGTTCTCCCGCGCACACGCCGCAGGACAGCGCATCTTCGACGTTATCGACGCCGAGACCTCGGTCAAGGAACGTCCAAACGCCCGCCCTCTCAACGGCGTTAGCGGCCGCGTCAAATTCGACCGCGTCTCCATGAGCTATGAGCGGGCCGACACGCCCGTCGTCCGCGACATCAGCTTCGAAGTCGAGCCCGGCCAGCTTGTCGCCATCCTCGGAGCGCCCGGCTCCGGCAAGAGCACCCTCGTCCACCTCGTGCCGCGTTTCTACGACGTGACCGAAGGCGCCGTGCTGATCGACGGTATGGACGTCCGAGATGCGACGCTTTCCTCACTACGACGCAACGTCGGCATCGTCATGCAGGACGTATTCGTCTTTGGCGCGTCCATTCGCGACAACATCGCGTATGGCGCAGAGGACGCTACCACCGACCGGATCATAGAGGCCGCCACGATCGCCCAGCTTCACGATTTCGTCGAGCAGACCCCGCGAGGCTACGATACGTGGGTCGGCGAGCGCGGCGTCCGCCTCTCCGGCGGCCAGCGACAGCGACTCGCCATCGCCAGGACCCTCCTCATCGACCCTCCGATCCTCATCCTCGACGACTCCACGTCCAGCGTAGATATGGGCACCGAGTACCAGATCCAGCAGGCGCTCCAGGAGGTCATCGCGGGTCGCACCACCTTCGTCATCGCACACCGGCTCTCAACCGTCCGCCGCGCCGACCTCACGCTCGTCCTCGACAAAGGCGAGATCGTGGAAAGCGGCTCACACGATCAGCTAATGGAAATCGGCGGTTTCTACAAGAACATCTACGACATGCAACTCCGCCCTCAACAGGACGAGGCCCCCACGGCTCTTGCGTAATAGCAGTGTCCTTTGCCCCCGCTCCCGTCATTACGAGTGCAACCACTCCTGTCATTCCGAAACGCAGTGAGGAATCTAAAATCCAGATCGTACAGGACTCCCCCAATACGCAACACTTTCTTCTCTGCGATCTCCGTGACCTCTGCGGTGAATCGAAGGATGCTACGGCATCAGCTTCCCGTCCGCCTGAGCGAAGCACCGCGCCACATAGTGCGCCGCGACCGTGACTCGTACGAAATCCCCCGGCTCGTACCGCTCGTGATGCGGACGCTGCGCCCGAACCACCGCGCCTGACGCCAGTTCGATCATGTACAGATCGGATATCCCCTGGAACGTCCTCGACAGCACCGTGGCCGTCCCCTCAGCCGAACGAGTCATCTCAATGTCGTCGGGCCGCGTCATCACCTCGCACGGACCCGAGCCTTCCCCGCTCATGGGGAAGTTCCCAAGCTCCGTCTCGACCGTGCCGTTCACATACTCCGCCGGAAGGAAGTCGGCAACTCCCATGAAGCCGGCTGCAAACCTCGTCTCCGGCTCGTGGAACACCTGCTCAGGCGTACCCGACTGCTCGATACGCCCCTCGTTGATGATCGCTATCCTGTCTCCCATGAACATCGCGCCCACCTGGTCGTGAGTAACGAAGACTACGGTCACGCCCGCATCCGTGAGGATCGACTTGACCTCTCCCCTGATGCGCGCCCGTAGGTCTGCGTCGAGGTTCGAGAACGGCTCGTCCAACAGCAGCACTGCCGGATTGGGCGCAAGAGCGCGGGCCAGCGCCACCCGCTGCTGCTCACCACCGGACAACTCGTGAGGATACCGTCCTTCGAGGTGAGTCAGCCGCACGAGTTCGAGCGCCTCTCGCAGGCGTGTCGCCCGCTCGTCCGGTTCGAGCCTGTGCAACCCGAACGCCACGTTCTCGCCCACTGTCTTGTGCGGGAACAGAGCGTGTTCCTGAAAGACGATCCCGACTCGCCGGCGCTCCGGCGGCACGTGCGTCTTGAGACCGGAGACCACTGTACCCCGCAAGGAGATCTCCCCGGAGTCCACCGCCTCGAATCCGGCGATCAGACGCAGCAGCGTCGTCTTGCCGCTGCCGCTCGGCCCGACAATCGACAGGGTCTCGCCGGGCTGCACGGCCAACTCGACCCCGTCCACTGCTGCTACGTCGCCGTACCGCTTGGTCAACCCGGTACAGCGCACCGCAAAAATGCTCATCGGCTCTCGCTCCCGGAAGAGGTCGAGGCCCCGAAATCGCGTGTCACGAGAAATGCCATCGGTATCGAGGATATCACGATCAGCAAGAGTGCCGGTGCAGCTGCCTGCGCGAAGAAAGCCTCCGAAGATGCCGACCACACCGCGGTGGCAAGCGTCTTGAACCCCAGCGGCCCCAGAATCAGTGTTGCCGGCAGTTCCTTCATCGCGATCAGGAACACCAGGGCCGCGCCCATCACTATGCCCGGCGCGATGAGAGGGAGAGTGACCGATCGCATGGTCTGCATAAAGGTGCGGCCGAGACCTCGCGCCGCGTCTTCCAGTCTCGGACTGACCTTCAGTAGCGAAGATTGAGTCGCGCCGAGCGCCGCGGGCAGGAAGAGAACGACGTAAGCGAACACCAGCAGCCACGTGGTCTGATACACCGGCCTGGCATAGTTCACCGCAAAGAAGACGAGGACCAGCGCGACGACGATTCCCGGCAGGGCGAATCCGGTGTAGCTCATGCGCTCGATGAGATAGGACAGCTTGCCGGGATACCGTACCGACATGACGGCGACGGGTACGGAGCAGGCCGCTGCTACGACGGCGGCGGCGCCCGATACGGCCAGAGAGTTCGCCGTGGCGCTCCAGAGCAGGAGCAGCGGTTCGCCCGCAAGAATTCCTCGAATGAGCCAATGCAGCAGGACGCCCGCGGGGATTCCCAGTCCCAGCGCCACAACGCCGGTCACGAAGGCCAGAGCGGGCCATTTCCACGGCCCCAGCCGCACGACCTCGGCCCTCCGAGATGCCCCGGATCCCGAACGATGATACCGAAGCCTTCCACGTGTGTACGCGTCGAGCAGGACGATAGCCAGGGCCATGCCGACGAGGGCGAGCGACAACACCGCCGCGATGCTCCGGTCGAAGGCGGTCTGGTACTGCTGGTAGATGACCCACGTGAACGTCGGATACCGCATCAGCGACACTGCCCCGAAGTCGCTCAGCGTGTACAGCGCCACGAGCAGAGAGCCAGAGATGATGGCGGGGCGGAGTTGCGGCACGGTCACGCGGAGCGTCCTGCTCACCCGCCCATGTCCCAGAGTCCGCGCCGATTCATTCAGGGCCGGATCGAGGCTCTGGAACGCGCTCCTAAGGGTGAGCAGGATGTACGGATAGCTCAGGATCGTCAGGACGAAGGCCGCGCCCGGCAGTCCGTATATCGCAGGCAGCCGGTCGATTCCCAGCAGTTCGAGCGCCTGTTGCAGAACGCCGTGCGGTCCCAGTACCGATATGAACAGGAACGCCCCTATGAAGGTCGGCACCACCAGCGGCATCGCCGTGAGCACCGACCATACGCGGCGGAAGGGCAAGTCGCTCTTCGTGGTAAGCCACGCGATGGGCAGGGCCACGAGTATCGAACTGCCCGTAACCACCACAATGAGCAAAGTCGTCCTCGCGAGAGTCTGAAGCGTGCGGACACGGAACAAGAGCTCCCACGCCTCGGTCGTCGCCCCCGCGCCGCGTATCACGAGGTACGCGATTGGGAGCAGCATGGCGAGGCCGACCAGCACTGCCGGAACCACGACCAACGCGGGCGGCGGCCTCGAAACGTCCTGCCGACCCCGCCGGGGGAGGTGCTCTCCGGCGGGGTCGGCAAGCGGGGATGGTCCTGTTGAAATCAAGGAGTGGGTGACTTCTCCGTCACTGGACTATTCGAGGATGCCGAGCTCGCGAAGCAGGCTTTGTGTGCCTTCCAGATCGACGAGGTCGGCCATGTCGACGTCCGGCTTGTTGATCTCATCAATCGGCGTCAAGAGGCGGTTCGTCTTGACGCCCTCGACGAGGGGATACTCGTAGGTCTGCCCCGCGAAGTACTGCTGCCCAACCGTCGAGAGCATGAACTTCAAAAACTTCTCGGCGTTTTCGTGGTTCTGGCTCGTCTTCAGGATTCCGGCGCCGGCGACCAACACGAGGCTTCCAGGACCGCCGGCAGTCGGGTGATAGTTCCGTGCGCCGAAGGCGTCCCCTTCTTCCTGCAGGAACCGGTGGAGGTAGTAGTGGTTGACGAGGCCGATGTCTATCTCGCCTGCCGCGGCCGCAGCTACCTGGGGGGTGTTCTTGGGGTAGATGCCGGGTTCGTTGGCCTTGATGCCCTCAAGCCACTCGGTCGTCTTCTCCTCGCCCCAGAGCACCCTCATGGCGGTAACCATTGCCTGGAACGAGCCGTTCGTCGGGGCCCAGCCTAGCCGGCCCTTCCACTTGGGGTCGGTCAGGTCGAATATCGAGGCGGGCAGGTCTTCCTCGGTGAGGCTCTCGGTATTGTATACGAGGGTACGCGCTCGACCGGATATGCCGACCCAAAGCCCGGCCGGTGACTGCGCCCAGCCGGGAACAAGGCCGGTGACATCGCCCGGCAATAGCCTGAACATGCCCGCCTGCGCGATCGCTCCAAGACCACCCGGGTCCTGGGCGAAGAACACATCGGCAGGACTGTTGTTGCCCTCTTCGAGGATTGTCGCCGCGATCGCTCCGGTGCCACCATACTTGGTCGATACCTCTATGCCTGTCGCCTCTTGAAACTGCTCTATGATCGGGCCGACCAACGATTCGCTCCGTCCAGAGTAGACGACCAGCGAGCCGGGCTTGCTTGCTACTTCGATGATCTGAGGTTCGGGTGTCGGGCCAGATCGAGCAGGCTCCGGCTCGTCACCACACGAAACGGCCGCAATCACCGCCACGAATATCCACGTTGTCACTGTAATTGAAAAAGCCCGCACGTTTCGCTGTACCTCCTGCTAACGCAGTGATGTTAGCAGTGTATACATACTTTTATAGTTTTGCAATACTTACTTTGCTGAATTGTCCACACGAATTCATCGTATCGGAGACAAAAGGAAAGGGAGACGGCTGTCCGTCTCCCCAATTGGTTTCAATACTAGCCTGTGCTCTATTCAGATCGCTAGACGACGAGTCCTATAGCTACGACTCCCCCGGCGAGCGCGATGAGAATGGCAGAGTATCTGACCGCGAGAAACGCTCCTCTTGAGTGCCGGGGTGTCCTTGAACGATGCGTACGCGTGGTGATCATCGTGATTGTGCTTCCTAATGTGCTTGCTTATGGTCTTCCGTCAATAATTGACGTGTCAGCATACATCATAGGTAGCCGATCCTTCTCTGTCAAGTATGTGTAGAGTTATTTTCACGATATTTGCGATCTGAGTCGCCTTGACAAACTATCCGTTACGGGTCGCGCAGTCCATACTCGATGCTCCGTGCCCGCGAGGCCGGCACGATTTGGGCGGCTCTTACCGGTGTCGCCGCCGATGGATGAGGTACCATCCGGCTCCCATGATCACGGCAACAACCGTGATTCCAATTGTCAGCCACTCGAAGTGCTCGGTCAGGAACGCCTCGATCTGCTCGCCGAACAGGAAGACCAGGACACCGATCGTGCCGAACCTGGCCCCACGCCCTATCAGCGACGCGATGATGAACTTCCGTCTGTCCAAATGCCACACGCCCGCCGCGATTGCGACGAGTTTGTAGGGCACGGGCGTGAACGCGGCCATCAGGACGGCCCAAGCCCCATGCCGCTCGAAAAGGCGGTCGACGGAGGCTACCCTGCCCTCGCTGAACATTCTGACAAGCAGGGGTCTGCCGAGCCACATTCCGAGCGCGTGGCCCGCGAGCGCGCCTGCCACCGAGGCGATGGTCACGAGTATCCCGAGCGCGATGGCGAATGGCCGCTGGACGATCGCCACGGCGATCAACAGGGGATCGGGAGGAGGTATGGGCGCGATCATCGACTCGATGAACGTGGTGAAAAGCAGGACGGCAACGGCCCAGTCGCTATCCGCGAAATCAAGCAGCCAGTGGGAGAGGTCGTGCAGGAACTCCGTCATGGAAAGACGGCTACGATTCCCTTTCGACGCGCAGCCGGAAGTCGTAGCTCTCGCCGTCGATGCTCACGCCGATACTCCGTACGACTTCCTCGGAGGGGCCGGAAATGGCCACAGGTTGAGTGATCGGCTGTCCATCTTCGGTCTCGACCGCGAAGGCTACGTCGTCCAGTGAGATCGACATCGTGGGGAGTTGCCCCTGCCTGGCAACTGAGCGGATGACGGACTCCTGTTCCCTCAGGGCTTCCTGCGCCTCCTCGACCGTCACCTGCCGGAAGCTGACGCTCTGGCCCGGCAGGGCTTGGGCAAAGCCGGACAGGTCGACGGAAATTACCGTGCCGATCTTCGTATAGCCGCCGGTGGTGCCCCTGTCTGACAGGAGGATGCGCGGGATGCCGTCGCCATGTATCTGAATAGCCCCGGGCGGGTTGCCGTCCGATACGATGTCGGCGCTCTCGCGGTGTTCGATCTTCGGCCCGTCGAGCATGTATCCCATGCGGTCGGAGTCGGCGTGGATCCTGTAACGAGAGGTGAGGAATTTCGAGATCGCGGCTTGGTCGAAAGCGTGGTCCTGCGGGCCCAGGACTACGCGGAGGCGGTGAATCCCTCCATAGACGGGGGCCGTGTAGTTTCTCGGCAGGCTCTTCGGCTGGAAGGCGTCATTGTCCGGCGGCAAAGTCGAAAGCAGATCGCCCGCTTGGAGCGCGCGACCTTCAAGGCCACCGAACCGGCCCTTCAGATACGTCGACCGACTCCCCATTACCGTTGGCACGTCTATGCCGCCGCGAACGGCGATATACGCCCGCATTCCGTCCTGGAGGTCTCCGAACTCAAGGACGCTTCCCTCCTCAATTTCCATCGATTCCCACATCTGAACCGCTTGGCCGTCGACCTCCGGAGAGATGTCGGCACCGGTGACGGCGATCCACGTGGAGGCGTGGAACTCTATCTTCGGCCCCCGAACGGTGACTTCCAGAGCGGCGGCGTTCTGGTCGTTGCCGGCCATGATGTTTGCCATGCGCAGGGCGAACTCATCCATCGCGCCGGATACGGGCACGCCGTACCGCTGGTAGCCATAGCGCCCACGATCTTGGACCGTGGTGAGAAGACCGGGGTCGAGGATTTCGAAACTAGCCGTGCTCATGCTTTCGTCGAGGTCGTGACCTGATACTCGCCCGCCGCGACCTGCTCCTCTATGTGTCCGTATTCGTCCTCGTCGGACAGGGGCACGAAGCGAACGCAGTCACCGGCGTCTATCAGCGATGGTGGCGTCCTTGTCACGTCAAAAAGACGCAGCGGCGTGCGTCCGATAAGCCGCCATCCGCCCGGGCTCTCTATGGGATACACCCCCGTCTGGGCCTCTGCGATACCGACCGAACCGGCGGGAATAACTCCCCTCGGCGTCGAGAGCCTCGGAGTTGCGATCCGTTCGGACATTCCTCCGAGATAGGGGAAGCCCGGCGTGAAGCCCATCATATAGACGGGATACTCGGTGCCGGAGTGAAGCCCAATGACCTCGTCGACGTCCATACCCGCGTTCCGGGCGACGAATTCCAGATCGGGGCCGTGCTCCCCACCGTACAGCACGGGAAGGTGAACGACCGTCGTAGCGTCCCCGGACACTTCGGCGGCGCCGCCTCGAATGTCGACGAGGCGTCCCTTCATGTCCGCGTATGAGACCTGCGCAGCGTCGTACTCGACGAGAATCGACCGGTAGGTGGGAATGACATCGACGACCCCCGGAAGGTCCTCACGGGCGATAGCCCTATGGAGGGAGTGTACGCGGCGGTTGCACTCGATACTGATCTCGTCTCCCAGCTCGATAACGACAGCCCTGTCGCCGGCGGAGAGGAATTTCGGCGCTTCGTACATGCGGTGATTCTATACGAGTTGCGATAAGGGCGTAACGGCAACGGACTCGACATCAAGTCTTTGACGCAGGACTTTCGCCATCTCCACGGCCCCAGGAGTGTCGCCGTGGATGCACAGGCTGTCGGCCTCGACCTCAATGGTATCGCCGTTAATGGCGGTTGCCCTGCCCTCACGCACCATGCGCAGGCTGCGTTCGGCCACGTCGTCGATATCGTGGAGTACGCTGCCCTCTTTCGAGCGGGAGACGAGAGTGCCGTCGGGGTTGAGCGCTCGGTCGGCAAAAATCTCACGAGCGACGCGAAGACCCATATCCTGAGCTATATCGACCCACCTCGAACCGGCCAGAGCGATGAGGATGAGATCGGGGTTAACTTCCAGAATTGCCTCGCAGATAGACCGCGCCAGATCCTCGTCCACGACCGCGCGATTGTACATAGCTCCGTGCGGCTTGACGTGCTGGAGGCGATGCTTGGACGTGAACGCCTGGAGCGCGCCGATCTGGTAGATGACGTCGTTCCTGGCTTCTTCGGGGGAAACCTCGATGTTTCTTCGTCCGAAGCCGACGAGGTCTGGGAAACTGGTATGAGCGCCGACGGCTACGCCATGATCTTCCGCCAGCTGGACGGTCTCGCGCATCCATTGAGGATCCCCAGCGTGGAACCCGCATGCAACGTTCGCGGAGCTGATGTACTTGATGACTTCCTCATCGAGGCCCATCTTGTACATCCCGAAGCTCTCGCCCATGTCACAGTTCAGGTCTATCCTGTCCGCCATGGCAATTGGCCCTTAAGAAGGAAGAGTTTGGAGGAAATTTGATTCTGGGCTTTAAGTTCAGCAAGTCCCTGAAGTCGTCTAACTACAAGGACTATAGCTGGGTTGGGAGTTCAAGGCGCTCGTCAAAGAGATGGCTGGGAGATCGGTTAAGTGAGCGCCCGTACCACAATCTATGTCAGAAAAAGGAGACTGGTAAGCAGGCGCGAGGAGAGTTAACTCCTCGCGCCTGCTCCGGCTCTTCATCCTAACTTAGTTGACGACAGCGCAAACGGCGTAGACCGTGAGCTTCCAGCTCGAGGCATTGTCGCCGATTTCGGTCGCGCTCGCGACCCATCCGCCCGGCGTCTCGCCGGCCAGACCGGTCGGGCGGGAACCTGCGATGGCAACGCCGGAGGCGACTGAACCGTTGGCCGTGGTAACCAAGCCACCGCCGGCTACGGCAGTCAATTCCTCTCCGGACTCTTCGCAGAGAACGGTAACGGACTTATTCTCACTGTCCAGTACGCTGTCCTTGGTGACGACCTGAAGGCCGCTTACACCGGGATCACCCTTTTCGCCCTGCGGGCCATGCGGTCCGGCCTCGCCCTGCTGTCCAACTGGACCACGCTGCCCGGCAGGACCTTGCGGTCCCTGTTGGCCTTCCGGTCCTTGCGGGCCGGCCTCACCTTGCGGGCCTTGAGGTCCCTGCGGGCCTTGATCTCCCTGCGGTCCCCGTGGTCCTATCGGGCCAATCTCGCCCTGTGGGCCCTGGGCGCCCTGTGCGCCTTGCGCTCCCTGCGGGCCCTGTTCGCCGGTAGTGCCTTGAGGTCCTCGTTCGCCCGGAACCCCGGCAGGTCCTTGCGGTCCGGTATCACCCTTTACGCCGCGCTGGCCGATGGGCCCCTGAGGCCCAACCGGGCCTTGCGGTCCCGGAGGTCCTTGAGGTCCTCCTGGATCGCCGGGATCACCCTTCTCGCCTTGTGGGCCGGTATCTCCGGTGTCACCCTGCTCGCCCTGCTCGCCCTGTGGGCCCTGTTCACCGGTGTCACCCTGCTCGCCCTGCGGGCCTTGTGGGCCCTGTGCACCGGTGTCACCCTGCTCGCCCTTCTCGCCCTGTGGGCCCTGTTCACCTTGAGGCCCTTGCGGCCCACCCGGATCGCCCTGCGGGCCCTGCTCGCCCTGCGGGCCTTGAGGACCCTGTGCACCCGTGGCGCCCCTAGCGCCCGTGGGACCCATAGCGCCCGTGGCACCCTGAGGTCCAGGCATTCCCGATGCGCCTTCCAGTCCTATCGGGCCACGCGGGCCAGCCGGCCCCGTCAAACCCTGGGGACCAGTGGCTCCCTGCGGACCCCGAGGTCCTGCGGAGCCTTGAGGTCCCGTCGCTCCTTGCGGGCCTGTCTCTCCCTGCGGGCCCTGTGCACCATTGGCGCCTGCCGACCCTCTCTCCCCTGCGGGGCCCCGCTCTCCTTGTGGACCGGTATCTCCGGCACAGGCAGAAGCAAGCAAGACAGTGACGATCATGACCAAAAAGGCCGCGATGCCAAAACGTCTGCGAACAAAACCTCTAGACATGTAGCTTCTCCTTCTGGTGGTCTCCCAAGCACACTACGAGTTCTAACGTCTCAGGTAGAATACTATCCAAAGTTTATTCGGTCAACCACACTTTGTACTTGACGAGTAGGGGAATCGCATCGAAATTTTCAAATTAGCGGGCCGAAACCCTGAATTTGCTGATGAGAGACAAGCCCCGTCTAGCAAGGATATACTAAATCTTGGGTCTATGGAAGAGGATACACTAAATCTTGGGTCTCATGGGAAAGAGCAACTCAAATGATGGTGTCTGCTCGCTTGTGAACTCATTGACTAGCGCCGACCCGACTCCGTACAATGTCATCTTAGTACGCAACTTTCAGGAGGCGCGTTGGCATGGCCGCCACCGCTACCAGACCAAAACCATCGCCGTTGACCATCCATATCGCCGAGGAGGCCGTGGAGCACGTACGCCAGTTCGCCGAGCAGGCAGGCAAGCCGGACGCGAATCTTCGCGTGGCGGTCAAGGGCGGGGGGTGTTCCGGCCTAACGTACATGCTCGATCTCGTGGATGAGCCGTTCCAGGACGACAAGGTCATCGAAGAGCATGGATTGCGGCTGTTCGTCGACCGTAAGTCGTACGTCTTCCTCGCAGGCACCACGCTTGGCTACTCCGGCGGCCTGAACGGAAAAGGGTTCGTCTTCGACAATCCGAACGCCAAGACGACGTGCGGTTGCGGGACCTCGTTCGGCATCTAGCGACTTTGTCCAAAGCGGACGGGGTAAACCGTTCTCATACAGGACGAAGGATGGTATCCTATCAATGCGTACGGGCATAGGTACCCGGAACGCAGGTAATCCAAGGGAGATTCAAGCAGGTGCCAGCAGCAAAATCACAGCGCGTCGCTGAGCGAAAGCGTCAGTTGAAGCGCCCCATCCGCACCAGGGCCAAGACATTCGTCCGCAAGGCCCGCCTCTCGATCGACTCGGGTGACGCGGAAGCCGCAGAGGCCGCCACGATGCAGGCCATCGTCGCTTTGGACAAAGCCGCCCAGAAGGGCGCCGTCCACAAGCGCAACGCCGCCCGCCGCAAGTCCAGGCTCGTCCGCCGTCTCAACGCCTCAAAGGCCTAAGCGTTCTCGTTTCCTCTCATAAAAGGTGTTGACACGCCTCGTTTTGTGTGCTACTTTTGTTCGGAACATCAGTACGCCGCACGTACGAAACTGCACGAGGTGACGTCTCCACATGAAGAAGAAACTCTCTACGAAGCAGGAAGCTATTGTCGAGTTCATCCAAGGGTTCTTGGAAGACCGCCACTTCCCCCCAACGGTCCGTGATATCCAGGCCGGCTGCGACATAAGCTCCACGTCGGTCGTCGATTACAACTTGCGCATTCTCCAGCGCGAGGGATACATTCGCCGCCAGTCTGAGGTCTCAAGGGGCATCGAGCTGCTCAAGGATTCGTCGGGGCGCGAGGCGAGGCCGGAGAACGTAGTGTCCGTGCCCGTGTTCGGGAGCATCGCGGCGGGTGAGCCGCTGCACATCCCCGGCGCGGCTTCGAGGAGTGACGCCGACGAAGTGGTCGATCTTCCTACGTTCTTGACTCACGGGAATCCCGACGTATTCGCCGTCCGCGTCAAGGGCGAGTCCATGATCGACGCTCTCGTGGCCGACGGTGACATCGTGGTTCTGGAGCCCGCGGTGGATGCTCGAAACGGAGAGATGGTAGCGGCGGAGATCAACGGAGAAGAAGTGACCCTCAAGCACTTCTTCATGCAGAACGGGACGGTGACTCTCCAGCCCGCCAATGCTCAAGTCGAGCCGATCGTCGTACCGGCCGAAAAGGTGCAGGTGAGAGGCAAGGTCGTTGGCGTCGTACGGAGCATGTACAACTAGGCCAAACCTGTCGCCACCGGCCGGTTATTGGCCGGCGCGGGCTACCACCCGGCTCACCCAGGGGATGAAGGGCTGCCATTCCTCCATGATGTTCCGGTGGTGGAACAGCGCATAAGGGTCGGGACGCGGCGCCTTCGGCTCACGGGCCAGTCGCATACTCGCCTCTTTGGGAGTGCGCCCGGCCTTCCGGTGATTGCACGGGATGCACGCCGTCACCACATTGTCCCATGTGTGCTGACCGTTTCGGGACCTCGGGATGATGTGGTCGATGGTTAGGTTCTTACCCTGCGTTCCACAATACTGGCAAGTAAAGGCGTCTCGGTGAAAGATAGCGCGGCGGGAGAGCTTGCGCTGCATTACGGGCTTTTTGACCATGTAGTACAGCCGAATGACCGACGGAATCGTGTACGACTGCCGAACCGTGTTTATGTCGCCCCGCCCGTTGGCCAGCAGTTCCGCCTTGCCGACGCCTAGCAGAACCATCGCCCGCCGCACGTTGCAAATATTGAGCGGCTGGTAGTTTTGGTTCAGCACCAGGACTGGAGTATTGAGTATCATCGTCATGGCGGGCTTCTAGTCGATGCGGGCTTCGAGAGTTTCAAGCGACGTCTGGAAGTCGCCGGGAATGAGCCCGAGCGAGTCTCCGGGCAGAGCGTAGGCCCCTTCTACGAACATGGGCACGAAGGTCGAATCGATGAGCGCCGTTTCGAGACCGTCTCTTAAGTCCTCGTCCAAAGCCTCGAAGCTGTACGTGAGCTGCATCAGGCCGACGAGGAGCACCCCCGATACGGCAATGCCGAAGGCAAGTCCGGCGACGAGTCCGCCAACGCGATCAAGGACGCTCGAAGCGCCCATAGTTCCGGCCCCGAGCGCGTCCCTGACCGACGGCCATAGCATCATGGCCAGATAGATGACAAGGGCCATTATGATGGGGAAGGAGACCGTTATGACGGTCTGGTCGTCGTCAAGGAAGAGCTCAACGAACGCGTCGACCAGCGATCCGAGTTGCGCGGCGGCCAACCAAGCGAGGAGCACGACGACCGTACAGTAGATCGCCCCGAGGATGCCAATCTTTTGACCCACCACCAGCCCGATCACCAGGACGACGATGAGGATGAAATCTAGCCAGTTCACGGACCGTGTTTCCAGGTATTATCCACATCTTGGACTTTTTCGGAGTTTATCACAGCCCTATCGGGAAGGTATAGATAAGGCTAGACGCCGGGGAGAAGGCCGGATCACAGCAGCCAGGTAACGAGCGCGCCGGCCATCATTACGGCGCCGACGGCGGTTACAAACCAGCCGAGATTCATCCTTTCGGCGGCCGCCATTAAGGCCCTGATCGTCAACAGTCCGACGACGAACGCCACGCCCGCCGCAAGAATGGCCTCCGCGTCGAAGACCAAGCCGTCCTTGATTCCAACGTAGAGGGAGGCAGCTAGGCTTGCCGGGATACTCAGCAGAAAGCTCAGGGTCAGTGCACGTTTGCGGTCGACCCGTCGTGACAGCAGCGCGGCTACCGTCATTCCCGATCTGCTGAGGCCGGGGATCACCGCGAGGCCCTGCACAACACCCACGAGCAGAGAGTCGATCAGCGTCACCTCTTCCCGAGTTTGCTCGTCGGATTCGCGCCGTCTCAACTGGACGCATCCGGTGACAAGCATGAAGCAGCCGATCAGACCGGTTGCGGCCGTACCACCGACGGATGAAATTGCACTCACGGTCAGCAGGAGGGGCAAGCCGACAACCCCACTAACAAGCGTCGCAACTACGAGGAAGCGGACGGTTGGCGCGGGGGTCTGTGGCCTAGCAAAAAACTCTCGAACTATTTCTACGATGTCGCGCCGAAGAGTGACGAGAACGGACGGGACGGTGCCGAGGTGGAGCCAGAGCGCGAACCCGATGGCCTCATCGAGTGAGGCATCGAATATGAAAGCGTAGACCCCGGCGACGACTCCCTCCGAGCTCACCGGCAGCCACTCGACAAGCCCTTGGAGAAACCCAAGTACGGCTGCGGCTGCCATATCAGGATCTCACTCGTCCATGTCGAAGCGGCTGGTCCATTACCGAATAATAATCGACGAATGTAGTGAGTGCGTCAACTGAGAGCGGACGTATTTGAACCCGAAAATGCAACCGAGCCTAATCGTTGTCGCTCAGTGGGATTTCCGCCAGCGAGGTGTATTGCGGCCCTTCCGGCAGGAGGACACTGCGCATGAGCGTGACACGATCGACCGGAACCGGAAGCCCGGACCGGAACTCCGCGGAGAAGAGGGCTTCCGCGGCCCTCCTTTGTTCTGTGTGTGAGGCGCGATCACGTATTCGCGCGATAGTCAGATGCGGTCTGAACTCACGGGAATCGGGCTCGATGGCGATCTGTTCGAGAGCAGTCGCGATGCGCCTGTGGGCGTCCTGAAGGAGCGCTACATCCCCATCCAGTCCTACCCAGAGGACGCGGGGACTCCTGTTGTTGGGATACGCACCGACGTTTCCTAGCCGGAGCGTGAAGGGGCGAATCGTTTTGGCGGTGTGGGTGACGGTATCGACTATCGCTTCGACCTGCCGCGCGTTCACGTTGCCGAAGAACTTCAGTGTCAGGTGCATGTTTTCGGGTCGGACGGGCCTGAGACCGCCAACCCCGGCCCGCGCAACTTGGTCGGCGAGATGCCCCAGAGCGGCGGTCACATCGTCCGGTAGCTGAACGGCTAGAAAAGCGCGGATGTCGTCTGGCATGTGGAGTTTTGCGATCCGGTCGGGGATCCACGGTCACCTTGCCGGGGATGTCCCCATTGTATATCACGAAGGTACGAACCGCTTTCGGTTTCGGCGGGCGCGGGCGAGACGGAGTTTGCATGACCGTCCACGATAGCATACCCTACCCGCCTAAGTTCCATGGCTGCGTGCGGAAGAGCGATGCCCGGTGAGATCATCGGAATGGAAGACATGATGGCGATCTACGAGGTCACCGACCGGTTCGAGATCGACCGCGAGACGATCAGCGTACCGTTGGAGAAGGCGGGCGAGGGGTCTGTGACGGCGAATGAGGACGGCAGTATCGAGATCGTCGCTCCAGCGTCGATGCCGATAAGTGATTGGCAGCCGGCGCTGGAGGACGGCATTCGAGGGCTGGGCTTTTCACTCGACGATGCCGCCGAGCCGTGGGACTAGCGAGGTAGTCTTCTATGCGTTGGTGTTCGACAGTCTCGGAAAGCTCCTCTCTCGACTCGGCAATCGTCGAGTGCGGGGAAGCAATTCGCGCTGAGATGGGGCACTTGAACGTTGATCTCGTGGTCGTGTTCGTCTCTCAGCATCACGCATCGGGATTCGACCGAGTCTCTGAGTTAGTGCGGAGAGAGTTCCCCAAAGGGGCCATCGCGGGCTGTTCGGCCGGCGGGGTCATCGGCGCGGGGCGGGAGGTCGAGCACCGACCGGGCCTCTCGATAGCCGCCGCACACCTGCCCGACGTTGGTGTTTCACCGTTCCGCGTTGAGACTTCGGATATGCCCGATGCGGACGCCCCACCGGAGCGCTGGCAAGAACTCGTTGGCGTTTCGGGTCGCGAAGAAACCCATTTCGTACTACTCGTCGACCCTTTCTCGTTCGACGCCGAGCAGTTTGTCATGGGACTGGACTACGCATTCCCGTCAAGCTCGAAGATCGGTGGAATGGCGAGCGGAGGTCAACGACCGGGTGGGAATGCCCTGTTCTTGACCGACCAAGTCTACCGCTCCGGCGCGGTGGGCGTGGCGCTCAGCGGGAACGTGACCGTCGATACGATCGTCGCGCAGGGCTGCCGTCCTATAGGGCGACCGATGCAGGTGACATCCGTAAATCGAAACATCTTGACCGGCCTCGATGACGAAAAGCCGATTGAGGTCCTCCAGCGCACTTACAGCGGTTTGTCCACTGGTGACCAGCGTCTTGCTCAACAGGCGGTGTTCTTGGGTATCGCAATGGACCCGATGAACGATACCCCGCAGCTTGGTGACTTCCTGGTGCGCAACATCGTCGGTGGCGATCACGCTACGGGCGCGTTATCGGTAGCGGAGGTCCTGAGGGAAGGACAGACCGTGCAGTTTCACGTGCGCGATGCCGCGACGTCGGCACATGACCTTGACCACATGCTGACGACCTACTCGGCACGGGGTCCCATCTACGAGGAGACGGGGGCGCTGCTGTTCTCCTGTCTCGGTCGCGGCGAACACCTCTACGGTCAACCCGACCACGACACGCAGATGTTCCGCGACAAGATCAGCCCGATGCCGTTGACCGGTTTCTTCTGCAACGGCGAAATCGGCCCCGTTGGAGGTTCGACGTTCCTTCATTCCTACACCAGCTCATTCGGCATCTTCCGGCCCAAGAACTGATGGACAGACACTGGTACAAAGGCAACCTCCACACCCACACCTCCCTGCTCGGCTCGACCGGTCCGGCCTCGCCTGAGAACGTCGTCCGCTGGTACAAGGAGCACGGCTATCACTGGCTGTCCATCACCGACCACAATGAGCTCACCGAGTACGAGACCAACGAGTTGGTGATGGTGAGGGGCGAGGAGGTCGGCAAGCATATGCCAAGCGGAAATGGGCCGATCCACGTCAACGGCTTCGGCATAACGAGGTCGGTGGAGTTCATCGATCTGGATGAAAAGGTCCCAACGATGCAGGCCAGCATCGACAGCGTCCTCGCAGCCGGCGGGATGGCTTCGCTGAACCATCCAAACGACCGGGACAGCTTTACGCACGAGCACGTGTTGCAAACAACTGGCGCCACTCTTGTTGAGGTATTCAATGGTGGTGGGCCCAGCAAGAACAATGACGGCGGGAACGGCAGGCCGAGCAGCGAAGAGACATGGGACGGCATACTCAGCAGTGGGCAGCGTGTCTACGGCATTGCCACGGACGACGCCCATACGTATGACGAGTTTCGGCCGGACCGCGCGAATCCCGGACGAGGATGGGTCTACGTGCGCGCACATCGACTAACCGAAGAGACGATCCTCACGGCGCTGAGACAGGGAGAGTTCTACGCATCGACCGGTATCGAGTTGGCGGACATTTCCCCAACGTCATCGGAGCTGTCCTTCGAGATTCGCGATAGACCCGGCGAGTCGTTCCTCACAAAGTTCGTCGGCAAGCACGGCCGAGTTCTGTCGGAGCAGGACGGCCTAGCCCCTCGGTATGTATTTCATGGCGACGAGGGCTACGTGCGCGCGACGATAGTATCGTCCGACGGCGGCAAGGCGTGGGTGCAGCCGGTCTTTCTTGAGGACTAATGCTCGAAGGGAACGGTCTCCAATTCTTCGATCGTCCCACCTGCCTTGAAGCGCCAAACACCTATGTGACCACGGCGCAGGTCGCCGTTATCGTCCCAATCCAGGGTGGCGGAAGCGCCTTCATAATCGATCTCTCCGGCTTCCGAGAGAATACGCAGAGCGGAAGCAATGCCCTCTGGACCGGCGTGCACGACCTCCCCCGGCGAACTCCCAACGGCACGTAACCGGTCTCGTATGGCGCTGCCGTCGACATCCTGGGCAGCTTGGGCCGCAAGGGTGAGGGCTATGGTCGCATCATACGTCTCGACGACGTAGGAGAAGGTTGGCAACGCGCCGTATTCCCCGACGTATTCGTCAGCCCATGCGGCATAGGACGGGCTGTCGAGGACGGATGCCCCTGCCGTGCCATACATACCGTCAAGATGGTCGCCCCCAATCGCTTCGACCAGATCGGGGTTCTTCAAAGCGTCGCCGAAGGTGAACTTGTCATAGAGGTTATTCTCAATCGCCTCTCGGATTATCGTTTCAGCCTCCGCGTCGAAGGTGATCACCACAAGAGCTTGGGCGCCCTTGCTCGCCGTTTGCCGCAGCTGGGGGAGGTAAGTGGTCTGATCCGGCGAGACCGCCGCGGACTCGATGGAGCCTGTCCAAGCTCTTTGGAATGACTCGAACAGGCCCTGTCCCCAAGCATCGTCTCGATAGACCAGGCCGACGTTGGTGAACCCCTGCTCACGGGTAACGCGCGCCAGGATCGGGCCCTGGGAGGTGTCCGACAGCGCAGTGCGGAAGAAGAAATCGTTGTCCGCAAGCGTGGTGAGCTTTGGCGAGGTAGCCGAGGGACTGATGGTTGGAATGCCGGCCGGCCCGGTCACCCTCTCGACGACAACCAGCGTATTTGCGCTCGAACTGGGACCGACAATGGCATGAACCCCCGCGTTCTCGATCATGCGCCGAGCTTCCTCGGCGGCGATCTCAGGGTCTAGGGTCGAATCTCCTATGACCACCTCGACCGGCTTTCCGAACACGCCTCCCGCGTCATTGACGTGCTTAACGGCCAACTCGAAGGATTTCCGTCGATCGCCGGCCTTTCCGGCCGGGCCGTCGCTGAAGTTCAGCAGCAGACCGATTTTCAGGGGTCCAACGTCACTCGGCGCTGACGGCGGCGCGGGTTCGGAATCGGTACCGCAGGCAGCAATGACTCCGACCAGGAGAACCACCGCCATCCATGCCGCTCGCGATCTCATAACCATTGTGACGTCCCCCATTGCTGCCGTTCTTGCTCCGCACTGCCTTCCCAAACGTTCTTCTACAGCGCCCTGCCCCACGTGGCCATGAGCGGCTCCGGCGGGAGATCAACGACCTTATCATAGAGAACCGACTGTCCCACCGCCTCGCAGAACTCCATGTATTGGACTCCCTCGTCAAAAGACGGATGGACGGGCGTTCCCTCGCGGATGGCCTGGATGAACTCCGCGTCGGTGGTCTGGAGCCGGATTTCGTCTCGGTCTGGCTCGATGGGCTGCATGGAGGACATGCCCGCCGTCGCTCCGTGGATCTCGTCGCAGAACAGCGTGTAGACGAGCGCGCCCTTGGAGCCGTACAGCTCGATCTTGTGCGGCCCGGCGTACGACGCCTCGGTAGAGAAGTGGTATGAGGCTGTCGCGCCGCACTTGAGGTCGGCGGATATGCTTATCGAGTCGGGGACGGTGGTGTCCACCATCTCTCCTTCGGCGTTTCTCACCCTGTCGAAGTGGTACCCTGCCTTCGCGGCGAGGGATGTGGCGGGACCGACCCAGCGGTTCAGCACCTCGACCCACATGCCCATGGTCAGGAGGTGGAGGCCGCTCACGTCGGGGTCGCGCCGCCAGTCGTATGAGTCTCTGGCGGCAGGCGCGGCCATGCCTACTACGCGAGCCTCGCGAAGCTCTCCGATGTAGTCCTCGTCGTGCAGGAGGCGCAGCATCGCGCGGTCGCCTTTGAGGCCGGGGAAGGGAGGATAGAGGCACGTCACCTTGCCCGCTTCGGCGGCGGCGTCCCGCATCTCGTGGGCCTCCTTCAGATTGCGTGACATGCGCGCCTGGCAGAGCACGTGCTTGTCGGCGGCGAGGCACGCAAGCGTCATCTCGTGGTGCGTGCCGGGCGGCGTCGCGATCACGACGGCGTCGATGTCCGACGACTCTGCTATCTGCCGCCAATCGGCGACCGCCTGCCCGAACCCGAATTCGCGCGCGATCTCCTCGGCCTTCTGTAATGTGCGGTTCCATACCATCGCAAGCTCCACGCCCTCAATGGCCTTGAGACGAGGGATGTGCCTCGACTGCGCCACGGCTCCCGCTCCAATGATTCCGACTTGAATTTTTTGCAAAGTGTCATTCCTCCCTTGTTATATCGTGTGATTCGTGCGTAGGACTAGGGCGCTCCCCTAGCACCCGGCGCGAGCAAGTTGGCCGGACTTTGCCGTGTGCCGGGGCTTGCGAACTGAAATGCGTACAGGGCCTGCTCACGTAGAGAAGCCCAGTCCTCTTTCCTTCATGCTTACGAAGGCCCGGCCACCGATGACGACGTGATCGAGAAGCTCGATGTCCATGAGCTCCGCTGCCTGCTTGATCTGCCGGGTGATTATGACGTCCGGACCGCTTGGGACGGGGTCGCCCGACGGGTGGTTGTGCACCACGATGATGGACGGGCAGTTTTCGCGGATGGCGGGACGCAGCACCTCGGCGACCCGAACCGACGCTGAGTTGACGGTGCCCTTGTATATCTCGCGGACTGCAATGACCTCCGACTTCGTCGACATCAGCAGGACGCGGAGGTGTTCCTGATCGCGGTAGCCCATATCGGCGCCCACGAAATTATAAACATCGCGCGGGGTGTTGATGATCGTGCGGGCCTCAGGGCTGAGGGAGACGAACCGTCGGCCCAACTCGAACGCCGCGAGCAACTGGCAGGCCTTGGCCTCGCTGATACCGTTCAGCGAACACAGTTCGGAGAACGAAGCGCGCGCCATCTTATCGAGGCTCTCGAACTCGGCAAGAAGCCGGAAGGACATATTCAGGACGCTCTCCCCCTTCATGCCCGTACGCAGCAAGATGGCTATCAGCTCGGGGTTGCTGAGGATGTCGGCCCCGTACTGCGCGAGCCGCTCCCGGGGGCGTTCGCCTTCGGGCATGTCCCGTATGAGTGTGGTGTACGTGGAGTTGGGGGAGTCGGGCATGGAATTCACCTAATCAAGCGAGCAAGTGTCTTCGGCGCTGTACTCAGTCCATCATCGGGAAGTTTGGAAGCGCCCTGCCCTCCAACTGCCGCTCGGCGAGGTCGTCACCGACGGGCACGGGCACGAAGCCGTGTTCGATGGCCCGTTCGAGCACGGGGTCGTAGAGCCGAACGGAGAACGCGTCGCCAACGCCCCACGTGGTGAAGGGAGACAGGTTGTGCTCTTTGACCGCCTCCTCGGCGCTGTCGAGGAACGGAGAGGAACCGCAATACAGGACCGCCGCGTCCGGCAGCGTTTGGACGGATGGCATGTCGAGGAGATAGTCCAACGTGACGAGCGCATCGAGCGGGCTGTCCTGGAGCGGAACGGCGTGTCCCTGCACGGTGACCGTGCTTTGAATTCTCAACTCGTCCCAATGGTCCCTGACCTCATCGTAGGGCCATGCGGTCGTCGCTACGGGGTGGGGACACATCTGCTTCGGTTTGTCGGGAAAGAGCGGGTCGAGCTCGCGGTCGCACTGGTCGCTGCCAACGGAGATGAATACCTCGTCGCCGTCGCGAATAGCCACGACCTCGCCCTCTCCACCCGTCATAGTGCCCTGCACCTCGAACTCCGCGTCCTGGGTGAGGAGGTATCGCGCGATGCGAAAGATCGACGGATTGGTGAACGTCGCCGACGAGAAGTGGCCTTCCTTGGCGAGCTGCTCATCCATCTGTTTGCGCAGTCCTGCAACATCCCTCGAGGTGAATCGCGCTCCCGCCACCGAGCCGATCTCGAACGTTCGGGGCGTGACGCCCGCTTTGCTTTCTATGTTCAAGTCGATGGTGTAGGCCCTCACAGTGTGTCTCCTTGCATTTGTCGTTCGTACAATGGCGTCGCGCATTCAGACGTCGGACGCCGGAACATAGCCGAGCCTTGACGGATAGGGTCCGTACTCCACGATGAGTTCGATGTCTTGGACGACGAGGGGACTGATAAGGTCGACGGGGCGTCCGTCGAGCACAATTTCGAGTGTGTTCCAGCCTTTCTTAGGGCGGACGTGACGCAGATCGAAGTCCAACCACTGGCCGTGGTACGGTGAGAGGCCCTTCGGGAAGTGCCGCATGCACGTTTCGTTTTCCAGCGACTCGCCGTTGAGGAGGAACCGAACCCTGTCCTCCGAGACAATGTCGCCGACGTACACCTTGAGTCGCACCTGCTTGACGCGTTCCGCCCTGCCCTGCAGATCGTCTGCACAGTAGAGGCGGAAGGAATGCTGAGTCCCCGTGTCCGACGCCTCGATGCTCAGTGGCAACTGCGTTTCCATTCCCGCCCGCTTGGAAATCTCGCTCGGGCGACCGACGACGTAGTGCTTGTCGGCTTCCGTTATCAGGTCAGGGTCGGCCATTTCGGTGAGGACTCGTCGCTCGGCGTCGCCGAAAGGCCACGGGAGGAACCAGGTATACATCCCGTCCGCGCCCTGTTCGCGGAAGCTCGCGACGGCGGCCCTCCTCATGGCGGGCGTGGCGTATTCGGTCACGAAGCGCTCGCGTCCGGGGTCGAAGTGGTGCGGCTGGATCGTTGCATAGACGGAGACGTCGGAATCATGGGCTGCCTCAACAAGCCAAGACAGATCGACGTGCGGATCGATGAGGTTGTGACCGTACAACAGAGGGGCAACCCAGTCGACCGCCCCATCCCTGAGCCATTGACGGACGTCGAAGCCCTGCCGCAGGTTCAGCTCCTCCGTCGGGTAGACGCGCGCCCCGACCTCTCCGGGCTTACCGGGTCGATTCCGCACCATCTCAGCGACCTCCGCGACCCACTCGGTGACGGCGGGGGTGTACTCACTGGCATCGTTCTCGTCGCGGAAGTGGGATGGCGATCCACCCGGCGCGGCTGCGAAGTCGAGCTCCACGCCCTCAGTCGGGTAATAGACGGCCAGCTCGCGCAGTACCTCGCGCTGGAAATCGCGAACCTCGCTATGCACCCATCCCCTGCCCCCCGATTTGACCTCGTGGGACGGATCGATGGTGGGGTAGCTGGAGAGTCTCAGGCTGGCAAAGAAGTCCATACCCTTTTCGTGGGCGCGGTCGATGAGCACCCGGAGTGGGTCGAGACCGCTCTCCTCGAGGCTCTTCATATTGTGCCACGTGCGCCAGTAGGCGTTCTGCTTGAAGCCCGGAGAGTCGGGGCCGTGCTCGCCGTGCTTGAACTGCGTGCTCGCCTTGGACGGATAGTATAGCCCGTCCACTCTCGAAACGCCGTAGACGAAGGTGTCGACTCCCGTCCCCGCCACCTCGTCGACGGGACGCCAAGCGTCCTCCATCGTCATCGGAGGCTCGAAGACAAAGAGGTAGTAGTGGCGGGCGTCGTTGAAGTAGATGGTGCGTTGTCGTCTCATGTCTCGGTTCTCGTCGGATAGAGTAAGGTCGGTGACGCACAAGCCGAGACCGACGCCAAGGTACCTTTGAGGATGTATTTGGTCGGGGTGGCCGGGATCGAACCGGCGACCTCCTGGTCCCAAACCAGGCGCGCTTCCGCTGCGCCACACCCCGTGCCCATACGATGATACGGGCTGACAAGTTCGTTTACAAGGCGGCAATGAGGTGGTAAGTTCTCTGAAAAGGAGGGCCTTATGAACACCAAACCCACCTACCGCGTCGGCATCATCGGTGGAGGGCGGCAGGGAACCCACCACGCCCGCGACTACCACCTTCACCCACGCACCGAGGTCGTTGCGGTTGCCGACACCGATCAGGAGAACCTCGAACTCTTCCGCGATCGCTTCGGCGTGCCCGGATACACGAGCTACGAGGATATGCTCGCCCAGGAGGACATAGACATATCCGCGCCTGTGCTGCCGGTCAAGGCGAACCCGGGAGCCGTGATAGCGTCGGCCCAAGCGGGTGTCAAAGCCGTCTTCTGCGAGAAGCCTCTGGCCGGCAGTCTTGCCGACGCCGACCGAATGGTGGAGGAGTGCGCTTCCCGGAACATCCCGTTCGCCGCGGGGTTGGTGGTGTCCAGTCATCCCGACTATCGCAAGGCCTACGAGTTGGCGGCTGGCGGTGAGATAGGAAAGGTCGTGCGTATCAATCTGTACGAGAACAACAGCCAGGTCGGCACTCACGGCCTGAACCTCACCCGGAAGTTCGCCGACAAGTCTCCGGTCGACTACGTGATCGGCTACGTCTCCAATGACCCGCACGGAGAGCACGAGGAGGACTACGGTGGCGGAGAGCGGTGGTACGGCTGGCTCGGCGGGTACATCAAGTTCAGCAACGGCATCGAGGCGTTCAGCAGCTTCGAAGGCCCCGACTACCGGGGAATCGAAGTGATCGGCACGCACGGCGTGATAACCAGCAGCAACAACACCGGCCTCGGACTGAAGCTGTTCAAGACGGGCGACGACCCCAGAGAATGTCCCGACCTGCACGAGGTTGAAGGTGTGTTCAAACCGCGACCGCCCAGGGACAGAGGGCGCGACGCCGAGGGTTGGCGCAACCCCAGCGAGGTGATGATGACCAGCATTGACGCCGTCGTCGAAGCACTCGACACGGGCAACCCGCTCACTATCACGACGGGGGACGATCTGCGTCACTCCCTAGAGATCGCCGTGGCGCTCCGCGAGTCGGCCCGCAACGGGAGCGCGCCCTACAAGCTCCCCGTCGAGGACAGGAGCATCATGATGTACCCCCAGGTTGGGCGCTGGAACTACAAGAAGGACGTTCACGGCGCGGAGTGGTACCGCGACCAGATGGCGGAACACGTCCAACGGGCGTAAGCTCGTGGCGGGGTACGATTTTGATTCCGCAATTACACAAAGAGAGGGGCCATCATCAAGGACGATATTCACGTCCTATACCAGGATGACCCCTCAAACGATGCCGTCTAGCCCGGAGGATAGAACCACACATCATTGACTCGTATTCATGGTATACCGCCTCAACGAAGGCTTTCAAGCATCCAGTGCCCTTGGAACCTGTCCTAGTTTAGTCGGCGGAGCTTGGAAGCAACAAAATCCCCTCTCCCTTGATGGGAGAGGGTGAGGGTGATGCCTGGCGCTCTACGGCAACTGCCAAAACCATAACCCCGGTACCCTTCAATACAAGGATGTTGGTCTGCTAGGGGGATCGCTCACTCGAACCAGCGGTAGATCATGTCCGCGCCCCAGAACGCCGCGTATGACACGACGCCATACTTGACCATCTTGCCGAGCCAGCAGGCCGCCGCGAACCTGCTGATCGGGTACCTCATCGAACCTGCCGCGAATCCGGCGATGTCGAAGAAGGGATTAGGGGTAGCCGCGAATATGAATATCGTGATCATGCCGCGTGCTTCTATCCAACCCCTGAGCCGGGAGTACCACGTCACATACCACCTGCTGCGACCGGCGACCCGCCTGACCGCGCCGTAGGAACCCACCCCGGCAAGGTAGGCGGCGAGTTCCCCTATGGTCGAGCCGGTTCCTCCCGCGAGCGCGACCAAGAGCGGGCTCCAGATCGTCGCTCCGATGATGACCGTCGCTATCCCAGGAACTGGCAGGATGAACGACCCGCTCCCGACCACGTTCGCAACGAAGATGCCCGCATAGCCCAACGTGTGGAGGTCTTCAAGGTCATTCCTGAAGACGAAGACGCCAACCGTCATCGCGACGACGGGCAGAAAGGCTCCCGCGAGCAGGAGATACCGGACTATCCGAGACTGTCCCGACGCGGTGGATGTGTCGGACTGGGCATCAACCGCCTTCGATTCTGATGTCATAAGTCGTGCAGCCCTTGAACTGCACGTGTGGTCCGCGACGGGGCTTCCTATCTGACGATGCGACGGAACGGCTCCCGGCCGATCTCGGCCTCGAGGAGGGTGTCGAGCTCCCCTTCGAGCGCGCGCATGATGACGCGCATCGAGTCGGCGGCGGCCTCGGCGGTGATGGCAATGTCCTCGTCCGTGTGCGCCATCGTCGCCTTGAACGAGGTCGGAGCGAAGACGCCGCGCTTGCCCATCTCCTGGATGAAGAGCGTGTCGATCGGCTTCTTCATGGCCGGGTCGGGCACGTCGAACGCCAGCGTCGGCGCGGTGTGAATGCCCGTCACCTGTGCCGAGATGCCGACCGAGTCGACCGCGTCCTGCAGAGCGGCCGACATCTTGTCGCCGAACTCCTTGAAGAACTCGGTCGAGTTGCGCCGCTTGAGCTCGTTGATCGTCGTGACCGACGCCGCGAGGCCGATGTTGTCGCTCCAGTACGAGCTCGAAATGAACATGCGGTCCGCCGGCTCCATCGCCTCGCGGGAGCCGACCACGCAGCCCATCGGGTAGCCGTTCGACATGGCCTTGGCGAAGACGGACATGTCGGGCGTTATGCCGAGCCACTCCTGCGCGCTGCCGAGGGAGATGCGCCATCCCGAAGAGACCTCGTCGAAGATCAGGAGCGCGTCATTGGCGTGGCAGAGGTCCTTGACCGCTTCGAGGTACCCGTCCTTTGGACGCTCGGAGCGCATCGGCTCCATCATCACCGCGGCGACCTCGCCCTTGTTCTCCTCGAAGAGCTGCCGCAGGTTGTCGATGTCCTCGTAGATGAAGGGAATTGCCGTGCCCGCAAGCGCCCTCGGCACGCCCGTCGGCTCGATGCCCGCGAACGGAAACTCGCCCGACTCCGGGTCCACGAGGTAGTTCGCCGACTGGTACCAGTCGTGCCAGCCGTGATAGCCGGAGAAGAGTATCTTGTCCTTCCCCGTCGTCCCCCGCGCGATGCGGACGGCCACGGCGCACGACTCTCCCCCTCCCTTGGTGTAGCGCACCATCTCCGCGCTGGGAATCGTGTCGATCAGAAGCTCCGCAAGCTCGATCTCCAGCGGGCTGTTCAGCGTGAAGAGGCTCCCCTTGTCGATCTGCTCCCGCACCGCGCCGTCCACCACGTCGTCGGCATGACCGAGGATGATGGCGGTCACCGCGTTCACCCAGTCGATGTACTCATTGCCGTCCACGTCGACGAACCGCGACCCCTTGGCGTGATCGGCGTATATCGGGCTGATCGGATGCGCGAAGCTGCTCGCCCTCCGGCTGATGAGCTGCGTCTTCCCGGGGATCAACTCCTCCGCGCGCTCATACAGATCGAGGGACGCTTGTACCCTGCTCTTCGTCGTGGTCATGTCGGTTCCTTTCGTGCGTTCATACTCGGTGGCCTCACCGCTTAACGCGGACACGATTGTAGAGTCCCTCGAACGTTTTGACAATCCGCCGAACCGAGTGATAGATTTCTCTCACTCCTGCTTGAGGGGAGTAAGGGCCAGCAGCATATCTACTGGACTATGGTCAACAATAGTTCCCAAGCACGCCTCGACATAGCTTATGACGGTCCGGCCCTTGCCGATGGGTCGATGAACGTCCGAGACCTTGCGCCGGCAATGATGGCTGTCGGTGGCTTCTTCGAGGCGGCGAATCGAGTGACGAACGCCGAGCGCGCCTCGGTCAGCGTCAACGTGCGCGCTACTTCTGCCGGTTCGTTCGATATATTCTTCGAGGTCGTACAGAACCTTGAGGCCGTCGACGTGCTCAGGGCGGATATCGGCGATTTTATTTCCACGGCCAATGCACTGAAGGCACTGCTTCTAGGCGGTGGAGGAGTAGCAGGCGGGATTTTTGCGCTCATAAAGTGGCTTCGCGGCCGCACGCCGCAAGTTAGAAAAATCAACGAAGATCTATACGAACTCACCGTCGACGGCGAGACCTATCAAGTCCCCATGCAGCTGCTGCGTCTCTATCAAGACGCTGCGGTTCGTCACAACATTCGAGATATGCTGAGGCCCGTCAAGGAGCCCGGCATCGAACGCTTCATGCTTCGCGAAGCCGGACAGACCATCCAAGAAGTGACTAAGGACGATCTTGATGCGTTCGAGGTTCCCGAATACCAAGAGCTGATCTTGGACGACGTCCGTCAATATGCCTTCTCGATCGTCAGCTTGGCGTTCAAAGAAAACAACAAATGGCGATTGACGGACGGACAGAACACCTTCCCAGTGTCCATGCAGGACGAAGCGTTTCAACAGAGGGTCGATAACAACCATGTGGCCTTTGCCAAAGGAGACGTGCTAGTGTGCGACTTGCGCACCATCCAGTGGCAGGTGGAAGACGGAGTCAAGTCCGAATACGAAGTAATTCGAGTTGTGAGGCACATGCCCGCCCGACAACTATCCTTCCTCGATGAGGACATATAACTGTGTCCGAACTAGACTTCAAAGGCAACCAGCAATCTACGCTCACCGCCTAACGGTGCCCCCAGCCGTTGGTTCCCGACGCCGATCGCTCCCGGCATCCAGACGGCCTAAGAGCGGAGTTCGCTTACGTACGAGGGATCAAGAGAGGGGTTCCCTCTGGCGCAGAACCCGTTCGGCCCCCAGGCACCCTCATCTTACAAAAACGTTATCCCTATGCCACGTTAGAAGGTCGGCGCGGGGGAGGAACCGGGATGGCAACGTGATCTTTTGCCCGTCACACGATAGTAGCATTTTCCGTACGGCATCACTTGCAGAATGCGTGACCTGCTTGCTAACTACAACCTTGTAATCGTTCGTCACCGCTATTAGCCCTCGGTCAAAAGCTCGGTCATGCAGAGCATTCAAGCACAACCCGTTTTGTGGATTTAGTTTCTCAGTACTGTCGGACTCTGCCCATGGCTTGATATGGCTTGCAACAAGTAAGGTCTCGATATCAATGCCGGTGACACAGCATCTGCTTTCGTAGGCAGACAGTATAGCTTTCCGAAAGAAAGGCTGGTTCTCTCGAACCTTGCGTTCAGCTATCTTGTCCCGACCTTCTCTCTGAACGTTCTCGGAACTCCGAGTTGGAATACCCAGTGCGCGTTCTCTCTCAGCAATTAGCCTCTCACTCTCATCAATGAGTTCTTGCCAGTTGTCGTGAAACTCGTTCCATACGGACTCGTCCAAACGAGACCTGTTAGTCAGGCCTCTTATCCCCCGTCTCTTTAGTTCTGGATCGAGGCTTCCGAAGTTACCCACCTTCATATTCACGCTGTCAGGTGTGCGTCCGATTAGCCTTGCGATGTACCGGACATCTGGATGAGCCTTATTGGAATCCTTGAATGGAATTCGGCAATACAGATTAAAGACTATCAGCGTCTCTTCGCGAGTCCACCTCCGTCTGGGTTTGGTCGTCATTGTTATGCATCACTACCCGCGCCCTCACTCCCCCCACTCGAAGACCACCCCCAGCATCGTCTTCTCCCGGTGGTAGGCCATTTCGTAGGCCTCTTGCATGCGGGCGTAGGGGAGGCGGTGGGTGACGATCTGGCTCGGCGTCAGGCTGCCGTCGGCCATGAGTTGGAGGACGAACTCGCACTGCTTGTTCCACTCCATGCGGTCGGCGTCGGCCTGCGGGTACTGGTAGGGAGCCGTGCCGTTGACGGCAATCAGCGAGATGCCCTTGTGGTAGAAGTACTGCATGGCGAGAGGGTTGAAGTCCGCCGGCTCCTCGCCGCGACCGAGCAGGCTTACGATGGAAACGCGCCCGTTTTCGCGCACGATCTCGACGGAGGTGCGGTAGGCGGGCCACGGGTTGGCGGTCAGGATGACGAGGTCGACGCCGTTGCCGTTCGTGTACTCGTCGAGCTTGGCCTGCAGGTCCGGGTCGTTGTACATGAACGTCGCGTGCGCGCCCATCTGCATGGCCATCTCGTTGCGGATGGGGCTGTTCCCGATGCCGATCGTTCGCGCGCCCATCGGAGGTCCCAAACCGACCGCGCCGAGTCCGAGCACGCCCAGTCCGACGACCGCCACGTACTCGCCGGGCACGAAGTTCGCCTTGCGGAAGCAGAGGCCGCTGAGGGTGTAGAGGTGTGCCCAGATGGCGTCCTCGTCGTCCACGCCATTGGGAACCTTGACGATGGAGGCGCGATGGTCGGTCACCCACTCCGACTGGTGGGGCTGGCGCGATACCACGCGGTCTCCCACCTTGAACTTGGTGACCTCGCTTCCGACGCCCTTGACGACGGCGAGGTTGCTGTCTCCCACCCAGCGCGGGTACGTCGGAGCGCCGGGCACGTCCTCCGCGCCCTCGTAGTTGCCCCGGTCGGTGCCGATCTTGAAGCCGGAGATGACGGTCTCTGCCCAGATGTCGTTCGGGCCGAGGTTCTGCGTGTCGAGGTCCCAGTCTTCGATCACGAGGTCGCGCGGGCCTCGCAGGATGGCGATCTTCATGTCGTGTCCTCTATCTGAGCGGTGTCGCCCAAGTGTATACGCAGCACGAACGGCGGGCAAGCGGGTGGGATGGTGAAGCGAGCTGATGGACCTGATAGCAGAAGATGTGCGGCTTAGTCGGCCTGACTACCGAGCCTGCCTTCGGTAGTCGTTGGCATCGATCTGGATGACTTGAGAGACAGCGGGGTCCTGCACTAGCGAGCTAATTGGCCCTCTTGGAACCGTGAAATCTTCCGGGCTAGTGATTACTGTCGCCAATCGATGGTTGTGCCGATGGGTGATGAGATGGTACAGGTGATCTTGCGCCCAAGGGCCACCACCTATCCATCTCATGTGCATTGTTCGCTGATTACCACGGTCGTCTTCAACCTCGTGGAATCTAGGATGCGTACGGAGGTCGTCAAGGATAAGCAAGGGGATATTGGTTACTCTATCGAACGCATCATAATACTGAGCAGGATCGCTCCGTGAAAGTGTTCGTAGGTAGAAAAACAACTGATATACCGAGGCATACATGACCTGCTGGCCCGCTTTCATCTGCCGCTTGGCAATAGCGACAGCCAAGTGAGTCTTCCCAACACCGGAACGACGTCCTGCTAGCACGAGCCAGCCGTCAGGACGCTCGGCGAAGTTCTCTGCGGCTCGATACGCGGCCTCGATACTCTCCCTTTGTTTGTCGTTTGATCTGTACCCGCGCGTGTCGAACCTCTCGAACGTCATATCGGCAAGCATGTTTTCCGGTATCCGGCCTAGCTCATCAAGTCGCTCGGACTGCGGCACACCAAGCTCGACGACCCTGCCCAGTCCCCTTGTCGTCAGCCGCGTCGCGATGTATGGATCGAGTCCGCTTAGCGGTACTGCTGTCGTGACGATTGTCGGAAGCTCGGCGTTGAATCGGTGGTTGACGATCTGTCGCAGCTTCTCCTCCGCCCAGGGGGTGGCGCTCTGGCTGCCAAGTCCGTCGAGCACCAGCAGCGGCGTGGTCCTGACCTGCTCGAACAGGTCGCTGTAGGAAACCTCGCTTGCGGGGCCGAAGCTGGAACGCAGGTGGTCGAGTAGGTCTGGTGCGTGGGAAAAGAAGACGATCCGGCTGCTGTCCACGCAGTGGTTGGCAATGGCGGCGGCGAGGTGGGTCTTCCCTGCCCCATTCGGTCCCGTGAAGATCAGCCATCCCCTCGGGTCGTTGGCATAGACGCGCGCGACGTCGTAGGCCCTGCGAAACTGGGACTTGCTTATCTCGGAGTCGGAGAGGCCGTCGGGTTCCAGGTTGTCGAACCTGAAGCGGGTGAGGTTGCCGAGATTGCTGTAGGTGAGAAGTCGCTCGCGCTGCTCGTCTTCAAGGCGGGATTCCTGGCAGTGGCAGGGGCTGATGGTGCCAAAGTCCGCGTGGCCGACGGGGACGTCGGGGCTGATCCATCCGCGCCCGTTGCAGACTTGGCACCGGCCGTCGGAGGCGTCCCGCTCATCGTCGGGAGGGACATGCCCGCCGTCGCCGACCGAACCGGCGGCGGGCAGATTGGTGAGCACCTCTGAGATGTTGGGCACTGCTACTCTCCGCTACGCGAATTCCATAGCTTCGTTGGGCCGGGTCATGCTCTCGAAGCGCACTACGTCGTCACGGAAGTAGAGGTGCACGGTACCCGTGGGGCCGTTGCGGTGCTTGGCGACTATGAGCTCGGCGACGTTGGAGGGATACGGATTGCTGGGGCTACGCTTGTCCCACTCCTCTCTGGTGACGTACTTGTCCTCACGGTAGATGAAGGCGACCACGTCGGCGTCCTGCTCGATGCTCCCGCTCTCGCGCAGGTCGGACAGGAGCGGCCTATGGTTCAGACGCTGTTCGGGAGCGCGGCTCAGCTGGGAGAGTGCAAGGACCGGTACGTCTAGCTCCCGCGCGATGCTCTTGAGCGAACGGGAAATCTCGCCCATGTCCATAACGCGGTTCTCGCTCCGTCCGCTCGAACCGGCGATGAGCTGGATGTAGTCCACGATCAGGAGGTCTATCGGCTCCTCGTTGTGCAGCCGCTGGATCTTGCTTCGCATCTCGACGATGCGCAGCAAGGGCGTCTCGTCGATGTAGATGGGAAGGTCGGACAGGTAGCCGATGGCGTCATGCTCGCGCTGCACTTCCTGGTCCATGAGCAGGCCGACGCGCATCTTGTGGCTGTCGATGTCCGCCTCGCTCGCAACGAGTCGGATGCCGATCTGCTCGGCACTCATTTCGAGGCTGAATACTGCCACTCTCGCCAACTGCTCCGCCGCGTGGCGGGCGATGTTGAAGGCGAGGGTGCTCTTGCCGAGGCTGGGCCTTGCAGCGACGATAATGAGGTCGGAGCGCTGGAGTCCGCCGCCGAGGAGCTTGTCCAGATCGGGGAAGCCCGTGGCGACCGGCGAGAGATGGACGTCGTGACTGGCCTGCAGGGATGCCACCTCTTCCATGTACTGGTCGAGGACCTGGCGGATGTGAATGAAGTCCCTCGTGCTGCGCGCCGTGCGGACGCGGTAGAGCAGGTCTTCGGCCTTGGAGAGGGCGGCCTCCGCGTCGGCGTCCCCCTCGTAGCCGATAGCCGCGATGTCGTCCGCCGTCCTGATGAGACGACGCATGATCGAGGCGCGCTGGACGATGGTGGCATAGTGCTCGACGTGGATGGTGGTCGGCACGGTGCGGACGAGATGCGCGAGGTAGGACGCGCCGCCGATCTCTTCGAGTCGGTCGCGGAGGACGAGCTCCTCGGCGACGGTCACCTGGTTGATGGCCTCGCTGCGGTCGAACAGGGCAAGGCAGGCCTCCAAGCACCAGCGATTCTTGGTTACGTAGAAATCTTCGGCGGTAATGATCCCAGTTATCTTGGGCAGGGCATCGCTGTCGATCAACAGCGCGCCGATGACCGACTCTTCGGCATCAACACTGTGGGGGAGCAGTCTGTCGGTGTAGACCATAGAACGCCTACCGTATCAAGGAATTCGACCCGATGCCACTGATGAACAACTACAAGACTCGCCCCAATTTTGGACGATCCTCCGGTCGGTCTATCGGATTGATACACTCCCCTGCCTATGCGCGCTCGCGTTTGGAAGCCTATGCGAAATTGCTGTACCGGGATGCTCCGATGAGTGACGGAGAGCGGTCAACTGGGGGAGTGCGAGCGTCCGACTATCGGGGAGTTATTTTCAAAAAGTGGGACATTCTGGGACATTTCCGGCGTCTACGAAGACTCTGCGGCGACGGGAGTTTCGTCCTGTTCCGTCTCGGACGCGGCTTCGACCGGTTCGCCGGACTCATCGTCGACGGTCTCGTCGGAGGAGTCCTCATCCCCGGCTTCCGCCTGGGCCTTGCGCTCTTCGAGCTGCCGCAGGAACTCGTCGGGATCCATCTCCATTGGGTAGACAAGGACCTCGACCTGAGCGTCGATGTCGGCGTAGAGGTGTACGCGCACTTCAAAGGCGCCGACCTCGCGGATGGAATCCGGTATCTGCACGTTGCGGCGCTCAACTTCTCTTTCGAGGAGCTCGGACAGGGCGTCGGCAACGATCGCGTTGGTCACAGAGCCGTACAGCCTCCCCCCGGCGCCGGCGCGCATGGGAACGTCCACCCGCTTGCCTCTGAGCTCCTCAGCGAGTGCTCTCATGTCTTGAATCGTCCGCAGTCGGCGCTCTTCGGCTTGCTTCTTCAGGCGGTCGATTCGCTGCAGGGAGTCGCGGGTTGCGGGCATTGCCAGCCGCTGCGGAATCAGGTAGTTCCGCGCGAATCCTCTCTTGACTTCCTTGACCTCGCCCCCCTGGGCGACTCCCTCGACATCCTCCAAAAACACAACCTTCATTGGTCGTCTCCTAGCTTATTGCTGTCGTGGCCGATGGTCTCAGGCGCGCTAAACCAGCGCGCGAAGTATCGGGCACTTCATTATAGCACCAAACGCCCGCTGGGGATGAATTGACGAGCGACTAATGCACCCTCTTACGGGAGTGCAACGGAAATTGCGTTTATAATACCCCCGAAATAGGACGCCGGAACTACGCCCAACCTGGCGCGTCCACGTGGAGCAACGCAGGCTTGGACGGAAGGCACACATGAGCGGCGAAGGCAAGACATACCTCGCGCTCGATCTGGGCGCGGAGAGCGGGCGGGCCATCGCGGGAACATTCGACGGCGAGCGATTAGCGCTGCGAGAGGTGCACCGCTTCCCAAACATCCCCGTTCGGCAGGGCAGCAGTATGCACTGGAACCTGCCGGCTCTGTTCGATGAGGTCAAGCGTGGCATTGCCGCCGCCGTCACGCAATTCGGTGACAACCTCGTCAGCGTCGGGGTAGACACGTGGGGTGTCGATTACGGGCTGCTCGACGAGGACGGCTCGCTCATGGGCCTGCCGCACCAGTACCGCGACCCTCGGACGGCGGGCATCCAGGACTCCGTCATAGAACGGCTGGGCAGAGACTACTTGTACGAGCAGACGGGCATTCAGCTCATGGAGATGAATACCCTGTACCAGCTTATGGCCGAGCCACCGGACCGGCTCGCGCAAGCGTCGAGGCTGCTCTTCATCCCCGATCTCATCAACTACCGGCTGACCGGCGTCATGTCTACGGAGCGCACGTTTGCCAGCACGAGCCAACTCTACGACGTTCGGAAACGGGACTGGGCATACCCCTTGCTCGACGCTGTGGCGCTGCCGTCCCACATGCTGGGGGAGATACGGGACGCCGGGGAGTCGCTTGGACCTCTTTTGCCGGGAGTCGCGGAAGAGACGGGCGCCAGCGGTGTGGATGTGGTCCTGCCGGGGACTCACGACACCGCGTCGGCGGTGGCCGCAGTGCCCGTAGGCGACGGGTTGTGGGCCTTCCTGAGTTCGGGCACGTGGTCGCTGCTGGGAATCGAGACGCCCGAACCGGTGATGAACGAAGCGGCAAGGGTCTTCGAGCTTGGCAACGAGGTCGGTGTTCTCGGCACGATGCGTCCGTTGAAGAACATATCGGGCCTGTGGCTCGTCCAGCAGTGCCGCGCGACGTGGGACGCGCAGGGGCATCCCCATTCATACGCCGAGTTGACACGGATGGCCGAGAAGCCCCCGCCGTTCACCGCGATTATCGACCCGGACGACCCGTCATTCACTCCGGCGGGAGACATGCCCGCCCGCATAGCGGACTTCTGCGCGCGCAGCAGCCAGACGCCGCCGTCCACACGCGGCGAGTTCGTGCGGACGATCTTGGAGAGCCTCGCGCTCCGCTACCGGATGGTACTCGAAACGATTGAGGGAATTGTCGATAGCCGTATGGATACCCTGCACGTCGTTGGGGGAGGCGGGCAGAACCTGCTGCTCAATCAGTTCACGGCCAACGCGGTCAGTCGCCCGGTCGTCGTCGGGCCGGTCGAGGCTACGGCGGCGGGAAATATTCTGATGCAGATGGTGGCAGTGGGTGAAATAGCGTCACTCGCCGAGGGACGCGAGATCATCCGTCGCAGCTTCGAGTTGACCACGTACTTACCTGAAGACGCCGCCGAGTGGGACGAAGCATACGAACGGTTTCAGGGGATATCGCAGCTTCGGAAGTGACCTCGATTTCCCCTCTGCGTACTCCGCGCCCTCTGCGGTGAGTAAATCCCCATGGCGCGTTGCCGCAACTCTCGCCCCATAGATACAATAGCCTCTCATGGAGAGTACGCAGTCTCAGCCGCTCGCCGACGAGTCCGAAGCGGGCGGGGTCCGTCGTCCGTTCGACCGGAACAGCATCCTTGCGGCCACCGCGCTTGCGGTCGTCTTGGTCGTTGCGCTGTCTCTCCGGCTGTACGGGATCGACTGGGACGAGGGGTACGGTTATTCGCCACACCCCGACGAGCGCAACGTCGTCTTCCTGGTTGAGGGAATAGAGTTCCCCACGTTGGGTGACCTTGGCGATCTCCTCGACGCCGAGAGGAGCCCTTGGAACCCCGGGCGATTCGCCTACGGCAGCTTCCCACTCTACCTGCTCAAGGTCGCACATTCGCTCATTCCCGGCGACGTGTATGACGTATGGACGGTCGGGCGCGGCCTATCTGCCCTGGCAGACGTCTGCGTGGTGTTCCTGACGTACCTCCTCGGCACGAGGCTCTACGGCAGACGGCAAGGGCTGCTTGCGGCGGCGCTGGTGTCGCTGGCCGTCATCCACATCCAGCTCAGTCACTTCTTGACCTTCGACATCCTGCTTGGGCTTACGACCGTTGCCGCGCTCTACTTCATGCACCGCGTGGCCGTCGGCGGCAGGGTGTGGGACTCGGTGATCGCGGGCGTGATAGTAGGTCTTGGACTGGCAACGAAGGTCAGCATGGCGCCCATGTACCTCGTGCTGGCTATGGCCCACGTGCTCTACGTTCTGCCGGTTTTGCGCGCGGCGGAGGGTGAGAGAAATGACGCAAGCCGGCGCATAGGTGTGGCCTTCGTGGGGCTGCTTGCGGCAGGATGCGCGTCGCTGGCGACGTTCATCATCGTCCAGCCGTACGCCATCATCGACTCGGCGCGATTCGTCGCGGACATCACCGAGCAGTCGGAAATGGTGCGGCGAATCCGCGACTACCCCTACACCCGGCAGTACATCGACACGGCGGCGTACCTCTACCACGCGCGGCAACTGGCGGCTTTCGGACTGGGCTGGCCTCTCGGAGTCGTCGCGTGGGCGGGCCTGCTGTACGCGAGTTTGCGGGGAATGAGGTTCTACCACGGGCTGGCCTACCTCGTGGTCGGATGGCTCATCCCGATGGCGCTGCTTCTCATCTCGACCGGCATCGTCTTCATAGCCGCCGCATCGATGATCGCATTCGCCGCTCTGATCGCCACGCTGGGGGTGCGGTCGAGAGAGTCGCGGGGGACGGTGCTGCTCCTGTCGTGGATCGTTCCGTACCTGCTGGTGACCGGAGCGTTTCAGGTCAAGTTCACGCGGTACCTCATTCCGGTAACCCCGCTGCTGGTGCTATTCGGCGCACAGATGCTCTTCCACCTCTGGGAATGGACAGCGTCTCACCGGCGTTGGCTCCGACACGCGGTCGCGGCGGTGATGGTTGCTCTGGTCGCGGTGACCGGGCTGTACGCGCTCGCCTATATGGGTGTCTATGGTGAACCGCATACGGCTGTCCGATCATCCGAGTGGATCAAACGAAACGTGCCCGAAGGTTCCGTCATTCTCATGGAGCACTGGGAGGAGGGCGTCCCGGACCTAGGGCGGTATGACGTGCCCAGATTGCCCGTGTACGAGAATGACACGCCGCACAAGCTCGACGGAATGGCCGACGCCCTCGCGCGGGCGGACTACATCCTCTTCTACAGCAACAGGCTGTATGGCACCATCACCCGACTGCCGGAGAGGTATCCAGTCACGTCGGCCTACTACCGGCTGCTCTTCGGCGGTGAACTCGGATACCGGTTTGCAAATGTCGAGACGAGCTACCCCAACCTTGCGGGCGTGACGCTTGTGGACGACACCTACGGGAGACCGGGACTTCCAACGCCGCCAGGACAAGAAAAGCCGCCGGGACTGAACATCAATCTCGGCTACGCCGACGAGAGCTTCTCGGCGTACGACCACCCGAAGGGCCTCGTGTTCGAGAACGTCGAGCGGCTCGATGCCGACGCCATTCGGGAGCGCATCCTCGACGCGGCAGGAGACGATCCGTTCGGCTTTGGCGAACCCGGCACGCCCTTCGCGGCAGCCTCAAAACCGGTCGGTCTCCTGCTCTCGGAAGACGATCTTCGCGCTCAGCGCACGGGCGGCACGTGGACGGATATCGTCAACCCCGATGGGATAGCGAGCAGGATGCCGGTTCTCGCGTGGCTGGTCGTCATGCAGCTGATGGCGTTGGCGATGCTACCCATTGCGCTAGCCGTCTTCCGATCGCTTCCGGACGGCGGGTACCTGCTTGCCAAGCTGCTCGGCGTCCTGGTTGTCTCGCTCGTGGCCTGGATACTGGCCAGTCTCCAGTGGATCGCGTTCTCGTTCGGGTCGGTCATGGTGGGGATCGGCACGGTCGCCCTTGCCTCGTGCGTTACGCTCCCGTTCACGTGGTCGTCCTTCCTGTCGTTCTTCCGCGAGCGTTGGAGGGTCGTCACGATATGCGAGGTCGTCTTCATCGTCGCTTTCCTTGCCTTCGTCTTACTGCGAATGGCGAACCCCGATCTATGGCACCAGTGGCAAGGGGGCGAGAAGCCGATGGACACGGCGTACCTGAACGCCGTGCTGAAGTCCTCGTTCATGCCGCCGTACGACCCCTGGTACGCGGGGGGCTACCTCAACTACTACTACTGGGGACAGTTCATCGTCGCGTCGTTCATCCACGCGACCGGCATCGACACGGCAGTCGCGGTGAACCTTGCCGTCCCGATGTTCTTCGCCCTGACCGTCGGTGGCGCGTTCAGCGTGGTCTACAACCTTGCCGAAGCGGCGCGGGCGAAGCTTTCCCAAAGACCCGCTCACCGAGACCCCGACGAACTCCCCTTAAAGAGCGCTAGCGCCTTCGCGTGGTCGCCCGTGGTCGCCGGGGTCGCGGCTGCCCTCTTCGTGACGGTGATCGGGAATCTCGATGGCGCTATTCAGAGCCTGGAGAACCTTTGGGCGTTCATACAGAACGAGCCGCTCAGGGGGTTCGACTTTTGGCGCAGCAGTCGAATGATGCCTCCCGACCCGCCGGGCAACGAGATCACGGAGTTCCCGTTCTTCACCTTCCTGTTCGCCGACCTGCACGCGCATCTCATGGCGTTGCCGTTTACCGTGCTGGTCGTTGGAGCCGCGCTGGCGGTCGTACTGAGGGCAAGAGGTACCGCGCGCGGAAGCGGCCGACTCGCCCAAATGGGCTGGGGCCTAACCGAGGTTGCGCAAGTCGCCGTGCTGGGAATCGCGGTCGGCGCACTCCGACCGATCAATACGTGGGACTACCCGACCTACCTGCTGCTGAGCATGGCCGCCGTCCTGCTTGCCGGGGTGCTGAGAACCGGCGGGCTGAACTTGGTGGTCATAGTAGAGGCGGCGGCCAAGACGGTGTTGATCCTTGTCATCGGATTCGTCGTCTTCCTGCCATACCACCTGAACTACGAGACCGCCTTCTCCAGCATCGAGTCCACCACCAATCAAACGGTGCTCTGGCAGTTCCTGCTGATAGCGGGCCTGTTCGTGTTCGTCATTGGCTCGTTCGTGGTCAACGAGTCGCGTGGTTGGCTGCTTGATCTGGGACGAATCGTCTGGCGTCCCTTCTCCAAACTCGTCGAGCCGCCGGACGTGGAGCGCACCCACCGCAAGTGGATAGGCGTTGTCCGTACTGCGCTCGTCGCATTGGGGCTAGGCGCTATCGGCCTAGTGGTTGTGCTGATGCTGGCCGAGGTAACGGGCAGCACGACGCCGTTCGTGTTCACCTTCCTCGTCCTGGCATTGGCGACTGCCGCGCGAATCGTGTTCTCCACACGCCCGGACGCCCCCCAGACGGTATTCGCGCTCCTGCTGGCACTCACGGCCTTCTCCATCGTCATCGGCGTGGACATCTATCGCGTCGAGGGCGACATCGACCGCATGAACACGGTGTTCAAGTTCTACCTCCAGGTCTGGGTGCTGCTTGCGCTGGCATCGGCGTACATGCTGTGGCGACTCTGGCACGGGCGCAGCGGGTCTCTGGACTCGCTGCCAAAATGGAAGAAGGTATGGCTCGGCTGCCTGGGCGTGCTCGTGGTCTGCGTGTCCGTCTACCCGGTGCTCGGAACAATGGACAGGCTCCCCGTCCGCTTCGACACGACCATCCCGCTCACCCTGGACGGCATGGCCTACATGCGCGACGGCCAAGAATACTCCGACCGGCACGGCGCCATCGACCTGACGGCAGACTACGAGGCCATCCTCTGGATTCAGCGCAACATCAAGGGCTCACCCGTCATGCTCGAAGCGGTGACCCCAACCTACCGCTGGGGCGGACGAGTCTCCATCTACACCGGCCTCCCCAACATCGCCGGATGGGAATGGCACCAGATGCAGCAGCGCTGGAACTACCGCGAGACCGTCCCGAAACGCATCGCGGAAGTCGCGCGTATCTACAATGCGCTGTCCGCTCATGAGGCGCTGGACATCATGCGCAAGTACGAAGTCGAGTACGTCTACCTCGGCAAGGTCGAGCGTCTCTACTACGATCCGGCCGGCCTCGCAAAGTTCGACACAGGCCTCGACGGCGCCCTCGAACAAGTCTACGAGAACCGCGACGTGCGCATCTTCCGCGTCCGGGAGTGAAGGATCCTCGCCCCTATCCTACTTCCTCGATGACCGAACAACGGACTCTTGGCACACCTGTAAACCCGTTTTCTGTTGATGTGACCACGTTCTACAATCAATGGCATCCTCCGGGACGGGACTTACTTATGAGACCGGGCAGTGCTTACGTCCTTGATATGACTCTCCGATTACTTGTCACCCCTCTTGCGGCGGCCATGCTGACGGCCCTACTTGCCTGCGGGCAGTCGGAGAACGACGACTCCGCCGAGACCCTCAGCCCACCACCAGTGACGTTCGATCTATGGGAAACCGGCTTCCACCAGTCGCTCTTAAGGGTGAGCTCAGGAAAACGGGTCGAAGTCTCTGTAGAGGTGCGGCAGGAGAAGCACGACCAGCACATCTGCGGCGTGCCAAGCGTCGTCGACCCCTTCGGCAACGTCCTGCAAACGCTCACGCCCCGGCAGAACGCCGCGAAAGTGACGGCTACCCACTATGTCTACGAGTCACAGTACGTCTTCTTTGCCGCGGCGGACGGGCTATTCGGCGTTAAGCTGGACAATCAAAGTTGTGCCCTCGACGATGTCGCCGCCGTCGCGACCGTCCAATGGACGGTCCACCCGGTGCGGGAACGATCTCCGTGAGGCTCCCCCGCCGCTCCAAGATGCCGCGCACGTTTGCGGCGTTCCAGAGTCCGAGCTACCGCATCATGTGGCCCGCGAATTTCTGCTCGCTCCTGTCGCGGTGGATGCAGATGACGCTGCTCGGCTGGATGGTGCTGACCCTGACCGACTCTGCCTTTCTCGTGTCGCTGGTCGGGTTCTTCTCCCTCGCGCCGATGCTCTTCGTCGGTCTGCTGAGCGGAGTGCTGGCCGACAGGTTCGACCGGCTCAAGCTGCTCCGCGTGACGCAGGTGGTCGGCTTCGTGGCGGGGATAGGGATGGCGGCTATCCTCGTCATGGGCAGGGAGGAGTTTTGGCACGCCTACGTGACTATCACCCTCGTCGGTTCGGCCTGGGCGTTGGAGCTGCCAACCCGGCGTTCGATGATCCACGACCTCGTGGGAAGCCAGGGCGTCACCAACGCCGTGGCGCTCGACTCGATTGGCATGAACGCGAGCGCCATGGTCGGTCCTGCGCTTGCCGGGGTCCTGATCAGCCAGGTGGACGTGGTAGGCGGATATGTGGCGGTCGTCGGCTTCTCCCTCGTCTCGATGGTGCTGGTCTGGATGCTTCGGCTCGACATCAGGGGACGCGCCTCCGCCGCAAGACGACGGATGACCGTCGACCTGCTCGTGGGTCTCCGCTACACCCTCCGGCATCGGACGCTGCTGGCCGTTGTCCTCATAACCATCGTGATGAACGTGCTGTTCTTCCCCTACCGGTTCCTCATTCCCGTGATCGCGCGCGACGTCCTGGGAGTCGGCCCCGACCTGATGGGCCTCATGGACTCCATCGCCGGACTCGGCGCGTCGGCGGGGGCGATAGCGATTGCCTCGTCCACAAACGTCCGGCGGCATGGACTCATCTTCATCGGCGGCTCGGTGCTGGCTGCCGTCTGCCTCATGGGATTCTCGTTCTCCAAGGTCTATCTGATGTCACTGGCACTGCTGCTCGTACTCGGAGCGGGCACCGCGGGATTCTCCACCATGCAGGCGACGGTGGTGATGCTGGTCGCCCGGGCAGGAATGCGCGGAAAGGCGTTGGGAGTAATCAGCCTCGCGATAGGCACCAGCCCGGCGGGATCCCTCATCGTTGGAGCCCTAGCCGAGCGCGTCGGCGCACCCATGGCCATCACGATCATATCCGGCGTGAGCCTGTCTCTCCTGTTCGCAATCGGCCTCCTGATGCCTTCCATCCGCGCGCAGACGACCCTGAAAGGGAACGGCCAGTAGGGGCTGATTCGCGAATCGCCCTGCTTCCGTTGACCATCCCCGATGTCACGCCTATAATCTCATGTGGTGGTGGCAGTGCAGGGATACTATCCACGCCGCAATTCTAGGGGGTGAGGATGTCCTTTCCGACGGATAGGCCGCGAGAGGCTTGCGGCATCGTTGGAGCATACCTGCCAGGAGAGGACGCCGCCCGGACCGCGTACTTCGCGCTTCACGCCCTTCAGCATCGCGGGCAGGAGAGCGCGGGCATCGCCACCAGCGACGGCACGCAAATCAAGTGCCGGACGGCCATGGGCCTCATCACCCAGGCGTTCAATGAGGAAGACCTCGTCGTCCTTCCCGGCCACCTCGGCATCGGCCACGCCCGTTATTCGACCACCGGCCGGAGCACCATCGAGAACTCCCAGCCCATCTTCTCCAACGGCTCCGGCGTGGAGATAGCCCTTGCCCACAACGGCAACATCGTAAACGCCAGAACGCTCCGATCCGAGGTTGAGGACTGGGGAGCGACGTTTACCACCACCAGCGATTCCGAGATCATCGCGCACCTGATGACGCACGCTCCCGCCCCCACGCTGGAGGAGCGCATCGTTTACGCCATGGGGAGGCTCCAAGGAGCGTACTCCCTGACGGTCATGACCGAGGACACGGTGTACGGCATTCGCGATCCGATGGGAGTCCGCCCGCTCTGCGTCGGCAAGCTCAACGGCGGCTGGGTGATCGCGTCGGAGACGTGCGCCCTCGACCAGATCGACGCCGAGTTCGTCCGGGACGTGCACCCCGGCGAGGTGGTCGCGATCGACGCGGACGGCCTTCGCAGCGTGAGCCGCCGCATGTCCGACGGCATTCGCGCTCCCTGCATCTTCGAGCACATCTACATGGCCCGCGCCGACAGCGTGATCGAGGGCCGCCTCGTCTACAACAGTCGCAAGGCAATGGGCGAGGCGCTCGCGAAGGAGCATCCCGCCGACGCCGACATGGTCATCGGCGTCCCCGACTCCGGCATACCCGCCGCCGTGGGCTACGCCGAGCAGTCCGGCATACCCTTCGAGGAAGGTCTCATCAAGAACCGCTACGTCTTGCGCACATTCATCATGCCCGACCAGCGCCTGAGGGACATGGGCGCGCGTATGAAGTACAACCCACTGATCCAGAATATCAAGGGCAAACGCCTCGTGGTGGTCGATGACTCCATCGTTCGAGGTACTACGCAGGCCCAGCTCGTAGCCATGCTCCGGCGTGGCGGCGCGAGCGAGGTGCACCTGCGAATAGCCTCGCCCCCGATCAGGCATCCCTGCTACCTGGGCGTGGACTTCCCGACACGCGAGGAGCTTCTCGCGTCCAACACGGAAATCGACGAGATTCCCGGAATCGTGGGGGTCGACTCCCTCGGATACCTGAGCACCGTCGGCCTGCTCAGGGCGATCGGAACGGTTGAGGACCGGAACTGCATGGCCTGCTTTACCGGCAACCAGCCCATCCCCGTCCAGCTCGAAATGGACAAGCTGGCCTTCGAGAACTGATGACACGGCCGCAGTCCGGACAGACCTACAAGGATGCCGGCGTCGACTTCGACGCGGCGGACGCGACCAAGCAGCGCATCAAGACGCTCGCAGCCACGACGCACGGCCCCGAGGTGCTGGGCGGAGTAGGCGGATTCGGCGGGTTGTTCGAGCTGTCGGGCTATCGCCGGCCCGTCCTCGTCGCGGGAACGGACAACGTCGGCACCAAGCTCAAGATCGCGCTTGCCATGGGCCGGTTCGAGAACTTGGGGCGAGATGTCGTCAACGCCTGCGTCAACGATGTCATCGTGTGTGGCGCGAAGCCGCTGTTCTTCCTCGACTACATCGCAACGGGCAAGATGGACGCTGACCTTGCGGAGGAGATCGTCCGGGGCATTACGGCGGCCTGCATCGAGAACGGATGCGCCCTCATCGGCGGGGAGACCTCCGAGCTTCCCGGACTGTTCGCGCAGGGCGAGTTCGACCTGTCCGGCTTCGCGGTCGGCGTCGTCGAAAAGGACGACATACTGGACAGCTCCGCCATCCGTGAAGGCGACGTACTCATAGGCATTCCCTCCAACGGTCTCCACACCAACGGCTTCTCCCTCGTTCGTCACGCCCTCGGACTCGACGACGACCCAGCGCCGCTCTTCGAGCGCCATGACGAGATCGACGGGACGATTGGCGAGGCCCTGCTGCAACCTCATACGGCATACTACCCGGTGGTGAAGCCCGTCCTCAGTCTCGCCAAGGGCATGGCGCACATAACGGGTGGCGGTCTCAGAGACAACATGCCGCGAATGTTACCGGACGCGCTGGGCGCTCACTTCGACCCTTCAACCTGGACCGTTCCGCCGATCTTCACGCTGCTGCAGGAGCTCAGCAATATCGACTCGGACGAGATGTACCACGTCTTCAACATGGGGCTGGGCATGGTGCTCGCCTGCAACCCGGAGAACGCCGAGGAGGTGTGCTCCCTGTCGCCGGAGGCGCGCGTCGTGGGCGAGGTCGTTCGAGCGACCGGTGAGAGGCGGGTTAACCTTTAGAATGGAAAAATAACCGAATGAAAGCGCTCGTTAGCGTCTACGACAGAACGGGAGCCGTAGAGTTCGCCGGGAAGCTGATCGACGCCGGATTCGAGATCATCAGCACGGGCGGAACACGCGCGGAACTGACCGCCGCCGGGCTGCCTGTTACCCTGCTCTCGGACGTCACCGGGTTCCCGGAGATACTGGACGGTCGGGTCAAGACACTGCATCCGGTCATCCACGCTGGCATTCTCGCCAGGCGCGATTTGGACTCCCACGTTGCTGAGCTAAGCGAGCGCGGCATCGACGGCATCGACGTGGTGGTCGGGAACCTCTACCCCTTCGTCGAGACCGTCCGCAAGCCTGGCGTCAGCCTCGAAGAGGCGTTGGAGAACATCGACATCGGCGGGCCGACGATGATTCGCGCCGCCGCGAAGAATTTCCCCTCGGTCATCGTCATCGTCGATCCCGCCGACTACGGTTGGGTCGGCGAACGGATACGACAGGCCAACGCCCTGACCCAGGACGAGCGGAAGGGCCTGGCGCTCAAGGCGTTCCGTCACGTGGCGCAGTACGATGCCGCCGTCTCACGGTACCTGGGCGACGGCGACCTCCTGTCCGGCTCGGAATTCGCAGTCGGCTTCGAGAAGATCGCCGACATGCGCTACGGCGAGAACCCTCACCAGCAGGGGTCGGTATACCGCGATCCGCTGGCGGCAGGGGGGATCGTGAACGCCGAGCGGCTGCACGGCATCGAGATGTCCTTCACCAACTACCTCGACGCCGAGGCCGCGTGGTCCGCCGTGACCGACTTTTCCGAGGCGGCGGCCTGTATCGTCAAGCACCTCAACCCATGCGGACTATCCGTGCACGACGACCAGCCGACGGCATACAGGAGGGCGCTCGAGGGCGATCCCGTGTCGGCGTACGGGGGCATCGTCGCGTACAACCGAACGCTGACCGCCGACACCGCCGCAGCCATGCGCGGAGTCCTGTACCACGTCATCGTCGCGCCCGACTACGAGGCGGAAGCGCTCGATATCCTCAAGAGGCGGAAGGAGACCCGTATCCTGAAGGTGAACGCTACGGGCGGCGACCTGAGCGGCTTCGATCTGCGGCTGGTGTCGGGGGGCGCACTGCTTCAAACTGCCGATGCGATCGAGGAAGACCCTGCCTCATGGAAGGTCGTCACCGAGCGCCAGCCGACAGAGCGCGAGCTTGCCGATCTGGCCTTCGCGTGGAGAGTCTGCAAACACATCAAGTCGAACGCCATCGTGCTCGGCAAGGACAACACTCTCGTCGGCATGGGAACCGGGCAGCCGAACCGCGTCACCAGCATCAGGCTCGCCATCGAGACCGCCGGCGAGAAGATCGCGGGGAGCGCGCTGGCTTCCGACGCCTTCATGCCGTTCGCAGACAACATCGAGGCCGCCGCTCAGGCGGGGATTGTCGCGATAGCCCAGCCGGGCGGTTCGATGCGCGACGACGAGGTCATCGAGGCCGCGAACCGCGAAGGCATGACGATGGTCTTCACCGGCGTCCGCCACTTCAGGCACTGAACGGTCAGCCGGCGGACAGCCCGACGCAAGCGAGGGGATTCGTCCGCACGACCTTGCCAATGGCGGCCTCACGCATTCCCGCGTCGAGCATGGCCGCGATTGCCATCCGCATACCCTCTGCAGGAGGAGGGTTCATCCACTGCCCGAAGTCCGTCGAGACGATGCAGCGGTCGGCCCCGATCTTGTCTATGTCCGCCTGCAGGCGCTCCCCCGCGTCGGCATCCGGGTAGTACGACAGGTACGGCAGCTCGACGTACAGATCATGCGACAGTAGTTGGCCGGCCTCGTCCGCGCCGAATCTCGTAGCGGGATTGGTCACGACGATCTGCTCCAGCCCGACCGAACCCGCGAGACGCACGAGCATTTCTGTGTCGTCGAAGTTGGCGTGGGTCGAGGCAACGGCCATGCCGTGCGTCTTGGCAACCTCCAGCACCGCCCCAACGTCGTCTGGGGCATCCGCAAGCCTGATTGCTTCTGCATCCTGCGTCGGCATCCACACGACCTTCGCCCCGAGCTTGGCCGCCGCCTCAACCGCGTCGGGGTTCAGCCCGCCGGTGGAGGTGTTCAGAACGATGGAACCGGCTGCTTGGAAGCCGGGATACATCCGGTTCAGGGCATAGGCCGCCAGAGCCGTCGGGTGTCGGTGCTTCATCAGCACGAATCCCGCCATCTCCGCTTCATAGGCGTCGCGCCCCGCCTCCAGGTAGTCGGTGCGCCGCTCACCCTCCGGCTCGGGCCCGGTGTGAATCCGCAAGTCGAACGCGCCCTTCAGCAGGGCCTCAACCTGATCTCGCACGATCCCTCCATCGCGGAATGGCGACCGCATCCAAGCGGAGATCGCCCTGTATCTCGTCTATCTCGCGCAGATCGTCTTCGGTCAGCGCCCAGTCTCCCGCCTGCGCGTCGTGCAGCACCTGCTCCACCGTCCGTCCCCCGACGATGCTCGACGTCACGGCGGGGTTTGCCAGGGGCCACGCGATGGCAAGCTGCACGATGTCCCTGCCATGGTTCTCCGCCCACTCCTTCAGCTTCTCTGTAACCGCGTAGATGCGCTCGAATAGCTCGCCCTTGAAGTGCGGCCAGTTATGCCGTTCGTCGTCGGGCGGAAACTCGTGCCCCGGCTTGTACTTGCTGGCCAGCAACCCCTTCGCCATGACGGAGTACACGATTGCCCCGATGCCCAACTCGCGGCAGGTCGGCAACACCTCGTCCTCGGAGTCGCGGAAGAGAATGCTGTATCGCGGCTGTGAGCTATGTATCAGGCCATGCCGTGCGGCCTCACGTGTCTGGTCCGCCGAGAAGTTGGAGACCCCGATGTACCGTATCTTCCCGGCGTCGCGGTGCTTCATAAGCTCGCCAACGGTGTCCTCGATGGGCCACTGCGGCTGCGGGCTGTGAAGCTGGTACAGGTCGATGTGGTCGGTTCGCAGGAGCCGCAGGCTCTCCCCAAGGGCCGATTCTATGTGCCCGGCGGAGTGATCCGCGCCCGACACCTTCGTTGCCAGGAAGACCTCGTCGCGCCGTCCCTCGATGGCCTCCCCGATCTTGGCTTGGCTGTCGAAATAGCTCTCCGCCGTGTCGAGGAAGGTCAGCCCGGCGTCCAGCGCCGCTCTCAGGGTGTTGATGGCCTGGTCGTACTCGATAGCGCCGAATGCCCCACCCAGGGGCCACGTGCCGAAGCAGATGACCGGCACTTCCGGCCCGTCCTTCCCAAGCTGGCGCGTCCGCATAGATATGTGCGCTCCGTGTGTGCAGTTGCCGTCCACCGAGGGGCGATTCGACACACAATTATGGAGTCGCCCTCGTTCGATGGCAAGCGGTGACGACCGTCCGAACCCCTTTACCTGACGCCCGATAGTAGATACCCTAAGCGCCCGACGCAAGACACCCCCGGCCCGGAGGCCCCTCAATGCCACGAAGCGGAAAGACGCGACGGATACTGTGCAACGACGACGGCTGGATCATAAACACGCCCCACCCACTCACGCCCGAGTACATGTGGGACAACATGGTCGGGACCTATGTGGACACCCCCATAGACGGGTTCCTCTGGTCGGTGGGAGGGCACGACACCTACTCGTACGAGACCGACATCGGCGAGCGGTTCGGCGAAGGCTACGACAATCTCGACGAGACGCAACAGGCAAGCGTGGACAACCTCCGCTACCTCATCGAAAACCACGGCGGCCCGATGCAGGTCATCGCAAGCCTGTGCAGGCGGGCGGGGGTCGAGTTCTTCCCCTCGGTGCGCATGAACGAACACTACGACATGCCGGAGTCCGCGCCGCAGTATTCACATCTCCGGCGTGACAATCCCGAATACCTCATCGGCAAGGGCGAGGACATCCCGGGCCCGACCCTGGAGTGGGGCATTCGCACCGGCCTCGACTACGCCGTTCCCGCCGTCCGCAGCTACATGGCGAGCATCGCGGTCGAGCTGGTCTCGCGATGGGACGTGGACGGCATCGAGCTCGACTACATGCGTCATCCTGCCTTCTTCCGCATTGAGGAGGGGTACCCCAACAGGTACCTGATGACCGACTTCATTGCGTACATCCGCCAGCAGATGGACGAGATCGGCGAGGCGAAGGGCAAGGCCCTCGACCTCATCGTTCGCGTCCCCCCGACCCTGCGGGACTGCGCGCGGATCGGGCTTGACGTCGAGACGTGGATCAAGGAAGAACTGGTGGACATTGTGATCGCGGGAGGCGGGTTCATTCCGTTCGAGACGCCCGTCCACGAGTTCGTCGAGGCCGCGGAGAGTACGAACGTCGAGATATACGGGTGCCTCGAAGCGCTCCGCCCAAACCTCAACGAACTGTCGATGCGGGCCGCTGCCGCGCTGTACCACGAGCAAGGGGCCTCCGGCCTCTACCTGTTCAACTACTTCAGGCTGCCGCAGGAGTGGAAGCGCGAGACGCTCGGCAGGCTGATCGACGGCGACGCGCTGTCCCGCCTCGACAAGCGATACGAGTTCGACAAGCGCGGACGGGTGCGTCCCGCGAACCAGCTTGGCTTCTCGTTCCAGAACGCCATCCCGCTCACCCAGCTTCCTACCGCGCTGGAACCGACCGTCATCGGACCGAGCACTCTCCTCACCATGTCCATTGCCGACGATCTGGAGGGCGCGAAGGCCCAAGGCGCGCTCGGCGAGTGCACCATCGGGTTCCGGCTGGAGAACGCCGGCGCGGGCGACACCATAGACGTAAAGGTCAACGGCTCGACGCTCAACGCGAACGATGCGAGGAGATCGACCGACACATGGAAGCGCACCGTCTATGCTCCCAACCGGGGCCATGATTCCCCGATGGAGACTACGGACGACCCCGAGCCCGGCACGATCATCGAGTGGACCGTCGACACCCCGCCCCTCAAATCCGGCAAGAACGAGATCGCCGTCTGGCTGACCGATACCGACCCCGCGCGTGACGATCCCCTCATACTCGCCGACGTGCGGGTATCGGTGACGTATCATTAATGAAAATCCCCTCTCCCGTCGTGGGAGAGGGCTAGGGTGAGGGTGATTCCCCCGGAACATGCCCACCCGCTGTATGAACGAGCTTCAACCCACAGGAGGCATAGAGCAATGGCGAAATACCGAGGCGGAGTCATCGGACTGGGCTGGATGGGCCTGCTGTACGACTTGGCGGGACGTATCGGCGACCGGTTCCACGTGGACGACATCGACCGTCCAACCCCCGAACTGAACATCCATCGGAAGTTCCACCACTTTGAAAGTCCCGGCGTGGAGGGAAACGCCACGTCGTACTCCGAGGCGATTGTGGACAGGCCCGAGGTCGACCTCGTTGCGGCGGCGGACCGGGACGTGAAGCGTCTCAGGGCCTTCTCGGAGCGGTACGGCGCCGAGTCGGTCTACACCGACGCCCATGAGATGCTCAACAAAGAAAACCTCGACATCGTTGCCGTTGCGACGAACACCAAGGGACGCGCCGACCTCGTGGTGATGGCCGTCGAGCACGGGGCGAAGGGCGTCATTACAGACAAGCCCATGTGTCACACGCTCGATGAGGCAGACCGCATGGTCAAGGCGTGCGCCGACGCCGGGGTCCCGCTCTCTTGCGGCGCGATTTCGACGACGCACCCATCGTTCGAGCGGGCCAAGAATCTTGTCACCTCCGGCGAGATCGGCGACGTGATCTCCATTGAAGCCGGAGGGCCTACGGCGCAGCACCAGAACTGGTCGTACTTTCTCGACTCCCCGCCCGCGTGGGTCATCGGAACGAACGACACGCCGCGCTCCGAGTCTGGCAGCGACGAGTTCCAAGGTCATGGCATGTTGGTAGCTCAGGACGGCACGGTCGTTCATTTCCGTAAAGGCTCGCCAAACGTGCGGATCACGGGGACGGAAGGCGAACTCAGCTTCTCTTTCGGACTCGCCGGATCGTCGGGTTGGCGGCTGTCCAAGGACGTCGAGGCGCCGGGGACGGAGAGTCCCAAGCAGCGTACGGAGATGCCGTTCGGCGTCCCGCAGTTCATCCCGCCGTACGGCGCCATCTACTCCCTGAACGACGTGATGCGCTGCATCGCCGGCGAGATGGATGAGCCCAAGAACTCCGGCCGGCGCGTCGCCGTCGCGCTGGAGGTCGAGGTCGCCCTCAAGCTCTCGTCCGACATGGGCGGAGTCCGCGTCGACCTGCCCTTGGAAGACCGCTCTCTGGGCCTGAATTACGACTGGTTCCGTTAGGGAGCACAGCGAACACCACCACTTTACGACCGTATCAAACCGGGTAGTTGTGCACTTGATAGGCGTACCGCTACACGGTACAATAGTCACATGATCAGATCGTTCCGCCATCGAGGTCTGAAGCGACTCTATGACCGGGACGACCCTAGCAGAGTAGCTGCTAACTTGGTCGAACGGATCGCCTTGGCCTTGGCTGACCTTGATGACGCCAGCATACCTAGGGACGTCGACTTACCGGGGTATAGGCTTCATCCACTCAAAGGCAACCTGAAAGGGCTATGGAGCATCTCAATTTCCGGCAACTGGCGAATCACATTCCGGTTTGAAGCCGGCGACGTGTACGACGTTGACCTCATAGATTATCACTAGCAAGAGGACATGATCATGGCGATGAAGAGTCCGCCGCATCCCGGACGCAGCATCAAGCAGAACTGCCTAGACCCTCTTGACCTGAGCGTTACCGAAGGCGCGCGAGTGCTGGGTGTAGCGCGTCACACGCTCTCGCGCGTGCTGAACGGTCATGCCGCCATTTCCCCTGAAATGGCCATCCGTCTTGAGAAGGCAGGATGGTCCACCGCGGAGTTCTGGCTCCGGCGACAGACCTCTTACGATCTGGCGCAGGCGCGCAGGACTGAGGATCACATAAAGGTCGTGCGTTACGAGCCGCAACCTACGAGCTAGAGAACCGGAGGTAGTGGGCAGCTTTGGTGGAGACGGGGGAGGGTCGAACTCCCCGTCCAGAAGAGGCTCCGGACTAGAACGTCTACAGGTGTAGCCGGTACTTGTTTCTCGCCTCCGGCCGCCCGAACCGGCGTCGGTCGTCGTCGGAGGCCAGCCGATGAGTCTTTTGTCCTTCTTATCGGCGTCTGTCGGACAGCACCTCGAGTGTCGTCGCTCATCCCGCTCCGTCGAGGAGCAAAACGGGTGAACGTAGCCGCGTTTAGGCGGCTAGGGCTAGCTCTTGCTTGCCTGTTATTGTGATTGCCACCGGTTTAGCGAGGGTTGATGGCGCCTCGACCTGCAGTCCCGCGGAGGCTTCCCCTGTCGAAGCCACGCGTCCCCACAAACTTGATACCGTACCAGTATATCACATCGTCCTACTTTTCAATCGGCGCGCCGACGATGCTCCCGTACTCCGTCCACGAGCCGTCGTAGTTCTTCACGTCGTCGTAGCCGAGAATCTGGCTGAGCACGAACCACGTGTGCGACGAGCGCTCGCCGATGCGGCAGTAGGCCACGGTCGGCCCGTCTCCGGTGATCCCCTTGCCCTGGTACGCCGCCTGCAGGTCCTCAACGGACTTGAACGACCCGTCGTCCTCGTTGACGGCCGTCAGCCAGGGGATGTTGGTTGCCCCCGGAATGTGGCCGCCGCGCTGCGAACCCTCCTGCGGCAGGTTTGCGGGCGCCAGAAGCTCGCCGCTGAACTCCGCCGGCGCTCGCACGTCCACCATCGCCGACGAGGTCTCTCCACTGGCGATGCTGAGCATGTCGTCGCGCGTGGCGCGGGTGCTCAGGTCCGCGTCGCTCGCGGTGTAGGACGTCGCCTCGACGCACGGCGCGTCGGTCGTCAGATCGCGTCCCTCGCTCACCCACTTGATGCGCCCGCCGTCCATCACGCGCACGTCGGCGTGACCGTAGATCTTGAGCTGCCAAAAGGCGTAGGTGGCGAACCAGTTGTTGTTGTCGCCGTAGACGATGATCGTCGAATCAGGGGTGACGCCCGACGAGCCGAGCAGGCACTCGATCTGCTCCTTGTTCAGGATGTCGCGGGTCACCGTGTCGTTCAACTGGGTCGTCCAGTTCCATCCGATAGCGCCGGGGATGTGCCCCTGCTCGTATGCCTCCGTGTCCACGTCAACCTCGACCAGGACGACGTTGTCGTCGTTCCCGTGCTCTGCTACCCAGTCGGTATCGACTATCGACTCGGGATGCGCTGCTTGTGCTGCCATTGTTTTCTCCTCACTCTCTCCAAACTCTATTTGTGTGCTTGTGTCGTTTACGTATCGGGGCGTCGATCCATTGCCCCTTTTGTTCCCCCTACCCTTCGCCCGTCACCGAGACGCCGCAGAATATCTCGTAGTCGATGAGCTCTGTCACCGTGGGGGTATCCCCGCAGAGCGGGCAATTGGGGTTCCGCCGTATCTTGAGCTCCCGAAACTCCATGGTCAGCCCGTCGATGAGCAGCAGTCGCCCCGTGAGGGACTCCCCGATGCCCATGATGAGCTTGACGGTCTCCGTCGCCTGGATCGTGCCGACCAGTCCGGGCATCATCCCCAGCACTCCGGCCTCCGCGCAGTTCGGCACCTCGCCCGGCGGCGGCGGGTCCGGGAACACGCACCGGTAGCAGCCCTGTCCGGGCTGATAGACCGTCGCGCGACCGTCGAAGATCAGAACGCTCCCGTCCACCAGCGGCTTGTCGCTCAGGTAGGCCGCGTCGTTGATGAGATACCGCACCGCGAAGTTGTCGGCGCCGCTGACGATGATGTCGTAGTCGGCAAAGATGTCCAGCGCGTTCTCGGCGTTGAGCGGCGTGTTGTGCGTCACCACGTCCACGTCGGGGTTGTACGCGAGAATCGTGTCGCGGGCCGACTCGACCTTGGGCCTCCCCACGTCGTCGTTGTGGTGCAGGATCTGGCGCTGGAGGTTGGTGATGTCCACGTCGTCGAAGTCGATGATGCCGATCGTCCCAACACCCGCCAGCGCGAGGTAGAGCGAGATCGGGGAACCCAGTCCCCCCGCCCCGACCACGAGCACCCTGGCGTTCAGGAGCGCGCGCTGTCCGGCGCTGCCGACCTGCGGCATGATGATATGCCGGCTGTACCGCTGGACCTGGTACGGCGTGAGCGTTCTAACTTGCGGTGTTGCGGTTGCGACCATGCTTATCTTTCTCCCGAAATGCTTGCTTGGGGATTCGTCTCGACGACGCCAACGAAATGGCAAGAGGCCATTCAACAAAAAACGCTCCACGGAAGGACGCAGGTCTTCACAGTGGAGCCGTATTGCCGGAGCGCGGGGCGACTGCGCGACGCTGCTTCTCTAAGCGGAGCGCCTCGTACAGGTGCAGTCTTCACGTGAGTGGCGGAACGCCAATTCTCTAACCCCGATGGTGAATTGTGGAGTCACTTAGTCAAGTATATCACGCGCGGCGAGGCGGTTTTCAAGCGTTTCCCCCGCAAGTTCAGACCAAGTCGTTCGGCATACAGAGTCCCCTCTCCCGTTCGCGGGAGAGGGCTAGGGTGAGGGTAACGGCCCTGCCCGGCGATGTGGTACCATCGCCCACGAATACACATGTCGTCGCCTTAGAGGGCGTTTGCGAAGGTACTCACATCCGTTCGGCCTGAGCCTGTCGAAGGGCGGTTCATGGTTCGACAAGCTCACCACGAACGGCTTTGCAAGCACCCTCTAAGACCCGGAAAGGCAGGCACCCCATGGCCAATCTCGACGTGCTCACCTACGGATTCTCCTTCATCTCGCCGGAGGGCGGATTCGGCTGGTCGTCCATCTCTCTCCTGGAGGTCGGAGGACAGAACATCGTGGTGGACACCGGCCCGGCATCACGGCGAGGTCTCCTCTGGAGCGCCCTCGACTCGCGGGGGCTCTCGCCGGAGGACATCGACCTCGTCATCCTGACGCACATGCACTGGGACCACTGCCAGAACACCGACATGTTCAGCAACGCCCGCATCCTCGTGCATCCGAAGGAGATCGACTACGCCCACAACCCGAACCCCGCCGACCACAACGCCGCCAAGTACATCGCCGACATGATGGACAAGATGCGCGTCGAGCCGATCTCCGACGGCGACGTGGTGGCCGACGGCATCTCGATCATCGACACGCCGGGACACACCCTTGGACACATCAGCGTCGTGGCGGAGGTCGGGGACGAGAACATCCTCGTCGCCGGCGACGCCATGCCCGATGGCGGCACCGTCACCCGGAAGCTCCCCTACAACGTCTTCTGGGACGTGAACGACGCCACCGAGAGCGTGGAGAAGATACTCGACGCATCCGACGTCTTCTACCCCGGCCACGACCGCCCATTCCGCCTGAGCGACGGAAAGGTCGAGTATCTCCACGGCCCCACGCAGGTGGAGATCGTCGTCAGCAACGAAGGCAACACCGTCGCGCCGTCTCTCACCTACACCGTCCACTCCGTGCGCGAACCAAACATCCAGCTTGTCCAGAAACCGTAACGCCTTTCCGGTCTACTACCCGCCGAAAAACGACTCCAACGCCTGCTGCTGGATGTCGAACAGCGTCTCGATGCCCTGCGCGGCCAGATCGATTAACTCGTCCAGCGCCTCCCGCGAAAATGACCCTTCCTCTGCCGTGCCCTGAAGCTCCACGAACTCACCCAGATCCGTCATTACCACGTTGAAATCGACCTCGGCCTGCGAGTCCTCCTCGTAGTTGAGATCGAGCAGCGCCTCGCCGTTGAGAATCCCGACGCTGGTGGATGCGACCCCGCACTTCAACGGGAGTTCCGGCAGTACGTCGTCCTCCACGAGACCGAACAGCGCCCGGTACAGTGCGACGTAGGCCCCCGTAATCGAGGCGGTGCGCGTCCCGCCGTCCGCCTGGATGACGTCGCAGTCGACGGTGATCGTCCGCTCCCCCAGTTTGTCGAGATCGACCGCCGCCCGGAGCGACCGCCCGATGAGCCGCTGTATCTCCTGCGTCCTACCCCTCGGCCCCGTCCGCCCTTCTCGTCGACTCCGGGTCAGCGTCGCGCGAGGCAGCATGGCGTACTCCGCCGTGATCCAGCCCTGCCCCGAATCCTGCAAGAACGACGGCACGCCGTCCTCGACGCTGACGGCGCACAGCACCTGCGTGTGTCCCGACTCTATCGTTGCAGAGCCTTCGGCAAACATCAGCGTGTCGGTGGTTATCTTGGTTGGCCGAAGCTCGTCGTACAGGCGTCCGTCGCCGCGTGTCATGTAGGGGTCTCCCAGTCACAAGCTGAGAGCGAGTATAGCATAGCGGCCCCATACGTTCGTTTACACACCCCCCTCCCAAAAGCTACAATGTTCTCGAAGCGCTCGGCGTTATCGCAGGATTCTGGCGGGCCGCGCAGCCGGGAGACCACCTATGAACCGACACCCTCAATACCTCACCCCTGAGGGCATGAAGAAGCTCGAAGAAGAGCTGGCGCACCTCCGGAACGCGCGTCGTCCTGAGGTTGCCGCGAAGATCACCGAGGCTCACGATTCCGGTGGCGTCGAGGAAAACGCCGAATATGAGGAGGCCAAGAACGAACTGGCCCTTCTCGAGGCGAGAATATCGGAGATCGAGAACGTCCTCGAACGGGCGGTGGTGGCCGACAAGAGCATGGTCGAGAAGGGCGTCATCGGGTTCGGTTCGTCGGTCGACGTTCGAGACCGCACGAAGCGCAAGCGGCAGTACCAGATCGTCGGCTCGGCCGAGGTCGCGCCCCTCGACGGCAAGATATCCATTGAGTCCCCCGTCGGCAAGGCCCTCGTCGGCCACAAGATAGGAGACATCGTGGAGGTCGAGACCCCTTCGGGGGTCAATAAGCTGACGATCACGAGAGTACGCTAGGAAGGACTTCGCTTCTTGCAAAGAGCGGCACGCGCGGGGGCGTCCTTCCCATGAGAGGCGCCCCCGCTTTCGTATGGAGGCATTGACATGTCCGAACCGGAAAACCAGTTGATGAACGTCCGCCTGGAGAAGCTCCAAAGGCTCCGCGACGCGGGCATCGACCCATATCCCCACACGTACGACCGGACCCACACGACCCGCCAGGCCGTCCATCTCCTCGAACGGGCGGAAGCGGAACACGATGGCGAGGGTGAGGCCCGTACGGAGGCCGTATCCGTGGCTGGACGCATCGTCCGTTACCGCGGCATGGGCCGCGCAACGTTCGCCGACATACAGGACGGCGAAGGCAAGGTGCAGTTGCTCTTTCGCCGCAACAATCTTAGTGAGACCTACGCCACGCTGAAGGAACTGGACATCGGAGACTGGATCGGCGCATCCGGCCCCGTGTTCCGCACGCGAACGGGCGAGGCCACCGTCGAGGTCCAGGACTGGTCGGTGCTGTCGAAAGCCGTCCGCGGCCTGCCGGAGAAGTGGCACGGACTGACCGACGTGGAAGCAAGGTTCCGGCAGCGCTACCTCGACCTGATTGCCAACGAGGACAGCCGGCGCATCGCCGTCATGCGGAGCCGGGCGATCAGCGTACTACGGCGATTCATGGACGGGCGAGGCTTCATGGAGGTCGAAACGCCCATGCTCGTGCAGGTCCCCGCCGGAGGCACCGCGCGCCCCTTCGCCACGCACCACAACGCCCTCGACCGCGACCTCTACCTGCGAATCGCGACGGAGTTGCACTTGAAGCAGCTCGTCGTGGGCGGTTTCGAGAAGGTCTACGAGATAGGACGCGTCTTCCGCAACGAGGGCGTCGACGTGACGCACAACCCGGAGTTCACCACGATGGAGAGCTACGAGGCGTTCGCCGACTACACCGGCGTGATGGAGATGGTCGAGCGGATGGTCTTCACGATGGCGAAGGAGGTGCTCGGCTCGGCGACGGTCGAGTTCGAGGGAACCACCATCGACCTCACGCCGCCCTGGCCCCGCCTCGACCTGCGCGACGAGATCAAACGCCGGAGCGGGATCGACTTCCTCGAGGCCAACGACATCGAGTCGTTGAAGAGCGAAATGGCCGCCATCGGCCTCGATGTCGGACACCAGATGAGTTGGGGCGGCCTGCTCGACAAGCTGCTGTCCGACACCGTCGAGCCGCATCTTGTACAGCCGTCTTTCCTCGTCGACTACCCCGTCGAGATGTCGCCGCTTGCCAAGAAGAAGCGGGACGACTCGCGCCTCGTGGAGCGGTTCGAGGGATTCATCGCGGGCATGGAGATATGCAACTCCTTCACCGAGCTGAACGACCCCGTCGACCAGCGCCAACGCATGGAGCAGCAGGAAGCGCTCCGCAGCCGGTTCGAGGGCGAGGAGACCGACCGCCTCGACGAGGAGTTCCTCACGGCCATCGAGCACGGAATGCCGCCCACAGGCGGACTCGGCATCGGGATAGACCGCCTGATGATGGTCTTCGCAGGCCGACGCAGCATCCGCGAGGTCGTCCTGTTCCCGCAACTGCGCAGCCGCTAAAGGGTGGTCTAAACAGGCTCCGTTCACCCCGAGCCTGTTTAATTATCCCGTTCGCCCTGAGCCTGTCGAAGGGCTATTGGACACCCTCTACGAGGCGTATCACGCCTTCTCAGGCGTGAACATCTCGTAGAACTCGATGCTCTGCTCTTCCACCATCTCCCTCAGTTGCGTGCTGAGTTCGCCCGTGCTTGGCATGACGTTCCCCTCGCGGTAGGGCGACTCTATCTTCTCCTGCGTCCACTCCATGTACACCGTGTTCGCCGGACCCGGCATGGTGTACCCGCTCCAGTACACCCGCACCTGGTCGCGCTGTCCCGCCTCGGTATAGCGGTTGCCTATCTTGTAGATCAGCTCCGCGGCGTTCTTCGTCTGCCCCGGCTTGACCTTGTAGACTCGTCGTATCACGTACATGCTCTCCGCTCCTTGCTGATATGCCGAAATTGAGGTTGCCGGACATGATAGCAGGTTCTCTTTCGGATGCCTCTTTCGGGAATACGATAGACTGTGCCCCGTAACCAACATCACAAACCGGAGACCAGCCGCCCCATGACCCGCCGCGTTCCCATCCTCGTCTACCACCACGTCTACCCCGACGACCACCCGGAGCTTGCGATCACGACCGATAAGATGGCGTCGGGGGTCATTGCGGTCTCGGAGTTCCGCCGGCAGATGGACTACGTCCTCGAAAACGGTTGGCGGGTCGTCTCCACCACCCAGATCGTGGACTGGCTGGAGGGTGCGGGAGACCTGCCGGAGAAGGCCGTCGCGCTGCACTTCGACAACGGTTGGCTCGACGCGCGAACCGTCGTCATGCCCATACTCGACGAACTGGGCGCGACGGGGACCTGCTACGTCATCAGCGAGCCGACCGACGCCTCCTCGAAGGGCCTTCCAGCCGGGATCACGACGACGACCGAAGGGTTCGTGATAAAGCCGTTCCTGACGTGGGACCACTGCCGCGAGCTCCTCGACGCCGGATGGGAGATCGGCGCGCACACGGCCACGCACCCCAAGCTCGGGCAGGTGTACGACGAGCACGGAGGTCAAGCGCTCATGGCCGAGATCGTGCCGTCCAACGCGGTCTTCAAAGACAACCTCGGCTGCGTCCCCGACCACTTCGCCTACCCCAGCGGCTCCCGCAGCGACACCACCGACGCCCTGCTCTCGCCGCACTACCGCTCGCTCCGTCGCTGGACCTTCGACCAGCCGCCCGTATGGGACTTCACCGACGAGACGACCTCGCCGAAGGCCCTCGAATGCCAGAACGTCGACAACACCGTCCCCTTCGAGCACTTCACCCGCATCTTCGACGAGGCGCTTATCCCCTCTCCCGTCGTGGGAGAGGGCTAGGGTGAGGGTGATTTCGCGGAACACGCCCATCCGCTTTATACAACGAGCTTCAAAGACAGGACACTAGGTCGTTGCCTTCAGCGGCGCTATGATCTCCACCTGCCTCCGCACTATTGCATCTCGCCCTCGGACGACATCAACCTGCACCTCGAGCCACCACGGCTCAATGGAAAGAGAGTTGTTGGCGTCCCGTTGAAGCCCCTTTGCTTCTTGAGCCAACTCCTGTAGCTTCCGCGATCTGGGATCCAATCTGAGAGCCACGTTGTGCCTGCTTACAACGCCCTTTTGCAACGACGCGGTGAGCGCAATTGGCGTACTGTCGAAGACCTCGGTTGATATCTTCTGGTCGGTGTGCTGCTGCATTGGGATGTAGTCAGTCGTTTTGAACACATTCCCTCCCTGAAGTGTGGCAGACCCACCCATATCCATCGCCCTTCCCATCCTGACTTCAGTGCGACGCACCTGCCCCACGAGGCTGAGGGACGCAGTTCGGATTTCTATGTCGCTGTTGGGTATCAGCGTGACCGTCGCGGCGATCGTCTCTCCCAACCGGTACTTTCTGCGCTCGAAGTCCAGCTTGATGTCGAGCGGGTCGAGATTGAATACCATGTTTGAACCCCCCGACCGGCAAACTAGCGGCCAGTCTACCAACCCCTGCGTAATCCGGCAAGACAATCACGCCTTGTCCCAATACCAATTCGCCTCGAATACACCATAAATCCGCCATTCCCGCACCCCCACCCCCGTCATTCCCGCGCAAGCGGGAATCCATCCTCCCCCTCTGCGGTGAATCCCCCAGAACCCAGCACCTAGCACCTAGCACCCAGAACCCGCTTTTGACACACACGTTCGCATCCTCTATCATCATTACCATGACATCATACAAAGACTACCGGCTCGACCAACTCGGCATCGCCTCACAGGACGAGGCCGACGAACTCGAACGCGCCCTCGACATCCGCTTCGACCAGTTCACCCACACCGACCGCAAAGACTGGGTCGAGCAGAACGCCTACCTCGAAGCCTACGCCCAAACAGGCGTCATATCAGACGCCGCCGCCGAGGCCCACGTCACCATCCGCACCGCGCAGACGTGGACCTACCTCGACGTGCTCGGCTTCAGAAACAGACTCGAAATCGCCGAGCTCCGCTTCACCGACGGCATCCAACTCCTAGCCCTCGAACGCGCAAGGGAACCCAACGCACCCGCCTCACTCATAATCGCCCTGCTCCGCATGCACCTGCCCGAAAAATTCGCCGCCGCCGGACACGTCTGCGACACCCCCGACTATCCCAACCCCGGAGACGCCCTCTTCCAATACCGCCAAGACGCCCAGCACCAACAGGCCGCCAGCCACCTATCCCTCGAAGACATCGCCGCCGGCGCCTACCACCCACCCCACAACCCAGCACCTAGCACCCAGAACCCTTCTTCCCCCTCTGCGCCCTCCGCGCCCTCTGCGGTGAATCCTCCCGCGCCCGACGACGACTACTTCCCCCGACCCGACGACGACATCCAACCCGTCGACCCCGACGAAATCGCCCGCTTCAATCCCTCCCCCTCCGCGCCCTCCGCGCCGAATCCCCCCGTTCGCCCTGAGCCTGTCGAAGGGCCGAACCCGCCAACCCGCCCCATAGCAACCCTCTTCCAAAGACACAGACGCCCACAACACGACGACGACCCCAACACCTTCAAAACAAAACGCTTCCACTAGCACCCAGCACCCATGTCCTCTCCCCTACACAAAACCCTAGGCATCCCCTCCCAGGAAGAAGCCGACGAGCTCGAACAAGACCTCGGCATCCGCTTCGACGACCTCACCCACGACCAGCGCGAGACCTGGAAACAGCAGACCATATATCTCGGACTCTACGCCCAGACCCGCACCTTCACGCACGCCGCGCGCGCCGCCGGCGTCTCAATCCGCAAAGTCCGCTCATGGCAGGCCGAAAACACCCTCGGCTTCAACCGACGCCTCCAATACGCCGTCCTCGAATACACCGAAGAGATCGACCTCATACTCCTCCGGCACGCCCGGAAACCCGACTGCCCGCCATCTCTCCTGATGATGTTCCTCCGGTCCCAGATGCCCGAAAAATACGGCCCCGCCCGCCGCGAATCCGCCCCACACGCCAGCCACTGCGACCACCACCACGACGACCCTGACCCCGGCACACCCCAACACGACCATGACCCCCGCGACGACATCCCCCGCGACCTCCACGACCTCAAACAATTCGCCGACCTCACCGAACCTCCTGTCCTTTCCCCTCTCCCGTTCGCGGGAGAGGGCCAGAGCCTGCCCCGTACTCGATACGGGGGTGAGGGTGAAGACGTTCGCCCTGAGCCTGTCGAAGGGCCGAACCCCGACTCCCAAACCACCCACCCCGTCATTCCCGCGCAAGCGGGAATCCATCCTCCCACCCACGCCGAGCCAAAAACCACACCTTCCCCCTCCGCGCCCTCTGCGGTGAATCCCCCAGCACCTAGCACCCAGAACCCAGCACCCGTCCTCAACCGTCGCCAACGCCGACAACTCCAGCGCCAACAACGCAAACAATCCAAACACGCCCCGTCCCCCGAGACGGGGACCAAACAACCCAACTCCCACCGCCCCCGCGCCCCAAACTAACCCCCACACCCAACCCGCTCACCCTGAGCCTGTCGAAGGGTCGAAGGCAGCCTGTCATTCCAAGCGCACTACCTGTCATTCCGAGCGCAGCGAGGAATCTAAAATCCTCGCTATCCCACTCTGCGCTCTCTGTGCCCTCTGCGGTGAATCCCCCCATCCGACCGAAAACCCCACCCCGGCCGGCCATCCCAACACGCCCGCGCGCAGTCACGTCATCTCGCTCGATCCCGTGCGCTGGAGCGCCGCCTCCTGGAGCCAGCGTTCGAGCAAAACGAACGACTCCTCCACGTCGTAGTCGAGCGACGCGATGGAGATCGCGCGAAACAGCACGCCGGTAGACACGCGGGCCTTGACCGTCTCGCCGAGCGGAGGGATGCCGACTCCGAGCGCCTTCGCCATGTAGTTGGCCGCCGCCATGCCCTGCCGCGTGAGGAAGCACCGCACGAGCTGCCTGTCCCGGTAGACGAGTTCCAAGCCCTCGTCGTCCTGCCGGAGTTCGAGCGCCAGGTGCGCCCTCGGCGTCGAGATGAGCTCGTCGGCGTAGTCGTCGATTCTGGTGTGCGGCTCCGACATGGCTATTCGAGCGTCATGGCGACGGCGGCAACCTCGCGGTCGTCGAGCGCGAACGACCCGTCCACGCTCCCCTTGCGGAAGCCGAGCGACTCAAACGCCGCCCGCTTGTCCTCGTCCTCGACCGAGAGCCTCGTGGTAACCTGAACGGCGTCTTGGGAGCGGCCCCACTCGATGGAGGCCCCGATCAGCGCGCCGTACGAGTCCCCGAACCGCGCGTGGATGAACCCGTCGACGGCGCACACGTTCGCGTCGTCCATCCGCGCGGTGGCTATCCCGACGAGACGACCGTCGTCCGTCTTTGCGGCGAACCACGCCGTGCCGTTATACTTAACCAAATCGTAGTACTTGCGGCACAGGCCCATGCAGGAGCTCTGCATGGCGTAGCGGATGGATACCATCGGAACGGGCAGGTTCCCGTCGAGCACCTGCCAGTCGTGCGGCGTCAGGAGAAGCGGGATCATGGGCACGCGGAGCGAGGCGTCGCCGGGGACGATGCTCACCTGGCCGGGAGCGCGATAGTAGTCCGCGAGGTACTCTTCGGGCGAGTCTCCGGTCGTCACGTTGGCCCACACGTAGCTGCCCGCGATCCTTCGCCATCCGAGGCGGTGGTAGATGCGGGCGGCGTCGGGGTTGCCCGTGCCGAGGAAGACGGCCTCCCCTTCCTGCGCTACAAACTCCTCGACGGCCTGCCCGCAAAGGCGGGACGCTATGCCGCGCCCTCGATAGTCGGGTCGCGTGGCCACCTCGCCGAATCCGGCCAGTCGCGGGTTCGCCCGCGAGATCGTGATGCCGCAGGTGCCCGTGAGCGTGTCGCCGTCGCGTTCGAGGTACGTGATCAGGCGGCTGTGGTCCGCCTCGTCGCCGAGGAACACGCCCATCGGGATGTCGGGGTCCCCCGGACCGAATATCTCTTTCCAGAAGGCGAAGAGCTCCTCTGCCAGGTCTTGTTCGATAGGAATTTCGTATCGCTGTGACACCGTCTTACCTACGCGCTCCCGTTTCTGAGCACCCGTCCAGGCCGGGCGCCCGTGTGCTTCCCTTCGTCGATCACCGCCTCGCCCGCCACGAAGACGTAGGGGATGCCCGTCGGGTACCGGTGGGGGTCTTCGAAGGTGGCGTTGTCGATGACCGTGTCCGGGTTGAACAGCACGAGATCGGCGATCAGGCCCTCCTGGACGCGGCCCCTCTGCTTGAATCCCATGCGCGTCGCGGGGAACCCGGACATCTTATAGACGGCCTCTTCGAGGGACAGCACCGCCGGCTGCTCACGGACGTATCGACCGAGAATGCGGGGATACGGCCCGTAGAAGCGCGGGTGCGGCTTGAAGTCCTTGTAGAGTCCGTCCGGCGAGATGGCGTTGCCGTCCGAGCCGATCATCGCCTGCGGATGTCCCAGAAAGAAGCGGATGTCGCTCTCGACGCGGTTGTGGACGACGGCCATGACCCCGTCCTCCTCTTCCTCGATCAATTGGAGCGTCGCTTCGGCGGGTTCAACGCCGCGCATCTCGGCTATCTCCTCGAGGTTGTAGCCTATCAGCTTGCGGTTCTCCTCGGAGTTGGTGTTGCTGATGACCTGAATGTGCCACAGGGGCGGTATCCCTCCCTCGCGGCCCTCGTTCATTTCCTTGATGGCCAGCTGCCGAAGGTCGGCGTCGCGGAGACGCTCCATGAACATCGGGACGCCCCCCTCCTGCATCCACAGGGGAACGAGCTGGTTCAGCCCCGCTCCCGCCGCCGTGTAGGGGTACATGTCGTAGGTGATGTCTATGCCCTCGTCGCGGGCGCGGTCGATGACGTCGACAATCTGCGGGCCGTGTCCGTAGTAGCGCCGGTCGACGATCGCCATGTGGGAGAACTGGACGGGGATGCCGGCGCGGCGTCCGATCTCGACCGCCTCCTCGACCATCTTGATGTGCCACCCGGGCAGCACCCGGGCGTGGGTCACGTAGAACCCGCCGTAGCTCGCCGCGACCTCGGCCAGCGCGACGACCTCGTCAGTGGGCGCGTAGCCGGACGGGGCGAGGGAGAGGCCGGTCGAAAGGCTGAACGCGCCCTGCTCCATCGTCTCGGCGAGGAGACGCTTCTGAACGTCAAGCTCGTCCTCTGTGGCGGGACGGTTGTCGAGGGCATGGCAGGCCGCGCGCAAGGGGGTGTTCCCGACCTGCGGCGCGGCGTTGATGCTCACGCCCTGCGACTCCATAATGCCCGCCCACTCGTCGAGCGTCTTCCAGCGCCATTCCTGTCTCGTCTCGAATATCTCTCCCGTGATCGCCCGGAGCTCCTCCGGTTCGAGGTCTCCCATCGGGAACGGGGAGTAGCTGCAATTCCCGGTTACCTGCGTCGTCACGCCTTGGTACGCCATGCTCTCCCCGCCGGGGTCGTCGAGCAGCGTCAGGTCGGAGTGGGTGTGCATGTCGATGAATCCCGGCGCGAGCACCAGTCCGCCGGCGTCGATGGTGCGCCCGGCTTCCGTCTCGCCGAGTTGGCCGATCGCCGCTATCTTACCGTCTTGGAGGCCGACGTCCGCTCCGTATCGAGGAGAGTTCGTCCCGTCGACGACGGTTGCGTTGGTGATGAGCGTATCGAAGGGCATCGTGGGACTCCTTGCGTGTTATGCGGACGAGAGATCGGGCCGCCGTCCGGTCCCTTCCTGCTGGGCCTCCAGCGCGGCGGCGGCATGGAGAACGGTCGCCTCGTCGAAGTGGCGGCCTATCAGATGCACGCCTATGGGCAGGCCGTCCCCGCTCCAGCCGAACGGAACGCTGATGGCGGGCGAACCCGTGAGGTCGAACGGCACGGTGATGCGAAGGGAGTTCCGACCGTGAACGCTCTCGCCGTCGATGTCTATGAAGGCCGAATCGTGCTCGAATGCGGTGGTCGTCGAGGTCGGCAGCAGCAAGAGGTCATACGTCGCGAAGAGTCGCTTCACGTCCTGTCGGAGCCACTCGGTGTCCTGGAGGCTTCGGTAGTAGTCCTCGGCAGAGGGACGGGGCTGATCGAGGCGGCGCTGCATGGACGGGGCGAGCTCGTCCTCGCGGCCCTTGATGATGGGGTCGAAGTCGAACGCGCCTTCGCCGAGGAAGTACGCCATCGAGATGTCCTGGGCCTGCCGGTCATGCCATCCGGGCAAGTCGATCTCCTCTACGTCACACCCCGCCCCCGCGAGGGCGCAAGCGGCCTTCTTGACAACCCATTGTATGTCCGCCATGACGGGAGCGAACGGCCCTTCGGCGCAGTACCCCACCCTGAGCTTGGGGAGATCACGGTCGAGGCTGCCGAGGTCGGGCATGGGAACGGGCAGGGCGTAAGGGTCGGCGTCGTCGGGGCCGGCGATGATGGGCAGGGAGAAGGCAATGTCTCGCACCGACCGCGCCATGGGACCGACGTGCATGAACCGCAGCAGCGTTTCCGGGAAGTGGCCCGTGAGGGGGACTCGCCCATGCGTGGGCTTGAGGCCGACGATGCCCGCGACGTGGGCCGGCCACCGTATCGAGCCGCCAACGTCACTTCCGATGCCGAGGGGAGACATGCCCGCCGCGATGGCGGACGCCTCGCCGCCGCTCGACCCTCCGGCCGTGCGCCCGATCATCCAGGGGTTCTCCGTGAACCCGTAGACGAGATTGCCGGTCTCCCACCAAAGGGCGAACTCCGGCATGTTGGTCTTGCCGATGAAGATGCCGCCCGCCGCAAGCAGGCGTTTGACGACCGTCGCGTCGTCTTTGGGATAGTAGTCCTCGTAGAGCTTCGAGCCGCGCGTGGTGCGAACGCCCTTGTTGTCAATGCAGTCCTTGATCGTGAACGGAACGCCGTGCAGGGGACCCCACGACTCGCCGCGCGACAGTGCGGCCTCCGCGTGGCGAGCGCGCTCCAACGCAGCCTCACTCTGGAGCTCGACGATGGCGTTGAGTCGAGGGTTGACGGCCTCGATGCGGTCGAGGTGAGCCTGAACCACCTCGACGGGCGAAAGCCCTTTCGCCGCGATTCGACGGGCGAGTTCAGAGGCGTCGGAGTAGTAGATTTCGTCGGTCACGTGTCACCTCGAAGGCCGTTCGAGTGAGGGTCGCGGCTGAGTATAGATTTGACTCGTATGGGGTGTCAATCGAGCGCGTGGTTACGCCGGGTGTCCTGTGCTACAGTTGGGCGGTGTGTGAGGGGGTGAGAGCGTGGAAGACGCGAAGCGCAAACTGATGGCCCGTCTCCGCGAAGAGATATCCGACGCCCGCGTCATCGACGCGATGGAACGGGTGCCGAGAGAGGCATTCGTGCCCCAAGAGTACCGTCACGCCGCCTACGAGGACTCGGCCCTGCCTCTCTCCGAGGGTCAGACTATCTCCCAGCCGTTCATGGTTGCGACGATGCTCGAGGCGCTGGGACCGCGCCGCAGCGACAAGGTGCTGGAGGTCGGCACGGGGAGCGGTTACCAGGCCGCGATTCTGGCGGAGTTGGTGCGTGAAGTGCTCACGGTGGAACGCATCGAGTCTCTTGCCGACACCGCGAAGGCCCGTTTGAAATCCCTAGGGTACGAGAACATCACGGTCCAAGTCGCCGAGGAACGTATCGGCTGGGCGTCGGATGCTCCGTACGACGGCATCGTGGTGGCGGCGGCGGCGCCGAAGCTGATCCGCGGCCTCGTAGACCAGTTGGCGGACGGCGGACGGCTGGTCATGCCCGTCGGCGGACGCCGCCAGCAGAACCTGATGAAGGTCGTGCGATCGGACACGAACTACTCGGTCACTACCCTGGCGGCATGCCGCTTCGTCCCTCTCATCGGTCAGGACGCTTGGCCTGAGCCTGATTCCGAGTCGTAGTCCGCCGGAGAGAGTGCCCGTCTACCGGTAGTCGGCGGACATCTCGTCGAATGGCGGGGGCGTCAACTCGCCAAGGAAACCGCTGTTCAGCTCCTCATCGGAAGCGTACTGGTTCGGTCTCTCGATTGGGGAGGTGCGGACGCCCACCAACTGCTGCTCATCCTCGTGCTCTTCCAGTCCCAGCCGATCGCGACCCTCTTCCGTGAGGTCGAACCGGGCGGGGATGAGCCTCCCGATGATGACGTTCTCCTTCAGGCCGCGCAACTGGTCGACGGCGCCGTTTACGGCAGACTCCGTCAGGACGCGGGTGGTCTCCTGGAACGACGCTGCCGCGAGGAAGCTGTCCATATTCAGCGACGCCCTCGTGATGCCGAGTAGGACGGGACTTGCCGTCGCCGGCTCTCCGCCCTCCGCCAGGATTCCGGCGTTGATCTCCTCGAACTCGTAGCGGTCGATAAGCTCGCCCGGCAGGAGCTCGGTGTCCCCCGCCGCGTCGACGCGGACCTTCCGAAGCATCTGGGCGACTATGACCTCGATGTGCTTGTCGTGGATCGTAACGCCCTGGGAGCGGTAGACCTTCTGCACCTCCTCGATGAGGTAGTGCTGCACTGCCTCGCGTCCCTGAATCCGCAGAATCTGCTGCGGGTTCTTGGGGCCAGTGGTCAGCGCCTCTCCGGCGGTGACCTCCTCACCCTCTCTCACGACGATGTGCGCGGAGGCGGGAATGACGTACTCGCGGCGGTCCTCGTCCGTCCAGAGGATGCTGAGAGTCCCGTCCGTGATGTCGACGACACCAGAGACGCGCGCCGTAACGTCGGTCGATGCAATCGCCGAAGTGTCGTCGTCCTCATCCTCGGACTCGGCGAACGCGAGACGGTCGCCAATGACCACCTCCTGACCGTGTTCGACCGCGAGGGTGTGTCCCTCGGGCAGGACGTATTCGTCGCTGTACTCTTCGTGGCTTGTGACGGTGACCGATCTTCCCTCGGTCGATTCGTGTATCTCCACTGTCCCGTCGATCTCCGAAAGGACGGCCTCACCCTTGGGCGACCGCGCCTCGAACAACTCCTCGACGCGCGGCAGGCCACTCGTGATGTCCGAACCGGCGATGCCGCCCGTGTGGAACGTCCGCATCGTAAGCTGCGTGCCCGGCTCGCCGATGCTCTGGGCCGCCATGATGCCGACGGCCTCGCCGATGAGCATGGGCTCCCACGTGGCCAGCGACAGGCCGTACGCCTTCGCCGATATCCCGCGTGGACTCTCGCACGTGAGCGGGGAGTATACCGAGACGCCCGGCACTCCGGCCTTTGCGATGGCGACGGCGGTCTCCTCGTCTATGACCTTCTCAGCATCGAGGATGATTTCGCCGGTCTCCGGGTGCACCACGGGTTCGGTGACATATCGGCTCTTGATCCGGTCCTCGAACGGGGTCTTGAGCGGTGCGTCCGGCTCATTCGGAATCCAGAATCCCGACTCCGTGCCAAGCTCGGGGGCCGCTATGACGACCTCTTGCGCCACGTCGATGAGGCGTCGCGTGAGGTAGCCGCTGTCCGCCGTTCGGAGGGCGGTGTCCGTCAGGCCCTTCCGTCCGCCGTGCGTCGAGATGAAGTATTCGAGAACGCTGAGGCCCTCACGGAAGTTGGACTTGATGGGCCGCTCGATGACTCCGCCCCTGGGGCTTGCCATCAGCCCGCGCATCCCGGCCATCTGCTTGATCTGCTGGATGTTCCCCTTGGCTCCCGACGTCGCCATAAGGTAGATGCCGCGGTACTTGTGCAGGTCGCTTTCGATGACCTCCGTCAGCCGGTTGTTCGCCTCCGTCCAGATATCGACGGCGTTGCGCCTGCGCTCATCGTTGGTGATGAGTCCATCGAGGTACTGGCCTTCCAGCATCTCGACCTTCTCCTCCGCTTCCGCGATGATCGACTCCTTCTGCGGCGAGACCTCGATGTCGTTGATGCCGATGGTAGTGCCGGACTTCGACGCGTACCTGAAGCCGAGGTCCTTGATGCGGTCGAGGGTCTCCATCGTCCCCTGGTTGCCCAGTCGGCGGAAGCACTCGGCGGTGATGTCCTTCAGTACGGACTTGTCTAGCTCCTGATTGTAGAATCCAAGCTCAGGGGAGAGGGCGTCGTTGAAGATGATCCGTCCGGCGGTCGTCTCCAGCCAGTCCGTCCGGCCCAGTTCCTCGCTGCCGTTGACCTTGACGAGCTCCGTCTTGGCTCCGTTGCCACTCCCGTTCGAGCCGCCCGACCTGATCTCGGCGACGGGCCGAACCTTGATGAGAGCGCGCAGGTCGATCTGTCCAAGCTCGTAGGCCAGCTTGACGTCCTCGAAGCTGGTGAACCGCCTGCCGGTTCCCTTTGCGTCCTGCTTGACGATGGTCATGTAGTAGCAGCCGAGCACGATGTCGAGCGTCGGGGCGGCGATGGGTTCGCCGGAGCTCGGCGCAAGCATGTTGTGCGAGCTAAGCATGAGCTTGCTGGCTTCGAGGACGGCGCCGCGCGATAGAGGCACGTGGACGGCCATCTGGTCGCCGTCGAAGTCGGCGTTGAACGCGAAACAGACGAGAGGGTGCACCTTGATCGAACCGCCGTCCACGAGAACGGGGTTGAAGGCCTGGATTCCCAGCCGGTGCAGGGTCGGCGCGCGGTTCAGCATGACAGGACGGGTCTTGACGACCTCTTCCAAGATGTCCCAGACCTCGGGACGCGCCCTCTCGGCGAGCCGCTTGGCGCTCTTGATGTTGTGCGCGTAGCCCTTGAGGACGAGCTTGTTCATGACGAACGGCTTGAACAGCTCCAAGGCCATGCGGCGCGGCAGTCCGCACTCGTTGAGCTTGAGGTTCGGCCCGACGGTAATGACCGACCGGCCGCTGTAGTCGACGCGCTTGCCCAGAAGGTTCTGCCGGAACCTGCCCTGCTTCCCACGAAGCAGGTCGGACAGCGACTTGAGCTTGTGGTTGTGGCTGCCAGCAACCGCCCTGCCTCGACGGCCGTTGTCGATCAGGGCATCGACGGCCTCCTGGAGCATTCGCTTCTCGTTGCGAATGATGATCTCCGGGGCTTGGAGGTCAATCAGCCTCTTGAGGCGGTTGTTCCGGTTGATGACCCGGCGGTACAGGTCGTTCAGGTCGCTGGTGGCGAACCTTCCGCCGTCAAGCTGCACCATCGGACGCAGTTCCGGGGGCAGGACCGGCAGGACGGAAAGAACCATCCATTCGGCCTTGTTGCCGCTCTTGCGGAACGCCTCCACCACACGAAGCGTCTTGATGGCCTTCTGGCGCCTCTGGCCGGACGTGGTGCGGATGATTTCCTGGAGATCGACCTTCTTGGCGTCGAGGTCCATCCCCTTGAGAATTTCAAGGACCGCCTCGGCGCCCATGCCGTCGGTGAAGATTTCCGGGTAGGCGGCGCGAAGCTCGCGGTGCTTCGTCTCGGTCAGCAAGTCACCCACTTTGAGCGCCTCGACCTCGTCGATCTGCGTCTCGTATTCGGTCTCCAACTCCGCCAAGTCTTCTTCGAGCTTGGTGTTGACGCGGATGATCTCCGCCTGCGCCTCCTGAGCTTCCTTGCTCAGCGGTTCCTGTTCGTCCTCGGCCTCCGCATCCTGCGGAATGAGGGGGGAAAGCTCCTCGACCCTGGCCTCGGCGGCGGACTCAAGCTCCTCCGTCTTCTGGTCGAGCTCGAACCGCAAACGTTCGACGGCGGCCTGCCGGAGGTCCTCATCGACGCTGGTCACGAGGTACTGCGCGAAGTAGATGACACGTTCGAGGTTTCGCGGGGACAGATCGAGCATCAGGCCGAGCCGACTCGGAATGCCCTTGGAGAACCAGATGTGTGCGACGGGGGCCGCCAGGGTTATCCTGCCCATGCGCTCCCTGCGCACCTTGGAACGGGCGACTTCCACACCGCACCGGTCGCAGATGACGCCCTTGTAGCGAATCTTCTTGTACTTTCCGCAGTAGCACTCCCAGTCCTTTGTGGGACCGAAAATCTTCTCGCAGAACAGACCGTCCTTCTCCGGTCGAAGGGTACGGTAGTTGATGGTCTCAGGCTTGGTGACTTCGCCGTACGACCAGATCTTGATCTGCTCGGGTGATGCCAGCGATATGCGGATTGCGTTGAAGTCGTTACCGGTCTGAACCATGTGCGCGCTCCTGTCGAGATTGTTGCCTTTCCGCGCCGTGGGGACGCGGAAAGGCGGTGAGTATTCGGGATTCGAGAGCCGTCCCGCGGCGGTTAGCCGTCTCCGCCCATGGCCTCGGAAGGCTCTTCAACGGCGGCTTCGGCGTCTTCCGATACGGGCTGGGTTGCCGGCTCGTCATCGAAGGTCGGTATCTCCGACGGCATGGGGCCCAGGTCGTCGAACCCGGGAATCGCCGCCGCGTCGCTCAGTGACGCGACACCGTCCATGAGATCGTCGAGCGACGGCTCTTCAGCCATGTCGATGTCCATGTCCGGCTGCTCGTAGATCAGCTCGACCGACAGCCCAAGACTCTGGAGTTCCTTCACCAGAACGTGGAAGGACTCCGGGATGCCCGGCTGGATGATGTCGTCGCCCTTGACGATTGCCTCGTACGTCTTGACGCGGCCCACCACGTCGTCCGACTTGACGGTGAGCATCTCTTGGAGGTTGTAGGCGGCGCTGTAGGCCTCCAACGCCCAGACCTCCATCTCGCCGAACCTCTGGCCGCCGAACTGGGCCTTGCCTCCCAGGGGCTGCTGGGTAATGAGCGAGTAAGGCCCGGTCGAGCGGGCGTGAATCTTATCCTCCACGAGGTGGATGAGCTTCAGCATGTAGATGTAGCCGACCGCTATGGGCTGGTCGAACTCCTCGCCGGTTCGTCCGTCGTACAGCTTCGACTTGCCGAGAATCGGGACCGACACCTGGTGCTCGCGGTCGAGTTCGAGCGCCGCGCGCTTCAACTCGTCCACGGAGTGGTCGGTCATGTCCATGCCCATCTCTTCTTCGAACCAGATCTTGAGACACGCCTCCCGTGCCTTGCCATGACCGTTTTCGACCATCACTTCGTCGAATTCGTACCCGCGCTCGCTGAGCCAGTCTCGGGTCTTGGCGAGGTCGACTCGCGAAGGGCCGTCACCGTTCAGCGGGCGAGGGTCGACCGCTCCCGACCGCTCGATGAGCCACGACTGCGCCAGGCCATTCTCGATAGCGTCGTCAACCGCACCGTCGAACACGGGAGTGACTGCGCGGTAGCCGAGCTCGTGCGCGGCCATGCCGAGATGAGTCTCCAGCACCTGTCCCAAATTCATGCGGGACGGGACACCGATGGGGTTCAGGATTACATCGACGGGAGTGCCGTCCGCGAGGTACGGCATGTCCTCTTCGGGAAGGATCTTGGCGATGACGCCCTTGTTGCCGTGCCGGTTCGCCATCTTGTCGCCCTCGGTGACCTTGCGCGTCTGGGCTATCCAGAGGCGGACGAGCATACTCACGCCCGGCGGAAGCTCGTCGCCCTTGTCCTTGCTCAGCACTCGCACCTCGATGACCTTGCCGCGCTCGCCGTGCGGCACGCGCATGGAGGTGTCCTTCACGTCGCGCGCCTTCTCGCCGAAGATCGCTCGGAGAAGCTTCTCTTCCGCGCTGAGCTCGGTCTCGCCCTTCGGAGTGATCTTGCCGACGAGAATATCACCCGGCCCGACCTCCGCGCCGATGCGGATGATCCCTTCCTCGTCGAGGTTGCGGAGGCTGTCCTCTCCGACGTTGGGGATGTCTCGCGTGATCTCTTCGGGGCCGAGCTTCGTGTCTCGCGCCTCTACCTCGTGCTTCTCGATGTGGATGGAGGTGAACTTGTCCTCCTTGACCATCCTCTCGCTGAGAATGATCGCGTCCTCGAAGTTGTAGCCCTCCCAACTCATGAAGGCCACGAGCACGTTGTGGCCAAGGGCCAACTCGCCCTGGGAGGTCGAGGAGCTATCCGCGAGAATGTCCCCGACCGCCACCCGGTCATACCGGTTGATTATCGGGTGCTGGTTGATGCACGTTCCCTGGTTGCTGCGCACGAACTTCTTGAGCTTGTACTCGTGCTGTTCGCCATCGTCGTCGGTGATGACGATGCGGCTACCCGTTACCTCGGTGACGACTCCCGACGACCGGGAGAGGAGGACCTGTCCGCTGTCCACGGCAACGCGCTTTTCCATGCCCGTGCCGACCAGCGGCGCCTCGGGCTTGAGCAGCGGGACGGCCTGCCTCTGCATGTTCGAGCCGAGAAGCGCCCGGCTGGCGTCGTCGTGTTCAAGGAAGGGGATGAGCGCGGTCGATACGCTGACCAGCTGCATCGGCGAGACGTCCATGTAGTCGACGCCATCCGCGGGCTCCATGCCCACTTCCTCATCGCTTCGACCGATTCGCGACTCGACGCGCACATCATTCGTGTCGCCGTCATCGCCGACGAACTCGCCCTTCTCGTTCAGCATGGAGTTGGCCTGGGCAATGACGACCTCCTCTTCCTCGTCGGCCGTCAAGTAAACGATGTCGCTCGCCACGTATGGACGCACGGCGATTCGCTGCTCGGGGATCTTCGAGATTCTCGTGCGAAGTCCCTTGGACACGAGCCCGCCGGCATTGAGAATCGTCCTGCCATCGGCGCCGACGATGGTCTCGTCGACCGTGCGGCCCACGAGGTCGGGGGCGGTGCTGAGAATGTCTCGCTGCACCCTTCTATACGGCGTCTCTATGAAGCCGTGGTTGTTCGTCCTGGCATACGTCGCGAGTGAACCCAGCAGGCCGATGTTGGGGCCTTCAGGCGTCTCGATGGGGCAGATGCGCCCGTAGTGCGACGGGTGAACGTCCCGCACGTCGAAGCCCGCGCGGTCACGCGACAGGCCGCCGGGACCGAGGGCGGATAGACGGCGCTTGTGCGTCAGTTCCGCCAGCGGGTTGGTCTGGTCCATGAACTGGGAGAGCTGCGAGCCTCCGAAGAACTCCCGGACCGACGCCACCACCGGCCTTATGTTAATGAGGGCGGCGGGCGTGGTCGTCGCAGGATCGACCTGGGTCGTCATGCGCTCCTTGATGACGCGCTCCATGCGCATCAGGCCCACTCGAATGTGGTTCTGGATCAGCTCGCCGACGGCACGAACGCGACGGTTGCCCAGGTGGTCGATGTCGTCTGCTTCGCGTTCGCCGCGATTGACGAGGATCATCGCCTGCAACAGGTGAATGATGTCCTGACGTGACAGCGTACGGGCGTGCTCGTCCTGGTCTCCCGGAGGGCCTAGCTTGCGATTGAGCTTGTAGCGTCCCACCCGGCCGAGGTCATATCGGCGCGGGTTGTAGAAGAGGTTTTCGAGGAGCGTCTTAGCGTTCTCGACGCTCGGCGGCTCTCCGGGGCGAAGCCTGCGGTAGAACTCCAGCAGGGCCTCGTCCTCGTTGCTGACTGTCGTGTCCTTTTCAATAGTCGTCTGGATGTAAGGATGATCGGGGTCGATGTCGACTTCTTCGAACAGTTCCTTAATCTCTTCGTCCGTTGTGTAGCCGATCGCGCGGAGGAGCATGGTGACGGGTGTCTTCCGTTTCCGGTCGACCTTGACGGAGACAACGTCGCGCTTGTCCGTGTCGAACTCCATCCACGCGCCGTGAATGGGGATCAGCTTGGCGGACGCGAGGAGACGGCCCGTCGTCGGATCGGTGGTGGTGGTGAAGTACACGCCCGGCGAGCGCACCAACTGGCTCACGACGACGCGCTCGGCGCCGTTGATGATGAAGGTGCCGGTCGTGGTCATCATCGGGATGTCCCCGATGAACAGCTTCTGGTACTTGATCTCCCCTTCGCCGGGGCCGGAGCCCTTGGTGTGAAGCCCCACAGTCACGTAGAGTGGGGCCGAGAACGTGGTCTCGCTCTCGCGGCACTCCTCCTCAGTCTGCTTGGGTTCCTCGAATTGGTGGCCCTCAAAGGTCAACTGGAACCGGCCGCCGGGGAAGTCCTCGATGGGCGAAATCTCCTCGAACAGCTCTTTGAGACCATCGGTCTTGAACCATTCGAATGAGTCCAACTGCACTTGAATCAGGTTCGGAACGTCGAGTACGGTTGAAGTCTGTGCAAAGGAGCGAAGCTCGTCACCATTGCGGACGCCGTTTTCGACACCAACACTCGAAAGTGTCATACGATTCTCTCTCCTCGAAGTTAAATGGCGCTGCCGAGCAGCCCGAAACCGCAGAGGGCGCGGCGGACTACGGAGTTAGTAGAAGCGGAATGGGTGTGAGGAAATGTCGTGAGTTGACGAAAGGCATATCGCGACATCAGTAGCCTAGCATACAACCCCAAGCGTGTCAACGGTTTTTATGGAACTTTTCAAAATTCCCATGAAGTGGGAGTTTAGGAGACTCCCCCAAAGGAAGTCCGCTCGCTCTGAGCCTGTCGAATGGAAACGAGTCGCGGTCTGGAGCGGGAGACGGGATTTGAACCCGCGACATCTTCCTTGGCAAGGAAGTGCTCTACCACTGAGCTACTCCCGCTCGCCGTGCCTGCGGCGCACCGCTGGTGCCGAGGGCCGGAATCGAACCGGCGACACCAGCATTTTCAGTGCTGTGCTCTACCAACTGAGCTACCTCGGCGTAGGCTATCTATCGTAGGACTTCGCCAAGGGCACTGTCAAGGTAAATCGCGGGGCCGACGATGCTTGCGAGGCGGAGCGTCACACTATCATGCGGTGGAATTTCATGCGTCCCGATACGCCTTGCCGCGGTTGCGTACACCGTCCAACAGCGAGTGGTCGAACGGCTCAATCTCATAGCCCTCAGGCTGTGGAGGGTTCAGGGGCAGCCCCTTCACCCGGAGAACCTCTGCGTTGCTGTAGTACCCGGAATACGTCTCGCGAACGAGCGCCGAGAAGAACTCCGCGTGGTGCGATTCCACCTGCCTGAGCACCTCGGTCTTCTCGTCATCGGAAAGGGCGACGAACTCCTTGGAGAGAGTGCGACCGCTAGTCGTCTCGATTGCCTTCAGTCCGTTCGTGAGGAGCGCCCGCGATTGCGGAGTGGCGCCGCAGATGCCCTCGACGTGCTGGGCGGCTCCGACCTCGCCCGCGCCCGGCACGCCGTCTCCGGGCGGAATGATCCGGTCGACGACGGCATCCAGCAACTCCCGTTGAGTCGGCGAGAGAAACAGACTGCGCTCGTGTGCGTGGTCGTAGGTGGTCATGGTGTCGTCAGTCGAGCAGGTGTCGCGCGTTTTCCTTAATATAGTCGGACACCCGGAGAGCGAGGGCCTGGATGGTCGAGGTCGGATTGACGGCGCCGCTCGTCACGAACAGGCTGCCGTCGATCACGAATAGGTTCTTGACATCGTGTGCCCTCCCGTAGCCGTCAACGACGGACGTGTCGGGGTCGGCACCCATTCGGGCCGTTCCCAGCAGGTGCCAGCCCGCGCCGCGCATCGTCCGGTTGGAGGCAGTGCCGACGGCGCCCGCCGCAGTCATCAGTTCTTCCATTCGGGCGACGGCTTCGTCCATCATCCTCGTCGAGTTCTCACTCATGGTGTAGTTGACCTTCGGGGCAGGGATACCGTGTCCGTCGGTCAGTTCCGGGTCGAGGACGACCTCGTTGTGCAACTCCGGGAGGTCCTCACCGAGGGCCGCGAGGGGTATGATCTTCCCGAACCGCGCAGCGAACGTCTCGTGGTGCGAATCGCCCCAGGGAATCGGACGCTCCAAGGGGCCGCCGAGCGAGGTGTTCACCGGGCCGAGCTGCCGGTTGGACTGGAGTTGGTAACCCCGCACGAACCCGCGCGACAGATCGGTCTCGCAGTGCTCGTAGCTCGTGACCGAGCACGCCAGCGGCCCTTTATACGCCTCCAGGTCCTCTTCGAAGATGCCCACCGTAGCGGCGACGGGATGGAACATGAGGTTCTTCCCCACAAGCCCGCTGCCGTTGGCGAGTCCGTCGGGGCAGAGAGCGGACTTGGAATTGAGCAGCAACCTCGGCGTCCCGACTCCGTTGGCGGCCATGACGACGACTCGCGCCTTCCGGTGCTGCACGACTCCCTGGGCGTCGTAGTACACCGCTCCGTCCGCCAGACCGTTCCGCCCGACGGTTATCTCCGCGACACGCGCCCCGGTCTCCAGCGTCGCGCCGTTTGCGACGGCCTTCGGCCAGTAGGTGACGTCGGCGCTGGACTTGGCCTTCACGTAGCAACCCGTTACGCAGGGACCACCGTAGGTGCAGGCCGGGCGTCCGTCGTAGGGAGCGGAGTTGATGGCGCTCTCCGCAGGCCACCAGTGCCAGCCCAGCCGCTCGAACCCCTCAGCCAGCTTGTTGCCCTGCTTGCCGATGCCGAGCGGAGGCGTTTGGCGCGGAGGCATGAGCGGATAGGCGGGGTTGCCCGCAAGACCCGCCACGCCGGTCATCCGGTCATTCAGATCGAAGTAAGGTTCAAGGTCGTAGTAGGTCAGCGGCCAGTCGTCAGCCACGCCGTCGAGCGTCTTGACCCGAAAGTCCGACGGCCTCATGCGCGGGAAGTGCGCGCCCCAATGAATGGCACTGCCCCCAACGGCGTTGTACATGAACGGCACTATGGCCGAGTCGTCGGTGTTGACCGGGTAGTCCTCAGGCAATCCCCGCACGTTCGGGTCGAAGTGGTAGTCGGAGGAGATGTGAAGCTCCCAGTCCTCCTGCGTCGAAGGGTACCGGCTCGGGATGGGCCAATCTCCCTGTTCGAGACACGTCACACGAATGCCGGCCTCGCTGAGGCTCCACGTGAAGGCCCCGCCAGACATGCCGGCCCCGATTACCAGAACGTCTGCCGTGTCGGTCTTATCGGACATTTGGCCGCTCCGAATCAAGTGGCCGTAGTCTATGGACGGCACACAGGGATGTCAATTGAGGATTTGCAATCGGCAACAACCCTTGATTTATGCGCGCGTCTGCTCCTATCATTCACTGAACACCACGAAGGCCCGCAATTCTCTATGGACTTAAAGCAGTACATTCGTGACATCCCGGACTTCCCCGTCGAGGGGATTCTCTTTCGCGACATCACCCCGTTGATGCAGGAACCCGAGGCCTTTCGCTACGTCATCGACCGCATGGCGGAGCACTACGAGGGGCAGGAGATCGACGTGATCCTCGGCATCGAGGCGCGGGGGTTCCTCATCGGCGCTCCTCTCGCCTACCGGCTGGGCAAGCCGTTCGTGCCCGTCCGCAAGGAGGGCAGACTGCCCTATGAGACGATGTCGGTCAAGTACGCGCTGGAGTACGGCCAGAGCGTGGTCGAGGTACACACCGACGCGGTGTCGAAGGGTCAGCGGGCCATCATCCTCGACGACCTGCTGGCGACCGGCGGCACGATGGCGGCAGGGGCGGAGCTTGTCGAGGCGATGGGGGGAGAGGTCGCCGGTCTGGGGGCGGTGATCGAGCTCATCGACCTGGACGGACGCGAGCGTCTGAGCGGCTACGGGGTGTACTCCCTCGTGCAGTATTGAGGGAGACTACGTAAGATGTCGTTCTTCTTCATTCATCTGAGCGATCCGCAGTTCGGGCTGTTCGAGTCGCACGGACTCGCGCCGGGCGACGGGACGTACCCGGAAACTCCCCTGTACGAGAAGGCCATCGCTTCAGCGAACCAGCTCAAGCCCGCGTTCGTGGTGGTGACCGGCGATCTCGTCCAGCATTCCGACGACCCAAAACAGCACGCCGAGTTGATGCGGATCACGGGTCAACTCGACGAAGACATCCCAATCTACTTCACGACAGGAAACTGCGACGTGGGCAATGCTCCGACGAAGGAGACCCTCCGCGTCTACCGGGAGAAGTTCGGGTATGAGAACTACTCGTTCGACGCCGAGGGCAGTCACTTCGTGGCGCTGAACAGTTCAGTCTGCCTCGACCCGTCCGAGGTGCCGGACGAGTGGGACTCGCTGCTCGACTTCCTGCGGGACGACCTCGAAAGCCAGGCCGCCAACGCTACCCATACCGTTGTCTTCATGCACCATCCGCTGTTCTCCGAGTCGCCCGATCAGCCCGACGACGGGAACAAGATCATTCCTCGCTCGCAGCGGATGCCGGTGCTGGAGATACTGCGGGAACATCGCGTGTCGGGTGTGTTTGCCGGTCACTGGCACAGCAACAATTACTCCAGCGACGGCGACATGCTCATGATCACATCCGGCCCCGTCGGGTATCCGCCGGGCGACGACCCGTCCGGGCTGCGCATCGTCAAGGTCTACGACGACCGGATCGAGCACCGGTACTACGGGATGGAGGACATCCCTGACTCGGTCACGCTGTAGGTCATTCTCGGTTCTTCTTTCCCAATCCCGGCGTGATTTGTCATTCCTGTGAAGGGAGAGTAGATTCCCGCCTTCGCGGGAATGACGGGAAGTGTTATTCACTGAGGCGTGTCCGAGTGACAACCGTCGCGTCAGTCGCTACAGTGTGACTGCAATGACTCTTGGACACTTGCCTTCCCTGCCGTGACTTTCCCCAAGGATCCTAACCTGAGGCCGAGCGAGGCCGGTTTCATCCTGCCGTTGGTGCTCATTATCGTCGCCATCGGGGCGATGGTCGTCATCGGTCTGCTGGGATACGCATCCGGGCTTCTCCGCGCAGGCGGAGAGGATGCCGACGCACTAAAGGAACTGTATGCCGCCGATGCGGGAATTACCTATGTGAAGAAGCTGCTGGAACAGGGGCCCCTGCCGACAGCCATTGATCCCATTAACATCAACGGACTGCAAGTGACGATGGCCGTGACCCCGGTGAGCACACCCGGTACGGCCGTGCCAACCGCTCAGCCGACCCCCATCGACCCGTTACTGCCGGAGAACCATCTTGGTCCGCATCTGGTAACCCTCTACTCAGTGCCCGAAGGAACACAAGCGAATATCAGTTGGGCGTATGAGCACCTAACACCAACTCCAACGCCGCCCGGATCGGATGGAGACTCCACAAACCCGCCGGATACCACTACTCCCACTCCTACGCCGACACCCACCATTGAACCGTCCATTACCATTTATGACAGTGAGGGAACGCCAATTGCCAGCAGCGATCCACCTCCATTCATCCCTGAGGGTAGTAAGAGATGGAGCGATTTACCGGACGTAGAATTGAGTGATGACGAAACCTACACGGTCTCGTTTGATCCCGGAACTCTGACCGACCTGATGTCGTTTCCATTCACCACGGATGAGCACAAGTGCCTAGATAAGCTCGAACCACACTTCTGCCTGACGACTCCACCGATGGACTACATCGTCATCGCCAAGGCAGGCCAAACTACCGTGACCGCATACCTACGCCAGATGCCCGACTGGGTATTGGGGCATAGTGGAGGAATTAACTACACCTTGTTCCGTGGAGAGGTCTACACCCTCTCCTGGAAACCCTACCCGCCTGACGAATGACGGGCTTTAGAGGCTGTCGATGAAGGCGAGTTCCTCTTCCAGCGTCTCCACGTCGTAGAAGTGCTCCATGAGCAGGGTGGCGTCGAGGTACTTGATGCGACGGTGCATCTCGGTCGGGAGCGTGCCCTTGTTGAGAGGCGCGTGGGAGTCGGTGCGTCCCCGACCGTCGTAGAGGTAGTTGTCGTTCCAATGGACGTGGCGGATGAGTTCCGGGCGTGAGAGGAAGGCGAGAACGCGCTCCTCCCGCCAGTCTTCAGGGAAGCGGTGCGCGTAGGTGACGACGTGGCTTGAATCGAGACACAGGCCGACGTTGTGACGGTCGACGTCCACGGCGACCTGCTGCCACTGCTCCGGGGACATGCCGAAGTACTCGTTGCGCTCCGACCAGTCGACCTGATCGTGGGGCGTATCGATGATGTCGTCGCTCCAGTAGGAGTTGTTGTTTTCCAGGACGAGCTCGATGTCGTGTCCGTCGCAGAACGCCGCGACCTGGCGAATGCCGTCGATGAGCAGGTCGTAGGTCCCTTCGCGTCCTTCCGGCTGAGACGTGTCGTCCCAGCGCTTGGGCGCGAAGTGCATATTGATCTGCTTGACGTTGGGGTACCCTGCCGCCCTGCCAATGTAGTCGACGATCACCTCGATGGACTTCTTGCGAAAGCCGTCGTCGGTGGCAGCGATGTTGAGGCGCATGTCTCCCACGATGGCAGGCGCGTGAGCACTGACGAGGATGTCGGAGTACTCGGCCATCTCGTCGATGTCCTCCGCCATGGACGCCTCGGTGTTGAGGCTGAAGCGATTGAGCGTCTCGACTCCGGCGGAGGCGGTGACGCCAAGTTGGTGCGTAAGCCCGGTGTATTTGGTCACGGTCGTATTCCTTTTGGACGGCGTATTTGGTTAGTCGTCTTCGACATGGTTTGGGTAGGGCTGCGACTTCGGCTACAGAGGATGGCCGCTAGGCGGCCTTCGCGACCTTGGCCAAGCCCAGCCTATGGACGGCCTCGCGGGCTGCGACCTTCTGCTCGGGCGTGGCGCCAAGGTTGGGCGGACGCGGATCGCCGGTCTCAATGCCGAGTCTCTCGCCGACCGCGGTCTTGAGCGCGCCGATGTAGCCGAGATCGATCAGGAAGTCCATGACCTCGCTCGCCTTGGCCTGGGCCTCCTCCGCTCGGTCGAGGTCGCGCGCGTTGTAGGCGTCCCATATGGCGACCCATAGCTCAGGCGCCAGACACGGCGGGCCGTCGACGCATCCGGCAGCGCCTATGGTCAGGGCGGGCAGCATCATCCTGCCCATTCCCGTGAACACCCGAAGGCCCATCTTGGCGAAGTTGTAGACGTCGTTTATGTCGGGGGCCGAGTGTTTGAGGCCGGTGAGGTGCGGCACGTTGTCCTGGAGTTGCTGCATGAGGTCGGGAGTTATATTCACTCCCGTAGCCTGGGGGAGGTTGTAGACGAAGAGCGGGAGATCGGCGGCCTCGGCAACGGTCTTGTAGTAGTCGACGATGCCCCCATCGCCCGGACGAACGAAGAACGGCGGGACGGCGCATACGGCGTCTGCGCCCGCCGCAGCCGCGTGTTCTGCGTTGCGGGCGGCGCGTACCGTCGTCTGCGCGCCCACGTGCATGATGATCTTCGTCCGGCCCCGGTTCTGGTCGACCGCGGCCAGCGCGATACGCCGGTTCTCATCGTCCGTCAGCAGGACGCTCTCACCCGTGCCACCTGCCGTCCAGAAGCCGTGAACCCCCGCTTGGATGTTATCCTCCATGACGGCGCGGAACGCCTTCTCGTTGATCTCGCCGTCGGCCGTCATGGGCGTGATGATTGCCGGAACTACTCCCTCAAACTCTGGCACGTCGTTCTCCTTGATTTTGGTCGGAATGCGCCGCGTATTGTACCACCTGAACGGCGGCGGGCGCTCACATCGTCCGTACCTCCTGCCTATAATTCCCTTCGGCAAGAATCGTCTGTACCATGGGCTTTGATACTCTCGACATCGGAGGCTATCCGGTGAAAGTCGCGCTTGGGGGATTGTTGGCAGCACTCGTGCTGTCGCTGTGCGTCGCATGTGGCGGCAAGGAACTCTCGGATGCGGACGTTCTAGAAAAGGTCGTCCCTTCCATGGCGGAAATCAAGTTCCGGACCTCGTCACTGGGAACCGGATTCCTGGTAGATGGCGGCTACATCGTCACCGCCGCCCACGTGGTGTGGCCGCTCAATGAGGTCGATGTAGTGTTCAGTGACGGAACCGAACACCGGAATGTCTCCGTCGTCTCCCTCGACCAATTCTCCGATCTAGCGTTCCTCGGTCCAATAGACACATCGGTTCCCAAGGTCGAGTTTGCGCACATAGAGGGTCAGCTTGAGGGAAGCTCTGTGTTGAATCTCGGTTATGCTCGGGGAGATTCGAGCATTACACGAGGAAAGTTTGAAGCTATCGGGAGCTGGCCGGAAGCGGATGTCACGTGGGGCAATTCAACCGCCGAGGGAATTAGCGGTATGAGCGGCGGGCCGTTGACGAATCTCAAAGGCGACGTGATTGGCTTACACATAAGGAGCGGTGAGAGTGGAAGTACGGGAATCTCTTCGGAAACCGTAAGGGACCGACTGGACAGAATAGGCCGTGGCGAGGATGCTTCAGTTCTAGGGTCCCGGATGCTGTTAGCCACAGAGGAAGCTAAACATGAGCATGAGTTTGTGGTACAGGGCCCTTGGGAAACGGCTGTATTTTGGGCCCTGGGGTCATCACCCACCATCGAGTTTGATGCGAATTGGGATGTGGAGTACGGGCTATTCGCCTCGAATGGAGAGGCATACTTCAAACCTGCGTTTCGATCAACCAAAGACGGTGTCAACGATGCGTGTTGCACTTCCAGAGCATGGTTCGCAGTTGTGAAGCAAAGTTTTGACGTCGAGCGCCACGGAGTGATCAAGTCCTCGGTTCCCTTGGCGCGGTATGAAGACCCTGACGACGGAAGGCAGCTACAAGTTGGAGATACTGTGGCCGGAGTCATTGATACTCCGGGCGATATCGATAGGTACACCATCCAACTGTCGCGCCGCAAAGGCATCGCTGTACAGGTGAACGCCCTTGACCGGACGACAGTAACTATAGATTACCCCGACGCTGCGCCATACGAAATCGTTTCGGGACAACTCTACTTCAGCGATATTGAGTACCGGCCTCCCCGAGATGCCAAATACACCATAGCTGTTCAGCAGGGCAGCGAAACCTTCGGTGGACCGGTTGGGTATGTGCTCACTGTCTCCCTACGACCAACAATCACCCGCCTAGACGGACCCGCAAACACTCTCGACAGCCCGGTCGGGGACGTGCTCCGGCACAAATTCGATCACTCTATCCCCACGATCCAAATCGACTACCCTGCAAATCTCACTGGCGGAGACGAGAAAGTCATCGCAGCGGAGCTGTTCGAACAGGACAGACGGGGCAGAACGGTCACGCTGGAGAAGCGCGACCTGAGCCACCACAGAAAGCAACCCGACGAAATCCTTACGGTGTCCGACTACATGGAGCGCTCCGTCCTGTCGAGCACGTTCCCGTACAAAGGCGAGAAGGTCGTCACGGCCCGCCGCGAGGTCGAGACCCCGTCCGGCGCTCCGGTCTTGATTGAGGACTTCGAGGCCGACGACGGCGGCATGAAGGGTGTGCGCCTAGCATACATCCACGAGGGCGAAACGGGCTTCATGGCAATCTTCTACGCGCCCGGCGAGGTCTTCGATGAGTGGAAACCCGTCGTCGACTACTGCATCGGCACCTTCTCCATCGGAGACTTCTCAGTTGTCGATGGAATGACCGGTCAGTGACTCGCCACGCGCGGTACCCTATCAAGATGAACTCCACTCCGGCGTCTATCGGCGGCGGCTTGCGATATCTTGGTGCGGTGGGGGTCTGCATCCTGCTGGCCGCCACCTTGTCTGCCTGTACCGGCGGAGATTCCGACAAGGACCAACGGGCGCTCGATTTGGAGGCGAAAACCCAATCTCTGGAAGGGTCTCTCGAAGCGCTTGCTGCCGAGAACACTGAACTGAAGGGCGAAATCGCGACCCTTCGCGAGCAATTGGAGAACCGGGACACGCGGCTTCAAGAACTTGAGGAAGTCGCATCGAAAGTGGAGTCGGCCTTCGCCGATAAGGAGCAATGGTCCAAGGAAAAGGACGAGCAGAAATCGCGGCCAGAGGGTACCGTGCTGGAAAGGACCGTCAGGCTGGCGGAGGATTCGGGCGGCGAGGTTCACTATGTCGATCACGCCGGACGAGATGACCGCACAGTCTTGGTCATGCCACGGGAATTTGTCGACGGCCAGACACCGCTCATCGTTTCCCTTCACGGCTTCGGAGGAGATTCCGCCTACCAGACCACTTACGTGCCGCTTCACGAGCGCGTGAACACTCACGGGTTCGGTCTTCTGCTGCCAAACGGGGCGCTCGACGGCAACGGAAACCGTTTCTGGAATCCCACCGATCAGTGCTGCGACGGCGGCAAGTCCGGCGAGGATGATGTGGCATATCTGACGGAGCTGGTAGCGAATGCAAGGAAGGTCAAGGACTTCGGGCCGGTGTACTTCTTCGGATACTCCAACGGCGGATTCATGTCACACCACATGGCCTGCAAAGGCCTGCCCGGCCTACGTGCCGTGGCTAGTCTCGCCGGTACGAGTTACGTCGAGGACTCCAGCTGCGACGGCGCGCTTCCCGTATCCGTCCTCCACATCCACGGCACGGAAGACTCCGTTATCCTGTTTGACGGCGATGAAACCGAGCCCGACCCGAAGGGCAACGGCGAAACGGCCTTCTACGCCGGGGCTCAGGACATGGTAACGCGCTGGAGCCGTCGAGCCGGATGCGACTGGCCCGAAGACCCCCGACCCTATGCCTCCTTCGATCTCGACCAATATGTGCCGGGCTCCGAGACCCAGGCATTCCGCCTGGAATCGGGCTGCGCCGAGGGAGTCACCATCGAGCTTTGGATGAGCGAAGGTAGCAGCCATGCGCCCGACTATGGGGACACCTTCGTGGACGCCCTGCTGGACTGGCTGCTCTCACAAGAGTAGTGGCAGCCGTCACGAGACACTCCGTCCTCCGAGTGTCAGTAACCCCGGGCTTCGTCTGGGCCGATCGGCTGTACTCCGGCGCGAAGAAGACCGGTGGCGGGGTCGATCATGACGCCGCGTGGCCGGGAGAATCCTCCGCCGGTGAAAGGCTCCGGGACGACCTCGGCGTTGTGTCCCATACGAGCCAGCGCCTCGACCGTCCGCGGTTCAATCCTGTGGTCGACAAGGGTCTCGCGCTCGGCGGCGTCCACGCTTGGCGCCGTGATCGCCTCCTGCATACTCATCCCAAAGTCGACCACGTTCGAGATCACGTGCGCCAATCGACACATGATTCTGCGCCCGCCCGGCGCTCCGATGGTGAGGAAGGGCTGACCGTCTCTGAGTACCAGCAACGGCGTCATGTTGTTCAACGCTCGCTTGAACCCGGCGATCGAGTTTGCCGCGCCGGGCATGGGGTTGAAGACGGTCATGCCGTTGCTGAGCAGCACACCCGTCCCCGGCACGACAACGCCTGAGCCGAACTGTGCCACCGCCGTCTGCGTGCAGGCTACCATGTTCCTGTCTCGGTCGATGATGCTGAAGTGGGTCGTGCAGTCGCCCTCGCTCGGGGGTGATGCGGTGGGGATTGTGCCCTCCGGCCTCGCTTGCGGGTCATAACGCCAGGGGTCGTGCAGGGGACTGTCGGCGTAGGCAACCCATGGCTGCACATCGCGCTCATCTTCCAGTTTTGCAGTCTCGCTGTCGATGGAGTCGGCGATCTCTCTCGCGTATCCCTTCGACAGGATCCCGTCCAGCGGCACCGGCCCGAAATCCGGGTCGCCAACGTAGCCGTAGCGGTCGGCAAAGGCGTGCCGCGCGGCCTCAATGAACAAGTGCAGGTGCTCAGGTGATCCGTGCGCGAGGTCCTGTAAATCAAAACTCTCCAGGATGTTGAGTGTCTGCAAAGTCGTGATCGTCCCGGCTGGCGTGGGGGATCCAAGCAGCTCATGGCTTCTGTAGGTGGTTCTGAGGGGATCGAGCACCTGCGCCTCGTAGTCGGCGAGGTCCTGCGCGCTGAGGATTCCCCCGTGTCGCCTCATCTCCTCGTCGATGGCGGCCGCAATATCGCCCCGGTGGAGGGCGCCCTTGCCCTCTCTCCCGATCCGTTCGAGAGTGTCGGCCAAGTCGCGCTGGACGACCCTTGCACCCGGCGGTGGGGGATAGCCGTCCGGCAGAAATACGCGCCCGGCCTCGCCGTACCGGACAAGCTTCGGCATGTTCCTGGCTATGGTCAAGCAGGTGTGGGGATCTGCCTCGAATCCCTCCCTGGCGTAGTGGATGGCTGGCTCCAGCAGCCGCTCCAGCGGGAGAGTGCCGAATAGCTCGTGTGCGCGGCACATGCCGGCCGTAACCCCCGGCACGCCCACCGAGCGGTGTCCGACGGCGTTAGCGCGATCTTCGACATCGTAAATCCCATTGCTCCCCTCCGCTTGGCCGATGACGCTGAACATGTCGGCGGTGGCGGCCCTGGGCGCACGATGACCGTAGTCGATGGCTGCGCTGTGTCGCTCCCCGGTCACGTGGACGATCATCTGACCGTGTCCGGCAATGGAGGAGTTCCAAGGCTCGATCACGTTGAGGCAGAAGCCGGTCGCGATGGCGGCGTCCACGGCATTCCCGCCGCTCTTGAGGACATCGACGCCGACCTCGGCGGCAATCGGGTGCGCGGTGGCGACAGCGCCGTGCTCAACGACGACCTCATCCTTGTCAGGCCGCCAGACGCTTCGTGTGTTCAACCTATGCGTAACTGTCATACCCTATTCCGCGCTCCGCGAGTCCCGGAGACGGCGAAAGGGCTGCCCGCTTCTGTAGGTGGCGACCCGCCAGAGCCACTCCGCGGGCCCGAACAGGAAGCGGCTCAGCCACGCCTGCGACCACCACAGCTGGAGCGCCCACACTGCGAACACGAACACCAACACGGCGCTTCGGTTCACGAAGTTGACGTCGCCGAGCAAGACAGTCAGCACGAGCACGCCCAGAATCGTCTGCGTCAGGTAGTTGGTCAGCGCCATCCTCCCGACCGCGCGCAGTCGACGCTTGAGCCAATTGTCCGCGCGGTTGTTCCACAGGATGATGATGCTCATGTACGCCAGGGAGGCGGGAATCGTGCCGAGCGTGTTGGGAATCTGGCCGATGAAGGCGATCTCGCGGGAGTAGTCGCTCACTGCGGTGATTATCACGCCGACGGCCGCAAGCGGCAGACCGATCGCAAGCCCGATGATCGCGGTCAGCCGATACGTTCCGGTCGGCAGGCCGCCGTTCATAAACCCCGCGCGGTACAGCCCCGCGCCGACGAGAATCAGCCCCGTCGCCCGCAGCAGGAAGCCCAGCATGAAGACCCCCATGACCGCTTGGGACGAATCATCGTCCGAGACCTCGCCCGGCTTCCAGATGCCGGAGAGCGATACGTCGGTCGTGTCGGCCATGTTCTGCGCGAGCAGCGCGAGGCCGATGGAGAGAACGAACACGACGGCCCCAATGGAGACGAGCGCCCGGTTCGGCAGCTTCCGCAGGGCGATCAGGAAGACCGACGATATCGCGTAGGCCATCAGCACGTCGCCGTCCCACAGCATGAAGTGGAGAACGCCGATGAGCAGCAGCAGCGCGTTCCGCCAAAGGTTCAGCAGAACCGCGCGCTTTCCTTTCTCGGCGGCGCGGTCGATGAAGAGGATCATCCCCGCGCCGAACAGCAGCGAGAACAACCCCATGAACTTCTGGTCGACGAAGACCTCGCCGAAGATGCCCACGCACCAATCGAGCCACGTCTCCGAGCCGCCCGCGCTCAGGTTGAGGTAGGGCGCGTCGCCGAACCTGAAGGAAACGGCGTTCATCAACAGTATGCCGAGCACCGCGATTCCCCGTATGAGGTCGAGGCTGGTAATCCGCCCGGACTCCCGAACGGGACCGGAATCGGCGGTTTGAGAAGGTGCTGCCAAGAGATCACATTCCCTATAAGAGATTTGAGAGGGGTGACGCAGCCTCAGTTCAGAGGGCGTTTGCGAAGTGTATTGCGTCGGTAACTAAAGGGCAAGATGGTGAATCCATGAGCCGCCGCACACCCGCCTTTGACTCCACCCCACTCCCACACCCACAATAGATGCATTATGGATGAACGACTCGCAACCAACCGCGCCAACTGGAACGAGCGCACCCCCGTCCACGCGGCCTCGGACTTCTACGACGTGGAGGGCTTCAAGAAGGGCCGAATAACCCTCACCGACATCGAGCGCCGCGAGGTCGGCGACGTCTCCGGCAAGACGCTCCTGCACCTCCAATGCCACTTCGGGATGGACACCATGTCGTGGTCGCGCCTCGGCGCAAAGGCCACTGGCGTCGATTTCTCCGACACCGCCATAGACCTCGCCCGCTCCCTGAACGATGAGGTCGGGACGGACGCGCGTTTCATCCGCTCCAACGTCTACGACCTGCCGGATGTCTTGGACGAAGAATTCGATATCGTCTTTACGTCCGTGGGCGTCCTGTGCTGGCTGCCCGACCTCGACAAGTGGGCCTCGGTCGTCCACCGCTTCCTCCGACCGGGCGGCACATTCTACATCCTCGATGGACACCCCTTCATGGGCATCTTCGAGGAGTCCGAGACGGGCGAAATGCTCCCGACGTATAGCTACTTTCGCCATGAGTTCTTCTTTGAAGGCAACGACCATACCTACGCAGGCTCGGAGTTGATCGCCAGCCCCGTCTACGAGTGGCAGCACAGCCTCGGCGAGATCGTGACCGCCCTCACCCAGTCCGGCCTCACCATCGAGTACCTCCACGAGTTCCCCATGTCCTTCTACCATGCCTTCCCGAGCATGACCAAGCACGAAGACGGCTCGTGGCGCTTCCCCGAGCGCAACGACTCCTTCCCCCAACTCTTCTCGATCAAGGCCACCAAATGAGTCGTGCCGCTCAGCCTGACTGATGCCCTTCTGATAAACTCGATGCAAGGAGACGTTACTATGAAAATCACCCGCAACAACCACCCCGACATCTACCCCGCAGGCCCGACTTACATTCGCTCGATTCGAGCTGGCAACACCCTCTACCTCTCCGGCTGCACGGCCCGCAACTCGGACGCCGAGGGCGGCCCCGTGTTCGACCAGCTCCGCGTCACGCTCGACCGCATCGTGCGCATCGTCGAGGCCTCGGGCGGTTCGGCCTCCAACATCGTCGCCATGACCACCTACTCCACCGACATGCGCACCATGTGGCCCATCGAGGGCGAGCAGGTGGAGATTTGGGAGTGCTACTTCAAGGGCCTCTGGCCCACCAACTCCTACGTCGAGGTCTCCGCGCTCGCCGAGCCGGGACTCGACGTCGAGATCACGGCCACCGCGGTCCTGGACGATGACTAGCGAAAGCCTAGTTGCCCGCGTCGACCGTGCGATAGACGCCTTCCCCTCCTACGATAGCGGCGAACGCTTCGAGGCCGAAGGCGCGATATTCGTCAGAGATCGCTCGATACCCGACAAGTACTACGCCAACCACGTAGAGCAGGTGACCGCATCGACCCCGGAGGAGATCGCCCGCCTGAGCGAGCGAGTCGAAGTCGAGTTCGAGGGATTTCGACATCGCTCCTTCTACGTGGATCGCGATACGCCGACGGAGTTTGAGGCGTGGTTGCTCATGGAGGGCTATCAGCGCTCCGACTTCCTCGTGATGGTGCTCACCGACGAACTGCGAGGCGCACCGAAGCCTCACGAGATTCGCCTCGTCGAGACCGACGCCGACTGGCAGGCCCTCTACGACCTCGTTGTTCTGGCGGATAGGGAATTCGACCCCAGTGCTCGGCAGACCGGCAACGAGCGACCATCAGACACACGAGACCAGCGCATCGCCATGTTGCAGTCGATCTCCCCGCCCGTCCGGTACTGGCTGGCATACGCCGTTGGAGCGCCGAGGGCATTCTTCTCGTCATGGACGAACAGCGACGGAATAGCCGTCCTCGACGACCTCTACACCCACCCCGACTATCGCCGTCGGGGCCTCGCTGCCGCCCTCGTCCACCACTGCGTGGCGGACTGCCGTGCAAGGGGCGCCGGACCGGTCGCCCTCGAAACCGACCCAAGCGACACACCCAAGCTCATGTATGCCGCAATGGGTTTCCGTCCGCTATCCGTCTCCTACGAGTACCTGAAGACCTTCGAGTGATGACCCCCTCTCCTGTCGCGAGAGAGGGCCAGGGGTGAGGGTGAAAGCCCCTACCAGATACTCCACCCGCCGTCGACGATCAGGTTGTGCCCCGTAATCCACGACCCTGCCGGAGAGGCAAGCAGCGCCACCGCACCCTTGAGGTCGTCCGCCACCCCCGAACGCTGTAGTGCGTTCGCCTGTCGCGCCCGTTCGACCATGACCGGGTCGGCCGTGGGCCCAGGTATCTGGCCGGGACTGATGCAGTTCGCCGTGATGCCGGAGTCCCCGAGCTCCATCGCGAGGTAGCGCGTAAAGTTGATGATGCCGCCCTTCGCCGTCTGATAGGCCGCGCCGCCACGCTTGAACCCCGTCCCATCATAGAAGCGCTTGTCATTCGTCAGCGATCCGTGAATCGACCCGATTGTGATGATCGAGCCCGATCCCTGCTTCACCATCACCTTCGCCGCTTCGTTCGCACACAGGTACGCGCTCGTCACGTTCATCTCCAGCGTCGCCGTGAACTCCGACACGTCGCCGTCCGGGATGTACGTCGGCTCGGCAGCCCCGCCGCCCGCGTTGCACACCATCACGTCCAGCCTGCCATGCCGTCCGACGATGCTGTCCACCATCGCGGCGACCTCGTCACGGTCCGTCGCGTCGCATCTCATCCCCTCGACCTTCAGGCCCTCGGCACGCATCTCTGCCGCGACCTGCTCGCAAAGCTCCTTCCGACGGCTTGCTATGATAACCGTCGCTCCAAGCTCTGCCAGCGCCGTTGCCATGGCACGTCCAAGATGCGTCCCGCCGCCCGTGACAACGGCGACGCGACCCGTCATGTCGAATTGTTCAGAAATCTTCATCGTTAGAACGTGCACCCAAACCCGTTTTTGCCGATCTGAACCTCGTCGCCGTCCACGTACACCGGCGTGATCCGGTCGCCGTCCGTCAGCGCCAGCAGCTCAGGGATCCGTTCCGGGCTAACAAACAGATCGACCTCCTCGTACTCCACGTCGTCTCTCCGAAGCTCCCGCTTCAAGTCGGTCGTATACCCGCATCCGGGATAGGTGTAGAGGATCGGTTTCGTCTGTGTCATGGCTCCCTCAGGTCATGGATCGATGCGCAGCGCCATTCTATGCAAGATGCGCTCTGACTTCAAACGGCGAACGTCGTCGTTCTCAACCGCCGACGCCTTTCGATATGATAAGGTATCCCGCGAACGAAACGACGGCGGGGCCTCGTGCATGAACGTCATCTGGATAGTTGCCGACACCTTTCGACAGGATCACCTCGGCGCCTACGGCAAGAAGCCTATCCTGACCCCCTCGCTCGACGCCCTGGCGGCCAAGTCCACCCTCTTCACGAGGCACTACGCCGCCGGTTTTCCTACGATGCCCACCCGCGCCGATCACGCCCTCGGACGCTGGACGATGTCCTTCATGGGCTGGGAGCCGCTGCCCGCCGACGCAACGACGCTCGCCGAGATCCTCGCCTCCAACGGCTACCACACCGCCGCGATGGTCGATACTCCCTTCTACCTGCGCGGCGGCATGAACTACGACAAGGGCTTCCAGACCTTCTCCATGTACACCGGGCAGGAAGGTTCGGTCACGCGCCTCCTGACGCACCACCACCACGAGTCCCGCGACGCCCGTGAAGCTTGGCGCTTCGAGGCCGACCGCAACGTCGCCCAGACCGTGACCCGCGCCATGCAGTGGCTCCAGCTTCACTACACCGAGGACTTCTTCCTCTATATCGACACGTGGGATCCCCACGAGCCGTGGGACGCCCCCACCTACTACTCCCGCCTCTACATGCCCGCCCACGACGGCGAGGTCGTTCAGCCCCCTTACGGTTTCTGGCAGGAAGCTCCCGGCTACACCGAGGAGAAGGTCGCCAAGGCGCGCGCCGCCTACGCGGGTGAGGTCACCATGGTCGATACGTGGATCGGCTACCTGCTCCGCATGGTCGAGAACATGGGCCTCACGGAGAATACCGCCATCATCTTCACGTCCGACCACGGCTTCTACTTCGGCGAGCACGGCGGCCTGTTCGGCAAGATGACCTTCGCCAAGCGGCCCGACGGAACCATGTATCAACACGGCGACCCCGGTTCCGCGTGGACATTCTCCCCCCTCTACGAGGAGACCACGTCGATACCACTCATCGTCCACGTGCCGGGAGCGGAGCCGAACGTCTACAGCGGCCTGACCTCCGCCATTGACGTGATGCCGACGGTGCTCGAAGTCCTCGGACAGGACATCCCCGGTTGGGTGGAGGGCAAGTCGCTTCTGCCGAAAGTCCGCGACACGTCCACGCCCGGACGCGAGTTCACCGTAACCACCGTTCCCTTCGCCGATCCGGGCGATCCCGTCCGCTCCGTCGACAACTTCCGCCGCAAGCTGGAGAGCAGCCTCGTGACGACGGTATCCACCGATGAGTGGGTGCTGCTCTACACCACCGATGAAGGCATGTCCCAGCTCTACCATCTGCCCACCGATCCGGGACAGGAGAACGACGTGATCGCCGACAATCCCGACGTGGCGCGAGGCGTCCATCAGCACCTCGTCAAGTTCATGCAGGACACCAACCTGCCCCAACACCGGATACAGCCAAGACTCGAACTCAGGATGTAAGTCAAGGAGGAACCTAACGGATGAAAAAGCGCCAGGAAAAGCTCGTAGGGCCGGTCGTCTCCCTGCCCACGTTCGTTGACGACGACCACAACCTCCTCCTCGACCGGCAGGCGAAGCACATCCGCTGGCTCATGGACCACGGCATCGGCGTGGATGGCAACGGCGTGCTCCTCGCCGCCGGTGGCTATGGCGAGGGGTACTTCCTCGACGACGGCGAGTTGTTCGCCCTCATCGACGTGCTCGTGGACACCGCGGGTGGCAAGGCCCCCACGATGGTCGGCGTCTTCGACCTCAACGCCAGAACGGCCGCGCGTCGCTCCCGCTATGCCGGAGACGCGGGTATCGACTTCATCGAGCTTGGTCTCCCGCACTACTCGTGCCCGTCGGAGGAGGACGTGTACCTCTACACCAAATACGTCAACGACAACGCCGACGTTGGTCTGATGAACTACAACAACTTCTGGGTCACTCCCGCTCCCAAGTACGAGATCACCCGGTCGCTAATGGAGCGGTTCATCGACCTCGAAAACGTCGTCGGCTTCAAGTGGAGCTCTGCCAGCCCTGCCCACTACGTCGGTCTCCTCAAGCTCTTTGCCGACGATTTCAACTTCATCGACAACGGCATGATGAATTCACAGGGCGCTCGATTCGGCATGGCGGGATTTGTCGACTTCTTCGGGAACGTCGCGCCGAGCCTGTCACTTACCAAGTGGGAGATGTTCCGCGACGGTCGCTACGACGAGCTCGACGAGCTTCTCGACACCCTCCACTTCGACACCGACAACCGCCTGAGCAACGAGGCTCCGGCCTTCACGTCCGTTGCCGATGGCGTGTTCGGCCACGTCCGCTGGGAGGTTATGGGGCTGCACGCAGGCCCGAATTTCCCCGCTCAGGCTCCCGCGCCGCAGGCCCTCTACGACCACACCCGCCGGGTGTTCACCGAGAGCGGTCTCATGAACCACGTCGAGTGGGACCAGTCGATATTCGATGATTAGCGAAGGCTGACACTCCCCGTCATTCCCGCGAAGGCGGGAATCCACAGTCGCAACCACCAGGAGAAAAAATGCCGAACGACTATAGCCGCGAACGACTCCAGGGCAGCATACTCTCGATGCTGACCTTCACCAACGACGACTACAGCCTGGATCTCGACAGCCAGCGAAAGCACGTCCGCTGGCTTATCGACCAGGGAATGGTCGAAGGCAAGTGCGTCCACCTGATCGCCGGTGGGGCGGGTGAGACCTACATGCTCGAAGAGGACGAGTTCCGCGCGCTGGCCGACCTCATCATCGACGAGGGCAAGGGCGTCGCCCCGACCATGGTCATGGTCTCCGATCTCAGCGCCCGCGCCGCGGCGCGAAAATGCGCCTACGCCGCAGAGGCCGGCATCGACTTCGTCCTCCTCTCTCCACCCCACTACTCCCAGCCGACCGAGGAAGACATCTACCTCCACCACAAGTACGTCAACGACCGCGTCGACATCGGCATCATGACCTACAACAGCTTCTGGGTCATGCCCGGCGGCTACTCTTACAGCCCAGCCCTTTTTGAAAAACTCGCAGACCTTGAAAATGTCGTCGGCGTCAAGTGGACGGGAACATCGACCGAAGACTACCTCGGATTCCAGCAGATGTTCGGCGACAGGTTTGCCCTCAGCGAGAACAGGCAGTTCTTCGGCATGGGCGCGCGCTTCGGGATGAAGAGCAGGATCGACGTCATGGCCAACGCCGCGCCGCGCCTCTCGCTCCACCAGACGCAACTCACGCAGGAAGGCCGCTACGATGAGTTGGAGGCTCTCTACCGGCAGCTTCAGTTCGATCCCGTCTACCGTCGAGGTCGGCAACGCGTCACTGCCCCCATGGTCGCCGACGGTCCCCACGCCCGGATGCTCCTCCGCCTGTTGGGCCTTGAGACCGGCCCGTCCTTCCCCGGCCAGGCCGAGCCGCCGCAGGAATACATCGACTTCTGGCGCGAGTCAATCGAGATCAGCGGCGTCCTCGATTGGGTCGACTGGGATCAGTCCCTAATCGATTAGTGTACAATAGCCGAAAAAGCGAGGCAGCCATGACCAGCTTGGCCGAAATCAAAGAAGCCATCCAAAACCTGCCCCCCACCGAATTCGCTGAAATAGCCCGCTGGCTCCAGGATGTACAAGAAGACCAGTGGGACCGGCAAATTGAAGCCGACGCAATCGCCGGCCGCCTCGACTTCTTCAAGGAACAAGTAGCCCAGGCCCGGGCGGCCGGCACCGTGGGCGAACTGTAGTGCATCGCACTATACCCCAGTTTTGGGAACACTTCGCCGCCCTGCCCGAACCGGTCCAGCAAACCGCCCGTCGCAACTTCCAACGCCTCAAGGAAAACCCGGCCTACCCTTCCCTCCGCCTCAAGAAAGTCGGCGACTACTGGGTTGCGCGAATCGGCCCCAACCACCGCGCCCTTGCCGTAGCCGAAGGCGACGACCTCTACTGGGTCTGGATCGGCCCCCACAATGCCTACGACCGAATAATCAACTCCTGATTCCCGACCCCTCTTCCAGCTCTGCGCTCCCCGCGCCCTCTGCGGTGAATCCCACTCTCTCACCACTCGCTGCCCTCTTCGTCGTATACGTGGTCGGGCAGCCTGTAGCTTATGCCCGCCTCGTCGAAGGCGGAGGCTTGGAGCAGAGACGTGAAGTTTTTGTAGTTGTCGTTGGTGGAATTCGGGAGGTACCACCCAATCATCTTTTCGATGCGGGGCTGCATTCGAAACCACGCCAGAACTCCAAAGGTTGTGCTTCGCGGGTACCTCAGCTGGTCGGCCAAGCTCGTTCCGATGAGCGCGCGAGAAATGGTGAATACGTACTTCGCCAGCTTGCGCCGTTCGGGCGAATCGGTGATCCCGATGACCAACGGGGCCGAGTTGATCAGCGCGTGCGCCATGACCACCGCCTCGGCTTCCGGGTCCGGCTCGCACACGGTGCCAATGTCGAACAGTCTCAGCGCTTCCTCTTCATCCTGATACAAAATGGTCTCCGGAATGCCCATGAGGTATCCGGAGTAGCGCCAGACCGCCAGGAAGCTTTCACGCTCCTCCTCGCTGAACTCAGCGCCCAAATTCTCCATGTGCATCAGCAGTCTCGCCGAAAAAGCGGCAATCGAAAAGCCGACGTGCGCCGCGCTAATGGGCACGCCCCACTCCTCGTGCTCCCAATCATCGGAGTTCTTGAGCAGGTGCCTGACCTGTGCGTGTATCATCCTGATGCGGACGGACAGCTTCCAGCCGTCTCCGTCCCTCTCCATGCCGTTGGGCATGAAGATCTCGATCATGTGCCGGTTGTTCTGCCGGAGCCGTCTGACGCCCCTCTCGCGCACGCGCCCGGTTATGAAGAACGACTTGCTGATGTTCGTTGAGAACCCCTCTACGAGTGTGCCTCCCACGAATGCGCCGAGGACGAGTTTCGAATTCCGGTGGAACATGCGAATGCCCGGTTGGAAGGCCGCGAAGTCTACCCAGTCGGGCGGGGCAGATATTCGTTCGAAGAAATCCCGCAACAAGGGCGGTGCGTCGCGCATCGCGCTCTCGTCTTCATGGTTCATGAATGCTTCGATGAAGCGCCTTCCCTCTCCCGGTTCAAGAGTGGATAGCTCATCGACCACGGCGTCCATCTCGGGGTCTCCGACGGTTGTGTGGGCGACGTAGTTGTCCGCCAACTCCGCGTCAATCGCCCGCGCCTTTTCATAACCGGACGTATAGGCTAAAGGTACATTAATGTGCATGGCATGTTCGCCTATGGCGGGGGGGGGGGGGACATTATGCTCGATCCTCTTCAGGCGCTTCCACTCGCAAATCGGGAAGCCACCGGAGGAACGGAGGAAGGTACCAGTTGCCCTTGCCCAGCACCTCCATGCTGGCCGGAACGAGCACCGACCGCACCAGAGTCGCGTCCAAGAGCACGGCGATGGCGAGGCCGAAGCCCATGAGCTGGTTCACCACGGTCTCCCCCGACGCGAACGCCCCGAACACCACCACCATGATGAGCGCGGCTCCCGTTATCAATCCTGCCGTGGATCGCAGGCCGTATGCCACGGCCTCGGTATTGTTCTGGGTCTCGTCGTAGCGTTCGCGTATCCTGCTGAGCAGGAAGACGTGGTAGTCCATAGACAACCCAAACAGAATCGTAAAGAGGAACAGCGGCAACCACGCGTCGATAACGTCCGCGTGCTGGAACCCGAACAGGTCGGCTCCAATCCCCTTCTGGAACACCAGCACCAGCAGCCCGTAGGTCGCTCCCACGGACAACAGGTTCATGATGATCGCCTTGATGGGGATGACGATCGACCGGAAGACCATCATCAGGATGAGGAAGCTGAGCCCCAGAACGAAGGCAAACACGATGGGCGTATAGACCCGCACAATGCCGTAGAAATCGGCTACCTCCGCCGTCAGGCCCCCCACGTACACCTCCGCCGGAACCCCATCGAAGGCCGGTTTGATATGCTCCTCTCTCAGCATCTTCATGTCGTCCGCGGCCTCGGGGCTGGTCGATTTGCCGGGGAACGGCAGCGTCAGGAGGGCAACGTCACGGGCCTCGTTGACGATCGGCGGCTGAGGCGGGAGAGGGAAGGTCGTGTCCTCCAACAAGGACTGCTGCACTCGCCCGATCGCTTCCATCACCTGCGGGTCGTCGATGTTGCCGGAGACCACGATCTCCGCCGGGCTCAGGAACCCCGCCGGGCTGACCGTCCCGAAGGAGAACTTCTCCTCCATCAGAAGAAAGGCCTTCTTCGTCTCGGCCTTGTCGGGGAAGGTGTTGACGTCGTTCAGGCCCGTGCGGATTTCCAGGTAGAAGTACGAAAGCGCGATCATCGGCACGCCGACGATGAGGAGACTGATGACCGGCTGCCTGGTGACGACATGCGTAATCTTGTCCCAGAACCCGCCCTGCGACGTGTCCGCGCCCTTGAGCGAGAACCTCGTAAGGAACGGGATGGTCAGCAAGTCCACCTTGGGGCCTAGCAGCGCCAGTACCGCGGGAAGCAGCGTGAGGGTAGCCGCCAGCGACGCGATTACCACGAGAATCGCACCCAATGCGAGCGACTGGTAGAAGGACGCGGGAACGATCAGCAGACCCACAAGGGCGAGGACTACCGTAGCGCCGCTGAACAGCACCGTGCGGCCCGCCGTCCCACCCGTCTTCGTAACCGCGTCTTTCGTCGACAAGCCGCGCCTCATCTCCTCTTTGAAGCGGGACACGATCAGCAGCGAGTAGTCGATGCCCACGGCCAGCCCCAGCATCACGACCATAATGGTGACGAAGAAGACCAACTGGAACTGCTGACCGATGACCGCCACCGCCGCCAGCGCGATGATTATCGCGACCGCCGCCAGACCCAGCGGAAGCAGCGTGGCGACCACGGCTCCAAAGAGCACCAGCAGCACCAGCAGCGCCACAGGGACGCCGAACCGCTCACCTTGCTGCAGGTCCTCTTCCGCCAGCTCGTTGTTCTCGAAAGCGGTGCTCGCGTCCCCTCCTATGAGCACGACGAAGTCGTCCGCTTCGTTCGCCTCCTCCACCACGTGGAGCACGTCCTCGACGTTGGCAGTGGCCTCCTGGGACGTGCCGGTCAAGGTGTAGTGCATCAGCACGGTTCCCCGGTCGGCGGAGACGAGGAGCGGGAGCAGCTGGGCCAGCTGTTCCTCAGAGATAAGCGGCCCTGCGTCGACGACCTGGTAATAGTGGAACAGCGGCTGGCCGTCTATTCCCCCGGATATTGTCCCGGGTCCCAGCGCTGCGATCTCTTCGTGCAGCGCCTCGACCTTCGCGCGGAAAGCAGGGTCGTCAACCGTCAGTGTTTCCGAGTGCACGACGACGATTTCGGCGAGCTTCTCAGGCCCTCGCAGCTTGTCCTCTAAAATGGCCGCGGCGCGCTCCGACTCATAGCTGCCCCCCAGTCGGAAGTCGGTGGTCGTCGCGCTCCCGAGAAACGCCCCGCTCAGCCCGAGCCCAATCGCCACGAGCAATACCCATACGCCGACGGTTACCCACGGCCTTCGCGCGCTGATGCGGGCTAGTACTTCGGTCATCGGGCCGACCTCCACCCTACAGGGATGCTAATGAAACCTCACGAATGACCTTATATTAGTACGTGCAGTTGATACAAGCACGTATAGGCACACTTGAATGCCTATCCATGTCTGGAACGCGACGGATCGCGGCCTTAGGAAGTCACCGCGCCCTGTGAGGCTGAACCCACCAGCCGGGCGTACTTCGCCATCACCCCCCGCTCGTACCGGGACGCGGGCGCCTGCCACGTCTCGCGCCGTCGCTCAAGCTCCTCATCGGATACCAGTACGCTGAGCTCGCGCGTCTCGACGTTCATGCGAATCGTATCGCCGCCCTGTACGAGACCGATATTCCCGCCGACGGCCGCCTCGGGGGCCGCATGACCGATCATCGGCCCGTGCGTCGCCCCGGAGAACCGCCCGTCCGTGATGAGCAGCACGTTGGAGCCGAGGTCGCCCTGGCCCATGATCGCGCCGGTCACCGCGAGCATCTCCTGCATTCCGGGGCCGCCCTTCGGGCCTTCGTACCGGATGACGACCACGTCGCCGCTCACGATCTCGCCTCTCGTGACCGCCTCGAAGCAGGCCCGCTCCCCGTCGTAGACCTTGGCCGGACCCTCGTGCGCGAGGTGCTTCGTCCCCGCCACCTTCATGACCGCGCCGTCGGGAGCGAGGTTCCCCTTGAGGATGACCAGCCCGCCCGTCTTGCTGCGCGGCTTGGACGCCGGATAGATGACCTTGCAGTCCGGCGCGCTGATGTCCATCTCGGCTAGATTCTCGGCCATGCTCTTGCCCGTCACCGTCATGCAGTCGCCGTGCAGCAGCCCCGCGTCGAGCAGTTCCTTCATGACGACCTGTATTCCGCCCGACCTGTCCACGTCGGACATCACGTACTGCCCGCCCGGTCGAAGGTCGGTCATGTACGGCGTCTTGCGACTCAGCCTATCGAAGTCGTCGATGCTCATCTCGACCTTCGCCTCGTGCGCGATGGCCAGCAGATGGAGCACCGCGTTCGTCGAGCCGCCCATAGCGAGGACGACCATCATGGCGTTTTCGAGTGACTCTTTCGTGATGATGTCGCGCGGCTTGATGTCGCGCTCCAGCAGCGTGTAGAGGGCGTCACCGGCGCTGTATGCGACTCCCTCGCCCCGCCGGTCGACGGCCGGTATCGACGCCGCGCCGGGCAGGGACATGCCCATCGCCTCGATGGCCGACGACATCGTGTTCGCCGTGAACATCCCCGAACACGCGCCCTCTCCCGGACACGCCACTTTCTCCATTCCCGTGAGATCGTCTTCCGAAAGCTGTCCGCGAGACCAAGACCCGACGGCCTCGAACATGTCCTGGATGTTGATGTCCTTGCCGTGGAAGTTCCCCGGCAGGATCGCCCCGCCGTACACGAATATCGAGGGGATGTTCAGACGCGCCATGGACATGATGCAGCCCGGCATATTCTTGTCGCACGCCGCCACCGCGATCAGCCCGTCCATGCTCTCCCCGAAGCACACCGTCTCGATGGAGTCCGCTATGACCTCGCGGCTCACCAGCGACGCCTTCATGCCCTCCGTGCCCATCGAGATTCCGTCGCTGATCGTAATGGTGCCGAACATGAACGGCACGCTGTCGGCCGCCCACAAACCATCCTTGACTCGCTCCGCGATGCGTGTCAAATGCACGTTGCACGGCGTAACGTCGCTGGCGAGATTCGCCACGCCAACGAACGGCTTGGCCATGTCCTCGTCACGCAGGCCGACGGCCCGCAACATCGATCGCGCCGGTGCCCGGTCGGGGCCGAGACTGAGAGCGGCGCTCTTCTTCTTCAACGTATGTCGTTCGGCGGCAATCGTCATGTGCAGTCTCCCAAGTGGAGGATTTGGCGACGGTCCTCCCGTCGCATTCATCGGACGTTTGATAGGTGTCGGAACTCTAAGGCTAAAGGGTACGAGGGCAGTGTAAAAGGGTCAAGCATATAGAGGGGCCTACGCTTCCGCTGCGCCAAGCCCCTTTCTCTTCCTCCGCGACCTCGTGAGGTTCCACGCCAGGAACACCAGCCCCCCGATCACGATGATGCTCAGGTACGTGATCGAACGGTCGACCAGCGCGACGGACGCCGCGTCGTGTCTGGCCATCCCCAGCACGAGAAGACCGGTCACCCCCGGCTCCACGGCCCCGACTCCACCAGGCGTCGGCACCGTGCTCAGCAGCGCATGACCCAGCGCGGCGATGAGGATCAGCGAAAGCGACACGTCGAAGTTCAGCGCCTGCACCACGAAGTACAGCCGTCCGACCTCCAGTATCCACCCCACGAAGCTGAGCAGAAACGGCACTCGCAACTCTCCGAAGCTCCCGACCGCACCGTCGTGGAATCTCCGGTAGGCTCTTTCCAATCTGTCGGGGAGGAACCGCGCCAGTCGTGGGCCATACCCCCGCATCACGGCCAGCACCGCAAGCAGCGCGAGCGCCATCGCGAACGCCGCGCCGACGAGGTAGACCGTACCTGAGAAGTCAGCCGTCAGCGAAAACGCCAGTGCACCCACGACGATCAGCACGAACACGGCGATCATGTCCATGACCCGCTCGCCGAAGATCGTGCCGAGGCTCCACGAAAACCCCGTCCGCGCCTCGTCCGAAAGCGCGTAGGCGCGATAGGCGTCCCCCAGCCTCAACCACGCCACGGAGTTGACGAACCACCCGACGATGATGAGTTGGGAGTAGCGCCACACCGATGGCGTCCGAGCGTCTGGGATCTCCTCGATACCTGCGCTTCGCGAGAGAATCCGCCACCGCAGCCCCCGGAATACGAAGCTCAGGTAGTACAGCAGCAGCCCCAGCGCGTACAGCATGGGGTCGAGCGCCTTGATGTTGCTCCACGTCTGCTCCCAATCGAGATCGAACCGCACCGCGAGAAAGTACAGAAACGCGACCGCTACCGCCAGGGAGAGCAGGGTGTAGGGAGAAAGAACTCGCTGCCGGAGCGATACCGACGGTGCTTCGTTGCCGTTATCTTGGGGCATGATCGAACGTCGTCGGCATAGTGAGTCTTGGATCTATAAGGGGCGTTTGGAGGGAATGCCCGGCCGTCTCGGATAGCTCGGAGGCGTCGCCCGTTGCTTTTCGATTACGACGAGCGTTCCGATCCCGACCGGCGGCCTAACCAGCATACCACGATCCTCGATCCTGCCGCCCAAGGTCGCGATGGCGTTTCGGGCCTTGCAAAGTTCCACCTCCGGCTGCGGCCCCTTCTGCGCGATCATCATCCCGCCCACCAAGCAAAACGGCAGACACAGTTCTGCCAGCACGTCCAGCCTCGCCACGGCCCTCGAAACGACGGCTCCGAACCGCTCCCGCATCCCCGGCGCGTGCGCTACTTCCTCCGCCCGACCCGTCACCACGTCCACGCCCTCAAGTCCGAGCTTGTCGACCACGTGGCGCAGAAACGCGGTCTTCTTGGCCGTTGCCTCCAGCAGCGTTACGTCAATCCGGGGGTATGCGACCTTCAGCGGCAGTCCGGGAAATCCCGCCCCGCTGCCCACGTCCAGCAGTCTGCCTCTGCCATCAAGAACGTTCGCCGGTAGTGCCGACGCGACGGCCAGCGAGTCGAGGAAGTGTCGTTCCTGCACTTCCTTCCAGCCAGTAACCGCAGTCAGGTTGACGTTGTCGTTCCAAGCAATCAACTCGTCGTAGTACGACCTGAACCGCTCCACCTGTTCGCCGTCCAGGTCGATGCCGAGACGAGCGGCACCCTCGATCAATACCTCCATTCAACTATTCTCCTCATCGACGTATGAACGGTCGCAAGTGATTCTAGCACCGAACACGCGATAGCTCCCGTCCACTCCCCGCGAAGAGAACGCTGCCGCTTGACAAACCTCACTCCCCCGCATAAACTCCCCCAAAATCAATAGACCCGGGGGAGCTTGGGCAGGCCAGGCTGAGAGGTCCCGACGCGAGGGACGACCCCACGACCTGATCTGGGTAATGCCAGCGAAGGGATGCGGTACCGTCCATCTTTCGTAAAGGCCACCCGAATCAGAGGGTGGCCTTCTTGGTTAACCGAACGGATGGAGGATGAAACCATGCTCGACGCCGGACTCGCCGTGCCCATCGCGCTCGTCACCGCCGCTATTTTCGTGGTAGCCGGAGTCATGTACGCCCGCCGCGGACGTGGAGGAGTCGAGGACTACCTGGTCGCCCGCAACTCCGCTGGCAGCGCGCTGGCGACCGCGACGCTCGTTGCGTCCGTTGCCGGCGCGTGGATCCTCTTCAGCCCGGCCGAAGCGGGCACCTGGGCCGGAATCGCCGCCATCGTCGGGTACGGCATCGGCCAGGCCGCGCCACTCATTGCATTCATCTGGGTCGGCCCAAAGATGCGGAGCGTGATGCCCGAGGGCCACTCGTTGACAGAGTACGTCTGGTACCGCTACGGCCCCGCCATGTACGTCTTCACCCTCGGCGTAATCATCTTCTACATGTTCGTGTTCCTGTCGGCGGAACTGACCGGCATCTCCCTCGCGCTCAACCTCCTCGCCGACGTTCCCCTGCTGCTGACTGCGCTCATCGTGGGTCTCCTGACCGTCGGATACACGGCCTACGGGGGCATTCGCGCCTCCATCTTCACCGATGGAATCCAGTTCGTTCTCGTCATCCCCCTCCTGCTCATAACGTTCGTCGCCCTCGTGGTGGCTGTAGACGGGTTCGGCGCGGTATCCGAGCCGGTCAATGAGACGGCACCGCAGCTCCTGTCCTTCACCAACAAGGTGAGCGTCGACTTCGGCATTACCCTGATAATCGCCATCCTCGCGGCCAACATGTTCCACCAGGGATTCTGGCAGCGGGTCTACGCGAGCAAGGACGATCGCGCGCTTCGCAGGGGCTTCACTGCGGCGGGAGTGGTCGTCATCCCGATGGTGATCATCGGCGGCATAGCAGGAATCATGACCGTCGGAAAGGACCTCGTCGGAGACAACGCCTCGGTAGCCATGTTCTCCCTGATTGTCGGCGTGTTGCCCACCTGGGCGGTGATCGTCGTCCTCGTTCTGGCCCTCGTCCTCGTGATGAGCAGCCTCGACACCCTGCTCAACGGCATCGCCAGCGTCGTCACGACCGATCTCGCGCGGTTCAAGCCCGAACTGAAGGGATCGACGGTGCTGAGTTCCTCTCGCGCCATCACGGTGGTCCTCATCATTCCCGCGATACTCATCGCCTCGCAGGGATACAGCGTCCTCTACCTGTTCCTCATAGCGGACATGGTGTGCGCTGCCGCCGTGGTCCCCGTCTTCTGGGGACTCTACGCGCCACGCTTCTCAGGCAGCGACGCCTTGACCGCCAGCGCGCTCGGACTGGTCGCCGGAATTCTCTTCTTCCCGACCCCGGAGGCGCCCTACCTGACGGGGTGGATCATCACCATAGACTTCGCCAGCCAGCTCCTCGTGAGCTTCGCCGCCGCGCTCGGTGTCTCCATCGTCGTGAGCCTCGTCCTAACAGCCCTGCGCAACCGCCCGGAGTACGACTTCACCCAACTCCGGGAGGAGGTGCGGCTCATAGACTAGTGTGTTGAACAACATGGAAACCACTGACGACATCTACCTCATAGCCGACGAGTTGCGAAGCATCGCCGACTTGGGGCTGCACTACTCCCAGAACGACTACGACCGCGAGAGATACTCCCGTACTCTCGCACTGAGCGCCCGGCTGGTCGCCGCAATGGAGAAGAGGACGGCGGGCGAAGTGATGCAGGAATACGAGGGGAGCCTGTCCCATGCAACTCCCTACGTCGCTGCCGATGCTGCCGTGTTTCGTGACGGCCGAATCCTCCTGATTAGACGTGAGGACAACGGCCTCTGGGCGATGCCGGGCGGCGCGACTGAAGTGGGCGAGACGTGGGCCTATTCGGCGGAGCGGGAGCTTCACGAAGAGGCCGGTGTGGAGGGAACGGCCACGACACTGCTCGGCGTCTTCGACTCCCGCCTGTGGGGCAGTCGAGCCAAGTATCATATCTACAGCAGCGTGTGGCTCGTCGAAATCTCCAACGATCAGACCCCTGTCGCAGGCCCGGAAACGACCGGCGTGGGCTTCTTCGCCGAGGACGACTTGCCGGAACTATCCCCGGGACACACGCGTCGAATCCCTGTGGTATTCAAACTTGCACGGGGGGAACTACCGGTTCCGTACTTCGATAAGACCGGCTCCACGGGCAGGTTGGACTCATAGACGAGGGGCCGGTTTCCGACCATGAGCCTATTGACATCGACTCGCTGATGCTCTACATTGCTGTTGCAATTGGTTGCAACAAGCATGAGCTGCGAAGATCACTCCGTTCAGACGCTCCGTGACTCCGGGCACCGGCTGACGCCCCAGCGGGTGCTCATCCTCTCGTCGCTCCGTCATGCCGACGGCCACGTGACGGCGTCGGAGATTCTCGACCAGGTCCGGGAATCGTATCCCTATATCGACGCATCGACGGTCTACCGGACGCTGGGCGTCCTCAAGAAGCTGCGGCTGGTATCCGAGACCGACCTGGGCGCGGGCGAGACGATCTATGAGTGGCTCCACCAGGACCGTCATCACCACCTCATCTGCAGGATGTGCGACGGTCTCATACGGCTGGACCACCAGTACATGGCAAATCTGGGAACGGAAATACTCGACGACTACGGGTTCGAGGCAGACGTCGACCACATCGCCATCTTTGGCCTATGTTCTGGCTGTGTTTCCGACCCACACGCGAACGGCAATATGAACGGGGAGTGAGATAGAGGTATGGATATCGAGACAGGCGCGCTGGCAGTGCTCATACTGGGGTTCCTCCTGGGACTCAAGCACGCCACCGACGCCGACCACGTCGTCGCGGTCTCGACGATCGTGACGGAGCAGCGCAACGTCTGGCGAGGACTGTGGATCGGAGCCTCATGGGGCGCGGGACACTCTACCCCTCTGCTCATTTTGGGCCTGGTCATCCTCGTCTTGAAGGACTACGTGCTCGACCAATACGAGGCAGTCGCCCCGTTCCTCGAGTTCGGCGTGGGCATCATGCTGGTGTATCTCGGAGCGAGCGTCGTGTGGAACATCTGGCGGGGGAAGGTCCATATCCACCCGCACACTCATGACGCTCCGCACGTCCACATCCACGCGACCCATGAGGCGCGTTCCACACACGGTTCGGCACACGACTCAGCCTCTGACGGTCACAACAGCTTCTTCGCCTTCGGCAAGCCTGTCTTCCGCGTCAAGTCATACGTCATCGGCATAGTCCACGGGCTCGCGGGCAGCGCGGCGGTCATGCTGGCCTTGCTCCCGACCATCGACACGTTCTTGACAGGCGTCGGCTACCTCGTGCTCTTCAGCGTCGGTACGATGCTGTCGATGGCCGTAGTCACCGTCGTCTTGGCCGTCCCGTTCGTCGCGACCGGCGGGAACATGGTGCTGAACCGCTCGGTGGGGGTCGTAGCCGGAGCATTGAGCGCCGTCATAGGCATCGTCGTGATGTCGGAGATCGTGCTGGGCGTCACAATCATGCCGTTCTAGGTGGTGTTGACTCGGCGGGCGCGGACGTATGGTATGCTTGCGAACCACCACGTTTGAGGGGTGAGCCATGCTTACCGAACGTCAGCGAGCGCACTACGAAGCCTTCGGTTTCCTCTTCTTCAGGGAGCTATTCTCCGCCGACGAGATGTCAGCCATCGGCGAGGAGGCCGACAGGCTCTGGCAGGAAGATTCCCAGCGTCCCGGTTTCCAACGCTCCGATCAGGGAAGCCAGCACACTTCGTCATTTGTTGAGCGGTCTCCGCTCCTGTCGAGGATCGTCCAGGACGACCGCATCTTCCTGACGGCACAGGGACTCGTTGGTGAGGGCATGGTTTGGACGAACTCCGAGGGCAACATAACAGGCTACGGTGAAGCGCCGTGGCACCCGGACCGGCGGAACATGGCCCCCGGCGACCTCGATTACCCGCGCCTCAAGGTCATGCTCTACCTCGACGAGGTCTCGGCGGCCAACGGCGCTCTCCGCGTGATACCCGGTTCGCACAAGAACCCGTTCCATGACTCGCTGTATCCCATGCTTCAAAAGCAGGACAACGACAAGGACTGGGACACGATCCCGGAGGCTGACGACCCTGGGGATATGCCGTACAGCGTCGCGGGCGACAGGATGCCGTGCCACATCGTCGAGTCAAGGCCGGGCGACGTGCTCTTCTTCAACCAATGCCTGTGGCACGCGGCGTACAACGCCTATGCCGGCCGCCGCTACATCGCGTTGAAGTTCGCCGGCAACCCGACGACGGATGGGCATCTCGCAACGCTGCGGTGGTACAGCGACGGGGCGTTTTCACCGCACGAGGCGTTTCTGAACAGCGACAGCGAACGACTGCGCGGCCTCGTAACCCGCATGGCGGAGTTGGGCAGTAGCTAGAAGGGTATCCAACAGAAACTCGTTCACCCTCGTATCAGGTACGGGGCAAACTCTGAGCCTGTCGAAGGGTCCGCCGTTCATGGTTCGACAAGCTCACCACGAACGGTCTTGATGGGCCTCACGAACGGTTCTGGCTTGCCCATTGGACATGCTCTAACGTAACAACATGCCTTCTAACTCAATCTCGCCTCTGGCGATCTTTTCGAGCACCTCGACGTAGTGTTCGCGCTCCGCGGCTTGGACGCGGTCGCGCAGGGTTTCGAGGGTGTCACCATCCAGCACTGGCACCTTGACCTGCGACAGGACCGGCCCCGTGTCGTAGTCACCCTCGACCAGGTGGACGCTCGCGCCGGTAACCTTCTCGCCTGACGCCAGGACGGTCTCGTGCACCCTGTCGCCGTACATGCCTTGTCCGCCGAACTTCGGCAGGAGGGCGGGATGCGTGTTCAGCAGGCGGCCCTTGTAGCGCGAGAGCACGAGAGGACCCAGCCGCTTCATGTACCCGGCCAGCGCGACGACGTCCACCTTGTGACCGTCCAACGTTTCCATGATCGCACGGTCGAGGTCGGCTGCGATTGGGTGAGTGACGGCGCTGAGGTGGGCGGTCGGGATGCGGTGCTTTCGGGCGCGCGCCAATGCGCCGGAGCGCGAGTTGTTGCCGATGACGACGCGCACCTCAGCGTGGAGACGGCCTTCTATGCAGGCGTCGATGATAGCCTGCATGGTCGTGCCCGCGTGGGAGGCGAGGATGCCAAGTCGGAGGCGCGGTCTGTGGTCGGCCTCCTGCTGTCCGGCAGACACGTCCCTCAGTCCTTCTTTTGCTCGGCGAGTTGGGCCATGTAGGCATCGTCGCCCATGATGGTCTTCTTGTAGAACCAGCGCGTCTTCTGAGGGAGCATCGAGATGCTGCGATCTTCCACGGGGAATCGCGTGGGCGCGTGGCCGTTTCGGGCGGACTCTCGGAGGGCAACGGCGATTTCAAGGGCCTGACGCATGTCACCGCCTGTGGTGGCCCCTATGGGAGCACCCGTCTCCAGGTTTTCCACCATCTCATCGACAATGCCGAGCATTACATCACCAGGGTAACGCCAGCCGTCCTCGTCGTAATCACGTTCGCGTATGGAATCGCGCGGGAGAAAGAGCCCCTGTACGTCCGTGAACTCTTCCCAAGCGGGGGGGCGCTCTGACGACTCCGCTCTCACGAGGTGAAGGCCCGGCCCGGTGTTATTCCAGTTGAAGATGGCACCGTGAGTACCCATGATTTCAATCCCACGCCAGTGGTGGTTGGGAAGGCGGTAGCTGCTGAATACCTCGACCTCGTTGTCGTAGCGGATGTAGCCGCCGAGCGCGCCGTAGCCGGGCGTACCGTCCTCGTGCTCGTCCTCGGCCTCCGCGAACGGGTCGCCGGAGACCCATCCGATAGCGAGGCCGCCCTCTGGCCTGCCCGCGAAACGCTGGGCGAGGTTGAGGCCGTGCGTGCCGACCTGGTTGTTGTTCTCGTAGAGGTTGATGCGAACGATGCTGCCGATCTCCCCGTCGGCCACGAGTTGGTACGCCTTCTGGTAATCCGGCGTGCTGGACACGACAACGCCGCATACGAGGGGAATCCCGCGTGACGACGTTTCCTCGACCATCCGGTCGGCGTCGGCCAGACTCCCGGTGAGAGGCTTCTCGCAGAAGATGGTCTTGACTCCGGCCTGCGCCAGGGCGACCACGGCGTCGGCGTTCGGACGCACGGGGAGCACGGCCATGCCGATGTCGAGTTCGTGGTGCTCCAGCATCTCGTCCCACGTCTCGTATCCGGGCACGCCGAAGCGTCCGGCGGCGAGTTCGAGGTTCGCGCGGTCGGTGTCCGCGATGGCGACGATCTCGCACAGAGGATGCATGTCGAAGGCCCGCGCGCGGGGCACCCCTGCGCGTCCCGCTCCGATCAGTCCGACCTTGTATTTTGCTTCCTCGGTCATGTTCGCGCCTCCTCTATTCGGGCTTCTGGGACATCAGCGCCGGCCAGTACCAGTCATCGGCCCTTCCCTCGACGCTCCTCTGGCCGAAAGCCCTCGCGGGCGTGGGGAGGACTCCCAAGCTGCGGTCCTCGATGGGGAACCCGACTCTAGCGTAGCCGTTCCGATGGGACTCGCGCATGGCGACGATGATCTCCAGCACCTTGCACATGTTCGCGCCGCTGCATCGCGGCTCGACGCCCGCCTCCATCGTGTCGAGGAACGAGCGCGTGCTGTTGTCCTGGCGGGTAGCCATGCTTATCCAGCCGTCCTCGTCGAGGTCGGGGCCGAAGTGCTTGCTTGCCGGGTAGGCGATGAGTTCTTCGTCGCCCGAGGCTCCGCGCTTGAAGATGCGGGCCTGCTTCCAGTCATAATACAGGTAGCCGTCCTCGCACAGGACTTCCATTCCTCTCACGTCTCCGGGCCGCATGTAGATGTAGGCGTTGATGCCGTTCTCGAAGTGGATGCTGCCTGCCATGCCCTGGTCGTTGTTCTGCCATGGGTCGATCTCGACCCAGCCGGTGAGCCAGTCTACCTCGGAGTCCCAAGCGAACATCCGCATCACGCTGAGGAACTGGCACCCGCCTCCCCATACTTCTCCCAGACCACCGTACGTCCTGAACTGCCGCACTGCGCCGATTTCTCCCGACTCAATGACGGCTCGCGCGTCCCACAGGTAGTCGTAGTTGCGCTCGGCGTCGCCCGAAGCGAAGTGGACGCCGTTCGATTCGCAGGCGTCGACCATGCGGTCGGCCTCTTCCAGCGTGACGCACATCGGCTTCTCGCAGAAGACGCCCTTGACCCCCGCCTCGACGGACGCCATGACGACCTCGGGGATGACGGTGGAGGGGAGGATCGGCGCGGCTATGTCGATCTGTTCGTTGGCGAGCATCTCGCGGTAGTCGGTGTACCCGCGTTCCAAGCCGAACCTTCGCCGGAATAGCTCAAGGACTTCGGGGTCCTTCTCCGCGACCGCGACGACCTCAGTGCGAGGGTCAAGTTGGTACGCGCGGGCGTGCTGTGTGCCCTTCAGCCCGGCGCCGATGACTCCTACGCGATGTGGCGGTGTCATTGTGGTCTCCTTAAGAACCTTGCCCTAGAATGAGATGGTGCTCCTACGATAGTTCCGACAAAGTGCAATTGGAGGGGGACGTTATTCCGACGCACAGTCTACCAGAATGGACTCCCGCATTCGCGATAGAGGTGAGGCCGATTCAACTCACCGCGTGCATACCGCCCATGGACTTACACGAGAAGGTCTTCGGTTCCAGAACGAAACCGGCTATTCAACCCTCAGGCGGGCGAAGCGGGAGTGGGTCACGGAGGCCTGGGTACACCACCAGCTTGCAATGAGGGTGCCGTCGTTGAGGCGGGCGAGGTTGGGCTTGCCGAACGCGATGTTGTCGTGGCTCTTGGGGTATTCGGGGACGCGGTCGACGCCGAGGTACTCCTGGCCGACGGCGTCCCAGACCTGCACCTGGTTTTCGACGTCCCATGTTCTGCCCTCGTCGTTTGAGAGGACGACGTTGATGCCGGGGTTCATGCCCTCGCGGTCGGTGTAGGCGGCAGCCATGAGGCCGTCGCCGAGGTCGGCGATCCAGCACGTTTGGGCCATGAGGTTGGTAGGCGCGGGGTAGCTCCATGCGCTCGCGTCCGCGTTGGAGATGGTGAAGTGCGCGGGGAAGTCCTCCGCCGTGCCGGGCTTCTGGGTCCACTGGAGCGCCCCGACTCGCCCGTCCAGCATCTTCACGTAGCGGCTGTGCGAGAACATCTTGTCGGGGTCGGACGCGCTCTCCAGGGGTATGGCGTCCGACCACGTCTCGCCCCGGTCGTCGGAGAAGGTCGAGTAACCCTTGATGTGGAGGGGGCCGGCGTCGTCCCACGTCTTCCACTGTTCGAGGCCGAGCCACCACCGGCCGTCGTTCAGTTCGATGATGGATGAAGGCGTGTCGGGCTCGCCGTCGAGCGGCAGGTCCATGATCCTGGGAGGAGTCCACGACCGGCCGTCGTCATCGGAGTACATGATGATCTTTTCGGACTTGCGAATGCCCCCTGTATCGGGATTGAACTGGGGACGAGGGTCGGAGTAGTCGAGGCGAAAAGCATTCAGGACGAGCGTGCCGTCTCCGAGTCTGAAGGTGTGCGGTGCGGAGTAGCTGTACGGGCGGTCGTCGTTCGCCACGTCCCAGACGCGGCCCTCCTGCGACCACGTCCTGCCGCAGTCGGTCGATCTCGCGACGTTGAGGGTTCCGTCGGTGGAGTAGAAGGCGTGCCCGATGCGGTAGACGCAGACGACCTCGTCACCGTCGAGGGGCGTAACGTTGGGGAGGAAGGCGCACTCGGCCTTGAATCCTGGGTCGGGGTTGCGGTAGATGACGCCGTCGTCGAGGAGGTGGAGTTGGGTCATGGTGGTTGCCTGCGGGACTCTAAATGGTTGAGCGCCGAGGATTATACCCGTAACGCCCTCAACCACTCACTTCACCGGTGTGGAGACGGTGGCGGTGTCGTTGGAGGCGTCGCTGTCGGGGAGGCTGGTTTGAACGACGGCGGTTGTGACGAGGGCCTGGGGGGCGGATTCCTCGACTTTCACCGAGATGATCGCCTTGACGCTCTCGGTGGTGTCGATCGCTCCAAGCCGGCAGTTCACCACGCCATCCGACTCGAAACATGCCGGGTCCGGAGGCTGGGCGGAGGTGAACGTAACGCCGTTGGGCAGGGTGGTGTCGACGACGATCTTCTTCGCCACGCCCGGTCCTTCGTTCGTGACCACGACGGTGTAAATCAGGGAGCCGTTTCGCTCCGCCGTTTGCGGTGATGCCGTGATGGAGAGCGAGAGATCGGGCTTGGCCTTCAGGAAGGAGAAGCTGATGTTGTCCTGGCTCTCGCCTATGAACGCGAGCATACCGATGAGGGTGGCTATCGTTAGCGCGACGAGGAATACCGAGAACCAGAATACGAATCCTCGCTGCCTAAACCAAATCAGAACCGGCATTTCTCAGGTATCCTCCAATGCGGCCGGGAAGTTCTTCATTCCCACACCATGCAACCGTTGGAAATGCAGAGGGACAGGTGAGGCTTGGAGCCTCTGTCCTGTCCCTCATTCTACTCTCTTATGGGAACAAAGGGGTACGCCCCGTTCCCTGTTAGGTTAGCACTTGTCCGAGGCGATGTGCGGGCACTGTAGGAAGTGTGTGCTCGCGTAGCGCGTCGACCGGTTGCCGGGGTGGTTCACGTTGTCGATGCCGTCCTCGAAGTACGTGAGCATGTTGCCGTAGCCGCCGGCCTCTTCGCGCATGTGGCGATTCGGGACGTTGCGGACGTTGTTGCGCTTGAAGACGATGCCGTGGCTGCTTCCCGAGAACCCGATGCTGCCGAAGTGGTAGTCGTTTTCGAGGTTCAACTCGTACAGCCTCTGGCCGATCTCGATGCGCCGCGGGTCAAGCATCCTGTAGGACCTGCCCTCGCCGTAAATGCTCTGCATCTCCATGAGGAACCCTGTCGGATCGGCAGGGTAGTTGCCGGCGGGAGCGAGCGGCAGGTACTCGTTCTCAGAGCAGCCCGGACAGTCAACCTGAGCCGCTCCTACCGGGGCCATTCCCTCGGTACCGCCTGTCTCAAAGTACCGGCCCATCTCCCGTCCGGGATGACTGGCGCGGTAGGGCAGCATCTGCGTCCAGACCCACATGTTGGTCATCTGCGGCATGGCGCGCATCCGGATCGGTGCGTCCCCCGTCCCATACGCCCTGTTGCGGCCCTCCTTGAAGTCGAGGTGTACGCCGATTTCGGCCCACTGGCTCTGGAAGAGTTCGGCGACCTTGATGAATTCCTCTCGGAACTCGGAGAATATCTCGATGTTCTGCCCGTTGTCCGAGCGGTTCCTGATTCCGTCACCATCGGTGTCGACGAGACCGATCGAGTCGAGGAGCTGGTTGGCCTTCTCAACGTCACGTATGGCGTTGTACTGCTGCCACTCGTCACCGGGGTAGAAGATCGTGCTCGGATGGGGAACCCATGCTTGCGGTGTGCCCAAACCAAGGAAGACGACCTCGTTGATCTCACTGCGGTCCATGCCGAGGTTCAGGGCCTGACGGAACTCGTGAGTGCGGAAGAGCCTGCCCAGCTCGGGGTCTACGTTGTACTCGGTGTTGACCTGCGTTCCGGCGTCGTTGCCGCTCGTCTCCGGCCAGTGGCCGATGCTGTAGTCGCCCGATTCCATGTTGGCGATGTAGAGCGGCATCTCGTACAGGACGTAGTTGGCGTTGTACGGCCCGTCCGTCTCTCCGTTCATCGACCGGAATATGGAGGTGTCCCGGCTCTCGGTGAGGTACCACGTGTACGAGTCGATGTAGGGAAGCTGGTTCCCGTCGGGGTCGACGCCGTGGTAGTACGGATTGGCGCACTGTGTCTGGGAGTCGTCGTTGCCCCCCTCGCAGTTGTAGAAGTGGCCGAGGAAGGGGACGTCTGCGTCGTAGCGAACGTGGTACTTGCCGACCCAGACCTGGGTCCAGTCGGTGTACCCCTTCTCGTCCATGATCTTCTTGAACTCCGTGGGATCGGCGTACTTGGGATGGAATCGCTGTGAGTAATGGAAGGGCTCGTACATGCATGCGTGGGTACGGGTGCAATGCTGTCCCTGCCGGAATCGCGCGCCCTCGAGGAATGTGAAGTACGGCGAGTCGAAGCTCAGGGTGAAGTTCAGGTCGTCGACCTTGTTGAACGCCACCACGTTGCCCGTAACCGGGTCCTTGACCGTTCCGGAGTAGGCCTTGTTGAGCTCGGGGTTGAACTGCACGTCTTCGTTCCAGACCCACTCGACGTCCGCCATCGTCATGGGCATTCCGTCCGACCACTTGAGGCCGTTGCGGAGCGTGACGGTGTAGGTGCGTCCGTCCTCGCTGAGGTTGACTGCCTTACAGGCCAGCGGATAGAAGTTGACGCCGTTGGCGTCGTACTGCATGCAGGTGCCGTTGCCGCCGAACGCCTCGAACTTCAGGTACCGGCTGGTCTTCCCGCCGGTGATAAGCCGGCCTTCGCCTCCATATACGCCGATCTCGTCGGGCGGGGCGAAGACGTAGACGTCCTCTGGCACGGGGAGTCGCTGCTCAAGCGGAGGCAGGCTCCCCTCCCGCACCATCTGGGCGAATCTGGGGCTCTCTTGGAACGTTGTGGGGCGAGGGCTGTACTCCTCGATATATGCCCAATACGCGCCGGGGGCCTGGGGCTTGGCCACGTACTCCATGGCGGCCGATTCCACGGAATCGGGGGCGGTTCGCTCAGGCTGGCTGGGCGCGACTGCTCCGACTCCTGCCGACTCAGGGGCAGCCGGCAGAGCGGCCGGGCGAGCGGGGGCGGCCTGAGCAGGCTGCTGCTGCGCGGCGACCTCCACCGCCGGCACCTCAGGCGCGGGCGCCGGATCGGCGGCCGGGGCGGCTGGACGGGCCTGCTGCGCAGGCAGCGGCTGTTCCGGCTCCTCCGTTGCCGCGCACGACAGCGCCACGCTCAGCGCAAGCACGGCGGCCACGGCTATCGCTATTCGGTACACAATCGGTATGTTCTTCAAGGTCTCCCTCCTTTAGGCAAGACTCTGGTCCAAACTACGGAATCCGTTTTTTCGGTCAAGTGAGTGGCTTCAACTCCGATTATGGGCGCAATACAATCAGAGTTACGCGAAAAAATCAATAGGTAGCAGTGCAAGGTAGCCTGCTACCATGCGAGAACCGACGCTGCTCTGGGTATTATCGCACAGGAATGGGCCAGCCGAATCCCTCGATGATGCCTCGTAGCTCCTGCCTCTCCTCGTCGTTCAGCGGCTTGGATGGCGGGCGGGAGGAGCCCACAGGCTCGCCGAGGATCTCCAGGATGCCCTTCATCACCCTTCCCTGACCGCCGGAACGGTGATTGATCTTCTCGCCGAACTTGCGGAGCGGCCCTTGGACACTGCGGTACAGCGTCTCGGCCTCGTCCCACCGTTTTGCCTGGATGAGCTCCCATACCTTGAGATCGTGCGGCGGGTAGGCCTCGACGCTCGTCTGGACGAATCCGTGTCCGCCCAGCTTGGCGCAGCGCACGGGGTTGACGGTGTTGTCGATGATATTGAAGCGGTCGACGAATTTTGCCATGTCCTCATAGACCTGCCCGTCGTGGGGACTCCACTTGATCGCCACGACGTTCTCGAAGTCGCTCATCTTGAGGAGGGTGTCGGTGTCGATTCGTCCGCCCCGGAGCCAGTGGGTGTGGTAGACCATGATTCCGATGTCGATGGCGTCGGATAGGTCTCCGTAATAGTTAAGGAGGTCGTCCTGGCTTGGGTCGTTGAAGATGGGTGGGCAGACCTGCAGGGCGTGAGCGCCCATGTCCTGCGCGACCTTCGCGTCCCTGATCGTGCGCTTGGTGTCCTTGTAGTGGAGTCCGCACATGACGGTGGCCTTGCCGTCGGAGGCCTGCACGGTCGTGCGGAGCAGGGCAGCCCACTCCGGGTCGTCGAGCATCGGCCCCTCGCCGGCCGCGGCGGCCACCTTGATGATGCCGTTGCCCTTTATCAGCCCGCTTGCGACCCACCATTGCGTGAGGTCGTACATCTTGCCGAGGTCGACCTCGTAGTTCTCGTCGAATGGCGTCGCGACCGCAGCCGCGGCTCCGACGATGAGTTCACGCAGATTCTCTCTTGGCATTGGGGACGGTCCTTTAGCGTTCACGCGAGGATGTGCGAGCGGTGCTCGGCGAGTGAGTGTACGACCGAGTAGGGATCGTGTCAACGCGGACGCGAAACTTTGGCGGACGCTTGAGTATGGTGTGACAGTGCGTACATCGAGTTGCTAGGGGAGCGTCACGTGACGACGTTGTTGGGGCGGCCTTCGAGGAAGGCGATGACGTTGGTGACGGCGCCCTCGTTGAGGAGCTCGATGCCCTCAAGGGTCTGGTCGGCGAGGTGGGGTGTGAGGACGACCTGATCGCAGGCGAGGATGGGATGGTCGGCGGGGAGCGGCTCCTGAGCGAAGACGTCGAGGCCGGCGCCGGCGAGGTGTCCCGATTGGAGGGCGGCGACGAGGGCGATGTCGTCCACGAGTTCACCACGTCCGCCGTTGATGAGGAGCGAGCCGGGCTTCATCAGCGCAAGCTCGCGAGCGCCGATGATGTGGCGGCTGTCGGAGCTGAGTCGGACGTGAAGGCTGACCACGTCGGACTCTTTCAACAGATCGTCCAGTTCGACGAACTCGACGCCGAGTTCTTGCGCCCGTTCGGGCGAGGGATTGTAGGTCCAAGCAAGGCATTTCATGCCGAGGGCGTTGGCGATGCGGGCGACCTCGCGTCCGACGTTGCCGGTGCCGACGATGCCGATGGTGCTGCCTTGCAGCGTTACGTTCTGCATGAGGGTCCAGCGTCCAGCCTTGAGTTCGATGGTCTGGAAGGCGGCGCGTTTTGCGGCGGCGAACATGAGGCCGATGACGTGCTCGGCTACGACGGGGGCGGTGCGTCCGGGCTGGTTGCTGACGACGATGCCTAGCTCGCGGGCGACCTCGATGTCGATCATGTCGACGCCTATGGAGCAGGTGGCGATCATTCGCAGGCTCGGCAGGGCACGGAGGGCCTCGGCGGGCCACTTGACGGCCCCGCGAGTGTTGATGATGACCTGAGCATCCCGCGCGCGTTCGAGCTGTTCTTCCATGCCCGAAGGCCGGTCGAGGTAGAGGGCAACGTCGCCGTAGGGATCGAAGCGGTCGAGATGCGGCGATCCTTGTATCTGTGGCGGGTCGTCGCCAGGGACGACGAATTTGAGGCGGGTGTCGGTCATGGCGTTTGTCGAGGCGTCAGTCGGACGCAGCAAGCTCCTTGAAGATACTCTCCCACTCGCTGGGATCGCCCCGACCATATCCGGCACGATAGACGATTGTTCCGTTGGCGTCAATGGCTACTTTGGTGGACTGCTGAGTGACTCTGAAGTTTCTGACCATGTTCCCGGCGGCACGCGCCACGGTGCCGGCGTGGCCGCTCTCATTCTGGTAACCCTGGAGGTCGCTCAGGGATTCGTCGAAGGCCACGGCGTAGAGGTCCACCTTGTCCTTGAAGGGCGGGTAGATTTCGGTCAGGCCCCGCAACGCGGAGCGACAGTCCGGTCACCACGTTGCATGGAACAGGATGAAGACGGGCTTCCCCTGCGCCACGAGATCGGTCGAGCTGACCTGACGGTTCCGCGGAAGGTTGAGCACGTAATCGGGCGCGAGATTGCCGACATCAGTGCCCACCTCGGCAGTGACGGGCGGTCGCGTAGGTTCCGGGACGGTTGTCGGTGTCGGTGGGAGGGAAGTCGGTTCCGTGGTTGCCGTGGATTCAGGGGTATCGGTCGGGACGGGTGAAGGATCTGCGGCCGGGACGGACTGCGCGAGAGGGGCGGTCGGATCGGCGGCGCCGTCGGACTCGCCGCCACAAGCGATGACGGCAAGAGTCAGCAGGGCCAGAAACCCGTAGAGCAATATGTGGATGAATAGCCTCATTAAGTCCCTTCTTTACCGTTACCGTACCACCAAATTATACCGAAGGGTAGCCGCAAAAGTGAAAAGCCGGTGAACGGGGCCGACGGGATGGCGACGGCTTGGAACGAGGCGGGGAGTCACCTATAATACGCGGCGCGTGAGGGATATTTTTCGATGCAATGAGGTGAAGGCGGGATGAGCAGCGTACCCGAATCGAAGGTTCCGGTGATGCCGCCGCGTATACTTCTGGGGCCGGGGCCGAGTAATGCGAGTCCGCGCGTGCTCCAGGCGATGATGTCGCCGATGATCGGGTACTCCGACCCGGAATTCATGGTCGTCTTGGACGAGGTGTCGGAGCTGCTGCAGCTGGTGTTCCAGACGGAAGAGGGGCTTGCCATTGCGCTGCCGGGGACGGGAAGCGCGGGAATGCAGGCGGGTCTAAACAGCCTGCTGGAACCGGGCGACACGGTGGTGATCTGCTCGTGCGGGTACTTCGGGGAGCGGATGGCGGACATGGCCGAGCGGGTCGGGGCGAACGCGGTCGTCCTTCGCGGCGAGTGGGGAAAACGGTTCCCGCCGGAGATGCTGGAAGAGGAGCTTAGCAGGCACGACTCGGTGAAGATGGTCTCGGTGGTGCACGCGGAGACATCGACCGGCGTCCTGCAGCCGCTGGACGAGATCGCGCGGCTTGCGAAGGCGCATGGCGCTCTGCTGATGGTGGACGCGGTGACGTCGCTGGGGGGCAGCGAGTTCGCATTCGACGCTCTGGGCATCGACTACGCCTACTCGTGCAGCCAGAAGTGCCTGGGCGCGCCGCCGGGGATATGTCCGGTGGCGGTCGGGCCGCGGGCGCTGGAGGTTATCGACTCGCGGACGACGAAGCCGCCTTCGTGGTACCTCGACCTCGGTCTCATCGCGAAGTACTGGGGACCGGAGCACGTATACCACCACACCGCGCCGGTGAGTATGATCCTTGGGCTGCGCGAGGCGCTACGAATCGTGCTGGAAGAGGGCCTCGATGCTCGGATAGTGCGTCACCGACGGAACTCGGCGGCGCTCCGCGCGGGCCTCGGAGCCCTCGGTCTAGACTTCCTGGTGCCGGAGTCGTACCGGCTCGACCAGATAACGGCGGTGCAGATCCCGGACGGGGTGGACGACGCGACGGTGCGGCAGCGTCTGCTGCGGGAGCACTCAATCGAAATAGGGAAGGGCTTCGGGCCGTTCGACGGGAGCGTATGGCGTATCGGGCTGATGGGCGAGTCGAGCAAGGCGGAGTACCTCCTGGCGCTGCTTTCGAGTCTGGAGGGCATCCTGCCGGACGAGGGGTATGAGGTAGCCCAGGGCGCGGCTGTGTCGGCGGCGAGTAGGCGTTTGGCGGAGGGCGCGTAGGGGGATTTACCCTCACCCCAGCCCTCTCCCGCGAACGGGAGAGGGGGTTCCGATGGGAATAGGCAGTATTACGTGAGAAGAGGACAATCAATGTCGAGATTTGAGGAACAGGTAGCGATAGTGACGGGCGCCGGCGAGGGACTTGGGTTTGGAATCGCGCAGCGGCTGGGGAGCGAAGGGGCGCGGATAGCCATCGTCGATATGAACGCGGACGTTGCGGAGCAGGCTTCGCAGGCGCTGGCCGAGCAGGGCGTGGACTCGGAGGTGGTGCTGGGCGACGTGGGGGATGACGAGACGGCCCAGCAGGCGGTCAGGCAAGCGATAAACCGGTGGGGTCGCATCGACATCCTGGTAAACAACGCGGGGATCGCGGGGCACTCGGCGAGCGTGTGGGAGTTGCCGATCGAGGAGATGGACAGGGTGTATAGGACGAACCTGCGCGGGGTGTATGCGTTCTGCCACTACGTGATTCCGCAGATGATCGAGCGGGACTACGGGCGGATCATCAACATCGCGTCGATTGCGGGCAAGGAGGGCAACCCGAAGGCGGTTCCCTACTCGGCTACGAAGGCGGGCGTCATCGGGCTGACGAAGTCCGTCGGCAAGGAGCTTGCTACGACGGGCATTCGCGTGAACTGCATCACCCCGGCGGTGGTGCGGACGCGCATCCTCGAACAGCTCACGCAGGAGCACATCGACTACATGATTTCGAAGATACCGATGGGGCGCACGGGCGAGGTGGCGGAGGTGGCGGCGCTGGTCGCGTGGCTGGCGTCGGAGGAGTGCTCTTTCAGCACGGGCGCGGTGTTCGACATCAGCGGCGGAAGGGCGACGTATTGATGGGGGCTACAACCATGAAGGGCCTGTTTCCCATACTTGCTACGCCGTTTGATGTGGACGACTGGATCGACGTGGAGGATTTGCGGCGGGAGGTGGACTTCGTCATCGACAACGGGGCGCACGGTGTTGGGATCGCGTTCGCGAGTGAGGTGGTGAAGCTGTCGGAGGCGGAGCGCGACGTGGTGACGCGGACGGTGGTGGAGCAGGCGGGAGGCAGGGTACCCGTGGTGGTGAACACGGGCGCACCGAGCACGGCGGTGACCGTCCAGTACAGCAGGCGGGCGGAGGAGATCGGGGCGGACGCCTCGATGGTCACGCCGCCGGTTGGCGTGTCGGCGGATGTCGTCAAGGAATACTACCGACGGGTATCGGACGCGACGACGATACCGATTTTCATCCAGGACGTGCCAACGGCTGCGGTGTCGCCCGCGCTGGCGGGGGAGATGGCCCGCGAGATCGAGGGCGTGCAGTACATCAAGGCGGAGAACCCGCCGACACCAGCGAGCATCGCGGGGTTCGTGGAGGAGGGCGGCGACTCGCTTACGGTCTTCGGTGGCGCGGGAGGCGCGTTCTTCGTTGAGGAGATGCGGCGCGGGTCGGTCGGGATCATGCCTCACGCCGCGTTCCCCGACCTGTTCCGCTCGGTGTGGGACCTGTTCCAGTCGGGCGACGAGGCGGGGGCCGTGGAGGCGTTCAATCGCATGACACCGCTCCTGCGGGTGATGACGCAAGGGGCGGGGCCGTCGTCGCTACATCTGGTCAAGGAGACGCTGCGGCTGCGAGGGGTGTTCGCGTCGGTCAATGTGCGGCACCCTGACACCCCGCCGAGCGAGTTCACGTACCGGGAGCTGCGGGAGACGGTGGAGGCGGCGGGGCTGGTCGTGTAGCTAGGGAGCCGGTTGCGGTTCCTTTGTCCCGTATATCGACGGGTCGGTTGCCAGCAGTGTGCGGAGGCGGGCCACGGCGTCGACGGCATCTTCGTCCAGTCCCAGCAGATCCTGGACGATGCGCCGGTCGAGGTCTATGCGGGCGGGGTCGACGGCGCACTGGTGGAATGATCCGAACTTTCGGTCGCTGAAGTCACGCCAGATTGCCTGCGCCGCGTCCAACTGCCATGGGCGGAGCTTGCGAACGTCGAGCGTGGACATCGTTTCGAGCATTCCCTTGCTTCCCTGTCCTCTACCGTCCTGGGATCTGTTGGAACCGTTGGCGTGAAGGATTAATCCAAGTGTAGAGTTGAACCACAAGGCGAGGGCGGTCTCGCGTTGCGTCTTGAGTGTTGGGTCATCATCTTGAACGCTCAAGGTGTACCACGCTCGCACGCCCAGGGTGCGGACGTTGGTGCGAATTGCCATTATCGGTTGCGCGTTATATCGGATATCACGTGTCACGTGAAGCGCGCCGGCCTGAGACCAAATTGACTGATAAGCAATACCCGGCTTGGGAACGAGCCATGCGTTCGGGTCAGTTATCAGACCCTGATGAATCGACGAGTCGAGAGTCCAAAGCGCAGGGAACTGGGCTTGATCGTTCCGTCCGTGATACCCGTCAAAGACTCCGAGTGAGCCGCGAATTCTGCGATCCTGCGGGCCAACGTTGCACACGTCTTTCATGGGCGCGACGGGGACTCGGGCGACGGCGCGCGTACCGTCGGACGCCCAGATCTCGCCCCGTTCAAGGGCCGCGGTGAACTGGGCCGTCGCGCCATTCCTCCACCGTGCCGCCTTCCAAGGCTCCGAGCCGACGGGGCCTTCCATGATCTCGCCCCACTGCTCTCCCCCCACCATGACCGGACTGCCGCCGACGGGTGGGCCGTCGGAGCGGTGCATGGGGGTTGAGGCGGCGGCGTTGACGGCGTTGGTTATGGCGAGTGCGTCCGTCTCGCGGTAGGCGGCGCGCCGGAGGTTGACAAATACTCCCCGTCCCGGTGGACTCTCGTTCTCGCGGAGCCGGCGGGCGACGATCAGCGTCTCGGCTATGGCGGTGTCGTAGGACATGGAGCGCAGTTGGGTATCGTGGGAGGAGACGACGAACTCGACCTCGTACTTGGAGGAGAGCATTTCGCGGATGCCACGCCACGACTCGCCGGACAGCGCGGTAACGGGCAGGACGAGGGCGATGCGTCCGCCGCGCTTGACCATGCGGTCTGCGAGGACGGTGAACGACGCGCCGTGTCCGGCCATCTGGTTGGCGGGAGTGCCGCGCAGGAGCTCGGACGTGCGGCGGGCTATGGCATTTTGTGATTCGGGGCCGTCTTCGGGGGCGGACAGGACGCGGGCCAGCGCCTCGCCCTTGCCGCCGTCGCTTCCCCGCCTCGTGAACGGGGGATTGCTGATAACGAGATCGGCCTGGGGACGCTGGACGATGTCGCCGTTCCCATTCTTCGCGCCTACCTGCTCCTGGGAGCCGGAGAAGAAGGCCTGTGCCTGGGGCGCTTTGAGCCAGTCGAGGGAGCCGAGTTGGATGTCGCCGGAGGGTTCCATTCGCAGGAACAGCGTATGCAGCTGCATTTGCGCGAATCTCACCGTGGGGGACATGGCGGCGAGCGTCGCTGCCGTCAGGTGAATGGCGGCCTGTACGACGTCGGCCCCAAAGAGCACGCGCTCGACGAGGGCCTGATGGAGCCGGTTGATTTCCGGCGTGGAAACGTCGGAGGCGGCGTAGTTCTGGAATATCTGCCGGTAGGCGGCCATGAGGAGAGTACCGGTGCCACAGGCCGGGTCAACGACGCTCATCTCTCCCAGCGCCTCGACGTTGGTCCAATCGACGTGCGGCCATCTGTCGGGCGAGAGGGCGAGGCCCGCCAAGACGGTGGAGGCGGGTATGCTCGTGTAGAAGGCGGCAATCAGCTTCCTGTCGGTGATGAGCCGGTTGAATATCATCCCGGCCAGATCGTGTCGCCCGACGGCGCGCATACCCAGCAGACGCTCCGCGGTTCGGGCGCATTCGCGCAGTACGGACGGCCCCTCGATGCCGGTAAATTCTTTCACCACGTCCTTGGCCATGATGAATATCGGGTAGTAGTCGACTTCCAGTATCTCTTCCCAGATTTGGAGTTGGGCGAACTTCGAGAATGTCCCCTCTCCCGTACGGGCAGCGTCTAGGGGCGGGAACGTATTCTGTTCACGGGCGAGTCTCTCTTGGAAGAGCATGGCGTTGATGATGACGAGTGCGGCCATGTGGGCGACTTCATCGCCTGGGGGAGTGCGAAACACGTTCGCGACGCGGGCAAGCGTGCCGGGGGCGGCGTAGATCATAGCTCCCGCGCGGCGCGCTCCCTCGTCGAGAACGTTGACAGTCTCGTCCAAATCGCCGGATGGGGGAGTCGCGAGAGTGACGGCGTTCCCCAGTTCGGATACTTTCCCTGAGAGCTTCGGTCCCGACGTGCCGTCGCTGCGCCATTCCTGCCATTGGAGGGTGGAGGCTTCCAAGCGGTCGAACAGGTCACGCTGGTCTGTCGCGCGGAGTCGAGCGGGCACGGTTACGGCGAAGGCGTTCTGCACCTTCGCCCCGTCTATTTCCATGCCGAGCCGGGAGAGGGCGTCAGCCTGCACGGTGCGGGCGGGTTCGAACTCGATTTCGAGGACGATGGGGGCGGCTTGCGGGAGACGAACGATGATGTCGGGGCGTCTTCCGTTCACGAGGGACTCGGCGACGGCGGAGAAGCCGAGTCTCTCCCGGAGTATCCTGGCGAGCGTGTCGTTGATGACCGATTCGTGGCTGCGGTCACTGCCGGTTGGGGTTGTCATGACGCGTTCCGTTCGAGTCTCGGTATCTCCAGTTCGGCGGCGAGGTGGTCGAAGTATTCTACGACCTCGCGGTGGAGGGGGATGCCGTTGGCGCGGCGATCCTGCTCGTGTTCGTGCTCGGAGAGGCCGGCGTAGAAGACGCGGTCGTGGCCGGGCGCTGGTTCGGCCTCGCGGAGGGCCCTCAGGACACCGTCCATGTTGTCCTTGAACTCGTCGAGGTCGGTGAAGGCCTCGATGTCGAAGGCGGCGAAGACGTGCTCGCCTTTTATTCGTCCCGTGAGCATGGTGGGACGCTCGCCGGGCATGAGGGTGCTCATGATCATAACCATCATGGCGAGGCCATATGCCTTGTGGGAGCCGAGCTCGCGCGTTCCGGCGAAGGGGAGCATGGGCGGGTCGTCGGAGTCGGGCGGGTCGATCTCGCGCATGGTGGGTGTGCCGTCGTCATCCGCGAGCCATCCGGGCAGGAGTTTGACGCCCATGCGCTGGGCGAGCCTGATCTTGTTCTGGGCGACACCCGTCATGGCGGCGTCGAAGACGAAGGGGGCCTCGTTGCGGGCGGGGGCGGCGAAGCCTATGGGATTGGTGCCGAGCATTCCCTTCGCGGCGAAGGTGGGAACCATGCGCGACCCGCCGGTGGTCATGACGAGTCCGAGCATGTCCTGGCGCGCGGCCGTCATGGCGTGGACGCCGAGCGCGCCGGAGTGTCCGGCGTTGATGAGGGAGACGTAGCCGACGCCGACGTTCTTCGCCTTCTCAACGGCGAGGTTCATGGCGGTGCGTCCGAGGATGATAGCGAGTCCCTTGTCGGCGTCGATGACGGCGGTGGCGGGAGTCTCTCGAAGGACGCGCCACTGCGGGTCGGCCTTGATGCGTCCGTCGCCGTAGCGCTCGACGTAGACCTTGACCATGTTGGAGACGCCGTGGCTCTCGACGCCCCAGAGGTCGGCGGTGACGAGGGTTTCGACGGCAGCATCGACGTTGTCTGGCGGCTCTCCCATCTTGGCGAAGACGGCGGAGAGGGTGCGTTCGAGGGACTCGTGGGGGACGCGGACCTGGTCTCGGGCGGGTACCTTGAAGCGTTCGAGCATTTTGGGAATAGGGTCTCTGGTCGGTTGGGGTTGGAGGATGGCGTTGGGGATTATACAGGATGCGGGAGGCCCTCACCCCAGCCCTCTCCCACGACGGGAGAGGCGGTAGTTGGACGGTTATCCCCGGTTGCCGCCGTAGGTCGAGCGGAGGGGGTCGCCCTCGGAGAAGCGTCCGGCGCGTAGGGGCGTTATGTCAACGGTGGTTGGCGTGCCAGCGGCGATCATCTCGGCGAGGCACTGGCCGATGGCGGGCGCGAGCTTGAAGGAGTGGCCGCTCCCGCCGACGGCGAGGTACATGCCTTCCACGCCGGGCGCACGGTCGACGATCATGCTCCAGTCGGGGGTGATGGTGTAGAGGCCCGACCAGCTTGCGATGACCTCGGCGTCGGCGAGGTGCGGCATCCTGTGGGCGAGCCGTGCGCCCGCGTCCTCAATGAAGTCAGGATCGGCGCGGGGGTCGTAGTCGTCGGGGGAGACCGGCTCGTTTTCCTTCGGGTGGCCGACGCCGATGAGAACGGTACCGGGTTGCTTGGTGGGACGGAAGTATATGCGTTCGACCATGTTGGAAACGGCGCGTTGAGGAGCGGAGGAACCCGGAGGAACTTGGAGCATCATTTCCTGCTCGCGGGAGATCTCCAACGGGAGATCGAGGCCCGCCATTTGGCCGATGGGTCTCGCCCAAGGTCCCGCAGCATTGACGACAATCGAGCTGTCTATCTCGCCGTTCGGCGTTCGTACGCCCGTGGCCTTGCCGCCGGACATTTTGATGCCGGTCACGGGGGTGTTGAGGTAGACGTTGGCGCCCACGTCACGCGCTCGGTCGGCGAAGCCCTGGCACAGAAGATGAGGGTCGGCGAATCCCCCGTCCGGCTCGTAGGCCACGCGGCCGATGCCGTCGGGGTTCAGGCCGGGCAGGTGATTCTCGACGGCCTCTTCTACCGAAATTTCCCACGTGCGGACGCCGAGTCGTTGAAGCTGCGCCATGTTCTCGACGAATGAGGACTCGGCCTCCGGCGGAACGAGGAAGCACCAGCCGGACTGCGTGAACACTTCCACGCCCATCTCGTCGGGGAAGCTCTGCATTATCTCGATGCTGCGCTTGACGAGGCGGATGCTCACCTCGTTGGAGTAGTGCTGCCGGACGATGGCGGCAGAGTCCCCGGTCGAGCCGGACGCCAGCCCGCCCTTGTCCAGCAGGACCACGTCGGTTATGCCGAGCTTGGTCAGGTGGTAGAGGGCGCTTGTCCCGACGGCGCCGCCGCCGATGATTATTGCGTCAGCCGTTGATTTCATGGAGCTACCTCGAAATTGCGTCCGAGTGTGGGATTTCGCCCTTCGACAGGCTCAGGGCGAACGGGGGTTTCGCGCTCTAGGGGAAAGTGAGGTTACCGTTCCCTTCCCATGAACGCGCGGAGGGTGCGCATGTCGGACTCCGGCGGTTTCTCGAACCATCCTCGACGGGAGACCGTGGGGACTCCCGCCGCGCGGATGTCGGCCATCATCTCGGCCATCTTGAAGCCCGTCACCATGCCGTCCAGCACGGGCGCGCCGATGACCGCCTCGGCGTCCGGCAGGTCGTGAGTCAGCACCGATCCCGCCAGCGTGCAGCCCGGTATCACCACCTCCGCCCCGTCCTCGTCGACGCACGCCTTCGCCGCCGATACGACGGCCTCGATGACCTCGCCCGGCGGGGTCCTGTCGGGATAGAGGTCGTTCGCGTCGATGTCGAACGGGCGCTGGGAAGCGAAGTGCTCGTGCAGGCCGTACGTCCGCACGAGGGACTCTTGGATCTTGCCGTTCTGGTAGTCCACCGTCACGAGGGAGTACGTCGCGCCCATCATGTGGGCGACCAGGGCCGCCGATTCCAGCGTCGCGGTCACAGGGATGTCCACGAGTTGCCGCGCCTCGTACAGGCCGATGTCAAGGTTGCAGGAGATGAACACCGCGTCGTAGCCCTGCTTCTCGGCCTTCATGACCGTTTCGAGCGTCCCGTCCGTGCACATATAGCGGAAGTAGAGCCACTGGTTGTTCCGCAACGGGTACATGTCGCCGATGTCCACGACGTCGAACTCCGTATCCGGCCGCGCGATCCGCGCAAGGTTGTCCCGACCGTAGAACTCGGTGTCGCCAAAGGGATTCACCACGAGGATTTTCATTGGGGCGGCCTCCGTCTGAGCGCCTACACCATGCCACACTCGCCAACGGGTGTCTACGGTGTTGGAAGGACTGGGGACGCATCGTATACACTCTTGAGCGCGGGACGGGATTATCGGAAACATCGACAGAAAGGAACTCTGACCGATGCGATACGCTTATCCGTGCGTCCTCCACCCGGAAGATCCTTCAGGGTTCTACGTGACCTTCCCCGATGTTCCGGGAGCTCTCACGAACGGAAGAGACCGCGACGAGGCCCTCGAAATGGCGAAGGACGCCCTCGCCGTCGCCCTCGCGGGCTACGTCCTGGAGCAATGGGACATCCCCGTTCCGAGTCCCGTTGCGGAAGGGCAGGAACTCGTCCCCGTGCCGCCCGTCATTGCGGCCAAGCTCGCGCTGTATACGGCGATGCGGAGCCAGCGCGTCACCAACGCCGCGCTCAGCAAGCGCCTCGGCGTCAGCGAAACCTCGGTTCGAAGGCTCGTCAACCCCAACCATCTTTCACAGATCGGGAAGGTCGAAAAAGCCCTCGAAGTCGTGGGCCGCGCCTTGGTGATCGAAGACAGCGTGGCGTAGGTGGTTCTGCCGAGGATCTGACTTAGGAGACCGATGGTAGAGCTCCGGGATTATCAGAGAAGGCTGCTGCATCAGGTTCAAGATGCTCTGGGCAACGACCCGAAGGCGCGGGTGATGATGCAGCTTCCCACCGGCGGGGGAAAGACCGAGATCGCCGCTCAACTGCTGAAGAACCGACTCACGGACGGACGCAATGCCGTCTGGATGACACACCGCAGAGAGTTAACAGAGCAAACGTGCGAAAGGCTGATTCGCGCCGATGTTCCGGCGAGGGTGGAGAAGTCGTGGAAGTCCAACGATCCCGATGCGCCCGCTATGCCCAACGGCGTGACAATTCTGATGGCACAGACTCTTGGTCGGCGGACTGCCAAAGGAAATGTCTGGAGCAAGTACGGTCCAAATGACCTGATGATCGTTGACGAAGCGCACCACGCGCCGGCCGCTGGCTGGGAGCGGTCTATGGAGCAGTGGCCGGGCCAAGTGTTGGGCATGACCGCCACACCATGGCGGCTGACCAAGAAGGAAGGTTTCGATCATCTATTCGGCAAGCTGATTTGCGGTCCTCAAATTGCCGCCCTGCAACGCAACGATCACCTGTGCAAGGCCAAAATGATAATGCCGCCACCCGAAGATCGTATACGCGGCGGTGACCCCGTTTGGGACGGCGACTACAACCCAAGCGGCATCGAGCAGGCGAACTCCGACCGGCCGGAGGTGATGACGGCGAGAGCGTTGAAGTTCTGGCAGGAACACGCCGAAAAACGCCAGACCATCGTGTACGCCGTATCCGTAGGCCATGCTCGAATCCTGGAAGAGTTGTTCAAAGAGGAAGGGGTACCGGCAGGGAGTGTCCTTGGTGCGACCAACCAGGATGAGACAGAGCGTAATCGAGTGATAGAAGAGTTCAAAAACGGCAGCCTCAAAGTGATAATCAACGTGGTAATCGTCACCGAAGGGTTTGACCTACCCTACGCCTCGTGCATTGTAATGGCTCGACCGACCCTGAGCTTGGCGTTGTTCATGCAGATGGTGGGAAGAGGACTGAGGCCGAAAGCCTACGGCGGGGACTGCCTGATACTTGACATAGCGGACAACTCGAAAGAGCATGGTCTGCCTCAGACCGATCGTGAGTGGTCGCTCAAACCGCGTGGCAGTCAATCCACGGGAGAAGCTCCCATCGTCTGGTGTGTGGAGTGCGGCGGAGTGTCCCACGCGGCCAGTCACCGCTGCGAACACTGCGAAAATCCTCTGGGCGAAGACTGCAAGCGCTGCCACCGTTGGCGCGCGGCGAAACGCTGGTCGCGCAAAAAGCTGTGCGGCGACGCTCACGATCTGGTGTGCGATCTCTGTCACGCCGACGCGCACGTAAGGGCACGGCTGCCTGTCCTTAACGATCTCTTGGTCCCAAAGCAGGAATTGCTGCCTGACGAAAGACCTCCCGTGAGGCTGCCTTATGATGGAGAAGGCTATTGGTGGCGCGGACACTTTTGGCGGCAAAGTGACTGGGCTACTATTCTCGCCTCAGACAACGACTTCAATACGCTGTCAAAGAACGGTGGATACTGGCATCTGCTTTCGTCATCTCTCGAAAGCCAAAGATTCGACCTACATTCACTGCTTACCCCGGAAGGAACAGAAATCCCGGTCTATGTAACAGATCCACACAGCAAGAATCTTGTGCGACCCTATAGAGATGCGGCGACTGGCGAATTGATTCAAGGCGAACGGAGTCCTAAGTTCACCACCTCATGGAAACGTATCTTGTTTGAGGTTGCCGATTGGCTTTCAAGAAACGAGCGCCTTCCCAAGGAACGCATCCCCATAAGATTAGGACGAAAACGCTACGTGGTTCACACGTCACCTGAGCACTCGGACGGGAAGCCATTCGAAGACCGACGAAAGCTCTTGAACGGGCTGTATATCGAAACTCAATTCGGTCGAAAAGAGGTTTGCAAAGCTGTGGAGGTGCTCAACTCAATCAGCCCTCCCCACGAGCAGTTCTACGTGCTATATGAGCCCTTTGCGAATTATGACCCGATTAGGCAACGCGTGGAAATATGTCACCACCCTCAACCGGTTCTGTGCAAACACCCTGTCAAGTCGAACATGGTTGGAACAATCTCGCCTACCAGAGTGTCGCAAAATTACACTCCCATACAGTATCTTTTGCGAAATGGGGTATTAAGTGAGGTTCTATGGCATCCTGATAACTGAACGGAAGCTACATAGAAATCCAACTCATCGCAAAGTAGAAGAGGGTGGCGGATGTTTACACCCGCAGCACATATCCCCCCGCGCTTCATGGCGAAACAGAATTTTGCAAAAGAACCCACACACAAAGACAGAGACCGCCTCGGAGGGCGGTCTCGACCCTACCGTCGAATCGATAGGGGTGGTTAGGAAAAAGATACCACGAAGCGACGGCAGTCTTCAACGCTCGGTAATGTCCGTAACCGTGTACAATTGGGCCGGTTCGCCCAATGGACTGCTGCATCCCCCATACCGAGCGCATCGGCGCTGAGGCCCCTGCCCTCTCCGCTATCCGCGCGTCCGCGGCTGCCCCCCAAGCCGCTGCCGTCAACGACTTCGTGCGGCTCGAAGGCGAGTTCCTGATGGGGACGAGGGCACCCGTGCGGAACCGGCGGGACGGCGAGGACCCCGTTCGGAGGATCACGGTCAGCCCGTACTCGATCGCGACGACGACGGTGACGAACCGGGCGTTCGCGGCGTTCGTGGATGCGGCGGGACACGTGACGGAGGCCGAGCGGTTCGGGTGGTCGTTCGTGTTCCGGCAGTTCGTCTCGGAGGAGGTCGCGGCGACGGTCGATCAGGCTGTAGCGGCGGTGCCGTGGTGGTGGAAGGTGGACGGCGCATGGTGGCGAGAACCTGAGGGGCCGGGGTCGTCCATCGAAACGCGGGATGACCATCCCGTCGTGCACGTGTCGTGGAACGATGCCGTCGCCTACGCGGAGTGGGCGGGGGCACGTCTGCCGACCGAGGCGGAGTGGGAGTTCGCGGCGCGTGGCGGCCTGGAGCAGGCGCTCTTTCCCTGGGGCGACGACCTGACCCCGGGCGGTCGGCACATGTGCAACATCTGGCAGGGCGACTTCCCGGACGTCAACACCGTCGAGGACGGACACGCCGGCACTGCCCCGGTGTCGTCGTTCGAGCCGAACGGGTACGGGCTGTACAACGTGTCCGGCAACGTGTGGGAGTGGTGCTCCGACTGGTTCAGCCGCAGGCATCACGTGGGAGGGCCGCGAGTCGATCCGAAAGGCCCTGTCGCCGGGGAGAGCAAGATCTCCAAGGGCGGCTCGTACCTGTGTCACGAGTCCTACTGCAACCGGTACCGCCCTGCCGCGAGAACGGCGTCCACGCCGGATAGCTCGGCGGGGCACATGGGATTCCGGCTGGCGATGGACGCGGCGTGAAGTTTCTCACCGCAGAGGGCACGGAGGACGCAGAGATAATAGGAGAATGGGGCCTTTTACCCTCACCCCAACCCTCTCCCGCGAACGGGAGAGGGGGTTAAGAATGACGGGAAATGTGAGCATTATGACCGATGAGACGACTTTTGAGAGGTTGAATAGCGAGGGCCGGATGCGGCTCTCGTCGGAGCAGCTGTCGGAATTCGAGCGGCTTGGGGATGACGAGGGTGTTTCGCGGATGCAGGCGGTGGCCGACTGGCTCTCGCGTGTGAACGTGCAGAACCACGACGGTGTGAGGATCACGCCGGTGTTGTCGGCCTTGTTGACGCAGACGGAGGATGTCGAGGGGACGATCAGGCACTTGGATGACCTCCGGGCCAAGACGAGACACGGGCATTTCGAGGCGGACGATGAGTTGATGCGCGAGTTGGAGTACCACCGGTTCGCGTCGGAGTGCAATCGCCAGCGCGACTGGCCGGAAGAACCGGATGAGCAGCGAGCGCTGTTCGATTCGCTGACCGTACTTGAAGACCAGCGTGACGACCCCGCGGTCCTCACCGAGGAGGACATGAGGGAGGCACGCCGCGCGGCGTATGAGGCAGTCGAACTGCTGCGATTTCTGCGGAAGTTCAGGGCAGGAACGTCGCGGCCTGTCGTCGTGTTCGGAAACGAGCGGTACGGGCGGGACTGGGTCGTCCAGCCTTTGGAACCCTACCTGAGGGACGACTTCGACATCCGCTACTGGCGGGTCCAGTCCCACAGCTCGATGAGGCTGACTGTGCCCCACTGGATCGGCAGATGGAACCGGTCGGGCTTCCCGCCGGAGTTCTGGGTCGAGATGAGCGAGACGCAACCGCACATCGTCGTCGTGGACGAGTGCAGCCCTCGTAGGACGGAGCACTACAGCAAGTTCGCTCGCGGAGTCCGCGACATGCTCAACTGGTTCATGGTGTTCAATGACATCCGCGCCCAGGGTGACGGCTCCGTGTACGAAGGGGAGAGCACCCTGCCTGCCCACCACTTCCCTGAGCTCCGCAAGTGGCATGAGTACGTCATCACCAAGCGGGATATGCAGCACTACGTGGGGACGGGCGCGACCTACCGCATCCGTCACTGGGCGCCTGAGCTCAAGGCGGAGGTGCTGATGGGAGACATGGTCGTTCCGAGCCGTCCAGCCGAAACGGGCGAGGACGCGCCGACCGTCGTGCTCGCGAATCCGGCCGTCTATCGAACTGAAGGTGACGACCTGCCGGAGCCGCTCAGGGGCACACGCCCCTACTTCTTCAACGACCCCGAATACCGGGTGCGTGAGAAGGTCGTTCCGGGGTTCGGCGCGCACGGTTTCGAGACGCGAGTGGTAGGGCCTACGACGGATGAGCACGTCATCGCGGCGCGGCTGCAAATCGAGAAGGAAATCGCCGTGATGCTGGACGGAACGGAGCAGGCGACATGAAGATCACGCGGGTTGACGCCTTCGCCATAGGCATCGGGGACGCCGGCGAGCCGGAGTACCTCGTAAACGACGACTTCCGGTACTCCATCTACGGGACCCGCCATCAGACGGTCATCGCGCGGATCGAAACCGACGCCGGCATCGTCGGCTACGGAGAAGGGCAGTCGCCGATCTCCCCGGAGACCACGAAGTCGATAGTTGATACAGCGCTGAGGCCGATGCTCTTGGGCAGGGACCCGCTCGACTCGTCCGCGCTGTGGTACCGCATGTACTCGGCGATGCGGGAGCGCGGGCACCAGACGGGGTTCTATCCCGACGCGCTGGCGGCGGTGGACATAGCGTTGTGGGACATCAAGGGGAAGGCTACGGGCCTGCCGGTCTACAAGCTGCTGGGGGGAGCGTTCCGGGCGCACGTGCCCGTATACAACAATGTGAGCGCCACGACGCCCTCCGAGGCCGCGACGGAAGCGAAGTCGCACGTCGATGCGGGATACGGCGGCGTGAAGCTCCACATTCGCGGTACGCCATCGGAGACGGCGGAAGTGGCCGAGGCCGTCAGGGACGCCGTTGGGCCGGATGTCAAGATCATGGTCGACGTGCACACCTTCTATACTGTTCCGCCCGCCATTGCCCTAGGACGGAGGCTGGAGGCAATCGACGCGGCGTGGCTGGAATCGCCACTCGTCCCGGAGGACATCGGCGGCCTCGCCGAGCTTTCGCGCGCACTCGACGTTCCGGTGGCGTCGAGCGAGTGGACACGCACCCGCTGGGACCTGCGGGAGGCGTTCGAGCGGCGCGCGTTCGACATCGTCATGCCCGACATCGCGCGCACGGGTCTCACGGAGGGCATGGCGATCGGTACGCTGGCGGACACGTACAACATCCCTGTCGCCCCGCACATCGGCGGCGGAGGGATCGTCTCCATCGTCGCCTCAATCCACTACTCCGCCGCGATACCCAACTTCATCATCATGGAGCACAACCGCAACGCCTACCCCCTGCGTGGACGGATCGCGAGCGGACAGCCGGAGGTTGTCGACGGCGCGTTCCCGTTGCCGGAGCGTCCGGGGCTGGGGATAGAGATCAGCGATGAGGCTCTTGCCAAGTATTCGGTGGATGGGGGCTAGGTGTCCTAAGAGGGTGTCAATGAGTCACCGGAAACCGTTCGTGGTAAGCTTGTCGAACCATGAACGGTACCTCGACCCTTCGACAGGCTCAGGGTGAGCGGAGCCTTCTTGGACACCCGCTCAGGCATACTCGACGATGTGACCGAAGAGCTCGACCAGTCGCTGAGAGTCGGCCTGGTCGAGGGCCGGGCGTTCAAGGGCGCGGGCGTTCTGCTCCAAGTGGTTGAGGTTCGACGTGCCGGTCAGCACCGTCGATATGGCCGGATGGTCGGCGGCGAACTTGTAGCCGGCGGCGACGACCGACTCCACGTCGTCGTGGACGAGCCATCCGAGCGGATCCTTCTCGGGCAGGCTGTCGGGCCGTAGGTAGCCCTTCTCCTTCCACTCGGTGACGGTCTGTTCGAGCAGGTCGGGATCCGGCAGGCGAATGCGCGCGGCGGCCATGTTGACGATTCCGACGTCGTGCTCGATGGCCAGCGGGAGAATCTCCTTCACGACGTGCTGATTGAGGATGCCGTATTTGAGCATTATCACGTCCCACAGGTGGGGGTTTCGTGTGAGCGAGATGAGTGCCCCGTCCTGTGGCGCGTCCACCATGAACTGCGTGCTCAGGCCGATGGCCCCGATCTTGCCCTGCTCGCGCGCCCGTTCAAGAATGGGATAGTATCGCTCGACCCCATCGTCGTACCACTCGTCCGTTAGGCCGTGGAGCATGTAGATTTCGATATGGTCGGTGCCCAGGGTTCGAAGGCTCTCCTCAATCGCTTCGGTCAGGTCTTCCTCCTCAGAGCCGGTCGCCTCCTCCCCGATTCGCCACTTGGTGATGAGTTGGTATGAGTCGCGGGGGATGCCCTTGAGGCACTCGCCCAAAATCGACTCGCTCTGCCCGTATCCCTTGGCGGTGTCGAACAGGTTGACGCCCAAATCAAGGCATCGGCGGACGAGCGCGACCTGACCGGAGCGCTCCATGCCTTCGTTTTGACCAAACAGCCTCGGCCCGCCGGTGCCGTAGCTGAGCAGGGACACCTTCAATCCGGTACGTCCGAGGGTTCTGTAGAGCAACTTTTATATCTCCCATTCAACGTCGCGGCGTGATTGTACCCTGAAATACCGCTCTGCTACGACCCCGCGTTTGACAGGCCCACTCCGCACGCATACCATGCCGTAGGCTTGAACCGACACGTTGGGAGTGGACCACATGGAAGACTTTGCGCAGTACGACGCGGTGGGGCTGGCGGAACTGATTCGCCGCAAAGAGGTGACGCCGCTTGAGCTCGTGGATGAGGTCATCGACCGCATCGAGCGGGTCAATCCGACGCTGAACGGCGTCACGATCGAGATGTACGACCACGCGCGGGAGTTGGCCCAGGGTGACATCGGGAGCGGGCCGCTTGCCGGAGTGCCGTTTCTGTTGAAGGACTTCCTCGCGGAGTATGCGGGAGTGGAGTATTCGGCGAGTTCCCGCTTCCTGCAGGGGTTTGTGCCGGACAGGGACACGGAGCTGGTCAAGCGATTCAAGGCGGGTGGATTCATCACGGTCGCGAAGACGAACCTGCCGGAGTTCGCCATCGGCGCGACGACCGAGCCGCGACTCCGGGGGGCGACGCACAATCCCTGGGATACCACGCGGACGCCGGGCGGGTCGAGCGGCGGCGCAGGCGCGATGGTGGCGGCGGGTGTCGTGCCCGTGGCGCACGGCAACGACGCGGGGGGATCGATTCGGATTCCGGCGGCGGCCTGCGGGACGGTCGGCCTCAAGCCGACGCGCGGGAGGAATCCCCTCGGCCCGTACTTCGGCGAGGTGTTCTCCGGCTTCGTCGCCGAGCACGTCCTCACGCGCACAGTCCGCGACACGGCGGCGGTGCTCGACATAACGGCGGGACCGGACGTCGGCGACTGGTATCCGGCGCCTCCTCAGACGGGGTCATACCTCGAAGAGGCCGGTACGCCGCCGGGCAGGCTTCGGATCGCCTATTCCGCCGAGTCTCCGACCGGCACGGAGGTGCATCCCGACTGCGCCAACGCCGTCCGAGAGATCGCGGCGCTGTGCGAGGAGCTTGGGCACGACGTGGTGGAGCGGTCGCCGGACTATGACACGCATGGGCTGTGGCTCGACTGGACGACGATGATGTCGGCGGGCGTCGCGTGGGGGGTACACGGCTGGGAAGAGCGAATCGGAAGGAAGGCCGGGCCGGAAGACCTCGAACCGTTCATCACGGCACTGGTGGAGCGTGGAGACGGCATCGGCGCGCCCGCGTATCTCGGCCACCTCGAACGACTGCAACTGGGCGCTCGCGAGATCGGCAAGTTCTTTACCGAGCACGATGTCTGGCTCACGCCGACACTAGGAGAGCCTCCCCTCCCCCTCGGCGTCCTCACGTTCGACAGCGGCGACCCATTCGAGCTGCGACGCCGACAGGCGACGTTCTCGCCGTTCACGTACATCGCGAACGTGACCGGACAGCCGGGGATTTCGTTGCCGCTCGCGTGGAACGCGGACAATCTGCCCATCGGCATCCATTTCCTGGGACGCTACGGCGACGAGGCGACGCTCTTGCGACTGTCTGGGCAGCTTGAAGAGGCGCGCCCATGGGCGGGGCGACGGCCGGGGGTGTGGAACTAGGAAGAGCAATGACCATTAGCAAAAGAACTCAAACTTTTTACTTCGACGAAGCAGGCTACACCGGCAATAACTTGTTAGATCCTAGTCAACCGGTGTTTGTCTATGCCGGTGTTGCCATTGACAGAGACTTCGCTTCCCAACTTCACGCCGAGGCTCTCGCCTGTTATGGGATCGAGATTCAGGAGTTAAAAGGGGCAAACTTGGTTAAGAGTCCCAAAGGGTGCAAGGCTATATCTTTGATTCTGGAAAACATCAGTGGTTATTCACATGTCGTAGTCGCAAATAAGGTATACGCCCTAGCAGGTAAGTTCTCTGAGTATATTTTCAAACCTGTGTTAGCGAGCCACAGCTCACTGTTTTATGCCATCGATTTTCATAAATATATAGCAACTCTTTTGTATATTGGCTTTGAAGCACGCAATCCTCATGTAATTGAAACCTTGAAATCATTTGCAGAAATGATGAGAAGTACGGATGTCAGACAATTTGAGGCAGTCTTGTCATCTCTAAGCCATTTCGATCAATCAGATCCAATGGGAGCCATTCTTGCGTTTTCGCTTTGTCACCGTAAACGAATAGAGACTGGAATAAATGAAATGAATGAAATGAGAAGCGTAAAGAAATTCGATGCTGTAGCAAATTGGACACTCGATTTGTCAATGACTGCGTTATACTGGCTTCTTGCCTCCTGGGGTGAGAAGTTTGAAGTGCTTGAAGTATATTGTGACGAGTCCAAACCTATACGAGATGCAAAAGACTTCTTTGAAGCCTTCATTGGACGTGAAGACAAGGTTTACAATCTACTCGACAATCAATCTAGTCCTTCGATAGTCTATAACCTTTCGGGACCGATTAACTTAGTAGACTCAAAAGAATCGCATGGCGTACAGATCGCAGATGTGGTATCTAGCTCTCTTGCTTACGCCCTAAAGAATCCTAATAAGGACATTGCCAAGGAATGGTTGCAGCTCACAGAGGGTATGACCATAACTCCGTTAGAACCAGACTTAAACAATCAAGAAAGAAACTTCGTTAACGCAATGGTACTAAGAGAATTAGTAAATCAAAGCGTCAGAGGGGAAGATCTGTTCAAAAACATGAACGAACTTATCACGAGAGCAAAATCTCTTTCCCCAGAATACGCCCGCGAACACAACACACTCAACGCCTTCTGATTGTAGGTCACTCTCCCTTGCGCCGTTGCCGACGACCGTCGCTTATTGACCACGTGTACCCCTGCTGGTATGCTGGGGGCGTCACGTAGAGCGATGCACGAGTCACTGTCTGACAGAATGTATTTGTCATGCGGCATGGAATGCGACGTTCCATGCCCCCGAGTGGCTCGTGCTTCACACAATGTGTGTAGGGTGCTCTACGTGACAGTGAGTATTCCAGCTGCGAGGGGGCACCTGAATGGTTCGCGTCTTCTTCCTGTTCGCCATCATATTGCTAGCGCTTGCCGCGTGCGGAGAGCCGGAGCCTGATCCGACTGCTACGGCAACTCCTGTCCCGGCGCCTACCAAATCGCCTACGCCGCTCCCGACGTACACTCCTCTGCCAACGTATACACCGTTGCCGACATACACGCCCCTGCCCACACACACGCCCCTCCCAACGAATACGCCAACGCCTGAACCGACGGCAACTGCCACTCCGTCACCAACCAATACACCAACGGCTACACCGACATTCTCTCCCACACCGACAGCCACGCCGGAACCTACCGTTACGCCGACATTCTCTCCCACACCGACGGCCACGCCGGAACCTACCGTTACGCCGACTTCATCTCCCGCACCGACGGCCACACCGGAAGCTACCGTCACGCCGACTTCATCTCCCACACCGACGGCTACCCCTACACCAATGCCGACACCAACCTTTACGCCGGTTCCTACGGCGACTCACACTCCGACGCCAACACCTACCCACACGCCTACCCCGACACCAATTCCGCCCGGTGGGTTTGGCTTCTATGGGCAACTACATCCAAGTGGTGTGGTGATTATTGGAGTTATAAGAGGTTCTCCTTTCGATCTGGCAGGAATCAAGCCGGGCGACGTACTTCTTGAAATTGATGGTCACAGTTTGAATGAGTTAATCTCTAAGCAAGAACTGGGCAACAATATTCAAGGTCCTGCGGAAAGCACAGCTACATGGTTAGTACAGCGTAGGGGTAGCGAGCAGCCTGAGACCATCGAGATCACACGCGCTCTTATTCCCGATGACCAACCACATTTTGGCTCATTTGAAGTGCCCATACCAACCGGGATTGAATATGACCGGGACCACTGGCTACTTCCGGGCGAGTGGAGAGACGGTTGGGCAATTCGAGTAGTCAGTGTGGTGCCGAATGCAACCGATTTGATCTTATCGGTAACACGAGCAACGAACCCCGCAGGACGGCCTATGCCCGATCCACCGGAAGAGGGGACACAGTATCTCATGGCTACAATCCACGCGAAGTATATCGGTATCGGCTCAGATACACTCTATGAGTGGGATTTGGAAGCGGCGGGTGATGCAACCAAAGTGATTTACGAGGCCGGTTGCGGAGGCTACTCACTGACGATTCCTGATGCGCTACCTAGAGCAGAAGTTTTGTCTGGTGGAGTAATTGAAGGCAACGTTTGCTGGGAGATTGATTCACGTGACGCTTCGACCTTGAAGATGCGCACTGCTGAAACAACAATGATTGGAGAACAGTCGTACTCTCTTGACTTGTGGTATGACCTCTCACCTTCGTCTCCATGGCACACAGAGTATGTGCCACCTACACCCGTACCTACCCCCGAGGCGACACCTGATCCGTTCAGGTCAGGCGGGTCAAACTAACAGTTAGGGCCCGCGAACTGGTACAATAGGCGGCAATCACCTGACGCCACGTAAGATCGCGAACCGGAGAACAACTGATGGTCAGGACGGTTGACTACGCACAGACGGCGTTGGACTTCCTCTCGCAGTCGTCGGAGGAGTTCCTTGCCGGAGACACCCGGCAAGGGTCGGAGAAGCTGTGGGGCGCCGCCACCCAAGCGGTCATCCACGCCGCCAGACGGCATAACCTCGAGTATGGGAGCCATCGTGCCTTGAAGAACGCCGTCAGTTGGCTTGCCCAAGAGTACGACGACCCCCAGGCGATGTCGGATTTCGCCGCGGCGGAGAAGTTCCACGCCAACTTCTATCACGGCTTCATGGAAGACTGGGAGATAGAGCCCGACTCGCGGTTGGTGAGAGCCTTCGTCGAACGGGTGCTGCGATACGGGGCGGCGGGCTGACCGCCGCCCCCTCTCCGTATCCCTCCCCGCTCTGCGCTCTCCGCATCCTCTGCGGTGAATCCTCTGTCCTGCCCGCTTTGCAATAGCCTACGCCGCCCGTTCCATGTATATTTGACGCGGCCTGTGAACTGACTATGAACCCGGCGCGGGCAGCCGGCGTCCAACAACATTCCCACACTGAGAGGTTTTTCCTATGTCCGAGTACAAGATTGCCGTCATTCGAGGGGACGGCATTGGCGTTGACGTGATCGAGGAGGGGTTGAAGGTCCTGAACGAAATCGCGGGGCGTTATGAGATCACGCTTGAGTTCACCGAGTTTCCGTGGGGGTCGGACTACTATTTCGAGCATGGGAAGATGATGCCGGACGACGCGCTCGACACGCTGGCGGCATTCGACCAGATATACCTCGGCGCGGTTGGGCATCCCGAACTGCAGGACCACGTGACGCTGAACGGGCTGCTGCTCCCGATCAGACGGCGTTTCGATCAGTATGTCTGCGAGCGCCCGAGCGTGCTGTATCCGGGTATCCGCTCGCCTCTTGCGGACAAGGAGGCATGGGATATTGACATCACCGTCATCCGGGAGAACACGGAGGGGGAGTACGCCAACGTCGGGGGATTCCAGTACAAGGGGTTCCCCGAGGAGGTCGGGATACAGACGAGCGTCTTCACGCGGCACGGGTGCGAGCGGGTGATCCGGTACGCCTTCGATCTGGCCCGATCGCGCGACAAGAAGCGTCACTTGACCTCGGTCACGAAGTCGAACGCGCAGGGCTACGGGCTGATCGTGTGGGACGAGGCGTTCGAGCGGGTGTCGGCGGAGTACCCGGACATAGCGACGACCTCGCTGCTCGTCGACGCGGCGTGCATGGACTTCGTGCGCAAACCGGAGGAGTTCGACGTCGTGGTCGCAAGCAACCTCTTCGGCGACATCCTGACGGACATCGGCGCGATCATCACGGGCAGCATGGGGACGGCTCCGAGCGGGAACATCGACCCCACGCGGCGGTTCCCGTCGATGTTCGAGCCGGTGCACGGGAGCGCGCCCGATATCGCCGGCCAGGGGGTCGCCAACCCCATGGCGGCAATCATGTCCGGCGCGATGATGCTCCGCTTCATGGGAGAGGAGGCGGCAGCGTCGGCCATCGACGGGGCCGTGCTGAGCGTCTTGGAGGAGAGTCGGAGCTTGACGCCTGATCTGGATGGGACGGCGAGCACGGCTGAGGTCGGGGACGCGGTTGTGAGCGCTCTGGGGTAGGTATCCATGAAGCAAAGCCGACTACAGGGAATGTAGGCGTCAATGAGGACGTAGCCCAAACACGATGCGTGTCTACTACGAAATTCTGGGCGTGGAGGAGAACGCCTCCGATCAGGAGATCAGGAGGGCGTTCCGCAGACTGGCCCTCAAGTACCACCCCGACGTCAACAAAGATCCCGAGGCCGAGGAACGCTTCAAGGAGATTTATGAGGCGTATCAAGCCCTGCTGGAAATCGCCAAGCCTAGCCGTCAGAAAGCAGAGCGAGAAGACAAGCCTAGCCGCCAGGCAAGAGAGCGTGAAGGCAAGTGCGGTATGTGTATGGGTACGGGGGAGTTCATTGCCTACTGGACGTCGATACCTGGCGGGGAGTCCATGCGATGCCCCCAGTGTCTTGGAACCGGCAGGGAAGAGCCACCTTCCGGCCGAGTCAATCACACTCCTCTCAACTGTAAGTGCGAAGACTGCAACCGTCGATGGGCGGAATGGAAAAGGCGGAGCAGACCGAGTAGTCCTCGTTCAGGAGCCGTAGTTGCCGAGGCGGAAGAACTTCTTGAAAAATACGCTGCAAGCGCAGATAAGCCAGAACGAGACCGTCTCGCTCCAAGAAAGGGCGCATCACCACCTTCGTCATCTTCAAGGAAGGATACACCGCGGTCTTCACCGTCTCGTTCCGAGGCCATCAAAAGTCGCTCGAGAGAAGCTTCCAAGGACAATGACGACATAGACGCCCTCATCAGCGTCATCGAGATGCTTCGAGAGCGTATCGAGCGCGACCACACCACAATCGGGGCTAACGAGGAACGAACTCGCCAAGCGCTCATCAACCCATTGCTTGAAGCCCTCGGGTGGGACGATTCTTCCGTTATCACTCCGGAGTACCTCATCCGACGCAACCCTAAAGAGGTAGTCGACTATGCACTCCACCCGTCGGACGAACGAGGCAAGCCCTTCGCTTTCATAGAAGCGAAGCGTATGAGGGAAGACCTCAGTAACCCTCGCCATCGCAGGCAGGCATTCGGATATGCCGACAATAGACGCAGTGTCAAGTATGTCGCCCTCACCAACGGAGATCGTTGGCAATTCTACGAGAAATGTGAGGATCGCTCTTACCGTCGCATACTAGATGTCTCGATACGTCGACAATCTGCTCGCGACTGTGCTGTTAACCTCAAGCCATTCAAGCGAGGCGCAGCGGGTTTTGTCGATCCTGTATCGTCCCCAGCACCCCCCTCAAAACCAACAAATCCACCCACAATTAAGTCGAGAGACCGGAAGGTACGCAAGAGACAAAAGCCCCCGCTTACGCAACCTAGCCAGCCAACCCCTCAACCACGTGGAATTCCACTTAAGCCCGGTAAACAGAGTTCTGCCGATCCAGCATCGTCTCCGGCAACTAGACCAGGATACCAAAGGACTCAGGCACCGCCCGCACCGACACGACCTGCTCCAGAGACTCAACCGCCGCAACCAGTCCATCCTTTCTCAAACGGCTCAATCAAGAAAGTGATGCTAGGAATCGTGGGCACGGCTATCGTGATAATCGCGGCGTGGGTGGTATGGCCAAATGGACCAGATTCGGGAACACCCGGAGTGGCCCCCGTTACGCCGCCATCCGCAACACCGGTCCTTCCGATTGCAGGCCAGCTTGAACCAACGCCAACCATAGATGTGCAGCAGATCATCGCACTAACCGTGGAAGCTATGCTAGAGGCACAGACACCGAGCGTGCCGCCGACTCTAGTTCCTGCCGCATCTGCATCCGCCCCGTTAGTCGCTGCGGCAGCACCGGTTTCTCCAACTGCTACGTCCACCTCTGTTCCCACCGCGACACCGACTCCCACGCCTGTTCCGCCGACCGCAACGCCGACTCCAACTCCCACCGCTATGCCGACTCCCACCCCTGTTCCGCCAACCGCTACGCCAACTCCCGTTCCACCAACGGCAACACCGACGCCTGTTCCACCGACCGCAACGCCGACTCCCACATCGACGGCAACCCCGACTCCCGTTCCGCCGACCGTGACGCCAACACCGACTCCCACTCCGACGACAACACCGACTCCCACTCCAACGGCAACACCAACTCCTGTTCCGCCAACCGCAACATCGACTCCGACTGCCACTGCTACGCCGACGCGCGTTCCGATACAAGACTTTCAGATCGGGCGGATCGCGTTCGAGTCCACTCGGAGCGGGAATTCCGATATCTACGTTATGAACGCGGATGGGACGGACGTGAGACAACTCACGAACCACCCGGAGTCGGATCACGCCCCGGCTTGGTCTCCCGACGGTACCAAAATAGCGTTTCACTCCCACCGGGACGGGAATTGGGAGATCTACGTAATGAACGCGGACGGAACCGGCGTGAGACGACTCACGGAACACTCCGGGGGTGACTGGAGGCCGTCCTGGTCTCACGACGGTCGGTTGATAGCGTTTCACTCCCACCGGGACGGAAAGGCGAATGTCTTCGTCATGAATGCCGATGGAACGGACGTGAGACGACTTACTTCAGACCATTCTGATTCGGATGGGTGGCCGACGTGGTCGCAGTACAGCTGGCAGATAGCATTCTTTTCTGATCGAGATGCCAATGGGGACATATATGTCATAAACTTCGACGGAACGCACGTGACGCGCCTTACGAATCATCCCGAGTGGGATGAAGAGCCAGCTTGGAGGCCCAACAGTCCGCAAATAGCATTCGTCTCGCGGCGAGACGGGAATCGTGAAATATACTTGATTTACCCTGGCGGAAAGGGCCTTACACGTCTTACGGATCATCCCGAGTCAGACTCAAAACCGGCTTGGTCGTCTGATGGGCAGGGGATAGCTTTCGAATCCAACCGAGACGGGAATGCGGAGATCTACGTCATGGGAAGGGACGGCCGGAATCCGACGAGGCTCACCAACAACGACAGTTATGACGGCTGGCCCTCGTGGTGGTCTGAGACGGTTGAGTAGCCGCGGCCATCCGCCTCCTCTCTATATCTCTCCTCCATTTGACGGGAGAGAGATTGTTGAACCCTAAAAATTATCTCAATACCATCTGAGACAGTTACGCACCGAAGGAGGGACCATGCGACCGAACAAGCTGAGAGAGCTTTTGAAGGCCGATGCGCCGAGCGTGGGGACGCACGTGATGACGACGTCGCCGGATATTGTGGAGATGATCGGGAAGACGGGGTTGATCGACTACATCGAGTTCGTGGCAGAGTATGCGCCGTACTCTCTGGCGGAGTTGGACAACTTCGGGCGGGCGCTCGAACTGGGCGGGATGTCGGGGATGATAAAGGTGGACCGCGAGAATCGTGGGTGGGTGGCCCAGCGGGCCGTCGGGTCGGGGTTCCAGAACGTGCTGTTTTCGGACGTGCACGACGAGGCGGAGGCGGAGGAGTGCGTGGCGATCGTGCGGGCGGAGTCGCCGCAGACGGGCGGGCATTTCGGCTCTGCGGACCGACGGTTTGCGAGCTACGGGCTAGAGAGCGGCTCTCCTGAGTACGTGCAGGCCCTGGAGGACTCGGTGGTGGCGCTGATGATAGAGAAGGACGAGGCGGTCAAGAACATCGAAGAGATCATGTCGGTTCCGGGCGTGGACATGATCGTCTTCGGAGGGAACGACTACTCGATGAGCGTGGGCAGGCCGCGCGGTGTGAGTCCCGAGGAGATCAAGGAGGTGCGCGACCACATATTCAAGGTGGCTCTCGCGAACGGCGTCCAGCCGCGCGCAGAGATCAACGAACCGGAGCAGGCGGATGAGTACCTAGAGATAGGCGTGACGCATTTCGCCATTGGGACGGACATATTCATGATCTACCAGTGGCTGAATGAGCAGGCGGGGGGCTTGCGGGAGAAGCTCACGGCGTAGGGCCATCACGCTTGGATGTGACCATTTCTCGCAGACTGACCCAAAATGGATTCCCGCTTTCGCGGGAATGACGGATAGCCGGGGTTTCTCGGAACCAAAGTCGTCGTTACTAGACCTCGTGCCGGGTTCTTCTGTGTGCCGATTCGCCGTACACTGGGGCAATGGACTCCCCCTCCGGCCCTGAATCGTCATCGTCTTCGGACGACTTACGCTCCAACTCCTCGACCCGGGCGGGAGCCTCTTCGCCGGGAACCGTAGCCGCGACTCGACGACCAACGACTGCCAATCTGCCCAGCATCTTGCGTTCGTTCGAGAACAGGCATTTCTTCCGGCTGTGGCTGGGCACGGTCTTCCTCATGGGGGCGACGCAGATGCAGATGCTCGTGCGTGGGTACCTCACGTACGAGTTGACGGAGTCTGCAACGCTGGTGGGAATCGTGAGCGCGGGCGGGAGCGTCGCCGTGCTGGTGTTCGCGCTTTTCGGAGGCGCGATTGCCGACAGGGTGGAGCGCCGACGCGTGATCCAGATGGGCCAGGGCGTGAGCGTGATCCTCGCGCTTGTCGTTGGAATAGCCGTCCTGTTCGATGTCATCGCGTGGTACCACCTCCTCATGGCCGGGATAGTGCAGGGCATCATGTGGTCGTTTCTCGCCCCTGCAAGGCAGGCGTTCGTGCCGCAGCTCGTGGGAACCCAGAACCTTGGGAACGCCATTGCACTGACGGCCTCCGCCATGAGCGGGACGGCCGCCGTAGCGCCGTCCATCGCGGGAGTGCTGTATAGCAGGATTGGGCCGGAGGGGGTCTACTTCGTCATCGCGGGGATGTCCGCAGTTGCAGTGCTGCTCACGACGACCATCCCGCGCACGCCCTTGGAGCGTGAGGGGAAGAAGCCGCCGATGCTGCACGACATCAGGGACGGCATCCAGTACATCCTGCGGAACCCATTCATCCTCACGCTGCTCCTGTTCGGGCTGAGCATGGTGATGATCGTGATGCCCTACCGCTTCCTGCTGCCGGTGTACGTCGTCGAGGTGTACGGGCGAGGCTCGGAATCGCTGGGGCTGCTGCTGAGCATCGTCGGGGTCGGATCGCTCGCGGGCTCGCTGGTCATCGCGTCGATCACCAGGTGGCATCGCGGCATCCTCCTGCTTGGCGGAGGAATCGCGGCAGGGTTGGCGCTGATGACGACCTCGGCGATCCCCATTTCTACGTGGCGGCGCCGTTCATGCTCCTGCTGGGCTTGGGCGATTCGGCCAACCGCTCGTTGAACCAGACTCTGGTGATGGAGAATATGGATGCAGAGTATCGGGGTCGCGTGATGAGCCTGTGGATGATGAACTTCGGGCTTATGCCGCTCGGAATCCTTCCCATCAGCATTATCGCCGAGCAGTTCGGACCACGAATGTCGTTTACCTGCATGGGCGCGGCGATAGTCATCATCACCCTTCTCATCCTGGTGATGAACCGGCGTTTGCGGACCACGCAATAGCCGTCGAAATATGGCTAATATGCTACAATCCGATGACACACTTTCTTGACTGACGGTGACCGAAAGGACTACGTATGCGCCCCATATCTGAGATAGCGGACTCCATAGGAATTCCGGCGGAACACGTCATTCCCTACGGCAATTACAAGGCCAAGATTCACCTCGACGCAACCAAGTCGGACGGTCAGAGGGGCAAGCTGATCCTGATGACCGGCATGACCCCGACACGGGCGGGCGAGGGCAAGACGACGACGACGGTCGGCCTAACCCAGGCAATGGCGCAGCTTGGGCACAAGTCGGTCGCGACGCTGAGGGAGCCGTCGCTAGGCCCCATATTCGGTATCAAGGGCGGGGGCACCGGAGGCGGCGCTTCGCTGGTCGAGCCACAGGACGAGGTGAACATCCACTTCACGGGCGACGCCCACGCGGTCGCGTCGGCACACAATCTGCTGTCGGCCATCACCGACAACGTAGCCGACCGGGGGAAGATTCCCGGATTCGGCCCACAGAACATCACTTGGCGGCGAGTCGTGGACGTGGAAGAGCGAGCGCTGCGTCAGATCGTGACCGGACTCGGCGGGCCGAACAACGGACCGATCCGCGAGTCGGGCTTCGACATCGTCACGGCGTCGGAGATCATGGCGATCCTGGCGCTGGCGTCGGGGCTTGAGGACCTGCGCGTGCGCCTGAGCCGCGTCATAGTCGGTTTCACGGATGAGGGCGAACCCGTCACGGCCAGCGACGTGGATGCAGTGGGGTCGCTTATGTCGTTGCTTCGACATGCCATTCACCCGAATCTGGTGCAGACGACAGAGGGACAGCCGGTATTCGTCCATGCTGGGCCGTTCGGGAACATCGCGCACGGGTGCAACTCCGTCCTGGCCGACCGCCTGGCGCTGGGGTATGCCGACTACGTACTCACGGAGGCCGGGTTCGGCGCTGACCTGGGCTTCGAGAAGTTCATGCACATCAAGGCGCGGTTCAACGACCTGGAACCTCATGCAGCCGTCATCGTGACGACGGTGCGGGCGGTGAAGTCGCACGGCAAAGTACGGTTCAACGACCTTCCCGAGCCGAACCCCGAAGCGGTGGAGGTGGGAATGTCGAACGTGGAGCACCTCGTGGGCATGATCGGGTCGTTCGGACTTCCGGTGGTCGTGGCGATCAACCGGTTCCCCACGGACTCGGTTGAGGAGGTGCGGATCGTCAAGGAACGAGCGGAGGGTGCCGGGGCATTCGCCGCGGTGGAGAGTCACGTATTCAGCGACGGAGGCGCGGGAGGAACGGAACTGGCGGAGGCCGTCGTCGATGCGGCAAGCAGCGACAAGCCGGAGATCAACTATATGTATGATACCGACGCGTCTATCCAGGACAAGGTGCTGGCGCTGGCGCAGAAGGTCTACAACGCGGACAAGGTAACCTGGTCGCCGGACGCGCGGAGGAAGCTCAGGGCATTCGAAGAGCAGGGCTGGGGCAACCTTCCGGTCTGCATGGCGAAGACTCACCTTTCCATCTCAGACAAGGCCTTCCGAAAGGGCCGGCCGTCGGGCTATACGTTCACCATTTCAGACGTGCGGGCATCGGTGGGCGCGGGCTTCATCTACCCGATATCGGGCGCGATCGTCACCATGCCCGGCCTTCCAGGAAATCCGCGGAAGCTCGACGTCGACGAGCACGGCAACATTATCGGCCTGTAGCTTTAGGCCCATGCGGTCATGCGTGAGTTCTTCAACGTCGTACCACCCGGCGAGGCCCTAGCCACTCTGCTCGACCGGCTAGAGGTGTCGGTCCGCGGCGAGATTGTGCCCACGGCGCGGGCGCTCGGCAGAGTCACGGCTGAGGACGTGGTCTCACCCGAAGACCTGCCGCCCTACCCTCGCTCCACGATGGACGGCTACTCCGTGCGGGCCCGTGACACCTTCGGTGCGTCCGAGTCGCTTCCCGCATTCTGCGAGGTGGTGGGAGAGGTGGCTATGGGATCACAGCCGCAAGTCTCCCTCTCGACCGGGCAGGCGGCGGTCGCCTACACGGGCGGGATGCTGGCCGAGGGTGCCGACGCGGTCGTCATGGTGGAGAACACGCAGCAGGCAAGCGACGGCTCCATCGAGATACTCCGACCGGTCGCGCCGGGAGAGAACGTCATTCAGGAGGGGGAAGACGCCAAGGTCGGGGATACGGTCATTCCGAAAGGGCGCCTCATCAGGGCGCAGGACGTTGGCGTGCTCTACGGGCTGGGCATCACCGAGGTCGTGGTCGCGGAACGGCCTAAGGTGGCTATCGTTTCGACAGGCGACGAGCTTGTCTCGCCGGACGGTGTTCCCGGTCCCGGACAGGTGCGGGACATCAACTCGTACAGCGTTGCGTCACTTGTACAAGACGCGGGAGGTTTGCCGATACACATCGGTCTGGTGCCGGACGACTACGCTTTGCAGCGACAGGCGGCGGTGGATGGCCTGGAGCGGGGCGACGTTCTCGTATTTTCGGCGGGGAGTTCCGTCAGCAGCAGGGACATGACCGTCCGGGTGCTGGATGAACTCGGAGAGCCGGGTGTGCTGGTACACGGCATCGCCCATAAGCCCGGCAAGCCGACGATAGTGGCGCTGGTCAACGGAAAGCCCGCTTTCGGGCTGCCCGGCAATCCGGTATCAGCGATTGTGGTATTCGGCATACTCGTTCGACCGGTGATACAGGCACTGATGGGTCGAAGGGAGCCTCCGGTCACACGCGGCGTACACGCGCGGCTGACGAAGGACATCCGGTCGGCAACCGGACGAGAGGACCACGTTCAGGTCAAGCTCGTCGAAAGCGAGGACGGGTTGGTTGCCGATCCGGTGTTTGGGAAGTCCAACCTCATCAGCACACTGGTGGAGGCGGACGGCGTGGTCGTCGTCCCACTGGACGATGGGGGACTGTATGCGGGCGACGAGGTGTTCGTAAGGTTATACTAGCGGCTATGCACAAGCATGGTCGCGACTACTACCTGAGCGACATTCCGCTCGACGAGGCTATCCGGAAGTTCGACCGGGCGCTAGCCGACGCGGGCGCGTTGCGACACACCGCGTCCGAGAGTGTGCCGCTCGACCAAGCGAACGGCAGGATCACGGCTGAACCCGTCTGGGCCGAACGCTCCTCCCCGCACTACGACGCGGCCGCAATGGACGGCGTCGCGGTGCGCGCGGCAGATACGGTTGGCGCGTCCGAGACAAGCCCGCTGAAGCTGACCGTCGGAGACCAGGCGGTCTGGGTGGACACGGGCGATCCGATGCCCAGAGACGCCGACGCCGTGATCATGGTCGAGGATATTCAGGAAACGGACACGGAGACGATTGAGATATACGCCCCGGTGTCGCCCTACCAGCACGTGCGGGCGTTGGGAGAAGACATCGCGGCGGCGGAACTGGTACTGCCACAGAGTCACAGGCTGCGTCCGCACGACCTTGCGGCGTGCGCGGCGGCAGGGCTGACCGAAGTCTCGGTGCGTGTGCCGCCGAGAGTCGCAATCATTCCGACGGGTAGCGAGCTTGCGCCAATCGGCAAGACCCCCAAGCCGGGGGAGATCATCGAGTTCAACTCGCTGATGCTCGCGGCGATGGTGGAAGACTGGGGAGGAACCGCTACGAGACACGCTCTCGTCCCGGACGATTTCGATCTCCTGGTGAAGGCAGTATCCGAGACGGTCTCGGAGTCGGACATCGTGATCGTCAACGCCGGTTCGTCGGCGGGCGCGGAAGACTATACGTCGAAGGTGGTTTCGCATCTTGGGGAGTTAGTGGTACACGGGGTGGCAATCAAACCCGGTCATCCTCTCGTGCTGGGGGTTGTCGAATCGAAGCCGGTGCTGGGGATACCGGGCTACCCGGTGTCGGCGGCGGTGACGTGCGAGAAGTTTCTTTGTCCTCTGATCGAGCGGATGCTAGGAACGCCGGGCGAACCGCGCGAGCGGACACAGGCCGTCATGAGCCGCAAGGTACACTCCTCACTGGGCGAGGACGAGTTTCTTCGGGTTCGGCTTGGACGGGTCGGGGGTAGAACGGTTGCGGCGCCTATTCAGCGTGGGGCGGGCGTGGTCATGTCGCTCGTTCGGGCCGACGGGATCGTCACAATTCCCCGGTTCAGCGAGGGCGTGGATGCCGGGGAGCAGGTGGATGTCGAGCTTCTGCGTCCCATTGAATCGCTCGACTCGACGGTGGTGGCAATCGGCAGCCATGACGTCACGCTCGACCTCATCGCATCGGAGCTTCGCCGCGTCGATCCGAAGCTGACACTTGCGTCGTCGAACGTCGGAAGCCTTGGCGGTCTGCTGGCGCTCAGGCGGGGCGAGGCGCACGTAGCGGGGACGCATCTGCTGGACGAGGAGACGGGCGAGTACAACATTTCCTTTGTACGCAAATATGTGCCGAACGAGGACGTTGTGCTCGTTACCCTTGTACATCGGGTGCAGGGACTCATCGTGTCTCCGGGAAATCCAAAGTCCATTGAGTCGCTGGATGACCTAGCTCGCCGAGGCGTCCGATTCGTGAACAGGCAGCGAGGGTCGGGAACGCGGGTGCTGCTCGACTACCTGCTAAAACAACAGGGCATAGCATCGAAAGACGTGTCAGGATACGAGCGAGAGGAGTACACGCATTTGGCGGTTGCGGCGGCGGTCGCAGGCGGTGTCGCGGACGTTGGGGCGGGAGTTTTGTCTGCGGCGCAGGCGCTGGGGATGGACTTCGTGCCTCTGTCCATGGAGCGATACGACCTTGCCATTCCGAAGCAATACTATGAAAGCCCACTCTTGGAACCAGTCTTGTCTCTCATACGGAGCGACGACTTCAAACGACAAGTCGATGGGCTCGGCGGGTACGACACCGCGTCCACCGGCCACGTAGCGGCGGAAGTCAATCGCAGTAACGTCTAAAGGTGTGTTACGCTTCTTACGAGGTCCCGGAATGAACGACACCGACGGCGTAACCGGAATCGTACTGGCGGGTGGCCGCAGCCGCAGGTTGGGACGCGATAAGGCCGTCGAGTCGATTGCGGGGCAGGCACTCATCTCACGAGTGCTCGAAAGCCTCTCCCACGTCGCCCAAGAGCTTGTCGTGGTCGTTAACAACCATGAGCGCGAAGCGGAACTTCCCCTACCCGACTCAGTCGTCACAGCTGTCGACATCTACCCCGACACCGGCTCTCTCGGCGGCATCTTCACCGGCCTCTCGGCATCCAGCAATCAATGGGGGTTCGTTGTAGCTTGCGACATGCCATTCCTAAATCTCGAACTGCTGGAGTACCTGCTTTCCTTGCGTGGCGGTCATGATCTCGTCGTGCCCGTCATCGACCATCGCCCGGAGCCTACTCACGCGGCATATTCCAAGGTCTGCCTGCCCGCGATTGAGACACGGCTCAAGGTCAACGATCTCAAGATCGCCAAGTTCTTCGACGACGTGAGGGCCAAGTATGTGACCCAGCGAAGGGTCGAGGAGATCGACCCCGGCGGACTGAGTTTCTTCAATATCAACACGGAGGAGGACCTCACGCGGGCCCGAATGCTTGCCGGGGGAGGGGCAAAGCGATGACCGTCACGCGCAAGGCTCCCATGCGAGTCACGATTGACGTGGAGTTGTTCGGCAACGCACGGCTGTTGGCCGGACGCAAAGTAGAGCGGCTGAGCGTGGCGAATGACTGCGCGCTGGGTGACATCGCTCGAGAGATTGGCCGACGACATCCTTCCCTCGTGGGCACGGTTGTGAGGGATGATCTCTCGGGCTTCCTAGAGAGCTACACCGTCAATCTCAACGGCGTGGAGTTCATCGACGATCGGCACCAACGACTGAGTGACGGGGACTCTCTGCTGGTCTTTTCGAGTCAGGCGGGAGGCTAGCGGGATGTACGGGTATCACGGCGGGGTGATGGTGGTCGATCTGGGTAGCCGGTCGGTCCGATGGGAGCCGCTGGCCGAGGACGTGCTGCGACGTTTCATCGGCGGATCCGGGCTGGCGGCGTACCTGCTTTACCAGTATGGAGTACCCGGTTGCGATCCTCTGTCGGCTGAAAACCCTTTGGTCTTCGCGACGAGTCCGCTGGTGGGCAGCAGGCTGACAACATCGAGCAAGTTCGCGGTGGCAGCCAAGTCGCCGTTGACAGGAATGATCGGTGACTCGCTGTCGTCGAGCTTCATCGCAACTGAACTGAAGAAGACGGGTTCGGACGCCATTGTCGTGACGGGTAGGTCGTCTTCTCCCACTCTGCTTGTCATCACCGACGAAGACGTGGAGTTCCGGGACGCCTCACACCTCATGGGCACGGGGACGTCCAAGACGGAGCGAGCGGTCAAGGCGCAGCTTGGGGGGATGTACCGCGTGGCCTGCATCGGCCCCGCAGGGGAGAACCTCGTGCGATTCGCCAGCATAGCCAACGATGGCGGACGGCAGGCGGGGCGTACGGGGCCCGGCGCGGTGATGGGGTCAAAGAACCTCAAGGCCATCGCCGTCCGGGGGCACAGGACAGTCTCGTTCGCCGAACCGGAGGCGCTCAATGAGATCCGATCGGACCTGAGCAGACGAAGCCTCGGCGACGCGACGGAGAAGTACCGCACGTTGGGCACCATGGCGAACGTGTCGGTGTTCAACCGGCTGGGCGCGCTTCCGACGAGGAACTTCCGGCAGTCGACCTTCGAGGGAGCCGAGACGGTAAGCGGGGAGGCTTTTCAGAAGTCGCACCACGTCAAGAACGCCCACTGCGCAAGCTGCACGATCGGGTGCGAACACATTCTCACGACGACCGACGAAGGAGAAACGACGACGGGACGCTTGGAGTATCAAAGCTCCTTTGCAATGGGACCATTGGTCGGCGTGAATGATCCGAATACCGTGATCAGAGCGTCGGCTCTCTGCGATGAGATGGGGATGGACACCATCAGCGCGGGCGGCACAATCGCGTGGGCGATGGAGTGCTTCGAGAATGGGGCACTGACGCTGCGTGACACGGGCGGCGTCGACCTGCGGTTCGGTGATGGAGATGCACTGCTGACGTTGTTGGAAATGATTGGCGAGCGGAAGGGGCTGGGCGATTTGTTGGCCGAGGGGTCTCGGCGGGCCGCCGAGACTTTGGGGCGAGGGTCGGATGAGTGGGCGATGCACGTCAAGGGCCTGGAAATGCCCGGATATGAGCCGCGTAGCCTCAAAACGATGGCTCTCGCACTGTCGGTGAGCACGCGCGGGGCGTGTCACAACCGGTCGTCGGCGTACGAGGCCGACTTTTCGAATCGGGTCGACCGGCTGAGCGTCGATGAGGAGCGGGGACGCATCGCCATGGAGGGTGAGGACTATTCGGCGGTGATGGACTCGCTGATCTGGTGCAAATTCCTGCGCAAGGCCTTTGAGGATTTCTACGGAGAGTCCGCCGCGATTTACGAGCGACTTACCGGGTGGAATACGACGCCGGACGATTTGAAACTGGCTGGCGAGCGCATCAACAACCTCAAGAAGCTGTTCAACATCCGGGAGGGCTGGACTTGCGAAGACGACACCCTCCCGCCGCGCGTGCTTCAAGAGGAGCTGCAGACCGGCATGGTCAAGGGCATCGGACTTACGCGGTTCGATCTGGACATGATGATCGACGGATACTACCGCGCTCGGGGATGGACGGAAGAGGGACTGGTGCCGGAGGCGAAGCTGGAAGAGTTGGAACTAGCGGACATAGCAGACCAGCAACAAACTACACGTATTCCGGCTCCAACTCTACGCTAACTTCCTCAATTTGCCCTTCAACTCGTAAACGTGTAGCCGATAGGCGCGCTTGCCGCGATGTAGTGGCTAATCTATACTTTAGCCCTCAGATCTCCTTACGAATCCCATTGAGGTCGCTTGTGACCAGCGCCGATCAGAAGGGCCTCCGAGCCGTCCTTCGAGAGAAGTTCCCCCGCGATCACGGCCAGCTCCTGCCCGCCCTGCACTTCGTTCAGCACGAGTACCGGTACCTGCCGGACTGGGCGATGGAGGTCGTCGGTTGGCACTTGGGTATACCGGCAAGCGAAGTATACGGAGCGGCGACGAGCTACACGGAGCTACTTACTGCACAACCGGGCAAGCATGTCGTGCAAGTCTGTACCGGAATCTCGTGTTCCATCAACGGAGGGAACCGGCTGTTGGAGATACTGCAATCCTCGCTTGGAATCGGATCAGGGGAGACGACGCCGGACGGACGAATAACCTTGAGCGAGACTGCTTGCGCGTTCATGTGCGGGGTAGCCCCTGCGGTCAGGCTCGACCACGAGTGGCAGGGTCGCGCGACGGTGGAATCGGTCAACCGGCTTCTTCGTAGCAGTGACGAATCATGACTACTAAGAACCCTAGCGGGGCGCTCGAACGGCTCAAGACCCGTGCCGACAATCGCGCCGCCTTGAACGTAGAAAAGACTCGCGTGGTGCTCCAACTCGATCACAGTTCATCCACCGTCGGCGGGGGTGAGGTGGCCGCCGCGCTGACGGAGGCTCTTCCCGACTCCGCTTACCTCGTGATTGCAGGCTCCGACGGAGCGAGCTTTCAGGCCCCGAAGGTTGTCGTGACGACGCCCGACGGAGCGGTGAAATCGTTTTGGAACGTCACCCCTTCGAATGTCCGGGAGATCGTTCGTCAAATAGGCGATGAGCTTGATGAACAGGATGACGACGAGTCTTTCCTGGGACAGCAGGGGAGGATTGCGCTCGATTCGGCGGGAGGCATCAGCGCAACAAACATCGATGAGTACGTCTCGCATGGAGGGTTTGCCGGACTCGCACGCGCGCTCACCATGTCACCGGAGGCGGTGATCGAGGAGGTCAAAGAATCAGGTCTGCGAGGACGGGGCGGCGCTTACTTTCCGGCCGCCCTCAAGTGGGAGGGCGCTCGCAAGGTCGACAAGTCGCCCAAGTACCTTGTCGTCAACTCCGAGGAGGGAGAGCCGGGAATCTTCAAGGACCGGCTTCTGATGGAGGCCGTCCCCTACCGGATATTGGAAGGCATGACCATCGCCGCTTATGCCACGGGAGTTGAGCAGGCGTACATCTACATCAACGCCGAGGCCGAGCTTTCCGCCCAGCGTATGCAGCACGCGCTCGACCAGGCACGGGGAGCGGGTCTGCTGGGAGAGAGCATTCTCGGAACCGGCTACGGTCTCAACGTCGAGATTCGAAGAGGGGCCGGAGGATACGTTTGCGGTGAGGAGACGACGCTTCTGAATACGATGGAGGGGTACCGTCGTGAACCGCGACCGCGGCCCCCGTTCCCGACGGAATCGGGACTTTGGGCGATGCCGACGGTGGTCAACAACCCCGAGACGTTGTGCAGCGTCTCGTTCATCCTCGCCAACGGAGCGGGCGAGTTCAAGAAGATAGGAAGCGACGTCGCGTCCGGGACGAAGCTGGTCAGCCTGAGCGGTGCGGTGCAGAGGGCCGGCGTCGTGGAAGTGCCGATGGGAACGACGTTGCGGCAGATCGTCTACGACATCGGCGGGGGAACGCCGGGCGGCCGCGACCTCATCGGTCTCGCGGTTGGCGGACCTTCCAGCGGTGTTTTCCCGCCGTCGATGCTCGACACGCCGATTGCTCCCGGGCAACTGCACGAAGCTGGCGTAATGCTCGGCGCGGGCGGGGTTATCGTGCTGGACGACAGGACGACGATTCCGGCGGTCGTTCGGAGCCTTGCGGCATACAACTCCGACGAGTCGTGCGGCAAGTGTACGCCGTGCAGGGAGGGGACTCCTCGCATGGTCGATGCGCTTGATCGTCTCATCGGTGGCAAGGGGTCGTCAGGGGACATAGACGAACTACTGGAACTGGCCGAGGTTGTTGGCGCAGCGTCCCTCTGCGGACTTGGACAGGCGGCGGGAGGGCCTATCACGAGTGCCATGCATTTCTTCAAAGAGGAAATGTTTGCTCTTGCAGAGTAGAATTGACGGCAAATCGCGCGAGAGGCGGACGAGGGGCTGGGTATGGCCATCACGCTGAACATCAATGACCGAGTCGTTGAGGTGCCGGACGGCTCCTCAGTGCTGGACGCCATTAACACATCGGGGACATACATACCCCAGCTGTGCAAAGACCCGGACATGAAAGCCATAGGCGCGTGCCGGACGTGCCTCGTGGAGATTGACGGCGTGCGTGGTTTTCCGGCCTCGTGTGGAGTCCCCGCGACGGACGGAATGCGCGTTTCCACGGAGGGTTCGCAGGTACGCGACCTACGTGGAAACGTCCTCCAACTCACCCAGTCGATGATGGGGACGAACGGCAGCTCATCCAAAGACCACCGTGAGTTGGACATTGCGCTGAAGCATCACGAGATCGAGCAGTCCCGATGGCCGGGACGTGACCGTGAGCCTATCGACGCGAGCAACCCGATCTTCAACATCGCCATGGACGACTGCATCCTCTGCGGGCGGTGTGCGCAGGCGTGTCAGGACGGGCACCAGTTCATCGGCGCTATCGACTTCCTGGGGACGGGTACGGGCAGCCGCATCGGCACGTTCATGGACCGCCCACTGTTGGAGTCGGTGTGCACGACGTGCGGGCAGTGCCTGTCGGTCTGTCCGACGGGCGCGATTGACGTTAAGGTACCGACAACGAACGTTGCAAGGACGGTCTCCACGACGTGTCCGTACTGCGGCGTCGGGTGCGGCATCAAGGCCCAGGTGGACGAGAACGAGCGCATCATGGCCATGCTCGATGATCCCGACAACCAGTCCAGCGTCGGGATGCTCTGCGTCAAGGGACGCTTCGGGTACACGTTCGTTCACCATCAGGACCGTCTGACGACGCCGCTGATTCGGAAGGACGGGGAGTTCGTCCAGGCATCGTGGGACGAGGCGCTGGACTACGTCGCCGAGCGGCTTGCGCAGTACGACGGCGACCAGTTCGCCACGCTTGCATCGGCCAAAGCGACCAACGAGGACGGGTACATACAGCAGAAGTTCGCCCGACTGCTGATGAAGTCGAACAACATCGACCATTGCACGCGTTTGTGTCACTCCCCTTCCGTAGAGGCGATGCTCACCTCGCTCGGCAGCGGCGCGACGAGTAACTCCTATATTGACTATGAGGAGGCGGGGTGCATCGTCATCACCGGCTCCGACGCCAACTCAAATCACCCGGTCGCAGCCTCGCGGATGCGGCGCGCCGTGATCGAGCGAGGGGCGAAGCTGATCGTCATCAATCCGCGCAGGATCGAGATGTGCGACTTCGCCGATCTCTGGCTAAGGCCGAGACCGGGGACGGACGTGGCGTTGTACAACGGCATGGCGAAGGTCATTCTGGACGAAGGACTGGCGGATTTCGATTTCATCAACGACCGCACGGAGCAGTTCGAGGAGTGGCGGGAGATCGTCGACAAGTACGACCTCGAATCGGTCGAGAAGATCACGGGCGTTCCGGCCAGGGACATAGCCGAGTCGGCTAGAATTTACGCCGATCCTCCCTTCAGCGGTTCCTGTCTCGTTTGGGGTATGGGCATCACTCAACATACGAACGGCACCGCGAACGCGCACGGCCTTCTGAACCTCGCATTCGCTGCGGGCCAACTGGGAAGGCCGGGCTCCGGTATATCGCCCCTGCGCGGACAGAACAACGTGCAGGGCTGCGGCGACGCGGGATGCCTCCCCAGCTCCTTCCCCGGCTATCAAACGTTGACCGAAGACACCGTGCTGAAGTTCAGCGAGGCATGGGGGAACGAGCCGCTGAACGCTGTCCAGGGCATGGTCGTGACGGAAATGGTCGAAGAGGCCATGCGCGGGAACCTCAAGGCGATGTACGTCACCGGAGAGAATCCACTGTTGAGCGAGCCGGACCTGCACCATGCCGAGGAGGCGTTCAAGAACCTCGATTTCCTCGTGGTGCAGGACATCTTCATGCACGAGACGGCGGAGATCGCTGATGTCGTGCTGCCGGCCACGACGTTCGCCGAGAAGGACGGGACGTTTACGAACAGCGAGCGCCGCGTGCAGCGTGTGCGGAAGGTCATCGAGCCCGTGGGAAGCAGCCGTCCCGACTGGGAGATCATCTGCGACCTTGGGCGAAGGCTCAGCGCGAAGAGGGGTCTCGGTCTTGAATCGGAGTTCGAGTACGACCACCCGTCCCAAATATGGGACGAACTGGCCGGGCTGGCGCCCATCGTCGCGGGTATCTCCTACGACCGCCTCGACGCCGGGGGCGGCATCCAGTGGCCGTGTCCGACGCCCGACCATCCGGGGACGAGGTACCTTTACGAGACCGACTTCCCGCGTGGGCCGCGCGCGAAGTTCGTGCCGTTCGAGCAGGGGCCTGCCGCAGAGGAGATGCCGTCGGAGCGATTCCCCCTCATCCTCAACACGGGCCGCGTACTGTACCACTGGCACGGGGGCACGATGACCACCCGCGCCGAGGGGCTTCTCGCCCGTATGCCGGAGCTTCAGATACACATAAGCGCCGAGGACGGCAAGCGATACGGCGTGGAGGACAGCGAGTGGATACGTGTCAGATCGCGGCGGGGCGACCTCGAAGGTCGAGCGCTCTATACCGAGAAGATGCGGGCCGGAGAGGTCTTCGTTCCGTTCGTCAAGCTCAAGGACCACGCGGCCAACTTCCTGACGAACTCGGCGTACGATCCCAACTCGAAGATCCCAGAGTTCAAGGTATGTGCCGTACGAATCGAGCGGCCCGATGAGGGGGGCGGTTCACGGCGCAGACGCACCGAGGCGGGCATCCCCGTAGAGTAGAAACAGGCGCATGACCACCATCGGACAGATGCCCAAACCGGAGGCCGAGAGGTTCCGGGAAGACCGGAAACTGCTGCTCGTTCCCCTACTCATACCGTTCCCCGGCCTTCCGGAGGAGGGGCAGCGTATCCTCGACAGGTACTGGTCGGAGGTGAGGGACCAGATCGAGAACATGGAGCGGCGTCTCGGAAAGATCAAGCACGTCTACCACGAGGCTATTGACTCCAGCGACGACGGGGGTCTCAAGACGCTCGACGACATGAACCCGGCGATCAGCGGCTTCGTGCGCACGCTCTGCCGTTCGGGAGCGACGATGGAGGCGACCGAAGACCGGGCGCTGTTGGAAGAGAGCACCGATTGGCAGCGCTGCCTGACCATCGGCCTCATGAGCGAGAAGGTCCTCAAGCTGGCGTCCGACGGGTACCAGGAGTCAACGAAGCTGCGATACGAGCACATCGCCCGGCGAATCGACACGACCCTCGGCGAAAATGAGAGCGGTGCGCTCTTCATCGGGCAGGACCACCGGGTGCAGTTCCCAACGGACGTCCAGGTCTTCTACGTCTCGCCGCCGAGCCTGGACGAGTACCGTCGCTGGGTCGAGGAACAGATGCGGGCAGGCGCGCCGCCTACAGGCAGCGAACAGGACGCTTAGCTCTACTCTCGCTTGCCTTGCGTCAGGTGTTCCAGCCACTCGACGAAGTCGTCGATGACCTCCTGCCAGATCTCGTGGGCCATGCCCTCGTATTCGTGATATTCGGGAGAGTAGCCCCACTGTCGCAGAAAGTCGATCGATCCCCTGCCCGCCTCTATCGGGGCGATCATGTCGCGTGTGCCGTGAGCTACGAAGACCGGGTGGTCGCGGGTCTCCGGCAGACGTGGAATGATGAGGTTGGGACTCTTCACCGTCGAGCTTAGCGCGTAGAGTCCGGCGAATTTCTCGGGGCGGGGCAGGCCCATTTGATAGGTCATCATCCCACCCTGTGAAAAGCCTCCCAAGATGAGCAGGTCTTGGCTTACCCGGTATGCCGCTTCCACTGCTCCGAGGAAGTCCATGAACATTTCTTCGGAGGCCATGGCTTCCTCGTCGTACGTACTGCCGTACAGGTTGGCCCATGCGTATCCGGTCTGGCCCATGCCAAGGTCGAACGCTATCGGCGCGTTGGGACAAACATACAGGTATTCCGTGCGGCTGATGGCGGGGGTCAGATTCGCGAGGTCGGACATGTTTGACCCGTAGCCATGCAGGAGGAAGATGACCGGGTACTTCCGGTCGGGGTCATATTCGTCGGGCTCGACGATCAGGCTCCGCAGGCTTGGGGTATCAAACTGCTTTGCTTCCACGATTCCTCCGAGTTCTGTCAATTGGGTTCCGGATTCCCGCCTTCGCGGGAATGACGGCGTGAGGGTGCGGGAATGACGGTGTGTACACGATCACCGTCCGCGCGCCAAGCGGTTGATGAGGTATTGCGGCAGGTTGTGTTTCGTCATCCGTTCCTGGGTGGCGGCGATGTCGTACTCGGCGCGATAGTGGGTGATCGTTTGCTCTTCAGAATCGAAGAGTGCGTAGCTGGCGGTGGGCAGGCCGTCTCGCGGCTGGCCTACGCTGCCGGGATTGATGATGAGCTGTGCGTCCATTAACCGTATAGGCAGATCGACGGGGAAATCGAAGAACTGGGCGGTCTTGCCATCCGGCGCGCAGAGGAAGGGGACGTGGGAGTGTCCGACCAGGCACCGTTTCGTGTCGAAGCGTGAGAAGCTGGCCGTGGCAGCGGCTGCCGTGATGACGTATTCCCACACCGGATCTCTGGGGCTACCGTGTACGAGCGTGAAGTCGTGCACTTCGAGGCGAAGGGGCAGTTGGCCTAGAAAGTCGTCATATTCGCTTGTCAATTGAGCCATCGTCCACCGGGCGGCGAGGGCGGCGTGCAAGTTGAATTTTTCAAGCCCGATTTTGCCGACGGCGGCCAGATCGTGGTTTCCCGCAATGGCGATGTGGTCGTACTCCCGCAGCAGGTCGATACACGCAGTAGGATCGGGGCCGTATCCGACGAGGTCTCCCAAGGACCAAATCTGATCGAAGCCCTCCGTGTCGTTGGCATGCGCGATCACGCTTCGGAACGCTTCGATATTCGAGTGAACGTCGGAAACTATGAGCGCGCGCAAATGCTCGCCTACGGCAAGGGTGGTACAACCATGATACACCGATGAGAGCCAGCCCGAAGGCGGAACAAGGTCCTTAACTTCCGCAATCCGACCCGTTTGGCCTGAGTCTGCGTGGTGCTTCCGACGGCTGCTCTAGGTATAATCGTAGGCGCAACATTCCGTGGAAAGCAAAAACGGCATCCGCCTCTACCCTCCCCTCTTGGAAGCTCAGTTAATTTCAATAAGCCCCGAAGAGACCCGTGCCATCGGGCGTATCGTGGGCGAGCACGCGGTGGCGGGCGACGTGGTGCTGCTAACAGGCGAGCTCGGCGCCGGCAAGACGTGCCTGACTCAGGGCATCCTGCACGGGCTTGGGTCCGATGAGCTCGCTCGCAGTCCTACGTTCGTTCTCATCTCGGAGCATCGCGGGCGGATGCCCTTGTACCACATGGACCTGTATCGCGTCGGCTTCGTAGAGCAGACCGAGGAGCTCGGAATCGAGGAGTACCTTGAGGGGGACGGGCTTACGGTCGTGGAGTGGGCGGACAACGTTCCCGGCATCTTTCCCGATGATTCGCTGCGCATTCATATCGAACTCGTCTCGGAGTGCGAGCGCCGTCTGAGTTTCACGGCTGCCACGGACAGGCTTGCAGGTGCGCTTGAGGCAGTCAGCCAGATGACAAGCAGCCATTAGGGGCAGGTATGGAACTCTGCATCGACACGTCGACTCGCTACGCCTCGGTTGGCATATCTGAGGAAGGACGCATAGTGGCCGAGCTGGCCTGGCGCTCGGAGCGCAACCACTCTGTGGAACTTGCGCCGGCACTGCGACGGGTCATGGAGCATGCCGGCGTACGGATGGAAGACCTTACGGCGGTATTCGCGGCGCTGGGGCCGGGCGGTTTCAGCGCGCTGCGTGTCGGTCTGTCGGTCGCCAAGTCGCTCGCGATGGCGCGGAACTTGCCACTGGTGGGCGTCAACACTCTCGATATCGAGGCGGTACCGTATCGCGGCCTTGCGGAGCCTTTGTCGGCGGTGATCGGGGCGGGGCGCTCCAAGGTCTATCTCGGCACTTACGACGGCCCTGCGTCCCCCGAGGGCGACTATCGCGTCGTCGAACGGGAAAGGTTGGAAGAAACGCTTTGTGCGGTTACAATCGTTTGCGGCGAGGAGGCTGGAGCCGTGCGGAACCTCGTGGGCACGGGGATACCCGTCATCGAAACGCCGCCGCCGACTCGGTCCGCATCAGCGCTGGCCAAACTCGCATACGAGCGGCTGCGTGCGGGAGAGACGGACGACCCGGACGTGCTGCAGCCGATCTACATGCACAGCGCGCAGTTCGAGAAGGCGAAACAAGCAAGGGAACGAAGGAAGAAATGAGCAGGACACTCGTATTACTCAAGCCCGACTCGGTACAGCGGGCACTCGTCGGTGACATCATCGCGCGACTTGAACGTCGCGGCCTCAAGATCGCGGGAATGAAACTAATGCAGGTCTCCAATGAACTCGCCTACCGGCATTACGGGGAGCATGAGGGCAAGCCTTTCTTTGCCGATCTCGTTGAGTTCATCACGTCGGGGCCGATTGTGGCCATGGTCCTCGATGGCGAGAACGCGGTGCAGCTCGTTCGCGCAACGATGGGGAGCACCAACCCGGCCGATTCTCCTCCCGGATCGATTCGCGGCGATTACGGCATGACGATTGGGATGAACCTCGTGCACGGATCGGACTCGGACGAGTCGGCGGAACGAGAGATAGGGCTATTCTTCTCGCCCGACGAGGTGCTGACCTACGAGCGCGGCATCGACTCGTGGGTCATTGAATCCTGACCGTCTCGACGGCACCCTGCCAAGCACCTTCGAGCCGGTAGTAGTCGCGGTCTTCCGCGCGGAAGATGTGCACGATCACGTCGCTGAAGTCGAGGAGCACCCACCCACCGTCCGAGGTGCCCTCGCGGTGGTGAAGCCGGGTACCCCTGCCCTTTAGCGCGCCCACGACCTCCTCGACCAGTGTGTTGATCTGTCGGGTTGACTCCGCCGTCATGAGGACGAAGAAGTCGGCGAAGTCGCACACTTCCCGAACGTCCAACATCGTGATGTCGGACGCCATGTGGTCGTCGGCGACTTCGACTGCGAGTCGCGCATATTCGGCCGGTTCGAGGATAGGCACACCTCCGAGATAGGATGCGAATTATATGCGGCAGGTTTCCGACCGTCAATCGCGGAGCGTGATACCCTAGCGGCGACGCACACATTACGCTGGCGCGAGGTGCAGGGATGGATACGCCGCGACTGGTCTATTACAACGACGCGCACCATTTTCACGGCAAGCGAGTCGAGCCGCCCCTGACGATGAGCAAGCTCCGCTGGCCGGTCGACGAGGTGCTCGGCACGGGCGTCGATCTTCTCGTGATGGGCATGGGCTATGGCGACGTCTACTTCCATCAGAGCAAGGTTGGACGGACCATCGGCGAAGCCAAAGACGTCTGGGAGAATTATATCGACTGGCGGATCATGCGGATGGTCGAGGACGCCGCGAAGATGGGCACCGACCAGATCGAGGAGTCGATTTCGTATGCCCGCGCCAACCGGCTGAGCTTCTTCCCCAGCCTCAGAATGCAGAGCGGGAATCCACAGGGAACCCAGCGCTGCGGCTGGCTCAAGTGGAACCACGGCATCGATGTCTGCCATGGAGGTTCGGAGGGAGACCGCAACTACTGGGCATACGACTATACGAACGAACTCGTCCACGACGACAAGATCGCCATGATCCGCGAGATGCTGGACGACTACGGCGCGGACGGCATCGAACTCGACTTCATGTTCTTCCCCGCCTACTTCCGTCCACACGAAATCGGCGTGGGCATCCCCATCCTGAATGAATTCGTGGCGCGAATTCGGCGAACGGCGGATGAGATCGGCAAGCGGCAGGGCCGGGAGATTCCCATCATGGCGCGCGTCTTTCACCGGCGGGAGGACAACCTGGGGATCGGGCTGGACGTGGAAACGTGGCTCGCGGACGGCAGTGTGGACATGGTGGTGGGCCAAGTGCCGGAGTTTCTGATGGACACGGTTCTGCCGGACGGTCAATGGATGGCGGACGCTGCTAACAAGGTCGGTGCATCGGCCTATATTCGGCCTCCGCGGGCAGTCTACGACGAGCGCACACTCGACCCGCACATCGAGATGTATCGCGCGCTGTCCCAGACCGTCGAGAGGCAGGGTTTCGCGGGACTGTACCTGGGATATCTGCCGTGGCCCTTCGACGAGAAGCAGTACCAAGTGCTCCGCGAGGCAGCCCTGCCGCAATCTATGTCTCGCCGGAACAAGCGGTACGTCCTCCAGCCGAAGGAGTCGCAGGCTCCGTCGACCATGACCGAAGCGCCCCGGCAGCTACCGATAGACCTTGTTGAAGGCGAGACCGCGACCGTCTCCATACGGGTTGCGGACGACATCGCTGCGGCAATCGAGGACCAAGAGATTCGGAGGCCCGTGCTGAACTTGCGGTTCGCCTATTTCTGTATCGAGGACGACATCGTCTTTCGCATCAACGGCACGACGCTGTCGAGGGACGACGCCGAGATCACGGACGAACGCGCCATGCACATGCCCCGCATTCCCGCGTACCACCGGGGGGAGATCTTCGCTCCGCCGGGGATGTCGGTACACTGGTTCAGGTGGAGGCTCGACCCGGCGCTCATCAAGCAGGGGGAGAACATTATCGAGATCGAGTGCAGGGAGTTCGAGAAGCGCGCCGCATTCACACGCAGCCTCAACGGGGTGGAGGTTTGGGTGCGCTACAAGGAGTTCGAGAGGCCGGAGGGATTGGAAGTACCCACCATCGCGCCGCGAAGTTGACGACGCCTCGCTCGTCTAGGGCTCCGTTTCGGATGGTGACTCTTCCGCTTGCCTTACAGTAAGCACCAAGCCATCCTGCTTTATAATCTCAACCTCCGTCCCCTGCTCTACCGGTTGCTCGTCAGACGTGACGGCAGTCCATTCCTCCCCACTGAGCGAAACCGTACCTTTGGGAGAGAGGGTAGTGGCAGCAACGGCTATCAGTCCGACGACCGAATCGGGCGTGGTCGGGGCGGCTGTGCCGGCTGAGCCGGTTTTCTGGGACTTTCGGATGTCTTGCAACACCAGCAACCAGAATGCCACCACGCCAATCGATACGGCGAGTACGAGGTAGAGGTTCACTCGAATCGTGGGCGGATCGAAGGCGGGCGGCTGAATGTCCGGACGAGTGAAATCGCCGAACAGGAGCAGGCCGCCAAGGAGGAGACTAACCGCGCCCGCCGCGCCGAAGTATCCTATCCCCTGCATCTGCGTCTCGACGAAGAGCAGCACGGCGGCGAGCACGAGAAGGGCGATACCGATCGCACTTACGGGCAGGTTGCCGAGTGCCACGATAGCCAGAGCCCATAAGAGCACCCCCGTGATTCCAGGCGCAAAGGCAAGGGCACCAGGCGCGACGAACTCTATCCACAATGCGAAAAATCCCGCCACCATGAACATGAAAGCGATGTTGGGATTGGAAATGAAGCCGAGGAAGTGTTCGAGATAGGTCTTCTCGATCTTGAAGAGAGAGATACCGTTGGTGTTTAGCGTTTTCTCGCGGCCATTCAGGTTGACGCTCCATCCATCTAACCGGAAAAGGAGATCTTCGACATCCTGTGCAACGAGATCCACGACTCCTGCGGCAACGGCTTCGTCCGCCGAATATGACACTGCATTATCGGCGGTCGCCTGAAGCGCGTCTCTATCCCTGCCCCGACGTTCCGCAATCCTGTCAATCAAGAGATCAATGGTGTGGAAGGCGGAGGCGCGGTGCTCAGGCAAGAGTTGCTGACCACCCCCTGCGACCGGGGAAGCTGCCCCGATATTGGTACCCGGACTCATGGCGGCGATGTGCCCGGCGGCGGTGATGAAGGTACCAGCCGAGGCAGCCCTGGATCCGGGAGGAGATACCAAGACTGCCACAGGAATGGGGGCATCGAGTATGGCATCGACCATTCTCTCGGTCGTCTTCAGAAGGCCGCCTGGGGTGTCCAACTCCACTATGAGCAGCACCGCCCCGCTTTCCTCTGCCTCCTTGATTGCACGCGACAGAAAGCGTTCGGTCAGAGGCATGATGGGACCGTCGATCTCTATGTAATAGGCCTTCCACGACGCCGCATTTGCCTCATTGTCGAATGCCGCGAGGGTAAATCCGGCAAGTCCGAGGACTAACAAGGCAACGGCAATTATCCGAGTCATCCGGTCACCTCGACTTGTGAGTTGCTGGACACCGGTAAGGTCCCTACTCGCGCGGGCGAGTGAGATTCTTTTCACCCTTCTTCGACGAGGCCGTTGTTGGAGGCGTAGATCGCGGCCTCGACCCTGTTCGCAGCACCCGTCTTGTCATAGATGTGGCTCAAGTGCCGGGTAACGGTGTTGAGGCTGATGAAGAGCTCTTCGCCAATCTCGGGGTTGGTCTTCCCCTGCACCAAGACACGGAGGACTTCGACTTCGCGCGGGGTCAGGCCGTCCGGGTACTCGACCACGTGAGTCAGTTGCTCCTTAATCGACTCGTGCAAGTTAGAGGACTTTGCGGCGAGCGGCCCCATTCCAAGCTCCTGGGAGATATCGAGCGCCTCATCGAGCAAGGCAAGCGCCTTGTCGGCGTGGCCGGGAGTACGCCTGGGCGGTTTCGGTCCGTCAGCGTAGGCGCCGGCGAGAACGGAGGCCCAGCTGTAGGCGTTCCATGCGTATTCGGGCCGGTAGCCCGCGCGCTGGCAGAGGTTTGCAGCGGAGGCGAAGTGGGAGTTTGCCTGATCGGGGCAGCCCGTGAGTCCGGCCAAGAGACCCAAGATGCGATCGACGGCAGTGACGCCGCCGTACACCATGATCCCGGAATGCGGCAGGAGACGCTCGTAAAGGCTTTCGGATGTTGCAACATCCCTCTGGGAGAGGGCGGTAATGGCACGTCCGGCCCGCGCGGACAGGAGAAGGCCGGGGGGCGCTTCGGGGGAGCCGATCACGCGCTCGGCGGCCAGTCGACCGATGTCGGCGTGAGAATCCATGCCGGTGATCTCTGTTATGATCGGCAGGCACAGCGCGGCACAGGTATTGAGGAGTGTGGGGCCTATCTCTCGGCCCTCGATGGCCTCGATGAGTCGCGCAAAGAACGCGTCCCCCTGATCCTTCATGCCCGCATCGTATTCCAAGACGGCGCGGAAGGCGAGAAGTCGACCATCACGCGGAGTAATGCGGAGTCCGTAATCGCTCAACTCGCGAGCCAGGTCCCAGTCGCCTTCGAGTCGCGCGAGGTCTTCGAGATTGTCGATTGCGCCGGCGATCCGGTAGCCGTCGCGCAGCTTCTCGGCATTGGCGAGACATGCCTCGGCGTAGTGGCGCGCTCGGACGGGCCGGCCGGTGACGAGGAGGATGGTGGCGGCCCAGTTGAGGGCGGTGGACTCCAGATCGGGTCTGCGGACGCGGGCGGCGAGTTCGATGGCCCTAAGACATTTTTCGAGGCCCTGCGTCAATTCGAGATAGTATCCGTCGACGCTGCCGGCATCGGCGGAGGCCTGCACCTCAAGTGCTGTGTCGCACTCTCGCCGGGCGATCTCGATGGCGCGCAGGTAGGCGTCGTTGGCCTGCTCGTAATCGCCCCGCTCAAGGGCCGCCGCCCGGATGTATCTTCCCCAAAGCCTGCCCGAACGGTGGGAGTCGGGCCCTGCCAATTCGAGGGCGCGAGAGATCAGGTGGGTGATGCCGGTGATACCCGTGGTGGCCATGACCGGGTACTCGGCCACTTGCAGGGCTGTCTCCACGTCGCCCGCCTTCTCGTAGTAGTCGAACGCGCGGGTCAGGGTCTCAACGGCGTCCTGCATCTCGTGGCGCTGGGCGGTGGCGACCTGTGCCCTGCCCAACCCGAACAGTATCGACGCAAGTTGGTCGTCGGCAAGAGAATCCCCTTTCGCGACCAAGGCTTGGCGAAAATAACCCAGCGCCTCTTCATAGGCGTAGGTGCTGAGCGCCTGCTCGCCCGCCAGTATGAGGTACTTGCTTAGCTTCTCGCTTCCGACGAGGGCCTCGGCCTCTGAGAAGTGGCGGACGAGCTCGCCGAGGTGAGTACCGGTCACGTTACCTTGCATGCGTTCCAGGGTCTCGGCGATCCGAGCGTGGAGGCGAATCTTGACGGTCGTGGACAACTCGGCCGCAAGCGCCTGCTGGATGATGGCGTGGCCGAAACGGAATTCTCCGGCGGCATGGTCGATCTCCTCGATCAGGGCGGAGGCGATAGCCTCGTCCACGGCGTCCATGATCCGTACAGAGTCGCTGGGCAGTCCCATTTCGTCGAAGGTCGCCGCGGGGAGAGCGAGGAGCTGATCGAGGGAGAACTCCCTGCCCATCACCGAGCCGATGGCGAGGACGCGGCTGCACACCTCGCTCAGGCGGTCGAGACGTCTGCCGATGACCTCTCGGACGCCGGCGGGGACTCGCTCACGGAGGAGGGCCTCGGCCTCACCTGCGTTCCCATGCAGGACGCCTTCCTGGTACAGAAGGCGAACCAGCTCGGTGACGAAGAACGAGTTGCCCTCGGTGTGGAGGTGGATCAACTCGGCGAGCCGGGCGTGCGCGTGCGCGCCACAGGTCTCGGCAATGTAGTCGGCAATGTCGTTCGAGGCTAGACCACGCAGGATGAGCCTATCGAAATGGTCGAGGCGATTCAGGTCTCCGAGGGCATGTATGAGCGGGTGTCCCCGGGTAATGTCTTCGTCGCGGTACGTTCCTACGATAAGAATTCGCTGGTCGACGATGGAATTCGCGAGGAAGTTGAGGAGCAGGAGGGATGAGGCGTGTGCCCAGTGCAGGTTGTCGAGAACGATGAGCAGCGGGCGGTGAGTCGATGCCCTAACGAAGAAGCTCGAAACGGCATCGAACAGGCGGAATCGGGCCTGCTCCGGGCCTTCGCCCAGTCGCTCATCGGCGCTATCGGGCGCCAGGCCGCGCACCTCGGGAACGATGCCGGATATTTCAAGGGCGCCGTCGCGCATCTCCTCCCGGAGGCGGTCAGGGTCGGCGCTCTCGACGTAGGAGCGGATAGTCTGGATCCACGACCAGTACGGCGGCGCGCCGGCCTCCTCGTAGCAGCGCCCCCAGAGCACGTGACAACCGCGTTTCTCGGCATAGTCCTCCAGTTCAGCGGCAGTCCGCGTCTTTCCGATGCCCGGCTCGCCCGCGATCATTACGATGCGTCCGGACCCGGCCATGGTCGCATCGAGATGGGAACGCACTCTTGCCATCTCCGAGCGTCGTCCCACGAACGGGGTCACGTCGGGCATCTCGCGGCCTCTCCGGGTCTGAATGGTCACGGTTGACTCCGAGCACCTCCAGCAAGGTGGATGGAGTGTAGCAATCCATCAGGCATGAAGGCAACAGGCTGTCAAGCGCATTCGTAACTTGGTGAGTCACAAAGGCGTAATACTACTCTTGTCCGCAGGAGCGCCGCTTTCACGGCATAAGAGGAACGACACACCTTAGAGGGTCTTCAAAAGGCTTCGTTCGCCCCCGTATCAAGTACGGGGCAGGCTCTGAGCCTCTCAAAGGGCCGAAGGACAGAAGGGTGGTTCATGGTTCAACAAGCTCACCACGAACGGTTTACGCGGACCTCGCAAACACCCTCTTAGAGACCGCAGCAATTACCATGAGAAAACGCGAAAAATGTGCCATTTTGTGCCATTCTGTGCCATTTTTGTTGTTATTGTAAAGTGCAGTCACCTCGTCCGGGTGCGACTCTACTCGGCGGGAGGCATCTCGGAGGATACGAGGCCGATGAGGTTTCCCTCGATGTCCTTAAAGTGGGCGAATATGACCATACCGGGGATGACAGTTACGGGCATGGCGATCTCTCCGCCGAGCTCGGCTGCCCTGTCGAGCGACGCCTGGATGTCGTCCACCTCAATGTAGAAGGTGACCTGCGGGGTGCCGTCCATGCTGGAGCCGACGCCTCCGCCGATGCCTGCGCCCTGTTCCTCGGTGCTCACGACACCGTACGGGAATTCGGGCGACGCTTGGGTGATATTCCAATCGAAGAGGTCGCGGTAATACTGCTGAAGGGCCTCGTGGTCCTTCCCAAGAATCTCGAAGTGGACTACTGGATTTGGCAAGTTTTTTCTCCTTTCCCAATTGCGTTGCCGACGTTGTATCCGCGTCGATATGTTGGCAGGCCCCTCTGGGGGTTTGCGTATGGGGTAGTGCCTGAGGAGCCTGCGAACATGAGTCGATCGACAAGAACAAGTGTATCGAACGTATGTATCGTGTGTCAAGGCAAGAATCGACGAGTTTTGGCGTTTTTTGTAAAGGGGGAATCCGCGGGCGGTTCAGGAGCGTTTGCGGGCAAAGATGATTGCGCCTCTCTTGGTCAGAGTGAGCGGGGTGTCTATGGTGTGTGAGGCACGTTCGGCGGCTGCCGGGCTCAAGCGGCGGCCTCGGAGATAGAGCGCCAGAGCTTCTCGATCCGGCAAGTGGACGTAAGGGCCGTCCCAGGCATCTATCTCAACCTCGCCGAAGACCGAGCCAATGATTTCGGGGGCGTTCTCGCTGTCGAAGGTCGAGGGCACTCCGTAGCCGGGCAGCACGAACTGCAATTCCGGTGAGTCGTATCTGCTCGGAGCGCACGCGGCGAACAGCCCGCCCGGTCTCAGCACACGGAGACACTCGGCAACAGCCTGAACAGGGTCGTCGAGATGGTAGAGCATGTATAGGGCCGCCACGCCGCCGAAGATGTTCGCCGGAAACGGAAGCAACCGCGCGTCTCCGAAGATACGTGAGCCGGATGCTGCTTTGAGCATCGTGAGTGATGCGTCGAGTCCGACTGCGGAAACGCCCATGTCTCGAAGCAGACCAAGCAGTCTCCCTTGTCCACACCCGATGTCTAGGACGCAATCGACCTGTTCCTTGGAGAAGCGGCTGGCAACGTTTTCGTGGACATCCTCAGCCACCCCGAATCTCTTGGCTGCCAGGGAATTGACGCGGAACCGCTCGGGATCTGTGTCGTAGTCGCGCGGTTCCGGGCAAGGCGGGTGGTCAGCCGTCGGCATTGTCCATGACCTCGACGAGCTCCCGGACGGCGGCGGCGGAGCGTCGAAGGGCGGCGGACTCGTCGTCGGTGAGGTCGAACTCTACGATCTCCTCGACGCCAGCAGCACCGAGCTTGACAGGGACACCGACGAAGAGGCCGTCGATGCCGTACTCGCCTTCGAGGTAGGCGGTGCAAGGGAGGGTCTGCTTCCTGTCGAAGAGGATGGCCTCGACCATCTGGACGATTGCGGCGGAGGGCGCGTAGTAGGCGCTGCCGGTCTTGAGGTAGTTGACGATCTCCGCGCCGCCGTCCTGGGTGCGCTTGACGATGGCGTCAAGGCGGTCCTTCGGGATGAGCTTCGAGATGGACTGGCCTCCCACGATGGTGCTGCCGACGACGGGCACCATGGAGTCTCCATGTCCGCCGAGCACCCACGCGTCGATGCTCTCGACAGAGACATTCAACTCCATGGCGAGGAAGGTGCGAAACCGCGCGGTGTCGAGGATTCCGGCCATGCCGACGACTCGCTGTTTCGGCAATCCGCTGACCTGATGGGCGCGCTGGGCCATGGCGTCGAGAGGATTGGTAACGGGCATGAGGATGGTGTCGGGAGATTGCGCCACGACCTCATTGACGACGCTCGTGACGATCTTCATGTTGGTGAGAAGGAGGTCGTCGCGGGACATTCCGGGCTTGCGGGCGATGCCGGAGGTGATGACGACCACATCCGACCCGGCGGTCTCCTCGTAGGTGTTGGCGCCGACGATTGAGGCGTCACTACCGGAGACGGGGCCGGATTCCAGGATGTCGAGGGCCTTGCCCTGCGGGAGGCCATCGACGATGTCGACGAGGACGACGTCAGCGTACCCCTTGTCGAAGATGCGCTGCGCGGCAGTTGCTCCGACGTTTCCTGCTCCGACTACCGTTACCTTGCTGCGTGCCATTCAGTTTCTCCTTGAGTGATGGATTCCCGCTTTCGCGGGAATGACGGTGGGTTTACGGGTCGGATTCCCCTACCCGTTCTCGTACTGGTCGCGGCGGGAGAAGAGGTCGGGGTCTTCGACGGTTGCCATGAGGTAGTCGCCGAACTCGGAGCTCGTTGCGCCGGTGTCGCGGCCGGTCATGACGGCTTTTTTCTCGTACATGCCGCAGATGTCGAGGGCGGTGTGGAGCCTCGTGGCGAGGTCGTTGTAGCCGATGTGGTCGAGCATCATCGCGCCCGCGCGGACGAGGGAGCTTGGGTCGGCGTACTGGGCGCGGCCCTCCGTGACCATTCGAGGGGCGCTACCGTGAATGGCCTCGAACATGGCGTACTGCTTGCCGATGTTGGCGCTTCCCGCCGTGCCGACGCCTCCCTGAATCTCGGCCGCCTCGTCGGTGAGGATGTCGCCGTAGAGGTTCGGGAGGGCGAGCACCTGGAAGTCGCTGCGTCGCTTGGGGTCGATGAGCTTGGCGGTCATGATGTCGATATACCAGCCGTCCCACTCGATGTCGGGGTACTTTTCACCGATACGGCGGGCGACGTCGAGGAACTTGCCGTCGGTGGTCTTGACGACGTTGGCCTTGGTGACGATGGTGACACGAGACTTGCCGGTGCGCTTGGCGTGGTCGAAGGCGGCCTCGATGATGCGCTCGGATCCCGGGGTCGTGATGACGCGGAAGTCGATGGCGAGGTCGTCGGTGACGTTGATGCCCTGGCTACCGACGGCGTAGAGGTCTTCGGTGTTCTCGCGGAAGAAGGTCCAGTCGATGTCTTCGGACGGGATGCGGACGGGGCGGACGTTGGCGAAGAGGTCGAGGGCCTTCCTCATGCTGACGTTCGCCGACTCGATGTTGGGCCAGCCGTCGCCCTTTTCCGGGGTGTGGGTGGGGCCCTTGACGGAGACGTGGCATTGCTTGATCGCTTCGAGCACGTCGTCGGGGATCGACTGCATCATGGCAGCGCGGTTCTCTATGGTGAGTCCCTCGATGTTGCGGAACTCGACCCTGCCGTTCGCGACCTCGTCGCGGAGGAGGTATTCGAGCACCCGGCGGGTCTCCTCGCTGATGGTAGGGCCGATGCCGTCGCCGCCGATCATGCCGATGATGATCGGGCGGATGACGGAGTAGTCGGTCCACTCGCCCTCGCTCTTGAGTCGCTCGACGCGTTCGAGCTGCTGCTGTAGAACGGCGCCGAAGTGCTGTTTCGCCTGTTCGATGACCTGTTCGGTGTCCACGATTGTTCCCTTCTTGCTTGGTTTGCTTTGTAACCTGAGGACGGAGGAGTTACGCCATCACGGGGTGATGATTGCGAGCACGTCCCCTCTGGAGACTTTCGCTCCAATGTCGAATGGGAGCGCGCGCACGGTGCCGGCGACCGGGGACGGCAGGGAGTTCTGCATCTTCATGGCTTCGAGCACCACTATGGGCTGTCCCGACTCGACGGTGGCGCCGACTTCGACCTCATGGCGGAGGACCAAGCCGGGCATCGGGGCCTCGACGGTCGACTCGCCGGGCTGGACGACGGCGGGGTCTACCGTGACCGGGGCCGGGTCAGCGGGAGCAGGCGTTCCTGTCCCCACGATCGTGCCGGCCAACGGGCCTGAGGAGACAGGGTCGACCTCTACGAAGAACGCCTCACCATCGACGTAGACGTTGAAGGCGCGGGCGCGGTGGGTCTTCGCGGTGGCTTGAACCTGCGCGGGTGGCGCGGTCGGTCGCGCGCCATCTTCCGACGGGGGTGCGGGCTTCATGTCGTCAGGCATGGGGTCGAGGCCGTGCTTGATGCGGACCCACTTGCCTCCGGTCTGGGGGTAGAGGGCGTAGGTCAAGACGTCGTCGAGATCGTCGGAGATGTCGGCTATGGCATCACTTGCGGCGGGAAGCTCCGGCTCGCTCCAGTAGTCGGGACGTCCGATGATGAGAGTCACGTTTCCGTCACCCAAGCTAAGCGCCTTCTCTCGAATCTCGTCGCTTATGGGGGCAGGCGACTGGCCGTAGAGTCCGAGCGCGTACTCCCTGACGGGTTCGATAACGGTGGCGTACCGGCCCATGAGGACGTTGGTGACGGACTGCGAGCCGACCATCTGGCTCATGGGCGTGACGAGGGGTGGGTAGCCCAAGTCTCTGCGGGTGCGGGGGATCTCTTCCAGCACCTCTGGGAGCTTGTCGAGGGCGTCTGCCTCCCGAAGCTGGGATACGAGGTTGCTGGTCATGCCGCCGGGTATCTGGTGGCTGAGGACGCGGGCGTCGATGACGGAGGTCTTGGGGGTCTCCAGATGCTGCCGGTACTTGGGGGTGACCGTCTCGAGATAGTCGCCGAGATCGAGCAGCGGTTCGAGGTCGAGGCCGGTCGCTCTGTCGGTGCCCTTGAGGGAAGTGATGAGCGGCTCGATGGCCGGCTGCGCGGTGCGAAGGGCCAAAGGCGCAAGGCAGGCGTCCACAACGTCTACGCCCGCTTCGATTGCCTTGAGAACGGTCATCGAGGCCATTCCGCTGGTGTAGTGCGTGTGAAGCTGAAGCGGAACGTCGACGACCTGTTTGAGGGCGGTGAAGAGGTTGAAGGAGTCGTAGGGGGCGAGCAGTCCGGCCATGTCCTTGACGCAGATGCTGTCGGCATCGAGATCGAGCAACTCCTTCGCCTTGTTTATGTAGTAGTCGAGGTTATAGATCGGACCTCCGAGGACGCCCTCCTCGGTAACGGAGTAGCAGATAGTTAGCTGGAGGTGCGCGCCGGAGTCCTTGACGGCTGCGGCGGCTCGTTCGAGGTTCATGGGGTCGTTGAGGGCGTCGAAAACGCGGAAGACGTCTATGCCGGCCTCCGTGGAACGATGCACGAATGCGTCGACCACGTCGTCCGCGTACGGGCGGTAGCCAACCAGCGACTGTCCTCGGAGGAGCATCTGCAAGGGGGTGTCGGGTATGAGTTTCTTGAAGGTGCGGAGACGCTCCCAGGGGTCTTCGCCGAGGAAGCGCGTGGTCGAGTCGAAAGTCGCTCCTCCCCAGACCTCCATGGAATGGAAGCCTACGGCGTTCATCCGCTCGGCGATGGGCACCATGTCTTCAGTGCGGAGACGGGTCGCCATCAGGCTCTGATGGGCGTCACGGAAGGTGGTGTCGGTGATCTTGATGGGGATGGAGGAGGTCATGTAATAGGGATAATAGTACAGCTTCTAGCGAACGGAGCCTAACGGGGCCTCAAAACCACGTGCTGTGTTTCCAGAGGTTCGTGGGATGATAGTTGGTGTCCCTGAGGGTGCGCCACTTGGTCGACTTCCAGCGACTCAAGGGGCGGTGTTCCTGCCTGGCGCCGAGGCGGCGTGCCTCCTGGTTGAGATATTCCTGGACCGCGGCCATGGCGGCGGACGTGAGCTTGTCGGAACGGTCGGTCACAGGGGGATGCTCCCATGCTTCTTGGGGGGGAGGGTCTCCCGTTTGTTGTCGAGCATTTCGAGGGCGCGGATGATCTTGGGCCGCGTGTCAGCGGGGTCGATCACGTCGTCGATGAGTCCGCGGCTGGCGGCGACATAAGGGTTCATAAAGAGGCGCTCGTACTCTTCGATGAGCTCGGCGCGCTTGGCTTCCGGGTCGGCGTCGTTGCGGATCTGGTCGCGATAGACAATATTGACCGCGCCTTCGGCTCCCATCACGGCGACCTGGCCGGTCGGCCACGCGTAGTTGACGTCGCCCTTGAGGTTCTTGCTGCTCATGGCGATGTACGCGCCACCGTAGGCCTTGCGGACGAGGACACTGATCTTCGGAACCGTGGCCTCGGCGTAGGCGAAGAGGAGCTTCGCGCCGTGCTTTATGATGCCACCGTACTCCTGAACGGTGCCGGGCATGTACCCCGGCACATCGATGAAGGTGACGAGGGGCACGTTGAAGGCATCGCAGAAGCGGATGAAGCGGGCGGCCTTCGTGGACGCGTTGATGTCGAGCAGACCGGCGAGATGGTCGGGCTGCTGGGCGACGATGCCGACCGGGCGGCCATCGAACCGGGCGAAGCCGACGATGATGTTTCGGGCGTAGAGCTCGTGGACCTCCATGAAGTCGCCGTCGTCGATTACCTGCAGGATGATGTCCATCATGTCGTACGGCTGGTTCGGGTTGTCGGGCACTACGTGGAGCAGGCCACGGTCGCGCCGTTCGGGGTCGTCCTGTGACTGCTGGCGGGGAGGCTCCTCCATGTTGTTCTGCGGGAGGAAACTGAGTAGGCGGCGGATCTGGTCGATGCATTCCTGCTCGGACTCCCACACGAACTGGCAAACGCCGCTCTTGGTCGCATGGGCCTCCGCGCCGCCCAGCTCTTCGTGGGACACAACCTCGCCGGTGGCGGCCTTCACCACGTCGGGGCCTGTGATGTAGAGCTGTCCGATGCCACGCACCATCATGATGAAGTCGGTCAGTGCGGGAGAGTAGACCGCTCCGCCCGCGGCGGGGCCGAGCATGGCGGAGATTTGTGGCACAACGCCGGAGTACCTGACGTTTCTCTGGAAGATGGCGCTGTATCCGGCGAGGCTGTCGATGCCCTCCTGGATGCGAGCGCCGCCGGAGTCGATGAGTCCGACGACCGGCGCGCCGCTGTTGGCAGCGAGGTCCATGACCTTGCAGATCTTCTGGGCGACGACCTCTGACAGCGTGCCGCCTATGACGGTGAAGTCCTGTGCGAAGGCGAAAGTAACGCGACCGGCAATCTTTCCGTAGCCCGTGACGACGGCGTCGCCGAGATACTTCCGGTCGGCCATGCCGAACTCGGTGGCGCGGTGCTCGACGAAGGCGTCGAGTTCCTCGAAAGTGCCTTCGTCAAAGAGAAGGTCGATGCGCTCGCGGGCGGTGAGCTTGCCCTTGGCGTGCTGGGCCTCGATGCGAGACGGGCCTCCGCCCTGCCGCGACTTCTCGCTGAGGGCCTCAAGCTCCTCGCGCATCACGTCGACTTTGCGTTTCAGAACCATGCAGTCGAACTTGCCTTTCCGTAGACGAACTTCGAGCAAACGTGCGGTTCCGTTGTCCGCTCGATGGGATACAATGACCTCAATCACACTACCAAATCTCCAAGACCCTAGCAAGGATACGCAGGGCTTTTGGAACAGCCGGCAAGGACGATTCCCGTGGAACCGCATACTCTTTTTGGGGGCATTACGGACATAGGAGGAAGGCGTTTCGTCTGGGGGGAGCGGACGTACGTGATGGGCGTCATCAACGTGACGCCGGACTCGTTCTCCAACGACGGGGTCGGCAGTGACGTGGATGCGGCGGTCCGTCTGGCGGCGCGGTTTCAAGAGGACGGGGCGGACATCATAGACGTGGGTGGGGAGTCGACACGTCCGCTGGGGATATATGGCGACTCGAAGCCGGTCTCGGTCGACGAGGAGCTGAGGCGTGTCGTTCCGATGATCGAGGCGATCACGCGGGAGACCGATCTGCCGGTGAGTATCGACACGTACAAGGCGAAGGTCGCACGGGCCGCGATTGAGGCGGGGGCGTCGATGATTAACGACGTGTGGGCGCTGCAGAGGGACCCGGAGATGCTGAGGGTCGCGGCTGACGCGGACGTGCCGGTCGTGCTGATGCACAATCAGGTGGGGACGGAGTACGACGATTTGGTGCCCGACATGATCGGAGATTTGCGGGAACGGATCAACGTAGCGCTGATAGGAGGAGTGCGGCCTGAGCACATAATCGTCGATCCGGGGATGGGGTTCGGCAAGACGGCGGAGCAGAATCTCGAAATTCTGAGGCGGCTCTACGAGTTCCTGGAATTAGGTCTGCCACTGCTCGTGGGGATGTCGCGGAAGTCGACTATCGGATACGTTCTTGGACTGCCGGTGGAGGACAGGGTTGAGGGAACGGCGGCGACGGTGGCACTGTCCATCGCGGGGGGCGCGGATATCGTGCGGGTACACGACGTGAAGGAGATGGCGCGGGTCGCGCGGATGACGGACGCGGTGGTGCGTGGATGGAGTCAGGACGATGCGGGCTGAGGTGTATTTGGGGCTGGGGTCGAATCTTGGTGACAAGCGCGGGAATATCGAGCAGGCGGTAGAGCGGCTGCGTGAGATTTCGTCCGGAGTTACGGTCTCGAGTATGTACGAAACCGCGCCGGTTGGAGTGACCCTTCAGCCGTCGTTCGTGAACGCCGTGTGCGGGATGTGGACGGATCTGGACGTGTACGAGCTGCTGAGAGAGCTACGAGATATTCAGCGGGATGCGGGGGTGCGTGGGCCTGTGCTGAATGGGCCGAGGGCACTTGATGTTGATATTCTGCTGTACGGCAGCCTTGTGGTCGATCTGCCGCATCTGACGGTGCCGCATCCTCGGATGACGGAGCGGGAGTTCGCGCTGCGTCCACTGGCGGAGATAGCGCCTGGGGTGATGCACCCTGTGATGAAGAAAACGGCGGCGGAGATGCTTGATGACCTGAGTGGATTCCCGCGTGCGCGGGAATGACGGCTGTGCTAGCTAGGCGCTGAGGCGGACTCCGGCGTCTCGCATTTGCTGGCGGGCGGATGCGCCGCCTTCGGGGGTTACGGGTCGCGTGGCGTCTTGGATGAGGACGACGTCGAAGCCCTCCATGCGACCGTCCAGCGCGGTAGCGAGTACGCACACGTCCTCGGCCAGGCCGCCGACGAATACTCGTTGGACACCCTGTTTCCTGAGTTCGGTGGCAAGCCCGGTCTGGTCGAAGGCGGAGTTCTGGTCCTGATCGAGGCGGACTCCCTTTGTGACGACGGTGGCATCGGCGGGCAGATTGAGATCGGGATGGAAGCGGGCGCCGTCGCTGTCCTGGATGCAGTGCAGCGGCCAGGGGCCTCCGCTCTCGTCAAAGCTCATGTGTCCCCGGGGGTGGTAATCGCGGGAAGCGTATATTGGCACTTCGCCGTCTTGCGCGGAGGCTATCCAGTCGTTCAAGACGGGCACCACCTCATCGCCTCGCTCGATGGGCAGCGCGCCGCCGGGACAGAAGTCGTTTTGGACGTCGACGATGATGAGCGCGTCGCCGGGCTTCAGTTCGTTGGGACTGGCAGTCATGGCTTCCCCCTTCGGTTCTCTCTATTCTACCGAATCGACTCGTGTTTCGAGGGACCGTGCAGCGGTTTCGCGGATGACCTCTTGGTGGTAGGCGTTGAGTTTGGGGCTGATCTCGACAAGGTATGGCGGGTCGGCTTCGGGCAGGCCACGGACGGACTCAGGGAGCCGGGCGATCTGCTCTGCGGTGTAACGGCGCGTTTCGGCGAGATCGTCCGTTGGCGGGGTGAGGCGTTCGCCGTTTCGCATGACGGGACGAAGAAGCGGGCGGCCGGGAAGGTCTTCGTCGGCGCGGGCGATGGTGTCTCCGGTGTCACGGTCACCGTCGGACCGGCGGAAGACCTGCTTGCGACCGGGGAGGACGGGTTTGTTGGCTGAGAGCTTGACCCGTCCGTCGCCGGCGTAGGACGTGAGCTTGTAGACGATATCGAGGTACGGAGCGTCGGCGGAGACGCCCATGGCGGTGCCGACGCCGAAGCCGTCTATCGGAGCGCCCGCGGAGATGAGCGCATCGATCTCGTACTCGTCGAGGCTGCCGCTTGCGAAGATCTGGACGCGGGAGAGGCCGGCCTGATCGAGCGCGTTTCGGACTCTCCGGGAGAGGTCGAGCAGGTCGCCGGAATCGAGGCGTACGGCTCTGATTTTGAAGTCTTCGCCCAGCCCTTTTGCGAGCTCGATGACGTTCTCCACACCCGCAAGGGTGTCGTAGGTGTCGATTAGGAGGACGGTGTCGGGGTAGAGGTCGGCGAAGGCGCGGAAGGCGGCGGACTCGTCGCCGTGGGCCTGGATGTAGCTGTGGGCGAGAGTGCCGGCGACGGGAATGTTGAATTGCTTTCCGGCGAGAACGTTGGATGTGGCGTTCACTCCCACTATCCAGAAGGCGCGGGCGGCGCTGAGAGCGGCGTCCGTCCCGTGCATCCGGCGGGCGCCGAAGTCGATGACGGGGCAGCTCCTCGCCGCCGTGACCACGCGGTGGGCCTTGGAGGCCAGCATGGTCTGGAGGTGGACCTGGTTCATCACGTAGGTCTCGATTAGCTGGGCCTCGGGCAGTGGGGCCTCGACTTCAAGGATCGGCTCGTTGGCGAAGATTGGGGTGCCCTCTCGGACGGCGTGAACATCGCCCGTGAAGCGGAATTCGGCGAGCCATGCGAGGAAGCGGTCGGAGAATATTTTGAGTGTGTTGAGGTAGGCAAGGTCGTGTTGGGAGAAACGGAGGGTCTCAAGGTAGTCGAGGACGGGGTCGAGTCCGCAGGCTACAAGAAAATTGCGGTTGGGAGGCAGGCGGCGGACGAAGAGGCTGAAGACGGCGCGTTCGGTCATGCGCTCCTCGAAATAGGCCTGGAGCATGGTGAGCTGGTAGAGGTCGGTGAAGAGCGCGGGGCCGACGCTCATGTTTTGATTGGTGATGTGGTTGTCCGCGCTCATTGGACTCGGCTTTCCGAATTGTGGTTCGACAAGCTCACCACGAACGGAGGGGCGTCTCTCCATCAGTCCCTGAGGTCGGGCGGGAGCATGTTGGGGATGGTGTCCTCGATGGGGTAGGTCTCGTCGCAGGCGGCGCAGCGGAGGCTTCCGGCCACGATCTCGCCGTCCTCCTCGTGGTCGACGGTGGCTTTAAGCTCGCCCTTGCAGAGGGGGCAGACGAGGATATTGAGCAGGCTGCGTTTCACTATGCAAAAACTCCTATTCGGCGCGGAGCTCGATCTCGTAGAGGACTCCCAGGAGCTCGGACAGGAAGAAGATCAGGACTCCGAGGATGACGAGGGTATTGTACCCCGACACGGCGGCGATTATCTTTCCCCTCAGAGTGGTCGGCGGCGCGGGCCGCACTTCGAGGGCGCCGAGGGTCTTCGCGTGTCTTCTCCGGTCACGGACGAGGGCGAACATCCAGAGGGAGAGGACGACCTTGACGCCAAGGGTCGCGGCGTATGGGGTCTCAACTTCGGTAAGCCGGTTAAAGGCGAGGATGGCGCCGGTGGCGACGAGGACGATGATGCTGGTGACGACGACGGTGCGGAACTCGACGCCGAGGGCGACCGAGAGGGCGCGGGGAACGTCGGGGACGCGCGTAAGGGTGGGGATGAGGACGATGAGGTAGAAGAGGCTGCCGCCGACCCACGCTGCCGCGGCCAGCACGTGGAGCCATAGCACGATGGTAAGGAATATGTCGGCGAAGTCCACCTTGCTCTCCCGCCCTTCGACAGGCTCAGGGCGAACGTATTATGTATGGCGGTTCATGGTTCGACAAGCTCACCACGAACGGTTTACGCAGACTTTGCAAACACCCTGACAGGGACTACGAAGCGGGCAGGATCTCCTCGATGAGCTCGTTGAGCTTTTCCTCGTTGAGGGGGCCGGCCCATTTGCGGACGACGGTGTGGTCAGCGTCGAGGAAGACGGTGGTCGGGAAGGTCTTGACGTCGTATTCCTTGATGACGGTGCCGGAGGTGTCGGGCCCGACGGCGTAGGTGAGGCCGAACTCCTCGACGAACTTTTGGCCCTCGTCGACGGAGTCGAGGCCGAGCTGCTGGATCGCGACGAAGGCGACGTCGTCCTTGTGCGCCTGGAAGGCGGCCTCGAAGTGGGGCATCTCAAGGCGGCACGGGGGGCACGAGGGGTACCAGAAGTTGAGGACGACGGGCCTTCCCTCGAAGGTGTCGAGGCTGATGGCCTGGCCCTCCTCGAAGTTCTCGTTGCCGAACGCCTCGAAGCTGAAGGACGCCGCGATGTCCGCGCTGCCTTCGCCGGATGAGTCGCCGTCCCCCCCGCAGGCGGCGGCGAGGACTATGAGGATGGCGGTGATGAGGATGTGTAGGGGGTTCATGGTTGGTGTCTTAAACGAATCGTGCCGTCACGTGCCTAGTTCCACGTCCGCGATTGCGTTGAGGGTTCTGACAGCCCGACGTAATTTTTCTTTGCGTCGCTTGACTTCTAATCCCTCGGCGGTGGCGAACCATACGCTTTTGAACCGGAGAACACCGTCACGCTCAATGATACGACGAATGAAGTCCGTCTTTGTAGTGAGCTTGCTTAGCTCCCTATCCAGTTCCTCACCGCTCAGGTCATTCCACTTCCGCTTGCGGTAGCCTCTCATGTAGAAGTCGCTCATATATCACCTACGTGTTAGGGAGACTCCGGTGGACATCTTCAATGATTTCTAACAACGTCTTGAAAGTACCGGGGCCACCTATCATGTCCCACATCTCCTGACCCATCAGTACCTGGTTGTCCATATCCATGATCTGTTTCGTGAAGCTATGTCGATAGTTCTCACGGGTGAGAAACGGATTGTAGGTCAACCCCAAGAACGCTCGTGCGCCAGTCACTCCCATGCGGTCCATTAGCAACAGGAAGTAAAGCATTTTCCGTTTGGACTCGGCTGCCACGTCCAGATTAGGGAGAGGCGTTTTGAGTTCGATAAATAGCGGGCCACCATCAAAGTCGCCAATATACAGATCGGCAGTCACCGCACGAGACGTCTGGCCGCCGCCCGGCGAGTTGAGTACATCAGATATTTCGTCTTCGTGATTCGGTTCTCTTGGGTTGGCTCGCCGACTCTTGGGCGTACGAAGTTCTGTGACGATCTGTTCAATCATGTTACAGGCGGCATCATTCGCTACGCCTTCAACGACATGCTCCGTGTGAACATCAATGTATTTGTCTTGGCCGATAGCCTTCGCAAGGGATGGATATAGACGATCTCCCATCGTCGTAACCACGCTTCTCTCAACCCGGGCGGCCAAGACCTCTTGGTCGGAAAACAAGAGTCGATGGAACGGATAGGCTTGCTTGATGTCGGCAAGCGTCCATCTGGTTAGCTTCGGAAGCTGACTAACCGAATAGTCATAGAGAATGTCCCATACACGTTGTTGGGTTTGCGGCTTCATCGCTACATCGGCTTCCAAACAAACACGCTCTCGTAAAAATCCCCTGCCCGTCTGCCAGTCCGCCTGTTCACGTGTCTCTCCAATCGAGTTTCGAGCCGCATCCCAACCCGGTCGCGTATCTCATCGTAGAGACCTAGTTTGTCGTTTACGATGACGACCATGCGTCCGTTCCTGGCTAAGCTCCTCTTCACGTTCTTGAAGGACTCGACCATGCTGTCCACGTACTCGCCTCGCGCCTTTAGGGAGCTTCCCTTCGCCGCCGGGCCAATCTCATGGGACGCTTTCCATTCGAGGCCCAAGAGTTCGTAGGAGTACCTATGCTGCTCGTGGTAATCGATCAAGCCTACGTATGGCGGAGACGTAACCACTAGGTCGTGTCTTGGAAACTCGACCGTCCTGGTATCGTCCGTGATGATTGAGAGCGCGACGTTTTTTCGTATCTCGGCGAACTCGCGTATTCGCCGGAGAGTGTCCAGACTGTAGCGCTTCAGGAACCGCGCAGCGTCCTTGGTAGGCGTACATATGCGGCTATGCTTATAGCAATGATACGGCTCGGTTTGCGGCTGCTTGGGGAAATCGAGGTCAAAGTGGGTTGTTTGACGTGCCGATCGGGCTGACCGCGAGAGAATGACTTTCAAAACGTCACTATTGCTGTAGTCGTCTACCAGAGCTTGGTATCTCAGCAGGGACTCAAGCGCGGATGGGGCGAACCATGATGCGAGGTAGTCGCTCGGGGAATAGGGTGCTTCCACTTCGCGCAAAGGTAAAGCAGGCTTTGAAAGCACACGATTCAGCGCGTCGTGTACTTCGGACTCCAAGAGGTCAAGATCGTACTTAGCGGTCTTGACTTTGGTCATCAGCGTGTTGAATTCCGAAATGTCGCACCCAACCGCATTTATCCCTAGCGAAGCAGCTTCAACTAACGTCGTACCGGACCCGCAGAAGGGGTCGAATACCGTCGTCGGTTCAAACTTGCGCAGGAATATCTCGACGATCTGAGGAATGAACTTGCCGAGATAGGGATGCAATCGGTGGACGTGCTTGGTTCGGATCCGTTCCGGCAAGTCCTGCTCACGCCAGTTCATGTTGAGAGTGTCAAGCGGCGTGTCGGAAGTAATGGTGTCGAACGCAGTGAATGGCACCCCAGAATATTGAGGAGAGTATCCGTACCGATCTTCTGTCCCCTTGGCAGACGTAGACTCGGGAGCAACAGCTACCGGTGATGCCATATCAACTCCTTGAAGATTCGATACCGGGCGGTAGTATAGCAGATCGTCCCGCCGAAACTGCTTACCAACTCAGGTGCAACGCAATCACATCGTCGCCGCTTTCGCCGCCGCCCTCGTCCCATGGCAGGTCTTCAATCCATTTCAAGATTCGCTTCTCGTCGGTTTCATCTATCTTGTCGCTGGAGACAAACTCGGTGGCGTGCCTGAGCATGTAGGCACGCTCGATTTCTAAAATCGTATTCATTCCCTCCGATACTTTCCAGATCTCGTTATCAGAGGACGTCTCCCAATGCAGGTGCCATAGAAAATCGTGGAGTAGCTCGTCTGGCTTCTCAAGATACTGGAATGTCATCACGCCAACGTCTAGTCCCATACGCCACCTCACTTGAATTTTGGGACCAGAGATTCTAGCGGACCGTGTCAAGACCCCTCTGTTGGGTCGGTCGTTTGCACGCATTGTAGACCATGCGTTCTTGCGCGTCAAGTGGGTAGGAGCGTGTTAGGCGTCGTCGAGGAGGAGGTGGGAGACGGGTTGGTTGAGGGCTTGGGCGAGGGCGTCGAGGGTGCGGAATCGCGGGGAGTAGGAGCCGTTTTCGATGCGGACGAGGGTGACGCGGGCGATTCCGGCGGCGTCGGCAAGCTGCTGCTGGGTCATGCCCGCCTGCTTGCGGAGGTCGCGGACGCGGTTTCCCATGCGGCTTCTGCCTCGTGACGCGGCGGCTTCCGAACGCTCCGGGTATGCGGGGTCGCAGTAGTGGCGGGCGAAGTCCCAGGGGATGTCCACCGGCTCGCCATCGGTGTCGCGGAGGATGAGTACGTGCTGGCTGGGGAGCTCCACGCCTGCGAGTCGCTCCCGGTCGATTCCCCGGATGTCGTCGAAGGGGATGACGCCGGAGCGTCCGTCGGCGAAGGTGATCTCGATGCCGTGGGGAAGGACGCGCGCGGAGTTGAGGAGTTGGTCGGCGTTTTTGACCGTCGCTTCAAGAGTGGTCATCACTTTAGTTCTCCATGTATCCGATCCCATGCACGAAAGATATCCACGGCGTGCTTTCGATAGGCTTCAAGGATAGCCCGCCTCATGCCAGCCGGAGGATCGTCCATGAATTCTCCGCCATATAGCTCGATTCGGCAGAGACTCTCACCACCAGCGTATATGTGCACGTGGGGAGGTTCGTACGGCAGTTCATTGGTATGCACCATAAATCGGAACCGCCCCTCAATGGCTACAGTCGGCATCTATGCCCTACTTCAATAAAAGTATCACTTATGATACATCTAGTCAAGGATACAACTGCGCAGTTCATCGGTGAGGTTGTCGATGGGGACGCGGACTTGGGACATGGTGTCGCGGTCGCGGATGGTGACGGCGTAGTCGTCGAGGGAGTCGAAGTCGACGGTGACGCAGAGGGGTGTGCCGATCTCGTCCTGGCGGCGGTAGCGGCGACCGATGCTCTGGGCGTCGTCGTACTGGGTGAGGCCGTCGACGACGCCTGACTCGCGGATGAGGTCGTGGACGCGATGGGCCGTCGGGACGAGGCGCTCGTTGCGGCTGAGGGGTAGGACGGCCACCTTGACGGGCGCGAGTGCGGGATGGAGCTTGAGGAGGACGCGCGTTTCGGGCTTGCCCTTGGCGCTCATGGTCTCCTCCTCGGTGTAGGCATCGGCGAGGAAGGTCATGACGGCGCGGTCGACGCCTGCGGACGGCTCGATGACGTAGGGGGTGTAGCGCTCCTTCGCCTGCTCGTCGAAGTAGGTGAGGGACTCGCCGCTGGCGTCGGAGTGGGCCTTGAGGTCGTAGTCGGTGCGGTTGGCGATGCCCTGGATCTCGCCCCAGCCCCAGGGGTAGAGGTACTCGATGTCGTAGGTGGCCTTGGCGTAGTGGGCGAGCTCGTCGGACTCGTGGGGACGGAGTCGCAGGCGGTCGGGGTCGACGCCGAGGCCGGTGTACCACGCCATGCAGTCGTCGATCCAGGTCTTATGCCACGTCTCATCCTCGCCCGGCTTGACGAAGAACTCGATCTCCATGATCTCGAACTCGCGGGTGCGGAAGATGAAGTTGCCGGTGGTGATCTCGTTGCGGAAGGTCTTGCCTATCTGGGCGATGCCGAACGGGAGCTTGCGGCGCGTGGTGTTGAGGACGTTGTCGAAGTTGACGAAGATGCCCTGCGCCGTCTCCGGCCGGAGGTGGACCTTGTTCTCATCGGTCTGGACGGGGCCCACGTGGGTCTCGAACATGAGGTTGAACTGGCGGGCCTCAGTGAAGGTGCCGGTCTTCCCGCAACCGGGGCATACGTCACCCTCGAGGAAGTCGGCGCGAAATCGCTGGTTGCACTCGCGGCAGTCGACGAGGGGGTCGGTGAAGTTTTCGACGTGGCCGCTGGCGCGCCAGACCTCGGGGTGCATGAGGATGGCGGCGTCGAGGCCGACCATGTCGCGTCGTCCCCAGACGAAGGTCTGCCACCAGTGGCGCTTGACGTTGTTCTTGAGCTCGACGCCGAGGGGGCCGTAGTCCCAGGTGCTGGCGAGTCCGCCGTAGATCTCGCTGCTCTGGAAGAGGAAGCCCCTGCGTCGGCACAGGGAGGTCAGGGTCTGGAGGGTGGTGGGGACTGGGGGCTGGGTGCTAGGTTCTGGGTTCTGGGTGCTGGTCATGGGATACCGGGAGAGTAGAAAGAAATGTGTAGGGAGTAGTATACCTGATGTGGGGCGTGGGATACGCCCTGGGCAATACTCACTACTTTCTCCGGTACATGGCCCTCGCTCAGTCGCCTCGGGCGCCGGCGATGTCGCGGCGCATGAAGATGTAGTAGGAGGCCGCGAGGAGGATGGCGGTGTATACGAGGATGACGAGGAAGGCCTGGAGCGCGTCGGACGATTGCTCAACCGGGGGACCGCCGTCGGATACTTCCACCTCGACGAATGACGTGGCGTTCCAGGTGTTGACGCTTGCAACGAGGAGGTAGTCGTTAACGTTGGCGAGGGTCTCGTTGAGGTTGAGTAGCGGCGAGAGGATGGCTTCGACCAGGTAGTATCCGATGGATACGGCTATGCCGACGGCAGTGGACGAGGTGAGCACGGTGAGGAAGACGCTAAGCGCTATGAATGGGATGAGCGAATAGACGATCTTCAGGTACTCGACAACGATGTCCAGCCACTCACCCGGGTCGGCCAGTTCACCCGTCTCGCTCGGTGGGATGACGCCGGCGATGAGGCTGGAGACGACGGCAAAGAGGGCAAGGATGATGAGCACGTCGGAGCACAAGCGCAGGAGCAAGAGGAGCTTCGCGGAGAGAATCTGCCAGCGGCCGGTGCCTCTTGTGAGGACGTTGCGCATGGTGCCCCAGCCGTACTCGCTTCCGATAATGGAGGCTGCGAGAACCATGACGAGGAGGGGCCCAACGGACGAGAATCCGCCGATTGCTCCGGTGATGCTGTCGGGGAGGGTGAAACCCTTGCGGAACTCGTCGCGGGTCTGGAGGTTGTCGCAAGCGCCGTCGCCGAACGAGGCTTCCACACCTTCCAGAAATTCCTGTCGCTGGTCTTCAGTAAGCTGATCGAGCTCCGGCGGGGTGCGGCCATTGATATAGTCCGCGCATGACATTGACACTGATGTGATCTGACCGTCTTCTTCCCCCCAACTCTGGCCGTAGGAGGAGGAACCGCCGCCAAAGACCTCCTGCACGGTGTCGTTGTGGTAGGCGGCGTAGCTGGCCCATAGGCCAAGCTGGGCAAGAAGCACGGCGATGCCGAGGAGTATCCACGGCATCCAGCGCCGTTGAAGCTTGAACCACTCCCATTTGGTGAGTCGGAGGACGTGGGTTATCAGCATGGTTTGGGTTCCTTAGGTTGTTAGGATGCCAATGCGGGGGGTAGTGGATCACCGTGCTCGATGCACGATTCCGCAATCTTTCGTGCAAGGCCCTGAGCGATTTCGGCAGCCTCCGTGATACTTCGCCCCTCAGCTACGAGACCAGGAACGTCCGGGCTTGTCGCCAAAAAACCGCCTTCGTCCAGCGGCTCGATATGCAATCTGATAGATGTCTCATTCATGCGTGTACCCTCCAATGACTCAAGAATTAGTACAGAAGCAGGTAACCCTCATCATTCACCGTTGTCGCCGGTGACTTCGAGGAAGTAGCTTTCGAGGGACTTCTTGCCGGTGGAGATTTCGGTTACGTAGACGTCGGAGCGTCCGAGGGTTGTGGACAGTTCGGACGCGCGGTCGCTCGGAGCAATGACGACGAGAGCCTCTCCGTCCTCGATCTTCACGTCTTCGACCCAGTCCAGAGCGGAGAGGACCTCAACGGCCTTCGCGTCGTCGGTCGTCTTAAGGGTGATCTGGTCTTGGGACCGGAGAAGGTCGGCAACGTTGCCCTGGGCGATGAGCTTGCCCTTGGACAGGATGGCCACGCTGTCGCACACCTGCTCGACCTCGTGGAGGAGGTGGCTCGACAGGAGGACGGTCCGTCCGCCGGTGCCGAGGCTGCGGATCAGGTCTCGCACCTCCGCCATACCCGCGGGGTCCATGCCGTTGGTCGGCTCATCGAGGAAGAGGAGCTCGGGGTCTCCGAGGAGAGCGTAGGCCAGTCCGAGGCGCTGCTTCATGCCGAGGGAGTAGGTGCGGAATTTGTGGTCTCCCCTGCCCGCGAGACCGACCCTTTCCAGCAGACCGTCGATTTCGTCCGACGATCCCCTTCCCGATATGCCCTGGAAATAGAGGAGGTTCTGCCGTCCGGTGAGGTAGGGGTAGAAGGACGGGGACTCGATGATAGCGCCGACACGGTGGAGCGCCTGCTCATGTCCGTCGGAGGAGCCGAAGAGATTGAATCCGCCGGAGGTCGGCCGCACGAGTCCAAGCAGCATACTCATGGTGGTGGTCTTGCCGGAGCCGTTGGGACCGAGCAGGCCAAAGACGTGACCGCGCGGGACGGACATCGAAAGGCCGTCGACGGCTACGATGCTCCCATAGTGCTTGGTGAGCGAGGTGGTCTCTATGACGTGGCCGGCTGCCATGTTGGTCTCCTGTGAAGGGGTGTCCGGGGAATGATTCCCGTAGTCGATGCCGAGGATTGTACAGTGTGAGACGGTAAGAGTCAACAGAGAATTACATGAAATTCAATAATTCTGTTAACTGTGTTGTCAAGGGGAAGTAATATTGATACAATCGGCGCGAAGAAGCCCCCTCATGGACAGGTTGCGAAATTGCTAACCACGCTTCCTTCCCGCACAGGGGCCATTCGGGGGCGCGAAGCGCACCCTGTTCGTCTCTCCAGTGTCTGTCCGGCGAGACGTCCCTGTGTCAGGGAATCGTGGTTAGCGAGGGCTAGCGTATCATGGCGAGAGGCCACCAGCAAATCGAACCGCGTGAGCATCGGGGTGTGTGACTTGCGCTATTAGGAAGACATGTGGTAATGTTGGCCGAAATTGCCCGGTGTGCGCATGGCACGGGCTGTACGACAACGAGAATAGCTTTATCGAGGAGGCCTGCTAACCATGGGAATGATGCCGATGATCGTCATGCGGACTATTCTCGGTGCGTTTACCCTTGCGATCATCTCCTTCTTGACCTTCGTGATCATTCAGTTGCCTGAGGGCGACTACGTCGACCGGTATATTGAGCAACTCCGTCTCGAGGGTGACGAGATAAGCCAGCAGGAGGCCGACGCGATTCGCGATTACTACGGCCTGAACCGCCCGATGCTCGTCCAGTACTGGTTCTGGATCTCTCGCATCATCTTCAAGCTGGACTTTGGGCGCTCCTTCGCACGGCAGCGCACCATTAAGGAACTCCTGGCGGACAGGCTCCAGTTCACGATTGCCTTAGCGGCCTTTACGGCCGTCCTCATTTGGGTGTTCTCGTTACCGGTGGGCATCTATTCGGCCGTAAGACACCATACGTTCGGGGACTATGCCTTTACGTTATTGGGGTTCACGGGGCTCGCTGTGCCCGATTTCTTATTGGGCTTGGTAATGATGTACGTCTTCTTCGCCTACTTTGGGTGGAGTGTGGGCGGCCTGTTCTCGGGCCAATACATCAATGCGCCATGGAGCGTGGGCAAGGTGATTGACATGCTCCAGCACCTGATCGTGCCGGGCGTGGTGCTGGGAACGGCGGGCACGGCAGGTCAGATTCGCGTGCTACGGAACAACCTGCTGGACGAGCTCGCCAAGCCGTATGTCGTGACGGCGCGAGCTAAAGGCGTCGTGGCCTGGAAACTCGTCGTCAAATATCCGTTACGCATTGCGATCAACCCGCTCATTAGCGGTTTTGGCGGGTTGCTTCCCAGCCTCTTGGGCGGATCGGTCATCGTGTCGATCGTGCTTAGCCTGCCAACCCTAGGCCCGCTCATGCTCAACGCGCTCCAACAGCAGGACATGTACCTCGCAGGGAGCATTTTCCTGCTGCTTTCGACGCTGACGATCATCGGCGTTCTCATCTCCGACCTGATGCTGGTGGTCGTGGACCCGCGCATCAGGCTGATGGGCGGCGCCGGCCAGTAATCGCACAGCCAACGTAGAAAAGCAAGACCCCCTTGCATTTTGTCTGCAAGGGGGTCTTGCTTTTCCGTACACCCGCCCGGTGGAGTCAAGCGGGATTCGGTTCCCACAGAATAGTCCCCTGTTCATCGACGGCTTCACGAAGGCGCTCCCGGCCATACGAGGCTCGCAGGCGGCTTGACAGTATAGAGCTTCGGACGTACCATGAAAGCACGTTACCTAGTTCTACTAGGTGGCGAAACTGGTATGGAGGTGAGCGCATGGACGCGCCAATAGTTGTCCTGCTCGCCGTCCTATCCGGTCTGTTTGGTGTTGGTTTAGGTGCATTGGGCTTCTTTTTCGTCTGGAGTAACGTCTCCGGCAACCGCATGGAGACAGCGAAGAACGAGGCCTCGAAAGTGGTCGAGGACGCCCGCTCCGAGGAGCGGCGCCTGATCCGAGAGGCCCGTGAGGAAGCCAAGCGCACCGTATCGAGTGGTGAGTCGAGAATCAAGGATGCCGAAGGCGAGCTTCGTGAACGCCGTCGTGAGGTGCAGGGAACTGAGCGGCGTCTTTCGAACCGCGAAGAGAATCTCGATAAACGTGCCGGAAACCTCGAACGTCGTGAGCGCGACCTCACGGCCAAAGAGGAACGAGCCGCGGAGATCGAGAGCGACCTGGAAGACCTCAAGCTGAAGCAGGCGCAGAGGCTCGAGGAGATTTCCAGCCTCAGCATGGAAGACGCTCAGTCCGAGTTGATGCGTCAGGCCGAGGAGGAAATCCAGCACGAACTGGCCCTACAGTACCGCGACATGGAGGATGAGGCGCGGGCCCGGGCCGACGACACCGCAAGAGAGATCATCAGCGAGGCGATCCAGCGTCTCGCGTCCGACGTGGTCTCCGAAGCTACTCTCACCACAGTGCCACTGCCAAACGATGAGATGAAGGGTCGTCTCATTGGCCGCGAAGGACGGAACATCAGAGCAATAGAAAAAGCGACCGGGGTGGACCTCATCATCGACGACACTCCGGAAGCGGTGACCATCTCGTGCTTCGACCCGATTCGACGAGAGGTCGCAAGGCTGGCCCTGACCAAGCTCGTGACCGACGGCAGGATTCACCCTGCCCGGATCGAAGACATGGTCGCGAAGACCGAGAAAGACCTGCAGGAGACCATCCGCAAGAAGGGGGAAAACACCGTTCGGGATGTCGGCGTGCGTGGTCTCAACAAGGAGATCATTCACCTGCTTGGACGGTTGCAGTACCGGTTCAGCTACGGCGAGAACGTGCTCCAGCACAGCGTCGAGGTGGCCCATCTCGCCGCCGCGATGGCCGCCGAGATCGGCGTGAACGTCCGCGTTGCCAAGATGGGCGGACTGCTCCACGACATCGGCAAGGCCCTGACTCACGAGATCGAGGGTCCCCACGCCGAGATCGGTGCGGAGGTCGCCACCAAGAACAAGGTGCCCAAGCCGGTCGTCACCGCCATCGCCGAGCACCACGACGACGACCACTCCAGCCCGGAGTCGTTCCTCGTCGCGGCGGCCGACGCCATCAGCGCTGCCAGGCCGGGCGCCCGACGCGACACCGTCGAGCACTACCTCAAGCGCCTGCAGGCCCTTGAACAGGTCGGCATGGCCTTCGATGGCGTGGAGAAGTGCTACGCGATCCAGGCCGGACGCGAAATCCGCATCCTAGTCAAGCCGGAGGACATCGACGACCTCGCTGCCAACACCATGGCACGCAACGTCGTCAAGAAGATCGAGCAGGAGTTGACGTACCCCGGACAGATCAAGGTGACGGTCATCCGTGAGAACCGCGCCGTCGAGTACGCTCGATAGCCCGCTAACCGAATCGTTGGAAACTCACCGCCTCCGGCGTCCCCCGCCGGGGGCGGTCTTGGTTTCCGCTGTCTCTCGCAACGGATACAATATAAGCACCGTTCGCCCTAAGCCTGTCGAAGGGTCGTTCATGGTTCGACAAGCTCACCACGAACGGTCTCGATTACACCTAGCAGTGCCCCGTCAACAACCTAAAGGACCCCGAAGTGCATGAAGTAGACCTTCATCTCCACACAACCCACTCCGACGGCACGCTCACCCCGACGGAGCTCGTAGACCTGTGCGCCCAAAACGGCCTCAAGGTCATCGCCATCAGCGACCACGACTCCACCGAGGGTGTCGCCGAGGCCCAGGCCGCCGCGATCAAACACGGCATCGAGATCATCCCCGCCATCGAGCTGAGCACCGACGTGCCCGACAACGAGATCCACATGCTGGGGTACTTCATCGACATGGAGGATACAGGCTTCCAGGATCTCCTGCGAGAATTCCGCGCGGGACGCGAGGACCGCGGGCGGAAGATGGTCGAGCGACTCGCAGACCTCGGACTTGAAATCACCTGGGCGGAGGTCGAGCGCATCGCCGACGGAGCCGCAGTTGGCCGGCCGCACATCGCCCAGGCAATGATCGAGCGCGGGTACGTCTCGGTATGGCAGGAAGCGTTCGACAAGTACATTGGACGCACCGGCCCCGCCTACGTCGAACGCACCCGGCTGGAGCCCGAGGACGCCGTCCGGGTGCTGCTGGACAACGGAGCACTGCCCGTCATGGCGCATCCTCTGTACTATGAGCGGGAGGATACCCAAAAGCTCAGAAACCTCGTTGCAAGTCTGAAGGAGGCCGGGATGATCGGCCTCGAAGTCCACTACGGCGAGTTCTCAGAGAGCGAAATCGACATGCTCGCGAATATCGCATCCGAGCTCGATCTCGTCCCCTGCGGCGGGAGCGACTACCACGCATCCGGCAAGCCCGGAGAGATCATCCCCGGCGAGGCCGGCCCGCCCATGAGCACGGTCGAGGCGCTCCGCGCAAGGAAGGGAATGGCAAAGGCGCTATGACCATCACCGCCGCCGCATTCATCGTCGGGGCCTATCTGCTGGGCGCGATTCCATCGTCCTACCTCGTGGCGCGTTGGCTCAAAGGGGTCGACATCCGCGAGTCCGGCTCCGGCAACGTCGGAGCGTCCAACCTCAGCGAGCACGTCGGCGCCTGGGTGGGCGTCTCCGTGGGCGTCTTCGATACCATCGGCAAGGCGACCGTGCCCATCCTCCTCGCACAGTTCTTCGACCAGAGTCTCACCGTCCAAGCCGCCGTCGGGTTGGCCGCCGTGCTGGGACACAACTGGTCTCCCTACCTTCAGATGACGGGAGGACGGGGCATCTCGACGGTCATAGGCATCATGGTCGCGTTCCTCATGTGGCCGGAGATGCTCATCGGGGTCGTCGTCATCGGCATCGTGGGTGGCCTGTGGCTCAAGGACCTGGGATTCTGGACGTTTGCCATGATCGTCGCACTTCCCGGCTTGGTGTATCTCGTCGGCTTCTTCGATCTCTTCGAGCGAGACATGACGCTCGTCATCCTCTTCGTCTGTGTGGCGATCGCCCTACTGGCAAAGCGACTGACTGCCAACTGGGAGCGACCTGAGCGGGGCTACAACTGGCGAGTCTTCCTCTACCGCATCCTCTGGGACCGTGATGTCCGCCGACAGGAGGAGTGGACGCGCAGGGGTATCGAAGGGGAGGGAGTGTAGTGGCCGAGCAGGGAACGGACGCGACCTATTGTGCGCGGCACAAGGATACTCCGACAGGTCTCCGGTGCGGACGGTGCGAGACGCCCGTATGCCCGCAGTGCTTGGTCCACGGCCCCGTCGGCGTGCGCTGTCCCGACTGCGGCAGACCACCCAAGCTTCCGCAATTCGAGGTCTCGACGTCACTGGTCCTGCGGGCGCTGGGGGCGAGTCTCGCGGTGGGGATCGTGGGCGGTATCGTGCTCCTGTTCCTGGCCCTATCCGGCTTTGGACTCTTCTTCTACCTGATCGCCTCGGCCGGATTCGGCTATGTGGTTAGCGAGGCCACCAGCTACGCCGCAAACCGCAAGCGAGGGCCGGTACTCGCAGTCATCGCCGCGATAGGAGCGGTTCTGGGACACGTTCCGGTCATCGCTCTAACCGGCCTACTACACCTCATTCTGGGCGCTGTGATTGCCGGTTTCATAGCCTACATCAGGCTAAAACAGCCGTAGCACCCCTACGGAAGCGTCTCCACGATTTCTTCCGCCGTCAGCGCCTCCAGCAGCGCGGCGACGTTCACGTCCTTCTTGGTGTGGTGACGCAGGGGAAGCTCGGGGTCGACGCTGTAGAGGTTGCGCCTGCCGCTCTTGTGCCGCTGGATGTATCCCGCTTCTTCCAGATCGGAGATGATCTTGTGGGTCGTGCGCTCGGTGATACCGACATGATTCGATATCTCCCGCGCAGTATGGTCGGGATTGTGGTAGATGTAGCTGAGCACCAACCCGTGGTTGGTGATGAAGGTCCATCCGGTGGGTCGCATAGATATTACCGGCCTACCTGCTGGATCTGTCGGAATCGTACCACACGCCGAATCCGTCCGCAATAGCGCCGTTTATCGCATCAACATGCGACAAACGGCCATCGAAAGAACGCCCGCTTTGATACGCTACGCCGCCGCCAGCACCTCCGTCAGCTTCACGAGCGTCCTCACCATCACGCCTGTTCCACCCTTGACCACGTACCCGCTCGTCTTGCTTGAGAACGACGTGCCCGCGATGTCCACGTGGGCCCACGCGGCATCTCCGGCGAACTCCCCTATGATGAGGGCACCAGTGATGGATCCGGCTGGACGACCCCCAATGTTCTTCAGATCGGCAACGTCGCTGCGGTACTGCTCCTTGTACTCGTCGTAGGTCGGGAGTTGCCACAGCCGTTCGCCCGCCATATCACCGGATGCCTTTATCTGATCGATGAACGCCTGGTCATTGCCGAACAGCCCGCTGCATATATGCCCCAGCGCAATGCTCATCGCACCGGTCAAGGTTGCTATGTCGACGATCCGGCGGATTCCCTGTGAGTGCGCGTAGTACACGGCATCGGCCAGGACGAGCCTTCCCTCGGCGTCCGTGTTGTCGATCTCGATGGTCTTTCCGCTCATGGTCTTGACGATGTCGCCGGGCCGCTGTGCTCCTCCGCCCGGCATGTTCTCCGTTGCCGCGACAATGCCGGTGACGTTGATCTTCGGACCGACCTGCCCGATCACCTTCATGGCGGAGATCACCGCTGCGCCTCCCGCCATGTCGCCCTTCATATCGCCCATGTTCGCTGACGGCTTTATCGATATACCGCCGCTGTCGAACGTGATCCCCTTGCCGACTATGGCGAGGTTGTTGTCGGGGTTCTCGGAGTCACCCTCGTACTTCATGATGATGAGCTTCGGCGGCTCCTTGCTGCCCTGCGCCACGCCGAGGAATGCGCCCATGCCAAGCGCTTCGAGGTCCGGTCTGTCGAGTACCTCAAGTTCCAACCCGGCATCGTCGGCCGCCTTCAAAGCCCGCTCGGCCATCCGCGACGGCGTCATGCGGTTGCCCGGCTCGTTGACCATGTTGCGGCAGAACGCGACCGCCTCCGCCTGCACCAACCCGCGATCGACGCCCAGTTGCAGCGTCGCCAGTTTCGACGCGTCGAACTCCACGATCTCCACCGTCTCGACCGACTTCCCGTCATCCTTCGACGACTTGAACCGATCGAAGTCGTACAGCCCCAGTACCGTCCCCTCGACGATGGCCTGCGCCGACTGTGCCGCGTCCATCCCGCCGATACCCGCTCCGTGAGCGATGGTCGAGTACCTCGAAACGCCGATACCCTGAAGCCTCCGCGCCGTCTCGCCCGATACCGACCGGACGGCCTCCGCATCGAAGTCGGACGCCTTGCCGAGTCCGGCGACGATCACCCTCGCGGGAGCGATCTTGCCCAGCGTGTGGATGATCGTCACCTCGCCCCGCTTGCCCGTAATCTCGCCGTCGCTGATCAGCTCCGTTATTGCTCCGTCCAGCGCACCGTCCACCGCGCCCGTCGCCCCGCCCGGACGCGCTATTCCCTCGAACAGATTGACCACAATCGCATCCGTCTCCCGAACGCCGATGTCGCCTGCCACCACTTCGAACTTCATATTTGCGCTCCTCGTCCAAGTCTCTGGAAATTGCCAGACAAATTATAAGCGAGTCTACCCTCAGTGTGCGCCCTAACCCAAGACTGACTCCCTCTCCCGTCCTGGGCTGACAGGGGTAGGAGTTTACCCTCACCCCAGCCCTCTCCCAAGACGGGAGGAGAGGGGGTTACCAGCCGGGGGATCACGGCAGCGCGGCCACTCTCCGTTTTTGGCGGGAGTGAGACGGTTTGAGAAAATGAGAAGGTTTGATAATCTTTCGCTCCCCGTTTGTCGTTCTTCTCAAAGTGTCTCATGGCTCTGGACGTGGTGGGCATGGGACGGAACTCGCGCACGTTCGTGGAATGAGACGGTTTGAGAATTTTTCCCTCCTTAAAAAAACGGCATCCTTTCTTCTCAAAGTGTCTCATGGCGCTACTCGGTAAACGTTCAGTCTTCGAGAGTTGAATCGCGTGCCGGGCGCTCGGCGCTTGAGGACTTGTACCCATAAGGAAAATGTAGGATAAAAGTTCTTGTTGGGCAAATGGGAGGGGAGAAAGTAGACAGAAGGGAGAATTGCGTAGGGGCCGAGTGTAGCGGCGGTGCGGTTGGTGAGAGTCAGGAATGTATCTCCTCTGTGCCCTCTGCGGCGAATTTCCCTCTCCCTCCACAATACTCTCCTCTTTCTTCCACCTTCCACTCTCTGTGATCTCCGCGCTCTCTGTGGTGAATGTCCACGCTTTGCTATAATTCCCGGCAGGCAGCCAGCAGAAGGAGGCGAAATGCAGCGCTCACAAAGCCCACGAGAGACCGATCTCCTCAAGAGAGTCTCGCAGTACATGCCGGGTGGGAGCAACGGCAACACGATTCACATGAACGTCGTGATCGAACGCGGCGAGGGATCCAAGGTATGGGACATAAGCGGCAACGAGTACGTCGACTACGCGCTCGGCTCCGGCCCGATGTTCATCGGCCACGCTCACCCGAAGGTCGTGGAGACCCTGCGAGAGCGTGTCGGTAAGAGCTTCACCTTCTTCAGCCTCACCGAAGAGGCCATCCTCCTCGCCGAGGAAATCTGCCGCGCCATACCCGCCGCCGAGCAGGTCCGATTCGCCAGCGGCGGCACCGAGGCTACCCTACTCGCCATGCGCGCGGCGCGCGCATATCGCGGACGCGACAAGATACTGAAGTTCGAGGGCGGCTACCACGGCATGAACGAGTACGCCCTGATGAGTCTCGCCCCGTCCAAGCTGATCGACTTTCCCCGCCCCGAGCCCGACTCAGCCGGCATCCCACGCTCGATTCAGGAAGAGGTCCTCGTCGCTCCCTTCAACGACCTCGAAACGACCACCGCGATCATCGAGAAGTACCACGATGAGATCGGCGGCGTCATCGTCGAGGCGTTCCAGCGCGTCATCAATCCCCAACCCGGCTTCCTCGAAGGACTGCGGGACATCACCAATCAGTACGGCATTCCCCTGATCTTCGACGAGATCGTGACGGGGTTCCGGTTCTCATACGGCGGCGCGCAGCAGCACTACGGCGTGACACCCGACCTCTGCTCGCTCGGCAAGATCGTCGGAGGCGGCCTTCCGCTCTCCGCCGTCGCGGGCAAGGGCGAGATCATGCAGGTCTTCGACGCCGCGCACGCCGACGAGACCGGCCCCATGCCGCAGGTCGGCACCCTCAACGGCAACCCCGTTGCCTCCATAGCCGGACTTGCCACCCTTGAGGTACTGCGTGAGCCTGGCATCTATGAGAAGACCTTTGCCAGAGGCAGGCGTCTCCGCGAGGGATTCCATGATGCCCTCGACCGCGCCGAGATTCCGGCGCAGGTGATAGGACACGACACCGTGTTCGACATCTACTTCACCGACGACGACAAGCCTATCGCCGACTACCGCGACACCGCGAGGGCCGACAAGGCGAAGATGATGAAGCTCAACGATCTGCTCTTGGAACGCGGCGTCTTCAAGGGCGACACCAAGTACTACGTCTCCACCGCCCACACCGACGACGACATCGACCGGACGTTGGACATCTTCCGCTCCGCCGTCGACCAGCTATAGACCCGGGAACCCATTAACATCCAATTCAGACGTAGGCGCGACCCTCGTGGTCGCCCTTCGCCGGTTCACACCACATCTTCATCACTCGAGTTGCAAGGCTAGGGACGTATATGAGACCGTCGGCTTGGGCAAGGCGAGATACGATGTCAAAAACCACCTGGGCTTTCTTGCCCCTGACGCTGATAACGTTCTTGGCGCTGCTTTCCTTGACGGCCTGCCAAGGTCCTCCCGGCAAGCCCGGACTACCCGGCAACCCCGGTGAGCCGGGCAATCCCGGCAACCCCGGACCGCAGGGACCTTACGGCGCGCCCGGCCCTCCGGGCGCCCCCGGCATTCCGGGCAATCCCGGCGAGCCGGGTAATCCTGGGCTTCCGGGTCTCCCGGGTCTTCCGGGTCCGCAGGGCCTACCCGGTGATTCGCCCAGGGCTGCCCTGACAGTCGACAGCGACTACTTCTATTTCGACAGGGACTACCATGTTTATCTCGATCAGGGTCTCACCATCAGAGGTTCCGGCTTCCTATCGTTCGAGCCGGTGCAGGTGTACATCGATCTCATGGATGTTCGCGACCCGAATCTGGGCTTCGCAACCGCGAACGGTAGCGGCGCGTTCGAGTTGGTCATAGAAGGCCCCTTGGGGGATATATCGGGCATTGACCGAACGCGAGACACTCTCACTTCACTGGACGCTGTTACCGTGATGGCCCGTGGCGCCGACGGGAGCATTGCCACCGCCCCTGCGCATATTCGTGCAGAGACACCCATCCCCATTATCCGCCCGCCCGCTCCGCCTCCCCCCGTCGACTCGAAACTCATGGCAAGCTGTGCCATTATCGGAGTGGAAGCCACCGTGTGGGGGTCTGGCTCCAAGCCGGGAGAGCCGATGAGAATCTTCCTCATCACAGGTTCCTATGCCAACGGCGTGCCCGTTCAATCACCAGTTGGAACCGCAGTAGCGAATGACCGTGGCGCTTTCAAGGCGACCATTGAAATCGAAGAATCCATCGGAGACACAGATATCGAACCCGGCCTCTACACGATCAAGGCCGTCGGCATCCGTGGCACTCAGGCGACCGCGCCATTGGTGGTAGTCTCACCACATCACTCTGCCACCTGCGACCCTGATCGCCTCCCGTATGTTTCCACTTTCAAGGCCTCTCCTTCCGAAGGCGCTACCTTCAAAGCGATAGCCGCCGGAGGTGGCCACACGTGCGGGATCACGGCGGATTCCTCCCTTGAGTGCTGGTCGGAACACGACTCGCCCGCCGCAAGACACCCCGATGGCCGGTTTGCGTCCGTTAGCGCTGGGGCCGGTCACACGTGCGGAGTCATGGTGAACGGGACGGTATCCTGCTGGGGCAGCAATGGCGACGGCCAGGCGTCGCCGCCGGACGGACAATTCCTCGCGGTAAGCGCGGCGGCAAATCACACCTGCGGTGTGAAGAGCGACTTTTCCGTCGCTTGCTGGGGAAGCGATAGCCACGGAAAGTCCACTCCGCCCGTAGGGGAGTTCGTCTCGGTCAGCGCCGGCGACTATCACACGTGCGGAATCAAGAGTGACGGTTCCGTCGCCTGCTGGGGCCGCGACCTCTATGGCGAGGCGACCCCACTGACCGGGACGTTCGTCTCACTCAGTGCCGGATGGGGCCACACTTGCGGGGTCGAGAGTGACGGCGCCGTCGCCTGCTGGGGCCGCAACCGCTATGGCGAGGCGACCCCGCCGGTCGGGACGTTCGTCTCCGTCAGCGCCGGATGGGTCCACACCTGCGGGGTAAAGAACGACGGTTCTCTCGCCTGCTGGGGCCTCGATGACTATAGCCAGTCGACTCCGCCGCCCGGCCAGTTCATCTCGGTCAGCGCCATCGACTCGCACACGTGTGGACTGAGGAAGAACGGCTCCGTCGCCTGCTGGGGCCGACCCTAAACCGCCCCCAACCCCTCCCAACTCGCCAATTGAACGCTTCGTAAAGTATTGTACTTTTCCAAAACTTGATATATGATCATGTCAAATGCCGTGTTCGGGGTAGTGCGCGTCATTGGAAGGCCAGCGTGGCCCGCCCTCACTTTCCCGGACATGAACGTGGCGGGAGGTGTCCTGTGCAGTTCGGGGGAACGTTCGTCGACGTAATCAACGATGGCACCATCTTGATCGACGGGGGCTCCATGTTTGGCCAGGTGCCCAAGTCGGAGTGGGAACTCTATATCAAGCCCGACCGCAAGAACAGGGTGCGTCTGGGGCTGAACTGTCTCCTCATCCGCAACTCCTCCGGAAACATCCTCATCAACACCGGCGCAGGCTCCAAGCGCCTCGAACGGCTCAAGGAGTCACACGGCCTCCAGGGCAACAAGCTCATAAAGGGTCTCAAGGCCCTCGGCGTTTCCGCCAGGGACATCGACACCGTCGTGCTCACCGACCTCCAGTTCGACACCGCCGGCGGCTCGACGAAGCTCGAACGGTCCGGAAGGGCCATCCCGACCTTCCCGAAGGCGCGCTACGTCGTTCAGAAGGCGGCCTGGGAAGAGGCCAACTCGCCCGACGAACGCAACCGCAAGCTCTACAACGACGAAGACTTCCTCTCGCTTGAAGAGGCAGGCGTCCTGGAACTCGTCGAGGGCGACGTCGATCTTGCCCCCGGCGTCAGCACCAAGGTGACCAACGGGTACTCAAACGGCCACCAGATCGTTCTCGTCGAGGCGGGCAGCGAGCGCATTGCATTCCTGTCGCACCTCATACCGACGCCGTTCCACATCGCCCTCTCGACCATCGCGGCCTTCGACAAGGACCCCGGCGCGGTCATTAACTGCAAGCGCGAGGTCGTCGGCATGGCGCTCAACGGCGGATGGCTCATGATCTTCGGTCTTGCCCAGGAGCAGAGCGGGGCCTACGTACAGCAGCGCAACGGCAAGTCGCAGCTCCTGCCCGTCGCATTCTGATCGCGGCGGGCCGGGTCGGTTCCCCGCGTCATGGCTGATCGCTACTACACCCACGAGGAGGCCGAGGCCGCCCTTCCCTGGGTCAGGGACGCCATCGATTCCATGCGCGTGGCGACGCTGGAACTGCTCGACGCCCGGACCAAGCTGAGCGCCCTCCTCGAAGCCATCCGCTCCAACGGCGGCAGCACCCACGACCAAGAGGTCCACGACCTCCGCTCCCGCGTCGAAAAGTCGACCGAGGCGTTACGGCTCCCCCTCGAGGAGTTCGAGAACAGGGGCATCATCATCCGCGACCTTCAACGCGGACTCATCGACTTTCTCGCCCTCCGTGACGGGCGCGAAGTCTACCTCTGCTGGCTCTACGGCGAGGAGCGGATAGAGTACTGGCACGATCTCGACACCGGCTTCGCGGGCCGGGAGCCGCTTTAGCGCGCAGTCTAGGGCTGCCCGCCCCCAACCTCGAACGTCGTCCCCGTCGTAAACGAACACTCCCCCGACGCCAGCCAGCACACCGTCGACACCACTCCCTCCTCCACGTCCGCCCCATCGGAAACCGCCACCGTGTTGACCAGAATCCCCGTATCCACGACCGACATAGCGACCGCCTTCGCCAGACCGATCAGCGCCGCCTGAGTCGCCGACCGCGCGCTCCGTCCCGGTCGTCCCTGCAACCCTATGTCCATCGCCACCGTCACGATCCGTCCATACCCACGCTCCATCATCGCCGGAATCACGGCCTGGCAATACTGTAGCGGCCCGCGCACGTCGTTCCGGTACAGGGTATCGAGTGTTTTCGGACCGACCGCATGGAGAGGCCCGGAAACGTCCGCCATCGGGTCGGCGTAGACCACGATATCCACCCGTCCCCATACCAGTTTCACCGTCGTCGCCGCCCACTTCGCGGCGGCGGGATCGGCCGGATCGCCCAGCAGCAAGCGCCCCTCGATGCCCTCCGCGTCCAACATGTCAGCCGCGCGCTCGCCCATGACGCGGTCCGCCTCCACCAGAACGATGCTGGCGCCCTCGCGCCCCATCCGCATCGCGACGCCGAGCCCGACGTCCGACCCACCGCCAACGATTATTGCGACCTGCCCGTCAAATCGCCTCATATCTGAACCAAGTCCGAATTGGGTCTTTTCACTGCGCACCTACTCTACGACCCGACGAACACCCGGTCAACGGCGTATACTCGCCCCATGCAGACCGCCGCCCACTCATGCCCCCTATGCCTCTCCACAGGTGCTACGCTCTTCCACACCAGCCGGCAGAAGAATCTCGAACGCGACTACTTCCACTGCGGGACTTGCGATCTCGTTTTCGTTCCCGCCGAGTTTCACATCGACGCGGACGCGGCGCGAGACAGATACCTCACGCACGACAACGACCCCTACAACCCCGACTACCGCCGCTTCCTCTCACGACTCTGGGACGAGCTTCGCCCCCGCCTGCCCGAAGGCGCGCGAGGCCTCGACTACGGCGCAGGCCCCGGCCCCGCGCTGGCGGCGATGATCGAGGAGGACGGGTACTCAGCTGCGCTCTACGACCCCATCTTCCACCCCGACAAATCAGTCCTCGCCCGCACCTACGACTTCATCACCTGCACCGAGACGGTAGAGCACTTCGCCACCCCTCGCGCCGACTTTCAACGCCTATACAGGATGCTTGTTCCCGGCGGGTGGATCGGGATTATGACGGACATCCTGGAGGACAGAGACGGATTTGGCGACTGGTACTATCACCGTGATCCGACTCACGTAGCGTTCTATTCGCGGCGGACGTTTCGGTGGATTGCCGACTGGCTCGATCTGACGCTAGAGCACCCACAACCGCGCGTCATACTCCTCCGGAAACGGGGATGAGATCGACCCTACCTAATCCCCTCTCTCCGCCCTCCGCCCGCGACGGCGAGTCGCCCAGCACCTAGCACCTCATTGACACGCAATCGCGCCCGTCGGTATCATGGAACTACGGACACGGCGTCTCCTCTTCAGGCCCTCCACGCACAGGAGTCCCCCATCATGGCAACATACGTCAAGAGCGAGGCCCAGGACTGGGCTTGGGAGAACCTCCGCGGCGAGTGGAGCACCCTGATGACCCCGTTCACGCCCGACGACGAGGTCGACGACGACGCCCTCCGGCACAACATCCGACACGTCATGTCACTCGGCACCCGCGGGGCAGGATGCACCTGGGGCATGGGTGAGTTCTGGAGCCTCACCCGCGAGGAGCGGATCCGGGTATACGACACCTTCGCCGACGAGGCCGCCGGGCAGTGGCTCATCGGCGCTCACGTGACCCACACCTCCGAAAAGGACATGCTCTTTCTCGCCGGCCACGCCGAGAGCGCGGGCTTCGACCTTCTCATCGCCGCCCCGCCCTACTTCGTCACGAAGACGGAGTCACAGGTCGTCGACTTCATCCGACGCCTGGCAGACTCCACCAACCTCGCCATCATGTTCTACAACTCGCCGCAGTTCGGCATCGTCATGGGCGCCGACGGTCTCAGCCAGCTCTGTGACATCCCCAACGTCGTCGGCGTCAAGGAGGCCAGCTTCAACCGCGACCTCACCATCGAGGCCCACCGGCTCCTCGGCGACTCCGCCATCATCAGCGCTCCCGACGAGTGGGTCCTCTTCAAGGGTCGCGAACTGGGCTTCCAGCAGCAGGTCATGTTCGCCAACACGTCCGACTGGCGCTTCGACCGTCCCGGCGAGAACAACTACGTCCAGTTCATCGACCGCGCCACCGAGGGCGACATCGACGACGCCATGTACGAGCAGCGTCTCGCGCCCGTCAAGGCCCTCTCCGACCAGTGGTGGCAGTACACCGTCGCCAAGTTCGGCGGCGCGCTTCCCGCATCCATGTGCAAGTATTGGGGCGAGCTCATGGGCCTCCGGCACGGCCACGTTCGCCCGCCGCTGTCCGATCTCGACGACGAAGAAAAGGAACGACTGAAGTCCGAGTTGGAGGCCGTCCAAAGCGCCTCACTCGCACCAGCATAGGGGTTAAACACATGATCTTGATGGTGAGCGTTCAGAACCTCGACGAGGCCATGCACGCCCTGAAGGGCGGGGCAGACATCGTGGACGTCAAGAACCTGCAGGAAGCCCTCGTCGGCTCCGCCAACCCGTGGATCATCGAGCAGGTACGCGACGCGATCCCCGAGCCTCACCATGCCAGCGTCACCCTCGGCGTAGTCCCCAACCAGATCGGCACCGTCGCCATGGCCGTCTACGCGGCAGGACGCATGGGCGCGACCTCCGTCAAGGTCGGTTTCATGAACACCGAGTACGACCACGCCGCCGAGACGCTCCTCGCTTCCAAGCAGGCCCTCGAGGGCACCGACACCAAGCTAATAGGATCCCTCTTCGCCGACAACCCCCTCTACGACGGCCTCGAGGCCGACCACATGGTCCGGCTCGCCAAGGAGGGCGAGTGCGACGGGTGGCTCATCGACACCCTCACCAAGGACGGCCGCAACCTCTTCGACTTCATGTCCGAGTCCGAGCTTCGCGACATGGTCTTCGACAGCAAGCAGGACGGCATGAGCACCGCCCTCTCCGGCCATCTCAAGATCGACAACCTCGACGAGCTCTCCCGCATCAACCCCGACATCGTGGGCGTGCGCGGCGCCGTCTGCGCGCAGGGCGAGCGCTCCGAGGGCGTCTACTGGGAGGCCGTCGCCGAGTTCAAGCGACAGCTCGACATGCGCCAGTCCGGCGAGATCGACGTCCTCGACGGCGCGTACATGGCAAACGGCAGCAAGAACGGCGATTCGAGCAACGGCTGGGTCGTCGTCGACGGGACAGGCAAGACCTGCGCCAGCATCCTCGCCGAGCTAACCGAGCGCGTCGAGGCCGACTCCCAGACGTTCCTCGAAGTCATCATGCCCGACGTCCTCAACACTTACGACGTCGTGGTCTGGGCCGAGGAGCGCGGCCACACCATCCTCACCCAGCGCAAAGACCCCAACGGCTCCATGCGCATCCTCATCCAGCCGTAAGGCCGCTACTCGCCGCGAATGATTCACGAACTTCCCGTCGGCCCATCCTTTAAGCTGGCTGCAATCCCAAAGCTCGGTCAAGACTTCCGCTGGCGTAAGCTAGATGATGGCCGGTATTCCGTCGTCCTGAGTGGGAACCTCATTCACATCTGGCAAGAGGGCCAGGTTTTGAAGTACAAGTCCGACTCGGGATCGAAACTGAACGACCTGCTGAGTTCCTACTTCCGCCTATGCGACCCAATCGACGAAATCTACGGCTCGATCTCCGCATCTGACGACCAGATTGCCAAACTGGTCGACAGATATCACCCCGGATTACGCCTCCTAAGACAAGACCCTTGGGAATGCACAGTTGCCTATATTTGTTCGCCACAAGGCATTTCTTGGATTGAAAGGAACTTGGAAGACATAGCACGGGAACTCGGCTATCCGATTGAACTAGAGGGTAAGGTACGCTTTACCTTCCCCAGCCCAGAGAACGTGTGGAGGTTCGGCCCGAGGGCATTCGAGAGGTTACAGTTCCGATATCCAGACATTCCAAAGTACATCATTTCAGTAGCCGAGCGAATATGCACTCATACTCTTGATCTAGCGGAATTGAAATGTCTGTCTTACACCGAGGCAACATGGCAATTGATGGACAAACGCAGTGCAAGTCGCAAGCCAGCTAACGGCATCGGTCCCAAGGTTGCCGACTGCATCGCATTGTTCGCTCTGAACAAGATGGAGTCCTTTCCAGTAGACAGACATATCGGAAGAGCGCTGGCCAAATTGTACGACGATTGTCCCCTAGTGCCGGAAGACTCTCAAAGAGGTTTAACTGATAAGGAGTACAGAGACATAGCGAATTGGGCGCGGAGGCACTTCGGCGAGTACGCCTGTTACGTCAACCAACTCCTGTTCCACAAGCAAAGGCCGCAAAGACCTCCAAGGGGATGTTGAGGTGAAAACCCAAGATGCAATAGAGGAACCCGTTCACCCTTCGACAAGCTCAGGGTGAAGCGCCCGCAATGAATCGACAAGCTCACAACGAACGATTCACGCAGGCCGTGCAAACGGTGGATTACTCCGAGCCGTCCTCACCCTCTGCTTTCGCGCTCTCGGCATTCTCCGTCATCTTTTCGATGAAACCGATCAGGTCGATCAGCTCTTCTTCGCTGACTCTGCTCATGACGTTGGCGTAGTGCTCGCCGACCCGCCTCATGCACTCGATCGCGAGAGCGCGGCCCTCGTCGGTCATCTCCACCCTCACGACGCGCCGGTCCGCTCTGGGGCGCGCCTTCCAGACCAGTCCCCTGTCTTCCAGTTTGGACACGATGCGGCTTATGCGTCCGGAGTCAAGAGGGACGTGCTCCGCGAGGCCCGAAATGGTGATCGGTTCGTTGGTGAGGCAGGCGGCGAAAACCGCGTACTCCCCGACGGCAAGCCCGAACGGAGACAGCCGAACATCGACCCCCCTGTACATGACGTTTACCAACGCCGTCAGGTAGCCCTGCAGGTTAGCGATCTGCGACTCAACCGACTGGGCTTCACTCTGGTCGGTCATGATGGGTCCGTCCTTGTTCTTGATCGGAGAGGTTCACGCGAACGCGGCGTTGGGCGCGGGGCAATCTTCTACCCCCCCCCCCCCCCCCCCGCATGGGGGTCTCCTTCTCTTCCTCCCCGCCAGCTATCATCTTTTCTATGACGCCCATGTAGCCGGCCAATTCCTCTTGGCTAAAATCGCTTACAAGAAGGGCATAGTATCCCTGCACCCGCCTCGTGAGCTCAGGCATGAGAGACAGGCCCTCTTCCGTCATCCTCAAGTTCACCACACGCCGGTCACCCCTGAGGCGCACCTTCTCGATAAGACCCATGTCCTCAAGCCGGCTCGTAGTACGGCTGAGGTGTGCATAGTCAATGGGGACCAACCCCCTCAGGTCTTTGATCGAGATTTGCTTCACGGCCATGCAGACGCTGAGCACGGTATACTCCACCGCGCCGACTCCGTAGGAGGAAAGACGTATCTCAAAGCCCTTCATGAGAACTCGAACCAAGTTCTGCAAGTCACCTTGCAGTCTGGCAACCCGCTGATCAAAGGGCTGATCTGGAGGTTGATTACTCATGTAAAACCGTAATCCTCGATACTGCTGATGGTCAAACTATATCAAGGCCGCGCGATGTTGTAAAAGAGGCAGACAGGACGAAGATTCACCACAGAGGACACAGAGATCACAGAGTGAGGAAAGAAGTTGTCTTCAAGGCAGTTACTGAAACCTCGGCACGGCACCGCGCCCGGGGCGTAAGACTGCTCAGGGTGAACGGATTACTTTCTTTTGCGCTGCCCTCTGCGGTGAATCCCCAGCACCTAGCCCCCAGAACCCAGCACCCCAGCCAACGCCGCTCTCGCACCCGCCGCCATCCACGACCCGTCGTCCCCGCACGTCACGAACCGGCAGCCCTCGTCGATCCAGAACCTCGCAAGCTCAACGTCGCCCAACGAGATCCCCGGTATCTTCCCCGTCTTGTGACACGCCGCGATCACCGACCGGATAGCGGCAGTGTGCTCAGGGGTACCCGGCGGCGTCCCCATCGAGGCCGACAGGTCACCCGGCCCGATCCAGCACCCGTCGATGCCCTCCACCGCCATGATCGCCTCGGCACTCTCCACGGCGGGGGCCGACTCGATCTGCACCGCCAGGAATATCTCCTCGTTCGCGCGCTTCTGGTAGGCGTCGGGGTCGTCCGAGAGGAACCCCGTCCCGAAGTTCCCGCCCGATCTGCCTCCCAGCGGAGGGTATCGCGCCGCATGGACGGCCTTCTCCGCGTCCTCCACCGAGTTCACCAGCGGAATGATGACACCCATCGCGCCGATGTCCAGCAGCCGCCCGATCAGCCCGAAGTCGTTGCTCCGCACACGCGCCATCGGCAGGGCCGACCCCAGTGCGATCGACCGGAAGGCGTGCATCACCGACGTCTCCGTCCATGCCCCGTGCTGCATGTCGAGCACGATGTAGTCAAATCCCACGCGCGACATCGCCTCCGCCGACAGCACCGATCCGAGCCCGGCCTCCGCTCCGATCGAGGGCTCGCCGCGCAGCAGCTTTTGCTTTACCGTGTTCGTTCTCATTCCTGCCTCCTGCTTATGAATCTAAAATCATCGTCCCCCAGAACTCACCCTCTACGCACTTCTTCCTTCTCTCTGTGACCTCCGCGCGCCCTGCGGTGAATCCCCAGCACCTAGCACCCAGAACCCACGCTCTCGCCCGCGACGGCGAGTCGCTTCTCCATCACCCGAATCGCCTCCGGGTTGTTGTCCACTAAGATGAACCCCCGCCCCAGCTTCGCAGCCGCCTCGCCCGTCGTCCCGCTGCCCGCAAAGAAGTCCAGCACCACGTCTCCCGGATTCGAGTGAACGCGCACGATCCGATCCATGATGCCCAAGGGCTTCTGGGTCGGGTACCCCGTCTTCTCCTTGCCGTTCGTCGGCACGATGGTATGCCACCAAACGTCCGTGGGCGTCTTCCCGCGAGCGGCCTTATCCGGCCCGACGAGTCCTGGGGCCATGTACGGTATCCTGTCCACGTCTTCGTAGTTGAACGTGTAGTCCTCCGGATCCTTCGCGTACCACAGGATATTGTCGTGCTTCGCCGGCCACCTCGTCTTCGACCGCGCGCCGTAGTCGTACGCCCACACGATCTCGTTGATGAATGACGGGCGCCCGAACACCTCGTCCAGCAGCACCTTGCAGTAGTGGACCTCGCGGTAGTCGACGTGCAGGAAGAACGAGCCGTTGGACTTGAGCACACGCCGCGCCTCGCGGAATCGTGGTTCAAGAAAGCTCAGGTAGTCGTCGAAGCTGTCCGAGTACGCGGTTGAGCCGACCTGCACCGTCCGGTAGCGGTTTCCCTGAAAGCCGACACGGTCCCCGCCCTCGTCGCGCACGGTGCGGATCGACCTCCGCTCCTGCACACGCCCCGTGTTGAAGGGCGGATCGACATAGATCAGGTCAATTGCCCCATCAGGCAATGAGGTAAGAACATCGAGATTATCGGCGAAAATCACCCTGCGCATGGTTTCTCGCCCCTCTCTAATATCTCGATCCTCTGTGCCCTCTGCGGTGAGTCCCCGCTACGCCCCGTGCGAGCCGTTCCGGTCGGGATCGTCGTCCGCGCTCCGAGCGGCCTCCCACTCGTCCTTGCGGATCTCCATACGCACGAAGTCATACCCGTTGCGGAACACGGTGCGCATCTCGCGAAAGCCCGCCTTGGCGAACGACTGCCGCGCGCGGTCGTTCCACTTGAGAGTATGCAGGTAGACGCTGTCGAGGTCGGTCGTGGTGAAGATGTGGTTGAGCAACGTTCGCACCGCGTCCGTGCCGTACCCGGCACCCCAGTACCGCCGGTCGCCGATCATGATGCCGAGTTCGGCCACGCCCCGACGGCGGTTGATGTCGTAGTACATGCAGTTGCCGATGTGTACGCCGTCGTGCGTGTCGATGGCGAGCCGCTTCGACGTCGAGGTCGCGTACTGCATCTCCTCGCGGGCGTATGTGCGGTACGCCTCGAACGACATGGTGATCGGGCGCGTCGCGTCGAGCCGCGAGAGCTCGTCGTCGACCCGCCAGCCATAGTCGTCGTCGATATCGCTCCGGCGCTTCTCCCGAAGGACGACCTTCTCGCCGACCTCGACTACCGCGCCCTCTTCCGCGGGTTCGTGATCACCCTCGTAGAGCCATGGAAAGGCCCTTCTTAACAACCTCTGCCTCGTTTCCGTAGCTCATGGTCTTGAGAGCGTCCTCGACCGAGAACCACCGTACCTCGTCGAATTCGTTGTCGTGGAGAGACGTGTCCCCGCCGACCGAGTCCATTAAATAGTAAAGCACCGTCTTGTGGCAGCGCACGCCGTCATTTGGCCGCACGAACCAGTACTGGATGCTGTCGATGAAGAACTGCGTCCGCACCTGCAGGCCCGTCTCCTCCGTCACCTCGCGGATAGCAGTCTGCTCCCGCGTCTCTCCCCGCTCCGGCGTCCCCTTCGGAAGCGCCCAGAGTCGGCGGGGCATGTTCTTACCGCACAGCACCACCTGAGGGCCGTCCCCATCGTTGCGAAATACGACACCCCCGGCCGAGACTAACTCTTCCACGGACGACTTGTTGCTCATTCACTGCCCATCCAATTCAGGGCCGCATTCTATGTGCTACCAAACCAAAGAATCAAGGCAAAAACCCCCTACCCCAGCACCTCCACCAGCCGTCCACCCTGCTGATGCGACTTTAGGAACCCCAACAGGACCTGCAGCGCCATCCGAGCATCCTGAGGCGATGAGACGCTCTGCCCGCCGTGTTCGATAATGTCGATCAGCTCACGGTACGCCGCAACCGGCCCCTGGACCTGGTACTGGTCCGGGAGGATCGTCGTCCGGATCGGTTCGGCCCTGACATCCTCCTGCACCGCCAGCTCCGCCGTTCGGTCGCTGCCGCCCATACGAATAACCCCTTTCGGCCCCGTGATCTCCAGGCTGCTAATGGGCGCCGTCCCTTTCAGCGACCGAAAGATCGCCCTCACGCCGTTCTCGAACACAATAGTCCCCAGCACGCCCGGCTCGTTCTCCGGCAGCTTTCCCCCGTCGCCCTTGTAGCGGTCCCAGTGGTCGAACCCGTCCTCCAGGATCGCCGACACCATCCTCGGCTTCGACTCCGCAAAGAAGCACAGCGCGTCGATAAAGTGCGTGCCGTTGCGGAACATCATCGCGCGAGGCCCGCCCAGCACCGCCGTTATCACCGTGGGCGTTCCGATCGCGCCGCTCCTAATCGCCTGCCTCACCTTGTGGTACAGCGGGAACCACCTCCGACTGTGGTTCACCGACATCTTCACCCCATTCCTCTCGCACGCCGCGATCATCGCATCCGCGTCCTCCAGCGTCGTCGCAATGGGCTTCTCGCAGAAGATCCCCTTCACGCCACTCTCGGCCCCGTCGATCACTATCTGAGCATGGCGATGGTCCGATGTCGCCACCGTCAGAATGTCGAGGTCCTCCCTATCCAGCATCTCCCGGTAATCGGCGTACAGCCGCGTCTCCGGCCAACGTTCCGACCACGCCTCCTTGAACCGTTCCAGCGCCTCCGGGTTGATGTCGCAGATCGCCGCCAGCTCCACGTCCGGCATGTAGGAAAGTCCGCTCACGTGAGACGTGGATATCTCTCTATCGAGCGGAGGCGAAGGCTCCCCCCTCGGAGTGTTGATGACGATCCCGCTCGCCCCGACGATGCCTACGCGATATGCCATGACTCAAAACCCTCGAATGACTCTGAAGCGGCAAGAAGTATAAGGTGGAAGCGAAGGGTCGTCAAAGAAGAGGAAACCAAAGCCTTCCCGCTCGGGAATCCAGAATCCGTTCAGCGAGTCGGGCGTTACCGTCCGGGCACGTTCATCTCGTGAATGATCTTCAACCCCGCCATCGTGAGGTTGTCGTTCACCACGTCGAAGATGCCCGTTTCCTCGGCGATGAGGTGTGCGGGCCCTCCAGTCGCGATGACCTTCGATCCTCCGCCCAGTTCCCGGTCGAATCGCGCGACCATTCCCTTCACCATCTCGGCGTACCCCAGCACCAGACCCGACTGGAGCGCGTGGATGGTGTTCCGCCCTATGGCCGATGATGGTCGCTCCAACTCGACGTGACGGAGCTGCGAGGCGGCTTGGTAGAGCGCGCCGGCAGCGACGTTTATGCCGGGAGCAATTGCGCCGCCGAGGTACTCGCCGTCCTTCGTCGTCGCATCAAACACCGTCCCGGTCCCAAAGTCCACGACGATGGCGGGACCGCCGTACATCTTGAGCGCGGCGGCGGCGTCCACGATCCGGTCGGCCCCGACGTCTCTCGGATTGTCATAGAGAATCTTGATTCCCGTCTTGACGCCCGCTCCGACCACAAGCGGTGACTGCCCGAAGTATGACTCGCTCACCTCGACGAAGGCCGCCGTCAGCGAAGGCACGCCGCTGCACATCGCCACCGCGGAGACGTCTCGCGCGTCCAATCCCCGCGTGGGAAGCATGTTGGACATCATCAAGCCGTACTCGTCCGCCGTCCGACCCCGCTCGGTGTTGATGCGCCACGACGCTGCGGGTGTGTACGGATCGTCGCCCGGCTCGTCGGCGAACACCCCGATCTTGATGTTCGTGTTGCCTATGTCGAGTGCGAGAAGCATTGTCTTGGTGGCCTTGACTTCGAATTGGGAGTCCGTTCATGGTTCGACCCTTCGACTAGCTCAGGGGAGCCAAACTCACCATGAACGGCCGATCCCTAGTCGGTCACACTCACCCCTTTCGTCTCCCACTCGGCCTTCATCTTCCGGTAGGCCGCCTCGAACTCAGCACTGCCGTCGTCCTCCCAGCGGTCGAAGTCGATGCCTCGAATCGTCCCTTCTTCCCTGCCCGTAATGATGCGCGGATTGGGGTTCCTCGGCGTGTGATACGTCGTCCCGCCCGGCAGCTTCAGGATGCCGATCACCCTGGGACGGTTGCCCAATATCTGCTTGTTCGCCGCCACCTTCTTGAGCATCTCCTCGTCAACCTCAAGTCCCAGTCCCGGCTCTTCCGGCACGCGGGAGAGGCCCTCGCTCACGGGAATGCGTTCCGTGGTGATGTCCTCCTCGTACTGGTCGTCGAGATTGATCGAGTGGCCGCTGGCGCTCGGCAGCACCGCCGCGAGGTGAAGCGTCATCGCCTTCATCAGCGTGCCGCCCGTGAGCTGCAAAATCACCTGCGCATTTGCCTTCGATGCGAGGATGCCGCGTGTCATGATGTCGGCCACCGAGTGCCCCATCATGTAGGCGTCGGCCACCCCGTGCGCCGTCTCCGGGTACCCACCCCCAATCGGTACGCCGCCGTGCACTATGGTCAGGCTCGTGTGGTGTCGGAGCTCGCGCCAACCGTCGAAGTCGGCCCGGGGGAGCGGGTCCTCGATGAACCCCACGATGGGATAGTCGCGCTCCATCTCCGCGATGAGAGGCTTCACCGCGCCGACCGTCCTGCCCCCGCCGTTGAAGTCGAAGTGGATCTTGAACCCCGTCGGCAGATCGAGGTCCGCCGCCGCCGCGGCCTGCTCCAACGGGTCATACGATGCATTGGTGTGCATCTTGAACACCATGTACCCCTCGTCCCGCGAGCGCTGCACCTCCTGTGCGAACACGTCCGCCGGGCACGGCCTCGTCCAAGCGGCGACCGTCATCATGTCTCGCACCTTCTCACCCAGCAGCTTGTAGACCGGAACCTCCAGGTACTTGCCCATGGCATCATAAAGGGCAGAGCCGAGACCCAGGTTGAAGTCGTTCATCATGAAGTCGAACGGGTTACGGTCGATCAGGTGCTCGAACGTCGAGGCGGGAGGGGGAGGCCCGGGCCAGTCGTAGTCGCCATACCCGACGATGCCAACGTCGGTCTTCAACTTGAACACTATGCGACTGTCAATCCCGCCCATCCTGCCGCGACCCGCCGCGTTGTCGTACCGCTTCGCCAACGCCGGATGAATGGGGATGGCCTCAATGTCGGTGATCTTCATGCGTCACCTCGCGAGCAGTGGCTCTTGCGGAACTAGCCTATCACGTCCGCCATACCGTGAGAACACCGGAGAGGGGGTAAGAGGATTCACCGCAGAGGGCGCGGAGAGGGAGAGGATGGATTCCCGCGTTCGCGGGAATGACGGTGTGGGGGTGCGGGAATGACGGTGGGTGAGGGAGAAAGCGTTGGTTCTTTAGCGCCCGCTATGATGCACTTGCTCGGATCTTGTCGGCGTTCTTGAGAGCTTCGCGGGCGGAGAGTTTGCTGATGCGATCTTGGTTGCGGGCTACGTAGTCCTCGACGGTATCGAGGTCGGTCCACGCGAGGGAGCGCAAGGCCCAACCTATGCCCTTTCGGATGAAGAAGTCGGGGTGTGAGAGGTTTGGGTCGATGCAGTCGAAGAGGAGGTCGAGGTCGGTCTCGTCCTTACGGTTTATCTGGCAGATGATCGACGACCTGCGCTTCCACATGTTTTCGTCGAGGCTCCATGAACGCATATTTTCTGCCATGTCCGTCGGATATCGTTCGAGGAGCTCACGCAGGCGATGGGTGGCGACCTCGTCGACGTAGTCCCACCAAGCGCCGGTCACGACCATCTCTTCGAGCATCGGCAGGGTATCAAGGGTGCGGAAGTCCCAGTACTTCTTCGCTCCGGCGATGTCGAGTGCGACGTAGCGCTCCTCGCGGTACCCGGCGTTGCGCCAGAGATCGAGGATCGTGCTTTGCCAGGCGGCCTTGTCGTCAAGTGGATCGGTGCGCAGGACGGCGTTTACCAGCTTGCGGCGGGCCGGTTTCTGGACTCCGCGAAAGGGCATTTCCGACTTCATGTAGGCCCTCATGCCATCGGCCTTGTCGGGGTTGGCGCTGTCGGCTAGGGTCTGGCGTATGTCACGGACGAGTTGAGCGTTCATGGTACTTGGGCACTATTCCGCCCGGTCGAGCCTGGGCGCATTGCGATTGCGGGCAGGGCCGATCTACTCACTCGCGGGAGGCTCCAAACCAGAGGTGGGTGCTCAGGCTGCCCATGATGATGATAAACAGGACGTTTATGACCACCCAGAAGAACCGGTGAGTCTGGCCCTGCCCGTCTTCGCCTGCGGTCAAATCGTCGAACCAGTTCCAGAAGAACAGGAGCGCCACGGCGGCAGTCACGTAGAAACCGACGGTGACGCAGATGTACGTATTGGTTTCGCAGTCCTCGCCGGCGTTTCTCTTGGCGATGAAGGTCGCTATGAGCGCTACGATGATGCCAAAGGCCATGAACCAGTTGAGGATAAACCAAATGTCGCCGACTTCCACCGAGTCAGGGTAGAACGGGGTGAAGATGAAGTGGAACAGAACGACGGCGGCTATGAGGGCGATGATTACGGCGAGCGGCTTTCTGAGTGCTTCCATGGCTGCCTCCGTGTGGTGAGTTGAGCGATCACGCGATCCGCGTTCCGCACGGGCTATGAGAGCATAGGCATGGGGGTAAGTCAAACGCGGTGAGGTCACGGTGCTTTCGATCTGCTAGAATCCACTTGGTCGGTGAGACGCACTACAAGTTATGGAGAATGAACAGAGAATACTGATCATCGCCGGACCGAATGGCGCAGGCAAGACCGTATTCGCTACCGAGTTCCTGCCGAACGAAGCGGACTGCCCAACCTTTATCAATGCAGACCTGATAGCGGCGGGCCTGAGTCCGTTTCGACCGGACATAGCGGCAGTCAGCGCGGGAAGGCTGATGCTAAAGATGATGCGCGACTGTGTGAACCGAGGGGAGAGCTTTGCCTTCGAGACTACGTTGAGTGGGCGTGGATATGTACGCTCGATTCGTAACTGGCAGGCACAAGGTTACCGGGTACAGCTAATCTTCCTACGGCTACGGACTCCGGAGATGGCAATCGAGCGGGTGAGGCAGCGAGTCCTAGAAGGTGGGCATGATGTGTCGGAAGATGTCATCCGTCGGCGATTTGAAGCGGGATGGCATAATTTTCAGACCGTATATCGTGATTTGGTAGATGACTGGAGGATTTATGACAACTCGACGGACACATTCGTGCTCCTAGGGCAAAGAGAAAGTGATGATTGACGATAACAAGACGCACCAAGAAAAAGCCAAGATGTCGCGGGGCTTCAACTTCATCGGGGCTGAGGCTGCCCTGAAGCGGGCGGGAATAAAGGCACGGAGGCGAGCTATCGAAACGTCCGGTTCGGTGGCGATATACAGGGACGGGAAGATAGTACACGTCAAGGAAATCCCCGGACTGTATGATGATGAGTCTGAGGAGGACTAGGCGGACAACAAGGCGAATTGACGCAAGGAGGATGCTGTGCCAACCGTAGTGGTCAGCGGGGACAATCCGAACGACGCGAACGGGCCTGCCGTCAGGTTGTTGGAGGGCCGGGGGTTTGACGTGCGGGTGGTGGACGACGTGTTGTTCGGACAGGGCAATCGGAGCGACGAGGGGGAGATCGAGTACCTCAAAGGGGCCAATGGCGTGGTGGCGTGGGGAGAGCGATACCCGGCGGCGGTGATCGAGGCGCTGCCTGATCTGAGGGTCATCGCGCGTATGGGCGTGGGGTTCGACAAGGTCGATCTCAAATCGGCGAGCGAGCGGGGCGTCGTCGTCACGGTCACACCGAACTCGAACCATGAGGCGGTCGCTGAACACGCGCTTGCTTTCATCATGAGTCTTGCCAAGTTGATCGTGATTGGAAACAAGCGGATGCGGGAGGGAGAGTGGCCCTCAGGGCCGGGCAAAGCGCTTCGCGGAAGTACGCTGGGGATCGTGGGGTTGGGGCGGATTGGTCGAAGCCTGGCGGTGCGGGCCGTCGCCATGCGGATGCGGGTCATCGCGACGGAGCTGTATCCCGACCGCGAGTTCGTTGCCGAGCATGGAATCGAACTGGTCGATCTCGATACGCTTCTAGAGAGTTCGGACTACGTGAGTCTACACTGCCCGCTCAACGACGAGACGCGGGGTTTCGTCAACAAGACTCTGTTGGAGTCGATGAATCCGAACGGGGTGCTCATCAATACGGCGCGCGGCGGGCTGGTGGTGGAGGACGACCTGCATGACGCGCTCAAGTCGGGGCAGATCGCGGGAGCGGGCCTGGACGTGTTCAAGGAGGAGCCGACCAACCCGAATAACCCTCTTTACGAGTTGGACAACGTGATCGTATCGGCCCACGTGGCGGGGAACGACGAACTCTCGCTGGTGGAGATGGGCCTCGAGGCCGCCCAGAACATCATCGACCTACACGACGGCAAATGGCCGGGCGGATCGGTCGTCAACAGGGACCTGGAGGGACGCTGGAGCTGGTGACTGCGTGTATTCCCGTCTCGTCGGCGTAGACGGGCACGGGGTCTGATATTCGTTCTCCCTGTTCGTCCTTGGCGGTCGCGAGCAGGTACCAGTTGCCCTTGAGTTCGACCAACTGGGCCGCGTAGAACACCGAGTCCGGGTCGTGCTCGACGATCTGGCCGGCGCCGTGCACACGGAACGGCCCGAAGGGACTGTCGGCGACCATGGAAAAGTTCGAGCGTTCCGGCAGGCGGTCGCCGAATCGCGCGGCGTGTTCGGGCGTCAAGAACCGTCCGAGCGTGCAGAAGACGAGATACCAGCGGCCGCCGATGTTGTAGAGTTGCGGCACCTCCATCTCGTCGGATATGCAGTCGTGTTCCAGGGGAGGCAGTATCTCCCAAGCGCGCATGTCCGCGCTGCGGGCCATCGCGACGGTACCGCGCTCCCCGGTGGGACCTTCATTCCTGCGGGCGCAGACAAGCTGGTATACGGCGTCACCATTGTCAAACAGGAAGGGGTCGCGCCAGTGGTGCATCTTGCGTTGTCCGGTGCCCATGCGCTCGTAGTGAGGAGCGACGGCCTCCGTGACGGGATTTTCGGGCAGCTTCATCCAGGTGATCAGGTCGTCGGAGACGGCCATTCCGGCCCGCTGGACGCGGTACTGCTCTTCGAGGGTGCTGTCTTTGAGGCTGGTCGCGGAGTAGGCCATCCAGTACCGGCCGTCGCGCTCAATGACGCTTCCGGTGCAGATGCGAAGGTCGTCCCATGAACCGGGCGGGCCGATCTGCAACGCCGTCGGGAGGCGTTCCCATGTCACGAGGTCGTTGCTGATCGCGTGTCCGACGAAGGACGGGCCGCCGTCGAGCGGCTCGGCGAGGTGGAACATGTGGACGGTGTCGGTGCGGTCGTCCACGAAGTACCAAGCGTCGTGCATCATGTGGTCTTCGTAGGTGTACATGGGGGTGCTGGGTTCTGGGTGCTAGGCGCTGGGATGCGTGCGGCGTACATTGTGCCATTTTGTGCCGATTCTCTCACAATGTTTGACAGGGTTTGCGCGGTTGACTATGATGCAACCGTGCTTTGGGGGAAGCCTCCGAGTCCGCGCAAAGGCTGAGCCTACCCCCTCCAAGACGGTACAACAAACACTCTTTTCTGCCCGATCACGCGGACGCCGGGCAAACGGAAAGGAGTGCCTATGCCACCTCATTCGCTGCCCGCGCGCCCGAGTCTTGAGCAGCTCAAGAATCAGGCCAAAGACCTCCTGAAGGCGTATCGAGCCCGAGAACCCTCGGCCATCGCGCGTTTTCGGGAGTCAATGCCCCGCCTGTTCGGGGCAGTCGGCCAGTCCCCACCCTCCGTCTCCCTCCGCGACGCGCAACACGTGGTTGCGGCGGAGTATGGGTTTTCAAGCTGGTCGCACATGCACGCGCACATCCAAGAAAGAAAGGATATCCTCATGTTCGAAATGACCGTAGACGGAATAAGGGTAAGTCACAAGAACCAACAGCGAGTGGTCGTGCTCAAGGGGAAGGAGGTAAACAAGTACCTGCCGATGTGGATAGGGCCGGCCGAGGGCGACTCGATTGCCATGAAGCTCCTAGGCAAGGAGACGGTGCGTCCGTCGACTCACGACCTGATGGACTCGATGATCGAAGATTTAGGCGGAACGGTAAAGCGCGTCATCGTGAGCGAATTGAAGTCGGAAACGTTCTTCGGCAAGATCGTGCTTCAAAGAAACGGGACGACCATCGAGCGCGACTCGAGGCCGAGCGACGCCATAGCGCTGGCCGTCCGAACGGGGGCGCCCATCTACGCCGAGGACGCCGTGCTCGACCGGGCGGGTGTGGAGTTCGACCCAGAAACGGGCGAGGCCACTGCTACGAACTCCGAATGGGAATCGCGCTCGTTGAATGAGATCAAAGAATTAGGCTACGCATACTCGGAAGAGGCCAAGAGACTATTCGAGGAGGCCGGTGAGCTCGCGTTCCACCTCGGACACGAGGAGGTCACGCCGGAGCACATCTTGTTGGCGCTTCTCGACGAGGACGAAGGAGCGGGAGTGAAGGTGATGGCGTCGCTTGGCCTTGACACTGCGGCGATAAGAGTGAAGATCGAAACCCATACCGAGAGTGGGAGTCGGGAATCCAAGAGGGACCAGCTCGATTTCAGCGAGGCGAGCCAGCGGGTGCTCCATCTGGCAAGGACGGAGGCCTACATGATCTTCCACGGGCAGGCCGGATCCGAGCACCTTCTGTTAGGCCTGGTACTGGCCGATGAGGGTCTCGCAGCGCAGGTCCTGAAGGAGAGTGGAATCAAGATCGAGGCGGCGCGGGCGGCCGTACGGAAGATGATCGACAGTGCGGAGTGATCAGCCTAATCACGTGAGGCGGATGATCAGCGGGACGACGGTCGCCGTGAGTCCCAGTGTCGCGATTACCCCGGCGAAGAGCAGGTAGCGGACGCCGTAGTTCGACATGAGGGACGGGTCGTAATACCTGTCCACGTCGTTGTCACGATACATGGCGACGAGTCCGCCGATGAGCACACGGCGGTTACGTCTGCCGAGGACCAACGCCGCCAGCGCGACGATGTTGAGCAGTACCGTCATGAAGATGAAGACGCCCAGCAGAACATCGTACGTGGCGGTCGATATCGGGTCGTGAGCGGCAGCGGTCTGCTCCGCAATGGCGGCAGTGGATATGCCGGAGTTTACCGCGAGGACGATGAGATTGAAGACGATGGCAGTGAGCACGAAGATGGTGTCCGTGCGACTGCTCTCGCCAAGCTCGCGGACGATGTGGTCGTGTACTTGACCAAGCATTTTGAGTTCCTTTCGTTGGTGGTGTTGGAGGCGGCGAACCTTTCGAGTCGCCCTTCGACGGGCTCAGGGCGAACGGGTGATGTTACTCAATGATTGGTGTTCCCCGATTGGTGTTCCCCTAAACACGCTAGGCTTCAAAACGGCATTGCGCGGCCTAGTCCGCGCTCCTTGGCCATGTTGTAGACGCGGATGCCAACGGTGATGTCCTCGATGGCGAGGCCCTGCGACTCGAAGAGGGTGATGTCGTCGTCGGAGGTGCGTCCCGCGACCTGGCCGGTGACCACGTCGGAGAGGTTGCGAACGTGGTTCCAGGCGGTGATGCCGCGGTCGATGGGATAGACGAGGTCGCCGCACTCGATCTTCGCGTCGTCAACGTCGTCGGCGACTATCACGGCGGAACGTTTGACCACATCGTAGTCGATCTCCTGCTTCATCCAGTGGTTGTTTCCGGCGGCGTTGACGTGCATACCCGGTGACAGCCATTCACCGAGCAGGACGGGCTTCGTTGACGAGGTGATGACGTTGACGACGTCAGCGCCCTCGACGCACTCTTGACCACTGTCGACGGGGCGGACGTCGATGCCGAGTCGCCGCTCCATGACCGAGGCGAGACGCTCCCGGTTCTCGCGGGTACGGGAGTAGATTCTCGCGCTCGTGATGTCTCTTACCCTGCACACGGCCTCGAGCTGGGTGCTGGCCTGATAGCCGGAACCGATCATGCCGACGGTGGACGCGTCGGAACGGGCCATGTATTTCGTGGCGATGCCGCTGGCGGCGCCGGTGCGAACCTGGCCCATTCCGTTGGCCTCGATGAGGGCGATGAGCTCGGTCGTCGTCGTGTCGTAGAGGTACACGTAGAAGCGCGAGCGGCCGGAACCGACGCCGTAGGTCTTCATGCCCATGACGCCGAGTTCGGGAGCAGTGGCGGTCATGAAGTTGAAGGAACCTCTGCCGTTAGGCAGTCGGTTGCGCGGGAAGTTGAAGGCCGTCCCTTCCGCGAGATGAACGAAGCCCCTTTCCACCTCATCGAGAGCGATGTCCATCGTGAGGACTGCGGCGACGTCTTCTTCGGTCAGGTAGAGGGCCATGTGGGTTCTCCGTTCGCGGTGGGTGTCGCGGGGTTAGCCGCGGAGCATGTAAAAGTGGTTGAGGGGGCCATTGCCCTTGCCGATGGTGGGGGCGAAGCGGATGGCTTCGGTGACGTACTTCTTGGCGTCGCCGACGGACTCGCGGAGGGACTTGCCCTTGGCGAGACCGGCGGCTATGGCCGAGGCGAACGTGCATCCGGTGCCGTGCGTGTTGTCGGTGGAGATGCGTGGAGACGTGAAGGCCTTGGCCTCCGTGCCGTCGAAGAAGATGTCGGTAGCGGGACCGTCCATGTGTCCACCCTTGACCACGACGGACAGAGCGCCGAGCGCGACGATATCCTCGGCAGCGTCGCGCATGTCGTCCATGTCCTCGATCTTTCGGCCAACGAGGGCCTCTGCCTCGGGGATGTTTGGAGTGACGACGGTTGCAAGGGGTATGAGCGCGGTCTTGAGGGCGTCGACGGCGTCCTCGCGCAACAGCCTCGCGCCGCCTTTCGCCACCATGACGGGATCGACGACGAGCGGGGTCATGCCGTGCTCGGTAATTTTCTCCGCCACCGTCTCGATGATCCCGGCACTGGAGAGCATACCCGTCTTGACGGCATCCGCGCCGATGTCGGAGACGACGACGTCGATCTGCGACCGAATCATCGAGTCGGGCATGTCGACGACATCGGTAACGGTCTGAGTATTCTGCGCGGTGATTGCCGTCAGGACCGAAGTGCCGTAGACGCCCATGGCAGCGAAGGTCTTCAGATCGGCCTGAATACCCGCTCCTCCGCCGGAGTCGGACCCGGCAATCGTCATCGCTTTCGCGAGGTTTCTCATCGCTGTGTTACTCGTCTTGCGTTGGGACTGTCGCTGTCGGGCGTTAGTATGACAGAACCGATCGGATATGCGAAAGTGGCGCGTCGTTCGCCCTGCTCAGAACGGCTCGACATCATGTAAACTATGGTTTACAAGTGAGGTAATCCATGCCTGAAACGTTCACCCGATGGGATGTCACAGACTATCTGCGCACCGAAGAGGATATCCGTTACTACCTTGAAGCAGCTGCAGATGAAGATCCGGGCGACGGAAGCCTCATACGCGCCGCGCTCAACGACATCGCTCGGGCCCAAAACATGAGCCAGCTAGCCCGCGAAGTCGGAATGACACGAGAGGGACTCTACAAGGCGTTGTCAGACAAGGGCAATCCCAGCTTCGCCACGGTCATGCGAATTACTCGGGCGTTGGGGATGCAACTGAGGATTACGGCATAAGGAACGGTCTGTGTAGAGTCGCCGTCAACTCGTCGGGTGTTTCTTGTCGTCGGCGGCCCGCTCCGCCTTGCGCCTGATGATCTCCTGAAGCTGTCGGACGCTCCGGCCCGATACGCCCATCCGCCGGCTCTTGCGGCGTTTTGATTCGCGGCGCTCGGCTTTGGTCGGTTCGGGGGCGTCTTCTTGCATCACGTCGCTATGATACCGGAACGCGCGTGGGAATGGGGACAGGCCAGCATACGTCTACCACTCTCGCCCGCATCGTGTAGTATAGGGGCCGAGCGCGGCGGGGCCACTGGAGGCGCGCCGATAGACCCCTTACAGCGTGAGACATGAGACAACGACGCACGATCTACCATAACGACGCGCGGCATTACTACCTGTGGCTGTGGGACCCTCCGATGCGGATGAGGGACGCATGGCGTCCCATCGACGAGGTGGCGGGGACGGCAGTGGACACGTTCAGCTACTGCGTGGAGAGAGGGGACGGCGCCTTCTACCCAACGAAGGTCGGGATGGTGTTCGGGTCGGACAGCCAGCCGTTCACCAACCCGATCACGTGGCACTCATGGCACGCGATGCAGAGCCTGATGGAGCGGGGTCTCGACCCGCTGCAGGTACTCATCGACCGGGCGCACGAGAAGGGGATGGAGTTCTGGGCGGATCTGCGACTCGGCAGCTACGGTGGTATGGACCCCAAGCTAAAAGTGGATAACGGGGGGCGGTATTTCGCCGAGTCGGAGGTCAGAGACCATCTGGCGGCGATCGCGCGGGAGCTGGTTATCGACTACCCGACAGACGGGCTGGAACTGGACTTCGCAATAGCAAACGGCAACCGTCCGTCGTACCTGATGCCCGAAGACGTGGAGGAGTACACACCGGTAATCACGGAATGGGTCGCGGGCCTCGCGGAGACGGTGCGGAGCCGGGATGGAGGCGGGACTATCGGCGCGAGGGTGTACCCGGTCGAGGAGTTGAACCTGGGCCAAGGGCTGGACGTGCGAGCCTGGCTGGAGGAGGGGATCGTCGACTTCGTCGTGCCGTTGATGTACGAGTACAACCGGCTCGACCCAAACATGCCAATCGACTGGCTCATCGAGGCGGCGCACGAGAGTGACGTTTCGGTCTACGGGATGCTCCAGCCGACCGTGCCTTCGCAGGACGTTGCGCTGGGGCAGGACAACCGGGTATATGCCTCAATCGAGCAGCTTCGCGGGGCCACCGCCAGTTTCTGGTCACGTGGGGTGGACGGGCTGTACACGTGGTTTCTGCGGTGGCCGCACGGGGACACGGAGCGGGCGTTCCTGTCGGAGATGGGCGACCCCGACCTGATCGAGGAGAAGGACAGGACGTACTTCGTGCTGCGGCGCTCCGGCGAGCCGGACAATCCGGCGTATGGAGCGGCACTGCCCATCTCGATACCCGAGGCCGATCCCGATGAGCGGTACGAGATACCGTTTTTCGTAGCCGACGACATCGCCGCGTCGGACCGCGTAAGCTCGGCGATGTTGAGTATCAAGGTGATGAACCTCATCATGGGAGACAAGCTCACGCTGACGCTCAACGGGAAGTCGTTGGGAGACGAGCCGGTCACCAGAGACTTTGCGCACAACACCCCTCATATCGCGCCGCGAGGGCTGGACCTGCAGTTTCACCTGCGGGATGTCCTGCCGCGCAAGGGCTGGAACACGCTCGAAATATCGCTGGACGAACGGCCCGATCTCATGGCGGGCGGTATCACAGTCGATCAGGTCGAGCTGCGGGTGACGTACAGCCCGTACCCGTCCGTGAGGTAGCTCGATGGACTGGCTGAAGTCGCTGTTTGGGCTTGTTGAGGACGATCCTGACCGTCTCGTACGTGTCGGGGGACTGATGCCGGAGCCTGAGGCGCATATGTGGACGGGTGTCCTCAAGGGCGAGGGAATTGGAGCGGTCGTGCAGAACGAGGGTCTTCCGCCCTACACAAGCCCAATGGGTTCCCACTACACGGTATGGGTGAGGTTTCGCGACGCCGAGGCTGCGGAGCAGATGATGATGGGCAGACCGCACAACGGAGGGTCACATGAGAACACGTAGGACGATCTATCACAACGACGCGCGACACTCGTACCTGTGGTACTTCGAGCCGCCGATGCGACTTGAAGACGCATGGATACCGATCGACGAGGTGGCGGGCACGGCGGTGGACACGTTCAGCTACTGCGTCGAGCGCGGTGACGGGATGTTCTACCCGACGAAGGTGGGGAAGATGTTCTCCGTCGAGGACGGGAAGGCTCAGTCCAACCACAACTACGAGTGGCGGGCGGCGGCGTGTATGCTCAGCCTCATGGAGCGCGGTCTCGACCCTCTGCAGGTGCTCATAGACCGCGCGCACGAGCACGGCATGGACTTCATCGCCGACCTGCGCCTGCAGCGTCTGGGGAAGATGTACCCGGAGTTGGAGTTGGAGAACGGCGGCAAAGGCTGGGCCGAAGACCGTGTCAGGGACCTCAAGTTCGACATCCTGCACGAGCTTGTCACGGAGTACCCGATCCAGGGCGTTGAGCTCGATTTCACCGCCGCCTTCGGGGAGGGAGAATTCTTCTACTTCACTGACGGCGGCACGCCCGAAAACACCGCAACGATGACCGAGTGGGTGCGGCGAGTCTCCGAGATGGCGCGCTCGCAACCGGGCGAGCGACGGGTGGTCGGCGCGAGGATATTTCCAACGGAGAAGGGCAACCTCGATCAGGGTCTGGACGTGAGGACGTGGCTTTCCGAAGGGCTGCTGGACTTCGTCGTGCCTGTGGCATACGTCTACACGGTCCTCGACCCGAATATGCCGTTCGACTGGGTTGTGGAGCCGGCGCACGATTCCGGCGCTTCCGTGTACGGGTTCTTGCAGCACCACCTACAGGACGAGATCGTCGGGGCGAACGGGCGACTCTTCCCCACTCTCGAACACTTCCGGGGGGCGGCGGCCAACTACTGGGAGAAGGACGTGGACGGCCTGTACACGTGGATGATGGACTGGCCGCTCGGAGACGCGGAGCGGAACATCCTGACCAATATAGGTTCGCCTGAACTCGTCCATGGGAAAGACAAGATCTACGCCGTCTCTCGCAAGTACGACGGCGCGGAGCGGGTCGACTACCGTCACCATATACCGCATGAGCTCTCCCCGCCCCTTCCGACGACGGCCCATGCGATCCCGTTCACCATCGCGGACGACGTCGCGGCGGGGGATAGCAGGGTCAGCGATACGAAGCTGCGCGTCTATCTGTCGAACGTCGTATCGGGCGACCGGTTCAACGTTGCCCTGAACGGGCGTTCGCTGGAGGGCGAGACGTGCAGGCGCGTATGGAAGAAAGGCCGCGACGCCTATCCGCACACCAACCAGCGAAACCACTGGCTGGAGTTCGATCTTGTGGACATCGTGCCGCACAAGGGCGAGAACGTCCTGGAGGTGTCGCTCGAAAGCCGCCCGGAGGGTCTGACGGGCAGCGTCACCATCGCTGAGGTCGAGGTGGAGGTGCGGCATAGTCCGTATCCCGCGGGGCTGGAGTGAGGAAAAGGAGTCATCGGTCATGCCGGACTATGAGCCTATCGACCTATCGCAGCTATGCAACGCGGGGACGGACTTGCTGCCGTCGGATGACCCGCCGGTCATTGGAGCGCAGGCGTTTCGCGGACTGCCGTTTCAGGTGGGCAGGACGGGCAGTCCAAACTGCTTCATACGGCTGAGCGAAGGTGAATCGCCCGTTAGCATTCCCGTAGGCGAGAAGGCGCGACACATCGTCTTCGCGCACCGGCTCCTCGAGACCGACGTTCCGCAGGGAGGGCAGGTAGGCAATCACGTCGCGGACTATATCTTTCACTCGTCGACGGGCAATGCTGAATCAGTCGCCGTGCGGGAGCGATTCCAAATCTCGGCATTCGGGCCGCCGTACGCCGCGGGGACGTATACCGGGGCTCCGTACGCTCCCTATCAGGCCGTACCCGATCAGAAAGCCACACTGTACCCGCGCTACGAGGGTGAGTTCAGCGATGCTGGAAACCGGCAGACCGAGGCTATGCAGGCGGACGCGCGGTGGTACTACCTGTGGGCATGGAAGAATCCCGATCCGAACAACGCCATCGAGTCGATAGAGATCGTGCCCATGGGCGGGCCGTTCATCATCGCCGCGATCACGCTCGGGCATGTAGACGAGCACCCCTTCTACCGTGAAGCCAACCGTGTGATTAAGATCGAGCTTACCGACCCGGACCTGGCGTCCCAGTCGTTTGACATCGAAGTCGAGGTAGACCGGGGCGAGGCGACGTATGCCTACCCATTGCCGAAGGGTAGCGCGGACGAGTTCGTTTCAGGCTCGCACAAGGGCTGGGGTGAGTTGTACAACGGAACGGCCAGCCCGTCCTACATGGAGGTATCGGCCACGCCGTCGGCCACGCTCAGCGTGAAGCAGGGCGGCACACCCGTTGCGCGGGCGAAATGGGACACCATCGTGTCGAGCGGCTCGGCGGCCGGTCCGCGGGCGCGCATAGAGCTGATCGACCCCGGCAAGAACTGGGTGAATGTCTCGGTCATTGACGACGACACCGGGCAGCCCGTTCCCTGTCGGATTCACTTCAGGTCGCCCGACGGCGTGCCGTACCAGCCGCACGGCTTCCACAATCACGTCAACTCCAATCTCGACACGTGGCATAAGGACGTGGGAGGCGACCTGCGTCTGGGGCAGATCACGTATGCCTACATCGACGGCACGTGCCAGGGATGGCTTCCTAGGGGCGAGGTTATCGTCGACGTGGCGCGGGGTTTCGAGTACGCGCCGCTCCGCGAGAAGGTCCAGATCCAGCCCGGCCAGCGGCGATTGAACCTGCGGTTGAAACGCTGGACGAACATGAACAAGCAGCGTTGGTTCAGCGGCGATTCGCACGTCCACTTCCTCACGCCGGAGGGCGCGCACCGCGAGTCGCAGGCCGAGGACCTGAACGTCGTCAACCTGCTCCAATCGCAGTGGGGCAGCCTGTTCACCAACACGGAAGACTTCACGGGCGCGCCGAGCGTCTCGCGCGACGGGAGCAACTTCGTCTACGTGGGACAGGAGAACAGGCAGCACGCACTCGGACACATAATCCTGTGGGGACTGAAGCAGCACGTCATGCCGTGGTGCAGCGACGGTCTGAGTGAGGCCGAGCACGCCGGAACGATGGAGACCAACTTGAGCGACTGGGCAGACCGCGCTCACGCGCAGGGCGGGTTCGTCATCAATCCGCACTTCAACAGCCCGAACGCCTACGGCGAGTACGCGACGCTCATCGCCACGGGGAGGATGGACGCCATCGAGATGATAGCCCTCTCCTCGCAGCGGTACGGCGACTACTACGGTTATCTGAACTGCGGGTACCGCCTGCCGATGGTAAGCGGAACCGACAAGATGAGCAGTTCTGTCCCCGTCGGCGGGCACCGGACGTACGCCAACATCCCCGATGACGAGGAATTCACATACGAGTCTTGGTGCCGCAACGTGGTGAAGGGCCGGACGTTCATCAGCGGCGGCCCGATGATCGGCTTCACGGTGGACGGCAAGGAGATCGGCGACACAGTGGAGCTATCCGGCGCGGGAACGGTCAAGGTCAAGGCGTGGGCGGAGAGTATCTTCCCCATCCACAGCCTCGAAATCCTGAGAGGCGGGCGCGTGGTGGCATCCACCGAGTCGCGGCAGGGGACGCGACGGCTCGAACTGAGCGAGGAGATCACCGTTGACGGCCATACGTGGCTCGCGGCTCGGTGCGGCGGACCCGGCTACTACGAAAACCGCATCGACTTCGGAACCAGCGGCCACGAGGTGTACGCTCACACGTCGCCGGTATACGTCGCGTGCGAAGGCGAGTGGCGGATGTTCGACCGGCGAGTGGCGGAGAACATCCTGACTTCCGTCGAGGGGACGCTCGCCTACATCCGAGAGAACACCCTCCAACACGACCCCGCGCGGACAACCCACCACCACGGCGAGGACGACCACATGGCCTACCTTGAGCGTCCCTTCATCGAGGCCCGCGAGGCCGTGCACAAGCGGATGCACGACTTGGGGTTGGCGCATTAGAGGATGTCCCAAAACGCTCCCGTTCACCCTGAGCAGCGTTATGCCGTGCGCGGCCGGGCCGGGGTGTCAGTAACTGCCGCCAAAATGGAGCAAATTTGAGCAGTTACTTGAAAGCCTGTCGAAGGGTCCAAGCGTCATTCATGGTTCGACAAGCTCACGCGGTACGAGCCGAACTCGGCTACCCCGACAGCAGTTCGTCGACCAGCGTTTCAACCGCGTGACCTTCATCAGAGTCGGTCAGCCACTTCCGAAGCTCGCGGCGAGCGATGGTGACGGTCACGCGATCTCGCTCCCGTCGCAGGTGCGAGAGTTGCTCAGCCGCGCCCTCGGCGGCGGCCCGGCCCGCGTCGGATATGGCGACGTGCTGGGGGTCGCCGGCGTCGAACTCGGGGATGGGGAGCTTCCAGAGGTGCTTTTGTAGGTGACGGGCCCCGAATTGGCCTTTGGCCATCATCGGAGTAACCGCTTCGTACAAGGTTTGGCTGTTGATGATGGCAAGCAGGTAGTTGGCTTCCTGCACGTCCTTGCAGGAAATCCAGTACAGGGTGGAGTCAACTACAACGTTATCGTCGTGAAGTAGGGCCGCCGTCGGCATACCGGAACTGCTGTATACAATGCGGACAGAGTTGTCACCAGTGTCGTGACGCCACTCAAGCTGAGACGATAGCTTGCGGAGATAGTCTATCTGTCCCAACAGGCTTAGCTTGGTGTCGGGTCCTTTGTTGTCTTCCCACAGCTTGTTGATGGTCTGCCAGCGTTGGCGCATTCGCTGTTCCAGCGACGCGATTCGGATGCCTCCTAATCCGTCGGGGTCGGCGGGAATTTCGCTGTCGGTTCGGCTGACTGGCAGGACTGCCCTCAGCGGTTCCAGGGTCGCGTAAGGGACGACGGTCTGTCCGAGGTGAATATCGTAGACGTGGGGGCTCTCGATAGCCTGACTCGTGATATCCGTTAGGTCGAGCGTCTTCCATGGCGCTTTGTCCTGTGTGCCGCGCCGAGGGTTTACGGTGACGGTGTGGCGGGCTTGAACGATGGCGGTACTTTCAATCTCGTTGACGAAGAAGAGGCAACGAGGAACGATTGTTGCGCCTTGCCGAGCGTGGGCGGCATAGGGCGACTCACCTGATTCCGATGGATCAGATATGCGAATAGCGACCCTGCGGACGTCGTCCGTGCCCGTTTCGCCGAGCCACTGTTCGACATGGCCGGCGAGGGGCGTGACTTTGCCATCTGCGCCGGTTCTCCTTGCGAACGCGACGGAGGCGGCCATGGGGAAGAAGGTGTTGGGTTCGAGTTTTTCGAGATCCCACGCCGTCTTGAATCCGAAGTCGACGGAGAGGGAGCGGAGGCCGTTTTGCGTGGTCCAGAGACCGCTCCTCCACTTGCGGTACTGGCCGGCCTGGAGCGCGCTGTGCGGCATGACCATACCGATGACGCCTCCGTCTCTGAGGTAGAGGTCGACGCTGCGCGCGAAGAACAGCCCCGCGACGTCTTGGTGGGGAGCATATTGGGCGCCCGTCCAGATGTCGTAGATGTCCTTGCTCTGACTTAAGAGCCGCGTTCTGAGATCGGCAACCGTGCGACTGTAGCTCATCCACGGCGGATTGCCGATGATCACGTCGACCTTGTTGCGAGAGAGCGCGACGGGGCGAACGAGGTTTCGGGTGTAGTACGCCCAGATGTGGTTGCGGCCCTCGGCGTGGAGCCGGGTCATGGTGCGGATCGTGTCTTCAAGGGTCCGGCGCTCGGCGGGGTCGGTTATCCCGTTGTCGTCAAGGGCGAGCATCGGGTCGTAGCCCTGCTCTATTTCGGTGGCGACGTCGCTCATGAATGAATCGAAGTCGTTGGCGCGATCTACGACGCTGACGGGGAAGACGAGCGCCGTATTCTGCTCGTCCTGGACCTCGATGGTGACCTCGTGTTCGGCAAACATGTCACCGGTCTGGAACCGGAGTTGCAAGGAGTCGCCGAGGTAGACGGGGACGGCGACGGAGGTTTTCTCGGAGTTCTGGATGGCGTGTCGCGCGGCGATAGCCCATGCGGCGCGCGCGAGATGGACGGCGACGGGGTGGACGTCGATGCCGGTCACGGCGTCGTGGAGCCTGTCGAACAGCTCTTCCCCTTCAAGACCCTCTCGCTCGGCGTGTTCGATGAAGTGGTTGACCGCCTCCACGATGAAGGTGCCGGAGCCGCAGGCGGGATCGAGCACCCGCTGCTCCAACGGATCGGTGATAAGCTCGCGGACCATCGCGCGGGCGAGCCAGTCAGGGGTGTAATACTCACCGAGCCGTCGTCGCTCGTCGGGTGGAATGACCGTCTCGTACAGGATGGCGGCGATGTCCGGCGGCGCGTTCGCCCAGTCGAACCGCGAGATCCTGTGCGCCAGCGCGGTCAGAAGGGGAAGGCCGCCCTCGACCTCGGACGGCCACGCGAAGAAGTCCGATTCCACCACCCCGCGCAGGCCCGTGTAGCTCTGAAAGCGCCATCCCTTGGCCAGGTCCTCGGGGTCGGTTGTCGCAAGGCGGTTGATGTCGATTCCGAAGGATGCCTGAACGACCATGCCGACGACCATCGACAGATAGGTGTGGCGGACGAACAGGTCTTCGATATCCTCGGTCTCGCCGACGGCCTCGCCGAGCGCAGCCCGGAGCAGGTCGCGCCAGAGTGCGACCTTTACGCGGATCGTCTCCAAGTCCTTGTTCCGGGCGTACAGTTCGCCCAAGCGGGCTAAGTGCTCGCGGTAGCGTGGACTGTCGGGGCCGAAGTGCTCTCCCGCGCTGGCTCTGTCCAAGGGGATGTCGTCCAACGACTCCAGAACCTTGTCGCGCAGCCATTCGTAGAGCAGCAGCCAGCCGCGGGGATTCTCCAGGGTGAAGGCGTAGGGGTAGTTTTTATCTATCTCATTTGTATACGGCGCACGGAGCAGCCAATGTTTTCCGTCGGTCAGGACGCCCACACGACGCCTGCGGCCCTCTTTCTCCGACTGTTCGAGGTAGCCGTCAAGCTGCTTGACGTTTTCCGGGTCGGGGCCGAGGTCCGGGTTCGTTCCGATCCTGCGCTTGATCTCGATGAAGGTGTCCAGCGCGGTGAGGTCGACCGCCGTGCGCGCGCCGAGGGCGGGCGCCTTCTCCTCAACGATCTCGTCGCTCTTGGCGAGATTCGTGAGTATCAGGAAGTCGCGTATGGCGCTGGTGATGTTGGCCTCGGGCTCGTCCCGCTCGTGTCGCCGGAGGATGCGCCGGGCCGCTTCCGGGTAACGCTCGTCGTTCAGGTCAAGATGCACGGCCATTCAAGGGTCCTTCTCGATGCTTCAACACTCGCGCGTATCATAGACCATGCGTTCTTGCACGTCAAGGTAATCACAGTCAGGAATTCTCAGCAATGCGCCCTCTGCGGTGAATCCTCTTTACGCCTGAACGGCGAGTTCGGCCAGCACGTCCACGAGGTTGTCGACCTCCTCTTCGAGGGCGAAATAGGGAATCGAGACCCGTAGCTCATCGTCCCTGCCGCTCACGAGGATGCGGTGCTCCTCCCAAAGTCGCCCCGTGAGGTCGCGCGCGTCGATGCCAACGTCGAAGGTCGATATCCCCGTGCTGCGAACGGGATCCATCGGCGTCCTGAGCGTGAAGCCCGGCACGTCCGTCAGTCGCCGCCGGAGATGGTCTGCCAACTCCCAGCTCCGCCTCGCGATGTTGTCGATGCCAACCTCCTCGGCCATCGAGATCGCCGTCGACAGCGAGCTGAAGACCGCCTTGTCCCTCGTGCCGAACTCGAACTTCGCCGCCGTCGTGAGCGCCTCGAACTCGTAGGTATCGGGGTCCCACGTCGGAGCGCTGCTCGCGCCGATCCACGTGATATGCAGGTCGTCCAGCCTGTCGGCGTCGACGTACAGGAACCCCGTTCCCTGCGGCGCCAGGAGCCACTTGTGACCGCACCCGGAGTAGAAGTCGCAGCCGAGCGCCTTGACGTCGACGGGTATCAGACCGACTGCGTGCGCCCCGTCCAGCAGCACGGGTACGCCGTGCCTGTGCGCCGTATCCGCCACCTCGCGGGCCGGCAGCACGAAGCCCGTGCGCGTGGACACGTGGCTCAGGCACAGCAGCTTGGTGCGCGGCGTGATGAGGTCGTCCAGCCGCTCGACGATCCCCTCCGTCTCATACGGCGCAAGCGGCAGTTGCCGCACAACAATCCCGCGCCGCCGCGCGAGGTTCATCCACGGCAACGACCCTGCCGGGTGCTCCTCGTCCGTCACGATCACCTCGTCGCCCGGCTCCCAGTCGATGCCGGTGGCGACGATGTTGATGCCCTCCGACACGTGCCGCGTCAGCGCGATCTCGCCGGTCGAGGCCCCGAGCAGCCGCGCCACGTCGACCCGCGCGCCCTCGTACACCCGCTCGATCTTCTCCATCACCTCCTTCGACAGCGTGCCGTACTCCTCAATGTGCCGCGCCATCCGCACGACCTCGTCGGTCACGGGCGTCGGCTTCGGGCCGTAGCTCATATTCAGATAGCTGCAATGCTTCAGTCCGGGAATCCGGCTCCGTATCTCGTCGATGTTCAAGTCAATCTCCGTTCAGCAAAATGAAGTGCGCACTAAGAACGGCGCATATTGAAGCATACGCATGAGGTGGTCGCAACGCAAAACTCAATCCCCTCTCCCGTTCGCGGGAGAGGGCTAGGGTGAGGGTATGACCTCCGCCCTTTCCTGACGTATAATGCACGCGCCTTCTCAGGAGCCTCCATCGACCCGCCCATGAACCCCGAGGAAACGAAGCAGGACATCACGCGCGGTCGCGCCTACATGGCTGCCGTCATCATGGTCGGTCACATGATGAAGCACCTCTACAACTCCGGCTTCTCGAAACTGATCCTCCCCGAGATCAAGGTCGAGATGAACCTCAGCTTCGCCCGGTTCGGCTGGCTGGGGTCGGCGCAGGCCCTCGCGTGGTGGCTCGCCACCATGCTCGGAGGCTACCTCGGCGACCGCTTCACCGGCAGAACGGCCATCTTCCTTGGTCTCACGCTCGCCCTCATCGGCTTCTCGCAGTTCGTCGTCGGATTCGTGAACAACTACTGGATCCTCCTTGCCGCCATGCTGCTGATCGGCGGCGCTCCCGCCATGTTCCACCCCTTCGCCATCGGCGAGCTGTCCCGGCGCTTCCCCGACCGGCGGGGGTTCGCCGTATCCCTCCACGGCATGGGCGGGATGACCGGCGAGGTGATCGGCCCGCTGGCGGTCGCCGCCGTGCTGGGCTTCCTCATGTGGCGCGACGTGCTCAAGCTCAGCCTCTTCCCCGCCATCCTCATCGGGTTCACCATCTGGATCGTCCTGCGCTCCCTCCCCCGCATGAAGGCGCAGGCGGCATCGCGGAAAGAGTATTTCGTCTCCATGGGCGCGCTCCTCCGCAACCCGATGCTCATGCTCCTCGTCGCCTCAACCGCCATCCGCGGGGTCGGCGAGAGCGCCGTAGAGGGTTTCCTCCCCGTCTACCTCAAGGAAACGCTGGAGTTCAGCGACCGCAACATCGCGCTGGTGTTCTCCGGAGCGCAGGTGGTGGGGCTGATCTCTCAGCCCGTGATGGGCTTCCTCTCCGACCGGGTGGGACGAAAGGCCGTGCTCGTGACCGCCACCGCAAGCCTCGGAGTCCTCTCTCTGCTGCTCAGCGTGGCCGATCCCGTAATCCAGGTGGTACTGATCGTCCTGGCGAAGGGCGCGTTCAAGTTCTCGCTGCACCACATCTTCATCGCTGCGGCCATCGACACGTCGAAGGGCGAGGCGCAGTCGACCGTCACGTCGTTCATGTACGGCGCGGGCCTGCTGGGGATATTCTCGCCGGCCGTCGCGGGCGCGATATCCGACGCCTACGGCATCCACGCCGCGTTCGTCTTCGGCGGCGTCCTCACGCTCGTGGCGCTGGCCGTGCTGGTCCGCTACCGCGCGCCGGCACCCGGCTCGCTGGAGGAGGCGGCCGAATCCGCTAGCGACCGATCATGACCGGCTCGCGCTGGACCGAAGTCGTCACGACCGGGCCGTCCTCCGAGATGTACACGTCGATCTCCGACCGGACGCCGAACTTACCCGGCAGGTAGATGCCCGGCTCGACCGACGTGGCTATGCCCGGCATGAGCCTCCGCGTGTCGTGAGTCTCCCAGCTGTCGAGATTGACGGCGTTGCCGTGCACCTCGCGACCGATGCTGTGTCCCAGCCGGTGGCTAAAGTATGCCCCATAGCCGGCGTTGGTTATGAAATCACGCGCCACCTTGTCGATCTCCCAGCCCTGCGGCCTCCGACCTTGCTCGAAGTGCCGGGCGATCGCGGCCACCGCTGCGTCACGCGCCCCGACGACAATGTCGAACACCCCCCTGTGCTCGGACGGGACGTCATCGCCCACGTATCCCGTCCACGTGATGTCGGCGTACATGTTCTCCGCGCCCTCCATCCGCGCCCACAGGTCGATGAGCACCCAGTCGCCCCATGCGATGGCGCGCGAGTTGGCCGGAGTCGGATCGAAGTGCGGGTCAGCCCCGTGCTCGTTCACCGCCACGACAGGGCCGTCTGGCGCTTCCATGCCCCCCTCCCGAAATCGTGACCGGATGAATTCCGCCACCTCATACTCCGTCGGACGAGCCTCGATCCGTTCGCCGATATACCGGAACGCGTCCTGAACGATAGTATCCAGCCTACCCGCCGCCTCCCGGTGGGAGTGCAGGTCTGCCGCGCTCCATCGCTGCGTGGCGTACTGCACCGTGTCCGCCGACGAGACGACCTCGACTCCCAGTCCCCTCACCATCTCCACCGTGCCCGCGTCAACCCACGACACGCGCGGCAGCGCTCCGTCGGGCGAGTATTCCATAGCGACGACCCGCGCCCCACGCAGGAGATCACGCAGCCGGTCCCGCATCTGCGACCGGCTCACCCACAGCAGCGTCTCGATGCCCAAGTGACCGAAGCGTCCCTGATCGACATACGACACCAGCAGCTTCGGCGCGCCCGAGACGGGCACCCATAGCCAGCAGGGCCTCGTGACGTTCGCAATCGCGCCGAGGGTATCGGCAAAGATGGGGTTCATCCCCCGATAGTCGTACAGCAGCCACCCGTCGATTTCTTCGGACGACAAATGCTCTTGGGCGTTCCGGAGCTTGGTGGTGAGGGGGTGGGTGGAGGTCATTGGGGAAGGGGATGGTTGTGTTGTGTGTCCGGCCGGGTTAAGGGAGAGTGTTCGCGGATTGGACTTGGTGAAGGTGGTCATGTCCGTTCAGAGTCAAGCAAGTGTTGCAGTTTGGGAAGCAGGTCGGGAATGGCTTCTTGAATTATCGACCAGATCACTCTGTCACTGATTTGCAGGTAGCCATGGGCAAGTCGATTCCGCACCCCGATGATCGCGCGCCATTCGATTTCCGGGTGAGCTTCACGCACATGGTCAGGAACATGCGTCGCCGCTTCACCAATCAGTTCGACGTTGCGTAAGGTGGCATCGTAGATGAGCGTATCTTCGAGGAATGCAGCCTCATCCAATCCTTCCGTGTAGGACAGCACCTTATGCCCGAACTCCAGCATATCTTGCACATAGAAGGGCCATTCTCTGCCCTCGTGCTGATCGTCATACATTGATTGCGTCCTGGTCCACGTAGGGTCGGATCTCTGTACGTATCTCCTCCTCGCACGCCATGTTTACTGGTCGGTCAAACAGGTCTTCCAAGTAGAATTGGGCCCCGAAGTAGCGCCGGTAATCTGGCGGGGTGTCGAACTCTACCAGAACATCTACGTCGCTTCTCTCCGTTGCCTCGTCCCGCGCGAAAGAGCCGAACAACGCGAGTTCGGTCACGCCGAATCGCTCAGCGAGCGTCGGCTTGTGCGTTCGGAGTATATCGAGGACTTCTTCTCTATTCATTCTCTTTCACCATCCTCATTCACCTAGTCCAGCCTGCTTTACTGCAAGCCAACGGCGGAAGGACTCTTGACTCTCCCCGGAAGACCTTCCCGCAAGGAGCCCTTCAATACTGATGTCCTCGTCCAGGTCAGGCCAGTGGATGCCTTGTCCCCGGCCAATGAGCCGCCAATTAACTCTCTCTTCTTTCGTCGCGTGTACCAGCCTTGGATACCAAGCCAGTGGGACCACGATAGTCCGACCATCAGAAAGCTCGACGGTCAACGAATCTTCCGTGACAGTCACCTTGCCCGCGTCATGTATCTTGATCTCATTCGTTGAAATATTCATGCCAAGTCAAAATTCTACTCCCAACACCACTTCCTTGCACTGCTTCTACAATCCTAATCCAGCGACCGCTTTGATACAATGCACCCTCACCATGACCATTCCCATCATCGAGCGAGCGGAAGCCTTCACCACGCGACGGGCGATCGTCGCAGAGGAGGGGACCTTCACTTATAGCGACTTGCTCGCGGCGGCGGAGCGGGCGGCGGCGGAGTTGCTTGGCGGCGCTGATGACCTAGCCGGCGCTCGTGTCGTGTTTCTCGTGCCGGGAGGCTTCCAGTACGTTACCGTGCAGTGGGCTATATGGCGGGCGGGCGGTATCGCCGTGCCGCTGGCGCTCTCTGAGACCGAGCGCGAGATAAGGTACAAGATCGACGATACCGAGCCTACCGTCCTGATCGCCCACCCCGACTACGCCGACACGCTCCGAACCTTCGCCGAGGAGGGAAGGACTCGTTTCTTTATCACGACCAAGTTGCTCAGCGGCGACCGAAAGGCCCCCTTGCCTGAAGTCGACCCCGAACGGGCCGCGATGATCCTCTACACCAGCGGCACGACGTCCGACCCCAAGGGAGTTGTCGCGACACACCGCAACGTCGAGGCGCAGGTCGAGAGCCTCGTCGAGGCGTGGGGCTGGTCGTCCGGGGACTATATCCTCAATCATCTGCCGCTCCACCACGTGCACGGCATCATCAACGCTTTGTCGTGCGCCCTGTGGGTCGGTGCCACGTGTGAGCTTCTCCCCCGGTTCGACGCCGAACACGTCTGGTCGCGCATCATCGACGGCGACCTCACGCTGTACATGGCCGTTCCGACGGTGTACAAGGCCCTCATCGCGGCGTGGGAGTCCGGCTCCCGGGACTGGCAGGCAAAGGCATCGGCCGCGTGTTCGAGCCTGCGCCTGATGATGTCCGGCTCCGACGCCCTGCCCGTCGACACGTTCGAGCGATGGGAGGAGATATCGGGACACCGGCTCCTCGAACGCTACGGCATGACGGAGATCGGAATGGCGTTGTCGAACCCGCTACGCGGCGACCGCATCCCCGGTCACGTCGGCGCTCCGTTGCCTGGAGTTGAGGTAAGACTGGCCGACCTCGATCTCGCCGCATTCGAGGAGACGGGCGAGCGACGCTACGGGGACAACGAGGTCGGGTTGAACACCCCCGGCGAGTTGCAGGTGAAGGGTTCCGGCGTGTTTCGAGAGTACTGGCGCAAGCCCGAGGCCACCCGCGAGGCCTTCACTGACGACGGGTGGTTCTACACCGGTGATATTGCGTCGGTGAACGAAGACGGCGTCTACCGCATCTGGGGCCGCGCCTCCCAGGACCTCATCATCTCCGGCGGCGAGAACGTCTCCGCCCTCGAGGTCCAGCGCGAACTGCTGATGCACCCCGAGATCGACTCGTGCGCCGTCGTGGGCGTCAAGGACGCGTTCTGGGGCAGTGCCGTCTCCGCCGCGATCATCACGCGAAACGGAAGTGGGCTTGACAGGGACACCCTCCGCGAGTGGGCTAAAGGTCGGCTGGCACCCTACAAGGCGCCCCAGCGAGTGATTTTTGTGAAGGAACTGCCCCGCAACGCCATGGGCAAGATCGTCAAGCCCAAAGTGCGAGACCTGTTTGAGGGGGCGTCCACCTGAACCCGCAAGTGTGGTAGAGCGGCCAACGAATCCCATTCCTAGGTACAAAAGACCATGAGTGACACAGAAATCGACGAGGTAGAGATCGACCTCCGCTTAGCCATGCTCAAGCACTGGTACGGCGACCTGCTTTCCGAAGAGCAGTGGGCCGAGGTCCGCGTGGGCGTGGGCGAGGAACTGATTGAGGTAGCCGATGCCCTCCGGGCCGTCGAGCTTGGATACGACGACGAGCCTTTCCCACTCTTCACACCATATCGTGGCGGGGACTAGCCAATGAATGCATCCGAGGTCGTATACCAGCCCGTACGCCAGCTCGCCGAACTCGTGCGCGAGAGGAAGGTCTCGCCCACCGAGTTGACGGAGGTGTTCCTCGAACGGCTGGAGCGCATCGGCCCGCGCTACAACGCCCTCGTCACCCTCATGCCCGACCGTGCCATTGAGGAGGCCAAGCGCGCCGAACAAGAGCTCGCCTCCGGCACCTACCGAGGCTCCTTGCACGGCATCCCCTACGGCCTCAAGGACCTCTTCGCGGCGGTAGGAGCCCCGACCTCGTGGGGAGCGACGCCGTTCAAGGACCAGGTCTTGGATCACGACTCGACCGTCGCACGAAAGCTGAACGAGGCCGGGGCGGTGCTGCTCGGCAAGCTGGCGCTGGTCGAGATCGCGGGCGGCATCCGCTACAAGCAGCCCAACGCGACCTTCACCGGGCCGGGCATCAATCCGTGGGGCGGGACGACTTGGGCGGGCGGTTCGTCCAGCGGATCGGGTTCCGCCGTCAGCTCCGGGCTTGCTCCCTTCGCAATCGGATCGGAGACGTGGGGTTCCATCATCATGCCCTCCTCAAACTGCGGCATTGCCGGACTGCGCCCGACGTATGGCCGCGTCAGTCGAGCAGGGGGAATGCCCCTCTCGTGGACGCTGGACAAGCCGGGCCCGATGTGCCTGACCGCTGACGACTGCGGACTCGTGGTCGAGGCCATCGCCGGCCCCGACCCTGACGACCTGGCCGCCACCAACCGCCCTTTCTTGTACTCGCTTGATCGAGGCGACTGTCGATATAAGCTCGGCATACCCGTTGGAGTGACTGATGGGGTCGAACCCGCCGTGAAAGAAAACTTCGAGGCCGCGCTGTCCACGCTGAAGCAGGTCGCCGACATCGAGGAGGTCGAGCTTCCAGACTATCCCTACGGTGCCGTGATTACCGGTATCTTCATGGGGGAGTCAGCCACGATATACGCTGAGTTCACCGAAAGCGGCAGGTCTTCCGAGCTCACCGCGCCGGAAGATCGCTACGGCATCTACGCCCGGAGCGCGACGCTCGCCACCGATTACCTTCGTGCCATGCGCATACGTAAGATGATCGCCCGCGACATGGACGCAATCATGTCACGCTACGACGCTCTCGTAGGCCCGGGACGTCCCGGCGTCGCCACTCCACTCGACCTCGACCGCGTGAAGAGCTTCAAGGAGCGATCGAGCGATGTCATGGGAGCGCTCGGCAACTGCATTGGCCTTCCCGCCGTCACCGTGCCATCCGGCTTCTCCGAGGACGACCTGCCGACCTCCATCCAGTTCATGGGCAGACCGTACGACGAGAACGTCATCCTCTCCGTCGCCTGCGCCTACCAGTCGATGACGACGTGGCACGAGCGCCATCCACCCGATCCCTAAACAGAACTCGTAGGAGTCCAATGTCCCAACCCATAGCTCCAGATCACATCTTCGACATCCCGTCGGTCTCGCAGCCACATCTGTCCGTGGACAGCTCAGTGCTGGCGTTCGTCAAGACCACGATTGACCGCTCGACGATGGAGCGCGACTCGCGCGTCGTCGTGTCACACTCGCCGTTCGACCGGGTATCCACCTTAACCGACAGCCCGTCCGACACCTCGCCAGTCATCGACGGTGAAAAGGTCCTGTTCCTCCGTCCCGACGATCGCGGCAACAAGCAAGTCTGGACGATTCCCCTCGAAGGCGGAGAACCACAGAGGATCACGGACCTCACGGGCGGTGTGGAGGAGTTCAGTCTCTCCCCGAACAGCGACCGCATCGCCGCCGTCTCGTCCGTAGATCCCGACGCGCCCGACGATCCAGATTCCGGCCTCCCCCGCGTGCGTGTCGTGCGTCGTGTTCGCTACCGGCACGACTACCGCGGATTCACCGGCGACGCCTTCCGCCAGATATTCTTGGTCGATGCGGAGTCGGGGGATACCCGCCAGATCACGGACGGCGAGGGGGACAACTGGTCGCCCGTGTGGTCGCCTGAAGGCAGGACGCTGGCCTTCATCTCCGACGATATAGAGGGGCGCGACTTCACGACCAACACGCAGGTCAAGGTCGTGTCCGTCCCCGACGGCGAGCCGGTCTCGTGGTCGGAAGCTCTTCCCTACGTCTGGGCGGTCACGTGGTCACCTGACGGCGAGTCGCTTGCGGCCATCGGGTGCCATGACCCCGACATGTGGGACCCGCGATCCGCGTGGCTCTATGTCCTCGATGCGCATGGTGGCGTTCGCCGGATCACGGACGGACTCTATACCCCCGTTCCGGAGTGCACACTGTCCTGGACCAACCAACGTGGCATCACATTCGTCGGCGCACATCGCGGCGAGTATTTCGTGTGCTCCGTCCGTCCCGATGGCAGCGACTTCAGACCCATCACGAGCGGCGGCGGACTCTTTGAGAGCGCCGCATTCGACCGAAGCGCGTCTCACGCCGTGGTCGTCGCCGAGTCGCCCGCTTCACCGGGTGAGGTTACACTTTTCGATCTGGACACCGGCGCATCGCATGAGATCACGAAGTATACCGCCGAGTACATCAAGAGTCACCCGCCAGCCAGCATGGAGAAGTTCATTATCGCTCGCGGCGACTTCGAGATCGAGTCACGCGTCCTTCTCCCTTCCGACTTCGACGAGACGAAAAGCTACCCGATGGTGCTGGACATTCACGGCGGGCCGAACGGTCGCTTCACCGATAATTTCGATCCGGTGCACCAGATTCTGGCGACCAAAGGGTACATCGTCCTATCCGTGAACCCGCGCGGCTCCTCTACCTACAGCCCGGAGTTCACCAAGGCCGTCCTCGGCGACTGGGGCGGGGAGGACTACCTCGACATCCTCGCGTCGGTGGACGAACTGGCCGCACGGCCTTACGTCGACGAGGACCGCATGGCCGTTCACGGATTCAGCTACGGCGGCTTCATGAGCGGATGGATAGTCGGGCACGACCATCGCTTCAAGGCCGCCATCGTCGGCGCGATGTGCGCCAACCTGCACAGCATGTACGGCACGTCCGACATCGGAACCAGCTTCGGCGAGATAAACTGGGGAGGCCCGTACACGGGCGCGCGGGAAAAGTTCCTCCACCACTCGCCCATCACCTACGCGGCCAACGTGCAGACACCCGTGCTCCTGCTGCACGGCGAGGACGACCTCCGTTGCCCCATCGAGCAGAGTGAGCAGTACTTCGTCGCGCTCAAGCGACTCGGCAAAACGGTCGAGTTCGTCCGGTTCCCGAACTCCACGCATCGCTTCCGAAAGATGGGCCACCCGAGCATGATCGTGGAATACTACCGCCTTCTCCTCGACTGGCTCGACAGGTACATCGGCGTCGGCCCAACCTGACCCGAAACTCCTTGGCCTTCGCCAATCGCGTATAATCCATAATGGATTATCCCCTTGGATTCGTAGCACCTTCATGCCGCTCATAACCGCCTCCGACCTTTCGGTCAGCTTCGCCGAGCTCGACGTCTTCGAGGGCATCTCCCTTGAAGTAAGCGAACGCGCCCGCGTCGGCATCGTCGGGCCGAACGGACAGGGCAAGACGACCCTCTTGGAAACGCTCGTGGGCGACATGGCTCCTCAGTCAGGCTCCGTCTGGCGCAGGCCCGGACTCAGCATCGGCTACGTGCCGCAGACGACGCGGCACATGAATGCCGAGACGCTCCGGGAAGAGGTGATGAAGGCCTTTGCCGAGATCACGCGGATCGAGGGAGAGATCGCCCTGAGCGCGGCGGCCATTGAGAGAGCCCACGAAGACGGTCGGAGAGACGCCGAGCGGCGGTACTCGGACATGCTCGAAGCCTACGAGGCTGCGGGCGGATACGACTACGAGAACCGCTTGGAGCGCGTCATCGCGGGCGTCGGACTGAAGATGGAAACGTTGGACGTGCCCGTCGACGAGGCGAGCGGCGGCCAGCGCACCCGTGCATCCCTCGCCAAGGCATTGCTGGCGGAACCGCACCTGCTCATCCTCGACGAGCCGACCAACTACCTCGACTTCGACGGACTTAGCTGGCTGGAAGGATTCCTTCGCCGGACGTCGCACGCCTTTGTCGTCGTCTCGCACGACCGCTACTTCCTCGATCAGGTAGCAAACGAGATATGGGAGATCAACCACGGCAAGCTCACCTCGTACAAGGGGAACTACAGCAAGTACCGTCACCTGAAGGCCGAGCGCGAACGGCGGCAGCAGACCGAGTACGTGCGGCAGCAGCAGTTCATCCAAAGGCAAGAAGACTTCATCGAGCGCTACCGCGCAGGGCAGCGTTCGCGAGAGGCCCTCGGCAGGGAAAAGCGCCTCAACCGGATGGAGCGCATCGAGGCCGTCAAAAGCGACAAGAGCATTAGCCTGGGAACGGCGAGGACGACCCGAACCGGTCGAGTCGTCCTCACGACGCAGGCCCTCGAAGTCGGCTTTCACGAGCACGGCAGGCCGGTCAAACTGCTGGACATCGATGACCTCACCCTCGAACGCCAGTCCCGGACGGCCATCATCGGGCCGAACGGCATCGGCAAGACGACCTTCCTCCACACCGTCCTCGGTTACGAGCCTTCCCTAGCCGGAGGCATGTCTCTGGGCCACAATGTCAAGGTCGGCTTCCAGCGACAGGGTACGTACGACCTGCCGGAGCGCCGCTCCGTGCTCGACGCGATCATCGACATGAAGAACCTCAGCCCCGAGGACGCGCGGACGTACCTCGGACGGTTCCTTTTTGGCGGCGACGACGTATACAAGACCGTCTCGGTGCTGAGCGGCGGAGAACGCACCCGGCTGGCCCTCGCCAGACTGCTCCTCGAGGAGCCGAACTTCCTCGTCCTCGACGAGCCGACCACTCACCTGGACATCTCCAGCCGGGAGGCATTGGAGCAGGTGCTTTTGCAATACGACGGGGCCCTGCTGTTCGTCTCCCACGACCGCGCGCTCATCTCCCTGCTTGCCACACGGCTCCTCATCGTCGAGGACGGGCGGATGGCCCCGTTCAACGGCACGTTCGAAGAGTGGGCCAAGACACGGGAAGAGTCTTCGGTGAGGGTCGTCGTGCGGCCCAAGAAGAAGGGCCGATCAAAGGGATCGCCCGCCCTGCGACCTGTACGCGCAACGCCGCAGCCCGCGCCAATCGACTACGAGGAGATCATTGCCGACCTCGAAGGGCGATTGGCCCTAATCGAGTCGCGACTCGACGGTGCGACCCAGCGTCATGACGTGGAGGCGATAGCCAAGCTCGGTAAGGAGTACAATAGGGTGCAAGGAGAGCTGGAGACGACGTGGGAGCGTTGGACAGGCTAACGCTCGGCCACGTCATACCGATACCGGAACTTATCGAGGAGGCGCATCATGCCCTATAGCTCCTGGTTCCAGTGCATCGACACCGATTGCTCCGAGCGGATGTCCCTGACGGAAATCGTCTACACCTGTCCGAGGTGCGACGGCCTCCTCATGGTCGAGCACGACATCGATGCTCTCAAGAACCGCAGCGGCGCGGCGTGGATGAGGCTCTTCGACGACCGGTACATGACCACGCAGTTCCCTTACGGCAGCGGCGTCTGGGGTAAGAAGGAGTGGGTGTACCCGCAGATCGACGACGCCAACATCGTCTCCACCTACGAGGGCGGCTCGAACCTGTTCCAGGCCATACGCTTCGGTGAGATGATCGGCGTCCAGGACCTCTGGATCAAGCAGTCCGGCAACAGTCACACCGGGTCGTTCAAGGACCTCGGCATGACGGTGCTCGTCTCGGCCGTCCAGCAGATGATCCACGAGGGCGCGGACATCCGCGCGGTGATTTGCGCCTCCACCGGCGACACGTCCGCCGCCGTCGCCGCCTACTGCGCCACGGCGGGCATCCCGTCCGTCGTCCTCCTCCCGAAGGACAAGGTCACGACGTCGCAGCTCGTCCAGCCGCTCGCCAACAACGCGCTGACGCTCGCGCTCGACACGGATTTCGACGGCTGCATGGAGGTCGTGCGGCTCCTGAGTGAGGACAAGCGATTCTACCTCGCCAACTCCATCAACCCCCTCCGCATCGAGGGGCAGAAGACCATCAGCATCGAGATCGTGCAGCAGGACGACTGGCAGACGCCCGACTGGGTGATCGTCCCCAGCGGCAATCTTGGCAACATCACGGCCATCGGCCTCGGCTTCCAGATGATGCGGGAACTCGGCCTCATCAACAAGCCGCCGCGCCTCGTCGCAGCGCAGGCCGCCGCGGCAGCGCCCCTCTACAACAGCTACAAGACCGGATTCAAGGAGTACAGGCCCGTTCACGCGCAGGCCACCCAGGCGACTGCCATCCAGATCGGCAACCCCGTCAGCGCGCCACGCGCCATCCCCATCCTCCAGGAGTTCGCCGGCGTCGTCGAGCAGGCGAGCGAGGATGAGCTTTCCCAGGCAGCGGCCCTAGCCGACAGCACCGGGTTGTTCGCCTGCCCACAGACCGGCGTGGCCCTCGCGGTGCTCATGAAGCTCGCCGAGCGGAACGTCATATCGCCCGAAGAGCGGGTGGTCGTCATCTCAACCGCCAACGGTCTGAAGTTCCCCGACTTCAAGACCGGCTACCACAGCGAGTCGCTCCCCGAAGTCACCGCCAAGCTCGCCAACAAGCCCGTCGAGCTCCCCGGCGACTACCACGCCGTCGCGGAGGCGATTACAAGGCGCGCCGGGTGATCTGTCGGCCAAAGCCGGCGTTCTCACGCTCCGTATTTTGCCCTTGCGGCCTCGTACTCTTCCGGCGTGTTCAGATCGAGGCGGACTATGGGGTCGTCGAACATGACCTCGTTCACCTCGCCGCGATGAACGTCGAACACCTCACGGACGCCCTGCCCCTCGTCGGTTATCGACTCAAGCTCGCCCCGTAACGTGGCCGAGAACATAAGCGGGTGTCCCCCGCGTCCTTCGTACCGGGGTGAAGTGATTAGGGCGTCGTTTTCTACGTGCGACTCGACGACCTTATTCACAACCCACGCCGGACGGGGCTGGTCGACGGCCAGCAGGACGAGATCGGTCGCATCCGGGTCTGCGGACAGGATGCCGCACAGAACGGAGGTTGTTTTGCCCTGCTTATAATCTCTGTTCAGCACGGGCCGGACCCCGCGCCCCCACACGTGCGGCAACACGTGCCAGGACTCATTCCCGAGTACGACGACAACCTCATGGACGCCCGCTTCGAGCAGGCTATCGATCTGGTACCGGACGAGCGGGACGTCATACCATTCCAACAGGGGCTTCGGACGTCCCATACGGATCGATTCGCCCGCGGCGGTCAGAATTGCGGAGATGCGCCGGTGCACATTCAGTCCGCGGATGCTACCGGCTCCAGCGCCGACTCTTTCTCGGCCTCGATCTTGCCGATGATGCGGTCGAGGTGCTTCTGTTCGAGCTTCATGGGCTGACCAGTGCCGCCCAGCCGGAACATCAAGATCTCGGACATGACGCTGACGGCGATCTCCTCCGGCGTGCGCGCGCCCACGTCGAGACCAATCGGAGCTCGGAGGTCACGAACACGTTCGAGCGACATCCCTCCTCGCAGAAGGTCTTCGTAGATGAGAATCGTCTTGCGCTTGCTGCCGAGCAGCCCGACGTAGCGGGCGTTCGTGGCAGCGGCTGCCTCCAGTGCAACGTTGTCGTATCTGTGACCGCGAGTGGCTATGACGATGAACGTGTTGGCGTTGATCGGAAGCTCCGGTATGGCGTCCTCCGGCTTCTTCGGGATGATGATGTCGGCCTCAGGAAAGCGGTCAGCGTTGGCGAATTCCTCCCTGTCGTCCGTGATGAACAGCCTGAAGCCGAGGGTCTTTGCCAGTGGCGCGATAGACTTCGACACGTGCCCGCCCCCACAGAGGACGAGCTGCGGCGGGGTCGTGTACGCCTCGATGAAGTACTGCGCCCCGTCACGGGTCTTCACGTGCTTGTTCCTGCCCATCGCCATGAGATCGAGGGCGTTCTTGATCGCGTCGGCGTCGAGGCCGGAGTCTCCCAGCGTCCCTTCGGTGGCCCCGTTCTCACGGATGAAGAGCTTCGCGCCCGTCTGCATCGCGCTGAACTCGCCGGGGTTGATAAGCGTCGCGAGCGCCACGCTCGGCCCGCCAGAGTAGGCCTCGTCAATCTCCTTCGCGAAGGTGAGGTACTCTTCCACCGAGTAGATGGGGTCGATGACGAAGAACATCGTGCCGCCGCAGACGAGACCGTCCTGCGCGGCGAGGTCTTCGTTCAGTTCGTAGTCACGGTACTGGCTTGCTCCGCCTCTCTTAAGAAGTTGGCTCGCAGCAAACCAGATATCGCCCTCAACGCAGCCGCCGCCCAGGGTTCCCACGCCGCTGCCGTCGTTCCGCACGAGCAGCTTCGCACCGGGCTTCTGCGGCGTCGATCCCTTGGTGTGGACGACCGTCGCTACCACCATCGGGTTGCCCTTTTCCAATTCGTTTACGGCTTCGTGGAAGACCTCTTGCATGGCAGCCCCTCCCGCGAACGAAGGTGTGCGTCTAGCTTAGCAAGTGCCGCACTCGGTTTCAATTGAAAACGGCACGCCTACCCCTTTGACAACCGCCGCCTTAGCATGTCCTCGTACGACTCTTCGGCATGCTCGATGGCCGACTCGGGCACGGGAAGGCGCGACAGAAGCTCCGCCCGCTCGCGCACGAAGCCCTCGGCATACGGAATCTGCTGGAAGAATCCGAGGTTGCCGAGGGTCAGCAGCATGCGCTGGCGAGAGCTCTCAGGAGTGTGTCCCTGGCTCACGTAGATGGCCTCGGCCTCCACACGCTGTTCGAACCAGTCGCTGATGTCGATGATGAAGTCTAGCTGGTTACGCTCAAAATAGACGCCCGGGTAGTATGTGACCGGAATTCGATGCGGGGCCAGGGTCATCCCGTGCGTGGCGTTCCCCGCCCGACTCCTCGCCTCGAGACTCGCGTATGCCGTCTCCAGATGGTCGTCGAATCCGCCGGACGGGTACTCGCTTCCATGATGCACGAGGAATGGACTCTGCGTGATCATTACGTGAGGGCGAACTTCCTGGATGATGTCCTGTAGCGCCTGTATCGCCTCGGGCGACGTGCTTAGTCGGAATGGCTCCGGGAATCCCAGCATTCGAACGTCGGTAATTCCGAATACCGCGCACGCCCTCTCAAGCTCATCGACCTTCTGATCGACGTACTGCTCAGACGTCTCGCTCATCACTTCGGGATCCCGCTCTTCGGGTGGCTTGCGCAACTCATCAGCGAGTCGTTCGTTATGAATGTTGACGCCGGGCGTGACGCTGACGACCGTGACCTCGTCGCCCTGCGAAGCATGGATGCCGAGGGTGCCCGCATAGTGGGTGAAGTCATGGGGATGGGCGTTGACACCTAGAATGCGGAGCTTTTGACGGGTCATGGGTTCTCCTTTGTAGCAACGGTGAGTGAGACGGTACTATACTATACCGACGTACACATGACGACACGGCGAAATCCCCTACGAATTGCGTTCGCGCTTCCGCTTTTTGCGCTGGTCGTCCTCGCCTGCTCTTCGAATGAAGAACCTGAAGAACCGCTGGTGACCCCGACTCCAACCGTTGTTCCGACGGTTGCTGTCGCGAACCCGTCGGAGCCGATCGACCCGAACGCTCCGCAGATCATCTATACCGGCAGGGGCTTTGTCCCCAAGCGCCTCGACATCGAGCCGGGTACCCAGGTCCGATTCGTCAACGCCTCCGACATGCCGCTCTGGCCCGCCTCGAACATTCACCCCACCCACGCGATTCTCCCGGACCTCGACGCGAAGGGGGCGGTTCCACCAGGAGAGACCTGGGCTTTCACCTTCAACACAAGGGGGTTCTGGCGCTTCCACAATCACCTCGCGCCGGAGATTGGTGGACTGGTTGTTGCGCTGGGTGAGGGCGGACCCACCCCTGTACCGCTCGTCCTGGAGGTCCTCGACCGCGAGTTTGAGACGCCGAAAGAAATCTCGGCGGATGACTACGTTGGTCTGATTAAGGACGACGTGCTCTTGGCAAGATTCGTCAAGAGGTACGGACCGGAGCACACCGTCAAGCTCCTGAAGGAGAGTGAGAACTACCTCGAGGTGGACTGCCACCAGAGAGCGCACGATCTCGGACGGACGGCATATGAGGAGTTCGGCGCGGCGGCCTTCGCGCTTTCGGGCCACGAGTGCCAGGCGGGGTCGTTCCACGGCGCGACCGAGGCCCTCTTCGCCTCTCGCGGCACCGCGAACTTGGAACAAGACGTCTCGACGATCTGCGCGGTCGCCGACAATCCTTTCTTCCGCCACCAGTGCATTCACGGCGTCGGACACGGCCTGATGGCGTGGACGACGTATGAACTCCACGACGCCCTGCCCCTCTGCGACCGTATGCCCACGGATATGGACAAAGGCTCATGCTACTCCGGGGTGTTTATGGAGAATATCGTGGGCGGTCTCACGGGACTCATGGGCCACGTGACCAATTACCTCAAGGAAGACGACCCTCACTTCCCCTGCGACATCGTCGACGAGCAATATCAGGTGCCGTGCTACTTCTACCAGACCTCCCACATGCTCAGGGTCTTCGACCGCGATTTTTCTAAAGTCGCGCAAGCATGCGCCGAGACCCCTCCGGCGGCCCACCAGAACTGCTTCCAGAGCTACGGACGAGATGTCGGCAATGTCACGCGAAAGGACCCGGACACGGCCATCCTGTATTGCAGCTACGCTCCGGCCGGGCAGAATCGGATCTACTGCATCGAGGGCGCCGCTCAGGACCGCTTCTGGGAAAAATCGGGCGCGGACGACGCCCTCCAGATGTGCGACATGCTTGAGAACGAGAAGGAGTTGGACGCCTGCTACTGGACCATCATCGTGAGGGCCCGTGACGTGTTCACGACCAAGCAAGAGTTCGACAACTTCTGCTCGCAGATCGAACCGAGGTGGCGCAAGTGGTGCGCCGAGGCTGAGGCCCAGCTGTCTTCATAGGCGTGGAGGGCCCATAGCTGCCAGGTAGGCGACATCTTGGATACAGAAGATGGACATTGTTGGAAGGTGCTCCTGCTAGGTGGGGCCGCCAACGTCGGCAAGACTACAACCGCAAGGGAACTGGCTGTACGCTGCGGCGTTTCCGTTCTTCCAACCGATGCGATCTGGCTAGCCCTGAAGGCTGCTACCGACCCTGCGTCATACCCCGAACTGCACTACTTCGACCCACCCGACTCGGAATGGAGAAAGCACACCGCTGAGTATTGGTGTGATCGCCATATTGAAAGCGCCAAAGCGATCAGCTCCGCGATGGATCCCGTCATCGAATACTATCTGTCGGAGCAGCAGCCTGTCATAGTTGAGGGCGCTTGGATCACTCCCATGGACGCAGAGCGCTGGTCTCGTCAGCATGAAGGCTTACGAGCCGTATTCATCCACGAGCCGGAAGAGCTGGGGGCTTACCTTCTTTCAAGGGGGATTTCAAAGGAGGGACAAGTTCGCGATCATCGTGGAGAAACATTCTGGCTCTTCGGCAATTGGGTACGCGAACAGGCTTTAGCCAAAGGGCTCGCAGTCGTGAATGTTCATCCGCGAGACACGCTGGCCGAGCGAGTTCTCAAAGCTGCTTCTTGTTGGGGCTAACAAGAACCTGAGTGATCGCCCAATTCGATGAGGCTGCTGTTGCCTAAGCCGGCGCGTGCACGGCCCTTTAGGGCGAGAGTCGGTCGATGTTGATAGCCTGATTGGCGCGGGTGGCCCGGATGCGGAGTGCCTCGCCGAGCATCAGCGTCTCGTAGGTGAGCCAGTCCACGCCGATTATCTCGTCATTGACGAGGATGTAGTGATTGCCGCGCGTGTCGGTGCCCTTGTCGGTGAGAATTCCCTCGACTCGCTTGTAGGGGGGAAGCGCGTCGATGATCGACGCGCCCCACCTCCGAAAGAACTTTCCTACCCGGTATAGCAGTCGGTATATGAGCTTCGCGACATCCATACTGCTCGCAGTCGAAACGTTGTCCTTGCTAGAGATTAGGCAAGAGCCTGCAGGCTGTTCGATCCATGGTATTGAGCGCCGCCTTCACGGTTCAATCCACTGAAGGTCGTCGTTTCGCCGAAGACAGCCTACAGCACCTGTTGTAAGGCAGCTTCCACCTCGTCGTAGGTCGCGAACCCCTCGAAGCGGGCGGTGACTATTCCCTGCTTGTCGATGACGAACGTCCACTCGATGCTAGGCAGCCGCCACTCGCGAACTGCGGGCGAGATGACCGCTCGTTCGAGGTCGCCCTGGATCTCGTGGGGGTTGTCGTAGAAGTCGACGTGCACAAAGTTGGCGTCCGTCCGGTAGGCGTTCTTGAGCTCTTGGAGGACATCGACCTGCGGCCCGCATACGGCGTTCTGGCAGAAGGCTGGGCTCGCGAACACGACAACGGTCGGCATCTCGTTCTCAATGGCCTGATCGAGGCTGATCCGGTAGAGGTCGGGATCCTGGAGAGAGCCGGTCGTCAACTCTTCGATGGACTGCACTTCGTCCAGCGTCCGCGTCTTGGACGACACGGCGGCGTGTCCCTGCATGGGGGCGTGCGACGTGTCGAAAACCTCGAAGGCGAGGGGCACGCTCATCGCCGCGTCTCCCTCTCCCGGAACGGCTATGTCGAGCACCCAATCTCCTGCCTTGTCGAAGTCGACGTAGGCGGTGTACAGCCCGCGATTGCCGTAGGGCCACTCTTGGAACACGGTGTCCACGACCGCTCTGGCCTCCTCCGTGCCGCCGGAGACGTACTTAGGCGTGACCTGTACGCCGTCGGTGGTGACGAAACCGGTCTTCGACGTGAGCACGAAGCCGATGCGCTCGGTACCTACGCCGAGGTCACCCGTGCCGAGGATGGCCTTGAGGCCGTCGGGGGTGGTCTCACTCTCGATGAGCGGCTCGTGGTCCGGTCGTTCGGGCGGCTCCCGGACGGCGGACATCGGCTCCGGTCCGTCGTTCACCGTTTGCGGCCCTTCGCCATCCCCACCGCAGGCAGCGAAAACCGCCGTGACCATGATGAAACCGACCGCCAATAATCCCACACCTGTCTTCATATATTCCCTCCGCCTCGACTCTGCGTTCTCTGTGGTGAATCTTACACCTCCGGGTGGATGACGTAGGCGCCGAAGGTGAATGCGAACACCTCGAACTCGTCGGAGTTGGAGCTCAGGGTGAGGTCATGAGACTCGAAGCTGGCGAGCCGCACGAGGGCGTACAGTCGCGGCTCATTGACGGTGATGAAGCTCCTGCCCTCGTCATCGAACCAGATATCGGAGCCGGCGGTATCGCTTGTAAGGGGTTCGCCGTCCATGCGGATCTGGACCGTGTAGGGCGTTTCGCTCTGAGTACGGAGGACGACATTGACGTCCACTGCGTTGAAGCGGAGCCCCATGTAGTCCTCGAAATCTTCGGTCATCCGGGCGTGTCGAAGGCTCTCCTCTCCGTTGTGCCAGAGACCTTGGAGATAGAGATGGTGATTCTGCCAATCACCTGGATCGGTGTACTCGGTGTCCGTATTTGCACGCTTATAGAATTCTTCGTTCAGGACGTACGGAGCGCGAGTTCCCGAACGCAGCGCGCTGTAGTTGCGGTGCGTTCCGGCATACAGCTCGCGGGTGAGGCCGTCCGGGCTGCGGGAACTCAATGCGTTGGGCGCTACAAGCCTGATCGGGTTCTCCCTGTCGGAGATGTCGGCGACCGCCTGGTCGGCCTCTTCGAGCAGCAGACGGATGGCTTGCTCGGTCTCGTCGTATTTGCCCTCGCCGAAGTGGGAGTAGCGGATGTACCCGTCCTTGTCGATGAGGTACTTCGCGGGCCAATACCGATTGTTGAAAGCGTTCCAAGTCCAGTAGTTGTTGTCCTGCACGACGGGGTACTCAATCTCGAACCCCTCGACGGCCTCCTTGACGTTGTCTATGGATTTTTCGAACTCGAACTCCGGCGTATGCACTCCAATGATGACGAGTCCTCGGTCGGCATACTTGTCGTGCCACTGCTTCAAGTAGGGCAGGGTGCGGATACAGTTGATGCAGGTATACGTCCAAAAGTCGATGAGAACGACTTTGTTCTCGGCCTGCAGTTCTTCCAGTATGAGCTCTTCCGAGTTTACCCACTCGTTGATGCCTTGTCCCATGATCCGAGGCGCCGTCAGCGTGTCCTCGGTGATCGGGAGAGAGAGCGAGGGTGTCGGCACCGGTGTCGCAGTCGGGTCAGGCTTGGGGGCAACCTCAGCCGCCACGGGCGGAGCGGGGTCTGTCGTCTCGTCCTCGCTGTCGCTGGAGCAGGCTACCAGGAACGCCAGGGTCGTGACCGCAAGACCAAGGAATATCAGAATTGTTACCGGTCTGGGCATATAAGCCTCCTTCACTCATGGGCAGTGTATGTGATCGTTATAACGGTCGGTCTATTAGCCAGTGTAGCGAGCCGTCGTTACCCGAAACTAACGTAACGCTTAAAAAAGTGTGAACCGACGCGCTACCTTGCCCGCTCTTGTATCTCGTACAGCTTGGTGATCGCCTCAAGCGGCGTCAGAGACGAAACGTCGAGGGCCAGCAACTCGTCGATGACCGGAGGCGTGGTGGGCAGAAGCGAAAGCTGTTGTGCTTCCGCGGCGGGAGGATCGGAGTGTCCGTTTGCCGCCGTAGACGACTTCCCCTCCAACTCGGTCAGGACTTCCCACGCGCGGTTTACGACGGCAGAGGGCATTCCCGCCAAGCGCGCGACGTACACGCCGTAGCTCCTGTCGGCTCCGCCCGGCACTATGCGATGGAGAAACACGACCTCGCCGTCCTCCTCGACCACGGCGACGTTGTAGTTCTGCACCCTGGGCAGCACTTCGGCCAGCTGTGTAAGTTCGTGGTAGTGCGTAGCAAAGAGGGTCTTGCATCCCGCGCGCGGATGATTGTGGATGAACTCTGCCACGGCACGCGCGATGGCCAGACCGTCATAGGTGCTCGTGCCTCGCCCTATCTCGTCGAGGATGACCAGCGACCGCGGCGTTGCGTGGTTGAGAATGGTCGCCGTCTCCAGCATCTCGATCATGAAGGTGGACTGGCCAGTCGAGAGGTCGTCCTGGAGTCCGACCCGCGTGAAGATACGGTCGACGACTCCGATGGTGGCCGAATCGGCGGGCACGAAGCTGCCGATCTGCGCCATGAGCGTGATGACCGCGACCTGCCTGATGAAGGTGGACTTGCCCGCCATGTTCGGACCGGTGAGCATGATGACCTGCTCGTCGCGTGTGGAAAGCCGGATGTCGTTGGGCACGAACTTTCCCGCCTCGATGGTTCGCTCGACGACGGGATGCCGTCCCTGCACGATGTTGATGGTGTCTCCCTCGTTGAGCTCGGGACGAACGTAACCCTGCCGCTCGGCGACTTCTGCCAAAGACGCGAAGGCATCCACCTGCGCGATTGCCCGCGCAACGGTCATGATGGAGCTTGTGGCGTCCACGATCTGCCCGCAGACCTGGCGGAACAAGGTCGACTCCAACTCTGCTATGCGCTCCTGAGCATTGAGGATGAGGGACTCGTACTCCTTCATCTGCGGGGTGATGAAGCGCTCGGCGTTGACCAGCGTCTGGCGGCGAATGTACTCCTCCGGGGCCTGCGACAGGTTGGGGCGGCTTATCTCGATGTAGTAGCCGAAGACCTTGTTGTAGCCGACCTTGAGTGATTTGATGCCCGTCCGCTCGCGCTCGGTCTTTTCCAGCGACGCAATGTAGTCTTGCGCCTCCCGGGACGAGTTGCGCAGCCTGTCGAGATCGTCGGAAAACCCCTGCCGTATGACGCCGCCGTCGCCGACGCTGAGCGGCGGGTCGTCGGTGAGTGCCCGTCTGATGAGATCCACGGTCTCGGATGCGTCTTGTACCCCTTCCGTGAGCCAAACAACGGCCAGTGCATCCTCATCCTCGCCGAGGATGCCCCATATCTCCGGTGCGGCGGCGAGGCTGCGACCTAAACTGACCACGTCGCGGGGACTGGCGGCAGAGGCGCTTACCTTGCTAATGAGCCGCTCGATGTCCGCGATCTTCTGAAGGACGGCGGTCACACGACTTCGGCGAACGGCGCTGCGGTGGAACCACTCAACCGCGTCCTGTCGTTTCAACAGTTCGCTAACGCTTAAGAGGGGCCGTCCCACCCAGCGGCGGAGTTGACGTGCTCCCATCGAGGTCTTGGTGTGGTCGAGCACGGCAAGGAGGGACGCTCCAGTGTCCCCTCCCCAGCGCCCGCCCTCGAAGAGCTCGAGGTTGCGTCGGGTCTGCGGATCGAGGACCACGTACAACTCGGTCGAGTAGGTGTAGAGCGCGTTAAGTTGACCGACAGCGCCGCTCCTGTGGTCTTCGAGGTATCGAACGATAGCGCCGGCGGCTCGGACGGCCAAGGGGAGGCGCTCGCAGCCGAACCCCTCCAGGGAGGTGACCCCGAAGGCGTTGAGGAGGGCTTCACGCGCCCAGTCCTGGTTGAACATGTCGGCTGAGACGGTCGTTATCGACACATCGCCGTCGCTTTCGGTGCGTCCGTCGTCCGTGCCGGGCGGCAGGTATCCTTCGGCCACGAGCAGTTCGGCCGCTTCCAAGCCGGCCAACTCCACAGGAAGCTGAGAGGCGGAAAACTCGCTTGTGGCGAACTCGCTTGTGGTAATGTCCACGTATGCTAGTCCCGCCCTGTTACCGTCGGTGACGGCGGCGGCGAGATAGTTGTTCGTCTTCCGGTCGAGAATCGAGTCCTCGATGACGGTGCCGGGCGTTACGACGCGGACGACCTCGCGGTCTACTATTCCGCGCGAGGCGGCGGGGTCGCTGGTCTGCTCGCAGATGGCGACGCGGTACCCCTTCTTGATGAGCCTGGCGAGGTAACCGTCGAGCGCGTGGTACGGAATGCCCGCGAGGGGCACTCGCACGCCCTTGCCCATCTCGCGCGACGTGAGGGCGATTTCGAGTTCCCTCGAAATCAGCCGCGCGTCGTTATCGAAAGTCTCGTAGAAATCGCCCATGCGAAACAGCAGGATCTCATCCTGGTGCTGCTTCTTGATGCGGAGATACTGCTTTCGCGCCGGGGTGGTCACGTCTTTTCAATCTCCCAACTCCCGCGCGAGGTCGTTGTGGGTGTACTGCTCTTTTCGCACTCTGATGTCGAAGTACAGAACTGTTATCGCGATCGTGACTAGCGGAGTCACGACGGCGGAGAAAGCAGTGGACAGCAGGGCCAACAAGACGGGGGGCAAGAACATACCTGCTGGCAGGAAGATGATGAGCGTCGCGCCGATGATCGCCAGCACAATGGCCATGAACAAGCCGAACGTCCTCCACCAGTTTCCCTGTACAACGTTCCAACTGCGCTTAACGGCATCCGTGGGGCCAAGCTGTTCAATCGCTACGGCGTGAGTGGCGAAGAGCAGAACGACGACGGCGAATATCAGCAAGGGAATGCCGATGATGAAGATCGAAAGCACGAGCGGAACGAGCAGGATGAGCATGACGAGCGCGAAAGCGCCCACCAGCTTCGGAAAGCGCGCCCATGCGTACTCATAGCTGCGCTGCACGAGTACGGGACGCCCGAGGAAGTGTCTGCCGACGGATTGGATCATCGCTCCGCTCGCGAGAATGCCGACCGCGAAAGAGAGCAGACCTCCCAGCACGTCAAACAGGTAGATCGGGAGGGGTTCCGAGGGTTCTTCCCCCTGCGCCCCAGGGAATTCTAGATTGAATACTGGGCCGATTTCCATCAGCGACGTGATTCCGCCGAACAGTATGGGGATCTGCGGAAGCAGGGCTATGAGGATGAACGGCAAGAGATGTCCGCCATAGACTGAAAAGGTAGAATCGACTAGTTTCCCAAACCCGCCGTGCGGGAGTGGTGGAGGCTCGTAGCCAGAGGGCGTGAGGTATGGGGTTTCTAGAGGGTCAGTCGACTCGTCGTTGAATTCCTGCACCGCGATTCCTCAAATGTTACAAGTCCGGGAGTTCTCGGCGTTCTCGTGCTGGCACTGGGGACAGATCATCACGGGAAGCGTCAGATCAGTCGGCAGCTGCCGCGATCTCTTCGGCCCGTTGGACGCGTACACGAGTAAGTGGAAGGGTCCCAAAGTTCAGCATCGGGTCGGGGCTCTTCGATGCCTCGATCTCAGTCATCCTGTTGCCGAACAGGAAAGTGGTAGATACCAGTCCTCTGAGAGGAGAGGTGAACCTGGCGACGCCACGCAGGGTCTCGTTCGCGGAGACAACATCGACCCAATCACCTTCCCGGATGCCCAGCATCTCGCCGTCCTGCCTGTGCAACTCGATGATCTCGCCTCGCTTGATGACGTTGCGCTTGCCGACCTTTTCCACGGTCATATCTTCGTCGGCGTCGTGGAGAACGCGGCCCCTTGCCAGGACCAACGGGTATTCGTCGTCTGGCGCGGGAGCTTCGATAGGCTCCGGCATGGACATGGGCATGAGTCGCGGGCGGTGCTCCTCGTAGTCGTAGAGAACTTGGGTATCAGACATGTCGGCGGCCAAGCAGGGCCACTGGAGACCGCCAGAGGCCAGACGTTCGTAGGTGATCCCACCGTAGATCTCGACAATGTTGTTAATCTCGTCGAACACGGCTTCGGCGTTTGGATGATCAAATCCGACCGCGCCCATCTCACGCGCGATGCGGCTGATGGACCGCCAGTCAGCATCCTCTTCGCCCTTGACTTCAAGGGCAGGCGAGATGAGTTGGACCCGCCGCTCCAAGTTCGTTACGGTGCCCTGGGTCTCCGCTAGCGTTGCAGATGGGATGACGACGTGCGCAGACTCGGTAATCTCGCTCGCGAAGGAGTCAAGTACCACAAGGAAATCGAGCTTGCCGAGCGCCTCGATGAATTCGCCAAGTTCGCCGTTCGTATAGTTCGGGCTGTTGCCGAGCAGCATCAGTGCGCGTATGCGGCCCGACTCGATTGCCTGTGTCAACTCACGGACCGAAACGCCGCCGCTCGAAGGGAGAGTCGTCTCCCACACGTCCGCAATTTCCGTTCGCGCTTCATCGTCGTTGACCGATACGTAGCCGGGCAGGTATTCGGGAACCGCGCCCGCGTCTCGCGCGCCCTGCTCGTTCGCCCCTTGGTAGAGCGGGTAGAGTCCGGTGGAAGGACGCGACATGTTGCCGGAGACCAAGCAGAGGTTTACCAGCGCGGCCACGCAGTCCTCTCGAAGCTCGGGGGCAACCGTCTCAAGGCCGTACAAGACCGATGCCGGAGCGTTCGCGGCGAGGAGACGGGCGGCAGCCTGCACCTCCTCTCGACGGAGGCCGGTTGCCTTCTCGACCTGGAGCAAGTCGAAGTTCCAAAGGCTGTTCTTGAAGTCCTGTACGTCTTCGCACTTTTCGGTCAGGAATTTGTGATCGTCGAGAGACTCGTCGACGATGACGCGGAGCAACCCGCCGATGAGGGCCGTCTCGCTGCCGGGCCTTGAACGCAGCCATACGTCGGCGAACCGGGTGAGTTCCGTTTCGCGCTGGTCGATGACGATCAGCTTCGCTCCCTCTTTGATCGCCTTCTTTATGGGAACCGCGGCGACGTTCTGCTCCTCGGTGATGTTGCTTGAGACGACGAGAAAGCATTTCGAGCCTTCGAGGTCGCTGATCGAGTTAGTGGCGGCGCGGTAACCGAGCATCGCTTCCAGAGGTGGGAACAACTCGGGCCGCACGTTGGAAGCCACGTCGACGTTGTTCGTGCCCATCGCGACCCGGGCGAACTTCTGGGCAATGTAGAGGTCCTCGTTGGTGTTCCGCTCCGAGCCAATTACGGCGAACTCGTCTCCTTTGAACTCGCCGAGCTTCTCGGCGACGTGGTCGATGGCCTCCAAGGTCGTCGTCTCGCGCAGTTCGCCGTTCACGCGCACGAGGGCATTTCGGAGGCGCTTCTTGCCGTTGACGTACTCAAGGCCGAACTTGCCCTTGACGCACAACTGGCCTTGATTCGACTCGCCGTAACGGTCGCCGACCGTGCGGATCAGGCGGTTGCGTTTGTCGACCTCCATCGTCACGCTGCACCCGACGGGGCAGTTGGTGCACACGCTCGTGACCTTCTTCACGGCCTTGTCCCACTTGTGGACTCGCTCGACGAGCGCGCCGGTGGGACACACGTCGATGCACGCCCCGCAGAACTCGCAGCCCGATTCGAGGAGCGACGTTCCTTGCGACGTTCCGATGAGGCCCTTGCCGCCGCGTTCGGTGAACGCGAGGGCGTCGTCCCCGCGGATCTCGCTACAGATTCGCACGCACCGTCCGCACACGATGCACAGGTTCATGTCCATGTCCCAGAACGGGTCGGCCACGGCCTGCGGAAGGTGCCGGTTGTTGTAGGTAAGCTCGGTGTCGAGCTCCATTTCGAGCCAGCGGACGGTGTCCTTGAGCTCACAGCGTTCGTTCTTGGGACAGGTGACGCATCGGTCGTTCACGCCCACGTGACGCAGGCAGATGTCCTCGGGGCCGCAGAGCTCGATGCGGTGGCAGTTCAGGCATCCGTGCGGGTGCTCCGATATCAGCAGGTCCATGATGCCGCGCCGAAGGTCGGTCACGGAGTCGGTCTTCGTGCGGACGACCATGTCCGGCCCGACCGGCACGGTGCACGACGCCATGGTCGCCGTCCCTCGCGGCCCGTCGATCTCGACCACGCACATCCGACACGCGCCGAACGACTTCATGCCCGGGTAGTAGCACAGGTAGGGCACGTAGAACCCGGCGTCCATGGCCGCCTGCAGGACGTTCGTCCCCGGCTTGGTCTTCACTTCCTTGCCGTCGATTGTGATTGTGATATCGTCTGCCATTCGGCAACTCCGAGTTTGGTCAACGGTGAATTATCGTGAGAGTGTGGCCTTTCGCCGCTTCGCCAGTATTCACGTCTTCGATATCAATTCGAGCGGTTGCGCTTGAGAAAAATCCTCCGCATAGGGGCGGGTGGACTTCGGAGAGTAGAACTTTGTGGAGGTTCTCCCGGTGGGGTCGCGCCGTTCCGTGATGTGGGTCTCGAACTCTTCGCGGAAATGGGTGAGGGCCGAACTGATGGGATTGAAGCCGAGCTGTCCGTGCGCGCACAGGGAGCCGATCTTCATGGTCGTGCCCACCCGTTCGCAGGCCTCCATGTCTCCCGGACTACCCTCGAACCTCGCTATCCGCTCGATCTGATCGAGCAGCTGGGTCATGCCGAGCCTGCACGGGAAGCACTTGCCGCACGACTCGTACTGGCAGAACGCGACCAGCACCCGGATAAGGTCCACGACCGACGCGTCCTCGTCTCCCACGATGATGCCGCCCGATCCGAACATCGCGCCCGCCTGCTGCATCTCATCAAAGTCGATATGGAGATCCATGCTTTCGAGTCCGATGACGCCACCGAGCGGGCCGCCTGTCTGCAGAAGCTTCATCTGCTTGCCGTTCGGCACGCCGCCGCCGATCTCCTCAATGACTTGCCCCATCGTCATGCCCATCTCGACCTCGTAGATGCCGGGATAGGTCACGTTGCCGGTCAGACAGGCGATCGCGGTGCCGGTGCTGTTGTTGACGCCGATGTTCGAGAACCACTCACCACCGTTCAGGACGATCTGAGGAGCGTACGAGAAGGTCTTGACGTTGTTGATGGTGGTAGGCTTCATCCACAGTCCGGCCGCCGCCGGGAACGGAGGCTTGAAGCGCGGCATTGAGCGCTTGCCCTCGATGGCCTCCATCATTCCGGTCTCCTCACCCGCGACATAGGAGTCGCCCGTCAGCGCCACCTCGATGTCGAAGCTGAAGTCGCTTCCGAGGATGTTCTTTCCGAGGATGTTCTCGGAGTATGCGTCCTTTATAGCCTGCTCCGCGCGGTCGATGGGGCCGTCGTGGCCGTGTCGAACGAAGACGTAGCCGTTCGTCGCTCCTGTCGCATACCCCGCGAGGATCATCCCTTCGAGCAGAGTGTGCGGGTCGCTTTCGAGTATCGCCTTGTCGTTGAACGCGCCGGGGTCGCCCTCCTCGCAGTTGCAGGCGATGTACTTGACGGGGCCGGGCGAGTTGACCATGAAGCTCCACTTCAGGCCGGCGGGGAAGCCCGCGCCGCCGCGCCCGCGCAAATTGGACGTCTTCATCTCGTCGATAACGCCGCTCGGCTCCATCTCGAACAGGGCCTTGTTGAGGGCAGCGTAGCCGTCGTTGGCGACGTACTGGAGGATGTCGCCGGGGGCGATGTGCCCCGCGTTTCGCATGGCGATGCGCCGCTGCAACGAGTACTGCGGCATGGAGTTCAGGTCGGGAACGCCGTCAATGGGGTCGTCGCCCAGGTAGGCGAAAGCGAGGCCTTCCGGCACACGGTCGCCGAAGATGTACTCGTCGATAATGGTTGGGACGTCTTCGGGAGTGACCCGGCTGAAGAGCAGTCGCGACTTACCCGGCTTGAGCACGTCCACGAGCGGCTCGGCGTAGGACAGGCCGAGCGTTCCGACCTCTTCGACGTTCGCCTCAACCTCCCGATTGTCGAGCTCGGAGCGAAATGCCTCAACGACCTCCAGCGCGCCGGCGGCCTGGCCGTTCAACTCGGTGCCGATCCGAATCCACGGGCGCTCACCCGCGTTCAGTTCTTGCCATCTGGCATCGGCTCTTGCTTTGAGGTCTTCGTATGCGCTCACGTGGTCCTCGTGCCGGCTAGTGGGAGCCGTTTTCCGGGATGTTGTCGATCAGCGTAACGGCCCGCTCCGGCGTCATTCGACCTCGCAGGTGGTGGTCGATGCTGATGACCGGGGCCTGCGCGCACGCCCCGAGGCAGGTGTTGTACCGCACGGTCAGCCGACCGTCGTCCGTCTCGCCTTCTTCCTCCAGGCCGACGTGCTCTAGGGCCCGCTCTATGATGGCCGTCGCGCCCACCAGGTGGCAGCTAGGCCCCCAGCATATCTCCACCGTGTGCTTGCCCGGAGGGGTAAAGCGGAAGTTCTTGTAGAAGGACGCGACGCCCCACACCTCGTTGATGCTCGCCTCGGTGTAGGCGGCCACCTCGTCGATGGCCTCATCGGGGATGTAACCCAGCGCGTCCTGGGCGGCAAGCAGGGACGAGAGAACGGTAACGGTGGGCCGCTTTTGGTTGGTGATGGCCTGCCGAACGCGGTCGCGCAGGTCTTCGTTAGCAACGGTCAACGACGGGGCCTCGATCCGCTGGAACATTCGCGGCAATCATAGCACAACGACAGGCAGGCAACAACGGAGGATATCTGCGGCAGTCGCTGTGCTAGAATGACCGACGTGTAACTCCAGGGCGTTCTGCGGCCCAAACTTTGTGAGGTGTGTGTCATGGCAACCGTGACCGAGGGCAAGGTCGAGAGCAAGTTCAAGGTGGTCGGGACGCGGCCGGTCAGGCACGACGGCACCGACAAGGTCACGGGTCGGGCGATCTACGGGGCGGATATCCAGTTGCCGGGACTGCTGCACGGGAAGATTCTGCGCAGCCCGCACGCTCACGCGCGGATCAAGTCGATCGACACCGAGCGCGCCGCGGCCCATCCGGGCGTACTGGCGGTCGTGACGCACGCGGACCTGCCGTGGACGGACGACCGGCTCATGGACGTGGGCGAAGACCTCGTGATGAGCCTGCGGTACCTCTCGACCGCCGTTCTGGCGGACGACAAGGCGCTTCACAAGGGACATCCGGTCGCCGCGGTGGCGGCATCCAATCCGCATGCGGCGGAGGAAGCGCTCGATCTGATCGAGGTGGAGTACGAGGCGCTCCCCGCAGTTACCAACGTCGAAGACGCCATGAGACCCGGCGCGCCCGTGCTGCACGAGAACATCACCGCGCCGGACGGACTGGGTTTCGAGGCCGAGGCGGGCAGCAACGTGGCTGGCCACGCTCAGCAGGTGCTGGGCGACGCCGACGCGGCGTTCTGCGAGGCGGACGTTGTGGTGGAGCGCGAGTTCAGGACGAAGATGGTGCACCAGGGGTACATCGAGCCGCAGACGTGTACGGCGCTCTGGGGACAGGACGGCAGGCTGACGATCTGGAACAGCAGCCAGGGCCAGTTCGGGATGCGCGACCAGATATGCCGCGTTCTCGACGTGCCGGTGTCCGAGGTCAAGGTCGTCCCGCTGGAGATCGGAGGGGGGTTCGGAGGGAAGCTGAGGGCGTACTTGGAGCCGGTTGCGGCGCTGCTTTCCAAAAAGTCCGGTCATCCCGTGAAGATCACCATGTCGCGGGCGGACGTGCTGGAGGCCACGGGGCCGACGTCCGGGAGCTATACCAAGATCAAGGTCGGCGCGACCAAAGACGGCAAGCTCATCGCGGGCAAGGCGCTGATCGCGTTCGAGTCGGGGGCGTATCCCGGTTCGTCGCACAACGGCGCGGCGACCTCCATGTTCTCGCCGTACGAGATCGACAACATCCACATCGACAGCTACGACGTGGTCGACAACATGCCGAGCACGGCGGCATATCGCGCGCCCGGTGCGCCAATCGGAGCGTTTGCGGGCGAGTCGGTCATCGACGAGATAGCAGAGAAGCTGGGAATCGACCCCGTGGAACTGCGACTGAAGAATGCCGCGCGTGAGGGCACTCGTATGGCTAACGGCGTGGCGCACCCCTGCATTGGCGCGGTCGAGATGATGGAGGCGGTCTACGAGCACCCGCACTACAATGCGCCGCTTGCGGACGAGCACACGGGTCGCGGCGTGGCGTTCGGCTCGTGGGGCAACGGCGCGGGTCCGGCATGTGTGATCGCGAACCTCCAGACCAACGGGAAGTTCAGCCTCGTCGAGGGGTCCGTGGACATCGGCGGAACGCGCACCGCTGTGTCTCAGCAGTTCGCCGAGGTGCTCGGCATTCCGGTCGAGGACATCATGCCGCAGATCGGCGACACCGACTCAATCGGCTACACCTCCAACACGGGAGGGAGCAGCGTCGCATTCAAGTCGGGCTATGCGGCGTACGAGGCTGCGCTGGACGTGAAGCGCCAGCTCGTCGAGCGCGCGGCGCGCGTCTGGGAGACCGACGCTGAGAACGTGCGGTATGAGGAAGGCACGTTGAGCCACGTGTCCGACCCCGAGCTCAGCATGTCATATAAGGAAATTGCCGAGACTGCCAACGCCACAGGCGGACCGATCGTCGGACGCGCCAACGTGACATCGACGGGAGCGGCGCGGGCGTATGCCGCCATGATCGTCGACGTTCGAGTCGATCCCGACACCGGCAAGACGGACATAGTCCGGTGCACGGCATTTCAGGACGCGGGGATTGCGATTCATCCGAGCTACGTGGAGGGCCAGATACAGGGCGGAGCGGCGCAAGGCATCGGATGGGCGCTGAACGAAGAGTACAACATGGCCGAAGACGGGCGGATGAACAACACATCCCTACTCGACTACCGGATGCCTACCAGCCTTGATCTCCCGATGATCGAGGCGGTCATCGTGGAGGTGCCGAATCCCGGTCACCCGTTTGGGATTCGGGGCGTAGGCGAGGCGGGAATCGTGCCGCCACTGGCCGCGATGGCGAACGCCGTCTACCGCGCGACCGGGGTTCGGATGACAGACCTGCCGATGAGTCCGCCCGCGGTCGCGGCATCGATGGGCCGGAACGGACAATGAGCGCGTTCTGTATCCCCAACTGCTTGACTGAGTGTGTCGTATCTATATAATCTTTTATGCAAGACATCGCTCGACGGCATGAAGGACGCGGGCCTTCCACATCACGACTCCCGTCGAGATTCAAAAGCAATCGCACACCCTGCACATACCGACGTTTCACTCCCCACCGGCCTTGTTTCCAGTTCCCTACATAAGCACGTCACGACTACGCGGAGCTAACCCGCGAGTCGGATTGGCGTTTACAGAACTGGGCGAACGCGGTCGTGTGACGTTTGCGTAGCAGGGGCCTGCCCCGGAGACATTCGACTATGACGACGAAGACAAGCGAAGCCACCCAGGCGCCGGAGAATGGCGGCGGCTCGAAGAACCTCGCGATGGAGATCATGGGCGTGACCAAGCAGTTCGGGTCAAACGTCGCGGTCAACAACGTGACGTTCGACGTGAAGCGAGGGGAGGTGCTCGGTTTCCTGGGGCCGAACGGTTCGGGCAAGAGCACGACCATGCGCCTCATCACGTCGTTCTACACGCCCGACTCGGGCCGGATTCTGGTGGAGGGACTCGACAACCAGCAGTACGACAAAGAGACGCGCGCGATGATCGGCTACCTGCCGGAGAACAACCCGCTGTACGGCGACTTGCTGGTCAAAGAGTACCTTAACTACGTGGCCGACCTTCGGGGGCTTACGGGAGCCGAGCGCCGGGAGAACCTCGCGATGGCCGTCGACGAGACGGGCATTCAGGAAGTCTTCTACAAACCCGTGAGCACCTGCTCGAAGGGCTACCGCCAGCGGACGGGCCTTGCTGGGGCGATTCTCCACCAGCCGGACATTCTGATCATGGACGAGCCCACTGAGGGTCTCGACCCGAACCAGAGAGTGCCGATACGCGAACTCATCCGCAAGATGGGAGAAGAGCGGACGGTGATGCTGAGCACCCACGTCCTGCCGGAGGTGGAAGAGGTCTGCGACCGGCTCATCATCATCAGGCGGGGCAACATCGTCGCCAAGGGCACGCCCGACGAACTGCGCAACCAAGCACTCAGCCAAAGCTACATCGTGTTCGAGGTCGAGGGGGAGGGAGTCGAGAAGGCGTTGGATGAGATGGACCTCATCGAGTCGTACGAGGCCGACCCGCCAACCAATGGTCGGAGGCGGTACACGATCTCGGTCGGCACGGACATCGACATCCGTCCCGAGCTGTTCAAGCTAGCCAAGAGCAACGACTGGATGCTCTGGGAACTCCACCGCGAGGCTCTGAGCCTGGGCGAGCTCTTCCGCACCCTCACCGACGAAAGTATGGAAATGCCCGTCGCCGAAGACGGCGACGAGGCCGAATCGAACGACAACGAGTAACGAAATCCGAGGAGCTAAATCTTCGTGGGGTCGATCTTTGCAGTAGTCAAGAAGGACCTGAAAGGGTACTTCGATCAGCCGACCGGGTACATCCTCCTGGTCATCTTCGCGGCTCTCCTGGCCGGTCTGGGCTTCCGGCAGCTTTTCATCGCGCCCGAGGCGTCCATGCGCGCGGTCATCAGCCTGTGGCTTCCGATGCTGCTTACGCTCTTCGTCCCCGCAGCAACGATGCGCCTCGTATCGGAGGAGCAGCGGGACGGCACGCTTGAAACGCTTCTCACGCAGCCGCTCCGGACGTGGAACGTCATCGCGGCGAAGTTCATAGCGGGCTTCGCCTTCGTGAGCGTCGGGATCATCGCCTCGCTCGGCATCCCCATCGCGCTTGAAACGGCCGGCGACATGGACATCGGCGCCGTTGTCGCTCAGTATTTTGGCACCTTCCTGATGACGGCGTCCTATGTCGCCATCGGCCTCTTTGCTTCGAGCTTGACGCGGAACCAGATGGTGGCGCTCATCATCGGCCTGTCGATCATCGGCATCCTGACCCTCGCGGGTCTGCCGATCGTCACTCTGGCGCTCCCCTCGAGGATCGCCGTGCTGATCCAGGACCTGAGTCCCCTGACGCACTACGGGTCCATCGCGCGCGGCGTGCTCGACCTGCGTGACTTGCTCTACTTCGCCGCACTTATCATGACGTTCCTTTCCGCGACCTATCTGATGATCCGCGGAAAGACAGTCAGCCACCGATCTCCGAGGTACCGCAACCTCCAGTTCGGCGTGGCGGCGCTCGTGCTCATCAGCCTGATGGTCGGGTGGTTCGGCAGCTTCATCGGCGGGAGGCTCGATCTCACCGAGCAGAGGCTCTACACCCTCGATTCCGCGACGAGGGATATCGTGGAGAACCTCGACGACATCGTGACGATCAAGCTCTTCACGTCGCAGGACCCGCCCGTGCAGATATCGCTCGTGACGCGGGACGTCATCGACTTCGTCGACGACCTCGCCGCCGCATCCAATGGGCGCATCAAGGTGCAGAAGATACAGGCCGACACGAGCGAGGAGGCGGCGGAAGAGGCCGAACGGAGCTTCGTGAGGCCGGTGGAGTTCAACACGGCGACCCAGGGTGAACTGCAAATCAAGCTCGGCTATCTGGGGATGGGCATGACCTATGCCAACAGCCAGGAGGTCATCGGCTTCATCGACTCTCTCGACCGGCTGGAGCAGCAGGTCGCGGGCAATATCCATCGCATGACGCTGAAAGAGCCGAAGACGATTGGAATGCTGTACGGTCACGGCGAGAAGCGACGCGACGCGGAGCTCCAGACATGGCGCAACCAACTGGAGCGATCATACTACGTGGAGGAGTTCGACTATGTTCAGGAAGGCGTCCTCGACGCCACGGGGCGCGGTTACGACATCCTCGTGATACCGGGATCGCAGAAGGAAATATTCCCCGACCTGTTCAACGAGATCGACCAGTACCTGTCGGAAGGCGGCAAGGTGCTGATATTGATCGACCCTGTGCTCATCGACCAGCAGCGGATGCGGGGATCGGCCAACAACCCCGGCATGATCAACTGGCTCCGGGAGTACGGCATCGACGTCGGCACCGACCTCGTGATGGACTTCGAGGCGCACGAGACGCTCGGTTTCCAGTCGGCTTACGGCGTGGTCAACCTCCCGTATCCCTATTGGCCGCAGGTGCCCACCAGTGATAACCCGAACGCGAAGGCGATATCCGGCGGTTCACCGGGCGCGGTATTGCCCTGGGCAAGCTCAATCGAGATCACCAATCGTTTTTCGAACGAGGTCCAAGACGTCGAGGTAACTCCGCTCTTGACGACCTATAACACGGCGGGGCTCGACCTCGATTACGACGACCTGTCGCCGAGATCGCCGAGGATAGAGGAGCTCAGTCGCACGGAGCTCAGGGAGCGTCACCTGGCAGTATCCATCACCGGCCGACGCTGTCCTCCCCTCAGGGCCGTGTGCGAGATCGACCCTGAAGACGTCTTTCGCATGATCGTCGCGACCGACTCGGACTTCATCAGCGAGCAGATGGCGGGCGGGCGTCAACCGAGGTATTCCGAGCACATCTTCCTTGGCCTGAACTGGGTCGACTGGCTGGCCCAGGAAGACGCGCTTACGCAGATTCGGGGCAAGGGCGAGCGCTTCCGGCCACTGGTCTTCTCCTCCGATCTTCACAAGAACTTAATCCAATACGGAAACATCATCGGTGTTCCGGCGTTGATCATCATCATCGGGCTGATCCGCTTCTTCCTGCGACGGAACACGACGAGGAAGGTGTATACGCGTGGGAGGTAAGCAGGTAGTCTTCGTCTTTGCCGCCCTGGTCATCCTGGGCATCGCGGCCCTGGTGTTTCGCTTCATTTCCGCCGAGCCGGACGAGATTCTCCTCACGGGCGTGGCGCCCCTGACGGAGGAGACCCTCGATATGGTCGTCATCCGCAACAACGAGTTCGAGACGAAGATCATAAAGATCGACGGCGACTGGCAGGTCGGGCCGTACCCGGTCCAGCGGCGACGGTTCGAGGACATGTGGGCGACGACGCAGTTGTTCGACGAGGCGGAGCTCATTGCCCAGAACCCGGAGAACCATCCGTTGATGGGTGTATCTCCCGAAAACGGTACGCTCGTCGAATTCTGGAATCAGGGCGACCTGATCGAAGAGTTCTTCGTCGGCGACCAGCAGTTCGCGCCCATTGGTGAGAGGCTCATAACCCCTTGGCAGAACTACGTCCGCCTCTGCTATCTGCGGAACCCGGAAGAGGACGACGTATACGGCATATTCTGCGACTTCCCCGACCGCTTTCTGCCCGACCCCAAGTTCTGGAAGCATCCTCTCATTACCGAGATACCTCGGGACGAGGTGGAGTCGATCAGCTTCCGGTACCCGGAGGAGGACTTTAACCTCAGAATCGAGAACTCTGTCTGGGTCTTGAGTCAGAACGGCGCGGAAGTTGGACAGGCCGATCCCGAAAAAATGCTCGAACTCTTGCAAGCTGTCGAGTACCTCGTCACGAGCGACTTCCCGACCGACGACGAGTTGAACCGCCTGAACTTCGATCTTGCCGACATCACTATGTTCATCCAGGTGCGGGCGGGCGCGATCTCGCGGTCGGCGCGGCTCCTGCTGCTCGAACGCGACGAAGGCGGATATTTCGTCAAGCGACAGGGACAGGACTACGCCTTCATCATCGACGACCAGGTCGCTCCGTACATCCTCAAGCGTATCGCGGACCTGATTCCTCCGCCACCCGAAACCGGTGCTGAGGCTTCGACCTCCACCCCCTAGACGCCTAGGCGAGGAGCATAGGTGCGGACATGAAGACCGGAACCCTCCCGATACTCGCGGCGAGTGCCCTGATCGCCTTGGCGCTCGCGTGCGGCGCCGAGGTCGAGCCGACTCCAACGCCGTGGCCGACGCCCGACAACTCCACGGTGTCGCGCATCGCGTTCGCGACGAACCGCGACGGCAACTGGGAAATCTACGTGATGAACTCCGACGGGTCGAACCCGCACAACGTCACGAACAACCCGGGGACGGACAGCCATCCGACCTGGTCGCCGGACGGAAGCAAGATCGCGTTCCAGTCCGAGCGCGACGGCAACTGGGAAATCTACGTAATGAACTCCGACGGCTCTGAGCAGGTGCGTTTGACGAACGACCGGGGCGTCGACCAATCTCCAACATGGTCGCCGGACGGTACGAAGATCGCCTTCGTCTCCGACCGGGGCGGCAGGCACAGCGTGTGGACGATGAACTCCGACGACGGCTCGGAGCCGGTGGACGTGACCGGCAGCTACGTCAACTCGCGCTGGCCTGCGTGGGGTCCGAGGAGCCGGACGCTTGCCTACGAGACCGTTCAGGACGTCCGAATCGTGCGAACCGACGACGTCCAACTCAACGAGAAGATAGTAGACAAGAACAACTTCTTCGACGGCTTCTTCGTGGGATGGCTTGACTGGTCCCCCGACGGCAAGAAGTTGGCGATGATTTCCAACCACCAGGAGCGCACGCAGTTCACGCGGCTGATCTATACGTCGCAGCTCGACGGGTTCCGTTTCCGCCGTCTGTACGACAATCCCAGCGGCCTGCCGTACGAGCGGCCAACCTGGGGGCCCGACAGCAACATGATCGTCTTTTCGGTCAAGGATGCCGAGGACGGCGACTGGGACATTCAGGTTGTGGACTTCACGACCAAGGAGACCTGGCGGCTGACCAACGACTCCGGCGCCCCCGCGGACGACACGCTGCCAGACTGGGAGCCGCGAGGATTCGTCCCGGAGTTCCGGGCGTTCCAGTAGCAGAGGGCTTTCAGTGCGAATGCTCGTAGTGCTCCCGCAGCAGGTCTCTGCCGAAATCGCCGTGGATGTCGCGCCAGACGGAGTGGATGTGGTTCGCCATGTTCTGGGTGTTGTCGTACTCGATCAGGAAGGTTGGGCTGTGGACGCGGTAGTAGTGCCCCTGCCCCGGATGATGGCCGCCCGCCCATCCGAAATGCACGAATGACAATCCTGCTGAGCGTATGTCGCGCATCTGCTCGTCTGCCACGTTCGCCTGCTTGCGTCCGACGTACACCTCGATGAGGCGGACGAGTCCCTCGCGCTGGTCTGCCGTCATCATGCCGGCCGGCAACCCAACGGGTTCGCCCAGCTCGACGCGACGGCTCGCCCTCGTGATCAGATCGGGCGGCGCGGTCGGATAGATCGTGCACCGCTGCACCTGCTCGGTGTCCAGCGAACGGAGGAGACTTCTCGCGGCGTCCTCCTCCTCCTTCAGGATGCGCAGGCCCTTGTGCGTACCGTGCCTGACCTCCGCCGGATTCGCCCCGAAGAACGACGGCGTGACGGATATCCTCTCGCCGCCGATGACGGTCATGTTCAGGGAGAGATGATGCCCGTCCACCTGCCAACCCCACGGCTCGGCGCTCCCTGGCGTCCCGAAGATGCTGAAGTAGTACAGCCCCTCCAGGCGGTCGAAACGCAGCGTCCCGACACTCGCCTCCATCTCGCCGAGGATCGTCTCATGGCGGATTATCGAGTGGGCCTTCCTCACCCCGTCGGCGCTGAGACTAACGGCCATCAGGGACTCCGCCGTGTTCAATTGAGCGGGTGTCATCTCACCGCGTGGTAGACCGGCCCTCGGTCGCGGGACATAGTGCCAGTTCTCCCGCTCGTCATGGTCGAACGGAAACGTGGTCTTCGCTCTCTGGTCGGGGTCTTCAAGATTGCGCAGGAACGCCTCCGCAGCCTCGGTGATCCGGTGTATGGTGGCGCGAACGTCGGGCATGGTGACGGTAGACTAATATGAGTGAAGGTTTGATCGCGCACATCATAGCACCGCCCTACCCGCCCGTATACCGCCCGCGTTGACGGCCTTCGAGTCGTTGGATACAATCGGCGCATTCCACACGAAACACTCATTTGGAGGTACGGCAATGGCGATCAGAGTGGCAGGCTCGACGTTCGCGTTCGGCAAGATGGACTTGGAAGAGTCGTGCAAGATCATGCAGGAAATGGGCTTCGACGTGGTCGACGTCGGCGCATGCGGGATGAGCACCTTCACCGACTACGTTCCGCAGTGGTTCATCACCGACCTTGATGACACGCAGGGCGAGGCAGACCACATCCGGCGCACGACGGAGAAGTACGGGCTGGAAGTCGCCGAGCTCTTCTGCTGCGACTTCGGAGTCAACATCAACGACCCCGACCCCAAGAAGCGGGAGTGGAGCCAGCAGACCTACGAGAAGGTCGCCAAGATCGCCGCCGCGTCCGGATGCAACAGCATCATGATGCTCCCCGGCATGATCGCCGAGGACCAGGGCCAGACCTTCGACGAGGCGTTCGAGACATCCGTCAACGAGTACAAGCGCATGGTCGACGTGGCCGAGAGCCTCGGCATCCACTGCAACATCGAGCCGTGCATCTTCTCCGTCGCCTGGCAGCCGGAGAACGCCATCAAGCTCTGCGAGGCCGTGCCCGGCCTCGCGCTCACCGTGGACTACGCGCACCAGACGCAACTCAGCCTCAAGGCCGACGATATCGAGCCGCTCCACGCCTACGCCCGCCACTTCCAGGCCAAGCAGTCCGCCCCCGACTCGTTCCAGGCCAAGCCTGACGAGGGCTGGGTCGACTTCGGGCGGATGGTCCAAAAGATGCACGACGACGGCTTCGACGGCTTCATCTCCGTCGAGTTCGTCTCCGCCCCCGAGGTCATAGAAGCCGGCTGGGACATCCGCAAAGAGTCGGCGCGGCTGAAGGAGATTCTGGACGAGGCGGTGTGTGCGGCGCAAGGATAAGGCAGGGTGCTAGGTGCTGGGTGCTAGGTGCTGGGAGTGATTCGGAGTTATAAGGACCTTGTTGTTTGGCAGAAGGGGGTCGATCTTGTGGAGGAAGTGTATCGCCTTACAGCACAGTTCCCGAACCATGAGAGATATGGGCTTGCCAGTCAGGTTCAGCGCGCCGCCGTGTCGGTGCCATCGAATATCGCGGAGGGACATGAACGTCGTCACCTGAACGAGTACATACAGCATCTCTCTATCGCCCTCGCATCACTGGCCGAGGTGGAAACGCAGTTGGAAATCGCTCGTCGCCTGAAATACGTTCCTCAGAACGATTCGGTCGAGATTGAAGCCCGAACGGATGCCCTAGGTAAACAAATCCGATCCTTACGAAACTCGTTAGCAAACCGAAACCAACCCAGCACCTAGCACCCAGAACCTAGAACCTTCAAGGAGAAACCATGAACGTAGAAATCCGAGACGAACGATTCCGGGACGTTGTCGGCGACGACGCGCCGGTTGAGGAGCTTGCCACCGGCTTCGACTTCACCGAAGGGGCGATGTGGAACCACGTCGAGGGCCACCTGATCTTCAGCGACATGCCGGGCAACATCATGCGGAAGTGGACGAACGAGGGGGGTATCGAGGTCTTCCGGGAGCCGAGCAACATGGCAAACGGGAACTACTACGACCTGCAGGGTCGGCTCGTCACGTGCGAGCACGCCACCAGCCGCGTCACGCGCACCGAGCACGACGGCTCGATAACCGTACTCGCCACGCACTATGACGACAAGGAGCTGAACAGCCCCAACGACATCATCGTCAAGAGCGACGGGGCGATCTACTTCACCGACCCGAGCTTCGGGCGCATGGACTACTACGGCGTGGAGCGCGAGCAGGAGCTCGACTGGCGCGGCGTGTACCGGCTTTCGCCCGGCAGCGGCGAGCTTACGCTCCTTGTGGACGACTTCGACCAGCCGAACGGCCTCACCTTCTCCCTCAATGAGAGCCTCCTCTTCATCAATGACACGATGCGCGCGCACATCCGCGTCTTCGACGTGAACGAGGATGGGACGATATCGAACGGTCGCGTGTGGGCTGACGTCACCGGGGAGCGGGACGGTCTCGCCGACGGCATGAAGATCGACACGGGCGGCTACCTCTACACGACCGGTCCCGGCGGCGTTCAGGTGTTCGCGTCCGACGCCACCTGTCTCGGCACGATCTATGTGCCGCAAGGGGTGACCAACTTCACGTGGGGCGACGACGATCTCCGCAGCCTGTACATCAACGCGGGCACGTCGCTCTACAGGACTCGCGTGAAGGTGCCGGGCCGCAGGCTGTTCTGATAGCGTGTGACGCGGGTACTTCGGTCTCCGCTCAGTAGAAAAGGAATTAAGCATGTCCTCACGAATCGTGATCGGCAATAAGGAAGTGACGAACCCCGCAGCGAGGGCCGCTATCGGCATCGTGGTGGTCCCCTTGGCCCTGACGTTCGCGCTTGCGGTTGTTGTCGGGACGATCACCTTCGTGGGTATCGTGCTGGGCTTGGTCGGGGCACTGCTGATCGCTTTGGCCATTCTCATACCGATCATCATTCTCGTGGCGGTGATCGCCAAGGTGGTCTCGCTGCCGTTCACTCACTTCGACGAGCGCGACGAGGACTGATTCCCAACGGGTATTCCAATGCCTCTCGGCAATCCTAACGTCCAGCGGATAATTGGCGTCCTTATCCTCCTCGCCGGAGTGGCCCTCATAGTCGCGACGCGGGACGGGGCTGCGATTGGAGTAGTTATCGGCGTCATGCTGATGGTCGCTGGGTTCTGGCTGTCGTACGTGAAGAACGAGATCGCGAAGATGCGACGGAGCAGAAACGATAGACAGTGATGCTATCCCCACAGCAGGTCAACCACTTCCACACGTTCGGCTACCTGAAGATGCCGGGCCTGTTCCGTGACGAGTTCCCGCGGATCGAGGCGTCGTTCCACGAGGTGTGGGACGCCCAGGGCGGAGGACACGCAGGCGAAGCCCACGACGGGATGCGTCGTTCCGCCCTCGTTCCCTTCATCGACCAGCACGAGTACCTCAGCGCCCTGATCGACGACCCGCGAATCGACGGCATCGCGTCCGCGATCCTCGGCGACGACTACAACTATATGTTTAGCGACGGCAACTTTTTTGTAGGGCCGACGAAATGGCACTCCGACCGGTACTACAACAAGCCCTATGACTCCCTGAAAGTCGCCTTCTATCTCGACCGCGTCACGAAGGACACCGGCTGCCTCCGCGTGCTTCCCGGCACCCACCACGTCGGCGACCGGTTCGGCGATGCCGTTCAGGAGGCGATGCCCCACTCGGAGCGCCAATACTACGAGAAGACTTGGGCCATGGAGGGGCCGGACGTTCCCGCCGTCCCGCTGGAGAGCGAGCCGGGCGATGTCCTCGTCTTCAACCACAAGATCAAGCACTGCGCCTACGGGGGAAGCTCGGAACGCCGGATGTTCACCATCGGCTTCCAGCAGCGGCACCGCGACGAGGACGAGCACATCCTCCGCGACGAGCTCGCCGACCTCGTGCGCTTCTGGCACCCCCGCGCCTACGGGGATGTCATGATTGACACGGCGGGCCCCGCGAGGATGCGCCACCTCGAACAGCGCCTCGCCCTAGACGACCACATGGCCGCCCTCGTGGAGGAGGCTAAGCGGGAGATGGCGGAGCCGAGCCGGGGATAATCACGCCCCCTTCTTCCTCCACGCCCTCTGCGATCTCTGCGGTGAATTCCCCCGGACTTGCCAAACGCGCCGTTTCGCATTACGGTACTCCCACAACCGACCAAAAGGAGTCCACGAATGATCTCGCTCAATGTGTACCTGACGGCCAAGGAGGGCCAGGAGGCCGCCCTCGAAACGGCAATCAAAGACGTATGGATAGCCGCGATGACCCAGCAGCCCGGCTTCCTGCGCGCCACGCTCAACACCCCGTTCAGCGATGAGGACCTCGCCGCGCTCGAGGCGAATAAGCCTGCCTTCGCCTACGAGATGGTCTCGTACTGGCGCACCGAGCAGGATCGCGTCGACTGGGTCGCCCGCGACATCCACCAGGAGGTCTGGCCGCAGGTCATCGAGCACTGCGCCGACGTTTCGTACACCCTCTTCGACTGCAACACCACCTGGAGCATGTAGATGACCAGTAATTACGACCCGTCCAGAGACATCGTCCGGCCTCCGAAGGAGATCATCGAGGCCCTGAGCGTGCTCGGCGCCGACAGCGTGACCTCCACGATGGACGGCCTCGGCGTTCACCGCACGTTCATCGAAGGGCCAATCGCGCGCGTGCCCGGCAGCAAGATATGCGGCCCCGCCCTCACCCTCAGGCTCGTCCCCCAGCGCGAGGACCAGATGGCAGGATACGAGATCCCGGGTGAGTCGGAGGACGACAACGACGTGCAGATGGAGGAGGAGAGCGAGAAGCGCTCCGCCCTCTGGGAGATCTTCGACTACGTCCAGCCGGGCGACGTGATTGCCGTCGACGGACGCGGCGACCTCGCCACCGGCACGTTTGGAGAGATGCTGATGACGTACTTCAAGTCGCGAGGAGGCGCGGGCGTGGTCATCGACACCGGCATCCGTGACTCGGCGGCGATCTTCAACGAGATTAAGGTGCCCGTCTGGTCCACCGCCGTGACCACGGGCGGCGCGGGACACATGAACCTCTTCCCCGAGGACTTCAACCTCCCCATCGCGTGCGGCAAGGTGCTCGTCCGTCCGGGCGACATCATCATGGCCGACGACGGCGGCGCGATCGTCATCCCCCCGAGACTCGCCCCCAAGATCATCGAGATAGCCGGCGAGCGCGACGAGCACGAGGTGTTCGTCCGCATGAGGCTCCGCGAGGGCGGCGAGCTAAACAAATACTACCCCTTCAATGAAGAGGGCCTCCGCGAGTACGAGGAGTGGCTGGCCGCGCAGGGGTAGGGGGTACTGGGGTCATTTACCTTCACGCGGCTTAGAGTTTTTCAGTTCATCTGACAAATCGTTGAACAAAGTTCTGTATGAGCCAGTGACCGACGCAGCTGATGAGTCGAGTCCCGGGAAAAGAGTCTCGCGTGTGACGTTTAGTAGTTGCAACTCTTTCAAAATGGAGTCCTTGCAGTCACCGGAAATGGTCAGCTTGTAGTGGGCATACACCGGGATTTCCTCGTTCCATCTCAGAATCTCGTCGCGTTCGAAACGCTCGTGGAATGCCGACACCAGGAAAGCCCCCGCCTGTGCACGGATGCGTTCTGAAACGAGTTGTGGCTCTACGACGAAAACTTGGTACAGATCCCTAGGGTCGATCCGATCCTCGAAGTATGGCTTTTCCTGTCGGATCAACTGGTGCAGGATGCGCTCGGCTTCCGGCTGATCGTTTGACGAACAGAACTTGTAGTCGAGCAAACTGCACCGCTTACCCAGGAGTGCGTCTTGTTGGAGACGAAACAGTTTGGCGGCATTTGCAATGATGCTTATTGCATCGTCATTGAAGGGTTTGACCAACGCTCGCGGTACAGCGAAGACATGAATCCGCCCATCCTCTTCCTTTTTCCCCTCTTTTTCAGATTTGTCACAGGCATGGAATAGTGCGACAAGAGGATTCTTGGTAATGTCCAAAAACCGGGTCTTTAGGCCATGGTGCTGAGCAAGCACCCACTGAGCAAGGGCCGAGGTCATTCCGTTGAATTCTTCAGGTCGCCGCGTCATTAGGTCAATCAGCATTTCATTCTCAAAAAAGACAAGATCATCTCTCATAATGGAAGGACGCAAATCAAATCCGCAATTCAACTCTCCTCGAAAGTAAAGTGTGACTGCTGCATCGTAGAAGTCTCTGAATTGCTTAATTCGATGTAGCATATTTTGGATGGTTTCGACCGGTTCATCGTTATCAGGGTGTTGCTTCGGCGACTCTATGATTGAAAAGTCGAGCTTTGCCCTCCATGGTTCCGCGGCGGTCAGATTGGTTCTGTTTAGGTCAGCATAGTGGAGTGTAGCGTTGGTGAGGTTGGCGTTCCAGAGCCAAGCAGCAGTGAGATCGGTGAGAGTGAGATTAGCATCGGTAAGGTCGGCAAAGCTGAGGTTTGTCTCGATGAGGTTGGCACCCTCTAAGTCGACCCCAACGAGTGGAATTCTCTTGTTACTGTCGAGCTTGTCGGCTTCTCGAAATGCCGAGTACAAATCGGCACCCTCAAGGTCGGGCGTAAAAGGGTACCTCCCGAGTCGAGTCTTGTTGTAACGTTTGTTCCAAGACTCCACACCTTCGAGCAGCCACGCGATATGTTCAGGGTTGGCCACTATTCCCCCTCAATTGCAATCTTCGTATTCGGTCGAGGAGGCGATGGTGCGTACATCGGCTCGGTAAAGCCTATGACACCAAGTGATCGCCTAGTCACAATCAACTGTTCGATTCGCCCCTGACTTGCAACTAACCCAAGCCAGCGTATGATCCCGGTCGTGTCGTAACTCGTGCTGCGACAATTCTGCAACCAGATCCCGTTTCACATCGTCTATGCCCCGGCGGCGATCCGAGGTGAAGTCCTTGGTCAGTTCGCTGAACGGGCGGCGTCCACTCATTAGATCAGGTCTTTCGATCGCAGAGGGTCATGGTAACTATTGGGAATTACCATGAATCTTACCCACGCCTCGACTTATTCACTGACTGAACCAACGCCTTGATGATGTCCTCGTAAGGTCCAGGTATCGACTCTATCAACTTCTCAGGACGACCACGAGGGCGCTTCGGCTCATTCTCTCCTTGCCAATGCGCGCGTCTGCTCCCATTCACCACGCTTCTCTTGCAACACGCCCACGTCTATCTGATGACCAGCGGCCCGAAGCTCCTCCCAAAGCCAATCACCGAATTGCATAGCCCAATCAGCGCGCTCGAATTCTTCCACTGTGGTTGTCTCGGCCTGGTGTTCAATAGTTAGCAGGTACGTCTTTTGCTTGTACGCGCGATTGACGGATAATGCCGCGCCCTCACGCTTGCGGCTCCGCCAAACGTACTTACTGATGGGGTGCCATCCGTTTCTTTCGGCATACCTCTGTGCATCGTCGAACGCCTCATCCTTGCGACCTAGCCAGTACAGTATACAACCAGCTATAAGAGCTATCCCGAAATACACCACCGATAGTCCACCTATAATATCCCACGAGTTACTCGGTTCTCCGATAGGCGAACTAAGCGCCAATGCTGCTGAACACGTACCGAATGCCGGTATCAACGACATAAGCAACCAAAAACTGACACGCGACTTACTCATCGCTGGAACCCCCTTGCAGCTAGGTTTGAGACTCGGTGCTAGGGTAGTCCCGCGCCATGCATAGGCCACAAAGGGGCGAAGAGAGAGTCTCTCCCCCACGTGTTCATATGCATGGCAGCCCGAATGATGTCGGCGCACCACTACCCTAGCGGCCCCAATTGTATCACAGGCCTTACCACCTGGGTCGTTTTGCTTTCGTGGGGGCGTCTGGTATAGTCAACGGAACGCCGCGCGGTGCGGCGGTCTGTTGAACTTGCAGCGAGGGAGCGCCCGGCCATGACAACGCGCATCGTCGTCACAGGCATTGGGGTCGTCAGTCCGGTCGGACTGTCGAGGGACTCTACGTGGAAGAACCTGCTGGCGGGGGTGTCGGGCATCGACCACATCGCCGCGTTCAATTCCGAGGACCTTGAGACGACCATCGCGGGCGAGGTGAAGGGCTTCGAGCCGACGGACTACATGAGCCGGAAGGACTCGAAGCGGATGGACCGCTTCTCGCAGCTTGCGGTTGCCGCGGCGTCCGAGGCGGTGGAGCAGGCGCAGTTCGCCGACCTCAACGGGAACGGCGAGCGGGTCTCGGTCATGGTGGCGAGCGGCATCGGAGGGATCATCACGCTGTCGGAGCAGATAAGCGTGATGGACGCGAGAGGTCCGAGGCGGGTGAGTCCGTTCCTCGTGCCGATGATGCTGCCCGACATGGCGTCGGGGCACGTGTCCATGTCGCTGGGAGCGCGGGGTCCGAACTATTCCACCGTATCAGCGTGCGCGAGCGGCGGGGATGCCATCGGCCAGGGTCAGGCGCTGCTGCGCATGGGCGTTGCGGACGCGGTCATCGCGGGGGGGACGGAGGCGGCGATATGCCCCATCGGGGTTGCGGGGTTCAACTCGGTGAAGGCGCTGTCACGTCGAAACGATGAGCCGCAGAAGGCGTCTCGCCCGTTCGACACTCAGCGCGACGGGTTCGTGCTCGGCGAGGGCGCGGGAATCCTGGTCATGGAGACTCTCGAAAACGCGCGGGAGCGCGGCGTGGAGCCGATCGTGGAGATGGCCGGATATGGGTCGACGTCGGACGCTCACCACATCACGCAGCCTCATCCCGAGGGTGAGGGGGCCGCAAGGGCGATGGAGATGGCGCTCAAGGACGCGGGAATGGCGCCCGAGGATATCGATTACATCAACGCGCACGGCACGTCGACGCCCCTGAACGACAGGAGCGAGACGCTGGCGATGAAGAGGGTCTTCGGCGACGAGGCGTACAAGATACCGATCAGCTCCACGAAGTCGATGACTGGTCATCTGCTGGGCGCAAGCGGGGCGTTGGAGGCGGCGGTTGCAGCGATGGCTATCGCCAACTCGGCCGCGCCACCGACGATCAACCTGGAGGAGCCGGACCCCGACTGCGACCTGGACTACATCCCGCACGTGGCGAGGCGCGGGAGGATACGGACGGCGATGAGCAACTCGTTCGGTTTCGGCGGGCACAACGTCAGCCTCATATTCAAAGAATTCACCGGATAGCGATCAACGCTTCGGCGGCGACGCTCTCCGCAACAACAAAGCGTCATCTATGCTTGAAAAGGTCTGGAATCTGCTTCCAGCGCCGCTGGACGGGTTCGCCGATTCCATCGGCTTGCCGCCCTTTGACGCGCAGCTGCTGTACAACCGCGGCATTAGAACCGCAGACGAGGCGGGTGCGTTCCTGAAGGCGGGGGACGATCTCGCACACGACCCGTTCCTGCTGCCCGACATGAACAAGGCGGCGGCGCGGCTTCGCACGGCGGTGCTGTGGAACGACACGGTCGGAGTTTTCGGCGACTTCGACACGGATGGGGTATCCGGCACGGCAATCGTGGTGAGTGCGCTGGAGAGCCTTGGGTTGAAGGTGGTGCCGTACCTGCCGCACCGCGTCGACGAGGGGCACGGGCTGAACGTCCAGGCGGTCGAGACGCTGGCGGAGCAGGGCGTGACCCTGCTGGTGACGGTGGACAACGGGATCAACTCGGGGTCGGAGATCGCGCACGCCGCGCGGCACGGCATCGAGACGATCATCACGGACCATCACGCCCTGCCGGACGAACCGCCCAACGCAACGGCAATCGTCAACCCGCGCCGGGGCGACTCGGTCTACCCGTATGAGCACCTGACGGGGGCGGGTCTGGCGTACAAGCTGATCGAGGGACTCTGGTTGTCGCTGGGCCGGCAGAGGCCGGAGCACCTGCTGGAACTGGCGGCGCTCGGAACGGTGGCGGACGTCGCACCGATGTCGGGGGAGAATCGGTTCATCGTCAAGCGCGGGCTGGAGCTGCTGAAAGAGACTGAGCACGCCGGACTGCGGGCGTTGTTCATGGTGAGCGGGGCGAATCGCCGGGAGCTGGACTCCGAAGCGCTGTCGTTTTCGGTCATTCCGCGCCTGAACGCGGCCGGTCGGCTCGGCGACGCGAAGATCAGTCTCGATCTGCTGACCACAGGCGACAAACGAAAGGCAGGAACCATCGCCAGCCAGTTGGAGAGCGTGAACGAGGAGCGCAAGGCGTTGGCGGCTAAGAGCATCGAGGAGGCGCGCAGACAGGTCTACTCCTTGAAGGGAGGGAGGCTGCCGTCGCTGCTGTTCGTGGAGAGCGAGGAGTGGCTGCCGGGGATTCTCGGTCTGACAGCAAGCAACCTTTCGGAGGAGTTCTACCGGCCCGCCGTGGTCGTCAGGCGGGGGGAGAAGGAGTCGCGGGCGAGCGCGCGGAGCATCCCGGAGTTCAACATCATAGAGGCGATTCGTTCGACGAGTCCAAGTTTTCTCCGGCACGGGGGGCATCCTGAGGCGGCGGGGTTCACGGTCTCGACGGAGGACCTTCCGCGTCTGCGGGAGGAGCTGGTTGCGTCCGCAGAGGAGAGGCTGCGGGACACGATGCTCGTGCCGACCCTGGAGATTGACGCGGTGGCGTCGCCCGCATCGCTTCCCGGTGCCCGATTCGAGTTCATGCGGCGGATCGGGCCTTACGGGAAGGAGAATCCCGCTCCGACGTTGCTCGTGCGAGACGCAAAGGTTCTTCGCGCGATCAAGGTGGGTGGTGGACGGGAACATCTGAAGCTACAGCTTGCTCATGGCGGGAAGGTGTGGGACGCGATCGCGTTCAAGCAGGCCGAGAAGCCGGTGCGGAACGGAGATACGCTGGACGTGGTGTACACGTTCGGGCTCAACTCGTGGAACGGGCAGACGTCGTTCCAGCTAACAGTGCAGGACTTCCGACCTTCGGCGGGGCACTGAGGGGGGAGTTCACCCTCACCCCAGCCATCTCCCGCGAACGGGAGAGGGGGTAATTCAAGGGTCTCCCATAGTAGGGGAAAGGCTGAGGGAGTAAGAGGAGCTTAGCGGTCTTTGCGGCGGCGCTCGGCGCGGGTTCCGCGGACTTGTGGGACGTCGGCGTCGGCGATCACGACCTTCTTCATGAACCTTGCACGGGCCACGAGGAGGGGGATGGTGATGACGAGGACGACGAGCGCGATGTAGTGGGCCTCCTGCATTCCAAACGCCCAGACCTTGTCCTCGCGGAAGAAGGTGATGGCGAATCGTCCGACGGCGTAGAGCGCCAAGTACAGCGCGAAGAGCATACCGTCGGGGCGGATGCGGTCGCGGAGCAGCCAGAGTACGGCCATGGACAGCATGTTCCAGAGAATTTCGTAAATGATGACGGGGTGGACGTAGTCCATGGTGAGCGCGCCGCCGTTGGCGCACTGGACGGCGGGAGCTTCGGCGTTTATCCAGCGCATCCCGAAGAAGAGGTCGAGCGGCTTCGCGCAGTGTTCGCCGTTGATGATGTCGCCGATGCGCCCGATGGACTGCGCGAACGGCAGGACGGGCGCGGTCAGGTCGGCAATCACGCCGACGGGTTGCTTGGCGAAGTAGGCGTACGTCGCCCCTCCGATGAAGCCTCCGAGGATGCCGCCCCAGAGTCCGATGCCTCCGCTCCACACGGCGAGTATCTGCGCGGGGTCGTCCTGGTAGATGTCCCAGTTGTCGATGACGTGGACGAGTCGCGCGCCGATGATTCCGCCGATGATGGCCCAGATGGCGATGGAGTAGATTGCGTCCGGGTCGATGCCCTTCATAGGGGCCCAGCGGCCGACGAGGAATACGGCGACGGTGACCGCGACGAAGGTGAAGAAGCCGTGCCAGCTTACGACGAAAGACCCGACGAGATCGCCGGAAAAGAGGTTGGGGTGGATGTCGATGGTTATCATTCGGTGCCGTGTCGCAAAGGGGACTGGACTACTGTATGAAGGCGGTGGGTTTGTGTCAAGGGGGAGAGCGGGAATTGAGCCGGAGATGCCGTATGCTACAATGGTTGACGGCAACACCTTGCGCTCCGCCCCTTTACTCACGCAATGCAGCAAGCCGTCGAACAGTACCTCAGCTACACGACCGTCGAGCGCGGTCTTTCGCCTAATACCCTGGCGGCGTATCGGAATGACTTGACGCAGTTCGTGGACTTCCTGCAAGGTCGCGACTCCTCCCTACAGGATAGTGGTTCTTGGAAGAGGATCGGCACGGAAGCGCTGACGGCCTTCGTGCTCGACCTGCACGAGCGCGGGTACTCGGACAAGACGAAGACCCGGAAGGTTGCCTCGGCGAAGGCGCTGTTCGGGTTCCTGCTGGAAGAGGGTGTAATCAACAAGAACCCGATGGAGGACTTTTCCTCGCCGGGGGTGGGAGAGTCGCTCCCCGAAACGCTGACGGTGGAGGAAGTCGAGGCGCTACTGTCGGTGGGCGAGACGGATACGCCGATGTCGCTCCGCGACCGCGCCATTATCGAGGTGATGTACGCGACGGGGGTGCGAGTGAGCGAGTTGGTGTCGCTCGACATCGACGACGTGGACCTCGACGAGAGCTTCGTGCGGTGCATGGGCAAGGGCTCGAAGGAACGGATCATCCCTCTTCACGATGAGGCGGTGGAGACGGTGAGGGAATACCTGGAGGACGGGCGGCCATCACTGGCGCGCGCCGCTGCGGACAGGGCGCTGTTCGTCAGCAGGAAGGGTGGTCGGCTCACGCGACAGGCTCTGTGGCTTATTCTCAAAGGGCGCGCGCAGGCCGCAGGTATCGACAGGAAGATAACGCCGCACACGTTGCGGCACAGCTTCGCGACGCACCTGCTAATCGGGGGAGCGCCGCTGCGGCACGTGCAGGAGCTGCTGGGTCACGCGAGCATCACGACGACGCAGGTGTACACGCATCTGACGAGCGAGCACGTGAGAGCGCAGTACGAGACGGCGCATCCGCGGGCGTAATGCTAGGCACTTGCCGAGTGACGGCTATTCGTTAGACAATAGGCTACGCCGACGGGATATTTGACCAGCAGCATTGGAGGGAGACGATGCCGAGCAAGGGCCAAAAGGTCGCCAAGCGGCAGAACCAAATGAAGAGCCGCAAGAGGCGCGGGCCGCGCAGAGCTTCAACGCAGCAGTTTGAAGTAGGCCCGGCCGTATCGAAGACGAGTGTGGAAGAGGAGGAAGGGACGGCCGTCGCTACTGCAACCGCCACAGCGACAGCTGCCATCGCCGGAACTGCCGCTGCGCCATCGCGAAGGCGGCGCTCCAAGCAGGCCGTCGAGGTGGAAGCCCCTCCGGTGACCCGGTTCCTGCCCGGCGAGCTCCGGCACATCGGGCTGGTGACACTGGTCATTCTCATCATTCTCGCCGCTGCGACGGTGACCCTCGGCGGGTCTATCATATAGACCCCCGAAGGAGATTTTGGGGGTATGCGGTCATTTCACCCTCACCCCAGCCCTCTCCCAAGGACGGGAGAGGGGGATAGGCAAGGATGCCACGATCCTCCACGGCAGTGATGCCGACCGATTTTTCCGACCGGCTGAGGGCCACACCGGCGAAGCCCGGCGTCTACATCATGCGCGGTCGCTCCGGGGCCGTGCTGTACGTGGGCAAGGCGGCCAAGCTGCGGAACCGGCTGCGGTCGTACTTCGCGAAGAAGACGAACCATCCCTTCAAGATCCGGGAGATGGTGAAGCGCGTCGCGGAGTTCGAGTACATCGTGGCCGAGTCGGAGCAGGAAGCGCTCCTGCTCGAATGCAACCTCATCAAGCAGAACAAGCCGCCGTATAACGCACGGCTCAAGGACGACAAGAGCTACCCGTTCATCAAGGTGGACCTGACGGAGGATTTTCCGCAGGTCTACATCACGCGGACGGTGAAGCGGGACGGGTCACGGTACTTCGGGCCTTTCGCCAGCGCGAGCAGCGTTCGGAGGACGCTCGCCTTGCTCAAGAAGCTGTTCCCGTACCGGTCGTGCACGAAGACGATCACGGGGAACGACCCGCGTCCCTGCCTCGACTACTACATCAATCGATGCGTCGGGCCGTGCATCGGCGCGGTGGACAAGGAGCAGTACCGGGAGGTCATCGAGCAGGTCTTTCTGTTTCTCGACGGCAAGGCCGACCGGATCTTGAAGTCACTCGAGTCGAGGATGCTAGAGGCGTCGGAGGTGTTGGAATTCGAGCGAGCGGCGACGCTGAGGGATCAGATACAGGCGATTGAGAAGGTGCACGAGGGGCAGAAGGTGCTCCATCTGTCGTTGGAGACGCTCGACCTGATTGCGCTGGCGACGGACGGCGACGAGGCGTGGATGGAGGTGTTTTTCGTCCGGCAGGGCAAGCTGGTGGGCCGCGACCACTTCATCATGACGAGCACGCAGGATGATACTCCCAGCGAGATACTCAGCGCGTTCGTGAAGCAGTTCTACGAGGTCAACCCGTACGTGCCCCCGCGCATCCTGGTGCAGGACGAACTGGTTGACACGGAGGCGATCCAGGCGTGGTTGAGCGAGAAGCGTCGGAGCAAGGTGCGCATCTACGTGCCGCAGCGTGGAGAGAAGCGGCGACTGATGAGGATGGTGGCGGAGAACGCCTCGGAGGGGATGGAGCAGAGGCGCGTCCAGGCGGCAGCCGAGGAGGGCGCGCTCGGACAGGCGATGGAGGAGCTCCAAGAGGCTCTCAACCTGCCTACCCTGCCACGACGGATGGAGTGCTACGACATATCGAACACGCAGGGATCGAACCCGGTGGGGAGCATGGTCGTGTTCGAGGATGGCAAATCGAAGTCGTCGGACTACCGCAAGTTCCAGATCAAGGGCGTGGACGGGGTGGACGACTACTCGATGATGCGCGAGATGCTCACGCGAAGGTTTCGTAGGCTGGCCGATCCGAAGTCACAGGTCGCGGAAGTCGACGACGGAGATCGCAGCGAGTCGAAGGGGCAGGCGTGGCAGCAGGCGCCCGATCTGGTGCTTATCGACGGGGGCAAGGGGCACCTCGGTGCTGCGCTGCAGGTGTTCCTCGAACTTGGCATCACGTCCATTCCCCTAGCGAGCCTGGCGAAGGAGAACGAGGAGCTGTTCGTGCCGCAGACGCCGGAGCCTATCGTACTGCCGCGAACGTCGCCGGCGCTGTTCCTCGTCCAGAGACTGCGGGACGAGGCGCACCGGTTCGCGATCACGTATCACCGTCAGCGGCGCTCAAAGAGGAGCACAACCTCGGCTCTCGATCACGTGCCGGGGATCGGGCCGAAGCGGCGTCAGATGCTGATTCGGCAGTTCGGCTCCGTACAGGGCGTACGGGAGGCGACCTTGGAGGACGTGGCGGCGGCGCCGGGGATGACGCTCACCCTTGCGTCGAAGGTGAAGGAGTGGCTGTGAACGTCCCGCTGCCCGGAAGCGTTGGAGCGCCCGGGCAGCGTGGTGAAAGCGACGGCTAGTCTCCGCTTCCGCTGTTGTCTTTTGCGGCTTGGGCTATGTTGGTGAAGGGCTTGAGCAGGTTGGTGAACTCCATGGGGAAGATGAACTTCGTCGACGCGCCGTTTCCAATCTCCTTGAGGGTCTCGAAGTACTGGAGGCTCATAGTGTTCGGGTCGACGTTTTGGGCGATGCCGTAGATGCGGTCGAGCGCGGTCGCGAAACCGTCTGCTCTGAGGATGGCGGCCTGCTGGTCGCCCTCAGCGGTGAGAATCTCCGCCTGGCGCTGGCCTTCCGCCGTGAGGATGGCGGCCTGTTTCTCGCCCTCAGCGACGGTGACCGCGGCTTCGCGGGTGCCCTCGGCCTCGCGGACGACGGCGCGGCGAATACGCTCGGCGGACATCTGGCGGTTCATGGCGTCCTGGATGTCGCGCGGCGGCTCGATCTCCCTGATTTCGACGTTCGTGACCTTGATGCCCCAGCGCTCGGTCTCGGCGTCCAGCCTCTCGCGGAGGACCGTGTTGATTCTCTCACGCTGGGAGAGCACGTCGTCCAGGTCGATGTCACCGACGACAGCGCGTAGCGTCGTGGTAGCGAGACCAACGACCGCCAGCCGGTAGTTCTCGACCTCAAGGACGGCCCTGTCGGCATATTCGGCGACCACGCGCATATAGACGAGGAAGTCGATGTCGATGGGGGCGTTGTCCTTCGTGATGTTCCGCTGGCGGGGGATGTCCATCACCTCAGTGCGGAGATCGATGCGGGACCCGGCGTGCATGATCGGGATGAGCCACACCGGGCCCGGACCTCTCATGCCCTGGAAGTTGCCCCACTTGAAGCGGGCCATTCGCTCGTAGTTCTTCAGAAAGTTGATGATTGCCATTCTTTGCCTCCTATTTCTTTCGTTCGTTGTGTCGTTTGCGGGGAAGGGACTTTCACCCTCACCCCAGCCCTCTCCCACGACGGGAGAGGGGGTTTGCATCGTCTACTCCGCGGCCTTGAACACCTTTAGGGTCAGTCCGTCGACATCTATAACCAGGATTCTGGCCCCCTTCTCGATGGTCTCCCCGGTGTCGCTGACGGCGCTCCAGTCTTCGCCATTCACGTGAACCATGCCGGACGGGGCCAGATCGGAGGAGGCAACGCCGGTCATACCGACCACGGACTGCTGGGTTGTGGGGTTATCTCCCGACCGCCAGCCTGACAGCCTCTGCCCCGACTTTCCCGTTATGAACATGTCCCACACGAAGTACAGGACGCCTCCTACGAGGGCGACGGTGACGATGACTCCTACGATGTCCATTGCGGTCTTGCGCTTCCTGTTATGTGAGTCCTACCCGACTTGCCGATGAACTAGTGTCTACTCCGTGGTTTTATATACCTTCAAGGTCAGGCCGTCTACCTCGGTGACGACGACCTCTGCTCCCTCTTCAATCGAGTCTCCCGTGTCGCTGACGGCGCTCCACTCCTCGCCGCTTACGAAGACCATTCCCGAAGGGGCAAGCTCGGCGCTCACCACTCCCGTAGTGCCGACCAAGGCGGCGGTCGTTATTCCCTTCGTGGCCTGCCGCTCTTCGAGCCTCTGAGCCAAGAGGATATCGCGGACGACGAAGATGAGTAACCCCGCGAGCACCACGGTCACGCCGCCAATCAGCCAGTAGTTGACCATGAAGCTCGGCGTCTCGATCGGCCCAGGCGGCTGGAAAGTGAACCCTCCGAACAGCAGGACGGAACCGAGGACAAAGCTCACGACTCCGCCCGCTCCGAAGAAGCTCATGCCGGGGGATTTCAACTCGGCAAACATCAGCAGAAGCGCAAAGGCAATGAGGGCTAGGCCGACCCAGTTTACCGGAAGGTTGCCGAAGGCGACGAATGCCATCACAAGGAAGATCACGCCAATGATGCCGGGAGCGAAGAGTCCCGGCGCGAGAAACTCGATGAACAGACCGATCGCACCGATTACGAGGAGCAGGAATGCCACGTTGGGGTTGGAAATAATGGCGAGGAAGCGTTCGAGTATGGTCTTGTCGACGGTGCGAAGCTCGATACCCGATGTTTCGATGACGTAGGAGGAACCGTCGAAGAGGTCGACTCTTTGCCCGTCGACCGTGGAGAGGAGCTGTTCAAGGTCCTTGGCGACGAAGTTGATTACGTTCTCATTTAGGGCCTCCGATGCCGAATAGGCCTGTGCCCTCGTGACGGTATCGTTGAGGGCGTCGGCGTTGAGGCCTCGCTCCACGGCGATGCTTCGCAAGAACGCGGCAGCGTCGTTGGTGGCCTTGGAGCCTAGGGGTTCAGGCAGAGGGCCGCCACGCTGATCGACGGGTGAGGCCGCGCCGATAGTTGTGCCGTTGGCCATTACCGTGATGTGCCCGGCAGTTGCGATGAAGGTACCGGCGGAGGCAGCCTGAGCGCCGGAGGGCGAGACGTAGACGATCACCGGGATTTCGGACTCGAGGATGGTCTCGACGATGTCGCGCGTCGAGTCGTAGAGGCCGCCGGGCGTGTCGAGTCGAATGACCACGAATCGGGCACCGCCATCTTCCGCATCGCTCACCACTCGCTCCAAGAAGTTGGCGGTGGAGGGCTGGATCGGCTCGTCGATTTCGACGACGACGGCGTGAGGAGCCTGGGCCTCGACGGTCGACATCAAGGGCGATGCCAACGAACCGGCAAGCCCGATGGCGATCAGCGCAATCGACAGCGCTCTTCTCATGACTGACACCTCAAGACGGACGCCTGCATCTCGCTTCATACTCCAATGATATGCCCCACCGTCTACGCGCCGCATCACACGACTCTGTGATATTACAGGACATTTCGTGGACTCACAATGAGGGGTTGAGGTGGTGTAAAGGTCTCCGAACTTGGAACCTGTTTTCCCTTTCGCGTGTGACCGCGTTCGCCGTACCATGTATCCAGGCTATAGGTACGCGCGTTCGGGGGAATCGTTCGATGCCGCGTCCGTTTCAGGGAAAGAACATCGTTCTCGGTGTGACGGGGAGTATCGCCTGCTATAAGGCGGTCGACCTGGCGAGCAAGCTGTCGCAGGCGGGCGCAAACGTCGATGTCATCATGACGGAGAGTGCGACGAAGTTCGTCTCGCCGATAACGTTTCGGAGCATCACGCACCGGCCTGTGGTGACTGACATGTTCGACCCCGAGTCGGAGTTGGGCATCCACCACGTGGCGGTTGCCGAGCGGGCCGATATCGTGGTCGCTGCGCCGGCGACGGCGGACTTCATCGCCAAGGCGGCGAACGGACTGGCGGACGACGCTCTCGGAACGACGATTCTTGCGACCACCGCGCCGGTTCTGTTCGCTCCGGCGATGGACGGGCACATGTACGAGAACGCCGCGACGCAGGAGAATCTCGAAAGGCTGCGAGCGAGGGGCGTTTCATTCGCCGGTCCCGCGTCGGGGCACCTGGCGTCAGGGTTGTCGGGCAAGGGACGACTGTTGGAGACGCCAGAGCTGCTCGGGCATATCGCGCTCGTACTTGGGCGCCATGGCGATCTGGCCGGGCGAAGGGTGGTCGTGAGCGCGGGCGGTACGCAGGAGGCCATCGACCCGGTGAGGATCATCACCAACCGCTCGTCGGGGAAGATGGGGTATGCGATCGCCGAAGCTGCCCGTGACAGAGGGGCGCAGGTGACGCTGGTCGCCGCGCCGACGGCGATGGACGACCCCGCAGGCGTCGAGATGCGCCATGCGTCCAGCGTGGTCGAAATGAGGGAGGCCGTGCTAGGGGCATGCAACGGGGCCGACGTGCTTGTTATGGCGGCGGCGGTGAGCGATTACCGCCCAGCGCAGACAGCCTCTCAGAAGATCAAGAAGGACCAGGACAGCGAGGGTCTGACGCTGCACCTGCTCAAGAACGAGGATTTTTTCTCGGAGGTGCCCACGGGCGTCTTGCGAGTGGGGTTCGCGGCGGAGACGGAATCGCTGGTAGCCAACGCACAGACGAAGCTTCAGGAAAAGGCCCTCGACCTGATTGCGGCGAACGACGTGACGGAGGAGGGCAGCGGCTTCGAGGTAGAGACGAACAAGGTCACGCTCATCGACCGTGATGGGCGGATCGAGGAGCTTCCCCTCATGGACAAGTACGACGTGGGGCACAGGATACTTGACCGGGCAGTGGAGTTGATGGGTTGGTGAGGAGTGGACAGATAGCTGTCTTGTGGGGGGCCTGCCCCCTCTTTGTACGGTTCTATTGCGAAGTAGTTGATTGGCTAAGCTCCCCCGCGTCCGCGGGACGGGAGTAGTCCAAATGTAAGGAAGATGGATATGAATCCTGATTTCCTCATTATGGTCGTCGCTATTGCCATCATCGCCATCATCATCCGATGGTCGTTAGGACTAGCAACGCGCCGAACCAGACGCCGGCGGAACTGGTATAACCCAGAACGGCTTGATTCAGAGCAAGAGAGACGGGATAGAGAGTTGGGAAGGAATGCATTCTATACGTATGTGCTCAATACGGATTATGGTCATTATGTCGGACATACCAGCCGCCCCCGGCAAAGGCTCATTGAGCACCAATCGAACAAAGTTTCCAGCACTGCTTATGGCAGACCCATGAAAGGCTGGATTACTCCGAAGCCCTTTAGGACTAGGGAAGAGAGCGCTCAATTTGAAGCAGCCCTCAAGTCCTTGAGAGATCAGCGGCATAGGCGATTCAAGGAAATAACGGGGCTGAATCCGATCCCCTTCAATAATCCAATGCCTTAAGTGTGCATCAACTACTTTGCAATAGAACCCTTTGTACCTCTTCTTCGCCGGGGAGAGACCGTAGGGCGAAAGCGTTCGAATTGTCGAACTAGGAACATTGACACTGTATTGAGGGCTTGCTAGACTTGGGCAGGTATGAAGATGAACGGCTTGGTTGTCACCTGCGCCTGTATGAAGGGTCCAAGGGGCCGCGCATAGCCGTTTGTCCAATGAGAACGTAAATCATGTGCCCCGCTCGAACACTTGCTGAGCGGGGTTTTTGCTATCAGTGAGGAGCACGGAACATGACGACGACCGAATTCAAGCAGAGGACTGCGGGCATCATCGACGTGATGCCGGAGGAGTTCGACGACTTCGAGCTCCAGGTACAGCGGTTCCAGGCCGGAGAGTTCGACGAGACGGAGTTCTTGGCGTACCGGCTGAAGCAGGGTGTCTACGGGCAGCGACAGCCGGACGCGCAGATGATCCGGGTCAAGATACCGTTCGGCGGGCTGAAGGCCGACCAGTTGGACGCTCTCGGAGAGGTCTCGGCGCGGTTCGTCCCTCTGAACAAGGGGCACGTGACGACGCGCGAGAACATCCAGTACCACCACGTCAAGCTGGAGAACGCGGCGCACGTTATGCGCGTGCTGGGTGAGGTAGGACTGACCACGAGGGAAGCGTGCGGCAACACGGTGCGCAACGTCACCGGGTGTGCGATGGCGGGAGTGTGCTCGGACGAGCTGTTCGACGTGACTCCCTACGCTGCCGCGTATGCGCGGTACTTCGTGCGGCATCCTTATACGCAGGCGCTGCCCCGGAAGGTGAAGACGGCATTCTCCGGGTGCGCGCGCGACTGCGCCATCACCGGCATCCACGACGTGGGGTTCATTCCGAAGGTGGAGGCTGGTCAGCGGGGGTTCGAGATAAGGGTCGGCGGCGGCACGTCGATCATGCCGAAGATCGCGCCGACGCTGTACGACTTTGTTCCTATGGACGAGTACCTCAAGGTCACTGAGGCAGTGCTCCGTATCTTCCATCACACGGACTGGCTTCGCAAGAACAAGATGAAGGCGCGTATCAAGTTCCACGTGGCGAAGGTCGGCATCGACGCCTTTCGCGAGCAGGTCGAGGAGGAGCTTCGAGGCGATTGGGCGCAGCGGTCGTTCGATCCCACGTCGCTGCTGTTCATCGAGGACGAGTCGATCGACGCGCCGCCGGTCAACAGCGTGTACGGAAACGGCACGACCTCATCGGAGTTCGAGCATTGGGTGGAGACCAACGTGGTCGACCAGAAGCAGACGGGCTACAAGGCCGTGAACGTGAAGCTGTACCAGGGGGACATCCAGGCAGACCAGTTCCACAAGCTCGCGGACATGGCGCGGAAGTACGCGGGAGGCCGGGCGCGGATCACCCACCAGCAGAACCTGACGTTCCGATGGGTACCCGAGGGGGCCCTGCACTCCGTATGGGAGGAACTGAACGAGATAGGGTTCGGCCAGTCGGGCATCCACGAGATCAGCGACGTGGTCTCCTGCCCCGGCACGGACAGCTGCAAGCTGGGCATCACGTCCTCGATGGGGCTTGGCCGGGCCGTGATGGACAAGATCGACGAGATGAACATCGACGACCCGTTGACACGCAGGATGCACGTCAAGATGAGCGGGTGCCCGAACGGATGCGGACAGCATCATGTCGCGGACATCGGCTTCCATGGGGCGGCATCGAAGGCGCCGGGCGGACAGGTGCCGGCATACGAACTGTTCCTTGGCGGAAGCTACGAGGAAGGCGATACCCGCATCGGCCTGAGAACGAGGACGAAGGTACCCGCCAAGCGCGTTCCCGACGCTCTTGAGAAGGTAGTGAAGTTCTACTGGGCCTATCGCGAACAGGGTGAGGAGTTCAAGGACTTCGCGGCGAGGCTCGGCCCGAAGGAGTTCGAGCCGATACTACAGGAGTTCAAGGAGGTCGGCGAACTGAACCGCGACACGCTCCAAGAGTACATCGACTGGGACAAGACGGTGAAGTACAAGCTGGAGCGCGGCGAGGGCGAGTGCGCTGTGTGAGGCAAAGCGCTCGCTCCCCTAGCCTGCCGGTATCACTATCGAAGCGAAATAGAAGAGGCCCCGCGGTTCGCGGGGCCTCTTCCTTTTGTCGTCTTGACGGGAGCGGGTGTTACTGGAATCGATTGCGGAGCTTATCCCACAGGGAATCGCCTTGACGATACTCGATGACATCGCCGCGCCATCGCTTCTGCACGGGCTTGGGCTTGATGAAGAACATGGCGTACCCGACGATGAAGAGGATGAAGCCGAGCCAAGCGAGGATTCCCACAATGCCGAAGCCGGGTGTGGCGAGGTTGAGAACCAAGGCCGCTAGGAGGATAAGCACGGCTCCGAGCATTATGCGGCCGGGGGTTATGGAGAAGGCGCTGCCGGCGATGGACTGCTTGAAGTACTCCCAGGCGAGTCGAGGGAATCCCAGCTTTTGTCGACGCTTGGGGGGATCGCTCAGGCCGAGGTCGCCGGCCTGCTGGAGGATCTCCTCGATCTCTCTCTGGTACTTCTGCGGCATGTGACTACTCTTTGGATCGAAAGGGCGGGACCGGCGGGGTTCCCGCTCGGATTTTTGGCTGCCGCGTTCAACGGTGTCTTGTGTCCTGCCTATACATGAATCGTACTTATTGGGCTTGTGCGGTGTCAAGACTTCGACCGGATTCACCGCAGAGGGCGCGGAGGACGCAGAGGGAAGAAGGGCGATGTTGACCAGAAAGGATTTACCGCAGAGGGTGTGGAGGGCGCAGAGAGAGGAAGTAGGCGACGTTGACCTGATATGGGGCAGGACGTATAGTAGCGCAGTCCTTCGGGGGTTGGGCCTCTAGGACGATACTCTTGTGAGGTTGCATCAATGCGATATGAGGTCGGGGAACACACGTATGAGGTTGTGGAGGGCTGGGGGACACTGCCGGAGGGGTACGAGTTCTTTCAGGTGGCGGGCGTCGCGGCGGACAGCGAGGACAATATCTACCTGTTCACTCGCAGCGAGCACAAGGTGATGGTGCTCGACCGGGCGGGGAATTTTCTCATGGCGTGGGACGTCGAGTTCAACCAGCCTCACGGGATGACGATCGGGAACGACGGGAACCTGTACTTCGCGGACATGGGGAGTCACACGGTCACGAAGTATTCGCCGGAAGGCGAGTTGCTGATGACGCTTGGCAACAAGGACCAGCCGTCGGACACGGGTGGCGAGACCGAGAAGTTTCTGGTGGTGAAGGCTGCGGGGCCGTTCAACCGTCCGACCGGCATAGCGGCGAACGAGTCGGGGGAGATATTCGTCTCGGACGGCTACCTGAACGCCCGCGTTCACAAGTTCGCGGCGGACGGGACGTACCTGCTGGCGTGGGGAGCGCCGGGGAAGACGGAGCCATCGCACTTTCACAATCCGCACGGGATCGGCATCGACCCTGCCGGGCGCGTGATCGTGTGCGACCGGGAGAACCACCGCATCCAAGTGTTCGACCAGGAGGGGACGTTCATCGACATTTGGACGGCGGACTTTCGTCTGCCGACGTCGGTGTGCTTTGGGCCGGATGACACCGTGCTGGTGACGGAGCTGGAGTCACGGTTCAGCATTCTCGACAGCGACGGCAACCTGATCGGGCGTTGGGGCGGTGAGGAGAGTCGCACTCCGGGGCAGTTCGTCGCGCCGCACTGTGTCACGGTGGACTCTCACGGCGACATCTACATCGGCGAGGTGCTCGAAGGCCAGCGGGTGCAGAAGTTCGCGCGGGTGTAGGCGCTTCCGTTGCTTTGCGTCTAGACCCCAACGTGGAGATTCACCGCAGAGGGCGCTGAGGACGCAGGGGTCGAATGGAGAATCCGGGCAGAATCACTGGATTCCGGCCTCCGCCGGAATGACGGATGCGTAGTTGGTCCTCCGCTTTTAAAGGTGAAGCGGGTGACGACCCTGCCGTTCCCTGATATGATGCGCTGACGCATTTCGAGACGGTTTTTCTAAGGAGAGTCGGATGGACGGCGACAGGGCGATAGCGAAGATTCTGAAGGCTGAGGGCGTGGAGTGGATGGCGGCGTTTCCGGCGCAGACGCTGATAGACGCCGTGGCGATGGAGGGCATACGGCCCATCATCACGCGACAGGAGCGCGCGGGCGTGAACATGGCGGACGGGTACAGCCGTGTGATGAACGGTCGCAAGATTGGGGTCTTCTCCATGCAGCGCGGGCCGGGCGCGGAGAACGCCTTTGGGGGCGTCGCGCAGGGGTTCGCAGACAACGTGCCTTTCCTCGTGCTGCCGGGCGGACATGATCGCACCCGGTTCGGGGTTCATCCCGGATTCGACTCCGTGAGCCACTACGGCGGGATCACGAAGTGGAGCGGGTACATCAGCGACGCGACGCGCATCCCGGAGATGTTCCGCAGCGCCTTCACGCAGATGAAGCATGGCCGTCCCGCGCCGACGCTGATCGAGACTCCGTCGGACGTTGCGACGGGAGAGTATCCGGGCGAGCTTGATTATCGTCCCGTCAAGGTGCATCGCTCGGGGGCCGACCCCGACGTGGTGCGCGAAGTGGTGACCGAGCTTCTGAAGGCGAGCGCACCGATGATGTACGTGGGCCAGGGCGTCCATTACGCGGAGGCGTACGAGGAACTCATCGAGTTCGCCGAGCTTACTCACATCCCCGTGATGACGACGCTGGCGGGCAAGAGCGCGTTCCCGGAGAGCCATGTTCTCGCACTTGGGACAGGGGCCAACTCCGGGACTCTCATGGTGCACCACTACCTGCAGAAGACGGACTACGTGCTGGGAGTCGGCGCGAGCTTCACGAACACGCACTTCAACGCGCCGGTGCCGAAGAACCCGCCGTCGGCCCAGATCACGAACGCGGTCGAGGACATCAACAAGGACCATGAGATCGACCACGGGTTGATCGGGGACGCCAAGCTGGTGCTGCGGCAGATGATCGAAGAGGTGAAGCGGCAGGTCGGCGAAAACGGGCGCGGCGACGTGAACGGTGTTATCGAGGAGGTGGCGACGGTCAGGGCCGAGTTCATGAAGGAGTGGGGGCCGCACCTGACCTCGGACGAGCTGCCGATCAGCCCGTACAGGGTGCTCACGGAGCTCAAGAAGGTGGTCGACCCGGACAACTCTATCGTGACGCACGACTCCGGGTATCCGCGAGAGCAGTTCGTCCCGTTCTGGCCGGCGAATACGCCTCACTCCTACATCGGCTGGGGCAAGTCTACGCAGCTTGGGTACGGCCTCGGGCTGGCGCTGGGGGCGAAGCTGGCAATGCCGGAGAGGCAGGTCATCAACGTGATGGGCGACGCCGCGTTCGGCATGGCGGGACTGGACATCGAGACGGCGACGCGGGCGGAGATCGGGCTCATGACCATCGTCCTGAACAACGGCGTGATGACGCACTACGACAGCCACATGCCGTTCTCCAGCAAGAAGTACGGCACAAACGCCTTCGGCGGCGAGTACGCCAAGGTTGCGGAGGGACTCGGAGCGCACACCGAGGTTGTCGAGACGCCGGACCAGCTTGGGCCTGCCTTCAGGCGAGCGGCGGAGGCCAACAAGAACGGTCAGCCGTCGCTGGTCGAGGCGAAGACGAAGGCCGAGGAGACGGTGGCGCACTACTACCGGTAGGCAGGCGGATCTCACCGCAGAGGGCGCGGAGAGCGCAGAGTAAAAAGAGGGGGTCCAGATGACCCCCTCTCTGTATCTCTCCCCCGGCGGGGGAAAGATTGTTGAAACGCTATCCGTGAATGAAACCGCTTATCCGCCGTTCTGGCTCCATAGCGACTGCATGACGTTGACGGGGTTCATGGGGAGCCGCTCCATGCGGATGCCGACGGCTTTGTGGATGGCGTTGGCGATGGCAGCGGGCGGGGGCACGATGTTGACCTCACCGACTCCGCGCACGCCGAAGGGATGGCCGGGGTTGGCGACCTCGACGACCACGGTGTCGATCATGGGCAGGTCGTTGGCGACCGGCATACGGTAGTCGAGGAACGTGCTGTTCGCCATGCTGCCCTCGCCGGTCATGAAGTACTCCTCGTTGAGCGCCCAGCCGATGCCCTGTGCGCTGCCACCCTGCATCTGGCCTTCGACGTAGCTTGGATGGACGGCCTTGCCCACGTCCTGAACAGTGGTAAAGCGCAGTATCGACACCTTGCCAGTCTCGGGGTCGACCTCGAGGTCGACGATGTTGCCGCAGTAGGCAGAGCCGGCTCCAGCCGCGTCGACGGTTGCCCGTCCGACGATGGGATTGCCGGTGCCACCGATCTGTCCGGCGAGCTCCTTGAAGGTCATCGACAGCTCCGAATCGACCTTCGACCGGAACACGCCATCGACGAGTTCCACTGAGTCCGGTTCGACGTCCCAGATCAGCGCGGAGCGGTCGATCATCTGGCGCTTGACGTCCTGAGCGGCGTCATGGGCAGCCAGGCCGGTCGCGAAGGTGACGCGGCTTCCGCCCGTGCCGGCGGTAAACCCGATCTCGTCCGTGCCGACGACCATCGGGTGAAAGTCCTCGACGGGGATGCCGAGCACCTCGGCGGCCTGCATCGCGATAGACGTGCGCGTTCCGCCGATGTCGGGCGACCCCTCGACGAGGCTGCACGTGCCGTCCGAATGGACGTTGATGTTCACGCTGGACGGGCCGCCTCCGTTGATCCACCACCCGACCGCGACGCCGCGACCAGTGTTGGGGCCTTCCAGCGGCGCATCGTAGTGCGGGTGGGCTTTCATCGCGTCGATGACCTCGACGAGGCCGATGGCCGGGAAGACCGGGCCGTCGATACGCCGCGTTCCCTCTTTCGCCGCATTCATCAGCCGGAATTCGAGCGGGTCGATGCCGATCTTCTCCGCCAGTTCGTCGACCACCGTCTCGGCGGCGAACTCGGCATTGGTCGCGCCGGGAGCGCGGTAGGCGTTCGTGGACGGCTTGTTGACGAAGACGCCGAAACCCTCGATGTCGCCGTGTTCGAGGTCATACGGAGCAAACACGCACATACAGCCCGGCCCGATCATCGAGCCGGCGTACGCGCCGGACTCGTAGGCGAGCATGGCCTTGGCCGCCGTGAGCTTGCCCTCCTTCGTCGCGCCCATCTTGATCACGATGTGCGATCCGGGCGTCGGACCGGTGGCCTCAAGGTCCTCGGTGCGCGTCATGATGATCTTGATGGGGCGGTTGGTCTTCTGGGAGAGGTATGCGGCCAACGGCGCTCCGTACGGCTCGAACTTGCCGCCGAAGCCGCCGCCGATCTCCTGCGGTGTCAGGACGACCTGCGACTCGGGGATGCCGAGAGCGTTGGCCGTGCCATCGCGGACTTCCACAGGCCCCTGCGTACTGCACCAGATGTGGACGCGACCGTCCTTCTTCCAGTGCACGGTCGTGTTCTGAGGCTCGATGTACCCCTGGTGGACCGTCGCGGTGTCGAAGGTGCGCTCGATGATGTAGTCGGCCTCGGCGAACCCCTCATCCACGTCGCCCTTGATGTGGTGGATGTACTCCTCGATGTTCGTCGGCGTGTCGTTGTCCTCGCCGTGGTACTCGGAGCGGTTCTTCTCGTGCAGAATCGGAGCGCCGTCGGCGAGCGCCTCGGGGGCGGTCATCACGGACGGCAGCAACTCATACTCAACCTCGATGAGCGCCAGCGCCTCCTCGGCGTCGTGGATGGTGCTCGCGGCGACCCCCGCGATGGGATGGCCTTTGTAGAGCACCTTCTTGCTGGCCATGAGCGACTCGCGCAGGTCCTCGTGCTCCCCGTCCTGCGGGAAGTCGGCGGCGGTCGTCACGGCCTTAACTCCGGGATGGGCCTCCGCCTTGCTCGTGTCGATGAACTTGATGACCGCGTGCACGTGCGGACTTCGAAGTATCTTTCCGTAGAGCAGCCCCGTCGGGTACTGGTCGGCGCCGTATTTAGCGACGCCAGTCACCTTGTCGGCCCCATCGTGGCGGATGGGACGCTTGCCAACGGTCGTGTACTCGACCTCGGACAGGACTACGTTCGGCTCATAAGTAGTGGTCACGGATGCACCTCACATCGTGGGGAATTGGCTGGCACGAATTAAAGCAGAGACGGGGCGGCAACGCAATCGGCAGCGTGACGACTTACGCCATCGCCGCCACCTCGTCCAAGGCGCGAAGGACGCCCGACTCCAACTTCTCGTAGGGTTCGAAACCGACGGAGATGCGGATCATTCCGGGATAGGGGAAGCGCTGCTCTCCCCAGACGGTTGCTACGTGGAGCATGATTGTCGTGGGGTCGCCCAGGGTTGGGATGTAGGAGATCGTGTCGGAGACGGCCTCGACGAAGGTGTCCGCGGCGGCGCGTCCACCCTTGAAGTCGACGTTTATCATCGCACCGTAGCCACGTCCCTCGAACGTTTTCGAGGCTTCGTCATGGGTTGCGTGGGATTTGAGACCGGGATATCGGACGCGCTCGACGGCGGGATGGCGGGACATTGAATCCGCCAGCTTGGAAGCGTTCTCGCACTGGGCCGCGAATCGCAGGGCGAACGTGCGCGACTGCGTGTTGAGGCGGTAGGCGTCGTCGGCACTGAGGATGTTCCCGACGTACTTCCGGTACAGCATGGCGTCCTTGCGGATGCCGAAGTCGTTCCCGCACACGACGCCCGCCGTGAGGTTGCCGTGCCCGCCGAGGTACTTGGTGGCGCTGTGGACGACGATGTCGGCCCCGCGCTCCAGCGGACGCCAGAGGCGAGAGGTCGCGAAGGTGTTGTCCACGATGACAGGTATGCCTCGCTGCTTCGCCATCTCGATGACCCTGCCGCCGTCCGAGACAATGAGGAGGGGGTTCGTGACAGGCTCGAAGTAGAGGAGGGACGGCTCGACGCGGTCGAGCAGGTCCTCAAGCTGGTCGAGATCGTACCGCTCCTCGCCCTCCTGCGGATGGAAGCGCACGACATCGATGCCCCGTCTGTCGATGAGGACGTTTTCGATGTAGTCGTTCGTTCCGCCGTAGAGCTCGCTGAAGAAGAGCCAGGGGCCTGTATTCTCGCCGCGTTGGAAGACCGAAAGCGCCGTGTCGATGGCGGCCATGCCCGACGATGTGAGGACGGCCCAACCCGCGCCCTCGACCCTCGCAAGCAACTTCTCCGTTTCCGCGACGTTCGGGTTCCCGTATCGGCTATACGAAAAACGGTCGGCGCTCTGCGGGTACTCTTCCTCCTTCGCGAACACGTCCGCCGCTTCGCCGATGGTGTCGAAGAGGAACCCCGCGTTGCGGTAGATGGGGAGGCGCTTCGTGCGCTGTGGTTTGGGGGGCATCGTCGCGCTCTATCCCAAACGATAGAACCGGACGGCGGTTCCGCCCATCAGCTTGGCGTAGTCATCGAGGGCGATGTCCCCGACCGCTGAGACCGCGCCGTCTTTGATGGCCTCATAGCCGTCGACGAGAAGGCACACGGGCCAGTCGCTGCCCCACATGAGCCGGTCGAATCCGAAGCACTCGATCACGTGGGCGACGTACGGAACGATCTCGGACTGCCACGTATCGGGGTTGGCCTCGGTGGCCATGCCGGAGACCTTGCAGTGCATGCCCGGTATCTCCCCTACCCTAGCGATGTCGTCTGCCCAAGGCTCCACGCGACCGTCGGCGATCTCCGGCTTGGCGATGTGATCGACGACCATGTACAGGTCGGGGACGCGGTCGGCAAGCTCCAAGATGTGCTTCAGGTGGGGCGGTCGCAGCAACAGGTCGTATGCGATTTCGCGCCGCGCAAGCTCGCGAAGGCCCCGAACGACGTCGTCCTGCAGCAGCCATCGCTCGTCCGGCTCGTCGTGCACCTGGTGGCGGACGCCGACGAACTTTGGATTTTTCTGCATCCGATCGAGGGTCACGCCTACGTTCGCGTCCGTCAAGTCGACCCACGCAACGACGCCCGCTATGGACTCCGCGCTCGCCGCCAGGTCGAACAGGAGGTCGGCCTCGGCCATCGTCATCTGGGCCTGCACGACGACGGTCTTCGATATCCCTGCTCGTTCGAGGTGCGGGGCCAAGTCCTCGGGCAGGTAACTGCGGCGGAGGACGTTGTCGCCCTCCGGCATCCACGGGTACGTCAGGCGGTCGATGTCCCAGAAGTGCTGGTGACTGTCTATCGTCGGGACCGAATCACTCACTGCGCTCTCCTGCTCCCTAGTTCGACAGGCTCACCACGAACGGTTCCCATTTGCTCGCCCTACCCTACTCATCCCTCGGCCAGTCGTACAGGTCCCACACCTGCTCCATCTGTGCCCACCACTCATCGGACATCGCGCCGGGAGCTTTTTCTTGAAAGCCGCGCATGAACTCGTCCCACTCCCGGGCTCGCGACTCTTCCGTGTACCGGGCGAGATCCGCCGGGAAGTCGAAGTCGTCAGGGACCTCGACATACATGAACAGCCTGCGGCCCAGCAGGAAGATCTTCATCTTCTCGATGCCGAGACGCTTCAGGCTGTCGAGCGCCTCCGGCCAGACTGCCCGGTGATGCTCGATGTACTGCTCGATGAGGGCCGGGTCGTCCCTCAGGTCGAGGGCCATGGCGTAGGACTTGGTCATGGGTCAACGTTACTCGAATCACTTCGAGCGGTCAAACTTCGGGAATCGGAGGGAACGTACCAGATCAGTTGATTCGGGCGGGTCGGCTCATCGTTCTATATTCGGGCGAACTTGTTGATGGCGTTTTCGATGCCGACCTGGGCGACGTAGATGTCGCCGCGCGAGTCGATCCAGAGGCCGTGGGAGCCGCCGATGAACTGCCAAGGTTCATGGCCCCGCTCTCCCCAGACGGCGACCTCGCTGCCGTCCGGGGCCAGAATGTACATGCGTCCGTCGCCGGGCACGTGCATGAAGCCGTCGACGTCGAAGACTCCCTGGTTGGGGCTCGGTATGCTCCACTCGGTCAGGTAGTTCCCGTCGCGGTCGAATATCTGGATGCGGTCGTTGGAGCGGTCCATGATGTAGACACGGTCCTCCCCGTCGACCGCTATCCCGTGTGGCAGGAGAAACTCGCCCGGGCCGGTACCGTGTTTCTCTGTAGAGCCCCAGGAGAGGTCGTCATGGTAGTTGAGGTCGCCCCCGCCCCAGGAGGCGGTGAGTTCCCATTCGGAGTTCTCCCAGCCGCGCTTGAGGTGTGCGTATTGGGATGCGGCTTCCGTGTCGGCGCCTGCGGGGCTGAAGCGGTGCGCTCGGTTCTGGCGGTAGCCGTCGGAGACGAACAGGTCGTCTGAGACGGGAGAGGTTACGGCCAGCGTCGGTCTGTTGAATGGACAGCCCGCAGGCCCCGGCTCGCCTGGGACTCCCAGTATCATGCCAGGGTCACCGCCGGGCGAGTAGGTGCGGATGCAGTGGTCGAAGGTGTCGGCGAGGTAGAGCGTATCATCGGGCGTGATCCACAGGCCGTGAGGCGTGCGGAGCTTGTCCTCGCCGAAGGTGTTGAGGTGATTCCCGTCGCGGTCGAAGACGAGGATGGCGCCGGTGTTGGCGTCGAATGCCTGGGCCGTGCGTACCGCAAGATAGACGTTGTCCTCAGAGTCGGTGGCGACGTCCGAGACGACGCCGGGGATGTCGATCCTGCACCAGTTATCTACCGACTCGAATAGGTAATTGCCTCCGCCCTGTCGTTTCGCCATGGCGTTCCTCCTGCCTGGAAAAGCCGCTCCGTCGCGCCAGATAGACCATGCCTCAGTATACGATTTGGCATCGGTCTGCGCAGCTACGATGCACAATACGAAAACAAGCGAAATATGGTATACTGTCTATACGTTTTTCAAGAACACCTGAGCGCTCTGCGAAAGGCATTCTCGCCCGGCGTTGTCCCCGGATTGGCCGGCCAGACAGGAGCCCTACATGGTAACCAAGACCCAGTTTGGACACATCCGCCCTCACGGCCTCGAAGAGGAGATGCGCAGCTCGTACCTGACGTACGCGATGACGGTCATCGTGGGTCGGGCCTTGCCGGACGTTCGCGACGGCCTCAAGCCCGTTCAGCGTCGTATTCTCTATGCGGCTCACGAGATGGGGATGCGTCCCAACTCATCTTACCGCAAGAGCGCAAGGCTCGTGGGTGACGTGTTGGGCAAGTACCACCCTCACGGCGAGGGGGCGGTATACGACGCGATGGTGCGTCTTGCGCAGGGGTTCTCGCTGCGCGTGCCGCTCATCGACGGGCAAGGCAACTTCGGCAGCGTCGATAACGACCCTCCCGCGGCGATGCGCTACACGGAGGGACGCCTCAGCGCGGCGGCCGAGGAGATGCTGGCGAACCTCGACCAGGAGACGGTTGACTTCGTAGACAACTTCGACGGGTCGCTGCAGGAGCCCGTCGTGCTTCCGGCGCGGCTGCCGAACCTGCTGGTCAACGGGGCGGCGGGAATTGCCGTAGGCATGGCGACGAACATCCCTCCGCACAATCCCGTGGAGGTCTGCGATGGGATCATCCATCTCATCGACCATCCGACGGCGACCGATGAAGAGTTGATGCAGTTCGTGCCGGGCCCCGACTTCCCGACGGGCGCGACGATCATGGGGCGGGAGGGCATCAAGAACGCCTACACGACGGGACGGGGGCAGATCATCACCCGCGCGGTGGCCGAGATCGAGCCGATGAAGCGCTCGAACCGGATGCAGATCGTCGTCACGGAGTTGCCGTACCAAGTCAACAAGGCGGGATTGATCGAGAAGATCGCGGCGCACGTCAAGAACAAGCGGCTCGACGGCATCACGGAGATCAGAGACGAGTCCGACCGGCGCGGGATGCGCATCGTCATGGAGCTTCGCAACGGCGCGCAGGGGATGGTGATCCTGAACAATCTGTACAAGCTCACGGAGATGCAGAAGTCGTTCTCCGCCAACATGATGGCTCTCGTGAACGGCAGGCCGGAACTCCTGACCCTCAGGGCAGCCCTGCAGAACTATGTCGACTTCCGACGTGAGGTCGTCCGGAGACGGACCGAGTTCGAGCTGAGGAAGGCAAAGGCGCGCGCGCATATCCTCGAAGGACTTCGGATAGCGCTGGAGAATCTGGACGCGGTAATCGAGCTGATTCGCAACGCGGCGGACGTCGAGACGGCGCGGACGGGTCTGATGAACCGGTTCGCCCTGGACGAGAAGCAGGCTCAGGCCATTCTCGACATGCAGCTGCGGCGCTTGGCCGCGCTGGAACGCGAGAAGATCGAGAACGAGTACCGCGAGATCCAGGAGATCATCAGCAAACTGGAAGACCTTCTCGGAGACCCGCGGAAGGTTGACTTGGAGATCAAGAAGGAGACCCGGGCTCTCAAGAAGAAGATCGACGGCGAACGACTGACGCAGATCAGCGACGCCTCGATCGACATCAATCGCGACGACATCGAGCCACACGAGCAGGTGGTTATCACCTTCAGCAAGGGCGGGTATATCAAACGAATCCCCGCCGGGACGTTCCGCAACCAGCACAGGGGCGGAAAGGGCGTATCCGGGATGAACATGAGGGACAACGACCCGGTGCGGCATATTCTCGTGGTCGATACGCACGACATGCTGTTGTTCTTCACGAGCCGTGGGCGCGTTCTGCCTTTGAAGACCTACGAGCTTCGCCCGGACACGTCACGTAACACGCGAGGGGTACCCGTGGTCAACGTGATCCCGTTGAGCGACGAGGAGCAGGTCGAGGCGATCATCGGCGTCAAGTCGCTGGAGCAGCCGGACCTCTACCTCGTCATGGCCACTGAGCAGGGGAGCGTCAAGCGGACTGCTCTCAATGCCATCAGCAACATTCGCCGGGCAGGTCTCATCATTTTCAACCTGCGCGATAAAGACTTGCTTGTGACCGCGCGTCTCGCGCAGGAGGACGACGACGTGATGATGGTCACCGAGCAGGGATTGTCGATACGGTTCCCCGTACAGGATGTCAAGCCGCGGCTTCGGGCCGCGGGCGGCGTGCGCGGCATGTTGCTCGCAAAGCGGGACCGGATCGTGTCGATGGACATGGTGATTCCGGACAGCAAGTTGCTCGTCATCAGCAAGAACGGCTATGGAAAGCTGACGTACCTCAAGAACTACCGCCAGCAGGGTCGAGGAGGATCGGGGATCAAGACCATGTCGGTCACGAAGCGGACGGGCAAGGTCGCCGCAGCCGAGGTCATCGCCGACAGCGACGAGGTCTACGTCGTGTCGGAGCAGGCCCAGGTGATCCGCACGAACCTTTCCGAGATTCGCAGCACCGGACGAGCGACCCAGGGTGTGCGCATCTTCAATCCGAACGAGGGAGATGCCGTGGCGTCGATCTCGTGCGTCGGCGAGTTCGAGGTGCCGGAAGAGAAGGTCGTTCAGAAGCAGGCGCCGCCTTCAAAGCCAGTGGCTCCTCCCGCGCCTGAGACGAAGCGGAACGGCGGCCCTCCCGCGAAGGGAACGACGGAGCGGCTGTTCGAGTAGCTCCTCCTCTGCGGAGGATATTCATCGGTCACCTCAATTTAGCGGGAAAAAGACGGGGCGTCTTCACTGGGAAGACGCCCCGTCAGTGTTCTTGTGGAGGCCCGATCACCTCGCCCGACGCGAGGCTCGCGGCCTCCTTGTCGTCATGTCTTTAGGCGGACAGCACCCGCGATCTGCCGTAGGACCAAGCGGAACTTGCTTCTTCAACCTTCGCTCCGTTGCCTCCGCCATTGGTGTAGTGGGAGGCTCCGTTGCCGTTCTCATTCACCGAAATGAGAGAGTTGACGCGGTTGAACATCGATGCCGCGCGCTCGATGGTCCCCTCGTCGAGCTCGGAACGGAACTCCAGGTGTTTACTCAGGAGGTATGCTGCTGGGCGATACGGGTCGAACTGTCCGCCACAGACGTTTTCCCTCGCGAAGAAGCTATGGATGCGCTGGGCGATGCGCGGACTCGGGCCGCTTATCGCTTTCATGGTGAGTTCGCGGGGCAACTCGTCGGCGTAGACCGTGTTGACGAGCTTCAGGTAGAACAGCGGATCGAACAGGTCCTCCACGTCGGCGTCCCTGATCTTTGTCACCTCCACCATCTTGATGGGACCGTTGGAGCCGGTCTTCCCGTGCTTGGCCTCGATGCGGGCCCTGCTCTTGGGGGACACATCCATCATGATGGCGACGTTGACGTAGTTCTCGCCGAGGAGCGAGACGTAGGTCGGGAGATTGTCCGCGCCGCCCACGGGTATGGTGACCCATCGTGGGTCGAGGGACGGACGGCCCTGCGCGGCGACCGCCTCACCGAGAACCTGGAGGTAGATCTGGTCGGACGGTGAGTTGACCAAGAGGCAGTGCGGCGCGAGGAACAGCGACTGCGCCAACTGATAGCCCATGGCCACCTGAAGTGGGAATACCGTCTCGCTGTCGTGAACCATCACGTCGTCGGAGACAACCGTGCCGCGGTCGTCCATGTCCTGCACGGTGCGGACGCTGCCCAGCCGGTCGAGGTCGATCATGAACGGAGAGTGCGTCGTGTAGATGACCTGATGCCTAGGGGCAAGGCGCTCGTCGATGAAGCGCAGGAAGTCCTTCTGCGCCATCGCGTGGAGGTTGAGGCCCGGCTCGTCTAGGAGCAGAAGAAGGTTGCGGTTCTCGTCTTCCAGCTCTAGGCCGGAGAAGTACGCGAGGAACGAGAAGAACCATACGAACCCCTTCGAGCGCTCGTCGAACGGGACCGAGACCCGGTGGCGGTTGTTCCAGATGCGAATGTGCAGAATCATGCCCTCGTTCAGCGGAGGAGGGTCGTTCGGATTGGCGTTGGAAAGGTCGAACTCGACGCGAAGCTGCCGGTTCTGGTGCCAGTACTCGAAGACATCGTCGGTGATGCTGATCGATGCCGATTCCAACTCAGCCTTGAGGTGCTCATAGTCCATCTGGCTCTCGAGGTCGCCGATGTCGGTTCCCACCAGGGATATGAGCGACATGAACGTTCGGTCGGCGTCGTCGAGCTCCGCGCCATTCTCACTGCGCCGGCGCATATCCGGAAGGGAGATGCGCCCTCTCATGGTGCTGTAGTCGTCGAAGTAGACGAATGCGGGCAGGAAGCGATCGAGGTAGTCGTCGACGATCAGTTCCTTGAGGCTGGTCCTGAAGCGGCTGTTGATGTCGATGAGAAGATTCCCGACGACGGGAGGCTTGATCTCCAGGCGTTCCAGTATCGAGCGCAGCTCGTCGATCGTACTTGCGACCTCGGCGCGCTCCTCGATCTCGGCCGGCAGCCCGACCTCCGAGATCAGGTTTTGGACGAGCGATGCCTCGTTAAGCTGGATGTCCCACATGCGGGAGTTCGCGTAGTCCTTGCTCACCATGACCACGGGAGACGCCACAACTCCTTCGCCGTACTCCTCTTCGATCTCGCCGATCTCGTCCTTATCAAGGCGGAACTCCGCGCGGACGACGACGGCAGGACTGGTCTTGTGCTGTCGCCGGTACTTGACGTACCCCTTACGCGGGTAGTCCTTAAGGTCGAAGTCGCCGCTCACACGATCGACGGGATTCAGCCTCTTCAGTGCCGCAAGAAATGCGGTCTTGCCGGACTCGTTCTTGCCGACCATGCAAGTCACGTTGTCGACATCAACCCAGCCCGAGTCATCGATGCTCCGATAGTCGGTTACCCTCGCGCGCGTTAGCTTCAACGAAACCCTCCTCGGCCCAAAGCGCCGTGATGCAACTGCTTGAGGCAAGAATAACCAAGCGGGGAAAAGCGGCGCAAGGTGTTTTAGGTGTTGTCTAAAACATTTCCGTAACAACACCGAGAAGAGAAAAGGGAGAGTGCTAAACGGGGCGCGGCATCTCCACATCGAAGCGTTCGGCGATGGGTCGGAGGTTGTCTACCGTGCCCATCGGCAGGGGGATGCCGTTCTGTGAGCGATCGGCCTGCGTGAGGTACTCCGGCTCGCCCGGAACGAGGATTTCATTGAAGCCCTCCGCCTTCGGAAGGGTCTTCTGGGCCGCGATGAGGCGGTCGATGTTTTCCTTATATTCGCCAACGTCGGTGAACGCGGCGATATCGATGGCCACAAGGAAGCTGTTCTGCACGCCTCGCGGTGTGGGCGCCCGGCGGGTGATGTTCGGCTCAAGCAGAGGGTTGGCAACCATGACGTTCGAGAGAGTGGCGAACATGAGCGCAAGACCGGAACCCTTGGGGCCGGCGAAGGGGAGTAGGATGTTGTCGAAGCTCGGGGTGGTGGTGGGGTTGCCCTGCGGATCGAGCGACCAGTCGGGGGGGATCGATTCCCCCTTGTCCTCGGCGAGGCTCAGCTTGCCGCCCGCTACGACGCTGGTCGCCATATCGAGGACGGGCGGGTTGCGCTCCCCGGCGGGCACGGCGATGGCGATGGGGCTGTTGTGGACTCCCTTGCCCTTGGAGCCGAAGGTCGCCATGTTTGGCGGACTGCAGACGACGGCGATGCCGGCCATGTCCTGCGCGGCCGCCATGAGGGAGTAGTATGCCATCGCGCCCTGGTGCGTCGTGTTGCGGATGATGGTCCAGCAGACACCGGCTTCCCGGGCCTTCTCCATCGTCTTGTTCATGGCGAACACCGTTACTACCGGTCCGAAGGCCTGGTCACCTTCGATGAGCAGGGTGGCCGCCGTTTCCTTTTCGATCTCGACGTTCGGACTTACGTTGAAGACGCCGTCATCGACGTTCTTGATGTACCAGGGAATCCTCAGGACGCCGTGGGAGTCGACTCCCCTCAAATTGGCCCACACCAGCACGTCGGCTTCGATTTCCGCATCCTTGCGCGGCATCCCGGCGCGCTCAAAGACTTCGGTCGTGAATCGAGTGAGGTCGGTAGGGTCTACGAGGAGTTGGTTTGGCATATCGGTCATTTCACTCCGTACTGTGCCATGAGCTCTTGGACTCCGTCCCAGGTCGCGTCTTCGATGTAGAGGCCGTCGGCGCGGCGCTGTCTTCGGTTGCGGACCTCGAACTCGCCTGGGTACAGGACTTCCGAAAAGCCCTCGCGCAGAGGCGTGTCCTTGACATAAGAGACGATCCCTTCCACCTGCGCCTTGATGAGGTCGAGCGAGCCGAGCCTTTGAAGGTCGATGAGGATGAGGGTGGAGCCATACAGCATGGTGTCGCTGGCCGCCCGCGCATTTTGCATTTCGGGAGTCGCAACGGCAGCCAGGACGGCGCCGAACAGGGCCACCATGAACGAGAGCGCATACCCCTTGTGACCGCCGTGAAGTCCGCCGATGGGAAGGAGCGATCCTCCCTCGTAGTAGGTATTCGGGTCGTTGGAAGGGGTACCGTCCGCCGTGATTGTCCAGTAGTCCGGGAGGGTGGCGCCCTTGGCACGCGCAACGCGAAGTTTGCCCTCCGCGGAGATTGTAGTGGCGAAGTCCAAGAGTACGGGACCGTCGTCATTGTACGGAAAGGCAATGACAAAGGGGTTGGTGCTGAGCTTACGCACGGTGCCGCCGAAGGGGGCGACGGCCATGAGGTTCGGGCCGCCGACGTACCCGGAGCACATGAATGAGGCCAGCCCCTCCTTGGCAGCGATCTCCGCGTACGTCCCGACCCTTCCCGTATGCTCATGGTTCGCCACGTTCACGAGGCTGAGGCCGTGTTCGCGGGCCTTCGCCTTGCCAATCTCGAGGGCAGCCGTCATGGCTACCTGCCCAAACGTCGACTTGCCGTCCAGTTGAGCGGTTGTCGAGGTCTCGTTGAGGACGACCGGCTCGACGGTGGGGTTGATGTCGCCTTCGTTGATCTCGCGCACGTACTGGATGATGCGAATGAACCCATGCGAGTCGTGGCCTGCCAAATTGGCGTTCGTCAGATGCTCGGAGACGATCTTTGCGTGGCTCTCGCTCGATCCGACGGCCAGGAGCAGGTCGTTAGAAATCTGAGTTAACCGATCAGGCGTGAGGGTTGGCATGTAAACTCCCGAAATGGCAATTTTGAGGGACTACTGTAAATGAGGCGCTTGCCCTTGTCCAGCAGGGCGCGTCACACGTAATGAATCTCTGACACAGGACACTAGTCTGGCCAACGGTGGGCTGCGGGATGCAAGACTCGCATTGGCGAGAAGAACTGCTCGGGATAATCGTCAGGTCCGTCGATGCCGAGGATGCGGTCGACGACATGGCGAGCGCCGTTGAAGTGGACGCCGGAGCCGGAGCCGCACATTCCGGCGATGATGTACTGTCGCTTCCCGTCCAGCAGGCCGACGATGGGGTACTCGTCGTCGGTGAACCCGGCGGTGCAGCTCCACTCGCGGAAGACGTGCATTGGGCTGTGGTCGAAGAGATGCTGGATCTCGGTGATGATGTAGTTCGTCAGGAAGCGGGAGGGGCTGACGCGGCCTGCCTGTGTGTAGTCGAGGCGGATGCCCCCCGTTCCGAGGATCACTCCGTCGGGATGCTTTCCGAACCATGAGTTCGGCCCGCCCATGGCCACGTGCTCCCTCATGGCCGCAGGCCCGCCCTCGGCGAATGCAGCGTTGGTCTGGATGGGCACGAGCTTGCCGATGAACTCCGGGTGGAGCGCGGCAGTGTACGATTCGGTGGCGTTGATGACGTAGCGGGCACTGATCTCGCCCCGGTTCGTGTGCACGGCGTAACGGTCGCCGGCATCCTCGACTTTGTGGACGCGAGTCCTGCTGAAGAAGTCTACGTTGTCGGACTTGACCGCCGTCGAGACGAGCGACCAGACCCACTTCGCGGGGTGCCACGTTGCCGCGCGTCTTGACAGGCCGTACCGGGTTTCGGCGTTGATGCCGGTCAACTCCAAGACCTGCTTCGGCTCGGCCAAGTCCCAGTCGTCGAAGCCTTTTTCGTAGCTTTCCTTAACTGAGCTTTCCAGATAGTCCTGTGTCGCCTCCGTCTGTCCCTGTATCCATCCAACGCGGGCGTAGTCAACTTCGTAACCCTCTTCGCGAATGGTCTCTTCGATCATGTCGGCGTTCTTGTATGCCGCTCGAACGTAGGTGTCCGCGAATTTCTCGGCGAGTCGCTCGCGCTGTGCGGCGTCGAGATCGGGACGGGCGCGCGGCAGGTCGTCGAGTATCATCTTCTTAACATAGGTATAGAACCTGCCCATGACGACGACGCCCTCGTTCCGCCCGCTGGCGCCCGATGCGGCCTCGTTCATTTCCAGCAGAACCATTGAGCCGCCAGGGCGCTTCGACCAGTGGTAGGCGCAGGCCGCGCCGGTGAATCCCGCGCCGATGACGACGACTTCACACTCCTCCGGCAGTCTCGCGTTCGGCTGCGACGCCCAGGGGTGGTTCTTCACCGGGTTGTCGGCCGCGAGCCAGTAGGAGACCTTGGACATCGGCTTGGCGAAGGTCACGCCGACGAGCGCGTTGGGAATATCGACCAACATGGTCTTGACGGCCCAGCCGACGAACCGGAGGAATCCGACTATCCGACCACTCTCGGCGTAGTTGCGCTCGATCCAGCTTCCGACGCTTTGGAATTCCTGGCCTCTCAGGCCGATGAGGAGTTTCCACGCGACGGCGATTCGGGTAAAGACGCTGGGTGACTTGTAGCTGAAGGTCGAACGATCGTCCATTGGAGATGTGTCCTCCACAACTGGCTTCGGTGGTTGGCGAGTCTAGGCGAATCACCCGAATTGTGTCAACGGGATTATGGGATGCAAGAATTGCCGTGACGAGCGCTTTGTGGGGTCTGTCACTCTCATTAATGAGGGAATCTTTTTCCGTGAAGAATTCGTCCCCTCGGAATGGTTGTAGACGATGGGGGATAGTTGTATACTTTGCGCGCTCTCGATACCCGGCCACCGGTTGCGCAGGAGGAAGATGTGGGGAAAAGGAACGACGAATGGCCTGAATGCCTAGAGTGTGGAGAGGGCGTGTTGCTGCCCCTGTCGGACTTTGGAGGTCAGGGCGCTCCCATTCACTACAAGGCTTGGGTTTGCAGCAGCCCCAACTGCGACTACAACCTCAAGATCCGAAACGGCGACGTGTTCCGCAACGAGCCGGTCATGAACGGGGCCAACCACCAGCCTCGCTACCGCTAGGCCGCGCGGGCGCTCCAAAACGTCGCCCGCGTTTGTCACCGCCGACGCATGAGTGTATCACGCATCACTTGAATGAAGAGTTGCGCCGGTGTGGACAGCGTCCGTCCGCGGAGCGTGAGGATGCCCGTCTGCTCGACAGGCAGCAGGTTAGCAAGGTTGACGATGCCGAGCGTGCGCTCGTCTTCGGGCTCGATCGCCAAGCGCGGCCCTACTGAGATGCCCATTCCGAGCGCGACGTACCGCTTGATGATGTCCATGCCGTCAAGCTCCACAAGTACCTCGTAGGAGAGACCCCGCCGCTTGAACTCCGACTCGAGCATGGAGCGCGTGAGAGTCATCCCGCCCCGAAGAATCAGCGGCCACTCGGCTATCTGCTCGAAGGTTACGACCTCCTCGTTCAGCAGCGGGTGGTCCAGAGGCGTGATGAGCACTCGCTCGTAGGCGAACAGGCCGGTGAAGTCAAGCTCTTCGGACCTGCCGGGGTACGGAATCAGTCCAACGTCCATCTCTCCTGAGCGCACCATGTCGACGATCTCGGCCATGTATGCCGCTCGAATTCTCAGTCGCGTGTGAGGATGGCGGTGCAGGAAGACCGTCACGGTGCGCAGGAGAGTATGGGCGACCATGTCGTTCGTCGTGGCGACGGTGATGAGGCTCTCTTGCTCGGCTTGTGTGGTACTTTCGACTAGATCGTCTATGCCTTCGATCAGGGGCGCAGCGAGTTCGAGGAGCGCCGCGCCGGACGGTGTCAGTCGGATGGGGCGCTTGCTCCGGTCGAAGAGCGCCGTGCCCATCTCCCGCTCCAGCTTACGGATATGGGTCGTCACGGTCGGCTGACCGAGGCCGAGCTCAATAGCGGCCTTGGAGATGCCGCCGGCTTTCGCCGCCATGCAGAAGCTCTTCAGTTCTCGCAGTTCCATGGTGAATACGTGCCTCAATTAGTATTACAAAACCAAATATATATTATCACACCAAATGTCTGTTGTTGATAAAGCGAATAGTTGACAATGGACTTGGATGACCGGTCAACCACAAACAGAGGAGGGCGAAATGCCACAGACGACCGAAGTTGGAACGACGAAGAACCCAGGAAAGGAGGTAAGTATGTTCAAGGCAGTGATCAAGTTCATCAAGCCCGCCGGCCCCGGCGCCGATTTCGAGCGGTACCTTCAGAAGCTCCAGGAGATCGACGCGACCGGCGCGCCGACCCGCGAGCAGGCGAAGCGCGACTTCCGCGAGCTGCGGAGCGCGGACCCGTACAGCTTCTACACTCGGAACTAGGCGGACACGATGAACGGAAAAATCACCGGGATACCCCCGGTACAACGGGGCCGGATTTCAACAGTCCGGCCAAGAATCGAACGAAGGAAGAGAGGGACGCTCGGTCGAGTGTCCCTCTTTAGTTAAGGAAAAGGCGCGTGTGCTACAATAATTCGGCGCAAGCCAACGTAGCTCAGTGGTAGAGCAGCTGTTTCGTAAACAGCAGGTCGGCAGTTCGATCCTGCCCGTTGGCTCCAGCGCTTGTTCTACCGGCCGCCCGGACACACCGGGCTGATTCAGCAGGCAGAACCTCGCCTTTGGCGACGACGGTCTAGCCCATACTTTCGGGGGACAGGATTAGGATCGAGACCGACATTCGCTCGGCCGCTTCAGGCGACCATGGGATGGTTATCCCCGTGCCCTGCACCCACAGATTGAACTGGTCGTCGTAGTGGGGAGATAACGGATTCCCCGACTGACCGCCCGGCAAGACGAACGTGTTCTCGTCCCAGTTTCCCACGTCGAGCACCATGCGCATCGACGGGCATACCAAGGGACCGGCTCCGGGGTTGCGTGGATCGGCGCCTGTTTGGAAGACGGTGTTGGTGTCGCCGGGGCAGGGAACCGGAGGGAAATTGTACACCGGCGCTAACCACCGACTCCGTCCTACGGGGTGCTTCAGTGCGATAGGGCGTATGTGACCCCAGCGCCAGGAACTCGGCTCGGCCCCGTATCGAGCGTGTAGCTCAGTGATCGCGGCGGCGAGAGAGTCGTCGATAAGATTTGGGAGCGATATGTCCGACCAGCCGTCCGGTCGGTTTCGCAAGAGATTGACGAGATGGCCGACTCTCCGCCCGGAGAGAAGCGTGAGCGAGTGGACGGGAGTTTCGCTCCGGCCGATTGCCCACTCCCACGATCTCGGGGCTTTTGCCATCGCGACTCTTTGGACCATTTCCTTTAGGAAGAACTCGAAGACCGTTGCTCCCACGGAATCGACCTCTGCATTGCCGTCCCACTCTGCGAGAGTTTCCAGCGCTTGTTGCGCCTCGGTCGTTGAAGGTTCGACCGCCAAGACCACGTCCCTCATTTCACGCCATGGGATGGACACGGTATCGAGCTGCGCCTGTGTGGTGCTTTCGAGGTCCCAGTCGTCACCGCCACCCACGATCTCCATGATGCGTGACGCACGGTAGCCGTCGAGCCAATCGACTCCGAGGAATGGGCCTTGCCCTGAGGGCAGCGGCTGGTTGTTTGCGGTGGCCAAGAAACCCTGTGAAGGGTTGCTCGCGTGCGGCATCTCGTCGAACTGGACAAGGTCTTCGCTCCAGCCGAAGCTATCGTCCCACCCGGGCATGGGCATGGTGCCGAAACCGGCACGGCGGCGCGGGACCTGTCCGGCAAGCTGAAACCCGATATCGCCGTGGGCGTCTGCGTAAGCAAGGTTGAGCGATATGTGAGGCCATTTTCTGAAGAGTTGACGGAACTCTTCGCACGTCGTTGCCTTGTGGGCCTCCAACAGGCCTTCGACGGGGAGCGCCTGCAGCCAAGTCGCCTTGATGGAGAAACCCAGGGAGGCGTTCTCCTCAGAGCGTCCGATGACAGGGCCTCTCGGCGTTACCAGGATCCGTTCGTGGTGTGCGGGGCTGTCCTTGACGTTGATGGTCTCTTCGATAATGTCACATGGTACGAACTGGGATCCCTCGCGGACGCTGGCACCGTCCTCGCCGATCTGCTCGAGGAAGATGTCGGAGTTGTCGGCCAGTCCGAGTGTGACTCCCCAGGCGACGTGCCCGTTGTGGCCGACCGGGAAGCCTGGCAGTCCGGCGAACGTCGCGCCAACCATGCCCCAGGCCGGGGTGCGCACATGGGCGAGGTACCAGTGCGGCGGGAGAGTGGGCACGAGGTGTGGATCGTTGGCGAGGATAGGCCGTCCGGTCGCGGTCTTGGAAGGAGAGACGGCCCAGCTGTTGGACGCGCGGTTAACTCCCACCACCACGGCGAGCGAGGCGAGGTCGCGGGCGAGCGCGTCGACGGCAGGCCCAGCGGTGATGCCAGACATGGCGCTAACCGGATGCCATTCAGGGTATGGCGGGTCGAGGAGAGTCAGCGCCTCGGGGCCGTCCAATTCCAGCATACGGAGTCGGACCAGCTCGACATCCCAATTGGCCGAGAGCGCCATGGACTGGAGCAGGTAGATCCCTACGAGATCGACCGCCTCGAACGAAGAAGGTTCGGCGCGCAGCAACGTGAACTCGTGGGACTTGCGGCGTCGTCCGCGAGTCATGCCGTCGTTGATGCCGCGGGCGAATGCCTCGAAGCGACGCCTAACGTCGGGATGGAATACTTCCAACTGTTTCGGGGCGAGACGAGTAAATCCGAGGCGACGAGAGAGCCGGTCGGTCGATAGGGCTCCCGGTCCGACCAGTTCGCACAGTGTTCCACGAGAGGCCCGCAAGAGCATTTCCAGGCTGAATGGCCTGTCCTGTCCCTGGCAGAATCCGAGCGCATACCAAGCGTCTTCGTCGGTCTCGGCTTCGATGTACGGGACGCCGTACCGATCTCGGCGGATGACGACCGGATGTCGAATCCCTTGCACGGAAAGCTCGCCGTGAGTGGTCGGGAGTCTCCGTCCCAAGAGTAACCGGAAGAGGAGCTTGTGGATGTTCACGCCGATCTTCACCGCGCCCATGGTGCGCTACCGCCCCTGAGCGATTGAACCGACTGCAAGAGCGTCTTCGGTTATCGCTTCAAGCGTCGTTCGCCGGGCCGAAAAGTCCAGAACGCGGGCGAAGTGCGTCGTCAAGGCGTCGGTCACTCCGGAGACTTCAAGGTCGACGCCCTGCTCGGCGATGGAGGTCACGCTTGCACCGGGCATCCCGCACGGGACGATGTGGTTGAAGTATGACAGGTCGGGGTTAACGTTCAGGGCAAAGCCGTGCATCGTCACGCCGCGACTGACGCGGACGCCGATGGCGGCGATCTTGGCGTCGCCGACCCATACGCCTGTGGGCCTGCCTTGCGCGGTTGCGGGGATGCCGAGCTCGGCCAGAGTCGAGATGATGACCCGTTCGAGAGCGCGGACGTAGGCGAGCGGACCGAGACCCGCCGCCCGCAGGTCGAGTATCGGATAGCCGACAAGCTGTCCGGGTCCGTGGTAGGTCACCTCTCCGCCCCGATCCGTGTGGTACACGTGGGTGCCGAGTTCTCTGAGCGTGTCGGTCGAAACGAGTATGTCGGTCTCGGTACCGCGACGGCCCAAGGTGTATATGTGGGGATGTTGGAGAAGGAGAAGCAGCGCAGGGAGATCGCCGCTTACTACTCGTTGGTGAAGGTCTCGCTGAAGCGCGAGCGCGGCGGGGTAGTCGATGGAGCCAAGATCAACGACGAGGCAGTCGGGCATGGTCGTTATATGCTCTCGGCAGGATCAACGCTTTCGAGACGTCGCTTCACTTCGGCAAGGAAGGCGCCAGCCTCGCGGCCGTCCATGATGCGATGATCGAACGTGAGGCAGATGTTCATCATCGAGCGGATGGCTATCGCATCGTCGATGATGACGGGCCGCTTGACGATTGACTCGGTGTTCAGGATGGCCGCCTGCGGGTGGTTGATGATGCCCTTGCCCGTGACCGACCCGAGCGCGCCGGTGTTGTTTACGGTGAAGGTACCCCCTTGCACGTCTGCAACGTCCAGCCTGTTTGCCCTTGCCTTGGACGCCAGTGCGTCGATGGCCTTGGCAAGTTCCGCGACGCTGAGACGATCGGCGTCAGGGACGACGGGAACGAGGAGGCCCCGTTCGGTTGCGATTGCCACACCGAGGTTGATGTGACCCTTTAGTATGATGGCATCGTCGGCCCACGTTGAGTTCACTATCGGGTTGGCCCTGAGGGACTCGGCAACGGCTTTGAGCGCGAATGCCAGCGGCGTGAGGCGGGCGCCTTCTCTGCGCTCGAAGTCGTCTTTGGCGCGCTCTCGCGCCGCGATGACGTTGGTCATGTCGACTTCCATCGAACTCCACGCCTCGGGTATCTCGGACACGCTCCGCTTCATGTTCTCGGCGATCATGCGGCGTATCGCCGTGAGGGGGACTCGCTTGTCATCTTCGGGGCGTTTGGACTCCGGTTCGGCATCAGTCTGCGCGGTGTCTATATACGCCTGCACGTCTTTGCGGGTCACTCGTCCGTTGTGTCCCGTCCCGGAGACGAGGGCGAGATCGACGCTGTGAAGCTCGGCCAATCTCAGTACAGCGGGGGAGTAACGCGCGCCGGCGTGGGGACTGCTGGACTCGACGCCGGTGGTGATCGGCCCGCCCGATCCTGTGGGGCCGACGTTTGTGGCGTCCTTGACAAGTGTGCCGATCCGGTCGAGCGGTTGCGACGGTGCTGACGCTTGCTGGGGCGTGGTGTCTTCGGCGGGAGCGGCCTCGTCGGACTCGGTCGCTATTTCCGCGATCTCGGCGCCCATGGGGATAGTCTGTCCGGCATCAACTAAGATGTCCGTCAACACGCCCTCTACGGGTGACGGCATCTCCATGCTGACTTTGTCGGTCACGACCTCAGCGAGCGGCTCATACTTCTCAACACGGTCGCCGACCTGCTTGAGCCATCGCTCAATGACGGCCTCGGTGACGGATTCCCCGACGTGTGGCAGCGTGATCCTCATTCGCAACCTCGTTGTTATCGTGTAGTCCCTATCTCTGTTCCCGCCGGTTGAGGGATACGGAATTTCGCAGGCTTCGCTAATAGGCCGCAAGCGTGCGCATGGCCTCGACGATGCGCTCGGTATCGAGGAGGAATACGGCCTCCAACGTCGGGCTGAACGGCATGGGCGGCACCTCCGGGCCGGCGAGACGCATGACGGGGCCGTCGAGGTACTCGAATGCGTGCTCGGCGACTATGGCGGACACCTCGCCGCCCACACCGAGCAGTTTGGTGTCCTCGTGCACGACGAGCACTTTGCCTGTCTTTCTGGCGGATGCCAGGATTGTCTCTTCGTCGAGAGGACGGATGGTACGGAGGTCGACGACCTCCACGCTGACCCCTTCGCCTTCAAGAACCTGTGCTGCCTCGATGCAGTGATGGAGCATGAGACCGTAAGTGACTACGGTCAGGTCGTCGCCGTGTAGCTTCACGTCGGCGACGCCGATGGGGACGGTGTAGTCCTCCTCCGGCACGTCGCCGCGAACAAGACGGTAGGTCCGCTTGTGTTCCAAGAATACGGTCGGGTCGTCGTCGCGGATGGCGCTCTTGAGCAGGCCCTTGGCGTCATATGGCGTGGCGGGTGTGACGACCTTGAGGCCGGGCGTGTGGCCGAAGAAAGCCTCGGCGCTCTGGGAGTGGTAGAGACCGCCACGCACACCGCCTCCCTGTGGGGCACGCAGGACGAGCGGTACGTTGAGTTGCCCGGCGGTACCGTACCGTACGCGGGCCGCCTCGCCGACGATTTGATTGATCGTGGGCCAGATGAAGTCGGCGAATTCGATCTCCGCGATGGGTCGCATCCCGTTCATCGCGGCACCGAGGGCGATTCCCGCTATAGAGGATTCCGCCAAGGGGGTGTCGATGACTCGCTCGGGGCCGAATTCCTCGATGAAGCCGTCAGTCGCAAGGAAGACACCGCCTCGCGCGCCGATGTCCTCGCCCATGATGAACACGCGATCATCGCGTCGCATCTCCTCGCGCATCGCGTCACGCACAGCTTCTATGACCGTTTGCAGGGCTATGGTGGTTCTCCCGTTCTATAAAGCGGTGTCGGCGTAGACGTGCTGAAAGAAATCCTCGGTCGTCGGATACGGGGCCGCGTCGATGTAGTCCGTAGCCTCGTTCACCTCTCGCTTGGCAGCGTCGCGAATCTTCTCATCGTCCTCTTCGCTCAACAGTCCGTCTGCGAGGAGTTGCTCCCTCAACATTCGGACGGGGTCGCGCTCGCGGGCCTTTTCGATGTCCTCTCGAAGGCGGTACCGGCTGTCGTCGTCGTCGCTGGTGTGGGGGAGGTATCGCTCTACCATGGTCTCCACGATGGTCGGGCCTTCCCCGGAGCGTGCTCGATTCGCGGCTTCGTTGGTAGCCTCGTAAACAGCCATGATGTCGGCGCCGTCGACGACGATTCCCGGCATCCCGTAGCCCTCGGCTCGTCCGGCCACGCTGTCCACGGCCATCTGAAGGTCCAGGGGGACTGAGATCGCGTAGCCGTTGTTCTCACAGAGAAAGATCACCGGCAGCTTGTGCACGGCGGCGAAGTTCATGGCCTCGTGGCAATCGCCGACGCTCGACGCGCCGTCGCCGAAGTAGACGATGGTCACCGTGTCCTCCCCGCGCATCTTCGAGGCCAGGGCGGAGCCGACGGCCTGCGGTATTTGGGTACCGACAACGTTGGACAGGTTTATCATCCGGTGACGCGGTGACGCGCCGTGCGTGGGGAACTGCCGGGCCCCCGCCAGCGGCTCGCCCGCCTTCGCCGTGAATCCCAGCATGATTTCACGGGGCGATAGTCCGAGGGCCACGAGAACGGCCAGGTCGCGGTAGTAGATGTAGAAGTGGTCCTGGCCGATGCGGAGGGCGTGGACGCTTCCGATCTGGGCGGCCTCGTGTCCCTGGGCGGACGCGACAATGGCGGCCTTGCCCTGACGGTTGAGCATCCAGACTCGCTCGTCGAGGGTCCGGCAGAGCACCATCTGCCGGTACATGTCGAGCAGCCGACCGGCGTTGTGGGATGATGCCGGCGTGGATGCGGCTATTTCCGTCTGAACGTCGTCCATGTCGAGATTATATGTTTGGGGGCAGTGTGAGTCAAAACGTCGAGCCGCAGAAACGCGGGGCGATTCCCACATATGGCGGTTGACACCTCAGCGCGGGAGCGGTATGATGTTTGTCCGTGCCGCGCATAGTACGTGGGCGGTATGGGTTTTGCACCTTAACAACTGGATAGTGAAAGGAAATCGTCAAACACTTAGAGTTTGATCCTGGCTCAGGACGAACGCTGGCGGTGCGCTTAATGCATGCAAGTCGAACGAGAACGGCGGCTTCGGTCGCTAAGTAAAGTGGCAGACGGCTGAGTAACACGTAAGTAACCAACCCCGGAGCGGGGAATAATCATGAGAAATCGTGCCTAATACCCCGTACGTCCCAACAGGCGTTGCCGTTGGGGGAAAGGCTTCGGTCGCTCTGGGACGGGCTTGCGGCCTATCAGGTAGTTGGTGGGGTAAAGGCCCACCAAGCCGGAGACGGGTACCCGGTGTGAGAGCACGAACGGGCAGAGGGGGACTGAGACACGGCCCCCACTCCTACGGGAGGCAGCAGCAGGGAATCTTGCGCAATGGGCGAAAGCCTGACGCAGCGACACCGCGTGGAGGAAGAAGGCTTTCGGGTCGTAAACTCCTTTTCTCGGGGAAGAGAACGGACGGTACCCGAGGAATAAGCATCGGCTAACTACGTGCCAGCAGCCGCGGTAATACGTAGGATGCGAGCGTTGTCCGGATTTACTGGGCGTAAAGGGCGAGTAGGCGGCCCGCTAAGTCTCATGTGAAATCTCCCGGCTCAACTGGGAGGGGTCATGAGAAACTGGCAGGCTTGAGGTCAGCAGAGGAAAGCGGAATTCCCGGAGTAGCGGTGATATGCGTAGATACCGGGAGGAACACCAGAGGCGAAGGCGGCTTTCTGGGCTGCACCTGACGCTGAGGCGCGAAAGCGTGGGGAGCGAACCGGATTAGATACCCGGGTAGTCCACGCCCTAAATGGTGGATACTAGACATGGGGGGTATCGACCCCCTCTGTGTCGTAGTTAACGCGTTAAGTATCCCGCCTGGGGAGTACGGCCGCAAGGCTAAAACTCAAAGGAATTGACGGGGGCCCGCACAAGCAGCGGAGCGTGTTGTTCAATTCGATGCCAAGCGAAGAACCTTACCAGGGCTTGACATGATTCCGACAGTCCCCGAAAGGGGGCCTTCCTTCGGGACGGATTCACAGATGTTGCATGGTCGTCGTCAGCTCGTGTCGTGAGATGTTGGGTTAAGTCCCGCAACGAGCGCAACCCTTGTCGTTAGTTACCTTGTCTAGCGAGACTGCATGTAAAAAACATGAGGAAGGTGGGGATGACGTCAGATCAGCACGGCTCTTACGTCCTGGGCTACAAACACGCTACAATGGCCTGAACAAAGGGTCGCCAAGGCGCAAGCCGGAGCCAATCCCACAAATCAGGCCTCAGTTGGAATTGCAGGCTGAAACTCGCCTGCATGAACGTGGAGCTGCTAGTAACCGCAGGTCAGCACACTGCGGTGAATACGTTCCCGGGCCTTGTACACACCGCCCGTCACGTCATGGAAGTCGGTAACACTTGAAGTCGCCCGGCTAACCTTATGGGAAGTAGGCGCCGAGGGTGGGATCGGTGACTGGGACGAAGTCGTAACAAGGTAGCTGTACCGGAAGGTGCGGCTGGATCACCTCCTTTCTAGGGAGTATGGACTTCTCCGATTCGTCGGAGGACTCCTAGGTCGATCGGTGGGTGGCGGTCTCTCGAACGCCGGGTTGAGCCGGACCTCGATGAAAGTCGGGGAGAGCTCCCCGGAAGACGAAGATCGTCCTTAGAAAGACTCACCGTCACTCCGTGCTCCGAGCAACTCGGAGCATCGGTTCACACAGAAACTCTAGATTTCCTTTCACTGTCCAGCGGTTAAGGTCGGGGTCGAGGCAACTCGGCCCCTTCTCTTTGTCTTCCGGTCCGACGGAAGAGGCGGGGCTGTAGCTCATCAGGGAGAGCGCATCCTTTGCAAGGATGAGGTAGGGGGTTCGAGTCCCCCCAGCTCCACCAGTTCATAGCTAAGACTTACGGAGACTCGAACTCCCCCGTCATGGCCTACGACTGAGATTCTCCTAGGACGCCTGACCCCCATTTGGCTACAGTGGACGATGGAGGCATCCTGAAGATGCCGTTGTCCCACAAGAGCACCAAGCGGCGACTGCGGGTCAGGTCTTTGCCGACGTACGGTACTCAGGCGACGAACCCCTATCGAGAAGAGAGGAGGAGTTCTCAGACGGGGGCTCTTCGCCTGAATAAGATAGCCAGTACGAATATCCCGCTTGCGACCAGGGTCATGGCGGGACCGGCAGTCAAATTGAAGTGGTAGGAGATGTAGAGGCCCGTCACGGCAGCCAGGGTCCCCAGCGCCGCGGCCACTATCATCATCGTGACAAATCGCCTGACCAACAGGTACGCCGTGGCAGCGGGCGTCACCAGCATTGCCATGACAAGAATAACGCCCGCCGCCTGAATCCCTATCACGATGACGAGGGCAAGTATGACCAGGAACACGTAGTCGATGATGTTGGTACGCCTACCGACAACCTGGGACCCCACGGGATCGAAGCTCGAGAACAGCAGCCAGTGGTGAAGAGCGAATAGCCCCAGGATGACCACCACGGTTATCCCAAGGGATACGTAGATGCCGGTCGGAGATATGCCCAGGATCTGCCCCAGGAGCAGGTCTTCCAAATTGACTCCGATCTGTGTTGCTCGTGTTGCTCTTGCCAGCATCGCAAGTCCGAGGGCAAACATGGCCGCAAAAAGGATGCCTATGGAAGTATCCGTGCTGAGGCCCGCGCGCCGGCTAATGATCCTGACCAGCATGGCAACGGAGACCCCCGTTGGAACGGCGGCTATGGCCGGGTTGAAGCCGACTATGAACCCAAGCACCATTCCCGGCAGCACGGCGTGGGCGAGAGCGTCCCCCATGAAGGCGAGGTTCCTGGTGACGACGTACGCGCCGACTAGCGGACACATCACGCCCACAAGCACCGAGCCGATCAGGGCTCTCACCATGAAGCCGTACTCGAGTGGGGCGATAAAGAAGTCTATCACGTCGTCCTACTACCGCTCCCCGTCCATCGTGAGGCGCAGACCGTGTGCGCCGTACAGTTGCTCCATGACCTCGGACGTAAACACCTGGTCTGGAGGGCCGCAGGCGCACACGTTGCGGTTCAGACACAATACCTGGTCGAATCGACCGCCCAGGTTGGTCAGGTCGTGGGTCGCCAACATGATGATGCGCCCCTCATCCCGCAGTGTTTGCAGGACCTCCACGAGGCCTTCCTGAGCGCCCGCGTCAACCCCGCTGAAGGCCTCATCCAACAGGAGAACGCTTGCCTCCTGGGCCAGCGCCCTTGCGACGAACACCCTCTGCCTCTGCCCTCCCGAAAGCTCCGTCATGAGGGCAGAGCGATGGTCCCACAGTCCCACACGGCCCAGGCACGCGTTGACAAGCTCGCGATCTCTCTTGCCGGGCCGGCGGAACCATCCGAGTCTGCAGCACCGGCCCATCATTACAACGTCCGTCACGGTCACGGGAAACCGCCAGTTGACGCTCTCACGCTGCGGCACGTAGGCCAACGCTCCGCTTCCCTGGTCCACACGGTGAAGGGTTACCTTCCCGCGTCGGACCGGAAGGAGTCCGGCAATAGCATTGAACAGCGTGCTCTTGCCGGCTCCGTTCGGTCCTACTACGCCCATGAGAGTCCCGGCGTCCACGTCGAAGGTGACGTTGTTCAGGGCCATGTGCCCATCGAACTCGACGGTCACGTCCTGAAGCGACATCCTCGCGCTGTGCGGGTTTGGGGCGGAGTTCATTTCAATGCCTCAACGATGCGTTCAACGTTCGTTCGCACCATGCCGAGATACGTGTCGGCGCCGCTGCCCTCCGGCCCAAGGGAACCCGAATAGAGCCGGAACAGCTCTGCGCCGGTCTCCCTTGCCACGGCTTGCGCCAGCCTCTCGCTGACTGTCGTCTCGCCAAACAGTGCTTGTATGTCGCGCTCCCGTATCACCTCCACCAGCTCCGCGATGTGCTCCGCGGAGGGCTCCACGTGAGTCGCCAACGACGGTATGACCAGCCCAGCTATCTCGAACCCATAGGCCTCCGCAAAGTAGGTGAAGGCGTCGTGCGACGTAACCAGCAGCCTGCGCTCCGGGTCCACCGCGTCGACCTGATCGAGAATCCAGTAGTGCAGTTCGTCGAGCTCTTCCGCGTATTCCGAGGCGTTCTGGAAGTAGACGCTCGCGTTGTCGGGGTCTACAGCCGAAAGCCGGGCGGCAATCTCGTTGACGGCGATCTTCACGCGGATCGGATCGAACCAGAAGTGAGGATCGTGAGTGCCGTGGGCGTGGCCGTGCTCGTCCTCTTCGTGCTCGTCATGGCCGTGCTCGTCCTCCTCGTGGCCTTCATGGGGCGCGTCGCCAGAGTCGGCGACTCCGAGGAACGCCAGGCTCGACGGCGCGCCGCCGAGCTCCCACTCCTCTTCGATCTCCATATGTTCGAGGTGGACTCCGAGGACATGGCCGCCGTTGGGATCGGCGACGTAGAGCCACTCGCCGACGACGATCATGGCGGGACGACCGGCATCACCCGGCTCGACCAGATCCGTCGTCGAGACCAAGTCGCCGTCATGCGCGTCCAGCGCGTGCAGCACGCCGTCAGCGCCGAGCACGTAGAGCAGCTCGCCATCGCTGGAGAACTTCGTGGAAACGCTCGGCTCGCTGAACACCTGGCGCATTTCGCTGTGGTCCACGTCGATCAGCCAAATGCCATCGTCGACGAAGCCCTGATCGCCGCGGTAGGAGGCCCTGCCGAAGAAATGCTCGACGTCGTGGTGACCGTAGACCGACCCGATCCGAGAGTCTTCGCGCATCTCCGGCGGATTGGCGATGAACTCGTGCTCGTACTCGCCGTCGTGAGCCTCGAGGAAGAGCACGCCGCCGACGCAGCCGAAGGCCGCGCCGTGCTCGTTGTGCGATTCCCCGTGCATGCCCGGGCATGAGTGATTGCTGGCGTCGTAGACGACGTGGTCATCGAAATCGCGAACCTCAACGCCGACAGGCAGAGCGTCATCCAGGTCATCGAGATTCTTGGTCGTGATGACGATGTGCTCGTCCGAGATGACCAGCGCCGCGCCATGCTGGGGTCCGGCCTCAAACACGACCGGCTCATAGTCGCCGCTTGAGTTCGCCAGGTCCGCCTCGTTGATCAGGATGGCGTGACCGTGGGCGTCGGCGAAGATTGCGGTCCAGCCGTGACTGTTGACGTAGTGAATGGGCCGCTCTTCCGCGATCTCCAGCGAGTGCCGGGACACCGGCTCCTGGACAAGGTCGTAGTGATCGCCGTGCTCGACGAGGAAGACGCCGCCGTCGAAGACGTGGACGCGGTCGTCGTTGTCCTCCGGCCCGCGGGCGAGGATGATGCCGTAGCGATGGGTGGGACTGGGGTACACCGTCGCGCGGGGCGCGGCCACCTCGAAGATTCCGCTGTCAACGTGATCGGTCGACAGATCGATGACGGAGAGGTGCGCTTCTACCGCATCCGCAACGAGCAGGCGCCCAATGGTCATCTCGTCGTGATCATCGTGACCTTCACCCACGTGATCGTCATGGCCTTCCTCTTCGTGGTCGTCGTGGGCTTCACCCTCGTGATCGTCATGCATATCGGCCATGGCGTACTCGAGTGGATCGACGGCCTCACCAAGGGCGACTATCTTGGACTCGTCTGCACTGGCGTTGTGCAGCAGATCCTCCAGCCATTCGGCCTCCAGGTCGAGGCCGACAGTCAGCACGAGATCCGCGTCAGCTACCCTGGCAACGTCGCGAGCTCCCGGCAAGAATGTGTGTGGATCGGCGCCCGGCGCCAGCAGGCTGAAGACCTCTGCCCTGTCTCCACCTACCACCCGAGCCCAGTCAGCCACAAAGTTGGTGGTCGTCACCACTTGGACGGGCGGCCCGGAGGGCGCGGGAGCCTCCCTAGCGGCCGAGGCCGCCTCCTGTGCGGCCGCGGCGGCTGCTGCGGCCTGAGCGGCTTCGGCAGCCGCGTTCTCGATCGCCTGGTTCGTGGCGACGAGGGAGGCGTTCACGATGTTCGTGACCTGGTCGGCGGTGAGCTGGTCGCCGACCGCGTCCTCGACGGCGCTGGCAACGAGGTCCTCGATGTCGCCGCGCGTAAGCGTGCCGGAGAGCCCGGCGCTCACCTGTGCCTGGACGATCCTGCTGATCTCGCCGGCGCTGACGCCTTGCGGCACCGCATCGGCAACCGCGGCGTTGACGAGGCTGGTGAGCTGATTCGCGTCGATCTCAGGCGCGGGCAGCGCCCGGAAGGACTGGTCGACGATCGTCTCCACGTCGGCCGCGGAGAGCTGTTCCGCCGTCGCCCGGCTCACGATAGACTCGACGTCCGCGCGCGTCAGACCCGCGGGCTGGGCGGCGATGGCCGCCGTGACCGAGTCCGAAACGAGCTTCTGAATCTCAGCCGCGCTGGCGCCCTGTGGCTGCGCGGCGATGGCCGCCGCAACCGAACTCTCTATCTCGGCGGCGCTGGCGCTCTGCGCGCTGGCGACTGCGTCCTGTATCAGCTGGGCTGTGTCGACCTCCGGCTCCGGATCGCCGCAGGCAATGGCGAAGACCAAAGCCGCAATCGCTGCGACTATGGCCACTGACTTCCACTTTAATAGACTATGTATCATTTACCTTGTTCCTCCTGTTCTTGTGGGGATTCTCCCCTTTAGTTAGTTTGTGTTCTGTGGGGTCTATCGTGTATCGATATGAAGTATCAGTATAGGATCCGGGGTGCTGGTGCCTCAGCTGGTTGGAACAGACCTCTTACTTACCCCCGTCGGCGCGGCAATAGTCGCAGGTCACGTACATCTCGATGTGGTAGTCGACGATTTGTCCCGGAATGTCGGCGGCAATAGCTCTGAGCGACTCATCGATAGTAGCCGCCTTGAACTCCCCGACCGCACGGCACCGGACGCAGACAGAGTGGTGATGACGATGTCCAACGGGAACGAGGCTGTACACGCGGGCTCCGTCCATCATGGGAACCTTGCAGACCACTCCCGCCTCGAGAAGGAGTTTGACGGTCCGGTATACCGTTGCCCTGCCCACCGAAGGCAACTCTTCGCTGAGCGCCTCCGTCGTAAAGCCTTCATGCTTCTGCTCCAGGAGCTTGACTATCGCTTTCCTGGGCGCAGTAGCCTTATAGCCTCGGTTCTCCAGTACCGCCATCAGGTTTGGTGCTTGGTATCTCAAGTGCCGTAATGATAGTTAGTATCAAATTATAGCACTATATGCTGAGTTTATATTTCTAGTTAGCGATACAAACTATCAAGAATGATCTCGATTGTCAATACCCAATTCTCCGGTTGGCGGCACGAAGATGCTGCCATTGGCGCCCAGCGTGGTTAAGACGAGCTTGCCACCTTAGGATAGCCGTTCACTATAGCGAGACCTCCACCGAAAAGTTCGCCTCGGCGAGGTGGACTGGCGGTCAATTGTGCGCCGACTTGATTTGCGTTACGCTATTTAGCGGTTGCAGAGGCTTCTCTCTGAACGGAGAGATGATCCATGCTTAACCGGCAGATTTCTCCATCACGGAGCCTACACTCTGGGTACAGTTTGCAAATTTGCTTTCGCCGGTCTCGCCATGCTGGCCGCTTTGGCGGTTCTTGCCACCGCTTGCACCAATGAAGATGGGCAAGAAGAAGTGGCGCCGGCGAGCCCCACCGGAACTGTCGGCGCCATAGACGTGTCCGCCACCGTATCGGCAGTCCTGACCCGCATCCCGCGTCCTACGCCTACGCCTGAGCCATCGGTATCCGACATCGTGGCGAACCTCGTGGACGGGCTGGTCCAGATAGTCACTCCCGATGCCAGAGGTTCCGGTTTTGTAGTCTCCAACGACGGTCTCATAGTCACCAACGCTCACTTGTTGGAAGACCATGACCTCGTCACCGTCCGCTCCGTGGACGGGTGGTCGTACGCCGGGATGGTGCTGGGCAAAGACGAAGACCTGGACCTGGCGGTGGTCAAGGTCACGTCGCGGGGGGGCATAAGAGCAATGCCGCTGGGGGACGAGTCGAAAGTCCGGGCCGGCGATCTCGTCATAGCTATGGGTTTCCCACTGAGCGACCGGTTGGGAGAGGGCTACACCATTACCACCGGCATAGTTTCTTCGCTCCGCGAAGGCGGCCCGGCCGATCTGGTCCAGACCGACGCGGCCATCAACCCCGGCAGCAGCGGCGGCCCGCTGGTGAACAGCGCCGGGCGGGTCATCGGAGTCAATACGTCCACCTTCCAGGAATACTCCGGCGTTTCCTTCGCCATCTCCATCGGGGAAGTAAGGAACAATCTGCGTACCTTGGCGGCCGCTCAGGACGCTCTGTCCCGTGCCGGCGGAGAGTTTGAAAACTACCAAAACCGGGCCTGTCAATACTCATTGCGGGCACCCTCTGAATGGAGGAAGACCGGCGAGGGCACCGGATGCCAGCTTCACTTGGAAAGATATGACGGGAATGACCGGGTGGGCACGGTCTATGTCAGGGACTACCCTCTGAATGAAGGGGAGACCCTGGATGAATTCTCAGCCTGGTGGAGCGACGCCCTGATGGAGCGGGGCGGCGCCTGGAGCCATTTCGCTTACATATATTCAGGGAAGTCCATCGTGGAACGCAACGGCAGTCAACAGGAAGAACACCTGATCAATTACCGCTGGCAGGAAACCGAGGAGCACTGTGTCTCCTCTGCCACTGACAGGATAGTGGTGTCCAATCAACTGAGCATCGCCCTCGTTTTCAACACCAGCTTATGCGACTTCATGCCGCCGTCGGTGCTTCACGAAATAGCCGACATGGAGTTTTACGTCTCGGAACCGACGCCCGTCAGAAAGCAGACTCCGGACCCCTAGCCGGGATTTACCGGCAGAGCAGCTCCTCCACCTCCGTCTCGGCGCCTCTGGCCACCGCAATCCGGCACGGCGTCAGCCCCTCGTCGTTAAGGGTGGAAGTGTCGGCCCCGTGTTCCAGCAGCAGGACAATCACCCCCTGGGGAGACGGGTTGGACGCCGCCGCCGAGTGAAGCGGCGTCATGCCCTCGTTATCCTTGGCGGAAATGTCGGACCCATGCTCCAGCAGGAGCTTATGCACCTCGGGGTTGGGGTTGTGCAGCGCGGCCGTGTGCAGGGCGGTCCGACCGTTCAGACTACGGAGGGCGACGTCTCCGCCGTGCTCCAGCATCAGGACGACCATGCCCGCCTCTCGATTGAAGGCAGCGGTGTGCAGCGCGCTCGCTCCGTCGCCGACGGAGGCCGAGGGATCAGCTCCCCGGCTCAACAGCAAGACCGCCACTTCCCGGTTGGCGTTCAGGGCCGTAGCTACGTGCAGCGGCCTCGCCTGTCTGTTATTGGCGGCTTCGATGTCAGCCCCGCGATCCAGCAGGAGCTCGATGACCGCCGGCTCGGTATTGAAGGAGGCCGCCATGTGCAGCGGCGTCGAATTGTTCAGCCCACTCCTGATTCCAATGTCGGCGCCCGAATCCAGAAGCAGGGAGATAATCGCCGGATTCCTGGTGTGGGACGCAGCCACGTGCAACGGGCTCAGGCCAAGCTCGCCCGCCGTTGCCGACAAGTCCGGGTCCCTCTCCAGCTCGGCGTTTACGTCGGCCTCGCTGGCGGAAGCCCAGAAATCGTCCTCGTACAGAGCGCGGCGCTCATCGTCCGGCGGCGAGGAGCCGCAGCCAATGAACGCCGCCGGTAAGAAAACAATCGCTATCGCCGCTGCGGTCAAGAGAGTATCCGCGGGAAGGTCCTTCTTGATCCGAAGAGTAACGTGCTTAGCGCTTTCCATACCTCTATTGTACTTTAACCGCGCTCTCCGTTGCGCTTCTTCCGGCGGCGGAAGGCGAATAGGAACACGATGGCTATCAGCGCCATCAGCAACGCCGGCCAGAGGACTGCTGCCAGCATCGAACCGTCGTCCGATTCAACAACGGCGGGCGGGGATGCCGGCGCGGGAGGATCGACCTCCACCCGGGCCGCTCCACCCGTATCGTCGTCCACGGTGCGGGCGGGCAGGTTGAGACTGGCCTGGCCTATCGAGCGTCGCTGCCCTTCCCCATCGGACGGGGCCGCTTCGGACAATAGAGCCGGGGCCGTCGTCGGGGTTGCCGTCGGCGGCACGGGCGTCGGGGTTGCCGTTGCCGTGGGCGGCACGGGTGTCGGAGTAGCCGTCGGCGGGACAGGCGTCGGAGTAGCCGTTGGCGGCACGGGTGTCGGGGTTGCCGTTGGCGGCACAGGCGTCGGGGTTGCCGTGGGTGGCACACGCGTCGGGGTTGCCGTCGGAGGCACAGACGCCGGGATGGCCGCCGGCGCTGCCGTCGGCACAGGTGTCGGGGTCGCCGTCGGAACAGGCGTGGGCACTGGGGTCGGGGTGGGCTTCGCCGTCGAGCCGGAGCCGGAGTCGGACCAAGGGCCGGTTCCCTCGTCGTTGACGGCCCGCACCTGGGCCTCGTAGGTCGTGTCGCTCTTGAGGCCGTCGATCCGGGTGATGGTGACGGTACCCTCGTCACGAACGGTCCAGGCGGACTCGCCCTCGACGCGGTAGCGAAGGTCGTAGCCGGTGATGGCAGGTCCGGTGTTGGCAGGGGCATCCCAATTCACGATGAGCCTGCTGAGGGGCAGGTTGAGGTCGCGGGTGACCGAAGGCGCGTCCGGCTTCGCCGGCGGCTCGTCCACGTCCGTCACGCTGATGGTCACCTTCGTGGAGGCGTCGACTGACGGGTCGGTGTTGCCAGCGGCGTCCACCCCGTCGGTGACGCTCACGGTAACCGTGTACGAACTGACCGACTCGTAGTCCAAGGACCCGCCCGGCGCGACCGTGATCTGTCCCGTGGACGCGTCGATGGCGAACTCGTCCGCGCCGCTGATGGCGTAGGTGAGGGTGTCGCCGTCCGGATCCGAGGCGGCGACGGGCGTGCCAACGGTCGTTTCCGCAGGCGAGTTCTCGGCCACGTCGAAGGCGAGCCCTGATCCCAACTTGGGCTTGCCGTTCGTCGGGGTCGGGGTCGGGGTCGGCGTCGGGTAGGCGAGGGTGGCGCCAGTGCCGGTGGGCGACCAGACCCCGGAGCCGACGGAGTTGTTCGCAAGCACCTGGGCCTCGTAGGTCGTGGCGGCGGTCAGGCCGCTGAGGATCGTACCGGTCGAGGTGGTGTTCACCGAGCTCCAGGTCTGAGCGCCCTTGACCCTGTATCGCAGGCGGTATCCGGTGATGGCCGAGCCGTTGTCGGCCGGGGCGTTCCACGTCACGGAGAGCGCGGTCTGCGGCGCGGCGCTCGACGGGGACAGGTCGGGCGCCTCCGGGCGACCAGGGGGCATCGGCCCCTGCGGCGAAACGGCGACGGTGGGCGGCTGGGTCGTTTGGGTCGGCGTCGGTGTTGGTGTTGGCGTCGGCGTCGGAGTAGGCGTCGAAGTGGGTACCGGCGTCGGCGTCGGAGTAGGCGTCGAAGTGGGTACCGGCGTCGGTGTCGGTGTAGGCGTTGGCGTCGGCGTCGGAGTAGGCGCGGGCGACGTCGGAGGCGACGTCGGTGGAGAATTCGTCGGCGGCGACGGGTTGGAGAAACTCTGCGTCGTGTACAGCGTCCCTATATCAGACCACTCGCCGTAGCCCTCGTCGTTCTCCGCCATGATCTCGACCTCGTAGGCCGTGCCCGGCTTCAGCGGCGAGTTGGGGTCGTTGGGATTCGTGCTGTCAACGTCCAGCAGCGCCTCGTTGGTGGAGACCGTCCAGGCATTAAGGCCCCGGTTCGTCCCCTTCTCCCAGTACCGCACCCAGTACTTCTTGACCGGCGGCTTGCCGGTGGCATCCGGGGCGGTCCAGGTGGCCGTGATGCTATTGTTGGTGGCCTTCTTGGACGTGGGAGTCCCGGGCTTGCCCAGAGGCTCGTTCACGTCGGTGACGTTGATGGTCACCGTCACCGTGTCGTCGATCTCGGTGTCGGCGTTGAGTTCCGAGTCCAGCTTGTCGCTGACGGACACCGTGACGCTGTACGAAGTCTTGGCCTCGTAGTTCGGGGTGTGGTCGTCGGCCAGCGATATCTGGCCGGTTGCGCCGTCTATCTCGAAGGACGCCGCGTCGGTCCCGCCCAGCGTGTACTCCAGCGTATCCCCCTCCGGGTCGGTGGCCGCCACTGCCGCGCCCACGTTGGTATCCTTGCTGGAGTTCTCGGCGATGCTGCGGGTGGGGTTGGCCGGCAGCTTGGGATCGGCGTTCTTCAGCTTGCCGCTGTCCGACCACGGGCTGCTGCCCTCGTCGTTGGTGGCCTGCACCTGCACGTTGTAGTTGACGCCGCCCACCTGGTTAGCGATGTCGATTGAGGTTCCGGTTCCGGTTGGCGAGAGGGTAGTCCAGGTGGATTCGCCGTTCTTCTGGTAACGCACCTTGTAGCCGGTGATGGCCGGCTTGCCGGTCATGTCCGGGGCCGTCCACTTGACCTTGAGCGTCTTGTCGGCCGAGGTGCCCGTCGACGTTACCGTCGGCGCGGCCGGCGCGGCGGGAGGCTCGGCAACGTCGGTCACCTTGATGTCCACCGGCACCACGTAGTCGCCGGGGTTGTTGGGTTCCAGAGTAAAGCTCTGGGCGTTGGCACCCTGCGACTTCGCGGCCGCTTTGACCGTTACGGTCACGCTGTACGAAGTCTTGGCTTCGTAGTTGGGGATGTTCCCCGCCTTGACCTTGATCTGGCCGCTGGACGATTCGATGGTGAACTTGTCGGCGTCCGTTCCGGTCATGGTGTGGCTGAGCGTGTAGCCGTTAGGGTTGGCGGTAGCCGTCACTGGCGAGCCCACGTTGGTTCCCACCACCGAGTTCTCGGCGATGTTGCGGATTACGGCGCCGCCGCCGGAAGTGCCGCCCCGGGTGATGGCCGAGCCGGAGGCCCAGGGGCTTTCGCCCTCGTCGTTCTTCGCCCGCACCTGCACCTCGTAGCTCTTGCCGGAGGTCAGCCCGGTCAGCGTCGTGCTGGTTCCGGTAAAGGTGGCGTCCGTCCAGTCGGTTGCGCCGTGCAGGCGGTACTGCAAATCGTAGCCGTCAATGGCCGGCTTGCCTGTCATGTCCGGGGCCGTCCACGACACGTCAATCTTGCTGGTGGGCGTCGTGCTGTTCTTGGCCACGGTGATGGCGGGGGCGGCCGGCGGCTCGTCCACGTCATCGACCTGGATGATTACCGTAATGTCGTATTCGAGGGTGGCGCTGCCCTGCTTGGTGGCATCGAGCTCCACGGTTACGTCATAGTGGTCCTTGGCCTCGAAGTCCAGGCTGGTTCCGTCGGCCAGCGTTATCACGCCGGTGCTGCTCGCAATGTCGAACTTGCTGGCGTCGGTTCCGCTGAGGGTGTGGGCCTTGGTGTAGCTGCTGTCGATGGACTTGGTTACCGTGCCCACCTCGGCGTTGGCGGCGGAGTTTTCGTCGATGGTCAGGGTCTTCGAGTCGGCGTTGGTGGTGGCGTGGCCCGCGTTGGACCAGCCGCTGTCGCCCTCGTCGTTCTTGGCCTTCACCTGCACTTCGTAGTGCTCGTTTTCGGTAAGGCCGCTGATCGTGGTGGACGTGCCGGTCCCGGTGAAGGTGTGGCTGGTCCAGGTGGACGAGTGGGCTTTCCTGTACTGCACGTCGTAGTCGGAGACGGCCGGCTTGCCGGTCATGGTCGGAGCAGTCCACGACACGTCCAGCTTGGTCGTGGGCGTCGTGGAGTTGGGGACTACCGTGGGCACGGAAATGGTGGGCGGCTCTGCCACGTCGTTCACGTTGATGGTCACCGGGACGACGTAGTCGCCCGGAGCGTTGGGGTCGAGGGACTGCGCGTTCGCGCCCTGGGACTTCGCGGCAGCCGTCACCGTCACGACCACGCTGTAGGAGTCCTTGGCCTCGTAGTCCAGGCTGGTTCCGGTCTTGACGGTTATCTGCCCCGTTGAGGAGCCGATCTCGAACTTGCTCGCGTCCGTTCCGCTCAGGGCGTGGGTGTAGTCGTAGGTGGTGTTGGACGCCGTGACCGCCGCGCCGACGTTCGCGCCCGCCGCCGAGTTCTCGTCGATGCTGCGGGTGACGCTGCCGCCCTTCGTTATAGCCGTGCCCGAGGCCGACCACGCCCCGTCGCCCTCGTCGTTGCCCGCGCGCACCTGTACCTCGTAGCTCTTGCCAGCGGTCAGGCCGCTCAGCGTCGTGCTGGTGGTCGTTCCGGTGAAGGAGGCGTCCGTCCACGTCGAGTCGCCGCTCTTGCGGTACTGCACGTCGTAGTCGTTGATTGCCGGCTTGCCGGTGTTGGTCGGCGCAGTCCAGCTTACGTCCAGCTTGGTCGTTGGCGTGGTGGAGTTCTGCGCCACCGTCGGCGCGGCGGGAGCGGACGGAGGCTCGTTCGCGTCGGTTATGTTGATCGTCACCGCGATGGTGTCGTCGGCGGAGGTGTCGGCGGTCCCGCTGGCGTTCTTGCCGTCGGTGACGTTCACGGTCACGCTGTAGGAGGTGTCGTCCTCGTAGTCCAGGGCCGACTTGGTCTTGATCTGGCCGGTGGACGAGTCGATGGTGAAGTCGCTCGCGTCCGTTCCCGTCAGCGAGTAGGTGAGCGTGTTGAACTTGGCGACGCCGTCCGGGTCGGTGGCGGTCACCACCGCGCCGATGTTCGTGTCGGCAGCCGAGTTCTCGGCGATGCTGCGCGTGGCCGTGTCGTCGGCGAAGGCCGGCGGCTCGTTCACGTCCGTCACGTTAATGGTCACCGGGACGATGTAGTCGCCCGGCGCGTTGGGATCGACGGACTGCGCGTTGGCGCCCCCGCCGCTCTTCGCCGCCGCCGTCACCGTGACTGTCACGGTGTAAGAGGTCTTGGTCTCGTAGTCGAGGCTCGTACCCGACTTCACCGTTATCTGGCCAGTCGAACTGCCGATCTCGAACTTGGATGCGTCCGTCCCGCTCAGCGCGTGGGTGTAGTCGTAGGTGGTGTTGGTGCTGACCGCCGTCACCGCCGCGCCGACGTTCGTACCCGACGCCGAGTTCTCGGCGACGTTGCGGCTGACCGCGTTGGCGTCGGTGATGGCGCTGCCGGAGTCCGACCACGCGCCGTTGCCCTCGGCGTTGACCGCGCGCACCTGCACCTCGTAGCTCTTGCCCTTGGTGAGGCCCGTCAGCGTCGTGGAAGTGCCTGTTCCCGTGAAGCTGTGGCTGCTCCAGGTGGAGCCGCCGTTCTGCCGGTACTGCACGTCGTAGTCGCTGACGGCGGGCTTGCCGCTCATCTGCGTCGTCGTCGGAGCGGTCCAGCTCACGTCCAGCTTGGTGCTCGGCGTGGTGGAGTTGGCAGCCACCGTGGGCGCGGACATCTTGGGCGGCGGCTCGTTCACGTCCGTCACGTTGATGGTGACCGGGACGGTGTAGGTGCCCGTGCCGTTGGGCACGCTGTTGGAGTTGCCCGTGCCGGACACCGCGATCTTCACCTCCACGCTGTAGGAGGTCTTGCTTTCGTAGTCCGGGATGTTCCCCGTCTTGACGGTTATCTGGCCGGTGGTGGAGCCGATGTCGAACTTGTCCTTGTCCGTCCCGTCCAGGCTGTGGGCTATGGTGTAGCTGCCCGGCGTCATGGTCACTGCCGTGCCGATGTTGGTGCTGGCGGCGGAGTTCTCGGCGATGCTGCGGGTCACCGTGCTCGAGGTGGTGATGGCGTTGCCCGTGTCGGACCATGCGCCGTTGCCCTCGTCGTTGACCGCGCGAACCTGCACGTCGTATTTCTTGCCCGCCGTCAGGCTGCTCAGCGTCGTGCTGGTGCCCGTTCCCGTGAAGCTGTGGGAAGTCCACGACGAATCGCCCGTCTTGCGGTACTGCACGTCGTAGTCGGATATGGCTGGTTTGCCGGTCATCGTCGGCGCGGTCCACGACACGTCGATCTTCGTCGAGGGCGTGGTGGAGTTTACCGTCGCCGTAACCGTCGGCTTGCCCGGCGGCTCGTTCACGTCCGTCACGATGATGAGGACGCTGTAGGTTACGTCGAGGATGTTCCTCTGGAGGTTGTTCTCGACGGCGCGGAGGGTGAGGCTGTAGGAGGACTTGCTCTCGAAGTCCGGGACGTTGCCCGTCTTCACCTGTATCTGCGCGGACTGCGCCGTCTTGTAGCCCGTGTCCGTGCTCAGCTTGAACTTGGAGCCGTCGGTCCCGCCGAGGGTGAATTGCAGCGGATAGTAGTCGGTGGCGTTGACGTTGAACTTCCCGCCCACGTTGCCGTTCTCCGCCGTGTTCTCCGCCAGGTAGAGGATAAGCGATGAACCGGACCAGTGGCCGGGGCCCTCGTCGGCAATCTGGGAGCGCACCTGCACCTCGTACTCCTTGCCGGCGGTCAGGCCGGTGATAGTCGCGCTCGTCGCTGTGCTGTTGGTGGTGTCGGGCATCTCCGTCCAGGAGCTGGTGGTCCACTCGCGGTACCGCACGTCGTAGTCGTTTATCGTGGTGCCCGTCATCGGCGTCGGCGCGGTCCACGACACGTCCAGCGCCGTGGTCGGGTTGGTGGAGTTCTGGGCCAGCGTCGGCCTGTCCACGTTGGGCGCGCGCACGTCGTTCACGTTTATCTGGATATCGCCGCCCACACTCGTGTTCTCGACGGTGTACCGGAAGTTCCCGCTGTACGAGGTCTTGGTCTCGTAGTCCAGCGTCGTCCCGTCCTTGACGGTGATCTGGCCGGTGCTGGAATCGATGTCGAAGTAGGTCTTGGCGTCCCCGTTGAGGGTGAAGCTGCTGCCGTCGGCGCGGTTCGGCCCGCCCACGCTGCCGACCACGGTGTCCTTGGGCTTGTTCTCCTGGACGCTCAACGTTTCCTTGCAGTTGAAATGCTTCACCTGCAACGAAATCGAGTCGTACAGCCCGTCGGGGTCCGTCGCCGTGTAGTGGAAGGAGTACCAGTTCAGGGGCGGATGCCTGAGGCTCGCCACGGCGTAGCCGCTGGAGTTGATGGTGGTGCTGACGAGCTTGTTCGAGCCCGCCGTGTAGGTCAGCGTGTCGTCTTCCGGGTCGTAGAAGTGCTTGGTGTGGCCGCTGCTGGGGGAATAGGTGATGGTGCCGCCGTAGCAGCCGCCGTAGCGGCTCCAGAGCTGCCCGAGCAGCTGGCTGCCGCTGCTCTTGATGCTGGCGTAAGGCGCGTGGTTGCCCGACGTGTCCGCCGCCCGGATGTGGATGATCACGGACGGGGCGCTCTTGTTGGAGGCGTAGGCTTGGTAACAGGCTGCCCTGGTGGCGAACCACTTGGTGGGCGTGCCGCTGAGGGTGCGGGTGGAGGCGTTCCAGGAGATCCCCTGGGGCAATACCGCCGCAGTGCTGCCGCAGCCCTGGGACAGCTTGTAGGTGATGTTGGGGTCGCCGGTGGCCGCGGGCAGCGTCACGTTCACCGCCGTGCCCTGCGTCCATTCCAGCGTGGTGGGCGGCGCGGTGACCCAGGAGAGGCCGGCCTGCGCTGAGGCTCCCTGCTCCTGGAGCACCTCGATAGCGAAGCTCAACGCGACGGTGTCCGTCCCGTCGGTGGCGGAGTAGGTGTAGCTGGCGCTGTCGGCGAGGGCCGTGGGCGTGCCGGTGATGGTGCGGGCCGTGGCGTCGAAGGTGAGGCCCTCGGGCAGATCGGGGGAGAGAGAATAGGTGAGTGCACCGCTGGCGGTGGCCTCCGGCAGGGTCAGCGTCTCGATCTCCGTATTCATATTAAAGGACTGGTCGTCGATGGTCGCGCCGCCGAAGGAGATGGCGGGCGGCGTCGCGACGGCGATGGAGAACGTGAGGCTTGCCGACGTGTGTCCGTCGGCGGAGGCCGTGTAGGTGTACGTGGCGCTCGCGGCCTCCGCGGTCGGCGTCCCGGTGACGGTGCGGGCGGCCGCGTCGAAGCTCGCTCCGGCAGGGAGGCCCGGGGAGAGCGCGTAGGTGATCGTCGGGACGATGGTCGTGCAGACGCCGTCACAACTGACCGTGGCCGTGGGCAGGCGCAGCGTGTCTATGGCAACGTCCTTGGTCCACGACTGGTTGGGGATGGTGTGGCTCCCGAAGGTGAGGGAGCGACCCGTCGTGGGCGGAGTCTTGGGGGAAGTGTACGGCCCCGATGACGGGGAGTCGGTCCAACTGCTGTCGCCGCCCTTGTTGCGGGCGCGGACGGCGACGTAGTAGGTCTTGGTGTTGTCTGCGCTGATGGTGATGCTGGTGGAGGTGTGGTTGGACGCGCCCAACTCCCAACTCTGCTTGTGGGTCGAGGTGTAGGTGACGTGGTAGCTGGTCGCGCCGGAGACTGCGGGCCAGGATGCGGTCAGGGAGCCGTCGGAGCGGGAGACGGAGACCGATGAGGGCGCGGCGGGCGGCTTGACGCGTTCAGTGTCGGGGGGAAAGTACGGCCCGGAGGACGGGGAGTTGGTCCAACCGCTCCAGCCGTTATCGTTGCCGGCGCGGACGCCGACGAGGTAGGTCTTGGAGTTGTCGACGCCGATGGTGATGCTTGTGCCGGAGTGATCGAGCGAGGCGAGGCTCCAGCTTCCGCCGCCGTTTGAGCTGTAGGTGATGTGGTACTTGGTCGCGCCGGAAACGGCTGACCAGCTTGCGGTCAGCGAGCCGTCCGACCGCGACACCGACACCGATCCGACGGAGCCGGGCGCCGAGGATGCCTCGACGTTCTGCGCGAGGGGAGCGAAGGCCGCGACCATCGCGACCATGAGCAGGAACACCACCAGACCCTTGCGCGGCCCAAGTATCCGGGCAACCCGATCCTGAGCCCGGAGCGGCCTCGGCCTCCCAGTGATGCTACTCTCATACATTGGCTTCTCGTTCATACCGTTGCCTAAGCCTCCGATGCCCAACTCATCCAATGCCTTATCATCAAGTGCCTTATCACCGAGTGTCTTTTTCACCGAGTTCCATATACTATTACTGTATTTGGAATCACTTGTCAATAGCATATTCTTCAATTTGGGACAGTAACGTAGAGATTAATTACAGGTGGAATGGGAAACGACGCAGGAATTGCTTATAGGGAAAGGGAGCGTTCAGACTTCGCGAGAACGCTTGATCCACAACAGGCCGCCGTCATTCCCACATTCCCTACCGTCATTCCCGCGAAAGCGGGAATCTATTCCCTTTGGAGATGACTTGCGGCGCCGGATGTGGATTCCCGCGTTCGCGGGAATGACGGGGGCCGTTCCCCTCATCGACTCTGAACGATCCCTGAATGGACCGACGATTGACTGGCCTTGCAAGACCCGACTATAATGCTATCGTCTCATTTGGGCTGGCCTCTGAGCCTGAAGACCGCCAATATGGGGAATCCGGGATGAGTTCTGCGTCGGCGCATGTCGCAGAGGCCGCCGGTTGAGAGGTTTCTCCTGTGCGTATTGAACCTCGCCCTGACTTTCGAGACTCTCGCAGCATACCCCGCAAATTCGATCAAGCCGACCCCAGAGAGCCTCAGTTCAACGAGTCTGAGGTCGTTGTAGATCTGCGGAATGTGGAATTCCTGCGCCCCGCGGCGGCTCTGTGGTGCGCTATCTATCCGCTCTTAGCAATGCAGGCCGGATCCCAATGCAGGCTATTGGTTCCCCTCAACTTTGGAGTGTCCGTCTATCTGAAATCCATAGGCCTATTCGAGCTGCTCAGGAGCCATGCCGTTGAACTGGATGATCGCGACATCCCAGAGACCAGTAGTCGACAGGTAGTAATACCGCTGACCCGCTTCGATTCCGAGACTGAGGCCGAGAACCTAGCCAACCGCGCCATGGAGGCGCTGAAAGACACAGGGCTGGGCTCCGCCAACATCTACCCGCTTGTGAGCGAGGTTTTTGGTGAACTGGCAGTCAATGCGGTGCAGCACGCCGAGTCGCCAATAGGGGCGTACGGACTCATCCAGTTCTACGCCTTCAGAGGAGGGGAGTACTTTGTGTGCTGCGTTGCGGATGGCGGAATCGGCGTGCGGAGCTCTCTGGAGAGGAACCTCGCACTCAGAACCCATGTAACTTACGACTGGGACGCTCTGGAAATGGCAATAGGTGAGCGTGTTAGCGGAACCGGGGACAGCCATAGGGGTATCGGACTATTTGGCGTAGCGGAGGACATGAGAGAGCCGGGGAGGCTGCTCATCATTCACTCCGGTCTAGGAGCTCTTTCCGTTAACTCAAATTCCGACGGCAAGGCGAAACGTCAGAATCTGTTTCCTGGTACATTAGCCTACGTTGCCATACCTAGTTAATTTCAATAGAGTGAGTCAAGCCAATCGTGAATAAGATCAAAGTCTTCGACCTGGCGCCAAAGCATGTCTTGGTAACGCGAGAGTCCGCGCGATCCCTCGAGACTCACATCACGGAGGCTCTGCAAACCAGCCCCGGCGAAATCACGCTGGACTTCTCCGAGATTGAGGGCTTCGCACCCTCCTTCTTGGATGAAGTGATGTCGATTCTAGATGAGAACGCCAGCCCGGCGCACCCGCTCATGAAGGTGACCCTGGCAACTCCCCCCACGCGCCTGTCTTCGAAGTTCGTCGCCATAGCTCGGTCTCATGGTCGTTCGGCTTCGGAAGAGAGCAACGGGGCCTGGACCATAGGCCCCAGCAACAAACCCGCGGCAGTCACGTCCTGATTGACGGCCCTCGTCTTCACCCTGAGCGACAACAACCCCCGTTCACCCTGAGCTTGTCGAAGGGTCGAACCGCCCCTCCTTAATTAAAGGAAGAGGAGCGCGCCAAGCGTGAATCCCCCCAACGCTTTGACAAGGCACGTCCTTTCGCATATAGTGCGCCGCTGGGGAGGCCGCTATGACTCAACTGACGCAAAGCACGCCGGACTATACGATGAGCTTCAGCGACGAGTTCCTGGAGTCCATGGTGCGATACACTGCGGAGGCCAACGCCGCGTATCTGCTCCCGCATCTCAGGCCCGGGCATCGCATCCTCGACTTCGGGTGCGGGCCGGGGACGATATCGGTGGGACTGGCCAAGGCGGTCGAGCCCGGCGAGCTGCACGGCGTCGACATGGAGGAATCGCAGATCGACATCGCGAGGAATGTCGCCATCTCACAGAGACGGGAGAACGCGACATTCCACGTGGGCGACGTGCTCGACCTGCCCTTCGAGGACGACTTCTTCGACGTCGTCCACGGCCATCAAATCCTCACGCACGTTCCGGACACCGGGGCCGCGCTGGCGGAGGTGAATCGCGTCCTGAAGCCGGGCGGCATCATCGGCTGCCGGGAATTGCTGTGCGAGGCCAGCTTCACCGAGCCCGACTTCGGCGTCATCGATGCCTCGTGGGACATGTTCTCAGACCTCCTCGCGGCGAACGACGGCCATCCGCAGATGGGCAAGGAGTTGAAGACCCATTTCATCGAGGCGGGCTTTACGAACGTCCAGGTCACGACGTCCTTCGACTTCTACAGCAGGCCGTCGGACATCACATTCATCCACGCACTCGCCAACAATTGGTTCCTTGGGCCGGAGATCACCGAGGCGGCGATAGCGTACGGAGCGTCCACCCCGGAGCTGATCGAGAGGATACGTGTCGCGTATGAGAGGTGGAAGGACCACCCGGGCGCGGTCTGCGCCGTGGCGTTCGGGGAAGCGGTGGCCGGCAAGCCGTGATGATTGCATACGTCTATTGTTTGGGTAGACAAAAATATCGTTCCCCCTTATAATCACGTCCCACTGTAGGGACAGGCTAGGATGACTCAACCGACATCTTCGAATTCGGACTATACGCTGGAAAGCTTCAGTGAAGGGATACTGGAGACTTCCAAGCGGTACACCGCGCAGTCACACGCTCGCCATCTGCTCCCGCATCTGAGGCCCGGCCAGCGCGTCCTCGACTTCGGCTGCGGGCCGGGGACGATATCGGTGGGACTGGCCAAGGCCGTCGAGCCCGGCGAGCTGCACGGCGTCGACATAAAGGAGTCGCAGGTCGAGGCCGCGAGGACGGCTGCCGGCGCCCAGGGACACCGGAACGCGATATTCCACGTGGGCGACGTGCTCGACCTCCCCTTCGAGGACGGCTCCTTCGACGTCGCGCACGGCCATGACATCCTCTTGCGCGTTGCGGACGCCGCCGCCGCGCTGGCGGAGGTGAAGCGCGTCCTTAAGCCCGGCGGGATAATCGCATGCCGGGAAATGATATGCCGGTCGCACTTCATGCAGCCCGACCTCGGTGTTATGAGAAGGTCATGGGATATATTCGAAGACGTCCTCGTGGTCGACGGGGGTCATCCGCAGATGGGCAAGGAGCTGAAGGCCCGCCTCGACGAGGCCGGTTTCGCGAACGCCCAGATCACGGCGAGCGTCGACATCTACAGCACCCCCTCGGAGATCGAGTTCGTCCGCACGGTCGACCAAGAGTGGCACCTGTCGCAGGAGATCACCGACAAGGCCATAAAGTACGGGGCGTCCACCCGGGAGCTGCTCGACAGGATAGAGGCCGCCTATGAGAGGTGGAAGCACCACCCGGGCGCGGTCTATGGCGTGGCGTTCGGCGAAGCGATAGCAAGCAAGCCGTAAGAGGGGGCCGGATCCGTTCGTGGTGAGCTTGTCGAACCATGAACGACCCTTCGACAGGCTCAGGGTGAACGGAATTGTTAGACACCCTCTAAGGCCCGTCGTTCCCGCGCGACGTGGGGAATGACGGAAGCGCCGTCAGGACTCCTGCATCGCCTCGTAGTTGGCGACTATCCTCAAGGCCGTCGCCGCGAACGTGCGCATCTCCCGCTCGTTCAGGCCCTCGGTGAGCTTGGCGTAGTACGACTGCATGCGCTCGGTGAGCTCTGAGGTCACCGCCTGGCCATCCGGAGACAGCCGCAGCATGACGATGCGCCTGTCGCTGCGCAGCCGTCGCCTGCGCAGCAGTCCGCGGTCGGCCAGGACGGTCACCAGGCGGCTTATCCGGGAGGCGTCCACGGGCAACTGCACCGCGAGCTGTGTGGCGGTGCACTCCCTCATCTCCATGCAGATCATCAGCAGGTAGACATCCAAGGGCGACAGGTCGTAGGGGGTCGCCTCACTGGCAATCCCCTTGTACACCGCGTTCTCCAGACGGGACACGTATCTTCCCAGGTCCGGCGTCAGCCCGTCGCTTCTGTCCTGTGGCCCTGTCATTCGTCCAGCCTCGCGCCGAGATGAGTGTTGTTGAATAAGTAAAACAATGTATTTTGAAACTGGATTCGCCCTTACCATACCAAAGAATAGCGAAGCGTGCAAGTGGCTCGAACGAAACGTCAACACAACCTAGTCTCCGGAGAAATCTGGTACACTACCCCGGAGTCAGTTCACCGTGAGGGCGCAACGGCTTGGGAGTTCCTATTTCACAGGCGTATACGGTGGCTTTGCACGTGGCAAAGCAGCGATTGGCGCGACGCGAGCGCTATCCGCTTGTGCTGATGCTGGAGCCGCTGCTGCGCTGCAATCTCGCCTGTGCGGGCTGCGGAAAGATCCAGTACCCGCCTCACGTGCTCAAGCGCGCGCTCACGGTCGAGCAGTGCATTGCCGCCGTGGAGGAGTGTGGAGCGCCCATCGTCAGCATCCCCGGTGGAGAACCGCTGCTCTATCCACACATCGGCGAGTTGGTGGAAGAACTCACCCGGCGCAGGAAGTACGTCTATCTCTGCACCAACGCTCTGCTGCTCAAGCAGAAGCTGGAGGAGAATGTCTTCACCCCCTCCAAGCGCCTTAATTTCAGCGTGCACATGGACGGTCTGCGCAAGGAGCATGACGCTTCGGTCTGCCGGAACGGCGTTTACGACATCGCCGTCGAGGCGATACGGGAGGCGGTCCGGCGCGGCTTTCGTGTCACCACCAATACGACGTTGTTCAACACGGCCGAGCCAATGCGCGTCCGCGACTTCTTCGACGCGATGATGGACCTGGACGTTGAGGGCATGATGGTGTCTCCGGGGTTCAACTATGAGAAGGCCCCGGATCAGGACTCTTTCCTTGAGCGTGAGCGTACACGGGAGCTCTTCTCCGAGGTGCTTGCCGACAAGAAGAAGCGCTGGCGGCTCAACCAGTCGCCGCTGTTTCTCCAGTTCCTGATGGGCAAGCGTGATTTCGAATGTACGCCGTGGGGCAACCCGCTGTATACGATATTCGGGTGGCAGCGTCCATGTTACCTCTTGCAAGACGGCTATGCCGCCACCTTCCGGGAATTGATGGAGGAAACGGCCTGGGAGGAGTATGGCAGGGCGAGCGGCAACCACCAGTGCCAAGACTGCATGGTTCACTGCGGCTACGAGCCCTCCGCCATCAACGCGACCTTCACGACGTGGCGCGGTCTCCGAGACTCCACGGTTGCCACGCTTACCGGCAGGCTGTGAGCAAATGAACGAACATGGTTCGCCACTCCATGCTGCAAGCCAAGGGGCCGGCAACGGCGTCGAAGACTTCGTCGAACGGGCCTTCCACTACCGGGGCGACGTTACCATAAGGACGATTGACGGCGGCTCCCTGACCGGTTACCTCTTCAACCGGGACGCCCGCGCGAGCGAACCGTTTGCCCAGCTGTTCGAGACTGAGACGGGACGCGAGATTCATATCCCTTACCGAGACATCGCCCAAGTGCTGTTCACGGGGCGGGATGTCGCCGCGGCATCGGTCAAGCATTTCGAAGCTTTCCAAGACCGGCAAGACGGGACGGCACAGAGCGGCTCACGGGCACGTCGCAAGCGGACGGAATGACGTGGTTACCGACACCATCGCCGCGCCTCTCCTGACGGTTGCCCCGACCCGGCGTGAACTGGGAGGACTGGGCTACGGGAACGAGCGCACTCGCGCGAGCGTCGTCGGCATGGGACGCAATGCGGGTGAACAGGTCGCAGACCTTCTCAATGCCGCGCCGTGCAGGCTGCTCGTCTCTCTGGGATACGCCGGGGCGCTCGTGCCTCATCTTCATCCGGGTCAACTTGTAGTGGGAACCTCCTATCTTCACGGCGCCAGCGCGGCGATCCCCGGCACTCCTCATACGACCCGCGCGGCAATGCTGCTCCGCCAGTCGGGCCTCTCGGTGCTTGAAGGAGCGGTTCTCACCGTGGACGAGCCGCTCCTAACGCCACTGGCCAAGCGACGCGCGCACAATGGAACTGGCGCAATGGTCGTTGACATGGAAGGTCACTGGATAGCGAATGCAGCGGCATCGAGAGACATCCCACTCATAGGGATCCGCGCGGTGCTGGACGAAGCTCATTTCCCCCTCCCTTTGTTCATCGCGGCAATCATCGCGGACGGAGGCCGGCGGGAATGGGCACACGCTTTCCGGGCGATATCACGTCCTTCCGCGGTCCGGAGTTTCCTGCCTCTCGCATTGAAATCGCGCAGGGCGTCACGCGCCCTGGCGATGGCGGTGCAAGGCATTCTCCCGGCTATCGGCAGTCAACTGTGACCCGGGTCCTCGCAACCGGCGCGCGTCGGGGCTATGAAGTTTTGGTAGACGATCTGAGGACCGGGTGGCGAAGTTGATCGAACAGGGCATGGAGAACCGTCTCCGAGAAGCATTGGAGCGGACACAGGGTTACTTCTTCCGCACGCAGCATGAGGACGGGCACTGGTGGGGAGAGTTGGAGTCCAATCCAACCATGGAGGCGGAGTACATCATGCTCACGCACTTCCTGGGATCGGACGAGGGAGACCGCATCCCACGCATTGCGGAAGACATCCGCCGCAGGCAATCGGCCGACGGCTCATGGCGGATGTACTACGGCGCTCCGGGAGACCTGAGCACATCCATCGAATGTTACTTCGCGCTGAAGCTCGCCGGCGACTCTCCGGAAGCTCCTCACATGGCAAGGGCCCGTGCCTTTATCCTGGCGTGCGGAGGTGTGCCCAAGGCGCGGGTGTTCACCAAGATATGGCTTGCCCTCTTCGGCCAGTGGGACTGGAAGGGAACACCCGCCATGCCTCCCGACATGATGCTGCTGCCGAGGTGGGCGCCCTTCAACATCTACCGCTTCGCGAGCTGGGCGCGAGCGACCATCGTGCCCATGACCATCATTCTCACACTCCACCCGACCCGGCCCCCACACGAGAGCGCCTGGGTGACGGAACTCTACCCGGAGGGCCCGGTCACGTTCACGTTGTCCCGCTGGAAGGCAAAGCCCTTTTCCCTCAAGGGTTGGTTCCTCGTGTTGGACAAGGCCATACGCATCTATCGCAAGCTGCCCTTCATTCCCGGACGGGAAAGGGCAATCAAGGCCGCCGTCGATTGGATCGTCAGACACCAGGAGGCAGACGGTTCGTGGGCGGGAATTCAGCCTCCCTGGGTGTACTCGCTCATCGCGTTGAGCGCCATCGGCTTCCCCCTGAATCACCCCGTCATCTCAAATGGGCTGGAAGGATTCAGGCGGAACTGGAGCGTTCCCTCGGAGGACGGTGACGCGCTCAGAGTACAGGCGTGCCTCTCTCCCGTGTGGGATACGTGTCTGGCGATGCGTGGACTCCTAGATTCGGGCGTACCGTCCGACCACCCTGCCATACGGCGTGCCGCGGCATGGCTCATTCAGGAAGAGATCCGCGTCAAAGGCGACTGGGCCGTGTACAGACCCGACCTGGAACCCAGCGGATGGGCCTTCGAGTTCGATAACGTCCACTATCCGGACATCGACGACTCCGCCATCGTGGTGACGGACCTCGCAGCCGCCAGGATGCGCGACGATGCCGGGGAGCGGGCCCGGACGGAGGCTGTAGACCGTGCCGTCAACTGGCTGACGGGGATGCAGTGCTCAAACGGCGGTTGGGCCGCATTCGACTGGAACAACGACTCACGGGAGCTGGCGAAAATCCCGTTCGCAGACTTTGGGGAGCTCCTCGATCCGCCCAGCGTTGACGTGACGGCACACGTACTGGAGATGTACGCGAAGCTGGGGTATACGGTGGAACACCCAGCCGTTCGCCGGGGGCTGTCCTATATATGGGAACAGCAGGAGCACGACGGTCCATGGTTCGGGCGCTGGGGCGTGAACTACATCTATGGCACAGGCGCCGTGCTCCCCGCGCTGGAAGCCCTGGGGGTGGACATGACGCAGCCCCGGGTACGCCGGGCCGTCGAATGGCTTCTGGCACACCAGAACCCGGACGGAGGTTGGGGCGAAACCTGTGTCAGCTACGTCGATCCCTCCCTGCGAGGACAAGGCGAGAGCACCCCGTCACAAACCTCATGGGCTCTTATGGCGCTCATTGCCGCAGGTGAAGCGCGGCACGAGTCGGCAGCGCGAGGCGTTGAATTCCTTCTTGAACGTCAGGAAGAGGACGGAACTTGGGATGAGCCTCAATTCACGGGATGCGGCTTCCCCGGTTACGGGCCTGGCGAAAGGCCTGACAGGTACGAACCGCTCGACGGCGCCAACTCGCAGGGGCCCGAGTTGAGCGCGGCCTTCATGATCAAATACCACTTGTACCGCAACTACTTCCCGCTCTCGGCCCTGGGGCGGTATGCGCAATCGTTGTACGGTGAAGTTCCGCCGGAAGAGTATGCACCGGTCAGGGCGGAATAGTCTCGCTACGCCGGCCGCGTTGGTTGACACGGAGTGGGGTCAATACTAGACTCCGTGCGTCGCGGGGGCGCGGACGTTTCCGCGACGGAAGGAAGGTGTACGGCCATGCATCTACTGGAGGTCATGAACCCCGTCGCGAGGCAGCGCGCGATGGAGAACGTCGCGGACATCAACCCCCGGCTCAGCCGGCTCGACGGTAAGACGATCGGCCTGGTATGGAGCGGAACCCATGGCGGCGACGTCGCGCTCAACCGCGTCGGCGAAATGCTGCAAGAGCGGTTCGAGGGGGTAGAGACGAGGTTCTACACGGGCGGGAACTACCCCAACCCGCCGCACATCCTCAGGCAGGCGGCGGAAGAGTGCGACGCCGTCGTCGGAGCGACGGGCGACTGAGGGACGTGCGCGTCGTGGATGGTCCACGACATGATTGAGGTCGAGCGGATGGGCAAGCCCGCGGTGCCCATCATCTCCGGCCGGTTCGAGGGTGACGCCATCGCAAGCAGCCGCGCCTTCGGGATGCCCGCTCTGCGGTTCGTCATCGTGCCGCGCATCTACCGCAACCTGTCCCCGGCCGAGTCGATCAGCAATACCGAGCCCGCATTCGACGATCTGGTCGGGATGCTCACCACCGACGGGGACGGGGCGTTCGACGACAGTCCGACGGAGCGGGAGCACCGCTTCGAGGGCGAGGACCGGTACGACGCGGTCCAGCGCATGAACGACGACTTCCTGAGACGCGACTGGGGGGACGGATTCCCGCTGCTGCCGCCCACTCGCGGCGCGGTCGACGAGCTGATAGACGGCGTCAGCTTGCCCGGCGATCACGTGGTGTGCGACATGCCGCCCGGCTTCGGGATAGCCACGGTCGAGAAGATCGCCATAAACGCGGCGGCGGCCGGCGCGAGGCCGGAGCACATGCCGGTGATCGTCGCCGCCGTCAAGGCGCTGTCCCAGATGGGACCGGAGGGCGGCAAGTCGCTGTTGATGTCCACCAGCCCGCAGGCGCCGCTGCTCGTCGTGAACGGTCCCATAGCCGAAGAGCTTGGCATCAACGCCCGGTCGGCGCTCGGCCCCGGTTTCGATAACAGGGTCAACATCGTAATCGGGCGCGCCTTCTCGATGTGCATGAGGAACATCGGGCACTGGTACCCGAACAAGATGGACATGGACACCATCGGCACGACGCGGAAGTTCGTCCTGTGCATAGCCGAGAACGAGAGGATGAGCCCGTGGCAGCCCTACCACGCGGACAAGGGGTTCGACGCAGGCGAGAGCGCGGTGAGCGTCTTCATCACCAACGGCGAACTCGACGTGCAGGACCAGGGCAACGACACGGCGGAGGGGCTGCTCAAGACGGTGGCCTACGGCGCGACGTTCGGCACGCGCGGCCTATGGGAGCGTCACTCCGAAGAGCGGCTGATCCTGCTGCCGCCGGACGTCGCCCGGCCAGTGGGCGATCAGGGCTTCACCAAGCGGGGCGCCAAGGAGTTCATCCACATGCACGCCAACGCCAGCCTGGGCAAGATGACGCAGTACGTGCCTCTGGAGGGGGAAGCGCGGCTGGCGGCGCACTGGAAGTGGATGAAGGACCTGACCGAGCAGGAGCGCCTCGACATGACGATGCCCGTCCTGGAGAGCGCCGAGCGGTACGACATCCTCGTGGTCGGGGCGGACCGCGCCAAGACGCTGGCCATGCCCAGCGGGCCCAGCGCGGTGACGGTGGGCGTGGACCAGTTCCGGCCGTAGGCGCTACCGGGCGGGCACCAGCACTACGGACGCGACATGGGGGGCCTGGACGCGGCACATGCGCTCGACCATTTCCCTGAACGAGTCGGGCGGCATGACGCACTCCGGGCAGTCCTCGTTCACGCCCTCATAGTACTTGATCCTCAGCACGCCGTCCTCGAAGTCCAGAGGCTCGATGACGACGCCGTCGTTGTCGCGCGTCAGCGTCCTGACCGTGTCGAGCACCATGTCGATTTTTGCGTCCATTTCAGTCTTCCTTTAGTTGGCGATGGCGTCTCGCTGCCTATCATACTCTTCGCGGAACGTGGGATCGTCCATCCAGCGGTAGATGGTCTTGCGGTTCACGCCAACGAGCTCGGCGGCCTCGCTGACCGATTTGGCGGAGACGAGATGAGGGATTGCGATCACCTGTCTTTCGGAGAGTTCTTTTTCGGAATTTGTGGCATTCTGGGACATTTTGGGACATTTCCCCCATTATTGTAAAGTTTTGCGGTGGGTGTTCACCCTCACCCCAGCGACAGGCTCAGGGCAGGCTCTAGCTCTCTCACACGACGGAGAGGGGGTAGGTCGGATTGCCGCATGTGGGTAGTGTAGGACGTGTGTTCTGTATTGTCAAGTCGGGACGGAGGAATATGTTCTCCAGCGGATTGACGGAGCAATGGCTGGGATGTTAGGGTTTAGCCGAGTTCCTCCCCGCCCGCTGGACGATGGCCTCGGCCATGTCTCTGGGCGGGTGTTTTTTGATGGGGGCAATCGTATGTATCGACGGCCGGAATCTCTACAACCGGGATCCATAGCGTAACTGCCTCGTGGGTGCATTTGCACTGCTACTCCCAAGCGCAGCCTTTCATCAGCTCTTCAAGATTTTCGTTGAAGTTGCGGGCACTTCTGTACGCTTCGTAGGCACATTCCAAGTCGTGGGTGCGGCCCAGCTCTTCAATCCTGTCGTCGACTTCTCGGAGCTCCTGTGTCGTGACCGTCCCAATGGTCTCACTCTCAAGACTATCGACTGGATACTTCCTGTCGTAGAAGCTGTTTCCTTCGTAATGGGGCAACCATCGCCATTGTTCATCCTCAAGAAGGTTCGCCGGTTCTAAGCCGCTCGGCAACCTCGCCAGGAAGTAGTTTTCGCCCGACGACGTGATTCTATCAAGCCACTCTAATCTGTAAGCCCTCTTCAGAAACAAGATCGCCTCTCTGTCGTCGAGATATGCGTAGTCCTCGCGGAGAGCGGCGATATCTTCAGGACGGACGCATTGTGCGTCAGCGTAGCTGCCATAGTAATCCCATCCGACCTGCCAGACGACTATATAATCGAGAAAGACTGATCCTTTGAATACCTCGAAGACTCGGAAGACCAACTCGATGACGGGGTAGTATCTCTCGCCGTTTTCGCCATCCTCTAAGATAACCATCTGAGGATGGCTTGAGTGCAACTTTGCCCTCACGACTACGTCGACATTGAGGAAACGCTCTTTCCAGGTGGGGCTGCCCTGTTCATTTTGCTCAACCGTAACGAAATCGGAACCCGCCAACCGCTCCCGGGCTAACTTGCAGTCCTCCGATTCAACAGCAGTCGGTGCAAGCTGTACTCGATACTGAGGGGGCTGCGGAATTGGATAAATATAACTAGGGGGTACAGGTGCATTATCATCTCCGCACGACAGGAACGGTATCAGGAATAGCGTGACGAACAACAACCGCATCTCGCAGTCTCAACCTTCTCCCTCTCTATAATGTCTCTGTACAGGACTCTCATTCTACCATCCATTGACTGTGCGTTTATCCGTTTATACCATTACCTCGCATTGAGGGAGACAGCAAAATATTGAGGTGCGTCATGCGTGCTGTTCTTCTACTGTTGTCGTTGGCAATACTAACCGGCTGTTCGTTGATACGTGTTGGGGATGCTGAAGATTTAGAATGCGTGGGTCATTGGGCTACCGCGCCCCCACCGGGGCCGAACCTACTCAGCCCCACTATCGAAGAGCGTGTAGCAGGCAGAGTAGGCGTTGCGAGGGTTCGGCTGGAATCGGTCTCACACGATCTGCCCGATCAGGCTCAGAACAATCGCAGGGATCTTGGCTACGTTACGCTAGAATTCGCCGTGGTGGAGCATCTGAAAACGGGAGACCACGCGCCCGAGTCCGTCAGGACGACCATCGAAGTCGACTACGACTGCGAATATAACGAGAACGACCACCGTGACAGGGGAGCCCTCGCGAAGATGAGCGCCGACATCAAAGAGTTCTTGGACGACAGGATTCTGGTAATGTTCTTGCCGGACTATGGAGGATTCCGAATGAGGGGGAGCGTCGAGTTCCACCAACACCCAATTGGCCAGGACACCTTCGTAGGCAATGGGTTCTGGCAAGGCGGGAACGACGGTTCGGACTGGTTGCTGGAAACTAAAGACGGTTCGCGGTGGCTGCTGCAAGCTGAAGACATAGGCACCGACCAAGACCCACACTATGTCGATCCACTCGATGGCCCATTTACGAGAATAGTGCCGAAGAACACTATTTCGCTGTCAGAACTCCGGGAGAGGGTCAACGCCGTGATTGCCGAAGAAAAGGAGCGCGGGGTTGAGTGCGTGGGCGCGCACTACCGATACCAGTGGTACGTGAGGTCAAACGAGGAGAGTTGGTATCGCGGGCGGGTTGGGTCGGACGGAACGCCGATAGAGTGCATCGAAATCTAGGGGAATGGATTCCCGCCTACGCGGGAATGACGGTGCCTGTGGGCATTGGGCGTTCTCACGAAGTCTGAACAGTTACACGCTTGGAGCTGAGACTACCCGTAGCGTTCGCGGAGGATGCGGGCGGCTTCGGCTTCGTTTTTGAGTTTGAGGTAGGGTTCTTCGAGGGGCATGTCGATGGCGAGGCGGGTACCCGTTGGGATGGGTGATGGTCTCGGTTCTTGGTCGAGTTTGGGTGTGATACCATGTCGCGCGCGTGGGGGCGATGCCTTTCACGACTTCTCGGGCCCGTACGCGGCCTGTAGCGAGGTGACCAAATGTTAGGAAGAATGCTGGGCGCGGCCCGGTTGGATGCCGCCACTTACGAGGAGGTGGAGAGTGACGGCAAGGCCATCATACAGGCGCTGATCGTGGTGGTTGTCGTCACGATCGCGAGTGTGGTTGGCGAGATGCTGGGTGGCGGAGATGACTTCGATGTGGTCAATGCGCTGATCATCGGAGTAATCCGCGGAGTGGTGAGCTGGGCTATATGGGCGCTGATAACCTGGATTGTAGGCACCACGATATTGAACACGGAATCAACCGAAGCCGACTGGGGACAGCTTGCGCGCTGCACAGGGTTCGCCCAGACGCCGGGGATTCTGAACGTGTTCAGTTTCGTACCGGCGGTCGGGGGGCTGATCTCCGTGGCGGCATTCGTCTGGACGTTCGTGGCAATGCTGGTTGCGGTCCGGCAGAGCCTGGACTACACGTCGACCTGGCGGGCGTTCACGGTGATCCTGATTGCGTTTATCCCGGTTGGCATTCTCAACGTCATCGTGTACTGGGTGACGGGCGCGTAGATAGTCGCAGAGAGGTGGTAGCCGGAGGCCGTTCGTGGTGAGGCCTTCGACAGGCTCAGGCCGAACGTACTTTCACATCGCCAAATAGCACAGCTAGTGACATCTTTGCACGGCCCCGCGCCGGGCGTAAGGGAGACTATCCGTAGCGTTCGCGGAGGATGCGGGCGGCTTCGGCTTCGTTTTTGAGTTTGAGGTAGGGTTCTTCGAGGGGGATGTCGATGGCGAGGCCGGGGGCGAAGCCGCAGTCGGGGTTGAGGCTGAGGCGAGCAGGGTCGACGTGTTTGATGGCCTCCTCGACGCGGGCGACTATCTCGTCGGTGGTATCGATCTTCTCGAAGCGGCACTCGACGGCGCCGAGGCCGATGAGCCTGTCTTCGGGGAGTTCTTTGAGGATGGCGACGTCGCCGGCGACGGGGATGCTGAACTCCATGACGTACTGGTCGACGTTGATCTTCTTCATGGTCTCGATGATGGGTTCGTATCCGCCCTCGGCTCCCCAGCCCTGTCTGCCCCAGTTGCGTCGGCAGAGGTGGAGGGCGGTCTGGACGCCGTCGATGCCGTGGAGTATCTCGTTGATCTTGTCGGCGGCGAGGTCCATCTCGTAGCGGGGGTCGTCGAAGGAGTCACGGTAGGCGGGGTCTACGAGAACGCAGAGGTGCGGCTCGTCGACCTGGACGACGGTGACGCCGGTGTCCTGGAGGGCGAGAAGCTCGTCGTGGAGGATGGGGACGAGGGCGTCGATGAACTCATCGCGTGTGGGGTAGGCCCTCGTGGATACGGCCTCCTCCCAGAGGCGGACTCCGAGCAGGTAGGGAGAGGGAACGCAGACCTTGGTGAGGCGGTCGGTGGCGTCCACGAGGAAGCGGGCCTCCTGGGCGATGAGGCCGGGGTTGACGACCTCCATCGACTCGGTGACGGAGATGCCCCAGCGACGGGGTTCCTCGCGGAGGTCGGCGGAGAAGCCGGTGGCGATGTCGGCGACGATGTGTGTGTAAGCGTGCCTTCGCCACTCGCCGTCGCTGACGAGGTCGAGTCCGGCCTGCTCCTGGATGGCGATGGCGTATCGGACGGCGGCGTCCATGCGCGGGGACGCGGCGGCCTTGGCGGACTCGACGCCGGGAACGTCGGGGAGCATGTCCTGCACCATGAGGGGGCGCGGGAGGCTGCCGACGACGCCGGATGCGAAGGGAACGGCTGTGTATTCAGGGGAGATGGTCATGGGGTTGCCTTTCTCGTAGCTGCTCGGAAACGAGGGGATTCACCACAGAGGGCGCAGAGAGCACAGAGGAAGAACGGGGTTAGGATTTTCCGCAAGACGAGTTTCAAGTGATTGTCACTCTTGGCGGCAGTTCGAGATGCCTTGTAAAGTCTTGGACTTGGCGCGATACGCTTCTCATAGTGAACTGGGCATTCGGGTGTTCAGTCGGCGCTGAGGCGGACCCAGCGGGTGTGGGTTATGCCGGCGACGGTGCACCAGAAGTAGGTCATGATGGTTCCGTCGTCGAGGAGGACGCCGCCGGGTTTGCCGAAGGCTATCTGCATGTGTTCGGCGAGGAAGTTGTCGGACTCGGGGTCGCCGAGGGTGGCCTCGGCGCCGGCGTCGAATACGACGACCTCGTTTTCGACGTCGAAGGTCTCGAGGTCTTCGGTCAGGGCGACGTGGATGCCCTGCGGCTCGTGGCGGAAGTTGTAGATGGCGGCGACGCGGCCGTCCGGGAGGGGTATGGGGGTGCAGACCTGCCCACGCAGGTTGGTGGGTCTCGGTTCCGACCACGTGCGGCCCTGGTCATCGGAGACGGTCCAGTGGTTGTTCAGGTCGTCGGACGTGCCGTAGACGTGGGTCCAGATGAGGGTGTAGATGCGGCCGTCGGGGAGGACAGAGCACATCTGGTCCCACCAGAGGGTCTTGCCGGAGGTATCGTCTGCGACGACGGTGTACTCTCCCCATGACTGTCCCTGGTCCGACGAGAAGACTGCTGCCGCCTTCTGGTCGGGGAGGCCGACGTAGCCTTCGGGCTTCCACGTCTCGAAGGGATACATCCAGCGGTCGGGGGCGAGCTGGAGGAGGCTGCCTGCGCCGTTCCACGTGTACCGTTCGGGGGAGAGGGGGACGGGGACGATCTGCGGGGCCGACCACGTGTCGCCGCCGTCGTCGGACCGGTGCAGGCCGATCTCGCACCGTGCCAAGTCCTCGGTGTTGGGGTCGAAGAGACGGTCCTTCTTCTCGAAGCGGGAGGTGGTCATTATCATGCCTCCGCCGGGAACGGTCGATATCTTGGGGGCGCGATACGACCAGTTGTCGAGATCATGGTCGGGGGTGTGGATGCTGCCGCAGTTCTCCCATTCCCTGCCGTCCTGAGAGCGCAGGACCTCGATGTAGTTGTCGGGCGAGCCGAGCTCCGCGCCCGCGTGCTGGGATGCTATGAACGTGCCATCGGCCAAGGGGGTAATGACGGGCATGTATGCGCCGATGCCGGGGCGTCGGGAGATCATTCCCTGTTCGATGATGGTCAGCATGGGGGTTCCTCGGTGCGTGGATGCGGCGGGTCAGTCGGACGAGGCGGCGGACGATACGGACTCGACGGTGACGTGGCCCATGACGATGGAGCCGCTGAGAACGAGGGCGGCGCTGTCGTCGTCCGTTCCCGCGCCCTGTTGGGCCGTCGTGTTGTCGTTGAGGTCTCCCATGGTGATGTCGATGTCGTTGTGCACGGACCAGCGGTCGGGTACGACTATATCGAGGCCGCCCATGACGATGTCGGCGTGGATGCGCGCGGGGCGTTCGATGATCTCGGCTTCGGTGAGGTCGAGCTTGACCGTGCCCATCACGCAGGAGATTTCGCCGCCCTGGAAGTCCTTGGAGCGGTTGCGCTCATTGACCTCGCTCATCTTGACGGATACATTGAGGTAGTCATCGGCGTTCGCGCCGGCATCGGATATCGAGCTTCGCTGTTCGCGCTGGCGGCGGTGTTCACGCTTACGTTTGCGTCTGCCGTGGTAGCGGGCTCCTCCGGCAATGATGGCTAGGCCGATGAGGATGATGACTATCGGCCAGACGTATACCCATTCGAGCACGCCGAGCAGCAGAAGTTGAATGACCGCCGCGATGGCGATCATGACGATTGGGCCGGACGCCCGCTTGAACTTGTTCACCACGAGCAGGTACAGGCCCCAGAGGATGAACAAGGACGGGATGAATTCAAGAAGATCGCCGATGCCGAGGGGTATCACTTCCAGCGCCATGAGCAGCAGCAGCGCTCCGATGATCACTACAATTATCCCGAAGAATATGCGGCCTTTCATATCGGTCTCCCGAAAGTAGAATGGGGCATCGCCCTCGCAGGATGGTATCATACGAGCGAGAGGTCGGCAGGGCGTATCACTTTTTGGAGAACGGACGGCGGCTATGGCGTATTACCTCCTGATTGAGGCCGAGGTGCTCGACGCGGACCAGTACGCGGTGTACCGGGAGGCGGTCACTCCGGTCATCGGGCAGTACGGCGGGCGTTTTCTCGTGCGAGGCGGCGAGGTGGAGGTGTTCGAGGGGGAGTACAACGGGCGGCGACGGGTCGTGATCGAGTTCGACTCGAAAGAGGCGGCCCGGGGCTTCTGGGACTCGCCGGAGTACGCGCCGATCAAGAAGCTGCGAGAGGGGGCAGGCATCGGCGGCGTGATCGGGGTCGAGGGCGTGTGACCGCTTTCTATTTGTCGTTCGGGCGAGTTTTTGACCAATTCTCATATTTTCCGCTCATCGCCGGGCCATTCAGAACATATATGCTTCATATCGGCCCGCTGATCCGACGAATTGGGGCAAGCTCTCGCGTTTTTCCGCCTTTTGCGCGGGCTGAAAGGCCCTCGGAGGCGTTTTAGGAACAGCGGAACACTGGTTTGCATTCGACGCGCGAATTCTTCCCCTCGAACAAATGCCTAAAATTCCCCGTTTACCGCAAGTTCATGGGCTTGTCGGCTCCTCGAAAAAATGGTAGAATATCGGTGTGAACGTCGATAGCTTGAAGGGAACCAGCGTTTTCGTAGGTCGAACGGGGAGGCAACGATGCACCTTCCACCGCTTCGTAGACTGGACGAGCGCATTTTCGGTTCCCCGCGGTGAGTCCGCCCAATCGCCCTTTTGACTGGAAGTCACCAACCTCGGAGCGACACAGGGCTTTAATCGCTAGACAAAGTATAAGAATCGGTCAAAGCACAATGCGGGAAATGACCGTATACTCGCCTCTTCAGGAGGGATAATGGCAACTCAGCAGGTGGATACGAGGTCCGACGCCTACACCGCCGAGGATATCCAAGTTCTCGAGGGGATGGAGGCCGTTCGTCGCAGGCCGGGGATGTACATCGGCGGGACGGACCAGCGCGGTCTGCACCAGCTCATCTACGAGCCGGTGGACAATGCCGTTGACGAGTTCATGGGCGGGCACTGCACGCAGGTCACCATCACCATCGACGACGAGGGCATCGTCACGGTCGAGGACGACGGGAGAGGCATTCCCGTAGACACGCACCGGACGACGCAGGTCTCGGCCGTGGAGACGGTGATGACCACGCTCCACGCCGGGGGCAAGTTCGGCGGGAAGGCGTACTCGGTCTCCGCGGGACTGCACGGCGTCGGCGTTTCGGCTGTCAACGCGCTGGCGGAGTGGCTGACCGTGGACGTGTTCCTGGGGGGTCGGCACTATCGCCAAGACTTCGCGCGCGGCGTCGCGCAAACGGACCTCACGTCCGAAGCTCTGCCGCCGGACGACATCAAGAAGACCGGCACGGTCATCACCTTCAAGCCGGACGCCGAGATATTCGAGGAGATCGACTACGACTTCAACACGCTCGCCCAGCGGTTCAAGGAGATCGCGTACCTGAACAAGGGGTTCAGGGTCATCTTCCGCAGCATGTGGGAGAGTGAACTGACCGAAGACGGCGTGAGCATGAAGGAGGTGACCTACCACTTCGAGGGTGGGATCGCCGAGTTCGTGGACTCGCTGAACAAGGCTAGGACTCCCCTGCACAAGGACCCGGTGTACGTCGAGAACAAGGTGGAGACGACGATCGTGGAGGCGGCGCTCCAGTGGAACGACGGGTTTTCGGAGTCGGTCTTCGCCTTCGCCAACACGATCAACAACATCGACGGTGGGTCGCACCTGACGGGGGTCCGCGCGGCGGTCACTCGCGTCCTGAACGACTACGGTCGCAAGCAGAAGATCATCAAGGACGGCGAGGCGAACCTTTCCGGCGAGGACACGCGCGAAGGGCTTGCGGCGGTCGTGAGCGTGAAGGTGCCGGAGCCGCAGTTCGAGGGACAGACCAAGCGAAAGCTGAACAACCCCGAGGTGCGCGCCCACGTCGAGACGGTCGTGGCAGATGCGCTCCTGTTCTATCTCGAAAACCACCCGCAGGACGCCAAGCGGATCGTAGACAAGTGTCTGCTGTCGCAGAGAGCGCGGGAGGCGGCGCGAAAGGCCCGCGAGCTCATCACGCGCAAGAACGCGATGGACGGCGGATCGCTTCCCGGCAAGCTGGCCGACTGCTCGGACAAGAACCCGGAGAACTGCGAGCTCTACATCGTGGAGGGCGACTCCGCGGGCGGCACGGCGAAGATGGGCCGTGACAGGATGTACCAGGCCATCCTGCCGCTGAGGGGCAAGATCCTCAACGTCGAGAAGGCGCGTGAGGACAAGATGCTCAACCACGAGGAGATCAAGGCCCTCATCATCGCCATAGGGGCCGGCCTCGGCGAGGACTTCGACGTCGCGAAGCTGCGCTACCACCGCATCATCATCATGACGGACGCGGACGACGACGGCGCGCACATCCGCACGCTGCTGCTGACGTTCTTCTACCGCCACATGCACCCGCTCGTCAGCCAGGGATACCTGTACATCGCGCAGCCGCCCCTGTACAAGGTCAGCGGCGCCCGCGCCTCGCGCTGGGCGTACAACGAGAAGGAACGGGAGCGGTACGTCAAGGAGTTCACGCGGAACGGGTCGGCCAAGACCAGGGTCAACATCCAGCGGTACAAGGGCCTCGGCGAGATGAGCGCCATCCAGCTCTGGGAAACCACGATGGATCCCGAGAAACGAACGCTGCTCCAGGTGGAAGAGCATGAAGGCGCGCAGGCCGACGAGCTGTTCTCGCTTCTCATGGGAGACGCCGTCCAGCCGCGCCGCGAGTTCATCGAAGAGCACGCGCTGGAAGCCGAGATCGACGCTTAGGGGCTGACTTAGTCCGAACGGTCTGATGAGGAATACTAAACGGCTTCTCGTCGATACTATGTATCATGTGTGGCAGGTCCGCGTCATACCTAGGGGCCCCATCTACTTTCAAACACTCCAAACGGCAGGGAGTAACTCACATGCAAAATTATCAAGTTCGTAACTGGCAGGTCGCCGCGCTTCTGATAGGCGTTTCTCTGCTCGTGCTGGCCGGGTGTGGGCGAGGGGACGAGGAGGAAGGAGCGACGGCCGTGCCACCTGTGGCGACGGTCGCCCCACCTACAGCGACGGTCGTACCGCCTACTGCCACGGTCGTGCCGCCTACACCGACGGTCGTGCCGGCCGTGAGGAACGAGGATGAGGAAGAGGAGGCGACGATTCGGCAGCTGTTGAGCAACGCCGATCTGTTCGAGTACAAAATAGGGAAGGCGGGCGGCGCTCTGACATTTGCGACTATAAGCGACCCGCTTACCTTCAACCTGGCAATCGCAAACGACGCGTCGTCGTCCGGCGTTCTGGGGAACCTGTTCGAGGGGTTGACCGAAGTCTCTTGGCTGACGGACGAGGTGGAGCCGGCACTGGCGGAGTCGTGGACGCACTCCGACGACGGGCTGACATGGACGTTCAACATTCGGAGGGACGTGAAGTGGCACGACGGACAGCCGTTCACTGCCCACGACGTGGAATTCACCTTTAACCGGATCATCTACAACGAGGATATCCCCGCGAGCAGCCGTCCTGCCTTCACGTTCCGGTACTTGGAGGACGGGGAATGGACGCAAGGGACGATGACCGTCACGGCGCTGGACGACTACACGGTGCTGTGCGAGCTTCCGGTATCATTCGCGCCGTTCCTGCGCTCGATGGGCACGGCGATATATCCGAAGCACATTCTCGAACCATACGTGGACGAGGGTACGTTTGCCGAAACATGGGACATCTCGACGGATCCGGCGGAGATCATCGGCACGGGGCCGTTCACCATCGGGCTGTACGCGCCTGCGGAGCGGGTGGTTATGAAGCGCAACCCCAACTACTGGCTCAAGGACTCCGACGGGAATGCACTGCCCTACTTGGACGAGATCATTCATATCATCGTGCCCGATTTGGAGACGGAACTCATAAAGTTCCGCGCGGGAGAGACGGACGTGCACGGCGTATTGGGAGAGGAATTCGCGACGCTGGAACCGCTGCAGGAGGAAGAGAACTTCACGATCCACAAGCGCGGCCCCAATTTCGGGACGACCTTCCTGGTGTTCAACATGAACGCAGGATCGAACCCCGAGACGGGCGAGCCGTACGTGGACGCCGTGAAGCTGCGTTGGTTCCAAGAGAAGCAGTTCAGGCACGCGGTGGCCCACAGCATGGACAAGGACAAGATTATCGAGGACGTCCAGCACGGTCTGGGCTATCCGCAGTGGTCATCCATCAGCCCATCAGCAGGAGACTTCCATAACCCGGACGTTCGCAAGTACCCGTACGACATCGACACGGCCAACGAGATCCTGGACGGCCTCGGCTGGAAGGATACCGACGGGGACGGGGTACGCGAGGACGATAAGGGCAACAGGATCGAATTCTCACTGGTGACCAACACGGGCAACAGCGTGCGAGACAGGGCCTCTCGGATCATTCAAGAGGGACTCACGAAGATAGGAGTCCAGGCGAACTACGAAGCAATCGAGTTCGGCGACCTCGTGGGGCAACTGACGACAACCTACGACTGGGAGGCCGTGGTCATCGGCTTGACCGGAGGGACGGAGCCCCACGGCGGTATCAACGTGTGGCACAGCAGTGAGGCGCTGCACATGTGGAACCCGAACCAGGAGGAGCCGGCGACGGACTGGGAGGCCGAGATCGACAACCTGTATATCATCGGGAGCCAGGAACTCGACCGGGCCAAGCGCGTGGAGCACTATCATCGCGCCCAAGAGATAGCCTCTGAGAACGTGCCGGTCATCTACACGACGCTTTCCGAACGGCTCAGCGCAGTCAGAAATATCTTCGGCAACACGACGCCGACGCTGTACGGGATCTGGGACACCCGGTACTTGTATCGGACGGATCGGTGAAGCACGTGAGCGCCCCGGCGCGGAAGTAGCCCCGAAGACTCGTCGCCTACTCCGGCCAGTTTCCGGTGTCGATGTAGCGTTTGGCGGCCACTGCGGCGGTCGCACCGTCGCCCGCGGATGATGCAAGGAAGGCGGCGGAGTTTTGGCGGATGTCACCGACTGCGAAGATACCCCTTGTCGGTGTGCACATCCAGATGTCCGTCTGGACGTGTCCGGCGGCATCGGTGGGGACGATGCCGTTGAGAAATTCGGTATTCGGCTCGAGGCCGACGAAGACGAAGAGGCCTGCGAGTTCGACTTGGGAGGTCTCGCCGGACACGGTGTGCCGGGTGTTCACGCCTTCGAGCATTGCGTCGCCGAGGAGGGTCGTGACTTCGGTATTAGGGCGCGGCTCGATCTTTGGGTCGGCGTGAACGCGACGCCAGAGGACGGCTTGGCCGTCGAGTGTGGCGTCGCGATGGAACAGGATCACCTTCGATGCGAACTCCGTCAGAGCAAGCGCCTCGTCGAGGGCGGAGTCGCCTCCGCCGACAACGCCGACGACCTGATCGGTGAACAGAGGGCCGTCGCAGGACGCGCAGTTGGATATGCCTGAGCCGTAGAAGTCGTCCTCTCGGTCGAGTCCGAGCTTCTTGAATGAGGACCCGGCGGCGATGATGACCGCCTTGCCGCGAACCTCGCCGTCGTACTTGCGGACGAGCCAGTTAGTGCCGTCGGGTATGAGGCCGGTGACCTCGGAGAGGGTTATCTCCACACCGGCTTGTGCGGCCTGATCGTGGAGGCGCTCGCTAAGCTCGACGCCGGAGACCGGCTCGACGATGCCGGGCATGTTCTCGACGTGGGTGGCGTTGAATATCTGGCCGCCGGGCATCATGCGCTCGACGAGGAGGCAGCGAAGACCGGAGCGACCCGCATGAATGGCGGCGGTGAGGCCGGCTATCCCGCCACCGACGATGACCGCGTCGTACGTCGAGTTGGTCATGGTGCTCACTGCGTACTTCCCTTCCCGTCCGGCACTCTTTTCATGCGGGCGAGTCGGTGCGCTACAGCAGGCCCTCGTCGCGGAAGTCGTCGATGGTGCGTTCGAGGGCGTGGACGGTGGCCTCGATGTCTTCCTCGGTGTGGGCGGCGCTGAGCAGATAGCGGTCGAAGCCGTCGACACCGTGGTTGTACATGGCGAGGACGCCGTGCTTCTTGAGGTCTGCCCGCGGCTCGACTTCGTCGTAGCGCAGGGAGTAGATCTCCTCTTCGTCGGCAATTTCCAGGCCGATGCGGAGGAGGATCACGGACGCGACGCCAGTGGCAATGCCGGGGACTTCCTTGCGAGTGAGTACCTCGTTGAAGCCCTGCTTGAGCTGGTCGGCGCGCTGGGTGGCGATGTCGTTGATCGGACGGTCCTTGACGTACTCGAGGGCCGTCACGCCCGCGGCGGCGGAGAGCGGGTTCGCGTTGAAGGTGCCATTGTGGGCTATCCTGCCGTTGGCGTTGAAGTCGTCATCGTCGCGGAACTGGATCATATCTATGATGTCGGCCTTTCCGGCGACACACGCGCCGGGCAGTCCCCCGCCGAGGATCTTGGCGTGGGTGGAGAGGTCAGGCACGACACCGTAGTAGCCAGACGCGCCGTTGCGGGAGGTACGGAATCCGGTTACGACCTCGTCCATGATGTAGACGACGCCGTGCTGCTCGGTCACCTGGCGGAGCTCTTCGAGGAAGCTGGGCTTGATCGGCTCCTGTCCCATGTGGGCACCGGTCGGTTCGAGGATGATCCCCGCCACGTCGCCGCCGGCGACGGCCTGCTCCACCTGCGAAATGTCGTTCGGCTCGAGGACGATCATCGAGTCGACGACTCCGTCGGGAACACCGCTGGGCGCCGCCCATCCGGGGACTGCGTAGTCGCTCCAACCGTGGAAGTGGTTCTTGAAGCGGATGATCTTGTCGCGGCCGGTGTAGGCCCGCGCCATGCGCATGGCCATCATGTCGGCCTCGGTGCCGGAGCTGTTGAAGCGGACCTTCTCGGCGCAGGGCACGAGCTCGGTGACCAGCTCGCCCCACCTGATCTCGATGTCGGTCGAGGCGCTCCAGTGGGTACCTAAGGCCATCTGGTCCTGCACGGCCTTGACGACAGCCGGATGGTTGTGGCCGAGAATCAGCGCGCCATGTCCGGTCTTGTAGTCGACGATCTTGTTGCCGTCAACGTCGTACTTGACCGCACCTTCGGAGTGGGTGACGTAGTACGGGAAAGGGGTGAGGTTGCGGGCGTCGTGAGTGACGCCGTTGGGGAACAGGTCCTTGGCGACCTCGTACCGCGCCAGCGACTCCGGGTGGAGGTCGATGTACTGCTGCTCGATGGATGTGACCATGCGGTTCCTCGCTCGTAGCGTGTGGGTTCGGGCCTAAGCCAAGCTCATTATAGCCCCGCGAGCCATTGGAATGAAAGCGGCGGGAGACTCGCCCATGGGAAGCGCATCTATGCTTCACCGAGATTCCCAGAAGCATAAGCGCATGAACCACATAATGATTGCAATGCAATCGTGATATAATCTCATGACACTGTACTGGGGTACGGTCATGGCCAGCATCACGGTCCGCAACCTTGACGAAGAGTTGAAGCGGCGTCTGCGCATCAGGGCGGCTGAGAACGGCCGATCCATGGAGCAGGAGGCCCGTGACATTCTCAAGGCGGCCCTGGACGAGGATGCAGCGCCGGAGCGAATGTTGGGGACGGCGATCCACGAGCTTTTCAAACCGTTCGGCGGTGTGGAGCTTGAGATTCCTCCACGGGAACCGATGCGAGAGCCCGTGCGCTTCGACTGAGCTTTCTCGCGATGATCGTGCTTGACACCAACGTTGTGTCGGAACTCATGCGCGCCAGTCCTCCGCCGGAGGTTCTCGCGTGGCTGGACGCCCAGCCCACGAGTACGCTGTTCGTTACGACTATCACCGAGGCTGAAGTTCTCACGGGCATAGCGATACTACCTGAGGGACGGCGTCGGCGAGGTCTGACTGCCGCAGCGGAACGGGTGTTCGGCGTTCTGTTTAGCGAACGTATCTTGCCCTTCGACAGCGCAGCCGCCCACGCATATGCGGCCATCGTGGCAAGTCGCCGCACGGCAGGCCATCCGATCAGCCAAGCCGACTGCGAGATCGCATCGATAGCTCGGTCACGGGGAGCGGCGGTCGCGACCAGAGACGTGAAGGGCTTCCAAGGCTGCGAGATAGAAGTAATCAATCCGTGGCAGCTCTAGGAGTGAGAATGTGACCGGGATATGGACGAATTCGGGCGTTTCCGGAAGAGGGCGGTGTGAGGTCACCCCAAGCGGTCGATGCCCGGGCAAGCGTCGAAGCCCCGATCGAAGCTGAAGATGCGGCTGACCTCCGCCTTTCGCATTACTGCCACATGCAAGGCATCCCGCGCAGATATACCGTCCACAGAGGTGATGAGATCTCTAGCTACACGCACCTCGGTCATGTCGAAGCTCAGGGTGTCATCGATTAAGGCGTCCAAGCTCTCGAACGCGGCGTCAATGGCGTCGGTACGTTGGAGCCGATGAAGATCACAGAGTGTTTTGCCCCGCTTCGATCTCCTTGAGCATTGCGTCTATGTCGGCGGTTGGAAATCGGTGTCGTGAGGCATCGGCGATGGCACGCAGCTTTGCATCGACGGTACTGCGATGACCTTCAATCGACTTCCGGATTGCCCTCAAAGTCCATTCTCCCACAGTCAATTGCTGTCGGCGGGCAAGGCTCTGTATCTCTAGGTATTCCTCCTCATCGAGGGGGACGTAAAGTCGTTTTTTCATACTGACAGTGTAATTGATTCTCGTCCCGTACAGGGAACCATTGTGCGCTAACCGTGTTTCCAGAGTCGGGAAAGAAGCATACGCCTGTGCGTTCCCAGGGCGCTATTGGGCCGGGGACGGCGATTTCCTGGAGGCGTTCGAGCGCGGCGAGGGTGCAGAGGCCGGAGGAGCATAAGGGCCTGCCGTCGCCGTGGCTATGGCCGAACCGACGGCAACGGCGAGGCCCCTCTGATGCGAACCGACTCTGCGGGAGCCGCGCTCAGGCGAGCTCACCGATGGCCGTCAGGCTAACTATACCCGCGATGGCGACGAGTATGTAGATGATCCGCGAGACCACGTTGACATCGCCGAACTTCATGCCGCCGGCTATTAGGGCTACGAGGTCGAACTTGAGCAGGCCGACCAAGCCCCAGTTGACCGCGCCGACCGCTGCCAAGACTATCGCTATAATCTGTACGATTTCCATGAGGTTCCCTCCTTCACGGGAAAGTTTGATGATGTATAATACTAACATGTTCTGGATATTATGTCTATAATATTCTACAAACAGTTGGATGGTGAACGCACGTGGATAGCGAGAATCTTCTGACAGAGGCTAGGGAAAAGTATGGCGAGGCTCTGGTGCTTGGGGAACCCGTACTGGCGCATGCGGTGATCGAGCAGGCACTCGGTCGCGGTCTGAGCCGGGCGGAGATCTATCTCGAAGTCCTGGCGCCGTCGCAGGTCAGGCTGGGAGAACTGTGGCATAAAGGAAAGATCAACGTTGCCCAAGAGCATTTGGGAACTACGACGACGATGGAGATCATGGACCACCTCAGGCAGGGGATGACGCCACGGAACGGACTTGGGGTGAGGGCCGTGGTGAGTCCCGTGGCGGGAGACCAGCACACCATCGGAGCGCGAATGATAGCGGACTTTCTGGCTATGGACGGGTGGGAGGTCGACTTTCTTGGGAGCGGGACGCCCGCCCAGGACCTTGCAGAATTTGTTCGACAGCGGAACGCCGACCTCGTCGCGCTCTCCTCCACCCTGCCCGAGTTCCTGCCGAACGCCGCGACGGCGGCCAACGCGATTCGCGAACCGGACTCTCCCAAGCCGAAGATACTGCTGGGCGGAAAAGCGCTCGACATGACGACCCAAGCCGTACGGGAGCTAGGATGCGACGCTACCGCCGGCAACGTCGTGGAAGCCGTGACCGAAGCTCGCCGACTCGTTGGGCTGACGGGGGAGAGGCTGACGCTTCAAGAGCAATTGGCCCTGATGGGCCGAAGGATCAAGGCGGCCCGGACCGGTCAAAGGATGACCCAGCAGGCGTTGGCGGAGGCATCTGGGCTGGATCGTACGTACATCAGCCTGGTCGAGCATGGGAAGCAGAATCTCACAATGGGAGCGGCACTGAAGATCGCCCACGCGCTTGACATGCCATTCGGCGATCTGGTGGCTTCGGCTTCACGTGAATAACCTACCGACGCGACATGTCGTTATCTACAATTGGCATGATAAGATACTCGCCCCCGACCGCAGCCGGGGCGTTCTTGCGAAGCGGCTTTGAACTGAATTAGGACGGCCTCGCTCAGGAGCGATACATGACATTCATCACCGGCATAGCGGTCCGCAATCGAACGGTTACGGTCCTCGCCATAATCCTCGTTCTCACTGCGGGCATAACCGCATACCGTACACTGCAGGTCGAGCTATTCCCCGAAATCGAGTTCCCCCTCGTGACGGTGACGACGGCGTACCCGTCGGCAAACCCGGACGCCGTCGTCCGCGACGTTACCGATCCGATTGAGCGCGCGATTTCGGGGACGGCGGGGCTGGAGTCCGTCCAGTCGACGACGTTCGAAGGCAACTCGATAGTGCTGGCCAGATTTACCTACGGAACGGACATGGCAGCGGCGGAGACCCAAATCTCTGCCGTCGTGAATGACATTTCATTCGTCAGCGGGGTCGAGGAGCCCACGGTGGGGCGCTTCGATCCCGACCAGATTCCGGTCATCGAGTTCAGCGTCATTTCGGACCGCGACGCCACCGACCTGCAGGGGATCGTCCGGTCACGGGTCCTGCCCGCGCTTTCGGACATCGAGGGCGTTCTCCAGATCGAGGCTACGGGAGAGATCGAGCGACGTGTCCAGATCACCGTGGACGCCGACAGGCTTGCACAGAACAACGTCTCCCTGTTCCAGATATCGAACGCCCTGAGAGAAAACAACGTTAGCCTGCCGGCTGGGGCCATCTTCGAGGGTGGACAGGCCGTACTCGCCAAGACGACGCATACCTTTGGTTCTATCGACGACCTGAAGGGTCTCGTCGTGGGGATGTCGGAGTCCGGGCCGGTACGCCTCGGCGACGTGGCGGACGTGAGCCTCGGGGCGGCGGCTCCGACGAGTATTTCCCGTACGAACGGCAAGCCGAGCGTGGGTGTGTCCATCGTCAAGGAGGCCGAGGCGAACACCATCGACGTAACCTCAGCCGTGCGGGAGGCGCTGGACGGTCTGACGGGACTCCCCTCGGACGTGGAGGTCGTCATCGTATCCGACCAGGGGCCGAGCATTCAGCACCAGATCGACACGCTCCTGCGCGAGGCGATGTTCGGGTTCCTGTTCGCGGTGACCGTCGTCTTCGCGTTCATGCTGACACTCAAGCCAACGGTACCGCGCGGGCTGCTCAACACCCTTCGCCCGACCGTCGTCATCGCTCTGTCGATTCCGCTGAGCGTCTTCACCGGCGTGCTGCTGATGGCGTGGCAAGATATGTCGCTGAACTTCATGACGCTTGGCGGTCTCGCGATCTCCGTTGGACGGGTGGTGGACGACGCTATCGTCGTGCTGGAGAACGTCTATCGTCACATCCAGGCGGGGCGAGAACGCTGGAGGGCCGCGCTGGAGGCCACGGCAGAGGTCGGCCCCGCGATCTTCGCCTCTACCATGACGACCATCGTCGTGTTCGCGCCTCTGGCATTCATTCAGGGCCTAGTGGGCGCGTTCTTTGCACCGTTCGCACTCACGGTGAGCTTCGCATTGGTAGCGTCCCTCTTGGTCGCGCTGACGGCCGTTCCCGTGCTGGGGGCCTATCTCCTGCGCCCCGGCGACCTGCCCGAGGGCGCCGGTGAGGAGGACGACGCCTTCGTCCAGGAGACGTGGATGCAGCGCCTGTACACGCCGATCATCAAGTGGACGCTCCGGCACAAGGCGATTACGCTGGTGGGCGCTTTCGCGCTGACCGTCGGGAGCATGGGACTGACCTATTTCATTCCCGTCACGCTCTTTCCCAGCGGCGCCGACCGGTTCTTGCAGATCGAGCTTTCCCTGCCGCCCGGCACCCCGCCCAACCGCACACTTGCCGAGGCGGTCGAAATCGAGGACAGGGTGAGCGAAGTCGCCCAAGTGTACCGCTCTACGATCGGAGCCTCGGGCTTGCTGTTCGGGGGCGCGCCGGGCGGACTCAACCAGGCCAGCATCCTGGTGAATCTGTCGGATGATGCGCCGGAAGACATTGCCCAGATCCTCCGAGAGGAGCTCGACACGGGCGGGCGGACCCTGAGGATCCGGGAGGTGCAGAGCGGTCCCCCGACCTCCGGCCTCGATGTCAGGATCACCGGATCGAACTACGGCGATATCGTGGCCGTCTCCCAGGAGTTGTCGGCCTCGATAGGAGAAGTAGACGGCGTCATAAACGTCGAGACCAACGTGGCACAGGCTCGCGACGAGGCATCCATTCAGGTCGATCCGGCGAAGGCGGCCGGCATCGGCCTGAGCACGAGGCAGGTCGGCATTCAGGTCAGCCAGTACCTCATCGGAGAGACGGTCACCAGGATAACCATCGACGACACGGTCACCGACGTGGTCCTATCAGGCGACCGCAGGGCGGCCGGCGGCATAGCGGCGGTTGAGAGCCTCATCATTGCGGGGCCTCTCGGCTCGGCTCCACTGGGCGAGTTGGCCGAGGTGGTCGTGAGGGAAGGGCCGGTCACCATCAGTAGGACGGACGGCCTGCGCTCGGCCACCATCACGGGGGACATCGTTGCCGAGGACGCGCAGCAGGTCGGCAGGCTGATCGACGAGAAGATCGCGGCGATTGCGCTTCCGCCGGGCGTGTCCATCACCAGCGGCGGGTTGTTCGCGGACATAGCAGAGGGGTTCCAGGCCATCTTCATCTCGATGGCCGTCGGGATCGTCCTCGTCTACCTGGTCATGGTGGCCAGCCTCGGGTCTCTGAGGAACCCCATCGTCATCATCACTACCCTACCCTTCGCGCTCATCGGGGCGCTGGCGGCTCTGGTCATAACCGGTCGGTCTCTTGGCCTGCCCGCGATGATGGGCATCCTGCTGCTGATCGGAATCGTGGTGACCAACGCCATCGTCCTGATCGCCTTCGTCGAGCAGCTTCGGGAGAAGGGAATGTCGGTCTACGACGCGCTCATCAACGGCGGACGGGTGCGGCTGCGCCCGATTCTGATGACGGCCCTGACGACGAGCTTCGCGCTGCTGCCCCTGGCGACAGCATCTTCCGATGAGGGCGGCATCATCAGCGCGGAGCTTGCGACCGTGGTGATCGGCGGCCTGATGAGCTCGACGGGGCTCACGCTGATCGTGGTGCCGGTGGTCTACAGTATATTCAACGAGAGTATTCCGAACACGTTCCGGCGCATCGTCGGCGCTGTGAGTCGAAAGCCGGTGGCGGCGACTTAAGAATTCACCGCAGAGGGCGCGGAGATCGCGGAGTGAGAAATGAAGTTGTCTTCACGGCAGTTATCGCGAAGCGCGTCATCTATCTCGTGACGGGCGAGCACGTAGAGACCAAGAACCCCGCAGTGGCGAGTTCATAAGGCGTCCATGAGCGGCTCGTTGACCCGTCGCGCCGTCGCGGAGTGCATAGGCACCTTCGGTCTGGTCTTCATCGCGGCCGGCGCGGCGATGGTGGATGAAATCTCCGGCGGGGGCATCGGCATCGTCGGGAATGCCCTCGCATCGGGTCTCGTCGTCGCCGCCATGATCTACGCGACCGGCCACATATCCGGCGCGCACATCAACCCCGCGGTGACCCTTGCGTTCGCGCTCGTGCGCCGGATCACGCTTCGGGATGCCGTCGTCTATTGGGCCGCCCAGATGGTCGGCGCCGTTCTCGCCGCCGCTCTCCTGCGGCTCTTGTTGGGCAAGGTCGGCATCATGGGAGGACACGCCATCACCATCGACCCGGCACACGCGGTCGGTGTCGAGATCGCTCTCACGTTCCTCCTGATGTTCGTCATCATGGCTGTCGCCACCGATAAGCGCGCCGTAGGCCGCGCTGCGGCACTCGCCATCGGCGCGAGCGTCACGTTCGATATCCTCGTGGGAGGCCCGCTCACGGGCGGCTCGATGAACCCCGCGAGAACGACTGGCCCGGCGATTCTAGCGGCGAACTGGCAAGACCTGTGGGTATATTGGGTCGGCCCGCCCGTTGGCGCGGCGTTGGCCGCATTCCTCTATACGTGGCTGAACGACGCGAAGGAGTCCGCCGGCAATGGGTCGTGAGAACCGGGGAAAAGATACCTGTTCGTCTGCGTCCACTGGATTCCCGCGTTCGTGGGAATGACGGTGGGCGTGCGTATCGGCGTTCTCATGAAGTCTGAACACCGCCGAACACACCCAGCCGCGTCGCCTCCCGGATCGTCTTCTCCGCGTCCACCACGAGCGGGCCGGTGTCACATAGGGTGACCTGGGCCGACTGTTCCACCCCGATGCTCAGCGCCCGCTCCCCATCGAGGGCGATGGTGCATGGTCGCAACCCAATGTCCACGGCTTCTCCGACACGCATGACATTCCACGCGGATACCGGGACTGTCGTCACCAAGCCCGGGGCGATTGGCGCGTTGACCGTCTCGCCGCCCGTGCCGACGGTTACGTGTATGGCGGAACGCTCGCTGGCGTCCGAAGGTTGGAGCCTCGCGCCGATGGCGGACAGGCCGATGGCGTCGGCGTCCGTCCGGGCGAGAAATAGCTCCGATATCGTGTCGATGTCCCACAGCGCCCGCGCGCCGATGAACCGGTGCGTGCTCACCGCCACGTCCACGAGGGCGATGTCGCGCACCGTTCCGTCGACGGACACCTCCAGCAGCGTCGAGCGTCGCGTGACGGCATCCACGTCCACCGCGCTCGATGCCACGATCCCGGCGGCGATTCCGGCTACCGTGCCCTCCATCATCTGCGGGAACACGTTGTTGGTGCCCGTCGATATCGGGACGATCGGGATGTCGCCCGCCCCTTTGGCGACGGCGCGGTTCGTTCCGTCGCCTCCGAGTGTGACGATGCAGCCGACACCCTGACTCCGCATCGCTTCTGCGGCCTTCGTCGAGTCGGCCTCCTTGTTCGTGACGAGAATGTCGACGAACTCGACCGACAAGCTCTCGGGCCGACCGTCAAGGCTCCCAGGGCCGAGTCCGCTCATGTCGGGCATGAAGATGACACGGCGGACACCGACCGACTCGATGCCGGCAAGGACGCGGCGGAGGATGTTCACCTTCTCCTGGTTGGTGACGAACCGTCCCTGGGCTACGAGTCGTCGGATGTCCTTGCCCGCCGCCGGATTTGCGATGATGCCGACTGCGGGGGACTGGCTACTCACCATCGTTCCAGTGACCAATCTCTTCGACGGCGCGCGCGATCCTGCTACGCAATTCGGCTGATGACTCGGGAGTCCACTCGTAGACGCCGCGTCCGGTCTTGAGGCCGAAGTCACCGCGCTCGACCATTCGCGCAATCGCGGGTGGAACCTCGGTGGACGACTCTATATCGTGTGACAGCCCTTCGAAGATCGCGTGCCACACGTCCGCGCCCGCCGCGTCGAACACCTCGAACGGCCCGGCCACTCCGAGCCTGCGACCGAGGCTGGTCGTGACCACGGTGTCGATGTCCTCCGGTCGCGCGACGCCGTTCTCCACGAGCGCGAAGCACTCGCGCAGGAGAGCGGCCTGCAACCGGTTGGCGATGAAGCCCAACGCCTCGGTTCCCAGCACGACCGGCTTCTTGCCCTGGGAAACGAGGAGGTCGCGCACGGTTTCGATAGTTTCGGGGGAGGTGTCGCGCCCTCCTACCACCTCGACCAGCGGTACGACGTGCGGCGGGTTGAAGTAGTGCGTCACGAGCACCCGGCCAGGGTTCTTCGTCGCCTCGGCAAGCTGGGAGGGCATGAACGTCGACGTATTGCTGGCGAGGATGGTGTCCTCCCGGCAGATGCTCTCCAACTCGGAGAAAAGGGCCTGCTTCACCTCCAAGTCTTCGGTAATTGCCTCGACGACGAGGTCAGCGTCCTCGACCGCCGTTCGCAGGTCGTCGGTGAACGTGATTCGGGATGCGGCGCCCTCCCACTCGTCGGAGCGTCCCAGCATTTCGAGGTTCTGCCGGATGCGCTCCCGCGCATAGGCCAGACGCTCTTGGCTTACGTCGTTCAGCGAAACGCGGCACCCTGCGACGGCGTACTCCTGTGCGATGCTGTGGCCCATCAGTCCCGCCCCAACGACGGCGATGTTTCGTATGTCCTTTGTGCTCATAGCAGCCCTCTCATGGTTGCAATGTTGGGAAGGAGAGACATGCTCAAGTGGGCGCCGGTAACGATGGCGGCCACCCGTTTGCCGCGAATCTCATCCCTGTGGTCGGCCATCGCCGCTATCGGCGTCGCGGCGGAAGGCTCCACCAGCACCTGTTCGTGCTCCATCAGGGTCTTCACGGCGGGGAGAATGTCCGACTCCGAGACCGTCCACACGTCGTCGACGAGGTCGATAAGCTCCTCCACTATCTTGGGAATCGGAACGCGGACGGCCAGCCCGTCGGCAAGCGTGTCGACCGGGGCCGACTCGTTCCATGCCTGCCCGCGAAGCGCCTGCGCCATCGAGGGCGCTCCATCCGGTACGACCGCGATAATCTTGACGCCAGGGCTTCGCCTCTTCATCTCCTGGGCGATACCCTTGATGAGCGACCCGTTTCCGAGCGGCACGAAGACCATATCCCAAGGCTCCGCGTCCAGCAGAAGCTCCGTCGCGATGGTGCCTGCGCCCGTCGCCATCTCCTCGATGACGCCGTCCTCCCAGAAGACTCCGCCGGCCTCACGGGCCTTCTCCTTCGCGTAGCCCTTCGCCACGTCGAAATCGCTGCCGTGTATCTCGACCGTGCCACCCAGGAGGCGGATTCTTTCCAGCTTGGACGGGGTCGCCCCTTCCGGCGCGATGACGGTCACCGGGATGCCGTACCTAGCGCAGGCGTAGACGATTGCCAGTCCGTAGTTCCCGGCGGACGCTACGTAGACGCCAGCGGCGGGCACTGTCGAGGCCAGCGCTCCAGCGGTCGTGATCGCGCCCCGCAGCTTGAACGAGCCTATCGGGGTGCAGTCCTCCCGCTTGAGCCATACGTCGGCATCGAGACGGCGGCCGATGGCATGGGCCTTCAGTAGCGGCGTCGGCGTCCACGGCTCGGCTTCGATGAGGCTCACGGCGAATTCGCTGGTGATGTCGGTCAGGGAATCGGGCACAAACGAGATCCTGGTAGCTGAGGTTATGCAATCGGCGGAATTATATCACCGCGTGTCGTAGGGGGTTGACATCTATATATCGGTATACGATATAATGTGATGCGATATATAAAAGGCGGTTCTGAACGCGGTCAGAGTCGTCTCTTGAAAGGAGGTGGATTGACATGACGAATGAAAGCATTTCCGACCTGCTTCCTCTCCCTGTCGCGCATCTTCACATCCTGATGGCCCTGGCCACCGGGGACAAGCACGGTTACGCGATCATGCAGGAGGTAGAAGCGTTGACCGAAGGGGCGGTCACGATGGGCCCGGGCACGCTGTACGGAGCGATAAAGAAGATGCTGAAGTCCGGGTTGGTCGAAGAGAGCGACGAACGCCCGGACCCCGAACTTGACGATGAACGTCGCCGGTACTACCGGGTCACCGACCTAGGAGGGCGTGCGCTCGAAGCCGAGGTCAGCCGGATGGAGCAGATCGCGCGTACCGCGAGGGCGAGACAGGCGATTGCCATGCGGAGGCCGGGTGCCTGACATGCTCTCCGAGAGGGTGTATCGCCGGCTGCTCGTCGTCTATCCCAAGGAACATCGGCAGGAATACGGTGAGTTGATGGTCCAAATGTTTCGGGACCGGATGCGTCGCGATGGAGACGGTTTCCAGGGCCTGATTGTCTGGATACAGCTGATCTTCGACCTCGTGGTAGCCGCGTTCAAAGAACACAAGGGGGGAGTTGAAATGACGAAGCGAAGAATATGGATCGGGGCTGGGCTGGTCGCAGTGCTGCTGGCAGGCCTGGTGGGAGCGAGCACCATCTTGGCGCAGTCGAAAGGCGTGACGGTGATCTCTACGGCGCACGATTTCAGGACCTTTTCGGACGAGGGAGCGGATGTGCTGGCTGATGCTATGCGGCAGGCAGTGCAGGAGGGCGCTATCGACCAGGAAGCGGCGGACGAGATCATGCGGGTGTTCGACGAACGGCGTGCGGAAGAGGCGAGTGAAATGATGGTCTCCGTGCGGTACGACTCCAGGACCTTCTCCGGTGAGGGAGCGGACGCGCTGGCTGATGCCATGCGGCAGGCAGCGGAGGAGGGCGCTATCGACCAGGAAACGGCGGACGGGCTTGTGTGGGCGTTGGACAGAAGAAACGCTCCGCCGGGTATGTGGCGTCACTACTTCTCTTTTCCCGAGGGGGATGTACTCACCGAGGCGATGCAGCAGGCCGTGGAGGAAGGTGTGATCACCCAAGAGACGGCAGGTCGGATCGTGGATGGATTCGACGGATTAAGTCCCTCGGATACGTGGAGGCACTACTCCTTCGCCGGGGTGGACAGGTTCGCTGAGGCGTTGCGGCAGGCTGTGGAGGAAGGTGTGATCACCCAAGAGACGGCAGACCGGATTTTGCAATCTCTCGACGACGAGAACGTGCAGTAAGCCTATGCCCCGAACTGGTAGCTAAGAGGATCGTCGTCGAATTCGAGACTGATCAGGGCCTCCCGCGCGGCCTCCTCAATTGCCTCATCCTCGTCCGATAGGTGATGTTGCAGCGCGTTCTTTGCCATCGTCCCGCCGATCATTCCCAACGCCTTTATCGATGCCAGGCGCACTTCCGGATCGTCGCCGCGGAGGAGCCGCACGAGGTGCGGCACGACCGCCTCCTCGCCGAGCAGCCCGCACGCCGTCGCCGCCTCGAACCGCACCGCGGGCAGAGGATTCGACATCTCGTCCATGACCGTCGGCAGCCATGCGGGGTTGGAGCTTTGTCCCATCCCGTAGACCGCGCTCTGCACGAGCGTCGGGTTGTCCGACTCGTACGCTTCGCGGACGGCGCTGTTGGTCTCCGGGGTGTTGAAGCTCGCCACCGCCTCGATCGCCCTCCTACGCACGTCGATGTCCCCGGTCGGGCTGTTGACCACGGCCAAGAGCGCCTGCCGTATGCGGTCGCCGTCCCGGGAGAGCAGCTTGCCGTTCTGCGCCATAACCGCGAAGTTCTTCAACGACATGGCCGCAGACGCCCGCACCTCGGCGCACGTGTCGTTCTCCAGCAGCTTGACGAGCGGACGGATCATCGCCCGGTCCTCCGTCTCCCACAGGCCCTTCGCCGCCATCTCCCGTATCGCATCGTCATCGTCCGTCAGGCACGACTTGAACACCGAGTTGAAATCGAGCTCGACGTTGTCGTCCGCCAGCTCGATGAGCTTCCGAACGACCTCGCGCCTGCGTTCGGTCAACAGCTTTGGCCAGGCGGTCTTGAGTTCCGCCAAGCCCTCGACCGGCAGGTCGGTAAGCTGAAGGAGCCCGGAATACGTCACGGGCTTTTCCGCGTCGGTCAGGTCGGTTAGGAGGTCGGGGAGCGTCACGGTGATGCGAATGTCCGGCCGGGGTGGTTGCCCAAACGGACGAGGCGAATGTGAAACGTGAAGTCGAACGTAATCGAGTCCCGCGTCGTTTGTCAAGGTTGGGTGCAAGTGCGATACTGCGCTTTGCGAGGGCGGTTTTACGCCGCCATCAACACTCCCCGTATGAGGTCTTCCCGTGGCGCCCAGAGTCAAGCGCATGTCGGCGGTCGAGGTCATGGAAGCCCTCAGCCCTGAGTATGGCCCGTTTGAATGGACGCCGCGCTACGACCCCGCCTCCGAGCTGGTCTACACCATCCTTTCGCAGCACACCTCGGACATCAACTCCGAGCGAGCCTTCAAGAACCTCATGGAAACGTTCGGCAGCCTGGAGGCCATCGCGGCGGCGGACGTGCAACAGATCGAGGACGCCATCCGGCGGGCCGGGCTGTTTCGCGTCAAAGCTCCCCGGATCAAGCGGGTGCTGAACGAGGTCCTCGACGAGGTTGGCTCATTCGACCTGTCGTTCCTCGCGGAGATGCCCCTAGATGAGGCGAAGGACTGGCTCAAGCGCTTCAACGGCATCGGCCCCAAGACGGCGGCAATCATCCTCTGCTTCTCGCTCGGCCTGCCCGCCATGCCGGTCGATACGCACATCTACCGCGTGTCCAAGAGGCTCGGCCTCATCGGGCCCAAGGTCACGGCCGACCAGGCCCACGACATCCTCGAGCCGATGGTCGCTCCGGAGGACGTGTTCGCCTTCCACCTGTACCTGATCAACCACGGGCGCAAGGTGTGTAAGGCGATCCGCCCCCGTTGCGATTCCTGCGTCCTCGCCGAGCGCTGTCCGTCGAGGGGCATCGAGCGGGGTTAATCTTCCGGCCAGTCAATATCCAACTCCCGCACGGCGTTGCGCCAGAAGATGTCCTCAATCTGATCGCGGGTGAGTCCGACGATCGCTGCGGCCTGCTTCATGGCGAGAAGCTGCTCGTACAGGCAGATGACGGGGCGGTAGTCCGAGTGGTCGAAGTGGAGATACGGCACCTTGTCGGTTTCGACCATCTGGTGCGTCTTGCCGAACGCTGTGTATGAGCCGTGGAAGGAGACTGATTCGATGCCGTCGGTGCCGTAGAAGATGCGCCGGTGGTCTTCCTCGCGGAAGAGCGTGATGAACGGGCGAACGTCGGTCACGGCGGAGGTGTCGTACCAGATGTTCGGCATCTGCTTGAGGCGGTGTATTCCATACTCCATCTGCCAGTAGACGAACGACCTCGCGCAGTGGGCGAGAATCCACCGGATCCCCGGATAGCGCTTGGTGGTGTACTCCTCGAGGTCGCGCAGGTTCTCCTCGTCGCCACCCCCGGCGCGGGACAGGTGCATCGTCACCCATAGTCCGAGCTCGCTGGCGACCTCCATCTGCTCGTGAGGCAGGAACTCGTGGATGCGGCAGTCCTTCATGTCTCCGGTAACGGAGTAGAAGCGGTACACCTTCAGACCGATGAAGCCCCGCTCCTTGACGTCGCGCTCGATCTCTTCCGGGGTGTCGCTGGGCATCGTCAGGCGGTTCCGGCGCGAGAGTGGATCGGACTGCATCTCCCGGTGCATGAACGTGTTGTGGCCGTACACGTCCGTGCCCGGCGCCGGCCTCCCCAGCATCAGGAAGTGGGTCTCCCGTCCCGGCATCACCAAGTTGTGCCACGCCTGGGCCGTCTCGAAGTCCGTGTCAGGATACAGGTCCCTGTACTTGGTGCCTTCGGCGATGAGGCTGTTGTCGAGCATGTGCATGTGGCAGTCGTAGACCCGCTGCGGCACCCAGCTCTGCAACTCCGATTCCCAGATTTCCTGGTCGTGGCTCCGGTAGTCGATATGTTCCTTAGTAAGCATGGTTTCCCCCTGCCTAAGAACGCTGGCAGCGCCGCCGATCTCATTGGTTCCCGACACGACACCGCCATAATCCCTGAAATGCAGGCACAAAGCAACAACCTACCACCCTCCACGGCGGGGCGCGGTTTCTCCCCAACGGCCCTATACGCTAATATGAACGGAGCGAACGAAACGGGAGGCCGACTTGCTCAAGCTCCGAGGACGTGGGGCAATTCTCGTTGGGACCAAGCGCATCGGTGGGGTCGTTGCCCGCCGGCTGGCGAGGGAGGGCGTCAACCTCGCGATCGTGTACCGTTCCTCTCGAAAAGAGGCCGAACGGCTGAACGACGAGGTCGCAGGACTGACGGAGCGGACGGTGCTGATCGGAGGGGATCTGAGCGACGAAGACGACGTTGCGCGGATCGTGCGGACGGCAAGCGACAGTCTTGGCGACCTGTCGTTCGTGGTGAATCTGGCTGCGGGGTTCCCGCGCAACCCGTTCGAGACGCTGGACGGCGCGGCGTGGGACGCGGCCATGTCGTTCGCAAAGGGGAACTACCTGCTCAACGTACACGCCGCGCGGGTGATGATGGGGAACAAGGGACGGACCAAAGGCCACATCGTGCAGTTCAGCGACTGGGCGGCATGGGAAACGCCGTACAAGGACTACCTGCCCTACCTGACGGCGAAGGCGGCCATCGACTTCATGACGAGAAGCTTCGCGGTGGAATTGGCCGACGCGGGGATACTGGTGAACGCCATCGCGCCGGGGCCGACGATGCGCCCGCCCGAGTTCAGCGAGTCGTCGTGGCAGCGCGACGTGCTGGACAAGACGCCGTTGAAGCGGGAGTCCTCGCCGGACGACATGGCGGAGATCATCGTGAGCCTGCTTTCGAGCGAGTCGATCACAGGGCAGGTAATCCGCGTCGATTCGGGGCGACACCTGGCAGGGCCGGGCGTGGACTGAGGGGAGCCGTACACATGCCAACGTACAGCGTCACCAAGACCATCGGCTTCTGCTACGGTCACCGGCTGATCGGCCACAAGGGGAAGTGCCGCCATCTGCACGGCCACAACGGCCTGGTGGAAATCGAGGTCGAGGCCGAAGAACTGGACGAGTTGGGCGTGGTGATGGACTTCTCGGACATCCGCGATATGGTCGAGGGATGGATCGACTCCAATCTTGACCACAGGATGATCCTCAATCGCGTGGACGAGGCCGTCCCCATGCTGCGAAAGCTGGGTGAGCCAATGTACCTGATCGACGAGAACCCGACCGCTGAGAACATTTCCAAGCTGATATACGGACAGGCGCGAGACATGGGCATCGACGTCAAAGAGGTGCGCTTGTGGGAAACGCCTTCGAGCTACGCCGCGTATAGAGAGTAACCATGACGAACACCATTACTAACAACCTGCAATCCGAGACCGCGAAGGGCATGAACGGACTGCCCAAAGAGGAACGAGTCCGCCGACTCGTCCCGCTCCTTAGGGAGGTCCTTGCGCTTCTTGGCGAAGACCCCGAACGCAAGGGCCTGCACCGCACTCCCGAGCGCTGGGCGGAGGCGTTGCTGACCTACACGCAGGGAACGGCGGCGAGTCCGGAAGACCACCTGCAGGTGATCTTCGAGATGGACGGCGACGACTACCCTGTCGGCTCCGACGACATGATAATCGTCGACAACATCCACTTCACGTCCACGTGCGAGCACCACATGGCGCCGTTCAGGGGGACGGCGCACGTGGCATACATCCCGAACCCGGAGAGCCGCATCGTCACCGGCCTCTCCAAGATTTCGCGGGTCGTGACCCTCTTCGCGAGGCGCTTGCAGATCCAGGAGCGCATGACGCAGCAGATCGCCCGGGCGATCGACGATCATCTTGAGCCGCTGGGAGTCATCGCCGTGGTGCAGGCTGCCCACTTCTGCATGATCCAGCGCGGCGTCGAGCAGCGCGAGAGCACGACCATCACCACCGCGCGGCGTGGCGTCTTCCTCACCAAACCGCAGCTCGAAACGCGGTTCCTCGAATATCTTCGGATGCAGGACGGGAAGGCGGATGTGGTTTGAGGGGGGACAAGTTCTAACAAGAATGACGGGGAGATGGAGTGCAGGATACGGTCTCTTTTTGGGAATTATATAGAATAGTGCCCACTGGCTTTTGAGGACGGGCGCTTCGGGGCACCACTACGAACCACCGCCTTCGCCACTTGCTCAGGCGTCGCCGCTATCCGCAAGTCCTCCGCCTTCACCCTTCCCTTCTTCGACCGTACCGTCCCATCTTTACTCACGGCGTCCTCCTTCAATGGGGGATTATGCGTTTGAATGCAGACAACACTACTCAATCACAAAATATGTCCCACACTGATAACCGCTAGCGGCGCAATCGAAGTATATGACGCCGTTCTCTTCCCATGCTGTCATCATGGCCTGACCGGTGTAGTGCTTTGTCGTGATCTGGCCCGCACAGAAAAGCTCAATCACGCCTTCGTTGTCTTGTACAGCAATAAAGTCCGTCGCCTTAGCATAGCTTACATCATCGTGAGTCTGCATTAATCTTGCCAAGTCCTCACATGTGCTAAAGCCCGCGGCCTCATCAATGGTGAACTCGGTAGGTTCGATTAACTCAGAAGCTGAGAACGGTGGTGTCAATGTCGGTGTCCCAAATTGAATCGGAAGCGGTGTCGGCTGAGGAGTAGGTATTGGCGTAGGAGTCAACGGATTCGGTGTTGGCGCCTTCGTGGGGGGAATCCAGGTCGACTTGGGAAGCGGTCCCGACTGGGACTCCTGGGACTCGCATCCGCTTACTACACTCACCATGACTATGAACACGAACCCGACGACAAACCATGTACTCAACATGACAAGAAGCCCCCTTGCGGCAAGATCAGTCTACTTCCCACAAGTCGACTTCTCTGGGTTGAACCACAAGGGAGCGTGGAGACTGCCTTGCAGACGTTCTGACCCAGAGCACCGGCTATTCGATTGTTCGACTTGTGGGAAGTCACCATGAACCTATACCGAGAGAGGGATTGTGTCAAGCGATTTTCAACAGAGGTCGCGTCACAGCTTCATGCTGGATACGCCCTTCAAGCTGGTAGTGAGCAAGTAGATGGCTATCGCCCACGTCTGGTATCCGAGGTTGGAGCCTTCCATGACCGTATCGGTGCGGACGCTGAACCGGCGTCGGCAGTCCCTGCACCGGTAGGGCATGGTCTTGTGACTCGCGCCGGACTGGACGTTGACGGAACCGCACTTTGGACAATATGGCTCATCGCCCCAGCGTTTCTGAGCGAACCAATTCCTCGGCGGTGTCGTCGTTCGGGAACATCTCGAACAACTCTGCGAGGGTTAGGCCCTTGCGGTAGTGTTTTCCGGGTCCTGACTTAGCCATCTTTTCTCTACTGTCAAGGGATTTGATACACTGCGATAGGGACGGGGGAGCGGCTGGTGAGCCCGGTAGCTCTAGCTATTGGCCCATGGGGCCACCTGAGCCTCGGATCAGGCAGGAGGAACGATGCCGCTCCCCTTTTCTCTCTACGGATAGGCATTAAGGTATATAATTCCTCAGTAACTGTTCAGAGTTGATGAGAGACGAGCAGTTTGCGGGATTGGGAGAGGGGATTGAGACCTTTGGTCCTCCAGGTGCCAAAGAGGGACGCCAAGGCCATCTTGCTGGTGGTTCCCTGTTCGGAGCGAGTGCCACCGCTGATCTTGCGGCTGATGACCAGATGCCTCAGACTCCGTTCGGCAGCGTTGTTCTCAGACGGCACGTCCGGGTGCGATACGAAGACGAACAGCTCTTTGATGAACCGTTCTATGCGTCGGCAGAGCTTTGCTTGAGGCGCCGTCTCGTCGTTTGAGAAGGGACGACACAGTGACAGTAGTTGACTCTCCAGCATCAACTGGTTGGGAGATACGAACCGGTGGTACCCGGACGCTGGTTGAACGCCTGCTTCAGCGTACGCTTTTGCCCTGTCATAGATCTGGCGCACCGCCCCGGCCCACCGAACCAGACCCGTGTCCTCAGGGTACAACGCCTTGAGTTCATGGATGTCACGCAGCAGGTGTACCCAGCACCGCTGCTTGAGACCGGGATAATGGTTGTATGCGGCGTAGAAGTCGCTCACCAGCACTCCGTCGAACGACTCACCCAACACCTCATCGACCACCTCCTTGCCCCGACCACGACGCACGAAGTACCGCTCGGTGGGTGTGCTGAATGTCCAGACATAGCCGTTGACTCCATCCTCACGCCAGCCCGTCTCATCGGCGTGCACCACCGGGGAGCCGCGAATGCGTTCAAGCGTCTCGTCCACTGTCCGCCGTGCCTGTCGCGCCACACGGTGAATCGCATCAGCTATGGCCCCCACACTCAGCTTCAACTGATGCACCGTCCACAGGTAGCGCTGGATGCTCCGTATCGGCAGTCGCGCTTCCTCCCGAAGCGTCACGATCAGGCTCACCAGGTTGATTCCCAAGCGCTGACGCCCCACAGCCATCCCCTTCAACGAGTCCTGCGGCAGACGCCGCTTGCGGCATAACGCACACATGCGGGCCACGAAGACCTGCTCGATCACTTCTGCCGGAGCCAACGGAATCTCGATGACCTCTCGTGTCCGATGCACCCATCCACCGGTCATACCCGTCCCGCACTCGGGGCATGAGTCAAGGGCGTGTACTACTTGTCGAGTGGGATTCATCCGCCGCCGGGCGAATCCTTGAGTCCGCTTGTTACGAGGCTCCGTCCTCTTCGGTCGAGGCCGCTTGGGAGTATGTTTATTGCCGGGCATGCCCCGAGGAGGGCCCCGTCTCTCCAGTTCCTCTATCCGTTGTTGCAACTCGGTGATGACCGTCTGTTGCTCGACGATGATCGCCAGCAGGGTCTCACGGCTTGCACTATCCAGGTCAAGTTCAGTTCTCACCTCTCCCTTATGGCACAACCGCTCCACAACGCGCTAGGGTTTTTTAAGTTCCTCTCATCAACTCTGAACAGTTACATTCCTCTCCTTTTCTTGCTTAGTAGTATCCTGTGGCATACAATTGGGAAGCTGCATCACGGGGATCTTCCTTTCCTAAGAAGGCTCCCTTCGGTTACAGGAATGCTCGTTGTAGTAGAGGTATGGTAAGGAGGAGATATGCACGAAGGCGAGACTCAAGAAGTGGTGATCTCCCAGGATGACGGCTTCGAGGTCATGTTTGATGACATCCCCGAACACACCGAGTTGAGAATAGTCGTCAAGGACAATGGGGAAGATTCGTACGTGGAGTACGACAGGCCCGATGGGTCAACTCGCAGGCTCTTTACCAAGAAAGGTGGAGGCCCTATCAGTATTCGGACTGAGCGGGTGTAGAGAGCGACAATGAAAACGGGGCCGAACGAAGTCGTTGCGACCGAACTCAACATATATAAACGAACGGCATCCATTACCTACCGCACACCAGGCTTGTACTCTCTCAGGTTGCCAATTGGAGACCTAGAGGTCCGATTTATAGGACAGGGTGGCCAGGGAGGTGGTGGCGGCGCTGGATATTCGTCTGGAGGAGTAGATGGTAAGGGTGGAGGACAGATCGTTCCCGGACAAACCGGAGAAGAGGGCCAATATCTAGATACTGGATGGCAAAGACTTAGCTCACTTATCAACCGGCCTCATGACCAATACGTCGTACTTGACATCAATGTTGCTGAAGGAGGCGAGGGAGGCCGCGGTGTAGGGGGCCTGCATGGAGCTAAGGGGAAAGATGGTTGGATATGCGTGGAGATTCGCTGGGTAGGAATACTAGGACGTCTGCGTTATACCTGTAAAGACTTATGGGTACGGATATCCCAGTGGAGTACTTGGCAGAAGGCGGGCGTAATCGCCGCTGTTACAAGCGCAATCGCAGGTATCCTCACTCTTCTACTCTTTGTGTTCATCTGAGTTCCATGCCTCAAGAGAACATGACGTGCTCTAGGAGACCACATGGCAAGAACACAGACGCGACCCTGGGACCCGGCGGAGCATCTGGAGACTGAGGAGGATGTGGCCGCTTACCTGAACGTAGCCCTGGAAGAGGGTGACCTGGGCCTGATTATGGCTGCACTGGGAGACATCGCCCGCGCCCGGAGAATGGCGATAGTCGCGCAAGAGACCGGTTTGGGCAGGGAGAGCCTCTACAAGTCGCTGTCATCCAACGGCAACCCCGAGTTCGCCACCGTGCTCAAGGTGGTGCGCTCTTTGGGACTCCGACTTCACGTGACCGCCGCGCCCGGAGCAACCGGCGAATGAACGACATATTTTGAGCGGGCCGTATGGTACGATGTGCTACCGACCGAGGAACCATCATGCCGACGCCTGGACTGATAACGCTCATTGGATCGGGAGAGACCGCGCCGAGTGGTCGCGTACTCTACGAACCGGCGTTTGACAGGTTCCCCAAGCCGGTGAAGGTCGCAATCATGGAGACTCCGGCGGGGTTCGAACTGAACTCGGCGCACGTGGCAAGCCGGGTCTCGGAGTTCATCCGGCACAGGCTGCAGAACTACAAGCCCGACGTGAGCGTCGTCCCAGCGCGGCGGCGGGACGCGGAGTTCGGCACGAACAACCCGGAAATCCTGCGGCCCCTTCTCAACGCGGATTGCATCTTCATGGGGCCGGGGAGTCCGAGCTACGCCGTGCGCCATCTTACGGGGTCCTACGCATGGGACATGATGCAGGCGCGTCACCGCCTCGGCGCGTGTTTGACGTTCGCCAGCAGCGCCGCCATCGCCATCGGCGAGACGGCAGTGCCCATCTACGAGATCTACAAGGTCGGCGACGACCCGCACTGGATACCAGGGCTAGACCTGCTCGGCCCTTTCGGTCTCAGGATCGCCTGCGTCACGCACTGGAACAACACGGAGGGCGGCGCGAACCTGGACACGAGCCGGTGCTACATCGGCAGGGCCAGGCTGGAGACGCTCCTGCCCGCCCTCTCGGACGGCACCGTGGTGGTGGGCATAGACGAGCACACGGCGCTCACGCTCGACTTTTCGGAGCAGGTGTGTCGGGTATTGGGCAAGGGGACAGTCACGCTTGTGAATGACGGAACGGAGCGAGTATTCAAGACCGGCTCGGACTTTCCCATGAGCGAGATTGGCGATGTCCGCATCCCGGACGTTTCCGAAGGCATCAGCCCGGACGTGTGGGCCGCGATGTCGGAGGCGCAACGCACGAGGGAGGACGCCGCAACGTCGCTGTCGGACGAGGCCGCGACGCTCATCGCGGAGCGCGAGGAGGCCCGACGCGCGAAGGACTGGAACAGGGCCGACGCGCTGCGTGACCGGCTCGCGGAATTGGGCTACACCGTGACCGACACGCCAGACGGCCCCCAATGGGAGGTCGCTTAACCTCAGTTGAGCGCTGTGCAACCGGAGAAGACCGAATGACGCAGAAACGCATAGCATCGTATGGCTCGTGGAAGTCGCCGATCACGGCGACCGCCATCGCCTCCGAGTCGTTCGGACTGGCGCAGGTCGCCATCGACGGCGACGACCTGTACTGGACAGAGACCCGACCATGGGAGGGAGGACGGAGCGTTATCGTGCGGCAGTCGGCCGACGGCGAGACAAGCGACGTGACGCCTGAGGGCTTCAACGTTCGGAACCGCGTCCATGAGTATGGCGGCGGTACCTTCACCGTGCATGACGGCGTGGTGTACTTCACCAACGACTCAGACCAGCGAGTGTACGCGCAGAAGCCCGGTGAAGCTCCGACTCCCCTGACGCCGAACGACGCACGGCGATACGCCGACCTTGAAGTGGACCGGCGGAATAACCGCATTCTGTGCGTGTGTGAGGACCACTCGCGGCCCGACGCCGAGCCGGCGAACACCGTCGTCGCCATCGGCATTGACGGCGGCGAGATCGAGACCATTGCTGAAGGTAACGACTTCTACTCCTCGCCCCATGTCAGTCCGAATGGCGACCGGGTCTGCTGGCTCGCGTGGGACCATCCGAACATGCCCTGGGACGAGATGGAGCTATGGGTAGCCGACGTGGAAGCCGACGGCAGGGCCGTGAACGCGCGACTCGTCGCGGGAGATGCTGGGGAGTCCATCGGCGAGCCGCTGTGGTCGCCGGACGGGACGCTGTACTTCGTCTCCGACCGAACGGGATGGTGGAACCTCTACCGTTGGGACGGCAGGGATTCGGCAACGAATATCTGCCCGATGGAGGCGGAGTTCACCGGCCCGCAGTGGCAGTTCGGGGGCTCGCGCTACAGATTCGCGGCAGACGACGAACTCATCTGCTCCTACACGCAGGACGGCTTCTGGCGCGTCGCTCGACTCGACCCTGGTTCGGGTGAGTTGGCGCCGTTCGATCTCCCGTTCACGGACCTGTCGAGAGGAGCGCTGAAGGTCGGGAACGGCTGGGCGGCGTTCATCTCCGGGTCTCCCACTCAGGCCAAGTCGGTCGTCAGGCTCGACCTGAAGACGGGCGCGCACGAGGTCGTCGTGGAGTCGTCGTCGCTGGACGTGGACGCAAGCTACTTCTCGGTGCCGGAGGGGATCGAGTTCCCCACGGAAGGCGGCGAGACGGCCCACGCCTTCTACTACCCGCCGACCAACCGCGACTATGAGGCGTCACCCGACGAGCGGCCTCCCATGATTGTCATCAGCCACGGTGGGCCTACGGGTGCCACTTCGGCGACGCTTGATTTGGAGACGCAGTTCTGGACGAGCAGGGGGTTCGCCGTGCTCGACGTGAACTATGGGGGCAGCACGGGCTATGGGACGGAGTACCGGCGGCGTCTGAACGGGTGCTGGGGAATCGTGGACATCGACGACTGCGTGAACGGGGCGAGGTACGCGGTGTCCTCCGGGCGCGCGGATGGGGACCGTCTCATCGTGCGGGGGAGCAGCGCGGGAGGGTACACGACGCTGGCGTGCCTTGCCTTCCGCGACGTGTTCAAGGCGGGGGCGAGCTACTATGGAATCGGCGACCTGGAGACCCTGGCAAGGGACACCCACAAGTTCGAGTCGCGGTACCTCGACTCCCTCATCGGGCCATATCCGGCGGAGAGGGACGTATACGTTCAGCGGTCGCCCATTCACTACGTGGACGACATCACCTGTCCGGTGATACTGTTTCAGGGGCTTGAGGATGAGATCGTGCCGCCGGGGCAGGCCGAAGCGATGGTGGAGGCCGTCAAGCGGAAGGGCATTCCCGTCGCCTACGTCCCCTTCGAAGGCGAGCAGCATGGGTTCCGCAAGGCCGAGAGCATCGAGGCCGCGCTGCACTCCGAGCTATACTTCTACTCGCAGGTGTTCGGCTTTGAACTCGCTGAGCAGGTCGATCCCGTCGCCATACACAATCTCACCGCATAGGGAAGAGCGCGATGGCAGAATATAAGCTAGCTTCCAAGAAGGTCCAACTTCAAGAGACCGACGACCCCATCGAGTACTACTTCGAGCGGGGGTGGACGGACGGGTTGCCGGTCGTTCCACCGACGGGAGAGAAGATCGGCGCGTTCCTCGATGCCGTGGGCAGGTCGCCGAGCGAGATACTCGGCACGGAGCCGGTGCGCGGCAGGGTCGTGACCGTCGAGAAGGTGGCAATCAACGCGGTCATGGCGGGATGCCGCCCGGAGTATTTTCCGGTGGTGCTCTCCACCATGGAGGCCATGCTGGAGCCGGAGCACAATCTCCACGCCGTGACAGTGAGCACGATGGGAGCCGCGCCGCTGCTGGTGGTCAACGGGCCTGTGGCAAAGGAGATCGGACTGAACTCCGGCGTGTCGGTCTTCGGCCCCGGACATCGCGCGAACGCCACCATCGGTCGCGCGATACGGCTCACGATCATGAACGTGACCGGGGCGGTGCCCGGCGACCTCGATCAATCGAGCCTGGGACACGCGGGGAAGTATACGTGGTGCATTGCGGAGGATCAGGAGACAAGCCCGTGGCAGCCGCTTCACGTCGACCGCGGCTACGCCTCCAGCCAGAGCGCCGTGACGGTGTTCCCCGGCCTTTCGCCCATCCAGGTGTCCAACTTCGGAGGCGGATCTCCTGAGGCGGCGCTGAAAAGCGTGGCGGACGGCCTGATCGTCGCTGGCCCGGGCAACGCCGAGATCGTCGTCGTACTCACGCCTGAGACGATTGGGCACATCAAGGCCGGAGGATGGCGGAAGGAGCAGGTCGCGCAGTACCTATGGGAACGCAGCAGACTGACTGCCGCGCAGTGGGACGAGCACGGCTATCCGACAGGCAAGCCGGATGATGAACTTGTGGGCGTGACGACAACGTGGGAAGGCATCACGGTCATCGTGGCCGGAGGCAAGGCAGGGTCGTTCTCGGCGGTCATCCCGCTCTGGGGCGGCGGGGCAAACTCGCAAGTCGTCTCAAAGGTGATTCGCTCGTAGTATAATGGCCGACACGGCCAAGGGAGGTGACGTTCTATGACGACGATGTTGGAAGCGTTCGACCCGACGGTTGACCCGATACCCGCGCATGGAGTGGTCGCCAAGCGCCCTGACACGCTGAACGGGGCCGTAGTCGGCCTGCTGGCGAACGGCAAGCAGAACGCCGACGAGCTCCTCGAAATGGTGCACGACGTCCTCGCCGATCAGTTCGAGTTCAAGGCCGTCATCGCCCGCAACAAGGGGAACGCCTCCCGCCCCTGTCCGACGGACATCGTGGACGACCTCGCCTCAAGCTGCGACGTGGTGATCACCGGGAACGGTGACTGAGGGTCGTGCTCATCGTGCAGTGTGCACGACGGAATCACTCTCGAGAAGGCCGGCCTGCCGACTGCCGTCATCTGCACGGAGCCGTTCATACCGAGCGCCCGCGCCATGGCGAAGATCCAAGGCATCCCCGACTACCCGTACATCATCCTTCCGCATCCGTTAGGCACCCTGACGCCGGGCGAACTCCGCAACCACGCGGTCAAGATCGCGCCCGAGGTGCTCAGCATCCTGCTTGGGAAGGGGTAGACGGTGCGGCATCCTCAGAGGACTCAACTTCGTTCGTGGTGAGCCTGTCGAACCATGAACGGAATGCTTGTTAGACGCCCTCTTACCCTTCTGCGCGCTTCAACATATCCAACAACTCTTTCGCCATTCCAATTTCGTACTTCAATTGGCGGAGAGGTATCACGTCCGCGTAGAAGTTTTGGTGGAGGCCGACGGCAACGGGGAAAAGCCGCTTTAACTGCTGGTTTCCCTGTTCGGTGGCGAGTCGTTCGACAATGCCATAGACCTGCGAGTGTGTTTCATACTTCCAACCGCGCTGTTCCGCAATGACCTTCAACTGGTGCGCGACGGCACCCCACGCCTTTTCGGAGGCTTGGAGTCTGTCACCTTCGGCAAGCTGCTGTTCGGCGTGCTCCATCAATCGTTGGCTGTGGGTGTGATGGCTCTCTATGGGAGGCGTCTTGATAGTCATGTCGAGTGTACTCTTTGATTGTCGGTACGCTTTCGCTCCCGGCGAACGAAAGCCGTATCAGTGTTACATCATACTATACCTTAGGGTCGTCAAGTGCATAGTTCCTGAATCCGTGACTCTTTAGCGGAACGAGGACGACTGCCTCAGGCTATAGCCCGGCCAACGGCGAGGCCCGCGAAGGCGGCGGCGAGGCCGACGGCTATGCTCCCGCCGAGGTTGAGGGCAGCACGTCCGATGTCACCCGATTCGAAGCTCTGCGTCGTCGCGACGGCGAGCGTCGAGAAGGTGGTGTACGAGCCGAGGAAGCCCACGGCCAGGAACAGCCTGTGCTCGCTGGGAAAGTCGCCGCGCGGCTCCCAGAACGCGATGAGCAACCCGAGGATGAACGATCCGGTGACGTTGGCGACGAAGGTGCCGACGAGGGTCGAGCCCATGAGGTTCATCACGGCGAGGTTGACGGCGTGACGCGATATCGCTCCCAGCGCGCCGCCACAGGCTACGTACACCCATTCAATCACTAGGAATCCTCCGGCGGAAGTCCGATGGGAAACGGGAGCCTACCCGATCACGTCCTTCGTGCTGGGCACGTTGCTCATCCTGCGCTCGTCGCGCTCGGCGGCGGTGCGCATGGCACGGGCGAGGGCCTTGAAGATCGCCTCGGCCTTGTGGTGGTTGTTCGCGCCTGCCAGGAGTCTCACGTGCAGGTTGAACTTGCCTTCGAGCGCGAAGCTCTCCAGGAAGTGGTGGATCAGGCTGCCGGACAGTCCGCCGAGGTCGGCTTCGCCCATGGATGCGTCGATGACCGCGTAGCCACGACCGCTGAGATCGACCGCGACGAATGCCAGGGTCTCGTCCAGCGGCACGAAGGAGTGCGCCGTGCGGGTGATTCCCCGCGCGTCGCCGACGGCCTCATTGAGCGCTCGCCCGAGGCAGATGGCCGTGTCCTCGACCAAGTGGTGCCACCCGACCTCGATGTCGCCCTGCGCCTCGATTTCGAGGTCGATGAGGCCGTGCCTCGAAAGCTGGGCGAGGAGGTGATCGAACATGCCGTTGCCGGTCTTGATGCCGTAGTCGCCTACGCCGTCGAGATTGATTGCGACGGATATCTGCGTCTCACCCGTTCGGCGGTCTATGCTGGCTTTCCTCGACTCCATTCCTCTACCTCGCGTCATTGTCCATGGGATTAAGTCGTTCCCGCGAAAGCGGGAATCTACTCCCCTTCTCCATCACATTAGCAACCCGAACTGGATTCCCGCCTTCGCGGGAATGACGGGAATGTCTGCACTACCTACACGAACTCCTGCAGCGCGGCCACGACGGCGTCGGTGTCGCTCGGCGTGCCGACGGATATCCTGAAGAAGTCGCGCAGGCGCTTGGAGCTGAACTTCCTCAGGAAGATGCCCCGCATCGCCATATTCTCGAATATCTCCTCGGCGCGGCCGGGCTGGAACTCGCAGAGAACATAGTTCCCGCCGGACGGCCAGGGGTTCACGCCCGGTATGCCGTTGAGCAGGTCGATCAGCCGCTCGCGCTCGCCGACGATCAGGTCTCGGTTGCGGTCCAGATATTCCGCGTCTTCGAGGGTCGCCATGAGCGCCGCCTCGGACGCGGTCGTGACGTTGTATGGCTGCTTGATGTCGATGATGTGGTTGATGAGCGTCGGCGACATGATGCCGTAGCCGATGCGGAGTCCGGCTATGCCCGCCCACTTGCTCATGGTCCGCAGGACGATCAGGTTGTCGTGATCTTCCACCATCGGGGCCGCAGTGGCGCCGGAGAACTCCCAGTAGGCCTCGTCGATGACGACCAAGAGGCCGGTATCAACCAGCCCCTCGATCTGCTCGGGGGTCGCCACGTTGCCGGTCGGGTTGTTGGGCGAGCAGAGGAAGATGATCTTGGCGCGCTCGTCGATGGCCTCCTTGACGGCGTCCACGTCGACGTCGAATCTCTCGTCGCGCTGCACGAAGACCGTCTCCGCGCCGTTCACCCTCGCGTCGAAGGAGTACATGCCGAAGGTCGGCTCGCTGTCGATGATCTTGTCGCCCGGCTCGATGACCAGCCGGAAGATGAGGTCGATGATCTCGTCGCTTCCCGCGCCCGCGATGATCCGCTCGGCGGGCACTCCCGTGAACTCCGAGAGGGCCGCCCGCACCTTGCGCTGGAACGGGTCGGGGTAGATGTTATACGGGACATTTGCCACCGCCTCCGCGACCTTCGGAGAGAAGCCGTAGGGGTTTTCATTGGCGTTGAGGCGAACGATTTGGTCCTCGGTGATGCCCGCCTTGCTCGCCTGAAGCTCCGGCGGGTCGGCCGGGCTGAAGGTCTCGATCTCCCGAAGGTGTGGTCGTATGAAGCTCTTGAGGTCGATACTGCTCATCTCTCTTCGTCCGTTAGCTCGTCTCTGATTTCCGCCGCCTCGGCGTGGGCGGTGAGTCCCTCCGCCCTGCCCAGCACCGACGCCGCATGGCTGATCTCGGCCGCTCTCCTCTCGCTCAGGCCGACGACCGGGCTGAACTTGAGGAACGACCGCACGCTCAGTCCCGACCCGAATCGCGCCGTTCCGCTCGTCGGCATAACGTGACTCGGCCCCGCCACGTAGTCGCCGAGCACCTCGTGCGAGAAGTCACCGAGAAACACGGCCCCGGCGTTTCTCACGCTTCCGACGTGGCTCCATGGGTCCCGCACCATCAGCGAGACGTGCTCCGGGGCGAAGGCGTTCGCCAGATCGAATGCCTCGTCCAGATCGGCCACGACGGCGATGAGTCCCTGCTCCTCGACGGAGCGGGCCGCCATCTCCGACCGGTCGAGCCTGCTTAATCGCACCTCTATCTCCGAGTTTACGCTCTGCGCGAGCGTGTCGGAAGTCGTTATGAGTACCGGTTTCGCGAGAATGTCGTGCTCGGCCTGCGCGAGAAGGTCCGCCGCGCACAGGGTCGGGTTGGCGTCTTCATCGGCGATGACGAGCGTCTCCGTCGGGCCGTACAGGCCGTCGACGCCGACCTCGCCGAATACGAGCTTCTTGGCGAGCGTCGTGAAGAGACCGCCCGGCCCGCAGACCATATCGACCTTGGGCACCGTCTCCGTACCGTAGGCCATGGCGGCGACGGCCTGCGCTCCTCCTATCTGGAGGACACGGTCCGCGCCCGCTATATCCGCTGCCACCAGGACGACGGGATGGACGCCCCGGTCGACGCCAGGATTCGTCGCGACGATGATCTCGTCCACGCCCGCAACCCTCGCGGGTATGACGGACATCAGCACCGTTGAGGGGAACCTTGCCGTACCGCCCGGAACGTATACGCCGACGCGCTCGACGGGGTTAACCAGCTCGCCGTACCCCTCGCCGTAGTCCACCCAACTCTGCGGCTTACTCTTCTCCTGGAACCGTTGGACGCGATCTATGGCCAGCCACAAAGCGTCAAGAACCTCATCGTCAACGGCGCCATACGCATTCTCAATTTCGGACTCCGGCACTTGCAGGTCTCCAAGCTCCACGCCATCGAGCCGCTTGGTGATGTCGCGCACGGCATCGTCGCCGCCCTCGCGCACGCGGGCGATGATGTACTGCGCCGTTTCCAAGGGCGTCATCGCCTTGCCGAAGGCGGCTTCGGTACTTTCGAGTATGGAGGCGGGCGCGGAGTCGAGGCCCATGCCCCGCCCGGTAAGCAGGGCCTCCCTCGACTCCTCCGGCCCGTATACGATTCTCATGCCAGATGCTCCGCGACCACGCGGGCCATGTCCGCTATGGCGTCACGCTTGAATTCGGCGAGTCTTTCCGCCGGCACCGTCTGGTGCAGCATATCCAGTGTATCAGGCATTCCACGAATGAAGTCGTCTGCTATGGCGTGGGCGGGGTGTGACTCGTCGCCGCGCGAGATTCTCGTAGCCATGAATCTGAGCCGCTCCCACGTGAACTCCCGCGAAACGAAGTCCGTTACCCACTCGTGCCACTCGGCCAGGGTATCGCCATCGATGAAGGGGGTGTCCACGCCACCGTTGAAGCTGGCTAGGTGCGCCTTGAGCACGTCCAGCCGTTCGAGGGCGAGGGTGTCGAGTTCCATCTGCATCACCCGGTCCATGACGGCACCCACCGCCTCGGTCTCGAACACGCCGTCCTTCCCGAAGAGAGGGCGGTACATCCGGGTAATCCACGTCTCGTCGAGAGTCAGGTGCGTCATATACCCGGCCATAAACGACCGGGTTGGGCCGTGTTCTATCTCAGCCAACTGCGGATGCTCCCTGAACAGGCCCGCGATTCCGGCTCCGACCTCGCCGAAGTCTAGCGGCGCGAAGTGGTACGGCTCCCGCCCCTTGCGCGTGATCACCCGAACGTCGGGCGCGGTCGAACCGAGCAGATAGCAACCCATGTTGTCGTTCAGGACCTTCGCGTCGACCTGTTGCGCGGCAAGGTACGCCATCTCAATGTGCGTCGTGGGATTCGGCATGGCGGATTCTGCTGTCCGGTCTCAATCCCGAACCGGCCTGCCGTCGGCGTCGAAGAATTCCAGGTGCGGCGTCCCACGCCTGTCGATGCGGATCGAGACGCGGTCGTTGCCTTCGCCGTCCATGAGGACGATGCTCGGCAGGCCCTCCTCGTCGACGTCGACGGACATCCGCGCCTCCCCGTAGGGGCCGGTAAAGTCGAGCACGGGCGTGTTCCCCTCCGCGACGCCAATTGAGACTCGCGGCTCCCCCGCCAAGTCGTAGAGTCCAAGCGTCGGAAAGCCTTCCTGGTCCAGGTCCAACGACGCGCGCAGAGAGCCGCGCAGGTCATACATCGACAGCGTCGTCGATCCAAGCTCGTCGCTGACGGCAAGCTCGGCGACGTTCTGCCCGTTGGGATCCAAGAGCATCAACCCGGACGCCTCTTCCTGCGTCCCGATGATTACCCTGGGACGTCCGGCACCATCGACCACCTCGAACCGTTTCGCGCGAATTACCTCTTCGACCATGACATGCCTCCGCTGGGAGTGAAACGTTCATAGCATAGGGGAATGAGGCGCGATGTTCCAATGGACAGGGCAACGACCACACATCAGGGAATTGGCTTACTGCGCCGAAATTGCTACTATGTGTGGACACTGAGTATCGGTGACTCCGAATCAGCCCTTCAGGGAGATGCCATGGACAAGAGCATCGTAACCGAAAGAGATTACGAGGCGGGGAATGAGTTTCGGGCGAGAGTCGACACCAAAGACCCTGAAGCAAACCGAGAACTCGCGGAAGACCTGGCCGCAGCCGATCAGGCCTTGGAGGAATATGAGGATCAGGGGTTAGAGGGCACCACTTCCTACACCGAATACCGGGCAAAGCGTCTTGGGACAAAGGCCTGAGTACAAGGTTCGCTTAACAACTCGTGCCGAGCGAGACCTTGACCGTCTATCTCTCGCGGACTTCCAAAGAGTTGACGGGCGCATCCGCTCTCTAGCGGAAAATCCCCGACCCATCGGTGTTGTCAAGTTACGCGACAAGGCACATCGCATACGTGTCGGGCGATGGCGAGTCATCTACCTCATTGACGACGACGAACGGATCGTGCTCATAGACACGGTTCGGCGGCGAGAGAAGGACACCTATCGGTCACGCTAGGTAGTCGCGTTCGTGTTGACACTGCGTTCAGCGATTCATAGACTAGCCACACCACCGCGTACGTGAGTTCCAATGGACCCACACGAAAAATACCTCTACGACCTGCAGGGCTATGTCACCGTGCCGGACGCCCTCGACGCAGACCAGCTTCGGCGGCTGAACGAGGCGGTCGACAGGCGCATCGAGGCGGAGTGTCCGCCTGACATGACGACGCACCGCTTTTTCGACACCATCGACTGGGGCGGGCCGCTGCTGGAGCTCATCGACAACCCGCGCGTGAGGCCGTACCTCGACGCGACCATCGGCGAGGACGCGTACCGGCTCGACCACGTGTACCTCGACGTGATCCGTTCGGGGAAGGGTCCCATCGGAACGAAGCTGCACGGGGGCGGGGTTCCGACCCGTTCTTTGCAGTACTACCGGTTCGAGGAGGGGCGGATGTGGAACGGCTTGTCGGTCGTCGCGTACAACCTGCACGACGTGGGGCCGATGGACGGCGGATTCGGCGCGGTGCCCGGCTCGCACAAGAGCAACTACCCCTTGCCGGACGAGTGGAAGGAGATGGATGAGCTTCACCCCATCGTCCGGCGCGTGACGGGGCCTGCTGGCACGGCGATAATCTTCACGGAGGCGCTGGCGCACGGGACGCTCCCGTGGACGGGCGACCACGAGCGGCGGACGCTCTTCTTCAAGTTCAGTCCGCACGCGTCCTCGTGGTACGCCCGTTACTACGACGCCGACGACTACCCCGGCTTGAACGAACGGCAGCGCACCATCCTCGAAGCGCCAAACAACAGGTACGCCTACCGCCACGAGCGGACTCCGGGGTCGAAACCCCAGGAACAGTACGAAAAGGAGCAACAATGAGACTCACCGATCACCAACTCGCGTTCTTTGACACCTTCGGATTCCTCGCCTTTCCGGGACTGTTCGCCGACGACATCGACAAGATCACCGGCGCCTTCGAGAAGGTGTGGGCCGATCACGGCGGGGGCCATTTCGGGCGGGAGCACGACGGCAAGCAGCGCTCCGCGCTCATCCAGTTCATCGACCAGGACGAGTACCTCAGCGCGCTGATAGACGATCCGCGCATTCACGACGTATGCGCTTCTGTCCTGGGGGACGACTTCAACTACTCCGGCAGCGACGGGAATTTTTATGTAGGCGACACCCTCTGGCACTCGGACGGCTACCGCGAGACGAAGTACCTCTCATTCAAGATGGCCTTCTACCTCGACCCCGTCACGGCGAGCACGGGATGCCTGCGAGTCATTCCGGGCAGCCACAAGTACGGCGACGTGTTCGGCAACAGCCTCCAGGCGGTTGGCGAGGTGCGCGACAAGACTGACAACCCCAGCGACTACCTGTGGGGCGTAAACGGCGATGAGGTCCCCGCCGTGCCGCTGGAGGTGACGCCGGGAGACCTCGTGATGTTCAATCACCAGATCAAGCACAGCTCATGGGGCGGAGGCGACCGACGGCGCATGTTCACCCTCAATTTCGAGGAACGATATGCCGAGGGGGACATCGATACCCTCAAGGAGCGCATGGCCAGCGAGACGAGGTTCTGGATCGAGCGCAACTACGGCGACGTGATGGTCGAGACGGCCGACGAGGAACGCATGGTGCACCTCGAACAACGCATGGCGAACGACGGTCACATGGCCGAGCTCGCCCGCAAGGCCCGCGCCGAAATGGCCGAGCCAAGCAGAGGGTAGACGTCCGTTCGCTTAATGGAAGTGCCGCCGGGAGGAAACTACAATTGGAACTGACCGAACGGCAGATAGCGTTCTTCAAGACATTCGGATATCTCCACTTTCCGGGGCTGTTCGCCGACGACGTCGAGCAGATAACGGACACCTTCGAGTCGATATTCGCCGAGCGGGGCGGAGGGCATCACGGCCAGGCGCACGACTATAAGCGGCGGTCGTCCATCGTGCCGTTCATCGACCAGCACCCGTACTTTTGCGCCCTGCTCGACGATCCGCGCATAGAGGGGCTGGCGGGTGACATCCTGGGGTACGACTTCAACTACAGCAACAGCGACGGCAACTTCTACGTGGGCGACACCGGCTGGCACTCCGACATCGGCCACGCATCGCCGTACCTGACCATGAAGATCGCCTTCTATCTCGACGAGGTGACGAGGGACTCCGGCTGCTTGCGTGTGATTCCCGGCAGTCACAGGAGCGGCGACGCCTTTGCAAGCACGCTGAACGACATGATGCCGAGCATGAGGGAGTTCACGACGGAGGAGTCGCTGGGCGTTGCGGGCAAGGACATCCCCGCCGCTGCCCTCGAAACCGTGCCGGGCGACCTCGTGGTCTTCGACCGCCGCATCAAGCACGCCTCCTTCGGCGGGGGCAATCGAAGGCGCATGTTCACGATGGTGCTCGAACAGCGCTACCGCGACGAAGACCTGCCGGAGTTGCGTCGCAAGATCGGGACGCTCTCACGATGGTGGATGGAGCGGGCGTACGGCCCGACCATGATCGAGACGGCAGGCCCCGGACGTATGGCGCATCTCGAACAGCGCCTCGCCAACGACGGCCATTTGGCCGAGCTGTCGCGTAAGGCCCGCGAGGAGATGGCCGAGCCCGCCCGGGGGTAGGGCTGTCACAATGGATTCCCATGCTTGTCGCCGAGAGCTACCCGCTCAGGGCAAGACCGGATCAGAGGGCACCGCGAGTTGGTAGACCACGAACCCAACGACGATGAGCGCGACGAAAATTCCGAGCGCCCATAACCAGCGCCTCGGCCCACGTCCTACCCCACGAGAGTGACGCGATACGTCCTGTTCCCGCTCCAAGCCCTTTATCTTCCTGTCGAAGTCCCCTCCACTCATGTCGGGTTGGTACATGGATGATCTCCTTGTATGACACCGAAGGGCTGAATTAGCAAGTGTCTAATGACCAATCGCGTTGAGTTAATGTTAGCACCGTAAGGTGTCCAAGTTCAGCAAGCCAACACCCAACCCTTCCCGCTTGTTCCTCCCTTTGTGATGCGGCATAATGGCGCTCCAACGAGACGACCAAGGAGTAGAGGAAGCATGGACCAAGAGACACTGCGCGACCGGCTGTACGGCTGCTACGTGACGATTCCCACGATGTTCAACGATGACGATGAGCTGTCAGTGAATCTCGACGGGATACGGCAGCACGTGGAGTTCCTCATCGACGGCGGGATTCAGACCGGTACGGGTGTCCTGCTGGCGTGCGGCGCCGCGGGCGACTTTTCGTCCATGTCCTTCGATGAGCGTGTGGCGGTAGCGGGGGCGGTCGTCGACCAGGCGGCAGGTCGCGTGCCCGTCATCCTCGGAGCGCAGACGACGAGCACCCGAGAGTTGGTTGCGCTTGCGCGGGCGGCCGAAGACGTCGGGTGCGAGTATATCCAGGTCTCACCGCCGTTCTACTTCGCGCACACTGAGGGCGACTTCTACGAGTACATCCTCGCCGCCTCGGAGGCGGCAGACGTGGGGCTGATCGTCTACAACACGTTCTGGACTTCTCCCAGCGTGTCCATCGGCATGGTGGAGAAGCTCGTCGACCTTCCCAACGTGGCGGGCCTCAAGTGGGCGGTGCCGGGCGGCGTCCCCTTCGGGATGGACCGCATCGTCAGCATGTTCGCCGACAAGGTCAGCGTGGTCGACAACAACGGCTCCTTCGTCATGAGCCACATTCTCGGAGCGCGGAGCATCGAGATTCATCCCGCCAACTACTGGCCCCAGTGGGCCGTCGGGTTCCTGCACCTGCTGGAGGAGCGCCGATACGTCGAGGCGCAGAACGAGGTCATTCGTGTGCTCCTCCCCTTCTACGATCTCTGGGTCGACATGATGCAGTACACGAGCGGCGACGGCTATGCCGACAAGCTGCTCATGGAGCTGGTCGGCCTGCCGTCCAGCCGGTGCCGACCTCCCACCCGCGACGTGCGCGAGGCTTACCGCGACAAGGCCCGGCAGATGCTGCTCGACATCGGCGCGCCCGGTGTGGTCGCGTAGGGGCGCAACGGCGAAGCTGCTCGATAGAGTATACTGAACGGCACATCCTCGCCGACGAGGGAGGGCAACATGACTACGCGCACGCTGGTAACCGCGGACGAACTGCTCCGAATGCCCGACGACGGCAAGCGCTACGAGCTGATCGAGGGGGAACTGATCGAAATGGCTCCCGCAGGTGGAAGACATGGCAACATTGGCGTAAGGATCGCAGGGTTCCTTTTCCAGTACGCCTACAAAACCAACCTAGGAGAGTTGTTCGGAGCAGACACAGGATTTTTCCTACAACACGACCCGGACACCGTCAGAGCGCCCGATGCCGCCTTCATCGCCATAGAGCGGATTCCCCCGGATGGGATACCAACCGGCTTTGTAGACACGATTCCCGACCTCGTGGTCGAGGTCGTTTCTCCCAACGACAGGGCGGGACAGGTGCAGGCGAAGATCGAGCAGTGGATTGAGCACGGCGTGAAGCTGGTGTGGCTGGTGCACCCGGAACGGCGCTCAATCACGGTGTTCCGTTCGCTGAACGAGGTCCACGTCCTCCACGAAGGCGACACCCTCACGGGCGACCCCGTGCTGCCCGGCTTCTCGTGCCCCGTCGCCGAGATATTCTAGTCAAGCACTAGCCCACTACGAAAAGGCGTCCAGCCCCGTGACGTCGCGGCCTAACACCATGCTGTGGATGTCCCGCGTCCCTTCGTAGGTGTCGACGGTCTCCAGATTGAGCATGTGGCGGATGGTGTGGTAGTCGAGGGTGATGCCGCTTGCTCCGAGTATCTCACGCGAGAGACGCGCTCCCTTGAGGGCCGCCCTTGTGTTCTCGCGCTTGGCGAGCGAGACGTGCGTGTAGCTCAGCTTGCCCTCGTCCTTGAGGCGCGCCATCTGACACGCCCGAAGAAGCCCGCTCGTGTGGTCGGCGAGCATATCGGCGAGCTTGTCCTGCACAAGCTGTCGCGCGCCGATGGGCTTGCCGAAGGTCTTTCGTGCCATTGAGAAGGCCAGGGCCTCCTCGTAAACGTACTCCAGAGCGCCCAGAACGCCCCAGGAGATGCCGTAACGCGCCTGGGTGAGGCATGACAGCGGAGCGGACAGCCCGGCGGCCTCCGGGAGCATCGCGGAGGCGGGCACTCGAACGTCTTCGAGTACCAACTCGCTCGCGCCGGATGTGCGGAGACTCATCTGACGCTCGATCTTCTTGGCCGAGAATCCGGGCGTGTCGGTCGGAACGACGAATCCACGAATCGTGTCGCCCTCGTCCTCTTTGGCCCAGACGATGGCGATGTCCGCGATTGAGCCGTAGCTGATCCACACCTTGACGCCGTTCAGGACGTACGATTCCCCGTCGCGCCGCGCGCGGGTCTCCATCGCGCCGGGGTCGGAGCCGCCGGAGTGTTCGGTCAGTCCGAAGCACCCGATCATCTCGCCGCTCGCTATCTTGGGCAGATACGCCTGCCGCTGCCCATCGGAGCCGTACCGCAGGATCGGGTACATGCAGAGTGCGCCTTGAACGCTGGCGAAGCTCCGTAGGCCGGAGTCGATCCGCTCCAGCTCGTACATCACCAGCCCATACGCCAAGCTGCCGACGCCCGATGCGCCGTACTCGACGGGCATGTTGGCTCCAATCAGGCCGAGCTCGGCAAGACGAGGCACCAGTTGCCGGGGAAACTCGGCGCGCTCCCACCATCCCGAAATATGAGGGAGCGCCTCGGCGTCCAGGAACTCGCGCACGGCGGCCTGCGTCTGCCGTTCCTCGTCGGTGAATTGGTCGGATAGACGGTAGTAGTCGAGCATGGACTTATCGGCGTTCCATCAGGTCATGTTGTTCGATAAATGCGTGGAGCTCGGCGGCCACGACGTCGTGCCCTCTTTCCGATAGGTGCCAGATGTCGACATAGCCTTGCCGCTCGCCCAGGAACAGGGCCTCGCCGCCGCGCTCTCGAAAGGCGGGCAGCAGATCGAGGCACGTCAGCGAGCGCTCTTCGCAGTACCGGGCGAACAGGCTCTGCGGAAGGAAAGGATACCCCGCATCCATCTGATATGCCAGCGGCAGGACCACGATGACCAGCCGCGCGCCGTCCGACGCCACCTCGCCCGCAAGCCGGTCGTACATGCCCCGGAGCCACACCCATTCGGGCGAGTCGTAGTCGGTCAGCGCCTCGATGCTGATGGTGTCCTCGCCGGTGATATAGGTCGGCCAGCGGCGGCCGTCGACGACGGTGTAGCTGGCTTCCTGATCGGTGATGTTCTTTACGTTGATGGCCGAACGGACGAGCCTGCCAAGCTCGGTGCTCCCCTGTTCCCTATCCCTGCGGCGGGCGTCGAGGATGGGTGCAACGCGCTCCTCGTGGTACCGGAGGTTGGGGTACGCCTCCGGGGGGATGTTCTCGATGGCGTCCTCGGTGTAGTTCCAGTGCAGTTCGGGGTCGACGATGTCGTTCATGGCGAATGCCACAACCACGATGTCCACCGGAATCTCGCGGTCGCGGCTCACGTACTGCTGAAGCTGGTTGTACGGCGTGTACCCGCTCACGGCGGAGTTGAGCACCGCAACGTCGTCGTATTGCATTGCAAGCAGGTCTTCGAGCCGCTGCGGGAATGCGGCCTTGAACGGCACGCCCACACCGTACGCCACGGAGTCGCCCAGCACCATGACGTTGAACGTCGACCGGAGCCACTCCGCCGAGGTATCTCGAAGCCGCTCCCGTTCGCGAACGTCCGGGTGATCGGGATTGAGCTCATACAGGTACGGGCAGTCGCCACAGGTCACGTGCAGGGGGATTTTTCCCTCAGGCGAGTCCCGCGTGAGGCGCAGGCCCAGTTCCAAGGCAAGCAGCGCAACTCCCACCCCAATGAGCGCCAGCAGGAGGTTGATGAAGGCCCTCGTCGATATGGTACCGCGCATACGCATGGCTGCGGTGTCCATGATACCGACATCGGGGACGGGATTCAGGTACTTGCCCCGCCGCGTGGGACGCTGAGACCCCTGCCCTGCATCGTCGTAGACCAATTGGAGGCCCGTTTCCGTCTGTGGCGTCTTGGCGAGACGCTCCCACGAGTCGATCCAGCGCTTGCGAAATCTCTATTGTCCGCCTGTATCCGCATCTGGTGCCTTGACACTTTCGAGCATTGCTAGAAAATGTGCTTCGTCCACGGCCCTTATCAACGCCAATAGATCAATTAGAACTGGTCTTGACTCGCTCAACAACGACAAGTCGTGCTCTGGCCCGTCAATAGCATCAGCGTGTGAATAAGTGTCAACAAATCTGAGGATTCGTATTTTTCTTGTCTCATCAAACGCAACTTCGTTCATTTTCTGCCAGAGTCCACCTCCAACATTAGGATAACGAAAGGCCAAGAAGCTCTCCAGCAACCGTCTTGCCATATTCGGAAACACATAATTGTCTTCTAGCTTACTTGCCGGAGCCGTTACCGCACGGTGAATGCAAGCAAAGAGGTATTGGTACTCAGATTCATATTCCTCCAGCATGGGATCCAGGGCTTTAATGCGTGAGTTGCGATCAAAGCCATCCCAAGAGCAATCTAGCATATAGAACCGTGCAGGCTTTTTGTGGATGTCTCTGGCATTCTGTCCCTTCATGTGATGGAACCAGTTACGGACTAGCCGAAATAATGTGAAATTGTGCGTTAGGATCAACAGCTGACCAGAGTCAGCGGTGCGGGAGTGTATCAAGCCAAAAGCCTGATACAGCGAATTCGCATCAAGACTTGAAACAGGATCGTCCAGCACAACTATGCCATTAGGCAAATCAAATCGGTGGTCATCGAGAGACCTCAGAAAGTACAGCAGAGCTATTGCAGTAGTTTCTCCTTCGCTCAGAGCTTGTGCAGGGATTCTATTGCGAGTGATGACATAGCCAGTTTCCTTGACTTCCACCTGCAATTGATTATGACCAAGATATCTATGCAGATCGTTATTCAAATCTTCCGCGGGGCGGCGATGCTGTACAATTTCATGTTCAAGTTCTGATATCTCAGTCTCAATGTCTTCGACTGTCTCAAGAGTCTGTCGAACAGAATCTTCAAGCTTTTGAATCTGATCTGTATACCCCTCGTATTCTTTCAGTCCCGATGCTACGATGTCCGCCTCCAAGGTCTCACGGGCGCTTCCCACGCGTGCTTGGTGAGTAGCACTCACATCATTATGCTTCTGGATAACGCGATTCAACCGATCTACAGTGTTCTTGCCCACGGCAGGCGCAGAAACTGTCATGGTTAGAGCCTCGAACACATGGGTAGACTTATGCACCAGCGCTTCCTTCACCGAGATCAAATACTCCATAGTTCTTTGAAGACTGAGAGTAAATGCATCGGCCGCGTTGCTATAGTCAATGGCAAGGTGGTCGTAAAGTTCAGCAGCGACTGGTATTTTTACGCTTTCCGCCTGAGTATGGATTCTTCGAACTTCTTCTAGCTGGGTGTTCAACCGTCTCAGGAGAAGTTCATACTGATCGTTAAAGTGCTTCCTTAGCGAGGTTAATCGATCGAGTGGCATCTCTTGTTCACAGAATAAACAGAGTTCGCCATCTCGGTGCTGGTATATGTCCAAGCCTTTACGTACCCACTCAGACAACTCCGGATCATCTTTCAGCGAGTGGATAAGCTCAGATCGCACGGTACTCGACAGGAGACTAGAAACCTCTTCAGCTAGTGAGTCCAAAGACGGAAACCGGTAAATCAGCTCTGCAATCTCATCCCTTGGATTAGACGTATGCTGCGAGAGGAGCGACTTACGGCTCTCGCTGTCAAGCAGATGTGCTGTTCGGTCACCAGCAACCTTCATTGCATCAGATCGCCTTCGATAGTCGCTCTTGTTGTAATTGTTGTATCGGCTCGACTCCGTAGACCGCAATAGATTCTTGATATCTCTACCTCGAGCGATACTGTAGGAGTCGAGTGCTTTCTCGGCACCTTGTTTTTTGGTTTGCTGTGTTTGAAGAAATATCCTTGCCCGCGAGACATCTGCCTTCAATCGCTCAACTCGTTCCTGTATTTCAACGCTTTCGGTGCCAAATACGAAAATAGCCGGTACTTCGCTGTTTTCGATAGAGAAGACGCTGTCATTCATGAAGTCGCGGTTGAATACTCGGATTGGAGTTGATGATTCGGGAAACTCAGATCCCTCGATTGCCTCGTTATTCAACTGAATCCTGATATCACCACTGGCTGGTGTCTCCTGATGTTCAAGATTTCGCAGAATCCGGCTGATAGTAGTCTTCCCCGTCCCGTTCCAACCGTAAATGAGGTTGAACCGAGCCATATCGGGTAGATCCCTGGGCCAAGCAAAGTCACGGAAGACACCACAATCTCGAAGCTGTGCTATACGATCAATCGCCATAAGTGTTTCCCTAGCCAATGTGGTCCCGGACCAAGGCCGTGCAACCTTCTGATGCCCGCAATCGCCGGGCGCAGATGCGCTACACAGCCGCCGGAGCGAACGTCGCGGCCCCTGCGTCGTCGTAGACCAACTGGAGGCCCGTTTCCGCCTGTGGCGTCTTGGCGAGACGCTCCCACGAGTCGATCCAGCGCCGACGGAGAGGGCTGTCGTGGGGGTTGGAGAACCACTCGTCCCACTGGGCCTGATTCCAGCGCGTGGTCGAGCGATAGAAGCCCTGCGCCGTGTTGCGCATGACCTCCAACTCTTGCGGCGTCTCCGGGTAGTGGTAGTAGGTTACGCAGCTCATGCGCCGGTCGCTGCTGCCTCCCCACGTCGAGTGGACGAGCCGCATGTCGAAGAGAACGGCGTCGCCGGGGTCGGCCTCCGCTACGAAGCACGGGATCTTATCGAGGTACTCCATACCCTCCGCGCTCCGGGCCGAGTCCCGCGCCAGGGGCCACCAACTCGTCAACTCCGACTGCCAGGGGTCCTTGTGCGATCCGGGAACGAACCGCAGCGCTCCCGTGTCCGCGCGAGTCGGTTCGAAGACGGGGAACTGGTACTTCGGCCCGTAGCCGTGGATATTAGGCGAACCGTCATTGAAGTGCCACGGGGTGTTGGTGACGTAGCGGTACGAGTTGATCTCCAACCCGAACACGTCGTCGCCGAACAGTTGCGACGCCGGGCCGTAGAAGCGCGGGTCCTCCAGCAGCGACGAGTAGAACGGCGTGTCCTCGCCCAACATGCTGAACGTGTGGGTCTCCGTACCGTCGAACTCGCCCTCGGACTCCTGGGTCCGCTCGGCGCCGTACTTGAACTCGGCCTGGAGCGTCGCTACCTCACGCTCCGTGAAAATGCCCCTGAGAACGACGAACCCGAAGAGGTCGAACTGCCTCACCTGGTCATCCGTTAGCATTACGCACTCCTTGTCCTCAAAGACTTCTTCTTTCCTCACTCTGTGATCTCTGCGTCCTCTGTGGTGAATTCCCGATTAGAAACTCACGTTTGAGAAGAACTCCGGCACGCCCTTGACGCCGGGGCGCAGGCGGAAGAGCGCGCCCGCCCCCGGTCCGTGTGTCTCGCGGTCATTTGAACTGATGGTCGTGACGTATAGCTCGTCAAGGTCTTCCCCGCCGAATACGGCGCTGGAGACCATGTCGCACGGGAAGTCGATGGACTCCACCAACTCGCCGCTCGGCGAGTACCGGTGCATCTCGCCCGTGAGGACGCGGGCGGACCACACGTACCCGTCGGCGTCGACGGTCATGCCGTCCGGCAGGCCGTCCTTATCGACGTCGTCGCTTGCAACGAAGTCACGCCGGTTGCTGATGGCGCCGGTGGCGCGGTCGTAGTCGAACAGCCAGATCGCGCCCGTGGGACTGTCCGTGTAGTACATGCCGGAAAGGTCGGGCGTGAAGCCGAGTCCGTTGGAGATGGCGATGTCGTCGAGAACCTTCGTGATCGTACCGTCGGTATCGAGCCGGTAGAGGCTGCCGAGGGCCTCTCCCGCCATGGCCTTCGCCGAGTCCTTGCACATCGTCCCGCAGTAGACGCGCCCTTCGGGGTCGGCGATGACATCGTTGAAGCGGTTCTCCTCCTCGCCGGGGAGGCCGTCGATAACAATGTCGAGACTGCCGTCTCGGAGGACGCTTACCCTGCCCTCTTCGAGGAACATGAGAATCGAGCCGTCGGCCTGGAACGTGTAGCCGCCGAACATCTGGCCCGCCTCGAAGACAAGCTCGTGCTCGCCCGTGGCCGGGTCGTATCGGTACAGCTCCCCTTCCGTTATGTCTCCCCAGTACAGCTTCTTCTCGACGGGGTGCCACAAAGGCCCCTCGCCCGTGTCATCCATGTTGTCGACGATGAGTTCCGGCTTCATCTCTTCCTCCGTGTCATGTGTGATGTGCTACGGGAACTTGATGCCCGATATCATGCCGCCGTCCACCACGACCTCGGTCCCGGTCACGTACGACGATAGGTCGGACGCGAGAAACAGCGCCACCTTCGCGACGTCCTCCGGGGTGCCGTTGCGCTTCAGGGGGACGCTGTCGGCGCTCTGCTGGATTTCCTCGGGGGTCATGTCCTTCCAGAGGCCCGTGACGATCGGGCCGGGCAAAAGGGCGTTCACTCGAACGTGCGGCGCGTAGTCCAGGGCGAGATTGCGCGTGAGGCCGAGCAGCCCCGCCTTGGCGGGGTCGTAAGAAGCGTAGTTGGAGAAGCCCCTGAGGGAGTGGACCGACCCCGTTATGACGAACACGCCGCCGCCCTGCTCTACCATGATCGGGAGCGCGTGCTTGGCGAGCATCCACGTCGCCTTGAGGCACACGTTCATGGTGATGTCCCAGTCCGCCTCGGTCAGTTCAGTCGCCGTGCCCATCGGGTAGTGGCAGGCGTTGCTGAACACTACGTCGATCCTGCCGTACCGGTCGACGCACGCCTGCACGAGTCCCTCCACGTCGGCCATGCACCCGACGTCGGTCTCGACGAACACGGCATCGAGGCCCTCGGACACGATGCCCTCGACCGTCTCGTTTCCGCCCTCGACGTTCTTGTCCGAGACGATGACGGAGGCACCCTCGCGGGCGAAGAGCTGGGCCGACGCGCGGCCGATTCCCGACGCCGCTCCGGTGATGAGCGCAACCTTGTTTTCCAGCAGCATGGCGGTTCCCCCGTATCGGACGGCAAGTGGTAAGATAGTGCCACACAGGGGCCTAAATGTCACGACCCACGGCGAGGAGGCGCAGATGACGACCGCGACGAAGATCGGCACAGGCGAGTTTACCTACGAGGTCGCGGCGGACTGGGGAACGCTCCCGCCGGGCTATGCGTGGCAGGAGGCGGCGGCCGTCGCCGTCAGCCCGAAGGACGAGGTCTACGTCTTCAACCGGGGCGACCACCCGGTCATCGTCTTCGACACGGACGGCAGGTATCTGAGGGACTGGGGCGACCCCGCCATGTATCCGCGCTCGCACGGGATCACGTTCGCGCCGGACGGGACGCTGTTCCTCGTCGACGATGACGATCACACCGTGCGCAAGTGTACGCCGGACGGCAAGGTCATCTTCACGCTCGGAACGCCGGGAGCGCCGACCGGGTACATGAGCGGCGAGCCGTTCCATCGTCCGACCGACGTTGCCATCGACCCCAAGACGGGGGATTTTTACGTCGCCGACGGGTACGGCAACTCGCGGGTGCACAAGTATTCGCCGGACGGCAAGCTGCTGTTTTCGTGGGGCGAGCCGGGCGTCGACCCCGGGCAGTTCAACATCACGCACAACATCGCCACCGACGCGGACGGGTACGTCTACGTCGCGGACAGGGAGAACCATCGCGTGCAGATATTCGACTCGGATGGCAACTTCGAGACGCAGTGGAGGAACATGCACCGGCCGTGCGCGATCTACATTTCCGACGACCAGCACGTGTTCGTGGGCGATCTCGGCGCGGGCATGAACGTGAACCGTCACATGCCCAACATCGGGCCGTGGATCAGCGTCTACAACCGCAGCGGGGAGCGGCTGGCGCGCTTCGGCGACGGATTCGGCGAGGAGCCGGGGCAGTTCATCGCGCCGCACGACATCTCGATGGACTCGCGGGGCGACCTGTACGTCGGCGAGGTGTCGTGGACGAACCTCAAGAACCTCGGTGAGATCAGGGATGGGGTGCGGAGTCTTCAGAAGCTGGTGAAGGTGTAGGGGGTGTAGGGGCGATTCATGAATCGCCCCTACGTTGATGTTGGGCGCTATTCGTCCTCTTCCTCGTCGAGGTCGGGCATGAGGACGAATTCGGGGTAGGATTCCATGCCGAGTTCGCCGGCGTCCTGGCCGAGGCGCTCGACCTGGTGGGTGACGCGGGCGCTGAGGACGATGTCGATGAGCTTCCACAGCGCGAACGACACGGCGAAGACGAACACGCCTATCGCGAGGATGCCTATCAGCTGCACGTGGAACTGCGCGCCGCCGGCGACGCCGATGGAGGCCGCGAGCGTGCCCCAGATTCCCGCGAAGAGGTGCGCGGGGACGGCTCCGACCACGTCGTCGAGCTTGATTTTTTCGAGCAGCTTGAGGCCCGCCGTGCAGACGACCGCTCCGATCGCGCCGATGATGACGGCCCAGTAGTGGTCGGTGAAGTCGGGCGCGGCGGTGATGGAGACGAGGCCCGCTATCGCGCCGTTGAGGCCCGCGAACAGGTCCGTCCGTCCGAGCAGGGGGCGTGAGACGGCCAGCGCGGTTATGACGCCCGCGGCCGCCGCCAGGTTGGTGTTCACCAGCACGACGCTCATGGACACGGCGTCGGCGGCGCTGCCGAGCGCAAGCTGGGACCCGCCGTTGAAGCCGAACCACCCGAACCACAGGATGAAGACGCCGAGCGTGACGACCAGGATGTTCGACGGCGGCGTCGCGCGGACGGACCCGTCCTTGCGGAACTTGCCGAGTCGCGGTCCCACTACGATCATTCCCGCCAACGCGGCCCAGCCGCCCGTGCTGTGTACTATCGTCGAGCCCGCGAAGTCCACGAAGCCCATTTCGGCGAGCCAGCCGCCTCCCCACGTCCACGCGCCGACGACGGGGTAGATGACGCCCGTGAGTATCAGCGTGAACACGAAGAACGACCACATCTTGACGCGCTCGGCGAGGGCGCCGGAGACGATGGACGCGGCGGTGGCGACGAAGACCATCTGGAAGAACCAGTCCGACATCACGGAGTAGCTGCCCTCTTCGAGGACCTTGGCGGCAGCGGCGGCGGCTTCGGCGTCACCCGCGTCGAGGAGCGCGACCTCGGCGGACGACGGCAGGTACATGAAGCCCGGCGTGCCGATGATGCCGCCGATGATGTCGCCGTACATGAGGTTGTAGCCGATGAAGAAGTAGGCGAGACCCGCTATCGAGTACAGGCCGATGTTCTTCAGGCAGATCATGGCGGCGTTCTTGGTGCGGACGGAGCCGGATTCGAGCATCGTGAACCCCGCGCACATCCACATGACGAGCGCGCCCCAGATGAGGAACGAGAACGTGTTGAACACGAACGCCGTCTCCTCCTCGACGCCGGCGGCGTAGGCGACGGACGGGCGGACGAGGAAGAGGACGAGGGTCGCGAGGCCGGTCGCCGCGATGATGGCGGCGGGGCGGCGGTTGGATAGGAGTTGGGTGAGGGTGGTCACGGGGGCGCCTCCTTGTGTGTCTTTCGGGGGGATGATACTACATTTCACCGGGGGATTTCACCGCAGAGGATGGATTCCCGCTTTCGCGGGAATGACGATGGGGGAGTGCGGGAGAGACAAGAAAGGGAGCACCGTCATTCCCGCACCCACACCCCCGTCATTCCCGCGAAAGCGGGAATCTAGGGGCGGGGGGGGGGGTGGTAGGAAGGCCGCCCTCACCAGATATCTTCATACAAGTCCTTCCAACCCGGATTACCCTCCTCAATCAACTCAATCTTCCACGCCCGATTCCACTTCTTCAGCGCCTTCTCCCGCGTGATGGCGCTTTCCATGGTCTCGTGGGCTTCATACCAAACAAGGGTATGCACCCGGTAGCGCTTCGTGAATCCCGGCACAAAGTCGTTCTTGTGCTGCCAGACGCGCTGGACGAGGTTCGACGTTACGCCGATGTACAGGGTTCCGCGCGGTTTGCTCGCAAGGATGTAGACGCAGGGGATTTTCATGGTTGGGGTCTCATAGGCTCCCGCGATGGATTCCCGCGTGCGCGGGAATGACGATACTCCTATCCATTCCCTCCCCCTCCGCGCTCTCCGCGCTCTCTGCGGTGAGCCTTAAACGCAGCAGGGGCGATCCGAAGACCGCCCCTACGTTTGGGTTGCTTCTCATCCGCGAGGGGCGGGGTTGCCGGCCCCTCGCGGTCTAGGTTGCGTTTCTACGATCCGTCGCCATTCCCGTTTCCGTTTCCGTTCGAGCCGTCGTCCGACCCGTTGCCGTTGCCGTCGTCTTCGGCGGCGACGCAGGCGCTGAGGCCGGCGCGGTCGGCGTCGTCGGCGGCGTCGATGATGGCCGCCGGGATGCAGCCCGTAAGGCTGTTCCCGCTCAGCAGGACGCGCGTCAGGCTGGTCAGGTTGCCCAGCTCGGCCGGGACATCACCGCTCAGCATGTTGTTGTGCAGGTACAGCAGCCGGAGCGTGTCGTCCGCGTCCGTCATTATGCTGCCCAGCGATGCCGGGATCGGGCCCGACAGCATGTTGTCATGCAGGTACAGCGCCTTCAGGTTCGTCGCGTTGGCCAGCGAAGCCGGGATTCCGCCCACTATGTCGTTGCCGTAGAGCATCAGGTACCGGATGTTCGACAGGTTGCCGAGCTCCGCCGGTATCCCGCCCTCGAAGCCGCCGTCGTTCCTGTGCAGCCACAGTCTCAGCAGGCTGTCCAGGTCGCCCAGCGACGCCGGGATTGCGCCCGTGAAGGCGTTCCCGCCCAGGACCAGCACCTTGATGCTGTCCAGGCCGTTGAGGTCCGGGATATCGCCGCTCAGGTCGTTGTCGGTCAGCGTCAGGCTCTCCAAGCCGTTCAGCGCGGTGATCCCGGACGGGAGCACACCCGCGAGGCCCGCGGCGCGCAGGTAGATGTGCGTCACGCGACCCGAGCCCGTGCCGGACACGCCCTGCCACTCGGACATCGGCGTATCAACGCTCCAGTTCAGCTCCGCCGTGCCGTCGTCGCCCACCAGCTCGTCCATGATGTCCAGGAGTGTCTGGCAGTCGGCTGCCAGGGCACTCACGTTTCCGGCTGCCGACATGCAGTCCGGTCCCGCAGGGTCAGGCGCAGGCGCAACGTCCGTGACCACCGTAATCGACGGCGCGTCGTTCACGTCGTTGACGTTGACCTTCACAGGTATCGACGCGGACGACCCAACCGGGTCGGTCGCCGTCACCGTCACCATGTGGTACTTGGCGTCCTCGGGCAGGGACTCGTAGTCCAGCTTCTTCGTCGTCGTGATCTGGCCAGACAATCGGTTTATCTTGAACGACCCCGCGTCCGTGCCGCTCAGACTGTACAGCAGCGGATCGTTGTCGCCGTCGGTGGCTATCACCGGCCTGCCGACACTAGCGCCCTTATCGTTCTCGTCTACCGACCTGACCGCCTCCGAATTCTGGTTGCCAGGCTTCCCAGGATCCTCGTCGAACGCGGGAGCCGTGTTGGCATTCGGTACCGCGCCCACCGCGTTGGCAGACGCCTCTATGACGTACTCTGCCTTAGCGGCGGCGGTAGTCTGTGTACTCAAAGCATGCCCGTCTTCGTACTTCACCACCGCGTACAGCGTAGTGTTGACATCAAGGGCAACAGGTGTGTAGGAAGCGCCAGTGGCTCCGTCAATCTTGCAAACGGTGTCGCCAGTAGGAGCGGTGGGGGTGCAGTCACCCAAGCCGGAAGCAAGAGTCGTAGCACTCCCATCTGCGCTACCGTCAGTTCCTCTTAGGTCATCGGCATCAGAGGTTGAACCACCCCTGTACCACTGCCACGTCGGGAGCGGGTTATTCTTCACAATGTCCTTGTCGATCTCGCCGCTATCATCCGCGGCGTCGGCAAACAGCGATATCCCGACGATTGGCTTCAGCTGAGACAGCTTCAGGTCCCCTGTCTCCTCCAGGTTCCTGACCTTGATCTTCACCGCCAACTTGCCGGCGGCAAGACCGGCGTCGGTCGCCACTATCGAAATGTCGTACACGTTGTCCTTGTTCTTGTCTCCAGGACTCTCGAAGTTCGGTGCGCTCTTCCATGAGAGAACGCCGCGACCCGTCGTGCCCGTCGTGGTTATCGTGAACTTCCCTCCGTCATCGCCCGCGACCGTCCACGTGAGCTTCTGCGTGTCGTCGTCGTCGGTGCCGTCTTCTGCACGAGTATCGGTGTCCTTCGCAGTGAATTTGACAGAGCCGGAACCGGAGTCACTGGAGTCGAAATCGCCATCGTTGTCCGAATCGAAGAAGAAAGCCGTTTTGCCGTTCTCGTTTATCTCTAGCACCCTCGGGTTGGTTGCCCCCGAGTCGGCATAAGCGTCAATCTTCGGCGCTTCGTTCACGTCAGTAACATCGATGACCACCGCGACGGCGCTGTTGGCGCCGGACGGGTCTCGCGCCGTCAGCTTGACCGCGTATTTCTTCTTGGCGGCGGTCTCGAAGTCCAAGGCATCCTTCTTCTCAACCACGATCTGCCCCGTCTTCGGCTTCACCGTGAAGTTGTCGTTGGCATTAGCAACAGTTATCCCGTCGGGACTCGAGAGGCCGAAAGTGCCGGTTAGCTCGGCGGAGGTAACCGCGCTCAGCGAGTAGAGCACCGCGTCGTTGTTCGGGTCCGACGCGACCACCGGCTCACCGACCGCCGTGCCCTTGCCCGAATTCTCGGCCACCGTCCTCATCGCCACTTTATCTTTCTTCGTCGTGCTCGGATCCTGGTCGGGGAACGAAGGCGCGGCGTTGGATGTGGGCCTCACAACCACAGCGGAGTCCGTCACCGCCATCGCCGTATCATTCTCGCTGCCCATCCCGTCCTTGTACGTCACCGTCGCCCGCAGGTAGCTCCCTTCGTCGGCGGACGCCGGCGTGTACGTCGCAGCGGCAGCCTTCTCGATGTCGGTCCACGTCTCTTTGTCCGCAGACCTCGACCACTGCCACTTCTTGCCGAGCTTGACCACGTCCGGGTCCGAAAGGGTCGCCGTGATCACGTTGCCGACCTGCGGCTGAAGCTCGTCAAACTCCACAGTCCCAGGCTCTTCCACGTTCTTCACGGTCACTTCCACGGCCTGCGAACTGCTCTGCAGACCGGAAGCGGCTATGACCGAAACCTTGTACACGTTGTTCTTGTCCACGTCTCCAGGACTCTCGAAGTTCGGAGCCTTCTTCCAGGTGAGAAGGCCACCGGTAATATTGAATTTGCCGCCGTCGTCTCCCCCGGTGCTCCACGTGATGTCGTCTTCATCCGCGTCCATCGCACTGAACTGCGCAATGGAGTCCGTGCTGTTCTCCGGATGGTCGAACGACTTGTCGTCTACGGCGGCAATCGCCGGCGCGTCGTTCACGTCGTTGACATTAATCTTCACGGGTATCGACGCGAACGATCCAGCCGGGTCGGTCGCCGTCACCGTCACCATGTGGTACTTGGCGTCCTCGGGCAGGGACTCGTAGTCCAGCTTCTTCGTCGTCGCGATCTGGCCCGATATCCGGTCTATCTTGAACGACCCCGCGTCCGTGCCGCTCAGACTGTACAGCAGCGGATCGTTGTCGCCGTCGGTGGCTATCACCGGCCTGCCGACACTAGCGCCCTTATCGTTCTCGTCTACCGACCTGACCGCCTCCGAATTCTGGTTGCCAGGCTTCCCAGGATCCTCGTCGAACGCGGGAGCCGTGTTGGCATTCGGTACCGCGCCCACCGCGTTGGCAGATGCCACCTGGACGTACTCTAGGGCCTCGTCGGCATTCGCCGTACCAGCGTCGTCGTCGTCATGCCCGTCTTTATACTTCAACACCGCGTACAGCACAGCGCCGACGTCGGCGGCGACCGGTGTGTAGGAAGCGCCAGTGGCTCCGTCAATCTTGCAAGTAGTGTTGGTTCTGTTGTTGTTAGTGTCAGTAGTGCTGACGGTGCTGCAAAGGGTTGTCAGCGTTGGAGCCGTCGAGTCAGCGCCATCACCAACACTGCTTCGGGTGACCACGACCTGACTGGCCGCACCGCTGTACCACTCCCACGTCGGGAGCGGGTTATTCTGCACAATGTCCTTGTCGACCTCGCCGCTATCGTCCGCGGCGTCGGCAAACAGCGATATCCCGACGATCGGCTTCAACTGAGACAGCTTCAACGCCCCTGTCTCCTCCACGTTCTTGACCGTGACCTTCACCGCGACCTTGCCGGCGGCAAGACCGGCGTCGGTCGCCACTATCGAAATGTCGTACACGTTGTCCTTGTTCTTGTCTCCAGGACTCTCGAAGTCCGGCGCGCTCTTCCACGAGAGAACGCCGCGACCCGAATCACCCGTCGTGGTTATCGTGAACTTCCCTCCGTCATCGCCCGCAACCGTCCACGTGAGCTTCTGCGTGTCGTCGTCGTCGGTGCCACCCGAATCACGAGTATCGGTGTCCTTCGCAGTGTAGCCGACTGGGCCAGCGGATTCATCGCCTTCGCCGATAGAGCCATTATCGTTCGTATCGGCCCTAAAGTTGCCTTTCACATTCTCGTTTATCTCTAGCTCTGTCCGGTTGGTCCTTGACCCCGTTTCCTCGTCGTCAATCTTCGGCGCCTCGTTCACGTCAGTAACTTTGATGACCACCGTGACGGATCCCGTGGCGCCGGACGGGTCTCGCGCCGTCAGCTTAACCGCGTATATATTCTTGTTCTTTACGGCGTCGGCGTATGAATCAAAGTCCAAGGCGTCCTTCTTCTCAACCACGATCTGCCCTGTCTTCGGCTTCACCGTGAAGTTGTCGGCTGCGCTAGTTATGGCATTGGCCACTATGAGCGTTGTGGGAGACGACTCGCCAGGCAGCGTAACTTGAACTCCGTCAGTACCCGTAACCTCGTCGAGGGTGGTTTGCTCGGCGGAGGTAAGACTGCTCAGGGAGTAGAGCACCGCGTCGTTGTTCGGGTCCGACGCGACCACCGGCTCACCGACCGCCGTGCCCTTGCCCGAATTCTCGGCCACCGTCCTCACCGCCACGGTATCTTTCTTCGTCGTGCTCGGATCCTGGTCGGGGAATGAAGGCGCGGCGTTGGACGTGGGCCTCACAACCACAGCGGAGTCCGTCACCGCCATCGCCGTATCATTCTCACTGCCCATCCCGTCCTTGTACGTCACCGTCGCCCGCAGGTAGCTCCCTTCGTCGGCGGACGCCGGCGTGTACGTCGCAGCGGCAGCCTTCTCGATGTCGGTCCACGTCTCTTTGTCCGCAGACCTCGACCACTGCCACTTCTTGCCGAGCTTGACCACGTCCGGGTCCGAAAGGGTCGCCGTGATCACGTTGCCGACCTGCGGCTGAAGCTCGTCAAACTCCACAGTCCCAGGCTCTTCCACGTTGGTCACTTTCACTTCCACCGCCTGCGAGCTGCTCTGCAGACCGGAAGCCGCTATGACCGAAACCTTGTATACGTTGTTCTTGTCCGTGTCTCCAGGACTCTCGAAGTTCGGCGCCTTCTTCCAGGTCAGAACACCGCCGTCGGCCTTGAACTTGCCGCCGTCGTCTCCCCCGGTGCTCCACTCAATGTCGTCATCCTCCGCGTCCGTCGCGCTGAACTGCGCAATGGTCTCCGTGCTGTTCTCCGGGACGGAGTACTTCACCGTAGCGGCGGAGGCCGCCGGCGCGATGAGCACCAGTGTCGCCAGTACGGCGGCAATGATGCCAAAGCGGGTCAAAACTGCGTAGGCTGATCTGTTCTTCATGCGTGCCCTCTCTTTAGCCTAGAACTTGGCCGAAACATGGATGTCCGAACAATACCATCGGGAGGAACCAGTGTCAAGTATCTGCACTTGGTCGTTGGGTTCCATTCCCGAACGGCGATTGCCAGAGGGGAGTATAGCACAGGGAGTTGGTGTTTGCGTAGGGGTTTCGGGGGGAATTTTGGGGAATGGGTGCTGGGTTCTGGGTGCTGGGGGGATGGATTCCCGCGTGCGCGGGAATGACGGTGGGTGTTCGTTAAAGGAAAGGGGGGAGTCACCAGCACCCAGCACCTAGAACCCAGCACCCCTATCCACCCGCACCCCATCCTTAAACACCTCCACCACGTCCGACAGCGCCCCAACATCCTCCGACGGATCCCCCTGCACCACCAGCAGATCCGCCCGCTTCCCCGCCTCCAACACGCCGAGCTCATCATCCACCCAGCACGACTTCGCCGCGTCGCCCGTCGCCGAGACGATGGCCTCCAGCGGCGACAGTCCCGCCTCCGTGTGCGCCTGGATTTCGTGCTGGAACAGGCCCATCGGCAGATACGACCACGCCGAGTCCGAACCCGCCGTCAGCCGCACCCCCGCGTCCACCATCCGCGCCACCTGATCGAACCGTATCTCCTGCACGCGCATCCCTTCATCGAGGTCGGCCCGCTCCTGCGTCGTCAGGCCCTCCGCCTCCGCCTTGCGCTCCAATCGCCACAGGCGGTTCCGCCCCTGGTGCATCGTGGGGTTGACGAAGACGCCGCGCTCGGCGATGCGGTCTGTTATTTCGGGGCGATAGAGGAACGTGCCGTCGGGTTCCTTGAAGTAGGCGTGGATGATGGTGTCGATGCCCGCGTCGAGGGCGTTGACCATGCCCTGCGATGAGGCGCAGTGCGCGGCGGTGTGCTTGCCGAACTTGTGGGCCTCCTCGACGATGGCCGTGAGCTCGTCCGTATTAAAGGAAGGGTGGAACGGGTGCGACGTGGCCGTGCTGCCCCCCGTCGCGGTGATCTTGATGAAGTCGGCCCCCTCCTTAATAAGCTGCCTGACGGCGGCGCGGCACTCGTCCACGCCCGTCGCCTCGATGCCGAAGTAGCTCAGGTGCCCGCCGACGATGGCCATGGGCCTGCCGGAGAGGAGCAGGCGCGGGCCGGTGGCGATGCCCATCTCCATCGCCTGCCGCAGGTGGAACGTCGTGCGGTTCTTCGCACCGCAGTCGCGGACGGTCGTCACGCCGGAGTGCAGGTGCCTCCGCGAGTTCTCCGCCGCCTGCACGGTGAGTATCTCGTCGGGCAGCGTCACAAGCTCGTCGCCGGTGCGCCCGTCGCCGATGCCGATGAGGTGGACGTGCGAGTCGATGAGTCCGGGCAGGACGGTCGCATGGGGGTAGTCGTGGACGTCGACGGGCGCTCCCTCGGGGGGAACGACGCTCTCCCGCGCCCCTGCGGCGACGATGGCGTCACCCCGTATGAGCACGGCCCCGCGCTCGACGGGTGGAGCGCCCGCGCCGTCGATGAGGCGGTCCGCCGTGACGAGGGTGTATCGGTCGTCCCCTCTCTGTATCTCTCCTGCCACTTTCTCTCCCTCCTCTGCGCTCTATCCCCTCTCCCAGACTCCCGCTTTCGCGGGAGAGACGAAACACCCTACCGTCATTCCCGCGCACATACCCGTCATTCCCGCGCACGCGGGAATCTATCCTCCCATCCCCTCTCCCGTCGTGGGAGAGGGCTAGGGTGAGGGTGAATCTTCCCTACCTGTTCCCCGATGTCTTGGTCGGGTCGTCCTTGCAGTAGCGGGAGCCCTCGTTGCCCATGCGGTCGGGCGCGTAGTTGATGAACTGGCGGCAGTGCCCGATCTTGCCGTCCTCGATGGCCTGGTTGACCAGCGCCGCGACATCCGCGCCGACCCAGTTCATCCACACGGCGTGCTCGCGCTTGAGGAAGGTCAGCCCGACGACATTTTCCTTTAACCCGACCCTCCCGCCCCGGATCATGGCCGCCTGCTTGGCGAGAAGCTCGGGTTCGATGGAGAGCGCTTCGAGGAGACGGACCACGTCCGGGGCGCGCTGTTCCATGCTCGGATGCAGCGCGACCGCGAGCGTGGCGTCCACCGGGGAAGCGTTGGTCAGCCGGATAACCTTGCCCGCGCCGGCCTGCTCGTCGGCCCACGCGCCGTCCGCCGCGATCACGATGTCCACGTCGTTCGCCAGCAGGGGCTCCTGGTACGCGCCCTCCTCCACGTCGATGACGCGGATCGGCCTGTCCAGCCCGTGCGCGATGATGTATGCCGCGATCCAGTTGAGCAGCTTGACGGGGTTGTCGTCCCAGTTGGCGAACTTGATGAGCTCGTCCTTCGGCGGAGGCTGCGGCCCCTGGTTCTCCTCCTCGGCGGGAGCCGTGGTGGCGACTGCCGCCTGGGAGGACTGCCCCACCTGCGCCGTGGGCTGTGCGACGGGCGCGGGCTGCTCGGTGGCGGCGGGCGTCTCCTCGGCGCTCCCACAGGCGAGGGCCAGGCCCGTAATCAGAATAATGGCGGCTGCGACGTTGGGAAGCGACATCTCTCTCACCTCGCTTTCACGTCCGGTCGGTCGATATGCGTCCGCGCTACGCTATGTCCAACTTGTAGGCCGGTACTGGAGGGCCTCGGCCAGGTGCGCAATGTCTATTTCGTCGGAGCCGCCGAGGTCGGCAATCGTGCGGGCCAGCTTCTGGATGCGGTGGAACCCCCGCGCCGACAGGTGCATGTGCTTCATCGCCGACCGCATCAGCGACTGCGCCGCCTCGTCGAGCTGGCAGTACTCCCACACCTCGACCGGCCCCATCTCCGCGTTGGTAATCAGGCTCGTCCCCTTGAAGCGACGGCGCTGGGCGTCACGGGACTTCTTGATGCGCTCGCTCACCTGCTGCGACGTCTCCGTGTTCGGCGGCGCGACGAGCTTGTCGTACTCGATGCGCGGCACCTCCGCGAACACGTCGATCCGGTCGAGCAGCGGCCCGCTGATCCGGCCCTTGTAGCGGCTGACCTGCGACGGGGTGCACACGCAATCCTTCGTCGGGTCGGCGTAGTACCCGCACGGACACGGGTTCATGGCCCCGACGAGGATGAAGTTCGCCGGGTACGTGATGCTCCCCTTCGCCCGGCTGATGGTCACGATCTTGTCCTCGATGGGCTGGCGCAGCACTTCGAGCACCGTGTGCCCGAACTCCGGGAGCTCGTCGAGGAACAGCACTCCCCGGTGGCTGAGCGTGATCTCGCCCGGCTTCGGTATCGAGCCTCCGCCCACGAGTCCCGCGTTCGAGATCGTGTAGTGCGGCGACCGGAACGGCCGGTGGCTGATGAGAGGGGAAGACGAGGGCAATAGCCCCGACACGCTGTATATCTTGGTCACTTCCAGGGCTTCGTTGTTGGTCAATGCCGGCATGATGGACGGCATCGACCGCGCGAGAAGCGTCTTGCCGCTTCCGGGAGGCCCGCTCATAAGCAGGTTGTGCCCTCCTGCCGCCGCGACCTCCAGGGCGCGCTTGGCGTGTTCCTGACCCCGTATGTCCGCGAGATCGGCCCCTCCCACCGGCCCGACGCCGTTGTCGGACGCGGCTTTTTCTTGGAGCGCCTCGAAGGCATGACCGTCCACCGGGGCCATGCGGCGCGACCACGGCAGGATCTGCTCTTCGCCGCGAAGATGCGCCACCGCCTGCGCCAGAGTGCGGACGGGAATGACCTCCATGCCCTCCACGAGCGCGGCCTCCGGTGCATTCGCCTCCGGGACGAACACCCGCTGGAACCCTTCCTCTTTCGCGACGGCGGTCATCGACAGGATGCCGTTGGTGTGCCGGAGCTGACCGTCCAGGGCCAGTTCGCCGAGGAACATCGTCAGCGGAGGCGTGTGGGAGAGTTGTCCCGAACTTATCAGGACGGCCAAGGCTATGGGAAGATCGTAAGACGGCCCCGCTTTTCGCAGGTCGGCGGGCGCCAGACTGGCCGCGATGCGTCGAATCGGGAACTCGCACCCGGAGTTCCGAATAGCCGCCCGGACTCGCTCACGCGCCTCCTGCACCGCCGCGTCCGGCAGCCCCACTACGTGAAACGCCGGCAGTCCGGGCGAGATGTCCACCTCGACCTCGACGACGTACCCGTCGAGCCCGACAACGGCGCAAGTCAGTGTCTTCGCGAGCATGTGAGTTTCCCGTGAATGACTAAAGATTGGCCGACATTATACAGGGCCGTCCAATCGCTGGACACCGCGAACCGCCTAGAACGGCTCAGGCGCCGCGCTCCTCCAGCGGTCGACTGCGGCCTGGCCCCGGGGGCTGATTGCGCGCTGCACCTCGACGTTGACGAGCGAGGGGCGGCCACAGTTGAGGGCGCGATCGAGAGCGTCGGGGAGATCGGCGGGTTGACTCACGTACAGCCCCTCGCCGCCGAGCGACTCCACGAGCCGGTCGTACCGAACGGGCAGGAGGTCGGTGGCCACGGGCTTGCCGTAGACCTGAAGCTGTATCTGCCGGTCGATGCCCCACGAGGCGTCGTTCCCAAGCACGGTCGTGATGGCGATGCCGTGCCGAACGGCGGTGTCGTACTCTAGCGCGTTGAAACCGAACGCGCCGTCGCCGGAGATCACGATGGCCCGCCGCTCCGGGTGGGCGAGCTTGGCTGCCATCGCGGTCGATATGGCCGTCCCCAACATCCCGAGGCCGGAGAAGTACGACCACGTTCGAGGCGTCCTCGCGGGGAGGTAAGCGCGTCCCCAGTGGCAGAAGTCGCCCCCGTCGAACACGAGGAAATCGTCCTCATCCATTAAGGAAAGGAGCGTCTTGTGGACGTGGAGGGCGTGTATCGGTACGGACGGTTCGGCCAGCGCCTCCATCTCGGCGACCTGTTCAGCCCTGGCCCCACGGAGGTCGTCGAGCCAGGGGAGATCGCGCCATGAATGTTTCGCGGCCTCTACCGCCATCCGGGCTGCCACGTCGTCGACATCCCCGACGATTCCGACGGCGACCTCGCGGTTGCGCCCTATCTCCCTCGGCGAGGGATCGACCTGGACGATCTTGGCATCAGGCGAGACGGTGGGAGGGCGAGTGTAGCCGATGATGATGTCCTGCTTCATACCCAGCAGGAGGATGACATCGGCCTCGCGCAGCTTGCGAGCCGCGCGGTTGAGTCCGTTGTCGTAGAACCCCGCGCTGTACGGGTGCTCGTCCGACACCAGCCCACGCGCCGAAGACTCGGTCATGAGCGGAATGCGCGTCGTCTCGATGAGACGCTGAAGAGTATCGCCGCTGCCGGAGTACGACGCCGCGCTCCCCGCGATGATGAGTGGTCGTTCCGCCGACTTCAGAAGCGCGACGGCCTGTTGAACCTGCTCGTCTGTGGGAGCCGTCGTTGCTTCGGGCCTGTACTCGTTGGATTGCGGAAAGACCACCTCATCCCGCGAGACTTCCCACTCCTGTATGTCGATGGGGACCGTGAGGTGCACCGGCCCCCTGCGGCCAGAATAGGCGAGACGCAGAGCATCGGCGATCATGCCGGGAATCCGCCGTCCGTCCGTGACCATCGCCGCGCTCTTGGTGACGGGCTTTGCCATGCCGATCTGGTCGATCTCCTGCATCGCGCCCTGTCCGAGTTCGCTGAGCGGGGCCGACCCCGAGATCGAGAGAAGCGGGGCCTCCGAGTACATGGCGCTGCTCAGGCCGGGTATCCCGTTGGCGAACCCCGGCGTCGTATAGGTGACGACGCCCGGCTCGCCCGTCACTCTCGCCCAACCGTCGGCCATGTGGACCGCCGCGGCTTCGTGGCGCGTGTCGATGATGCGGAAGTCCATGTCCGCCAGTGCATCCAGAAGGGGCAGGTTGTGGTCGCCCGCAAGGGTGAACACAGTCGAGACCCCCGCCGCTCTGAGGGCCTCACCGATCAGATGACTGCCGGTCACGGTATCGGCTGACGGCATGAACTGCTCCGTTAATGGAAGTTGGGCGGATGTTAGGCCGCGATCAGGCGAAGGCGTCCGCGAACGGCTCAAGCTGATCCGGACGCTTGCAGCCGACGATGACGCTCGTCACGCCGGGGCGGTCGAGGAGCCACTTGACGGCATACTGCGTCGGCGTGAGGGATGCGCCCGCAGCCTCACGCTCGAACTGCTCGATCCGGTCCCAAAGCTCGTCGTCCGGGTCGTCCAGCCACGACGACTCGTCGCCACGACTCCCGGCCGGCGCTTCCTGCCCGCGCTTGTACTTGCCCGTCAGCAGACCGGCCTGCAGGGTGCGGTAGGGCGTGACCGCGATGTCGTACTGGATGCACGCGGGAATGTACGCCTCCTCGGAATCGCGCACGAGCCAGCTCATCTGAGGCTGCGCGATGACCGGACGCGGCCAGCCGTTCTTGTCGCAAAGGACGACCATCCGGTGAATGTCGCCCGGCTCGAAGTTCGAGAACCCCCAGTGACGGACCTTGCCCGCTTCTATCAGTTCAGCCATCGTGGCAATCGACTCTTCGAGCGGCGTGTCGGGGTCGTCGCGGTGCATCTCGTATATATCGACGTAGTCGGTTCGTAGCCGACCGAGGCTGGCCTCGATCTGGTGGAGGACGTGGTCGCGTCCGAGACCCGTCCCGCTGTAGGTGTCGTCGCCGACTGGATTGCCGACCTTGGTGGTGATAACGGCTTGATGGCGACGCCCTACCAGTGCGTTCCCGATGTACGCCTCCGACTTGCCGCCCGGCGATCCGAGAAACCGGGTGTACCCCTCGTACATGTCCGCCGTGTCGATGAAGTTGAGGCCGTTGTCGAGGCACCAGTCGATGATGCCGTTGACGCCCTGCTGATCGACCGGGGTGCCGAAGGTCATCGTACCAAGACAGACGACCGATACGTCGAGGTCGGTACTGGGTATCCTGCGCTGCTGCATGGCTCACTCACCCGAAGGGGTTTCGAAGATTGGGACGCCCCGCCCATCGTCCGGGACGAGAGCATCGGCAAGCTATCAAAGCGCCTTTGGGCTGTCAAGCGAGCCGGGGCTTGCGCGAAGACCCCTCTCGAAAGGGACTAAAGCCCCATCAGCTTGTCCAAGCCGATAGTGAGGCCGGGGCGGTTCCTGATCTCGCGGATGGCCAGCATGACGCCGGGCATGAAGCTCTCACGGTTGATCGAGTCGTGCTTGATGCTCAGCGTCTGGCCGACGTGGCCGAAGACCATCTCGTGGTGAGCGACCTTTCCCGGCATTCGCGCCGAGTGGATGACGACACCCTCGTGGTCGCCGCCGCGCGTACCGGTTATAAGCTCCTTCTCCGCCGTAGGGGCGTTAAATGAGCCGCCCTTCGCATCGGCGGCAGCGGCAGCGATGGCGAGAGCAGTACCGGACGGCGCGTCGATCTTCGCCTCGTGATGGGTTTCCAAGAGGTCGGCGTAGTCGAAGAAGCGCGCGGCCTCTCGGACGAGGTGCATCATCACGGCCACGCCGATGGTGAAGTTCGGCGCGATGAAGATGCCAACGTTGTGCTCGGCGGCGAGCTTCTCCGCCCGCTCGATAGCGTCCTCCGGGATGCCCGTGGAGCCGATCACGAGGTGCTTGCCGTTCGCCGGCACCGTGTCGATGGCGTCGGCGGCGCCTTCCCCGTTCGTGAAGTCGACCACGACGTCCGCTTCCCCGATAACGTCGGTGAGCGAGGTTGAGAGAGGGATCTTGCCTGAGCCTCCGGGCAGGACGAGCGAGTCTTCCTTGGCGAATTTGTCCGCGCCGCCCACCGGTAGCATGTCGGGCTCCTTGGCGAGCGTGGCGATGATCTCCTGGCCCATGCGCCCCAACGCGCCCTGTACCACAACTCGTATCTGCTCAGTCATCGCAAGCCTCCCATTAGAGCGATGCGACCTTCGTAAGACCACTCGTCATTCCCGCGAAAGCGGGAATCCATATTCTAGCGCCCGGAAGCCGACATATATGACGGCATTTGGGAGTCTGGGCAGTTCCTTAGCTTAACTGCCCTAGACTGACTGGCGCGCCTATCGGCGGTCTCGCCCGCCGCCTCGTCGCTCGGGACGGCCTTCACGGCGTGGCGGCCTGCCTCCGCCGTACTCGCGCTCACGTCGCGGACCATCCCGGCGCGGGGGCCTTCCACCGTCGCGGCCGCGATCGCGAGGGCCTCCGCGTCCTGCCCCGCCGGACCTTCCGTTGCCTCCCGCCCCCTGCCGCCTCGCGGCTACCGTCTCCATGTCCTCGTCCAGGAGGAGGGAGCGGCGGGATAGCGATATCTTCCCCTGCGGGTCGACGTCGATCACCTGCACCGTAAGCTCCTGCCCCATCTCGATCTCGTCCTCGACCGACTCTACGCGGTGGTCGGACAGTTCGCTGATGTGGACCATCCCGTCCTGGCCGGGGAGTATCTCGACGAAGGCCCCGAATCCGAGGATGCGGACGACCTTGCCGGTGTAGATGTCCCCAATCTTTGCCTCCTTGGTCAGGTTCTCAATCATCTCGACTGCCCGCTTGGAGGCATCGCCCTCCACGGACGAGACGAATACCGTTCCGTCGTCCTGAACGTCGACCTGCGCTCCCGTCTCCTCGATGATGCCGCGGATGGTCTTGCCGCCCGGCCCGATGACCGCGCCGATCTTGGAGACCGGTATGCTGATGGAGGTCATTCGCGGGGCGTACTGGCTCACCTCGGCGCGAGGGGCGTCGATGGCCTCGGCCATCTTGGCGAGGACCTCAAACCGGGCTTCCTTCGCCTGGGCGAGGGTCTGCTCGATGACTTCGTAGCCGATGTTCTGCACCTTGATGTCGAGCTGGATCGCCGTGATGCCGTCCGCCGTGCCGGCGACCTTGAAGTCCATGTCGCCGAAGTGGTCCTCCATGCCCTGGATGTCGGTCAGGGTCACGAAGCGGCCCTCGTCGTCGGTCACGAGTCCGATGGAGATTCCGGCAACGGGCTTCTTGATGGGCACTCCCGCGTCCATCAGCGCGAGCGTGCCCGCGCACGTGCTCGCCATGGAGGTGCTGCCGTTGGAGCTAAGGCACTCCGCGACGACGCGGATCGCGTAGGGGAAGTCCTCCTCGGAGGGAAGCATCGAGGCAATCGCCCGTTCCGCCAGCGCTCCGTGCCCGATCTCGCGCCTGCCGGTGAACATCCTGCCGGTCTCGCCCGTGCTGAACGGCGGGAAGTTGTAGTGCAGCATGAACCGCTTCAAATCAACCGGCGTGAGGTTGTCGATCTTCTGCTTGTCGCCAACCGGTCCGAGCGTGGTGAAGGCCAGCACCTGGGTCTCCCCGCGCTGGAAGAGTCCTGTCCCGTGCGCGCGGGGGGAGATCCCCGTCTCAGAGAGCAGTGGGCGGATCTCCTTGACGCCCCGTCCGTCGGGACGCTCGCCAAGCTCGATGATGCGCCGCCGGAACTCCTTCTCCACGAAGGTCTCGAAAGCCTCGGAGACGTCCTTGCCTTCGTATTCTTCACCGATCTCGGCAACGACGCTGTCCTTCAGCGCGCCGAGCCGAGCGCTCATATCGGCCTTGCCGCCCTCTGGCGACATCGCATCGGCCAGCTTGCCCTCAACCGCCTCGTTGACGAGGCCATCCAACTCTTTCGGATAGCCGAACGACGTGTACTCGGACTTCGGCTTCGCAACGGCTTCGATGATCTCGTCCTGGAGCTCGATAAGCTGGAGGTTCGTATCCTGGGCGAGCTTGATGGCCTCCAGAACCATCTCGTCCGATACCTCGCTGGCCCCCGCTTCCATCATCAGCACGCCGTCCCGCGATCCCGCGACGACGAGGTCGAGGGTGCTTTCGTCGGACTGCTGATACGTCGGATTGATGATGAACTCGCCGTCCACGCAGCCGATGCGCGTCACGCCGATCGGGCCGTTGAACGGGATGTCCGAGATCGACAGCGCCGTGGACGCCCCGACGATGGACATGATGTCGAGGGGGGTCTCAAGGTCCGCCGACAGCGGAGTCGTGATGATCTGCACTTCGTTGCGGAAGTCCTTCGGGAACAGCGGCCTCAGCGGACGGTCCGTGAGGCGCATGGTGAGGACGGTGTCCGTCGTGGGCCGTCCCTCCCGGCGGGGGAAGCCTCCGGGAATACGACCGCGCGCGTACAGGCGCTCCTCGAAGTCGATGGTCAGCGGGAAGAAGTCGATTCCTTCCCTCGGCTTCGCCATCGTCGCCGTTACCAGCACCATCGAATCGCCCTGCCGGACGACGACCGCTCCGTTCGCCTGCTGGGCGAGCTTCCCGGTCTCTATGGTGAATAATTGGTCTCCTACTTGCTTTTCAAACGTGTTGGACATGACGTGTTCTCTCCTCCTGAGTTACAAGGGGCAAACAAAGAAAAAGCACCCGGTGTGCGGGTGCTTGCAGGGAAACTATCCCCTGAGACCTAGCCTAGCGACTATCGAGCGGTAACGTCCCACGTCCTCTTTGTTGAGGTACTTGAGTAGTCGCCGCCTTCTTCCAACGAGCTTCATCAGACCGCGTCGGGTCGACTCGTCGTGGATGTGTTCGCGCAGGTGGCTGGTGAGGTTGACGATGCGAGTGGTAAGGAGTGCGATCTGTACTTCCGCCGATCCCGTGTCCCCGTCCTTCGTCCGATACTCTTTGACGACCGCTTCCTTAACGCTAGTGTCCAGTCCCATTCCTAATTTGCGATCCTATTTCTTTCTCTAAGTATTTTCGTAGAGCAGTGTATCACAGCCTGCCCCGCCCGTACAGCATTTATGGGATATCTAAGCTACGGGAGTAGCCAATGACCTACTCCAGCGAGTCGCCCCCGTCCGTCAGCCATTCGAGATTGAACTGCGCGAAACGGATACTCTCGGAAAGGCGCTCGGACCCCCGCTCGTACAGACAGCCCACCGTCATGTCGGGCAACACCGCCAGATCGGAATAGGCGGACGGACCGACATAGAGGGTCTTCGACACCTCCCACGTCCTGCACTCGTCGTAGCTCATCCGCACCGTCATGCGCTCGCGCTTGTCGCTTGCGGGGTTGGAGAAGACGATTCGGTCTCGCCCGTCGCCTCCCCTAGTCAGACGGACGATACTCGCCTCGCAGATCGGGTCGATGAGCTCCGGAACGGCCTCTGGCTCCGACCACGACTCGCCTCCGTCCTCGCTCCAGGTAGCCAGCCGCGTCGTCAGCGAGCGGTCAGCCGACCGGACGGTCATGTACAGCCCCCCGTCCGTAAGCTCGACGACCTGGCACTCATCGGTCGACCCCGACGTGCTGCCGCCCACTTGCCACGTCTCGCCGTGGTCGTCGCTGTATATCGTGTGGGAGAAGTAGAACGGCGAGTGGTGCCTCGTCCCTTCGCTGTGGTCGCACGGGATGACGAGCTGTCCGCTCGATAGCTGGATGCCATGTCCGGGGCCTGTGGCGTACCACGTCCAGTTGCCCGGCTTAACGTCTGTGGTGATGTCACGCGGCTCCGACCACGTAGCCCCGTCGTCATCGGAGGACATTGCGAAAACGCCGTCGTTGTCCTTGCAGAACAGCAGCCAGATCTTCTCCGTCGTCCGGTCCTGGACGATGCACACGTTCCCGATGGTGTGCTCGCCGTCGGCGTGGACGACCCGCATGTCGCTCCACGTCGTGCCGCCGTCGTGACTCCGCCTCACGACGATGTCGATCTTCCCGTGGTCGGACTGGTCGTACATCCGCCCTTCGCACAGGGCAAGTATCGTCCCACGCACGGTCACGATCAGCGCCGGTATGCGATACGTGTGGTAGCCGCCCGCTCCAGCCGTGAAAAGCTCGGTCTCTCGAAACCATGGTTGCTGCATTGGGACCTCCCCATTCTTCCGGGCGTTACATTTGTAGATCAGTCGAGAGTCGCTTTGGGATGGTGCCGAGCAACATCATTCCGTTCGCCCTGAGCCTGTCGAAGGGCAGTTCATGGTTCGACAAGCCTGTCCTGAGCCTGTCGAAGGGCTCACCACGAATGGGCTTAAAGCTCTTTGTGTTCACGTACTCACCTCCGCCCGCGCCGGCCCTCGTACCGATACAACGCCACCAGCGACTTCGCGTCCCTAATCTCCCCTCGCTCCATCATCCGTCGTACCTCGTCCCAGTCCAATTCGTGTACGTTGATTCTCTCGGTGTCCTCGTGTCTCGTCCCCACGTACCGCGACAAACGCGCGACGAACAGGTGCATTCGCTGGCTGCTGAACCCGGGGCTGGTGAAGATGCTGCCCAGCGATTCGAGGCTCTCCGCCTCCCAGCCAATCTCCTCGACTACCTCACGCGCTATGCACTCGTCCGGGGACTCGCCCGGCTCAAGGGTACCCGCCGGGATTTCCCATATCCACTCCCCGACGGCGACCCGAAACTGGCGGATGAGAACGATCTTCCCCTCCGGAGTGACGGGCACCGCGCAGCTTGCGCCGGGATGCTCGACGACCCTGTAGGCCCTGCCCTCGACCTCACGCTCGACGAGGGTTATGACGGGGCCTCGGAAAAGCTCCGTTCGCCGCCCGAGACGTATCGGCTCTTCCGATTCAGACGCCATTGATCGCGTAGTCGAAGATTTCATAGCTGTTGATGGTGGCTCCATTGGCGCGCCGCGCATAGCCGTTGGTCAGAGGCTCCGACAGGATGACCGGCACGTACCGCTCGGCCAAGCCTCCGTGCGAGCGCAGCCGGTAGCCCTGCAGCTCCGAGAGGTCGTGCTCTGCCTCCGATCTGCCGATGGCCGTGTTGGCGTCGGAGACCACGACGACATCTCCCTCACGGTCGGGCGGCAGATCGAACTCTCGGCATGCGGTGGCCTTGTCGTAGACGGCCTCGATGCCGTCCAGTCCTCCGACGAACTCCAATGCCTCATCCGACGCCGTCCCGTCCATGCAGTACACCCGCGCGAATCCACCGAGGGCGCCGTGATGCCTGACGTACGGGTCCGTTATCGGGAGGACGACGTGAGTTGTATTATCGCCGAAGCGAGCGTCCAACTCGTCCTTGAGATAGACGACGTTCGGCGAGCCGTCGGGCAGGGACTTGTCGCTCATGCCGTGATCCGCTGTGACGGCAACGACCGCCCCGGCGTCCGCCAGTCGACCGAACGCGCTGTCGAGCCGCATGTAGAAGTCGTTGATCTCAGGCGTTCCCGGCCCGTACTTGTGCTGGATGTAGTCTGTCAGCGACAGGTACATGAGGTCGACGCCGCCCCGTTCGAGAATCTTGATGCCCGCTTCGAGCACGAAGACCGACAGATCGGCCGAGTACACGTCGGGCAGCGGAAGGCCGACCATATCGAGCACGTTCTCAATGCCGTTTTCCTGCATGGTGCAGGTGTCCGACTTCTCGGACGAGAAGTTGATGCAGCCGTTCTCGAAGTCCAACCCCCGGCCCAGGAGGCGTCGCAGCTTGTCCTTGGCCGTGATGGCGACGACCCTCGCCCCCGCCTCGGAGAATTTTTCGAGTAGCGTCTCCGACCTGAGGAACACGGGATCGTTCATCATGTGTTCCTCGCCCGTCTCGGGATCGAGAAAGTAGTTCCCCGATATGCCGTGCACCGACTGCGGACTGCCGGTCACAATCGACATGTTGTTCGGGTTCGTGTAGCTGGGCATGACGCCGTGCGCGACAGCATTGAAGCCATGCTCCTGGAACTTGTGGATGTTGGGCAGTATCCCATCGCTCAGTCCCTGCTCGAAGTACGCCGGATCGCCCCCGTCGATGCACACTACCACGACGGGCCTCTTGGGCCACTGATATGTCACACCGTTGAGCTCGATTGCCTGTGTCATTTGTGCTCCTGAATGCCGATTCTCATCGGCGGAGGGAAGTATACCAGCAACCCTGCACTCTAGGGCCTGTGCTACAATGCCCGTCGCTCTGAAAACTGGAGGATTCCCGCCGTGAAGATAACGAAGATGTGGACGGAAATATATCGTTGGAAGCGAAACAAGCCGATTCGCAACGGCATGTACACCTACTCCGACGCCGGCTTGAACGTCGTGAAGATCGCAACCGACGAGGGCATCACCGGCATCGGACTCGGTGGAGGCATGACGGACGACGGCAAGGTGTTTCAGGCCATCGGCGATCAGTTCGCCCCTGTGGTCGAGGGACAGGACCCGCTCGCGAACGAGAAGATATGGGACGATCTCTGGCAGCCCAAGCTGATTGGCCGGCGCGGACTCACGACGAGGGTGATATCGGCCATCGACAACGCCCTGTGGGACGTCAAGGGCAAGGCGGCCAACATGCCCGTCTACAAGCTGCTCGGCGGGTACTCCGACTCCGTTCCGGTGTACATAGCCGGAGGATACTACGAGGAGGACAAGGGCCTCGAAGACCTCGCGCAGGAGATGGAAGAGAGCGTCTCCATGGGTGCGAAAGCGGTCAAGATGAAGATCGGAGGAGCGCCGATCAACGAGGACGTGGAGCGCGTCCGCGTCGTCCGCGAGGCCATCGGTCCCAACGTCGACCTGATGGTGGATGCCAACGCCGCCTACCGCTACTACGATGCCATAAAGATCGCCAAGAAGATGGAGCCGTACGACGTATTCTGGTTCGAGGAGCCGGTCAACCCCGACGACTACCAGGGCCACAAGCTCGTCTCCCAGGCGACCTCCATCCCCATCTCGACCGGCGAGAACGAGTACACCCGCTATGGCTTCCGCGACCTCATCGAGTCGCGGTCGGTAGCCATCCTCCAACCCGACCCGCTCATCATGGGAGGCATCACCGAGATCAAGAAGGTGGCGGCCCTTGCCGAGGCCCACGATCTGCCGATCTCGCCGCACGGCAACCAGGACATCGGCGTACACGTCGTCGCGGGCGTCTCGAACGGCCTGACCGTGGAGTACTACCGCGCGTCAACCGACCCGATGTACGACAAGTGGTGCATGGAGCCGCTCCAGGTCGACGACGGGGTCGTCCATCCGCCCGACAGGCCGGGCTTGGGCATCGAGCTGAACGACGAGGTCCTCAGCGACCTGCGCGTAGGATAAGTGCCAATAGAATGAGAATCCCGTTCGCCCTGAGCCTGTCGAAGGGCTCACCACGAACGGTTTAGGGCTGACTACTAATCGCCCTTTATGGCCGCCTATGGCGTAATCTTCGAGACGGCATCCCCCGCACGGATCGTCCCCGACTGCACGACACGGGTGTTGACCCCTCTGAGGCGCATCTGCATTGCTGTTGGCGTGCTGACGAATCGGAGCGCGTCCTTGCCGAACCGGTCGGCGAACTTCACGCAGCCGGTGTGGGGCTTCTCGGAAATCTCGATAACCGCCGACCCGACGGAAAGCCGCGTTCCGGGCGGGAGGTTCTCCTTGCTCATGTCGATGTCGATGACAAGCTGATCGCCCGCGAGGGGCCAGCGGTCCTCGGACTGCGCCATGAGGTCGAGCGCGCGGGAGTTGATGATCGTCACCTGCGCCTCAGGGTTGGGGCTGCCGTCCGGGGTGCTCGCGCTTCCGCGGACGTGCCACGTGTCGCCAGCGAGACCGTCGTCAACGTCGAGTATGCCCTCCGTCACGACCTCGCGCTTGTCCACGTCGGGACGTCGCACGATCTTCAGAAGAGTGCCGTCGTCGGCCGGGGAACGACGAATGTGGTCGAGTCCGGCGTCCAACTCTTCGATGGTCAGGTGGGAAGCTACATCCGTGGTTTGAACCATATTAGCCCTCGTCCGACTCCTGTGCCTCCGCAGCCTCGCCCTCGGCAGACTCCTCGCCCTCGGCGAGCTCCTCACCCTCAAGCTCTTCCTCTTCGTCGACGATTTCTTCCTCGACTCTCGGCTCCTGCACGGTCACGAGAAGGTCGTCGTCGTCACGCAAAATGGTGAAAGCCTCTTCGACCTCGATGTCGCCTACCCGTATGGCGTCCCCGAACATTAGCAGAGGGGTGATGTCTACAGTGACTTCCTTCGGCATGTCGAGCGGCAGGGCCTCCACCGGCAACGTCTGGAACGGCTGGATAAGCACTCCGCCGAGTTCGCGGACGGCCTCGGACTGCCCGGTTAGGACGACGGGCACCTCGGCGGTAACTCGCTCCGTTATATCGACGTGCATGAAATCGACGTGGAGCAGGGTGCCGTTGACCGGGTGCCACTGCACCTCGCGGACGAAGCAGATGTCGCTTTCCGAGCTTCCTTCCACAACCACCTCAACCGGAATGTTCGCGCCGGCCTCGGTGACGACCTTCCGCAGTGTGGCCCCCGATGCCTGAAGCGAAAGCGATTCGATGCCGCTCCCGTAGTAGTGGACAGGCACGAACCCTTCCCGGCGTAGGACCTTGACCTTCTTGCCGACAACCTGCCTGTTGGACAGGGTTATGCTTGGTCGCTCGTTCGTTACCATCGTTTAGTACCGTCCCATCTGTCATTCACAAGTTGACCCCGAAACGTTCGGGGCCGCGAGAAATAATTGTAGCACATCGAGGGGAGAGAAATACTTTCTACTTTCCCCCTACGTGTCCGCGCCCGACAGCTCCCGCGCGGCCTTCTTTCGCCCCCGACCGCCCAGCTTCGCAAGCCAGATGCCAAGCTCGTACATCACAATGATCGGCACGGAAACGATGGTCTGGTTGATCGGGTCGAAGGTCGGCGTAATGATCGCACCCAGGATGAACGCCACGATAATCGCGTACTTCCTCTGCTTCGCCAGCCAGTCGCCGGTCACCACGCCGATCCTGGAGAGGAAGAACGCCACGATCGGCGTCTGGAACACGAGGCCCATCCAAAGCAACAGCGTTAGCATGAGGTTCGTGTAAGCGCCGATGTTTGGAAGCGGAGTAGCGATGCCTTCACCGAAACTCAGGAGAAACCTCACGGCCGGTGGGAACAATACTTGATGGCCGAACACCGCACCGGCGGCAAAGGCAATCAGCGACGCGGGTATCAGCGCATACAAATAACGCCGCTCTTTGGGATTCAGCCCCGGCGCGACGAACATCACGATCTGATAGAGCACATACGGCAGGGCGAGGATGAACCCCGCCAGCAGCGAGACCTTGAACGCGATGCCGATGAATTCCGTCAGTTGGGTGTAGATCGGCCCATCGAAGGGAGTCTGGTCGAACCCCTTCGCCGGCTCCATGAGTACGAGCAGGATCTGACGGTGAAACACGAACGCAATCGCCGTCGTCACCACCACCGCCAGCACCGACTTGGTGACGCGACTCCGCAACTCGTCGAGATGCGAGCCTATAGAAAGTCCCTTGCCGTCCTGTTCGTCCTTCACGTGTCCTGTCCCTGTGTGTGCTCGGCCTTACCCCCGTCGGACCGACTCCCAACGGATCGGAAAGCAACCGGCCCATCGGCGGCCACTTCCGCTTCATCCGTCTGCCCGGACTCTTCCCGCGTGTTTTGATCGTTCCGAGGCGTAGACGCCCGCGACGGCTGATCCTGTTCCTCGTCGAGCACGATCTTCGGCAGTTCGTCCGTCATCCGGCGGACCTCTTTCGTCGCCTTCCCCAGCAGTCGAGCGGCGTCCACCATCCTCTGCGGCCCCAGCAGGATGAAGGCGATCAAGGCGATCACCAGGATTTCGAGCGGGCCCATTCCCAGGATGTTCACGTGACCCCCACCTCGCTAACGACTCGTACCGGGCAGTCCGACGGACAACGTTCCGGCGCCCGCCATTCCGGCCTCAGCCTCACGTCCACCCCTACCTCCGACATCAGACGCATCACCTCGCACAGGGGGAATCCCACCACATTGAGATAGCACCCGCTCAGCGCCGACACCGGCGCGAATTCCCTGTCCTGTATCGCATACCCGCCCGCCTTGTCGAACGGCTCGCCGGACTCGATATACGCCTCCATCTCGTCGTCCGAGTATTCCCTCATTGCCACGTCGCTGCTCGTGACCGACGATGCTACCGCGCCGTCGCGCGACACCATCACGCCGGTAACGACGCGGTGTGAACGCCCCCGCAGCGCCGTCAGCATTGCCCGCGCCTCTGCCCCATCAACAGGCTTGCCAAGGACCCGGCCATCCAGGACAACCGACGTATCCGCCCCTATCACGAGTGCCTCCGAATGCCCATTGGACGACACGGCACGGGCCTTGACTGACGCTGTGTTCGCAACGTACTCTTCCGCGCTCTCATCTTGGCCGGGAGGCGGCTCGTCGATCCCTGACGGGACGATCTCGACCGCCGCGTCGAGCGCCCCGATGATCTCGCGCCTGCGCTGCGATTCCGACGCGAGCACAATGTTCGGTTCCGAAGCCATGCGCTTATTGTAGCGTGTCACGCGCCCCGCCGTATGTTGACGCACGCGCAGACCCCGACTACACTCGGAAACACTCACCGGACTAATCGCAACATGAACTCGAACACCATCGGAAGCATCGGCGTCATCGGCGCGGGCCTCATGGGCCACAGCATCGCCATGAACTTCGCCGTGGGCGGCCACGAGGTCGTCCTCACCGACACGACGGACGAGAACCTCCAGAGGGCCATGGAGAACGTCTCCGCGACGCTGGGAGTGCTCCAAGAGCAGGGACTGGTGGACGAGGCCACCGCGCAGTCCGTGCCCGGCCGCATACGCACGAGCACGTCGATCGAGGGCGCGATGGACGATGTCGGATTCGTCGTCGAGGCGGTATTCGAGGACCTCGACCTCAAGCGGCGTATCTTCGCCGACCTCGACCGGTACTGCCCGCCCCATGCCGTTCTGACGAGCAACACGTCGTCCTACATGACCAGCCAGCTCGCGCCGTCCACCAACCGTCCCGACAAGGTCGTGGTCGCCAACTGGTGGAATCCCGCGCACCTTCTGCCCCTCGTCGAGGTCGTGCGCGGCCCCGAAACCAGCGACGAGACCATCGAAATCACCAAGAGCGTCCTCGAAGGGATCGGCAAGCGGCCCGTCGTTCTGCAAAAGGAGTCGCTCGGCTTCATCGGCAACCGGATGCAGTTCGCGCTCCTCCGCGAGGCCCTCTCCGTCGTGGACAAGGGCATCGCTTCGGCGGAGGACGTCGACACGGTTGTCAAGACCGGTTTCGGCAGGCGGCTCGCCGTGGCGGGGCCGCTGGAGGTCTTCGACATCGCGGGATGGGACACCATCTCGCACATCATCGACGAGCTCTACCCCGATCTCGACACGAGCGCCGAGAACTCCCCCACGATAACCGCGATGCTCGAACGCGGCGATCTCGGCGTCAAGTCGGGACGCGGGTTCTACGAATGGAACGACGAGACGGTAGCGGCCCTGCGCCAGCGGATCACCCACGCCCTGGCCGCTATCGACCGTTTTGACTGATGGGAGGCAACCTATGATCAAGCAGCTGCATCACACGGGGTTCGTCGTCACCGACCGCGACAAGTCCGTCGCCTTCTACCGCGACGTCGTCGGCCTGAAGCTCATCGCCGAGTACGAGCGCATCGGCCTAGGCATCGACGCCGTCATCGGCTACGAGAACACGCACCTGATAATCGCGAACCTCGACCTCGGCGGCGGCCACATCCTTGAACTCATCCAGTACCTGAACCCGCCTCCCAACGAGCGCCCAACCACCGAACGCAACACCATCGGCGCTCCGCACGTCGCGATCCTCGTCGACGACATCGAGGCCGTCCAGCGCAGACTCATCGAGGGCGGCGCAAGGCCCATGAACCCGCCCGCCGAGCTCGCCCCCGGCCGCGTCGCCTGCTACATCCAAGACCCCGACGGCAACTGGCTGGAACTGCTGCAGTTGGGGTAGTAGTCTTTCGACCACCCGAAGGCACCGCATCGTCGATTTGATTATCGGATACGCTATCCATGACGCCGCCGAGCAAGCTGACGAGTTTGGAGCCACACCCGACATGGTCGACCCGATGCCTGACGGCTTCTCCATTATCTGGGGGCTGGCGTGGCGGGCCCGAGCCGCAACTTGGGTGTACCGCAATCGTGAAACGCTGGAGAGGGCAATCATGTAGCCGAGACTGGGGAGATGGCGAGCTAGGTGTATCAACTTCCGTTCCTTTTGGCGCATCGGTTGGCGTGCTTGCAAAGATCGGTGTATACGGAGAGTCCCGAGGTATCGCGATGACGGTAAGTAGGGGAAAAGCCTCAGGAGAGAACAGGCCTAGTTGGAGTGTGCTTCTGCTAGGAGGGTTGCCAACGTGGGCAAGACCACAACTGCAACGGACTTAGCAGTGTGTTGTGGCGCTTCCGTCTTGCCGGTCGATGCGATCTGGTACGCTCTGAAGGCTACTACCGACCCTGAATCATGGGCATGGGAATAACGGTCGAGTACATTAGAAACGCTGGCTACTCCTTAGAGGCGGCTCCTGTTAATGATTGGCGCGTCTACGACGAGCGCGATCCTGTGCCGGGATACTTCGATTTTGACTGGCTTAGCGCATACCATCCCGACCTTTACCATATCTTTTCTCTGACCACTGAAGGTCTGATGGATGAACTCGAAGAACTGGTTGATCTCTCCGATCTGGTAATCGCCGATATCGGCGCGGGTACCGGGCGGGCTACCTTGCGAGTATCAGAGAAGGCAAAGCACGTTTACGCTATCGACGTTTATCACTCAGTTGTCAAATTTGGGCGAGCTCTGGTACAGGAATTAGATTTGCGAAACGTGGACTATGTTCAAGGTGACGGTGCCAACACTCCCTTACCAGATAACTCCGTCGATGCCTCGATACATTCCTGGGCAATTCTGGATCACGAAGAAGCATATCGGATCCTCAAGCCCGGAGGCTTGTTGGTTTCTCTCGGGCCTGCCCCTGGGTCATTGTGTGGTGAATTGACAGCAACGCTTGCTTGCGAATACCCGGATTTGATCAAGAGTGTAGCGTCATTCGAGTCTTATGCCCCACACTGTCCCCCGGTCGAAAGCGAGATGGGTTCTTGGGGTGACATACCTCTCATCGCATCCGCGAATATTCACGACTTTACGTACGTGGCCGACTTCGGAGATTCGACGGAGGCCGCGGCGATCCTCGGACGTCTCTACGGACCAAGGGCGAAGAGCTACATTCTGGATCGAGCCCAGTCAACCCTTGCATGGCGGTTGCGTATCACCGTTGCCCGTGTAGAGAAATGAACTGTTTGTCACTTCTGTCTGGATTGCCTCCTTTTGGAAAACACGACTTTAGCATCGTCCTAGTCCAGACTGACGTTGGAAGGATACGAGTCCGCTTTCCTGCAATCGAACCTTGGGTAGAAGGGAACACAAAACCTCTTCCCCGTGTCAGGTAGATCATAGACAGAAATGGGCTCAAGTAACCGTCGCTTTCGGAGTGACGAGCCCCACCCCCCTAGTTCGGCTGCAACGACGGCGCCTTTAGCGGCGGGGCGAGTTGGTGCGGTTCCAGGTGGAAGGCCTCTTTGCGGTAGACTTGCAGGCGGTACGACTCGAAGTCGGGCACCCACATGAGGCTGTTCTCATCGACACGCACCGAGCGCGGGCCGCGAAACATCTTCTCCGTCTCCAGGTCGGCCATCGTGCGGAGGCGGACGGTGCGGAGGCGTGTCCGCATGGCGGCTATGGCGGGCTCGGAGAGCGTCGCGTCGCCCGTGAACTGCTGCACGTACCGGCCCTCCGGGGTGAATAGCTGGATGCGGTTGTTGCCCCAGTCGCAGACGTAGATATCGAAGTCGTGGTCGACGGCGATACCCGCCGGGCGCACGAACTCTCCCCTGCCGGCGCCGGTCCTGCCGAACTCGAAGATGAACTCGCCGTCGGGCGTGAACTTCTGCACCCTGTCGTTGCGCCAGTCGGAGACGTACACGTCACCGTCATCGTCGACGGCCACGCCCCACGGCATGTTGAACTCGCCCTGACCCGTGCCGAAGCTGCCCCAGCCCTTCAGGAATCGCCCGTCCTTCGTAAACTGCTGGACGCGATGGTTCATGGTATCGACGACGTACAGGTTCTCATCGGCGTCGAACGCCAAGCCGGAAGGACGGTTCAACTGTCCCTCCGCCGTGCCGTAATCACCCCAGCGAGCGAGGAAGTCACCGTCCTTCGAGAATATCGAGACCGTGTGACACGCCTCGTCGGTCACATAGAGATTCTCTTCGCCGTCGAGGACGACCTGCACCGGCATGAACAGTTCCCCGCCGTCCACCGAGACAATATCCCCGTTGCTGCCGTAATCGGCGCTGCTCACGCGCTGGCCGATGGTGCCGAGGTCCTCATGGTCGATGTTCGTTATGCGAATGGGAGCGGTGCCAAGCACGTAGACACGACCGTCCCCTCCGAACGCCACATCAAGGGGATCGTCGATCACGTTCTTGACCCCGACCGTCTTCAAATACGGGAATCCCGCTCTGAGTAGTGCGTATGGCTGTGGCATTTTTCTCCCCTTCCTTTCAAGCGTCTCTGTGGAAGCTGTTGATCAGTCCACCATGCGGGCGTCGGCAACGTACAGGCGTCTAGCGGAGCCCTCGCACGTCATCAAGCGGCCCTCGAACTCAATCTCCTCACCGATGCGTACGCTGATGACGTCCGCGGCCTCTACCGGCAACTGCACGAACGCCTTGACAGTGCGGCTCCCATACTGTTGCTTCACCTCGTACACGTCCAACTCGGCCTTCGTTCCGCCCCCGTCCCCGAAGTTGAAGTCGTAGGAGTACGAGCTTGCCCGTCGCGCCGTGCCCTTCCAGCGGACCGTCGCGTCCTTGTACCTGTCGTCGAACAGCCGGTTGGCCTCGTAACTCATCATCTGGGGATTGAACAGTTCCTCGCATACCGACGCCACGTCGAGACGCACGTCGTCCGGCGGATTGGTCGGCGTTGCGGTCGGCTCCGGTTCGCTGGGAGCGGGTGTGGCCACAACGGGTTCAGTCGGCTTGACCGGCTCTGCGGGCTCCGGCACGGATGCGGTGACAGGCGAAGGGGCAGGAGGAGCACTTGGCGGGGGTGGCGGTTCCGGCTCAAGACGAGGGGGCGGAACAACGGCCGGCGGCGAAGGCATGGGCGTGTACGTAATTCGAGGAGGAGGAGCGCTCGGCGGCGGTTCCGGCTCACGAGGGGTGGGCGGAGGAACAGCAGGCTCCGGCGGTGTGGGCGTATCCGTGATCCTCAACGGCGTAGGCGCAGGGCGGGACGGTGGGCGAGGCGCGCTCGGCTTCGCGGGTGTCTCGACGGCGCTCCTCATGGTTGTGTGCGCGGGACGGGACGGGGATGGTCGAGCGCTGATGGTACGTGTGGGAGTTGCCGTCTCCGCATGGGCGGTAGCGCGTGCAGGGGTCTGCTGTCGCGGCGCCGTCCTTCGTCCGGTCGCGGCGGGCCGTGGCCGTTGGGCTGAAGGTCTGGGTCGCACGGCGTTGGCTCGTCTGACGGCCTCCTCGGAGCCCGGTATGAGGTTGATGACTTTCCTGGCCTCTTCAAGCAGCTCACGGCCTATGAATAGGAGATCCTGCTGCTCGATCTCCTGCCGTTGTCGACTCTCTTCCGTTGTGGAGGCGCTTGCGACTAGGGCCGCAACTTCCGCCCTCTGGTTGACGTACCGTTCCATTCCCTGATGGAACGTGGCCGGCGTCTCCTGCTTGTAGAGGTTCGGAACGCCGGACCACACCGATGACGCCGCCGTCACACTCCCGCCCATTCTCACCACTTCGGACAGTTCATCTCGTACGGGTATCCACATCCTGTCCAGCACGTCGGAGTGCCGGTCCTTCTTCACCCGTACCTCGGAATTGCCGATTGCCCGCATGGCCACGTACCCGGCCCCAACGACGATAATTGTCAAGACGACCGCCAGCCCGGGGGAAATCACAAAGGCCGGCACGAACAACACAATGCCCGCGACAATGGCGATATTCCTGAGCGTGGTGTTGCCCATTGAGATTTCTCTGTCCCTCGTATACTCAGCCAGTATGTATGCTTAACTCAAGTCGCAATTTAGCATTCAGACGATCCACAAACTCATCTTTCTTTGGAATGCCAGGGTTATTGCGCATCGCCCGGTACACCTCATCCACAGTGGTGGAGACGAATCGCGTACCTTCAAAGGACAGTCTATTGCCTTTGGGAACAAGATTATACAGCGCAAAACGAGAGGCGTGCTTTGCTGAATATCCCCTCGTCTTGAAACCGTACCGATTTACTAAGTTAGCGAATATATATTCCTGGATCACCCAATAACACTTCGTATCCCAAAGTTCATATACAATGCCCTTATTCATGAGTTGAGTTACGGCACGTTTTATAGAATCGTAGGTGTTCATGCCGAATTCATATGACTTGCTCTGAATATCATATCCTTGAAGGAATTCGGTCATTCCATTAACCAGCCCTCTTGTGCTTGTCGTAGAATTGGACTGGAATTCGACAGATATGAAGTCATCGACTTCGGGCTTCATGGGCTTGTGTCTCACAAGAACGTAGTCAATGTTGCCGATATTGGGAAGGTTGACTTCAGGAAAGACAATGATGTTGTTGGAATCTCCAAAGTAATGTAACGTTATGTCCTCGATAACTTTGGACACACCGTCAATTGAACCCCGCTCCTCGAAGCGATTCGGACAAATCGCACGAAATCCACCACCATGCTCCGTAGAGCAGACCCCAAAGGGGAATTCAATGAGTCGGCTCTTCTTCGTGCATTGGATTTCTTGGAATGGACACCAGTAATCTCTACGAGCGTCTTGCGCTTCCCTAGTTCGGTTCCATATCGGATAGCCGAAAATTTCTAACGGACGATTGCCTGGTTTATCTGTCACCGTTCTTTTCCTGAATCAACTCATTCCAAACCATGCGAATCTCAGACAGCGATAACCGACTGTCTAATAACCACCCAAGAGTCTCGCTGCATTGCCGGCAAAACGTTTCACTGTCATTGGTATCAATGCTAGTGGGGAGTGTCCATTGAGTACCATGATTACTGTCGGCAAAGGCAAAGACGAGAATACTGTCATGTGTGATTGCGTTCAAGTCTCGTATGTGAACCGATATAGGATGCTCGGAGTACACGGTATATGAGTTCACCAGCCTAAAGTTTACGGCTTTGAGGGCTATCGTCAGTTCTGCCCACGCGGCCGGATCCCAGTGATGGAAGGTGAACACCATACGGCCTGTATGATTCTTCAGCACACGCGCACATTCGGCAAAGATTCCCGACAAAGCTGTCACAAAGCTGCCGCTACGGTTTGTACCATTCGTTGCTACGGCGCTCTGAGACTCATCATAGCTCCATTCGAGTTCATCCGGGAGCAAGCGGGCCAACCAGACTCGGAAGAAGGCGGCGAGATCACTGTATTGCACACTGTCATAATAGGGAGGGTCAGTCACTATGAGATCCACGGAGCGGCTGTCGACGGGCAGGTTCTGAGAGTTACCATAGATAAGCCAGAACTTCTGTCGTTCGTGTGCCAGAGCGTCCTGATCGAAGACTTCAAGTCCGGCATCCAGTTCTCCCGGCACCTTAACCAGTTGACTTTTACCATCTTCCCCAATCTTGCGTTCAATGGGCAATGTTGCCCATTTCCGGCCTCGCTCAACGCGATCATGGAACAACAATTGCAGGTTTCCCGATGATTTTTGGGGATTAATTGGATTGTTCTCTAACGCAGTATAGGGGAAAGAGTATGCGTGCAAAGCAAAGACATGTCGAATAGCGCCTGGACGACGCTTGTACCAACCTTTGTAACCACAGAGCATCGAATTAAACTCAAGAGACGCCGAGACGAGCATTGCCAGATTGAGTTTCTCGACGCCTCTAAATTCACGCAACTGTCGAGTGGATTCATGAATATATAAGAGCTGCCGGGATGAAAAGAGGTCAAGATATGAGTGGATATTGCGTTTGAGTAAGTCACCTGTTTTGGGTCCGTCTGACACACGAAAGTCCTCAATCGGACTCATGTCCAACGCAAGTCGACTTTCGTCGGCTTGTTTGATACGCTGCCTATCTGTATCATCAGGAGCACGAAAGAAAATACCGTGCTCAACACAAGCGGCAACAATCGCAATAGGTGAATAACGCTTATAAAAAGGTAAATCAAGCAAGTCGTGATATGTCTGCCCACAGTTTTGGCACTGCGTTTCTGACTTTGTAATCAGACGTAAGATTTCAGAATCTAACATCTCTTCATTATAATCGTCACGAATACTCAGATCATATGGGGAAATGCTAATTGTCCTGTCGGCCTCGTGGCGTAAGTCATATTGATCGATTTGGACAACCTCTCTGCAACTACATGCTTTACGCACTCCATGCAGGGTGTACTGAATATCTACGATTTTTTGACAAGTTGGGCATTCGGTTACGAAGTAATGTCCCAAGCTGTCGTAGAGGCTGGCATGAAAGTGGTTGAACGCAGTCCGTAGATCTTCCAATGCCGCATAACTGAGTGAGGCCCTCGCCTGTACGATCGGGATGGGATCAATGTCTGCCCCAATCACGTTAGCGCCTAGTCGAATCGCTTCATGAAGAGTCGTACCGCCCCCCATCATGGGGTCCAGTACGGTTTTGCCCTCCAGGCCTCTGGGCGCATAGTAGTCACGGCTCTCCGCTACCGGCACGAACTGTTTGAGTATTGAACGGAACATTGTGCCGCAACGCCGCGCCCACCACTTGTGCAGATACGTATTAGGACGAAAGAGATGTTTGTTGAACACCTCTCGACGAGCGAGCTCGTCGGCGAACTTTTCCGGGAATGAGTGATCTATCATGAGACTGTGGCCGAGTTCAACCGGCTCGCCCAGTTCAGTTAGAGTCATTTGACGTTCTTGGAGAATCATGTGATCGACCGAGCGTTAGTCCTAGCTAAACACCGGAAGCTGCTCGAACGTTCCGCCGACGATGGGCTTCGAGTCCATGCCGAGGTACTGCTCCAGGATGGTCGAGTACAGGCCGCGGAAGTCGTAGGTATGCGCCAGGTCTTCCCCGTTGGCGAGCTTGGGCTGCTCCAACGACGGGTACTCGGCGTACAGCCCGCCCGACACCATGTTGCCGATGAGGAACGCTCCCCCGCCGGAGCCGTGGTCGGTGCCCGATCCGTTGTCTGCCAGCCGCCGCCCGAACTCCGTCCACACGAGCATGAGCACGTTGTCCGCGGCGTCGTGTTCTTCGAGGTCCTGGAAGAAGTCGACGATGGCGCGGGAAAGCTCGACCATGTCCTGCTCGTGGGTCATCTCCTGCCGCGAGTGCGTGTCGTAGTCGCCGTGGCTCGTGTGGAAGACTCTCGTTCCCAGGTCGGCCAGATGCACGCGCGCAATGTCCCTCAGGCTCTTTGCGAGCGGATTCGAGGCGTATTCGACGTCCGACTTGTACATCGCCGGGGCCTTCTTGAGATCGTCCGCGCCGCTGAGCACTCCCTGGCCCGTCTCCGCGAGGTAGTCCATGACCGGCCCCGTGCCCGCAACCGGCGCGTACATCTTCTTGAACCGCTCCAGCGACGTGCTCCGGCGATCGGGATCGGGGATGCTCGTCATCAGACCGTAGTTGTCCAGATCGGCGACCGACGTTACCGGAACGCCCTTTGACACGAAGGACTGAGGCAGACCGCGCCCGAAGTTGACCCCGGTCAGGGAGTTCTCCTTCTCGGGGTCCATCTCGCCGATGGCCTGTCCGAGCCACCCCTCGGTGGCGATGGTCTCCGGCTCGCACGTGTGCCAGATGTACGTGCTGCGGAAGTGCGACCGGCTGGAGTCCGGGTATCCCACGCCCTGCACGACCGCCATCTTGCCCGCGTCGTACATCTCCTTGAGTGGCGCGGCGTGCGGGTTGAACGCCAGCGTATCGTCGATGGGGAGCACCTCCTCCTGGGAGAAGGCGAGTCCGGGCCGCGCGTCGTGATAGAGCGGGTTCGTGTAGGGAATGACCGTGTTCATAAAGTCGTTCCCGCCGACCAACTGCACGATTACCAATACGGGATCTCGCTCTGCGGTTGTCATTATGGTTCTCCTTTCGTGAGAACGCTTACGATGCTAGACTGCGCTTGCTTCCTACCCGAACTGGAACTCCCGCGTCGATACGATCAGTTGAAGCATGTTGACGATCCGCTCGTCGGTCGCTTCCTTGTTGCCGTTGAAGACCACACTGCCGTGAGCCGCCGCCTCGGCGATGAGCTCTTCCCGCGTGTCGTCCTCCACCTCTACAGGCCCGAGAAGATCGAGACACCCGTCCACAAGCTCTTCCGGCGTTAGCGTGCTGCCGTTCCGACCGCGCAGGCGCTCGATGATGTCCCGGATGCCCGGCTTGTCGGGATCGGACACCTCCTCGACGGCGAAGTTCACGCGCTCGTTCAGCGTGCCCCCGTTGATCCAGCCCGACCCGGTCTGCCAGCCCTCGACCGTCAGAGGGCCCATAAGCTGCTGTCCCATGAGCGCGGTCGCGCCGGCGTAGTGGTCAATGCCCGGGTTCGCCTCGCGGTACGTGCCGATGAGCTTCAGGACGCCGCCCACGAGCTCGGTCGGACTCTTGACCTTGGCGAACCGTGCATTCTTGAAGAAGTCGGAGTTGAACAGCGCCTCCAGCATGTGGGCGATGCTTCCTCCCGACTCGTAGTACGCCGCCATCAGTGTGTCGATCGCCTCGGGGTCCTGCGGCGGTATCTCGTTCCACGCGGCCACGGGAGGCTCGTCGGCGACGAAGAAGTTGTACAGGTGCCTTGAGATGAACCGTGCCGTCGCGGGCTGATCGATCACCGTGTCGATAACGTCCGTGCCGTCCAGCGGGCCGGTGATACCCAGGAACGTCTTGTCACCGTAATCATGATCGGCCTCGCGGAACTCGAACCGCGTCGCCCACTTGCCGTACGGCACCGCGCCGTGCGCGGGCTGCACGAAGCTCCATCCCGTGAACGCGTAGGCCGAACTCTTCACGTCCTCCTCCGTGTAGTTGCCGACGCCCATCGAGAACAGTTCGAGCAGCTCCCGCCCGTAGTTCTCGTTCGGCTCGTCCTTGTGGTTCTCGTTGTTGTCGAGCCAGAACAGCATCGACGGGTCCATCGACAGTTCGAGCAGGATCGTGCGAAAGTCGGCCATCCCCACGCGCCGGAACATTTCAAGCTGACGGCGGTTCGTCCTTGGATGCGCCGACTTCGACGGCGCGCAGGCGAACACCTGGTGCCAGAAGAGACCCATCTTCTCCTTCAGCGGCCGCTTCGAGTTGACCATGTGGAAGATCCACTTCCCCGGCGAAGATGCCCCCGGCGCGCCGATGCCGCGATAGTAGCGCAGCAAAATGTCCTCGTTGTCGTCGGTTGAGGGCTCCTCAGGCAGCGGCCCGTGCAGATACGGGTGGATGACGTCCGGGTCGCCCCGCGAAAACCGCTCGGGGTGTACCAGATCGTCGACGACGGCCTCGTAGCCCTGGGTTACCAGCGCTTCCAACTCGTCCCGCGTCGCGCCCATCCCGGCCCGTCGCATCAAGTGTGCCATCAGGGAGATTTCGGTGGTCGACATGCTCTCCTCCTACAATCTCATCGCAAATCGTCACACTACGCCGCCGCTACGGGGGGATTGTGGCACATGCGTAATGCAAGGTCAATTCGGCAATGTGCTTCCTGAGCTTGCCGAACAATGTGATTGTCCTGAAGGGTGAACCCCCTCTTGACATCACAAGAACACATGTACTATCATATCCCTAAGCAATACCTTCTTCCCAGAACCCAGCGCCTGGCGCCCAGAACCAGAACCCGTGACCTCCCTCCAAGCACTCGGCATCACCTCCGAACAAGAAGCCGCTGAACTCGAAAACGACCTCGGAGTCCGGTTCAACGACTTCACCCCCGAAGACTGCGAGACCTGGGTACTACAGACCGTCTACCTCGACCAATTCTCCAGGACCCGGGCCACCAGCCTCGCCGCCGATAATGCAGGGGTGTCCATCCGTACCGCCCGGCAGTGGCAGGTCGAAAACACCCTCGGGTTCAACAATCGACTCGAAATAGCCGTCCTCAGGTACACCGACGTACTCGAAGTCATGCTCTTCCGACGCGCTCAGGAGCCCGGCTCCCCTCCATCCCTCTTGATGATGCTCCTCCGAGCCCACATGCCCGAAAAGTACGGCTCCGCCCGTCGCAGCGCCACCCCACGGGACGACAACCCCACCGACCATCATTGTGACCACGACCCACAATCCAACTCCACTTCCCAATACGACCGAGAACTCCTGGAAGCGATCTTCCAAGACCTCCAAAACCTGAAACAATTCACCAGACTCTCCGAGGGAGAGGGTCAGAGCCTGCCCCATACTCGATACGGGGGTGAGGGTGAAGACGTACGCCCCAATCCCACCCCCAAAGAACCGCCATCCGCAGGTGCAGACGCCAAACTTGCCCATGACCCTTCTGCACACTCCGCGGCGAGTCCTCCTACCCCCTCTCCCGCCCTGGGAGAGAACCTGTCCCGTACTCAATACGGGGGCCGGAGTGAGCGCCCAGAACCTGGCACCCAGACCCCAGAACCTGCCCTCAACCGCCGCCAGCGCCGCGAACTCCAACGCCGCGCCAAACGGCAAAAATCTCACCTCGCCCGCGCCCCCAACTAACCTCACATACCATCCGTTCACCCTGAGCCTGTCGAAGGGTCGAGCGGCCGAAGCGTAGCCTGCGCCACCTGTCATTCCGAGCGGAGCGAGGAATCTAAAGTCCTCGCCACGCACAATGGGTCCTCTGGCTGAATCGACCTCCAAGGGAACGACTCCACTCTTCACTGTTCCGCGCCCTTTATGGTGCACTCACACCCCATCCGACCGAAAAGCCCAACCCGGCCGGCCATCCCAACACGCCCGTATACACCCCGTTCACCCTGAGCCCGTCGAAGGGTGGAACAACCGTGACGACACGTTCCCTACTTTCTACGCAATTCTTTCCACTTTCTCTCTTCCCCTCTGCGCTCTCTGTGTTCTCTGCGGTGAATCCTCTTCCAACCTCGATCAGTTACTTAGAAGCCCGTCGAAGGGTGAAACAACCGTGTCGACACGTTCCCTACTTTCTACGCAATTCTTTCCACTTTCTCTCTTCCCCTCTGCGCTCTCTGTGTTCTCTGCGGTGAATCCTCTTCCAATCTCGATCAGTTACTTAGAAGCCCGTCGAAGGGTGAAACAGCCGTGTGGTACTATGGTTCCTTGATTCGAAGACCCACCAGCCGGAGGAGAACGTGTCCGAAACGAGCGAGCGAGTTACATACGCGAACGTCGAAGGGGCCGATGAGGTATTCACAGCGGAGTTCCTGGAATACTTCGTCGCGGCGCACGACAAGTTCGTGGGTCGTGTCCACGACCTGCGGACCGCGCGCGCCGAGGTGCTCCGTCGCGCCCTCGAAGACGGCGTCATGCCCGCGCACCCGCCCGTCTCGGAAATCACCACCGCCGACTGGAGCGTCCCCCCCGTGCCGGAGGACCTGCGACGTCCCGGCATCGAGATCACCGGGCCCGCGTCGGTCACCAATATGTTCATCAACGCGCTGAACCCCGGCCCGGAGGGCGAGCGCGCCGTCGGCGACCTCGACGACGACGAAGACGCCGCCGGGCACCGGCTGGTGGACACCGTGACGGCGGCACGCAACCGGCGCGGCGCGGTCGAGCGGACATTGGAATACCGCGACGAGGCGAGGGGACGCCACTATACGATCCAGGACGGTGAGTTGCCGTTCTTCATGCACCGCGAGCGAGGACTGCACCTCGACGAGCCCGAGATGACCATCGACGGCGCGCCCGTGTCCGCCGCGATACTCGGTACCGCGCTCACCGTCTTCCACTGCGGCAGGGCCCAGATGGCGCGAGGGCAGGGCCTCTACTTCTACCTGCCCAAGATGGAGTCCGCCGAGGAGGCGGGCTTCTGGCGCGACTTCTTCGACTTCAGCAAGCAACATCTCGGCATCGGCGACGATGGCGTGATCCGCGCGATTCCGCTCGTCGAGTCGCTGCCCGCCGCGTACCAGATGGAGGAGATGCTCCACGCGCTCGGCCCCTACGCCGCCGGGCTGAACGCCGCCCGCTGGGACTTCAAGGCCAGCATCTTCGAGTACATCATGGCCGACCCGACGCAGGTGTGGCCCGACCGCTTCGGCGTGGACATCAAGACCACTCCCTTCCTCGCGACCATCTTCCGCCGCCTCGTCGCCATCTGCTTCAAGCACGGCGCTGTCCCCATCGGAGGCATGGCAACCGCCCTGCCCTCACGCGACGACGAGGTCAACGCCGCTGCCGCCCTCTCCATCACCGCCGACAAGGAGTGGGAGGCCAACCAAGGCTTCCTGCGCGGATGGGTCGCGCACATCTTCCACATGAAGACTGCCGCAGACCCCTTCAAGAAACTCCGCGCCACCGGGTGGGAGCCGCCCGCCGAGGCCCACGACCCCGACAACTACCCCATCCGCATCGACGTTCCCGACGGCCCGATCACCGTCGAGGGCACCCGCCGCAACGTTCGCATGGTCATAGAGTACATCGAGGGCTGGCTCAACGGACGCGGCGCAAAGGGCATCGACAGCCTCGCCGGCAAGCCGGGCGTTCACGGCCCCCTCATGGAAGACCTCGCGACCGGACGCATGTCCGCCGCCCAGATCGCCCAGCGCATCATCCACGCCGCCCCCGACACCGAGACCGCTGCCATCCACGACTTCCCCCTCGTCAAGCGCCTCTTCCACGACGAGACCGACGACATCCTCCGCCTCCTCAAACAAGAGGTCGACGACGGCAACGAAACCCACCAACGCCTCTACGCCGCCGCCGAGTTCCGCTACCGCAACGCCGCCAAGATCGGCATGCGCTGGGTCAAGAACTACACCGAGTTCGACTTCCGCAGCCTCGGCTCATACAGCCGCGCCGACCTCGAAACCATCGCCGCCGCCGAGGACGCGTTCTAGGCGGGTGTCCAATAAATCAATGAAGCCGTTCTAGGCGATCTCAAGCCCCGAACAGGGCGGCGATGTTTCCGCCGAGGATGGCGTGCATGTCGTCTTGGGGGATGAAGTCGCAGTAGTCGCGCAGATAGGCGAGGCTCTGGCGGTAGGTGGCGTGGCGCTCGACGTTGGGCAGGTCCGAACCCCAGCAGAGGCGGTTGGGGCCGAGTCGCTCGTAGTATTCGCGGATGATCGGCCGCACCTCGCGGAAGGGGTAGTCGAATACGGCCCCCTGGAAGATGGGAAAGAGGAGCTCGGATATGACGTTTGGGGCGTCGATGGCTTCCCACGCGGCATCGGGAATGTTCGCCACACCGTTCTCCATGAACCGTGCGACGGTCAGACCGTGCGTAAGGACGCAGGGGATGTCGGAGTAGATTTGCAGCCAGCGCTTGAAGGCCGTAAGCTGGGATAGGTAGGACTCTTGGCCGGGAACTGATGTCGTCACGTTCCAGAAGACGGGGATACCGAGCGCGCGGACGCGGTCCCAAAACGGGGTGAAGACCGGATCGTCGACGGGCGTGTCGCGGCGGTGCATTTCGAGCGAACCGGTGTTGAACCAGAGGGCATGAAGGCCGTACTCGTCTATGACCATATCGAGCGACCGCGTTTCGGATGAGTCGTCGATCTTCCACTCGTCCACGAGGGCGAGTCCCCAGAAGCGATCGGGGTACCGCCTGACGGCCTCGGCTATGTAGTCGTTCAGGCGTCCGTAGAGGTGACCGCTCTGGATTACGGCGCGGTCGACGCCCGCGTAGTCCATCTGCGCGATGATGTATTCCGGCGTGGACTCGAGGCCGCGCATCGAGGGCGGGAGGTACTGCTTGGTGTAGTCCACGCCGTCGGAAGTCCAAGCAAACTTGCCGTGTCCTCCGCCGCGAAAGTCGACGTCGTACATGGCGTCCAGCGCCACGTCCTCGCCGTCGAAGAGCGTCTGACAAGTGACGACGACGTTGTCGGCGACGCGGCGCACGGGCTGGTGGTGCGTCATGATCGTGTGCTGGACGTAGCGCAGGTGCTCGGCAGCGGACGGGTGCCCGGAGGCCCCGCCCATCGGCGGGAAGACGTGCGCGTGGGAGTCGACGATCATCGGTGACTTCACACCGGCGGGGTGAGGTGTACGTCGAGCACCCGCTCGCACCAAGCGGCTGCGGAGAGGAGGGTTGCCTCGTCGAGAGGGGCGGAGGCCAGTTGGATGCCGAGTGGGAGTCCGTCCTCGCTGAGGCCGGACGGTATGGAGATGGCGGGGAAGCCGACGGTCGTCCATAGCCACTGGCAATGCGGGTTGCCGGTCGTTGAAGTGTCCGGCGCAGGCGCGAGGATGGAGGGCGTGAGGATCGCGTCGTAGGGTTCGACGGCCTTGAGGAGCTCGCGTCGCAGGTCTCGTCGGAGCGCCTGGGCCTGTATGTACTTGGTGGCCGGAGTCGCCATGCCGTTTTCGATGACTCCTCGCGTGGTGGGCATGTAGTCGTCGGCATGGGCGGCGAAGTCGGCCTCGTGGGCGTCGGCGGCCTCGGTGTTCTGGACGATGCCGTGCGCCTCGCGTCCGGCGTGCAGGTCGATGGGGACGCGCACCTCCTCGACGAACGCGCCCTCCTGCATGAGCTTGGCTACCACGTGGTCGACGTGGTCCTGCACCTCAGGCTCGGCCTCTTCGACGAAGTACTGGTGCATGTAGCCGATCTTCGGGGGTCTCACGCCTTTCAGGGAGGCCGTGTAGTCGGTCGCGGGTGTGGAGAGCGAGATGTCGTCGTTCGGGTCGTGCTGAGCGAGAACGCCGAGCACGATGGCGGCGTCCTCGACGGTGCGAGTGAACCAGCCCATGGTATCGAGCGACCACGCGACGGGCATGACGCCGTAGCGGCTGACGAGTCCGAGCGTGGGCTTGATGCCGACGACGCCGGTGTACGCGGCGGGGCGCAGCACGGAGCCGGCGGTCTGCGAGCCGAGGGCCATCGGGAACATCCGTGAGGCGGTACCGGCGGCGGATCCGCTGCTCGAACCGCCGGGCGTGCGGTCGAAGTTCCAGGGGTTCTTGGTCGGCGGAGGCTCGAACATGGCGAACTCGGTGGTGACGGTCTTGCCGAGCATGATTCCGCCCGCCTGCTTGAGCAGCGCGACGGCGGTGGAGTCGTAGTCAGGGACGAAGCCCGCGTATACCTTGGAGCACCCCGTCGTCTCGACTCCCTGGGTGTAGTAGATGTCCTTGACGCCGAACGGGACGCCGTGCAAGGGACCAATGTCCTCGCCGTCGGCCAATTGGCGTGCGCTCTCGGCAGCGGCATCGCGCGCCGCGTCCTCGTCGAGGTTCACCCACACGTTGAGCTGCTGATCGAGGTTCCGGCTGCGGTCGAGAAGCGAGTCGGTCAACTCGACGGGCGAGAGGCGGCCTCGCCGTATCTCGGACGCGGCTTGGGCGATGGTGAGGTCGTAGGGTTCAGTCATGGATGGGCTCCGGGTGCTGGGTTTTGGGGGAAGGAGTAGTAGTCCCTGTGGGTGTTGTCGTTTAGGTCGGGTTTCGGGGTATCGGGAGTTGTACTTCCTCGTTTCGGGCGGCTGATATGAACGCGGCCATGAGTATCTCGACGGGCTGGGCGGCCTCGCGGGCGGTGATCAGGGGCCGGTCGTCGTTTTCGATGCAGTCGACGAAGGCGGCGACATCGTCGATCATAACGTCTCGGCCTCCGTCGAGGCGTCGCCAGCGGTTGCGGGGCATCATCGGCACGCGCTCATCGGTGGAGCCCCACATCCTCATGGGGTCGAATTCGTCGCGCTCCGGCTGGACGAAGCTGGGGTCGGTGTTGTAGACTTCGACGCGCGGGCGGTTGGCGTCGAAGGTCGCCGTCGCCCTGTCGCCGACGAGGACGATGCGCTGTACGCCGCCGCACGGATGGCTCATGTAGCCGAAGCGTCCGGCGATGATTGAAGCGGAGATGCCGCCTTCAAGCTGCATGGAGATCGCGCCGAAGTCCTCTGTGTCGTTCTCAACGTGCTCGGCGAAGAAGTAGTTCCCCGTGAGGGCTGTGACGGACTCGGCCTTTTGTCCCGTGAGCCAGTGGATGACGGTGAGGGGGTAGACGCCTACGTCGAACATCTCGCGCTTGGACTCGGGGAACGTGAAGTCGGCGTGGCGCTCCTTCTCCTGTCGCACGACATCCTCGGGTGCGGTTCCGGGCGGGCCCTTGGCGAACAGCTCCTCGCAGTGGATGGCGCGGATGGTCCCCAGCGCGCCGCTGTCTATGGCGTGCTTGGCGCGTTGGACCCAGCCGGAGTGGACGGTACAGTACATCTGGTTGACGACCCCGGCTTTGTCCATAGCCTCGACAATGGCGTCGGCAGCCTCGACGCTTCCGCACAAGGGCTTGTCAAGGTAGACGTGCTTGCCCGCCTCGGCGCACTTGACGGCGACGACGCCCCTCCGCTCGATGCGGGCGCACATGCTGACGATCTGGACGTCGGGCAAGGCTAGGGCCTCGTCGAGGTCGCGGATGTACGGGATGCCGTAGTCGTCGGCGAGTTCCTGGTTGAGGTCGTGACGCATTTGCGGCGCGTCCGTCTCGTCTGCGACGGCAACGAGTCGGCAGCGGGGATGATTGGAGAACACGGCGGCATGGCTCTCCTGGTGGGAGCGCTTGCCGCCAATGAGCAGGACGCCGAGCGTGGACACAGGGTATCTCCTCACGCCTCGTGGTACAGGACGCCGCGACTGCCGAGCAGCATCAGGTCGATGCTCGCGCCCGTTGCCTGCCGCGAGGACGATACGACGATGAGGGCGCCCTGCCCGTCAGGCCACTTCAGTAAGTCAGTCACGGAGACGCCGGTAGGATCATGCCGGGTCGTGCGGTTGGCGCACGGTTTGCCGAACCAGCCCTCGGACATTGCGGCCAGTCGGTTGGCGGTGATCGTCGTGAGGCCGGAGAGGGGGGAGTACGCCACGAACCTTGCGAAGCGCGGCGTGCCGAGGCTGCCATCGTCTATGGCGCGACGGACGGCCTGGTCAAGCTGTTCCATATGGTCGATGCGCGTTGTCGTCAATGGTGGGTACTCCCACTGGAGCCTGACCGGGGCAGGTATTCACCCTCACCCCAGCCCTCTCCCTGAGGGAGAGGAAGTATGGGAACAGTTTGCCATATTACAGGGGCGATTTCTACGGCGTGACGAACTCCATCGAGGTGAGCAGGTATCCCTCGTCTTCGGGTACGAAGCCTCCGATCAGGAGGACTCTCCCATCGGGCATAAGGGTTGCGGAGTGGTGGATGCGAGGCTGGGCGAGTTCGGGACCGGGCGACCACGAGTTTGAGGTGGGGTCGAATATCTCGGTCATGGAGTAGGCCCCGAAGTGTCGATTTGTGGGATGCACACCGCCGGTGGCGAGCACTCTTCCGTCGGGCAGGAGCGTCAATGCGTGTCCGACACTAGCCTTGGACATGTCTTCAGTCGGGGTCCATGCGCCGGTGTCGGGGTCGTATGTTTCGGCTTTGCCTGTTACGGCGCGGAAGTCGAGGGACTTATCGCCGGTGACAAGCACTCTGCCATCGGAGAGCAGAACGGCCTTCGGTCGTCCACGCTCAACACCCATGTCCTCCGTTGGTGTCCAAGTGTCCGTTGCGGGATCGTATATCTCGGCGCGAGCGGATTCGGGCCCATTGCTGAAAGTCCCGCCTACGACGAGCACTCTTCCGTCAGACAGGAGGACAGCGGCCTGCCTAAAAAGCGGCTGGACCATGGTAGCCGCCTGCCGCCACTCGCCCGTTTCCGGATTGAAGATTTCCGTCGTTCCGACAAAGGGGAGGATACCGTCTTGTGGGCTGGAAGGCACAATGTCCTGACCGCCAACCACGAGAACTCGACCATCGTCGAGCAACACCATGTCAGGCCCTATTCGAGGCGTGGGAGGGATCGGCAGTGGCGTCCACGAGTTTACGGCGTGATCGAAGACGTCAATCTCGTTAACAAACTCAGTCCACGATTCGTCTATTCGGAGCCTATGCCTCAATATCCGACCATCTGACAGCTTGACCGATGAATGGTCGATGGTCCATTCCTCTTGTAGCTGTCGCTGCAGTTCTGAAGCGGGATCCTCGAGCACCCAGAGGCCAGACTCGAAATCGTAAGTCTGGGCAATCGCAATTTGAATACCCACATTCGAGTCGTCGGTGGCAGCCCTCGCCAGACCGTCCGTCACGAAGACCCGTCCGTCGTCGAGCAGGAATGCCTTGTGGTCGAAGCGTGGGAAAGCCAGTTCCGGAGTGGTGATTTCGACGGTCTTCCCGTAGTCGAAGAATCGGGCCGTGAGGGTCGCGCTGGCGCTTGCGATGCTGAAGTCGAGGCCTGGAACGCCATCCTCGCCGAACTCGACAGCGCCGTTCGCCTCGACCTTGCGGAGCAGTCCGTCGTCGACGCCGATCCAATAGACCACGTCGAGGTCGCCGGTTGCGCCGCCGATCTCGACGCCCGGTCTCGTGGCCAACACGACGTGCGTTTCCGCGCCGTCGATGGTCTCGCTGCGGACGAGTTCGAGGTCGGTGGTGTCGCTCGCGTCCGTTCCGAGGAAGACGCTGGGCCCGGCGAAGAACGGCGAGTCGCCGGGGAGTCGTTTCCAAGCGTTGGCCGTGTCGTTGAAGATGTAGTTCGTGCCGCTTGATGTGATGAGTTTCGATTCGATGACCTGGAAGGGGATGGTGATGGTGAGGTCAGCGGCGCTGTAGCCAATGGCGTGGAGATCGCCCGCGTACTTTACGGGGACCTCGATCTGCAGGCCGCCGGTGCGAACGTCGAGGACGATGTCTATCTCAAGGGCGAATGTTACGGCCTCGTCCATGGCGTTGCGGGCCATGTCCATGATTCCGGCTGCGGGCCCCGGCATGGGTGTCGGCGAAGGGGCTGCCGGCGTGGAAGCCGGACGTGCGACCGCTGGAGGCGTGGGGGTGGGCGATGGAATCGCCGTCGGCGTGGAAGTTGGAGCGACGGTCGGAGTGGGCGATGGTGTGCTTGTCGGCGTCTGAGTGTTTGTGGGCAGGGGTGTCGGCGTCGGCTCGGGATCGTCGCCGCACGCGATGAGGAACGCGGTGATGATGAGCGCGCAGACTAGGGATGCAGTTTTCATATCTTCGGGAACCTGCGCATTGGTGCGATTTCGGGAAGCATTTCTAGTTTACACGAACACCAGCGCACGGATTGTGGATTCCCACTTTCGTGGGAATAACGGGTGTGGGCGTGGGAATGACGGATGCGGGCGATTGCTGCTTTCATGTATATTGACTCATGGAGATAGCTTCCGTTTTCGGCAGCATCGCACTTCTCCCGGGACACGTCTTATGGAACTCATTGCGGACTTGCAGACTTCGGCTAGGCACGCGCAGGCGGCGATCTTCTCGCCCGACGGCGGGGAGCTTATCACCGTTGGGCAGGACCCGGCGGTGAAGGTGTGGACGGTACCCGGTTTCGAGTTGGCGCGGTCGCTTGAAGGGCACAACAAGAGCGTCAACTGCGCCGCTTTGACGGGTGACATGCAGACGCTGGTCACGGGGTCGACGGACAGGACGGTGTGCGTCTGGGATTTTCGTGAAGGGGCGTTGACTCGTACTCACAAGGGCCATACGAATACCGTCGCGGCGGTCAGAATATCGCCGGATGGGCGATGGGCGGTGTCGGCTTCCTACGACGGGACGGTCCGGCTGTGGCCGATGCAGGATGACGGAGACTCCGTCGTGCTCAAGGGGCACAAGCGAAACGTCATTTCGGTGGAGTTCGTCGATGGCGGAGCGGCACTGGCCTCAGCGGGAATCGGGGGGGAGATTCTGCTTTGGGACGTTGAGAGCGGTGAGTCGATTGGGGCGCTTGAGGGGCATACGACCGCGTCCGGCTCCCTGCAACTCGATCCGAGCGGTGAGCGGCTGTGGTCGCTTGGCTACGACGGGAGGATACTCGTGCACTCGCTGGCCGACCGGTCGGTTGAGCGGGAGATCGACGTTGCCGAGGTGCGCCCCTTCATGATGTCTCTGTCGGCGGACGGCAGCCGATTGGGCATGACGTACTCCGGTGGGGCGGCGGTCTACTCCACCGAGCCGTACGATCGTATCGGCGCGGCAACGACGAAGGTGAAGGGGATGTACGGCGTGGCGTTCTCGCCGGACGGCGGTTTGCTTGCGGCCGCGTCGGCTGACGGCAAGACGCGCGTATGGCGTGTTGAGGGATAGGGGATTCACCGCAGAGGACGCGGAGGGCGCAGAGGGTGAGGAATGTGGATTCCCTGACGGTGGCAGGGGCGCGGGAATGACGGGTGGGGATGCCATGCGGCGGATGCCGCGTCACGTGGGCTCGTGGCCGCTGGGATTGCTTGCACTCGTCCTGATCGCGTGCGGTTCCGAGCCGGTTGTCGCACCCGACCCGGTGGCTACGAGTACGGCCACACTACCGACGGTTACGCCAGAGCCACCGCCGACGCCTACGACCGTCCCGCCGAGTCCCACATCCGCTACGACCACTCAGGCGATCATTCCGACTGTAGTGCGGGAGGTAGCGCCTCCGAATGAGGAGGTCGACAGGCTCGGCGCGGCCACGATGGAGACTCTAACTTATCTGACCAACGAACTCAGCCCGCGAGCGAGCGGGACGGAGGAAGAGGTTGTCGCCGCGAGGTTCCTTCGGGACGAGTTCGCCACGCTGGGGTACGAAGCGTCGATTCAGCCGTTCGAGGTGCGGACGATTTCGCCGTATGGACGGCTCTTGACGGTGGACGAGCCGGAGATGATGGACATCCAAGCGTTCCCTTTGTGGATGACCGCGGCGGGAGTGGTGACCGGGCAGGTCGTCGGCGTGGGCAAGGCGCTGCCGGATGACATTCCGAGTGAGGGGCTTGTGGGCAAGATCGCGCTCATCGAGCGGGGGGAGATCACGTTTGACGAGAAGGTCACGGCGGTCTTCGAGGCGGGCGCGGTCGGGGCGGTCGTGTACAACAACGAGCCGGGGCCGTTCGTAGGCGCGTTGGGCGGAGAGACTATCCCGGCGGTGGCGATCTCGCAAGAGGACGGCGGGACGCTCAAGTCGCTCACGGAGAGCGGCCCCGTGACGGCGACGATCAGCCTGGTCTATACGGAGGAGTCGCGGAATGTGATTGCGGACAAGCGGGGGACGGCGGGCGACGGACGGGTCGTCGTGCTGGGCGGGCACTACGACACGGTGCCGGACGTTCCGGGCGCGAACGATAACGGCTCCGGCATAGCGACGCTTTTGACGATAGCACGGGAGATAGCTGACCATGAATACCCGTTCACGGTGCGGTTCATCGCATTCGGAGCGGAGGAGCTGGGTCTGCACGGCAGCCAGTACTACGTCGACCAACTCTCGGAGGAGGAGATCGACTCGACCGTGGCGATGCTGAACTTCGACGCGCTGGGATCGGGGCCGCAGACGGCGACGCTGGGCACTCCGAGCCTGCTGAAAATGGTTGATGAATACGCCGATGAGCAGGGCATCGACACGAAGATGGTCTTTACCTTTGACTGGGGCAGCAGCGATCACGCCGCCTTCCACGACGCTGGCATAGACCACATCTTCTTCCTCGGCGAGGATTTCTCCCGCATTCACACCCCGGACGACAAGCTGGAGTTCGTCGAGACGGAGCTTCTCGGCAACGCGGCGTTCCTGGGGATGGCGCTGCTCGACATGCTGGCGGAGAGTGACGGTTAGCTGGGGCTAGGGTTGGAGCGGCTCCAGCGACGCGGCGACTTCTGTCATTTTGGCGACCAGTCTGACGCATGATCAGACGCCGAGTTATCGGTCAGGCGAGTTTGGTTTGAACCGTCTGCGTTCATCAAGTAAATGCTCATAGTGCGTTCATCGTCGTCAGGATCCGGGTCGTCGCGGTCTGTGCTGAACGTGATGTGTCGCCCATCTGGCGACCAACTCGGCCTTATGTCCCTCGCCGGGTTATTGGTGAGACGCGTTTGGCCTGATCCGTCGGCGTTCATAACGTATATCTCCCAGTTCTCGTCGCGATACGAATAGAACGCAATGCGCTGCCCGTCAGGCGACCAAATTGGGAACCTGTCGCTCGTAGCATTATCGGTCAAGCGTGTCCGGCCTGATCCGTCGGCGTTCATAATGTATATTTCTGTGTTCCCGTCACGGTCTGAGGTGAACGCAATGTGTCTCCCGTCAGGCGACCAGCTTGGCTCGGCGTTGCCAGCATCGGTTAGGCTCGCCTGACCTGAGCCGTCGGCGTTTATTACGAGTATCTCCCAGTTGCCGTCCGTGCGTGACTGGAACGCGATGTGTCGTCCGTCGGGAGACCATCTCGGCAGCGAGTGCCATGCCGAGTCGTTGGTCAGGCGTGTCTGGGCCGATCCGTCGGCGTTCATGACGTATATCTCCCAGATGGGGTCGTCGTCGTCCGGGTCAGGGTCGTCTCGGGGAGAAATGAACGCGATGCGCCGTCCGTCGGGCGACCAACTCGGCCAGGAATCGGCGGCAGGGTTATCAGTTAGGCGGGTTTGGTCAGAACCGTCGGAGTTCATCACGTAAATGTTCCAGTTCCCGTCGCGATTGGAATGGAACGCAATGCGGGGTGTGTTGGGGGTGGCGTCTTGATCCGATTCCGATTTCTCGGGCAGGCTCACCCACTTCATCGCGAAGGCTGCCTGATCCGCCAGAAAGTCGGGCGTGGGATCGGGGATGGTGGAATTGGGCGGATGGCCGGCCGCCCCCACATGGTGGAGACTAAACAGTCCTCTCTGAAAGAATCTATCCGCGCTGTCGCGGTCGGCTTCCGAGAAACCCTTGAACTCTGCGAGGTCGTCGCCGGTCAACGTGTCTTCCAACGTCGGTATCTCCAGATGAGGCTGAGCCTTGAGCAGGAACAACTCATAAAGCGTTAGGAAGGTAGCCACGTTCTTGATATCGTCCTCCCCTGAAGAGGAAATGCTGTCCGTGACCCGTTCACGGAGTCGGGGTCCCAGCAGGTCGACGCGCGCGAGGGCCGTATTGGTCAAGACTTTATCGAGAGGAGGCCATTCCACCATGGGAGCCGTTGAAGCTCCAGATGCGTCCTTGTCGGGTTCCGAAGGGGAGGGCATTTCGGTGTCGGGAGGGGCTACGTAGTCCATGAACTGTCGCATAGCTACACTACGACTCAAGTCGGGGGGCTCGGTGTTTAGGACGAGGACGTAGTACGACACGAGCAAGTGGGCGTGATTGACGATCTCGCCTTCGAGTCCATCGAACCTTTCCGCGCGTTCCTTGCCTACGAACTCCGGTAGAGGAAAGACCCAATCGCCCCACTGGTCGATCTTGTCCTCGACTGCGGATCGGACTATGTCGGGCGATAGGTTGTGCCAAGTGTATAGACCGAGAGCCTCTTGGTAGGCGGGCGGGAGCGCGCGGTACCTGTCCAGTGTCTCGCCCGTGAGGATGGTCTGCATTTTGGCGTGCGCCGCCTCTCGTGACGGGATGGTGCTGCCTCGGCTAATCGATGGGTCCTTGCTGACGCTCGGAGTCGGCGATGCGGTCGGTGCGATGGTAGTAGGCGTAACCGTAGCCTCCGGTTGGGTCGCCGGAACCGAGCGTTGGTCGTTCGAGAAGACGAGGACTGCCAGTCCGAAGCCGAGCGCGGCGAACGTTGCTGCGATGAGCAGGACTCCCACTGCCGTCCAGGCGCGGGACAAGCCCAGGGACAGGATGCCCGGCCGCCGGGTCGTCATGCCGGATGCGGACGCCCGCGCGGCCCGCTCGATCCTGGGCCAGAGGTCGTGGCCGTCGGGAACGGCGAACTGGGCGAGCTCGGTCAGCCGTTCTCGGTTGAGGTATTCGTTCATTGGCTGAGTGTTCATGTCGCTCTTCTCCACATCGTCATCACTCGTCGCGCTCGGTCGCTCGGAGCAGCCGCTTGAGCCGCGCTCTTGCGTCGTGGAGGTGACGCTTGACGGTGCCCTTGGTGCGTCCGGTCCGCTCGACCATCTCGGACTCGGACAGTTCGAGGAAGTACCGCATGACGACCACGCCTCGCTGCGATGGAGTCAACTCCGCCAGCGCATCGCGGACGGCTCTTCGCTCCTCGTTCAGGGCTGCGGCGGCCTCGGGGTCGGGCGAATCGCCGGGTCTTTCCGTGTTTTCTGCGTGATCTAGTGTCGTCGTCCGGTCGCGTCGCTGGACGGCCTTGATGGCGTCGTTTACGACGATCCGGTAGAACCAAGGGCCGAACTGAGTCGGGTTGTAGCGGTCGGCCCGCTCGAAGACTCGAAGGAATGCGGCGCTGACGACGTCTTCGGCCAAAGGTAGGTCATGCGTGACGAGGTAGGCGGCACGCAGGGACCTCGTCTGGTACCGCTCGACGAGCGTACCGAGGGCGGCGATGTCGCCACGCCTCAGCCGTTCCATCTCTCGTTGGTCGCTCATGGTCCCGGCCCTCGCACTCTTGGGAGCCTTCACACTTAAGATCCGCGAAGTGGTCTTAAGGTTGAGAACGCTTTTCTGCGCATGGTCGTATGGTAGAGTAAGGCTATAACATCTCGCCTCGGAGGATGGACGTCCATGTTCGAGTCTTTGACGGAAAAGCTGAACGGAGTCTTCAACCGGCTTGGGAACCAGGGCCGGTTGACGGAGCGCGACGTGGACTCGGCTCTGCGGGAGATTCGCATGGCGCTGCTGGAAGCGGACGTGAACTTCCGGGTGGCGCGGTCGTTCGTCGGGAAGATACGCGAGCGGGCGCTGTCGGAGGACGTGCTCCAGAGCCTGAGTCCGGGCCAGCAGGTCGTCAAGATCACGAACGAGGAACTGACGACCATCCTCGACGGCGGGGACAACAAGGTCGTGCCGGGACCAACGGCACCGTCGGTCATTCTGATGATCGGGCTGAACGGTTCGGGCAAGACGACGACCTCCGCCAAGCTGGCGCGTCACCTGAAGCAGGCGGGCCAGCTTCCGGTGCTGGTGGCGGCCGATCTGAACCGTCCGGCGGCTATCGACCAGCTTCAGACGCTGGGCAGGCAGATCGATGTAGAGGTGTACGAGGAGGGAACGTCGAACCCCACGCCGCAAGTGGCGCGGGAGGGCGTTCGGCGAGCCTCGGACGTTGGCGCGACGTGGGCGATTGTGGACACGGCGGGGCGGACGCAGATCGACGACGATCTGATGTCGGAGCTCGAAGAGGTCAAGGATGCCGTGTCGCCGGTCGAGACGCTGCTGGTCGTCGATGCCATGACCGGGCAGGATGCCGTGAACGCGGCGAAGGAGTTCCACGAGCGGATAGGGGTGACGGGTCTGGTGCTGTCCAAGCTGGACGGCGACGCGCGCGGCGGCGCGGCACTCTCTATCGTGTCTGTCACCGGCGTGCCGATCAAGTTCATCGCGACGGGCGAGGGCGTCGACGCGCTGGAGGAGTTTCATCCCGATCGGCTGGCGTCGCGCATCCTCGGCATGGGCGACATGCTGACGCTCATTGAGAAGACGCAGTCGGCGTATGACGAGGAAGAAGCGGCGGCGCTCGAACGCAAGATGCGGCAGGCCACCTTCGACCTGAACGACTTTCTCGACCAGCTCGAACAGGTGCGGAAGATGGGCGGGATCGGTCAGATACTGGAAATGGTGCCCGGAATGCCCGGACTGAAGGGGAAGATGCCGTCCGAGGACCTCACGGAGAAGCAGTTGAAGAGAACGGAGGCCATCGTCTTCTCGATGACCCCTCAGGAAAGGGCGCGACCGGAGATCATCAACGGGCGGCGGCGGCGGCGCATCGCTCAGGGAAGCGGTACGACGCCCCGTGACGTGAACCAATTGTTGAACCAGTTCAAGCGGACACGCAGGATGATGAGGCAGATGTCGTCGAAGAGGGGAATGCGCGACCTGATGCGGATGATGGGGTAGCGGAAACGACTGAGGCCCCGCCGAAGCGAACTCCGGCGAGGCCTCGGGTTAGGGAAGTGTCACGATGAACACCTACCCGTGACACCCCCTACTGCTACTATCCAACGAAGCACCTCCTTTCTTCAGAGACCCACACCGTAGACTTTCTTCCACCACCCAGTCTCCTGAGGCCCATTATACCGATTGGCGGGGGGAAGTCAAAGCAGTCTTGGAGTCACAATTGGAGCCTTTACTTTTTCGGAAGGTTGCCGGATAGTCCGTTCGTGGTGAGCTTGTCGAACCATGATCGGGCTGCCCTTCGACAAGCTCAGGGCGAACGTGGCTACCAGTAGTAAGGCGGAAACCGGAGGGTTCTGCGGCTATCAAGAGGCGGAGGCGAGCACAATGATTCGTGGGCTGGCCGGGGTCATCATCTGGACGGACGACCTGGGCAGGATGGTCGACTTCTACCGGGATACGCTCGGACTGACGCCTCACTCGGAGCGTCTGCACTTCGTCTCGTTCAAGTGGGGCGACGTCCGGCTGGGAATCGGGAGCCATTCCGGCGTCAAGGGAAGGTCGAGCGATCCCTATCGCGTGATGGTGAACCTCGACGTGGAGGACATTCACGCGGCGTATGAGCGGTTGTCAGGCGCGGGGGTGACCATCATTCGTCCGCCGGAGCGCGAGCGCTGGGGCGGGTGGGTGTGCACCTTCACCGACCCGGACGGGAATATTTTGCAACTGCTGGAGCAGCCTGAGAACGGCTAGCTTGCCTCGCTCCTGGCGGATTCCAACACGTCGGCGGCTGCATCGAAGATCACGTCGTCAATGGTTATGTTGACCATGGCGTCGCCGACCATTTGCTTTCCGGCTGCGTGGACGGCATCCCGCACTGTCTTCTCGAACTCCAGAACCTTGGGGTGATCGCCCTGTCCAGGGAATCCGAAGGACTGGGCAATGTCCTGCGCGCCGGAGTTGAAGAAGTCGATGCCGTCGATGGAGAGGATGCCTTCGAGGTCGTCGAGCACGGCAACGTCTTCAAGCTGGGCGATGACGACGACGTTCTCGTTGAAGTGCTTCATGTACTCGGTCCGGGAGGCATTCTGCCCGAAGTGACTGCCGCGCCCCGATCCGAAGCTGCGATGCCCGTCGGGCACGTACCGGCATGCGTCGGCGAGGACCTGCGCCTGCTCCCTCGTGTTGATGTGAGGCCCCATGATGCCCATGACGCCGCGGTCGAGGAAGCGGAGGATGGTCGAGTTGTGGATGTTGGGCACGCGGGCCATGGGGGTCAGGCCGGCAGCGTCGCTCGCCCGGGCCAACTCCTCGATGTCGGCGGTGGTGAACGGCCCGTGCTCTGAGTCGAACATGACGAAATCGAAGCCGATCTGGCCCATCATCTCGACGATGGTGGCGGACGGGAACCTCATCGTGAAGCCGACGGGTGTTTCGCCGGCTGCTATCTTGGTTACGACGTTATTCGTGCGCATGAGGGACCTCGCGGGTGGGGTGCGGGTATTGTAGGCGAGCGTCGGCGCATGGACAACACGGGCTGACCGGGAGACCGGATGCTACGCCCCGATGCCCACCTTGGGCAGGGACGCCTTGATAGCGGCGAGCATGTCCTCGATCTCCTCGGGGGTGACGTAGCCGAGGTGGCCAATGCGGAACATCTTGCCGGTCAGCTCGCCGTAGGCGCTGGCGAGAACCACGTCGTGGTCGTCGAGGACGACCTTGCGCAGGTCGTCTGCGTTGACGCCGTCGGGCATTCGGACGGAGGTGACAGTGTTGGAAGCGACGCTCTCATCGGGGAAGACCTCAAGGCCGAGCGCGCGGATGCCGTCGCGGGTCATCTGGGCGATGTCGGCGTGGCGCTGCCAGACGTTTTCGACGCCCTCGTCGATGATCCTCGTTAGGGCGTAGTCGAGGGCGTACATGGCTGAGAGGTTCGGCGTCCAAGGCGGCTGGCCGATGTCGAAGTAGTCCTTGTAGGCCGCGAGGTCGAAGTAGAAGCGCGGCATAGTCGCCTTCTTGTTGGCCTTCCATGCTCGCTCGCTCATGCTGATGAATGCAAGGCCGGGCGGAAGCATCCAGCCCTTCTGAGAGGCCGTCGCCACGACGTCGAGGCCCCAGTCGTCCGTCTCCAGCGGCAGGGAGCACACGCTGCTGATGCCGTCCACCAGGATGAGCTTATCGAACTCATTCTTGACTACCGAGGCTACACGCTCGATGTCATTGGTCACGCCGGTGTTGGTCTCGTTGTGGGTGACGAGGACGGCGGAAATTTCCGGGTCGGCGTCGAGGACGCGGCGGAGCTCGTCTATATCGACGGCGGTGCCCTGGGGGAACTTCACCATCGTCACGTCGGCGCCGAAGATCTCGGCGATCTTGCCGAAGCGGTCACCGAAGGAGCCGATGGAGGCGCAGACGACCTTTTCGCCCGGCGAGAGGGTGTTGGCAACGGCGGCCTCCATCGCGCCGGTTCCCGAAGAGGTCAGGATGAACACGTCGTTCTCGGTGCGGAACACTTGCCGGAGCCCGTCGGTGACGCGGTAGAGCATGTCCTTGAAGCGCGGCCCCCGGTGGTTCATCATCTGGGTCGACATCTTGTCGAGGATGTCTTCGGGGACGGGTATCGGGCCCGGTATTCGCAGGTTCGTCATTGGTTCTCCTCAGCGCGATTTATGCCTAAACGATTCTAGCACGGCGGGGCGCTCGCAAGAATTCGCCTTGTCTCCGCCACGTCCCGGTCGATCTGCTCCAGCAGGGCCTCGACCGAGTCGAACTTGACCTGATCGCGGAGCCGCCGAACGAACTCCAGCCGGAGCGCCTGGCCGTAGAGATCGTCATCGAAGTCGAGGATGAATGGCTCAATAGTGCGATTCTGGCCGCCAAAGGTTGGATTTGTGCCGATACTGACGGCAGCCTTCAATGGATGATCGTCCAAGTGGGCATAGGCGGCGTAGATGCCATCTCCGGGCGTGGCCATTTCCTTTGGAGGCGCGAGGTTTGCCGTGGGGATACCCAGACTGCTTCCTCTACCCTCTCCCGATACTACGGTACCTTCCAAAGTGAATCGACGGCCCAGCAGGTCCGCCACTCGCTCCACGTCACCTCCGCCGAGCGCTGCCCTGATCGTCGTGCTGCGGACGGTATCGGCGTTCGTATCTTGCAGTCCGTCGACGACGTTCAACGAGAAGCCCATCTCGTCGCCGAGCTCCGACAGGCGTTCGATGGTGCCCTCACGCTTGCGGCCCATGGCGAAGTCCGGCCCGACGACCAAGCTCACCATCCGCAGATGCTCTTGCAGGAGCGAGATGAACTCCCCGGCGGTCAGACCGGCCAACGCGCGGTCGAAGGTGATGGGAACGGCGAAGTCGATCGCGGTCTCGCTCAGCAGTTGGAGCCTGTCCTCAAACGACGTGAGGTACTGCGCCTGAAAGCCCGGGCTGAGCACGGCGGCGGGATGCTCTCGGAATGTGACCACGCCGGCCATAAGACCCTTGCGGGCGGCCTCATCGGCGAGCTGCGAGATGAGGTGGGTGTGTCCCCGGTGAACGCCGTCGAAAACGCCGATGGTGAGGGCAGTATCGCCCCGAACGGCAATGGCCCCCAACTCGTCGCCGATCGACATTCAACACCTGTGTGGGACTGCTTGACGGCTCACCGCCGCACCGTCGAACGATGCTAGCATGGGGGTGTGGGAGCGTCAAGAAAAGGGGTACGGTTCTGCGCGGCCACTGATATAATCTGTCCGCCATAAAACATCCAAATGCCGGAGTTATGAATGCTCTCCATCGATTTCGAGACCTATACGTTGTCCAACGGTCTGGACGTGATACTGCACCGCGACGAGTCGCTGCCGATGGTGGCGGTGAACCTGTGGTACCACGTCGGATCGAAGGACGAGGAGCCGGGCCGGACGGGCTTCGCGCACCTTTTCGAGCACATCATGTTCGAGGGGTCGAAGAACCACAACCGCGACTTCTTCGAGCCGCTGGAGAAGGTCGGGGCGAACATCAACGGCTCGACGACCAACGACCGGACGAACTACTGGACGACCGCGCCCTCCAACAACCTTGAACTCATCCTGTGGCTGGAGTCCGACCGCATGGGGTTTCTTCTGGAGGCGCTCGACCAGGAGCGGCTCGACCTCCAACGCGACGTGGTCAAGAACGAGCGGCGGCAGAGCTACGAGAACCGCCCGTATGGGAAGGCGTACCTGGCGATGGAGACGGCGGTCTTCCCGTCGCCGCATCCGTACAACTGGCCGGTCATAGGGTCACAGGCGGACCTGAACGCCGCGTCGCTTGACGACGTGCGGAATTTCTTCCGCACCTACTACGTGCCGTCGAACGCCAGCCTGAGCGTCGCCGGGGACTTCGATCCCGACGAGGCGAGACGCCTGATCGAGAGCTACTTCGGAGACATTCCGCCCGGCCCGGCCATCGACCGGGTGGGACGGATGAACTCGGGGCTGACGGGCGAGGTGCGGATGGACATGCGCGACAAGGTGCAGCTACCGCGACTGTCGCTCGTTTGGCCGACGGGCCCGATGTTCGACGAAGACGAGGCCCCGCTGGACATACTCGCGTCGATTTTGGGAGACGGCAAGAGCTCCCGGCTGCACAAGACGCTCGTATACGATAAGAGGATCGCGCGCGACGTGACGGTGGCGCACTACACGCGGGAGATCGCCGGGGAGTTCATCGTGCAGATCACGGCGAACCCTGGCCAGAGCCTCGACGAGATCGAGGAGATCGTGCACGAGCACCTTGAGGGCATTCACCGCGATCCTCCAACCGAACGAGAGGTCGGGACAGCCCTCAACCGGTTCGAGGTTGACAACGTGCGCGGACTGGAGAAGATCGGTGGTTTCGGGGGCAGGGCGGACCAGTTGAACTTGTACCATACGTTCGGGGGCGATCCTAGCCTCATCAACACCGACATCGAACGGTACCGCACCGTCACTGCCGAGGACGTGATGCGTGTTGCGGCACAGTCTCTCAGCTCCAACCGTGTCCGCATGACCGTCTTGCCCGAGGATGCAGTCGAGGCGGGAGCCGGCGCGGACATCGACCGGTCGACGATGCCGGGCAGCGCATCGCCGCGCTCTTTCACTCCGCCCGTTCCTCGACGCGAGAGACTGGATAACGGTCTCAACATCCTCTACGTCGAGGACTCTCGTCTGCCCGCGGTGTCGATGAGCCTCATCGTCGACGCCGGAGCGACGGGCGACCCGCCCGATAGGCCCGGTCTCTCTCATCTGACGGCCGTCATGCTGCCTGAGGGCACGCCGACCATGACGAGCCAGGAGATTGCCGAAGAGATGGAGTTCATCGGCGCACACCTGAGCAGCTCGGCCGGATACGAGCAGGTGTCGGCTTCGACGTCGGCCCTAACGCAGCACCGTGGCAGGGCGATGGAGATACTCGCGGACGTTGTGACCCACGCGAGCTTTCCCGATCACGAGTTGGAGCGGGTACGCAAGGAGCGGCTGGTCGACCTTCGACGCATAGGGGACGACCCCAATTTGATAGCTCAGCGGGCATTTCGGGCGCTTCTTCACGGCAAGGGGACGGCGTATGGCAGTCCGCTGACGGGCACTGAAGAGAGTATCGGAGCCATAACTCGCGATGAGATCGTGGAGCAGTTCCAGCGCACGTACGTCGCGGATGCCGCTACTCTTGTCGTCGTGGGAGACACGACGAGGGATGATGTACTGTCTCTCGCACAGGCGCGGCTGGGCCACTGGTCGGCGGGTGGGCAGTCCTCAAACGTCCAGCACCTAGCACCTAGCACCCAGCACCCAGCACCCACAACGATCTACCTTGCGGACAAGCCGGGCGCGGCGCAGTCGGTCATCAGGGCGGGTCATCTCACGATCGACCGGCACGATCCGGACTACTACGCCCTCAACCTGCTCAACTACCTGTTTGGCGGACATTTCATGGCGCGCATGAACCAGAACCTCAGACAGGACAAGGGATACAGCTACGGATTCCACTCCGCAGTCGACTGGTCTACGGGGCCGTCCATGCTTGCGGCTTGGGGATCCGTGCAGACCGCCGTCACGAAGGAGTCGGTGATCGAGGTGCTCAAGGAGTTCGAGGATATTCGCAGGGGCCGTCCAGTCGATGACGAGGAATTCACCGACGCCAAGAACGGTCTTCTCAAGGGGTTCCCCGGCCAGTTCGAGACGCAGACGCACCTGCTTTCCCAGCTTGGACGCATCGTCATGTTCGGGTTGCCGGACGACTACTATTCCCAACTCGAGGCCCGGTACGAGGCGCTCACCGTCGACGATCTGCGCCGCGTCGCCATCGAGCGTGTGGACAACGAGCGGCTGTCGCTTCTGGTCGTGGGCGACCGGACGGTGGTCGAACCGGGGCTGGAGGAGTTGGGGCACCCCATCGTTCATGTAGACTATGAAGGGGCAGTGATCGACTGACTCACGGCAACGAAACACAGCAGCACTGGGAGGAATAGCAGATGACGCAGGGTTATGAGGACATTGCAGACCGGCTACAGCGCTCCGGTCGGGACTTGGGCGAGGAAGAGCGGGGGTTCGAGACGAAGCAGGTGGAAGCGCAGCCGTTCGTGGGCATTCGTACGAATGCGACGATGGACAAGCTCCCTGAGGTCATGGGGTCTCTCTTTGGGGAGGTGTACGGATATATTCAGCAGAATGGACAGGCCCCTGCGGGCATGCCCTTCTCGCGCTATCACTCGATGGACGGCAACTCGGTCGACATGGAATGCGGGATGCCCGTAGCGTCGCCTATGGAAGGCAAGGCCCGGGTGCAGCCCGGCGAGTTGCCGGCGGGGACCGTGGCCGCGGTCACGCACATGGGTCCGTATGAGAACCTCTCGAAGACGTGGATGGCACTCACCGGGTGGATGGAGTCACAAGGTCTCCAACCGGCGGGCGCGCCCTGGGAGGTCTACGTTACCGATCCCGGCGCGGAGCCCGATCAGTCGAAGTGGCGTACCGATATTTTCTTCCCGGTAAGCTGATCCGAGGGGGCGGGCGTCTCATTTTCGGTGCAGCCGATATGCCGGTGTGGGGGTTGCGCTCTTGTGGTATACTACTCTGCGACTCCGTAATCAGACGCAACCTCGTTCCGCTTCCGCGTTATCCCCAAGCTACATAGCCTCAGGACCGAATGTGACGCTTGCTACGATGAGGAGATTTCAGAACACAGGAGTGTCGCATGAACATCTATGTAGGCAACCTTTCCTTCGATGAATCGGATGAGACCTTGGAGGCCGCATTCTCCCCTCACGGTGAAGTGCATTCCGCCAGGGTCATAACGGACAGATACTCGGGCCGTTCTCGCGGCTTCGGCTTCGTCGAGATGCCGAACCAGGACGAGGCCGAGGCTGCCATCGCAGCCCTGAATGGGACCGAGCTCAGTGGCCGGATGTTGACGGTCAACGAGTCGAGGCCCCGTGAAGGTGGTCGCGGTGGCGGTGGTCGCGGCGGCGGTGGCGGTGGTGGCGGCGGCTACGGCGGGGGATCCCGCTGGTAGGCTAGACAGAAGAACCGACTAGGACTGTCGCCTTGCCCGCTAGGAAGAAGCGGACGGAAGGGTAAGGCGGTAGTCCGCGGTTGTATGACCGCTGTTTCGTGTTAGAATGTTCGGGATTGAGAACAGGAGCGGATTTTAACCACCTAACCCAGCCGCGTTTCAGGGCGTTTGGATTGAGTGACGATTAAACAAGGAGACCGTTCGTATGGAACTAAACGTTGAACGTGATGGCGGTACCGTAGTCGTTGGAGCCGGGGAACGCATTGACGGCACTAACGCACGAGAATTCCAAAGTGCGCTGGAAGCGGCCATCGAAGAATCCGACCGCGCCGTAATTTTGGACCTAGCGGACCTCACCTACATCAGCAGCGCGGGTCTCCGAGCGATCCTCATGACCGCCAGGTCGCTTCGAAGACAGGACGCGGCGCTTGCCGTCTGTTCGTTGACGGACTCCGTTCGCGAGGTCTTCGAGATAAGCGGCTTCAATCAGATTATCCCGGTCCATTCCTCTAGGGATGATGCGACCTCCGCCCTTAGCGGCTGATCCTCGACGGCGCCGTTCGTGTCCGTTGGGGACTCCGCGTCAAAGCGGTGTGAAGCATACCTTGAGGTAAAGGCAGGGGACAGGAGCAATGGCAGCACTGCACCGGATTCTGATCGTTGACGACGAACCCGATCTTGAGCCGCTGATACTACAACGCATGCGTCGTAAGATGAGAGCAGGTCTCTACGACTTCCTCTTTGCTCGGAACGGTGTGGAGGCCCTTGAAACTCTGAATCAACACCCGGACATTGATGTCATCATCTCAGACATCAACATGCCGGAAATGGACGGTCTCACGTTGCTGGAGCAGATACGGAAACTCGACCCCAACATCCGGGCAATCATCGTTTCAGCGTATGGTGACATGAAGAATATCCGCACGGCGATGAGGAGAGGCGCAGTCGATTTCCTCACCAAGCCGATTGACTTCGAAGACTTCGAGGAAACTCTCGAGCGGACGATAATTCAACTGAGGGAATGGAAGGTAGCGCTATTGGCCCGGGATGCCATGGTCGCCTCTCAATCCGAGGGCACTGCTGCAACCGGCACATAGGACGCTGGCAGGTCAAGGTGGAACTGATAGTGAAGGTTAAGGTTAAGGAACAGAGGCGATGAAGAGACCGTACCGGATTCTCGTTGTCGACGACGAGCCGGACCTTGAGCCGCTCATTTTGCAGCGAATGAGGCGCAAGATCCGTTCCGGCTCATACAGCTTCGAATTCGCTCACAACGGCATCGAGGCGCTCGAGGCGCTGAAAGAGCATCAGGACATCGATATGGTGGTCTCTGATATCAACATGCCGCAGATGGACGGCCTCACGCTGCTCGAACAGATACCGAAGGTCGATCCTGACATTCGCTCCATCATCATATCGGCATACGGCGACATGAAGAACATCCGAACGGCGATGAACCGGGGGGCCTTCGATTTCGTCACCAAGCCGCTGGATTTCGAGGATCTTCAGGTCACCATAGACAGGACGCTTCGCCACCTCGAGGAGTGGAGGGACGCTCTGGCGTCCCGCGACAAGCTGGTCGCCCTGCAAAACGAGCTCGACGTTGCGAGCAGCACGCAACAGTCGATACTGCCGAAGGTGTTTCCCCAAAGTTCTGATTACGAGGTCTTTGCCCACATGGAGCCGGCGCGGAACGTTGGGGGCGATTTCTACGACGTCATTCGCTTAGACCGGGGCCGAGTCGGTCTGGCCATTGCGGACGTTTCCGATAAGGGCGTGCCGGCGGCGCTGTTCATGATGTCCAGCCGCACGCTGCTGAAAGGCGCGGCGATCGGGACCCCCGATCCTGGTGAGGCGCTGAAGGAAGTCAATGAGCTGCTGTACGAAGAGAACGAGACGATGATGTTCGTCACGGTGCTCTACTCCGTCTACAATCCGGAGACCGGCAGGCTCACGTACTCGAACGGGGGCCATGACGCGCCGATGCTCATCAAACCCGATGGAAGCTCTGAGCTTCTCTCGCTCACCGGAGGAGTCGCGCTTGGCGTCGCCCCGGACATCGAGTTCCCAAGCAACACGGTGCAGCTTGAACCCGGCGACACCATTCTGCTCTACACGGACGGCATTACCGAGGCAATGAACGGCGACGGCGAACAGTTCGGGGTACCACGGATGCACGAGGTCTTCGAGGGGAATCCCCCGGAGAATTCCGAGCAAGCCGTTCGGGCGATGTTCGATGCGGTGAGGGACTTTGTCGGCGACACGCCGCAGTCCGACGACATCACCTGTTTGGGACTCCGCCGTGACGAGGCTGGCTCGTGAGCGAAAAGCTAATCATAAGAAAAGAAGCCACCTACGACGAGCTCGAATCAATTCTCGACGCCGTGGAGGATTTTGGGGAACGGGAGGACTGGTCGCCCGCGATCCTCTTCAAGGTAAAGCTGGCGATTGAGGAGTTGGGACTCAACGTTGCCAAACATGGGCGGATCGACAAAGCCCCCGACATTGAAATCACCGTGACGTCCGAGCCGGACTCGCTCATGATCAATATCGAGGACGACGGACGGCCGTTCGACCCGCTGCACGACGCGCCGGAGCCCGATCTGACGTCGGGAGTCGAAGACCGTCCCATTGGCGGACTCGGCATCCACTTCGTGCGCGAGATGATGGATGAGATGACGTATTGCCGGGAGCATGGCAAGAACTGCTTGACGCTGACCTTACACAGAGTTGAATGAATCCGCTATTCGGTTGGCTTGGGGCTAGGTCTGCGAAACTGGGTGTCGCGGGAGCCGTCACCCTCGCCGTCAGCGTGGGAGGTCTCGGCTGCTCCCTCTTCGACCGCTCGGACGACGGGGCTTCTTCCGGCAATGATGACGTCGCCACTCCGGCAGTCGTCGCGCCGAGCGACGGGCAGGGGGGAGGCGTCACCGACGATCGTGTGCTGTTTGGACAGTCCGCGGCATTCAGCGGCCCCGCCCAAGAGCTTGGCAGGAACATGCGCCTGGGAATTGAGGCCGCCTTCTTCGAGGTCAACGAGCGCGGGGGTGTCCACGGTCGGCGATTGGAGTTGTCGTCGCTTGACGACGCCTACGAGCCCGAGGCCGCGGTCACCAACACGATACGTCTCATCGAACAGGACAAGGTATTCGCGCTGATCGGAGAGGTGGGCACCCCCACGTCACGCTCGGCCACGCCGGTCGCCGCAGCCGCCGGAGTGCCCTTCATGGCCCCGTTCACCGGCGCCGAATTCCTCCGCAACCCGGAATGGAACAATATCATTAATATGCGCGCGTCCTACTACCAAGAGACGGAGGAAATGGTCGCCCGCCTGACCACCGATCTTGGAATCGACCGCATCGCAGTGATGTACCAGGACGACTCCTACGGTCGCGCCGGCCGGAATGGAGTTCAGATAGCCCTTGAACGAAGAGGCATGGCGCCGGTGTCCATCGGGTTGTACCCACGCAACACGACGGCAGTGAAGACTGCCCTGCTCGATCTGAAACACGGCGACCCCGAGGCGGTGATAATGATAGGGGCCTACGAGCCGGTGGCGGCGCTCATCGAATGGGCGCGGCATACGGGGCTTGATCCGATCTTCATGACCGTGTCCTTCGTCGGCAGCAACGCCCTTGCAAGAGAGCTCGGTCCCGTCGGCGAAGGGGTATACGTGACCCAGGTGGTTCCCTTCCCGACCGACGATTCGCTGCCCATCGTCTCCTCTTATCTTAAAGCGCTTTCCAACTACGATGCGGATGCCGTTCCGGGCTTCGTTTCGCTGGAGGGCTACCTGGCGGGCCGTCTGGCCATCGCCGCGCTGGAAGGCTGCGGTCGAGACGTCGACAGGGCCTGCTTCCTGGACAGCCTGCGAAGCGCCGACGTCGTAGACATAGACGGGTTCGAGCTCCGATACGGCTACGACGACAACCAAGGCTCGGACACCGTATTCCTTACTACGATAGGCAGTGACGGGACCTACCGTTCCGTAAAGACACTTCGGGACTAGAGCCATGAACGACAGACTGCGACGCCTGTTCGAGAGTCGATTCCGCATTGCCACCCAACTCTACGTAGGGATCGGAGGAGCCGTTGTCCTCACGGTGGGCGCCAGCCTTGTCGGCTGGTTTTCCTTCAACAGCGTGGGAGAGGCTCAGAGCCATGTCAACGAGGAAAGTATCCCGGAAGTGGTGGCAGCGTTCGGTGTCGCGCAGCACGGCGGTACGCTGGTGGATGCCACTCCACGCCTGATAGCCGCAACGAATCCAAGCGACTTAGCCCGAGTCTCCGCCAGCGTAGATGAGGCCCGCAATAATCTCGAGATCAACCTAGCCATCCTTTTGGGAAGCGAGTCTTCTGACGAAAGCGCCCAAGCAAACGACAGTTCAATCCGTAGGGATGTGTTGAGACAAGAAGGAGACGAGGAGCAAATCCTCGAAGCCGGACGCTCCGCGCGTATCCGTGAAGGCGTGGAGATGCTGATCGTCAACATCGACGACATCAAGGAGGACATGACAGGGCTCTATGAGCTAAACGTACGCAGGGACGCCCTTCGAAGAGATCTTGAGCAGCTGCGGGAGAAGATGGATGATATCATGGTCCCCGTCGTTGACGACCAACTCTTCTACACCATGACGGGATATGAAAGCCTCGACGCGCCACCGGTACCCCGCGAACGGCATTTCTCGGAGGACGAGCTTGCGCGCTACCGCAACTTGGCGGGACTTCACGCGGAGGCCACTACCGCAAACCAGTTGCTCGAAAGTGCGTTCTCCATCACCTCCGCCCCTCTTCTCGAACCCCTGCGAGAGCGTTTCGAGTCCGCCAAAGGCAGCATTGAGCGCAACTTAACCGCCCTTGAAGGGTCGCCGCTTCACGCCGAGATAACTCCACTTACCAACCAGTTGTTGGATTTAGGCACAGGAGATGACAACGGCTTCGATTTGTTGGAACAGCGGCTCCGGCTTATTCAGCACCAGCAGGACCTTGTCGAGCTCAATAGCGGCATCGCCGTCGAACTGGTCAGTGAGGTCAACTCACTTGTGGACACGGCTCGCGCAAGCGCGGACGAGGCCACGCAGGCCTCCACGCAGGCGATATTCACCGGCAGGACACTGCTGCTCGCCATTGGCGCGGTCAGCGTGACCGGCGCCGTTCTCATCTCGTGGCTCTTTGTCGGGCGTGTAATCGTGCGACGCATCCAGCTGCTGTCGAACTGGATGCTGCGGATGGCCGGAGGCGACCTCGAAGCGCAGGTCGAGCTCGGAGGGCGGGACGAGGTGGCGGACATGGCCGATGCGCTTGAGGTGTTCCGACGTCACGCCCTCGAGGTGCAGCGCCTGAACTTGGTGGAACAGCTTGCGGAAGAACTACAGGGAAAGAACGACCAGTTGGAAAGCGTGCTTGCCGACCTCCGCAAGGCACAGGAACAGATCGTCATGCGGGAGAAGCTGGCCGCGCTTGGTGAGCTGACGGCCGGCGTCGCCCATGAAATCAAGAACCCGCTCAACTTCGTCAAGAACTTTTCCGAGTCGTCCAACGAGTTGCTGGACGAGTTGAAGGAAGTCCTGGATGAGAATGCTGACAAGATAAGTGAGGATGACCAAAACTACATCAAGGAGATTTCCGACGATCTCAACGCCAACCTCGACCGGATCCTATCGCACGGTGATCGCGCCAACCGCATCGTTCAGGACATGTTGATGATGGGCCGTGAGACGGGTGAGGAGCGTCCCACCGACATCAACGCGCTGCTCGACGAGCACGCTCGGCTGGCCTACCACAGCGCGCGGGCGACCGATCCGAATTTCCAACTCCACATCGAGCAGGAACTGGGGCCCGACGTTGGCGAGATCGTGGTCAAGCCGCAGGACGTGGGACGAGTGTTCTTGAACATCGTCGGGAACGCCTGCGACGCGACGGACGAGAAGCGACGCGCGCTCCACGAATCGGGGGATAAGTCCTACATGCCGACGCTTTCGCTATCCACTAACCGTGGAGATGAGTATATCGAAGTTCACATCCGAGACAACGGAGACGGAATACCGCCGGACGTTGCCGAAAAGATATTCAACCCCTTCTTCACGACCAAGCCCACCGACCGGGGGACGGGACTCGGACTCGCCATCACCAACGACATCGTTCGCCAGCACGGTGGGTCAATCGAGGTCAATTCTCAGCCGGGTGAGTTCACCGAGATGATCGTAAGACTGCCCCTGGAACCCACCCAAGCAATGGCGTCCGCGCCGGAAGGCGAGCCGGTAGTGAGTTAGAGAGGGGATTCTGGGGGACGCTAATCGGGGGAAGTCTCAAAGCGGCCGATAAGCCCAAACTCCTCACGTTCGATGGGCACCCTGGCCAGTGAGACGGCTTCGGGCAGCACGATACCACCGGAGAAGACCAGCTTCATCGCGTCCTCTACGGTAAGGTCGGTCTCGATGATGTCGTCTTCCAGGACGAGAGCCATGTTGCCGGACGTGGGATTCGGAACGGTTGGAATATAGACGACCACGATTGATTCGTCCGTTTTGGCAGAGAAGGCGCGTCCCGTCACGAACCCCATCGCTACCATGCCCTCACGCGGCCACTCTATGAACACGACGCGGGTGAACTGGTACTGCGAGGTGAGAGAGGCCATGGCCTGCTTCGTGACTCCGAGAACCGTCTTGACCACAGGGATGTGGTTGAGCACCGTATTCAATAGGTTCATGGCGAACCGTCCGAGCCTCGTGGCGATGACAAGACCCACCAAGTAGAACAGGATGACGGCGACGATCGCGCCTACGCCCCAAAAGTCCCAGGGCCTGTCCTTCACGAACGGGAGCCCGCGAACGGCGGAGTCGGCGTATCCGATGATGACCACCAATACTACTATGGTGACGATCAGAGGCACCAACTCGAAGAGTCCGGTCAGGGTCTTTCCCTGGACGTGACCCTCGAACCTTTTCCATAGGCCCGGCCGGGGCGCTTCCTGGTCTTCAGCATCCTCAGTGTCTGCGCGCGCGCTGTTTTGGCTGTCCAATGGTCACGCTCCTTTCTTCGGAATTGATTTTATACTCCGTCACGCAATGCGCGGTTGAGGCGGGAGGCTAGGCCCAAGCCGCCATCTCAGCGTGGATCTCCGGCGAGAGTTCCATCTCCATCGACTCGATGGCGTTGTCGACGTGCGCGGTTCTGCGAGCGCCAACGAGCACGGACGTGAGACTCTTGTTGGCCATCACCCACGCCATCGCAAGCTTCACCATGGGCAGGCCCAGCTCTTCCGACTTGGCGCGCAGCTTTTCGACGAGCTTGAAGTTGCGGTCCTCGAAATAGATGTCCGCGTGGCCGGGGATCACGTCGAACCTCGTGCCCTTCGGGAAATTCGACCGGTCCGGGGTGTACTTGCCGGCAAGGAATCCCGCGGCGAGAGGACTGTACGGGGTGATGCCGACGCCTTCCCTGATACAGAGAGGGAAGAACTCGGCCTCGGCCTCCAGGCGGTCGAGGTGGGAGGGATTGTTCGAGCGCGCGAGGCTGTATGGGGGCTGAGTGATCTGGAAGCGCGCCCAACCGTTTTTGTCGCTCACGTCGAGGGCGTCTTGAAGCTGTCCGGCGCGGAAGTTGCTGCAACCGATCACGTCGATCTGCCCGGCCTCGACGCCCTCGTTCATCGCGCCGAGGTACTCCTCAAACGGCGCGTCCTCGAATGCTGAGTGGGCCTTGTACATCTCGACCTTGTCGACCTGCAGCCTCTCGAGGCTTTGGGCGAGCGCCCGCCTGACGTTCTCGGCCGTCCCGCCGGAACTGACCTTGGTGCAAATCTTCACCTCGTCGCGCACGCCGCGCGACCGCATCCAGTTCCCGATGACCACCTCCGACGGCACCTCCCCCGAGGAGTACCCCTCGGCGGTGTCGAAGAAGTCGATGCCGTTCTCCAAGGCATGGTCCATGATCTCGAAGGCCGTGTCGGGGTCGATCTCCCGCCCGAACGTTACGCATCCGAGTCCGATGGCGCTGACGGTCATTCCTGAGTTGCCCAAGGGTCGCTGCTCGATCATTGCTTGTCTCCTTATTTCGTTGGGGGGCGTATTCTACCACGCCGTATGCTCACCGAGTGAGGGGGATTCTCGTGGGTCCGGGCACACGCGCTTCCGACCGCGCCGACAGGCCGCCGGAGGGCGCTTGATGTACGTGTCGAAGCCTTGCAGTATCCTTGACACTGCCATAGTGGTATGATACTTTTCAGCAAGCCGAAATCAAGGGCATTTCGGCACCTGCGCGGTGGCTATCGGAGAAAGGTGCAGATGGACCCAGCGACGCTTTCCAATGCCGAATGGACCGGCATTGCCAACATGTTGACAAACCTCTGGGTCATGCTTCTTCTCATTGTTATTATCGGTTCCCTGTACCTCGTCGCCCACGTCGGCATTCCCTCACTCGTGGCTTCCCATCACCTGCCGCGATCGGCGCAGCGGCTGCGACTCCCCCTGTACGTTCTGATTTTCCTAGGCGTGGCGCTCTATGCGTACTTCGTTGGAGTGGCCACCAGCGAATCGAGCGTGCTGGGCGACATCTTCGACACGTATTGGATCAAGGGCGGCTCGATAGACCTTCTCGGTCACGGCGGCAACCCTCCGTCCGTGCACTAGTAGGGTAGACACACTTGCTGCCAGGCGATTTTCAAGCACCAAGAAGGCCGACCGGGCGTCGGCTCGTCCTTTTCGGCGCAGTCGGCATCGGCGGCGTGGGCGGCCTCGTCGTCGTAGTCGCCATTGCAACGTTCGTCGTCTCGGCTTGGCTCGGACTGCCGCTGGACGCGTTCGGGCTGAACGACGGCCCCGACCAGCCGATAGCGTTCCCCCACCCGACCCACGTTGAGGACCTTGGCCTCGACTGCACCTTCTGTCACCGGAACGTGACCGAGGGCGCGGCGGCCACGATTCCCGCGGTCGGCCTGTGCATGAGCTGTCACATGACCGTGGGCGACGACAAGCCTGAGGTCGAAAAGCTGAGGAACTTCCACACGAACGGCATCCCGGTCGACTGGGTGCGGGTGCACCGTGTGCCTGATCACGTAAACTTCGTGCACGAGCCGCACATCCGGCATTTCTCGGAACAGTACGGAGGCGCGTCAGGAACGTGCCAGCTATGTCACGGTGACGTGGGGAGCATGGTCAAAGTCAAGCAGGTGCGCTCGCTGAAGATGGGCGACTGCGTGGACTGCCACCGCGACAACGAAGCTCCAACCGACTGCACGACCTGCCACTACTAGAAGGAGATGCCTCTCGACTGAACGAGAGGGGAGTGAAATAGAGGGCATGTCCCTAACTCGAAGACAATTCTTGACGCTGATGGGCGGTTCGGCCACCGCGGTGGTTGCCGCCGCGTGCGGCGTTCCTGAGAAAGAGCTGCTCGTCCAGTCGTCTATCGAGATGCCCGAGGACATGGTCACGGGCCTCGACAACTGGTACGCGACGATAGACCGGCAGAACCGCGCGCCCCTCGGCATCGTCGTAAGGGTCATGGAGGGCCGCGCGAAGAAGGTCGAGGGCAACGTCGACTATCCGGTCAACCGAGGCAAGCACAACGCCGTCGCAGAGGCGGGGCTTCAGGGCCTCTACCATCCCGACCGCATCGGCTCGCCGCTGATACGGACGGGGCAACGCGGCGAGGGCAAGTGGGAGCAACTCAGCTGGACCGACGCCGTCTCCCGCGTGGCGGAGCAACTGGGAGCCGCGAGCGGCGAGGAGACCGTCCTCATAACCGACCCTGTCGGCGCTCACATGGGTCTGGTTGTCAACAGGTTCGCGGAGGCGCTCGGCGCGAAGCACATGAGCTATGAGCCGCTCGAACGAACCGTCCTGAAAGCCTCGATGAAGCAGGTCTTCGACCAGGACGCGATGCCGGACTTCGACATCGAGAATGCGGCGTACATACTGTCGTTCGGCGCAGACTTCCTGAATACGTGGGAGTCTCCCGTGCGGTACGCCCGAGGCTACGGACACTTCCGCCAGGGAGAGAACAGGAAGCGCGGGAAGCTCGTCCACTTCGATTCCCGGTTCTCGATGACCGCCGCGAACGCCGACGAGTGGGTCTACGTCAAGCCCGGATACGAGGGCGAGGTGGCGCTGGCCATCGCGAACGTCATGCTCGCCGCCGGACTGCCGGACTCTCCCGCGCTCCATAGGATCACTGCACAGGGTTCCAATCGCTTGGAGAGCTTTACTCCCGAAGCGGTCGGAAGCCGCGCTGGAGTCGCGCCGGAGAAGATCGAAAGGATAGCTCGCGAGTTCTTGGAGCACCCGCCCGGGCTCGCCATCGGCGGAGGTTCGGCAGGGGCGCACTCCAACGGCCTGTTCAACCTGAACGCGATCTACGCCCTGAACTATCTGTCGGGGAGCGTGGACCAACCGGGAGGGGTCACTTTCAATCCCTCCCCGCCCATTAGCGACCTTCCCACGGCGCCCGACGCCACCTCGTTCTCGGACTTCCGCGACCTGGCGGGCCAGATGTCGGGAGGACAGGTCAAGGCGTTGCTGGTACGCAATGCCGATCCCTTCTACGGCCTTCCGGAGAACACGGGAATCGCGCGAGCCAGCTTCAACGTCCCGCTCATCGTCAGCTTCTCGAACCGCTTTGACGACACGACGATGATGGCGGACATCATCCTGCCGGAGAACCACTACCTCGAGGACTGGGGAACGGACATTCCCGATCCCGGTCCCGGCTACCAGACGATAGGTTTCCAGCAGCCGGTCGTCCGTCCGTTCTTCGAGCCGAGAGGGCCTCACCTGGGGACCAAGAACTTCGGCGACGTGCTGATGACGCTGGCCCAGGTGCTTGGAGAAGGACCTCGGCCTCGACGCCGACAACTTCAAGGGGCTGATGGAGAACGATGCCCGAAGGCTGCGGGAACTGGACCGGGGTTCCGTTCGCGCGGCGAACGACAAGCTGTTCTGGAACACCATCCTCCAGCGAGGCGGCTGGTGGGACACGAACGCGAGAGGCGAAGGTCACGACCCTCGGTCGGGCCGGTATTCGTTCCCGACGGCTGCCCAAACGCCGTCAACGGGGGGTAGCGGGAACTTCCACCTCATCCCGTTCGAGACGACCGGTTTGATGGACGGCAGGGGGGCAGACCTGCCGTGGCTGCAGGCCACGCCCGACCCGATCACGACGGCCACGTGGCAGACGTGGGTCGAGATCAACATGAAGAAGGCAGAAGAGTTGGGCATCAAGGAGGGCGACGTCGTCGAAGTGACCTCAGAGCAGGGCTCGATCGAGGCGCTCGCCTACCCGCATCCGGGCATCTCGCCCGACGTGGTGGCGATACCCGTCGGACAGGGACACAAGGGTGGAGGACGCTACTCGAAAGACCGGGGGGCGAACGTGCTGTCGATACTCTCGCCGGTCACGGAGAGCGAGACGGGGGCGCTGGCATGGGCGGCGACGCGCGTGAACGTGCGGCGCACGGGCGAGTGGATTCGCCTTCCGAAGTTCGAGAACACCGCGCCCGATCTCGCCGAAGACGGACATCGCAGGATAATCCCGCTGACGTCGGGATAGGGGAAACGGAGCCGAAACAACATGGCAAGCACGAATACGCAGTGGGGCATGGTGATCGACGTCGACAAGTGCATCGGCTGTCAGGGATGCGTTGTCGCCTGCCAGTCCGAGAACAACATCCCCATCAACACCGAGGACCTCTTCAACCAGCGCCGCGCGATCGAGTGGATTCGCGTCGAGCGATACTGGGAGGGCGAGTTCCCGGACGTCAAGGCGCGGTTCATTCCGATCCTGTGCCAGCACTGCAACGACGCGCCGTGCGAGCCGGTCTGCCCCGTGTTCGCCACGTACCACAACAACGAGGGCATGAACGTCCAGGTGTACAACCGCTGCATCGGAACGCGGTTCTGCGCCAACAACTGCCCGTACCACGTCCGGTACTTCAACTTCTGGGAGCCGGAGTGGCCGGAGACCCTGACAAACCAACTCAACCCCGACGTTACCGTCCGCAGTCGCGGGATCATGGAGAAATGCACGTTCTGCGTTCAACGCATCCGCCGCACGAGCCGCGAGGCCGCGCGGGACGGCAAGGAATTGTCCGACGATTCACGCGAGCTCAATCCGGCCTGCGTGAACGCCTGCCCGACCGATACCCTCGTCTTCGGCGACCTGAACGACCCGAACGGCAAGGCTGCGAAGATGGCGAAGGAAGAGATGGACGACGATCACGGACGCGGCTACCACCTGATGCCGCAGTACGGCACATCGCCCAACGTGATCTATTTGAAGAAAGTGGACGAGTCCGCCGCAGAGAAGAACGGCTCACATGCATAACGGGGCATCACATAACGGACACGGCGCGCTGACGACGCCTAAGGCCGTCGAGGACGACCTCCTCGACAAGGGCCGACTGCGCGGCTCGACGTTCCGCATAGCGGCGATAGTCTTCGCCGTCCTGTCGGTGCTCGGAGTCGTCGGGTTCGTGATTCGCCTGACGGACGGGTTCGCCAATACTCCCGTCTGGGGCTATCATGCCGCGCTCTTCGCCTTCATCCTGACGGCGGCCCAGGGCGCGCCGATGGTGGCAATCGCGCCGAGGATCGCCAACGCCCACTGGCGGCGGTCGATCTCGCGCGTCGCCGAGTTGTTCAGTCTCGTGGGCATCGTGAGCTTCATCATCTACATCCCCGTAGCTTGGGCCCTGCCCAGCATGGAGGACGGCAGACGGACGCTGTGGTTCTATGGCGAGCTCAATATGCCCGCCCACATGCCGGAGATCACGACGACGCTCGTCCTGCTGGCTCTCACGATCAACGGCCTGTGGCTGCTGTGGGTGTCGGCGATGCCCGACTTCGCCATGCTGCGCGACCGCTCGACAGGAAAGAAGAAAGTCTGGTTCGGCCGCTTGGCGAGAGGCTGGGTAGGCACGTCGGGGCAGTGGAACTGGCAGAAGCACCGGCTCGGCATCCTGGGGGCGTTCTACTTCATGATGCTGGTGACGGCACACTTCGCGTTCAGCTTGGACTTCGGCATGTCGCTCGTGCCGGGCTGGGTGGACGCGCTGTACCCTGCCACACACGCCCATAACTCATTGCAGGCCGGTGTGGCAATCACGTTGGTAGCGATGTATGTCATGTACCGCTTCGGCGGCTACAAGGACTACATCAACCTCGACCAGTTCTGGGGTCTGGGCAAGCTCCTGTTCTCCCTGTCGCTCCTGTGGTTCTGGTTCTGGTTCTCCAGCTTCATCATCTTCTGGTTCGGCGCGAAGCCCGCCGAGGAGGCGGTGCTCGACCTCCTGTTCGTGGGGCCGTATCTGCCGATATTCTTCATCGTCTTTACGTTCGCGTTCCTCGTCCCGCTGTGGGCGATGATCTGGAACCCCCTGCGAAAGAGCGTGTGGGGCCCCGTCATCATCGCGTGCGGCGTGCTGATCGCGACGTTCTTCGACCGTATCCGTGTGTACGTTGCGGCGTTCTCGGTCTCGGATTCGTCGAACAAGCACCAGATGGTCGAGATACCGGGGGCAGTCCTGCCCGACGTGGCGGACGTGCTCATCTGGGTGGGCGGCATCTCCGCCTGCATCCTCATCTTCATGCTGGGGACGCGCGTCATCCCGCCGATAAACATCTGGGAACAGAAGGAAGTATTGCTGTACCGCATCCACAAGCCGTTCCACCGGACGGAGGTGCAGGTGCTGGGCAAGCCGGAGTAGTACGGCAGAACGCAGAGCCATGCAAGAACACGTTCAGCTAACACAGAAACAGATCAACGACGACCTGCTTAACTCGGTGCTCAAGACGCCGAGGTGGTGGTGGCCGGCGGTGATCGTCACCGGCATCATCTTCCTGACGGGCATGGGCGCTTTCGGCTACATGCTCAACCAGGGGGTCGGAGTGACCGGCCTCAACCGCCCCGTCTTCTGGGGCGCGTACATGGTGAACTTCGTTTTCTTCATCGGCATCAGCCACGCGGGGATCATGATCTCGGCCATCCTGCGGCTCACGCAGGCCGAGTGGCGGCGTCCCGTCACGCGCGCCGCAGAGGTGCTCACGGTCTTCTCCCTCATGTCCGCGCTGATGGCCGCTCCGCTGGTGCACGTAGGCCGTCCATGGCGCGCCGACCTGTGGGTGTTCCCGTACGACTTCGCACGCGGCATCTGGATCAACATCCGGTCGCCCTTCATCTGGGACCCGAGTGCCGTCATGACCTACCTGACGGCGAGCTCGCTCTTCGTCTTCATCGCGCTGATCCCGGATCTGGCGGTCATCCGCGACAGGGCCACCGGGTACACGCGAAAGCTCTACGCGGTGCTGTCGATGGGTTGGAGGGGCACGCCGCGCCAGTGGAAGCTCCAAGCGGTTGCCGGAATCCTGCTCTCGGCCCTCGTACTGCCGGTCTTCGTCTCGGTCCACAGCATCGTGTCCTGGGACTTCGCCGTGCAGATCGGGCCGGAGGCGTGGCACTCGACCATCTTCGCGCCCTACTTCATCATCGGCGCGATTCACTCGGGCGTCTCGGCGGTGGCAACCCTCATGGTCATCATGGTCTGGCTATGGGGATGGGACAAATACCTCAAGCCTGATCATCTCGACGCCATCGGGCGACTGCTCATCATCGTGGCGACGACGTGGTTCTTCTTCTTCTTCCTGGAGTGGGTATTCGCCCTCTACACGCTGGAGGACGCCGAGCTCGCGATGCGCGATCTCCAGGTGTTCCAGTGGCCGTGGAGCGCGCTGTTCATCGTGTTCCTGATAACGGCCTACTTCATACCGGTGCCCATGTGGCTGTTCAAGAGCGTTCGGCGGAGCTACTTCTGGATGTTCGTCACGACCATCTTGGTCAACATCGGGATGTGGCTCGAACGCTTCCTCATCATCGTGCCGGGCACGATGCGGCGGAGCGAGTTCATCTTCGACTGGGGCAGCTACCATCCGAGCATCATAGAAATCCTGATGGTGATAATGACGTTCGCCTGGGTCGTCCTGGGCATGTTGGTGTTCACGAAGCTGTTCCCGCTCATTCCGCTCTTCGACGTGAAGGAGGCGATGGTGGGACGAGACGAGATACGAATCGGCAGGCGGATAGTACCCGCCTCGATTAGAGAGTAACGCGAGGTGATGCTATGGCACTGAGAAGCGTCATAGGACTGTACACGGACGAGGACACGGCGGCGAACGCGCTCGACGCGGTGGCAGGCGCCGGCTACGAGCAGGGCGAGTACGAGATACTCACGGGCACGCCGTACCCCGAGGGCACGTTCGGCGAAGAGGAGCCGGTCCACAAGCTCTACCGGTTCCCGCTGATCGGCGCGGCCTGCGGATTCACGGTCGGCCTTCTACTGACTACCGCTACCCAGTTGGCCTACCCTCTGGTCGTCGGCGGCAAGCCGCTGCTGTCGATTCCCCCGATGGCGATCATCATGTACGAGGGGACGATGCTCGGCGCGATCCTGTTCACGGTCGTCGGCATCATCTTCGAGTCGAGGCTGCCGCGCCTATTCATGGGGGCCTACGACACGCGCATCACCGAGGGCTACATCGGCATAACCATCACGGCCGACGAGTCCAAGATGGAGCACGCCGAAGAGACGTTGAAGAACGCCGGGGCCGAGGAAGTCAAGCGCGGCTGGGAGCAGACCGATTTCTAACCATTCCGAATACTGGACGATACGATAGAGCCAAGGTAGATGCCTCGAAAATCACGCCATATAGCAGCAGTCGCCCTCGTGGTGATCATGTCACTGCTCGCCGCGGCGTGCTACAACGCCAAGACGGGCGATACCGAGGTGTACGGTGTTGCCAGGTTCAAGCTGCCCGTGGTCCCGGAGACCGGATCGCACAGGGTGATGGTCTTCTCCGAGATGCACTATCAGCCCAAGTTCGAGTCGCAGGACGTGCCGCGACTGCTCCCGGCGCCGGACTCCGTTCCCATGACCGGGCGGGAGCCGCAGTACGAGTCGCTTGAGGAGTACAAGGAAGCCGCGATGCCAGATCAAATCGCGCAAGGGTACGACCGTGCGCGTGCGGCGGAACTGTACAGCGTCAACTGTCAGGTCTGTCACGGGGTGGGTCTAGCCGGCGACGGCCCCGTCGTGCCCTATATGACCCGCGGCGTGGTACCGGCGAACCTCAACAGCGATGCGACGCAGAACTCGACCGACGGCGAGCTCTTCGCCTTCATAGGCGAGGGAGGCCGCCAGGGCTACGCCCTCATCGAGGCAGGTCAGCCGTCAAACTCGCCCATGCCCGCCTTCAAGTACCTTCTGTCCGAAGAAGACCGGTGGGCCTTGGTGAAGTACCTTCGCGGGCAGTAGGCCGCGTCGGTCGGCTCCCTTCATACCTCGTGCGTCTTCGCTTCCTTTAACCTTTCGCGTCATTCCGAGCGGGGCGAGGAATCTATGATGTTCTGCCACCGTCATTGAGGCCATCGGTATGAACTAGGCCGTTTTGCTATCTTTATATACGAAGAATTCGTTTTCTCTAGTAGGGCCTCCCTAAACTCCCTCTCTAAGCGAGCAGCCATGCATATCCCATTCCCTTCGCGATCTATCTGGATCGTCCTCGCGACGACCATGCTGATCTTCGCGGTCGCCTGCGGATCAAGCGCCGGGCCGCCTGAACTCCCGACCGAAGAGGAACTCTCTCCCCCACCCCCCGCGCAGCCCGCCCCACAGCAGCCGGCGAGTACCCCCACTCCGCGCCCAACGCCTTCTGAGTCGAGTGAAGAGGAACCGACCGCCGTCCCCACGCCTGTGAGCGACAGGGAGTACGATTCGGTGCTCCCGATGTCCAAGATCTTTCAGGGGATCAGCAGCACGATATTCAATGATTTGAGTCCCAACCCAGAATTGGCCCTCGATGGGATGGAGTCGGCGCGGCTCCAGGGCGATAAGTCCATGGTCCCCGTCATCGTCACGCTGATGAGGTTCATAAACAGGCTGGAGGTGTTCGAGGCGGCGGCCCTCACGCTCAATGAGCTTACCGGACAGGACTTCGGAGATACGCCCGCGGCCTGGCCCGCGTGGTTCGAGTGGGTCGGCGCAAACTTGGACGACTACCGTCCGCCCGACGGCTACCCTCAGCTCAAGCGCCGCTTTCTTGCAGGCATTCATCCCGGGTTTGAACAGCTGCTGGACGGCTACGAGAATACCTCCCGAATCGAGCCGTTCGAGATCGAGTGGGGTGGCGTAGGGCCGGACGGCATCCCGCCGCTGGAGAACCCTCCGAACATTCCGGCGGAAGAGGCCGACTACCTGGAGAGCCACGAGCGCGTCTTCGGCGTGTCGATCAACGGAGAGCACCGCGCCTACCCCCTTCGCATCATGAACCCGCACGAGATGGCCAACGACGTGCTGGGCGGCGAGCCGATCTCGCTGGCCTACTGCACCCTTTGCGGCGCAGGCATCGCCTACAGCGGCAAGTTCGACGGTATAGAGACGACCTTCGGGACATCCGGCTTCTTGTACCGCAGCAATAAGATCATGTACGACCGGGAGACCTTCTCCCTCTGGAACCAGGAGTTGGGACAGCCGGTCATCGGCGAGCTTGCGGACAGCGGTATCCAGTTGGACTTCTTCCCGACCCTGCTTACGACTTGGGGCGAGTGGAAAGACGAGCATCCCGACACGACCGTCCTCTCCCTGGATACCGGTGTCTACCAGCCGGGGCATTACTTCCCCGAGGACAACCCAAACGCCACGTACTACGAATACTTCAACACTCCCGAGACGATGTTCCCCGTCTGGATACGGGATGACAGGCTGGAGGCCAAGGACGTAGTGCTCGGCGTGAACGTCAGCGGTGCTCAAAAGGCGTATCCCGTCAGCGCGCTTCAGGCGGAGCGCGTCGTCAACGACACGTTGGGCGAGACCAACGTCGTCGTCCTCGGTTCCCAGATATCGCAGGCCGCTAAAGCGTACGAGCGGGGCGACAACGAGTTCGCCCGCCTGCAGGACGACACCTCGACGGGTGTGCCTATGAAGCTCGTCGACCACAGCGGCCACGTGTGGAATGTCACCGCAGAGGCATTGGTAAACGCCGCCGACTCCTCCGAGACGCTGCCGCGCATCCCCACCCACTCGTCCTTCTGGTTCGGCTGGTTCGCCTTCTACCCCGCCACCGATCTCTACGAGGGTGGGGGATAGAATTACACGGCAGTCGCTGGTCGTCAGCCCTTATACGCGATGTACACGTCAACCGAGTTGACGATCAGCGGCACGCCGATACGTGAGTCGCGGTTGACGAGGACGACCTTCACCGCGTGGCTCCCCTTCGCGGCCTGAGCGGGCGTCAGGTCCCAAACGAGCCACTTGTTCTCCGACACCTCCGCCGGGTCTCCGCTGAGCGCCGCCGCGTCGCTTATCTCGGGCTCGCCGAGCACTGTCCCGTCCCAGCTCACCTCCACACGGTCGTCTGGGGCCCAGTGCTCGAACTCGATCATCAGGCGAATCACGTCTAGGTCGTCTGACCGGGCCTCAACGTCGTCGAAGACGGGAACGTCGATAGTCGGGCCATCCTGCGTAATCGACCTGTACAGCACCACGGCCGTCTGTCCGTAGATGCGGTCGTTCACGGCGTTCTGCGCTATGCCTTCGAGATACGTCGGGCTCCTGTGGAGGGCCGTGTAGAGCTTGTTCCTGCCCGCGAGCGTGTCGGGGGAGCCGAGGGTCGTCAGCAGGCCGCGCCACGGCTCCTTGCCGGGGAACCAGTTGAACGTGTACATCCCGTCAGCGCCCTGATCGTAGTAGCCGGTCGCTACCGCCCGAAGCCAGGCGTCGCGCCACTCGTTGTGCGATATCAGCCGCTCGGCCTTCTGCCGGTAGATGCTGTCGAACCCGCCGTAGAGCCGGATGTTAGTTCCCTCAGTCAACACCTTGAACTCGCCGGCCTCGAATCCCGGATCGGTCCCTGATCCCCCCGCGCCGATGATGATGTCCGCGAGGTCTTCCTCGATCCAGCGTTCCACGTCATAGCCGATGTTGCGGCACGATTCCAGCGTCGTCGCGACCCTCGCGGCCACATAGAAGGGCCTGCCCCTCCGTTCCGCAATATCGTCGGCCATTCGGCGAACGGCCCGCTGCAGGTCGGTCAGGGCATATCGCAAACGGTATCCGTAGTTGTCCGGAACGTGGAAGGGGTGCCTCTGCCAGTCCAACTCGACGCCGTCCCAGTCGGCCTGCAGGCAGGCTTCCCGAATGTACGACAGCTTGTGCTCCTTCACTTCGGGTACGGCCATGTTCCATGACCCGATGCCCCGCTGCTCCGGCACGTCGTCCACGTCCAAGAGCCATTCGGGATGGTCCTGCCTGAACTTCGTGCCGCGGTTCAGCCGCTTGAAGTCTTCCGGCCTCGTGCCATAGAAGTGATTGTCGTTCATCCGCATGGAGACGTAGACGTCCATCCCCAGCTCGTGGCCGCGGTCGACCATCGCCTGGAAGGGGTTCTCGCCCTGCTCGAACATGCTCCGCACGTTTTCGGAGTGGCGCATCGCCCGCATCGATGAGTACACGCGCCTCTCCCCTTCGCCGAGCCGTTCGTGCACCTCCGACGGCCACTCGGCCTCGTGGGAGCCGATGCTCCAGAACATGGCGTCGACCTGCGTCCCCTCCAACGGACCGTAGACCTGCTCCATGAGGCGCTCGGTCGACTGCGGGTGCTCGTCGTAGTCCAACGGCGCGCCGTCCCAGTTGAAGATGATCCGGTAATGCGGTGTCGCCTCCCTCATTCGTCCTCCTTGAGGTGTACGCTCATAAGCTCTTCGTACCTCTCCGTGCCGAAGACTTCCTTACGGTTGATCCAGCGGTACGGAAGAGGCTCGACGCGGAGACTGCGGTCTTCAAGAGGTAGTCGCACGGGGGCGTGGCCGCGCCGGTGGGACTCCCGGAGCGCGGCTATGATTTCGAGCACCTTCGCCATGTTCTCCCCGCTGCACCTCGGTGGCACTCCGAGCTCGAGGCAGTCCACGATGGCCTGTATGCTGGCCTTCATGCGGTTGCCTGGGTAACGCCAGCCATGCTCGTCATACGGCATCTCGTTCAGGCCGGCCTCGGGTATCGCGTCCGGTATCTCCACGAGGTCATCGAGTTGGGCCGTCTCGCCCTCCATGTCCCTGAGCTTCCACACGCGAAACTTGTTGAAGTCGCTGAACATCACGCCCTTCTCCGTCACGACCTCGATGCCGCGCCGGGACTCCGCCCTCATGTTGATGAAGCACTCGACGCCATTCTCGAAACGGATGCAGCCGCCCATAGCCTGATCCACGTCGTCGAATGGGTCGCCACGTACCCATCCCACTACCCACTCCGCGTCGGAGTCGTCTGCGAACAGCCGCGCAACGCTCAGGTCCTGGCAGTTCGCGCCCCAGATCTCGCCGCGACCATCCCCCACGCCCAAGTAGATGTTTATCGTCCTGACGGGCCCCAGCTCGCCGGAGTCGATCATCTCCTTGACCTGCCAGAACTGCGGTAAGTTCCTCATCGCGTCCGCCGCCGCCCAGTGGACGCCGCGCGAAGTTATCTCATCGACCATTCGATCGGCGTCTTCAAGGCTGGCGCAGATCGGCTTCTCACAGAAGATGGCCGGGATGCCCGCCCGCGCAGCCGCGATCACGGCATTGGGATTCGGCCTCGCGGGCAGAATGGGCGCGGCAATGTCGAGACTCTCCTGTGAGAACATCTCCTCGTACGACGAGTAGGTAGACGTGACCCCGAACCGCCGGGAGAACCGTTCGAGGTTCACCGGGTCGGTGTCCGCGACAGCCACGAGCTCCGTGCGCGGGTTGAGCATGTACCCGATGGCATGGTTCGTCCCCATGATGCCGGTGCCAATCAGCCCCACGCGGTAGGGACGGCCACCGCCTTCACTCATATCAGGTGTGGTGGATGTTGTCATCACGCTCCCCTCAGCCGTCCAGTACGCCCGGCGCCTCGACCTTATAGACGCGGCGTTCGGTCGTCAAGTGTGGGCGGTCGTGGAGGGGTGCTTCGCACCGGCCGAGACTCCAGAGCCCGACCTACTTGAGGAGGCGTTCCACGAGCCAAGAAGTCATGAAATCAAGATACCCCTCGGCAAAGTCGTCGCCGACTCTAACGCCGTGATTAGCCTTCGGGAAGACCTTGATCGTATAGTCTGAATTCCCGGCCTCATCTAGTGCCTCTTTGAACACTTCCACACTCTTGGCGACCGGTACACTCGCGTCACATTCGCCATAGATTGACAATACCGGGCATGTGACCTTCGTCAATACCGCATACGGATCATGCTCTTGCACTTCCGAGCCCTCGCTTCGCCAGTCATCCAAGTTAATCGCATCTCGTATATTTTGGTTTACGGTCTCCGGTATCCCGACGTATAGAGGCAGGCCGGTCTTCATGATCCTATCAACTTGGGCCTCAAGTTCGTCCCAGCCTTCACCGGTAACTGCTATCTCATTCAAGAGGTTTTGAAGATACGCTCGGTCCTTCAGGGTCTGATCAATCTCTTTCTCGGCGTACCCTTCGGCGCGCATTAGGTTTGGAATGGCGTATTGCATCTGACTCTCACCATCGACCCCCGGTCCTCCGACACAGACCACAAACGCCGTCTTTTCCGAGCGAGAGGCGGCAAGTGGCACCAGCCACCCTCCCTGGCTGAACCCCCAGAATCCTATACGCGCCGAGTCGATATCCGGCCTCTCGCTCAAATGCAATTGCCCGGCTATCGCGTCATCTGCGAGGTCGCCGAAGCTGGAAATGAGATCATTAGGGAATTCACCCGTCGAGTCCCCCACTCCTCTCTTGTCGTACACAAGACCAGCAATTCCATGGGACGCAAATCTGTCTGCGAAAAACCTCAAATGTTCCCGGGTATTCCTGCCTGAGCCGTGAATAAACACCACCGCCGGGTGAGGGCCATCTGTCTTTGGCAAGACTAGAGTTCCGGATAGGGTCACATCGCCGTTTGAGAAGTGCACGTCAAGATCGCGCAGATCTTCATGAGTCATCTATCGCCCCCCTGTTTGGGCATGAACAGCGGACACCCATATACACTGCGATTCTGTTACTTCGATCCTGGCTCTTGTATCACACACCACGTTAGAACGACAAACACGGGAACGGCTTCGCCCCCTACACGTACCCGAACAGTGGCGGAAAGACAACAACGACTACCGCTGCCCACACGGCGTAGACGGGCAGATAGTTGACCTGCCAGCGCACAAGAGCCGAAAACTCGCCTCGCCCACTCAGGAATCGCGTATAAAGCCAGGCCGACCATGCCAGGTTGCCAAGCAGAACGAGGTTCCCGCCGAGGGCTGCCGTCCTGTTGGGCGTGAAACCGAACTCGGAGATGCGTCCCACAATCGCGGAGAGCGCCATGAGGTCGGCGGCGATGGTAGCCACCACCAAGAGCAGCTGCAGCCCGTCGAAGATGCCGGGGCGCGCCTGCATGTCCCGTGCCGAGACGGAGAAGAGCAGCAGTCCGAGCACCAGGGTGAGCATGATATCGAAACCGATGAGCATATCCCTGTCCATGTCGATCCACTCGCCCGTCAAGATCATCGCCACCAAGAAGATGGGCAGCATCACGGCGAACAACGGTGTGAACACGCGCGCAAGCATCGGGGCGATGTTCTGCATGACGCTCTGCCGCCTCTCAACCAGCCATGCGCCCACGAGCACGGCTCCCATCGCTCCACACGGAAGCACCCATTCGGCTATCAAGTCCCCAACGTCCAGGTCGATGGCTTCGAACATGCCCCACGTCAAGAGCGAGAACACGCCACCACCCAGCGCAATGAGCACGTAGTAGATGAACAACTCGCCCGAGAACCGCACGAAGTCCGTGCGCCGCTCGACGGATCGCCACCGACCGCCGACGTAGGCGAATCCAACGACCAGCCACAGGGCAAATGGTAGATGAATAGCCGTGAGGGACTCGGTATGCGCGTCTCGTTTGAAGGGGAAGATGTTGGCGAAGACCGCCGCCGCGACGAATGGCAGGACGAGCCAGAGGGATTCTCGCCTGCCTAGCCCCCGCTTCCAAGCAAAGTAGCCCGCGAGCATCGGCAATACGAACAGACTGAGGTTTCGGGCATATACCCCGTCGCCGTCGATAAGCCGGTAGCCGAATAATTCGGGGACCTTTATTGCCAAGGCTGCCGCGACAGCGAGACCGATGACTACACCAAACTCAGTACGCTCGAACGGAACGCAGTTACCATCACCTTCAGGCGCCGACTCGGGCCGCTCCCACAGCCGCTCGAAATGCTCACGCGCAAACTCGCGAGACGCGGTGTCGGTCTCTCCCACCCGCCTGACGGCAATGAGGAAGGCCTCGTCGTCCGTCAGGCCAGCGTCCCTTAGCGCGGTCACCTGTTCGCGCAGGCGGCCTTCCAACTCTTCCAAATCGGCAACGTGAACCGCCTCTTTGCGGCCCAAATACGTTCGCCACCTGGCGATGAGGCTCTCAATCGTATCAGCGTTCGCTTCCCGCATTTGTGAGACCCTGGCACCGCCCCGGCCCATGTCATTGCTACGAAAATAAGCCCCGGAGCGGCTTCGTAGACTAAAACGCAAATTTTCATTCCAGGTGGTGAGGGTGGCAACCCTCATGACATATTCCGAACGCAGCGGGACGGAGTGAGGAATCTAAAATCCTTGTTCTCCCGGCCAAAGCGCAGTATACGACACCGGAACGCTGTTGGCCGTTGGTTCGATAGCTTTTTGGCTGGGTGTGATAATCTATCGACCCAGCAATTCTGACAGAGGCAACGCATGGCGTTCATAACCGAGCCGACGGTGAGACTGGTCTCCCGCACCGAGGTGAACTGGGAGGCGGTCTCGGCATTTCTTGAGCAAGAGGGAGTGCCGCCCATACCGGAGAGCATCCGCGCGGGCGACGACGAATCGGCGGCGGTCGTCGAGATATCGGCTCGTATCTGCTACATGAGCTACGGCAAGGGCCGCCGCGACATTGAGGAGTTCATCAACAACCTCCTGTCGAAGGGCGACGGCAGCGTCTTCGAGCACGTGAATTATGGCTTTATGATGACGGGGGTGTCACGGGCCTTCACGCACGAGTTGGTCAGGCACCGGGCCGGGTTTGCGTACAGCCAGCGTTCCCAACGGTTCGTCAACGAGAGTGACGCCGACTTCGTCATCCCCCCCGCCCTGGCCGAGGACAGGCCCGGGACCGAGAAAGCGCGGGACATTCTCGAGAACGCCATAGAGGATGCACAGGCGACGTACCGCAACCTTGTCTCGGAGCTCTACAAGGCCCTGCCACAAGACGAATTCGAGGCGCAGACCGACAGGCGCAAGGCCGTTCGACAGGCCGCCCGCGCGGTGCTGCCCAACGCCACCGAGACCAAGATATTCGTCACAGCCAACGTGCGCGCGTGGCGTCACTTCATCGAGATGCGCGGCGCCGCCTTCGCCGACTGGGAGATACGCAAGGTCGCCCTCATGGTCCTCGACATCCTCAAAGACGAGGCTCCGCTCCTGTTCGCCGACTTCACGACCGAAGACCTGCCGGACGGCACGCGAATAGCCAAGTCGAAGTACTCAAAGGTCTGAAGATCGCGGCCTCAAGGTCCGCTCGTCTTGTGCGAGCGAAGGCGTCTACTTGGTGGTGGAAGGGGGCTTCTCTTCCCGTCCGAGGTCGTCGAGGTTCAGCGTCTCGACGAAGTCGGTGAACGCCGAGAGGCTCCGCAGTTCCTCTTCCCGCAGGGGGCGTGGCTCATCCATCGTCTGCCCCGTGGGAATGATGGCCTTGCCGGTCTCTTCGTCCATCTCGACGCCCGCCTTGTTGACGACCTCGTCGACGGCGTAGATGGGGGCCTCGGCGCGGACGGCGAGGGCTATCGCGTCGCTGGGACGCGAGTCGATCTCCATCGTGCCCCCGTTCACCTGCAGGATGATCTTGGCGTAGAACGTGTCGTTAGAGAGGTCGGACACGATGATGTGGTCGACGGTCGCGCCGAGTGTGGCGATGACGGAGGTCAGCAGGTCGTGAGTCATCGGTCGGGCCGAGCTGTACTCCTGAAGCTTCATGGCTATGGCGTCCGCCTCGGACGGGCCGATCCAGATCGGCAGATAGCGATTGGACTCCTTGACGCGCAGGATCACGACACGCTGGTAGTTGAGCAGACTAACCCGGATGCTCTCAATATTCATTTCCAGCATTGCGCGCCTCCCAGCCCACCTTTGCGCCATTGTAAAACCCCCTTCTTCCGGGTGTCAACGAAGGTTCGATTGGGATTTCGCCTGCTTTCGCGGGGTTTGGGTATCGCATGGAATGAACCATGCTCCCCAATCATGCCGAGTCCGTCGAAGCGTAGCAGCCGGAGCTTGACATACGCACTTTGCGGCCCTAACGGCCTGTTGGTATGATGTGGCATGACGTAACCGTGAGCCGCGAGCAGACGTTGTATCGGGTATGTCTGACGGCCCGTCCACACGAAAGGCTGCCAATGGCTTCGGACGAACGAAATCCGCCTATCGCTCCGCCTTCGTATAGCACTATGAGGGGGAACGCAAAGGACTCGTCAGTATCGTCTACCAAAGATGAGGCCCAAATCGCATTGGAAGACGAAAAACTGCTCCGCCTCATAGCTAAGGGAGACCGTAGCGCGTTGGAGGTGCTGTACGACCGATACGCTGGCGGAATCTATTCGCTCGCGCACCACATGCTCCAGGAACGGGGCGCCGCCGAAGAGGTGACACAGGACACGTTCTTGAACGTTTGGCGCAGAGCATCGACCTATAACGTGAAGCGGGGTAAGGTCTCGGGCTGGCTCTTCTCAATCGGGCACCATCGGATCATAGACGAGTTGCGAAAGCGAAGGCGGCAAGAGTCGATGATCTACGTTCCGGACGTTGAGGCCATCCACTCACAAGAGGACGAATCGGCCGATCCGAATGAGTACGCCGAACAGCAGATGCAGGGAAGCCGAGTGAGGGAAGCGCTGGAGACCTTGAGGCCGGAACTGAAATCGGTGGTCGTACTGGCATATTTCGGTGGGCTGACCCAATCGGAGATCGCGAAGAAACTCAACCAGCCCCTGGGCACGGTAAAGACGAGGACGAGATTGGCGCTCAAAGCCCTGCGGGAAAACTTGGGGCCGCAGGCCCGCAAATGGTTGGACGGATGATGATGGACTGCACCAAAATCGAGCAGATGCTCCCGGCCTATACGCTAGGCTCGCTGGCGGAGTCTGAGACGGCCTTCTTCACCACGCATATCGACGGTTGCGCGTCCTGTGCGACGAAGGTTCGCGAAGCCGGGGACACGCTCGTCAATCTGGCCCGGATGGTTCCTCAGAAGCATCCTTCCGAGAGCGTTAAGGTCCGCCTCTTCGCACGGATCGATCAAGTAGGTCAACCGGAGACGCAGCCCTCTCGGTCTTGGATGGACTTTGTGCGATCGCTGGGACGGCAGTTGATGTTGTCTCCCGGCACATCGCTTGCGGTGGTATTCTTGGTCGCCGCTGTGATTGTCGGCTATTGGACCAGCCGGAACCTGCATGACCTCCAAGACCTCAGTGGCGACATCGAGCAACGGATGGAGAGCGTAGCACGGCAGGAGAAAGACCTGAGGGAGGGTATCGAGCAACAGCACAAGCTCTTTGAAACGATTGCGACCGACCCCGACGTGACCGTCAAGCGGCTCTCTGCGAACATCCCGACCGTGCCCCTGCCCGGGCATGAGTCGCCAAGCGGGGTGATCGTCATTTCTGCGAGGGAAAGCACGGTCACAATCGCCGCCATGCACCTTCCCCAGCTGCCCCCGAATCAAGCCTACCACGTCTGGCTCATCAAGCACGGCGGGCAAGAGATCAGAACCGCAACGCTGACCGTCGATTCGACGGGCGCAGGCCATGCCGAAGTCACCATCGACGCGCCGCTGGAAGAGTTTCGGGCCATTCTGATAACGATCGACGACGCTGCCGCAGTCCCCGGGAGCGTAGGGAACAGCGCCTTGCGCGGGGATTTGTAGTATTCCTAAACCTGTCGTAGAATATGCCGATAGAGTCTACCCTTACGCCTTCGCTTGTGGTAGGCTATTCGCCGTGGGAGCAAATGCTTCCTCTGAGCGACTCTGTTCATCACAGGAGGAATAGACGATATGAAGTCTAGGATAATCGCTTTACTTGCCCTGTTTTCACTCCTTCTGGCTCTTCCGGTCGGCACGGGGCTGGCCCAGAGCGAATTTGAGGGGACTGCGGTGATATACGACGACGCAGCGGCGAGCGATGCCATCATGATCAACATGACGAATGTTCCGGCTCCGTCCAGCGGCACCGAACTGGTTGCCTGGCTCATCCCGGACTATGAGGCCTGGGTCGCCGGCGGGGCTCCTTGGCTGAGCCTGGGGCCGATGGAGTTGTCGGGCGGCGCCGTGTCTCATACATTCGACAGTGATTCTTCGCGGTACACGGGCGAAAACCTGATCGGCGCCTACGGCCTCCTTGTGATTACGGAAGAGACCGCGGGAGCAGACCCCGACGCGCCCGCAGGTTCTCCGGTGTACCACTTCGAGCAACCTGCCGCCGCGTTGGCGCAAATCCGAAATCTCCTTGCCGACTCCCCGGAAGGGATCTTGGCCAATGCCATGGGACAGTTGGAGATTGCCCGCAACGAGGCTACTCTCGGAAAACTTGAGACCACCGCTGACGGAGCGAAGGCGCGCGGACAGCGTGTGCTGGACGTTATCGAGGGTGCTAACGGCGTGATATCGCATCTCGCTGACACCCAGCAGATCGGGTTCGCCAGGCAGGCGGCCCCGGATTCAGAGCCCATTGCCGAACACGGCGCTCTGGCGGAAATCACCGCCGCCAACACCACGACCTTCGTGAATCTCGCGGTTGAACGAATTCGGTCTCTCGTCCTTACTTCGGCCAGCCAAGGCGACGCCACGAGGCACATGGCCAACATCGAGGGTCTGATGAACAACGCCCTGACCGGCCTCGACGCCAACGGTGACGGGACGAAGGAGGCCGTCGCCGGCGAGGCAGGGCTGGATGAGACGTATCGGCAGGTCCAGATGATGGCCACCTACACGATCCAGGTGGGAGGACCTCCGACACCGACGCCGACACCGACGCCGACTCCCACGCCAACACCCACACCAACGCCGACTCCCACGCCAACGCCTGAGCCACCGGCCACTGGCGACATGAGTATACCCGCGCTGACGCAGTTGGCGCTGCTGCTCGGAGGCATCCTGCTCATCGGTGGAGCCTTCGTCTTCGTTGCCACCCGCAAGGAAGAGGGTCAGGCGTAGCGATTAGCAAACCGTAGAACTCGCTAGCGAAAGGCCCCGTCGCTCCTGAAGTGACGGGGCCTTGATGTATAGCCCAAAACCCGATCGATAGAACCTCAGGAAGAATTGGATGAGCGAACATAGATCCCTCAACGTCGATACGAACCCGAAAAAGAGTGTTCGCTGCGACATCTGCGGGGCAAGTATGATTGGCGTTCACTGCAAGCTGCGGTGCCCCTCGTGCGGATTCACCAGGGACTGTTCCGATCCTTAGGCTCATGCCCATCAATCGGTTTCACTTCGGACTGCTGACGGCGGTCGCAGTCATGATGGTGGCGTGCGGGCAGAGCAGCGCCGAGCCTACTCCCATCCCCACTGCGACGCCGACCCCACCCGACCCCAAAGAAATTCTCGAACGCTCCGGGCGGGTGATGGCTTCCCTGGACACGTTCAATTTCCGCATGTACCACGATGTCGGGAGCCTCGAAATCCTCGACGGGCTGCTCATCGAGAAGGTGAGCGGCAAGGTAGTGAATCCCGACAAGCTGTCGATGGAGTTCTCCGGCAGCTTCGGCGGAGGGTTTGCGATCAAGTCCGAGGTTATCACCATTGGCGCCCAGACCTACATGACGAACCCCCTCACGGGCAATTGGGAGGCCTCCGACGCGAGCATCAGCCCCGTCGGGTTCTTCAGTCCGACACGCGGCATCGCCGAAATGATGGGACAAACGCAAGACGCTACCCTGCTGGACGACGCCACATCGGACGGGACGTACCGCATAAGCGGCGCTCTGCCGACCACCGCCCTGGCGTCCCTGGTCGGGCCCACCCTGACCGACCGCACGGTAGACCTCGATCTCAAGATCGACTCGACAACCGACTACCTGCTCGAGGTACGCTTCATCGGCGCCGTCACGCCGTCCGACGTCGAGGACGCCGAACGGGTCATCGTGCTGTCTTTCTTCAACGAGGAAGTCGTTATCGAACCCCCGGAAGACTCCTCGTGACCTGTTGTGCCTCAGCCCTCCAACCTCCGCTCTTGAACGAGGACGGCTCGTGTGAACCTCCTGAATCGCATCAGCGACCGTGTGCCGCCGTACGTTGCCCTGATACCGGTGTGTGTCGGCGTATTCGTCGCAGCGGATGACCAGACCGTCATCGTGACGGTGCTGCCACAGATCATGCTCGATATGGAGGTGCCGATTACCGAGATCGACCATGCATCATGGGCGATCACGGGCTACCTGCTCGGCTATCTGGTGGGGATGCCGCTCATAGGGCGCGTTTCCGACGTCTGGGGTCACCGCCGTCTCTACGTGCTGTCGGTTCTGGCATTCATGGTTGGGTCGGTGGCAGTCGCTCTCACGCAGAGCCTCAACTGGATGATTGCGGCCCGCGTGTTCCAGGCCATCGGCGCCGGCGCGCTGGTTCCTATAGCTATAGCAATCGTGGGTGACCTCTTCCCGCGAGGGAAGCGAGCGCTCCCTCTGGGCATCGTCGGCGCGGCAGCCGAGGCGGGCGGTGTTATCGGCCCGCTGTGGGGAGGTGTGATAATTCGATACCTCGATTGGCGTTGGGTGTTCTGGATCAACATACCCTTCGCCGTCCTGACGATCGCGCTCATCCTGCTCATGCTGCGACCCAGCCCGCGATTCCCGGCTTCCATCGATGTCGTTGGGGGAGCGCTGGTGGCGGCGGCCCTGACGTGTACGACGCTTGCGTTCTCGCGGATCGGCTCGTTCGACTGGCTAGGCGGAGTATTCGTGGCGGGCGCTGCTCTCTCCCTCTTGCTCTTCGTCATACGGCAGCGAAGTACGACCGACCCGCTCCTGCCCCCTGCCATGTTTCGCGTTTTGGCCTTCGTCACGGCCAACATCACCCACCTCCTCATCGGCGCGGCGCTGATTATCGGCATGGTCACGGTTCCACTCATGGCCAACACCGTGATGGGCAGGACGCCTTTGGAAGGCGGGCTATGGCTTATGAGGATGACCGCCGGCATCCCTGTCGGCGCGTTCTTAGGCGGGCTCATGGCCCAGCGACTCGACCTGCGCGTCCCGGCCGCCGCCGGACTCGTATTCGCGGGCATTGGTTATTGGCTGGTCAGCGGCTGGGACCTCGATATCGCCGAGCCGGAACTGACGCTTCATCTGCTTGTGGCAGGGTTCGGCTTCGGCCTCCTGATCGTACCGATCGCGCTCGCGGGCACCGAGACGGTGGGCGAGGACATCCGCGCGACCGCCGCGTCCATGGTGACGGCCTTGCGCATCGTGGGGATGACCTTTGGGGTCGCGGCGCTGACGGCCTGGGGCGTCGCCCGCTTCGATGTCCTTGCATCCGACATCCGGCTGCCCTTCGCGGAGGCCACCCAGACCAGGGCGGAGGCCCAGGCCCAGATAGACCGGTTCACCGACAGGATCAACGACGCTGGCTTGACCCTGTTCCAAGAGTTCTTCGTCATCGCCGCCGCGGTATGTCTCATCGCGATCATACCCGCTGTCCTGATGATCGTGAACAAGACCGCCGGGAGGCAATCCCATACCTCGACAGGAGACGTGGATGTTTTACGAGATCGGCAAGGGGACGCCTGATCCCTTCAGCACACTGAACGCCATCGTGGTGCCGAGGCCAATCGGCTGGATTTCCACGCTCAGTGCCGACGGAGTGCCCAACCTCGCGCCCTACTCTTTCTTCAACGCCGTCGCCTACAGCCCGCCGCAAGTCATGTTTTCGGCGACGAGCAATCACCGGGAAGGGGGATTGAAGGACGCTGTACTGGACGCGCAAACGACCGGCGAGTTCGTGGTGAACGTCGCCACCTGGGAGCTGAGAAACCAGATGAATGTGTCAGCCGTCCCCGCTCCGAGGGAGGTCGACGAGTTCAAGTACGCCGGGCTGACGAAGGCAGACAGCAGACTTGTCAAGTGTCCGCGCGTAGCCGAGAGCCCCATGCACCTCGAATGCCGATACACACGCTCGGTGGAGATGCTGTCCAACGACGTAGGTGACCCGAACACGGTCGTCTTCGGGGAGGTCGTCGGCGTCCATATCGACGAGCGGGTGCTGGTAGACGGGCGCATAGACTTCTTGAAGCTGCGGCCGGTCGGAAGGCTCGGCTACCTGGACTTCGTTGAGGTCGACAGCGTCTTCACTATGGAGCGGCCCACCTGGGGATGAAGGCATCGACATACCCGCGAAAGCGGGTATCCACAAAGGCGGGAGCGGCCCGCTCACTAGCTCTGAACGGTTACGGCACGTGTCTCTCCATCGACCTCGCCGGATCATAGTGGTTAAAGCTATTGCCTTTCTCCAATAATTGTTTAGCATTATTGTTACCTCTGCGGGCAGGAACGGCCCATGAGAACAGTCCGATCTCGGTCCACGGACCTCAACGCGCCTTTACGAAAATTCTTGACCCGTCGTCTTCCGCCGTCACAGAGCAGCGTCAAGCTCGTGCATCGGGAGACGACGGTCTGCTATGCCTACATGTGCCAGTACGCCTATGCGTGTACCGAAAAGACCACCCGTCCCGTGAAGGTGCTCGAACGTAGGTGCATGAGGTACCAGCCTGAGGAAATGCGCGCCAAGCCACGCCTCTCCGACCATGCGTTGGACCTGCTCGCCCGCCGACGGGACGCAGGGGAGAGCTTGGACACGGATACTGTCGCAGTCTTGAACAGGCTCAGGCCGAACGGGCCGATACGTAGGTTACGTTAGGAGCGCGGGAAACCTTTACCAGGAAGGCTGGGTATCCTGGGACTCGTTATTCGTCAGCCGCTGCTGGTTCTCTCCGTTGGACTCCATGACGAATATCTCGGCGTCTCCGTCGAGGTAGGACACGAAAGCGATCCTCTTGCCATTCGGTGACCAAATGGGCTGTTCGTCGCGCACCTCGTTGTGGGTCAGGCGGGTAAGGTTGTCGGCCATACCCCTGTCTTTGATCTCGACGGAATAAATCTCCGCATTGCCGTCCCGCTCGGTAACGAACAGGAGCCTCTTGCCGTTCGGTGACCACGATAGGCCGTACTCCGGCGCTTCGGAATCGGTGACGCGCACCTCTTCGCCCTCTTCGGGGTCTATTACGTAGATTTCGGGATTGCCGTCCCGGGTCGATAGGAACGCGATGTACCGCGAGTCGGGAGACCATGTCGCGCCGTAGTCTGTCGACTTTGTGCGCCTGAACTCATTCACCCCGTCAGGGTTACGGACGTACAGCCCCTGCTCCGCGCCTTCGCGGACCGAGAAGACGATAAAGTCTCCCTCCGGCGACCACCCGCCGACCTCGTCCGCGGCCACCTTGCTGAGCAGCATCGACTCTTCACCATCGGAATCGCTCACGTAGACCGCGTTGCCTGACTCTTGGGCCAGTGCGTAAGCCAAACGCCCGCTGTCCGGCCCCCACTTCGGATGCGTGATCTCGCCACTCCCGGAAAAGACCTGTGATCGTTCATCGCCCGAAATCTGCAATACTTCAAGCCTCATGTCGTCGCTGCCGCCCGATAGAAACGCTACGTGCCGTCCGTTCGGGGAAAGTGACGGGGAAAACTCGTCACGCGGGCTCCTGGTGAGGTTCTCTTCCTCACCCCGCCCGTCGGCTCGTACGGAATATATCTCTAAGTTGCCATCCCGGTCGGAGGTGAATACGATTGGTGGAGCGCCCGACCGACAGGCCAGAGCGAAGATGAGGAAGGGCAGAAGGGCTGCAAGGCCGAGAGCGCGCTGAAGAGGCCGTCTCATGGACGATAACACCTGAGTTGTTTTGGAGAAGTATCAAACGGAGCGTTGATTCTGCAACGAGTATTTGACATGGGATTCCACGCGCGTTCAAGGTGTCGCAGGGTCAGTTTCCTAAGAACCCCCGGCATTGGAAGCGTCCCGGCATTCCTCCGCGGGAAGCCCGGTAACGAGTCCGGGCTCACCTTGCTGGAGGTGGTCATAGCGATGGCCATCCTCAGCGTCGCGGTGGTCGGTCTCGTGGGCGGCCTTTCGTTCGTTATCAGCGTCTCGGACACCCTGGAGGAACAGGCGGTGACGGAAACGCTGGCCGCCCGGCACGTCGAAGAGTATCTCAATGGACACTGCCTCCCGGACGATTCCTCTCTGGGTACATATCAGATCGAGGGTCAAGCGGTCGGGGAAGAGTACACCGTGCGAGTGACATCCGATGGTGAGGAGTTGTTTGAACTCAGTTCTCTAGTCGGGGTGGTCGACTGCCTGGGGAGTGCGGGCGAATGACTGCTTCACGTCGGCTACTGGGCTCATGGCAAGGGCTGACGCTGCTGGAGACGGCGGCCGTCATGCTCATCGTGGCGATCCTCACCGTGCCCTTAGTTGCCGTCGCGGGCAGGCTTATCGTCCTGCCCGTGGAGTGGCAGGAGAACCTAGGTGAAGTGCGGGACTCGCGCGAAGCCCTGCACTGGGTCGCGTCCGACGCGCGACAGGCGGCCTGTTTCACGGATGGGGACTCCGAGGACAGTTACGGCACGTTCAAGTGGACGGACTACACGGAACCGCCTGCTAGGGAGTTTAGCGTTCATTACTACTCTGACACGGCGCACTCGGATGGATCGCGCAACCTACTACGGGAAGAGATCGTCGACGACTCGCCCCCGCGGACTATACCGATCGGCGACGTGGAAGAGTTCAGCATCAGGCAGGAGGACCGCCTCATCCGTGCTTGGGTGAAGATCCCGTCCTGGTCAGAGGAAGGATCGGACTCGCCCCTATTGGGAATCTCCGCGCTGATGCGGCCCGGCGGTCCGGCCACCGCCGGCTGCTAGAAGTCCTCGCTCGCCGAGTTGATGATGCGGTGTATTGACGGAGTGAAGACCTCGTCATCGCCCGGCTCGGTGTCGTCGTCCGACCAGTCCTTCGCGGCGTTGATGCGCTTGGCCTCCACGGCGCTCTCGTCCTCCGTTGAGTCGTCCCCAAGTGACGGACTGGAGACATACGCCCCCGATGAGGCCTTCGACGGGAACGAGACGATCCCGGCCTGAGACGGATGCTTGTAGACCTCTCGGATGATGATCGTGACCGCCCGGTCGTCGACGCTCTTTACCGTCGCCGCGTACCGGTTCCCGCCGCTCGTCAGCCGCTTAATCCGGGACGCCGTCTTCGATTCGACCTGTCCAAGCTCCTCGCCCGACACCTCGTCGGTAACGTTCAGCCTTCGTCCCGACAGCTCCAAATTCACGTCGTCGCCCGGTGTGAGCCTGGCGAGTGTCTTGGGCGGCGCGACGTTCACGAGTGAGGTCACGAGAGTCTTGCCGGACTCGCCGATGAAGGCTTGCGTCGCCCGCCGGTGGGTCGGCTGATGGCGAGGGAGGTTGTCGCCAAGCTGTTCGAGTCTGTCCAGATTCTTCCTCGCGATCGTGTTGTGCGGGGAGACTTCCAATACCTGTCGGAACGCCTCCCTCGCCTCGTCGATCCGTCCGAGTTCCGTGAGGGCCCTGCCCACGCGGTTGTAGGACTCCAGGTCGCCCGGAAAGTCATCTATAAGGGAACGGTTCACCGCCACGGCCTCGGTCCAGCGGCTTTGCATAGCGAGGGCTATCGCCGCCTTCGTCCGTTCCTGCTTCATCTTCACTTTGTCTTCGGTCTGCTGGTACGCCATGAATAGGACTCCATATGCACTCATCATCAAAATCTGGTCGTTGAACTAATACAAGATTCGCCCCATCGCCGCAAGCATATTTTCGCCCCTTAACCGGACGATTTTGATCTCATGAGCCGGACTTCCATCGAAGCGGCAGGAGCTTCCACATCGCCTCGATCATGATGCCGAGGGACATCTTGGATTTCCCCATCGTGCGGTCGATGAAGATAATCGGGTGTTCGGTGACGAGATAGCCCATATGCTCGCAGGTGTGATTGATCTCCGCTTGGAAGCCGAAACCGGCACACCGAATCTGCGAGAAGTCGATAGACCGCAACGCGCTCTGCCGGAAGGCCTTGAACCCGCCTGTGGCATCCTTGACCTTCACGCCGGTCACGGTGCGTATTCCCCAGTTCCCGCCAGAGCTTATGAGTCTCCGCAGGATGCCCCAGTGCTCGTCTACGCCTCCGCCGCTCACGTAGCGTGACCCGATGACCACGTCGGACTCTTCGAGCGCCTCGATGAATTGCGGTATGTACTCCGGCTGATGGGACAGGTCGGCGTCCATCTGCACGATGACATCTGCCCCGGCATCGAGCGCGTGGGAGAACCCGGCGATGTATGCCGGGCCGAGGCCCTCCTTGCGGTGGCGTTGCACCAACTCGACCCGGCCGTCGTACTGCGCGGCCAGTTGTTTGGCAACTTCACCCGTGCCGTCGGGGGAGCCGTCGTCCACGACGATGAGGGTCAGGCCCGGGATGTCGAGGGCGGACAGTCTCTCGGCCAACACCGGCAGGTTCTCGGCCTCGTTGTAGGTTGGCACAACGACCGCCACTTTGGGATAGTTCAGTTCCTTCACTCCCTGCACCTTGTGGTCGCTCACTTGCGATAGACTCCGATAAGGCCCCGCCAGCGGGTAAGGACGGTATCCATGACCATCCGCACCGAGTCGGCAACCGGACTGATCTTGCTGGAAGGCTCGTGATGCCAGTCAATCGGCATCTCCAATATCGAGGCCCCTCGCTGCTTGGCGATGAAGAGCACCTCGACGTCGAACCCGAATCCGGTCGCGTGCTGTAAGGGGAATATCTCGTCTGCAAGTTCGCCTCGAAACATCTTGAAGCCGCACTGGGTATCCTCGAAGCCTCCGACGGCCACCACACGGACGATCCGGTTGAAGACCCTGCCCATCAGGTGTCGTACGAGGGGCTCATCGAACCTTCGCGCCCCCTCCGTCTGGCGTGAGCCGATAACGATGTCGTAGCCCTCACCCATGCGAGCGAGAAAGTCGTCGAGGTGCTCCACCGGCATGGACATATCGGCATCGCACATGAAGCGGAGCTTGCCCTTCGCGCGGAGCATCCCATGACGGACGGCGAGGCCCTTGCCTGCGGTCGGCAGTGACTCCAAGCGCACCTGCGGGACCTCGGAGACCCAGCTTTCGACGACGGTCGCGGTCGCGTCGTCGCTGCCGTTGTCCACGACGAGCACCTCCCACTCGAATGGGCGGGAGGTGAGGTACCCTACCAGCTTCTCCAACGTTGGCCCGATTCGCCGTTCTTCGTTGTACGCCGGAACGATAACCGATAGAAACGGCTTCGCCAACGGTCGCTCCTCCTGTCGTGTCTTGAGGCTACCGGCCCTGAAAACGTGGCGGACGACGTTCGAGGAAGGCGCGGCGTCCCTCGATAAAGTCTTCGCTGTCGAAGTTAGCGAACGGCAGATCTTCCTGCTCAGGAGCGAGATCCTCAAGGCCAGGATTCTCAAGGACGGTCTGCATAATCTCCTTGTGGCGACGCTGCGACAGGGGCGCGAGGGGAACCATCTCCTGCGCTAGGCCATAGACGTATTCCGCGATCTCATCGTCGGGAACGACGCGGTCCACGAGGCCGATGCGCACGGCCTCCTCGGCGCCGATCTGCCTGCCGGACATGAGGATGTAGTTCGCCTGGCCTGGCCCGACGAGCCTGACGAGCCTCCGCATCTCCTTGTAGCCGATGAGGATGTTCAGCTTCGCGACCGGAATGGCGAAGCGGCTGCCTGAGGCGGCGATTCGCATGTCGGTCGCCATGCTCAACTCGCATCCCCCGCCGATGCAGTACCCCCGGATGAGGGAGATCGTCGGCTTCGGGATGCTCTCAACCGTGTCCAGCGCGCCGTCGAAGGCGGCGGCGTACCCTTTGGCGCTCTCGGCGTCGTGCCGGTACCGGTCGAAGTCGGCGATGTCCGCCCCGGCGGAAAACGCCAACTCCCCCGCGCCGGTGAAGACGACCACCCGGACGCCATCGTCCGAGGCGATCTCTTCGGCGATGCGGCGCAGCAGCCGCCAGCCGTCGTAGGTGATGGCGTTTCGTCTCTCGGGCCGGTTGAAGGTGACGGTCGCTACGCCGTCACGTCGTTCACAGAGGATGTCGTTTGTCACATGTTTCCCGCTTGTCGTGGTTGGTCTGTCAACGCGTTCAATGGCGCCTCCCAGTTGGACACCGCCGCGAGCGCCCCTACTTCCGCAAGGAATCGAGGAAGATGAGGTCGCGGGCGTCGACCTGCGGGCGGACGGCTTCCAAGAACGGTTCGAGTATGCCCTCGGGCGTCAGGTGGGTCGTGTCGAACTCGACCTTCTGCCGGAAGTAGGAGTTGTTGTACTCGTAGAGGAACTCCTCCATGATCTCCTCGATCTCGTGGGACTTGACCAGCTCGTAAGGGTGCGGATCGTCGACCATGCGCTGCCGGATCACGTCGGGGTCGCAGGTCATGTGGACGAGGATGCAGTTGTCGGGCATCTTGTGTTCAAGCCATCGGTGATAGGACACCTCGGAGCCGGGATGGTAGTAGCGCGGGCCGAAGATCTTCTCCTCGATGTGGAACCCGCTGAAGATGCAGTCGTTGTACCGCTCCAGAATTTCGAGATGGTAGTAGATCACCATCCGCTGGAAACGCTCCTTGAGCACCGGCGACATGTTCCACATGGTCTGCTGATCCTCTTCGTTGAGGTGGTGGTAGTCGGGAATCGTGAAGTCGCCGTCGTCCATGTGGAACCTCTTGCCGACCTTCAGGCCCCATTCCTGCAGGGCGTTGGCGAGCGTGGTCTTGCCCACGTATTCGGTACCGATCAAGATGAGTCGCACGGAGATCCTCCCAGGGAGTACGTTGTGTTGCCGGTCGAACAGATTCTAACACCGTTCGCCGGAAAACACGTGAGGCCGCCTTTCGACGGCCCCACGCTGGAGGGAGAGGAGGAGGTGTCGTTTCGTAATTTTGTAAGCCGAATGATAGTCGATGCGCACACTGGGCGTCAAGTTTGGCGCGAGTCTGCCGTATCCGCCACCGGTTCAACGCGACAACACACCGCCAATTCGACAAGCTCAGGGCCTGCCCCGTACCTGATACGGGAATGAACGGCCTGCTTGCATAAAGTCCCCTTACGCCAGCGCCCTCAGGCTATCGTCGCCAGACGGCTGGAGCGGAGTGAAGTCTCGGTTGTTCTGGTACCAAGGACGCTCGGTACCGGTGCAGGCGTTGCCGACGGCATTGTAGTTCAGGTACATAATGGCGCGACGCCACGGCGAGACGTTGTTGGACGAGCCGTGGACGACGTTGCAGTGCACGAACGCGACCGAGCCGGCCGTTCCGATCAGAGGCTCGATCCCGCTCTCGCCTGCGAGGCGTTCAAGGGCTTCATTGTCGATGTGGTGGAGGGCGTACCCCCTCCCCTTGGCGGCCTCGTGGAGCTTGGAGTCCAAGAGGCCGTGTCGCTGTGAGCCTGGCACCACCAAGAGCGGCGAGGTGACGGCTGTGCAGTCGTCGATGTAGACGGAGGCCATGATGCATTCCGGCTTGGGCATCCCGTCGATCAGATGCCAGGGCGGGTAGTCCTGGTGCCAGTCCCATCCCCCACCTTTGCCGAAACCGGGTTTAGGGTTGAGCCTGCTCTGGTGCAGGTAGACGTCATCGCGGAGCAGTTGACGGACGGGTTCGAGCAGGCGAGGGAGGGTGAGGAGCCGCTTGAACGGCTCGGAGTACACGTGCGCGCCGAATGCGAGACGGGCGGTTGTGGCGTCCTCACGCTCGCGGACGACCTCCGGGCCCTCGCGACTCAGGATCTCCGGCACCGCCCCTTGGAGGGCGGCGACCTCATCGGCATCGAGAAGGTTGGGGAAGAAGAGGTATCCGCGGGTATCGAACTCTTCGATCTGCGATTCGTCGAGCTTCATGGCGTGCCTTTTCCGGGTATGGTCGTTGGAGCGCTATTGTAGTGCGTTTCGTGAATGGGTGGCAAACAGGTTCGTGGTCGGGGAAAAGCGCTCGCTGCGTTCGGAATGACCTGCGGCGAGGTTGTGTAAGGGTAAGTGGGTTGGTAGAATCGGAGAGTGGGCGGGCGTAACTCAGTGGCAGAGTGTCTGCTTCCCAAGCAGAAAGTCGGGGGTTCGAATCCCCTCGCCCGCTCCAACGGAGCAGTCCAGAGAAGAGGCCGCCGCACGTTGCGGATTCGCAGGGTTGCGTGAGAAGTCGTGTGCGCAAGCGCGGAGGACAGTTATGACGACCAAAGACAGTCTCAAAGACTTGATCGATCAACTCCCCGATGAAGAACTGCACACGGCCAAGCGCTTCATGGAGTACTTGCGAGACGCGAGCTCTCCCCTGCTTCATGTTCTACTTGAAGCGCCGGAAGAAGCCGATGAGTTGAGCGAAGAGGCGGCAGCCGCGTTACGTGAAGCGGAATTGGAAGTCAAGGCGGGAGATGTGCTATAGCCCTTTACAGAGAATTCTCTGGCGGCTGTTGGCGGATGGCGGCGAGGGACTCCGATGACCCACGCTCGACACGCTTTCCGGCTAGGAACACATCTTCCACGTTCCAGAGGTTGCGGATGTCCGCCGTCGGGTCGCCGTCGAGGATGACGAGGTCGGCCTCCTTGCCGGGTTCGATGGTACCCACCACGTCGTCCATGTCGAGGGAGCGGGCGGAGTCGCCGGTGACGGAGTGGACCCCCTGCTCGTTGGAGTAACCGGACATGACGAGGCACTCGGTCTCGTAGGCGGTGTTGCCGAGCATATAGTTGCCCCAAGACGAGTCGGAGCCAGTGATGACCTTCGCGCCCATCTCGATGAGCCGCCGGCAGTCTTCGATGCGCACGTCGAACTCCCGAAGCTCCTCGTCGAGTTCAGCCTGCTCCTGTGGGGTGAGGCCGTCGCGCTCCTTGCGATGCTGGAGCGTCCATATACGTGCGCGAAAAACGTGCAAGGTGGGATTCACGTAGGCTCCCTGTCGAACGATGCGCTCGGCCATCGCCTCGTCGAAGTCGTTCGTGCCGTCCGAGCGCTTGAAGACGCAGTGGATGATCATGTCCACCTCGGCTTCGAGGGAATTGGCGATGCCCTGCGTGGACAGGCAGTGCGCGGCGGTCGGCTTGCCGAACTTGTGGGCCTCGTCGGTGATGGCGAGCAACTCATCGACATTGAAGGACGGGCGCAAGGTGAACGAGGTGGCCGTGCTCCCGCCGGTCGCGGTGATCTTGATGTAGTCGGCCCCCTCCTTGATGAGCTGCCGCGTCATGGCGCGGGTCTCGTTCGGGCCGGTGACCTCGGAGCCGAAGTAGCCCATGTGGCCGCCGATGATCGATACTGGCCGCCCGCACAGGTGCATTCGAGGGCCTACGGTCAGTCCGTCGTTCACGGCGTCGCGGAGTCGGAACATCGTCATGTTCTTCGGGCCGTTCTCACGGATAGTGGTGACACCGGAGAAGAGGGCCTTGCGGGCGTTCCTCGCGGCCTGCACGGTCAGGATCTCGTCGGGGTAGGTGGCGACCTCGTCGCCGACTCGCCCGTCCCCGAAGCCCACGTGATGGGTATGAGCGTCGACCATGCCGGGCATGAGGGTCTTGCCGGGGTAGTCGATGGTCTCGACCGAAGCGCCATCGGGCGCGGTCACCTCGCCCTGCCTTCCGACCGCGACGATCTTCGAGCCCTGAACGAGGACTGCGCTGGAGGGAACGGAGGAGCCTCCCCGTCCGTCGACGAGTGCACCGGCGTGTATGAGTTTGAAGTCGGCGTTGGGGTTGGGGTTTTGCATATTTTGCTCTGTCTCAAAGCTGGCGATAAGTGAAAGAACTGTTAAGGCTCTACCTCGTATGGCCCGAGAAATCTGTCCCCGTCGAAGTGGATCAAGTGGTCGGGAAGCTCGGCGATCCAAACCTCAGTTTCCCACGCGATCTCATCGACATGCCGCTTGAATTGCCTAAAATCGGGGAATGCACTCACATATAGTCGCTTGGCCGTACAGCCTGCAAGAGCAACTTCCAACTCCTGCACTCGCTTGGGAGTCATGGGGCCATGAGAAGTAACAGCCTCTATGAGGAACAACCAGTTTCGATTCTTGTCATAAAGAACCACATCAGGAAGTTTATCATGCTCAGTAAATGGGACCCGAATGCGATTCAGAGTCTTCTTATCTATGTGCAGGAACTTTTGGGCAGCATCGCCCAAGTACAGCAGAATTGATCCTGGAGCGAACCTCGGTCCGAAGGCTGACACCACTGACGCCTCCAGCGCGTTGTGTTCGCCCGGGGATAAGCGTACTTCCTCACCCGCGGATGTGCGGATCGGTATCTCCTGCATTCGCCGCCGCCGCAGATATACGTCTAAGAGCGCGCCGTGCCTCGACCTGAAAGTGTGGAGCTTGGATTCCCAAGCAACTTCGCCGTAGGATCTCAGCACGTCCAGTGCTTCGTCGGTGAGAGCGTAATGAGTGCGAGGGCTGTTGGTGGGAAGATTTGGCTGATCGGGATTGCGGTCGACAATCCGCGCTTGCTCGAACTGATGAATGACCTGACGGCGAACCGTCTCCCGGGTATTCTCCGCGTACTCTCTACCGTAGAGTTCCTTCATAAATCCGAGCATCTGGTGAATGGTAAGAGACGGCTTGAACGAATCACTCCAAGCGTCGTTCTCAGACAGACCAGCCAGTACCAACAGCGTTAGGCAGGAAATGTCGTTCTGTTGGGCTGGGGGTAGTCCCAGTTGCTCCAAGACATCTCGCGCTTCATCAATCTTGCTCATGCTACGAACGGCTCGGCGCTAATTCAAGTGTGAGATCGAGAGTCTGAGCAACGAGAGTATCAAGGTCGGTGGGGCTAATCCGAGAGTTGAGCATAGTCCTAACGTCAGCCCCAATTGCTTGAATATCCGATTCGGCCGGAAGCGGCATGGCCCGCAACTCAGTAGCGCTGACTTGCGTATTGCCGTTGAACAGGCGGAAATACCTGTCAAGGAAGGTCGAATTGAGGAGGACAGAAAGCCCCCAGGCCAGTTCCTCGTCTAGGTTTCGTGATACCCCGCGAACGTAGTTCAGATGGTTCTCCAGTCCCAGCACGTCAGTATCCAGGCCGCCTCGGATAAAGGGAGTGGCGACGAGTCTACGTTTCTCCTCCTTTGTGCTGAAGCGCCTTATAAGAACGTACGTATCATCCACGACCAAAAGCAGTCTGGATTCCGGCGTATTTCTGATCCACTGAGGTTTACTCGTGTCGGTGAGGGGCCATTCGACTCGCATCGGCAGTACGTTGTGCATCCAAATCAATGGAACTGTGGCAGCGCCATTACCACGCTGAGAGAGGAATGCGGTGGCCCTAAAGGGCACCACCGGCCCTGTGGACACATCCAAACCGAGTGTGCGCAGTGTGTTTGGCCATGATCGCAGAGCACGTATCAACTCTAGGTCTTCCGCGCAGACAGGGATACACAGTTCTTTGTTCACGCTGGACGGATCCAGCACTACGCTCGACCTAACCGGGAAGCGCTCGCGGTCGGCGATGTCGTGCGCTCCATTGCTGTGAGATACAAGTACCTGGCCCTCACAGAGAGTTTCACCCTCCGTCCGGCTCCGCGCTGCTATAACGAGGTTTTCTTGGAGCACGGCTTGATTCTTGAATACGTCCCTTCTGGACTCGAACAAATGAATAGCAATGGGGGCGACATGTCGGAAGAACACTTCCCTGAACTTCCTGAAGTACGGCCCTGAAGCAAAGCTTCTGGGCACGATGAAAACAAGCCTACCTGCCTCCGCTAAGAGTTCGGCTGAAATAGCCATGAACACCGAGTAGATATTTGCCTGTCCATGCCCAACTGAGGCCTCCTTGAGAACTAATGGGGCCCTTTTGCCCATTTTGAAGTAAGGGGGATTGCAAACCACGAGGTCGTACTCTCCGCAGCGTCCGCCGACTTCCTCCACGGTCTTCTTTTCCTTCGATGTGGCGGCGAGGGATGCGGTGGAGGCTAGGACGAAGTCCTCCTGCCTCACGTCGAATGTCAGGGTAACGCCTCGTCGAATGAGCCAGTCGCGCGATAGGGTGAGAACAAGCAGTGTGAGGTTTGCCAGTAGGGGATCGATTTCGTAAGCGTCGATATGGAGGCTTTGGACGGTTCCGCTCTCGGAAACTGCCTCGCATACGGCGGCGGATAGAATCCCCGTCCCGCTTCCGGGATCCAACACCCGCAAGCGCGGCTGCGAGTAGGAAGACCACTCCGCCATAAACCTGGCTATGGAGGCGGGTGTTTGGTAGTGTCCCCCGTTCTTCCGTTCGTCGCGCTTGGAAAAGGCGTAGTAGGCGTTTCCCAAGGCCTCGGCATACTCTACAGGTGTAGAGTGCTCGCTTAGCATGGGTATACTCAACTCGGGCGGGAACATGCCAATGGGAACCTTCCGGCGGACTTCAGCTCTTTTCATCCTCCGTCGCGGGTTCGTCACCGGCGCCCTCTTCGGGCGGGTCTTCGGATGCGTCGCCGCCCATGCGCTTTTGGAAGTAGCCGTCGACGTCCATTTGGGTGGGGACGTAGACGAGCGTGGCGATGGCGCCGTTTTCGAGCATGATGTCGATGTGCTGGAATCCCAATGCCCTGCCGAACATGCCGAACCTGGCGCGAGTGTCTTTGAGTCGGCTGAAGGGGATCAGGTAGCGGCGGGTCTGCAGGATGCCGCCGCGCTGGTAGATGAGCGCGTCTTCGGTGAGGTAGTACCTGGTGCGCCGCCAATGCCAATACTTGGGTATGAGGATGATGAAGACGAGGACCGCGGGTGTGAAGGGATCGGGGAAGATGCCGAACGCGAAGATGAGGAGGACGATGGCGAGCAGCCACCAGGAGGACCAGAGCCAAGCGTATTGGACCTGGGCGACCTCGATGGCGTCGTCGGGGACTTCCGGTTCCTGCGGGCGTTGGGGTTGTTCGGGCTGCTGCTGGGGCGGTTCTTCGCTGCTCATCTCGACCTCCGTTTGCCGACAAAGGGTATCTTGTTTTGCGGGGATAGGTAAAGTGCGTGTGGGGAAGGTTTGAGGGGACGGCCTTCCAAATATGGGGCGGTGTGTTCTATAATGTGGGGCAGAACACGTATGGAGCGGTGGAGAGACATGGCGAAGCGATCCGAAGGGGCGGAGGGAGTTTCGAGAAGAGGGTTTTTGAAGGGCGCCATTGTCGGCTTGGGGAGCGGCGCGGCCATGCTCACCATCTTGGGCGGGCGCGGGCTGTTCGGACGGAGACGGAGGGTCGCCGCGGAGTTCGCGGAAGACTCGATCTTCGCTCCGGCTAGGAATCGTCGCGACCGCGCGTAGTTCTCGGCGGACGCGCGTTTTCGGAACGCCTCGTCCCTCTTCCCCCATCGAATTCTTCCCGTAAACTCCGTCAATACCCCTTTATTCTTTCGTTGATTGTCCGGTATTTTGATTCTTATTGCTTCGCTGCCCTGCGTTATGGGCCTCATTGGCATACGACGACTTGATGCAGGCGTGTCTACACACTAGGGGACGCCAACGCTAGTTGGCGAGGACCACGGAGACAGGGTTCTCGATAATGGAACTGGGAAAGATAGGGCAACAAGTCCGTTCGCTGCTCATCGGCTCTGCGCAGGGCGATGAGCGGAGGAGCGGCCGCTGGAACGAGCGAGTCCGGGCCGCTTCCCAGCTTGCGCTTGGCAACTCGACCGGAGACGGAAGGCGAGCCGGCCAGGTGGCCCGTGAAGCCGTTCGCGGCGCGATCGGCGCGTTGACGGAGATCGGCGTCGAGGCGCGCGGAATTGCCAGAGATGCCGTAATGGGCGTCGTGCAGGGCGCCTCCGGGTCTTCAAAGCCCACGACACCCCTGATCAGTGAAGCCGTGGAGGGGGCCATCCGTGGTTCCCTCGAAATGGGCATGGACATTCAGACGGCGGGGACGGACGCGGTGGAGGGCGCCATCGAGGGCGCGGTCTTCGTCGGGGTGGAGACGGACAAGGCGGTATCCGAAGCGTCATACAGCGCATTTGAAGCGATCACCGATATCGGCATCGACGTCGGCAGCGCGGCGAAGGCGGCAATCGTCGGGGTCATCACCGGCGTGTCGGCAACGGGCGGGAATGTCCCCCAGGCCGCGCGCGATACGGCAAAGCTTCTCATAGACAACGTGTCGGGCGACGCCTCTCAACTGGTGTATGTTGCCCAGAGCGTCGTGGAAGGCGCGCTGGAAGTGCAGAACGTCGATCACGCCTTCACGATCAGTTATGTTGGTAAGGCGGCCGAGGGTGCCATCGACGGCGCGTATGAGATCAGCGAGGAGGTGGGTGAAGAGGTGCGTCTCGCCATAGCCGGGATGTTGGAGGCGCCGCGGGTATACGTCAGCCCGGCAACCGCTCCGCTGCTGCACGACCTCGCCGAACGCGTCGCCGTATATCACCCCCAGGGGCCGTTGGCGTGGAGAATCAAGGCGCTCTGGTATGCGGGATGGTCGCTTGTGAGGACCGGGGGCATCGACCTTGCCGCGTCATTGGCATTCTTCACCCTGCTGTCATTCTTCCCGCTGGTAGCGCTCGTCATCCTGATCTTCTCGACTTTTGCCGACCCCGCGACGATCAAGGAGGAGCTCTCTCACGTATTCCTCTTCTTCTTCCCGGCGTCGGGAGAGTTCTTCAACAACTCCGTCAACTACCTGTTCAGTTCTCGCGTTGCGGCCAGTATCGTGGCTACCGTCGGCATTGTGATCGGGGCGAACGGGCTGTTCATGGCGACCAACCGGGCCGTCAACCGCATATTCGGGGCGCAGCCGCGCAGGCTCGTTAGTACAACCCTGCTGCAGATGGTGTTGACCGTAGGTATCATGCTGCTTTTCCTCACCTCCATAGGGCTGACGGTTGTGTTTCAAATCGCCTTGAGCATTAGCTCCGCGATCCCGCTCGTCAGCTGGCCGGTCAACCGCGCGGTCCTCATCGTGACCGAACTGATCTCGGGTGTCTTGCCCATATTCATGACGATGCTGGCGTTCGGAATCGTCTACCGGACACTCCCGAACACTCACGTGCCCTGGCGGGATGCCACCTTTGGCGCGATCATTGCGGTCGTGCTGTTCGAAGTCGGGAAGCACCTCTTCTTCTGGTTCGGCAACATAACGGGCCAGCAGAACCTCATCTACTTGCCGTTTTCGTCCGTCATCCTGCTGCTGATATGGGCGTTCATCGGCGGAATCATCTTCCTGTTCGGGGCCAGTATCACCAACGAGGCATCGAGCAACCGGCCGAAGGGAATCGTCGGGAATCGGGGGCACTGAGACCCGAACGAGGGGACGGCAGCCGTTCCGCGTCATGCCATACAGCGCGATTCCGTTGACACTGGCAGGACCGTTCATGTAGAATTCCGTTCAAGTCGGTATGAGTTTTAGAACTCCATCCTGTACGTAATCCACGCCCCGCGGCACAGACCGATGCGCGGGGTTTTTGCTGGTTTGCCTCATTCGCAATCGCACTGATGCGGGTGAGCGCCGTCTCAGAGGGGGCACGAGTTGCGGACGACAGACTTTAGAATACGAATCGCCGGTGAGGGTGGTCAGGGACTGCTTTCGGTCGCCGAGGGCTTCGCGTCCGCGAACGTGCAGGCCGGGTACCACGCGCAGACGTTCGCGACGTTCCCTTCCCAGATCACGGGGGGGCCGACCTGGTTCCAAGTACGAATTTCCACTGAACCGATCCTGAGTCGCGGCGACCAGCTCGACGTCTTGGTGGCCTTCAACGAGGACGCCTACGAGGCCCACAAGGACGAGGTCCGCGAGGGTGGCGTTGTGGTCTATGACTCGAAGGCGTTCCAAATGGAGGACAACGGATCGAGCCTCGGCGTCCCGTTCGATCAGCTAGGCCGGTCGACGGGCAACCCGAGGGCGGCGAACATGGTCGTCATGGGGATGCTCGCCGGCCTGATGAACATGCCGCAGTCGATCCTCGAAGAGTTCGTCAAGCAGCGCTGGGGCAACGTAGAACGCTACGGTGAGAAGACGGTGCCGCAGAACATCCACGGCCTCACCCTCGGACGCGAAGAGGCGATGAAGAGCGGCTTCAGCCTGGGCGAGCTTGCTCCGCCCAACAAGCCCAACTACGACCAGATATTCCTGAACGGCAACGAGGCCGTCTGCCTCGGAGCGGTGCACGCGGGACTCGACTTCTACGTCGGCTATCCCATCTCGCCCGCGACGACGATCCTCGTGTGGATGGAGCGATGGCTGAGCGGCGACGACAAGACCGCCTACCAGGTGTCCTCGGAGATCGAGGCGATCAACGCGATCGTCGGAGGCGGGTACGCCGGCAAGAAGGCCATGACTGCCACGGCGGGGCCGGGGTTCTCGCTGATGAGCGAGGGGCTGGGGTTCGCGTGGATGGCTGAGATCCCGCTCGTGGTGTGCGACGTGCAGCGAGGCGGCCCGGCGACCGGCCTTCCCACGAAGACGGAACAGTCGGACCTGTTCGCGGCCATGCATCCGGCGCACGGCGACGTGAGCCTTCCCGTAATCGCCCCCGGATCGGTCGAGGAGTGCTTCTACGCTACCGTAGAGGCCTTCAACTGGGCCGAGAGATACCAGGGCCCTGTCATCCTGCTGAGCGAACACTCTCTGTCCGAGCGCAAGCAGAACGTCCGCAAGCCTGACCTGGATGCGATACCCGTCGAGAACCGCGCGGTCTATCACGGCGCGAACGGGACGAACGGCTACCACCGCTACGAGCCGCGAGAGCTGTCTCCGATGCCGCTTCCCGGCGGTCCCGGCAGCTACGTCGCCAACGCGAGCGAGCACGACGGAATGGGCGACACGACCCACCTGCCGGAGCGACACATTCAGATGACGGAGCGCCGGTTCGGCAAGCTCAAGCTGCTGGAGACCGGCACCTACGAGTCGGAGAACACGGGCGCTTCGGTAGCCCTGATGCCCTGGGGCGGCTCGAAAGGCCCCACCCGCGAGGTGTGGCAGCGAATGACCGAGGCGGGAACGGCGGAAAACCTGGCGTGGTACTACACCATGTACCTGAACCCGCTGCCGCCCGCGCTGCTGGACGAACTCAGGGAGAAAGATCTGGTCATCGTGCCGGAGCTCAACTATCAGGGCCAGTTCTCGTCGTACCTGCGGTCCCTTGGCGTGAGGGCCGAGTCGATCACGCAGTACACGGGCCTGCCATTTGCGATAAGAGACTTGACTGCAAGAATCGAGGAGCGGATCGGCGTTGGCCGAAAGGAGGAGGTCGCGGTATGAGCGACAAGAATCCCGAATATGATTTCAAGTGGTGCCCCGGCTGCGGCGACTTCGGCGTTCGCCGGGCATTGGAGCAGGCGGTAGCGCGTCGGCTGGTCGAAGCCGAGGAGCCGATAGAGCAGACCGTTGTCGTGGCTGGCATCGGGTGTTCCGGCAACCTCGTCCACCTGCTGGAGGGAGATCAGCCCTTCGGCATCCACGGGCTGCACGGCCGCACCCTGCCGGTGGCGTTCGGCGTCAAGACGGGTCGACCCGACCTGAACGTTGTGGTGGTCGCGGGCGACGGGGACTTCCTCAGCATCGGCATGGAGCACATAGCCCCGCAGGCGCAGCGAAACCTCAACGTCTGCGCCGTCGTCATGGACAACGGGGTCTACGGCCTGACGAAGGGGCAGAGCTCCCCCACCAGCGAACTGGGCATGATCACGAGCTCGACGCCGTTCGGCAAGGCGGAAGAGGGCCTCAACCCTCTGAGGCTGTATCTGACGGTCGGCGTGTCCCACATCGCTTCTGCCCTGTCGAGCAAGATCAAGGACATGGCGAACATGATCTACGACGCCATGGAGTACCCCGGTTTCTCGGTGGTACACGTCCAGTCGCCGTGCACGGAGTACAACGACACCTACAAGGTGCTCAAGGGTGAGCCGCGCAAGGGGATACCCGGCAGGGCGTGGGACATCCCGGATGACCATGATCCGTCGAACATCGACGCGGCGGCGAATCTCCTGGAGCGGGACGGCATACCGCTGGGCCTCGTATTCCAAGCGGAGCCGCAGCCGACCATGGACCAGCGGATCGACGACCTCAAGACGAAGGCAAAGGCCCTGACCACCGAGCAGATGGTAGCCTCCTACGGCGTGTAGGGCTTCCCCGACGGCTGAAGGCAACGATGCCCCGGTCCGAGGATGGCCCGCCGGGGCATTTCCGTTTCCGTCGCATCATCCGACGGCCCTAAACTAGCCCATTTCGCCTGCCGGTGGTATATTTTGTGACGACGATCCGCTAGGTACCGGAGAAGCAGATGGACATCGCGATCACGAAATCCCCAACGGCGGGAACACGCCCGAAACCGGCCGACGACGATCTCGGCTTCGGCCAGATACTCACGGACCACATGTTCCTGATGGACTATTCGACGGCGCGCGGGTGGCACAATCCGCGGATCGAGCCGTACCACGACCTCAGCCTCGACCCGGTGGCTATCGTCCTGCACTACAACCAGCAGGTCTTCGAGGGCCTGAAGGCGTACCACCTGCCGGACGGCGGCATCGGGCTGTTTCGACCGGACAAGAACGTTGAGCGAATGAACGCCTCGACCGAGCGGATGGTTATGCCGTCGTTCGACGCCGAGGTGTTCTTGGCCGCGGTCAAGGAGCTTGTGGTGCTCGACCGCTATTGGCTGCCCACGTCGGAGGGCACCGCGATCTACGTCAGGCCGACGATGATCGCCACCGAGGCGGCCTTAGGCGTCCAGCCGTCGGAGACCTACCTCTTCTTCATCGTGCTCAGCCCCGTCGGGCCGTACTACAAGGAGGGGTTCAACCCGACGCGGATCTTCGTCTCCGACGAGTACATCCGGGCGGCTCCGGGCGGCGTCGGCAACGCGAAGACGTCGGGCAACTACGGCCCGACCCTGTACGTGTCGGAGGACGCCAAGGAGAAGGGCTATACGCAAGTCCTGTGGCTCGACGCCGTGGAGCGCCGGTATGTCGAGGAGGTCGGCACGAGCAACATCTTCTTCGTCATCGAAGACGAGTTGGTGACGCCGAGCCTGTCCGGCTCGATCCTCTCAGGCGTGACGCGCGACTCCGTGATGCAGGTCGCCCGGAGCTGGGACATCGAGGTCACCGAGCGGCGCGTCTCGATGGACGAGGTCGCCGAGGGTTGCCGGAGCGGGGTGATCAGCGAGGCTTTCGCGACGGGCACCGCGGCTGTCGTGTCGCCCATCGGCGAGATCGGCTACATGGGCGAGGACATCCCCGTCGGCGAGGGTGAGACCGGCCCGCTGGCGCGACGTCTGTACGACGAGATCGTCGGCATCCAGTACGGCTACAAGGACGACCCCTTCGGCTGGAGGGTTCGGATAGCGTAGACGCTATCCGGCGGCGACGTACTTCGACGGACACTTGACGATGACGCTCTCGCTGTAGAACACGCCGTCGTCGCCGTACGACCCTTCGAGGATGATCTCGGAGTGCTGGTTGAAGAAGAGGTCCGGCACGACGCCGTCATGCACCGCCGACAGGGTGTCCGGGCCTTCGGTGTCCACGAGCGTAAACCGGGCGATGGTGGACGCTTCCTCGCGGACGAACGACCCCTGCACGAGTTTTCCGTTGACCTTTACGAGCCGGCCATCTTCGGTCGGGCCGATCTCCTTGATCTCGCTGACGGTGTAGAAGTACACGCTCGCGCTCTGGAACGCGGTATAGATGAGGAAGCCGAGAGCGCCTATGACGACCGCGAGGCCGACGAACACCTTGATGCGGTGGGCCATGCGGCTCGGCTCGGGAATCACGGGCGCATCAATTGTTGTCATCGTCTATCGGCCCTCTTCCTGTGAACTGGCGTCGTCCTGTTCCTGGCGGTCCAGAAGCACCTGTTTGAGCGCGTCGATTTCTCGCCGCATGTCGCGCTGGCGGCGGGACATGTAGAAAGCATACCCGAAGAACCCCGCCCATGTCAGGATGTAGACGGCAAAGAGGAACGGGAGATTCGCCTCCGGGTCTGAATCGGACGCCTGCGCGAAGGTCGTGGCGGAGACGGCGTGTTCGACGATGCCGCTCTCCGCATAGACGGGCGCCGCAAGGAACGCCGCCACGATGAGTCCCAGCAGGACGAAGGGGGCGGACTTGGCTATGGGAAGCGCTTTACGCAGCGTACTGGAATATCTCGTCAACGTCGGTCTCCGCTTTCTTCAGGCTGAATCGTTCGATAATCAGGTAAACGAAAAGGGCCGTAAATGCGACCATCGAAACGAGCACGGCCACGAGCATCCTCGGGTCGAGGGCGTCGCTCTCTGCCGCCGGGCCGATCACGAGGTTGGGGTGTGTCGACCGCCATAGCTCGGCGGCGTAGTAGATGATGGGCACGTCGATGGCCCCGATGAGGGCGAGGACGGCCCCATAACGCGCGCCCTGCGATCCCTTCGGCCCGAACGCCCGGAGCATCAGGTAGCTTGCGTAGATGAACCAGAGCACGAGCGTGAGGGTGAGCTTCGGGTCCCACGTCCACCACACGCCCCACACCGGCTTGGCCCATATCGCCCCGGTCACGATGGCTATGGTGCAGAAGACGAACCCCACCTCCGCCGATGCGTAGGCCACGGCGTCGGACCTCTCGCCCTTGCCGAAGAGATGCACCGCGCTGGCGACGGCGACCACGACCACCGACAAGAGGGAAAGGATGGCGACCGGAACGTGGAAGTAGAAGATGCGCTGGGAGACGCCGAGGTTGGCGTCGGTCGGCACGTAGAAGAATACGAGGTACAGCGTGGCCGCCATCAGTATGGCGCCGGCGACGATCAGCGCGTCGCGAAGATGGTCTCCCGTCCGAGGCATGGACGCAATATATCACAGTGGGCGATTGGGGAGAAAGTATTGCGAAGGGGGCATGGCGATTCACAGCAGAGGGCGCGGAGACCGCAGAGTGAGGTTTTGGATTCCTGCCTACGCGGGAATGACGGATGGGAGTGCGGGAATGGTACGATTGGCAAGTCTGGTAGAATTGCCGCATGGAGCGGCAGACATTCGAGCGGCTGGTGCGGGTGGCACTGGGTACACTCCGGGATAACTACCGGCTGTACCTTGAGAATGTGGACGTTATCGTCGAGGACAGCCCTTCACCCGATCAGCTTGCCGGGCATCTTATAGATGACTCGCAGTTGCTTCTCGGCCTTTACGAAGGGGTACCCCTCACAGAGCGGGACGATTGGGTGACGATGCTTCCTGACAAGATTACGATTTTCCAAGGGTCGATCGAGGCGATTTGCGAGTCGAACGAGGAGATCGTCGAGGAGATACGCAAGACGATCGAGCACGAAATCGGTCACCACTTCGGGATCAGCGATGAGCGGCTGGAGGAGCTGGGGGTGTAGGCGGAGGGTTCTAGGTGCTAGGTGCTGGGGACTTAGCTGCGGCGTACCTCATGATCGCTACGAGGGGGACGGCCGCAACGACGACGGCGGCAGCGGCCAGAAACGGCAGTCCGACGAGGGCGTCACTGAGGGAGGCGAGCCTGCCGCTGCCCGACGCCCCGACGACCACTCCGAACGAGTAGACGGCGTAGAAGACGCCGAAGGCCATTCCTCGCCTGTCAGCGCCGGTAGCGCTCGCCACGAGAGCCGTTGCGGCGGGGAAGACCAGCCCGTACCCCAGTCCGAATACTGCCATGCCCGCTACAACACCTCCGTAGCCCTCCAGGACGCCCAGAAGTGCCAGCCCGGCGGCAATGCCGACGAGACCCAGCACCAGCGGGCCGAAGCGCCCGTACCGGTCTCCCGCGCGGCTGATCGGGCTTGCCATCACGAGCATTGCAACGAGCGCGTAGGTGCCGAAGCTGTATCCCGAGCGGGCCGCCGTCTCTCCCTGCTCTTCCAGCATGAGGGGCAGGTGCGTGACGAGCGCCCCGATGCCGACGGTGATGGCGAACGCCGCCGCGTAGGCCGACCAGAGGGCAGGGTTTCGCCTCGTGTCGTCTCGCGTGTCGTCGTGCGGGTCGGATTCCCCCTCATGGACGGAAGCGGAGCCGTCGCGGGCGATGAGCAGGAACGCGATCAGCGTGATCAGGATGAACGCGGAGTCGACGTAGAAGACGACGTTTGCGCCCCAGATGTCTCGGAGAATCCCGGCGGCGGGAGGGCCGATCAGGGCTGCAACCGCTATCAGCGCTCCCGTGAGTCCCATCGCTCGACCCCACCTGTCTGAGGCCGTCCTGTCCCCTATGATGGAGAACGCGCCCGGCGCAAGTACGGCCGCCCCGATGCCATGCACGGCCCGCGCCGCCATCATCTGCTCAGGCGTCTGGACGAGCGAGTAGCTGAAGACGGCGATGACGGTGATCGCCATACCGAGAAGCATGGGCGTTCGCCGTCCCCACCGGTCGAGCACGTATCCCGCGCCCAGATTGCCGAACAGGTTGGTGAAGGAGTATGCCGCGACGATGACGCCCACGAATGCCGCCGACGCTCCGAGACTCTCAGCGTAGGGCGCGATGGTGGGGAACTGGACGAACAGGTCGAAGAATGCGGCAAACACCACGAGCCGCGCGGCCCAAACGGTGTAACGCGCCATGCCTGCCGATTGAAGTGTGCTTGAAGCCATGCGTGCCGGTTCGCCTACCGGGAACCAGTGTATAGTATGCGGTCGCCTCGGACTAGCAATAGCGAGCGCACCAAGTAGCGAGTATTGCCAGTGAGTGGCCCCTTCCGGGACTACCTCAGCACCCTCCCATCGCCCTCGCGCCGCGTGACCCGATCGCGGTCGAGTTGTTCGAGCAGAGCGAGTGCGTACTTGCGGCTGGTGCCGAACATGTCCCGCACGTCGCCAACGGTGATGGGGCCGGCCGTCTTGATGTGCTCGACCACGCCGTCCGCCATCTTGCGGTAGGCGGACGCGGCGAACACGACCGTATCTCCCGCACGCACGACGCGCCCCTCATCGACGAGGAGCGCGAGTATCTCCGCGTCCGGCACAGGCTCCGTGGGCGGCGAGTAGGGTTGCGATTCGAGCAAGTCTAGGTAGTCCTGCACCACCTGTTCCTGGCTTGCCGTCAACTTCCGCGAGTGTCCCGCGAGGTACACCACGGGGCCGTCCTCGACGACCGCTCCGTTGTCCTGCAACACCCGCAGCGCCTCCGGGAAGACTGCCGCAACCGACCCTATGCGACTGCGCAGCTCCTCCTTCGGAGCGCCCTTTCTGAGCGGGTAGGACTCGTGGTAGCCGGAGAGGAAGGCTTGCGCCTTGCGCTCCAATTCGTCCCACCCACCCTTGGTGAATACCGATTTCCCCGAACGGAGCAGGACAACATCGCCGTTTCTGGCCATCTCTTCAAGCTCCGAGCGGACGGTGTCTGCATCCATGTTGGCGCGGCTTGGGAGATTATCGACATCTGCCGGCTCGGAGCGTTGGATCGTATTGAGCAGGATGTCCTGAGGCGTGCCCTGCTCCATCATGGTGAGCCGGTCAAGGGTCGGCTGGTGATTGCGCCGGTGCCGCCGGGCGTGTGTGTCCACGACGCTGCCCCCGCCCAGCGTGGCCCGGTTGGAGCGGACCACGAAGAAGTCGTCCTTGACGACCGCGACGGGCGTCTCGAACTTCAGTTGTGCCCACACCGACTCTCCCGGCTCCGCCCGCTGACGTTCGAGCAGGCGCAGGCGGGCGACCGCCTCGCTGCTGCCCGTATGCACGGTGAGGAGCATGTTGTGGCGGAGCGGTCGCGGGATGTCTTCGATGACTCGCAGGTGTACGTCCACGGCATCGGTCGGCGTGAGCCAGCCGGGGACGGTCAGCATGTCGCCCCTTTGCAGTTCGTCTTGGGACAGGCCGACGAGGTTGGCGGCTACCCGCGTGCCCGGCGGTACCGTGTCCAGCTTCCTCTTGTGGCTCTGGAGGCCGCGAATCCGCGACTGGAGGCGCTGCGGCAGCACCTCGACCTCTTGACCGACGCTCAGTGTCCCGTCAACCAACGTGCCGGTTACGACGGTGCCGAAGCCGGACATCGTGAACGCGCGATCAAGCGCGAGGCGCGGGCGTCCGAGGTCCCTACGGGCGTGCGTTTCCTGGAGAAGGTCTTCGACGGTCGATGTAAGCCCAGGGAGACCGTCTCCCGTGGTGGCCGAGACGGGGATGATCGGGACGCCTTCCAGCGTCGTGCCTTCGAGGACGTCCTGGACTTCCGCAATGACAAGCTCAAGCCACTCATCGTCCACGAGATCGCGCTTTGTCACGGCCACGAGGCCCCGGCTGACGTTCAGCAGGTCGAGGATGGCGAGGTGCTCTCGCGTCTGGGGCATCACCGACTCGTCGGCAGCCACCACGAGCAGCGCAAGGTCGATACCGCCCACGCCGGCGAGCATGTTGTTGACGAACCGTTCGTGACCCGGAACGTCGACGATGCTGACCTCGCTGCCGTCGGAGAGGGGCATCCACGCGAAGCCGAGGTCGATGGTCAGGCCGCGCTCCTTCTCCTCCTGGAGGCGGTCCGGGTCGATGCCGGTGAGCGCGCGGACGAGCGTGGACTTGCCGTGGTCGACGTGTCCCGCCGTTCCGATAACGTGCAACGTGTCCGCTCCCTTACAGGATGCGTCCAGCATAGCAAAACCGGATGCCGCGCGGTACGCGGAGGTCAGTCGAAGAAGCGGACGAACACCTCGTTGCTGAGAAACCTGCCCTTATCGGTAAGGCGGATGCTCCCATCGACCGTTTCGACGAGTCCGGTCGGTCGAAGCTCGTCGAGTTCCTCTCGGTATGCGTCCGTGGGAGACACCCCAAACCGGGCCTCGAACTCAGGGATGGAGACGCCGGTGTCCAGCCGCAGACCGAGCATCATCGTCTCCGCCATCTCAAGACGGCGGTTGATGAACTCGATGGTGTCTACCACGGGCATCGAGCGAATGGCCGCGTAAGAGTCGTCACGAGAGCCGTTTAGGGTGCCAAGAGAGCCGGAACGCTCTTGTTGCAGCCTCTTGACGTACTCTCGCGGCGGCTTGAGGTTGGAGAAGCGGTGATTTGCAAGGGAGGAATGCGCCCCCGGTCCTACGCCTAAATACGGCTGGTTACTCCAGTAGACGATGTTGTGGAGTCCCTCTCTACCCTCGACGGCCCAGTTGGATATCTCGTAGTGTCGGTAGCCCAGTGCGCCGAGTTGCCGCTCGGCAAGAGCGTACATGTCGGCGGCGAGATCGGGATCCGGCGTGGGCAGCGTCCCCTGCGACACGGAGCGCTCCATCGGCGTACCGCCTTCGAGCGTCAATGCGTACAGGGAGACATGGGGCGGCCGGAGGTCCGCAGTCCGCTTAAGCGTCTCACGCCAGTGGCCGATTGTCTGGTGCGGCAGGCCGTACATCAGATCGATGCTAACGTTGTCGAACCCCGCGTCATGCGCCATCCGGTAGGCGTCAACGGCGTCAGCGGCAGAGTGACGTCGTCCGAGGAGGCGGAGCAGGCCGTCATCGAAGCTCTGGACGCCGATGCTGAGGCGATTGATGCCCGCGCCGAGAAGGTGATTGAGCTTGTCGGGGGTGAAGTCCCCGGGGTTGGCCTCTAAGGTGACCTCCGCGTCGTCCTCGAGGGGAAACGACTCGGAGATGGTCGCCATCAGCGCGGAGATGTCGTTGGAGGGTAGATAGGAGGGTGTGCCACCACCAAAGAAGACGGTACGGACGGGTGGACCGTCGAGCAGACCGGCCCACAGCTCGATCTCCGTCCTCAGGGCGGCGACGTAGTCTGGAATGAGCGACTCTATCTTGGCGTACGTGTTGAAGTCGCAGTAGGGACACTTCGTCTCGCAGAAGGGGATATGGACGTACAGGGCGATGGGCTGCATGGGTTTATAGGTTAAACAGCACGTGCATAACGTCCCCGTCCTGCACGACGTAGTCCTTGCCCTCCTGACGGAGGATACCGCGCTTCCGGGCCTCGGCAAAGCCGCCGCAGGCGACGAGATCATCGAATTCTACGACCTCGGCGCGGATGAAACCCTGCTCGAAGTCGGTGTGTATCCTCCCTGCTGCCCTAGACGCGGTGGTGCCCTTCGGAAGCTCCCACGCGCGCACCTCGTCATCGCCGATGGTTAGGAAGGTAATCAGACCGACGACATCGTACGACAGCCTGATGATGCGGTTCATCCCCGACTCTCCCGCGCCGACGGCCTCACGGAACTCGGCTTCCTCCTCCGCGTCCATCTGCGCGAGGTCCATTTCCAGCTTGCCGCATAGGGAGGCCGCTCGTACCGACGGCCCCTGCACAACGCCATCCAGCCGCTCTTCGAGGCTCCCGGCCTCGTCGAGGTCGTCCTCGTCGATGTTGAGCAGGACGATGAGGGGCTTCGCCGTGAGGAACTGGAAGCCGCGTATGCGCTGCGCCTGATCGGGCGTGAACTGCTGGTCGCGAATGGGCGTCTCGCCTTCGAGATGCCTCTTGATCCGTTCGAGCAGGTAATACTCCTTATTGATGACGTCTCGCTCCGCAGCTTGGGCACCTTTGAAGCTCTCGTCGAGTCGCTGCAGACGACGCTCCAGTAGCTCAAGGTCGGAGAAGAGGAGCTCCAGCATCATGTTCTCAACGTCGCGGAAGGGGTCGACCGAGCCGTCGACGTGGAGCACGGCCTCGTCCTTGAACGCCCGCGCAACGATGAGCAGGGCGTCAACGCGCTGGAGGTCGTTCAGGTACTGGCCGGATATCCCGCGCGTCCTGCCGGAGGGCGGCGCGGGCGGCGGGATGTCGACGTAGCTCACCATTGCGGACACGGGCTTGCGGGGCTCGTACAGCGCGGCCAGCCGGTCGAGCCGCCCGTCGGGCACAGGAGCCACCCCGACGTTCGGCTTAACGTCGTACGAGGCCACGTCGGCCCGCCCGCGGGTCAGCGCGTTGAACACGGTGGTCTTGCCGCTTCCGGGAAGACCTATGATGCCGATTTCCATGGATGTGTCTGCGAGGGGAGAGAATCTGACGACGCCTATGAGATGGAGAGACTGTCTCTAGGACTTCCGCTTTTCTTCGTCCTCGTCCTCGACGTGGCGGTATTCGCCTTCGATCACGTGGTCCCGGGAGTCGCGTGAGCCGGCGTCCGCCGAGAGGTCGGCCGGGCGTCCTGTGAGGTATTCCACCACCACGTTGCGGGGAGTCATGAGCAGGAACGACGCCACCGCAAGTATGATGACGATGAGGTCGTCAGTGTGTCCCAGGATCGGGAAGAGGTCGGGCAGAAGGTCAATGGGCATGATGAGGTAGAGGACGGCGGCGGGGATGATGAGCTTCAGGCGCAGGGGAACCCGCCGGTCGAGCATCAGCCTGAATACCAAACCGGGTATTCTCGTGAGCATCAGCAGGCGTAAGATCGGTGCTGCCATCGGTCCGCGCTCCTCACTGTTACGGTATCATAACGGCGGCGGGATTTGGCATTAGACGGGGCTTGAATGATCTATTCGCTGTCGGGCGACGACGACTTCACCATCCGCGAGACGCTTGCCGGTATGAAAGAGGGCGTCGGAACGCCGGACGTGCGCGACGTGAACATCGTCACCCTCGGGGCCAACGTGTCGCCGGACGAGTTCATGGCCAACGCCTCCACAGTGCCGTTCCTGGCGGACAAGCGCCTGGTATTGGTGGAAGGTCTGCTGGGCAAGTTCGAGCGTGGGACGGGAGGACGCCGTTCCAGTGCCGGCGCCAACGGGAGGAAGGAGCTCTCGGAATGGGAGCGCCTGCCATTGGTGCTCGCGGACGTGCCCGAAACGACCGACGTGGTGTTCGTGGACGGGCGATTGAGCGCCTCGAACCCGCTCCTCAAGCTGATACGGGAGCTGGTCACGGCCAAGACGTTCAATCCCCCCGGGCCGCCTGAGCTTCGAATGTGGATCGCCAACCGCGCGCGGATCGAGGGAGCGCAGATCGAGGAGCGGGCCGTGCAGATGCTCGCCGAGACCATCGGGAGCGATCTGCCCGTGATAGCGTCGGAGCTGCGCAAACTGGCCCTTGTCGCGGCTGGAAGGGCGATTACAGCCGAAGATGTCGACAGCATGGTCTCCTATGCCCAAGAGTCGAATATCTTCGCCTCCGTGGACGCCATAGTCGAGGGCAGGGTCTCCGAGGCCCTGGGGCTCGTTCACGGGCTGCTGGAAGGGGGTAGCCCGACGGGGTACATCATCACCATGATCGCGCGTCAGGTGCGGCTGCTCATACTTGCCAAGGAGATCGGCGCGCGCAGGCTCTCGACCGGCGAGGCTTCCCAGCGGCTCAAACTGTCCGGCTATCCCCTGCGGAAGACGCTGTTCCAGGCCGATAGGTTCAGCATGGAGCGGCTCGTGGAGATCCACCGGATGCTCCTAGAGGCCGACCTCGCGATGAAGTCCACGGGGGCCGACGATGAGCTTATTCTCGATATCCTGATTGCCGACATCGCGTCGCAGCCAAGCGGAGGCCGCCCGGTCGACACGAGGGCGTGAATCTTGATAGCGGACTAACTAATGGAGCAAGATTGAGTTGAACGGGCAGAAATACCGATTGGGAATCATAGGACTGGGGCCGGTAGCCATCCGCAAGCTGCCGTCCGAGGACCTCCCCGCCGTCATCCAAGCGGCGATGCAGGCGGCCGAGAAGCCCCCATTCGTCCCATTCGGCGACCGCGTAATGGTGTCCCACGTCTGGGCGATAGGTCACGTGCCGGAGATCGAGATCGTCGCCGGCTGTGACTTGGACCCGGCTCGGGTCGAACGCTTCCGCGAGAACTGGGGCGACAGGTGGCCCGATGCGCGACTGTACGGCGATTACCGCGACATGCTGGCCAGAGAGGACCTGGACATCGTCACGGTTGCTACGCCTGAGCACCTCCACGCGGAGCCGACGGTTTTGGCGGCGGAGTCGGGCGTCCGAGCGATATTCTGCGAGAAACCGCTCGCGACGAGCGTGGAGGACGCCGACCGCATGATCACGGCCTGCGAGGCGAACGGGGTGATCCTGTCGGTCGACTACACCCGACGGTGGAGTCCGGCCTTCCACAAGGTCCGGGACGCCATCCAGTCGGGGGCCATCGGCGAGTTGAGCCTGATGTCCGCCTCATTCGGGGGCGTGCAGGCGTGGCTTTTCCGCAGCGGGTCGCACCTTCTGGACGCGATGGTATTCTTCAGTGAGGCTGATCCCGTGAAGGTGTCGGCCCACCTCGAAGACGGCTACGATGATTGGGACGTATACCGGGGACAGGGTGGCGGCAACGCCACGGAGCGCGACCCCGGGGGCACGGGATACGTCGTATTCGACAACGGCGTTCGCGCCTTCTACTCGTGTCTGAAGAATACGCCGGACTCAACGCGCGATGTGAATATCACGGGCACGAAGGGGACGATAACGTTCAAGTTCGACGGCGAGTCCGCAGAGCTTCAGTTCAGCGATCCGGCCTACGCCTACAACACGATTCGGACGACCCTGATACCCGACGTACACCGGTCGCGGGGAATCGAGGCAGCCTACCGCGAGATCGTCGACAACATCGCCAACGGCACCGAGAGCAGCTCACCGGCGAGTGACGCGCGGAAGTCCGTGCGGATCATGGCGGGGTTCCTGCGGTCGCACCAGGAGGGCGGACGTTTGGTGGAGGTGTAGGGGGGAGATTCACCGCAGAGGACACAGAGAGCGCAGAGTTTGGGGAAAGAAGGTGGTTTGCGTGGCCGGATGCGGTGGAGGCGCTCTTAGGGTCATACAAAAGAAACAAGCCCCGTGGGTGGATACCCACGGGGCTCATCGTTTGCTGACTATGTCAGACTACTTGCAGACGTCCGATCCTGAACCGGACACCACCAACAGCGGCGCCGATGCTTCGGTGCCTCGGATGCCCGCAACCTTGACGCCGTAGAGGCCGGGCTCGGTCTCCGCGTCGATGCCGATCTCAGCCATGAGAGCGCCTCGGTCGTTCGCGACCGCACTGCCAATCGAGGCTTGGACGGGGGCACCGTCGGCCTGGGCGCCCGTGACGAGGAAGAAGTTACTCGCCTCGCCAGGCTTGAAGCCGGAGCCCATGATGGTAACTTCCGATCCGGCCATCACACAGCCCGCCGTGAGACTGGCGTCAACCGTGACCGGCGGAGCCGGTGGGCGAATGACGACAGCAGGCGTCTCAGCGACGACCTTGGCCGGCGTACTGGCGAAGCTCCTGTCAGCGCCTTGGACCATGACCGTGACGGCATCGAGAGCCAGCAACTGATCCATGGTTCGGGCTACCCCGCTGACGTCGCTCAACGGGCCAGACACGACCACCTCGAACGCTCCACCGCCGTTCGCGGTTGCGAAGCCGAGGTTCGGGTCACGTCCACCCTGCAGGTCGAAGTACACCTGCACCGGCTCGAACGGCTGGAAGCCGGAGCCCCAGATAGTCAGACCCTGATCGAGGTACACGGGATTGCTGCTAATGACCACGCCTGCGCCGGGGGAGATTCCCGGAGGTCCTTGCGGGCCGGTTGGGCCTGCAAGACCGGGGTCACCTGGGAGGCCGGGTTCGCCGGGGTTACCGGGGTTACCGGGAAGACCGGGTACACCCGGAGGGCCGGGAGGTCCCGGAGGTCCCTGTGGACCGGGGTTACCGGGGTTACCGGGCTCACCAGGGTTGCCTGGGAGGCCGGCCTTACCCGGAGGACCTTGACAGGCTGCCAAGAACAGCAGCGCGAATACCGAAACAAGCACCATTACCATGATGCTCCGTGGAGCTTTATCCATTTTCATTTCGCCCCCTAACTACAGATTTCTGAGTCTCTGGACTCTTTGCCGGTCAAGTACCCTACCCCGCCGCATTTTTAGGAAGATATGGCGCGCAAAGTCGGTGCTCTAACGGCGGCCTTATCATATTGGGGTCATATGGTGTTGTCAACCCCTAGCCGCGCAAATACAGGCTTAGTTTCGTTGGTCGATCACGCATTTGCGGCGTAGGGGTCATTCAGGGTGAGAAGACTGGGCCTTTCCATAAGCGCGCGGCTTGTTCCGTAGACGGGACGATGTTATAGTTTTCGTGTGCCCGCCCCCGTAGCTCAGTGGATAGAGCGCCGGCCTCCGGAGCCGGGTGCGTGGGTTCGAGTCCCGCCGGGGGTGCCACCCTGCTTCCACCCACCCTTCCGGCCCTTTTGATAGACGCCCCTGTAGCTCAGGCGGATAGAGCAACGGTTTCCTAAACCGTGTGTCGCCGGTTCGAGTCCGGCCAGGGGTACCAGGCTTCCTGAGTGCCGAGCCAGGGCGGATATGAGTCGGACACTACGCATGAACGGTCTCGACGAGGTCGGTCATCAGCGCGCTCATGAACTCGACGCCGGAGATGGTGCGACCGTATTCCATGCGAACCGGACCTATGGCGCCGATTACGCCGTTCATCTCGCCGGGGATGCCGTAGCGCCTTAGCACTATACTGAGCGGCCGGAGCATATCGCCGGCGTTTTCCCTTCCTATTATCACTCGGACCACCGAACCCTCAGGGGCCTGTGCCAGAACGGCTCGGCCAAGCGATCCGTCCTCTACACTGCGAATGACCACTTCGAGAGAGTCCTTGTCCTCGAATTCGGGCTGCGAGAGCAGATTCCTCAGGCCGGCTAGAAAGTGGTCGTTGTAGCGTGAGGCTTCTTCCTCACGAAGGATGTCTACTGTCGTTCCCACCACATCCTCCTCGGCTGTCGAAAGTTCGAGGGGTTTGGTCTCGATCTCACGAGACGACATGCCTCGAAGGAGTGCGTTGAGCTTGTTTGAGATGGTCTGCATCTCGGCGGGAGCGACAGGAGTCTCGAAGCGGACGAGCTGCTGCCTGACCTTCGCCTGTTCGAGAACGATGATGAGGAGACCGAGGACGTCTTTGAGGGACACCAGCTCGATGTGACGGATTCTGGTCTCGTCCGAAGACGGGAAGGTGGCAATGGCCATATTTCCGACGAGCCCGGCCAAGACGGCGGCGGCCTCATTCCTCCACTCGTCGATGTCCCGCTCGGCCGCGTTGAGTCGCTCTCTGGCTGAGGACCGAACATCCGGGGACAGGCGTGAGGGGCCGTCGACGGAGATCGTTTCCACGTGGAGACGGTAGGCCTTGTCGAGGGGGATGGCGCCCGCGGATGGGTGAGGACGGGTGAGAAACCCGTTCTGTTCCAGATCCATGACGTCATTGCGAATGGTCGCCGAGCTGACCCCGAGATCGTGACGACGCGCCAAGGCTTCGGACGCGACGGGTATGGCCTCGCGAATGTAGTCGCTGACGATGAGGTTGAGTATGGTGCGTTCTCGAACCGACAGGGACACGTCGTCAAATAGCCTCGAAAGAGCGTTGAAAGTATCTCGAATGTAGCACCGGAAAATGCGCGGTGTCAAGGATGCGAACTGTTTGGGACACCCTCTTAGGGGAGGCGGTCCTTGCGTACGCGACGGACTCCGTAGAGAAGACCGGCGGGTGCGAAGAGCATGAGCAGGGAGCCGATTCCCGACGAAAGAGGCACGGGGCGGCCCGCGAACGAGCAGAACCCGCCTTCAGGTTCCGGCGTCGGGACTTCAGTCGGTCCCGGGGTGGCGGTCACCACCACCTCTACGATCGTCGGGCTCGAAGGCGCGGCGCGTTCGTCCGGCCCTCTCGTTGGAGGGAGCGTCGGGGGCGGCGTCCGGGTGGGACGCAGGGTCGCCGTGGCCGTTGGCGTAGGCGGTGGAGTCGCCGTGGCCGTTGGCGTCGGCGTGGGAGTATCCGTCGGCCGGGGCGTGGGAGTGGGAGTAGGCGTATTCGTTGCCGGGTCGGCCGTAGGTTCCGGTATCGGCGTGGGTGTGGGCTCAACCGTAGGTGTGGGCTCAACCGTGGGTGTCGGATACCCGATGAAAATGATCTCGAAATCGGTCTTCCGCGCACTGCTCTCGAACGTATCGAGGGAGACCGACTTGAAGCCGTTCAGGAAGAACTCGATCGGCTGGCCGATAAAGCTCGAACTCCCCGGCGCGATGACGAGGTTCTGATAGCCCTGGCCGACTATGGCTGCCGGCAGAGACTCATAAGCGGCGCCAATCCGGGCCGTCAATACCGAACCTGGTGGGATGGTGGCCAGACCGGCGATGGTCAAGGGGCCTGAGTATATCGCCGGTTGAGCGGTCAACGGGGTCGGCGTGTTAGTCGGCTCCACGACGACCGGAGGCACAGTGGCCACCACGGGCGCGAGAGGCGTCGGTGTGTCCTCCGGCAACGGTGTAGGCGAGGGCGTTACGAGATGCGGGAAGGTCAGAACAATCCCTGTCTTGAATGCCCGCGACGGCGGGTCGGGAGGGCCAGGGAAATAGATGTATGTCTGTCTCTCCGCAGCCACTACGTCTTCGCTGAGGTGGAAGGTGATTGGCTGACCGTCGTCCGACCGATCCTTAGCTCCAATGGTTAGGTTGTTGTATTTGCCATCCACGATGGGCCTGAAACCCGACATGGACTCCCCGACCATTGCAAAGAGGTACGTGCAGTCGGGGATCGGATTTCCCGCGACCGAGGCCGTCCCCGAGAAGGACATGGGAAACGCCGGAATCGCTCCATCGGGCGGAGGGGTCGGCGTCGGCGTCGGGGCCCCCTCTTCGGGAGTGGGAGTGGGAGTCGGCGTCACCGTGGGGCAAACAACCCCCTGCGTCTGTGCGTCGAGCGTGGAAGAGCCGGACAGTGCGAAGTAGAGCATTCCTCCGAAGAGGAGCGCTACGGTAATTGCCGCTGCCAGTCTCATGGTCATTGGTGGGGGTGCAATGCCCTTCAACAAAGAGCCTCCCTCCTCATTGTATCAGAGGAGGGAGGCTCCCTTCATTCGGTTTTCCTATCCTAACCCGGTTGTTCGGTTCTCGCTACGGGACGAGCACCGTGGCGCTGCCGAGGTAGGCCCAGTAGCCGTGGCCGACCTGGAGCATGCCCGTGTGCTGGCTGAACGTGTCGCTTGAAGCGTTGTACGCGTACGTCCTCACAACACCGGATACGTAGTCGCCCACACTGGAAGCGTCGTCACCGAACGCCGCGCCGCCGCTCACGTCGAGCACCGGCAGGAGGTTCCATCCGGCGACCAGGTTGACCGTCGGCAGGAGGGTCACTCCACCACCGGTCGGCCTGGTGACAGCTACGCTCAGCGAGTCGAAGGCATCCGTGAAGATCCAGTAGGCCGTGCGAGCGCTGATGCTCTCAAGCGAGCCTGCGAACGACTCACCGGCGCCAGGCCGCGAGGCGGAGAGCCAAGCGCCAGGCTGGGTCGGATCGTAGGTCAGCACGATGCTGGCCGGGTGATCGCCCATCACGTCGTTGATGCCGGACATCTGCGGCTCGGCAGGCAGGGACACGAGGTTCCAGCCCGGCGTGAGAGTGATCGAGAACGGATCGGGTTCCTTGACCTCGATGCTGATGGACACTGCGTCACCAAGGGCGTTGCCGAGCCCATCCTCACCGTTGAAGGACATCGCGTACGTACCGAGCGCGAGACCCCGGGCCGAGATGAGCAGCTTGTTCTCGGAGGGCTTCGTTACGTTGAAGACCACGTCCCCGGCCTCGGTCCTCTCTCCAGTGGAGTCACCCATCGGCGTCGCGACCTCGTGATCGCCGATCATGAGGCCCGTCACGTCGACCCCGCCGTGGGAGTCGCCGGTGTACTCTGAACCCTCACTGCCCCAATCGATTGTGATGAACGGGTTCGAGGTGGTAATCCCGTACGCATCATCGGAGATGGCATCTCCGGCAATTGCGCCATGACCCGGGAGGGTGATGCTGGCCGGTCCCGGCAGGCTGCTGTCGATCTCGAAGGCCACGTCTCCTAGAGAGGCCTCGTTGGCGGACGTGTCCTTGCCGCTGACCTCAATGTTGAAGAGGCTCGAGTCGGAAGAGCTATACGTCGCCCTGTAGTGGTCGGCGGCTATGAGCGTCAGCCTCGAGAGCCCTGAGGTTGCATCATTCTCTTCACCGTCGGCGATGCTTATCTTCGGAAGGGTTAGCAGAGCCTCATCGCTCCGCACCCTGATCTCGACTTCTGACGTGGCGTAGGCCGGATCCACCTCGACCGTCAGGGTCGGGGCTATGCCGTCCGTCGCGGTCACTGCGGGCTGGCTCGTAGTGACGTTTCCGGCGGTATCCGAAACTGCGCCCACCACCTTGACGGTCGGCGTTGCATCGGAAGACATGGAGGCAACCGTCAGGAAGGCGCTGCTGCCGGACGATGTCACGTCGGCCGGAACAATGTCGTTCACACGGAAGTCCATCGCCTGCAGGGAGTCTCCGTCGATATCCTCATCGAAGACCACCCGCACTGAGGTGGAATCTGCAGACGAGGCATCCTCTACCACCGCGCCGTCAGCATCGAGATGCTGGCCGGTGACGGCGCTGACAAGGGCCGGGGACTGCGTGTCGATGCGGAGCGTCCACGGGTCGCTCTCAGCCATGTTCCCCGCGCCGTCCTCAACGCTCACGGTCCACTCGATGTTGGTGACGCCTGCGGGAACGTCTCTCAACTGGACTTCGGACCTGAATCCGTTATCGATGGCGATGTTCGTCTGATCCCCTAGCGTGACGGCTTCAGGCGAACCGGTGCCCGCATCCGTCGCCGAGATGTTGAAGGTAATGGAGTCTTCCGCAACCTTCGCCTCGGTGTCGGTGACCTGGGCCACGAGGCGCACACCCCGAATCTGCGTCGAGTGATCGTCATCCGGGGAGATCAGGGCAACGTCCGGCGCGGTGTTCTCAACCGTGACCCGGTCGTGACTCTCATCCCCGGCCGGGTCCTCATACGTAACGGTAATGAGGGAACCGGCAATCGCGGCGATGCTGTTGGTCGCCGAGTCGGAGGCGTCCGCAGTTACGAACTCTCCCGTGAACACGCCGGTATCCGCGCCGGTCTCCATCAAGCTGATGTCGAAGCCTTCGGTGTCCTGCGTGCTCGTGATCCTGACCGTCGCCTCCTGCATATCAGGCGCCTTGTAGGTTGCGGTGAACATTATGCCGCCCGCGGGCACTGTCACGTCATTGGCGGAACGCAGGATGAAAGCTCCGCCCTGCGGGTTTTCGAGCGAGAACGGGTGTCGTCCCCCTTCACCTACTGTCGAATCTGCCGTGAGGGCTTCCCAAGCACGCATGATGGCATTCGTTGAGGTCTCGCTCGTGCCCTCCGGTATCACCACGCTCAGGAGAACGTCGCGGTAGTCGACGCCGATATTCGAGTCGTCCACGTCGCCCTCCCCGGTCAGCTCCGACGCACTGGATGAGAGGATCGGGGACCTGCCCGTCCGGAAACGAACGGCCTCGTTGCCCGCTATCGTGCGAGAAGCATCGTCAGGGGCTGTGATCTCGTAGGACAACATGCCCGCGCCTTCAGCCTCGGATTGTACGACGCCGAAGTTGGCACCCGGGTCATTGACCGTAATGCCCACCGTTCCGTCGGGGGCTTTTATGTGACTCTTGCTCAGAGTCACGCTACCGGTTGCCGCTGTGGCATGCGACAACACGAACAATGACGTCAGCAGAGCCAACGCCAGTACGAATGGGAGAAACCTTGCCTTGCTTTTCACTATCTACCCCCTTTTGGATCGGCTAGTGTCGGAATTTTCGGACACAATGGTTTTGTTGACAAACGAAGGAAGGGAAGCACAGGGCTCCCCGCTGGCACTGGTCCCGCTCTGGGAGCGGAGGCTGGTGATGCCATGCGTACCTCTCTTTGCGGTCTCATCAAGGCTTATGCAGTTGTACACTATGCCTTACTCTCATGTCAAGGCGTATTTCGGCACAACACCGTTCGCCCCTCGGGGTTTCGGGCCCCGATGCGACTCCTCGGCTGTGCGCGACGCAGTCGGCCTTGACCGCACGTTGCGAAAACTATGCGAACTATATAGTACCTCTGTTAGTCTTGTCAATATGAATGCGGCGCAGGATTGGTGGGGATTTGGGGGCGGGTAATACCATTCCGTTCGCGCTGAGCGTGTCGAAGTACGAACGTATTTGAACTCGCGAGCTTCCACCCTTTGACGGGCTCACGGCGAACGGGACGTTAAGCATCTGATGCGCCGAGGTTCATGAGGAACTCCCTGTTGTCGCGTGAGCGGGCGAGGCGTTCGCGAACCTTCTCGGTGGCCTCCGAGGAGAGCTTGGCGTCGGTGGTTATCATGCTGACCATCCGGCGGAGGAGCCAGACCTGCCGGAGGGTGACGTCGTCGAGGAGCAGTTCTTCCCGTCTGGTGCCGCTTCGAGGAATGTCGATCGCTGGGAAGACGCGGCGCTCGGCCAGCCGTCGGTCAAGGTGGACCTCCATGTTGCCAGTGCCCTTGAACTCCTCATAGACGACGTCGTCGAGGCGGCTGCCGGTATCGACGAGGCAGGCCGCGAGGATGGTCAGGCTGCCGCCGTGCTCGACTTTGCGGGCTGCGCCGAAGAACTTGCGCGGAGGATAGAGGGCGACGGGGTCCATGCCGCCGGAGAGGGTTCTTCCACTGGATGGCACCGCGAGGTTGTATGCCCGGGTGAGACGGGTGAGGCTGTCGAGGAGTATGCACACGTCCTGGCCTGCCTCGACGAGTCGCTTGGCGCGCTCGAGGACGAGCTCGGCGACCTGGCAATGCGTTTCGACGGGTTCGTCGAAAGTGGAACTGTATACCTCTCCTTTAACGCTACGCATCATGTCGGTGACTTCTTCGGGGCGTTCGCCGATGAGGGCGACCATGAGATGGACGTCCGGGGCGTTGGCGGTCATGCCGTTGGCGATCTGTTTAAGGATGGTGGTCTTGCCGGCCTTGGGAGGGGAGACGATGAGGCCGCGCTGCCCGCGACCGACTGGGGCAACGAGGTCGATGAACCGGGTGGCGAGCTCGTTGCGCTTGTTTTCGAGCTTGATGTGTTCGAAAGGGGAGACGGGTGTGAGGTTCTCGAAGTGGGGTCGGCCTCGCGCGGTATCGGGGTCCATGCCGTTAACGTCGTCCACGCGGATGAGGCCGAAGTACCGCTCGCTGTCCTTCGGGGGTCTGACCTGGCCGGAGACCTCGTCGCCGGTGCGCAGGCCGAACCTGCGGATCTGGGACTGCGAGACGTAGACGTCGTTGACGCCCGGCGCTCTGCCCTTGGGCTTGAGGAAACCGTAGCCGTCGTTGGTGATGGACAGTATCCCGCTGGCGAGCAGGTTGGTGCCGTTTTGCTCGGCGATGTTCTGAAGGAGCCTGTTGAGCAGGGTCTGGCGTCTGGGGCGGGAGCCGTTCTCGAACAGCCCGAGCTCGCGGGCCATGTCGAGGAGCTCCTGATCGGTCTTTTCTTGGAATTTCGTGATGTCCATCGTGTTCTCCGAGGGGAATTGCGTGTGGTCTGCGGGAATTCGAGGAAGAGCGAGCGCGGGGCATAGGTTGCCGGACGGCTCTCTACTCCTTAAAGAAAGGTGTTGGGGAAGGGGGGAATTGCTGCTTGGACGATCTCGCTCTCCGAGTCTCCCGGCCGGGTAGACTGTAGAGTCCTGTGGGCTATGTGCCTTGTCTCACACTAGGGGAACGCCTTGGGCCGACGGCCTCGGGCCTGTATTGGGACCGGCGCCATGTTTCGTAGGCTTACCGGTTGGAGAAGTCTCCTCCACGACACGGCAGACCGAATGGGTCTTGCCGGAACGGGAGAAGGCTAGAACATTAAAGGGGCAATTCGTACTGTATCACGTCCGGGCTAGGTTGTCTATAGGGTTTGAGGAGAGATTGAAGGGCCGGGACGCTCGATCGGAAGGATGTGCTGGCCTCCCTCACGAAGAGTGCCTCGAGCCACGCCGATAAACTCCCGGAAGAGCGGGTGCGGTCGATTCGGGCGGGAGAGGAACTCGGGGTGGAACTGGACGCCGAGCATGAAGGGGTGGCCTTCGATCTCCATGATCTCGACGAGGCGGTTGTCCGGTGAGAGTCCGGTCGGCCAGAATCCGACCGACTCGAATGCCTCGCGATAGGTGTTGTTGACCTCGAAACGGTGTCGGTGTCGCTCATCCACTACGGACACGCCGTATGCCCCCCGGGCGATGGAGTCGGGGACGAGGCTGCACGGGTAGACACCTAGCCGCATGGTGCCCCCCTTGTGCGTGACGGCCCGCTGGTCGGGCATGAGGTCAATGACGGGATGCTGGGTGTTCGCGTCGAACTCGGTGGAGTTGGCGTCCCGTTTGCCGAGCAGGCTGCGGGCGACCTCGATGACCATGACCTGCATTCCGAGGCAGAGTCCGAAATAGGGCACTTGGTTCTCGCGGGCGTAGCGGACGGTCTCGATCATCCCCTCTACCCCACGCTCGCCGAACCCTCCGGGAACGACGATGCCGGATACCGATTGGAGAAGACGTTCGGGCCCGACCCGCTCGACCTCCTCGGCAGCCACCCAGTCGATCTCGATATTGCTCCCATGCGCGAGTCCCGCGTGAAAGAGAGCTTCCTTGACGGATAGGTAGGAGTCCTGAAGGTCAACATATTTGCCCACGAGCGCGATGGATATCTTGTGCTTCGGTTCGAGAATGGAATCGACGAGAGCGCGCCAGTCGACCATGTCCGGTTCGGTCGCCGAAAGGCCCAGGGTCTCGATGATGATGTCGCCAAGCCCCTCATCTTGGAGAAGCATTGGGACTTGATAGACGGAAAACGCGGTCTCGGCGCCGATGACGCTCCTGCGATCCACGTCGCAGAAGAGGGCGATCTTGTCCTTGATGTCGTCGGTTACGGTCTCTTCGCTGCGGCAGATGATGGCGTCGGGCTGGATGCCGTCGCTGCGGAGTTCCCTGACGCTGTGCTGGGTGGGCTTGGTCTTGAGTTCACCGGTCGTTGGGATGTGCGGAAGGTAGGTTACGTGGATGTAGAAGACGTTATTCCTGCCGGCGTCATTGCGCATCTGCCGGATGGCCTCGAGGAAGGGCTGGCCTTCGATGTCTCCCACCGTCCCGCCGACCTCGACGATTATCACGTCGGCCCTGCTCTCCTCGGCGAGGTCGAACATGCGCTGTTTGATGGCGTCGGTCACGTGCGGGACGATCTGAATCGTGCCGCCTAAGAACTCGCCGCGACGCTCACGTGCGATCACGTCCTTGTATATCTGCCCGGCGGTGACGTTGGACGAGCGGGTGAGGTTCGCGTCGATGAACCGCTCATAGTGGCCGAGGTCAAGGTCGGTCTCGCTGCCGTCGGTCGTGACGAAAACTTCGCCGTGCTGGTAGGGCGACATCGTGCCGGGATCAACGTTCAGATAGGGGTCGAGCTTGATGACCGATACCGTGACGCCCCGGCTCTTGAGGATGCGTCCGATGGACGCGACGGCAATTCCCTTGCCCACAGAGCTGACGACGCCGCCTGTCACGAAGATGTACTTGGTCACAGGCCCTCCGGTCGCGCTGCTGGAAAGGCCGGGCTGCATGTACGCAGCATGACCGGGGACAATGAGGCTCGGACGAAGAGAAGCCGGGAAGCTGAAGGGGAGGGACGACTACTGGGCGGTATCAATGCCGCCGCGGAGTTTCGTCCTCTGGGCGAGTGCTCGCCGAATGTCACTAATTGCCCCCCGACGTGGCAAAGTATATGGCCCTTGCGGAAACCGTGTCAATTGAACGGGCAAGCTGACCAATAGCCATTTTTACGGCAATTGCACGTGTGATCGTGGGCCCCCAAACGTCGTGGAGCGCTCGATGCTGTATCATGTGCGAGGCCATCGAACTACGATCTTGCGGGGGGAGTTCCAATGAGGTATTACCGGATGACGAACGTGGACGGCGACACGGTGATCGGCGTGGAGGCCGAGCCGGGAAGCGTCACGGTTCTCACCGACATCAAGCCCGATGTTGCCGACATCCGTGACCTCATCTTGGCCGCGTCGATAAGCGGCGCCAACATCAACGAGATCACCATGTCCCTGCTCGACGAAGGCGGCGAGCCGGACATCGTCGATCTCAGCGAACTGCTCGACGGCACTCGCGGGGAGTACGGCGACTTCTTGCTCGACCGACCAATCGACCCGCCTGAGGTCTGGGCGGCGGGTGTGACGTACAAATCGAGTGAAATGGAGCGGCGACGGGAGAGCAGCACACCGGACGTGTACTCGATGGTCTATCAGGCCGAACGCCCCGAGCTGTTCTTCAAATCGACCGCTAGCCGCTGCGTCGGGCCGTTCGAGGACGTGGGCATCCGCGCCGACTCGCCCTGGAACGTGCCGGAGCCCGAGCTTGCCTTTACCTTATATAAGGGAGAGATCGTCGGGTACACCATCGGCAACGACATGAGCAGCCGAGCCATCGAGGGGGAGAATCCGCTCTACCTCGCGCAGGCGAAGCTCTACGACCGGTCCTGCGCGATCGGCCCGTGCTTTGTCCCCGCCGATGACATCGACCCCCAAAGCGTGACGATTGCCTGCCGGATCGAGCGGGACGGCGAGACGGTGTTCACAGGCGAGACGTCGACCGCGCAGATGGCGAGGACGTGCCGGGGTCTCGCAGACTGGCTGATTCGTCACAACAGCGTTCCGGACATGACGACCGTTCTCACGGGCACGGCCATCGTGCCGCCGCCCGACTTCACGCTCGAAGCGGGCGACGTGGTGTCAATCACCATCGACGGCATCGGCACCCTCGAAAACGGCGTCGTGGTCGTGTAACGGGGTGTTCGATGAGTCGCCGGAAGCCGTTCGTGGTGAGCTTGTCGAACCATGAACGGCGCATCAATCCTTCGACACGCTCACGGCCTCGCCTGTGTCACGCCGACTTGAACGTCGCGCCGCCGTCGATGTAGATCGTCTCGCCCGTGATGTAGTTCGCCGCGTCGGAGATGAGATAGGCGGCGAGAAGGCCGACCTCTCGCGGATCGCCCACGCGACCGAGCGGCACGTTCCTCTTCGCCAATGCCTGGCGCTGGCTCATCTCTTCCGGGGTCGCAAGCTCGGGATCCGGGAATGATCCGGGGCCGATGCAGTTGACCGTTATGCCGTACTGCGCCCACTCCTGGGCGAGCGTCTGGGTGAGGTGTACCACGCCGGCCTTGGCGGTCGAGTACGCGAGGAAGCCGGGATTCCCCTTGCGGGCGGCGTAGCCGCTGATGTTGATGACCTTGCCCGCGCGCCTCGAAACGAAGTGGTCGGCAATGGCTTGGCAGCCCAGAAAAGCCTCGGTGAGGTTGATGTCGACGACCGCGCGCCACTCTTCCTCAGTTAAAGACGTTTTGTCATCCGATCCGGGGGGCGGGACGAGGTATCCCTCGATAGCGTCGCCCAGGTTGTTGATAAGCACGTCGATATGGCCCCAGTTATTCAGGGCCGTCTCAATCGTTCTCTGCCAGTCAGAGCCGTCCGTGGCGTCAGCGACCAGAATCTCGATGGGAAGACCCCTGGACGCCATGCGGTCCTGGAGCGGTTTCAGATAGCGATCCGTAAGGGCCGTAACCAAAACACGCGCCCCGGACTCGGCGAGTACCTCGACGATTCCCCGGCCTATACCGCGCGCCGCGCCGGTTATGATCACCGTCCTGCCTGATATGTCGAACTCCGAGAGCATTTTTCGTATAACTCCTTCCTGTGGCCGGGCGAACTAGGATAGGACCTGCTGCACGGTGACGCCGATGTCGGCGGGACTGGGGATGATGGCCGCCCCCGCCCGTTCGAGGGCCGCGATCTTCTCGTCGGCGCGGGCCGCCTTGCCGGTGATGATCGCGCCGGCGTGTCCCATGCGACGGCCGGGCGGAGCGCTCCGTCCGACGATGAGGGCAGCAACGGGCTTCGTGAACTCGTCGCTTCCGATGTACTCGGCCGCTTCCTGCTCCTTCGTCCCGCCGATCTCCCCGATGAATACGACGCAGTCGGTCTCAGGGTCATCGTTGAATAGTTCGAGCACGTCGACGAAGGAAGTGCCGTTAACCGGATCGCCGCCAATTCCCACGGAGGTGGACTGCCCGATGTCGAGTCCGGTGAGCTGGCCGACGGCCTCGTAGGTGAGCGTCCCACTGCGCGAGACGATTCCGACCCGGCCGGGCATGTGCATAGCACCCGGCATGATGCCCATCTTGCACTTTTCGCCGGGCGAGATGATGCCGGGGCAGTTCGGCCCTATGGCGGTAACGTCCTTGCCCTGGAGATAGCGCACGACGTTGACGGAGTCCTGCACCGGAACCCCCTCGGTTATCGTAGCAATGACGGGGATGCCGGCGTCGACCGACTCGACGATGGCGTCGGCAGCGAAGGGGGGCGGCACGAAGATGAGGGAGGCGTTCGCCCGCGTCTCGTCGACTGCCCGCTCGACCGTGTCATACACGGGAACGTCCCCATCGAACATCTGGCCTCCCTTGCCGGGAGTGACACCCGCCACGAGGTTCGTACCGTACTCGCGGCACCTGGCCGCGTGGTAGCTCCCCTCCCTGCCGGTAATGCCCTGCACCAGAAGCCGGGTGTTCCTATCGACCAATATGCTCATGCTTCCGTAGCTCCTCGTATCGGTTCAGTCTAGTGATATTGTTTAGCCGAGCGCCTTTATGGCCTGGGCCGCCTGGTTGAGGTCGTCCACGAGTGTCACGTTTAGCGACGACTCCTCCAGCAGCTTGCGGCCCTCGTCGGCGTTCGTGCCAAGCATACGGACGACCATGGGCGGCATCCCGTTCTCGGCACGCTCGGCGGCTATGAGCGCGCCCCGCGCTACGACGTCACAGCGGAGGATGCCCCCGAAAATATTGATGAGTATCTTGGCGACGTTCGCGTCGGACAAAATTATCTTCAGCGCCTCGGCTATCTTTTCCTCGTCCGCACCGCCTCCCACGTCGAGGAAGTTGGCGGGCGCGGTGCCTGCGGCAAAGGTCACGTCCATCGTTGCCATCGCGAGACCGGCCCCGTTGACCATGCAGCCGACGTCGCCGTCCAGCCTAACGTAGCTCACGCCGAACTTCCCGGCCTCGGCTTCGAGAGGGTCCTCCTGCTCCGGGTCGTAAAGCCCGGCTAGGTCGCGGTGTCGGAACATGGCGTCGTCGTCGAAATTGAGCTTGGCGTCGGCGGCGAGAAGGCGGCCGTCCTTCGTGACCACGAGGGGGTTGATCTCGATGAGGGAACAGTCGTGCCGGAGAAACAGGTCGTAGAGCTTCGACATCATGGCCGAGACGGTCCTGACCTGGTCGGCTGCGACATTTAAGGAATACGCGATCTTGCGTGCCTGGTAGGGCAGCAGTCCAAGTGCGGGGTCGATGGCAATGCGGACGATCTTCTCCGGCGTCTGCTCTGCCACCTCCTCGATGTCCATCCCGCCCGCCTCGCTGGCCATCACCACGACGCCTCCGGCAGACCCGTCGATGACCATCCCGACGTACAGCTCGCGGTCGACCTCCAACGCCTCCTCGACCAAGACGGAGCGAATGGGGACTCCCTCGGGACCGGTCTGGTGCGTGACAAGGTTCGAGCCGATCAGCTCACTCGCGGCGGCGGCGGCCTCTTCCTGGCTCGAAACGAGCTTGATGCCGCCCGCCTTGCCGCGTCCACCAGCGTGGACCTGCGCCTTGACGACCACTGACCCGCCCAACTCGGACGCCGCAACTGCGGCTTCTGCGGGTGTCTTTGCGACCGCACCCTTCGGGACGGGAATACCGCCCTTGTCGAGAATCTCTTTCGCCTGGTATTCGTGGATTTTCAAAGGTTGGCTCCGGTGAAGATAGTCACGCACCGCGATGTGAACGATCCGAAAAACATCATCCGATCTCCGATGCGGCCTTCCTCAATTGGGTTCTGTTGCATTGTGTCGCATCACTAGAACGACCCTTTGCGCTTGCCGCGCTTTACAGTCTTGTCGTTTTGCAGTAGGGGCAGGTCAAGAGATGATTAGCCCCAGACAAACCCCAAATGCCACGCTAATCAGCATTGCCGCTACGAACCTCTTGCCCAGTACATTACGCCAACCCCCTTGCCAACTCTCACGCACATCACGCCAACCCTCTCGACAACCCTCATACCAAGCCTCCCACATGTAACGGATTGTGGCTCTCACGGCACTGGTGAGCGATTGACGGGCCATGCAATCTAGGCACATATGGATTTGTTGCTTGAACCGCTTGTCGCCTATCTTGACTGGAAAGGCGTAACCGACACATTCGGTTTGACACATCGCGCACACCATAACATCACTCCATTCGGCTCATGTCACAGCTTAACTGCTATACGATAGCGAAAGAACTTGCCGCCTCCATTACCCTTTTCCGTCTCTGTCGATCCATGTATTCGACCATGGAAGGGGAGGGGCAACCACAATGGGGAAGGGTGTCAATTTCTGAGTACCCCGCCGGGATGGTACATTCTCTGCACTCGGTGCGTTCCTGAGTTAGCTTTCCGCAGTGGTGGCAAGGCAATTCAAGCACGCCCTCCCATTCAGTGGCCTCCGATCCAATCGTCAAACCCCTCAGGGCTTGGGAGCAATTGGCACACGAAACCCTAACGGATAGTCTGCCGACAGGGTTAATGGTGCTTCGGTTCTCCATAACGGCAGGAATCGAGCCTCCGTTCAGCATCTCAACGAAAACGTCGGTTTTCTCTTCTCTATGTTCACATTGCTGAGTCATCTTATACCTCCTTGATTCCCATTGGTTCAAGAACACATCACACGACACAGTGCAACAGAACCCTCAATTGTTTCCTTCTAGCTAATGAGATATTGACTTTGCGCGGCTTCACGCCACATGTGAAATTGGTTCTTGGCGGAGGGAGTGGGATTCGAACCCACGTTACCTTTCGGTAAACCTGTTTTCAAGACAGGCGCCTTAAGCCGCTCGGCCACCCCTCCCGCCGATGTATTGTACCGCTTCGGTGGACGGGCCGTCACGTTGTGAAGACCTTCCTCGGCTGCCACTGGCCGGCAGAGCGGTCGAAGGTCATCAGCGCGAGGAACTCGCCATCGCTGCCGTACACCCTGCACTCTTCACCGGGCTTGTCGAACGGTATCCGCAGCGCGCCGGGCAGGGGCCGTCCGTTGCGCACACGATCGGCGACGCCCTTGTCGACGACGATCGCGGGCATCGACCTGACGGCAATGTCCGGGGAGTGGATCACCTCTTCCCACGTGCCGTCGTCGAAGCAGATCTCGGCCTCTTCGAGCGACAGGGCCTGGTCGATATGGAAGGCGCTGTTCTTCGTTCTCGTGAGTTCTCGGAGATGTCCGCCACAGCCGAGGGCCTCTCCGAGATCGTGGGCGAGGGAACGCATATAGAACCCCCTGCCGCACGTGACTTCGATGGTCAGGTCGGGGGGCGACCAGTCCTCAACCTCGATGCCCATGACGTGCACGGAGCGAGGCTCGCGCTCGACCTCTCCTCCCGCTCGTGCTATGTCATAGAGGCGCTTGCCTTCCTTCTTCAGGGCGCTGAACATGGGCGGCACCTGTTCGATCATCCCCACAAAGGGCTTTAGGGCCTGTTGGATGGCTTCGAGGTCAATGCCGGAGGCGTCGCGTTCTTGGACGACCTCCCCGTCCACGTCGTAGGTGTCCGTCTCCACGCCGAGGCGAACCGTGGCGTGGTACTCCTTCGTGCCGTCCACGAGATACTCCATCATGCGGGTCGCGCGACCGATGCAGATGGGAACGACGCCCGACGCGAAGGGATCGAGCGTGCCGCCGTGTCCGACGCGCTTCTGGCCGCTCGCGCGCTTGATCCGGCGCACCACTTCCATGCTGGTGATGCCGGAGGGCTTGTCGATGTTGAGGATGCCGTTGATTTGCTTGGTCACTGCGTGTCGTCGGGAAGCGGGCCTAGGTCGCCTCGTTGGGCGGCGATCTCCTGGTCGCGCCGGATGACCTCGTCGATGAAGGCGTTCATCTCGGCGCCCTTCTCTATGGCCTCGTCGAGATAGAAGGCGAGATGCGGGACGTTGCGCATCCGAAGGTGCGGCCTGATGGAGCGGTGTATGAACCCGGAGGCGGACTTCAGCGCCTCCATGGTGTCGGCCTTCTCTTCGTCGGTGCCAAGAACGCTGACGTAGACCTTGGCGAAGCTGAGATCGCGTGAGGTATCCACTCGCGTGACCGAGGCCATAGGCGATATTCGGGGGTCGTTGAGCTCTCCGGCGAGGACGCTTCCGATCTCCTCGCGCAAAAGGGCGTTCACTCGCTCGATACGGTACGACATGGTGGTACAGGCGCTCCGTGATCGGGGTTGAATTGTGAGGACGAGAGCAACGCGACGCTCAGGACGGAAGCCGTTCGCCGAGGATCAGACTTCCTCTATCCGGTGGGACTCGAGGATATCGCCTTCCTGGTAGTCCTGGAAGCCCTCGACCACGACACCGCCTTCGAGTCCGTTCGTGAGCTCTCGCACGTCGTCCCTGAAATGCTTCAGACTGGCGATGGGGCCTTCGTGAATCTTCTTGTTGTTCCGCATGACGTAGATTGTGGACGAACGCGAGATGCGACCGTTGTTGACGTACACGCCCGCGGCCCGACCGCGACGACCGATGTTGAATACGGCGCGGACCGTCGCGTACCCCTCGGTGATGTCGCGTGTCTCCGGCGCGAGCAGACCGTTGACCGCCCTCTCTACGTCCTCGACGAGGTGGTAGATAACGTCGTAGTAGCGGACATCGACGCCCTCCTGGGCGGCGAGGGTGTTCGCGCCCGCTCCGGGCTGGGTGTTGAAACCGATCACCACGGCGTCTGAAGCGGCGGCCAACATGACGTCGTTCTCCGTGATCGCCCCGGTGGCCATGTGGATTATGTTGACTCTAGTGCGGTCGGTGTTGAGGCGTTCGAGGGCGACGCGCACGGCCTCGGTGCTGCCCTGCACGTCCGTCTTGACGATCAGGTCGAGATCGACGACCTCGCCGGACTCGATTCTCGCGGCGATGTCCTCCAATGTCCCGTGTCGCCGCTCGACGTACTGGGTTCGCTCCCACTCTTCGACCATTTCACGCGCGGCCCGCTCGTCGGGCGCGATGGTGAACGTATCCCCGGCGCCGGGCAGTCCGCCGATGCCGAGTATCTCGACGGGCATCGAGGGGCCTGCCTGCTTGACGCGCTTCCCGCGGTCGTTGAGCATGGCTCGGACGCGGCCCTTGAGTCCGTTCACGACGATGTTCTGCGCGGGTTCGAGGGTTCCGGTCTGAACGAGTACCGTCGCAACCGGCCCCTTGCTCCTGTCGATCTGCGCCTCTACGACGACTCCGCGCGCAAGTTGGTCGGGGTTTGCCTTCAACTCCGCGACCTCGGATACGACGATGATGTTCTCCAGCAGGTCGTCGATGCCCTCTCCCTTGAGGGCGGAGACCGGAACGGCTATCACGTCGCCTCCCCAGTCCTCGACGAGCAGATCGCGCTCGGCGAGCTGCCGCTTCACACGATCCGGGTCGGCGTCGGGACGGTCCATCTTATTGACCGCCACGATGATCGGCACTTCCGCCGCCTTGACGTGGCTGATAGCCTCTTCGGTCTGCGGCATGATGCCGTCGTCGGCAGCGACCACGAGGATCGCAATATCGGTCACCTGTGCGCCGCGAGCGCGCATTGCCGTGAACGCCTCGTGTCCGGGCGTGTCGAGGAAGGTTATCGGCGTATCGTTGTACCTGACCTGGTACGCGCCGATGTGCTGGGTGATGCCTCCGCTCTCGCCGCTCACCACGTTGGTGTTGCGGATCGAGTCCAAGAGCGTGGTCTTGCCATGGTCGACGTGGCCGAGGATCGTGACGACCGGGGGGCGTTCCACGAGGTTCTCAGGGTCTTCGCCCTCGTGGGTAAGCACGACCGATCCCGGACCGGTTTCCTCTTCCGGCGTTGGGGCCTTCACGGGAAATCCGAACGACTGCGCGATGCCGGAAGCGACCTCGAACTCGACAACCTCGTTGATCGAGATCATGTATCCGAACCGCATCAGCTGCTTGATGACATCGACGGGATCGATGCCCATGAGGTCGGCGAGGTCGGCCACCGAGATCGCGGACGGTAAATCGAGCACGGGAAGGCGAGGACGGGCCTCCGCCGTTCGCGGTCGTGTAGCCGTTGTCTCAGTTGTAGCTCGGTTCGTAGTCATCGGTACTCAGGACAGTATACACCGTCCAATCAAGATCGCTCGGTCTCGTCTCCCGCGATCTCCTCAGTCACTGCATTCCAATCGTCATCGGTGACGCGACGCTTCAAGGCCCGCTCGATGCGTCCACGCCGCAATTTTGCCGGAGAGCACTGAGCGTCGCTGCAAACATACGCCCCCCGCCCCGAGACTCTCCCCGTCCTATCGACCTTGACGCCGTCTTCCGGCGTCGAGACGATCCTCGTAAAGTCCCTCTTCGGCCCCTTAGCGCCGCAGACGATGCACGTTCGCAGGGGAACGTGCCGCTTTGCGGGCGTCATCTCCGTCTCGATGGCCCGCGTCGTCGATTGCCGCCACCACCGCCGCCGCGACGTCGCCTGCCGCCACCGCCACGCGAACCTCGCAGCGCCAACTCCTCGATATCCTCGGCGAACCGGATAACGCCGCTGTCGCCGGCGCCTCCCTGGCTGATGTTCCAAATATCGTCCGGCAAGTCGTGCAGGGGAGTAGCCTCTTCCGCCACGGGCACGGGTTCAGGCTCGTCCTCCACGAAGAAGAGCTCCTCGGGAATCTCCGGCTCGACGTATTCTCCGATCTCCGCGACTTCAGGTATCTCGACTTCGGGCGTAACGGTCGGAACCTCGACTGGCTCTGCCTCCGCGACGGCAGGCTGCTCGACTTCGGCAGCGGGCTGCACTTCCTCGGTAACAGTCGCGGCGGGCGCAAGCACCTCGGGCTCGTCCTCCTCGACGACGGTGGGAGCCGGTATCGGCTCGCCGACCGCGGCCGGCGCCTCCTCCTGCACGACAGGGGCAGGCTCCGGCTCCGGAGCCGGGCGAGCGGCCTCTTCGGCAGCCTTCTGCGCCGCCAGCTTGGCCTGCTCGGCCTCTCTCTCGGTGGCCTCGACGTCGCTGATGATGTCGATCTTCAGGCCCGTCAGCTTGGCGGCGAGACGCGCGTTCTGGCCCTCCTTCCCGATGGCAAGAGAGAGCTGACGCTCAGGCACGACGGCCATCGCGGTTTCTTCCTCCTGGTCGACCTGTACCTTCATCACAAGGGCAGGGCTGAGAGAGTTCTTGATGAACCGCGTCGGGTCGCGGCTCCACTCGACAACGTCGATCTTCTCGCCGTGAAGCTCGTTGACGATGTTCTGGATACGAATCCCGCGCAGGCCGACGCACGAGCCGACGGCGTCCACACCCTCTTGCCGGGCGAATACCGCCACCTTGCTGCGGGACCCTGCCTCGCGGGCGATGCCCACGATCTCGACGGCGCCGTTGTAGATCTCCGGCACCTCCATTTCGAAGAGTCGCCGGACAAGGGCCTTGTCGGCGCGGGATACGATGATCTCCGGTCCCCTGACCGACTGGTCGATGGACTTGAGGAGGACCTTGTAGCGCTGTCCCACCCGGTATCTGTCGTATGGCGACTGTTCCGACATGGGAAGCACGGCCTCGGCCCGGCCAAGTTCGACGATGACGTGCCTGCCGGACTCGATGCGCTGAACAGCGACCGTGTAGACCTCCCCGACCTTGTCGGAGTACTCTTGGAAGACGATGTCGCGCTCCGCCTCCCGGAGACGCTGGATAACCACCTGCTTGGCCGTCTGCGCCGCGATACGTCCCGCGCTGTGGGGGAGTTCCCCTATCGGGACGTTGTCGCCAAGATCGGCGATGGGGCTGATCTTCTTCGCGTCGGCCAAGGTCATCTCCGTGAGCGGGTCCTCCACCTGCTCGACGACCGTCTTGACGATCGAGACGTTTACGTCGCCGGAGTTCGGGTCGAGCTTGACGGAGATGTTTTGCCCAGCCGCGATGCTGTCGCGCCTGTACGCCGACGCGAGGGCGGCTTCGATGGCCGAAAGAACGATGTCCTTTGAAAGATTACGCTCGGCGGCAAGCTGCGTGAGGGCGATGATAAAGTCGCTCTTCATATGTACCACCTCGCTTTCATCGTTTTCGGAATTCGCCTAGTAACAAAGAAAGTGGGGCAAGCCCACTTTCTCAGCCTGACAGATAACGATGTTCATTCACTGCCAGAGTATACCACTTTCCCGACTGCTCTACAAGCGGGACGCGAGGGCGGAAGCTCGGAATCTCATTCCCGGATTGGGCTGGAAACCCCCTGTACAGGGGAGACGTTTCAACGTACCCTGTAGCGCAATTTCACGATTGCGAGGAGAACTATGCGACTCATCCTTGTCGGCTGCGAGTATTCCGGAACGTCTACGCTAGGCTACCACATCAGTCGGTGGGCGAAGGAGGCCCTCGGCGACGACTTCGGCTTCCACGACCACTGGCAGATTCCCCACGTGTCCCACCCGAACATTCCCGAAGGAAAGACCCACGACGAGATGATCGACGACTTCCTTGCTGGCAAGGGCATCGATCCGTCGCTCACGGGTCATACGGACGAGGAGAACCGCCTGTTCCTGGCCCTGTCCCCGAAACAGCAGGAGGCCTTCCAGCGGTACCACATGGAGTACCACGTCGCAGACACCTTCTACGAGGACCCGCATCACAATCAGATCGGCTTCCACATCAACGAGGCGGTCTACGCCCCCCGGTACTACGGCTACGGCGGGGCCGGCGAGTACGCCGACAGGTCTTGGTACGCCCGCCGGGTCGATGCCGACATCATGCACAAGGCCCCCGACTCCGTCCTGATTCACGTCAAGGCCTCCGCAGACGCGATCAAGGCTAGGCTTAAGGCGAACCCTCACCCGTTCGGACTGGTCCAGGAAGAGGACGTCGAGGGAGTTCTTGCCGATTTCGCGCAGCACTTCGAGTGGTCATGGCTGCGGCACAAGTTCGAGATCGACACGACGGATGCGATGCCGGAAGAGAGCCTCGCCGAGTTCGTCGAGAAGATCCAGCCGCACCTCATCGAGACCGACCGCCAGAAGATCATGTACCGCCGCGGGCAGTGACGATGCGTGACGACGCATGGCGATCTCTTGGGAACGGAGCCGCGCATCGGTAAATGATCGTTGACGTTCACACGCACCTGCCTACCCATGACGCCGCCGTGCCTGAGAGCGAGATGGAGTTCGACACGGCCATGCGCCCGGGGCGGCAGGTCCGGCTGACCAACAGCGTTCAGGACTACTTGGACGCCATGGGGCCGGTCGACGCCGCGTTCGCCTTCGGCATCGCTCCCCGACCCGGCGACGAAACGGTACAGGTGCTCCCAAACAGGGGCAACGTCAACGACGCCGCGGCGGCTCTCGCCTCCCGAGCGCCGGACAAGATCATCGGGTTCATGTCGGTGCATCCCGACGAGCCGGACGTGATGGACGAAATCGAGCGTTCGGTCCGCGACTTGGGGCTGCGCGGCATGAAGCTGGGACCGAACTACCAGGGCTTCGACCCGGTTGGGCGGAACGCCTTCCGGGTCTACGGAAAGGCGCAGGAGTTGGGCCTGCCCATCGTCTTTCATCAGGGCACGTCGCCGTTCCCGGACGCGCCGCTACGGTACGCCCACCCGATGGTGATGGACGAGATCGCCGCCGAGTTTCGCGACCTCAAGATTGTCATGGCGCACATGGCGCACCCGTGGCACGTCGACTGCGTGAACATCATTCGCAAGCACCCGAACGTCTACGCCGACGTGTCCGGCGCGCTGATCCGCCCGTGGCAGGCATACCACGCCTTCATGCAGGCGTTCGAGTGGGGAATGCTCCACAAGCTGCTGTTCGCCAGCGACTTCCCGGTGACGACACCGGCGGAGACCATCGACTTCCTGCGCGGCCTGAACGACTACGCACGGAAGTATCACCTGCCGGAACTGCCGGAAGACGAGCTCGAAGCGATCATTGAACGGGACTCGCTGGAGCTGCTGGGACTGCGCTGAAGGTGTAGGCGGGCCAGCCGGATCTCATCGTACGAGTACCCGTCGCCCAGGGCGTCCCGTATCGCCGACATCCACGGCGTCTCGGAGCGCTCAATCTCCTGTTTGATGAGGTTGAATCGCTCCGGATCCAGCAGGTGGCCGACGCTAATCTCTTCTCCGTGAGCGGCCAGACGTTCGAGGTGGCCGATTACCGTGCCGGGGCTGAGCTCACGCTGGGTTGCGATCTCGTCGATCGACAGCCCTTGTCGGAACAGTTCCAGCGTCTTCGCATAGGTCGAGCCGGGTCTACGAACCGACCGTGACTTGCGTCGTTCCAGCGGCCTCTCCTTCTCCTCGAGGCCGTGCTGCTCAGCGTACTCTCGAATATGCTTCACGAAGACCTCGCCGTACTCTTCGAGCTTGGCCCCGCCCACACCCGAGATACGGGAGAAGTTCTCCCCGCTCTGCGGCAGGAAGTATGCCATCTCCACGAGCGACACGTCCCCGAACACGACGTACGGCGGGACACCACGCTCTTCCGCGAGCGTTCGACGAAGGCCTCGCAGCAGCTCGAAGAGTCCTCGGTCGTAGTCGAGGCGAGATCTGTCGGCGAGATTCTTCCCGGACGGGCCTTCCTTCTTCCGGGCGAGACGCAGGGTCGCGCGGCTTCGGAGAAACTCCCGCCCTTGCGCGGTGACGGAGAGCGTCGGATACTCCCCTTCCGCCCTCGCAAGCAGTCCTCCGTCGATCAACTGCCTCGTTATTCCCTGAATCTCGTCCTTCGAGAGTTCGCGGGCAATCCCGTATACCGAGAGCCTGTCATGGCCCGATTCGATCACCCTCTTGGCGCGGGAGCCCCGCAGGACGTCCGCTACGTGAGCACTACCATAGCGCTCGCCGGTGCGTATCACGGCGGAGAGGATCTGCTGCGCGATGACGGTCGCGTCGAACTCCTCCATGTCCGCAAGGCATACATCGCATCCCCCACAGTTCGGGTCCCGGAACTCCTCACCGAAGTAGCGAAGGAGATATGCGCGACGACAGCCGGTCAATTCGCTGTACTCCACCATGCCGTCGAGCTTCCGCCGAGCGCGCCGTTTCTCTTCTTCGTCCTGCATCTGGCCGATCCAGTACTCCTGCCGCGACCTATCCCCAGGCGAGTAGAAGAGAACACAGTCGCTCGGCAGACCGTCGCGGCCCGCCCTGCCCGTCTCCTGGTAGTAGCTCTCGACGCTCTTGGGCATGTCGTAGTGGACGATGAGCCGAACGTCGGGCTTGTCGATGCCCATGCCGAACGCGATGGTGGCAACGATGATCGGGGTCTCATCCCTGATGAACCTCTCCTGGTTCAAGCGTCGGATCGCAGGATCGAGTCCGGCATGATACGGCAAGGCGCTGAGGCCCTCTGCTCTTAGATCCTCGACCAGTTCCTCCGTTCCCTTTCGCGAGAAGCAGTAGATGATTGTCGACTCGCCCCTGTGCTTGTTCAGCATCCTTAGCAGATCGACGAACTGGTCGCTCTTCGGCAGCACGGTGTAGGTCAGGTTCTTGCGGTTGAAGCTGGAAATGAACGTCTTGCCGTCTTGGATGTCGAGCTGGGCCACGATGTCCTCGCGGACGCGCTCGGTTGCCGTTGCCGTCAATGCTATGCAAGGCACGTCGGGGAAGCGCGCCCGAAGGGCCTTGAGGTTCCGGTAGTCTGGCCGGAAGTCGTGTCCCCACTCAGAGATGCAGTGCGCCTCGTCGATGGCGATGAGGCTGACGGATACGGAGTTGAGGAACGACACGAAGGCCGGAACCGTGAGGCGCTCGGGCGCGATATAGAGGATTTTGACCCGCCCCATGAGCGCGGCGGTGTGGATGCCGCCGATCTCCGCCGCCGTCATGCTGCTGTTCACGAACGCCGCCGGGATGCCGTTCGCTCGGAGAGCGTCCACCTGGTCCTTCATCAGCGCGATGAGCGGCGAGACCACGAGCGTCAGCCCGTCGAGACACAGGGCTGGCAGCTGGTAGCACAGCGACTTGCCGCCGCCCGTCGGCATCAGCACGAGGCAATGCTCCTTGCCGAGCGCGTGGCGCACGATCTCTTCCTGCAAGGGCAGGAATGAGTCATACCCGAAATGAGACTTCAGCAGATCGAGGATTTGAGAGGACAATGCTAGTCGGCAACCGGGGCGCTTGCGGCGAGGGTGTACCGTATCAACCGGGACTTCAACAGGTCAAGGACTTGAGATGACAATGCTAGTCGGCGACCGGGGCGCTTACGGCGAGGGTGTGACGTATCAAAAGAGGCGTGTCGGGAGCTAGGGAGTGATAGTGATTACTAGCTGGCGCTCGGCCGGCTCGTGTGGAGCAGGTGGTCGACGTGGTGATCCTCTTTACAGGTGGACGCCGTATGCTCCAACTGAAGCGTGACGTGACCGATTCCATACCGGTTATGGGCGATGTCCTGTATTTTCGTTCGGATCGCCTCATTGCCTCCCTCGTACGAGGGGTCGACGAGTACGTGTACGGTAAACGCCTCGCTCCCCGACGTTATGGTCCAGATGTGGACGTCGTGGATGAGGGTTACGCCTTCGACCTCTTCAATGTCGTTGCAGAGCTTATAGGCGTCTATATGCTGGGGCGTCCCTTCGAGCAGCACGTTCATGACCGTTACCATCAGATGACGGCTGCTCCAAAGGATGAGCAGCGCGATGAGGACGCTCAGGATCGGGTCGACAAGGAACCAGTCAAATCCCCAGAGTGCGTCGGCGGGGTTATCCGTGGCAAATGACAGGATGAGTATCGCCGAGATGATGACGCCGACGGAGCCCATGAGGTCGGCCAGGACGTGCTGGAACGCCCCCTCGACGTTCATGCTGTGGCCTGAGGACCGGTGCAACACCCACGCGGCGGCAATGTTTATGAGAAGACCGCCGGTGCCGACGATGAGCACCGGCAGCCCGTCGACGTGAGGTTCTTCCGTGCCGAAGGACCGGTGGTAGGCTTCGAACATTATCCACCCTGCGATCAGCCATAGGGAAACGGTGTTGAGCATTGCGGCGAGCACTTCGGTGCGCTCGTAGCCGAACGTGCGCTCGGCGGTCGCTACACGCTCCGCAATCCACATGGCCACCAGCGCCATCGCGATTGCCGCGGCGTCCGTGAGCATGTGGCCCGCGTCAGCTATGAGAGCAAGGCTGCCCGACAGGATGCCGCCGATGACCTCGGCCACCATATAGGTCGAAATCAGCGTCAGGGCAATGATGAGGTTCTTGCGGCTCGCCCCTCTCAAATCGTGGGCATGGTCGTGGTGGCCGCCGTGACCGTGGTGGTCGTGACCGCTATGGTCATCGTGGTCATCATGGGCGTGATGGTCATGGCCCTCATGGTCACCATGATCGTGATGGTCGTGGCCCTCGTGATCGTCGTGATCACCATGGGCGTGATGGTCATGGCCTTCATGATCGCCATGGTCGTGGTGGTCATGGCCCTCATGGTCGTGGTGGTCATGGCCCTCATGGTCACCATGGTCGTGATGCTCGTGGCCGGCGGGGCCGGCGCTTCCGGACGGGGACGAGAAGTACATTCTAGGGCCTTCGGCAACAGGCACAAGCTTGGGCGTGATCAACAGCGAGTGAATGAGTCGTCGGACTGCTTCGGAACCAGCCTTGAGAGTCCTCAAGTTTGCCGCACCTCCCGCGACGCTCTGCAAGAATTACCATAAAGTCCGACGCGGTTTAGCATCGAGATCGGGTAAAGATTACTTTTCAACTGGCCGCAAGTCAATGACAAACGAAACCGACGACTGAGGCAGCCCCAGCGCCGGTTCCTCGATTCCGCTTCAGGGCGGCCCCCAACAAGACCCGCCCTGAATCTGACGTTTCTTAGTGGCCGTGGTGCTCGTGGTCGTCGCACTCGTGCGCGTCATGCACGTGCGCGTGGTGCTCGTGAGTGTCGCACTCATGCATGTCGTGCTCGTGTCCAGGCGCACCGTGGTGCTCGTGGGTGTCGCACTCGTGCATGTCGTGCTCGTGAGCGTGGTGCTCGTGGGTGTCACACTCGTGATCGTCATGCCCAGAGCCGTGACCCTCATGGTCGTGCCCATGACCGTGGTGTTCATGGTCATCGCACTCGTGTACGTCGTGCTCATGGGCGTGGTGCTCATGCTCGTCACACTCGTGCGTGTCGTGCTCGTGCCCGGGTTCGCCGTGGTGCTCGTGCTCGTCACACTCGTGCATGTCGTGCTCGTGAGCGTGATGCTCGTGGGCGTCACATTCGTGCGTATCGTGTCCCATGTAAACCCTCCATTTCGCTCTTAATACGGTTGCCGTGCGGCATAATTCAAGGCGCTTCTTACGGCTGATTGTCACACGGACATGAGGGGGTGACAAGGGGAAGAGTCGCAGTTAAAGGCCAAATTCGTAGTACAAAAGGGGTATTCTGTGATACCGAATATCACTATGATTATTGCCGGAAACACTTCATAAACCACTGCGCGACATGCACTGATACTCATTCTCATTCTTGGGGATTTTTGTCGTATTTTGAGCAACAGGTTCCGAGCTTGTCGAACGATCGCAGCCTCTTTCATGGCTTGGCAAGCTCGACTCGACCGGTCGACACCGGCTCGATGGAAAGCCTTCGCCGGATTGCTTGGTAGTCGGAAATCCCATTCCTACGTCATGTGGTAGAGTAACTGCCACGCACAGCGTAAAAGGGGCATGACGTTTGATAGATCTGGTCGGGATTTCGAAGTACTACCAGGTGGGCCCGGTCGAAGTCAGGGCGCTCGACGACGTGGACCTGCACGTCGCGGACGGCGAGTTCGTCGTGGTTCTCGGTCCTTCGGGAAGCGGCAAGACGACGCTGCTCAACATCATCGGGGCGCTGGACACACCCACCTCAGGCAACGTATCGGTCGGAGGACGCGACATCACCACAGCGTCGCGCTCCGAGCTCTTCGCACTGAGGCGGGAGACCGTGAGCTTCATATTCCAGAGCTTCAACCTCTTCCCCGGCCTCACGGCCCTGGAGAACGTCGAGTTCGGCGTGGACGTTGCCGGAAAGCGTGGCAGCGTATCTCCCGAATCCGTGCTCGAGTCCGTCGGTCTCGGCCATCGCACTGACCATTTCCCCCACGAGTTGTCGGGCGGCGAGCAGCAGCGCGTCGCCATTGCGAGGGCGCTGGCCACCGGAAACCCCGTACTGCTGGCCGACGAGCCGACGGGAGAACTCGACTTCAAGACGGGCGCGCAGATACTGGAGCTTCTGATAGCGCAGGCCGCCGCAGACCGCGCAGTACTGGTGGTTACCCACAACCGGGAGATTTCGCGGATCGCGGACAGGGTCGTTGAGATGAGCAGCGGACACATCATCAGCGACGGCCCGCCTGAGGGCGGCAAGGCGCCGCTCTCGGAACTGCGCTGGTAGAGGTCGCAAGATGCTGGCACTAAGGCTGCGCTGGGCGCTTCGCGATGCGAGGTCACGCTGGGTCCAGGTGGCGGGCATCGCTCTCATGATCGCCATTGGAACCGGCATGTTCGCCGGACTCAGCAGCGTTACCCAGTGGCGCTTCGCCTCCAACGACGCGAGCCTCGCCCTAACGAACATGTACGACATCCGCGCGCGGCCCAGCGGGGACGGCTTCCTCCCCCAGGGATCCCTGGCGGCTATCGCGGAGGGCATCGACGGCGTGGAGGCGGTGGAGGAGCGGCTCATCTCACCGACGCAGGTCGACGTGGACACCGGAGACGGATCCATCCTCGTGCGCGCCAGGATCGTAGGCGTTGACCTGTCCGACGGCGGACCCGGCGTCAACGGCGTCGAGACCCTGGTGGGGCGAGACATCGAGGAGACGGAGATCGGGAAACCCGTCGTCCTGATCGAGCGCAACTTCGGCGTCCTCCACGACCTGCCCGACGAGGGTGAACTGCGGCTCGGAGGCGGGGTCGCCGCCAGGTACGTCGGGCACGCCGTGTCGCCGGAATACTTCCTGATCGTCGAGGAGGGCGGCTTCTTCGGGCAAGCGACCTTGGCCGTCGTCTTTACGTCCATCGAGACCGCCCAGGATCTGTCCGGGCGGCAGGGGCAGATCAACGACCTGGTGCTGACCGTGGAGCCGGGAGCCGACCTGACGGCGGTCGAAACGGCGCTCGTTGCCGAGACGACGAAGCGCCACCCCGATACCGGCCTCGATCTGATGCGGACCGAGGACGACGCCTCCTACCTCGCCCTCACCCGCGACCCCGAGGGCGACCAGCAGTTCTACAATGTCTTCGCGTTGATCCTCTTCGCGGGCGCGGCGTTCGCGTCACTGAACTTCGCGGCCCGCATGGTCGAGACGCAGCGGCGGGAGATCGGCACGTCCATGGCTTTGGGCGTCAACCCGGTCGCGATAGTAATACGGCCCTTGCTCGTCGGCGTCCAGATAGCCGTGCTGGGCGTCGTGTTCGGCGTCGGCGTGGGGCTGCTGATTGCATGGCTCATGAAGGGCGTGCTGGAGAGCTTCGTCCCTCTGCCCGTCTTCATCACGCCCTTCCAGACGGGTACCTTCGCCAGTGTCGCGGCCATCGGATTCCTTCTGCCGATCCTCGCCGTGCTGTGGCCCGTCTTCCGCGCGGTCCGGGTTCAGCCGGTGGACGCGATCAGGACAGGACATCTCGCCGCGCGCGGCGGCGGGCTCGCCCCGGCCATCAGCCGCCTTCCCCTGCCGGGGAGCAGCCTCGGGCGGATACCGTTCCGCAACCTGATGCGTGCCCCCCGTCGCACGTTCCTGACTCTCTTCGCTCTCACCGCCGTGCTGGCGATACTCGTCAGCGTGGTGGGAATGACCGACTCGCTCCTTGCGACTCTGGCGCGGGGCGACGAGGAGCTGCTGCGCGGGGTACCCGACCGGCTCGTCGTGCGGCTCGACACCTTCTATCCGGTCGATTCGCCCGAGGTGAACGGCATCATAAGCGGCGGAGCGCTCGGTGTGGCCGAGCCCGGGATCGTCCTGGGAGGGAGCGTGCAGGGCCCCGACGGGTCCGTCACCGTCGCTGTCCAGTACGTCGACCTGGAGGGCGGCGCCTGGCGGCCGACCGTTTTGGAGGGGACGTTGTCCGGCGGCGGGCCCGGTATCATCCTTGCCCGCAAGGCCGCCGAAGACCTCGGCGTCGGCGCAGGCGACAGCGTCACGCTTACGCTTCCCGTGCGGACCGGCCCCGACTCCTTCACCCTCGGCGAGAGCGTCGTCTCCGTGCTTGCCATCCATCCTCACCCCCTCCGATTCAACGCCTACATGGACATCCGCCACGCCGGTCAGGCCGGGCTTGAGGGGTTCGCGAACGTAATCACCGGAGCGCCGGCCTCCGGCGAGACTCTGAACGACGTCAAGCGGGCCCTGTTCGGCTCGCCGGGCGTCGCGACCGTACAGGGGATAGCCGAGACGTCCCAGGCGGCCCAGGAGGTGTTCGAGCAGTTCACGAGCATCTTCATCGTGATGCAGATGTTCGTGCTCGGCCTCGCGCTGCTGATCGCGTTCAACACCGCGAACATCAACTCGGACGAGCGCCAGCGCGACCACGCCACGATGTTCGCCTACGGCATACCCGTGCGGAGAGTGCTCGGCATCCTCGCCGTGGAGGGCCTCGTCTTGGGCGCGCTTGCCACTTTGCTGGGCATCGTTCTCGGCTATGGTCTGCTGCTCTGGTTCATCCGCGAGCTCATCCCCGCGAGCTACCCAGACCTGGGGGTGATTCTCACGATTAAGGCGCCGCAGCTGGCCGCCATCCTGGCCGCGGGGATCGCCGTCGTCGCGTTGGCCCCGGCGCTCACCGTTCGCAAGCTGCGAAAGATGGACATACCCGGCACCCTGCGAGTGCTCGAATAGGGTTTTGGACGGAGGAACGCCTTGGCAGAGGAATTCGCGCATCCGAAAGCTATCGTGAGCACGGCGTGGGTGGCGGAACGGCTGCGTGACCCGTCCATGGTGGTGGTTGAGATCGACTCGCACCTGGACGAGGCGTATGAGACGGGCCACGTGCCCGGCGCGATCGGCTGGGGCCTGCACACGGACATGGAGCATCCCGTCCGGCGGGATATTCCAGACATGATCCAGTTCGAGGAGTTGATGCGGCGGTCGGGCATCGCGCGGAATACGACGGTCGTGCTGTATGGAGACGGCAACAACCGCTCGGCGACATGGGCCTTCTGGGTGATGAAATACTACCGGCACGACGACGTCCGCATTATGGACGGCGGGCGAACGAAGTGGGCGCTGGAGGGCAGGCCGGTCGAGATGGTGGAGCCTGCGGTGGAGCCGACGACGTACCGGGCAGGCGCACCCGATCCGAGTCTGAGAGCGATGAAGGAGTACGTCGTCGAGAGTCTCGACCGTACGGGAGCCAAGCTCCTCGACACGCGGACGGTGGAGGAGTACAGGGGACAACTCACTTCGGCCCCCGGCACACCGCAGCCGGACATCTACCGCAAGGGACGCATTCCGGGCGCGGTGCACGTCGCATGGGACGACGGCACGGCCCAGGACGGCGCGTTCAAGCCGGTCGATGAGCTTCGCGCGATGTACTCGGACGCCGGTATCGAGGCGTCGGACGAGATCATCTCCTACTGCAGGCTGGGGGTACGCGCGTCGTACAGTTGGTTCATCCTCAAGTACATTCTCGGGTTCGACAACGTGCGGGTGTACGACGGTTCATGGACGGAGTGGGGCAACTCGGCGGGCGTTCCGATAGAGACGGACGAGCCGGTGTGAGGCGGTTCACCGCAGAGGGCGCGGAGATCGCGGAGCTGAAGGAAGAAAGTTCTGTTTTTGTTGCATAGTGTTGCATTTTGTTGCATTTCCGCTATGGGCACCGGACTCACCACGGAGAGCACAGAGGACACAGAGGGGGTTCGGTGGGAGTCGCGATTTTGTGACATTCTGGGACATTTTGGGACATTTCCGTTTTCGACACCCTCCGAGACACTTTGGGACGCGTCAATGCGGTCAACCCCCTTTCTCTGGTTTCATTCTCATTTTGTCTCGCAGGGTTTGGCTGGCCGGGGCGCGTCGGGCCAGAAGCCATTCCTGCGACATAGACATTGTAGGTCATGTGTTCTTGTTCGTCAAAGTGGGCGAGTTTCGGGGCAATGACGAATTTGGGGAATATATGTTTGACACCGGTTTACTTTCACACGTAAGCTTTGTGTCACCTTTGCACGGTACGGTCTTTTTGAATCAAGGAATGGGGCCTTGCGCCCCCTTGCGGTTCAGCAAGGCCGACCCGTGCAAAGGAAAGCCACATTCTTCTGCGAGGGGGCTACTATGAGCAGACGCGCGATCTATTTTGCCCTGATACTCTTTGTTTGTGCGATCAGCGCGGTTGCCGGGATTTCGGCTAACAACACCGGAAGCGCGACCCTGCCGGCACCACAAAACGTCACCCTATCAGGAATGACCGAAGGTATTGATGTTCGGTGGGATGCTCCATCGAATGACGATATGATCACTTCCTACCAAATAGCGTACCAAGCTATGCAAAGAAGCGGGATGGCCGATAGCTGGGCGTATATGTGGTCAAGCAACACCATCCACCTCATACGTCACCTTGCCGGGGGGTACGAGTACCGAGTCTCTGTGCGCGGATGCTCTGAGACTCGGTGTTCGGATTGGGTATCAGGCGGAACGGTGTGGACAGAGAAGCCTAGACCCGTTGTCTACACTCCTGTTCCTACACCGACCCCGACGCCTACTGCTACCCCTACCCCTACCTCTACCCCCACACCTACAGTCACGCCTACAGCTAATATCGTACATGCAGTCTGGCCGACTTCTACGCCAACTCCCACGCCCGTTTATACCCCTACCCGAGTCCCTGAACTGTCCTATAGGGAGGGATGGAAGCCAAAATTCACGAGAGTTACAGCATACGCGCATGGCATCAAAGTTGAATGGGACCCTGGCTGGGGACACTGGTATGCCCATCCATTGCCTAGGTTTATGATTGCGTGGCGCGACTTGTCCCTTCCCAATACGACTGAAAACTGGTCGTTCGATACGGTGGCCGCTTCTGGCTGGAACAACTACTTGTTTATTGATGGTTTGACGAATGAGCGGACCTATGCTGTATACGTGAGGGCTTACACAGCAACAGAATCAAGCAACTGGGTTGTGACGACGGCGAGACCGTCCGCGATTCCAAGGCCGACTCCAACGCATAATGAACGGTCCGCATGTTTCGGCCAGTACGAGTACGACAGGCTCAACGTGTACGACCCTGATGGGCGAAGAATAGGGTTCGACTCCTACAACTTGAATACGGAAGAGGGAGAGGCGAGGGCCACGTTCCTCAATCCGAGAGCGAAAGACGGCCTCGCCTCATGGCAGTACGGGTACAAGTTCCGGGGGTGGGGCGATGATCGCTATGCTCTCTACCTGCTCATCAACAATGACAGAACGTGGACGTTTGAGCTCCGGGGCGAGACGAACAGAGTGTTGGACTCAGGAACCGTTGCCCTTGAGGACTTCGACGACCGCGTGAGCGACCCAGTGAGCAAGGAGTATATAACTGGCAGGCATAGGTGCTATTGGCCCTCGCAGTATCGGAACACCCTCGGAGTGTATGTCAACGGCAAGTTCGATTTCCGCTTCTCTGTGAACTCCGTGGACATCCCGCTAGGGATCGATGCAGAGGAACAGGAACTGTTGGAATCGACGCTGTACGAACGACTGGCTGTGTGGAGGCGTCCGGGTGTTGAGGATAGAGTGAACGACTTGTGGATTGCAAGATTACGATCCGGCGTACGCGGATACGTCTACAGCTTATACATAGGGGAGTATGGATTCGTCGGTGGGGAGTTCGAGAAATGAGCGAAGGACTACGGCAAGAGATAGAGGCAGATCTGTTCAGAAAGTTTACTAGACTTTCGCGTCTCTCCTACATCACAGCAGTTTTTTCAGTTGCCTTCGCAATCCTTTCTCCTGGAATCCTCATCGACTTTATCCTGTGGGGACCGATGTTTCTAATCAGCGCGTACCATAGCGGTATGACTCTGGGAGTCCGTCTCGGACTCACTCCTATGGTAGCTTTCGGACTTGCCATACTTGGATTCGTCTTAGACTTCCTAGTTATGCCTACCGGTCTGTGGATCGCGCTCTTGAGGGCCACGGGGGTCTTTGTCGCCTTCTCGCTCGTGGGGTCTTGGGGATGGCTTCGTATGTGTAGGAAGATACAAGAGGCGTCGTTAATGGCGGTAGAAGAGCTTGCCAACAAATTTATCGAAGAGACGGAGAGCGATAGCGTCTAAGACCACAACAATCCTACGTGCGCAACGGTCGATGTATTAAAACATGACCTCATTCCTCCTCTTCCTCTGCGAGTTCGGATATGGCCCTGTCAACCATGACTGAACGGCGAAGGTGCGCGTCCTTTTGTGCGAGCAATGCTCTTGTTGCTTCTCGTCGAACCTCAAGGGTGTCGTTGAAGTAGCGTGCCGTCAACTCCATAGCAGTTCTTACGAAGGCTTTGATGTCGGTTGATATCTCCTCTGAGTGACCTTCCCTAGGTCTAGAGTGTCCATCTATGTCAGCCTTCCATTCCCAACGTATTTTATCGCCCTGGACTCTACTACGAATGATCAACGTTCCCTCTACGGAGTGGCAAGCATCCCCGACAGCGACTTTCGCACTGTTCAGAGAGCCGTCAACGGTGCCTGCAGGAGAGTCCCACTTGAAAACTACGCCGTGAATTCTGCTTATCTGAGTCATGTCCTCACCTACTCTACGAGGTTGCTATATCGTAGCCGCTTACCGTCCATGTTGGCAATGACGGCGCGAACTTGGTCGATGGTATCTGGCGGTCGGTTGTTGTGCAGGCCTGCAAACTCGGTGGCGTAGCGGTGCAGGTGCTTGGCGCTCATCTTGTGGTAGATGCCCATGTAGCCGCGTTTCAGCAACGCCCAGTGCTACTCGATGCCGTTCGTGTGCGCCATGCCTTTGACGTACTCGCCGCTGCTGTGACTTTATCGGGCCTTCCACCGACAGCGCCCTGAGCCCGGGCTGACACTCCCCCTCCCTCACCCCTCTGGACTCCGGCCTTCGCCGGAGTGACGATCGGTTGGTGTTCGGCCTGCTCTCTGTGTGTGTTCACCACCATGCTATACTATCGCCAGGACGGACTGCGGAGCTTTCATGCCCAAGGTGCGAGAAGCCATACGCATCGTCGAGAGAGACGGTTGGCGGTTTGAACCGATGAAGCAAAGCTACGTAGTGGTATTTGAACGGACGCCCAACAACTACGCCGCCTATGCCCCCGATTTACCCGGCTGCGTCTCCGCGCACAAAACCTGGGACGGCATCCAGGCAATGATCAAAGAGGCCATCGAGTTCCACATCGAGGGGCTGCAACTTGATGGGGACCCGGTTCCGCCGCCGCAAATGTCGGTGGAAGAAGCGCTGGCCTACCACCGTTCCCTCCCCAACGACTACGGCGGATACTTCCCCGTGCCCGACGACTTGGAGGATGAGGACCCCGCCGCCATCCTGGAGATTGAGGTCAATGTGGAAGGGGTTTCCGTGGTGGCGGGCGGCTTGTAGCAAAAGGAGCAGCCGATGACCGAGTCGACCGACTTGCTGAATATCCGTCCGTTGCGGCGGCGTTTGAAGGAAGGGAAGGAGGCGCTCGGCATGTGGCTGGGGATAACGGATCCCCTTGCGGTGGAGGCCATCGCGGCGGACTGCGATCTGGACTGGATACTGCTCGACATGGAGCACGGGGGCGCGGGCTGGGACGACCTCAAGATGGTGATGCTGGGGTGGAAGTGGTCGGACGTGCCGCTGTTCATCCGACCTCCGTCGCACGACCAGAAGTTCCTCATGGCGGCGCTCGACCTCGGGGTGAGCGGGTTCGTGGTGCCGTTCGTGAACTCGCCGGAGGACGCGAGGCGGGTCGCAGAGGCGTGCCGGTACCCGCCGAAGGGCATTCGTGGCAGCGCGCCGCGTCGGGTCAGCCGCCACTACACGATGACCGAGGAGTACAAGGCAAGCGCCGACGATGACGTGTTCGTGATGGTGCAGATCGAGCACAGGAACGCCGTGGAGTGCGTCGAGGAGATCGCCGACGTGCCCGGCATAGACGCGCTCTTCATCGGCCCCGGCGACCTGAGTTATTCGTATGGCCTGCCGTTCCAGTTCGACCATCCGACCATCGTGGGCGCGATCCAAAAGGTCGTGGATACGGGCAGGGCGAAGGGACTCCCGGTCGCCATGGCGGTGGACGGCACGCCGGAAGAGGTGCGGGAGCGCATCGAGCAGGGCATCCAGCTTGTCACGGTGGGCCTCGACTGGATGTTCATGCGGAACGCCATCAAGGAGCAGACGGCGGCGGTGCGGGCGGTGCTGTAGGAGGAATCACCCTCACCCCAGCCCTCTCCCACGACGGGAGAGGGGGTATGCTCTCATCCTCTCCTGCGAATGGGAGAGGGGATTTTCACGGGCTGATTTGTAAGGATTCACCGCAGAGGGCACAGAGAACGCAGAGTTGGGAAAAAGGAGAAAAAATGTCCAAGAAGCACGAGATCATCTTTGAGACGGACGGACGGCATTCGAGCGTATACCTGTACGAGCCGCCGATGGGCATCCGGCAGTACGTCGAGCCCATAGACGAGGTGCTCGACCTGGGGGTGGACACGATCAGCTACGTCGTGGGGGACTGCGCGATCCTGCTGTACGACACGAAGGTCGGGGAGATATGGGGCCACAACTACGACCTCGTCAACCACGAGGTGTGGTACAAGGCGGCGTTCAACTGCCGGATGATGATCGAGAGCGGGCACGATCCGCTGCAGGTCGTCTGCGACCACGCCCACGAGCGCGGGTTCAACTTCCTGGCGCACCTGCTCCTGAACATGGCCTACACGCCTCCGGACCGCGTCACGAACGGGCGCGTCGCCACGTACAACACCCTCCACCCGGAGTGGATCGTGGGCGAGGAGCCGGATTACCCCGAGGCGGTACATGACAACCCGAACCGGATGTCGTACGCCGTGCCGGAGATTCGCGAGAACCGGCTGGCCATCGTCCGGGAACTGGTGACTGACTATCCGACGGACGGCATCGAACTGAACTTCAACACGTACTCTCCCTTGATTGCCCGTCGCGAGGTGGAGGAGCACACGGAGACGCTGACCGAGTGGATGCGGGATGTCCGCCGGGCTGCAGACGCGGCCGCGGAGGCGCAGGGTCGCGGCAAGCGGGTCGCCGTTCGAGTGGCCGCCGCCCTGGAAGGCAACTTGAAGATGGGGCACGACATCGCGACGTGGGTCGGCGAGGGACTGGTGGACACGATTATCGCCATGCCGGTCGGCGGGGATTTTTCGGGAGAGACAGCCTTACTACGCGAGCTGGTCGAGGTCGCGGAGGGGAATGGCGTGTCGGTCGTCGCGGGCCTCGATTCCGTTGGCACGGACCAGACCCGGCTGACGCATAGGGCGGCGACGGTCAATGCCTACGACGCGGGAGTGAACGGGGTGATGTACCACAGGTACTACCCGCCGCCGCACAGGTATCCGTACAGCACCGAGGACACCGACCGCATGAGGCTGGCGGCCTACCCCGATCTGCTGGCCCACAAGGACAAGACGTTCTACGTCGGGCCGGGCTTCGACCGCCGCGACGCCGTGTCGTTCGGCCTCACCGACCAGCTTCCGCGCGAGCTCACGGCGGGCGAGCGTGGGCCGGACATCACCATCGACGTTTCCGACGACATCGCCGCGAAGGCGGAGGCGGGCGAGCTGTGGCGGTGCGAGCTTCGGATCATGCTCCACGAACTGGTGCACCACGACGAGTACCGGGTGTACTGGAACGGCGAGAAGGTGCCGGAGAGCAAGATACGGCGGGCGGACTGGGTGTTCCAGATGCGTCCGAGCGCGGGCGTGCGGGGCTACCGCCTGCACGTCGACCTGCGAAACGTCTCGCTGCCCGTCAAGGGAACGAACACCGTGCGCGTCGATCTCGTCACGAAGGACGAGCAGCTTGTCGATCCCGTCAGCATCCACGACATCGACATCGTGGTGGAGTACCTGCCGCACCGGAACGCGCTGCGCGACGACGAGTCGTATGCGGGGGCGGCCGTGCCGTTCACGCCGTAGGACCAGGAGCTAAGGGGAGAAACTTGGCGAGACCATGGACTACCTTTATGATAATTTGGTGGGCGTTGCCGGGCTGATCGCGACGGTTGGAGGATTGGCGATTGCGATCTGGCAAATCAGAGCCGCGCGCAAGGCGGCGAAAAAGGCCGAAAGCGCGGCATCGGCGGCCGGGAGGGCAAGCGTTGAGACACGGGACGCGATTCATGGCGTATTGACGATTGCCGATCTCGAACGGTCAATTGGATACGTCCAGCAGATCAAGAGCCTTCACAGAGAGGAGAAGTGGGAAACTTGCTTGCACATATACCAACATCTGCGGTCGTCGCTGGCGGATATCCACGCTCGGCTGCCCGCACCAGCGTCGCGCCATAGAGTGGCCTTGCAAGGGGCAATAACCGAAATGAGGCTCTTAGAAAACGAAGTGGAAGCTACTCTGAAAAATACCGGCAGCCTAGATAACTGGGAGAAGTTCAACTCTACTTTGAATGGAATTCAGGCTAATCTCGAAGCAATCGCCAGCAGTACTCAGGTTGGGGAGAGTGAGGTCAGTAAGAAATGACGAAGATACTAGAGATTATCGACAAGCTACAGGAACTGTCCATGCAAGGAAGGATCGCCTGGAAGCCCACCGTAAACGATGAGACGTTTATGGCAGCGTTGGAGAACACTTCCGTGGTGATGAGGAGAACCGAACTGCCAGATATGCGGCTGACGTACTCGCTGAGTATACTCAACGAGTTGGGTTTAGAGGTGGTGAAGCACTACAGCCATGAATCGGAACCTGCTGAAGGCGAGGCTCTGAAAAGTATCTACGAGACCGCCCGCCACTCTGCGGTAAACGCCCAACTCGACAACGTCCTAGTCGAACTGAGCCGACTGTAGCCCACGCGGCCTGTCGAATGCAACTGAAGATCACCGAACAGGAACGTAAGGGCCTTTTCGCGGACTGCACGCTCCCGGAGCACGAGCGACGCATCGCGCGGCTGCGGGAGGAGATGGAGCGCGAGGGCGTGGACGGGCTGTACCTGACGCAGGAGACGAACGTCCGGTACGCCTCGGCCATGCAGGACGTGGCGTGGGTCATTCACGCCTACTTCTACACGGTCTTCATTCCGCGCGACGACACCCTGCCGATGGCGCTGTTCGTGCCCAACGGAGGCCAGATCCAGACGCAGGCAAGCTGGATCGACACGGTCGTCCGCTGGGATTTTCCGCCCGGCTTCTACATGGGCAAGGTGGGAGACTCGCTGATCGAGTCGTTCGGCGAGTGGCTGCGGAAGCTGGGACTCGACAAGTCGACGATTGCGACCGAGATGAGCGCCCACTTCCGGCTCGGCCTGTCCGTCGAAGTGCTGGACGGGTTGCGGGACGCTCTCCCGGACGTGACGTGGCGGGACTGCGGCCCGGTAGTGTGGCCGGTGCGGTCGATCAAGTCGGACGAGGAGGTGCGGAGGCTGCGCGAGTCGGTCAGGATATCGTGCCTTGGCATCAAGGCGGGATTCGAGGCGCTCCGAGAGGGAATGTCGGAGCGCGACCTCGTGAACGTGATGTGCGCCAAGATGTTCGAGGAGGGCGGCAGCGAGATCAAGTTCACGTCGCTCTACGCGGGGCCTGACCGAGTTCTCTGGGCCGACGCGACCCCACGCCGCGAGATGAAGATCAACCCCGGAAGCCTCATCCAGTTCGACGGCGGGTGCACGTATGACGGGTACTACACCGACATCAAGCGCTTCGCCAGCCTCGGCGAGCCGACGGAAGACCAGCGGCGGTTCTACGACATCGCCCGGGCGGCTGAGCAGGCCGCAATCGACGCCGTCAGGCCCGGCGTAACTTACGGGGAAGTGTACGAGGCGTCGCAGCAGGCCATCCGCGACACGGGATACCCGGAGTTCGTCGAGCGGGCACAGTCGTTTCGCTGGACGAGCATCGGCCACAACATCGGCCTCGACCTCCACGAGATGCCCGGCATCGCCAAGGACAACGTCGCCGTGCTTCAGCCCAATCAGGTCATCTGCATCGAGCCGTTCTTCTTCCACGACGGCGGGTTCCCGATATGGACCGTCCCGAACAAGTACGGCTGCGAGGACCAGGTGCTCGTGACGGAGACCGGCCACGAGGTGCTCTCGTCGGACGACTTGGTAAGCAGGGACATCTGGGTGGTGTGACGGAATGACTTGCCGATTCTCAAAACGGATGCTAGGGACGGCTGTGCTGGGCGGCCTTCTTGCGTTGGCCGTTTTCGCCTGCGCACCGGGGAGAGACTCGCCGCTGATTTCTTCGGAGGAGTTCGGCACGCCGACGCCTCTGCCGACACCTACGGCGACGAGGCTCCCGGAGGAGGCGGTGGAGATTACAGGTCAGCGCACGAGCGACGCACAGACGGCGCTCGACGTGGTGGGCAAGGACGTCATCAGGATCGCCAACTGGAAAGAGGGCGGCCCGGCCATGCTCAACAGCCTGCTCGGCTACTTCATGGTGTGGGGATACGACTACACCGTCGAGCTGGTCGAGATGGAGCCGGAAGACTACCGGAACGCCATTGAGAAGGGCGAGGTGGACCTCGTGCTCTACGTCGACACCGCCGACGCGGACACGGCCTCGTGGCTGAGCACGGTTGTCGAGAGCGGAACGGTGGTCGACGGCGGCGCGCCATTGGCTGACAGCGAGACAGTTCGCATCGCCGTGCACCCCACGATGTCGGAACGTGCCCCGGATCTCGTGAGCTTCCTCGAAACCGCGACCTTGCCCGGCGAGGCATTTTCAAAGATCGCCGGCACGGTGAAATTTGGGCGCATCGGCGTGACGCCGGGAGTGGGGGCGTTCAAGTACCTGAAGGAGCAGGGCGCGGTGTGGAACACGTGGGTTCCGGAAGAGGAGGCGTCGAAGGTGCAGGCGGCCATCGACGCGAGCAAGACCTCGCTCCGCAACCGGACGTGCATCCCACGCGGCGTCGAGGCGAACGACTGCGGGCGGAATTAGAGGTTCTAGGTGCTGGATGCTGGGTGCTGGGTTTGACGACCAAAGTCCGTTCGTGGTGAGCCTGTCGAACCACGAAGAGGGCCTTCGACAAGCTCAGGCCGAACGGGATTGACGACCTTATCGCGACAATGGAAAGGCCCTGCTGCCGACGAGGGGATGCGATTGACAGTTTTGTTTCGTTCGCATACCCTTGCGGCGAGTCGAGGAACCGGAGCGACTCCGGCGTTCGATTTTCCGGGCCGGTGAGCGGTCGTTCCGTGCAGCTTGGAACACTTTGAGGAGGTGCAAACTTGAAAGTTCCAGTGGACATAACGGTCAATGGGCGCGCGTACAGCGATGAGGTGGAGCCGCGGCAGCTGCTCGTCCACTTCATACGCGAAACACTTGCGCTCACGGGTACCAAGATCGCGTGCGACACGAGTCAGTGCGGGTCTTGCACCGTCACGATGGACGGGGTCAGCGTGAAGTCATGTACGGTCCTTACCGCACAGGCCAGCGGCTCGTGTATCACGACGGTCGAGGGGCTGTCGGACGGTGTTGATCTGCATCCGCTCCAGGAGGCCTTCTGGAACAACCACGGGCTCCAGTGCGGGTTCTGCACTCCGGGCATGATCATGGCGGCGAGCGAACTGCTCCGCACCAACCCCGATCCTTCGCGAGAGGAGATCCGGGAGGGACTGGAGGGCAACATCTGCCGCTGCACCGGATATCAAAACATCGTGCTGGCGGTCGAAGACGCCGCACGGGCGATGGGAGGTTAGGCCATGACGACAAGAGTATTCAGTTCAGGAATTCGTCGTCGTGAGGACCCCCGGCTCATCACGGGCCGCGCCTCGTATACCGACGACATCAAACTACCGGGCATGGCGTACGCGGCGATTCTTCGGAGTCCGTACGCCCATGCGAACATCACGAGCATCGACACGAGCGCGGCGGCGTGCCAGCCGGGCGTTCTCGCGGTCTACACCGGCGCGGACATCGAGGGGCATCTGAACCCGATCCCCTGCGCGTGGCACATCCCCGACTCCGACCTGATCATGCCGGACCACCCGGCCATTGCGAAGGACAAGGTCCGATACGTCGGCGACGCTGTAGCGGTGGTGGTGGCCGAGAGCCGGTACCAGGCGGAGGACGCGCTCGAACACGTCGACGTGGACTACGAGCCGCTCGACGCGACGATCAACCCGAAGGCGTCCGCGCAGGACGGCGCGCCGCAGGTCCACGATGACGCGCCGGGGAACCAGGCGTTTCACTGGGTAGTCGCGGGCGGAGAGATCGACGAGGCGTTCGAGAAGGCCGACGTGGTCGTCAAGGACACGATCAACTTGCAGAGGCTTATCCCGAACGCCATGGAACCGCGCTCGGCGGTCGCCCAATACGTGGCGGCAACCGGCAACCTCACGCTGTGGGGGACGACGCAGAACCCGCACATCGCGCGATTCCTGAGTTCGGTGGTAACGGGAGTGGCCGAGCACAAGGTCCGCGTCATCGCCCCTGAAGTCGGCGGCGGGTTCGGGAGCAAGATCCCATACTATGCCGACGAGGCGATCACCTCCTTCTGCGCGATGCAGTTGGGCGTTCCCGTCAAGTGGACGGAGACGCGAAGCGAGAACTACCAGGCGACGATCCACGGTCGCGACCACGTGGAAGAGCTAGAGATGGCCGCCACGAAGGACGGCGAGATCCTGGGCCTGCGGACGACGGTCTACGCCGGACTCGGCGCATACCTGTCGACGGCGGCTCCGGGCGTTCCGACCATCCTTCACGGCCTGATGTACTCGGGCGCGTACCACATCCCGGCGGTGCATGGCGACGTGTACGGGGTGTTCACGAACGCGACCCCGGTGGACGCCTATCGCGGGGCCGGACGGCCTGAGGCTACGACCCTCGTCGAGCGGCTGGTCGACCTGGTCGCCGCCGAGACGGGTCTCGATCCGGTGGAGGTCCGCCGACGGAACCTGATCGAGGCGTTCGAGGAGAACCAGGACGTATCGACCGGCATCACGTATGACAGCGGCGACTACGAGGCCGCGCTCGACAAGGCGGCCGACCACATCGGGTACTCCGACCTGCGCGAGAAGCAGGCATCGCTGCGAGCGGAGGGGAAGCACATCGGCATAGGAGTCTGCTCCTACGTGGAGATATGCGGACTCGGCCCCTCGCAGGTCGCGGGAGCGGTAGGCTTCCAGGGCGGTCTGTGGGAGAGCGCGATCGTGCGGTTCCACCCGACGGGCAAGGTGCACGTGATGATCGGCTCCTCGCCGCACGGCCAGGGAGAGGAAACGACCTTCGCCCAGATTCTGGCGGGGGAGCTCGGCGTGCCGGTGGACGACGTGGACGTGATCCACGGCGACACGGACAACACGCCGATGGGCTGGGGCACGTACGGCAGCCGGACGACGGCGGTATCGGGCGCCGCGATAGCGATTGCCAGCCGCAAGATCAAGGACAAGGCCAAGGCTCTGGCGGCCCACCTGCTGGAGGCGGACGCGGCCGACATCGAGTACGACGACGGCAAGTTCTTCGTCAAAGGCTCGCCCGACGAGCACAAGACGATCCAGGACATCGCGCTGATGGCGAACGTGGCGTGGGACATGCCGGAAGGCATGGAGCCGGGCCTCGAGGCCAGCGCGTTCTACGATCCGCCGAACTTCACGTACCCGTTCGGAACGCACATCGCGGTCGTCGAACTCGACGCGTCGACGGGCCGGATCGACCTTCAGAAGTACGTCGCGGTGGACGACTGCGGCGTGCAGATCAACCCGATGATCGTCGAGGGACAGGTACACGGCGGCGTCGTGCAGGGCACGGGCCCGGTGCTGTGGGAAGGGGCGGTCTACGACGACGACGGCCAGCTGCTCACAGGCTCGCTGCTCGACTACGCGATGCCGCGAGCGGACAACTTCCCGGACATCGAGGTCCTGTCCAATACGACGGCGTCGCCTCACCACCCGCTTGGGGTGAAGGGCATCGGTGAGGCCGGGACCATCGCCTCGACCGCCGCGGTGTACAACGCGGCCATGGACGCGCTGAGGCCGCTCGGCGTCGACAGCGTGGACATGCCGCTGACGCCGGAGAAGGTCTGGAGCGCGATCAATCAAGCACAGAACGGAGGGTAGGCCATGTACGCATCGCAGACCGAATACCACCGAGCCGGCTCGGTACAAGAAGCCGTATCTCTCCTCGCGGGGAACGAAGACGCAAAGGTGCTGGCGGGAGGGCACAGCCTGATCCCGCTGATGAAGCTCCGGCTGGCCTCCCCGTCCCTGCTGGTCGACATCGGCCAAGTGGATGAACTCAACAGCGGGGTGACCTGCAGCGACGGGACGATCACGATTTCGTCGCTGACGACCCACGCCGCCATCGCCTCGTCGGACATCGTGAAGAGCGACTGTCCGATCCTGGCGGAGGCGGCGGGCATGGTGGGAGACCCGGCCGTCCGCAATCGCGGCACGATCGGGGGGAACATTGCCCACTCCGACCCTGCCTCCGACCTGCCCACGGTGCTGGCGGCGCTCGGCGCGAGCATCAACATCACCGGCCCGGGTGGCTCCCGGAGCGAGAGTGTCGCAGGGTTCATCCAAGGGCTGATGGAGAACAATCTCGGCTCGGACGAGATCATCACGAGCATCGAGGTCGGCGCTAAGCAGGCGAACCAGGGGATGGCGTACGCGAAGCTCTCGCACCCGGCGTCCCGGTACGCCGTCGTGGGCGCCGCCGCCATCGTCACCGTGGACGGCGGCACGGTCACGGGGGCCAGCGTTGCTGTCGGCGGCGTGGAACCTGCGCCGACCATCGGAAGCTCCGTCGCGGCGAGTCTGGTCGGCAACGCGCCGTCCGACGCGGCGCTCGACGAAGCCGCCTCGGCCATCTGCAACGACATCGGCGACGACGTGCTGAGCGACATCTTCGCCTCCGAGGACTACCGCAAGGCGATGGCCGTCGTCTACACCCGACGCGCCCTGGGCTGCGCCGTGGAGTGCGCGGGCTAGAAGAAGACCCCCTCTCTAGTATCTCTCCCCCGTTCGACGGGGGAGAGATTAACAAACTTTATCGGGGGATGAACTCCGCCGAATGACGACTATCCATGAGAAGGTTCTTGCCGCCGCTAGGCGGTTGTGCGAAGACTCGGCCGATTGGACGTTTACTCTTGGGGACATCGTCCAAGCCCTGCCGCACCTGAACGAAAACAGCGTTAGCACCCATGTTACAAGCCGGTGCTGTGTGAACGCTCCAAATAATCACGGAACGACGTATTCGTACTTTCGACGTGTTGGCCGGGGCGTCTACCGGATTGAACCGGCGTTCCGGTCGGAGAAGGAGATTCGAAAGTCCGTGGAATCCGCCTCTCCTTCCGTACCCGTATCCGTCGACGAACTCCAGAAGGCCCTGCAGGAAAATCTGTACGTGGCCGACCGGAGCCTGGCGATATCCATCTACCTGGCGCTGAAGCTCAGGCGTCCGCTGTTCCTGGAAGGCGAGGCGGGCGTGGGCAAGACGGAGATCGCCAAGGTGCTCGCCGCGGCCCTCGACACCCGTCTGATCCGCTTGCAGTGCTACGAGGGCCTGGACGTCAACCAGGCGGTGTACGAGTGGAACTACTCACGGCAGCTCCTGGAGATCCGGCTGCTGGAAGCGTCCGAGCGGATCAGTGAAGACCAGGCGGAGCAAGAGCTTTTCAGCGAGAGGTTCCTGATAAAGCGTCCGTTGCTACAGGCCATCGAGTCGAACGACGGGAGGCCGCCCGTGCTGCTCATCGACGAGCTCGACCGTGCGGACGAGGAGTTCGAGGGATTCCTGCTGGAATTGCTCTCCGACTTTCAGATAACCATCCCGGAGCTTGGAACGTTCCGCGCCGAGGAGCCACCGTACGTCATCATCACGTCCAACCGGACACGGGAGATCCACGACGCGTTGAAGCGGCGGTGCCTGTACTACTGGATCGACTATCCCGACTTCCAGAAGGAGGTCCAGATCGTCACGAGCAAGGCTCCGGACGCTCCGAGGAAGCTGGCCGAGCAGGTCACGGCGTTCGTGCAGGAGCTCCGCACGGCGGAACTGTACAAGGTGCCGGGCGTGGCGGAGACGCTCGACTGGACGGCGGCGCTCGTGGGCCTGGACCAGACTGAGCTCGACCCCTCGGTGATCGACGATACCCTTGGCATCATGCTCAAGTACCGCGAGGACGTGGAGACGGTGCGCGGGGAGGAGACGCGCGCGCTGCTGAATCGAGCGATGAACAGGGGCGCGCGACGCGGCGGCAGGCGTGGCTGACGCGGCGGGAGGACACATCCTCCATAACCTGCTGCTGTTCGGGCGGCTCCTTCGTCGCTTGGGACTGGACGTACACGTCGGGCGGATGCTGGACGCTGTGGCGGTCATCGACGACATCGGTCTCGCCAGGAAAGGCGACTTTCGGGCCACACTCCGAACGCTGCTCGTTCACCGGAAGGACGATCTCGCCCTGTTCGACGAGGCGTTCGATGTCTTCTGGCGGCAGCCGAAGGACCCGCAGACGACGATGGACCTGCGGTCGATGGGCGAACAGCGACGCTTCCGGCAGCCTCAGGTGGGGCCTCCTCCGCCCGGCTCGTCGACGAACGGCGTAGATGAAGGCCAAGATGAGTCCGACGAGGACATCGACAGGATCGACCTGACCCGGACGTTCAGCGCGAGAGAGGTCCTGCGGAAGAAGAGCTTCGCGGAGTACACGCCGGACGAATTCGCCCGCGCCCGCGCGATGATTGAAGAGCTGCAATGGGACCTGGGCCGTCGTCGCACTAGACGCTGGGGACGCGGGAACGGGAGGCAACTCGATCTGCGAAGAGCGTTGCGATCCAGCCTTCGATACGGCGGGGAGCCGGTTGATCTTCCGACGAAGCGGCGAAAGACGACGCCGCGCAGGCTGGTCTTGATCTGCGACGTGAGCGGGTCGATGGAGCGGTACACGCGAATGCTCCTCCAGTTCATCCACACGCTGTACGGGGGTTTGGACAACCGTATGGAGGCGTTTCTGTTCGCCACGAGGCTTACCCGCGTGACGGGCCACCTCGACTATCGCGACATCGACCGCGCAATCGGCGAGGTGTCGAAGGCGGTGCCGGACTGGTCGGGCGGGACGCGCATCGGGGATATTCTCAAGACGTTCAACTTCCGGTGGGCGCGGCGCGTGCTCGGATGGGGGTCGGTGGTGCTGGTGATCTCGGACGGCTGGGACAGGGGAGAGCCGGCGTTGTTCGGCAGGGAGATGGCACGGCTGCAGAGGAGCAGTCACAGGCTGATATGGCTCAACCCTCTCGCGGGAGCGGAGAACTACGAGCCGCTGACACGCGGGATGCGTGCGGCCATCCCGTATATAGACGATCTGTTGCCGATCCATAACCTCGCGAGCCTGGAAGACCTCGCGCGTCGCCTCAACACCCTGCCCGGCAGCCGCCCGGAGAGGCGGCAACGCATCGCGCCGCCAGAGATTGAGGATGACACACCAGCGCCTGCGCGAATCAGGGGATCATCGAGGCACAGATCCGCCAATCCGACGTTCAGGCACCCGCTGTGGGGGCGGGACGGCTGAGTCTATGCCGATGCGGGTGAGAGGGTTTCGATGATGGGCGCTCCGCGGGTTAGCTGCTCCTTGTCCCAGGTGACAAGGGGGGCGTTCATCAGCAGCGCTAAGGCAACGTATACGGCATCCGCCCCTTTGATCCGCATACTGGCCGCGATGGAGGCGCTCACGTCGGCCAGTTCCCGGTCGATAGGAATCAGCTGGAAGGCAGGCAACCGACCGATGACCGCGGAGGTCACTCGGCCCAACTCTTCCCTTCTCGTACGACGGGAGACGGCTCCGGATACCTCTGCCAAGACGTGGCCGGGCCCAAGAATAGGAATGCCAGCATCCGCCTTCTGCGTTATCCAGTCCCGGCTCGACGAGTGAGTCGCCTCCGTCTGCATAAAGTAACTCGTCCAAACGCTTGCATCGACGACGTACATCTACAACTCTCGTCGGTCCTGTGCAACTGCATCGACGGCAGAGACGCCGCTCGGCCAGTACTTGGTCACGGTCTCGGCAATTCTGTCCATTTCGGCCAGGACTTCCCGAGTCCGGTGTCTCGTCATTTCGGGGTCCTCGAGCGGTTCGAGCTTGGCAACGGGCCTTCCGCGATACGTCACGACAAAAGTTTCGTTCGTATCTCGGACCCGGCGTATTATGTCGCTGGCCTGTGTTTTGAGTTCGCGTATCCCAACTTCGGTCATGGAACCCACCTCGTTGTAGTCACTGCAATGACTACATTATAGCCGAAAGCATTTTGGTTGGCAAGTCCTCGTTAGGGGCCTCTTTACGGCACGTCCATTGTGCGGAGGCGGTACTGGGCGAGGAAGAAGAACACGAGCGCGACGCCGACAGCGCCGACGATGGCGGCGGGGAACGCTATCACGCGGTCTTCGAGTATTTCGAAGTTCTTCGCGTCGATGCCGTGGAGGAGGGAGAGCGTGTAGCCGCGCACGCTGAGGTAGCGGATGCCGGTCAGGAACGAGCTGAGCAGGCCCTCCCAGACGAGCACGTAGACGAGGCCGTATGACAGGGCGCGCGGGGTGATGAGTCCGGCCCAGGTGAAGATCGAGGCGTAGGCGGCGACGCCGGCCAAGAGGGCGATTCCGACCGTGAAGACCGCTCCCGCATCCGCGCCGACCAGCGCCGTGGCAACGACGCCGCTGGCGACCACGACGGGCGCTGCCAAGACGAAGGTCGCCATCAGCTTGGCGAGGACGACGTGCACTCGCGAGAGGGGCTTGAGGACGAGGTAGTAGAGCGTCCGGTCTTCAAGCTCGTTCCCGAATGCGGCGGTGGCAACCGTCATGGTGACGATGGGCATGATGCCGCCGATTATCATGGCATCGATCATGCCTTCGACAAAACCCTGGTTGTAGACGGCATTTTCGGGGTCTTGAGACTTGGTGAGGAGGACGATCAGCGTGGGCAGGGACGCGAGGAAGACGATCAGCAATACGCGCCACCGTCCGAGAAGCTGTCTGAGGGTTAGCTGGAAGATCTGTGCCATCTAGCCCTCCACGATGTAGCTGAAGACGCTTTCGAGCGACTCGTCGAGGGGTTCGACGCGCAGGAGGCGTATGCCGCGCTCCGCGGCCACGCGGGCGACCGAGCGCTGGAGCACTTCGACGTTCTTGCTCAGCACGACGACCTCACCGTCCTCGGCCATGGATACCGATTCGATGCCGTCCATCTCGACGAGGGCGGAGGCCATGGCGCGCGGGCTGTCGGAGACGACGCGGACGGTGTAGGGCTGCTCGTCGAGCTTGGCGCGGATGGCGCGGTAGTCGCCCGACGCGGCGAGCTTGCCGCTGACCATGAGAAGGATGCGGTCGGCGAGTGTCTCGACCTCCTCGAGGATGTGGGACGATATGAGGACGGTCTTGTCCTCGAAGGCCAGTTGTCGCATGAGGTCGTGGAACTCGATGCGTTGGCGGGGGTCGGTGCCGTTCAGCGGCTCATCGAGGATGAGCACATCGGGCTGATGCACCATGGCGGCGGCGAGTCTCATGCGCTGCCTCATTCCCCTGGAGTAGCCGCCGAGCTTTCTGCCCTGCGCCTCGGTCATTCCGGCGCGCTCGATGGCGAGATCGGCGGCCTCGGATACGTCGGTCACACCGTGAAGTTTCGCGGAGAACTCTACGAACTCGCGCCCGGTGTAGAAGCCGTAGACAGCCTCATGCTCCGACATGACGCCGACGCGACGGTAGAGGTCGGGGTTGCCGCGGGGCGTTTGGCCGAAGATGGAGACCGATCCGTCGGAGGGGGCGGCCAGACCTTCGATCATCTTGAGAAGCGTGGTCTTGCCCGCGCCGTTCGGCCCCAGAAGGCCCGTGACGCCCGGTTCTATCTCGAACGAAACGTCGTTCACGGCAACCACGCTGCCGTACCACTTCGATACGTTTTCTACCGAGATGACGGGAGGAGATGCGTCGGTCATATCGTCATCCTCCGGTAGCGGAGTAGCAGCAGCGCGCCCGGGCCGAGAACGAGGAGCGCGTACCAGAGTATGGGTATCGAGTCGTGAAGCTCCTTGCGGACCTCCGCTATGTCGTCCTCGCTCTCACTGCCGAAAATGATGTCGCTCATGTGTATAGGTGCTCGACCAACGTCGAGCAGGGTGAACCACTTGGCAAAGTCACCCGTCACCCGTTCGCACTGAACCGACTGATCGCCGCCCGCACCAATCGTCACGGAAAAGTCTCCCTCGCACGACGTCGCCGCGGTCAGCATCCCCGTCACCGGAAGGGAAATCACAAACACGGCGATGATGAACGCGGCGGCATAGGCGCGGCGGGCGGTGAAGGCGGACACGGCCAGGGGGATGGTGGTGACGAACAGGGCGACGAGGGCTCCCGCCGCCAGGAACTTGGGTATGTCGAGCCAGTTGTCGCGGAGGTAGTCGACCGGATCGCCGGCGGTCAGGAGAAAGCCGATGAGCAGGAATACCTGGCCAGAGTAGACGAGGATGAGGGATAGGCCGAGGAAAGAGGCCCACCGGGCCGCGACGTAGTCCATGACGGTGAGCGGGCGTACCAGATAGAGGTTGATGACGCCGCTCCGCCGGTCGGGGATGAGAAGCTCCGGTGCGATGATGGCGGAGAAGAGCAGCAGGAGCATGGAGATAAGCTCATAGTAGTCTTCGTGGGAGGGAATGACGGCCTCTTCGGGGCCGATGATGGCCGCCAAGAGGACGATTCCGGCGGCGGGAGCGACAGTGGCAATTAACATGCCAAACGGGAGTATCTTCGCGCGCGCGCCTCTGCCGAGTCCGAGCGTGGTGCGGAAGCCGTTGACCCACAGCGCCCAGACGGCGCGGAGCCTGCCGCCGCGCGGCCCGTCGTAGTGCTGATATCCGATGTCGAATATCTCGCCCTGCGCCTGCGTCAAGTCGATTCCCTCCGAAAGATGTCCGAAAGCTGACGGCGACTGGGTGCGAGTCTGCGCAGGCGGGCATCGGCGTCGACGATGGCGTCGCGAATGTCGTCGAACTGCTCGTCGCTCTGTCGCTGCACGACGATGGAGAGTCCGTCGATTGCGGCCTCGATACCACGTCCTTGAAGGGCCGCGACCACCTCGTCACGACGGTCGTCCACGTCGATGTAGAGGGTCTCGGTCTCCTGTGTGAACTGGGAAACGGCTCCCTGCTCGATGATCCTGCCGCCCTCGATGACGATGATGCGGTCGCAGGTGCTCTCGACGTCTCCCATGAGGTGGGACGAGAGCATGATGCTGATGCCGAACTCTTTGCCGGTGCGACGGATGAGGCGGAGCATCTCCTCCCGTCCTCCTGGGTCGAGGCCGGCAGTCGGCTCGTCGAGCAGCACCATGACAGGGTCGTGGACGAGGGCCTGGGCGAGCTTGACGCGCTGCTTCATGCCGGTGGAGTACTCTTTGATGTGCCGGTAGCGCTCCTCGTCGAGGCCGACGTGGCGGAGGATGTCGGCGGCGCGGGTGCGGGCCGCGACGGCGGGTATGCCGCTCATCTGGGCCATGTGCCCGAGGAACTCTGACGCCGTGATGGCGTCGGGGAGGCAGTCGTGCTCGGGCATGTAGCCGAGCCGCACGCGCACCTCGACGTTTTCGTAGGGCTTTTCGCCGAGGACCTCGGCGGTGCCGGAGGTGGGCGAGAGGAGGCCGAGGAAGAGCTTCATTGCCGTGCTCTTGCCCGCACCGTTCGGGCCGAGCAGACCGGTGATGCCGTCGAAGACCTGGATGTCCACCCCGTCGAGCGCGATGGTGTCACCGTAGCGCTTCGTGAGGCTCTTGGCTTCGAGAAGGGGGCGGCCGGCCGTTGCTGCGGTCATGCGCTCACGGAGTCGGGTGATGGTGGATTTAGTATAGCACCTCATACGGAACGCAGGCGGGGATCGCTAGACTGCGACCAACACGGGCCGTTAATGGTATCCATGCGAGTCACCGTCATGTTTAATGGTACGGCTAGCCGTCCAATCATGCCGATAAGCGAAAGACCGGGATGATGGGGAACGGGTAGTACGATCCAAGATGGGAAGGCTCCTGCCAAAGTGACGAGCGTGAACGGCTCGACCGACAAGATCGTTATTCGCGCATTGAGCATAACCAAGCGATTTGGGGATGTCCTTGCGGTGGACGGCGTCTCGTTTGAGGTTCGCCGAGGCGAGACCTATGGGCTGCTAGGCCCAAACGGCGCGGGCAAGACCACCACCATGCGCATGGTGAGCGGGCTGTCCCCCCTTACGGACGGAGAACTGACCGTGGCGGGCATCGACGTGTCCCGGCAGGCGAGAGAAGTGCGCAACGTTCTTGGTGTGGTCACGCAGCAGGACGGTCTCGATACCGATCTGAACGCGAGGGACAACCTCATTACGTACGGGTTCATCGCCGGGCTTTCACGCGCGGAGGCCGAGCAGAGGGCCGACGCCGTGCTGATGTACTTCGACCTCACCGACAAGGCCAAGGAGGAGATCGACAACCTTTCCGGCGGGATGAAGAGACGCCTTGCCATAGCCAGGGCCTTCATGACCAGGCCTCAGGTGATCGTGCTCGACGAGCCTACCACCGGCCTTGATCCCCAGGGCCGCAACGGTGTGTGGCAAGAGTTGGAGACGATGAAGCAGGCGGGCGTGACCGTCTTGATGTCCACTCACTACATGGATGAAGCCGCGGCCCTGTGCGACCGACTCGCCATCATGCACCACGGAAAGATCCTCACGGAGGGAGCGCCGGACGAACTGGTTGTCCGGCACGCCGGATCCGAGGTGGCGCAGGTGCGCGTTTCCAACGGAGCGCGTCAAGACGTGGTGGACTGGATCGGGAAGGCCGGTTTCGAGTACCGGGAGGCCGGCGCGGTGATCACCGTCACGTCCCGCAACGGGGTGCGTCCCGATCTCTCCGGCCTGGAGGGAGTGCGGGTCTCCTATCGTCCTTCCAACCTCGAGGACGTCTTCCTCTCCATGGCGGGCAGGAAGCTGACGGACGAGTGATGGTCGCCGCAGGCAGCGCATACATCGCGGGCGTCAGGCTGCGCAGCATTACGGGGATATGGTTCCGCCACGCCCTGGTGCTGAAGCACACGTGGCTGCCCTCCATTACCTGGTACTTCGTCGAGCCGTTCGTGATCCTGGTCGCCGTGGGCATCGGCATCGGAACCCTCGTGGAAGATATCGACGGCGTGCCGTACTCCCGGTTCGTTACTCCCGGCATCATAGCCGGCTCCGCCATGTTCCACGCCATATTCGAGTGCACGTGGGGAGCCTTCTTCCGCATTCAGAAGGGGATGTATGAAACGACCATGACGGCGCCGGTGAGTACGCGGGAGCTCGCCATGGGCGACATATCGTGGGCCATGAGCAGGGCGGTCATCACGGGTTTTTGCATAGCCGCGGTGGCGGCCATGTTGGGCTGGATAGACACCTTTTCCGGCGTGGGAGTCCTGCTTGCGGCGGCCCTGATCGGTATGCAGTTCGGCGCATTGGGCCTCATATTCGCGGCGGTGTCGCCGAACGTGCACATCCTGTCCCTGACCTTCACGGTCGTGGCTACGCCGCTCTACTTCTTCAGCGGAGCGTTCTTTCCCATCTCCGTCATGCCGGACTGGGTGGAGCCGATAGCATGGGCCGCGCCGCTAACGCCCGGTGTGCATCTCGCGAGGGGGTTCGTGATCGGGGAGCTGGGAATGTCCCACCTCTTCTCCGCGCTCTACGTACTCGCCCTGACTGCCGTCCTCTTCCCCATAGCCGCCGTCCTCCTGCACCGCCGTCTGGTCAAGTGAGCGCGGCTAGCTTGCGGAACGGGCCGTCCTCTGGACGTGCTCGCGGAGGGCTCCATTGATGTCTGTTTGGTAACCGCGCCCTCCATGCGCATGGGCCTTGAACCAGGCTATGATGTCCGCATCTATCCTCAGAGTGATCTGCCGCTTCACAGGACGGTAGAAGACCCCGCGCCTGGCGTCAGACCAGTCGAGAATCTCGGGGATGTCCGCAGTGTCGACCTGGTCCTCAGGCAGAGCCTCCAACGCCCGTATCTGCTCCTGGATGTCTGACGGCAGCTCAGTAATGTCCTTCTTCATAAGCCTCCCTCTCACGTCTCGTTGCTTTACGTGCAGAGATTATGCGCCCGGTCTCTTCTCCGACATCCGTGTCGAAATCGGGCCAAGTGTGGACTACCATCACGACTTGAGTGCCCACCATGCCAATGGTTCGCCACCGTTGCTCATAGGGATAGGGGTCTTCCCGCGTCGCAGACAAAGGGTCGTCAAACACGAGGGCCGCAGCCTTGAAGCCGAGGCTATGCGCTCGAAGGTTCGCCTCGTTCTTTTCCTGATCCCACGTCCAACGCAATCGCAGCCGCCCCTCACCATACTACGCAATTGTAGTTACAGGAACGGCACGAAGTCAATACTTGCTCGTCCACTTGTGGTGAGTTAACGCAAGACGGGGTGGGGAGCGACGTCCAGCAGCTACATATCCAGCACGAGTGTCAACGTGAAAGTTCTTGGACATATAACGGCAGGGCGCGAGGATTCAAGACACGCCTGTTCTGCACGTAGCAACTGATGCCTAGAGACGGGTCGACAAGGCATCCGTGAAAGTGTTACCTATGTTCCCGACCATATCGGTACCCTTCATGAAACCACCAACCCGCCTTCCGAGTCATTGGAGTCCGGGGGCTCCCCCACACGGGAATTCCCGGCTCGCAGCGTTGGTTGTGGCGCTCGTCGTCATGCTGCTTGGGATTGTGGCGCTGGGCGATCTTCTGGACCATCCCGCGTACGCGCAAACGGCGGACACTTCAGTAGACTACGCCGAGAACGGCACGGCCCCGGTCGCGGCCTTCGTTGCCTATGACCAGGACGGAGACGCCATCAAGTGGTCTCTGAGGGGTCTCGATGCCGCCCTGTTCTCCATCGACGGCGGCACGCTGGCCTTCAAGAAGCCTCCCAACTACGAGGCCCCGCTGTCCTCGGCGGCGGGGAACGTGTACAGGGTGACCGTCGAGGCTTCCGGGGGCACGCACGAGGTGGCCGTGACGGTCACGGACGTGGACGAGGCCGGAACGGCGAGCATAGACAGGCCGCAGCCCCAGGTATCCCGTCCCCTTGAGGCCGACATGTCGGACGAGGACGAGGGGGTAGCTGTCCAGAGGTGGCAGTGGGCAAGGTCACGGGACCGGACGACCTGGACCGACATAGCCGGAGCGACGTCGCGGCGGCGGAGTCCGGCGCCGGAAGACGAGGGTATGTACTTGCGCGCGACGGTCACCTACTCCGACAAGTTCGGCCCCGGCAAGACCGCATCCGCGGTGACCGCCAGACCAGTGGAGGCGAGAACCCTGTCGAATGCCGCTCCCCGCTTCGCCGACCGGAGTGGGGATGAGGTTACCACGGTGACCCTGCGCGTCTCCGAGAACACCGCCGTGGGCAGGCCCATAGGTCGCCGGGTATCGGCAACGGACGCGGACGACGACGCCCTGTTCTACGAGCTGCTGGACACCCCCGACTTGGAGGATGACGACGGCGTTGAGCGGTTCACCATCGACAGCCTCTCCGGCCAGATAAGGGTCGGCAAGGTGCTGGGCGCGGACGACGGCGAGACCGAAGACGAGGCGACGTCCCTGCCCGGCAGCCCCGCGCTACCCGAAGACGACGCTGCCGACAACAGCAAGTACGTCCTGCGGGTCAGGGCGAGCGACCCTTCGACCGCCTCCGCCACGGTGAACGTCATCATCACGGTGAGGAATGTGAACGAGCCGCCCGACTTCGCTGAGAACGTACCGACGCTGCTGAGGGTCAAGGAGAACGAGGATTCTCCGAACATCACTATTGGGGACAGCGGGACGTCGATCAATTCCACTACCTTCGCTGTCACCGATCAGGACAGCGGTGACACCACCTTTACGTACTCGGTGACGGGCGACGACCGCGATGTCCTTGCCTTCAACACCGATGGCGTGCTGAGCTTCAAGGCAGGCCACAAGCCCAACTTCGAGGACAAGAGATCGTACTCGATAACCATTACGGCCCGCTCCCGCGGGCGGTCGAGCACCCTGGACGTGACCATCGAGGTGGTGGACGCGGAAGACTCCGGAACGGTGTCACTGTCCCAGAGGCAGCCGCAGGTGGGCACCGAAATATACGCCACGGTCAGCGACCCCGACGGCGGTGTGAGGATCAGCAGGTGGGAGTGGGAGCGGTCGGCTGTGACGGTGGATGCGAATGGGACCTCGTTGGCCGAGTGTATAGAAGACACCGACACGGCCATAGGTGTCGTCGATAAAGATAGCTGGACCCAGATAGATGGAGCCACGGCGGCGGTCTACACCCCGACGGCGGCTGACGTGGGCAGGTGTCTGCGGGCGACGGCGTTCTACACCGACAACATAGGAGACGCCGAGGAAGAGGCAGAGGGAGTGTTGGAACGCCCCGCGCAGAGCAACAGCCCCGCAAACGCCGCTCCGAGGTTTGTGGACCAGGACCTGAACTCGCCGGGAGACCAGTCGGACAGGACGAGCCGGAAGGTGCGGGAGAACACCAAGGCCGGGCAGCCCATAGGGGACGCGGTCAACGCCTTCGACGAAGATGGCGAATTGCTGATCTACACCCTGAGCGGCACGGACTTCGCGTTCTTCGGTTTGTCGAGAACCACCGGACAGCTCAAGACGCAGGCCTCCTTGAACTTCGAGGCCAGGAACAGCTACAGCGTGGTGGTGACCGCCACCGATCCATCGGGAGCCACGGACAGCATACAGGTGACCATCAACGTCATCGACCTGCACGATCCGGTGCGTATAACCGGCGTCAGCTCGGTGACCTATCCCGAGAACGGTACGGCCCCGGTAGCCAGCTACACGGCATTCGACGAGGGTGAACATACCATCAGGTGGTCCGTAAGCGGGCGTGACGACGACGTGTTCACCATCGAAGACGGCGTGCTGTACTTCAAGGAACCTCCCAACTATGAAGACCCACAGTCTGGGGTAGATAGCACGCTGCTGTCGTCGAGGAACACGTACCGCGTAACCGTAGAGGCCGCCGGCGGCACGCGCAGCGTGACCGTGAGGGTCACGGACGTGGACGAGGCCGGCACGGCAAGCATAGACAGGCCCCAACCGCAGGTCGACAGGCTGCTCCCGGCCAGCCTGTCGGACGAGGATGAGGAGGTGACGGACGAGAGGTGGCAGTGGGCGCGGTCCCGAGACCGGAGGAACTGGACGAACATAGAGGGAGCGACGTCGCAGGAGCGGAGGCCGACGTGGGCATGTACCTGCGCGCGACGGTCACCTACTCCGATAAGTTCGGGGCCGGCAAGACCGCCTCGGCGGTGAGCGCCAACCCCGTGGAGGCGAAGACCCCGGCCAACGCCGCTCCCTCCTTCGCCGGCCAGGACGACGATGAGTCCACTTCCTACATCGACATCGCGCGGTTCGTCTCCGAGACTACTGCCGTGGGTATGACCATAGGTGAGCCGGTATCGGCGACGGACGCCGACCAGGACATCCTGTTCTACGAGCTCCTGGACACCCCCGACCTGGAGGATGAGGACGGCGACGCGCGCTTCACCATCGACAGCCTCACCGGCCAGATTAGGGTCGGCAAGGTGCTGGGCGCGGACCCCGGTCAGACCGAAGACGAGGCGACGTCCCTGACCGACAACCCCGCTCTGCCCGAAGACGACGCTGCCAATAACAGCAAGTACGTCCTGCGGGTCAGGGCGAGCGACCCTTCGACTGCCTCGGCCACGGTGAACGTCATCGTCACGGTCGTCGAGGTGAACGAGGCCCCCGCCTTCGATGACGACGCGCCGACGCTGCTGAGCGTGGTGGAGAACGTCGACCCGCCGGACATCAAGATTGGGCATAGTGTCACCTCGATCGATGCCGATACCTACGCTGTGACCGACGAGGACGGCGTCGTCACCGGCTCTGACGGCTATAACGACACAAACTACACGTACTCGGTGTCGGGCCCAGACGGCGACGACTTTGCCTTCGACAGCACCGGCCTTGCCTTCGCAGAGGACCACGAGCCCGACTTCGAAGACCAAAGCTCGTACTCGATAACCCTCGTGGCACACTCCGGCGAGGGTACCCGGAGACTATCGACATCCCTGGACATGATCATCGAGGTGGTGGACGGCGAGGACCCCGGAGTGGTGGTCCTGTCCCAGAGGCAGCCGGAGGTCGGCGTCGCTATTCATGCCGCGGCCAGTGATGACGACGGCGGCGTGACCATCAAGGGGTGGAAGTGGGAGCTTTCCAATCCGGTTACGGTGAGCCCGAGGGGCGTGCCCTTCCAAGAGTGCCAGGACGACCCTGACACGCCCATAGATCCCGTTAGCTGGCCGTCCGACGGAAGCGGCGTGATATCCGGAGCCACGTCGGCGGTCTACGCCCCGAAGGCGACCGACGTGGGCAGGTGCCTTCGGGCGAGGGTGTTCTACATCGACAACGTAGAAAACGTAGGCCGCACTCAAGACGAGGCAACGGGAGTGTTGGAAGTCCCAGTGGGGCGACACGGCTCGTTCGGCACTGCTCCGCCATTGGGCGGTGGATTTGTCAATGCCGCCCCCGTGTTCCCCGACCAGGACTTCAACACCGAGGGCGACCAGTCGGACACGACGAGCCGGGAGGTGCCGGAGGACACGGTAAACAACACCAAGGCTGGGCGGCCCATCGGACCGCCGGTCAGCGCCAAGGACGATGATGACGACCTGCTGATCTACACCCTGAGCGGTCCGGATGCCGAGTTCTTCCGAATAGGGAGGAACAACGGCCAGCTCAAGACTGAGGCTCCCCTGAACTACGAGGCCAGGAGTACCTACACGGTCGTGGTGACCGCCACCGACCCGTTCGGCGCAACGGACAGCATACAGGTGACCATCAACGTCACCGACGTGGACGACCCCCCGGTGATAACGGTGATCACGGGATGATCTCATGGTGAGCCGGCTGGGATTCGAACCCAGGACACTCGGATTAAAAGTCCGATGCTCTGACCAAACTGAGCTACCGGCCCGGTTGCTTCCCCCAAGCGCCGCGAAAGGCGCTGCCAAGGGGTGCCCGGTCGCCGCCCGGACGAACGCGACCGGTCAAACAGGTATATATGATACCACCTCCCGCGACCTACAACGATATAGGTTCAAACTGATACGGACTCTTGATTTCGTAGCGACAATGCTGTACTCTGTCCGTTGTCATTAGTAGAGGTGCTTTCGCTCGGACGTTCGAGCGGAAGCTGGCAATCCCAATTTCGGAGGAAACCGGCAATGACGACAATTATACGTGGTATAGCGGTTGTGCTCTTCGCCGCGGCCTTGGTGGCCATGGTCGCGTGTGGAGACGACGATGAAGAGACGACAACAGGTGGCGATACGGCGGGAGCGAGCATGGAGGCGACGGAGTCCAGGCTCGATACCGTCAAGAGCCGGGACAAGGTCATCTGCGCCAGCCGGAACGACGTGCCCGGCTACGGCTTCTTGGATGAATCGGGCAATAACGTCGGCTTCGACATCGACCTGTGTCGAGCGCTGGCAGCCGCCGTGTTGGGTGATCCGAACAAGATCGAGATCCGTCTGATTACCGCCGCCGAGCGCGGGCCGACCATCCAGTCCGGCGAGGTCGACATGCTCGTCCGAACGGTTACCTGGACGACATCCCGTGACTCCCAGTGGGGCAACTACGCTCAGACGATGTTCTTCGACGGCCAGGGCTTCCTCGTCCGAAAGGGCCTGGGAATCAGCAGCGCGCTGGAACTGAAGGACGCGTCCGTATGCGTAACGCAGGGTACGACGACGGAACTGAACCTCCAGGACTTCTCGAACCAGAACAACCTGAACATTAGCCCGCTGACCTTCGAGGACACCGACGCGGTGGTCGCCGCCTATGAGGCGGAACAGTGCGACGCGTTCACCAACGACCGCTCGCAGCTTGCGGCCCTCAGCACCGCCCTGTCAGACCCGGGCGCGCACACCATCTTGCCGGAGACGATCTCCGAAGAGCCTCTTGGCCCCGTGGTGCCGCACGGCGACGACCAGTGGTTCGACATCGTCAAGACGACGATGGGCATCCTCATCTACGCCGAGGCGTACGGAGTCGGTCAGTCCAGCGTACCAAGCTCCAAGACCGGCGACACCAAGGTCGACCGGCTCTTCGGACTGGAAGGCTCCTTCGGCCAGGAGAGCCTCGGAATCTCCAATACGGCAGCCCAGAACGTGATCAGGGCGGTCGGCAACTACGGCGAGATCTACGCTCGGAACCTCGGTCCTAGCGGCATCAACCTGCCGAGGACGGACGGCGACCGGAACGCGTTGTGGAGCGCCGCGCCTTGTAGCGACTGCCCGAAGGGCGGACAGATCTACTCCGCGCCATTGCGGTAAGTCATCTGCGGATGAGGCGAAGTTCCTCGACCGTCTGACAGCATAGAAAAAGAAAGGCCTGCCGGGGCGTCAACACCGGCAGGCCTTTTATTGTCTTTGGTAGCTCGCTCTAACCTGCTATTCCCTATCCTCCGACAACCGGACGAACCGGCACGCCCTTGTCCTTCAGGAACTCTTTAGCCTCGCCGATGGAGTACGTCCCGAAGTGAAAGATGCTGGCGGCGAGCACGGCGTCGGCCTTTCCGTCGACGATGCCGTGGTAGAGGTGCTCCAAGGTCCCGACTCCGCCGCTGGCAATGACGGGAATCGACACGTTCTCTGAGCACTCACGGGTGTATTCGAGATCGTAGCCGGTCTGCTGACCGTCGGCGTTCATGCTGGTGATGAGCAGCTCCCCCGCGCCCAGGGCCTCGACGTGCTTCGCCCACTTGAGCGCGTCAATGCCCGTCGGCCTGCGTCCGCCGTGCGTGTAGACTTCCCATCGAGAGTCCTCGTCGAGGCGCAGCGTCGCATCGCCATTGATCGGCGCGCGGTCCGGGACTTCACCGTCGATGGCCTTGTAGTCTATGGCGACGACGATGCACTGGCTCCCAAAGAAGTCCGAAGCCTCCTCTACCAGACCGGGATTGTGGACGGCCGCCGTGTTGAGGGATACCTTGTCCGCTCCGGCTTCAAGCATCTTGCGAACGTCCCCCACCGAGCGCATTCCCCCGCCAACCGTCAGAGGGATGAAGACCTGCTCTGAGACCTGCTTGACGACATCGATCATGATGTCGCGCTCTTCGGCGCTGGCCGTGATGTCGAGAAACACAAGCTCGTCGGCGCCCTCGCGATCATAGAGCGAGGCAAGCTCTGCCGGATCGCCCGCGTCACGGATGTTGACGAACGACACGCCCTTGACGACACGACCCCGGTCGATGTCCAAGCATGGGATGATGCGTTTGGTCAGCATGAGCCAATCGTAGCCGGAAACGAAGTCCGTGAGCTACCTTTTCGCCTGCTCCTCTATCGCCACTCTCATGTCGATATCGCCCGTGTACGCGGCGGTGCCGATGATGGCTCCCTCGACTCCCATCTCCGCCAGGCGGCGCAGGTGTTCAATTCGGGACACGCCTCCCGCGACCAGTATCTTGAGCGGTGTCTCACCGAGAAGCTCCTCCACCTGTTGGAAGTTCGGCTCGGTCCGCGTGCCGTCGCGGCTGATGTCGGTGTAGATGATCCGCCGGACGCCCGACGCCTCCATTCGAGCGACAAGTTCGCGAACGGGCGTACCGCTTTCCTCAGTCCAGCCGCGAACGGCAACGTACCCGTTTCGAGCGTCGACTCCCACCACGACGCGCTCGGGGCCAATCCGGTCGCAGAGGTCTTGGACGAACTCAACGGATTCAAGGGCCGCGGTGCCTACGATCACACGCCCTACCCCCACTTCGATCGCTCGTCGGGCTGCCTCGACGGCACGGATGGCCCCGCCGAGCTGCACCGGCACATGTGAGAGCGCGGCAATCCGCCCCACAAGGTCGATATTCACCTGCTCGCCCGTCTTCGCCCCGTCGAGGTCGACGACGTGAAGCCGCGTCGCGCCCAGGTCGAGCCACCCCTGCGCGGCATCGACGGGCGAGTCGTTGAAGACCGTCTCCCGACCGTAGTCGCCCTGGAACAGGCGGACGGCCTTGCCTCCTCGTATGTCGATGGCCGGTATTACTTCCATGAGTCTCTCGCCGGGATGGGGATCGCCGTCAATTTGAAGCTCAGCCCTGCCGCGCGAACTCGACGAAGTTCCGGTAGAGCTTCAGGCCCACCGCGCCGCTCTTCTCCGGGTGGAACTGGAAGGCGATCCAATTCTCCTTGGCGGCCACGCTGCAAAAGTCAACTCCGTAGCGCGTCGTGCCCGCGACCACCGTCTCATCGGTAGGATCGGCAAAGTAGCTGTGGACGAAGTAGAAGTGAGTGCCGTCCGGCACGCCACTCAGCACGGGATGTTCTGAGCGAAACCTCACCTCGTTCCAGCCCATGTGAGGAACCTTGAGTCCGCCCGGGAGGCGTTTGACCCGACCGGGTATGACCCCAAGACCGGGTTCGACGCCCTCATCCGAGACGTCCAAGAGCAGTTGCAGACCGAGGCAAACGCCCATGAACGGCACTCCCGATTCAATGGAGTTTCTGATTGGATCGACAAGGCCCCTGTCGCGAAGGGCACACAGCGATGGATCGCTTGCGCCCTGCCCGGGGAACACTACTCCGTTTGCCGTCTCGATGCTCTTCGAATCACTGGTGATGACGGCGTTGGCCCCAAAACGTTCGAGCGCCTTCTGTACGCTGCGCAGGTTGCCTGCCTGGTAGTCGACGATAGCGATGGTTGGGCTGCTCATATCGGGGATACCATCGTAGCACACTCAGGGTGTGGGGAAGAGAGTTTTGTGTGGCGCGGGCCGCTTGCTGGCCATGTGGTCCTCGTTCTACATGCAAGAAGCCTTCGTTTCCCGTAAGATTGCCGCATCGTGAGTCAAGGAGATGAGGAGATGAACTTGTCCAAGACAATTCGCCGAGGGTTGTCAATCATCGCTCTCGTGGTGGCTTTCCCCGTCTTGACCGCCGCGTGTGGAGGGGAGTCCGAGCCCACCCCCACGCCAGCCCCCGTGCTGAGCGACGTGCTAACGAGTGCGGGTGAGAGGATGGCTGCCATGACGTCGGCAAAGTTCCGCATGGTCGACGAAAAGGAATCGGGAGCCAAGTTCTTCGAAACGACCTTCAAGAGCATGGAGGCGGAGGTTAAGACTCCCGACAGCTTCAGGATGCTGGTGGACGTGGTGTCCCCGGCGTTTGGTTTCATTGAAATCGAGATGATGGCGGTCGGGGAGCAGGCTTTCATGAAGTTCTCCAAAGACGCGCCGTGGGCCCCTTTGCCCGTGGAGGGGGTTCCCTTCAACTTCCGCGGGTTGGGCGGGACTTTTCGCGATATAATTCACATGATTCGGGACGGAGACGGCGTCATCACGGGCAGCGAGTCCGTGCAGGGCGCGCAGACGATTCGCGCCGAGGGAACGGTTCTGTCCGAGCGGTTGGCGAACCTCATCACCGACGTGGACTCGGGTCATACGCTGACTTTGACCATGTGGATTGACGAATCCGAGTATTCTCTGCGGCAGTTGCGCATAGCTGGCCAGCTCTACGACGACGACGGCCCTGAGACCACCCGTCTCGTGACCATCGACGCCATGGACGTCCCGGTTGAAATCAAACTTCCGGACCTGGGATCCGGTCAGTGAACGACCTCAGACAACGCCTCACTTCTCGCGCTTCTTCCGAGTCGGTGGTGCTGGGCATCATCTGCCTGTCCGTATTCTCGACTGCCCTCGACCAGACCGTGGTAGTCGCCGCCCTGCCGAGGGTGATGGTCGACCTGGAGATACCCCTTACCGACCTGGACAGGGCATCCTGGATCATAACCGCGTTTCTGGTCAGCTACACCGTGTCCATGCCGTTGGCGGGGCGTCTGTCCGATGTCTACGGCCGCGTCAGGATGTTCCAGTGGGCCCTGGTCGTGTTCGCCATTGGATCGGCGTTCGTGGCGATTTCGCCGAACTTCTATTGGGTCGTTCCCGCCAGGGTGTTCCAGGCAATCGGGGGCGGCGCGACGGTTCCCATAGGTCTCGCTATGGCCGTGGCGGCCGTATCGCCTGAGAGAAGGGGAATTGCCATAGGCCTCGTGGCGGCGGCGGCGGAAGCAGGCTCAGTCGTCGGCCCTCTCTACGGAGGCGCCATTATCGAGTGGATCGGCTGGCGATGGATATTCTGGTTCGACGTGCCCCAGAGCCTCATCCTGATTGCGCTCCTGGCCGTCTTGCCGAACCGCCCCAACCCGACGGCGAAGATGGACTACTTCGGCGCGCTGATGCTCGGAGCGGCCCTGACCGTCCTCACTATGGCGCTGGCCCAGAGAAGCATCTTCACTGGCGAGTCAGTCTACCCCTACTTGGCGGTCGGCGCGGGATTAGCCCTTGTCGGTGTTCTGGTCATGGCGGAGAGAAGGGCGGTACAGCCCCTGCTGGCCTCCTTCCTGTACACCTCCAGGGCGTTCGTATCCGCCAACATTACCCAGTTCCTGGTGGGGGTCGCCCTGATCATGGGACTGGTCTGCGTGCCACTCATGGCCGCCACCATCATGGAGAAGGAACCGTTGGTGAGCGCCCTGCATCTCGTACGTCTAACGGCCGCTATTCCGGTCGGGGCGGTGGTCGGAGGCTACATACTTCGCTGGACCGGCGTGAGACCGGTATGCATAGTCGGCCTCGTGTTCATGGGAGCCGGACTGCTGGTCATGAGCAGTTGGGGAACGGAAGTGGACGAACTCAGGCTGACTCTGCCCCTGGTCGCGGCAGGGCTGGGATTCGGACTGGTCATCCCCCCGATAGGTGTCAGCGCCTTGAGCGCGGCCCCCAGCGACTACTGGGGAGCCGCGGCCTCTCTGGTCACCGCATCGCGAATGGTCGGGATGGCATTGGGACTGGCGGCCCTGTCGGCATGGGGAATAGAGCGCTTCTACAGCCTCACCGCCCACGTCGTCCCCGGCGAGTCGTATGAGGCGACCGAGGCCCTCTTGATAGACGCCGGCGTCACCGTGTTCCAGAACCTCTTTATGATCGCGGGATTTTTGTCCCTCCTCGCCATCCTGCCCGCCCTCCTAATGAAGCCGGAAGATGTTGAAGATGTGGACGGCCTTTTCTGATGGTTCGACGAAACTCAGAGGGTGTTTGCGAAGGTACTCACACCCGTTCGCCCTGAGCCTGTCGAAGGGCGATCCATGCCGAGCGTCAGGCAGGGGCGTCTTCGCTATCGTCCGGGTCCGGATAGAACTGCGCGCAGTAATACCTGAATGGCATGATCTTGCCGTCGGAGCGACAGAGGCGTGGACGCGATACGTACTGCTTCCGGCTCCAAATGACCACGTCCTGCAAGACGTCATGCTTCTGCTGGGCCGCCATGAACTTGTTCAAGATAGGAGCGCGCATTCTCACGGGGAGAAACCCAAGACCCACGAACAGCCTTTTCGGACCGCGGATCTCTTTGACCTGCGATACCAACGACATATCGATGAGCGTCCCGTCGACCGGCGTCGCCAGCACCCACAGGCGCAAGTCCATGCCGATCGAGTCCTCGTGGATTTCTACGAAGGAGTAACCAAGCCCAAAGATATTTGCCTTGGCAGAGAGGTCGAAGCTCAAGGTGGCGAGTCCCGCAATCTTTCGGACGCTCTTGAAGCCGAAACGAGCTACGAGACGTGGACCGTCGGCGGTGAATTCCTCGATGGGGTTCACGTTGTCGTAGCCGTGGACGTAGCGCAGGTGGGCCAGATCGACGGAGTTCTCCGTCGTCTCCTGGGGATGGCCCTTGAAGCGAAGCGTGTTGATCTCGAAGTCGCTCCAGCCATCCCCGTCAACGGAATTCTCAGGAAGGCTCCATTGCGGCTCCCGCCCGCCTATGCCCCACCAGGCGAATATCAGGCCGAGGACTTCCTGCGTCTCGAAGACACGGAGTTTCGCCGTCTTGGGAGGTTCGGCAAAGGGAGTGGCGACGCACTGCCCGGTGGTATCGAATTCGTACCCGTGGAAGGGGCAAATGAGCCGGCCGTCGCGTATGCACCCCCCCGAATCGGGCCCCAGGTCGGACCCCAGGTGCGGGCAAATGGATTCGGCGACGCAGACCCTGTCGTTGTCATCACACCAGATGACGATGTTCGTGCCCACCCACGTCTTTTGGATGAGCTTGGCCTTCTGAACGGCCTTTCGGGTTGTAACGAAGTACCAACCCTCGGGAAATGGGGAAGGAACCGGAGTTCTCGTAGGTTCTCTTCGTCGGGTTACCATCGATTGAGTAAGTGTCCTTCGTTGCGGCTAGCCCAACTACACGAATCCTATCAGGGCTAAGTTACGAGGGGCAAGACGGACGAAGCCTAAAGCGGCTTGCGAGCCAGGAAGCAGTACAACGGCGTGAAGATACCTGTCCGCCCGCCTGCGACGTAGGCGTTCGCGGTGCGATCCATCAGCGCCACGACGTCCGCGGATCCCTTCGGGAACATCCCCAGCGTCTCGGCCAGCCTGGACGCCCCGATGAACGCCTTGCGGCCCAGCGGAATCCTGCGCAGAGCGTTGCCTACCGTTCCGCCCCGCGTCTCCATGGGCTGGTACCACGGCGTGGTCGGACCGTTCTCCTCGACGGCCCGGTCGATCCCCTCGATGACCTGAAACCCCGCCGTTTCGAGGTCGCGGTTCACCTCGCCGGTGGTCGCTATATCCTTGAGCGCGATGCCGTGCATGAGTTCCCGCTTGATGGCCCGGTGCCGATCGTCGCCGGGATCGTACTCGTCCGTCATGCACATTTCCTGACCCCAGAAGAGCGCTCCCGGTTTCAGCACGCGGTATATTTCGGCGAACGCGCCCACCTTGTCCGGCGCATGGCACGTCGATTCGATCGCGTACCCCCGGTCGAACGTGTCGTCCGCAATCGCGCCCATGTCCATGAAGCTGCACGCGAGGTAGTCGACCATGTGGTCGAGTCCCGCCTCGGCGTCCAGCGATTTCGCTTTCTCCAACTGGATTTCGTTGCTATTGACCCCGAGGGCCCTGACGCCCGCCTCACGGACGACACGGCGCATCGGCCCCCCGATCCCGCAGCCGACGTCGACCACCGTCATCCCCTCGCGCAGTTCCAGCTTGGAAATCATCAACCGCTGATGCCGGACCTGGGACTCCTCCAGACTCTCTCCGGGCGATAGCGGCGCGAAGTGGAGGGATTCGCTCCAGCCGAAGACCATGAACTCGCCGCAAAGGTCGTAGTATTCCTTGACGGTTTCGGCATGGTCGTAGCCCTTCCCGCCGTCATCATCCGCGCGCGCTCTGTCCGTCCACCCGTCGAACCGTTTCACGCGACTGTGGACGTCCGACCCGCGGTACGCGGCCTTCAGCCCGTTGGACAGTTTGCGGAGCTGCATGAGCCTCTTTCCTACGACGCGCCCTGTCCCTCTTCGTGGCGCCGGAACACGTCCTCGATCACCTCGTCGAGTTCGTCGAACTCGTCCGCCCAGCGCAGCACCGCCGAGCGCAACCTCATGTTCTGGTAAGCGCCCCAGACGACCATCGCGGGCAGCACCACGAGGATGGAAACTATCAGGGAGTATACGATCGTGATGGTAGCCGTGATGCCGAACTGCTGGGACGCGGCCAGCGGCGAGGCCGCCAGCACTCCGAATCCGAACGCCGTCGTCAGCGCGGAGCCCAGCAGGGCCGAGCCGGTGGTCGAGAGCGTCTGGATCGCCGCCTGCTCGGGGTTGCGCAGCCGGGCGAACTCCTCACGGTACCGATGGATCACGTGAATGGTGTAGTCCACCCCGATGCCGATCGACAGCGCCGTGATGATCGACGTGACCAGGGTGTAGGGAATGCCCAGCAGAGCCATCGTGCCCAGTACGGAGACGAGGACGAAGACGATGGGCCCGACCGCCACGAGTCCCAGCGTGGGCTGGCGTAGCGTCACCCAGAAGAAGATGGTCAGGATGCTGAGGGCCACGGCGATGGTGGTGGCGATCGCCTCCGTCTGTCCCTCCGTGATCTGGTCGGTCACCGCAACCGCGACCACGTTACCGGAAGTCGCCGTGACGGCCGCGTCGTCGCCGAGCCAGAGCTCCTCGATCTCCCCTTGGAGCATCCTCGACCGCCCGGGTTCATCAAAGTACGCCGGGAACTGGAGCAGTATCGTATCGACGCCCTCCGGATCGTTGACCAGGAAGTGGACCAGGCCGGGCTCTCTGTCGACGAGCTTGTCGACGAGCTCCTGCATCAGGTCCGGGTCGAGTTCCACGCCGGGGGAGGCTTCGCGGAAGAGCGCTTCCAGTTCCGGGTCGTACTTGTCGCCCGGCTCCCCGGAGTCGGTGGTCCAATCGCGAATGACGGCCTCATACGATCCCTGCATCGGTCCCGCGGCGGCCGGTGGGCGGCGCTGCTCGTCCTCGAAAGCCAGCGTGAGATCATGGAGGTTCAGGAGCGTCCGGCTTTCCGTGACCTCGGCCTTGACCAGCACGCTGGCGACCTCCGTCGAGCCGCCCACCGAAGCCTCGAGAGTATTCATGTCCTTCAGCACGTTCCCGCCCCGGGGCAGGACGTCCTTGATGCTGAATTCGGATGTCAGGCCCGTGGCGGCGTATCCGAGACCAATCGTTACGAGGACCACGCCGACGATGTAGGGTGCCGGTCGGCGCGTAACCCATCTTCCGAGCACCTCAGCCATCCGGGGGATGCCGGGCAATGCGTTCGAGATCGGACGGGCGGGCTTCAGAGTGCCGCGCGACTCCCGCCGCCGGTCGATGATCGTCCGACCGGCCGGGAGCAGCGTCAGCATCACTATCAGGCTCATCCCCACGCCCATGGCCGCCACGACGCCGAAGTCGGCTATAACCCCGATGGGCGAGAAGAGAGTCACCAGCAGGCTGACCATCGTCGTGACGGCTGCCAGCATCAGCGGGATCGTCACGTTGCTCAGTCCCTTCCGCACCGCTTCCACGACCGGCCTGCCCGCAACGCGCTGTTCCCGGTAGTGCGAGACCGCCTGGATCGCGTAGTCCACCGTGAGGCTTATGATGATGACGGGCACCATCGTCGAGAGCGAGCTCGGAGGGCCTATCACGCCCAGCGCATTCGGCCCCAGCCAGCCCTCGGTTCCGACAATCCAGATGATCGCCATGAAGAGGCCCGCCAGCGCCAGCAGCATGTCCGAGATGGTGCGGGTAAAGAGCAGCAGCAGCACCGCGATCAGCAGCAGGGCCAACCCTATCAGCGGAGCCATCCCCTGCTCCGTGGCCTGCTTGTACTCGTCCTCGAACACCGCCGGCGACAGGCTGCTCACGCGCAGCGGACCCTCATTCCCCACCGCCAGCTCGTTGATCCTCCGTTCGGCGTCCGCGACCCTCTCGTCGCCCGTGTCGGTCAGGCGGATGTTCGCGATCGCGACCTGCGTGCCGTCCTTGTCGGTCCCGGTCAACGCGGCGAGAACGCCCTGGATCTCCGGCGCGTTTCGGACCGAGTCGATCTGCGCCTGCGTGACCGACTCGAAGTCGTCCGTCTGGAGCGCGGCGCCGATCAGGGACGAGGGCGCGATGATCGGATTGCTGGGAGTGAGCAGTTCACCCACACTCGGGTCGCCGGCGACGTCATCAATCAAGGCGTCCATCTGCGAGAGGCCGCCGGGCGTGAGCGCCTCCCCGCGAAAGATGAGCGTTGCGACGCGAACATCGCCGGACGCCTTGAAGAGCTCCTCGACCTCTTTCGTCGCATTGGCAACGGGATGTCCCGGAGGAAGGAACGCTATGTCGGCCCCCTCCGTCGGCGCAGCGCGGAACGTAGCCCCCGCTCCCAGCAACACCGTAATCAAGAGGAGAACGACGATCGTGATATACGGGCGGGCCGTAACCAGCCGGCTCAACCTGTCGAGAATTCGGTTCATGACGCCTAATCTTACAACCGACTAGAGTCCCTGTAAATGGAGGAAGCCGAATGGACGGTTAGCCAGAGGGTTGACGATCTCTCAATGCTTGTCTATGGTGTCACCAAGTTGCTAGGAACGGAGTAAGGATCAGCGGACGGCAAGATGCAGGGCTTGGCATGCTGCTTCGCAGAAGGCGAAAGAACAGGGATAGCCACAGTGGCATTACCTTAGTTCCTCTCGCCGTTGCCGGAGCCCTGGCGGCCGCTCTCTTGATGAGTGGCGGTTCTGCCTTCGCGTCGAACCCGCCTGAACCCACACCTCCAGCGGAATCGGACGGCCAGCCGATAGACGCACTGCCTCCGGTCGCGGGCGGTGATGTCCAAGCTCTCAAAGGGCGCGTCCCCCCTTCGCTCTTTCCCGGCATTACCGAAACGCTCCAGCTCAGTGGCCCATTAGAAGTCTACCGTGCCGTAACCGACGACTCGACCGAAAGCACCTACCGTCTGGAGAATCCGGTCCACTCTTTGGACGCCGAACTCAGTCCGGGTGGCGTGAGCATTTCTTCCGCCGAAACCGACGATTGGACGTGGAACCTTAAGTTTGACGGGTACGGAAGAGCCACATCCCTGGATCACGTCGCCAACCCCAGTCTCACAGTGGACGGCAGTCGCGTCGAGTATCACTACTCCAATGGAGTCATCGAGTGGTACGTAAACGGGCCCCTCGGACTCCAGCAGGGCTTCACGTTTGAGAGCCAACCCGCGTCATCAGTCGAAGGTCTGTTGGAAATCCGCCTAGCCATTTCCGGTGACGTGACGGTCGAAGTGAACGAGATTGGGACGTCCGCCCTTCTGCGTTCACTCGACTCACTCAACTCGTTCAAATACAGCGGTCTGTACGCGTACGACGCTTCAGGCGAGGAGCTCGGAGCTCGACTGCAGGCGACCTCGGACGGGCTGTCCATTATCGTCCACGACGCGGGCGCGCAGTATCCCGTCACTATCGACCCCTTCATCGAAAAGGTCCATCTGGCCGGCGCCGCTGATGACGCACGAGAAGGGTTTGGGATGTCGGTCTCCATCAGCGGAGATACCGTCGTGATCGGAGCGACTAGCTATAGCTATGGGGTTCATGGAGCGGTGTACCTGTTTACCGTGCCCGGCGGCGAACAGACCGCCGCGCCCGAGGCGATTGTCCTGAAGTCTCCCCGTGCCGAACACGGAGATTCCTTTGGAAACTCGGTGTCCATAAACGACGACACGATAGTCGTGGGAGCTCCGTGGGAACGCGACGAGGAACTACACGAGTGGTACCGCTTGGGGGCGGCGTATGTCTTTACGAAGCCGTCCGGTGGTTGGGTATCCACTTCGGAAGCTGTTCGGCTTACACCCCCGGATGTCCTGTCGCAGACAGGATTTGGTACTTCCGTAGACATCAGCGGCGACACAGTGGTTGTGGGAACGGCAAGTAGTTCCGCGTATGTGTTCAGCAAACCAAGCGGCGGTTGGACCGATGCCTCGGAAGCGGCCAAACTCACCGCGTCGGACGGCTCTGAATACGACCAGTTTGGGCATTCGGTGGCTGTGAACGGCGATGCGGTAGTCGTTGGAGCGTTCCGCGCCGACCTTGAAGCCGACGAGGAGGACTTCGGCGCGGCATACGTCTTCACCAAGCCGAGCGGTGGATGGGAGGACACTTCCGATTCGGTGAAGCTGACGGCGCCCGACGGCGCTCAAGGCCGCGAGTTCGGCAAGTCTCTTTCGATGAGTGCTGACACATTGGTCATTGGCGCCCCCTACAGCGGCCATTACTCGGCCTACCGCGAAGCCAGAGAAGCGGAAGACAAGACTCCCTACCTGGGTTCGGTATACGTCTACAGCACGACCGAAACGGACTGGGCCGATTCCCCCAGCCCTGTGAAGATCACAGCACCCGATGGGTTCCCCTGGACCCGATTCGGATGGTCTGTTTCCGTCAACGGCGATGCGATCGCCGTCGGAGAGACAGAAAGCCGCCACGCCACTCAGCCCGGAGACTATGCATACATTCAAGGCGGCGCAGCTTACGTGTTCTCCAAGCCGCCCGAGGGGTGGAGTTCCGCTGCCGAGCACAGAGAACTATCAGTACCGAACCCAATGCGGTATGACGACTACGGTTCCTCGGTCTTTGTGATCGGGGATATGGCGATCGTCGGTGCGCCCAGAGACGGCAACGAAAACGGTCCGGACGCCGGATCCGCCTACCTGTTCACGATGCCGACGGATGGATGGATATCTGACATCCCGCTCTCCGACCCGGTCATCCTGAAAGCGCATGACGGGCCTGCCGGAGACCGATTCGGCCAATCGGTCGCGGTCGACGGAGAGGCGCTTGTGATCGGCGTTCCGGGCGACCACGAAGCGGTTTCCGGAGAGGCTCACCTCTTCGTAAGGCAAAACAATGAGTGGGACTACCGAAGAATCGTGTTGGACGTGCCTGATGCGAACCCCGGTGGTCGATTGGGGACTTCCGTATCTGTGAGCGGGGACACGATAGTCGTCGGTGCCCCCGGCACGGAAAACGGAAACGACCCGGGCGCGGCGTACGTGTTCATGAGGCCGGAAGACGAATGGGACGGCCAATATACGATCTCTCGAGTCGCCAAGCTGACGGTGCCGGATGCGACTTCCGACGCGCGGTACGGGTATTCGGTAGCCACGGACGGAAACACTATCGTGGTTGGTGCGCCCGGCGCAGGCGCGGCATACGTTTATGCCAGGCCGGACTTGGGATGGTCCGATGCACTGTCCCCGGCAAAACTGATTTCACCCCGCGCTGCACCTAACAGCCGGTTCGGACATGCAGTTTCCCTATCGGGAGACAGCATTGTGGTCGGCGATCCGGGAGAAGGATCGGGAGTTGCATACGTCTTCACCAAGCCGGACACGGGTTGGGCTGACACCTCGGCCGCGGCAAGACTCACCTCATCAGACGCCGTATCGGGTGACCGCTTCGGATATGCCGTTTCGGCCAGCGGAGACGTCGTCTTGGCAGGAGCTCCCGGAAATGAGAATGGACAAGGAACCGGCGCAGCGTATGTGTTTACCAAGCCGGACGCCGGTTGGAATGATACCTCAGCCTCGGCGAAGCTGACCGCGTCCGATGGGGCCGCCGGCGATTGGTTCGGACATGCTGTGTCGGTCAGTGGTCAGTTCATCGCCGTAGGGGCGTATGGAAGCGACGAAGACCAGGAATTGGTGGATTCTGGCGCCGTGTATGCCTTCAGACGGCCACAGGGTGGATGGGTCTCTTCCTCCAATGCTCAGAAGCTAACCACAAAGGATTCCGCGCCTGGAGACACATTCGGCTACGCGGTAGCGGTGAGTGGAGACACGCTGGCAGTAGGGATGCCCGACGCCATCGTCCGGCGACCTTACTATTTGGGAGGCGCGCACTCCGGCGCGGCGCGAGTCTTCACTTGGCCGGGCCTGTTCTGGGTCGACACACCCGCCGCGTTCAAAATCGTGCCGCCCAACGCCGAATCTTCCCGAATCTTCGGGGTAACGCTTTCGTCCGACGGCAATACGGCGGTAGTGGGCACGGTTCAAGCCGTCGATACGGAGTCCTCGTCCTCCGGAACCGGGAAGGCATTTATCTATGCCAGGCGCGACGGAGAATGGGACACCTCGACGCCTGTCACGCTCACCTTGCCCAATGGCGGCACCTATTTCACACAGGGGTTGGCGGTCTCGGAGAACGGTGACACCGTGGCTGTCGCCCACTTCCCCTCGGACTCCGAAACACCGGCGCAGTCCGGCACGGTTCTCGTCTTTACCAGACCCGGCGGTGGATGGGCCTCCACATCCCAGGCGGCCCGGCTTACGATGCCAAGCGATGAGTCTGAAGGCAGCTTCGGCCGGGCGGTGTCAATCAGCGGCGACACGATCGTAGTTGGAGCACACGGTGAAGATAGCTACTATTACGAGACCAGCTACAGGGGTGCCGCGTTCGTGTTCACGAAACCCGACGCCGGCTGGGTCTCCACCTCCGAAGCGGCCAAGCTGACGGCCCTCGCAGGTGACGGAGGAGACCGATTCGGCAGTGCCGTCGCCGTCGCTGGAGATACGATTGTGATCGCCGCTCCCGGAGATAGAAACCATAGGGGGAGTAGAGTTGGTTCGGCTTACGTGTTTACCAAGCCGTCGAACGGCTGGGCCTCCACATCGGAATCCGTCAAGCTCGTAGCGCCGGACGGTTGGTCGGCATCCTGGCACTCCGGAAACGACTTTGGGTCATCAGTCGCGCTCAAGGGAGAGACGGTCGTTGTCGGCGCGATGGGATACTACGGCAGTGGCGGCGCCTACGTATTCACCAGACCCTCCGACGGATGGGACAACCCCTATATCGTCTCCAAGCTCACCCCACCCTTGTCCGAACGAACAGGCAATTTCGGCGCATCGGTTTCGATGAGTGGTGATGCAATCTACGTGGGTGCGAGCGGCAGCCCGGGACGGGTTTACGTATTCCCTATACCGACCGGCAGCGACGTGTTCACAGGATTGCCGGTGAGACTTTCGGATCCGCACGGCGGGAACCACGACGCCTTTGGTGGAGTCGTGTCGGCGGGTCCGAACGGAGTGGTCGTGGGTGCTCTGCTTTCCGATGACTACGGGGAAGACCGGGGCGCTGCGTACATCTTCACCGAACCCTCCGACGGATGGGACTTCAGCCCCGGTCCGAAGGGCCACACCGCCAAGCTCATATCACCCGACTGGTTTCAGGGACACCTGTTCGGCAGGTCGGTCTCCCCATCCGGCAACGCCGTAGCCGTAGGAGGGCCCAACTACGAATACGATAACTATTCCGGAGCGGCCTATGTCTTCACGGGCCCGTTCAACACCCTGTTCTCCATGGATGATGCCGCGAAGCTCAGCCCTCCCGACGGGAAAGCGGCCAATAGAGGCTTTGGTTGGTCGGTGTCGCTTACTTCGGACGCGATGGCGGTCGGCGCGCCGGGCATCGACGGTAGTGAGGGCGAAGCCTATGTATTCACCAAGCCCGACGAGGGGTGGGAATCCACCTCGGACGCGGTCAAGCTTACATCGCCCGGCGGCCAGTCGGACCGGTACTTTGGGGATTCCGTTTCCCTGAGCGAAAATACCCTCGCCGTCGGGGCGACTCGAGACTACTCCTCCGGTCCCGCCGGTTCCGTTTACCTGTTTACGAAGCCGGACGGAACAGCCTGGAATTCTGCCACCGGCCTAACTAACATTGAGCTGCCTGCGCCTGATTCCGAGAATGCTTCACTGTTTGGGCAGTCCGTAGCGATTTCCGATGATACGCTGGTTGTCGGGATGCCGAGGAGGGGCGGTCTCGGTGAGGTGTACGTCTATACCAAGCCATCGAGTGGCTGGGCTTCCGTCTCGGCCCCGGTCAAACTCACGCCACCTGTCGGAAAAGCCTGGGATATGTTTGGCGAGTCGGTGGCAATTAGTGGAGATACGATCGTCGTTGGCGCGCCGGGGATTGCGAACCGTGAACACTTCGGCGCTGCGTATGTGTTTACAAAGCCCGCCGGTGGTTGGGTATCGACCTCGGATGCGGCCAAACTTACGCCTGAATCCAGCCATGAAGACGATATGTTCGGCTCGTCGGTTGCCGTCGAGGGCGATACGATCGTAGTCGGGGGTCAGAACCGAGACGCATACTATTGGGCGAGTGACGCGTTCGTGTTTACCAAGCCACAGGGAGGATGGGTCTCAGCCTCGGCGCCACCGATCAACGTCTTCGTCTGCCAGGGTGCATACGACTACTATGGGCGAATTGAGGTATCGGTCGGCGTTTCGGGAGACACCGTGTTTGTGGGCACTCCAAGTCGCGAAGGCATCGGCGCCGTGTGCGTATACGAGGACTTTCTCAATGAATAGGTCGGGTGCGATTCCGAGTTTCCCATGCTCACGAGAAGGATGAAGCATGGCCCTGAGATTTAGTCGAATCGTCTTGCTGTCGGCATCAGTCGTGCTGGCCCTCGTCTGGTCGGCGGGCGGCGACTCGCCGACGCCCGTGTCCGCGCAAACGCCTGGAGGGACGAACAGGCCCGCCGTCACCTCCGACCCGGTCGACGGCTACATGATCCTTGCTCCGTCAGTCCTGAGGTCCGGGCAGACGGAGCCCATATCCATTTCCCTGTTCTCAGATCAGCAGCCGGCCAGAGGGACCGTTACGCTGGCGCTCTTCGATCAAAATACTCTTTTGGCCGAAGCTAAAGGGAATATCGAAGGTACCGGCTCCATTCCGCTCACTGTTCCCCGTATCTCCCAAGATTTCTACTATCTGTCGGTTCAAGGCCCGGGCTTCCACGAAACCAAGTCGGTCTTCGTGGATTCCGGCGATGTCCTCTTCGTCGAGACCGACAAACCCGTCTACAATCCCGGACAGGATATGCGCATCCGCGTTCTCCTTCTGGATGTAGAACTCAAGCCTCTATCCGGTGACGTCACGGTCGAGGTGCAGGACGCGAAAGACACCAAGATATTCCGAGAACATGTCCGTTTGGACGAATTCGGGATGGCGACTCTATCGATGCCCATTTCCGCCGAGCCCAACCTTGGCGACTGGAAGATCACCGCGTCGTACGAGGACAGGAAAGCCCAAACGGAAGTGCAAATCGAACGCTACGTCCTTCCCAAGTACGAGATAAACGTAGCCTTCCCCCATGAATGGACTCCCTTCGGTGAACCGATCACCGGAACGGTGTCGGCCGAATACAGCTTCGGGAAACCGGTGCGTGGCGAGTTGAAGATCGTTGCATCGAAGTACGCCTATGGGTGGGAGGAGTTTGCCGAGTTCACCACGGAAATCGACGGTACCGCTTCCTTCGAACTGCCCGACACCGGCTACATCTCCGGCGGTCGCGGCCCCGACGGCTTAGGGAACGTCTCGCTCGAAGTCACCGTCCAAGAGAAGGAGACCGGGCACGTCGAGACGACAACCGCTCCCCACACGGTCGCGTACTCCACCGTCACCGTTGGGCTGATACCTGAAGGCTCTTCCTTCAAGCCGTCCCTGCCGTTTTCCGTGCTGGTTCTGACGGACGCTCTCGATGAGAGCCGGATCGATCAAGAGGTGGGATTGGAGACCTACTACTTTGACGACGGCCTTTCCATCACCTACGCGGAAGAGAGCCGGGTCAAGCCGGTCGATGGCAAGGCGCTCATCTCAATCACTCCGCCGGAGGGAACGGTAGCCGTCGCACTTATAGCGGATACCGGAGACAGCTCCGCCTCCACAGTGCTCAAGGCCGCTTACTCGCCCTCAAACAGTTTCATCCATTTGGAACAGGCCTCAGGTTCCCTCGCAGTTGGAGATCAAGCGCAATTCAAGGCCCACTCGACCCAATCGAACGGCAGCTTCTTCTACGAGGTCATTTCGCGAGGCAGGGTGGTCCTGTCCGACGTATCGTCATCTCCCGATATCGGCTTCACCGTCTCTCCGGTGATGGCAGGCGATTCGAAGCTCGTCGTGTACCAGGTGTCGGCATCCGGCGAGGTTGCCGCCGACTATCTCCCGTTCCATGTGGCCCCTGCCTATCCTCTGGAACTCGACGCGGCCTTTGACAGCGACGAAGTCCGCCCCGGAGACGAGGTGCGGATCAGTCTCTCCACTCAAGGGGAGGCGAAGGTGGGCCTCGCCGCCGTTGACCGCTCGGTCTTCCTCCTTGGAGACAACCGGGTCAATCTGCAGCAGGTCTTTGCGGACCTTGAGCGCTTCGGGCGCCCGCCGGAAGACCCGTATGATTATTACGATGACGATTTCTATGAATCGCGCCTCTCGAGGATCACGACCCTGGGAGCGGCGGAGACGCTCAGTGACGCCGGTCTCACGGTGATGACCAACCGAACGGTTCCCAACGGGCGAACTCACTACAGACGGCCTCAACCGACAACGGGTGGAGTCGCCAACGCGCCCGCCGCACAAGCACTGGTGGGTGGCTCCTCCGACCTTGCAGATATCCAGCGTGTCCGCCAGTACTTCCCCGAGACGTGGCTGTGGACCGACGTGATGACGGATGATGCCGGAAGCGCGTCACTAACGGCCGAAGCGCCCGACAGCATCACGACGTGGATGCTGCGAGCCGTCGGTCTCTCCAAAGAGCACGGCCTCGGCATCGCGGAGACCCAGTTGAGGGTATTCCAGCCGTTCTTCTTGCAGGTCGATCTGCCGCCCACCGCCATCAGGGGCGAGGAGTTCTCGGTCAAGGTCGCCCTCCACAACTACCTTGATTCCTCACAGGAGTTTCTCGTCGAGCTTGAGGAGTCCGACCGCTTTACCCTGCTCGACGACGCTGCGAAGACCGTCACGGTGGCGCCGAACGACCTGAGCGCGCTCCGGTTCAAAATCCGCCTCACCGAACTGGGGATCCTGCCACTGAAGGTGACCGCCCGGAGTAGCGATGCGTCTGACGCCGTCATCAAGGAACTGCTCGTCGAGCCGGAGGGCGTCCCGCAGGAAGTCGTCACCAACAGGATTCTCTTGGGAGGAGACTCTGCCATATTCCCCAACGCAATGCCGCCCGGGGCCATTCCCGGTTCGGCCCGTACCTACCTCGCCCTCAGCGGCAATTATCTGAGCCAGACCCTCGAAGGCTTGGAGGACCTTCTGCGGATGTCCTACGGCTGCGGGGAGCAGAACATGCTCAACTTCGCGCCCAACGTCTTCGTCGCGCGGTATCTGGAGCAGACGGGACAGCTCAACCCGGAGTTGATGGCCAGGGTCGAGCGCCTCATGTTGACCGGGTACCAGCGCCAACTGATGTTCCAACGGGCCGACGGAAGCTTTTCCGTGTGGGGTGACCACGACCCGGAGGGAAGCATCTGGCTCACGGCATTCGTCCTCAAGACCCTGGCACAGGCCAAGGGACTCATCTACGTCGATCCGGAGGTCATATCGGAAGCGTCCGATTGGATTCTCCAACACCAGAACGCCGACGGGTCATTTGAACAGATTGGCGGCGTTCCCAATAGCTTTCTCTACGGTGGACTGGAGGGAGCCACGGCCCTGGCTGCCTACGTCGCCATAGCGCTCCATGAGGCAGGCCAGACAGCCAGCGTCGACCTCACGCTTGGTTATCTGGAAGATCAACTGGACAGCATCGAAAACCCCTACACTATGGCGATAGTCTCCTACACCCTCGAGCTGGGAGAGAGTCCCCAGGCCGACAGCGCCTATGACCGGCTCTTGGAAATGGGGACGCGCGACGACAACGGCCTGTACTGGGATGCGTCGTCCGCGCCCCAGGTGAACTCGGGACGCACCGGATGGGCGCCCAGCACTGCCGTTGAGAACACCGGCTACGCCGTACTCGCCCTTCTCGAGCACGGCGACCGAGACAATGCAGTTGATGCGGTGCGCTGGCTGATCTCTCAGCGAAACGCCTACGGAGGCTACCGTTCCACGCAGGATACTGTTGTGGGGCTCCAGGCCTTGGTCCAGCACAGCATCGTGACGCAAAACAACGTCGATATGACGGTCACTTTGACATCGGGCGATTGGAGCGAACAGGTCACTATTGAAGCTGCCAACGCCGACATCGTTCAGGTTATGAAAGTGCCTGTCGGAGAGGACATCCAAGTCGCTGCCGAGGGTGGCGGCGAGGCTGTCCTTCAAGTCGTCCACAGATTCAACCTCCCCGAGGCGGAGGCTCAGCCCGTCGAGATATTCACGCTCGACGTCGACTACAGCCCCGATCACGTAGAGGTGGACGACGTCATTTCCGTGTCGGCCACGGTGGGATTCCTCCCGCCGTCCGACCTCGACGTGGGCATGGTCGTTCTCGACGTTACGGTGCCAACGGGCTTCTCCCCCGACGTCGAATCGCTGGAAAAACTCGCAAGCGACAACCCCAAGATTCGGCGCTACGACATATCCGAGCAAAAAGTAGTGATCTACCTCGAAGACCTCGTTCCCAACGAGACCTTCGACATCAATTTCGCCGCCAAAGCCCTGTACTCCATTGTTGCTCAGCCGGTCACTTCCCGGGTGTACTCATACTACAACCCGCGGTGGAGAGCCGAAAGCTTGGGCCCAAGCGTTACCGTGGAAGAGCCGTCATAAAACCGTCAGTGCCTGTTCATCGTCGGCTATGGCACCTTCCACAGCCACGGAGAGCTTGCCTCGGACTCCAGATCCTAATAGCCGCGCCGGTGAGGGTATCTGATGCGTTGGTTGCGTCATCATGTCCTCTCGATTCCTGTTTCAGCAGTTCTGTTAGAGGCTCTTAGGTATAGAGTGGTGGGCTAGCGTGTAGGGCGAAGGGCGCGAGTCTTAACCCGCCGGTCTGCGGCCTGGCCGAGGGGGAAGGGACATTCGGCGGGTCAGGCGGGGAGCTCGCGGCGTTGCTCGGCGACGTGGAACTTCAGTTTCTTGCTCGGCTTCAGTGACGGTATGGGGTGGAACTTGAACTTGAAGTTCTCGGGGGACACCTTGATCGTGAAGTAGTGCGCGACCATCAGCACGTTGACGGCCAACTGCAACTCCATCCACCGGTTTCCGAGACACATGTGCGTGCCCAGCCCGTAGGGCGCGTACCCGGGACTGAGGTGCTCGCTGCGCGGAGGCAGATAGCGGTCGATGTCGAACTTGAAGGGGTCGGGAAAGACATCCTCCATGAAATGCGTGGCCACCTGGGCGACGATGATCTTTGATCCCACCGGCAACTCGTAGTCCTCGACGACACACGAATTCATCACGTTTCGCATGGACATGGGAACGATCGGGTACATGCGCAGACACTCCATGAGGAAGCGGTGCGTGACGTCGATTGCGGCCGGGTTGAAGTCCTGGGGTTCCGGATCGCCGTTGCCGAACAGGGCGTCGGCTTCGGCTCGGATTTTGGCGTATATCTCCGGCTGCGACGCCATGGCGTACAGGGCGAAGCTGAAGGCGTCGCCAAGGTATGCGCTGGCTACCAACGCGGCGGTAAAGGCGAATCGCAGGTTGGATTCAGGCATGAACTGCGGATCGCTCGCGTGCAGGCTGAGATAGTCGTCCACTAGGTTTCGGTGTTTTCCGGCCCTCTGGGCGGGGGTATGCACGCTCTGGATGCGTTCAAGCAGCGTTTCAATGAGCTTCATCCGGCGCTTCATGCCGGGAGTTTTCAGCATGAACTTGGGCAGTATCTTCATGATGTGAATGCTGAGGGCCCGTTCCTTGAACTCCAACAGGTCGTCGATGATGTCCTGAGTTTCAACTCCGATCATGAACGGCGAGATTTGAGCGTTGATCATCCGCCGGCTCATGCCCGTCGCCGGGTAGGATTCTCCGACCTTCCACTCCGCCATGTGATTCCGAGCGTACTCGTAAAATTCCTCCATCTGCCCCGCCAGTCTCTTGCGGGAATAGGCCGCCGACAGGGACTTGCGCAGCCGGAAATGGTCCGCGCCGTCGAGGGAAGGCAGCACGCCGGATGAGCCATACACTTTCTCGAAGTCCACGAAATAGTCCCTGGCTCTCAGGTACATCCGGCCTCGCCGCTGGACCCACTGATTCGTTTCGGTGCCGGCGAGGAAGATCATGGTCTCTCTGAACGGGGGACGGAGCTGAAACACCGGGCCATACTCTTGCGCAAGGTCGGCAAAGAGCGCGGGGATGTTGCCGTCGCGAATGTGAGGACTGAACAGTATCTTGTGCAGGGAGACGGTCGGAATCTTCTTGGTGAGGGCCGAACGCTGAAGCAGGGGACCCGCCAGGTTGTGGGAGACCGCCTCGGCGATGGCCCGGCCGATCAGGTCCAACCTGCAGATAGCCTGAACACGCTTCTCCAACTCGTCATCGATCTGGAATATGAAGCGCAAGACGTCGCACGTGTTGAGGAGGCAGACGATGACGACGTCTCTCGGGAAGGGGATCTCGTTATTGAAGATCACGTTCCTGATGCGCGAAGTGACGAACTCAACCGCCGTGCCTTCACCGTTTCCGGAGACGAGATCCCTGCGACCGACGGTATGAGACAGCGTCCAGAATTCGCCGTCGTGGTGCTCCAGGATGTTCAGGTCGACGAGGCGGTCCAGGGTCAGGTCGATGATCGACTCGGCGCGAGGGGCGAGTCGTTCGATCCAGTATTGCGTGTTCCGTTGAACCGGTTCGTCCGCGATCTCCTTGAGGATGGGGTCAAGGATGGGGTCGCCGACTTCCGTTCTATCGAGGGGAATCAGGGATTCCATGTCCGTGTCGATGCGGCCCACGAGCGACAGTTCCGCGAGTACCGCGCCGACGACTACGCAGTTCAGGTCCCAGCCGGGCACCTGGTGAAAGTACCCGGACTCTTCGTTGAGGAGCATCACAATGAGTTCCTCGTACAGAGGCAGCGGGTGGGTCGTTACTCCGTCAATTGTGAGTGTCATCTGTCTTGCTCCTCGTAACTTAGCCCTGATAGGATTCGTGTAGTTGGGCTAGCCGCAACGAAGGACACTTACTCAAAAGCCTAGCATAGCAGGCGCAGAATGGATACTTGTTTGACGTGGTGCCTTCCTGAGAATTCCGTTGACGTAGATGGCTGGAGCGACTTCGAGGTCAACACGCTTCGCTTTAAGGGCCATTCCCAAAGAGGCGACGGAGAACTCTGTCGACCTAGCTCACCATGAACGGGTTTTCACGGACTTCGAATACACCCTCCGACATTCGGCGAGTGCGAGGAGCCTCCGAGAGGTAGAGCGCTACGCCCTCTTGAATCGCGAGCCGTACAGTATGCTCCCGTAGTAATTGAAGGAGCGTCTGGCTTCGGGATCGTCGAAGGGGTAGTCGGCGCCTAGCTGCCTCGCGGCGGCGAGTCCGGTGACGAAGCACGTTTCCTGGCTGTTTACCAGCGTGTGCGCGCCGCAGTGCCACGTTCGCCGCCTCCCTTGAATGAAGCGGAACAGGTTGACGAGCAGCGCCACGTGACGCACGTCGTGGATGATGTGCTGAAACGACCACCTCTTGATGATCTTCGATTCATCGATGGGGCTTGCGGCGTTATAGGTCACGAGGCAGGGCTTGTCGGACCGGTTGGCCCATGGCTGCTGGTTGTGCATGATGTACGTGATTTCGTAGTTGTCCGGCCTGTCGCCGTACTGTTCTATGTAGTTGCTTCGCGTTGACAGCGGCTTCATTTCGTTGTCGGGCAGGACCGAGGAGTCGGAGTGGACAACGGCGTTGTGATGGAGATCCACGTCGTAGCGCACTGACGAGAGGATGTAGCGTTCGAGAAACGTGGGTTCGTCGATGAGCATAAGCGTGTGGTTCGCGTTGCAGGCAAGGACCACCTCGTCGAAGGTCTCGCGCACGCCGTCTTCGTCCTCGACCTCGACGTGGGACTCGTAGCGGTACACCTTTCGAACGGGGCGGCTGAGGTAGATCTTGTCCCGAAAGCCGGCAGACAGGTTTTCGTAGATGCGTCGCGTCCCCCGGTCCCACGTCTGCATGGGCGTGGCGGATTCGATATCGAAGAATTCGAGATACCTCGTGAAGAGAGCCGCGGGCAGGGAGAACACGTCCGTTGCCATCAGAAAATTGACGAACATGGGCTTCAGTATCTTGTATCTGAAGTCATCGGAGAATCCTCCCAGTTTCAGGACCGTCCCCATGCTGACGTAGTTGAACGGGTTGAGGGCGTTCAGCAGCTTCGACTGCGAACGGGTCAGCCAGCCAATCCGGTGGAGACGCCTCAAGAGCCGTTGGAACTTCGCAATCTCGGATTGCAGTTGCTCGCTGATGTCGGAATCGAGGTCGTGGGCGTACACCCGGCCGCCGTACTTGACGCTGTAGCTGAACTTGGTATCGATCAGTTCAATGCCGAACTGTTCCATCAGCAACAGGATGTGGTGATAGACTGACGGGATGCAGGCGGTGACGGATATGTCGAAGGGAATCGTGCTGCCGTCATCTTGCGGCATGTCGGCGGTAACCGCATTTCCGCCAATTTGGTTGTGGGCCTCGAACAGGCGGAAGTCAAAACGGTCGGGGTGATGGTGCAACGCCCATGCGGCCCCCAGCCCCGATATTCCTCCACCGACAATGGCGATTCGTCGCACCATTTCGCTCCGGCCTCTAAAGATACGTCTCCGATTCCGTTCGTGGTGAGCTTGTCGAACCAGAACGGTCTTTGCAGACATTGCAAACACCCAAACCGGCCTCACCACGAAAGCTCTCGATTTTATCAAGTCTGGTGGGGAAGGAGGGACTCGAACCCTCACGCCTTGCGGCACATGATCCTAAGTCATGCTCGTCTACCAGTTCCGACACTTCCCCACGAGCGATGACGGGGTGCTTCGATTATAGCTTGTAAGCGGAGCGGTGCATAGAAAGTCGAGTGCCGAAGGGCGCGGGCGGGCTGTCGGGATAGGTTCTCGGAAAAGTCGTCGTCCAAAGGCTACATCAGGGTCGTACGTCCGCTGTCGGGGGCCTTGCTGCCGGGTCTATGTACAGGACCTTCAGCAAGAAGAACATCGTCAGGAAAGAGTCCACGAGGATTCCCAGCGCGAACAACATCATCACGCCTTCGAACGTCGGGTTCCAGACGTTTGAAAGGTACAGCAGGAAGGCAACCAGGTAGACTGTGCCATTGGTGACGATGGACTGATATGCCATGTACTTCGTCTGTCCGATGCCGTAGAAGACGCTGTCCATCACCGTGTTGAATGAAAAGAGCACGTAGGGGACGAATAGAATCCCAAATGCGGTTACCGCCCACTTGATACTTTCCGAGTCGTCTGACAGCACGCCAGCTACCGCAGGAAAGGCTGGGACGAGAACTATCCAGATAATCATCATCCCTGCGGTAATGACCATTGAGGCTTGCCAGAGTTTCCTGACCCGCGTGAGGTCGTCGGCTACGTTGGCAACCATCGCCTTCGCGGAGTCGGCGAGGGCGAGCACCGGAACCAACATGAAACTCCAAATGATCTGGTTGGCGAGCCAGAACCCGCCGATCTCCTCACTCCCGATCGTATTGATAATGCGGATTATCATGAAGAAGAACGCAACGTTTCTGATCAGACTGTCGCCCCCGCTGCCAAGCGCGACACGCAGGTAATCGCGCATATCGGCGAAGGTTGGCATCGTCCTGAGTGCCCACAGGCGTATCTCCTTTGCCCAGAGCAGTAGCGCGAACCCGACGACAAACAGCCCCAGGCTCGCCAGCAACGTCGCCCATCCCACACCGACCACTCCCGCGTCCAGCGAGAAGTCGTAGCCCCCGAAGAATAGGCTATCAAGCGCGAATCTGAGCAGGATGTTCACTACTGCCATGATGAGGACCATGGTTCTAAGGCGAAGTGACTCGAACAGCACCACGATGGCTGCGGCCAGTATGGTGAACGGAATGCTGAATATGCTTATCCCGAGGAATTCGTGGGTCTGCGTCTGAATCTCACCGGACGTGCCGATGAGCGTGATGAATGAGTCCCGAAATATGAATACGCACACTGAAAAGACCAGTGACGCCACGAATATGAAACTGAAGACGCTCTTCGCTCGGTCGAGTTGGATGTCGACGCTGTTGCGTATCTGGGAACCCAAGAAGAAGAATATCGCCAGGACCGTCGCTTCTTGAAAAACCTCCACCACTAACCCGACAAACTGCCATTGCGACACAATGGCAAGGCCTCCGGTGTCTGGCAATTCGTTTCCGACGAGGTACACCCGATACAACTGGTAGACGTTAGGCAGGCCCAGGAATAGAAAGATGAAAAGGAACAGCCTCCAATCCCAAGCCTTTACATGATCGCGAGCGTGTTGCATCAGTCCATTCATTCTTGACCCCTCATTTGCACAATTCGGTGTCTCCCCTTGTTGGTCATTTCCCTCCCGGAATCAATTGACGACGGAGAACTGATGGATCAACGACCCCCTCAAGACACCGCCGGCCTGTGATGTATCCACGGGCGCGCCTGCTCGAACGCCGCCGACGCGGAGAGGACGGTCTCCTCGTCGTACTTGCGGCCGATGATCTGGAGGCCGATGGGCAGGCCGTCGGGTGAGAAGCCGGCGGGGACGGACGCGGCGGGGTGGCCGATGGCGTTGCCGTGCATGGTGAATGCCCCGTTCCAGTACTGCACCGGATACGACGAGTCTCCCATGATGCTGCCGGGGAAGGTCTCGTTCGGGAAGGCGGGGAAGGACGTCACGGGTGACATGATGAGGTCGTAGGTCTCGAAGGCGTCGTCGAAGGTGGCCTTGAGCTCTGCCATGCGGCCCTCGGCGCGCATGTAGTCGTCGGTCGTGACGCGCGACCCCATCTCGATGAAGAAGCGGGCGAACTCCGTCATGCGGTCGCCGTACTCGTCGAGGTGCTGGGCAAGGCCGTTGTACGCGCTGGCCGACTGGATCGGCCCGAACGAGTCGTACGGCTCGGGGAGTACCATGTTCACCTCCTCGACCGAGCAGCCAAGCTCCTCGAATACCATGGCGGCCTTGTAGGTGACGTCCACGACCTCCGGGAAGACGGGCGCGAAGCCGAAATCGGCGCTCCATCCGATGCGGAGGCCGTCGATGCCGCGCTCGGTCGCGGCCATGAAGTCGGGAGGTGTCTGCCGGATGGAGGCCTGATCGCGGCGGTCGAATCCTGTTAGGACCTGAAGGAGCATGGCCGCGTCGCGCACCGAACGCGCCAAGGGGCCGGACTGGGAGAAGATGTTCGGCATCGGAGGCCCTCCCAGCCCCGTGTAGCCCGATACGCGGCCCTGCGTCGGCTTGATGGTGTAGATGCCGCAGAAGTTGGCGGGTATGCGGAGCGATCCTCCCCCGTCGCTCCCTGTTGCCACGGGGCAGAGGTACGCCGCTACGGCTGCGGCCGCGCCTCCGCTTGACCCTCCCGGCGTGCGATCGGTGTTCCACGGGTTGAGTCCAAGCACGCCGAGCGAGTTTTCGCAGCAGCCGACCATGCCGAACTCCGGCACGTTGGTCTTGCCGAGCATGACGGCCCCCGCGTTCAGTACCCGCTCGGCAACGGCGGAGTTCCGCTCCGGCACGCGGTGCTCGTAGACGACCGATCCCATGGTCGTGCGGACTCCTGCCGTCATCTGCGTGTCCTTGATGGGCACGGGCAGGCCATGCAGCGGGCCGAGTCTGTCACCCCGCATGACCGCGTCCTCTGCGGCGCGGGCCTGCTCCATCGCGAGGTCGCGTGTCACGAGGAGGAAGGAGTTGAGCTTCGGGTCGAGCCGGTCGATGCGCTCGAAGAACATCTCCGCCAGCTCCACGGGCGAGACCTGCTTCGCCGCAATAAGCTCCAGCAGGTCGATGGCGGGTGCGTATGCGAGTCGCTCGTCTACCATGAGTGTGCCTCCATCGGCGTCAGGTGCAGGGGAGTTCTTGCCGTCGGGCCGAGTCAGGCCGCAATTGTAGAGCAATTGGCCGCCTTGTGCGCCGCATAGGCCGATAGTACACTGTGACGATGTTGCGAGCACGCGCCGGGGCGCCTCCATGCCGCTGAGAGAAAGTCCTTCCACCGGGGAACTGCAATGTGCCGCCAACCGTCACGTCTGGCCGGACGATCACGATTGGAGCCGGGCGGAGGCGAATGGCGGGCCGATGATAGCCGTCGAGGGCGACGGCGTGAGGGTGACGGACTCGGAGGGCCGCTCGTGGATCGACGCGAGCGGCGGACGGGGGGCCGTCAACATCGGATACGGGCGAACCGAGATGGGGAACATCGTCTACGAGCAGGCTGCTGCCCTCAACTACATGCCGCAGCGGTCTGCCATTCCCTCCACCATCGACCTCGTTCGCAAGCTGGCGGAGATCACGCCGGGCACGCTGAGCCGCACGTTCCCCGTCAGCAGCGGCGCGGAGGGGAACGAGACGGCAATCAAGGTCGCCAGGGCGTACCACAAGCGCAACGGAGAACCCGCTCGCTACAAGATCATCAGCAGGTTCGGGTCGTATCACGGCGACCTGGGACTCGTGCAGTGGCTCGGCTCTTCTCACGATCACCGCAATGCGGACTACGAGCCGGCCTATCCGGGGTTGGTGTACGCCCCTCAGCCGAACGTGTACCGCTATGGTACAGGCGACCTCACGCCGTCGGAGTGCGCGGTGCACTCCGCGAAGGCGGTGGAGGAGCTCATCAAGTTCCACCAGCCGAGCACGGTCGCGGCGGTGATAGCGGAGCCGGTGACGAACGACGGTATCGTTCCGGGGCCGGAGTACTGGCCGATGATACGCGAAATATGCAACGAGTACGGCGTCGTGCTCATCGCCGACGAGGTGACGACGGGGCTCGGCAGGACGGGCAAGATGTTCGGCGTCGACCATTGGAGCGTAGAACCCGACATCATGACGATGGCCGGCGGGCTGAGCGGCGGATACATGCCGATCGGCGCGACCACGGCCACGTCCGCGATTGCAGACCGCTTCGCGACGACGGACTCGTTATTCAGACACGTCTTCACGTTCGCGGGACACCCCGTGGCAGCCGCCGTCGCGCTCAAGAGCATCGAGATCGTCGAGTCGGAGAATTTGGCCGAAAACGCCGCTGAGACGGGCGAGTACCTCATGGAGTCGCTCACGTCCCTCACGGGCGATCACTCCATCGTCGGCGACGTCCGGGGACTGGGTCTGCTCTGCGCCATCGAGTTGGTGAGCGACCGCACCACGAAGGCCGGTTTCGATCCCGAATTGCGGATGTCCGACCGTCTAACGGCCAAGTTCGGCGAACGCGGTCTCATTCTTCCGGTGCGCGGCAACGTCATACCCATCACGCCGCCGCTCACGATTACGCGCGCCGAGATCGACGAGATCATGCACGCCATCGACCTCGCTCTCTGGGAGATCGAGGGCGAGTTGGGCATAGCGTCGATGGCTTGAAGAGGGGAGAGGAGCGCAACCATACAATGAACGTTCTCTCGAAGACCGAAGAGCTCCGCCGGGCCGCGCTCGACCACCTGTGGATGCACAACAGCGGGTGGATCGAAATGGCCGAACTGGGCCAGCCGGTCATCATGGTCGAGGGCGACGGCATCCGCGTGAAGGACTCGGAGGGCCGCACGTGGATCGACCCGAACGGCGGCTACGTCTCGGTGAACGTCGGGTATGGCAGGACGGAGATAGCCGAGGCCGCGCGCGAGCAGATGCGGAAGCTCTCGTTCCAGCCGCCGGGCGCGGCGACGGAGCCGCTCATCCGAGTCTCGGAGAAGATCGCGGAGATAGCTCCCGGGTCGATGGAGCGCGTCTACCCGGTCAACGGCGGCTCCGAGTCTACGGAGACGGCGATCAAGATCGCGCGGGCCTACCACAGGCGCAACGGGGAGCCGGGCAGGTACAAGGTCATCAGCCGTCGCAACTCGTATCACGGCGCGACGGGCGGCGTCCTCTCGACGGCGGGGAGCGCGTCAGCCGACCGCTCGGACTACGAGCCGTTCTACCCCGGCATGATCTACGCGCCTCAGCCGAGCCCCTACCGGTGCGAGTCGGGAGCGACGAATGCGTCCGACTGCGCGGTGTACTGCGCCCAGCAGGTCGAGGAGCTCATCATCGCGCACAACCCCGCCACGATTGCGGCGTTCATCGGCGAGCCTATCGCCAGCAACGCGGGCAACGCCGTTCCGGGCGACGAGTACTGGCCGATGATACGCGACATCTGCGACCGCTACGGCGTCCTGCTGGTGTCGGACGAGGTGATATGCGGGTACGGTCGCACGGGCGAGTGGTTCGGGATACAGAACTGGCCCATCGTCCCGGACGTGATGGGTTCGGCCAAGGGCATCGTGAGCAGCTATATGCCGTTCGCCGCCGCGGTCGCCAAGAAAGAGATTGCCGACGCCTTCGAGGGCGAGGGCAACTATTTCCGCATGGCCAACAGCTTCGGGGGGCACCCGGTCGCCGCCGCCGCCGCGCTCAAGAACCTCGAAATCATCGAGGAGGAGGGTCTCGTCGAAAACTCCAAGCGCATGGGCGAGTACTTCCGGTCGCAGCTCAAAGAGCTTCAGGAGGACTATACGTTCATCGGCGACGTGCGCGGCATCGGACTCATGAATACCGTCGAGATGGTCTCCGACCACGACACGAAGGCCGACTTCGACCCGGCGCTCCGCGTGCAGGACCGCCTCGGCGACAAGTTCCATGACCGAGGCATGATTCTGAGACCCGTCGGCCAGTTCTTGAACATCTCCCCGCCGCTGTGCGTCACGAGCGAGGACATCGACGAGATCGTCACCATCCTGGACGATTCATTCCGGGAGCTGACCGGGGAGGTGCCGCAGCTAAAGGGGTAACGGCGTATCGATACATCTATGAGCCATACGAATGAATGGGAGGAATTATGACGAATCGTCGCAACAATCGGGGCGGTGGACGCGGGGAACGGGTAGCCATCTTCATCGACGGAAGCAATCTGTATCACAGCCTCCAGGAGAACTGCGGGCGTTTCGACGTCGACTTCGCCGCGCTCGGGCAGAGGCTGACCGACGGCCGGGATATGCTCCGCATCTACTACTACAACGTGCTCCGCGATGCCGAACGTGACCCGCAGGCGTACCAGGACCAGCAGAAGTTTCTGACCGCCCTCCACAACACGCCGTACATCGAAACGCGGCTCGGCACCTCGAAGATGCGGGGACAAATCGCCGTGGAGAAGGGCGTCGACATCATGGTCGCGACCGACCTGCTCAAGTTCGCGTGGGACGACCTGTACGACGTTGCCATCCTCGTCAGCGGGGACGGCGATTTCGCGTATGCCGTCGAGACGGTGAAGAACATGGGCAAGCACGTCGAGGTAGCGGCGTTCACGCCGAACCTGTCACAGGAGCTTGTCGCCGCGGCGGACGACCGCCACTTCTTCACGCCGGACTACTTCTCGGACATCTGGAGCCGGGGTCGCAGAGGCCCCCGTTCCCAGCAAGGCTACCGGGGGCCGCGAGATCAGCAGGGCGAGCAGATGCAGGATGCGCAGCAGCGCTCCCCCGGGCCTCGCCGCTGGATCGACCGGTTCCGCGGCGGCAGGGGCGATTCCTAGTCGGTCTCGATTTAGACAGGCACCCTCTACGCTTCCAACCACCCCGGCCCGTTCTGTCTCATTGCCTGAGACCGAGCGCGCGCATGATCTTCGCAGTGCCGCCGTGCACCGACGGTTCACGGCACCACATATTCCGCAGGGAAGCTACAGCGCGTCCGGCATCCTGTTCTTCAGCCAGCCCCAGCATCTCCAACGCCGCCTCGTCGACTCGGTGTCGGGTTTCGTCGCGGAAGGAATACGACACCGGCTCCATCGGAAGTTCCGCCAGTGCGTCGTAGCGCCCGCGCGCGGTGCTTCTCGCCCTCTCGCCCGCCTCACTGTCTGCGGCGAAATCCGGAACCGGCAGCCCGGCTAGGGCCTTCACCTGCATCCTACTCCTGCCCGGCTGCGTGATCTGCGCGTAGGCGATCCTGATCATCAGTCCCGGAGTGGAGTTGAGCCAGATAGCCAAGGCTGCCCTCACACCCTCGTCGTTAGACAGCAGTGCTGTCCATGTACTTCCTCCCATCGCCGGTTCTTGGGTTCGGGCCGCCGCCAGCGCCTGGGTCGTCATGCGCAGGTTTCGCGAGATGAACAGATCGCTCTTATACGCCAGCATCCCGCGCAAGACATCATCGTCCTTTACCGCAGCGTCTCCGCTGTGCGTCGGCAAGGTCAAGATGCTCTTCTGCGCCCCTGCGTCGGCGGCCCACAGTGACGGATACACCGGATACACCTCCGGCGTGATCTTGTCGAACGTGAACGCGCCAATCGACTCCGCACCCCTGACGTGCCCGATCAGGTGGTGAGTCGGACCTATGGTCGCTATCTTGCCGAGCGTCGTGAGTTCGAGGCCGAACTCCCGGTGGTTCAGGTCATGCGGGGAGTAAAGCCGTCCCCCCATAAGCTCGGCGGACGCGGCGGCTATGTGGTGATTCTGCATTCCGCCCGCGAACCAGGGAAAGCCCGGCCGGATGACGCGGGAGACCGTGCGGCTTCCGATCTGCTTGCCGAATCCGTGAACTATGGCGCTGCCCTCGACCGACCAGTCTATGCTCTCCTCGATGATCCGCCTTGCGTACCAATACGCCTCCGTCATGGAGGTCGGAGCGGCGCTGAGATTGATGCAGGCAACCCGCGCGTCTTCGTCGTCGCTCTTGCTCTCCTGCCGCTTTGTCGCGATCAACAGCATCTCGTTCATGTGTGTGTCCGCCGACATCATCGCGCCCTCGTGCGACGGGAAGGCGATGACGAGGATTTGCTCGTATTCGCGCTCTATCGTCCTGCGGAATCCCTCCCAAGACTCCGCCTTTGCCGCGGTCAGCGGCAGCACCGTGGCGAGAACCCCGCCCGCCTTCAGCTTGCGGTCGGCGAGCGCCGAAAAGTCCGCCCCGAGGCCCGCCTGCCCGTTCGTCATCTCGTTGCCGTCCCTGCGGAGCTTGCTGCGGATGCTCTTCAGCCTGTCCACGCTGCGCTGGCGCTGCCTCTCGGTAATGCCCGTCACGTCGAACATCTTGCGGTCACCGCGAGCCCGGGAATACGGCGGATTCTGGATGATGAGGTCCTGGCTGTGGTCGGCGACCCCGACGTTCACGGGCTTCTCGTGGTTATGGTTGTTCGTCGCGGCGCGCGCAAGCTGGCCGGTTATGTCCGATATCTGCTCCGATTCCAGCAGTTCCAAAGAGCCTGTCCTGCCGCCCTTCACGTCCACGGCGGCGATGTTGTCGGTCTCGTATTCGGTCTCGATCTCCGTCGTGGACAGGCCCGCCGCCGTCATGTGCGACGCCAGAACGTTGATGTCCAGCCCCGTGATCGAGTGCTCCATCATGGCCCTGTGCAGGTCCGCCGCCTGTCCGCCCGCCGCCTCGTGTTCCTGACGGATACAGCGATACGCCGCACGTAGGAGCGCCCCCGTCCCACACGCCAAATCGGCCACTTTCAGCGCCGCTACCGCGTCCCGTGACGACCAGTCGTCCATCGGGATCCTCTCCACTGCCAGAGTTGCAAGCAACTCGGCAGTCTCGGGCAACGTGTAGTGTGCCGCCGTCTCTTCACGGTCGTCCAAAAGCCTGGGAAAGAGCTCGCCCGCGAAGTCCACGCGGTTCCCGAGTCTCAGTACCGCTATCTGAGCGGCCAGTCTGGACAGCGCATTCAGCATATCGCCTCCTGCCACAGTCGGGATGCGAAGGTGCAGAGAGGCGCGGGCAGCGCTGAATATGGAACCGTAGTTCACCTTCAATATCTTGTCCCATTCTCCCAAGATGTCGCCGAGTGTCAGCGTAGACTCAAGAACGGACCTGTAGGCCACTTGGGTTATTGGTCTCAGGCCGCTCTTCATCAGCGATTCGGACTTTGCCGCCAGTAGATCGTGCAGCCGCAAAGACGTCAGCCAGATGCAGCACGCCATGCGCAGCCCTTGCCTCTCATCGTGCTGGCCGAGCGTCCCCGCGATCTCCTTTGCGACTCCGGGAGGCAAACTCACGAACAGGGAATCGGCCAAGCTGTGGATTTCTCTCGCGATGTCCTCGGCGGTCTCGGAAACTAGGACTGGCGGCGCCGCCGCGTATTCGCACAGAACCGCCAGGTCCTCCACCGTGCCCACCATGTAGCCCGCCTCGGGCCAGACGTGAACTTCCTTGTCATCGAGAACGACGTCGGCCTCCTCGGTACCCTTGACGTTGGCGGACAGAATGGCGAAGTGCATCTCCAAACTGCTGGGATGCGCCAACCGGTCACGCAGATATTGGTTCGACCATTGCCGAATTTCGGTCGGAGCGCCAACCGCAATGGCGGAACGGACGGGAAGAGAAATTCCCGCCACCTTCTTGCCCAGCTTCTTGCGCGCGTCCCCAAACGCAGGCCGATCGCCGAATTCCACTTCGACGACCACCGGATAGATGTCCGGCGGCTTGACCAGAATGTCGGGGCGCAGCATCCTCGCGTCCAGCACGTCATACCGCTCGGCCAAGACCGAGTTCTTGTCCTCGCGCCATACCTTGCGCCGCGCGCGCAGGGCGTCCGCCAGCGCCTCATTGAAGGTCTGCTCGTGCATGAGTCCCGCAGGCCCCAGATCCATGTTGGGGAAATGGCCCTGATCCGTCATAGTGTCCAGTCTCCGTCGCCCCTGTCCGTCAACGCTATACGAAATTTTGTTCTGTATCGTAATAGGGATTCCCAGCGTTGTCAAGCGCCCAAATCACGCCAAATCCCCCACCTCCGTCATTCCCGCGTAGGGAGACCTTTGCATAACTTCCGTCATTCCCGCGAAGGCGGGAATCCAGAGTCGTCTCCAAAGCTGCGAAACGCCTTCTTTCCGATCTTCACATAGCGGGAGTGGGGTTATGCAAAGGTCTCCGTAGGCGGGAATCCGGAACCCTGCATACATGGTGGCATCACTCATAATTGGCTCAGGACTCCAGCCACCCCGGCGAGAACCGCGCCAAAATCATTCGCCCGCCCTGGCCAACCTCGTAATAGCACAGGATGTGCCCGTCCGCGACGGCGAGGTCGGAGTACGACGCGAAACCCTCGTGCAGCACCTTCGACACCAGCCACGTCCGGCACTCGTCATAGCTCATCCTGACCGTCAGATGCGTCCGTATCTCGGTATTGGCGGGATGGGAGAGAAGGACGCGGCCCTCGTCGAGCCGGACGACGCATCCCTGGCATGAAGGCTCCGGCAGGTTCGGATCGTACTCTACCTCCGTCCACGTCTCCCCGCCGTCCACGCTGTGGGCGTACGCGCGGCGCTTGATGCCGTGACGGCTGCGCATGTTCATGTATACCGTCCCGTCCAGCAGTTCCACAGCCTCGCACTCGTCCGATGCGTCCCTGGTCATCTCCTCGCCACGCCGCCACGTCCGCCCGCCGTCGTCGCTGTAGAAGGCGTACGACGACTGGACTTGGTTCCACCCGGGCGGTGGCTCCCGCCACGTCGCCGGCCCCGGACTCGCGTCCGACCAGCAGGGAATGAGCAGCCGACCGCTGCGAAGCTGAATGCCGTGACCCGGCCCAGTGCCGAGATACGACCACGAAGGCTCCTTCACGCTGTCCGTTATCTCCTCCGGCTCGCTCCATGTCAGACCGTCGTCGTCGCTCCGCGTGACGAACACCTCCTGGTTGTCCTTGCAGAATGTTAGGAGAACCGTACCCGTCCGACGGTCAACAACCGGACAGGGATTCCCGCACGTCCGGTCCCCATCCGAGACGACCATCCGCCGCTCCCCCCACGTCCGTCCGCCGTCCGTGCTGCGCCTTACGAAAATATCGATCTCGTCATCGTCCCCTCCCGTGTGACGACGCGCCTCGCAAAACGCCAGCACCGTGCCCTCAACGGTCACGACCAGCGCGGGTATGCGGTACTTCGTGTACCCGCCCGTGCCCGACACGAACATCTCCGTCTTTTCCATGACACGCCTCCACTGGCGAACTCTTGCCCCAGTTTGCAACGAAAGCTATCACATCACACTGATCCCGTCTCAATCCCCCTCTAACCTCTATCGCACAAGCCCTTCAATTTGACAATAACGGCCCAAAATGCAACAAATTGCAACAGAATGCAACACTTTTTCCATTTTTCTCGAAGCAACGTCATACCCGCGAAGGAACGTCACCCCGTACCGCGATACGGGGCGGGTATCCACAGGGGGAGGGGCGTTCATCTCACCAAGACTGAACGGTTACGAGGCCCCTCACCTACTGTTCGTAAAGCCCCCTCTGGCGTACACTGTAACTACGGACATGACTCAACATACCCCCTCTCCCTTGAGGGAGGGAGCTGGGGTGAGGGTGAAAGCCCACCCCTGTCAGCCCGCCGGACGGGAGCATGAGCATGAGTTTCACAGCCTACTGGAACGGCGAGTGGGTACCGAGTGAGGACATCCGCATCGATCCTCTCGACCGGGGCTTCATGGTTGCCGACGCTACCTTCGAGGCAACGCGAACCTTCAACGGCAGGATCTATCACCTCGACGACCACGTCCGACGCCTCTACCGATCGCTCGACTACATCCGCCTCGATCCGGGGCTGACGGACGACGAGATGGCGTCCCTGACCGAGGAGGCCGTCGAGCGGAACCTCGACAAGCTGGACGCCGTCGGCGACCTGCACGTCCACCACTTCGTGACGCGCGGGAAGGGCCGCCGCGCTTGGTCTGCTGACGGGGCGCAGGTCGGCATCCGCGTCTCCGGCCTCGACTTCGCCGGGTACTACACCGCCTACGAGGGGCTGAAGGCCGTGATAACCCGGACGCAGTCCTACCACGCCGAGGCCCTCGACCCCAAGATCAAGCACTACAGCCGCATGAACTTCAACCTCGCGGAGTTGGAGGCCAACGAGCTTGACCCCGGCGCTCTGCCGATCCTCCGGGACCGTGACGGGTACATCACCGAAGGCTCCTCCTACAACGTGTTCATCGTCACCGACGGAGTCGTGCGCACCTCAACGACGAGAACCGCTCTGGAAGGTGTCTCCCGCAAGGTAGTGCTCGGCCTCACGTCGCAACTCGACATCGAAACGAGAATTGAGGACATCCAGCCCTACGACGTGCTCAACGCCGACGAGTGCTTCTTCACGAGCACCTCATGGTGCATGGTGCCCGTCACGGCCGTCGACAAGCAACCCGTGGGCGACGGAACGGTCGGCCCCGTGACCCAGCAGCTTCTCGCCGCATGGAGCGAAAACGTCGGCCTCGACATCGTCGACCAAGCCGTCCGCTACGGCAACAAATCCCCTCTCCCTTGAGGGGCTAGAGCCTGCCCTGAGCCTGTCGAAGGGGTGAGGGTAATTCGCTACCCTATCTTCCGCACAATCGTGTCGAGTCCGCCACGCAGGTCGGCATACCGCACCTGGTCTGGCGCGATAACCACCGTCCCCTCCCGGTAGCCGACGTCGGTCTCAACCTCCACCCTGTCCCCCACGGACACCACCACATTCCCCGGCGCGAAGAAATACACCTTCCCCGAAGGCGTGAACCTCACCCCGACGATCTCCCCCTGCTTTCGACGTCCTTCCATCATCCTCTTATACCAACCCGCATTGAATACACCACAAACCCGTCATTCCGCGCCCCCACACCGTCATTCCCGCGTCCCTAAACCGTCATTCCCGCGAAAGCGGGAATCCAGAACCTAGCACCCAGAACCTAGCACCCCCTCACCGAATACGCGGCATCGCCAGCATCATATTATCCAGCGCCAGTCGGGCGTTGGCGTTCCGGTCGAGCCAGCGCGCGGTCTCCTCGACGGCGGAGACCGCCTTTGCGACCTCTTCTACCGTAACCTTCGCCGCCCCCGCTTGGAAAGTATCAAGCTGAGCAAGATGCTTCACGTAGCGCGGGAGTCCCGCCTTCACGACCATCATATCCCGCCACCACTCAAGCCAGACCGCGAGTTCGTCGCGCACGGCGTCCCTATCGCGAGTGAAGGCACGCGCCAGCTTTTCGGCGTACTCGAAGCGCGTCTCCAACCCCGCCCGCACGACCGACTCCACAGTCGCAACCTTCTCCTCGATGGCTTCCAGCACTGAAGGATCGGCTGCTGCGCCGATGGCCCAGCCAACCCGGCCCTCCGAGAGGCGGGCGATCTCCTGGGCGGTCTCCTCCTCGGAGCCGTGCTCCGACCTCAGATGATCGGCGATCACCGACTGCAACACGGGCCGCAGCTTGTAGGTCTGGCACCGCGACGAGATCGTGGGAAGCATCCGGTCGCTGTCGGTCGCCGCCAGGATGAAGATCACCTGGTCAGGCGGCTCCTCCAACGTCTTCAGCAGCGCCGTCGCCGCCCCCTGGCTGAGGTACTCCGCGCGGTCGATGACGAACACGCGGTACCTGCCCTCGGACGGCCTCAGGCTGGCCTCACGCTGCACCTCCCGCACCTGGTCGATGGAGATCAGTGTCTGCGTCCGACCCCGCGAGTCCGCCCCCAAACCCACCACCCGCACGTCCGTGTGCAGCCCCCTCGCGATGCGGTCGCACGGGCCACACGTGTTGCAGGGCTTCGGCTCGGTCTCGCCGAACATATTGGGCTGCTCGTCGGCGACGCAGTTGACCGCCCGCGCTATGTCCATCGCCAACGTCATCTTGCCGATCTGAGGCGGCCCCGCGAGCAGATAGGCGTGCGCTATCCCGTCGTTATCGAGCGCGCGGGTAAGCGCCCTCACCGCCTTGTCGTGTCCGACCGTACGGAACATTTTTGAGAAGGCCTCCTCAAGTCGCCTGACGCCGGCTTTCCAAATCAAAGAGTACGCGGAATCACGGAATGCACTCACCCCGCGCTCCCGTTGTATACTATCGCACACTCCACCGTCTTTGAGGACATCGAATGGACCGTTACGCACCCTCCCCTGGCACTCCCGTCGACCAACTCGACACGCCGTGCCTGATCGTCGATATGGACGCCTACGAGAGCAATCTGCAGGTCGTGGCCGACACCTACCGCGACACCTCCACCAAGATGCGCGCGCACACCAAGAACCTCAAGAGCCCGTTCCTCGCGCAGATGCAGATCGACATTGGCGGCACGGTCGGAGGCGTGTGCGTCGCGAAGGTCTCCGAAGCGGAGGTAATGGTCCAGAACGGCATCACCGACATTCTCATACCGAACCAGGTCGTAACCGACGACAAGCTCGTTCGTATGTGCGGACTCGCGCGTCGCGGCGACATCAAGGTCTGCGTGGACGATCCCGACAACGTCCGCGCGATCTCCCGCGTGGCGGAGGCCACCGGCGCCAACATCGGCATCCTCGTCGAGGTGGACACGTCGATGGGTCGTGCCGGGGTGCGTCATCCGCAGCAGGGAGTCGAGATCGCCAAGCTGACGAACGACCTGCCCAACGTCCGCTTCATGGGCGTGATGAGCCACCAGCACGTGGAAGGCTCGCCAACGGTCGAGGAGTATACCGAGTCCGGCACGCGGCACATCGGCATGTGTCTGGCCGTCAAGGACGCCATCGAGGCCGAGGGCATCGAGGTCGAGATGGTATCCAGCGGCGAGACGTTTTCGTATAAGCTCGCCACCGAAATTCCGGGCGTCACCGAGGTCGAGGGAGGCACCTACGCCCTCATGGACACGATGCTCGAGTTCATGTCCGAGTTCAAGTTCGCCGCGAGGCTCGTGACCACCGTAGTCAGCGCTCCCCGGCCCGGAGTGGCCGTCACCGACATCGGCGTCCGCCACCTCTGCATGATAAACGGCATGTTCGGCCCCTCCGTCGAGGGGATGCCCGGGGTAGAGGTCTCCGACGTAACCGACGAACACCTCGTCCTGCAAAGCGACGGTCGGACACCTCTGGGCGTCGGCGACACGGTCACCCTGATCCCCGGCTACTCCGACGGGCTGGTAAACCGCTGGGACCGCTTCATAGCCGTCCGCAACGGCGTAGTCGAAGGCACATGGGACTTCCCCGGCCGCGGCTGCTTCCACTAGGACTTTCCATGAAAACAGCCCCCACTCCGTCATTCCCGCGAAAGCGGGAATCCATACCTCCCCCTCCGCGATCTCCGCGCCCTCTGCGGTGAATCCCCATGCCCCATGAGGACATGACGCACCGAACTCCCCAAGCCGAAGATTGGCTCCGGCTGCTTGCATACGAGCGAGGCATAAGCAGACGCCGCTTCCTGCAACTCCTCTCCATCGGAGGCGCGGCAGCCGTGCTGGCAGCCTGTTTCGGCGACAGGCTGCCAGGAACGAGCGAACCTACGCCTGCCCCGACCGCCATAGGCCAGTCGGATCCGCCGCGTTGGTTCAAAGATCCCACTCCCTTCATCCAGCGCTCCGGCAGCCTTGAGGCCCGGCTCGAAAACATGCAGGGGGTCACGACACCCAACAATCTCTTCTTCGTGCGCAACAACTCCACGAGCATGGACGTGGACGCGACCACGTGGCGGCTCTCGGTTGAGGGCGACGCGGTATCGAGCTCGATGGAATTGTCCTACACGGACATCCAAAACATGCCCAGCAGCACTCTCGTCTGCTATCTGGAATGCGCGGGCAACCATCGTGCCATGTTCAACCTCGTCAACGGCCAAAAGGCCGATGGCACGCAGTGGGAGCGCGGGGCCGTCGGCAACGGCGAGTGGATTGGCGTCTCCCTCCGAGACGTGCTCACTCGCGTCGGCATAACCGAGGACGCCGCAAGTGTCCTGCTGATCGGTCTGGACGAGGACTCTCCCGAAGACGGCTTCCGACGGGCGATGTCTGTCGAAAAGGCGATGCACCCCGATACTATCTTGGCCTACGCCATGAACGGCGAGGCGCTGCCCAGGGATCACGGCTACCCGCTGCGCGCCGTGGTACCCGGATGGGTCGGCAGCTCGTGGATCAAGTGGCTGGGGCGGATCGTCGTCTCGTCACAGCCGTTCTGGACGCGCAACAACACCACCTCCTACGTCCTCATCGGCGAAGACTATCCGCCGGAGGGGCAGGCGGACGGCGTGGTCGTCACGACACAGACCGTCAAGAGCGCCCTTGCGCTGCCCTGGCCCGCCGAATTGCCGTCCAGCAGACAACGCATTCACGGCTACGCGCACTCTCCAAACCCAATTTCGAGAGTGGAATGGAGCGCGGATTCGGGAACGACCTGGAACGAAGCAGACCTGCACGGCCCCCAGTTCCAGTACTCATGGACGCGGTTCGAGTTCACGTGGTCGCCCGGTCCCGGAGACTACACCCTCATGACCCGCGCCACGGATACCGCCGGCAACACCCAGCCCGGCGCAGTCCCCTTCAACAAGAAAGGTTACCTGTTCAACCAACCCCTGCCGCATCCTGTAAGGGTGACCTAAATCGACAATGAACAAACAAGAACGCCTCAACATAAACCGCGCCGCATGGGACGCCTACCAGGCCGACTACATGCAGTTCAACCTCATGGAGCGCCCGGACTTCTTCGAGCGGCTCGGAAGTGGCGACGTGCTGCTGGACGACGAGGTGGTCGAGTTGGCGGGCGACGTTGCCGGTCTTGACCTGCTGGACACGAGCTGCGCCTCCGACGCGATGCAGGCCTTCTCGTGGGCCAACCTCGGCGCGAGGGTCACCGCCTGCGACATCGCGCCAACGGCAATCGAAATCGCGCGCCAAAACGCCCTCCGCCTCGGCCTGGACGTCGAGTTCCACGTCGCCGATGCCCAGACCCTCGATCCGATCTCCGACGAGTCACAGGATCTGGTGTACGCTACCCACCTTGGTTGGTTCGAGGATATCGAGATGGCGGTCCAAACTTGGGATCGCGTCCTCCGGCACGGCGGGCGGCTGCTCATCGACATGGACCATCCCGTCACCAACATTCTGGAAAAGTCCAACGAGGGGCTAAGGGTCGAGTGGCCCTACTTCGACAGGTCGCCGGAGAATTACGAATTCATCGGCACACCCCTTGCCCAGAAACATGGCGGGTGGGACAAGTCGATGCCCATCATCTGGTTCCACCACACTCTGGCGGACGTCTTCAACACATTGGTGAAGACAGGTCTTGGGATCGAGCGCGTTGTCGAGCGGCCCTATTTCCCACATGCCGAATTTGAGTTCTCGGAGCTGCCGGACGCGATCTCCATCCTCGCCCGAAAACCACCCGTCCCTACCGGGTCGACTATCTAGCCCGACGACGGACGTTCCCTCGGTTCCCGTTTCTTCCGCTTTCGGTAACGGATCGTCAGCACGCGAGTGCACTCCCACGCGAATAGCACGACGATGATGTACGGCAGCGCAGTCTGAACACTGGCGTTGACGCTGTTCGTGACCCAAGCGATCCCGACGGCCACGATGAGCACGAGAAGAATACGGAATATTCTGGTAGCAGTTTGCAGGCTCGCAGGCATGAAGAGGCTCCCTAGCTCAGTGACCACCGCGTCGCCATGAAGCACGTCTTCTCGCCGATCCGGTCGATCTGGTAGTAGATGCTCAGCAGTTCACCCGGCCCTAGCTCCACGGTGGAGGGGTAGCCGAGGTCGCCGTTCGGCGCGTCGTCCCGCAGGATGATTTCGTTGTCGATGTCCCACGTCCGCCCGCCGTCGTAGCTCAAACACGCCCGCTGCCCGAACGGCGAGCGCCGAATGCCGTACGTAGCCAGAATCGAGCCCTCATGGAGCTTGATGAGGTGCGGCGGGTATCCCCACATCGGAGTCGGATGGGCCACCGTCCACGTCCTGCCGCCGTCGTCACTCTCCGACTGCTGCATGAACGCCGCGTCGTGACGGTTCCTCGGAACGTGACGCCAGAGAGACACGATCCGCCCGTTGTCCGTCTCGACGGCGTGCGGCTCGGCGTACGGCATCTGCTCCCTGTGCTCGTCCGGCACGGGGATGCCCCCGATGGTCTGCCACGACTGCCCATCGTCCGTGGAGCGAACGGAGACCAGCTCTCCGTGCCCCGGCTTGCCGGTGCCCACGTAGAGCAGACTGCCGTCGCTCAGTTCGATGGGGCCGTGCGGCGACGAAGCGATGCTCCGTACCGCAGACTCCCATATGGTTCCTCCGTCCGTGCTGCGCCGCGTCCAGCTTCCGTCCCACCGGTCGATGGTCTCCTGGCCGATCTTCTTGTAGTGACGCTCCCATGCGGAGATCGTGCGGTCGTCTGTACGCCCTCGATAGCGTTCGAGGTCCTGCCAGCCAGCCCCCGTAAACCAACTCATAATCACCACGCCCGACCGTGTGACGAGGAGGCCGGTGTCGCGGTCGTCGAGCGGCGTGTTGTTGATGATCTCCGGCTCCGACCACGTCTCACCGTCGTCCGTACTCCGGATGATCTCGTTGACGCCATACGGGCACCAGTGCGACTCGCGCCTGCCCGAAAACACCGCGAGCAGCTCGCCGTCCGCCTTCCGCGCTATCGTCCCCCAGCCGAGATAGTCGTCCGGCTCCTTGCATATGGGCCTGCTCCAGTGAATGGTCGGTGTCACGGTCAAGATTCTCCCCTTCGTGTCGTAGCGGCAAGGGTACACGATGCAAGGCATCTTTGCGACACCGTACCCCAGACCCCTACCGCTCCGTCTCGACACTGAGCATCTCCCCGTCCGTCACGAACCGGATCGTGCCGTGATCCCGCGTCGTCATCACCCGCGTTTCCGGCGCGTACCGCTCTAGGACTTCGAGCGTCTCGGCGTGGGGGTGCCCAAACCGGTTATCCGCCCCGACCGAGATCACGGCAACCGACGGGCTAACCTGCTCAATGAATTCCGGCGAGGAAGACGTGCGGCTCCCGTGATGAGGGACCTTGAGCACGGTGCTCCGAACGTCGATGCCTTGTGACAGCATCTCCCGCTCGCCCTCAACGAAAATATCTCCGGTGAGCAGAAAACTCACGTCGCCATAGACAACTCGCAGGACGATCGAGGCGTTGTTCAGGTCCGAATCGGTGCCGGACATCAGCGTCTGCGGAGGGTGCAGCACTTCGATGGTCGCGCCGTCACCGAGGTCGATCACCTGGCCCGCCCGTGCCTGTGTGACAACCGCGCCCTCGTTGTCGACGGCATGTCTCCAGTTCAGGTAGTCGGACGTGGTGTACTCTGCCTCCCGCTCGACGACGTGTCCAACGTCGTACCGCCGCAGAACCTCGAGCAGGCCGGCAATGTGATCGGCGTGACCGTGCGTCAGAACCACCACGTCGAGCGACCGGTCCCAGAACGGCAGCGCGCTTCCGAGCAGCCGTGTCGCGTCTTGCGCGTCAGGCCCGCCGTCCACAAGAATTTGACGCCCGGACGGCGAGACGATGAGCGCCGAGTCCCCGTTGCCCACATCCGCGAACACCACGTGCAGCCGTCCATCCTCGTTGGTCAGCGCAGCCGTCCAGATGAGTACCGCAGCCAACCCTATCGGTATCGCTATCCACTTCGTGGCAGCCGAGAGTCCGGGGCGTGAGAGTTCATTCGACCGGACACGGCTCGTGACGTTTGCAAGAACGCCGCTCCGATGCGCAATGAACCACGCCGCTCCTACCCCGTAGTAGCCCAGCACAAGCGCCGGGGCGATGCGGCCCGTCTCGAACGACGCGACGGGGAGCTTCGCGGCTAGATGGACGACCTGCACGATGTAGGTCGTCGCGCCCCACGCGAGCCAGCCAAACGCCGTTCCCAGCGGCCCGAACACGAGACCCAGGACACCCCCCAGAGCATGGAAGACCAGCGCGAACGGCAGCATCGGCAGCGTCACAAGCGTCGTGGGAAGACCCACCAGCGACACCTGCTGGAAGTAGAACGCCGTCAACGGCATCGTCGCGAGTATGGCCGCCGCGCTTGTCCCGACGGCCCCGGCCAGCGCACGGACGGGCAGGCGCGAGGGTGCGCTCTCCCCATCCGACACCCCGAAGAAAGCTTCAAGCCTGCGACTCGCCGGATCGGCCAGCGTCGCTATGCCGGCCATGGCCGCGAAGCTCAGCTGGAACGAGACGCTCCACAGGATGTTCGGGCTGACGGCCACCATCACCGCCGCTGCCAGACCGAGCGCGGGCAGTATGCTCTTGGGACGGCCCAGCGCCAGCGCCGTGAGGTAGACGGTTCCCATGATCGACGCCCGCACGACCGACGGCGACAGTCCGGCCAACACCGCGTAGACCCACACGGCCACCAGCGGCGCGACGAGATAGAGGCTTCGCCGCCGTCCAAAGATACGCGCGCTCACTGGAAGCACAAGCGCCATCAGGACGCCAACGTGCAGGCCCGATATCGCCAGGAGGTGCGACGTTCCGGTCTTCCTGAAGTCGTCGAGCACCGTGTCGGGAATGGTGTCCCGCATCCCCAGCAGGAGCGCCTGGCCAAGCGACGCCTCAGGCTCCGGCGTCGTCCTCCCCAGAGATGCGTGCAGGCTCCGACGGACACTGAACAGCGCCGAGCGAAGCCGCCCGCCCTGCCCCTCGCTCAATACGGTGACGCTCGGAAAAGACATCACCGAGCCGATTCCCTGCCTCGCCAGGTACGCAGGATAGTCGAAATCGTCCAGCTTGGGAGGAGCGGTTAGCGCGCCTTCCAGCCGAAGCCGGTCACCGTAACGTATGTGCGGCGGATCACGTCTCCCGGTACCCTCCGCACCCGGCCTCACCGTCACGAGCGCCGTACCCTCGACCTCTGCCCATCTGTTGTCCGTGAGAACCCGCTCGACACGCACGGGGAATCGCGTCGCGGCCCCGGCCGGACCGGCGTCGTCCAGCGCCAGGCCCTCCACATGAACGGGGCTTTGCGTGTGATGCCGCGCCAATTCCGCCGTCGGGTCGGTCATCACGACCATGCGGAGACCCCCGATCACGACGCACAGGACAAGGACGACGGGGAACACCGAGCGCCCGATCCGTCTGATGAACAGCATGACGAGCAGCGCGCCGGAGGCAATGAGAAGCAGAGCGGAGACGGGAGGCCCCAGACGGTCGCCCAAGAACACCCCGAGCAGGAACGCCGCCGCGACCGCCAAGAGCGTCATATCTCAGAGCGCATACCGGGAACTAGCCCATCGCCGCCACGCAGATCATAGACGCCGCCCCGACCAGGCCCACCGCCAACAGCACGAACCCCACCTTGCGCGTATGACGCCACTGGCCCGGACGCACCTTCTTCGACCCCAGCCAGACGCCCACGAAGATGGCCGCCACCAGCAGCATCCACAGCCACTCGTCGATGCCGCTGCCGCGACGCTGGTTCCAGACCTGAAAGATCAGCAGCAGCGCGGCGATGAAGATGATGTAGAACCGGAAATTGCTCACGCCGTATTCGGGTTGCTCTCCAATACCGGTTCCCCCGGCGACTGCGCGGGATTCTATCACGCCGTCCGCGTGTCATCGCGCCACGACGAGGTCGCGGAGACCCTCCAACGTGGACGACCCGATGCCCTGCACTGCCACGATGTCGTCTACCCGGTTGAACGGCCCGTGCTCCTCGCGGTGTTGGATGATCGCCTGCGCCCGCGTCTCTCCGATGCCGGGAAGCGTCTTCAGCAGCTTCGCGTTCGCCGTGTTGATGTCCACCTTGCCACCAGTCGTGTCAACGGAGACGGCGCTCGACGGGACGACGGTAGGCTCCCCAACCGACGGCACAGTCCAGTGGTCTTGGTCCTTCACCCGGACGGCCAGGTTGACGGCCTGCATGTCGGCGTCCTCGGTGATCCCGCCCGCGAGATCGATCAGGTCGGCCAGCCTGTCGCCCTCCTCGATCGTGTACAGCCCCGGCCGCCGAACCGCCCCGGTCACGTACGCCTTCGACTCCATGAGAACGGTCTCCGACGACACCGCCGACGGAGCGACGATCCTCACCGGTTCGCCACCATCACCGTCCCTGAGGAACAGCGCCACGCCGCCTGCCGCGGCAGCTATCGCGGCAACGATGATGACGAGATTCACAACACGGGGCATTCAAGACACCAACGGAGGGGTGTCTTCACAGAATATGCACGTAGAAGTGTCGAGTCAAGCAAGTTCGGAAACCGTGACCGTTCAACTTGCCGTCGGCTTTGAGTCAGGCAGTTGATTCAAGGGGCATAGTACGTCACTATGCCCCTACTTTAGGTATCGTAGGCTACAGCTGAGCCGCTCCATACACAAAAAATGCAATGAAGCTCAATCCGAAGACCAAAGGAGTGTATCTGCGCGATCCGGGCCACAAAGCGATTGCTATGTTCGCTACTAGGACTGCTATGAATGCTAGTGCAAGGAATTCCATTTCGTTCTCCTTATTTGCATCAAATGCTCTGAACGTTGAATCGCGACGCACATTAGCGCGCCGGTGACCAATTTAAGGAGAACGTGGTCTATTCCAGCTGTGGGGAATCGCCGGGCAGGTAACGTGTGCCTTGGTTCGCCGTCCGTTCCGGGTACACGAACCAGCGGCTTGTCATGTTCGGCAAGTGAAGGATTCTGATGTCGCCAAGTACCAGCGACATCCAACGCCTCCCCGACTCCAATATCTTGGTGTAGAGTTTGCTTGTCAGATACGATGGCTGTATGCCATGCAGGTCTCGGTAAGAAATCAAGCTAAGGTATAGAGCAAAGCCAACCACCAGCATCAGTTTGACTTGTGCCAATATGAATGGCGGAGCCGCGACGGTCACGACTTCAAGCGCAAGCTCTATGCCAGATCCGCCTAAGAGTTGCTCCACAATGCCGAAAAGGACGGCAGCTGCGAGAATTGTTAGTACCCATACTTTAGGAAATCCAATTATAAGAAACCCTAGCGCTTCTTTTAGGGCTAATCTCTCTTGGTTGGGGACTACGTAAAGCATAGCCTTCATTCTACCATAATCACCGCAGTACTGCGCCCTCACGTCCATCACTCATTCCGCGGTACAGGCTTACCCCTTCAATTGCGCCATGAGATAGGCTTGGTCGCGGTTCCCTTTGATGCGGTTGCAGTGCGAGCAGAGCAACTGAAGGTTGTCGATGTGATCCGTCCCGCCGCGTGAGCGCGGGATGACGTGGTCCACCTCGAAGATCTTGAACGCGAAGTCCATACGGCATCCCCCGCAGCGGCCTTCCTGTTCTCCGAAGAGGACGTGCTTGTTCTTGCGGTAGTGGATCGGCGCGTCGATGTCCGTGCGCTTGGGAATGTCCGTTCTGGCCGTTACCAACCGGTTGTGGAACAAGTCTCCCATGTAATCCTGAAGGCGCAGGTTCACCAACTCGACAGCCTTTGGCGATAGGTCGATGCCGACCCACTGCCTGCCCAGCTTCTCCGCCGCAACACACGCCGTCGCGCAACCGGCGAAGGGGTCGAGCACCATGTCGCCGGGGTTGCTGGACGCCGCGATGATGCGCTCCAAGAGCTTCAATGGCTTCTGCGTCGGGTAGCCTACCCTCTCCTTGGCTTGTGAATTGATTGGACTAATGTCTGTCCAGTTGTTACTTGGTACTTGGCCAGGGTTAGCACTCAAATAACGCTTCAACTGGGGTACAGACCCTTTGGCACTATGAACAATCATGTCAGCGCGATCCAATGCGTCCAAACGTGCCAACACGCTGTCCATACTCAGAAAGCCAGATATGACATTGTGGTCAATCCATACCGCATACTTACCAGCTTTTGGAACTGACCAGCATCGTCCGATGTCAGAAGGGTCATATTCTCGCCAGCTTTGTCCACTCTCGCCCGATGATAGGCCAGGACCTGTCAGATTGTCTGTCCTGTAGCGTCCTCTCTTATCTGAAAAACTATAGTGACTCTTTATGTACGAGGAAGCTAAAGGAGTACGAATAGCGTCGGCATTGATGCGAGACGTACCGTAAAACAGGATTTTGTCGCATACGTTTCCGAATGTGCGCGAGTCACTATGGGCAGGTGTCCTTTGCCAAGTAATCTCCGCTTTGTATAGCCCTGCCCCGAAAATTGCGTCCATCAACAACTTCAGGTAGTGACTAGCCGTAGGGTCACAATGAAGGTATATGCTACCGGTAGTCTTTAGGACGCGACGCATTTCAAGCAGACGCACGGCCATCATTGTGAGGTAGGACTGCATCCCTTTGCCGTGGGTCCTACTAGCGGTATCTAGTAGATGGGCTACGGAGGGATGCTCATCGGCAATCAATCCTATCCACGCAACATCGAGATCCGACAGCGTCCATGCATCCTTGAAAGCCGCGCCTGCCGCCTTACTGCCAACAGGTGCTTCATAGTCGCGGTTGGAGTTGAACGGCGGATCGAGATAGATGAGGTCCACCGACTCGGAGTTCAGGCCGCGGAGGATGTGGAGGTTGTCACCCGTCCAGATCGTCTTGTCTACGAAGTTGGCTGGCATGGTCATATTCTACCCCAAATACGAACACATGTCTATAATCCTTCTGGGCGTGGAGACTGACCCAGATTAGTAGGCGGCGCGTTGGCGTGTCATCCCAAAGCAGCCTTGACCTTGACGCCAAACCGACTAAACTAAAATAGGCCCGCCCGGCATCTACGTCCCAACCCGAAGGAACCCCATGCCCGACGACAACACCATCAGCGCCATCGCCCTGAACGACGGGGCCGTCACGATAACGTGGACGGACGGGACGGTCACCACGCTGTCCGCCAAGTACCTGCGCGTCAACTGCGCCTGCGCCGAGTGCGTGGAGGAGTGGACGAATCGGAAGCTGCTCGACCCCGCCACGGTGCCTGCCAATATCCAGGCGGAGGACTACCTCATGGTCGGCAAGTACGCCGTGCAGTTTCTCTGGAGCGACGGCCACTACACGGGCATCTACCCGTTCGACATGCTCCGGTCTCTGGCCGACCGGCAGTCGGAGTCAGGCTAGGCTGCCTGCCGTCTCCATCGCGCGCCGCACGACTTCGGCGAGCCGCTCCAAGCGTTCGCTCGGTATCCCGTCCGTGAGCAGCGGCGAAATCGACGAGATGGAGACACGGTTGTTTCGCACGGCCCACACGTCCGTGCCCATCTCGGATTCGGGCTGGGCGTTCGCGCGGTTGTGCTTGATCCAGTAGTGGTCTCTCCGCCCGACGATCTCATGCTGGACGGTCTCCAAGAACGCCCTACTGCCCGGAACGGTGATCTCCACCCCTTCCACGTCCGCAGGCCCCGTGTCCGGCATATTCACGTTCAGGAGCAGCGGCGTCGTAATGGGAGACGCCAGCAGTTCGCGGGCTATCGCCGCGGCCCCGATGCAGGCGGACTCATAGCGAATGGCTCCGTTGGGATCGTAGTAGGACGACACCGCCACCGACGGAACGCCGCGCAGGTAGCCGTGCACGGCAGCGCCAACCGTGCCCGACAGGAGAACGTCGGCCCCCATGTTCGCCCCCTGGTTGATGCCGGAGAAGATGACGTCGAACGCCTCGTCATACAGCCCCTCGTGGGCGAGAATCACGCAGTCGGCGGGTGTCCCCTCTACTGCGTGAGCCTCGACGCCGTCCACCGGCGAGCTGATGGGATGCGCCCGCACCACGTCCAGCAGCGTCATGGCCGCCGATATGCCGCTTCTGTCGCGGTCGGGCGCGACCACGTACACCTCTCCGACGCTCATGAGCGCCTCTGCCAGGACCCACAGCCCCTCGGAGTTCGTTCCGTCATCGTTCGTTACGAGTATTCTCATGGTTCGTAGTGCGGTCGATTCCCTCGTTCGCCCTGAGCTTGTCGAAGGGCCGAGCATCGTTCATGGTTCGACAAGCTCACCACGAACGGTTTAGATTTATTAGACGCCCTCTCAGCCTTCTGAGTGTATCAGAATGTTGTCGATCAGCCGCGTGGCCCCAATGTGGACGGCGACGGAAACGAGGGCAGGACAGTCGACCACGTCAAGCTCCTCCAGCGTCTCGGCATCGGCGACGCTCACGTAGTCGGCAACGGCAAGCGGCTCGTCGTCGATCAGGTCCCGCATCCGCCTGCGGATCTCGTTGGCGTCGGACGTGCCGAGGTCTCCGGCCAGTTTGAGCGAACGGTACAGCACCCTTGCAGCCTCACGCTCAGCCGGACTCAGGTACTTGTTCCGGCTGCTCAGGGCAAGCCCGTCCGCCTCACGGACGGTCGGGCAGACGACGATCTCCGCGCCGAGGTTCAGGTCGGCGTTCAGCCGCTTGATGACCAAGCTCTGCTGCGCGTCCTTCTGTCCGAAGTATGCCCGGTCGGGTCGCGCGACTGCCAGGAGCTTGCACACCACCGTTGCCACGCCGAGGAAGTGGCCGGGCCTGTGCTCTCCCTCCAACCTCTGGGCGATGCGGCCCACGTCGATGGACGTGTCGAATCCCTCCGGGTACACATCGTCCACGCTCGGAGCGAACAGCAGGTCGACGCCGGTCTCCTCCATCATGGCGAGGTCGCTGTCCCGGTCACGTGGGTACTCGGAATAGTCCTCGGAAGGGCCGAACTGCGTCGGGTTCACGAAGATGGTCGCCGCGAGGGTCGCGTTGTCGGAGCGTGCGCGGTCGAGCAGGGAGCGATGGCCGGCGTGGAGCGCGCCCATCGTGGGAACGAGGCCCAATGGCCGCTCGGCGGACGCACAGGCGGCCCGAAATGCGTCCACCGTCTCGTATATCTTCATGCGCCTTATGAACGACCGTCCGCCGAGAAGCTCTCGTCGTCGCCCGGAAAGCTGCCCGACTGCACGTCTGCGATGTACCGGCGGGTCGCGTCGATGATCGTGTCTCCCACGGAGGCGTACTTCCGAACGTGCTTTCTCTTGCGACCGGTGTTGATGCCGAAGACGTCGTGGAATACGAGCACCTGCCCGTCGCAGTGAACGCCCGCCCCGATACCGATGGTCGGCACCGAGACCCTCTCGGTAACCGACTGCGCCAGCTCTGCCGGTATCGTTTCGAGTAAGAGCGAGTACACGCCCGCCTCCTCAAGCGCGAGCGCGTCCTCGATGAGGTCCTGCGCGCTCTCCTCGTCCCGTCCCTGCACGCGATAGCCGCTCGTTTGGTTGACGGACTGCGGCGTAAGCCCGATGTGGCCCATGACCGGTATCCCCGCCTCGACCATGCGACGAATCGTCGGGACGAGTCGTTGCCCACCCTCAAGCTTGACCGACTGCGCCCCATCCTTGAGGAGCTGCCCTGCATTCCGCACCGCTTCGTCGGCGTTAGCCTGGTAGCTCATGAAGGGCATGTCGCAGACGATGTGCGCCTTCTTGGCCCCTCGCAGGACGGCCCGCAGGTGGTGAATCATGTCGTCCATCGTCACGGGCACGGTGGTTCGATAGCCCAGAACGTTGTTGCCCACCGAGTCGCCGACGAGGATGATCGGGACGCCGCCCTCGTCGACCATCCGCGCCGTTGGGTAGTCGTACGCTGTGAGCATGGCGATCTTCTCTCCGCGTTCCTTCATCTCCTGTAGGTTCCTGATGGTGATGCGCATGGTCGGACACCCCTATCTCTCGATAACCTCGTTCAAGACTTGTCGGATCTCTTCGATGTTCTCAGGGGGAGCTACGCCCTTCTCGGCGGCGATGTGCAGTCCGGCGAGGGCCATCTTGCAGTACACGTCCAGCAGATGCGGGGCCTGTCGCTCCATGGCGTCGAGGTGCTTTCGAATCGTTCCCACGTCGCCCCGGACAAATGGGCCTGCGCCTGCATCGGGCAGGCCGTTCTTGAACAGCGTCTCCGCCGTGCCCGCCATGATGGGCGTGATGGCCTTGAGGGCATCGTTCCGTTCGATGCCGAACTGCGCCCACAGTTCCGCGACCGCGCCGATCAGGGTGTTGAGCACGCCGCCCGCCATGACGACCGTCGCGTGGTAGAGGGCCTTGTCCTCGGGCCTCAGGAAGATCGGCGTGCCGCCAAGCTCCTCGGCAAGCGCGGCGAGCGACTTCCGGGTCTCCTCGTCGCCCTCAATGCCGAACGTCGAGCCCGCGAGGGCCTTGACGGCCTCCTCGACTGACGAGAACGTTTGCAGGGGGTGGAACGCTCCGGGTATCGCACCGCATGCCCGGATGGAATCCAGCACGTCGAGCGACGCCGCGCCGGAGCAGTGGACGACCGTCTGGCCCTCGCGCCACCGGACTTCCTCCGCGACGGGACGGATGGCGTCGTCGGACGTGGTGATGAAAACGAAATCGGCGGCATCGGCAGCCCCTTGAAGGTCGGGGTATGCCACGCAGCCCGGCGCTTGGCGCGCCAGAGCCTTGGCCGACTCAAATGTCCGGCTAGCCGTCGATACGACAAGGTATCCCTTGTGCATCAGCGCCACGGCAAGCGTCTTGCCGACGTTACCCGCCCCGATGATTCCTATTCTGGTTCTTCGCGTAAGCATGGTTTGAGTGTTCCGTGTTGTGTCCTTATGGAGTGGCCGCAAGTTCGTGTACCGATGGAATACCGTCGAGGCCGGTCGCGCAACGTACGCCCCTGACGATAGCCCTTGCGACGCACACAACTACGGCGGCCCCAAGGCGGAGCATGTCCGCTGTCCCCGATTCCGTACCTGTCGCAACGGCGAATATCGTGTCCCCGTCCCTCATGGTGTGGGCCGGACGTACCGCCAGCGCCAAGCCGTCGTGCGCAATCGACGCGAGCTTGTTCGCCTCTTCCTTCGTCAGCGTGGCGTTGGTGGCCACCACGCCGATGGTGGTGTTGCTCCCAAAGGGAGGAGGGGCGGCTGCACCGTCGCCTGAGAGCAGCGCATGCATGGGGTCGTCCATGCCGTCGTCATCGTTCCGAGGCCCCGCCACGAGGTCGCCCGTATCGGGATCGTAGACGCCACCGACCGCGTTGACCGCCATGATAGCGCCGACGATGATGCCGTTCCCAAGATCGACGCTGGCAGTCCCAATGCCGCCCTTGATAGCCCGATCCAGTCCGAGTGTCTTGGCCACCGTCGCCCCCGTCCCCGCGCCGACGCTTCCTTCCTCTACGACGACGTTCGAGGCGTCGAGGCACGCAGCGTACCCGTCATCAGCTTGGGGATGGACGCCGTGTTTCGCGATGCCGATGTCGAAGAGGATGGCCGCAGGCACAATCGGCACCCTCACGGACCCCGCCCGGTACCCGATATCGCGCTCGGCCAGGAAGCGCACTACACCGGACGCGGAATCGAGTCCGAACGCGCTCCCGCCGCTCAGGACGACGGCGTGGACCTCGGAGACGTGGTTAGTGGGCCGGAGCAAATCCGTCTCGCGAGTGCCGGGAGCAGAGCCGCGAACGTCCACGCCCCCGACCGCGCCGTTCCCGCACAGCACGACGGTGCATCCGCTGCCGCGCCTTCGATCGGTGGCATGGCCGACCATGACGCCCGCTACGTCGGTTATAGCCCCGCTACGGTTCACATTCACAAAAGAACCTCCCCAATCCGTATCGAGGAGGCCAATGCCATACGATGCATCCGTGACGACGACCGCCGTCACCGGGCGCGACTATGCAATTGACGCTCACCGTTCCGAAACGGATTGGCTGCGCCGCGTATCATAGCAGGCAGGCGCACGTTGGGGAAAGGGGTTCTGAGACCCCCTACCGCACCCCCCGCTCCCCCACATAGTCGTGCAGCATCTGGAGCGTCTTTGAGTTTTCCTCGAGGGTGAAGCCGTCGACCTTGTAGACCTGGGCGTTCTCCATGCCGTCGACGCCGCCGAGGTCGACCATCTTCCGTATGAGCGCCTGGTCTTCCTCGATGGACGGGAGGAGATTCTTCCCACTGAGCAGCGAGAGGGAGGCCGCGAAGCCGTACCCGCCCCAGTTGGAGACGCTGGAGATGACGAGGTGCGAGGTCGTGGTCACGCACGGCGGGACGGAGAGGCGGTCGTAGTTCGGTATCATGTCGGCGCAGTTGCCCATGCCGATCTCGTTGCCGCCGTCACCGATCCCGACGGTGTGCGGGAAGTCGTGGAACAGGTAGTCGAGCTTGGCGTTGTACTCCGCTATGGAGAAGCGCTTGAAGTTCAGGTAGTCGCCGTCCGCCGTGAGGCCGCACCGCTCGATGGCGATCAGCGTCGAGGGGCCGATGTCCCTGATGAGGTCTGCCGCCAGGGCCTTGCTCTCATCGTGTCCGACGATGGGGAAGTCGATGACCGGCGCCTTGCCGTCCACCATCGGCGTCATGACCGGCTCGGTGAAGCGGTCGGTCACGTAGACGACCTCGTTCCCAAGCTGCTGGAGGGCGCGGCCTATGGCGATTGCGCCCGGCGGCCCGTCCGTCTCCGTCGCTCCAGCCGCAAGGATGTGGAATCCTGTGACGATGATCGCCGTCCCCGGGCAGTCATACACCATCGCCGCAGCGTCGTCGCAGAAGCGTTCCCGCAGATGGGGCCGCAGAGCCGAGATATTGCGTCCGTCCCGGTCGAGAATGATGTCTTCGATGCTGTTCATGGCTGTCACCTTATCCTTAGGGGAAGATTTCTTTGGTCATCTCTTCAGAGTAAGGCCCTATCTCTGCCTCATCGACAACCGCTCACTCACAAGGCGGTTCATGCTCACGCCCATCTCGGCGGACTCAATCGCAAGTGCGCGATGCGTCTCCGGTGGTACGCGGACAAGGAACCTGCCGCTGTAGCGTCGGGTGGATAACGGCTCTGGGACGGGCGCTCCCTCCTTGTACAGATCATCTACGCAAAAGGCTACCAGATCACGAATGCCGGCAAACGCCTTCTCCGGGGTCTCGTCCAAGTGGCTGAGCAATGGGAGTTCGGCACACAGTCCGACATATTCACCGTCCTCATCAGACCAAATGACTCGATAGGTGTAGCGATCGATCATACCGTCTCCTCCAGTCTCGTGATCGCTTTGAGCACTTGACGCACTTGGTAGGGCTTAGCCATGCCTTTGCTGGATTGGATATTAACTCTGGGCTCGCCGGGCCAAGGCGTATTGTAGATCAGGTGGCTTCCGTGCCGTCGCGGCTCTCCAAAGTATCTGTCGCAGAGTTTGCGAAGGGAATTATAGCGCAAATTAGCCAAAGGGCCGCTAAACCCCTTGACATTCCTGCCCGAAACGGCTAAACTATCTGTATAAATCAAAGCTGTTTAGGTGTTCTGATGACAATGCAAACCGGGCCGGGCAAATCTTACCGCAAAGGCATCTCCCTCGTCGAGGCAGTCAAGCAGTTCAGCGACGAGGCACACGCCGAAACGTGGTTCATTCAGCAACGTTGGCCGAACGGCATAGCCTGCCCGCATTGCGGCGACACTAACATCGCCACGGTTAGGACTCGCAAGCCTCAACCCTTCCGGTGTCGCGGTTGCCGCAAGCACTTCTCCGTCAAGACTGGCACACTCTTGCACAGCTCCAAGCTCCCCCTCTCCCAATGGGCCATAGCGTTCTACCTGTTCAGCACGAACCTCAAAGGCGTTTCGTCCATGAAGCTACACCGCGATCTCGGTATCTCTCAATCGTCGGCGTGGTACATGGCGCATCGGATACGTGGTATGTGGAATGCCCAGGCGGATAAGTTCGCCGGCCCCGTAGAGGTCGATGAGACCTATGTGGGCGGCAAGGAACGGAATAAGCACGAGTCCAAGAAGCAGAACGCCGGGCGTGGGCCAGTCGGCAAGACACCCGTAGTCGGCATGAAGGACCGCGATACCGGGCAGGTATCAGCGACTCCCGTAGAGCATACCGACAAACCTACGCTCCAAGCCTTCGTAGAGGACGGTATCGAGGACGGCGCGAAGGTCTACACGGACGAACACCCCGGCTACAGTGACCTTCCGAACCACGAGACCGTCAAACACAGCGTCAAAGAGTACGTGCATGGGCAGGCGCACACAAACGGCGTGGAATCGTTCTGGGCAATGCTGAAACGTGGCTACGTCGGAACGTATCACCAGATGAGCGCGAAGCACCTACACCGCTACGTCAACGAGTTCGCGGGCAGGCACAACGACCGACCTTCCGACACAGCCGTTCAAATGGGCCGGATGGTTCAGGGCGCACACGGCAAGCGGCTTCGGTATCAGGACTTGATAGCGGCGTAGGACAGTCGTTCAAGTTGCAGAACGTGGTCTAGTGGTGTACAACCCTGTAATCAATAAATGGAGTTGCTCGGATGGCCGCGCCCAACTTCGTCGATAAGACGGTGTGGACTGGTGATAACCTCGACATCCTTCGGGGGATGAACTCCGAGACCGTAGACCTTATCTACCTCGATCCGCCGTTCAACTCCAATAAGAACTACGAGGCCCCGGTAGGAAGCAAGGCGGCGGGCGCGGCGTTCAAGGATACGTGGTCGCTCAGTGACCTTGACGTTGCATGGATGGGGTTGATTGCCGACGAACATCCGCCGATAGCCTACATACTGGACGCATCTGGCCGCGCACACGGCAAGGGGATGCAGTCCTACCTCACGATGATAGCCGTCCGCTTGCTTGAAATGCGCCGCGTCTTGAAAGACACGGGCACCATTTATCTCCATTGCGACCCCTACGCCTCTCACTATCTCAAGATGCTAATGGATAGCATATTTGTTCGGGGGGGGGGGTATACCGAAACGAAATAGTGTGGCATTACCGAAGGTGGCCTGCAAAGCAAAGGAATTTCCAGCGGATGCACGACACCATACTAGCCTACTCACGGAGTGGGGAAAATACCTTCAATACGATATTGAAGCCACTTTCCGACGGCACAAAAAAGCGCTGGCGCGGGAAGAAGAGTAATGTGAGCTTCGCGGAAGATGGTACACGAAACGTCACACAGATGACCGACGAAGATTCTCCAGGCACTCCTATGGACGACGTATGGGATATTCCAGTTATAAACTCACAGGCTGCTGAGCGTGTCGGCTATCCGACGCAGAAACCGCTTGCCTTGTTGGAGCGCATCATCGCGGCGTCCAGCAGCCCCGGCGACATGGTGCTTGATCCGTTCTGTGGATGCGCTACGGCGTGCATAGCGGCTGATAAGTTGGGCAGGCAGTGGGTAGGGATTGACCTCTCCCCAAAGGCCGTTGAACTCGTCAACATGCGCCTTGCCGAACACATGGGAGACCTATTCCACAACCGCCTCGTCACCGATCGGACGGACATTCCAAAGCGCACGGACATTGATGCTCCAAAGAACTATCGGCAAAACGCTCATATCCTGTACGGCCAGCAGGAAGGCAACTGCGCGGGATGCAGAGAGCATTTCCCGTTCAAGGTGTTTGACGTAGACCACGTGATACCGCAGTCCAAAGGCGGAACAGACCATATCGACAATCTACAGCTACTCTGTGCTCACTGTAACCGCTTGAAGGGGAACAGACCGCAAGAGTACCTCATAGCACGACTCAAGGAGATGGAGTATGCCGCGCCGTAAGAAGGAACGAGGCCGACCGTTGGAGCGCAAGTACCCGCCGCGCATCGACGCGACACCGGAGCAACTGGTACAGGCCATGTTCAACACGCCGCCCGATACCGTGTTCGAGGAGCGGGAATACAAGTGCTCGGACTGTGGGCGAGAGGTCTACTACCCGGAGACGCTGTACGCTGGAGATCGGTGCTCCGAGTGCCACTCCGTCGTGACGGCCTAGCGGCCCTTTGGCTAATTTGCGCTATAATTCCCTTTGCGAAGGTCAGTGAACCGGACATTCTTGGGATTTCTGCCGACCTGTTCTATCAACCTGTCCACGACTGTATGGTATCGTTAGCGATATCCATTATCAAGGGGTTCTGATGCCTCACACCGGCATTCGGTAGATCGTTCCCATGGATGATACCCCGGGCAAGAGGTACCCGCCCCCTATGCTAGAATTCTTCCCCATGGCTGTCAAAACCGTTACCTCCGATCCCGCCGTCGCTACCATGCCGTTCGCGGTGCGGCCTCTGCGGGAGGCCGACATCCCACAGGTGAAGGCCGTCGAGAAGCAGGCGTTCTCGACCCTCTTTCCACCCACTTCCTTCCGCCGGGAGCTTGGAAACCGGGCCGCAAGGTATTGGGTAGTGGAGAACCGCGACGGTACAGACACGCCGCCCTCTCCACGTCCTCAAGGCGGTATCGTGCGGAAGATTCTCCGACGGGCGACCGGGCTAGGTCCAATACGGCATGAGGGACAAGCCTCACACTCCATCGTCGGCTTCCTGGGCATGTGGTACGCGGCCGACCAGGCGCACATCGTCTCCGTCGGCGTCGCGGACGGCTACCGGCGACGCGGCATCGGCGAGCTCCTGCTGATAGCCGCAGTGGAGCACGCGACAGCGCGGGAGACGGAGACCATCACGCTGGAAGTTCGCAAGTCGAACGCCGCCGCCCGCGCCCTCTACGCGAAATATGGGTTCATCGAGCAGGGCATCCGAAAGAAGTATTACTCGGACAATCGCGAGGACGCCGTCATCATGACGACGGGGTCGATCCAGATGGAGCGGTACGCCGCCCAGGTCGCGGCGCTCAAACGGGCGCACCAAGAGCGCTGGGGACAGGCGGAGATTGACGTAGGAGAGTGACCCCGGCATCGCCTAGACCGAGGTCTCGCATCCTACTACAGTCTACAGCAGGCCGAGCCGGACAGACGCCGGTGGGTCGGCGTGAGACGGTTTGAGAAAATGAGAGGGTTTGAGAATCTTTCGCCTCCCTTTTGTCGGCATTCTCAAAGTTTCTCATGGCTCTGGGCGTGGTGGGCATGGGACGGAACTCGCGCATGTTCGCGGAATGAGACGGTTTGAGAATTTTTTCCTCCTGAAAAAAAACGGCCTTCTTTTTCTCAAAGTGTCTCATGGCGGTTTGCGCACCGGGCGCTCGGCGCTTGAGGCGTTGTTTCGATATGAGTAGTGTAGGACAGAGGTTCTTGTGATTCAATTTGCAGTTTGCATGAAGCGAATTGGCATCACTCTTCACCGATCACACGGGATACACAACGCTCGATTGTAGTAGGATATTCCGCACGATTCGGAACAAGTGAGAGTTGCCGCTGTGAATACACCCGTCATCGACTTCCACACGCACGTCGGCAGGTGGGGACTCAACCACATGGACGCCTCGCCGGAACGGTTCCTGCGGCTCATGGATGCGGCGGGCATCGACAAGGCTTGCGTCAACTGCATCTTCTACGGGGAAGCGCGGCGGAGCAACGACACCGTTGCGCGGTACGTTCAGGCCAACTCCGACCGCTTCGTGCCGGTGGCATACGTCACCCCGCGATACCCCAAAGAGGCGATCTCGGAGCTTGAGCGGTCATTCGACGAGATCGGCGCGAGGTTCCTCAAGCTCTATCCGACGTACTTGGGGAAACCCATCGACGACCCGTCCTACATGCCCATTTTCGAGTGGGGCAATGACCGGGGAATCGTCCTGATGAGTCACTCCTCCCGCGTGTCCGAGGACGACGTGCTTACCATGCCGCACTCGTTCGTGCCCCTGGCGAAGCGGTTCCCGAACATCACGTGGGTGCTGGCCCACTCCGGGAACAACATGCAGGGGCAGGAGGAGGCCGTCGCGGCGGCGCAGGAGTGCCCCAACATCTACCTTGAGACGTGCAGCTCCTACAGCGAGCACGGCGCTATGGAGTTCCTCGTTGAAGGCGCGGGCGAGGACCGCGTCCTGTACGGCTCCGACATGCCGTTGATCGAACCGCGTCACCAGATAGCCAAGATCACGACCGCCGACCTCTCGGACGAGGCGAAGCGCAAGATACTCGGCCTCAACGCGATACGCATACTGGGACTCGACGAATGACCGAAACGCCCGTCATAGACTTCCACGCGCACTCGGGGAAGTGGACCTCCCAGGGTGTTCTCGGAGGAACGCCCGACCATTTCGTGCAGGTGATGGACGCCGCGGGCGTCGACAAGCTGGCGGTCAACTGCATCTTCTACGGCGACGCTCGACGGGGCAACGACGTGACGGCAGGCTACGTTCGAGCGTATCCCGACCGGTTCATCGGCGTGGGATTCGTAACGCCGAGATACCCCACCGAAGCGATCCCGGAGCTCGAACGGTGTTTCGGCGAGCTTGAATTCCGGTTCCTGAAGGTCTATCCGGTCTACTATGAGAAACCATTGGACGACCCCGATTTTGACCCTATCTACGAGTGGTGCGACGAGCGGGGGATCGTCATCATGAGCCACTCGCAATACGAGCACAAGACACGTCCCTACCGGTTCGCGCGACTGGCAGAGCGGTACCAAAACATCACGTGGGTGCTGGCCCACTCCGGGAACACCATGGAGGGACAGATCGAGGCGGTCGAGGCGGCACAGAGCGGCCCGAACATCTATCTCGAAACCTGCACGTCCCAATCGGAGCACGGGACCATCGAGTTCCTGGTCGAAGGCGCGGGGGAAGACCGGGTGCTCTACGGGTCCGACCTGCCTATCCTCGACGCCCGATACCAAGTGGGAAGAATAGCCACGGCTGATATATCGGACGAGGCGAAGCGCAAGATACTGGGGCTGAACGCCATCAAGCTGCTGGGGCTGGACGGGATTCTTTCAGCGTCACTCCGGCGCAGGCCGGAGTCCAGTGACCGGGGATTGGATTCCCGCGTACGCGGGAATGACGAATCGGTATAACAACCCCCGCAAGAGAACATCGACGACAAACTAAGGAGAAGAGATGGTCAGATCGCTGGAGTCGCTGCACGAAGAGTACACCGCCAGGAACCCGAAGTCCCGCGCTCAGTGGGAGCGCGGCAGGGCGACGATGCCCGCGGGCGTCATCAAGGGGGCGTATACGCGCTCGCCCTTCCCGTTCTATATCGCACACTCCGATGGGTGTCACCTCACCGACATCGACGGCAACGTCGTCGTGGATCTCGGCTCGCACCACTCGGCGATGATACTCGGCCACTCGCATCCCGACGTGGTGGCGGCTGTGCAGGGAGAGATCGAGCGCGGCTTCGGCCTCGGCAACCCGACCGCCCTCGAGGCGGAGATCTCGGAAGAACTCGTTTGTCGCTTCCCCTCGATCGACAAGGTGCGGTTCACCAACTCCGGCACCGAGTCATCGCTGCACGCCGCCAGGCTGATCCGCGCCAAGACGGGCAGGCCGAAGGTCGCCAAGTTCGAGGGGGCGTACCACGGAAGCCACGACGGCTTGGAGCACAGCATAAGTCCCCCTATCGACGACGCGGGGCCGGCGGACTCCCCGTGACCGTGCCCGCCAATCCGGGCGTCGCGCCCACTTCGGAAGACCTCGTTGTCATGCTGCCCTACAACGACCCCGAGTCGGTGGAGCTCATCCTGCGCGAGCACAAGGACGAGGTGGCAGGCGTCTTCTACGACGGGAAGCCGGGCATGTTGGACGTCCCGGACGAGTTCACTCACTTCGTTCGCGACATCACCGCCGAGCTCGGAATGTACATGGTCATGGACGAGGTCGTGAGCTACCGCGTCGGACGCGCGGGGTACCAGGGGCTGGCGGGCGTCGAGCCCGATCTCACCATCTTCGGCAAGATCGTGGGAGGCGGGATGCCGGTCGGCGCATTCGGCGGCGGCAACGAGCTGATGGACCTGATGGACGACTCCGACGGAGCGCCCGTCCTCGCGCCGAGCGGGACGTTCTCCGGCAACAACTTCACCCTCGCGGCCGGACTCGCGACCATGCGCGCCCTGACCGACGAGGTGTACGACCATCTCGACTCCCTCGGCAGCCGCCTCGGCATGAAGCTCGGCCCCGTCTTCGACGACGCGGGCATTCCCAACCAGGTCCTCGCGGTCGGCTCGGTCGTCAACGTCTACCTCACCGACAAGCCCGCGCGGGACTACCGGAGCTTCAGGACTCACGACGCCGCGCTGTTCGAGCGCATCAGCCTGGCAGTACACCTCAAGGGGTACTCGCTCGGTCATCCACCCATGGCAATGATGCTCTCGTCGCCGATGACGAACGAGGACATCGACGGCCTGGTCGATGCGTTCGGAGAGGCACTGTCGGAGGAGGACTGACGCTCGGACATTCAAGTTACTCCCCATCCCCGTCTCTCCCGCGAAAGCGGGAGTCCAGTAGGCTGATATGTGGATTCCCGCGTGCGCGGGAATGACGTTAGACTAACTGGAGAGTCAAACAAGCAGTGGCGCTCATTTCTTGATGCTTTGCGCGGGCGATTGACGAACGGGGGCGTTTCGTAGTCAAATAGGGCGAAGCGCGACCATCGGAGCTTCCAAGTATGGCAATGAAAATACTCAGAATGCCACGACTGCCGAGACCGGGCAGGCCCCGGCCCAAGACGTGGCCGCGACGGTTCGTCCGGTGGTCGTGGCGGGTTCTGGAGATCGAGGGCGTGATTCTCGTGGCGATGCTGGTGGTCGGGCTGATCGCGGGCGGCGTCCTGTACCAGTTCACCGACTTCTTTGGGAACAAGCCCCCCTACGAGTTCCAGAACATCGACGATTTCGAGTAGTGGGTAGTCGGTATTGTCCTGCGGGGGATAGCAGGGTAGAGTATAGCTATTGACAGAATGAGGGGCCGTGGGCAAGCATGGATGCCCCGAACCGGCGCGAATAGCCTGACAGATTCATGCGAGGTGACAGATGTTTCAGTACAAGCCGCTAGAAAAGTCCGCCAAGAAGGAGAAGGACTACACCGGTCAGAGCCCGATACGGATAAAACTCCGGTTCATGGACTTCGTCCTCGTTCCCATTGAAAAGACGTATGACACGATCGAGCGGATCCCCGTGATCGGCCGGCTCGTCTCGTTCAGCAGGACGTTCGTCACCGTGGTCATTGCGGTCGCATTGATATGTGCCGTTTTGATCATCCTCGTTGCCATAGCCGCGGTCATCGCGGTGACGCTCAGCGAAATGGCAGGCCCCGTCTACTAATAACGCAGGACGCGAGAGCACCGAACGGGGGATGTGTCTAGTGGGCGAGGCACACCCCAGCGCCCGACGGATCGCAAAGACCGTGTAGCCCTACACGCTCATTGAGCACGCGCAGCCGGCCCCGCCGCCTCCACAGCACCCGCCTCCGCCCCCGGCCACCGGAGTCGTTTGCCCGCTCGCGTCGGTCGAGAACGACATGAAGACCGACAGCTGCCGCCGCGACTCGGATCCACAGTCCGGGCAGGGCGTGGGGTCGTCCATCCGGCTGAACGACCGCAGCTTCTCGAATCTGTTCAAGCACGTCCCGCACGTGTACTCGTACAGCGGCATGGTGGGCGAACTCCTCGCGTGTCGATGGTCTCCATTCTAGGTACGGGCGACAACGCAGTCAAGCCGAACGATGCGCCCTACGCCGGGTGTCTGTATAATTCAGGGCACGTCCGACCGTTCGAGAGGTGACCGATGACTACCTCCATTCAAGAGAGCCTGCCCGATATAGACGGCCGTTTCGGCCCGTACGGCGGCAAGTTCGTGCCGGAAACCCTGATGCAGGCGTTGGCCGAGCTTGAGCAGGCTTACGAGGCTGCCAAGCAAGATTCTTCGTTCCAAGAAGAGTTGCAGAGGCTGTCCCGACTGTACGCCGGGCGGCCAACGCCGCTCTATCACGCGCAGAACCTTTCCCAAGAGCTGGGCGGGGCGCAGATCTACTTCAAGCGCGAGGACCTGGCCCATACGGGCGCGCACAAGATCAACAACGCGCTTGGACAGGGACTGCTGACGGCACGCATGGGCAAGAAGCGCATCATCGCCGAGACCGGAGCCGGACAGCACGGCGTCGCGACGGCGACCGTATGCGCCATGTTCAACCAGGAGTGCATCGTCTACATGGGGGAGGAGGACATCAGGCGCCAGTCGCCCAACGTCTTCCGCATGAGGCTCCTCGGCGCGGAGGTGCGCTCGGTGACCTCCGGCAGCAAGACCCTCAAGGACGCCATCAACGAGTGCATCCGCGATTGGGTCACCAACGTGGAGACGACGCACTACCTGATCGGCAGCGTCGTCGGGCCGCACCCGTACCCTGAAATGGTACGCGACTTCCAGGCGGCCATCGGACGGGAGGCGCGCCGGCAGATGATCGACCAGGCCGGAAGACTCCCCGACTACGCCGTCGCCTGCGTCGGTGGGGGCAGCAACGCCATCGGCCTGTTCTACGACTTCGTGGGAGACGAGTCGGTGCAGCTGATAGGCGTGGAGGCGGGTGGAGACGGCGTTGAGACGGGACGCCACGCCTCGACACTGGTCGCCGGCGACGTCGGCGTGCTGCACGGCAGCAAGTCGTACCTGCTGCAGGACGATCACGGTCAGGTCATCGAGACGCACAGCATCTCGGCGGGCCTCGACTACCCCGGCGTCGGCCCCGAGCACAGCTATCTGAAGGACATCGAGCGCGCGCAGTATGCCAGCGTGACCGACGCCGAGGCGCTCGAAGGCTTCCAACTCCTCTGCCGCACCGAGGGCATCATCCCCGCGCTGGAACCCTCTCACGCAATAGCGCACGTCGCCAGGCTCGCGCCCACGCTTCCCAGCGACGCCGTCATCCTCGTCGGCCTCAGCGGTCGCGGCGACAAGGACATCAACACGGTTGGTGAGGCGCTGGGGGTGTCGGTGTAAAGGTCTTGCTTAAGACCTGTGGTAGGATGTAGAAGTCCTGACAGTCACGGCTGTCCCGAAGGAGGACATCCATGGTAGTAGACACGGCAATAAGGGTTCGCAGATACAGCTTCACCGTCGACGAGTTCGCAAAGATGGGAGAAGCGGGAATCTTCACGGAAGACGACCGTGTAGAACTCATCGACGGAGAGGTGCGGGATATGGTACCGATTGGCTATCGTCATGCCGGAATAGTGGACCGCCTGAACGTAACCCTCATTGAACTGTTGAAGCGCTCCGCTATCGTTCGTGTTCAAAACCCTCTGCGTCTCGACTCGCATAACGAGCCTCAACCAGACATCTCTATCCTTAGAGTACGAGACGACTACTACACAACTTCGCACCCTAAGCCGGGAGATACCCTGCTGGTCATCGAGGTCGCCGACTCCTCACTTGCCTATGACCTTCACGAGAAGACGCCCCAATACGCCAAGTCGATGATCCCCGAACTGTGGATCGTAGACCTGGAAGCCGGAGTCGTCAGGGTATTTGCGCAGCCGGGGGCGTCGGGATACGCGAATGAGCGCGTGATGCCGCGAGGCTCGACTATTACTTCCGCGAGCGTCGAGGGTCTGCGCGTCGAGGTCAACGAGATATTCGGCTAGTGTGCGCCTACCGGGCGGATGTTCGTGTCAGCCGAGTCCTGCTCCGCCATCCTGGCCTTTGCGCCGGCTGCCCGTTCGGCGAGGTCCTCACGCAGCGGCGCGAAGATGTCTATGACCTTGCAGTCCTGTTCCCGAACGTAGCCGCCGTGCGGAATGTTTGACGGCATGACGATGACGTCGCCCGCGTTCACCCGGTACATCTTCCCGTCGATGACCTGGTCGATGTAGCCTTCGACGACGACCATGATCTGCTCCGCGACGTGCTGGTGAACGGGGAAGTACGTTCCCGCCGGAATCGTGAGGAAGCTCACCACGGCTTCCTTTCCGGCTACGAGGTGGCTCCACGCCCCCGGCGCAAGCTCCTCCATCGGAATGTCCTCGTAGTGAACGATGTACTGATCGTAGTCCTCATCGCTCGCTCGGTCTATGTTCTCTTCTTCGGCCATTTCGTCTCTCCTGAGGTTGTTGTCCGCACACAACGGTACCATCGGGTGGGGTATCGGGCAACCGTGGGGGTGCTGGGTTCTAGGTGCTGGGTGCTGGGTGCTGGATTCCCGCCCCCGTCTTCACGGGGGCAGGCTCTACGTGGGAATGACGGATGGGGGAGACTCCGCTTGCGATACGTCCCTCACATGACTATAGTTAGGCGCGTTCGGGCACCTTCAAGTCAAATGCGTCCGGACACCATATATCCGGAGGGTGTCTAAAAGGCATTCCGTTCACCCCCGTATCAGGTACGGGGCAGGCTCTGGGCTTGTCGAAGGGTGGCAGGGTCGTTCATGGTTCGACAAGCTCACCACGAACGGTTTTGACGGGCTTTTTAGGCGCGCTCTCAGAGAAGGAGCGCGGCGTCATGGCCGACAGAGAGCAGGTCCGACAACAGATGAGTGAGGACGGCGTCGAGTACATCCTCGCGCAGTTCGTGGATATCAACGGCTCGCCGAAGGTGAAGATGGTGCCGGTGGCGCACTTCGACGACATCATCGACGAGGGCGCGGGTTTCGCCGGGGCGGCGGTATGGGGGATGGGCCAGGGGCCGCACTCCCACGACATGCTCGGGCGCATCGACCTCGACTCGTACAGCGTTTGCCCGTGGACGGAGGGCGTCGCGCGATTCGCATCCGACCTCCACGTCGACGACGAGCCGCACCCCTACGACCCGCGAGTGAACCTCAAGCGCGTCCTCGACGACGCGCGCGCGGAGGGCTACGTCTTCAACACCGGCATCGAGCCGGAGCACTTCCTCGTGACGCGCAACTCCGACGGCACGATCCGTATATTCGACCCGGACGAGATCGACACGCTCGACAAGCCCTGCTACGACTTCAAGGGCATCGCCAACGTGCAGGGGTACCTCCGCGACCTGATGGACGGCATGGCGATGCTCGGCTGGGACCCGTACCAGTCCGACCACGAGGACGCGAACGGGCAGTACGAGCTCAACTTCGTCTACAGCGACGCGCTGACGACGGCAGACCGGTACACCTTCTTCAAGATGATGACGAGTCAGTTCGCCAAGAAGTACGGGGCCATCGCGACGCACATGGCCAAGCCGTTCTCGGACCGCACGGGCAGCGGCGGACACGTTCATTACCACGTGGCGTCCGCCACGACCGGCGAGGATCTCTTCCTCGACGAGGGCGACGAACAGGGACTCGGTCTCTCGCAGTTTGCCTACCACTTCATCGGGGGCATCCTGGCGCACGCTCCCGCGCTCTGCGCCGTGACCTCACCGACCGTGAACTGCTACAAGCGGCTCCAGGTCGGGGCGGGACTCACAAGCGCGCGGTCGGGCTTCACGTGGACGCCGGCGTTCATCACCTACGGCGACAACAACCGCACGCAGATGATCCGCACGGCGGGGCCGGGCCATCTTGAAGACCGCACCGTCTCCGCCGCGAACAACCCCTACCTCGCGTTCGCCGCCTACCTCACGGCGGGCCTCGACGGCGTGCGAAACAGGCTCGATCCGGGCAAGGCCAACCTCGGCAACAACATGTACGAGCTGGGCTTGGAGGAAATCCAAAGGCGCGGCATTCGGCTCCTCCCGCAGTCGCTCTCCGAGGCCCTCGATGAGCTGAAGAAGGACCCCGTCATCCAGGGCGCGCTCGGCGTTATTGCCGACGAGTTCATCGGGCTCAAAGAGGCGGAATACCGCGAGTACCATAAGCAGGTCACCCAGTGGGAGGTCGACCGGTACCTGACGATGTTTTGATTGACCTTCCTACCCGCCGGGTATAGTATTGTACCCATAGGCCGCGCAGTTGGAGGTGGCGATATGCCTTCCTTTATTGGACCGACCGAGCTCATCATCGTACTGGTCATCGTGCTGATCATCTTCGGCGTCGGGAGGCTGCCGGAGATCGGCGGCGCCATGGGCAAGGCCATCCGGGAGTTCCGGACGTCCCAGAGCGGCCAGGACGAGGCCGCCGCCAAGTCGGAGTCCGACGTGGAGTCGGGCGCCGAGAAGGGGTAGGGTGCGGAACCAGACGCGATTTAACCTTGCAAATCTGGCGTGATAGTCCATAATTGCAAGGATGATAGCCCGTCGTTCACTGAGACATCTCCACAAACTGCTCGCGGAGTACCCCGCCGTCGCGCTGCTCGGACCGCGCCAGGTCGGCAAGACGACCATTGCCCTCGAAATCGCCGACGCGGAGGATGCGGTATACCTCGACCTCGAATCGTCAGCGGACCGGGCGAGGCTCACAGACCCCGAGCTATATCTGGCCGATTATGAAGACCGGCTGGTCATCTTCGACGAAGTGCATCGTCTGCCCGGTCTGTTCCAGAGCCTGCGAGGCCTGATCGACCGAGGGAGGCGCAGGGGGAAGCGAGCAAGGCGGTTTCTCCTGCTGGGATCGGCCTCGATGGACCTGTTGCGACAGTCGGGCGAGACTCTGGCCGGCCGCATCGCGTACCTTGAACTCGGCCCATTCGACGCGCTGGAGGTGGGTGGAGCCGACCTCGATGCGCTCTGGGCGCGAGGCGGTTTTCCCGACAGCTTCTTGGCGGCCGACGACGACGGAAGCCTCACCTGGCGAGAGAACTTCATTCGCACCTACCTTGAACGAGACGTTCCCCAGTTCGGCCCGCGCATACCCGCCGAGACCCTCAGACGCTTTTGGGTAATGCTGGCCCACAATCAGGGAGGAATACTCAACGCGGCAGCGCTCGCGCGTGGCCTTGGCGTGGACGGCAAGACCGTCGCCAGGTACCTGGACCTCATGGTCGACCTTCTGCTGGTGCGCCGTCTCACGCCGTGGCGCAGAAACGTCGGCAAGCGCCTCGTGAAGTCGCCGAAGGTGTACGTCCGAGACAGCGGCATCGTTCATGCCCTGCTCGGTCTCGGCTCCAAGGAAGACATCACCGGCCACCCGGTCGTCGGCACAAGCTGGGAGGGGTTCGTGATCGAGACCCTGCTGTCCGTCGCGCCGAACCGCGCCGAGGCGAGCTTCTACCGGGCATCGGGCGGAGCCGAGATCGACCTCGTCCTGACCCTGCCGGGCCGAGAGCCCTGGGCAATCGAGATCAAGCGCAGCCTCGACCCGCGACCGCGCAGGGGCTTCCACAGCGCCTGCGAAGACGTGCGCCCCGAAGCCAAGTTCGTCGTCTACCCCGGCGACGTGCGGTTCAAAATCGCGGAGGACGTCGAAGCCATCCCGGTCGTCAATCTGGCGAACGAGGTGGCCTCCCATGCCGCTTGATAAACCGCCTCATTGTTACTACAATTAGATTGTGCAAGAGTACGGACTATGAGCAAAACCGCTGATCTCAAGGGGATGACTTTTGATGAGATTGCCGCTCGGCACGGTACTGAGGCAGCTATAAACGCCGGAATCGCGGGAGATCCCGAATGGGGCCCGGAAGAGTTGGATATGTCGGACGCGCGGCCTGTGACCGAGGCCCTCCCCGATTTGGCCGAGCACTATCGCCGCACGCGCGGCAAGCAGAAGACTCCAACCAAGACCCAAACGACGATCCGACTCGACACCGACCTCGTAGACCACTTCCGCGCGGACGGCAAAGGCTGGCAGACGAGGCTCAACGACACATTGCGCCAAGCCGTCTTCGGAGAGTGACCCGGCAAGGAGCGCTACAGAGTCGCGGGAGGATGTCGAAGCTACGCGGCTTCACCATATTCCTCGTACTCGGGCTCCTCATCGTACTCGTCGACATGTGCTTCCTCGTCCTCAGTGACGAGCGCTTCCTCGTCCTCAGCGACACCCGCTTCGCGCAGGGCATTGAGGAAAACCTCTGATCCGCCGTCAATAGTGCGGTCCATCGCCCGGCCAATTAGCTCCAGCATCTTCTCGCCACGAGCTACAAACGACTGTGCGAAGTCGTCGGCACGCAAGAGTTCCGGGTCTATCCAATGGGATACGAGCACATCGTCCAAGCAGACGGGTGATATGTCCGGCTCCAGGAGAGGCAAGTACTCCGATGGCGCTTTACCACCGATCCGCCGGTTGGTTTCGGCATCAATTGGCGTCTTGTTGATAACCGAGTTGTAGAGGCGGGACGGGACTCGTGGGGAAGCCTTCCCTTCACACCAAGCCCGGGGAAAGATGTGATGTATGTCTATATACCTGTTGTAATAAGTCATGAACAATAGTTGTTGGTTCGTTCGCCAATCCGCTGCTCCATACTTCATTTGAAGCGCGTAGAGGCCCTTGTACGCGGCGCTGTTCCGCGTGCGCAGTGACAGCAGCCGTTCGGGGGCGAAGCTCGCTTCGTCCACCAGACGAGGACGCGAGCCCTCACGTATCCATCCCGCCACCTCCTCTAGGTCAAGCGCGAATTGGGTCTCGACGGTACCGCCATATGCTTCGCCGAACACCCCCGACCAGTACCACTGTTCGAGCTTCGCTTTCGCATTGAATGGGTTGAGTTCCTTGCCCAATTCTACGAACAGGACTGCCAGAGGCACTAATTGCGTTCCGTAGGGAACGTTTCGCGAACCGTACACGTATTGGGAAACCAAAAACTCTCCGGCCTCGCCGAACCCTTGCTCAACCCTGTCCGCCCAGCGCTGGTAGTCGCTCAAGTTCAGGTTGAGGATGTCGCGCCTCCTGCACCCGATAGCCGGGACTTGCGGCCCGGTCTTGCCCGCGGAAATGGCCGCCCGACGGTTCTCTTGGGTCTTCAACAGCGCGATGGCCTGAAGGAATTGATTCCCGTCCAATCCCTGAAGTACCCCACCCGGCCGGTTGTACAGTCGCTTCTTTCGCTCGTCCCAGTCGTCTCGCAGCGAGAAATGCTCCGCGTCCGCGGCAAAAGACGCGGTAGCGAGTTCAAAGACGTTGAGAACCACTCCTCCCGTGTTGACCTTTTCGAACACGGCGCATACCGCTTCCTTTGGAGTTTGCTTCCCCAGGCTGATCACAGGTAGCTGGTACTCAGTAAATTGAACTACGATAGCATCGTTAAAACTACTGAAGGACTCCATCGCATCAAAGTCAGGGTCTGCTTCATTCCAGTACGTGACGTAGCCCATCATCCATTTCATGGGATTCATCAACTGCTCAGTTGGTATCTTGTGTTCTTTGTATTCCTGCTCCCGAGAGGAAAGATCAAGGGTGATCTCTCGTCCGAAGTCCCTCGTAGTCATACGGTTCTCCGGCACGCTTATCACGGCATCTTCGGGATCGGCATCGGGATTGGTCGCCGCCTTCATGTCGATGTAGTACCAGCGTTTGACTCTCTTATTACGGTTGTCGTGGGTAACCACCGGCCCGGGGTGTCGCAAAGCCTGGTACAGCGAGGTCAGCCGCTGCTGCCCGTCGAGCAGGAACGTGTTGGGAGACGCGGCGCTTTTTTCGTCCACGCCCTCTATGGGCCGCGCCTTCAGCCGAATCTCCCCACCTGCCTCTAGTGTCATAACGGCGCCGATGGGAAAACCGCGAGATATGCTGGTGAGCAGACCCTTGATCCTGTCGTCGTCCCAAACCCAGCCTCTTTGAAAATCCGGTAGTTGGATGTCGCCCTTCTCGACTTGACTGAGTAGGGTATTGAGCAATATGGGGCCGGTTCCAAACATAGCATTCTCCAAATGCTGGGGATTTCTCGTTCAAAAGGATTTCTTGGAGCGGGAGACGGGACTCGAACCCGCGACAGCCTGCTTGGAAGGCAGGAACTCTACCAGACTGAGTTACTCCCGCTTGCCTTTCAAATATACCAATCCGGGCCGTTTTAGTCTATCGTTACGTTCATCCAGAATCCCCTAAGGCAACGTCCCTTCTCCCTTGGCGGGAGAAGGCTAGGATGAGGGGGAATCGTACCCACACCTTCACCCTCACCTCAATCCTCTCCCGCGAACGGGAGAGGAGGCAATAAGGAGACCGTCGTGAACAGCGATCTGAACTCGGAAGAGCGTGATATTCTCGAACGGTTCGAGAGGGACGATATCCGGCCTGCCCCCGATGCCGAGCGAGAAATCGACCTCGCTCGTCAGGCCGCCCGCAATACCTTCAACAAGACCCGGCGAGTGAATCTCCGCATGACCGAACGCGACTTCAACCTCGCCCACTCGCGGGCCAGGGAGGAAGGGCTGCCCTACCAAACCCTCCTGTCCAGCGTCATCCACAAGTACCTGTCAGGGCGGCTTACCGAGAAAAGGTAGCTGGGACGTCGCCTATAGCTCGAACGCCTCCGTCGCAATGTCCGCGACGTGGCGGCCGATGGGGAGGCTGGATGTGGCGGCCGGTGACGGGGCGTTGAGGACATGGACGGCCCTGTCGCCCTGGACGATCTTGAAGTCCTGGAGGAGGCCGCCGTTGTCGTCGATGGCTTGGGCGCGGACGCCTGCGCTGGGCCGCCATAGGTCCTCGGGCCGAACCTCGGGTATGAGCTTTTGGAGCGAGTCGACGAACGAGGACTTGAACAGCGAGCGGTACTGCTCCTTCATGCCCGTCATCCAGTGGGTCATCGACATGCGCCAGAAGCCGGGATGCGTGGCGACGTCGAGAGCGTCAGCCACGTCGAACGAGGTCTTCTCGTATCCCTCGCGCTTCAGGGACAGCACGGCGTTGGGGCCGGCCTCTACGCTGCCGTCGATCCGCTTGGTGAAGTGGACGCCGAGGAAGGGCAGCTTGGGATCGGGAACGGGATAGATCAGGCCGTTCACGAGGCGCTCCTTCTCCGGCCTGAGCGAAAAATACTCGCCTCGGAAGGGAACGATGCGCAGGCCGACGCGCTCTCCCATGTCGCGGGCGATCATATCGGCCTGGAGACCGGCGCAGTTGACGACGCCCCTTGCGGCGATGCTGTCGCGGTCGGTGTCGATGTGGATCGTGTTGCCGCGCCTGGCGACGTGCTCGACGCGGGTGTTCAGGCGGAGCTCGCCGCCCATCTCGCCGAAGTCGGCGGCATAGGCCAGGCTCACGCGGCGGTAGTCGACGATGCCCGTCTCCGGCGACCGGATGGCCTTGACTCCCGCGGCGTGCGGCTCGATCTCCCGCAGGCGCTCGCGGCCAATGAGCTCCAGCCTCTCGACGCCGTTGGCCTTGCCGCGCGCAAAGAGTTCGTGCAGGCGCGGGACCTCCGACTCGTCCGTGGCGACGATGACCTTGCCGCACATCTCGTAGTCGATGCCGCGCTCGTCGCAGTACTTGCGAAGCTCCAAGTTGCCGGTGTAGCAGAAGCCGGCCTTCTGCGAGCCCGGAGCGTAATAGATCCCCGCGTGGATGACACCGCTGTTGTGGCCGGTCTGGTGTTGGGCGACGTCGCTCTCTTTTTCCAGGACGACGAACCTGCGGTCGGGATGTTTCCGCGCGAGCGTCATCGCGGTGGCGAGGCCGATGATGCCCCCGCCGATCACCGCGACGTCGTATTTGATGGTTCTTATGGCCATTTTTTTGCGCGTCCCCTCTAAGCCGAAACCCTTACGCATAACGATACGTGATTGTATACTTGACACAACAGGAAAGCAACGTTAGCATGGGCGGATGTTCTGGCGGAAGATACTCGGAACCGCTGTCATTCTGGCAGTTGAGGGCTTCGGCTCAAAGGCCGTCGAAATGACCATCTTCCCGAAGTTGCTTGAGGAGCCATGCATCTTCTACGTGTTCGCTCTGCTTGTTATGTCCGCTGTTGTGATTTGGTGGCCGGAGATTTGGGGTTGGATAAGTCCAACTGAGCGGATTATCAGACGCGGCGAAGCAAAGAGCAGACGTGAGAAGGATGAAAGAGTCGGCAGAGCCATTGCAGACATGAAGGGAAACCCGTTTCTTGGCAACGTTGAGGTAATCGACTATGAGAGGGGTATCGTCGAGGCCGAGGTGCGTCCGCCGCGCACATGGCGATACCGTCTACGCAAGGCCGCCGTGTGGACTGCTAATAGGTCGTGGTGGGTCGAATGGCAGCTAACCGAACGAGTCCTTCGCTGGGTCTACTGCAAATTTCGGGAAAGATGAATGACTATCACCTTGACACATGATGCAGAGGTTCTTTAGAGTGTCTCCGCCTCTGCACGGGGTATACATCATACGGGCTGAAAGCAGGGCCGTTGCGTCTCCTTACGGCCCGTGTGATGGTGCGTCCCGTGCAGAGAGCCCGGATCCTGCCGTAAGGAGGCACCATGATGGAAACGAAGCGAAAATCGACAGACGAGCGAAAGGCGGCATTGGCTCTACAGGTGAGCCAGAAGGTTGCGAGTGGAATGAGAGTCGAGTCGCAGAGCGACTTTCAAGCCGTGCTCGTCAAGGGGAAGCCAGTCAATCATCTGCTACACGGAATCTTGACGTTCTTCTCACTGGGTATGTGGGGTGTGGTTTGGCTCATCCTGTTTCTCACTGGTGGACAGACGCGAGAGATAATCAACATAGACGATTACGGGAATGCGCTTATCTCGACGGTCTAGGCTACCAGCTTTTCATAGGTGAGATGCTCAGTGTTCACGATGCGCCGAAGGGTGTCGACGAAGATGTGGTCGTTGTCGCGGTTGGAGTAGCGCCACTCAAGCTCCTCAAGGTAGCGGTCAAGGTGCTTTTCGGAGACCTTGTGAAACGCTCCGATTATGCTTCGCTTGAACAGCGACCACACACCCTCAATGCTGTTCGTATGCACGTCTCCGACCACCCATTCCTCGGCGGAGTGGTTGACGGTCTCATGCCGCGTGTTCTCATCGGCAATGCCGAGATAGGATGCCAGTTCGTCGGTATAGATCGCTTCCGCCTCGTCTCTCACTGTGCGATTGATGAAGTCGTGGAGCGTGTCGCGCCGCGTGTCGGGTATGCGCTCCAAGCGGATGCGTCCACCGCGCTGAATTGCCCCGGCAACCCACGTCTTGTTTCCCTTGTAGGCGCGTCCCTTACCCTTCGTCTTGCCACCTATCAGGGTCTCGTCCACCTCGACCACACCGAGCAGCGTCGGTCCCTCAAGCGGGTCGTTGCCCATAGCCTCACGGACGCGGTGACAGAGGTACCACGCCGTCTTGTAGGCTACTCCGAGTGTCCGCTTGAGTTGGTTGGCCGAGATACCCTTCTTGGACTCACACATCAGGTAAATGGCGAGAAACCACTTTCGGAGCGGCAAGTGGGAATCGTGCATGATGGTTCCCGCCGTGACGGAGAACTGGTAGCGGCAATCGTTGCAGTCGTACTGATTGCGAGACTCTATCTCCGACACGCCAAGAGAGCCGCATCGGAGACACGCTACGCCGTCCGGCCAACGGAGCCTTTCAAGCAGTTCGCGGCACTTGGCGTCGGTGTTGAAGTTGTCAACTAGAGTAAGGAGATTCGTCATGCCTCAAGCTCCCAAAAAGAAGAGATTGCTACCGAAGAACATCACCGAGCAATCGGACGCCGTTGTAGCTGAAAAACTATTCGGCAAACGCGCCAAACGGGAGCTAGACCGACTGCTAATTGATGTTGCTCCGAAGTCCATGAGGTAAGTATAACGCATACTCAACCTTGTGTCAAGTATACAATCACGTAACGATAATACCCGATTGCAGAGAAAGAAATGTCCGAAAATGTCTGGAAATGTCCGGTTAAAACAGACCCCCTCCGATAAATCCGCCCTGTATGGTATCCTCAACCCGCCTTCCCACACTCCCAACCACAAAGGAGACCAACGTGACGACTCTGCTGTGCAACGAGGACGCCTACCTGAGGGAGTTCGACGCGACCGTGACGGCGGTGACGGACAAGGGGGTCGTGCTCGACCGGACGGCGTTCTATCCCGGAGGGGGAGGACAGCCGCCGGACGCGGGGACTCTGGTAGAGGGTGCGGATGAATACACCGTCAAGAAGCTGTCGCGGGCAGGCGGGCAGATCGTCCACGAGATCGAGGGCGACTCGTTCCCTGAGGAGGGGGCTTCCGTTCACGGCGCGGTCGACTGGGAGCGGCGGTACAAGCTCATGCGCACGCATACGGCGTTGCACATCCTGTGCGGTGTCGTGTGGCGGGACTACGGCGCGCTGGTGACGGGCGGCAACATGGAGCCGCTGACGGCGCGCATGGACTTCGAGTTGGAGAGCATGTCGGCAGACTTCGCCCGCGAGGTGGAGCGCACGATCAACGAGGAGGTCGCTGCGGAGCGGCCCGTGCACGTGGCCGTTCACCCGCGCGAAGAGGCGCTCAAAATCCCCGACCTGATACGCACGAAGGTGAACCTCATCCCCGAGTCGGTGCAGCAGATTCGCACGATCGACATCGAGGGACTCGACCTGCAGGCGGACGGCGGCCTCCACGTCCACAACACGCGGGAGGTCGGCACGATCCGCGTCGTCAAGCACGAGAGCAAGGGCCGCATCAACAAGCGCCTCCGCATCAGGGTCGAATAGGGGCGGGCTTTTCTTGTTGTTCTGAAATCGTCGGTTGCCGTAGAATGGAGCATAGCCGAACGCCCTCGGAAAGGATCGCCAATGACCCACGCAAAGACCCCGGCCCGCCAGCGCAGACCCAAGGAAGAGACGGCACGGCTGGGCAGGGAGATATACAAGCAGACCATCCTGCCCCAGGTGGAAGCAGATCATTTCGGAGAGTATGTCGCCATCGACGTTGAGACCGGGGACTGGACCATGGCAGACTCTACCCGCGTCGCCGTCCAGCGTCTGCAGGCGCAGCATCCCGATGCAGTCGACATTCTGTGTGAGCGCGTCGGCTACAAGGCCCTGATCAGCTTCGGAGGCGCACGGCTGGGGAGACCGGAGTGATAGAGGGGGCGGTGAATGCCGCATATGAGGCGATCGTTCCCCTTCGCATACAGGGCCTAGAGGGACAGACCCGAGACATCAAGGCCGTGGTTGACACGGGGTATAGCGGCTTCTTGACCTTGCCGGCTGCCTTGGTGGACGAGCTAGGGCTCCCTTTCGCTCATGTCAGACAAGCGTTCTTGGCCAACGACGAGGAGGTAACCTTTGAAGTCCACAAGGCTACGGTTCTGTGGGACGGCCAACCTAGAGATATCGAGGCCGACGTGACGGGGAGCACCCCTCTCATGGGTATGCTGCTGCTGGACAAGCACAACTTGAACATCGACGTCGAGGCCGGGGGCCGCGTCGCCATACAGGCGAAGGCTTAGCCCGTGAGGGCTGGTTCGCTATAGCCGTATCTCCCAGCGAAAAGTTCGCAGTACGGTACACGCCGTACCGCAGACGCAGGAGCGATTCGCGAATCGCCTCTACGCCGTCATTCCCGCTTTTGACCTCGTGTCCTCGCCGGCGTAGACTGGAATGAACATAGATGAAGGCGCCGGGAGCGCCCGCCCCACGTGGTTGGGGGCGGGCGCTTTTCTTTTGGGCGGGGTCGGAGCGGCAATGCTGGCTTGGATGAACGATTTGCACAAAAGGAGGGGCGTGCTCCCAACACCGGAGCAGGCCAGGATACTCCTGTGCGACAAGCGGTTCGTCCTCGTGGCGGGAGGCGAGCAGGCGGGGAAGTCGGTCGTCGCGGCGCTGTTCCTGATGCTGAAGTTCTTCGAGCTGCCCTATACCACGGTGGTGGAACGGCCGGTCTCCGCGCGAAATCGGAACGCGCGCAGGTACATCCACAAGCCGGCCCTCTACTGGCTGGTGGGAGCGACGTATGGCGAGACGGAGCGGGAGTTCCGGTACCTGGCGGAGTGGTTCGGGGCGCTCGGACTGGTGGCCGAGGTGACGAAGCGCGTCAACCCAGGCCGCATCGTCCTGATAGACGGGACGAGGATCGAGACGAAGAGCGCCCTCGATGCGCGCACGCTGTCGAAGGAAGCTCCGGAGGGGATCATTGGGTGTGAGGCGAGCCAGCTCGACGCGACGGTGTTCAGCCGGATGCGCGGTCGGGTCACGCCCAGGAACGGCTGGGTCTTCCTTGCGGGCACCTTCGAGTCGAGCGTCGGCTGGTACCCGCAGCTCTTCAAGGCTTGGCAGGAGGGCGCGTCCGACGGGCGGAGCTACTCCCTGCCGTCGTGGACGAACCGCACGCTCTATCCGGGCGGAAGGGACGACCCCCAGCTCGCCGCGCTGAAGGCCGACTCGACCGACGATTTCTTCATGGAGCGCATAGCGGGACAGCCCGTGCCGCCCAAGGGCCTGGTCGTGCCGGAGGTCCGGCCGGAGGTACACGTGCGGGACGTTGCGTATGTGCCAGGTCTCCCCGTGCGGCTCGCGGTCGATCCCGGCTACGCGGGGGCGTACGCGGTGGAGGCGCTCCAGCACATCGACGGGCGGGAGGTCGTCGTCGACGAGATATACGAGCGCGGACTCGTGACCGAGGAGATCATCGCGATGGCGCGGTCGCGACCGTGGTGGCCGGACGTCGAGGGCGGCGTGATAGACGTGGCGGCGTACCAGCACCACTCCATGCCCGCACCGGCCGAGGCATGGTTGGAGGAGGGAGGCGTGTCGCTCTCGGCGTCGCGCGTCCCGATCAATGACGGCACGCAGCGTCTGCGGTCGTTTATGAAGGTTCCGGCGGGGGATCGTGGGCCGAAGCTCCTGATCGGCGCTCACTGCAAGGGCATACTGTCGGAACTGGGAGTCACGCCCAATCCGTTCGACGGTCAGACGCGGCCATACCGCTGGAAGACCGACCGCGAGGGGAACATCGTCGGACGCGTGCCGGAGGACCGCTACAACCACGCCGTCAAGGCGGTCATCTACCACCTCGTCGACAAGTACGGCTATACGTCGAGGCCGCGAGCGGAGAAGTTCCTGGTCAAGCGCTTCGCGTAGGGGGAGGGGGATTCCCCGTTTCCAATACGTTTGTGCTATAGTGGGGCCGCCACGCCCGGCGTGAGTACCGACCTTGCAGAGGAGGGATCATGGCACAGGAAGCGATGGACAACACGGCAGGACCTCCGCCGTACCCGGTCCAGTACTCGGTTGAATATCCGGAATCGAGCAGCAGGCTCAAGGCGCTGTTCAGGCTCATCCTGATAATTCCCATAGCCGTGCTTTACCTCCTAGTGTCCGGGATCAACGGAGCGCTGTTCCCGGCGCTTGTTCTCATGCTGTTGTTCCGCAAGAAGTACCCGCGCTGGTGGTTCGAGGTAAACCTCGAGGTGGAAAGGTTCACGGCTCGGTGTGGGGCGTATCTCTCCCTCCTGCGCGACGAGTACCCGTCCACGGACGAGGAGCAGGCCGTCCGGTTGGACATCGAATACCCCGATGCCCAAAACGATCTGACCCGGTGGCTGCCGCTCATCAAATGGCTGCTGGCGCTGCCCCATTGGATCATCATCTGGATCCTTTCGTACGTGTGGATCATCGTCGTGGTGATTTCGTGGTTTGCGATCATCATCACCGGAAGGCACCCGCGCCCCCTGTTCGACTTCCTCGTCGGCTATGGCCGCTGGGCCTACAGGACGGTGGCATACGCCATCCTTCTCACGACGGACAGGTACCCGCCCTTCCGCTTCGGGCCGTAGGGGTTGTTGCGGGCAATAGAAGCTGTACTAGCACGTTCGTTCTCGGACGTGCTAGAATGACCGCCACTAACCCTTTGGCTAGAGGTTGAAAGGCATGGGACTCGCAGTCTCTCCGAATGGCGGCAGTGCCCGAGAGAGGCAGGCCCTTGAGGACCGATTCGGGGATCGTTTGACCGTCAACCCCGAGTTGACCCGCAAGGCGGTGTCGTATCAGGGAAATCAGAGAGTTCCCGGCCTGCGGTGGATGAAGTACAAGGAGGGGTTCTCGCGGGGGTTGGTCGAACACGTCCTCGACGCCTATCGGCCCTCGGCGGTTCTGGACCCGTTCGCTGGCATAGGGACGACTCCCCTGATTGCCGCTTCAAGAGGAATGCGGGCGACCGGCGTCGAGATCATGCCCGTCGGCGTTCTCGCCGGCACTGCGATAGCCGAGGCCGCCAACGGAGTCTCAAAGCGGGAGCTTGAATCCGAGGGCGCGCGGCTTCTGGACGTGGTGACGTCACGGGACGATGCACCCTGGGAGTACGCCTTCCCCCACGTGAGAATCACGGAGGCGGCCTTTCCCCCGGAAACCGAGTCGGCGATCGCCCGGGCGCGAGAGTTTCTCGGTACGGTCGAAGACGACTCGATACGAACGATGCTCGACTTCGCCTGCATGTCCGTCTTGGAGGCTGTCAGCTACACGCGCAAGGACGGGCAGTACCTCCGCTGGGACTTTAGGTCGGGCAGAGCGCTGAGAGCAAGGGTCAACAAAGGCCCTATTCTGCCGTACGCGCAGGCGCTCGGTGAGCGACTGTTCGAGATGCTCCAAGACATGGAACCTCTCAAGCAGGAGTTCGGAGGCGCGACCCCCACGTTCCTCACCGGTTCGAGTTTAGAGCTTCTGCGCGGTCTGCCGGACGGTTCCTTCGATATGGTGATGACTTCTCCGCCGTATGCGAACCGGTACGACTACACCCGGACGTACGCGCTTGAACTGGCATGGCTCGGATATGACAACGACGACTTTTCGGCGCTGAGGCAACAAATGCTGTCGGCTACGGTTGAGAACAAGCCAAAGCTGGAATGGCTGCGTCAAACGTATGGGACCGAGTCAACGGCGCTCGAAAAGGCTATTGCGATGTACCACGGTCAAGCGGCCGTTCACGAGGTGCTGGATGTTCTTAGGGAACACGTCGAAGAGCTGGGCAACAAACAGGTGATCCGCCTGATAGAGGGCTACTTCTTCGAGATGTCGCTGATCGTCGCCGAGCTTGGACGAATCGTCCAGCCCGGGGGGACGGTGGTGATGGTAAACGACAACGTCCAGTATCACGGCGAGGAAGTGCCGGTAGACCTCATCCTGTCGGACTTCGCCGAGCAGTCGGGTTTCCGATGCACGAAGATATGGACGCTCCCGCGCGGCAAGGGAAACGCGAGCCAGCAGATGGGCAGGTTCGGACGGCGGGAACTCCGAAAGTGCGTCTACTTCTGGGAGCGTCTCGATGCCTGAGCTTCACGACGCTCAAACAGCGTCAGTGATTGCTCTACTCTAGGGACAGTTCTGTATCGTTAGGGTTGATAACACTTTTGGCGAGGAAGAATGATTAGCTCCGTTCAAGCTGGGGTTCCCAGCTACAAACCCCGTTGCAATGATTGCAAGCTGGATGACTACCGGCTCATTGACGGACGATGTTTGGACTGTCATAGACGATACAGGAAACGACAACGGCGCGTTTCTCCCAAAAGGAAGGAAGAAATCTTTATCCGCGACGGCGGACGATGTGTTTACTGCGCTACAGTTTTGTTGCTACGCCAACATCCGTTGGCAAGCTGGTGTGTGAGAGCGGATTCTGCTACAGAGTGGGAGATAGACCATAAAACCCCTGTTGATGATGGTGGAACAAACGATCCCGATAACCTTCAACTAACTTGTCTATGGTGCAATCGGGAAAAGGGGACACTGAGCGACTCAGAGTTTCGAGAATTACTTGAAAGGAAGGAAAAGAACCAGAGGAACCCCTGTTCCACGCTAGGCGTGGGTTCCCGTAATCACCCACAAGCGCTCTACTCCGAGACGGGCCGTTTCGGGTAAACTATTGCATACCACAATGCAATAAACATCTCCCGGAGCGACGGCATGTACAATCTCCTACGACTTTCTTTCGGCCTCGTGTGTCTATTCCTGCTGGCTGCCTGTGGAGGATCGGACGAGGAAGCCGCTCCGACGGAGGTGAAGGTCCTCAGTCTGCACTACTGGCAGGCGCCTTCGGTGCCTATTCCCTACCTGTCGAGTGGGAATAAGGACACGGACGCGGCGGCGGTCACCCTGGAGCCACTGGCCAAGTATGACCCGGACGGCAACATCGTTCCGGCGCTGGCGTCCGAAGTGCCGACCATCGAGAACGGCGGCGTCGCATCCGATCTCACGTCGATCACGTGGAGGCTGAAAGAGGGCGTGCTGTGGTCGGACGAGACGGACGTGACGGCAGAGGACGTTGTGTTCACGTGGCGCTACTGCGTCGACGAGGCGACGGGCTGCACGAACGAGAGCTCGTTCGACGGGATCACTTCCGTGGAGGCCCTCGACGACCTCACGGTCAAGATCACCTTTGAAGCTCCCACGCCCTACCCGTACAACGCGTTTGTCGGCAGCGGGACGCCCATCATCAGTTCGGTGCAGTTCGCCGAGTGCATCGGCGCGCCGGCCGCGACCTGCTTCGAGCAAAACTACGCGCCGCTCGGAACCGGGCCTTACCGGATCACCAACTTCCAGGAGAACGACCGCATCGCATACGAGCGCAATCCCCACTATCACGGCGCCACGCCCTACTTCGACCGGGTGATTCTCAAGGGCGGCGGGAACGCGACGGCTGCGGCCCGGTCCGTGATGGAGAGGGGGGACGTCGACTACGCCTGGAACGTGCAGGCCGATCCGGAGACCCTCACCCGGATGCAAGAGGCTGGACTGGGCAAGGTGGCCGTCGCCTTCACCAGCACCGTGGAGCGCATCGTCGTCAATCAGACGAATCCCGATATCGGTCTGGGCGACGATCGCTCCGAGTACCTCGATGGGCAGAACCCTCACCCCTTCCTGACCTTCAAGCCCATTCGTCAGGCCATGTCCATGGCCATAGACCGCGAACGGATAGCCGGTGAACTCTACGGCTTCGCGGGGGAGGCCACGTGCAACATGGTCACCGGGCCTCCAAACTATGTCTCGACGGCCAATGATGAGTGCCTGTCCCAGGACATCGAAGGGGCCAAGCGTCTGCTGGACGAAAACGACGTGCTCGACACGGACGGCGACGGCACCCGGGAATACAACGGAGAACCGCTGAGGATCGTGTTCCAGACTTCCACCAACACCGTCCGGCAGGAGACCCAGGCCCTCATCCGCGACTGGTGGAGGGAGATAGGAATCAGGACACGGACTATTGACCACGACGCAAGCGTCTTCTTCGGCGGCGATCCGGTGGAGGACAAGAACGCGTCGCTCCGCCGGTTCTTCGCCGACGTGCAGATGTACGCCTCCAGCACGGGAATAGACCCGCAGCAGTCCCTGTCCGGCCCGCTCTGCAAGCACATCCCGACGCGAGACGACAACTGGTCGCTCCCGAACGTCGCCCGGTCGTGCGACCCGGAGTACGACGAACTCTACGCGCAGCTGGAACGGATGCGAATCGGGCCGGAGCGGGCGGAGCTCGTAAAGCGGCTGAACGACCTGTACGTACAGGACTACTACCAAATACCGCTCGTCAACCGCGGCGCCGTGTCCGCGCACCTCAATACCCTGAAGGGCGTCCGCATCAACGGTTGGGACAGCGAGCTGTGGAATATCGCGGAGTGGCGGCGGTAGGGGCAATGATGTGATAAGGTAGTCTCAGAAAGGCTCTCATAAGATGGACCAGCCGGAACACCAGATAGAGGTCGACGGCGTCTGGAAGGTCTTCGGCAATAGACCTGAGCGCGCCCTCGAATCGGAGTACGAGCCGAAGACCCGCGCCGAGATCCAGGAGGAGCTGGGCCTCGTCGTTGGGCTGCGCGACGTGTCCTTCACCGTCGACCAGGGACAAATCTTCGTGGTGATGGGCCTCTCCGGCAGCGGGAAGTCGACGCTGGTCCGGTGCCTGATCAGGCTGATCGAGGCCACCAAGGGGCAAGTGCGCTTCGACGGCGAGGACATTCTCGGCTACACGCCCGAGCAGCTCATGGAGTTCCGCCGGAGCAAGGTCGCCATGGTCTTCCAGCACTATGCGCTGCTGCCGCACCGGCAGGTTCTGGACAACGTGGCATACGGCCTTGAGATCCGCGGCATGGACAAGGCGGCCAGGTACAAAGAGGCGTCGAAGGCCATCGAGACCGTGGGGCTGAAAGGGTGGGAGGACTATTATCCCAACGAAATGAGCGGGGGGATGCAGCAGCGGGTAGGACTCGCCAGGGCGTTGGCGGTGAACCCCGACGTGCTGCTGATGGACGAGCCGTTCAGCGGCCTCGACCCACTGATACGCCGGGAGATGCAGGACGAGCTCGTCTCCCTTCAGTCCGATCTTCACAAGACCATCGTGTTCATCACGCACGACCTGAACGAAGCGCTCAAGCTGGGCGACCGCATCGCCATCATGCGGGACGGGGAGATCATCCAGGAGGGTTCGCCCGAGGAGATCGTGACGCTGCCCACCGATGAGTACGTGACCGAGTTCGTGCGGGACGTTTCGCGGGGGAAGGTCATCCAGGCGAAGGCGATCATGCGGGAACCCGACGCGGTCGTGTACGAGTGGCAAGGCCCTCGCGCGGCGCTGCGAACTATGGACACCCACGACCGGGACGCGTTATTCCTGATAGCGCGCGACTTCCAGCTGCGAGGCATTCTCACGGAGGAAAGGGCGAAGGCTCTGGCGGCCGAGCGCAGGCCGTCGCTGGAGGGAGCCGAGGTAGACGAGGCGTTGACCACGACCGCCGAGACGTTTATCGAAGAACTCATTCCCATGGCCGCCCAGTCCACGCATCCCATCGCCGTAGTGGCCGAGAACGGCAGCCTGTTGGGAGAGGTCCGCAGAGGGGCCCTGCTTTCAGGCATGTCCGACACGGATTAGGAGACTCCCATGGCCCAGCATGGCACGCAATCCGACGCCGAAACGGTCCCGGCGCACATGAGGCTGGCCGCTCTCCCGCCTCTCTATCGCTGGTGCATCGGGGCGGCGGCGCTCGTCGCGGTACTGGCGGTATGCCTCGTCGTATGGGGCCCCGAGATGGAATTCCCCACGACCGTGTCCTCGCGGGAGGTTCCGACCGACTCCGGCGGGTCGGTTACCCTGACGGAATCCGTCCGGCAGGTTACCGGAAGCTGGATCGACGACAGAGTGGACTGGATCACTCGCGAGGGGAGTTGGATCTTCGGGGGACTCAGCTCGGGAGTGACGCGCGCGCTCGTCTATATCGAGGACGGGCTGAAGTGGATTCCGTGGCCGGTGATCGTCATCGGACTCGCCCTGCTCTCATTCGCCGTGGGGCGCTGGGTGCTGCTGGCCTTCACCACGGGGGCACTGCTGTACTTCGGATTCATGGGGCTGTGGGAAAACGCCATCGACACCATCGCGCTGATGGTCGTTTCGGTCGTCATATCGGTGGTGATCGGGCTGCCGCTCGGAGTGATCGCCGCGCGGAGCGAACTTGCGGACAACATCATGCGCCCGATCCTGGACGGGATGCAGACCATGCCGAGCTTCGTCTATCTGCTTCCGGGCGTGCTGTTCTTCGGGCTGGGAGCGCCGGCGGGAGTCTTCGCGACGATCATATACGCCGTGCCGCCGGTGATTCGCCTGACCAATCTCGGCATCCGGCAGGTATCCACCGAGGTGGTCGAAGCGGCGCGGGCGTTCGGCACGAATCCGTTCCAGATGCTCACGAAGGTTCAAATTCCCATGGCGCTGCCGACGATCATGGCGGGCATCAATCAGACAACGATGATGGCCCTGGCGATGGTCACGATAGCGAGCATGGTGGCCGCGGGCGGACTCGGCGACAACGTGCTCCGGGCCTTGCAGAAGAACCAGCCGGGCAACGGGGCGATCGCGGGCCTGTCCATCGTCTTCCTCGCCATAATCATCGACCGGCTCACGCAGTCGGTGGCGCGCAAGCAGGGCGATTCGCGCAGCGTCGGATAGCCTAATTCCACTTTTCGCGCAGAGAGAAAAAGGGCGTCTACACAAGAGGAGGTAATTGCTCAGAGTCGGTGGGAGGAACGCCCCCCACGTGGATTCCCGCCTACGCGGGAATGACGGTGGCCTTGCTTAACGGAGGGTTTCTCACGAAGTCTGGACAGTTACAAGAGGAAAGGAGGGAGTTGAACTTTGAGCCTACAGTTTGACCCGAACCGAGAGAAAGAACAGAAAGGAGAACGCACGATGAAATTCAAGACACTGGCACTCATCGGGGCATTGCTTGCGGTCATTGCGGTGACTGCAATGGCGTGCTCTTCGGAACCTGAAGTCGTCGAGAGGATCGTGGAGGTCACGGCGGTACCGAGTGAACCGCAAGTCGTCGAGGTTGAGAAGCTGGTCGAGGTGACGCCGACGCCCGGCCCGAAGGAGAAGATCATCTTCTCGGACCTGAACTGGACGAGCGCGCAGGTCCAGGACCGGATCGCGCAGTACATCGTGGAGATGGGCTACGGGTACCCGACGGACGTCGTCTTCGGGGCGACGCTTCCGCTGTTCAACGGACTGCGGAACGGGGATTCCCACGTGACGATGGAGATCTGGCTGCCGAACCAGGACGAGGCGTGGATGGAGGCCCAGGCGGCGGGCGAGGTCATCTCGGTCGGGGAGAGCCTGAGCAAGGACTGGCAGTCGGCATTCGTGATTCCCAAGTATCTCCAGGAAGAGTATCCCGACCTCGACAGCGTGGAGGACCTCAAGGACGACAAGTTCAAGGCGCTGTTCGCCACGGCAGAGACGGGGGGCAAGGCGCGCCTCGTGTCGTGCGTGATCGGCTGGGCGTGCGAGGAAGTCAACGCCAAGCAGATCGAGGGCTACGAACTGTCGGACCACGTTCACATCGTCAACCCCGGGGACGGGGCGGCGGCGAACGCCGACCTGTACGGCGCTTACGAGAAGAAGGAACCGTGGCTGGGCTACCAGTGGGGGACGAACGATCCGCCGCTGCTTCTCGACCTGGTCAGGCTTGAAGAGCCTGCCTACAGCGACGAATGCTGGTTCACCACGAAGGCGTGCGCCTACGAGGACGCCACGATCTTGATAGCAGTGCATCCCGAAATGTTGACGCGCGCGTCCGGCGTCGTTGACATGCTGCGCAAGTGGGAGTTCGACATCGACAAGTACAAAGCCGTCGCCAAGTGGATGAGCGATAATGAGGAAGCGACGGCCAACGACGCGGCGCTGTGGTGGCTCAGCGGCAGCAAGGACGCATGGTCCGGCTGGGTGACCTCAGATGCGGCGGACTCGATTTCGGCAGCGCTCGCGGCAAACAAGATTCCGGACGGCTGGCCGACGGAGTAGCGGGAACTTAGTGCGTCTCCCCTCGTCGGCCGGCGGCGGGGGGAGGCGGTCACCCTCACCCTAGCCCTCTCCCACGACGGGAGAGGGGATGTTACTCTCACCCCAGCCCCCGTATCGAGTACGGGGCAGGCTCTCTCCCGCGAACGGGAGAGGGGGTTTCGTGCTAGGTGTGCCTGATGACGCCGCAGGCCAGGCGGGAGCCGGTGTCGGACTCCTCTTCGCCATAGGCGTCGGGCTTTTCGTGCACGATGATGGCGGAGCCGTCGTCGTCAAAGACGGAATGGCGGGGGCCGACGTCGAGGGTGATGCCTTCGGTAAAGAAGTCGGCACGGGCGGAACCGTCGGAGGCGGCGTAGATATTGGGAAGGTCGCCACCGTGCCCACCGGTCGCTTCGCCGCGACTCCAGTTCGGGTGGATAAAGCCGTGTTCGGCGTCCGTCGGGTTGAAGTGATCGCCGGCGGCATCGAAGTCGGGCGTACACGCACCCGTCTCGTGAATGATGAAGGCATGTCCGCCGGGGGCGAGTCCGCGCGCTTCGACGGCCACCAATACGCCCGCGGCAACTTGCCGAAACGTTACGGTTCCTATGGTATCGCCGGACGGGGATTCCAGCGTGGCCGCAGCCGTCAGGCCCACGGTAGGTTCGGGATCCCCGCCGGACCGGGTGATCAGCAAAAACACGGCGGCGATTACGACGATCGCTATGGGGACTAAGAAAATAGGCAGATACAGTCGCCAGGTCATTTGGGTCACCTCCTCGGCAAAGTTGCGCTAGAAACGGCCGAGTCTTCTGCCTCTCCTCCGTGAGCTAGAGACTCATAATGATAGCGTGTATCAGTCTATTCCGTCCAGTCGTGCTTGCGGGTATTCCGGGTGCCAAGAGTCTTACAGGTTCAAGATAGCCTGTCAAGAGACGCTACGAGTCGTAACTGTTCAAAGTCGGTGAGGGGAATACCCTCACCCTAGCCCTCTCCCACGACGGGAGAGGGGAATTTGTTGGCGCGAAGGGATGTGGTGGCGTCGGGGTCGATGGCGAGGGTTTGGGGGTCGATGACGACGCCGAACTCGCGGCGGACGTAGTCGACGGTGTAGATGCCGTTGCGCACGTCCTGAAGGACGAGTTCGGGGTCGCGTTCCATGGGGTCGCCCCAGCCGCCGCCGCTGGCCATGACGTGGTGGATGACGTCGCCGCGCTTCATGCGGCCTACGCCCATGGGCGTTATGGTGCGCTCGTCGTCCAGGTCGGGATTTACGATGTTCCACGAGGAGGATCCGGGCTTGCCGCCGTGCAGTCCGAAGGCGCGGTTTCGTCGCTTGTCGGAGCGAAGCTGGAGGACGGCCTCGTCTTCGAGCAGGCGAACGTCGCGCACGATGGAGGGCGCGCCGCGGTACTTGCCCGGCCCGGCGGAGTCGGGGACTGCGCCGTAGCGTTCGATGCGCACGGGCGTCTCGACCTCGGCGATCTCGACGGGGGTGTTGGCGCTGTTGCCGCCGGGGTGTGGCGTACCGAGCGGGCCGTCTCCGTTCGGCCTGCCCCCGCGACTTCCGGCGAAGAGGTCGACGAACGCGAAGGGTTTTCGCATAGAGTCGTAGCCGCCGATACTGATGATGGTGTTGCCTCCCTCGCCGTCGGCCGGCACGTGGTCGGGGACGGCCTTGGAGAGGGCCCCCCACACGGCCTCCATGATGCGGTAGCCGACGATGCCCCTCGCGCCGCATGGAGCGGGCAGGACGGGGTTGACCACGGTGGCCTCGGGCGCGGTGACGACGATGGGATGATGGGAGCCGGAGGAGTTGGGGATGTCGGGATCCATAATCTGGCGGATGCCTCCCCATACCGACGACTCGGTGAAGGGGAAGGGCGAGTTGATGCCGGCCTTGACCTGCGGGGACGAGCCGGTGAAGTCGACGACGATGTCGTCACCCTCGATGACCATCTTGAGGTTTATGACGACGTCGCCCGTCTCGATGTTGTCGCCGTCGATGTAGTGGGTGAAGTCGTAGACGCCGTCGGGGAGGTCGGCGATTTCCTGCCGGACGCGTCGCTCGGAGTACTCCATGATGGCGTCCATGTAGCGTCGCACCTCGGACGCGCCGTAGCGGCCGACCAGATCGAGGAACTGGCGCTCGCCGAGCGTTGCCGCCGCGATCTCGGCGCGGACGTCGCCGAGCACCTTGTCGGGAACGCGGACGTTGGTCGCGAGGAGGTCGAACATCGTCTCGTTGGGGACGCCCCGCTCGTAGAGCTTGGTGGTGGGGATGCGCAGACCCTCCTGGTATATCTCGTGGGAGTCGGTGGAATTACTGCCGGGGACAATGCCGCCGATGTCGGTCTGGTGGGCGACGGTGCAGGAGAAGCCCTGCAACTCGTCCTCGGCGAAGACGGGCTTGATGACGTAGACGTCGGGGAGATGGATGCCGCCGGAGGTGTACGGGTCGTTCATGATGTATATGTCGCCGGGGTAGATGCGGCCGTCGAACTTGCGGAGGATCGAGCGGACGGCGCTGGGGAAGGAGCCGACGTGGAAGGCGATGGTGAGGCCCATGGCGACGGTCTCGCCGTTGCGGTCGGCAAAGCCGGTGGAGAAGTCCATGGCGTCCTTTACGATGCCCGAGTAGGCGGTGCGAAGGATGGTGAGGGCCATCTCGTCGACAAGGGTGTCGAGGGCGTTGCGGATGACCTCGAAGGTGACGGGTTCTATGTCTCTTGGGAGCATGGTGTGGGGTTCTAGGTTCTGGGTTCTGGGTTCGGGACGGCGTGGTTCGACAGGCTCACCACGAACGGACTGTGGTACATTAGGGCGCGGGCTGGGAGAGTTGACATGAGATATCCTGCGTTGATCGACGGCGAGGCGGGCGGATACGGAGTAGTCTTCCCCGACCTTCCGGGATGTGTGGCTATGGGCTCTACGATAGACGAGGCGCTCCGTAATGCGCAAGATGCGCTGCGGGATTGGGTGGACAGCATGGAAGAGGCTCGGCAGGCGGTTCTTCCACCCAGCGCGTCGGAGGCCGTCGACGTGCCGCCCGGTTCCCAGTTGGTGTCGGTTTCACTCGTCGGTTCGCCGGTAAGGGCGGCGGGATAATGCCTTAGGTTCTGGGTTCTGGATTCCCGCCTTCGCGGGAATGACGGATGGGGATGTTGTGCCGTGTCATTTGTGGCGCAGTCACAACGAACTGATGTGATTTTGGCCGACCACTCAAAGAATACCCTCACCCTAGCCCTCTCCCGCGAACGGGAGAGGGGATTTTCACGTCGATGACGATGTTGTTGAAGTCGTCCAAGCGGGCGGAGGAGGCGGGGGGGATGACGGTTGTGGCGTCGTACTCCTCGACGATGAGAGGGCCGGGCGTCGGGGTCGTCGATAGGGCGGGGCGGTCGATGACGTTCGTTTCCAAGGTTCCGGCGGCGGGGCCGAAGTAGACGTTCCGGCGGTGGGCCTCGATGGATCCGTGGTCGTGTGCGGAGTGAGTGGGGACGGAGCCGTGCAGTTGGCTGGTGGCCGTGAGGCGGAGGTTCACGATCTCGGTCGGCTCGTCCTCGGCCTTGTGGCCGTAGGTGCGGTCGTGCTCTTGGTGGAACGATGAGACGAGGCCGCTGAGGACGTCTTGATCGAGCATCTTGGCCGGCATGGGGATGGTCAGCTCGTGGGCCTGACCGGTGTAGCGGAAGTCCACCGCCCTCAGCCATTCGACGCCGGCTTGGTCGTAGCCCTCGTCGCGCATTGAGGCGGTGGAGCGGTCCACGAACTCGTGGAAGACGCGGTTGATGCCCTCGAAGTCGGCGTCCGCGACGTTGGTGAAGTAGGTACGGACGAAGTGGCGCTCCGGCCGGGCCTGGAGGAGGCCGACTGCGGAGAAGAGGCCCGGTGAAGGCGGGACGACGACCGTGTTGATGCCGAGGGAGCGGGCCATGTCTGCGGCGTGGATGGGGCCGCTTCCGCCGAAGGCTAGGAGGGCGAAGTCCCTGGGGTCGCGGCCACGGTACGTCGAGACGGCACGGATGGCGCGAATCATGTTGACGTTGGCTACGGCGTGAACGCCGTGGGCGGCGTCTAGCAGGGAGAGGCCGAGAGGTTCGGCGACGGCGGAACGCATACTCGATTCGGCGAGCGACGGGTTCAGCGCGACTTCGCCTCCCGCGAGGTAGGACGGATTGATGTAGCCGAGAACGAGGTTGGCGTCGGTGACGGTGGGATCCGTACCTCCGGTGTCGTAGCAGGCGGGGCCGGGGAACGAGCCGGCGCTGTTGGGACCCACCCTGAGCGCGCCTCCGGGGTCAACGCGGACGATGCTGCCGCCGCCAGCGCCGACCTCGGCGAGGTCGATGACGGGAACCTTGACCGCGTGTCCGCCGCCGGTGACGAGCTTGCTGGACAGGGAGATGCCCGCGCCGATCTCGTAGTCGGTGGTGTAGCTGGGCGAGCCGTTCTCGATGAGGGCGGCTTTGGCCGTGGTGCCTCCCATGTCGAAGGTGATGACGTTCTTGAGGCCGAGCCGCTTGCCGAGAACGTCCGCGGCGATGACGCCCGCGGCGGGACCGGATTCCAGCATCTGGACGGGAGTCTGCGCGGCGCGCTGGGCGGACATGATGCCGCCATTCGACTGCATGATCCGTACGGGTGCGTCCGAGCGGGCGCTCTTGACTCTCCTCACGAGCGAATCGGTGTACGACTTCACGATGGGGCCGAGGGAGGCGTTGACCACGGTGGTGCTGGTGCGCTCGTACTCGCGGATTTCGGGGAGCACGTCCACGGACAGGGAGACGAAGACGCCGGGGAGCGTCCGTCGCAGCTCTTCGCCGATGGCGCGCTCGTGGTCGGGGTAGCGGTAGGAATGGAGGAGGCAGACGGCGACGGCCTCTGCGCCTTCGTCACGGATAACGCTGATCGCCTCGTGGAGGGAGTCCACGTCGAGCGGGGCGATGACCTCGCCGTCCGCGCCGACGCGCTCTTTCACTTCGAGGCGCAGGTGGCGGTCTACGAGGGGCTTCGGAGGGGCGTAGAGCAGGCTGTAGAGGGAGGGAACGCGCATCCGTCGCAGCTCGAGGACATCGCGGAAGCCCTCGGTGGTTATGAGGGCGGTTTTCGCGCCCTTGCCCTGGAGGACGGCGTTGGTGGCGACGGTCGTGCCGTGGACGATCTCTTGGATGGACTCGACGGCAACCTGCTGCTCGGACAGCAGGTGCGCCATGCCCTCGATGATGCCGCGTGAGAGGTCGTCCTGAGTGGAGGAGAGCTTCTTGGTCCAGTAGGCGCCGTCGGGAGCGGCGATGACGAGGTCGGTGAAGGTGCCGCCGATGTCTGCGCCGAGTCTGTAGCCTGTGGGGTTGTCGTTGGTCATTGGAGGGTTCTAGGTTCTGGGTGCTAGGTGCTGGGTGCTAGGTGCTGGATTCGCCGAGGTTGCTCCACGTGCCGGCGGCGGTCATCTGGTGGGTGAAGTCGAGGACGTTGTCGGTCGTCAAGACGACCGTCCGGGGGCCGGCGCGCTGCGTCAAGGGGAGCGTCGCGCGGTGGGCGGCCATCTCCTCGGTGAAGCACTCGACTTCGAGCTCGTAGGGCGGAGGGATCGTGAACGGGTTGAACTCTCCCAGTCGCTGAATAGCGGCGGCGGTCTTTTGGCGGATGAGGTCGTCGGCGTCCTTGGGGTGCAGGGACAGGGCCTGATGCGTGCCGAGGCCGTACTTGACGGGAGCGGTCTCGATGTCGCCGAGCCACTGCTTGGCCTCGTCGCACGCCTTGTCGTCGCCGGACACCATGATGACGGGGACGCCGACGCTGCCGAACTGGAGCGCCTCCATGGCGATCTCGCCGATGCTGCGTTGGTTGAGGCGCATGTCGGCGATCTCGGCGGAGCTGAAGGTGTGTGCCATGACGCCATTGGGGGCGCCAGCCATCGCGTGGTGGCCGAGGAGGATGACGCCGTCGAAGGTCTCGTCGATCACGCTGAGGAGGCCCGCGCCGCCCATGACGATCTTGATGCCACGCGGCAACTCGTCGTAGTGGAGGGTGAGGCCGCCGGGTGTGACGCCGCGGATGAAGCCGCAGTCGTGGACGATTATCTCGTCTGCGCCCGCGTCGCGAGCGGCCTCGACACATGCCGTGGTCTCGTCAGTGGCGCGGCGGCGGTTGTACTCGGCCTGCCAGGGGCCGTAGACGGAGACGGGGTCCTTCTCGCGGGTGACGGCCGCTTGGCCCTCGCTGTCGACGCAGATGTATATTTTCATGGTGGGTGCTAGGTGCTGGGTGCTGGGTTGTGGATTCCCGCTTTCGCGGGAATGACGTTGTGGGGGACACTGCGCTAGTTGACTTATGGGGCGGTCATAACGAATTGGTGTAAATCAGGGGTAACGATACCAGACTAGCGGGGAGATGACGACGGGGTTCGACTTGCGCGTCGGCTTGTGCAAACATGGGCCAACCCTAATGGTGAGGTTCTACGTTGCCTGAACTCGTATCGGTGGAGAATATCTGGGATCACGCGCCTCACAACGCGTTTACCGACCTGATTCGCTTTCGCGGTCGGTGGTGGTGCGTGTTTCGGGAGGCGGAGGGCCACGACGCGCCGGGTGGCATCGTTCGGGTGCTGACCTCGGAGACGGGGGCGACGTGGGAGCCGGCGGCAACGGTGGAGGAAGGGGGCGTCGATCTGCGCGATCCGAAGCTGTCCGTCATGCCGGACGGGCGGTTGATGCTCGTGATGGGCGGGTGCATCTACGACGAAGACGGGGAGTATTTGATCCGAACTCCTCGCGTCTCGTTCTCGGAGGACGGCATCAAGTGGACGATTCCCCGAAAGGTGCTGTCGGAGGACCACTGGCTCTGGCGGGCGACGTGGCATGACGGCCGGGCGTACTCGCTGTCGAAGCTCGGTGAGGGCACGGAGCCGAGGCGGGGGTTTTTGTATGGCAGCGCGGACGGCATCGAGTGGGACTGGATCGCGGAGTTCAAGCTGCCGGGTGTGAGCGAGACGACGCTGCGATTCCTGCCGGACGGGGAGATGGTCGCGCTGGTCCGACCGGGCTATATCGGCAGGAGCAAGCCGCCGTATCGAGAGTGGTCGTTTTGCGAGACGGCGGACCGGATCGGGGGGCCGAACTTCATCCGGCTGCCGGACGGCAGTCTGTGGGGGAGCGGAAGGCTCTTCACGGCGGACGGGCCGCGCACGGTGCTGGCACGGATGACGTCCTCATCGTATGAACCCATGCTCACGCTGCCTAGCGGTGGGGACACCAGCTACGCGGGGATGGTCTGGCACGATGATCTGCTGTGGATGAGCTACTACTCGTCGCATGAGGGCGGGACGAATGTTTATCTGGCTAGGGTGAGGTTGTAGGAGGATTCACCGCAGAGGGCACGGAGGGGGGAGGGTGGATTCCCGCGTTCGCGGGAATGACGGTGGCTTGTTTGCCTGAGAGTTCCGCACGGAGCCCGAACGGTTACGTGTGCCCCACGAGCCTGTCGAGGGCGCTTCATGGTTCGACAAGCTCACCATGAACGGTTTTCACGGACTGGGCAAACACCCTCTAACACAGGGTTGACTCATAGGCGAGTCCATTATAGAGTGTCGCTTGACTTAGCAGGTCACTTGGCCGCGTCGCGCGAGCGTTACGCAGGGATTGGCACATGCCTCCTTGCGGCTCGCGCGGATTCTGGGTGACCTGCTAAGCAACCACAATTCCTGCCGTGAGGAGGTCCCGAGATGGCGACGAAGAAGACAAACGATGAGCGCAAAGAGTTACTGGCTCGACAAGTAGCATCCATGCTCCCACGGGGCATGAGAGTAGAGTCGCAAGGCGACTATCAGGCCGTTCTGATCAAGGGTAGGCGTGTCAATCACATCCTGCACTTGATACTAACCCTCGTCACCGCCGGGCTTTGGGCGGTCGTTTGGATAATCCTCGTCATCGTTGGTGGCGAGAAGCGCCACATCGTCCGTGTCGACGAGTTTGGCAACGTGACAACATCACAAGCGTAGTACGGGGGGTATGGGGGTAGTTCAGAGAGTCCGAACTGCCCCTGCACCAGGCTAGGGCCGTGTTGACATTTCCCGTCATTCCCGCGTAGGCGGGAATCCAAAACCTCACTCACGTCCTCTGCGGCGAATCCCTTCGCGCGGACGCGCTACGGGACGGCGATGTCGTAGGAGCCGGGTTGGACTCGGAGGATGGGGTTGTCGGAGGGGTTCTTGCCGCCGTAGAACCAGTTGAGGGGGAGGACCTTCATCTTCTGGTTCCAGTCGCTGTTCTTGCCGCCGTCGGATATGAGCCTGGCGTCGGTGGGGTGCGGTTTGTAGAGCGTGTAGGTGTGAGCGATGATGACGCGGTCGTTCATGACGAAGACGGAGGGGTATGACCACCGGGCGTGAGTGTCGGCGATCTCGATGTAGTCGGCCTCACGCTCGGGGGCGGGACGGCCGGGGCGGTAGTGCTGCTCGGCGGGACGAAGGGGCGCTATCGGCCCGGGTTCGACACGGGTCTTCTCGTGGAGGGACTCGACGTTCTGGAAGAATTCCCAGACGCTTCCGCCGTTGCGGCTGATCGCAGCGGAAAGGCGCGTGCGGTTGAAGCCCATCTTGACCTCCTCCTCGTTTTCCTGGTTCCAGACGGCGAGGAGGTGGCCGGTGGGGAGCGTGCGAATCTGGCACGGGGCAGTGCTGGACGCGAGGGAAGTCGGGTACGGGCGAGTCCACGTGTCGCCATTGTCGTGGGACCATGCCTGGTAGATGCGGCCAACGCCGGTGCGCATCATCATGAGGAGGATTCCGGGCATGACCTCGGTGACGGTCGGTTCGTTGACGTAGGAGAACGTGGCGTTCCAGTCGAAGATGATGTTGAGTTCGCCGTCGCTGTTGCGCTGCCACGTGCGTCCGTCGTCGTCGGAGTAGAGCACGTAGACCATGGAGTAGCCGGGATCGAAGAAGTGTCCGGCGGTGGAGACCCACTGGTTGTGGACGAGCTTGCCGGAGACGGGGGACTCCACGTCGTTGGGGGGTGTGCGCTGTCCCAATGACGTGTAGACGGGAAGAACGATGCGGCCCGACGAGGTGCGGAGGGCGACGTCCTGGTACATGTGCGTCTTGATGTTGACGGGGGAAACGCGGACGGGCGCTTCCCACGTCTCACCGCCGTCGGGCGAGCGCCAGAACTGCACGCAGCGGGTCCAGGGGTCGTCGTCGTCCGTCGGGGCCATGGCGGCGAGTCCGATGCCCACGCCGTCCAGCTTCACCAGGGAGGAGCCGCCGCCGCCAACGCGATGGCCGTTCACGTCGTGCCGCTCGGAGATGTCCGACCACGTGATGCCGCCGTCATCGGACGTGGTGAAGCGGGAACCGGCGGCGTGGAGTATGCGCCCGTCGTCCAGCTCGACGAAGGTCGAGGAGTGGAAGAACGGGGTCTTGTGCGTGGCAAGGACGAGGTCCGGGAGGGTCATTGGGACGTTGGTCATGGTTTCGCTCCTTTAGGATGCTCGAAGGCTGGCGATGCCGATGGCGCCGGGGCCGGTGTGGGCGCCGACGCTGGGGCCCATGGGAGCGATGATGGGATCGGCACCCTCGGGCAGGAGGTCGCTCATGGACTCGGCGAGCCTTCGGGCAACGTCTTCATCGGTGCTGTAGGTCAAAAACAGCTCCTCGGCGGGGCCGAAATCGCGGATGTCCTGCTCCATCTGGGCCATGCCCTTCGCATAGGTGCGGGCCTTGCCCAACGGCTGCACCTCGCCGTCCTGAACGACAATCATCGGCTTGATGCGCAGGATGGAGCCGACGAAGGCCTGCGCCTTGCCGATACGCCCTCCGCGCTGGAGGTATTCGAGGGTGTCGAAGAGGGCGATACAGCGGGAGCGGTCATTGGCGGAACGGGCGATGCCGACGACGGTGTCGAAGTCCGCGCCTCCGGCGGCGGCCCTGGCGGCGGCGATCACGGCCAGTCCCAGCCCGGACGAGGCCTGCTCGGAGTCGACGATCTCGATCGGGCATTCGAGGCTGACCTGCTCGGCGGCCTGGACCGCGGCGTTGTAGGTGGCGCTCAGCTTGGCGGAGACGTGGATGGACACGATGCCGTCGGCATCGCCGGGCACCGACTCGTAGGCCGCAACGAACTGGCCGACTGAGGGCGCGGAGGTCGTGGGATGCACGGGGCTGTCCACGAGGCGTTCGTAGAATTGGGAGGGGGTCAGGTCGACGCGGTCTTGGAACTGCTCCTGTCCGAAGATGACGTTGGTGGGCACGATGGTGACGCCGAGCGAGTCTGCGAGGTCGTTGGGAAGGTCGGAGGTGCTGTCGGTAATGATCTTGATGGACATGATGGTTTTCTCCTTAGTTGTCGTGTCGTTGTCGTGTCGTGCTACTCGATGGAAACGATGAACTCGTAGTGAGGCTGGCCGCCGTGTACGACCTCCACTTCGAGGTCATCATACACTTCTTGCAGGGCTTGGGAGGCGGACTCGGCGTCACCGGAGGACAGCATTTCGCCCCAGTAGAGGGTCACGAGACTTTCGGCGGTAACACCGGCCCCGCCAATGAGATCGACGAGCACCGGGTTGAGGTCGTCGCCTGCGGCGCGGGGCTTGCCATCGAGCAGCGCGAGGAACTGGCCCTGTCGCATGTCGACGCCTTCGATGGCCGCGTCACGGGCGGCGCGCGTGATCTCTCCCGATTTAACTTCCTGGCGGCTATCTTCCATGCTCTGAACGTTTTGTTCGGTACCGGCGTCGGGGTCAAAATCGAACAGGGCGGCGATTCCCTGGGGAATGGAGACGGTCTCCACGACGTGGACGGACTTGGTCGACTGCTCGGCGGCCTGCTTGGCGGCCGGGACGATGTTCTTGTTGTTGGGCAGGACGTAGACGGTGTCGGCGGAGGTACGGTCTATGGCGTCCATCAGGTCGCGTACGCTGGGGTTCATGGTGTTGCCGCCGGTGACGAGGTGGGTCGCGCCTGTGTCGCGGAACACCTCTTCGATGCCCTCGCCCCATGCTACAGCTATAACCGCGACACCGCCCGGCAAGTCAGGTTCCGGCTCATCCTCGCGCCTGTCGGAGGCGAAGTCGGCGTGCTGGGCGTCCATGTTCTCGATCTTGACCTTGCTGAGCGCGCCGATGCTGATGCCCATGCTGATGAGCGTGCCGGGGTCTTCGGCGTGGCCGTGCACCATCGCGCGCGAGCCGTCGCCGATGACGACGGTTGAGCCGGCGATGTCGTTCATCACGACGCGAAGGTCGTCGACGTCCAGCCCCTCCGCCTCGACGACGAACTGGGTGCAGTAGCCGTATTCGTCTTCCGCGTGGGCCTCAAAGAAGTCGTCGGAGACTCGGGCCGATGCGGACGGGGCTACGTCGGGAACCTGGATATCGAAGGCGGCCTCAGTCACGTCTTCGCCGGCCGCGCTGCGCCTCATGCCCTCGATGATTACGGCGAGTCCCTGCCCTCCCGCATCGACGACTCCTGCCTCTTGGAGGACGGGGAGCATCTCGGTGGTCTTGGCGACGGTCTCTGCGGCGCGGTCGCTGGCGATGCGGAGGACGGTTGCGACGTCGTGTCCTTCCCCTGCCGCTTCGCGGGTGGCGTCTGCGACGGAGGCTATGACGGTGAGCATCGTCCCTTCGACGGGGTTTGCGACCGACTTGTAGGCGTGCTCCCTTGCGAGATCGCAGGCGCGAGCGAGGTCGTCGCTTCCGCAGTCCGTCCCGCCGTCGAGTCCCTCGGAGAAGCCTTTGAAGAACTGGGAGAGGATGACGCCGCTGTTGCCCCTGGCCCCCAAGAACGTGCCGGAGTAGAAGGCGGAGGCCACATCGGACGTGGAGGGAGAGGTCAGACCATTCAGTTCGTCAATGCCACTCTGCATGGTGAGGTACATGTTCGTGCCGGTGTCGCCGTCGGGCACGGGGAAGACGTTGAGGTCGTTGATGGGTTCGATGTTGCGCCGGAGGGCTTCTGCTGCTGCTGCGAACATGGCGACGAGACCGGCACCGTCAAGGGGGGCCTTGGCGTCCGTCGCGGTCGGTCTGCTGCCGGTCGCGGTCATGGTTCCGTAGATTCTGGTATACTAGCGTGGGCGTGAAGCCGATGCGAATGGGTCTCAGTCCCATAAGCGCCCCAAGTATATTGAAACCTTGAAAGACGGTCAAACGAGTCATGGCAAAGTGTGAAGTGTGCGGAAAGACCGGGATGTCCGGTCACAACGTGAGCCATTCGAAGCGGCGGACCAACAAGCGATGGTTCGCCAACGTCCACAAGACGACCATCCACGAGGACGGCAAGGCCAAGAGCCTCAACATCTGCACGCGCTGCCTGCGGTCGCAGTACAAGCAGTCTGTGAAGCTGTAGGGACGGGCGCTGTCGTCAATTCATCTCCCCGGTAATCGTCCTCTCGTACACGGCCAGACGTTTTGCCAACAAGCTGTGCTCCGGCTTGTCGAGGGTGGGGTCCATTTGAAGGATCTTCTGGCCTTCGGCGCGGGCTAGGGTTGCGATGTCCTGGTCGGTGATCTTGGCGATCTTGAAGACGGGGACGCCGCTCTGCCGGGTGCCGAGGTAGTCGCCGGGGCCTCGGAGGTCGAGGTCCATCTCGGCAAGCTTGAAGCCGTCGCGGAATTTTTCGACCAGTTTGAGTCGCTCTCTCGCGGAGCCACCGGGTTCATCGGCGAGCAGGATGCAGTAGCTCTCGTGCTTGCCCCGCCCTACCCTGCCCCTGAACTGGTGGAGCTGGGCGAGGCCGAAGCGGTCGGCGCCGTCGATGAGCATGACGGTGGCGTTCGGCACGTCTATCCCGACCTCGACGACGGGGGTTGAGACGAGGATGTCGATCTCCCTGCGCTGGAAGGCGTCCATGATGGTCTCCTTCTCGCTGAGGGGCATTCGCCCGTGCAGGAGACCAAGGCGAAGGTCGGGGAAGACCTCTCTCGACAGGCGCTCGAACTCGTTGACGGCGCCCTTTACGAACTTCGTCCTCTGCGTGTCCTCGCCTGGCGTGGGGCGGTAGGGAGCGCCGGCCTCGAACGCGGCCCTGGCGACGGGAACCTCCGACTCCTCGATGAAGGGAAGGACGATGAACGCCTGCCGTCCCTCCTCGATCTGCGATCTGACGAAGTTGTAGACGATGTGGCGGCGCTCCGGGAGCTCGTAGCGCGTGACGATGGGGGGGCGTCCCGGGGGCATCTCGTCGATGACCGAGCGGTCCAACTCGCCGTAGAGGGTCAGGGCGAGAGAGCGCGGTATGGGCGTGGCGGACATGACGAGCAGGTGGGGGCGCGTGCCCTTCTCACGGAGGGCGGCGCGCTGCATGACACCGAAGCGGTGCTGCTCGTCGACGACGGCGAGAGCGAGCTTGGGAATCTCGACGCTCTCCTGGATGACGGCGTGCGTGCCGATGACGACGTCCACCTGTCCGGCGGCCAGCATGAGGCGCACGTCGTCCTTGACGCGCTTCGGGAGGCTTCCCAGCAGGAGGCCGACGGTCACGGTCCGGTCACCCACGTTGACGGTCACGATGTGCTGCCCCTTTTCGGCGGGCGCTGAGCGTCTGAGCAGCCTCGTGATGGTCAGGAAGTGCTGCTCGGCGAGTATCTCCGTCGGCGCGAGGAGGGCTGCCTGGTAGCCGTTCAGGGCGGCAGCGAGCATCGCAAGGGCCGCGACGACGGTCTTGCCGCTGCCCACGTCGCCCTCGAGGAGCCTGCTCATGGGAGTCGCGAGCCGGAGGTCGGAGAGTATCTCGTCGGCAGCCCGGTTCTGGGCTTCGGTCAGGGAGAACGGGAGCGACTCGACGAATGAGGTCAGTTCGGCGCGGTCGGTGTTGAGCGGGACGCCGGTATCCTCCTCCTGCCAGAGGAGCTTGCGGCGCAGGATGGCCATCTGGAGCAAGAACATCTCGTCAAAGGCCAGCCGGCTACGGGCCGCTTCCTGTGATTCGTGGGAGTCGGGGTAGTGCATCTGGGAGACTGCCGTCCGAAGGCCGAGCATCCCGGTCCGGTGGAGCACGTCTTCGGGCAGGTGGTCCTCGATCTGCGAGAGGGTGGCGTCGAGGGCGCGCTTGACTATGCCTCTGAGGGTGCGCTGGTACAGGCCGTCGACGAGGCGATAGATGGGCACGAGGCGGCCCGTGTGCATGAGGTTGTCCTGCCCGCGCATGATCTCGTACTCGGGGTTCTCGAAGAGCAGATGGCCCCTGAACGCGCTCACCTTGCCGCTGACGAAGACCTTCGTGCCGGGGCGAAGGGTGTTGACCAAGTAGCCCTGATTGAACCAGGTGGCCCTGACGCCGCCGGTCGAGTCGTTGAGGACGGCGTGGGCCGAGGAGCGCTTGTTGCCGATGGTGCTCTGAGAGATCTCGGCGACCTCGGCAAGGATGGTCTGCTCCATGCCGTACTGGAGCTCGGCTATCCGGCGGATGTCGGCAAAGTCGTTGTGGCGGTAGGGGAAGTGGTGGAGGAGATCGCGGACGGTCTCAAGGCCGAGGCGTCGGATTTTGGGTAGGTTGGACTGCGTGACGCCCCTGACGCGCGAAACGTCGTCATCGAGTTCGAGCGGAGGCGGAGCAGGTCTGCGTCGGGCCGGAACGGCGACTCGGCGTCGGGCCGGAGAGGGGCGTCTTGGCCGCGCCTTCTGTCCAGTGGCGGGCAGTCTTGAGAGGACGTGGGCGGCCCATTGACCTCGCTGCTCAGGGGACAGAGACGAGTATCTCGGCGGGTTGCCGATTATCGGGGTCAGCCGGGACTTCCACTGGTCAAGAAAGCGGTCGAGACCGCCCACGACGGCCTTGTCCCCGAAACCCTGCTTGCGTTCGAGGGCGAGGATGCTGCGGAGTGCGTCGATTCTCTGGGTGTCGGCGTCTTGCATAACTGCTCACCAGAGTATCGAACGCGGGTGGAGGTTGCCAAGCGGGGGAGGCGGGGCAACGTGCGGAACCGGGCGGTTCACCCTCACCCTAGCCCTCTCCCGCGAACGGGAGAGGGGATAAGAGGGTTCACCGCAGAGAGAAGGGGGATGGATTCCCGCTTTCGCGGGAATGACGGTTGGGTTGGGATGGACGGGGTGGAGGAAGTGCCCTTCGACAGGCTTTCAAGTAACTGCTCAAATTTGCTCCATTTTGGCGGCAGTTACTGACACCCCGGCCCGGCCGCGCGAGGCATAACGCTGCTCAGGGCGAACGGAGGGGTGGTAGAGGAAGTGCCCTTCGACGGGCTCGGGTGAATGGAGTGGTGGGAGGGTTACCAGTTGTGGGTGGTTTTGGCGCCGTGGACGGGGCGGTGGAGGACTTGGTGGAGGGGTGTTTGGCCCATGAGGTAGCGGTCGATGCATGCTGCGGCGTCGCGGCCTTCGGCGATGGCCCAGACGACGAGGGACTGTCCGCGTGCCATGTCGCCGGCGGAGAAGACGGAAGGGACGCTGGTTCGCATTTCGTTATCGACGAGGACGTTGCCGCGGGGGTCGTAGTCCACGCCAAGCTGGTCGAGCATCCCGTCGTGCTCGGGGTGGACGAAGCCCATGGCGAGGAGGACGAGGTCGGCCTCGAGCTCGAAATCGGTGTCGGGAATGGACTTGGGAGGCCACACGCCGGGCTCGACGCGGACGCCGTGCAGCCGCTCGACCACTCCGTTGGAGCCGGTGAAGCTCGACGTTGAGATGTTGTAGTCGCGGATGCCGCCCTCCTCGTGGGCGGATGAGGTCCTGAGGATGAGGGGCCACTCGGGCCAGGGGTTGTTGTTGGCGCGGTCCTTGGGCGGCTCGGGCATGATCTCGAACTGGTAGACGACCTCCGCGCCCTGTCTGTGGGCGGTTCCGAGGCAGTCGGCGCCGGTGTCGCCTCCGCCGAGGATGACGACGCGCTTGCCCTCGGCCTCGATGCGGCGGGACGGATCGACGGTCTGGCCGGAGTTGAGGCGGTTCTGCTGGGTGAGGTACTCCATGGCGAAGTGGACGCCGGATAGCTCTCTGCCGGGGACAGGAAGGTCGCGGGCCTGTGTGGCGCCGCCGGTGAGGCAGACGGCGTCGTACTGTTCTAGGAGGTCGCGGGCGTCGAAGTCTTTGCCGACCCACGTGCTCGTCTTGAAGGCGACGCCCTCGGCGGTCATCTGGTCGACGCGGCGCTCCACGACGTGCTTTTCGAGCTTGAAGTCGGGGATTCCGAGCCGGAGGAGTCCGCCGACGTACTCGTCGCGCTCGTAGACGGTGACGCGGTGGCCGCGTCGGTTGAGCTGCTGTGCGGCGGCGAGTCCGGCCGGGCCGGATCCGATGACGGCGACGGACTTGCCGGTGCGGAAGGATGGCGGCTCAGGGGTGATCCAGCCGTTTTCCCAACCGTGGTCGGCGATGGACTTCTCAATGTACTCGATGGTGACGGGGTCGTCGGCTTCGGCGTGGCCGTTGTCTAAGTGGCGGGGGCGACCAACGATGCAGGCGGTCTCGCAGGGGGCGGGACAGATGCGACCGGTGAACTCCGGGAAGTTGTTGGTCGAGTGGAGGGAGACGATGGCCTTGTCCCACTGATCGCGGTAGACGAAGTCGTTCCAGTCGGGGATGAGGTTTCCGAGGGGGCATCCGGTGAAGGAGTGGCACATGGGGACGGCGCAGTTCATGCAGCGTCCGGCCTGCTCGCGGGCCTGGGTGTTGTCCCAGTCGAGGAGGAACTCCTGCCAGTCCTGGACGCGCTCGGATATGGGCCGCTTGGGGAGCGGCACCCGCGCATAGTCTATGAATCCTGTGGGCTTTCCCATGGTGGGTTCCGGGTGCTAGGTTCTGGGTGCTGGTACCCTCACCCCTTCGACAGGCTCAGGGCAGGCTCTAGCCCTCTCCCGCGAACGGGAGAGGGGATGGATCGGCCTTTGCGGCGCGCTCCATGAGGACTCGCTTGTAGTCGTGCGGCATGATCTTGATGAATTTCGGAAGTATGTCGTCCCAGTTTGCGAGCACGCGCTCGGCGGGGGCGCTTCCAGTATACCGCAAGTGGTTGGCGAGTAGGCGGCGGAGGGTCTCGATGTCCTCCGGGGACTCGACGGGTTCGAGGGCTACCATCTCGGCGTTGCAGAGGGATGGGAAGACGCCCTCTTCGTCGAGGACGTATGCCTCGCCACCACTCATGCCTGCGGCGAAGTTGCGTCCTGTGGGGCCAAGCACGACGACGCGGCCACCTGTCATGTACTCGCAGCCATGGTCGCCGACGCCCTCGACGACGGCCTCGACACCGCTGTTTCGGACGCAGAAGCGCTCGCCCGCGATGCCGCGGATGTAGGCCTGGCCGCCGGTCGCGCCGTAGAGGGCGACGTTGCCGACGATGGTGTTTTCCTCTGCCGTAAACGTCGAGCGCTCCGGCGGGACGATGACCACCTTCCCACCCGATAGCCCTTTACAAAAATAGTCGTTGGCGTCGCCTTCGAGTCGCATGGTGATGCCGGGCGAGAGGAAGGCGGCGAAGCTCTGTCCGCCGGAGCCGGTGAGGTCCATCTGGATGGTGTCTTCGGGCAGGCCGTCCTCGCCGTAGCGCAAGGCGATCTTATTGCTGAGCATGGTGCCGAGCGTGCGGTTGCGGTTGCGGATGTCGAGGGAGAACCGGACGGGCGTGGCGTCCTCGATGGCGGGCCTGCACCGCTCGATGAGCTCGTGGTCGAGGGCGGCTTCGATGCCGTGGTCCTGCGTCTGCTCGGGGACGAAGTGGGTGGCTATGCCGTCGGGGACTTCGGGCCTGTGGAGCAGGGTTGAGAAGTCGAGGCCGCGCGCCTTCCAGTGGTCGATGGCGGCGGAGGCGTCGAGGCGGTCTACGCGGCCGACCATCTCGTCGATGGTGCGGAAGCCCATGTCGGCCATGATCTCGCGCAACTGCTCGGCGACGAAGAAGAAGTAGTTGATGACGTGTTCGGGCTGTCCAGCGAACTTTTCGCGGAGGACAGGATCCTGGGTCGCGATGCCAACGGAACAGGTGTTGAGATGGCACTTGCGGAGCATGATGCAGCCCATGACGATGAGGGGGGCGGTAGCGAAGCCGAACTCTTCGGCTCCGAGGAGGCAGGCTATGGCGACGTCGCGCCCGGTCTTTAGCTGGCCGTCGGTCTGGACGACGATGCGGCCTCGGAGATCGTTCATGACGAGGACCTGCTGGGTCTCGGCCACCCCAAGCTCCCAGGGGAGTCCGGCGTACTTGATGGAGGACTCGGGGGACGCGCCGGTGCCGCCGGAGTCTCCGCTGATGAGGACGACGTCGCCGTGTCCCTTGGATACGCCCGCGGCGATGGTTCCGACGCCAGCCTCTGCGACGAGCTTGACGTGGACGCGGGCATCGGGGTTGGAGTTCTTGAGGTCGTGGATAAGCTGGGCGAGGTCCTCGATGGAGTAGATGTCGTGGTGAGGGGGAGGCGAGATAAGCTCCACGCCGGGCGTGGAGTGGCGCACCCAGCCGATATAGTCGTCGACCTTGTGGCCGGGGAGCTGGCCGCCCTCGCCGGGCTTGGAGCCCTGGGCCATCTTGATTTGAAGGTCGGTTGCGTTGGCAAGATAGGTTGAGGTGACGCCGAAGCGGCCGGATGCGACCTGCTTCATGGCGCTGTTGCGCGAGTCGCCGTTCTCATCAAGGGTGTAGCGATGGTAGTCCTCGCCGCCCTCTCCTGTGTTGCTGCGCGCGTCGATGCGGTTCATGGCGATTGCCATGGTCTCGTGCGCCTCCTTGCTGATGGAGCCGAGCGAAGCGGCGCCGGTGGCGAAGCGCTTGACGATTTCGGCGGCAGACTCGACCTCGTCGAGGGAGACGGGGTCGGGGGAGGACTTGAGATCGAGGAGGCCGCGGATGGTGCAGAGTCGTCTGCTGTAGTCGTTGGCGGCGTGGGTGAACTGCTCGAAGGTCTGGTAGTCGTTGACGCGGGCCGCGTACTGGAGGGTTGCGATGGTGTCGGGGTTCCACATGTGGTACTCGCCGTCGCGACGCCAGTAGTACATGCCGCCGGCGTCGAGGTCGTGAGCGCCGTTGCCGTTGCGGACGGCGTAAGCGGCGGCGTGACGGCGGACGGCCTCGTGCTCGATTTCCTCAATGCCGATTCCTCCAACGCGGGACGGCGTCCACGTGAAGTAGCGGTCGACGAACTCCTGGTTGAGGCCGACTGCCTCGAAAATCTGTGCGCCGCGGTAGCTCTGGAGTGTGGAGATGCCCATCTTGGACATGACCTTCACGACGCCTTTGAGGACGGCCTTGACGTAGTTCTTCTCGGCGGTCTTGTAATCGACGCCGTTGGAGTAGGAGCGCTCGCGGGCCATCTGGGCGAGGGTCTCGAAGGCGACGTAGGGGTTGACGGCTGCCGCTCCGTAGCCAAAGAGGAGGGCTATCTGGCCTACGTCCCTCGGCTCGCCGGACTCGACGACGATGCCGACCTTCGTGCGAAGGCCCTCACGGATGAGGTGGTGATGCAGACCCGAAGTAGCCAGAAGGCTGGGTATGGGTGCGTGACGGGCGTCCATGTCGCGGTCGGAGAGGATGATGATGGTACATCCGTCGGCGACGGCGGCTGACGCGGCCTCGCAGAGGGCGTCCATGGCGCGTTCGAGGGCACCGGGGCCGTCACTAGGCCGGAAGACGGACGACAGAGTGATCGACTTGGCGTAGCCGTCCTCTATGGCGCGGATCTTCGCAAGCTCGGCGTTGGTGAGGACGGGACGGTGGAGCTTTAGCTGGCGGCACTGCTCGGGCGTCTCGTCGAACAGGTTGCCCTCGGAGCCGATAAACGACTCGACCGAGGTGACAAGCTCTTCGCGGATGGCGTCGAGCGGAGGATTGCTGACCTGGGCAAATAGCTGCTTGAAGTACCAGAAGAGGAGCGGGGCCTCGTCGGAGAGGACGGCGAGCGGGGTGTCGTTGCCCATCGAGCCGACGGCCTCGGCTCCGGTCTCGGCCATCGGGGCCAGGATCATGCTCGTGTCTTCGAGGGTGTATCCGAAAGCGGCCTGGCGCTGCTTGAGGGTGTGGAAGTCGTGGCCGGGTACGTCGTCCGGGTCCGGGAGGTCGTCGAGCGCGCGGGCGTTGTCGACGAGCCACTGCTTGTAGGGGCGCTGGGAGCTAAGCTGGGCCTTGATCTCCTCGTCGGGGATCAGCCTTCCGCGCTCGGTGTCGAGCATGAACATGCGGCCCGGCTGGATGCGCGACTTGTAGACGATGTCCTCGTCGGGGATATCGAGCACACCAGTCTCGGAGGCCATGACGAGAAGGTCGTCGCGGGTGACGAGGAAGCGGCAGGGTCGCAGGCCGTTGCGGTCGAGGATGGCGCATACGCGGGTACCGTCGGTACCGATCATGAGGGCGGGGCCGTCCCAAGGTTCCATGAGGGTGGAGTGGTACTCGTAGAACGCCTTCTTCTCCTCGCTCATGGGGATGTGGTCTGCCCACGCCTCGGGGACCATCATCATCATGGAATGCGGTAGCGAGCGTCCGGTGGCCAGAAGCAGCTCAAGGACGTTGTCGAAGGTCGCGGTGTCGCTCTGGTTGGTGTCGGCGACGATGGGGAGCAGCTTGTCAATGTCATCTCCCAGGACTTCCGACTCCAGCATGGCGTGACGGGCGGTCATCCAGTTGATGTTGCCGCGCAGGGTGTTGATCTCGCCGTTGTGGATGACGTGGCGGTAGGGGTGCGCGAGCCGCCACGTTCCGAGCGTGTTTGTGCTGAAGCGCGAATGCACCATCGCGAAGCAGGTCTTGATGTCCGTGTCGGCGAGGTCGAGGTAGAAGCGCTCAAGCTGGCGGGCGAGGATGAGGCCCTTGTATATGACCTTGTTCGAGGAGAGGCAGGGGATGTAGGGATCCAGGCCCTCGTCTCTGGCGCGGTTTTCGATTTGCCGTCTGAGGACGTAGAGGCGGAGCTCGAAGGGGGTGGATTCCCGCTTTCGCGGGAATGACGGGGGTGGAGAATGGAATGACGGGGGTGGGGGGTCTTGGTCGGTGGGGCGGTCGACGAAGAACTGCCGGATGACCGGCATGACGCCGCGTGAGAGGACGCCGATGGCGTCGGGGTTGGTGGGAACGTCGCGCCATCCGAGAAGGCGGCAGCCCTCGTCACGCACGGTGCGCTCGACGACGCGGACGCACCGCGCGCGCGCGTCAGGGTCCTGCGGCAGGAAGATCGTGCCCACGCCGTAGCTGCCAACGTCGGGGAGGTCGAAGCCGAGCGACGCGGCCTGCTTGGCGAAGAACTCGTGGGGCATCTGCATGAGGATGCCCGCGCCGTCGCCGGTCTCGGGGTCGGCGCCGGCCGCGCCCCGGTGTCCAAGGTTGATGAGGGCCTCGAGGCCCTTGGTGATGATGTCGTGGGACTTCCTGCCCTTGATGTCGGCGACGAGGCCGACACCGCATGCGTCGTGCTCGAAGCGCGGGTCGTAGAGGCCCCGTTTTTGGGGGCGTGGAAGGTCGGGGTATGGATAAGGAGTGTTCATGTTGGGGATTAGAGGTCGGCTAGGTGTCGGTCGATTTCGTAGTCGGTTACCTGCATGGAGTAGCGGTCCCACTCTACTTTCTTGTTGTGTATGAAGCTCTCGAAGACGTGGTCGCCGAGGGCGTTGCGGACGAGGTCGCTCCGCTCGGTGGCGGAGACGGCCTCTTCGAGGGAGCGCGGGAGCGTGGCTATGCCTGCTTCGCGGCGCTGTTCGTCGGTCATGTCGAAGACATTGGTCTCCGCAGCGGGCGGGAGTTCGTACTGCTTCTCGATGCCCTCCAGACCGGCGGCGAGCATGACGCTGAATGCAAGATAGGGGTTGCAGGCGGGATCCGGGGCGCGGTACTCGATGCGCCGGGACTCCTCGCGGCCCTCTTTGAAGGTGGGCACGCGGACGAGGTCGGAGCGGTTCACCTTTGCCCACGAGACATAGACGGGCGCTTCGTAGCCGAGGGGCGCGTCGTCGGGACTGCGGACGAGCCGCTTGTAGGAGTTGACCCACTGGTTGGTCACGGAGGTTATCTCGGGGGCGTGCCGGAGCAACCCGGCTATGAACCACCTGGCGACCTGCGAGAGGCGTTCGGGGTCGCTGGGGTCGTGGAAGACGTTGCCGTTGCCGTTGGAAAGGGACTGGTGGGTGTGCATCCCGCTGCCGTTTATGCCGTAGACGGGCTTCGGCATGAAGGTGGCGTAGCACCCCTGGCTGACGGCTACCTCCTTGATGACGACGCGGCAGGTCATGACGGTGTCGGCCATGGTGAGCGCGTCGGTGTGGCGGAGGTCGATCTCATGCTGGCTTGGGGCGACCTCGTGGTGGCTGAAGACGACGGGGATTTCGAGGTCCTCCAGGGTCAGGACGGTCTCGCGGCGGAGGTTCGTCGCGAGGTCCTGGGGGTTCTGGTCGAAGTAGCCCGCCTCATCGAGGAACTCTACGCCGTCGGAGTCCTTGAAGTAGAAGTACTCCAACTCCGGGGCGACGTAGTAGGTGTAGCCGAGCTTGGCGGCGCGTTCGAGGTTGCGGCGCAGGACGGCGCGGGGGTCGCCCTTGAAAGGTTCTCCCGTGGGGGTGACGAGATCGCAGAACATCCTGGCGACGGCGTTGGTCTTGGGCCGCCACGGGAGGAGGCTGAACGTGGTCGGGTCCGGGAGGGCATACATGTCGGTCTCGCGGTAGCGAGCGAAGCCCTCGATGGAGGAGCCGTCGAAGTTCATGCCCCGCGTGAGGGCGATCTCCAGCTCCTCGACGGTCACGGCGAGGCCCTTGAGGCTTCCGAGAATGTCCGTAAACCACAGGCGAATGAACTTAACGTCGTTCTCCCGCGCCTTGCGGAGGACGTACTCGATCTCCTGTGGGTCTCGTTCTAGGGTAGCTGGCATGGATATCGTAGTCAAAGGGTCTCGGTGGGCCTACGGGGAACGTTCAGTATAGCTATTCGTGAATTTTTGTGTCAATCTGCGTTGCGGCGTCTCGGTTGGCTGTATCAAGTTGGGGTTATGCAAGTACGCCGCCGGCACCATTTGGGACCGACGGCGTTTTGTTTCGGGCGATTGATCCGCCCCGATTGTGGCGGGACTTTAGGAGGCCGCTCCGCACACCGTGTTGAGGATGAGTCGGGTGACCCTGTAGGGGTCGCAGTTGGCGTTTGGCCGCCTGTCCTCGATGTACCCCTTGCCGTCCTGCTCCACTTGCCAGGGGATGCGGACGGACGCGCCCCTGTCGGACACGCCGTAGCGGAACTCCTTGTAGGAGCAGGTCTCGTGGTGTCCTGTCAGGCGCTCTTCGATGCGGTCGCCGTACTCGGCGATGTGGGCCTCGTGGTTGCCCTTGAGGGCCTCGGCGGCGGCGATGCAGGCGTCGTAGTTCTCGCGCATCTGGACGGTCGAGAAGTTGCAGTGAGCGCCCGCGCCGTTCCAGTCGCCCTGCATCGGCTTGGGATCGAGCCTTGCGGAGACGCCCGTGTTCACTTCGTCGGAGATGTGGACATCCTCACCGATGCGGTAGAGGAGCCAGCGGGCGACCCAGAGCTGGTCACCGACGGCGGGAGCGCCGACGGGTCCAATCTGGAACTCCCACTGTGCGGGCATGACCTCGGCGTTGATGCCGGAGATGCCCAGTCCGGCGCGGAGGCAGGCGTCCATGTGAGCCTCGACGATGGGGCGTCCGAAGACCTCGTCGGAGCCTACGCCGCAGTAGTAGCCGCCCTGCGGGGCGGGGAAGCCGTTGTCGGGCCATCCGAGGGGTTTGATGCCGTCGAAGAAGGTGTATTCCTGCTCGATGCCGAACCACATGTCGAAGTCGGCGTACTTTTCGGCTGCCTCGGCGCATGCGGCCCTCGTGTTGGACGGGTGAGGCGACATGTCGGTCAAGAGAACCTCGCACATGGCGAGGATGTCGTCACCGCCGCGAATCGGGTCGGGACAGGTGTAGACGGGCCTCAGCACGCAGTCCGAGTTCTCGCCGGGGGCCTGGTTGGTGCTCGAACCGTCGAAGCCCCAAATGGGAGGCTCCTCGCCCTTGGGGACGATCTTAGTCTTGGAGCGGAGCTTCGCAGTGGGCTCCGAACCGTCTATCCAGATGTATTCCGCCTTGTAGTAGTCCATTACACTCCCTCTTAGTGATTAATCCTTGAGATTTTCCGTGAATTGGCGGCGATTCGTCAAGTATATGTCGATTGTCACAGACCCTCTCACAAAGAATGAACGACCCGCCGCCCGGCCGTTCACTAGATTAGAATCAGTATGGAAGGACGGTGTTTCCAGTCTATTGCACAGATGTTACAAATATGTCACACGGGGCAGGCTCTCTCCCGCGAACGGGAGAGGGGGTAACACAAAGGTTTTCGAAGAAGGAGTTTGAATGGCACGTGAGGGGGAGTTGGAGGAGGCGCTTGGCATTCGATTTCGGGACGCGGGGCTGCTTGGGCTGGCGCTGGCGCATAGCTCGTATCTGAATGAGAATCCGGGCGAGTATGCGGAGTCGAACGAGCGGTTGGAGTTCTTGGGGGACGCCGTGTTGGGTATGGTCGTGGCGGAGGAACTGTACGGGGCGAATCCCGACTGGTCGGAGGGGAGGTTGACGCAGGCGCGCGCGGCCCTGGTGCAGGAGGCGACGCTTGCTGAGGCGGCGCGGGACGTCGAACTGGGCGAGATGCTGCGCATGGGGAGGGGTGAGGAGGTCGGAGGAGGGCGAGAGCGGGCGTCGAACCTCTCTGCGGGGCTGGAGGCGGTGATCGGGGCGGTGTTCTTGGACCAGGGGTATGAGGCGGCGCGCGAGGTGGTGCTGAGGGTACTTGGCGAGCGACTGTCGTCGCTGGGTGAGCCGGAGATGTCGGCGAATCCGAAGTCGGCGCTTCAGGAGGCGGTGCAGGCGGAAGGGCTACCGTCGCCGACGTACCGGATCGTGCACGAGGAGGGGGCGGACCATGATCGGCTGTTCGTTGCGGAAGTGACGGTCGGGGGCGAGGTGGCAGGTAGGGGTGAGGGGAAGCGGAAGTCGCTGGCGGAGCAGGCGGCCGCGGTGGAGGCGCTGAGGGGGCGGGGTTCTGGGTGCTAGGTTCTAGGTGCTGGATTCCCGCCTTCGCCGGAATGACGTCGTGGCATGGTGTCCCCCTTAGAGAATGTCCTCGTCGTCGAGCCAACCGTGCTTTTGAGCCAACCGAACCCAAAGCCGGTGAATCTTCTTCGAGTCCTCGCGCTGCTCGGCTAGACTGGCCTCAAAGTGTTCGCGCTGCTCGGCTAGACTGGCCTCAAAGTGTTCGCGCTGCTCGGCTAGACTGACCTCAAAGTGTTCGCGCTGCTCGGCTAGTTGCGTTCTAGTGTCGGCATGTAGCTCCATCGACCGTTCCTCCAGTCGTTGGAGATTGGCGAGTTGCTCCTTACTCTCGGCATGTAGCTCCATCGACCGTTCCTCTTGTCGTTGGAGATTGGCGAGTTGCTCCTTACTCTCGGCGTGGAATTGCAACGAGCGTTCTTCGAGAGCCATGAGCCGGTCCATCATATTCTCTATGTGCCCTACCCTATCTTCGAGGTGCTCTATCCGTTCGGTTGTCGTCATGATGTCCCCCTCATGGTGTTGGAGTCGGTGTCGGAACGACTACCATGTCGAACGACGTGCAGGCCGCTATCACCGCTTCGAGCGCGTCCGCCTCGGTCTTGTCAATCGTCATGCCGTACTTGACACGCATCTTCACCACCCTATCGGCGAACCAGCACTTGTTGAGTGTCGGAAGCCACCCGGCGGCGTCCTTGCTGCTTTTCTGATAGCGGTTGACGCTGGGACTTGCAAGCGTGAGATTCAGCAAGTCGGAAGCGAACGCCTTCTTCATCGCATCATCGCTGTCACACAGCCCGCTATCGTGGGCCTCGGATCGCGCTACCATGTGCTCGATGTCCGTCTCGCGCGTGCTGGCGAAGTGGGTTCCGGTGTAGGGACCGTAGATGATGCCGCCCATCTCCTTCACGATCTTGGCCTCTATCGACGATGAGTAGCGGTAGTCACTTGCGCGGTATGTCGAGCACCTGTTTTCAGCGGCGACAGCCAGTCCGCGCCACATGACGGGCGTCGGAGTCGGGGTCGGCAGGTTTTCGAGACCGTTGAACTCCATGGAACTCATGGGGGCCTTCACCTTCTTTCCGTCGGCCGCCTCAACCTCGATGTCATCCTCGGTGATGTTGACGTCGAGGGGCTGAGCACAAGCTATGAATGTTATGGCGGTGAGCGATACGATTACGACAAGTGCAGTCCATCCTTCTCGTCCTGACGCTCGTCTCTGGGTGCTTAACCGCTCCCATTCCATTCTGACGCCCTCCCCGCGGTGAAGGATTAGGTATTACCACGTACCCGCATCCAAAGGCGTGAGCCTGCAAGGAGGGCCAGAAAGGCCCAATCCTTCAATCAAAGCTCGCGCCTTGTGGCACGGATACGTGGTAGTCGAAATACTAGCAATACCAGCATCAAGAACGCAAGAGACGGTCAAGTGCTGTGTTGAGTCTTATGTTCCTCCTACGCCGTTCGTATGGGCTTGACCCTGGACATGCTCCCCGAAACTCCGTCTGTACCTGCTATGTAGTAAGCTATACTCAGGTCGGATGATTCGTTCAAGTAGGAGCAATGAGGTGGGGACCTTCAGCGTAGAAATCGCCATTGGCGACGTGGGCGGCGAGAATTATGAAAAGATGGATGCACTGGTAGATACCGGCGCAACCACGACCGTTGTTCCCGGCTCTACTCTCAGGCGGCTCGGAATCGCTCCCACCAAGCGCGAGACCTTCGAGTATGCCGGAGGCCAGCGGGTGGAACTGGATATGGCCGAGGCGAGGGCGAGAGTCGCCGATCGGGAGACCACTACCTGGGTAATCTTCGGCGAGGATGATACGGCGCTGCTCGGCGCATACACCTTGGAAGGCACGTTTCTGGCCGTTGACCCATACGGCCAGCGGCTTGTACCCGTCCACGGGTTGCTGAAGTAATCTGCACCGGGGGGATTTTTCACGGGCCGATTTATCCGGTGAATCTCTGAGAAGGGTGTCTAAAAAGGCTTCGTTCGCCCTGAGCCTGTCGAAGGGTCGAAGCATCGTTCATGGTTCGACAAGCTCACCACGAACGGATTCGATTTATGAGACTCCCTCTACGGCTTGGCGCTAGGTGAACGACCGCTTGAGGTAGTCGAGGTCGAGGTCGGGGTAGAGGGGGTAGGCGGAGAGGAGGTCGCAGACACGGGCGCGGGCTGAGTCGATGGTCTCGGCGTCCGACGTTGCGCGGGCCTTGCTGAACTGTCCGGCGAGTCTGCCCCTGGTGATGGGACGAGGTTTCGTTGCGGAGAGGACGGAGGCCATGATGGAGGCGATTTCCGCCATCTCGGTCTCGCCCATGCCTCGGCTGGTGAGGGCGGGCGTTCCGAAGCGGAGTCCTGACGTGTACCACGCGCCGTTGGGGTCGAAGGGGATGCTGTTGCGGTTGAGGGTGACGTTGGCCTCGCGGACGGCGGACTCGGCCTGGCGTCCGGTGAGTCCGTAGGGGGCGACGTTGGCAAGCATGAGGTGGTTGTCGGTGCCGCCGGTGAGGATGTCCATGCCGTTGTCGATGCATGCGGAGGCGAGAGCGGAGGCGTTGTCTACGATGGCGCGGGCGTAGGTCTTGAACTCCGGGGCGGCGGCCTCGGTGAAGGCGACGGCCTTGGCGGCCATGACGTGGGGCATGGGGCCTCCGAGCACCATGGGGCAACCCTTGTCGACGTACTCGCCGAACTCCTCTGTGGAGAGCACCATGCCGCCGCGCGGTCCGCGCAGGGTCTTGTGGGTCGTGGTGGTGATGACGTGGGCGTATGCGACGGGATCGTAGGGGCCGGTGAAGCCGTCGACCTTGCCGGCGACGAGTCCGGCGAAGTGGGCCATGTCGACCATGAGGACGGCTCCGACCTCGTCGGCTATCTCGCGGAAGATACTGAAGTCGATCCTGCGGGAGTAGGCGCTGTAGCCTGCCAGAAGGATGAGGGGACGGAAGGCCCTTGCGTGTTCGCGGATGGCGTCGTAGTCGAGCAGGTTCGTCTCGCGGTCGACGTCGTAGGACCGGACGTCGAACATGGTGGCGGAGGCGTTGAGGCGGTAGCCGTGCGAGAGGTGTCCGCCGGAGTAGTAGTTCATGCCGAGAAGTCGCTGGTTGCCGAGGGCATGGCGAAGCTCCGACCACTCGACGTCGGAGAGCTTGGATGGGTCGGTCTGTCCGACGTTTTCCATGAAGGGGGACTGCACCCTCGCGGAGAGGATGGCCCAGTAGGCGACGAGGTTGGCGTCCGCGCCGGAGTGGGGCTGGACGTAGGCGTGCTCGGCGCCGAAGAGGTCCTTGGCAAGCTCGACGGCTCGTCCCTCGACGGCGTCGACGTTGTCGCATCCGGCATAGAAGCGGTGGTAGGGGTAGCCCTCGGCGTACTTGTCGGTGAGCAGGTTGCCCATGGCGAGTTGGACGGCGAGGGAGGAGTAGTTTTCCGAGGCGATCATCTTGAGGCTGTTGGACTGGTCGTCGAGTTCGGTCACTACGGCGGCGGCGACCTCGGGGGAGACGGAGCGGATGTGTTCGAGCGATGCGAGGAAGGCGACGAACCCGGTGTTCAGGTCGCTGCCGGAGGCGGTCGCTTGTGCGACGTAGTCGGCGAGGGGTGAGGCGGTGGGGGGCATCGACTTGTACAGGTAGTCTAGCGGCGGGCTTGATGCGGTGTCAACGGCGTGCCGCTTGCCGAACGGGGGGTTGGACGGTACGGTATACGGCGGGTATGAACGGAAGCGGTCGTACAAGAAAAGCAATGTTGGCGGCAACCTTGGTGGTCGCGGCGCTTGCTGTGGGGTGTTCGGGTGGGCCGGACGGTGATCGGGAGGAGTTGCTGGTGTTCGCGGCGACGAGCCTGACGGACGCATTCGACGAGGCGGTAGCGCTGTACGAGCGGGAGAACAACGTGGACGTACAAACCAGCTATGCGGCGTCTCAGGCGCTGGCGCAGCAGATTGCCAGCGGCGCCCCGGCGAGCGTGTTCGTTTCGGCGGGTGCGCCCCCGGTGGCGTTCCTGCGGGAGCGTGGGCTGGTTGCGGAAGAGGCCGAATTGCTGACGAACAAGCTGGTCGTGGTCACGAACCGGTCGCTGGAAGAGCGCTCGCCGACTGCCCTCACGTCGTCGAACGTCGAGCGGATCGCCATAGCTGCGCCGGATATCGCGCCTGCCGGGGCGTATGGCAGGGAGGCGCTGAAGTCGGCGGGGCTGTGGGAGACATTGCAGGAGAAGATGGTGACGGCGCCGGACGTGCGTGCGGCCATGGCCTTCGTCGAGGCGGGCAACGCGAGCGTCGGCATCGTGTACGCGACGGACGCCGTGATAGCCAAAGGGCTGGAGACGGTGGACATCTTCCCGCACGACTCGTACGGGCCGATCGTGTATCCGGTCGTGACGGTGGCATTGGACGAACGGAACGAGGCGGCGGACGATTTTGTAAAGTTCCTCACCGGGGCCGTGGCGGGCGAGATATTCCGCGCTCACGGCTTCGAGCCGATCAGGTAGAGTCGTGTTGAGTTGGTCACTGCTCGAGCTGACGTTCCGGGTTGCGGTGGTCGCCACCGTGGTCAACATTCCGCTTGCGTTGGCGGTTAGCTGGCTGCTGGTCAAGACGCGCGTGCCGGGGCGCTTGCTGGTGGACGTGCTGGTGTCGCTTCCGCTTGCGGTGCCGCCGATTGCCATCGGGTTCTTCCTGCTGCTCCTGCTGGGGCGCGAGGGGCCGATAGGCGGCGTGACGCACGCGCTCCTGGGGGCGGACATCGTGTTCACGTGGTATGCGGCGGTCGCGGCGTCGGCGGTGGTGTCGTTTCCGCTCATGGCGCGGGCGACGATGGTGGCCATGGCGGGGGTGGACGAGCGGTTGGAAATGTCGGCGCGGAGCCTCGGCGCCGGGCCGTGGAGGGTGTTTTTCACGATAACCGTGCCGTTGGCAATGAAGGGCATCCTCGCGGGCGTGCTGCTGGGATTCGTGCGGGCTATCAGCGAGTTCGGCGCGACGATCACGGTGGCGGGGAACATCGCGGGCAAGACGCAGACTTTGCCGCTGGCGCTCTACTCCGCCGTTATCCTGCGGGACGACTCGACGGCCCTGCTGCTGACGGCCATTGCCATCGCCATCGCGGTGGCGACGCTGGTGGTACACAACTGGCTGCTGGCGAAGACCCCTCGACCGGAGGCAGCATGACAGCGCCGGTAGCACATGTCGCCATGACCAAACGATTTCCCCAGTTCACTCTGGACTGCGACGTGACGTTCGCGGCGGGCGCGACCTCGGTGTTCGGGCCGTCGGGGAGCGGCAAGACGACGCTGTTGAACTGCATCGCGGGCCTCACACGGCCCGACAGCGGGCAGATCACCGTCATGGGGACGACTCTGTTCTCGGCATCCGAGCGGAAGGTCGTGCCACCCGAAAAGCGGCGGTTCGGGTACGTGTTCCAATCGTCCGCGCTGTTTCCGAATATGAACGTACGAAAGAACATCCTGTACGGCTATCACCTGACGCCCGAGGGGCAGCGCACGACGGACCCGGAGCAGCTTTTCGAGTTGTTCGATCTGACCCGGCTGCTGAATCGGAGCGTCGACACGCTATCAGGGGGAGAGCGTCAGCGAGTAGCCCTCGCGAGGGCACTGGCGACCTCGCCGCGCCTGCTGTTGCTGGACGAGCCGCTGGCGTCGCTGGACGTTTCGTTCAAGGGGGCGATCATCCGGTACCTGAAGCGCGTGCGACAGGAGCTTGAGACGCCGATGATATATGTTTCGCACTCGGTGTCGGAGGTGGTGGCGCTCGCGGAGGAGATGCTGGTGCTGTCGGAGGGCAGGCCGGTAGCGCAGGGGCCGCCGTCCGAGGTGCTGGTGAGGCCGGACGTCGGGACGATGGCGGACTACGGGGCGCTGGAGAACCTCTTGGACGCGACGGTCGTGGAGCGGCGGTCGGAGCAGGGGCTATCGGTGATCGACGTCGGGGGCGTGGAGCTCGCCGCGCCGGAGATCGAGGCGGGATCCGGAGACCTGCTGACGGTGTCGATCCGCGCGGGTGATATCATCCTTACGCTGGACGTGCCGACGAGGATCAGCGCCCAGAATATCTTGCCGGGGAAGATCGAGGCGATTCACGCGCAGGGGCCGCGGGTCATCGCGCACGTGGACGTGGGGGTTGTTCTGGTAGTGGAGCTCACGCCGCGCGCCGTTTCCGACCTTGCGCTGAGGGAGGGAACGCAGGTATACCTGATCGTGAAGAGCAACAGCGTGCTGGCGCTGGACGCGCTCGACGGAGAGATCGCCTAGTATGAAGGACCATGATTCACCGCAGAGGGCGCAGAGACCACAGAGAGAAGATGAATAGATGGAATCGAAACGGTCGTCAATGTCGATGAGGCAAAGGCTCCACAGGGTCTTGGAGCGGTCGGACGGCGGATTCAGCGGATTCGACGTGTTCATCATCGCGCTGATCTGCCTGAACGTCGTCGTCTTGATCGTGGAGACCGTCGAGGAGATTCATCAGGTCTCGCCACTGGCTTTCCGGACCTTCGAGACCGTATCCGTAGCCATCTTTACGGTCGAGTACGTCCTGCGGCTCTGGGCATGCACGACAGAGGAGAAGTACGGGCATCCGGTATGGGGGAGGCTGCGTTTTGCCGTGACCCCCGTCCTCTTCATCGACCTGCTGGCGATCCTGCCGTTCTACGTGGCGCTGTTGGCCCCCGTGGGTCTGCTCGACCTGCGGGTGTTGCGGTTCCTGCGGGCAGTGCGCCTGTTGGCCCGGATCGCACGACTGAGCCGCTACTCGTCCGGTCTGAGGACGTCGGCCGGGGTGATACACGCCAAGCGCGCGGAACTGATCACGGTGATCGTGTTCCTGTCGATACTGCTGCTGATGGCGTCCTCGCTGATGTACTATGCGGAAAGCGAGGCCCAGCCGGACAAGTTCGCCAACATTCCCCAGGCGATGTGGTGGAGCATCATCACGCTGACGACGGTGGGGTACGGCGACGCGGTTCCGGTCACCGCGTCGGGGCGGTTTCTCGCGGGGGTGATAGCGATATTGGGGATAGGGCTGTTCGCGCTCCCGGCGGGCATCTTGGGGTCGGGGTTCATGGACGAGATGAACAAGAGGAGGCAGGGGCCGAGGCTGTGTCCTCACTGCCAGAAGGAGATCCACGAGTAGGGGGCGGCGTCATGTGCGCGATGAAGAGGGTGCATCATGTCGTGAGGCGTCCGGGGAATAGGCAGGGCGATCCCGACATCGAGATACCGGTTGCGGAGGACTTGGTGACGGAGCCGGGCGCGCCGGTGCGGGAGGGTGACGTATCGTTCTACAGCCGCGAGTACCCGCTAGAGGCGCACTTCGTCGAGAACTCCGCCGACCGGGAGTGGCTGTGGTCGCAGTACACGGAGTCGTTCGCGCAGTGGCGCGTCGAGCATGAGAAGGTGGACACGCCGCTCGTGGAGGCGGCCGCGGCGTCGGGGGACATTCCGCCGCACGGGGAGCCGGACCCCGACCTCGATCCGACGGAGCCGATACGGCGGAGGGCGCGGGAGCTTGGGTTCAGCGAGGTCGGATTCACGAGGTATGACCGCCGGTACACGTACGCCAGCAAGAAGAAGTGGGTGAAGTTCCAGCATGCGATCTGCCTAGCCTACGAGCAGGAGTATCACGGGACGCAAAAAATTCCGAGCGAGGAGGCGGAGCACACGCACTTCGGAACGTACACGACGGAAGGGGCGGTGTCACTGGAACTGGCCGACTACATCCGGTCGCTGGGGTACCACGCGCAGGTGCATAGTCACAGCGACTCCAGCGCGCCGTACATCCCGATGTTCATCAACGCGGGGCTTGGTCAGCTTGGGGCGAACGGCCAGCTGCTGATGCCGCATTTCGGGTCACGGGGCAGGCTGATGATGATTACGACGGACGCGCCCGTGCGGTACGACCAGCCGGTGGACTACGGGATCAACCGGTTCTGCGATAAGTGCCAGGTGTGCGTGACGCGGTGTCCGAGCAACGCGCTGTCACGCGACAAACTGTGGTGGCGCGGGGCGCTGAAGAACAAGGTGAGCTATGCTCGGTGCCGTCCCGTCATGGGGCGGTACGACGGGTGCTCGATCTGCATGAAGGTGTGTCCGGTGCAGAAGTACGGCATGAAGCCGGTGATGGAGCACTACGTCGAGACGGGAGAGGTGCTCGGCAAGGGGACGGACGAGCTTGAGGGGTACACGCTCAAGGACAAGGGACATTTCGGGCCGGGCGAGAAGCCGCACTTCACGCCGGAGTTCTTTCAGATACCTCGCGGGCGGTACGAGAACTGGGTCTACGAGGACTTCAAGGAGCGCCTTGCGGCAGGTGAGGAGTTGACGAAGGAGGAGTTGGCAGAGTTCGGCGACGAGGTGCGCGAGGCGGTGCGGACGAAGCGGGAGGCTACGGGGTAGCGCTCAGAGGGGAAGTCCAATAGGCCAACCGAGACCGTTCTTGGTGAGCCCTGCGACAGGCTCAGGACAGGCTTGTCGAACCATGAACGGCCCCTCACCCTTCGACAGGCTTTCAAGTATAACTGCTCCAGACAGGACGAAGATTCACCACAGAGGACACAGAGATCACAGAGTGAGGAAGGAAGTTGTCTTCAAGGCAGTTACTGAAACCTCGGCATGGCCCCGAGTGCGGGGCGTAACGCTGCTCAGGGTGAACGGGCTTTACCGGTTGCGAGGTCTTGGGACGAACGAACCGTAACTCAACAGAAAGGTCTTACGTTAGGCCCCTGAACACTGTTCGATACGCCGTCCAGTGCCGCTGGTATGCAACCACTCAAGTCATTACCTTCCAGCGACAGCGACTTCAGGTTGGAGAGGTTGCCCAACTCCGCCGGTATATCACCCGACAGCTGATTGTGTCCCAGCAAGAGCCGTGTCAGGTTGGAGAGGTTGCCCAACTCCGCCGGTATCTTCCCGGTCAACCCGTTGTAAACGATTTCCATCCTTCTCAAGTTGGAGAGGCCGCCCAACTCCGCCGGTATCTCCCCAGACAACCGGTTGTAACCAAGCAATAGAGTTTCCAAGCTGGTGAGGTTGCCCAACTCTGCCGGTATCTCCCCGGTCAACAGGTTGAACCTGAGGTTTAGAACCTCCAACTTTGAGAGGCTGCCCAGCTCCTTCGGTATGCTCCCACTTAACCCCCCAGCATAAGAACTGTCGGAATCGAGTAGTAGAGTCTCCAGGGCGGAGAGGTTGCCTAGCTCCCAGGGTATCTCCCCGGTTAGCTGGTTGTTGCCGAGTTCCAGCCTTTTCAGGTTGGAGAGGCTACCCAGTTCTGCCGGTATCTCCCCGGCCAGCCCGTTCGATTCGAGCAATAGTCCGGTCACCCGTCCGCTCGCGTCATTTGTGACTCCGTGCCACTCCCTGATTGGCCGTTCGGTCAGCCAGTTGGTGTTGTTTCTCCAGTTCTCCCCGTCCAGCGCGTTGTATAGCTGCACCAGCACCTCACGGTCATTCAGCGAGTCCTCCGGCGCGCAGCTGCTGCCGATGACTGACGCTAATCCCTGCAACCACGTCTGGAATGCCTCATCGATTGGCGCGCAAAGGCCGGAGTTGTTGTGGAAGCGGAACGATTCCAACGCGGACAACCCTGACAGACTATGGGGTAGCACACCAGTCAGCTCATTGTCATTGATGAACAGCAATTTCAGGTTGGAGAGGTCCCCCAATTCGGTCGGTATCTCTCCATTCAACTGGTTGGAACCGACATCCAATCTCGTGACCCGGCCGTCTTCGTCGGTCGTCACTCGCAGCCATTGATCGTGCGGGTCATCGCTAAGCCAGCCGTCGTTCGTCTTCCAGTCTTGCCCGCCTGTGGCATCGTAGAGGGCCGTCAGCGCTGCGCGCTCTGTCATAGCGGTAGCCTGCAGCTGGGCTGCGGGAACCGATCCTAGGCCGTTAGATAGTACGAGCACCGCCAGACCGAAGCCGAGGGCTGCAAAGGTTGCCGCGATGAGAAGGACTCCCACTGCCGTCCAGGCGCCTGAAAGGCCCAGTGACAGAATGCTCGGCCTTGAGGTGGGCATTGAGGCCGCGGAGCGGTGAGCGGCGCGTTCTATCTCAGGCCACAGGTCGTGTCCGTCAGGAACGGCGAACTCGGCCAGGTCGGTCAGCCGTTTGTGATTAAGGAACTCGTCCATGGTTAGTGTGCTCATTTCATCCTTCTCCACATCCTCTTCACTCGTCGCGCATGTTCGTCCGAAGTAGCTGCTTCATTCGCGCTCGGGCATCATGGAGGTGACGCTTGACGGTGCCCCGCGAGCGTCCCGTACGCTCGACCATCTCGGACTCGGACAGCTCGAGGAAGTACCGCATCACGACCGCGCCTCGCTGTGACGGAGTAAGCTGCGCCAATGCATCACGTACGGCCTTTCGCTCCTCGTTCAGGACTGCGGTGGCCTCCGGATCGGTCGAATCGACTGACCTTCGAGTCGAAACAGTGTGCTCTAACGTTGTCGTCCGGTCGCGGCGCCGGACTGCATTAATAGCGTCGTTGACAACTATTCGGTAGAACCAGGGCCCGAAGGGTCGGTGTGGGTCGAACTGTTCCGCTCGCTCGAAAACCCGAAGAAATGCATTGCTGACAACATCCTCCGCCTGGGCGAGATCGTAGGTAACGAGGTATGCAGCTCGCAGTGCCTTGGTCTGGTACCGTCGGACCAGCGTGCCGAGGGCGGCGATGTCGCCCCGACTCAGCCGTTCCATCTCTCGTTTGTCGTTCATGCTTCCGGTCTTCGCTCGTATGGGCGCCTTCACATATAGTACAAACGAGACGGCAAAAGGGTTGAGAGCAATTCTCACTTCTGCGGAAGACCCGGTGCGGTCCGGCAAGTCATAGGGTCGCCCTTGACTCTAGCCGACAGCCCAGACCAACCTAGCAGAAAGGCCTTACGTTAAGCCCCAAAGCACTGACCTTTACCCCGCCCAGCGCCGCCGGTATGCACCCGGTCAGCTTGTTGCTCTCAATCGACAGCGCCTTCAGGTTGGAGAGGTTGCCCAGTTCCTTCGGTATATCACCCGACAGTTGATTGTGTCCCAGCAACAGCCGTGTCAGGTTGGAGAGGTTGCCCAACTCCGCCGGGATCTCCCCGGTCAACCCGTTGTAAACGATCTCCAGGTTTATCAAGTTGGAGAGGCCGCCAAGCTCCGCCGGGATCTCCCCGGTCAACCGGTTGTAACCAAGCAATAGAGCGTTCAGGCTCGTGAGGTTGCCCAACTCTGCCGGGATGTCCCCGGTCAGCTGGTTGAATCTGAGGTTTAGAACCTCCAACTTCGAGAGGCTGCCCAACTCCTTCGGTATGCTCCCACTTAACCCCCCAGCATAAGAAGTGTCGGAACCGAGTATTAGAGTCTCCAGGGCGGAGAGGTTGCCTAGCTCCTTGGGTATCTCCCCTGTTAGCTGGTTGTTGCCGAGTTCCAGCCTTTTCAGGTTGGAGAGGCTCCCGAGCTCCTTGGGTATCTCCCCAGCCAGCCCGTTCGACTCGAGCAATAGTCTTGTGACTCGTCCGCTTGCATCATTTGTGACTCCGTGCCACTCCCTGATTGGCCGTTCGGTCAGCCAGTTAGCGTTGTTATTCCAGTTCTCCCCGTCCAGGGCGTTGTATAGCTGCACCAAAACCTCACGGTCATCGAGTGAGTCCTCCGGCGCGCAGCTGCTGCCGATGACTGATGCTATTCCCTGCAACCACGTCTGGAATGCCTCATCAATTGGCGCGCATAGCCCTGAGTTGTTGTGGAAGTGAAACGATTCCAACGCAGACAACCCTGTCAGACTTTGGGGTAGCGCACCGGTCAAATCGTTGTCATTGATGAACAACAATTCCAGGTTGGAGAGGTCCCCCAGTTCAGTCGGTATCTCTCCATTCAACCGGTTGGAACCGAGGTCCAAGCTCGCGACCCTGCCGTCCTCGTCGGTCGTTACGCGCAGCCATTTGTCGAGAGCGCCGTCGCCAAGCCAGCCGTCGTTTATCTTCCAGTCTTGCCCGCTGGTGGCATCGTAAAGGGCCGTCAGCGCCATTCGCTCCGGGTTGGGTGAACCCGTCGGCGTGGTCTCGGTCGGAACCGCGGTCGGGATTGCGGTTGCCGACACTGTGCGGGCAGAGGCTTCCGACGTGGGGGTGGCCGCCTCCCTTATGGGCGAGACGGACGGCGAATCGCTACCAGTGCCACAGGCTGTGAGACAAATCAGAAGTATCAAAGCAAGCGAGCGAAAAGTTCGTGAATGACGTTCTATAAACCATAGATTGAGCATTTTCTCCTTACTTCCTTTCTCTGTAGTCTCTTAGTGGCGTCGTTGACAACTATTCGGTAGAACCAAGGCCCGAAAGGCCGGTGGGGATCATACTGTTCCGCCCGCTCGAAGACCCGACTCAGCCGTTCCATCTCTCGTTTGTCATTCATGCTTCCGGCCCTCGTTCATTCCGGCGCCTTCGCATATAGTACAAACGAGACGGCCAAAAGGTTGAGATCAATTTTCGTTGCCGTGAAAACGCCAGTGCCGTCAGGCGTTCTCCCGTCAAGAGCAGAGCGAAAATGTACCCGTGTAGCGGAGTAATCCCTCATGTCGGCGGCAGCCGACACCACGAAACATGAAAATGGGGCTGACCGCCGCTACAGGGCTGATTGCAGGGGCCGAGAACTGGATTCCTGCCTTCGCAGGAATGACGGTTTGGCGGTGGTACTACGGTTATTTTCAGGATAATAACGCATTTGGGATTGGCCGCGTTTACTCGACGTACCACTCTTCGTTGCCGACGCGCTCGTAGGTCTTGGCCCACTGTTCGGAGCCGTCGTCGAACCAGCGGTCGTAGGTGTAGTTGCGGACGGTGCCCTCCTCCTGGCCCATGATCTTGGGCAGGTGGGGCTGGCCGAGGGAGTAGATGGCGCGGCCGCTGCCAAACCGGACGACGCCGACGTAGGGTGCGATCTCGTTGGGCACGTTGTCGCGGTACTTGTAGAGCAGGGTCTCGTCGACGTCGAAGCCGAGGCCGGGTTCCTCGGAGACGCGCGAGAAGCCCTCGTGGACGGGGAACCGCTTCCGGGTGATGTCGTCCTCGGCGTCTAGCTGGTCGTCGAGGTGTATGGAGTGGCCGGTTGCGGTGGGCATGGTGCAGGCGACGTGCATGGCCATGGACTTGGCGAGCGTCCCGCCGCACATCTGGAAGATGGTCTGGAGGTTGAGCTTGCCGTATGTGGTCGCCGTGGCGATGAGGGTACCGATGGGCGGGTACATCATGTAGGCGTCGGCCATGCCAAGCTGGGCCTCGTGGCCTCCGCCGAGCTTCCATGACCCACCGTGCACGACGGTGAGCTGCGTTCGTCGCCGTAGCTCGCGCCAACTCTCGACGTCGGCGGTGTCGAAGGGGTCCTCGATCCACTCGACGATGGGGTGATCGCGTTCGAGGCGCGCGACGATGGGCAGGACTCCGCCCAGGGTGCGCCCGCGCCGTCCGGTGAAGTCGTAGTGGACCCTGAATCCCGGCGGCGCGACCTCCTCGATGATCTTGGTCCATCGAATGACATCCGCCAGAGGGCTGGTGTGTATCTTGAAGATGGTGTAGCCGTCGTTGGCGGCGCGGACGATGTCGTCGGCAAGCTCCTGGTCGGTGGGGCCGCCCCAGCACCACGCGGCGGAGGAGATGCCGTCGCGCACCTTCTGGCCGATCAGCTTGTACGCGGGCACCTCGAGGTACTTGCCCATGATGTCGTACATCGCCATCACGACGGAGGGGTAGAGGTCGGAGCCGATGTAGTCGAACGGGTCGGTGTCGATGAGCGGCTCGAACGACTCGATGGGTGGCGGAGCCTCGCCGTCGAAGTCGCCGTAGCCCACGATGCCGGCATCGGTGGTGACCTTGGCGGCAACGCGGCGCTCGTGTCCGTTTCTGGCGGGGTTGTCTCGATACCGCTTGGCCAGCGGCGGGAGGATGGTGAAGACTTCGATGTCGGTGATTTTCATTGGGGGCGCTCCTAGTAGTTGGTCGCGCGGTTGATTTGCTGGGCGTATTTCTCTTCTCCGAAGAGTCCTTTTTTGTTCACCCATCGCCATATCTGAGGTTTGAGGGTGAGGCTTCGGTCTTCCAGTGGGAGCTTGACCGGCGCGTGGCCCTGGCGGGCGGACTCTCTCATGGCGACGGTTGCCTCGAAGGACTTGTGGTGGACGTGTCCCGGCGCCTTCGGCTCAATGCCGTGGGTGATGGCGTCGACGATGGACTGCATGGAGTTCACGAGCCGGTCGCCAGGGTAGAGCCAGCCGTCCTCGTCGTACCCGCCTTCGGCATGGGGGCGAAACGGCTTGAAGGTCTTGGAGTCGTCGTATCGCAGATTGGAGAGGAGGTCGGCGTCGACCTTGCGGTAGAAACGGTGATGGCGCTTGTCGGTCACGTAGACGCCCTCGGTGCCGGTGACGACCAGTCCCCGCATGGCGGAGGTCTTCGCTTGAATGAAGCACTCGATGCCGTTGGCGTAGCGGACGTAGCCGCCGATACCGAGGTACTCGTCGTCGCTCTCTCCGAAGGGGTCGCCGTTGGTCCAGCCCGTGACCCAGTCGATGTCGGCGTCCTGAGCGAACATGTGCGCGACGCTGAGGCCCTGGCATCCGCCCTGCATGATCGACTCGTAGAGGTCGATGGTCAGGACTTCGCCGATCTCCCCTGCCTCGATCATGGCGCGGGCTTCCCAAAGCTGGGATATGCTCCGATCGACGTTGCCGCCCTGCCATGGGATGCCGTTCACCTCACACGCGGCGACCATGCGGTCGGCGTCGGCGAGGCTTGCGGCGATGGGCTTCTCGGAGACGATGCCCTTCGCGCCGGAGCGTTCCGCCGCGAGGACGACCATGTCGGGGTTGTACTGAACCGGCAGGACGCAGTCGACGATGTCTAGCCGCTCGTTGGCGTACATCTCCTCGGCGGTGGAGTAGCCGCGGGCGGAGAAGCGTCGCGTGGCGAGTTCGAGGTTGTCGGGGTCAGGGTCGGCGATGGCCACGACCTGCGTGTCAGGGAGCAGGTTGAAGCCTCGGCCGTGCTGGGTGCCCTGGCGTCCGCATCCGACGATCCCGACGTTGTATTTGGCGGTCATTGGGTGGGCCTTCCTTTGACGGGGGTTATAGAGGCGGGCTTATGATAGCGCATTCGTCGGGGGAGGGAGAGGAGGTTCACCGCAGAGGGCACGGAGATTTGCCCTTCGACAGGCTCAGGGCGAACGTGGTCAATTGAGTCACCCCTATGTTCGCGCTTTGCCCGTCGGACAGAGCGGCAGTAGGCAGCACTCGTCGCACGCCGGCTCCTTCTTGCAGACGTTGGCGGCGTGGGTGACTATCAGGGCGTGGTACTCGTTGAAGAGAGGGACGTCGGCCGGGAGGTGGTCGGTGAAGAGGCGTTGGTAGAGGGCGTAGGGGCCCTTTTCGGGCGCGAGGCCGAGGCGGTGGAGCAGGCGTTTGGTGTAGTGGTCGATGACGAAGACGGGCATGTCGAGGGCGTAGAGGAGGATGTCGTCGGCAGTCTCCTCGCCGATGCCGTGGATGCCGAGAAGCTCCTCGCGCAGGGATACGGGGTCGGCGGCCATGAGGGTATCGATGTCGTCGTCACGCTCGCCGAGCCACTCGACGAGGGCCTTGAGCTTGCGGGCCTTCATGTTGTAGTAGCCGGATGAGTATATGAGTTGCGCTATGTCAGTCTCGTCTGCGCTTCTGAGTCCCTTAGGCGAGAGCAGTCCGGCGTCCGAGAGGGCTTGGATCGCTTTTGCTGCGTTGCTCCACGCGGTGTTCTGGACGAGGACGGCGCCAACCATGACCTCGAATCGGGAGTCGGCGGGCCACCAGTCGCGCGGGCCGTAGCGCTCCAGCAGGCGGTCGTAGATGTCGGTCAGGGGGTTAGGCATGGGGAATGATTGGGTAGCCCAGTGTAGGCATACGGCGCTTTTCTTCGGTTGAGGCCGTATCGGTAATCATATATGATTTACCTTGCCGGTTGACTCTTTGAAGCCGGGCTCCTCGCACTGCGCCCGGTCGTACCCTAAGGCAGCAAGACGGACATGCAAGTTCAGGAGCACACGCAGACGGCACGGGACTTTCTCGACGACGCCGACCATCAGTTTAGCTCCGGGCACATCCTGCAAGGCTCGGAGAAGCTGTGGGGCGCTGCGGCTCATGCCGTCATGACGGTGGCCCAAGACCGGGGTTGGGAATACGGGAATCACAATGCGCTGAAGATCGCGGTCAGCAAGCTGATTACCGAACACGACGACCAGGAACTGCGCGGCGGGTTTGCGGCAGCGCAGCAGTTCCACGCCAACTTCTACCACGGCTTTATGGAGGACGATGACGTTACGTTCGCTCGTCCGCTCGTGCATGATTTCGTCGAACGGGTACTGAGCTACGCCTGAGCTACGCGAGCGGGGCAACGACAATCCCATGAGGACCTTCCGCGAGCGTCTTTCTTTCGCCTGCAAGACGAACCGAAGCCTGCTCTGCGTCGGACTCGATCCCGACCCGGCCAGAATGCCGGTCGAGGATGTTGTGGCTTTCAACTCGGCCATCGTGGACGCGACGCGTGACCTCGTGTGCGCCTACAAGCCTAACGTCGGGTTCTATGAATCGCGGGGCAGCGAGGGCATCGGAGAGCTTGAGCGGACGATAGCGCATATCAGGGACGTTGCGCCGTCTGTGATTGTGCTGGTGGATGGTAAGCGCGGGGATATCGGCTCGACGAACACGGCATACGCCAAGGCGCTCTTCGAGACGTGGGGCGCGGACGCGGCGACCGTCAACGGCTACGCGGGCGGCGCGGACATCGGACCGTTCCTAGCCTACGAGGGCAAGGCTGTGTTCGTGTGGTGCCGGTCGTCGAACGAGGGTGCAGCCGAGCTACAGGACCTGCCCGTGCAGTCGGACGGCTTGACAGTGCCGTTCTACCAAGCGCTGGCTCGCAGGGCGGTCGAGTGGGGCCCCCCGGGCAGCGTCGGTCTCGTCGTAGGGGCGACGTATCCGAAGGAGCTTGCGGAGGTGCGCTCCATCGCGCCTGACGCGCCGATTCTGCTCCCCGGCGTAGGGGCGCAGGAGGGTTCGTTGCGGGCCTCGGTCAAGGCGGGTATAGATAGCTCGGGGCGGAATTTGCTGGTGAGCAGTTCGAGGGGCGTGCTGTACGCCTCTTCCGACCCCGTCAACTACGTGGATGCGGCCAGAAAAGCCGCGGAGAGGCTGCGGGACGACATCAACGCCGTGCTCGAAGACAGGGGCCATCCATGGTCGTAGACTTCCGCATGGGAGAGCGGCTGGCGCTGCGGAAGAAGCACCCGTGCGGCGGGTTCGAGTGGGAGGTTACGCGGCTGGGCGCGGACATCGGGATTCGGTGCGTGACGTGCTTGCGGCACGTGATGATGACGCGGTCCACGCTGGAGAAGCGCATGAAGGCCCGGCTGTCGGGTGAAAGGGCAACGTAGGAGACCGCTATGAGACTCGAGGGCAAGACGGCGCTCATTGCGGGCGGGGCTTCGGGCGTCGAGGGGCGGCTGATGGGCATCGGCGGCGCGGCGGTGCGGCGATTCGTGCGTGAGGGCGCGCAGGTCGTTATCGCGGACATCAAGGACGATATCGGCGAGCAGACGGCGGCGGAGATCAGGGCCGAGGGCGGTGAGGCGCTCTACGTCCACCTCGACGTGACGGTCGAGGACGATTGGATAGCGGCCATTGCCGCAACGGTCGACCGGTTCGGCAAACTTGACGTGCTGCTGGCGGCGGCGGGTACCTCCATACGCTACAAGGTGGAAGAGACGCCGGTCGAAGCCTTCGACCTGGAGATGGCGGTACACGCAAGAGGAGCGTTCCTGGGAGCGAAGCACGCGATACCGCGTATGCGCGAGGCAGGAGGCGGGTCGATCGTCATCGTGTCGTCGATATACGGTATCGTCGGATCAGCGTCGTCCTCGTACCCGACGGCCAAGGGGGCGAAGCGCAACTTCGCGAAGGCGGCAGCCATCCAGTACGCGGCGGAGGGGATCCGGGTGAACTCGGTGCATCCCGGATTCGTGATGACGCCGCTCACCGAGGACATATTCAACGTGCCGGAGATCATCAATCCGCGCCTGGCGATGGTGCCCATGAGCCGGCTCGGCACCGTGGACGAGATCGCCAACGGCATCCTGTTCCTGGCGTCGGACGAGTCGTCGTTCATCACAGGGGCGGAGCTGGTGATCGACGGGGGGTTCTTGGCGGAGTGAGGGGCTGGTCACAGGTAATCCTGCTCTGGTTCCTTGGAGCCGTATGATAGAATCGAGCCCGCCCCGGTAGCTCAGTTGGACAGAGCGCATCCATCACGCAGATGAGGTCGCGGGTTCGAATCCCGTCCGGGGTTCTACGAGTGTTGACAATATGCTCATTTTTGGGTATGGTGAAGTTGCGTGATGGATGCGATAGTCTACTAGCTAGACCAGCATCGCTGAGGGGCCGTCCAGGCAGGGTCTATCAGAACCCAAAGGGCGGCCTTTCTTGTTGCCAGGGAATATCGTCGGATAGTATGCCTTTGGCCCGTTCCCCCGTCGGTAAGCAATCCGAATCTAAACATAGTTGCCAAACCGCCAGAGGCCGTAGCCGCAGACCGATAGCTCTCTTCAGTGTTGAGGCGTATCGACAATTGCTTCCGGTATATTGGGCAACCGAAAGATGACCGGATACGTCCAGACGGTGCTGGGGCCGGTGGCGCCTGATACGCTCGGTGTGACGCATACGCACGAGCACATTCTCTCCGACCTGTCGAAGATCGCCGTCGAGCCGGACGACCCGTTCGAGCGCGAGATGTTTCACGCGCCGATGCGGATGGACATTCTCGGCTACCTCAGCTACTACTTCGCCGCCAATCTCGACAACCTGCGACTGGACGATATTGACACGGCCATCGCGGAGATTGGCCTGTACAAGCGTCACGGCGGCGGGGCGATTGTGGAGGCTTCCAGCATAGGGCTGAGCCGTAATCCCGAGGGTCTCGCGCGCATATCACGAGCCACGGGCGTACACATCATCATGGGGTCGTCATACTACGTGAAGGAGGCGCACCCGCCCGATATGGACGACATCTCGGAGGACGCCATCTTCAAGGAGATCGTCCGCGACATCACGGTCGGCGTGGGTTCGACGGGGATCAGGGCGGGGATCATCGGGGAGGTCGGGTGCTCGTACCCGCTGTCGGACAATGAACGCAAGGTGCTCCGGGCGTCGGCGCGGGCGCAACGGGTGACGGGAGCGGCGATTCTGATCCATCCGGGTCGGGATGAGCCTTCGCCGGAGGAGATCATCGGGGTCATCGTGGACGCGGGAGGCGATCCGGGGCGCACCATCATCGGTCATCTCGATAGGACGGTGATGGACCGGCAGGCGCTGCTCCGCATCGCCGAGGCGGGGTGCTACTTGGAATGGGACCACTTCAGTTCCGGCCTGCCGTACTATCCGCCGAACCCCAAGATCACGATGCTCAATGACGCGGATCGCGCTGAGGTGATCGCGTTCATGATCGAGCGGGGCTACGGGGACAAGATTCTCACGGGGCACGACGTGGCATCGAAGCGCAGGCTGACGGCGTATGGCGGGCCCGGATATTTCTACATAATCAGGCGGGTCGTGCCTTGGCTGAAAACGCGGGGGTTCTCAGACGAGGACATCGACCGCCTGTTGATTCACAACCCGGCAAGGGTGTTGACGATGGCGGAGCCGTGCGGGTAGGACGCGTTATCCCTTGGCGAAGAGCTCGTATGCGCGCGCCTCATCCGGCGTCTGGTATCTGCCGGACTGGTCGCCTCCGAGCCAGCGGTAGGGTCGCGGGTAGAGGGTTAGCGAGCGGTCCTCCAATGGCAAGGAGAGGGGGACCGAACCCCACAATGCAGAGTGCTTGGCGGCGACCGCGGCCTCGAGGGACTTGAGCAGGTCGTAGCCGGATATCGCCATCTCGGCGCCGTTCTGGACGGCGGAGATGAAGGACAGGATCGAGCTTGCCAGGTAGCCGTACTTCGGCCAAGCGAAGGGTGTGAACTCGCGGTCGGACTTGATGCGCGCGCCGTTGTCGTCGAACCCCTGGTAGATGTCCATGACGTCGCCCCAGTCCCAGCGCAGGAGGGAGTCTTCCGTCCAGACGTCGACGCCGCGATGGGGAGTCGGCTCGCCATAGACGGTCGTCTCGATTCCGGTGCTCATCTTGAACCGTCCGTTGATGATGAGGCCGCTGTCCTCATTCGCCTCCAGGGACTCCTGCGGTTTGCCCCAGGCGATGACCTCGGTGATCTCGGCGTTCGTGAGGAGCCGGAGGACGGCGATGTGCTGGCATCCGCCGCCGGAAATCTCGCCTCCCCACCCGTGTACGGTCGCGCCCAGCACCTCTCCGTATTCGCCGTTTCGGAGCCAGCTCGCGGCCTCCTGCACGTCGGCGCGGGCGCGCTGGAGGTTGCCGCCGTGGAAGACGGCGCCGCGCTCTTCGCAGGTGGCGACCATCTCGTCCACGTCGGAGAGCTTCGCGCCGATGGGCTTGTCGGTGGAGACGCCACGCACGCCCGCCTGGGCCGATGCGATGACCGCGTCCTTGATGAACTTGCCGGGGAGAACGACGACGGCGAGATCGGGCACCTCGTCCATCTTCTGGTACATCTCCTCTGCGTCCTTGAAGAGGGCCGTGACGCCGAAGCGCTCGCCGACGACGTTGCGTCTGTCGTCGTTGTACTCGGCGATGGCGACGACCTCGGTATTCTCGAAGGTGTTGTAGACCTCGGTGTAGTGCTGGCCCATACGTCCGCAGCCTATGATCGCCACTCTCAACTTTTCGTCGGCCATGTTTTCCTCCGCCCCGCTCAGGCACCGGGGGTTGTGTGGATGGTTTGCAAGATTGTAGTCGGACGGGGGTGTTATTTCAATGGGGATGCGAGTTCAAATCTTCGCGCCGTCGAAGCGGGCGATCTCGATGAAGTCGGCTTCGGAGTCGGACCAGTCGTAGAGGGCGGAGTCGACGACCCGGTGGGCGTCGATGCCGATTACGAGCTGCTGGACGGGGTAGGCGGGGCCGTCTCCCCAAGGAGCGGCGACATTACGATCAGTTACCGAGAGATATGCCGCGCATCCGTTGGGATGAGAGTGGTAAATGATCCGCGCTGGTGTGTCTGACTTGAGGCTGTGGTCTAGCTCAAATAGGTCCTGCGCGTCGAACACATACGCTTTTTCAGCGGTGCGGCTGGGGGCGGAAGGGTGGTTTCCCTGCGCCTGCACGTTGACGCAGGCCCTGACGGTGGTCACGGACGAGCCGTCCTTGTCGCCCGCGAGCCAGCCGCAGCACTCGTTGGGGTACTCGCGGCGTGCGTGGCGGTAGATCTCTTCGAGGATGTGACGGGGCACTTCCAGAGGTGTTGGCATCGGCGTCGTTGGACCTCGACTGGGCAATCGGGAGCGCGGGTGTCAGTCTTCGCGCGGGCCGAAGCCCTCTTCTCCGACAGGGCGTTCCGGTGCGGTCGGGTCGCCGCTTGCGGGACTGCCGAAGTGCTGGGGTCGCCAGTACCAGACGTGGCCGTGGTCGGCCCCGGCGATCAGGCCGAGGTTGCCGTCGTCCTGCCAGTCTACGGGGGCCATGTGGACGCCATGCCGCCAGAACTCCAGCGGGCTGCCGTCCGCGTCGAACACGAGGACGACCGGCTTCTTGAAGACCGGCTGCGTCTTCGTGCCAACGTTCTTGGCGAAGAGGATGTAGCTGCCTCGATAGGGGCTTCCGTGCTGGGGGCCGACGCCGATGAGCAGGTCGAGGAGGCCGTCGCCGTCCCAGTCGATGACGTTGAACTTCGTCCTGCCTCGCCCGTCGCCGCCCGCAGGGGTGTAGATGCCGTGCGTCTTGATGGTGGAGCCGTCCTCATAGCGGAGTTTTTCGCCCGGGAGGAGACTTGAAAGGTTGTCGCTACCCGCGCGCCTGTAGAGGGCAACGTCGAGGTCGAGGTCCTGGGTGACGATGTCGGGCAGGTCGCCGTCGGTGATGTGGCCGATGCCGGGCTGCTGCCTCCAGGGGCCGATGAGGGGCGATCCGTCGGTGATGTGCAGGCGTTGGGGTGGGCCGAGCTCCGGGGTCGACTTGGTGCCCCAGTTGGGGTACCACTCGTAGAGGCTCACCATGTCGCAGACGACGAGATCGAGGAGGCCGTTGCCGTTCCAGTCGGCGAGGACGGGGTTGCTGTAGCCGCCGGTGTCGCCGTCGTAGGGGCTTTGGGAGCCGCCCCAGTACTGTCCGCTCGAAGGATAAGGCGTTGCGAGTCGGCGGATCTCGGTTGTGCCGTAGCGGACGCGCTCGGGCGGGGCGAAGCGCAGGGGGTTGGTTGAGAGGGTCTTGTACCAGAAGATGTATCCCTCAATGCTGCCGACGAGGATGTCCTGCATCCCCGTGTCGCGCCAGTCGCCGACGGTGGGAACGGAGAAGAAGCCGCCGTTGACGTGGGGATTGTGCTGCTTGAGCTTGCGGGGCGTGTCGTAGACGGGCCTTCCGGCATCGTCCTTGCCACGATAGCGCGCCCACTCGATGTTTCCGGCGTTGTCCGTGGCGAAGATGTCGTATCGTCCGGCCTCGATGGCGTCGGAGACGCTGATGCTGGACTGGAAGGTGGCGATGCGGCTGAAGGGCTCGCCGTGGAGGGTAAATATCTCGGCAGGCTCGCCCCACTCGGGGTCATCGCCGGTCGACAGGATGGGCACGTGGTTGATGTGGCCGTAGTAGTTGAGCAGGAGGATGCCCGCGGTGGGGTCGTCGGGGTTGACCTCGCCGATGTGGAAGGTTTGGCGAGGGATTTCGACATCGACCTTGCCCGCGTAGGTGAACTCGATATTGCCGCCGCCGCTCGTGTTGCGGTAGAGGTGCAAGGAGGCCGTGCCGAACTTCGAGTACCACTTGCCGTCTTTGTCGTAGCGGTCGCGCTGGTCTTCGGGGACGATGCCGTCCGAGCTCTTGGCCCACATAACGCCGTCTTCAGTCTCGAGCACTACGAGGTCGACGACTCCATCACCGTTCCAGTCGAGGGCGACCGTCGCTCCCCTGCCGAAACCGGCGTCCCCGTCCCGTCCCTTGAGGGTTACGGGTCGTCCCTCGTCGCGGGTTGCGGGAGGGCCGTTTTCCACCGATATGGCCGTGACGGATTTCCGTGAGTATCCCCGAGGGGCAAGAATGACCTCGACCTGTCCGTCGCCGTCGAAGTCGGCGGCCGCGACCACGGCGCCGACGAGGCCCTTGTCCTTCTCGTTCCGGTGCAGGGCGCGGGACACCTCGCCCCACTGGAGGCCGCGGTCGACGATGGGGGTTCCGTCGGCGATCTCGCCGATGAATTTATAGCTGTAGATATTGCCGTTGCCGCCAGTGACAACGACCTCGGGCTCGCCGTCGGCATCCCAATCGAGGACTTTGATGGCGGAGCATCCCGCAAACAGGTCGCCTATGACGTTCTCATCGCCGAGTACGAGGGGGGAGCCGTCTCCGGTGTTGCCGGCGGGTATGGGGTGTGGGTAGGTTGTCATGGCGCGCTCCTATCGCAATGTTGTCGACGGGCCGTCTTTGTGGAAAGGTCGATAAGGAACAGGGTTAGTTCGTCCTGTTGGGGGAGTCGTCTCGGAATTCCACGAACTCGTGGACCTTCTTTGCGCCGAAGGCCGGGAGCTCGCCGACCATAGACTGAATCCTCGCGTCGTCGCTGGCGAGCCAGCCGGGGTCGGGGTCGAATATGTTGCCGGCATAGTAGCGGAGGGACGCCAGATGGTTGTCGGTCTGCGGACGGGCGGCGAATTTCAGGGCGATGTAGCGTCTGCCGGCCCAGCCGTTGAAGATGGCGTGCCAGATGCTTTGGTTGAAGAATATGGCGTCGCCGGGGTTGGACTCTAGAGAGACGCTCGGCATGTTCGGGCCGGGCACGTCGAAGGGGCGAACGGGCAGTCCCCGGCGCTGGTGCATGGAGTCGGGCTCGATCTCCTGGTGGAGGGGCATCCGGTGTGAGCCGGGAATGACGCGGAGGCAACCGTTTTCCTCGGTGATGGGATCTAGGTAGAGGTTGACCTTGAGGCGGGTGTAGGAGACCTCGTCGTGGTCGCCGGGGCGGTCGGGGTGCCAGGGGTGCTCGGAGTTGACGGTGACGTTGCCCTCCGATCCGGCCCAGATGAAGCCGGGGCCGAGAATGCTCTCGGCGGCCTCGAAGATGCGGTCGCCGGTGACGATCTTCGTGAGGGCGGCGTCCTGCTCGACGAACCTGCCTTCGGCCTGGCCCTGCTCGGGGTCGAGAGGCTTGCCGTCGCGGAGCTTGAGCCAGAGGTTATCCGCGGAGGACGTTATGTCCGCCACTTCATCGGCGGAGAATAGCTGGGAGATGAACAGGAATCCGAACGCTTTGAAGTGTGCGACCTGACCGGGTGACAGCAAGTGGCGTACCTCCGACGGGAGTCTGTATTAGCGCCGCCTATGGTACGTCGGCAGGCCGGACATGGCAATAGCGGGGGGAGAAGAAAACACCCCCGCCGAGGATTCCGGCGGGGGTGTCCCTTTAGGCTAGCTGCCTAGTCTTGTCCGCTCAGCTTCTACCAAACGGTCTTCGTGCACTTGTCGTACGGGCTACCGCCCTGGACAAATGCCCAACTGCCGCAGTACTTCGACCGGTTGCCCGGATGGTGGAAGTTGTCCAAGCCGTCCTCGAAGAAGCGCGCCCAGGCGGAGAAGCCGTTGTGGTCGCGCTCGTGGGTGATCGGCTTGTTGCGCATGTTGTTCCGGGTGAGGTAGACACCGCGGAACACGCCGGAGTAGGCGCAGCAGTTCAGCGCCCAGAGCTGGTCGGCGTTGGTGGCGAACATTTCCTTGCCCATCTCGACTCTTTGGGGGTCGAGGTTGCTGACGCCAAGTCCGTCGATCCAAAGCTGGGACTGGCGTTGGAGCTTGCCACCGGCGTCCGCCGGGAACTCACCCGGGCCCGCCAGCGGGAGCCAAGCGGAATCGCCGCCCGTGGGAGCCATGCCCTCTTCACCTCGAGTGGCGTACCACTTACCTATCTCGCCCGCAAGGTCGCTGCCCCCCGCCAAGGGCGCGAGGCTCGTCCACTGAACCATCCAGGGGTTGTACTGGTAGGCCGAGTAGTCACGAGCGATGGTCGACGTCTCCTGGCTGGTGCGCGTTAGAGAATAGTGCCCAGTTTGGATGGAGGTCTTGATGCCGACGCTCTCCCAGCCCGCCTTGAGGATCTCAGCGGCCTGCTGGACTGCGGGGTTGTCACTGATCGTGAGTTTCATCTCGATCGTGCCCGAACCATCCTTGTGCAATCTGAAGTTATCGGCGTCTCGCGCGTGCAGTCCCAGCCCGTCAAGCAGTTGGTTAGCCTTGCCCGGATCCTTCTCCATGTGGAGCATGCGGTACTCGTCGCCCGGGTAGTAGGGGTTGTTCGGTCGTGGGACGCGGTTCTGCACCACGCCGACGCCGGAGAGGACGAGGTCGTTGAGTGTTCCCTTGTCCACCGTGTGCGACAGGGCGATGCGGAAGTCCCGCGTTCGGATGAGCTCGCCGATGCGTGGGTCCACGTTGTAGGTCTGCTGCATCGTCGTGCTAAGGTCGGCGCCGCCGCTGCTCGGCCAGTGGTAGATCGAGTAGTCGCCGCGCTCCATGTTCTGGATGTAGAGCGGGATCTCACCAGGCAGGAACGAAGACGTTCGTCCGTCCTCCTCACCGGCCATTGCGCGGAACTTGATAACTTCTTGGCTCTCCTGCTTGGTCATCACGGCGCCGTCGGTGTAGGGGATCTGGTTGCCCTCGGGGTCGACGAACCAGTGGTACTGGTTCTTCATGAACAGGCCCTGAGAGTCGGTCTCCTCGACGTTGCAGTAAGGGGCGGCACAGGGGTTGCTGTCGATGTTCTGCCAGAAGGCGAGCTCGCCTCTCAGCATGTCAAGAAGGTCGGTGTAGTTCCCTTCGGTGATGATCTTGTCGACGGCAGCCTGTCCAGCGTACTGCGGATAGAGGCTCTTCATCCGCGGGTGCCAGACCATGCACACGCGACCGGGCGAGCACAGCGTACTCGGCGTCGACCGGGACTCCATGATGGTGAAGATCGGGGAGTCGTACTGCAGGGTCCACGTCAGGTCGTCGACCACCGAGAACTTGGGCGGGTTCTGGGTTACGGGGTCGCTGGCCCACAACGGGAGCGGACCTCCGAACAGGGCCGGGTTGAGGTTGACTTCCCAACCGAACTCGACCGATTCCATATCGAGCGGGTAGCCGTCGCTCCACTTGAGGCCCTCACGCATTGTGAACGTCCAGAGCGTGCCGTCGTCGCTGACGTCCCAGCCCTTGCCGATCCACGGGAACCAAATCAGGCCGCCGAGAGAGTCGCGGCGGTTCCAGCTGGCGAGGATCCACTCGCCGATGTAGGAGTGGGGCTGCGTCTGTCGATAGTGTCCGCCGTATTCGCCGATGCCGTCAGGCCCGGCTAGGACCTCTACGTCCTCAGGAACGGGGAGCCGCTCCATCAGCGGAGGAATCTCTCCGGCCTTCACGAGCTGTGCCGAGTGCGGGGACTCGAAGAACTGCGTCGGTCGCGGGCCGTCATAGGCCTGGAATACCCAGACTTCGCCCGGTACCTGCTGCTTGGCGGGCTTCCAGACGTGGGGGCTTCGGAGCGGACAGTCGGAGACTATGTCGCCCAAGATCACGCACGTTGCCGGTACCATAGCCGTTGGCCCTGTTTCAACAGGGGTCGTCCGAGCAGGCGCGGCAGGCGCGGCGGCAGGTGCGGGAGCGGGAGCCTGGGTCACCTGAGCGGCAGCCGGTGCGGGAGCGGGCGCCGGAGCAGGTGCCGGTCCTGCTGCGGGCGCCGGTCCTGCAGGCGCGGCTGCGGGCGCCGGAGCAGTGGTGGTCGTTCCACCGTCATCGTCGTCGCTGCTACACGCGACGAGCGCCAACGCCAGTACGAGACCGGCGACTAATGAGAATATAAACCTACGGTTTGGCATTCGATTACCTCCTCTTCAGTAAAGCCAAATGTTCTCGAACCAATCTTTTCAGGCCGATTCCGAGCGACTCTAGCATAGTGATTGAGCGGCTGTCAATGCGTAGCAACGCAAGGTAGAGACAAAATAGAGCAGGCCCGCCGGGGAGTCCGGCGGGCCTGCTCTATAAGGCTATGCGCCTAGTCTTGTCCGCTTGGCTTCTACCAGACGGTCTTCGTGCACTTGTCGTAGGGACTGCCGCCCTGGACGAATGCCCAACTGCCGCAGTACTTCGACCGGTTGCCCGGATGATGGAAGTTATCCAGGCCATCCTCGAAGAAGCGCGCCCAGGCGGTGAAGCCGTTGTGGTCGCGCTCGTGGGTGATCGGCTTGTTGCGGAAGTTATTCCTGGTGATGTAGACACCGCGGAAGACGCCGGAGTATGCGCAGCAGTTCAGGCCCCAGAGCTGGTCGGCGTTGGTGGAGAACATCTCCTTGCCCATCTCGATTCTTCGCGGGTCGAGGTTGCTGACGCCGAGGCCTTCGATCCACATCTCAGACTGGCGTTTCAGCAGTCCGCCTGCGTCCGCGGGGAACTCGCCCGCGCCGGCGAGCGGGAGCCAGTCGGGGTCGCCGCCGGTGGGCGCCATGCCCTCTTCACCGCGTGAGGCGTACCACTTGCCGATCTCGCCGGCGAGGTCGCCGCGGGTCAAAGGCGCGAGGCTCGTCCACTGGACCGTCCAGGGGTTGTACTGGTAGGCCGAGTAGTCACGGGCAATGCCGGTCGTCTGGAGGCTGTCACGCGTGGTCTGCTGGACCGACGCGATGTTCGTCTTGATGCCGACACCCTGCCAAGCGGCCTTGAGAATCTCGGCGGCCTGCGAGACAGCGGGGTTGGGGTTCGTGCCGACGGTGATCTGCATCTCGATCGTGCCCGAACCGTCCTTGTGCAATCTGAAGTTATCGGCGTCTCGCGCGTGCAGACCCAGCGCGTCGAGCATCTGGTTGGCCTTGCCGAGGTCCTGCTCCATGTGGAGCATCCGGTACTCGTCGCCCGGGTAGTACGGGTTGTTCGGGCGCGGGACGCGGTTCTGCACCACGCCGACGCCGGAGAGTACAAGGTCGTTGAGTGTTTCCTTGTCTACCGTGTGTGACAGGGCGATGCGGAAGTCCTGTGTTCGGATGAGCTCGCCGATGCGCGGGTCCTCGTTGTAGGTCTGCTGCATCGTCGTGGTCAGGTCGGCGCCGCCGCTGCTCGGCCAGTGGTAGATGGAGAAGTCGCCGCGCTCCATGTTCTCGACGTAGAGCGGAAGCTCGCCGGGGATGAACGATGACGTTCGTCCGTCCTCCTCACCCGCCATGGCGCGGAACTTGATGACGTCCTGGCTTTCCAGCTTGTCCATGACCGCGCCGTCGTTGTAGGGGATCTGGTTGCCCTCGGGGTCGACGAACCAGTGGAACTGGTTCTTCAGGAACGAGGTCTGCGAATCACTGTGTGCAACAGTGCAATACGGTGCGGCGCACCCGGGATGCGCCAATCCCGGAGGATTGGGCCAGAAGTCAAACTTTGACTTCAAGAATGTCTTGAGGTCGGGATGACCGCCCTCCGCCATGAGCTTGTCGATAGCCGCCTGGCCGGCGTATTGGGGGTAGAACTCTTTCAGAGCCGGGTGCCATACTATGCACACGGAGCCAGGAGTACAGTAGTTGCTTGGAGTGGACCGTGCTTCCATGATCGTGAAGATCGGAGTGTCGTAGGTGAGCGTCCACGTGATGTCGTCCACCACATTAAACTTGGGCGGATTCTGCGTCACAGGGTCGCTGTACTCTAGGGGAAGCGGTCCGCCGAACAGGGCCGGGGTAAGATTCACTTCCCACGCGAACTCCACGGACTCCATGTCCAGTGGGTGACCGTCAAACCACTTGAGGCCGCGCCGGTTCGTGAAGGTCCAGACGGTGCCGTCGTCGCTGACTTCCCAGCCCTTGCCGATCCAGGGGAACCACTTCAGGCCACCGAGGGAGTCACGCCGGTTCCAGCTGGCGAGGATCCACTCGCCGACGTAGTGGTGGGGCTGGATCTGGCGATAGAATCCGCCATACTCGCCGATGCCATCCGGCCCGGCGATGACCGCGACATCCTCAGGAACGGGGAGCCGCTCCATCAGCGGAGGAATCTCGCCCGCCTTCACGAGCTGTGCCGAGTGCGGGGACTCGAAGAACTGCGTCGGCCGGGGCCCGTCGTAGTCCTGGAACACCCAGACCTCGCCCGGTACCTGCTGTTTGGCAGGCTTCCAGGCGTGCGGGCTGCGGAGCGGGCAGTCGGAGACTATGTCGCCCAAGATTACGCACGTTGCGGGTATCGATGGCCCGGCTGCGGGTCTAGTTACTGGAGCGGGAGCCGGAGCGGCAGCCGGAGCGGCAGCCGGCGCAGGCGCGGGCGCCTGGGTGACCGGGGCAGCTGCGGGTGCAGGCGCGGGCGCCGGGGCAGGCGCAGGTCCTGCTGCGGGCGCGGGCGCCGGGGCAGGCGCGGGCGCCTGTGCTGCCGTCGTTCCTGTGTCATCGTCGTCGCCGCTGCTACACGCGACGAGCGCCAACGCCAGTACGAGACCGACGACTACTGAGATCATTAACCTACTGTTCACCATTCGTAACCTCCTCTACTTTGAAAGGACTAATCCTTCACTAAACTCAGATCTCCAAAATCGCTACCGAGCGACTCTATCACAGCATTTGCAGGGCGGTCAACGCGCAACACCCTCAATCGAGCGGATGTCAAATGCCAGTCGGCAGACGATTCGGCGAGTCCTCCTCTTGATTTCCGCACTCCGTTCCTTTTCCAACCGGGCAATCCGGGAGAGCCTCTCAACTGAAACCCCGTCGGTGAATACTACGAGCGCGGTGAGCGGACGGTTTTTGACGCCATCGGGCAAGTGCAGGCCTGTCAGGTACTTCCGAAGGCAGGGTGAGCGGGGCCTTTTGAAGTGGTATCATACGCTTTCATCGTTGGTACCGATACAGGACTTGAGAGAGTTACTTGGGGGAGGCAGCCATGCTGCGAGGCGCGCTCTATTCCAGCGATGGGCAAGACTTGAAGATCTCCGTGGAGAGAACCGAGGTCTTGCTCAAGTCGGACGAGATACTGAACTTCCCGCGCATCATCGAGCTCGAAGGAGACCGCCTGGTACTCGCCTATGGCAAGGGGAGACACAACGGTGTCGAGACGCGGCCGGTGGCGGTCTCCGAAGATTTTGGCCGGACATGGACGGATTCCCCTCCCGACTTCCCAATGGCCGATAACGTTCAGACGTCGGGGATCTTGGGTTATATGAGGGACGACACGATAGCGTACATCGACGTGTTTCCCGTGAACGCGGGTTGGTCGCAGGCCAAAGGCCCGTACCACCAGATAGCGAAAGTAGAGGATCCCCTATTCAGACTCCGCCGGTTTTCCGGGAAGGGCGAGTTGTTGGCGGACGATACCTTCAAGGTTCATGGCATTCCCTGGAGGCTGGCTTCGTACGAGCTGTACGGGACTCTGCTGACATTGGAGAACGGCGACCTGCTAACCGCGTTCGGGGGTCAGGTAGGCGATCACTCCGGAACGCACAAGAGCTTCATCGTGCGGTCCAAAGACGGTGGAGAGAGCTTCGAATTCGTAACGGCTTTCGGCTACGAGGCGGAAGACGGAGACGGTGGCGATCAGGTGTTCGCCGAGGCGGACCTGGAGGTCCTGGCCAATGGCGATATCCTCTGCATGATGAGAACGGGCTCCGGTACTCCCATGCACCAGTCCAGATCGACGGACGGGGGTCTGACGTGGAGCGAACCTGTATCCGTCGGGTGGCCGGGGGTAAAACCGCATCTTCGGCTCCTGAGCAACGGCGTCCTTGCGTGCAGCTCGGGACGGGGCGTGTATGGACATCCCCAGGTCACGTACGTCATGTTCAGCGTCGATGGGACGGGAGAGAAGTGGGAGTACCCCTTTTCCTTCCATACGGGGCCGGGCTGCTCCTACACGTCGAATATGGAGCGACATGGCAAGCTCTACGTCGCCTACTCTCACTCGTCCTTCACGAAGCCGTCGGGCTCCTACGGGCTTCCCTATCACTCCATCAAGTGGGTTGTAATCGACGCCGCATTATCCGCTTCCCCATAGGCGAGGAGGTTTGACATGAGAAGACAACGCACGATGTACCTCGATGACGCCCGTCACTACTACCTATACGTCTTCGAGCCGCCGATGACGCTGGAAGAGGCCTGGACTCCGATCGACCAAGTCTCAGGCACGGGCGTAGACACGTTCGTCTACGGCGTGGCCTGCGGGGGACTGTTTTATCCGACCAAGGTCGGCAATCAGTTCGGCGCGGTGGAAGGCACGGCAAGCGGGCCGTATTCAAACGCGATGTTCAGGAGTCCCTTCGATGGAGCGTCTACCTGGAGGGCGTGGGAGAACATGAAGGGCCTGATGCAGCGGGGACTGGACCCCTTAAAGGTACTCGTTGACCGGGCACACGAGAAGAACATGGAGTTCATCGCCAGCCTGCGAATAGGCGCCCTCGACACGTCCGATCCCGCCCACATGGGGCCGCAAGGTGGAGGGATGCTCGCGCACCCTGAAGTTAGAGACCTCAATTTCTCGATTACCGAGGAACTGGTCACCGAGTACGACATCGACGGCGTCGAGCTGGACTTCTCCTCGCCCCCGGCCTCATGGGACGTCTTTCGTCGTGAGGAGGCGCGGGAAAACATCCCACTGCTGACCGAACTGGTCGCTAAGACAGCCTCTATGGTGCGCAGCAAGCGGAACGGTCGACTGGCAGTGGGCGCAAAGGTCTTTCCCACAGAGGAGATGAACCTCGACCGCGGACTTGACGTTCGGTCATGGCTCAACCAAGGGCTGCTCGATTACGTGACTCCGGCAGTGTTCTACTACCCCCTGGATATCGACCCCGACCTGCCATTGGACTGGGTCGTGGAGGCCGCGCACGCCAACGACGTGTCGGTATACCCACCGCTGGCCCCGTACATCAACGCCTGGACCGGGTCTCGCGCAAAAGAGTTCGCGACGGCGGGCATGTACCGCGCCGCGGCGGCCAACTACCTTGACCGTGGGGCCGATGGTCTTCTTACGTGTTTTCTCCCCTGGCCGCTGGGCCACGAGCAGCGCGCTATGCTGACGGAGCTAGGCGATCACGAATCGCTCGGTAGAGGGGATAAGCACTACATCCTGCGCAGACGAGACGCAAGCGCGGACGAGGTTGGCTGCGAGCACGCAGCGCTTCCGCTTGAGATACCGTTGGGGCATCCGGGAGAACTGTACGATATCCCGTTCCACATCTCCGACGATATCGAACGAGATGCTCGGCGGATTCGCCGAATCGCGCTCAAGCTCCTCGTCGGGGAACTGGTGACCGCAGACCGGCTGACTATCCTTCTCAACGGAGATTCGCTCGAAGGTGAAAGATGTCTGAGGTCTCCCAGGCCGGGCGTGAGTCCCTACAGCGCGCAATTGCTGGAGTTCGACCTCGCTGGGGTGCGGCCGCGCAAAGGGCAGAACGTCCTGGCAGTCTCACTGGATGAGAGGCCCCCGGGGCTGAATGCGGGCATCACGGTCGAGAGCGTCGAGGTCATCATCGAGTACGGCAGGTATCCGTCCGCCTTGAACCCGCCGCGCAAGGAATAGGCGACTCACGGCGGTATTGGCAGGACGAATTGAAGCGGCCAGACGTGTGTCGATACCGTTCTTGTGTTTCCCCTCTCGCGATGGTAATCGTCGTATGGGTGACACCTTCACCTAAACAACTACGGCTGTCGGCAATCTCTGATTGACATTCGCCGAAATGCCCTCTAGTATGTCACCCACATTTCGTATGGGCTCAGAGTCCGATGAGAGCCCAAGGAGGGATCCCGGTCAATAAGGAGGTTGGCCACAGCGTCGTTCGCAGCCCAATGTAGTCGAAGTTAATTGATCGTCCGTAACTGTAGAGTTAGCTCCACTGAGGAGGAGGACAGACGATGAAAACGATTTCGAAGGCTAGATACCCGTTAGTACTGGCAATTGGAGTGCTACTCGCATTTATTTTGGTATCGTGCGGCGCTGACGATGAGGACGAGCCTGCGGCAGCGCCCGCCGCGGCTCCCGCGCCGGCTCCCGCACCAGCAGCACCGGCAGCAGCACCGGCGCCTGCACCTGCGGCGGCCCCCGCACCTGCGGCGGCGCCCGCCCAGGCACCCTCGATGATTAAGCCCGCGCCGGCCCCACCGCCCCCGCCGCCCCCGGCGGCTCGGCCGATCATCCCGGCTACCTGTTATATCAAGGGGCAGCAGGTGTCCTCGTGTCCGGAGGCCAGCCCTCACACCTGGATCGCTCCGACCATACCGCCGGGAGACTTCGCGGTCTGGCAGTACGAAGGTGTTCGCCCGACCAAGTTCTACGAGTCGCCTATGTCGGCCCAACTCGTAAAGGACGGAAAGCTTCCCCCGCTGGAGGAGCGCGTGCCCATTCCTGAGGACCGCATGTACTCGGCTCCGCACGATGAGATCGGCACCTACGGTGGCGTCGGGCGGCAGACGATGCACTTCGTGTTCATGGGCGAGTTGGCCCTGTCGAACTTCGGCGAGCGCGAAGCGGACGGCTTCATTTGGCACCCCTTCGTTGGCAAGAGCTGGCAATTCGAAGATGACGGGCGCCTTCTTGTCTTCACGATGCGTGACGGCCTGAAGTGGTCCGATGGCGAGGACTTCGATATGGAGGACGTGGAGTTCGCCTGGACAGACCTCAAGCAGCCGCCGTACATGGGGACTTTCCCGGTCAGGTACCGGGACCCGGTTACCGGAAACGACGTGAAGTGGAGCAAGATCGACGATCTCAACTTCGCGCTGAGGTTCGACTCCCCCGTATACAACATCATGGAGTCCCGGATGAACAGGGGACCCGACTGCTGGATCAATCAAATGTGCTGGTACTCCCCGAAGCACTTCCTGACGCAGTTCATGCCGGAGTACGCGGGACAAGCGAAGATTGACCAGATGATGAAGGAGCAGGATTTCGCGGAGTTCAACGATTTCTGGAACCAGAACACGTACTCCTACTTCAATCCGGACTCTCCCTGCGCCCGCGCGTGGTGTCTTGAGCTGTACGACTCCAGTTCGACAGGCATCATAACCCGCAACCACTACTTCTGGGGCTTCGACCCCGAGGGGAACCAGCTACCGTACCTCGACGGCGTCCAGCAGTTCCGAATGGAGAGCCGGCCGGTGGCCGTCTTCCGGTGGTTTGCGGGCGAGCACGACATTCCTGCCACCGCAGCCGCCTCCCTTGATGAGGTGCCTTCCTATATCCAGAACATGGAGGCGGGCGACTACAGCGTGTACCGCTGGCCCGCCATGGCAGGCAACGACTCGGGGCTGGGTCTGGCCGCCACGTGGAACGAGGACCCGTTCTTAGGCCAGTTGATGCGTACTAAGGACTTCCGGATTGCGTTGGCCTTGGCCTTCGATCGCGATGAGATCAACGAAGTCGCCTTCAACGGGTTTGGTGTTCCGCAGATGTGGGCTCCCCGACCCGACAATCCCTTCTACCCGGGTGACGACATAAGGGACCTCTACGTCGAACGGGACCTCGCCAAGGCCAACCAGATGCTGGACGCACTCGGGCTCGACAAGAGGGACGACGAGGGGTTCAGGCTCAGGCCCGACGGTCAGCGGTTCAAGATGGAGATGAACTTCAACTGGTCTCTGTTGCATAAACAGATGGAAGTGTGGGTCACACAGCTCAGGGACGTCGGCATCGAGTTGAAGTGGAATAACGTGCCAAACCGCGTTCGCCAAGGCGAGCACTACATGGGCTTAGCGAGTGCGGGCTACGAGTACAATCCGTGGATACTCGACAACACGACAATCGCGCCACTCGGCCAAAACTTCGTACAGGCGCCGATGATTGGCATCTGGTACCTGTCGAAGGGCAAGGAGGGTATGCCCCCCGGACCGGACCCGTCGTTCCTGCCCTTGGCGCCGGCGGAGAACTTCCCTGCCGACCCGTCGGGGAAACTGAAGCACCTTACCGATATATGGCTCGAAGGCCGGCAGCACCCGCAGTTCTCGCCCGAACGAGCCGAGTACGGCAAGGAGATCTATCGCATCCACACGGAGGAAATGATCACCAACGGCATGGTGGCGTACAGCGGATTCTTCAGGGGAGTTGCCGTCAAGCGGAACAACATGCGGAACGTCCCCAAGACCCACGTCCTCGACCACTTCGGCTACATGTCTTGGAACTACTACTTCGAGGACGGAAAGGACAACATGAACAACCCCGGCAACCGCTCCCAGAAGTACAGGAGCGTGAGCTTCCTGGATCCCGACTACTTCGACGTCCAGTAGCCGGTTCTCGGAGCTAAGCCAGGCAAACGGAAGGCCCCGCTCGTGTGAGCGGGGCCTTTTGTGTTTACCCCAAGCATGGCACAAGACGATACTGCGATTGCCGCTGTGCCTGATCCGTGAGTCTTGTGCATATCCGCGCAACTGTATATAGTGCGCGTTATCGTTCGCGTCGCGCATCGTGGAGTGCGGTATCGGATTGCAGTTCGGCTAGTAGGTTCGGATTGAGTGTCCAGAAAGGATAGGTACCCATGCGAAAACGTAACACGATTGGATTCATTGTAGTTCTTCTGATACTGTCCTTCGGGCTGTTCGCGTGTGGAGCAGATGACGATGACGACACGGATACGGCGGCTCCCGCCCCCGCTCCCGCCCAAGCTCCGGCCCCCGCTCCCGCGGCGGCGCCAGCTCCGGCTCCCGCGCCGGCCCCCGCTCCAGCGCCGGCCCAAGCCCCCTCGATTATTCAGCAGGCGCCGGCAGCCCCGGCCCCGCCTCCACCTCCGGCAGCGGCTCCTGTGGTCAGGGCGAATATACCGGCCACCTGCTACATCGAGGGACGGCAGGTGAGTTCGTGCCCCGAGGCGAGCCCCCATACTTGGGAGGTTCCCACGACACCACCGGGCGACTTCCCCGTTTGGCACTACACGGGGGCCATTCCCTCGCAGTTCTTCGAGTCCCCGATGTCGGCGCAACTCGTGCGTGAGGGTAAGCTTCCCCCGCTTGATCAGCGCGTGCCGAAGCCGGAAGACCGCATGTACTCCGTACCCGCCGACGAGATCGGCACCTACGGTGGCATCGGGCGGCAGACTATGCACTTTGTCTTCATGGGTGAGTTGGCGCTGTCCAACTTCGGTGAGCGCGAGGCGGACGGCTTCACCTGGCGCCCGTTCGTCGGCAAGTCATGGGAGTTCGGCGAGGACGGACGAGTGCTCTCCTTCACAATGCGCGACGGCCTGAAGTGGTCTGACGGCGAGGACTTCGACATGGAGGATGTGGAGTTCGCCTGGACCGAGCTCAAACAGCCGCCCTATCAAGGGGACTTCCCCGTCAGGTACCGGGACCCGGTTACGGGGAACGACGTCAAGTGGAACAAGATCGACGACCTCACCTTCACTCTCACGTTCGACTCGCCGGTGTACAACATCATGGAGTCCCGCATGAACAGGGGACCGGACTGCTGGATCAACGGCATGTGCTGGTTCTCCCCGAAACACTTCCTGACCCAGTTCATGCCGGAGTACGCAGGACAAGCGAAGATCGACCAGATGATGAAGGAGCAGGATTTCGCGGAGTACAATGATTTCTGGAACCAGAACACGTACTCCTTCTTCAACCCGGAATCTCCTTGCGCACGCGCCTGGTGTCTCGAGGTGTACGACTCCAGCTCGACCGGCATCGTAAAGCGCAACCACTTCTTCTGGGGGTTCGACCCCGAGGGGAACCAGATGCCCTATCTGGACGGCGTACAGCAGTTCAGGCAGGAGAGCAGGGACGTGGCCGTATTCCGCTGGTTCTCGGGGGAGCATGACATTCCCGCCACGGCAGCGGGCGCGCTCACTGAGGTGCCGCTCTATGTCCAGAACATGGAGGCGGGCGACTACAGCGTCTATCACTGGCCTTCGTTCGGAGGCAACGACCTGGGGTGGGCGTTCAACGGGACATGGAACGAAGACCCTTACTTAGGCCAGATTCTGCGCACACGGGACTTCCGTATCGCGATGTCCTATGTCCTTAACCGGCCGGAGATCAACGATGCCCTGTTCCTGAGCCTCGGATCCATTCAAAACTTCGTTCCCCGGCCGGACAATCCGTACTACCCCGGCGACGCCATCCGCGACCTGCACATCGACCGCGACGTGGCCAAAGCCAACCAACTGCTGGACTCGATCGGGCTGAACCAGAGGGACGACGAGGGCTATAGGCTCCGTCCGGACGGCGATCGGTTTAGCCTGGAGATGAACAACACGAACCCGCACAGCATAAAGGCCGCGGAGCTCATCGGGCAGCAGTTGCAGGACGTGGGCATCGAGTTCACTGTGAACAACAGCCGGCCTGGGATCAGGCAAAACGACGACTACACGTCCTTTAGCGGATCGGCGTACCAGTACAACCCGTGGATGCTCGACAACACGCACCTCGCGCCGCTCGGCACCATCTTCTACGGCGGAGTGCTGATCGGCATCTGGCACGAGTCCAAGGGACGAGAGGGCATGGCGCCCGGTCCCGATCCCAGCTTCCTTCCGTTGGCGCCTCCAGAGAACTTTGCGGCCGACCCATCGGGTAACATCAAGAAGCTTGCCGATCTGTGGTTCGGAGGCAGGCAGCACCCGCAGTTCTCCCCCGGACGCTCGGAGGCAGGCAAGGAGATCTACCGGATCAACGCGGAGGAGAAGTACATCAGCGGCACGGTGGCGTTCACCGGCATCGCTCGCGGCGTTGCCGTCAAGCGGAACAACATGCGGAACGTTCCCAAGACGCACATCCGGGACCACTTCGGGTTCATGAGTTGGAACTACTCGTTCGAGGACGGCAAGGACAACCTGAACAACCCCGGCAACCGCTCGCAGAAGTACCGCAGTGTAAGCTTCTTCGACCCTGACTTCTTCTTCAACGACGAGAAGTAGTCGGCTTGAAGGGGTAGGTTAGGCCAAAGGGAAGGCCCCGCTCACGTGAGCGGGGCCTTTTTCTCATCCGGTCTCCCCCCTGCTGAACGGGCTGACAGGGGCAGGCATTCACCCTCACCCCAGCCCTCTCCCACGACGGGAGAGGGGGTATGAAAGCCCCCTACTCCGACGTTATCTCGTGGGGGCCGAGCTCGTCGTCGACGAGGCGGCGGTGGTAGTTGCGGCCCATGAGGTAGCGGATGTCGAGCTCGACGTCCCGGACGAGGGCCTGCTCCAGCGGGACCTTGTCGACCACGTCGTGGGTGATTTCGAGGGTGTTGTCGCCTCGGACGGGCCAGTATTCCCTGTCAAGGTCGTAGATGAACCAGTAGCCGGAGCCGACGCGATACCTCGGCGCGCTCATGCGGTAGAGTGCGTTGATCTTGCGGAGGGAGCTGTCCGGCAGGGTCTTGCCGTTCAGCTTGAAGCTGATCTCGTCGAGCTCGGTCATGCCCATGATGCGGACGCGGAGGAGCACCTTGTGGATGCGACCCACGTCGTCCCACTTCGGCAGATCGTCGGAGACGATGATGGTGAATTGCTCGGTCTCGCCCTCGTGGAGGTCGCGAGTGAGCTGCATCGACAGTCCCGGCTCGGTGACAGGGTCCTGGTAGCGCTGGGAGATGGTCGGCAGCGAGTAGATCTTGTCCTTGGTCTCCATGACCTCCGGGTACGGAATCTCGCGGAGCTTCTCGTAGAAGTCGGCCTTGTAGGGCCAGTTGCCGAACCAGTGGGCGAGGTAGAGGCCGTCGACGCCCTGCATCCAGTAGTTGGTGGCGGCGGCGCGGATCATCTCGATGGTGCCCTGTCCGACGCGGTCGGTGTCGGCGTTGCTCTGGATGGCGGCGAGGACTCGCGTATCCTTCCCCTCGGTGGCCTCGACCAGCTCCCGGAAGTTGGACATGCCCGACAGGAGCTCGGGGCCGGAGAAGTCCTGCGCGATAATCGCGTCTACGAGGCCCTGCTCGATCCAGTCGATGACGTCCATGCCCACGGAGAGGCAGCCCTTGACGCTGGCCGGGATGCGGACGATCAGCTCCCTGTCGGGGCCGCTCGCCTTGACTGCCTCGGAGACCCGGCGAATCCAGTCGGTCATTATGGGGATGCCCGCCTCCACCTCGTTCGGGTGGAAGTAGTAGGGCTGGTAGTTCATCTGCAACTCAAAGCCGTCGCAGTCGTAGTTCTGCAGGGTCTCCTCGACGAGGTTGAAGCGCTCGTCCCGTATCTCGTCGTGCTTGAAGTCGGCGCACTGGTAGCCCTTGAAGCTCTCCGGCACGTCGCCGGCAGCGCCGATGTCGAGGTGCTTGTGGGTGAAGCGGAAGGTGGAGCCTCGTGTGTCGGTTTCGGGGTCGCCACTGCCCTGCTGCACCAGGAGCACGGGGTTGAAGGCAAAGCCCTTCTCGTGGGCGCGGTCCGCGACTATCTTCAGGGGGTCGCTGCCCGTTTCGATGAGGTGCTTGGCGTTCTGGTGGGCGCGGCGGAAGATGATGTGGGCCCAGCGGTCCTGGTTGTCTCCCCAGAGCTCGCCGACCTTCGTGTCGTGGAGGACGGTGCGCCCGTCGCCCATGCAGAAGTTGATGGCCTGAATGGGCGTGCCGATCAGCTCGTCGACGGCTTGCTGGTACTCCGCCACCTGCATCGGGGGTTCGTACATGTATATGAGCGGATGCCGCCCGTCGTGGTAGAACATCATGGTTGGCTTGGAAGTCATGGGTTCCCTCCTGGGAGTGGTGGATGGGCGCTTATTCTACACAGGTTAACGGTGCGAGTCATCGGAGAACCGTACCCGAACAGCGCGCGGACTGGTATTATATTTGGGCGAAGATGAAAATTACCCTTGAACGCACGGCGTGGATTCTGGCGGTCGCGGGAGCGGCGGTGTTCATCGTTGGCGGCGTGCTGTCCGGCGACACGCTCAGCCGCATAGGGCTTATCGCGGCGCTGACGGGTGTAGCGTGGGCAGTCGGCCTCAGGGCGCGGGGGCGGCAGTAAAGATAAGGTAGGAAGGAAAGGGAGGAACGGATGGGATACGCAGAGACGGACTCGGTGGAAGCAGGGATCAAGTTCACGTCGCCGAGCGGCATGGCGGTTGAGACGACGGGCATGACCGTTCTCGTAGACAGCCACGACATGTACGTCCACGAGGTCGAGATCCTTGAGGGCGTAGGACAGGGCAACCGGTTCCTGCTGAACCTTGACGTCGCGGAGGAGCAGTAGCCGAGAGGCTGTCCTGATCCCTCGTTCCCTTACGGGAGACTTCTCATAGCTTCGCCGACGAAGCGGAGCACCCCTTCGCGCATGAGGCCGTAGTTGTAGAACAGTGCGCCCGACGCGCCCGCGTCCGCTGCGGTTCTCGTTCGCTCCACGAGCGGCGCGGCCTCGGTGATGTTGCCGGGGCCTACGGGCACGAATACCTCGCCCCCCGGCGCGATCATGTCCAAATACGCCCGCATCTGCGATTTGGCGTCGGCATCGTTCGCGGGGAGGCCAGCCGTGAGGCGGTTGATCTGCTGGTTGATGCGCGGCTCGAGGCCGTTGGTGTCGGTCCTGATGCCGTGGGCAAGGTAGTCGGACTGCACCTTGCCTCCGCCCGCCTTGATGATCCCGGCGACGCGCAGCCACAGTTCAGTCGTGTGCGCGTTCAGTACGTCGAGGTATTTTCGCAAGCGACCTTCGAAGGCATTGGCCAGCCACTCCGCGTCGGCGGGTTCTTGGAGATCCTGTTCAGTCGGAATCCTCGCGAGCTCGGCGCGCAGCCAAGCGTCCACTTCCTTTCGGAAGGCTGTTGCGTCCATGCCCGCCTCCTCGGCGTTACGCATGGAGGTCGGATTGAAGCAGACGCCGAGGAGGAACTGGCAGCGCTCCGTGATGTCGCCCTGGAACTTGTTCTTGAGCATACCGTGTCGCCACATCTGCCGCTGGAGAGCCTCGACGCGGACGGCATGGGGTTTGAAGCGGTCCATGATCTCCTGCGTGAGGGCGACGGCGTACTCCTGCGCGTCCCTCGACGACGGGCTGAGTTGACCGATGTAGGGCGTACCGAACACGTCGTGCTTGGCGAACTGCGGGTGTTTTTCGGAGAGATGGTGGTTGAAGAAGTAGACGTTCCAGGCGGAGAAGACGAGGCCCTTGCGGTCGATGGCCTCCACGAGACGCTCGAAGTAGTCGGGTGTGGTCACGCTCGGGCTGACGTAGGGCTTGAGATCGGTGGCCTCATAGCGCGAAAGCTCCGGGCGGTAGAAGATCGCGCCGTTCTCGCCGAAGCGTATGGGGGACTTGGGGTTGTGCGGGAGGAAATAGTTGGAGACGTGGTAGCCGGGCGTGAGCTGGATCTCCATGCAGCCCGTGAGATCGACGATGCGGTCGAGGGCCCGGTCGACTCCCTCGTCGGACAGGTCCCACGGGTAGGTGTAGAGTGCGCCTGTGAAGCGGTTGTTTTGTGACATGGTGTGACTTTTGGGGACATTTGGGCTTGTTATTGTAAAGTTGCTCAGACCTCAATCGGTTGGTCGACGAACACGGTGTAGGTTTGGGTCTTGGGTTTGTCGGCGTCCTCACTCTTGACGTAGCGGATTGAGCTTTGGCCAAGAAGCCGACGCGGCAGGACCATGACCCGGATGAATGCCGTAAGCTCGGTCTTGGACGCCTCGGCGTAGACCGGGTCGGGGCCGGCCTCGAACCAAGCCTCGCCGGGGAGCAGGTGCCTGGTCTTGCCGTCCACGGTTACGTCGAACTCCCCCATGTAGAGGCAGCGGATTCCCGGCCCCTGGTGGGTGTGGGTGTAGGCGATGCCGCCGAGCGGGAAGTCGACGCGGTCGCAACGCATGAGGTACTCGCCGTCATTGTCGATGGGGATGGCCGCGCGGAGTTTTGTGCGGGAGGCGGCGCCTCCGGCCTTCTCGGACGATGGTGTCAGCTCCCATCGCCACAGCCTCGCGCCGCCTTCGCCGGCCTGCAGGCTGACACCGCCGGAGTAGTGGCGGGCCTCGTTCGGGGTGATGCGCTCGGTCGTACCGCCGGACTGCGCCTCGGCCTCGCCCTCGACGACGTAGAGAACCCGGTTGGTCACGGGGAGGGAAACGCTCTCTCCCGCGTCCAGCCTGTCTTCGATCAGTTCAAGTACGCGAGTCGCCATGCTCGCCTCCGTTTTCAGTATTTTGAAGAACCGTGCCGAGGCGAGCGCGACGCACTAGGTGCCGCAGTTGGGGCTGCCGCCTCCCGAGCCGCCGTCGGGGATGCACTTGCGGTTGACGAGGCTCGTCTTGCCCGACTCGATGGCGGCCTTGACCTTATCGGCACCCTCCGCGGAAACCCAAGCGCCCCAGATGTTCTCGTGGTTCTTGAGGAACTTGATGGCCTGAACGGTCGGCTTGATCCCGATGCGGCCTCCGCGGATCACCGCCGAGAGCTCGTCGATGAGTTCGTCCGTCGGCCTTGCCTTCATGAGGAAGTCGGTCACTTCCGGCGCTCGCTCGCTGAGGCCGGAATGCACGACGATGCGGCTGTTTCCGTCGCCGTCGCGCACGGAGCCCAGATCCGTGATCGCCTTGCCGTCGATGTGGGTGGTGTACCAGCCTCCCGCCGCGTCCTTGTCCAGCATGAGAAGAACGTCCAGCTCGCCATTCTGAAAGGCATCTTGGTACGTCTCACCCTCAAGCTGGACCAGCTCGACCTGGAAGTCGTAGGCGTAGACGAGGATGTACCCGATCAGAGCGTTCGAGAACTGGAGTGGCTTGTCGTCCCACTCGGCGAACTTGACGGCGCCCACGGACGGCTCGAACAGCGATGCGAGGTGCACTTCCTCCCGCGCCTCCACGGTGGCCACGGCCTCCTGGGGCGCCAGTGTGGCGAGCGGGGTGAAGGTCGCGGCTGGCGCCGCCGCCTGGCTTGACTGCCCACCGCCGGACTGCCCGCCGCTCGATGTCGATGCGGCGGCGGCCGGCGCTTGGGTGGGTGTGGCGCGCTCTCCGACGGGAATCGGGCTGTCCTGGGCCGGACAGGCCGTTGCGAACAGGGCGAGCACGATCGCTCCTATGAGTATTGACAGGTTCCTGCGGTTGACGATGTTGTGCGCCTTCATGGGTCCTCCCTCCTCATGTCCCCAAAAACAGGGTCTCCAGGCGAGTTACGTTCCATCTCCCGAGGTCATTTCATCCAGTATTCTTAGTCTGCCAACGTCGGTGTATGCCGAATACTACCACTTGATTGTGTTCCCGTCTAATCCAACAGGCGCTCAAGGATCTCTGTGGCGATCCGTTGGGCGGCGATCTCGTTGCCGTGCCCGGTGACGTGCACGTAGTCGATATAGAGCGGAGCGGGCGTGTCGGCGAAGAGGTCGTTCAGATTCACGACCCAACCGGGGGCTTGAGAGTCGGACAGCCTCTCATCAAGGATCGAGGCCATTTCGGCGCGGACGGTCATGATGGTTTTGAGGCCGGCGTACTCCATCTCGGAGGCGATCAGGGACTCCTCGGACGGGTCGAGCGGCTTTCCGGTCGACCACAGTCCGGGCTGGAACGCCATAAGCGGTACGAAGCCGTATTCCCGCGCCAGGCCGTCGATGACGCGGGCGTTGAACAGCCAGAGGTCGAGTCCTCGTTCGGCTAGCCAGCGGTAGTTGGGTGTCGAGTCGGTGTCTTGGTCGGCGTAGACGATGATGCCGTCTCGCTCGAAGGAGTCGCCTTCAACGCGGTCGAGGACGACGCGCGATGCCTTGTAGAGTCCGGTGGAGCGCGCGAACCAGCCGATGTCGTCGTCTTGGCCGTTCGACTCGAACCGGTCTCGGACGGTGTCGAACGACACGTGAGCGCCGGGGAACTCCGGCCAGAGGGAGACCGCCGCGGCGTCGTTCACGCCGTTGTAGAAGATCACGATGTCCGGCCTTCGTCCGGCCTGAAGCTCCCGCATGAGATAGACAATTTCCTGGGTGGAGACGTAGCCGCGTCTTCCGAGGTTCCTGACGTTGGCGTCGATGCCGAGCGTATCGTTGAGTAATAAGGCCAGGTGACTGGGGATGGTCTCGCCGTCGGGCGCGCCGACGCCCCAGACGGCGGAGCCGCCGAACATCCAGACTTGGAGCGCGTCGTCGCTCGACGAGTTGCCGACCGTGCCGCGTGATCCGGCTATATCGATAGTCGTGTACTCCCCACGATACGCTCTGCGCTTCCAGATGGTGTACGGCTCGTATACCGTGCGGTCGCTCTTACGGACCTCTTCGAGCAGCGCGCGGGGGTCGTAGTCCACGCCGTCGTAGGCAGGGAGACCTGCCCGGAGATCGTCATCGGCGAGGAGGTGGTCGGCGGGAGGCCCAAAGTAGCGGTCGTCGACGGCCGAGGCGACGCGACCGAGCGCGTCCACGGCGACGATCACGACGACGCTGAGGCCGACGAGCGCGAGCGCGGTCTTGAGCTTGTGCCTCATGGCACCCGGCGAACCCCTCTCTACCGCACGGTTATGACCCCCGTCATGCCGAGCGTCTCGTGCGGTGTACATACCAATTCATACGTGCCCGGTTTGTCGAACGTGACCGTCAGGGCCTTCGACTTCCAAGCGTCGACGTGAACGTCGATGCCAAGCTCCGCGACGGTAAATGTGTGGAACTCGCCTTCGGAGGTCATGACGAACGTCACCTGTTCGCCTCGCTCGAAAGTGAGCTCGGCGGGGTCGTACACGTACTCGCCGCTCTTGCCGGGGTCCTTCATGAGAACGTCCACTCGCTTGCCGACGATGCGGATCTCCTCGGTACCCTGGCCGGAAGCGCCTCCGCAGGCTGTGAGGAGGATGATGCCGATGCAGAGGAGCAAGTATCGGGAACATTTGCCTAAGGCACGGAAGACGAGGGCTTTGACAAAAGCACTTCGCGTTAGATGTGCCATGAACGGCTCCATGTTCAAGTATAGCAAGAGAACATGCCGTCAAGTCCGCCGAAACTTCTCGCTTAACTTGGGAATGTCTATGTTGCCCCAGCATGCCTTTGTGAGCTCGGAACCCTGTGGAGGAAACGCGCCATGAATCACCTTGATGCCCTTCGCAGCCAGGGACTGCACGACGGGGATGAAATCGCGGTCGGAGGAGACGAGAACGGCCACATCGTAGTTGTTGTCCCAAGCCAAGCTCATCATGTCTGTTGCGATTGTCGTATCCACACCCTTTTCTTCGGTGCCCCGCATGGTGCCGCCACAGTATGTGCATTGCGAGACCACCCTGTGACAGGATGGGCACTTTGGGCCTGTGGCCTTCCGTCGCCTTTCGTACATTCTTACTGTCACACCGGGACCTCTCGGAAGAACGTTCAGCGCCCACCTCCGCAGGTTCTCCTCATTTGGGTTGTTCGGGTCATAAGAGCCGTATACTCTCATTCCCTGATATTCCAGAGGCGTTGCAGGATCAACGACGCTGGCAGTCTGCTCCGTCAAGTGGCGGCCAAGCCCGAACCAGTCAATGCGGAAGTCCGTCCCAAGGGTGTGCTTTATTGAAAGCTCAAAGTTCCAGAAATCGACGAAAATCTGCACTCGATTGCCGGGATTGTCGGAAGTGGCGCTCATTCCAGTTCCCTTGGGAAACGGCGCGGGGATGCGCGATGGCATCCCCGTTGAGAATACTTATCGGGCCGCCGTTCTTCCCGTCTGCCGGGCGGCTTCCCGATGGGTTGTAATGTCGGTCAGTGTACCGACCACTATGAATACTTGTCAACTGCTACCGCGGACTCGTAACTGTTCAGAGCAGATGAGGGGAACACCCCCGCCTATGGCTTCCCGCCTTCGCGGGAATGACGGAGGTTTTGCAAAGGTCTCATTGAAGCGGGAATGCCGCGGGGACGGTCTGATACAATGGAAGCAGGACGCCAATCACCTATGTCAACCCGCCCCTGGTTCGCTTCATCGCTTCGCGTGCTCGTTCGAGAGTCCTTCGAGACGATCATCCTCGCGCTGCTCGTCTTCATGGTGCTTCACCTGAGCATCCAGAACTACAAGGTCGAGGGGCCGAGCATGGAGCCGACGCTGAATCAGAATGAGTACCTGATCGTCAACAAGCTCGTCTATCTTCGCTTCGACCCGCCGGAGGTGTTCGACGCGCTCCCGTTCTACGACGGCGGGACCGACGAGGCCGACCGGTACGTCTTTCACCCGCCCGTACACGGCGAGGTCGTCGTCTTCCACTCCCCCCGGGACCAGAAACGAGACTTCGTCAAGCGCGTAATCGGCCTGCCGGGCGATACGGTCGAGATCATGAACGGCACGGTCTACGTGAATGGGTTTCAACTCATCGAGTCGTACCTCGATCGGAAGGACAATACGACGATGGCGCCCGTCAAGGTCGGGCCGGGCACGGTGTTCGTGCTTGGCGACAACCGCGGCTCCAGCAACGACTCTCGCTCGTGGGGCCCCGTGCCGACCGAGAGCATCATCGGGCAGGCGTGGGTGAGGTTCTGGCCGCTCGACCGTCTCGGCGCGCTGTGACAGGCTTTCGCTAGCGCCATGCTAGGTTGCCGTCGGACTGGCGCCAGAGGCGGACGCGGTGTTTCTTGTCCCGGCAGGTGTAGGCGTGGACGGCGGGGGTATTCGCTCCGGCGGGGCCCGTGTGACGCATGAGGGCGCCGTCGTAGGGGCACAGGAGGGCGGTGTCGCGCCAGGTGGAGGCGATGCGGGCCTCGATGCGGTGGGAGAACGTGAAGCGCCGGTTGTCGCCGCGATAGGCCACTGTGTCGGGGAAGGGGTCGACGCTGCGTGAGGCAACAAGGGGCTTCCCCTTCCTGAGGTCGTCGGGGTCGCGGTAGTCCTCCCAACCGCAGTTGACGCAGCGGGGGAACCGGTCGTAGAGGTTGAGCGGCCCGTCGCATCGCAGGCATCCGCGCAGGGCCATAGACGAGACCATGTGAAGCGGCTTGTTTCCATTCATAACAGAACTAACGTACAGGTTCAGAACGGTGATAGTCAACTTGAATGGCATAAGTATTCTTGTATACTATACATATATGTGGAATATTGAAGGGTCTGGGGCGTTCGCGAGGGACGGAGGGAAGCAATGGCGAAGAAGCGACAGGCGAGCAGGGAGATTGCGCGGCGGATCAGGGAGGCGCGGAAGCTGTCGGGGCTGAATCAGCGGGAGGTCGAGGCCGCGATCGGGAAGGCGAAGAACGCCGTCTCGCGGTGGGAGCGGGCGGAGGCGCAGATCGACGCGACGGACCTGGGGAAGCTGGCGCGACTGTTCACGGTCTCTGCCGACTGGCTCTTGGGAATCGAGGACGAGGCGGTGATGAGCGAGGCGGACCTGGTGCGCCACTACCGGCTGGCGTCGCCCGCCCTGCGCGCAGCCATTCTCGCAGGGTTGCAAGCAGGGCTGCGGATGGAACGGGATCCGTCAGGATGATTCCCCGCGTGGAGACCTGGAAGGCGGATTCCTCGGGCAGCGTGAGCGTGATGGGTATGGTTACTCGGGTGGTCTTCATGGGCTGTGTTGAGAACGTATGTTCGTATTCATAGGGTAACACGGGGAGAGCGGGTCTGCAAACCGGGGTAAGAGGATTCACCGCAGAGATCACAGAGAGCGCAGAGGTATGGCTCCGTACTCCTGATTCTCAGGATGTGGGCGGTTGCGATATGCGGATCCGCCCACCGCGAACGGTTACGACAGCGCGACCTTCAAGTGCCTGATGGTGATCCTCGATTACCGCTCTAACCGCTTCGATTCGCTGGGGTACTCGAACGTCGGGCAGAAGTATCAGTCCCGCGTGTGGAACTCGTCGCAGGTAGATCAACTCTCCAAAGTCCTTGTCCACCGTGACGAGAACCCGGTCATCCGCTCCCGCTCGTTCCAGCAAGGCCCTATCGCCTGGGTCCGGGCCGAGGGTTCGTGCCTCAACGACATCATGTCCTTTGTTGCCTAGCCACTCCGCCAACTGTCGTCCGGCGCACCGGTCTATCAGGAATCTCACGGCGCTGTCACTGAGACGGGAGCTAGGGTGTCACCGGCTATTACGGTGTGGGCATAGGCGATGCAGGCGCGGATGTCGTCCGGTTCCAGCCCGGGGTAATCATCCAAGATCTCCTCTTGTGTGGCCCCCTGGCTCAGGAGGCTCAGAATGAGCTCCACCGAAATCCGCATATCACGGACTATTGGTTTCCCGCCAAATACGTCAGGACGGGCTGTGATGCGTTCTAAGAGATTCCCGTTGTCCGGCATTGCTCCCCTCCTGGTCAGATGACTCAACCGTATCTTCTCCTGAGAGCGTCGCTACTCGATTTGGCCTCACCTCGGCGCTGCCAATAGCATAGCATCCAGCACAACGGCTGCAACAGCGCGGACGAGATAGCGTCGCGCACGTTCAAGGGAGAGGGGATAGATCGGTCTCGAAGAGCGCGTCGACGAAACCCTGGGGGTCGAAGGCGGCGATGTCGTCGGGCTGCTCGCCGGTGCCGAGGTAGAGGACGGGGATGCCGAGCTCCTTGGTGATGGCGAGGACGATGCCGCCCTTGGCGGTGCCGTCGAGCTTGGAGAGGATGACGCCGTGGCATTCGAGGGCCTGGGTGAAGGCGCGGGCCTGGTGGAGGCCGTTCTGGCCCGTGACGGCGTCGAGGGCGAGAAGGACGCGGATGCTCGATTCGGGGACGTGGCGGGCGACGACGCGCCTGATCTTCTTGAGCTCCTCCATGAGGTTGGTCTTGGTGTGGAGGCGTCCGGCGGTATCGACGATGACGACGTCGGCGTTGCGGCTCAGGGCGGCGGAGACGGTGTCGAAGGCGACGGCGCCGGGGTCGGCTCCCTCCCGGTGCGAGATCACGTCGACGTCTAGCCGGCGTCCCCACGTACGGAGCTGCTCTGCCGCCCCGGCGCGGAAGGTGTCGGCGGCGCCGATGAGGACCTGCCGTCCGTCCTGGAGGTAGAGGTTCGTCAGCTTGGCTATGCCGGTGGTCTTGCCGACGCCGTTGACGCCGACGACGAGGAGGACGAGGGGGCGCGCGTCCACGTCGAGTGGGTGGTCGGCGCCGTCGACGCTGAGCATGGCGACCATCTCGCGTTTGAGTACGTCGAGGGCCTCGTCGGGGGTGAAGGGGCGCTCCTCGCGGAGACGGTCGACGAGCTCCATGGTGGACTCGACGCCCACGTCGGCGGAGATGAGGATTTCCTCAAGCTCCTCCCAGAGTTCCTCGTCGAGGTCGGAGTCGCGGAAGATGGAGGCCACGCGACCGAGCAGGCCGCGTCGGGTCTTCTCCGTGGCTCGCCTGGTGTACTCGGCGTCGGTCTCGCGACGGCGGAGGAAATTCAGCATGGGGACCTCTCGGGGGGATGGTCGAACGCAGTAGACCCAGACGTCCGGTTTCGAGGCGTCACGACTACGACCAGCCCTCCAAAGCCGCGATTACGATCACAACGAAGAGCACCATCAGCATTAGGGCCAGAGCGGCCATGATCGCGAGCGGGATGAGTACGACGGCTGCGGCCCGTCCGGTGGAGAAGCCGTTGCTTTCCTGAACGGCGAACACCGAGAGGACGATGGTCCAGACGGCTACGCAAAGTCCGACCATCCCGGAGAGGCCCTGGCCGAGCGTCTCGAACTGAACGGCCAGGAAAGTGAAGGGAATGGTGAACACAAAGGGCAGGTAGGCGAAGGCAAGGCCGGAAAAGAGGCTTGCGTACGATCCGCTTCCGCCGAGCATCCGGCTCATGATCCAATAGATTCCCGCAAAGAAGGCGACGCCCGCGATAGCGAAGGCGGGGCCGATCACGATGGGGACCGCCTCAACGGTTCCTTGCACCCACTCGGGGTCGCCGAAGTCGGCGGAGGCGAGGGCCGCCGCCTGAACAAGGCCCTGCGCGAGGGATATCACGATGATGACGAGGAACGCCCAGCCGATGGGACGGCGGCGCGTGACGCTCCGCATGGTGGAGACCGGATCGACGATCACGCCGATGCAGGTGTCGAGGAAGCCTTGGTTGGGGGATTGTTGTTGGGACATTTTGGTATCACACTTCAGACAATACCTCTTTTGTACGTTCGGATGCTATATGCTCTAGGGCGGCGCGGGCAAGGAATCCCGAGCGCGATTCGCTGGACCTCGCCGCGGCCTCGTCGACGAGCGCTACTACGCGAGCAGGAAGGGTGATGTTGAGGCGGACGGCTTTGTTCTCGATGGTGGAGAGGTCGACGTCCACGAAGCCCCAGTAGCGAGCGTCCCGGTAGTCCTCGTTGAGATGGTGCTCTTCAAGCGGTCTCGTCTTGGGCAGAAGCTCGCCGGCCATGAACAGGGTCTCAATATGTCCGGTAATGGCTTCCTGCGCGTTGGTCAGCGCCTCGTCCAGCGTGTCACCGCCTGAGAAGCAGCCAGGGAGGTCGGGTATGGTTACTCCGTAGCTACTTCCCTCATCTTTATGAACTACTGCGGGAAATCTCATCAGCGTGACCTCCAATCCCAGCCGGCTTGGCGGAAGATGCTCCGAAGCGTGCCCACCGGTATGTCTCTTCGTGGATGCTGCACAGTAACCACTCCGGGTCTTTCAGGGTGTATGAAGTGGTGATGGCTCCCGGTGACGTTCCGGCGTGTCCAACCACTCCGACGCAGCCTCCGCATTACCGTCCTGCTGTCCATATGTATACTATACACACTGTTAAGGAGAGGGCAAGGGGCCGGTGTCACACGGCCATCCTCTTGGCCTCACGTGAATCAGCGACGACCGAGGCCACCATTACCCCAACGAAGGCCCAGTCGATGAGTTTCTTGGCACTCACCGCGGTCTCTCCTCTAGGACAACAGGCGTCGCGCGAGGCCGACGGAGTTTGTACATCCTCATAGGCGTCAGAGTTCCTTGACAGGCATTTATACATCGTCGGTACAATATACTGATGGAATATGAATGGGACAAGGGGAAGAACGAGGCCAACATTGTGAAGGGTCGCGCGGACTTCGCCTCAATGGAACACTTCGAGTGGGAGACGGCCAAGATCGCACGGAGCAACCGACATGGTGAGATCCGATGGACTGCCGTCGGATATGTCGGCAGCCGCCTTCACCATGTGGTCTTCACCGAGAGAAATGACCGGATAAGAATCATCAGCTTGAGGATCGCCAGCAAGCAGGAGGTGCGGGAGTATGCCGAGACTTAAGCCGAACCACGTCAGTCCAACGAACGCGGAAGAAGCCGATGTCCAGGAGCAAATCGCCGAGGACCCGGACGACTTCGAGAAAGACGCGGAGTGGTTCAGACGCGCACGCCCCGCTACCGAGGTAGTACCGCACATCGTGGAGCAATATCGCCGCACGCGCGGCAAGCAGAAGGCGCCGACGAAGGAGAAGGTTACGGTGCGGCTCGACGCGGACATAGTGGCCCACTTCCGCGAAGGTGGGAAGGGTTGGCAGACGAGACTCAACAACACGCTTCGCAAGGCTATTCTCGGCGGCTGATCACGCGCCCGCCGTCTGCTACGGGCGGGCTATCATGCACTTCTGCGGCCTGTCGCCCTCAAATAACTACCGGGGCGTCGGAGCGGAAGTGGAAGACCTTGAGGACGGGGGCGACGACTTTCCAGTGGGTCATCGTGCCGATGGGGACGAAGAAGAGGTCTCCGGCGCGGTAGGTTGCGCTGTTGCCGTCCTGGTCGGTAATGACGGCCTCGCCCTCGATGAAGTAGATCGTCTCGTCCCACGTGTACTCCCAGTTGAAGGAGCCGGGCTCGCACGACCATACTCCGTTGGCGAGTCGCTTGTCGTCGGACTGCCAGAGCAGCTTGCCTTTCGCGACGGGGTTGCCGTCGACGATTGCCTCGTCGGGGAGTGTCCAGTCGTCCAACTCAACATCGGCTGCGGTGGCCTTTGGGATGCGGGCTGTGGTCAGGGTCATGGGATGGCCTCCTGGTGGGGTGTGCTTATGATATAGGGTGGGACTGAAAGTAGAAAGTCGGGAGCGGTAGGTATGGCGTAGGATACGGGGCTTGAGGGTTTGCTATGCTGTATGGGTGGTGTTTGTGACATTGAGTATTGGGCAGTGAGGGTCTGATTTCCTATGTTGGACAAGGTTGTACTGGACAAGCTGGCTTCGGTGGAGCGGCGCTCCGAGGAGTTGGAGCGGCAGATGGCGGATCCGGAGATCGCGGGGGAGTACTCGCGGCTCCAGGAGGTCATCAGGGAGCACAGCTCGCTGAGGCACATCGTGGCGCTGTTCCGGGAGTACAGGGGGACGCTCGACGAACTTGAGGATGCCCATACCCTGATTCGGGAGGAGAGCGACCGGCAGATTGCCGCTCTGGCGCGCGAAGAGATCGGGCAACTCGAAGGCAGGCAGGGCGAGATCGAGCACGATCTTCGCGTGGCGCTGATCCCGAAGGACCCGAATGACGAGAAGGGCGTTATCGTGGAGGTGCGCGCGGGCACGGGCGGCGAGGAGGCGGGCCTCTTCGCGGCGGAGATGTACAGGATGTACACGCGGTACGCGCAGCGCCATAGCTGGGGCGTGGAGGTCATCAGCAGCACGGAGACGGGGCTGGGGAGCATCCGGGAGATCGTCTTCCAGATCGACGGCGACGGCGCGTACAGTCAACTCAAGCACGAGAGCGGCACTCACCGCGTGCAGCGCGTGCCCGTGACCGAGTCGAGCGGGCGCATCCATACGTCGGCGGCAACGGTTGCGGTGCTGCCGGAGGCGGAGGAGATCGACGTCCAAATCGACCCGGACGACCTGGAGATCGACGTCTTCCTGGCGGGCGGGCATGGCGGGCAGAGCGTGCAGAAGAACGCGACGGCGATCCGCATTACCCACAAGCCCTCGGGCATGGTGGTGCAGTGCCAGGACGAGCGTTCGCAGCTCAAGAACAAGGAGAAGGCGCTGTCCGTGCTCCGCTCGCGGCTGCTGGCGCAGGAGGTGGAGCGGCAGCAGGCGGAGATTTCGCAGGACAGGCGGTCGCAGGTCGGCACGGGAGACCGTTCGGGTCGCGTGCGGACGTACAATTTCCCGCAGGACCGCGTCACCGACCACCGGGTCGGTTACACGCGGCATAACCTCGATGCGGTGCTGGACGGGGAGATCGACGACATCCTTCACCGCCTGGTCGAGGCCGAGCAGGCACGGAACCTGGAGGGTTTCGGCGCATGAGGCTGCGGGAGGCGTGGGCGCGCTCCCGCAGGCAGCTCGAACGCGCCGCCATCCCCGACGCGGGCATCGAGGCGCATGTGCTTCTTCGCAACGCGCTGGGGATTGACCGGGCGACGTTTCATGCCTCCCCCGACCATGAATTGAGCGATAAGGACGCAGAGGCGTTCGAGCGTTCGGTTGCGCGGCGAATCGAGGGAGAACCGCTCTCCTATATCACGGGGCACCGGGAGTTCTACGGCCTCGATTTCGTCGTGACGCCGGACGTGCTGGTGCCGCGTCACGAGACGGAGTTGCTCGTCGAGGCGGCGTTGGGGTACGCGCGGAGTCGTGGAGGGAGTGAGAGCGCCCTGACGATAACGGATGTCGGTACGGGAAGCGGGTGTATTGCGGTCGCGCTGGCCGCTCACCTGCCTAGCGCGACGGTGTACGCTACGGACGTGAGCCTAGGGGCGCTGCGTGTCGCTGGCGAGAACGTTCGGAGGCATGGACTGGACGGGCGAGTCCACCTGCGGCACGGCGACCTGTTCGAGGCGCTGGACGGCCCCGTGGACGTGGTGGCGTCCAATCCGCCGTACCTGAGCGACGATGAGGCGGCCTATCTTCCGCCGGACGTTCAGCGGGAGCCGGGTGTTGCACTCGTCGCGGGAACTGACGGGATGGATGTGCTAAGCAGGCTGATCGTGGGAGCGCGCGAGTATGTGAGGCACGGAGGTCTGCTGGCGTTGGAGATTGATCCGCGGCGGCTGGAGGCGGTGGAGAGACTCGTGGGGCGGGCTTTTGTGGGCGGGCAGGTTGCGGTTATCAAGGACCACGCGGGGTTGGACAGGGTTGTGACGGTCAGGGTTGGATAAACGATAATGAGAATCGCCGATGGGATTCACCGCGGAGGTCGCTGAGGCTTGACAGAGTCACAGCAGCGGCGAAAAGCTCAAAAAGTGGGACATTTTGGGACATTCTGTGACAATTTCGGCGTTATTGTCAAATTGAGACTGCCTTTTCCTACAAGCCGCCCGCCACTACGGAAACCCCTTCCACGTTGACCTCAACCTCCAGGATGGCGGCGGGATCCTCATCCTCCAAGTCGTCGGGCACGGGGAAGTACCCGCCGTAGTCGTTGGGGAGGGAGCGGTGGTAGGCCAGCGCTTCTTCCACCGACATTTGCGGCGGCGGAACCGGGTCCCCATCAAGTTGCAGCCCCTCGATGTGAAACTCGATGGCCTCTTTGATCATTGCCTGGATGCCGTCCCAAGTTTTGTGTGTGGAGACGCAGCCGGGTAAATCAGGGACGTAGGCGCAGTAGTTGTTGGGCGTCCGTTCAAATACCACTACATAGCTTTGCTTCATCGGTTCCTCTCCTGAAGCCCGGCTTGTCTAAAGAGGGTGTCCCCAAAGGCTTCGTTCGCCCTGAGCCTGTCGAAGGGTCGAAGCATCGTTCATGGTTCGACAGCCTCACCACGAACAGCTTCGACTGATTCATTAGAAACCCTCTAAGAGACTGTCGACGGCGGGCCTGACAAAATCACGGCAGGGGCAAAAAGCTCGAAAAGTGTGACATTTTGGGACATTCTGTGGCATTTCTGGCGTTATTGTCAAGTTGGGGCGTGGTCGCTCAGTGCAAATGAGGTAACTTAATCAAGTCGAACGAATTGGCAGGTGCGACGGTAACCAGCCAACTACGACTCTCTCATCTTCTTGATCCCAAAAGAAATATAGGCGAAAGCAGTATCGTGAGTCACGAGCGTCGCCTTTCTTGAGGTGGCGATCAAGAAGCACACGCTTTCCGCGGTAGTTGACGTAGTAGGTATCGTTTTCCTCCCCTGCTCTGCTAGGACTTATGGATTCAGCCTCCTCGAGTCCAAGTTCTCCACATGCTTCCTGAAATACGTTCCTCTGTTCTACACCACCGAGTCGACGGGTCGGCACATAGTGGTTACGCAATAGTAAGAGTGCTTTGTATATTAGCTCAGTGTCTTCAAATTGAGATTTATTTAGCCCTCTATATGCCCGATTTAGAATGAATACACTATCACCCACGTACTGTTCGCACCACGAATTTATGTCGTCAAGGTTATCAGGTATCTCGATGTCTTTGGTAGTGCCAGTATCTGCAAGGCTTGCTTCTAAGTCATCAACTCGTGCACGAAGTACGTAATTAAATTGTCGCAACTGATCTACTTCTTCTTGTGTTTGGTCTCGCTCGTTTTCGGCAATCGACAATAGACTTTTGTTAGTTTCTCTCTCCTCTTCTAACTCGCTAAGCAGTCTTCTGTTCTCATCAAGGGCAAAATCCAGTAACTCAGATTCTGAGGCTCCCTGTTCGAGGAGCCTTTCGCGTTCTCTTTCAGCTACCTTCGCTCTGGTGGATGCAAAGGGCGGTAGCTCCGTGAGTATGGGACGGCTTGACAAATATGTTTCCATCGTCCTTTTCACGAGAAAATCTTCAAAAGTTGAGTCTTCCACGGACCAATTCGTAATCTTGTCGTATAAAGCCAGCGGATGAGAAGTCGGTTGATCGACATCAGGAAAGAATCCTGTTCTGTATGTACGAACTGCGCCTCCAAAAACAGAAAATTCCTTACCCACTGATTCTGTCAGCAAATAGCTGGCATCCTCAGTTATATGTGCTACGTGTGCTATGCCAATTAGTGATTTGGCGAGTTCATGGACACGAAGGACAGGAGAATTACCGGCCGACGGCGCGGCCACTACAATCACAGATCGTTGTCGTGTGGGTTGTAATAAAAAATCAACCAACTCATCGACTGTCTTACGATCGTGAATCCACCATGCAGACGTCTTCAAACGTCTCCCATCAACCGTTGCAAATTGTGCGTCAACAACTCGTCTCACAACGGTAGGTATCGTCGGAGTAAATGCTGGGTTTTCTCCCAGTGTTCTACAATACAGCCTGCAACCAAGTGTCACACTATTTTCGTCGTTCGGATCAATCCTTATCCCTATTTCTGTCATCCACGTACGTTGCGCCACACTCTTATCGGCATCGTCAATCCTAGCTGCCCAGTACCCGTCGAGGGAGGTGGCAGATACTGGCTGAGTGTGTAAGCCCTTGAGATCAAATTGGCGGCCCTGCCATGCCTCTGGTGGTAACTTCGTCCCTGCTTTCCATTCGGCCCACTTTAGAGATTCGCGCCGACAGTATTCTAGTGTTTCTGTAGGGTTTTCTGATGGCAGAGCAATAATAACTTGACTTACGATCTGAACAATGGGACTACGCTGATACATATTTAATCCTTGCTTTTTGTGAGTATAATGTCTCATCGGATGTAGGTGTAGGTGTTCGATTTGAAATCGGCAATGGTGTCATGGGAGGCGTCACTTCAGGCGCGGGATCAACTGTTGGCATTGGTGTCTCGACAATAACAACCTCCCCACATGCTTCAGCCACCGGCCTGTATGCTTCCTCAAATCCCGATACATCTTCCCAAAGGATAGTTACTGCATCATTGTCCCCGACAATGAAGGACACCGCGAAACGCTCAGCGATTTTCAGTCGCTCAATGAACTCTCTAACGTCGTCTTCTGAATATACCGCTTGCGGCTCATAGAACAGTCCGGTTTTGTAGTCCCCGATGGCATAGCTTGCATAGTACCACGTCGATGAAACTGGCTCGTTCGTATCGAACCGATGCTGTGCAATCGTATGCACTTGCTGGAATTGGGACTCAATCACTGTAAATATGATGACCTGCAACCACGACTCTTCTCCGGGTGTAGAGCTACAACGGACAAAGAGAGCGGTCTCGCGATCAGTTTCATCCTCTTCCACTAAGCCTACGTAAGTGTCGATTCGTTCTGAAACGGGGTTCGGTCCCTGGGTTCGGAAAATCCAGCCCGGATCTCCCGTATTTACCGCGCTGGGCTTCGGTTCGGGCGTTGATGTCAGCGTCGCAGTTGGAATAGGTGTGTTCGTCGGAGCGAGTGTAGGCGAAGGTGCCGGGGTGGCTGTCGGAATAGGCGTATTGGTCGGTGTAGGTGTAGATGAAGGTGTCGGGGTGGCTGTCGGAATGGGCGTATTGGTCGGTGTAGGTGTAGACGAAGGTGTCGGGATGGCCGTCGGAGTGGGCGTGTTGGTCGGGGTGAGTGTGGGCAAAGGTGTCGGGGTGGTTGTCGGAATGGGCGTATTGGTCGGTGTAGGTGTAGACGAAGGTGTCGGGATGGCCATCGGAGTGGGCGTGTTGGTCGGGGTGAGTGTAGGCATCGGTGTTACCGTAATTTCAACCCAGATCGGTGTCGGCGGCTCGGTCGTAGTGGGAGTTGGCCCCTCATCCTCACATGCGAACAACAGAACACTAATCAGAGCAACGATACCAACAGTGCGCATCGAATGCCCCCCGGCGACTTGGATTACTGATTGTCATACCAAGCTCTCCATTGTGGGCCGCCGGGAGACGTGAAGTAACCCAAGCAGCCCACATGAGCTAGGTATGACGGAGAGACACTACCAAATCGACCGAGGGAGCGTCAAGCTCATACGAAGGGAGACAACTGTTCGGAGTTGGTGAGAGGAACAATCTCATTCGCCAGTAGATTCCCGCCTACGCGGGAATGACGGAGGTGGGGGATTCGGGTGATCGGCGTGGGCTTGCCGGTCCACACGATGAAGGTGCATGATAGGTGCATGACACGCATCAACGTGGACATTGACGATCAGGCGTGCGCCGAGGTCATGCGGCGTTACCGGCTCGCCACCAAGCGCGAGGCGATCAACCTCGCGTTGCGAATGCTGGCTGCCGAAACAGCCTCAGTCGACGAGGCCCGCTCCCTTCGAGGAATCGGATGGGAGGGCGACCTCGAGGCCATGCGTTCCAGCCGCGCGTAAGATCATCGACTGCCTCATCGCCTCCACCGCCATACGCGCCGGGGTACCCGTCCTTCACAGCGACTCCGACTTCGACATGCTTGCCCGCCACACGGAACTGCAAATCTATGGGAACCCTCCCGCTGAAGCTTCCCACTAATCAGGTTCTACCTCAAGGACGCGAGTTTGTATTCGTTTTGGGTGGAGTGAAGCAGCCGGGCGATCTTGGAGACCGACGCCCCTACACGTACTTGCTTTGGGCGCCGTCGACGACGATGCAGGCGCCGGTGATGAGGTCGGCGCGTTCGGATGCGAGGAAGGCCGTCAGGTCGCCGACGGGTTCGGGCCAGCCGAACTTGCCGAGCGGGAGGTTGCGGTCGATGAAGTCGGCCACAACGTCGGGCGGGTTGTCGTTTTGGAATGTTTCCCAGGAGCCGCCCTCGTGAAGGATGGAGCCGGGGGCGATGCTGTTGACGAGGACGCCGTCGGTGACGAGGGTGCGGGCGGCGTGCTTGGTAGCGGCGATGAGGGCGGCCTTGGCGGTCATGTAGCCGAGGTTGCCGCCGAACTCCCTGCCGTAGATGGAGGCGATGTTGATGATGCGGCCCCACTTCTGCTCGCGCATGTGGGGAATGACGAGCCGCATGAGGGCATAGCCGCCGAAGACGTTGAGGTCGAGGACGCCTCTGAGTTCGTCCACGGTGAGTTCGGGGGCGTCGGTGCGGACGTGGCTGCCGCCGACGTTGTTGACGAGGATGTCGATGGGGCCCAACCGGTCGACGACCTCGCTGTGCAGGAGATCAGCCTGCTTGGTGTCGGACACGTCGGCGACGATGCCGACGGCCTCGACTCCGAGCGCGCGAAGCTCTGCTGAGGTGGCGTCGAGGGTGTCCCGCGAGCGCCCGCAGATGGCGACGTTCACGCCTTCGCGCGCCAGTGACAGCGCGCAGTGCTTGCCGAGTCCTCTGCTTCCGCCTGTGACGAGTGCGGTCCTGCCCGCGATGCCGAGATCCATGGTGAGCGCTCCTGTGGAGGGTGTGGGAGTTGGGGGTACAGTATAGCAGGGTGGGGTTTGGGGGCTATGTCGCAATCGGGGTTGATTTTGTGGATAATGGGGCATCCGAAATGAACCGTTGAGGGGAGGTCCTACCATGGTCATGGGGAAGGCGGCGCTGTTCGTTGAGCCGTACCACTTCGAGATAACGGAACTGCCGGCGGTGCCTGTCGAGGCGGGGGGCATTCGGGTGAAGATTCGGTCGGGGGGCATATGCGGCTCCGACCTGCACTTCTGGCGGGGCGAGATAAAGCCGATCGTGGCGGGCGCGCCGGGGCCGGTGATCCTGGGGCACGAGATGGCGGGTGTGGTGGACGCGATGGCGTCGGACATCTCAACCGACTCGAAGGGGCAACCTCTGAAGGAGGGGGACCGGGTCGTCTTCTGCTACTTCTTCCCCTGTCACCGGTGCTACAACTGTCTGCGGGGGGAGCTGAACCACTGTCCTGACCGGTTCCGGTTCCGCGCGTCGGTGGAGGAGTACCCGTACTGCAACGGCGGGTTCTCGGACTACTACTATCTCTTCCCCGGGCACTACGTGTTCAAGGTGCCGGACGATCTGTCGGACGAGGCGGTCGCGGGGGTGAACTGCGCGGTCTCGCAGGTTATCGAGGGGTGGAGGCTCGCCAATCTGCAGATGGGCGACAGCGTCGTCGTTCAGGGCGCGGGCGGCCTTGGGATCAGCGCGGCGGCATCTGCCAAGGACCGCGGGGCCTCGCAGGTCATCGTCATCGACGGGCAGGCGGGGCGTCTGGAGCTTGCAAGGCAGAGTGGCGCGGACGAGACCATCGACCTGAACGAGTACGACACGGCGGAGGCGCGGGTCGAGCGCGTTAAGGACCTCACCGAGGGACGGGGTGCGGACATCGTGATGGAGGTCGTCGGCTACCCGCAGGTGATCAACGAGGGCATCGACATGGTGCGGCGCGGCGGCGCATACGTTGAGATCGGCAACATCTGGCCGAACAGCATGGTGACGCTGGACATCGCGAAGGTGCTGTGGGGGCAGGTGAGGATCATTCCCGTGACGCACTACCACCCGTCGACTCTCCCGGTGGCGCTGGACTTCCTCGCGCGGACGAAGGACAGGTTCCCACTGACGAACGTGATGTCGCACAGCTTCCCGTTGGAAGACATCGGGAAGGCGTTCGAGCAGTGCGAGTGGCTGGGCAAGGAAGAGGGCACGGCGATCACGAGGGCGTTCATTACGCCGTAGTGAGGGGATTCCTTGAGAGACCCCAGACGTAACCCCGTTCCGGCGAGGTATCGCTACCCGCGCAGGGCTGATTCCGGAGCAACCGGGAATCGCCGCCGTTGGGCCGTGATTGGCGCGGGCGTGGTGGCGGTCGTCATCGTCGCCGCGGCCGGTGCGTTCCTCTTGCTTCGGGGCGACTCTTCGCCGATAGACGAGGGGGAGCGCGCGGCTGTGGTGGCGTTCACTGAGGACGTACTGGACGTCGAGACAATGCGAGAGAGCGTGCTGGTCGAGTTCGGGCAGGTAGGAATCGACATTAGGACGACGGACTTCTCCGTCGTATTTCGCACGCTTGAGAGCGTCATAGCAAAGCAGGAACGGCTGGCCGGGGAGATGCGTTCGATCGACTCTCCGAGCAATGTAACGGCATTGGCCCATACCCTGTTCATAGACTCCTACGAGCGGGAACTCGAAGGGTATGAGTTGCTGAACAAAGCGGCAGGGCAGGCTCAAGCGATATTCCCCGACAGCACAGCACGACGTCTTCGACGCCTCGACGGTTACGGGAACGCGACCGCCAAGATTCGAGCGGCGAACCGGTCACGTGAACGGGCATACGAGGAGTTGCAAGAGCTTTTGGGCAGGGTGGGAATGACGCTGGAAGAGGTGCGGGAAGGGGACTGACGGCAACTGGAATCTGTTCACGAACTGTGAACGGCCCTTCGACAAGCTCAGGGCGAGCGGACGGTATTGGATGGAAACCGGAGAGAGCGGAGGCAGGGATGAATCCGCGAGCATATCCGCGAGGGCCGAGGTATCGCGTGAGCGCGCGGCCCCGACCGGTGGAGGCGAACGGCAGCCGGCGGTCGAGGTATGTGATCACGGGAGTCGGCGGTGGGTTGGCGGTCATGGTGATCGCGCTCGCATTTGTGCTGGCGCCGGTCTTCAGGCCTACGGCGGAGCCTCAAGAGGTAAGCGGGTCTGGCATGGACGCCGCCCGGCCTCGCGACTTTGCTCCCACGCCGCTCGTCGTGCCGACGCCGACACCCTACCCTTCCCCTGCGGTGACGGCCACTCCGAGGCCGATTCCCACCGCCGACCCGTCGATGACTACCGCTGAGCTCGCGAGCATCATCAGCTTTGCGAACAGCATCATGTTCATCGAGAGGAGGCAGCGGAATATCATCAGAGACTATCGTTACTACAATATCGATTTGCTGACGCGATGGATCGGGGAATCGGTCGCGGGCGCGGAGGACCTGCTTGAGCGCCAGCGCAAGCTACTGGTCGAGTACCGTCAAATCAGTCCGCCGGACATCGTAGATGCGCCTGAGGTGCTTGGTCTCTACGTGGACTCGGCCGAGGAGGGCGTCGAGACGTTCGAGCGGCTGGTCAAAGCGCTCGAACCACTGCACGTTGCAGGGATATCCGTCGTGGGAGGAATCAGGACGGGTATGCTGCCGAACATCGGGGTGAGCGAGGGACTGGCAAGGTCGGCGATGACCCGTATTGAAGCGCGGGAACGGCTGGAGGTCATAGTCAACCGGGCGGGATTGACGCTGGGGGACGTGGAGTGGCTGCGCAGTCCGGACGCGGAGGATCTATGAGGGGGTGGGGCGCCCTCACCCCAGCCCTCTCCCGCGACGGGAGAGGGGGAGAGTAGGGGCGATTCGTGAATCGCCCCTACCGTTGCTCGCCGAAGACGCTGCGGAAGACGTCGGCTATCTCGCCGACGGTGGCGTAGGACTCGACGCATTCGAGGATGGCGGGGACGGTGTTGCCGGCGCCGACGGCGACGGCCCGGAGGCGCTGGAGGGCGGCGGCTGTCTCGGCTTCGTCGCGCTCGTGACGGACTCGCTGGACGCGCTCGATCTGCTTGCGGACGGCATCGGGGTCGATGCGCTGGAACTGCTGGATGGGCGGCGTCTCGGTGGTGAATTGGTTTACGCCGACGACGATTCGGTCCCGCTCCTCGATCTCGCGTTGGAGCTTGAAGGCGCTCTCGTGTATCTCGTCGGTCTGGTAGCCGGACTCAAGGGCGGTCACTGCCCCGCCCTGCCGGTCGATCTCGGAGATGTAGTCGAAGGCGGCCTGTTCGAGACTGTCGGTCAGGCTCTCGACGTAGTACGAGCCGGCCAGGGGGTCTACGGTGTCGGTAACGCCGCTCTCGTGGGCGAGTATCTGCTGGGTGCGGAGGGATATTTGCGCCGACTCCTCGGTCGGGAGGCCGAGGGCCTCGTCGCGGGAGTTGACGTGGAGCGACTGGGTGCCTCCGAGCACGGCGGCGAGCGCCTGCACGGTGGTGCGTATGACGTTGTTGTCGGGCTGCTGGGCCGTAAGGGTGACACCGGCCGTCTGCGTGTGGAAGCGGAGCCGCCACGAGCGCGGATCGCGGGCATGGAAGCGTTCGCGCATGATCTTGGCCCACATCCGTCGGGCGGCGCGGAACTTAGCGACCTCTTCGAGGAGGTTGTTCTGGGAGGCGAAGAAGAAGGACAGGCGTGAGGCGAATCCGTCGACTTCGAGACCGGAGTCGATGGCAGCCTGGACGTAGGCAATGCCGTTGGCGAAGGTGAATGCGAGCTCCTGTACGGCGGTGGCCCCTGCCTCTCGCATGTGGTAGCCGCTGATGCTGATGGTGTTCCAGCTTGGCACGCGCTCGGAGCAGTACTTGAACACGTCGGTGACGAGGCGCATGGAGTGCCTCGGCGGGTAGATGTGGGTGCCGCGCGCGATGTACTCCTTGAGGATGTCGTTCTGAAGGGTGCCGTTGAGTTGGGACGGGTCGACGCCCTGCTTCTTTCCGACGGCAATGTAGAGGGACAAGAGGATGGACGCCGTGGCGTTGATGGTCATCGAGGTACTGACCTTGTCGAGCGGGATGTCCTCGAAGAGCACCTCCATGTCGGCGAGGCTGGATATGGGGACACCGGCGCGCCCGACCTCGCCGGCCGCGAGTGGATGATCGGAGTCGTAGCCGGTCTGCGTCGGGAGGTCGAATGCTACGCTGAGGCCGGTCTGCCCGTGTTCGAGGAGGTAGCGGTACCGGGCGTTGGACTCCTCAGGCGAGGCGAAGCCGGAGTACTGGCGCATCGTCCATACGCGCCCGCGGTACATGTTGGGCTGGACGCCGCGGGTGTAGGGGTACTCGCCGGGGTATCCGAGAGCGTCCGCGTAGTCGAAGTCCCTGAGGTCTTCGGGGGTGTAGACGGTATCGACCTCGATGCCGGAGTCGGTCTCGAAGCGGTCGCGCCGCTCGCCGAATCTTTTTTTTATAGGCTCGAAGGTACCTTCGTTCCATTCTTGTTTGCTGTTGGAGGGCATGGGTGTTGGGTTGGATTCCCGCCTTCGCGGGAATGACGGATCTCGGAGGGTGCGCGACGAGCGGGTCAATGGTCGGGGTGACTGGACTCGAACCAGCGACCCCCTGCACCCCATGCAGGTGCGCTACCAAACTGCGCCACACCCCGACTGTAGGTAGGTTAGCATAGGGGCTGAGGGCGTTCAAGCAGGCCAGTTCCGCATCGTCGTCCAGAGGTCGTCGTCGATGGAGATGTCGAGGGCGGCGAGCGCGTTGTCGATCTGCTCGGAGTTGCGCGCGCCTACGAGGATGGACGTGACGGCGGGATGGCGCATGGCCCAAGCGAGGGCGAGCCGAACCATCGACATGCCGGAGCGCTCGGCCTGCTCGCGGAGGAGATCGACGACCCGGAAGTTGCGGTCGGAGAAGTAGATGTCGGCGTGAGCGGGCACGATGTGGTAGCGGGAGCCCTCCGGGAACTGGGAGCGGTCAGGCGTGTACTTGCCGGTGAGGAAGCCCGCGCCGAGGGGGCTGTAAGAGGTCACGGCGACCTGCTCGCGCTCGCAGATGGGGAAGATGTCCTCGTCGGCGTCGGGGAGGGCGAGGCTGTACGGAGGCTGGATGACGTCGAAGCGGCTGAGGCCGTGCGCGGCGCTGGCTTCGAGGGCCTCGCTTAGCTGCTCGGCTGAGAAGTTGCTGCATCCGATGGCGCGCGTCCGGCCGGCGGCGACCTCCTCGGTCATGGCGGCAAGGGTCTCGGCTATGGGGGTGTCGTCGGGATTGTGGAGCTTGTACATATCGACGTTGTCCACGCCGAGGCGGTCGAGGCTTGCAGCGAGGGCCGACCCGATGTTCTCAGGATCGTTGCCGGTGCCGACCTTCGTGCAGAGGGTGATCTCGTCGCGGCAGCCGCGGGCGCGCAGCCAGCTTCCGATGATCCTCTCGGACGAGCTCATTTCGAGACTGGACTCGCGAACGTCGTCGGTGCCGTAGAGGGTCTTGCGCCCGGCGTGGGACTGGCCGCCGCCGTAGACTTCGCCGGTGTCGAAAAAGGTGATGCCGCGCTCGACGGCGTAGTCCATGACGCGCCAGGAGGCGTCCTCGTCGATCTCGCGGCCCCAGTTGCCGGTGCCGAGTCCGAGGGGGGTGACGGTAACGTCGGAGCGTCCGAGCTTTCGGGGGTTCATGCTACGCCTCCTCGTATGCGTTGCCTGTCCTGGTCGGTCATGAGGGCGGTGATCTTCTCGATGATCTCGTTGGTGGACTCCCGGATGGTGGCAGCGGTCGTGTCGAGGCGCGTTTTTCGTGTAAGCAGGGAGTCGGCGTACTCCTGCTCGTAGCGTTCGAGGACGCGCTCGACATCGGCGTCCTTGAGCGCGCCCATAAGGTGGGGGTTGTCCTTCATGCGTTGGCGAATGGCGTCGGCGGATGCGGTGACGAGCACGAGGATGGTGTCGGGGCCGAGTTCAAGAATCTGCTTTTCGTAGCCGCGATTGGAGACCCGGCGGTCGGCGTACTGGCCGTCTCCGCCGTAGTCAAAGTAGATGGGGCCGAGGATGCCCTCGTCGATGTGCGCCCCCACCATGATGTGGTCGTCCTGCGCGTAGAAGGAGGGGTGCAGGTGGTACTGGAGGTGGTAGCGCTGGACCATCTCCTTGAGCTTGGGGGAGAGCGCCATGATCTGCGCCTGCTCCTCGTGACTGAGGCCGGTGCGGGTGTAGTCGCCGTCCTTTGCGTCGGGGTAGCACGCGATGACTTTGGCGACCTCGTCGGGCGCGGGCGGGGAGAAGTTGCTTATGTGGGGCAGCTTCCAGTGGTCGTGGTACTCGTTGGGCCCCCACCTGCCACCCTCCATGTTCGCCGCGCCCCACTCTCCGAAGGTCTGGGAGAGGGTCGTGGTGCCCGAATACTCGCAGCCGGCTATGATGAGGCGCATGGGTTCCTCCGTGTGGTGGCGTGTCGGGGGTATCTTATACGGAGCGGGTGCTGGGTGCTAGGTGCTGGATTCACCACAGAGGGCGCAGAGAACACAGAGGGAAAGAAAGTAGAATTAGTGCGTATGGGGCGAGTCTTGATAGACGAGGATTTTGGATTCCCGCCTTCGCGGGAATGACGAGTGAGAATATGGAGAAAGCTATGGCGCAATATCAAGCGGGGGCGATTGGGAGGACGGGACGGGGGAACTGGGGTCACGGGCTGGATATGGCGTTCGTGGGGGTGCCGGGGGTGGAGTTCGTGGCGGTGGCGGATGAGGACCCGGACGGGCTGCGTGACGCGGGCGCTCGGACGGGAGCGGGGTCGCTGTACGGCGACTATCGGGAGATGCTGGAGCGGGAGCGGCTCGACTTCGTTGCGGTGTGTCCGCGATGGCTTGGCGCTCGGGCGGATATGGTGATCGCGGCGGCCGACGCAGGGGTCAGGGGCATCTTCTGCGAGAAGCCGTTCGCGCGGACGCTTGCTGAGGCGGACGCCATGCTGGAGGCGTGTGAGCGGTCGGGGACGCGGGTGGCCGTGGCGCACAGGAGGGCGAACCCCTATGAGCAACGGGCCAAGACGATGGTCGAACGCGGGGCCATCGGGGAGTTGCAGTCGCTCCGGGCCATGGGGAAGTGCGACCATCGTTCCGGCGCGGAGGACCTGATGGTGCTGGGGACGCACATGATGGACAGCATGAGGTACGTGGCAGGCTCGGATGTCGTGTGGGCGAGCGGGCGCGTGACGCAGGACGGTCGGGACGTGACGGTCGAGGATGTCCGGGAGGGGCCCGAGGAGATCGGGCTGATCGCCGGGAATGGCGTGCATGCCACGTACGCCTTCGAGAACGGGGTGACGGCTTCGTTCGAGTCACAGCCGGTCGAGATGCCTCCGGGCGGGAGCAGCAGCCTGTTCGGGTTCGAGGCGTACGGGTCGGAGGGCATCATATCGGTGCGGAACTCGCCGTCGGGGAACATGTTCGTCTATCCTCATAGCAGGTGGGTGCCGGGGTCGGACGACGAGTGGAGGCCGGTGGTCATCGAGGAGTGGGAGCGGGAGCGCGGGATGTCTTCGACGGCGCTGAGCAACAAGATCATCGTGAACGAGCTAATTCAGGCGGTGGAGGAGAACCGGGACGTGGTGTTGAGTTCAAGCGGGCAGGACGGACGAGCGGCCCTGGAGATGATAATGGCGGTGCACGAGTCGCACCGGCTCGGGGAGCGGGTGTATTTTCCGATGGAGAACAGGGAGAATCCGTATGAGGTGTGGAGGCGGACCGCATGAGGTTCACCACAGAGGGCACGGAGAGCACAGAGGGGGAAGAAAGTAGGGAGTAGAAATCGTGTCGTATGAGTTTGTCGAGTTGGAGAGAGATGGGGGTGTCGGGATCATTATGATGAACCGGCCGAGGGTGTTGAACGCGCTGAACCGGGCGATGTACCGGGAGATCGACGCGGCGGTCAGCGAGCTGGGGGAGGACGACGCCATCGGGGCGATCGTCGTGACGGGTGCGGGAGAAAGGGCGTTCTCGGCGGGGGCGGACATTCACGAGATGGCGCGGATCGCGGAGGAGACGGGCTCGCAGGACGGCGACCCCTACCGCGCGCGGCACATGTGGCATCTGGCAACGTGCACGAAGCCGACGATAGGGGCGATCAACGGGCTGGCCTACGGCGGGGGCGCGGTAATCGCGGCGAGCATGGACATCCGCGTCGGGTCGGAACGCGCGAGCTTCCGGTTCCTCGCGGCGGCGTACGGGCGGGTGAACTCGACGTGGAACCTGCCGATGCAGATCGGATGGCCGAAGGCGAAGGAGCTCCTGTTCACGGGACGGGTGGTGGAGGCGCGGGAAGCGCGGGAGATCGGGCTGCTGAACCACCTAGTCGCGCCGGACCTGCTGATGCCGAAGGCTATGGAGATCGCGCGGGCCATCGCGGCGAACGACACGCGGATCGTGCAGGGGATCAAGGAACTGATGATCCGGGACGTGGGGGCATCGTGGCGGGAGATGCAGGCGAATGAGCTGGACGCGCAGGCGGACAGGCTGAAGCCGCCGCCGGTGCAGGAGGGGTTCGGGGAGTTTTTGAGGAGGAAGGGACGGTAGGATTCACCGCAGAGGGCAGGGCGAAAAGTGTGCGATAATGGAACCGCGGTAGCCATTAGCCACAACAACCCCGGAGGCGACCCCATGATTAGCGGTGTGAAAGCGACGTACTCCAAGGGAGCGATCGTCCCCTTGAAGCCGCTTGACATCGAGGAAGGCGCGGACCTGTCCATAAGCGTCGAGGTCGAGTCGCGGACATCGCGGGCCAAGCGCGGCTTCAAAGCGTTGAGAGCGACAGCAGGCCGCTGGAAGGGCGCACACGACCCCGATGAACTCATACGGGATATCTACCAAGCCCGGCTATCCGACACGAAGCAGGAGCAAGAGAGCGAGGCAGTGAACAACGCGGGAGTGGCCCGGCATGGATAGAGTGTTTGTGTACTGGGACAACTCAAACATCTTCATCAGCGCGCAGCAGGTTGCAGCGGAGCGAGAGGGTGACGCCGTTCGCTATCGAGTGCGTTTGAACTTCCGGCACATGCTGGAGTTGGCGCTCGCGGGACGGGAGATCGAGCACGCCATCGCCGTGGGCTCGATTCCCCCGGAGATGCGGCACGTGTGGAACCGCTTGGAAAACGAAGGGGTCACCGTGCAGCTGCTGGAGCGCGGCGCGCTTCAGGGCCGGGAACAGGGCGTCGACCAGTCGCTGCAAACGGCGATGTTGCGCGATGCGTTCGACTACAACGGGGATCCGGGAATAGCAGTGCTGATGACCGGAGACGGCAGCGGCTTCGCGGATGGGGTCGGTTTTCATGCCGACTTGCAGCGTATGCGTAGCAGGGGATGGCGGGTTGAGGTGCTGTCGTGGCGGCACAGTTGCAATCGGCGGATGCGGGAATGGGCGGAAGAAGAGGGTGTCTTCATCGCGCTCGACGATTTCTACGACAGCATAACGTTCCTTGAGCCGCCCGCGCCCGGAGAACCGGTCGATTCCCCCCGGCACTCCGCGCCGCTCGACCTTTCTGTCAGGCCGATGCTGGAATAGCCGTCCGGCAGCGTGTTCGGCCGGCAACGCTCGCCATGCGCGAGGACGGCGGGCACGCCTAGAGGGCGGTTTCGCCGTGTTCTCCGGTGCGGACTCTGATGACGTCTTCGACGCGGGAGACGATGATCTTGCCGTCGCCGATGCGGCCGTCGCCGGGGCTTCTAGCGGCGTCGATGATGGCGTTGACGGCGGCGTCCTTGAGGTCGTCGGGGATGATGGTGACGACGAGGGTCTTGGAGCCGGCGGCGCGAACCATCTGCGCTCCCCTGCCGGTGAAGACCTCGACGCCTCTCTGCTTGCCCTGTCCGGTTACGTTCAGGTAGTGGAATCCGCCGCATCCGGCCTCTTCCAGGGCGTCGGTTACGGCGTGGATGCGCTCGGGTCGGACGATTGCTTCTATCTTTAGCATTGCAAGTTCACCTCAGTTTTCAGGAGTGTTCCCTGTCGGGGAACCTTCACCCTCACCCTAGCCCTCTCCCAGGACGGGAGAGGGGACTGGATTCCCGCATTCGCGGGAATGACGGTGTGGGGGATTCGTGTCGTTGATTTTCGTACTGATTCCACATACTACCGCAGTTAGTCGGCGCCGTCGCTAACGAATGCTCTCTCACCGTGGGCGGAGAGGTCGAGGCCCACCGCCTCGTCGTCGTCGGATACCCTGATCCCGAGACCGGGGATGAGGTCGAGCACCTTGAGGATGACGAGCGTGACGACGAATGAGTAGACGATGGTGGCGACGACCGCGACGACCTGGGTGACCATCTGTCCGGCGTTGCCGTCGATGAGTCCAGCGATTCCGTCGGGGCCGCCGATGGCCGCGACTGCGAAGATACCGGTTGCGATTGCGCCCCAGATGCCGCCGACGCCGTGGATGGCGAAGACCTCTAGGGCGTCGTCGACCTGCACCTTGGTGCGAAGGTAGACGGCTATGTAGCAGAGCAGTCCCGCGCCCGCGCCGATGGCGAGCGCGCCGTAGACTCCGACGTAGCCGGAGGCGGGCGTGATGGCGACGAGGCCCGCGACGGCTCCGGACGCCACGCCGACGGCGCTCATGCGGCCGGTCTGTATCTGCGATATGACGCCCCACGTGAGGGCTGCGGCTGCCGCTGCCGTGTTGGTGACGAGGAAGGCGTTTACGCCCTGTCCGTTCGCCGCCAGCCCTGAGCCGGCGTTGAAGCCGAACCATCCGAACCAGAGCAGGGCTGCGCCGAGTATAACGTATGGCACGTTGTGCGGCTCAGGGCCGGGATCGCGCCTCTTGCCGACGAGGAGGGCGGCCGCGACCGCCGCGACGCCGGCGTTGATGTGGACGACCGTACCGCCCGCGAAGTCGAGCGCGCCGTCGCCAACGTCGCCGATCCAGCCTCCGCCCCATACCCAGTGGGCTACGGGAGCGTAGACGATGGTGACCCAGACGACGAGGAAGACGAGGTAGGTCGTGAACTTGAAGCGCTCGACGAACGCTCCCGTGATGAGCGCGGGCGTGATGATGGCGAACATCATCTGGAAGATGACGAACAGCAGCGTGGGAATGCCGTTGTCCGTATCATTCACGTCGATGCCCGACAGGCCGAAGAAGCTCAGGTCGCCTATGAAGGCGCTTCCCTCGCCGAACGCGAGGCTGTAGCCCCAGAGGACCCATACGATGCTCACGACGGCCATGGCCATGAAGCTGTACATGAGCGTGCTGATGACATTTCTGGCGCGGACGAGGCCTCCGTAGAAGAAGGCGAGCCCCGGCGTCATGAGCAGCACCAAGGCAGAGGCCGTCAGCATCCAGGCGGTGTGACCGGAATCCAGTTCCATGTTTCCATCCCCCCTGTTCGTGTCGTGCGGACGCGGGCTGACCCGCGTTGCCGCCTAGCCAGTTAGGGATGTTAAGGGGTAGTTGTTACAGGCGTGTTTCCGGTGAGTTACAGATGTGTTTCCGGTGATGGGGAGAACCCTCACCCCAGCCCTCTCCCACGACGGGAGAGGGGGTAAGAGGACTCACCGCAGAGGACGCAGAGAGCGCAGAGGGAGGAGTGGATTCCCGCCTGCGCGGGAATGACGGGTGGGGGTGAACGACCCTTCGACAGGCTCCCTTCGACAGGCTCAGGGTGAACGGGGTTCTTTTGTCGTTATTTACGGGACGGCGGCGAGTTGTGCGGTCATTTGCTCGGTGAATTGGCCGATTTGTTGGACGGTTTCGAGGAGGGAGCGTTCCCAGCCGTTGGAGGCTTGGGAGATGTCGATGCGGACCTGGGTGTTGCCGATGTCGACGTGGTCGCCGAGGTGGCGGCGGAGTGCCTGTCTCGCGCCGCCGACGCTGTCACGGAGGCGGAGGACGACGGTGCCGTTGTCCCTGTTGACGGCGAGGATGTTGGCATGGGCGGCGGCGAGCTTGAGCTTGGTGACGTAGAGGAGGTTTTGCACCTGCCAGGGGAGTGTACCGAAGCGGTCTACAAGCTCGTCGCCCATGGCGTCGACTTCGGCAGCGGTGGCGGAGCTCACGAGGCGGCGGTAAACGTCGAGGCGAGTGGGGAGGTCGGAGACGTAGCCGGTGGGGATGTTGGCGGGGATGCCGATGTCTACCTGGGTGCTGGGTTCTGGGTGCTGGGTGCTGGAGGAAAGGTTCTGGGTGCTAGGTGCTGGGTGCTGGGTACCGGCTGCGCGTTGGGCGCGGAGGGACTCTACGGCGTCGGAGAGGAGGCGGGTGTAGAGGTCGAAGCCGACGGCGTAGATGTGGCCGCTCTGGTTCGCGCCGAGGATGTTGCCCGCGCCGCGGATCTCGAGGTCCTTCATGGCGATCTGGAATCCCGCGCCGAGTTCCGTCGCGGCGAGCATGGTCTTGAGGCGCTTTTCCGCCGTCTCGGTGAGGCTGCGGTGCTGGGGAATGAGCAGGTAGGCGTAGGCGCGCCGGGCGCTGCGTCCGACGCGGCCTCGAAGCTGGTAGAGCTGGGCGAGTCCGAAGGTGTCGGCGCGGTTGACGATGAGGGTGTTGACGTTCGGGATGTCGAGGCCGGACTCGATGATGGTGGTGCATACGAGCACGTCAACGCCGCCCTCGGCGAAGTCGACCATAGCCTGTTCAAGGCGGTTCTCGCCCATCTGGCCGTGCGCGACGCCGACCTTGGCTTCGGGGACGAGGCGGCGGATGTACCCGGCGATGTAGTCGATGTTGTAGACGCGGTTGTGGAGGAAATAGACCTGTCCTCGACGGTCGAGCTCGCGGCGGATGGCCTCGCGGATAAGCTCGTCGCTGAACTCGGAGACGTAGGTCTTTATTGGCAGGCGCTCCTCGGGGGCGGTCTGGATGGCGCTCATGTCGCGGATGCCGGAGAGGGAGAGGTGGAGCGTGCGCGGTATGGGCGTCGCGGTCATGGTGAGGACATCGACCTCGGCGCGCATCTGCTTGAGGCGCTCCTTGTGGGCGACGCCGAATCGCTGCTCCTCGTCCACGACGATGAGTCCGAGATTCTTGAACGAAACGTCTTTCTGTACGAGGCGGTGCGTGCCGATGACGATATCGACCTTGCCCTCGGCGAGACCGTTGACGATGTCGCGCTGTTCGCGGTCGGTGCGGAACCTGCTGAGGACCTCGACGCGGACGGGATAGGGCTTGAGGCGCTCGGAGAAGGTGGTGAAGTGCTGCTGGGCAAGGACGGTGGTTGGCACGAGGATGGCGACCTGGTATCCGTCGGTGACGGCCTTGAAGGCGGCGCGGAGGGCTACTTCGGTCTTGCCGTAGCCGACGTCGCCGCAGATGAGGCGATCCATGGGCTTTCCGCTCTCCATGTCGCGCTTCATGTCGAGGATGGCCTCGGCCTGGTCGGGCGTCTCCTCGTAGGGGAAGGCGTCCTCCAGCTGTACCTGCCACGGGGTGTCGAGGGCGAAGGCGTGGCCTTCCGACATCTCGCGGGAGGCGTAGAGAGAGAGCAGCTCGGCGGCCATCTCGCGGGTGGAGCGCTCGACACGGGCCTTGGTGCGCTTCCACTCCTGCGTGCCGAGCCGGGAGAGTGAGGGTGGACGGTCGAGCGGCGCGACGTAGGGGGTCACGCGGTCGAGGTGCTCCATGGGGACGTAGAGCTCGTCGCCCTCGGCGTAGTTGATGATGAGGTACTCGCGGTCGTCATCCTCGCGGGGGGTGCGTCCCGTGCCCGCGAACCTTCCCACGCCGTGCTCGACGTGAACCACGTAGTCGCCGGGGTTGAGTTCGGAGAGGAGCGAGTCTCGCCGACGCGCACGGCGGCGGGATACGGTGCGACGCTTGGCGGTTCCGAATATCTCGGCGTCGCTGAGGACGAGGAGGCTGCGACCGTTCACGCGGAGGGCGAGTCCCTCGCTGAGGCCGGAGCCGGGGTTCTGGATGACGGTTATCGTTCCGGGACGGGGGGCATCTTCAAGGTCATCGAGCAGCGCGGCTTCCACGCCTGCCCGGTCGAAGAACTCTCCGAGCCGCTTGGGGACGGAGCTTACCGCAACGAGGCGGTCGCCTTCTTCAGCGGCGGTCTCGGACTCGATGACGAAGTGCTCAACGTCTCCGCCGTACTCGGGGCCGGAGCTAAAGGGGAGGACGATGGTGTCTTGATGGACGAGGTCCTCCGCGCCCCAGGGGGTAACGTCGATGCGGCGCGGGAACTCTTCGAGGGCAGGCTCCGTCTCGCGCCAGGGGGCGTGGGACGAGGGGAAGTTGTGCGGAAGCTCGCCGCGCGACTGTTTGGCCTCGCGGAGCTCGTGCGCGCGTTCCTCGGTCTCCCATGCCGCCTCCACGATGTCGGGCGGTCGATAGCGGACGATGATGGCGTCGCTCGGCAGGTAGTCGAGCAGCCCGCCGTGGTTGAAGAACCCGGCGTAGAAGTTGGCGTCCTCGACCTCGTCGCCGTCAAGGAGGCGGTGAATCTCCTCTCCGATGCGCTCGCGGGTCTCGGCGTCGCAGTTGCGCACGTCGATGGAGCGCATGAGGTAGTCCACGTGATCGGGATGCGTGAGGCCGGGGAGGGTCTCCTGGGCGGGCAGGATGTCGATGGACTCGACGAGTTCGGTGGAGCGCTGGGTTGCGGGATCGAACAGGCGGATGGAGTCGATTTCGTCGCCCCAGAGGTCGATGCGGGCGGGGAACTCCGCGCCGACGGGGTACACGTCGAGGATGCCGCCGCGCCGTCCCGCCGTGCCCGGCAGGTCTACGGTCGGCTCGAAGGCGTATCCCATGCGCCGCCAACGGTCGAGCAGCTCGCGCAGGTCGAGGGTCTGGCCGGGGACGAGCCGGTGCAGGCTCTTCTCGAAGCTCTCGCGGGAGATTGTTTTCTGTGAGATGGCAGAGGCGGAGGCGATTATGATGTTCGAGGCGGGGCGAGTGTCGGCGTCGTGGTCAAGGAGCCGGGCGAGCACGCCGATGCGCTGCTGCTCGGTGTCGGCGTCGGTCACGAGGCGCTCGAAGGGGAGGGTCTCGCTCTCGGGGAAGTGGAGGACGGAGCGTTCGTCGGCGCTCCAGAGGGAGATCTGCTCGTAGAGCCGCCGCGCCTCGTCGGGTCTCGGCACGACGAGGAGGACGGGGACATCAACGTTTCGCGCGAGGGTGGCCACCGTCAAAGGCACGCCGTTGGGCAGCACCTGCAGGCGGACGTGGGCCTTCGTCCGGCCCATCGAGGCGCGGAGCCGCTCGAACTGCGGCGCGCTCTCCAACACGTCGCTCAGGACGCTCAGGGACATCTTTTGTATATAGCCTCAAACGCAGAATAGGGCGAGTCCGGGGGAAACGGACTCGCCTGGGGAGTATTGTAGCATGGGGAGACTCACCACAGAGAGCACAGAGGACACAGAGGGGGGCATTACCCCGCTTGGTCTAGGGTGGATTGTTTGCCTTCGGGGCGGCGGACTCGTTGGGCGGGCTGGTACATGGACGGGTGCGGGGGGATGTCGAAGGCGGCGCCGGTGAGGAGGTCGGCGATGGTGCGTATCTGTATCTTGGGGTAGTCGCGCTGCCATGTCTCGGAGCGGTAGAAGCCGGCGCTGACGGCCTCGGCGCGCATGTCGCGGGTGGGGTCTTCGAGGGTGATGAAGAGTCCGAGCGCGGCCTTCTCGCGCTCGACGGTGCCCTTCAGGTCGCGGATGAGGGGGGATGAGACCTTGCCGCTCTTGACCTGCACGACGGCCTTGCGCGTTACGCTGCGGGGGCTGTCGATGAAGTGGATCACGCCGTCGATGCCCCTGTCGGCGCCGCGCTTGTTCTGCTCGCGCGGTAAGGCTCCGAGCAGGGACATGGCCCAGAACTGGAACTGGTAGCGGTCCTGCTCGGCTAGGGCGCGGGCGCTTCCGACGTCGGCAGGCTCACCGACGACCTCGTAGTCCGCGCCGGGGACGATGTTGAAGGCGGTCTTGAGGCGGTTCTTCATGAGAGCGACGGCGAGGTGCGTGACGTCGACGCCGATCCACTGGCGTTTGAGCTTCTCGGCGGCGGCGACCGCCGTGCCGCATCCGCAGAACGGGTCGAGCACCACGTCGCCCTCGTTTGAGGAAGTCTCAATGATGCGCTCAAGAAGGGCCTGCGGTTTTTGGGTCGGGTAGCCGAGCGACTCGGAGCGAGAAGCCGGGCGTATGTCCGTCCAATCGTTTTGCAATGGAACGCCGGGCATCTCGTCCAAGTAGCGTTTGTATCTCGGAGTTCCACTCTTCGTATACGCTATGCGGCCCTCTGCGGCCATCGTGGACATTCCATCCTTTGAGTATGCCCAATACCGGCCGGTATATGGGAGAACGCCTTTGTACTCCCAATCCTTAACCGGATTAAGGTATTCGTCCGTCAAGTCGGCTTCCCAATCGCCATCACCTAGGCGCTTGACCCGCCATTCATAGCTGGTATCTCCGCCAGGCTTGGCAGCGGTCAGATCACCCATTTGGTATCGTCGTTCCGAACCTTCTTCGGTGAACTTGTAGAACGAGTCCACGTATTGGCTGTCATATTCGGTGTACAGCCAATTCCATGTCCACCGATTGCTCTTGGTGTAATACAAGATGGAGTCGCACACGTTCCCATACTGGCGGCGACCCTGCTTGGCGTCGTTATGAGCATTCGTCCGACGCCAATTGATCTGGCTCCTGTATTGGCCGGGGCCGAACACCGCATCCATGAGCAGTTTCAAGTAGTGACTCGCGGTCGGGTCGCAGTGGAGGTAGATGGAGCCGGTGGGCTTGAGGACGCGGCGGAGCTCGACGAGGCGGGGCGTCATCATGACGAGGTATGCCATCATGGCGTTCCGGCCGATGAACTGGCGGAAGGCGGTGATCATGTCCTTGACGTTGGGGGGAGTCGCCGGGTTCAGGATGATCTCTTGCTCGAAGACGCGCTCGGACTCCTGCGTCCACTCCCACGTGTCGGTGAAGGCCTTGATCTGGGCGGGTGACTCCTCGCCGGTCTGCTCCTTGAAGAGGACGTTGTAGGAGGCGTTGGAGTTGAAGGGCGGGTCGAGGTAGATGAGGTCGACCGACTCGTCGGGGACGTGCTGTCGGAGGATGTCGAGATTGTCGCCGTAGTAGAGGGTGTTGGGCATGGTTTTTGCTACGCGCTCACGGGCTGGGGCATCTGGTCCCACGTCCGGCCGTCGAGGATTCGGCCGGTACGCTTCTTGAAGACGCCTCCCCATTGCTTGAAGAAGAAGGGTACTTCACTGCTGAGGCAGTTGTCTCGGATTTCCCTCACCCAGTCAGCGTCCATGGGTCTCGCGCCCGGGCCGGACTCGCCGCCCACGATGACCCAGGATACGCCCTCGATGTCAATATCTCCGACAGGGCCGAGGAGTGGTTCTATGGAGAGGAAACGGGTCGTTATCGGCGCGTCTTGAAGATGCCGGATTCTCGCGGCGGCTTTGTTGTCCTCGACGGACACGCCGCACCAGATATGGCGTGGAACAAGGCGCGATCCGTATCGTCGGCGCAAGTAGTCGCGCATAAGAGAACTGCGCTTGGTGAGTATCTGGAATACGTGCCAGTCTGCTGCCTCCATGGTGTCGAACACCTTGTCGATGAACTCCGTTGGGACGTCCTTGTGGAAGAGGTCGCTCATGGAGTTCACGAAGATCATTCGCGGTCGTTTCCACGAGAGGGGCTGGGACAGCCGCTCCGGGCGAAGGGTAAGGTCGAACCCCGGCTCATACGGATGACCGGGGGTTCCCCTAAAGCGCTCGGCAAAGCGCTCGGCGTAACAGTTGTCACATCCCCGCGTGATCTTGGTGCAGCCGGTGACGGGATTCCAGGTAGCATCAGTCCATTCGATTTTGGAGAGTCCGGCCATGGTGTCACCTTCGGTTGGCGTTCTGATAGTTCATTCGCTCAATATGTCACCAACTACAATAAAGGACATTTGTTCATGCGCGGCAAGGGGTTTGTGTGTCTTGATTCTGACATTTCGTACTTCTGCGACATTGCTGGATCGGGTGACGTAAGGGCATGATAGATTATATGTTCTTGTTCGTCAAGTGGGGGATGTGAGTCTGGGAGGCTCATGCTTCGACAGGCTCAGCATGAACGGGGCTATGGATTCCCGCTTTCGCGGGAATGGCGGGGGTGGTGGACTGTGGATTTGACGGGCGGGAACGGACGTTCTATTCTTGGGTTGTGGGCGGGCGACGTAAGGGCGTCGCGGGCCGAATATGGGAGATTGGAGAGGATACATGCCAACGAACGTCAATGACCCGGACGAGATCATTCGCGCAGTGGAGCGGCAGGGGGAGCAGACTCGACCGCTGCGTGACCGCATGGAGGGGGATTTCCGGCTGTACCGGTTGGAGCCGTTCCAGGAGGTGGACGGGTACGGGCATCCGGTGGAGGGGTTTCGGAGCTACACGTCGAACGCGCCGCAGGTGTACGCGGACAAGGTGATCCAGTGGATCGCGCGGGCGGAGTTCGGCATCCGCATCCCGCAGGCGGGCAGGACGCGGGCGCAGCGTGATGTGGACGCGCTGAAGGAGAAGTGGACGTGGGGGCTGATGCGGGCGGTCGACCGTCGCATCCGGCAGCGCATGGAGCCGCCGATGCGCGACCTGACGGCGTTCCACAACGTCGTGCGCGGGATGGTGGCCGGGCGTTGGCTGATGATGAACACGGCGTCGGACGAGACGGTGGTGGACATGACGCCGTGGGACCCCATGCATACGTACTGGTCGGTCGGGGCTGAGGGTCTGGAATGGGCGTGCTACAAGATACGCAAGACGCGCGCGGAGATTCGCGCCGAGTACGGCGTGGAGGTCGGGGAGGACATCAACACGCTCACGGTGGGAGCACAGGACGGTGATGAGGCGGAGATGGAGGTGTACGACTTCTACGACCGCGCGTACAACACGGTGGTGGCGGGTAACGGGGTGGTGCTGAAGAGGCCGACGCCGCACGGGTCAGGGCGGGCGCCGGTGGTGATCGTTCCGGTAGGGCCAGTGCCGCTGGTGCAGACGGACGCGGCAACGGACTCGGTGTCCGACTACGGCGAGAGCGTGTTCAAGTCGAACCGCGACATCTACGACAAGCACAACCTGATGATGTCGATCTTCCTGGAACTGGCGGCGCGGGCGAGGAGGCCTCCGCTGGGGGTGAAGTCTCGCGACGGGCGGAAGACGCTGGACGAGGACCCGTACTTTGAGGGGACGACGATCGCCATGAGCGAGGGCGATGAGGTGCAGGCGTTCCCGCTGCTGAAGACGACGCAGGACGCGGCCGACCTGACGGGGCAGATATCGGGCGAGGTGCAGCGCGGGTCGATCCCACACTCGGTCTACGGGGAGTTGCAGTTCCAGCTGTCAGGCTTCGCGATCAACACGCTGCGGTCGGGCCTCGACTCGGTGCTGCGGCCTCGTCTGATCGCGGAGGCGTCGTTCTACTCGCAGGGGCTGGAGCTGCTGACGGAGCAGTACGCTTCGGGGCGGTTCTCGGCGCTGTCGAGCTCGGCGGGCGCGTCCTTCGACGCGGCGATGACTCCCGACGCCATTTCGCGAGGCGGAACGCCGGAGATCAGGCTGGAGGGCAAGCTGCCGGAGGACGACACGGCCAAGTACGCGCAGGCGAGAATGGCGCGCGAGGGTGAGGTGCCGCTGCTGCCGGACAGGTGGATATACGACAACATCCTGAAGATACGGGACGCGGACAACACCGAGCAGGCGGTGTCGGCGCAGGTGGCGCGTCGGGGAACGCCGGAGTCGCTGATGCTCAGCTCGATGATCGCGTCCGCCGACCAGGGCGACGACGATTACGCGCGGCTGTACGAGAGCGAGCTACGACTGGCGCGGATGCGGAAGTTGCTGGAGCTGCAGGCGCTGCGGGAGGAGGCCTCGGGTGAGGGGAAGGGCGCGACGGGATGGTCGACGCCGGTTCCCGAATTGACGGAAGGGGAGCGCTTGGAGGCGTTGGGGCTGGTGGGGCCGGGTGAGTAGGATGGGCGACCCTCAGCTACGCCGGTCGCTTGCCGACGGCGAGTGGGGCGTTGATGGCGGGGCCGCCGTCGCCGGAGAAGCCGTATGATCCGTTTCCGGCAATGGTGGTGGTGATGCCGGTCGAGGCGTCGATTCTACGGACGCGGCGGTTGCCGGTATCGACGATGTAGAGGTTTCCCTCGCGGTCGAGGGCGATGCTGTAGGGCATGGAGAGGTTCGCCAAATGGGCAGGGCCGCCGTCGCCGGAGAACTCCGTGCTGCCTGTGCCCGCCACGGTCGTGATCGTGCCGTCGGGGGAGACTTTTCGTATGCGGTTGTTCGCGCCGTCGGCGATGTAGAGGCTGCCGTCGGCGTCCAGCGCGACGTCGCGGGGGAGGGATATCGCGGCATGGGTGGCCGGGCCGCCGTCGCCACCGAAGCCCTGCCGGCCGGTACCGGCGACGGTGGTGATGACACCCGTCGTGGCGTCGACTTTGCGGATGCGGGAGTTGCGGTGGTCGGCTATGTAGAGGTCGCCGTCGGAGCTGGCGGTGACGGCGATGGGTGAGGCGAGCATGGCATCGGTGGCGGGGCCGCCGTCACCGGAGTAGCCGTGCTCACCGTTACCCGCGACGGTGGTGATGATTCCGGTCGAAGCGTCAACCTTGCGGATGCGGTCGTTCTTCAGGTCGGCGATATAGACGTTCCCTTCTCGGTCGAGCGCGGTCCCGTGGGGCGATGTGATACGGGCGTGGACGGCATGGCCGCCATCGCCGGAGTACCCTTCGACGCCGCAACCAGCGACGGTCGTGATGGTGTTGGCCGCGGTGTCTATCTTGCGGATGCGGGCGTGATGGGCGTCGGCCACGAAGAGGCTGCCGGCGTGGTCGCTGGTGACTCGCATGGGGTGTGACGAAAACGTTGCGTCGGTTGCGGGGCCGCCATCGCCGAGGTCTCCGGTTCCGCCACCCGCGACGGTGGTGATGACGCCGGTGGTCAGGTCGATTCTGCGGATGCGGCTGTTACCCACGTCGGAGAAGTATATGGCGTCGTGAACGAACACGGCGCGGAGTATATCACTTGGGGGTGGAGTGAGCCGGGGCAAGAACGCATGTTTGACACAGGTCCAGACGTGGGGTAGACTCGGTTTGTGACGGGTCGTCGTTCCCGTGGAACGAGGGCCGAATATTTTTCTCAAGAGACGCCTAGCAGAGCGTCCCGGAGATTGTTCCGGGGCGCTCTGTTCGTTTTTCCGACATCAAAGACGGAGAGACGGGGCGGAGATTCAGTGAAAGGAGAGACAAGATGGTAATGGGAACGGACATAGAGGAAGACCTGGCTACGCAGGCAGGCGACGGGTCATCTGAGGATTTGGATGAGTCGGAGGGTGCGGTCGACGAGTTCGATCTGGCCGAGCTCCGAAGGGAGTTTGCGGAACAAACCGATGCTGGTGAAGAAGGGCAGGAGAGCGACTCCGACGGCGATGAGGGGGATTCCGAGGGGAACGGAGAGGAGGAGTCGGAGAGTCCTTCAGGGGAAGGAGAGCCGTTCGGCTCGGACGGGGAGCGGTACCAAGCGGTGGTACGCGCGGCGCGGGAGCACGGGCTGGGAATCGACGACCTCGAGGAACTGGAGCGTGCGGAGAGCGCGGGGGAGGTCGAGCGACGGGCGCGGGGCATGGCGGAGCGGCGGACTCTGCACCGGAGGGTGGAGGCGCTGGAACGGCAGCTCGCTCCCGTGCAGCAGTTCGACAGCAACCGTCCGAGCGCCCCGTCGTCCGGCTCCGACGAAGCATGGATCGACCGGTACATGGCGGGAGACCGGAGCGCGCGGGCCGTGGCTGCGGCGCGACGGGCATTCGATTAGCGGAAAATTTCGTAAAGGCAGAAAGGAGAAGAAGAAATGCCACAAACAACGAGCACAGGAAACCTGGCGAAGGCCCAGAGGACGATGATCGGGCAGATGCTGTACACGACGGAGCACAACGCGCCCGCGATGGCGCTGGTAACGCGCATGAGGCTGCGTCGCGGCGCTTCGAGCGTGGACGTGCCGAAGGCGGGGCAGGTGACGGTGTCCGACCTGGTCGAGGGACAGGACCTCACGGACGAGCAGAGCCTCGGCATGTCGTTCACGACGCTGACGACGTCCGAGGTGGGCGCGAAGGTGGTGGTGACGGACAAGCTGGTGCGGCAGATGCAGCCGGACGTGTTCAAGGTGATTGGACGGCAGCTGGGCGACGGGATGGCGCGTAAGAAGGATGAGGACGTGATCGCGCTGTACGGGTCGCTGAACGGCGGGACTGCGTTGGGAGCGGCCGGGGCGAAGTTCACGGTGGCCCACGCGGCGGCGGCGTACACGCACGCGGTGGCCAACAAGTTCGGGACGAAGCTCTCGATCGTTCACCATCCGAACGCGCTGTACAGCATCATCAACTCCGGCGCGATCACCCCGGCGGCCAGCGGCCCGGTGGACGCGGGATGGTCGCGCGACCTGCTCCAGCGGTTCTTCGCGGGCCTCGCTCCCGTCGGAGGCGTGCCGATGTTCCACGACGGGAACATCACGGTGGACAACGAAGGCGACGCGGTGGGCGTGATCGCCGACGAGGGCGCGCTCGTCGTGCTGGAGTCGGTGACGATGAGGACGGAGCGGCAGCGCGACGCCTCGCTGCGGGGAACGGAGGTCGTGGTGACGGCGGACTACGGGGTCTTCGAGCTCGACGACTCACGCGGCGCGCCGCTCAAGTACGACGCGACCGCGCCTTCGACCTCGGCGTAGCCGGACGGATAGGGGGAGACACATGGACCGGAAGACGCCCGCTAAGCTGTCGGAGGAACTGGCAAAGCTCGGATACGCTTGGGAGTACCTCGACAAGTGGCAGCCGAAGGTCGACATGTACTGGCACGTCGACCAGGTGAACGTCGCGGGCGAGGTGGTCGGGAGGGCGGGCGCGATACTGCCCAACCTGCCCGGCCACCCGGACCATCAGGCGAGGTACGCGCGGCGGGGTCTGCTGCCCTGGCCGCCGGGGGAGGACTGCGAGTGCAAGGGCTGCCGCGAGCGGTACGGCACCGAGCGCACGGGCCGCAAGTTCATGGCACCCGGCGAGGTGGAGCGTGAACTGGCGAGCGGGAGGCTGTTTGGGGGTGGGGGCGAGCAACACTGAGTCTTTGATGTTGAGAACCGAGACCTAAATCACTTCCGACGCAGTATGGCCCAGTAGTCTATTGTGATAATATGCAAGTCCAATACTCAGCACGCATACCTTCCACCTCGCAAGGTCAGAGAAAATGGTACAAAACGAACAGAGTGGTTTCGAGGTTCCGGAAGACACTCGCCCGCCGATGCCGCCGATTCGAACTTCCTCTGCGACAGAGATGGTATCCGAGTCAAGCATTATCGGTGAGTCCGCTGATCTGTCGGGGGACATTGATGCGGCTGAGTCGACTCTCTTGAAGTTCCGAAGACATGGACGCGAGGCGTTCTTGTCCAGCAAGGAACATGCGGACGGGGATGAACCATCTGTATGAAGTGATCTATGAGCCAGCAGCTAGCAGGCAGGTCAAGAAGCTAGGCGCGAACAGAGAGCGAATCCAAAGGGCCATAGACGCTCTTGCCTACGACCCGAGACCACCCGGTTGCCAAAAACTGCAGTCCCATGCATATAGAATCCGTGTAGGGGACTGGCGCGTTATCTACGTTGTTTTAGACTCCCCCGAATACGTTGTGATCATTTCCAAAGTCGCGCCGCGTAACGAGCAGACATACAGAGCCTTTTGAAAGGACTGCCCTCCACAACGATAGTGAGATAGGGTTGAATTCCCATCAATCATCAAGTATGTCGTGGTCCCCGATGAGGTGGAGCGTGAGTTAGCGAGTGGCAGGCCGTTCGCGGACTTGTCGGCAGGTAGATCGAATCATGATAGTAGCCTCATCGGGGATTTCGCTGTGCTAGACACATTAAGATTCGCTCCCACAGAGGAAGGACGTATCAACGCTTGACGGAGTCATTGAGTCAAGTGGTGCCGGTCCTAGTCGCGGCGTTGGTGTGCGACGTGGCCGTCACCGAGCCACACAGCAAGAAGAAGAGTCTCATCGGCATCTTCGACCGACTGTCGGCGTCCTCATTCCCGACGAAGAGGGCGGTCTCTCTCTACTTGAAGATCGCCGATGCCGAGGGGCGCTACGAGTTGGAGGTGCGGTTCGTTCACCTGAACACCGGCAATGTGGCGGCCAAGGCAGAAGGCAAACTCGAACAGTCGGACCGGTTGGCGTCCGCCGAATTGCTCATCACGTTCCCACCTCTTGAGTTCAGCGAGCCGGGGCGATATGAGTTCCAAGTGTGGGCTAACTCGATGTTTCTCGGTTCCACGACCATTGATGTGGTGGCGCAACCGTCGAGGTAGGAGACTGAAATATGGCAACCCCCTCTGAGATAAAGAAGCTGGCTTCCCCGGCTACCGAGTTTGAATCCGGTACTCGTCCAACAATTGAGGAGCCGGTCTACCTCGATGACGTCACGCTGGTGGAGGGGACTGCTGTTGAGAATGACGGCATAGCCGACCTGAACCAGACCTTTAGGGAGAGCACTTTGTTGGCAACATTGAACGACGCGCGGTTGCGGGTTCGGGAGCCGTTCCGCGTGACTATGGCCACCGAGAACGACGACTTCATTGCAGAGGCGGTGGAGATCGACGAGTTTGGCTTTGGCAAGAACCCTTCCGCGGCGGTCCGAGACCTCCAGTTGACGATCGCCGAACTCTACTTCACGCTCAAGGGAGAGGCGGATCGTCTCGGGCCAGATCTCAAGCGTGTGTTCCACGTGCTTGAATCTAAGCTCAACCTCACCCATGACGATTAAGGCACGGCAGTTTGATCGACTAGTCCAGAAGCTGGGCCTCAAGACCCGAAGTAGCGACCATCTTCTCGCTTGGTTCGAACACGAGGGCAAGATTATCACCAGAACCAAGCGGTCCCGCGGTTCCTCAAGCGACCTCCCGATGCAGCACAGCATTCGGCAGCAGCTCAAGATGAACGAGCGAGAGTTCCAGAGTGCCGTCGGCTGTACCCTGACGAAAGAGGACTACCTGGAGATTCTCCGCAAGAAGGGGCTGCTATAGTCCGAACGCCTCTCGCGGTGGATTGCATCCGCCTCCGAGTGCTGTATAATCTCGGCCGCGTTACTGAGACTCCAACGAAGCGGCCTTCCGAGTTCTTGAAGTTGACGCGGCAGAAGGCCGCATGACCTTCGCAGCGAATCCAGGACAAACAAGAAAAAGCGCAAAGCCATGAACAAGCTACAGGTTCAACCGTCTGACCTCTTTACCCCCACAATCTTACGTTCGCATAATTCCCCTGTAGCCGCAGTCGGAACCAAGCTCCGACTCCTTCCCACTTGTAACCCTTCGCAGTCCCCGCCTCCCGGGGACGGTCGCTCTCGTCGCCGCCTTCCTCCGTTCGCTTCCACACGGTTGAACGATGGCGCGTCGCTGATACCAGTCAGAGTGTCCTGGTGAGAGTAAGCGTCGTTTTCTGGGTTGTCTCAGCGATCGCCTCCTTGGCAGCCTGTGGCACAGTTAACCAGGTGGCGGTGGATACACCAGCGGTCGCGCCGCTTTCGATCCCGGAGTTGCTCGAGCCGACGTTTGACGAAGAGGGTGTTGCGTATTATGACCTCAAAGTCGGAAAATCACGCCACGACTACCGGCAGACGGCTCTGACGGACACCTATTCCTACAACGGCCTGTCTGTGCTCGGCCCCACACTTCGTCTCAGAACCGGAGACTCGGTGGTCATCAGCGTCACTAATGAGTTGGACGAGACCACAACGACGCACTGGCATGGCGCCGACGTCTCGGCCGAGGACGACGGGGGACCCCACAGTCTCATCGAACCCGGGGAAACCTGGGTGGCTGACTTCGACGTGATCCAGCCGGCAGCCACCCTCTGGTATCACCCACATGCCCATGGGTCCACAGCCGAGCATGTCTACCGCGGTGCCGCAGGTCTGATAGTCATCGAAGACGACAACCCTGCTGCCGCAGCGCTACCGGCAACCTACGGCGTTGACGACATTCCGGTCATCATCCAGGACAGGGACTTCACAGAGAACAGCCAACTGGACTTTGCCATTGAGGCAGGCGGAAGGGGAAACCTGGATGCCACGCTGATGGTAAACGGCACGATCAACCCGTTTATCATAGTGCCCAGGGGGCTGGTCCGGCTCCGGCTACTGAATGGCAGCCAAGCCCGGATTTACAACCTCAGCGTCGATGGGGCCGACATGACCAAGATCGCCTCCGACGGCGGCTATCTGGCTGGTCCTGTTGTGCTCGACAAGATCCTGCTTGCTCCCGGCGACAGGGCCGAGATCATAGTAGATATCGGCGAGGCTCCCGTTGCTGTGGTAGACGACACGTTCGGCCGCGTACTCGATCTCCGGCCGAACGGGATAGTCTCGAACTCGGGACCGCTTCCAGACAGGCTAGCGACGATTGAGCGAATATCAGGGGCGGAGATCACGGTGGACCGGAGTTTCCACATGGACGATGTACGCGACTTCTGGGAGTTCGACCCAACGTGGGCAATCAATGGGGTCCAGATGGACATGAATAGGATCGATGCAAGGGTGAAACTCGGAGATACGGAGCGCTGGACTCTCACCGCCGGAGAGGGCAAGCACGTGTTTCACGTCCACCAGACACAGTTCCAGGTGCTGTCAATCAACGGGGATCCCCCACAGCCGGAGGAAGCAGGCTGGGAAGACTCCATATTCATAGACCCAGGCCGCGAGGTTGTAATCGCCGCCCGATTTGATAGCTATGCCGCTGAAGACGTCCCGTACATGTTCCACTGCCACATTCTTGATCACGAGGACCTGGGCATGATGGGGCAATTCCTCGTCATTGATGAGTGACTTGGCGACCTGACGAGGCCGAAGGCTCGCAGCGGGCGTGAACGGAATTCCCGCTCATACAGCGAGGCGCGGAATTGGTCGGAATTTCCTGCTTTCCCCGATTTGACATCCTCAGAACGCGCGTCCTATTCTTGATACGTGACTAGTCCTGACCCGCGCTGAGCGGGTTGGGAGCATAACCGAATACACCAGAGATGCCGGAGCGCGTCCCAGTTTGAGAAAGAGTTGGGGCGCGCTTTGATGTTTAACGAACGGACGATGACGAACGGTTCCGCGGTCGCGCCGGCGACACGGGACCTGTCGGCGGGTGTCGAGACGGCATCGGGGCTGTGGGTGCCGGAGGGATCGGCGGTGGAGATGCCGTACGTGGCGGGGCCGGACGCGGACTCGGGCAGGAGCGTGGTCGTACACCGGTTCCGGTTTCACGATCCACGCACGGGGCGGAGCCAGGTCTGCCACGTCCCGGCCCACCCGGATGCCGCCCAGGCGGAGATTGAGGACATGGGGGCGCAGGCCTTCGAGAGTTTTTTGTCCAACGCTCGCGGGTTAGGACCGCTGCACCGTCATACGCCGGAGCAGCGCAAAGAGATCGGTGCGGCTATCCGGGAGTTCCGGGAGTACGCGGCCAAGCGCCGCCAAAGCGCGACGAACAGGATCTATTTCTAGCCTTTCAAGTAACTGCCCGGAACAGGAGAGATTCACCACAGAGGACACAGAGAGCGCAGAGTGGAGAGAGGTAGGACTTTTGAACATGACAGGCGTACAAGGACGGACACGCGAAGAGCTTCGCAAGAGCATTGGCCGGAACCTGATCGGGCACCGGCTGATCGTCTCGGCGGCAACTTCTGCGGGGGACACGACGGGGCTGATCGACGACACGCTGCTCGGCGGGGACGACAACTACAACGGCTGGTGGTTCGTCGCGACCTCGCCGACGGCTAATGCGGGCGCGGTACGCCGCGTCTCCGACTACGACTCGGCCACGGCCCGCCTGAGCTGGGCGCAAGCTCTACAGCAGGCGACGGCCCTCAATGACACCTACGAGCTTTGGCCCTCCGAGTACCCGCCGGAGGTCATCCACGACTACGTAAACCAGGCCATCGGCGAGGCGGCAGGCCACGTCTACGAGGCGGTAGAGGACGTGTCGCTGCAAGCGGGCGGAGGTCGCGCGCGCTTTGCGATACCGGCGAACGTCGACGCGATCTCGAAGGTGCAGATCAGGGTATCGACTTCGTCGCCGTCCCCTGTCGACGCGGACACCGCCCTGTGGCGGACGCTGCCGTCGCACCTGTGGGGCATCGACAAAGGGAAGCGCGTCCTGACGCTCACGGACGCGGGCAGGCGGCTGGCGGGGGATACTCCCCTCAAGCTCATCGGGGGCAAAGAGCCGGCTCCGCTGTCGACCGACGCGTCGACAACCGTCGTGCCGGACGAGTTCATCATCGCGCGGGCGACGGCGCTGGCGCTGCTCGCGTCGCCGGACCTGTCGGAATCGGGCAGGGAGGCGTGCGAGAGGTGGGACGCCCGGACACGAGAAGCACGGGCGGCGTTTCCCCTGCTGACGAACGTGCGACGAGTCGGATAGACACACATAGCGGCCCACGCCCAGGCAGCGGACGCCGGGGTCGCGAACGGGAGAATGAGAATGGCGGAGAACGTAGTACATCAGCAAGAGGTATCCCTGGACGGCAAGCTGTACCGGATCGCGCCGAGGCGTGGGGCCAGCGTGCGGTCGTTCATCGCATCGCGGTATCCCGGCAAGCTGGTGCTGGGCGACGTGGGGTCGGACTCCGATCCGAGGCGCAGCGTCGTCAAGTGGACCGACCAGCGCGGCGGGCTCGGAGTGTACAAGCTCGACGCGCGTGAACCGGAACTCGACCGGTGCACCTACACGTCGTGCGACGTGCGGTACAAAGGGGGCATCACCCTGCCTCCTCTCTCGCGCTACACCACGGGGCCCCAACTGTCGGGAGACATCACGGCAATCGGAGAGTTGAACGATACGTACGGCGACGGGGAGATCTATGCGGCTTGGGGCGGAGGGACGGACATTCGCAAGTACAACGGCAGGACCGACTCGTGGGGCGACTCGCTCCACACGCTTCCGGGGGCGGCGACGGACGCAATCACCATCTCGCATCCCGGCACCAGCGGCCATGCGCAGTACCTCGTCTTCGCGCACGGGAGCGGTGGGTTCACGTACACGTCGAACGGGACGACGTTCAACAAGAACGTCAAGCCCGCCAAGTTCCTGGCGTACTGGAGCGACCGTCTGTGGGGGATAGACGACAACGGGAGACTGTGGCAGGGACCGGCGGGGCCGCTCAGGACGAGCAGGTCCGCCTGCGTCGACGATGCCGTTCTGCCCCTGCCGTCAGGGTACGTCACGTCCCTGTTCGTGGGGCCGGACCGTTCGGGCAGGCCGATTCTCTACGCCGGCACGAAGGTGGGACTCTTCGCCCACGACGACGCGAACAACCGGTTCGTCGAGACGCCCGCGAGGTGGCCGAAGCACGACATCGGCGGATCGGGCGCGACGGCCTGGAGGGGCGTCATCTACGCGCCGGTCGGCCGGCACGTGTACGCCTACTCGCAGGGGCGCAGGTCGTTCGACTTCGCGTTCCCACGGCGCGGCGAGGACGGCCTGTTCACCACTGCCGGCGCCAGGGGCGGCATTACCAAGCTCCTGCCGACCCATCTCGACCTCGCGGCGGTGATGGACGGCGCGGGCGCGCTCTTCACCCCGGCGGACATCTTCCTCTGGGACGGCGTCGGCGTATCTCACGCGCATACGACCCAGGCGTGGACGTCGATAACGGCGTCGCTCGTCTCCAACGCCTATGGGAAGTACCGCCTGTGGTGGGCGACCGACGACGGGCTGTTCGGGAATTTGCCGAACGTCGGCTACACGGAGCTTCGCGAAACGCTGACCAACTCGCGATTCGGGCCCGCGGCCTCCTACGCCACCGGATACCCGGACTCAAACGGTCTGCTCCGAGCTTCGCACACCTACCCGTGGTTCGACGCGGGCCAGCCGGAGGTCACCAAGACGGCGCTGCGCCTCCGGGTGGAGACGCAGGACTGCACGGCCACCGAGTTGATCGAGGTGTACGCCGCAGTTGACTACAACGCGCCGGCTTCGACACTGATCGGGCGAATTACGACCGACGGCACCACCACCTTCAACCTGCCGAACGAGACGACACCGAACGGGATGGACTTCAAGGCCTTCCAGATCACGTGCAGGCTGAAGAGAGGATCGGACGCGACGAAGACGCCCGTCCTCGTCTCGATGGCGCTGGAGTACCGCAAGAAGATCCCGACGAAGTACGGGTTCACCTTCGACGTTGCGCTGAACCAGGAGCACGGCGGGCGCACCCCGAAGGACATGCGCTCCGACCTCGCCACGGCCATCGAGAGCACGAACCTCGTCGAGTTCACGTTTCGGGACGGCGCAGGCACGACGCGGACGCACTACGTGGACGTGGTCAGCGTGTCCGGCGGCGAGGAGACCGGCCTCGACGAACGGGGCACGAGCAGGGTGACGGTGGAGGAGATATAGCGATGAGACTCATACACGGACAGGAATCGGTAACGGCGGGAACGCCCGCACAGCTCACCAGCGAGCCGCTGAGGGCGGTGAAGCTGTGGATAAAGTACGCGAACGGGGCAGCCGGAGTCGCCCGGCTCTCGGGCAAGGCAGCGAGCGACTCCGGCGTGGAGATCGGCGCCGGCCTCGCGGAGTTCGACTTCACGGCGGCGGGGAAGGGCAGCGTCGACGCCTCCACGCTGTACGTGAACGTATCGACAGGCAAGCAGAAGGTTACGTGGACGCTGATGGTGGCATGACATGAATTCAAACGAAAAAGCGGACAGGGGCGTTCTCTACTGGGCCATAGGCATCCTCATCACGGTCAACCTTGGCCTGATGGGGTGGTCGGTCGCGGTGCTGGACGGCAAGGCGGACGACGACGCAGTGGCCCGCATCGAGCGGCAGACGGAAGAGATCGGACGGCGCGACCGGGACTACCTCGTGCGCTCGCAGATCGAGGACCTCGTGCGGAACGGTTCGCCGTACGTGAGCGACAAGCCGAAGATCGAGGACCAGCTCGACAAGCTGGAGGCAAGCGTCGCGCGCAACGAAGGAGACATCCGCGCCACGACCGAATCTCTGGTGCGCATCGAGACACAGGTCGCGCAGATACGCGAGACCCTCCAAAAGCTGGACGGCAAGCTCGACGAGATCACGGACACGCTGGCCCGTGCGGGAGCGCTCGCGCGTCGGGAGTGAGGGGGGTTGGTACAATGGATGTATCGCGACACAGGCCGTATCAAGACGGCCCAGAGTTATCGGGCATTAAGTTGACGCATCAAGAACTCTTCGCCAAACAAGAAGAGTATGTCTTCTTTCAGAATATCCGGAATAGGAGGATATTCTGCCACCTCTCCGAGCCTCTGGAGTCGACCGAGAAGCTCGTCATCATGTGTCACGGATTCAAGGGCGATTCGACCGGTTCCGCCCGAGGCTTCGTCAGCTTCTCCAGGCTGTTGGCCCAGCACGGCTATTCGGTGCTAAGGTTTGATCAGCCCAATTGCGGCAACTCAGACGGGCCGTTCCTGGACGTTTCGTTCAACGAGTGGGTGGACACCATCGTTGCGTTAGTGGACAAGTACACGGAGGCGGGATATAGGATTTCCCTTCTGGGAGAGAGCATGGGGGCTTCCGCCGCGATAGTCGCCACCAGTAAAGATCGTATTCACGGAAAAGTGTCTGCCTTACTACTCCGGTCCCCTGACCCGGTCAGGAGCTTTAATGGTGATCCGGCCACCGTCTACGAGGAGAGGGGGCGAAAGTACCGTGGACGCTTCTGGCAGGAGGCGAAAGAGGCAGACGTTACCGGTTCCCTGCAGACGTTTGAGGGCGGCATACACCTGGTACATGGGAAGCATGACGATGTAGTCGGCCGGGACATGCATGACTTGGTTGAAGTGGCACGAGAGATGGGAGGCACAATCCTTACGCTGGATGGAGAAGGGCATAGCAATTGGCATGAGGACACAGCCCTCATGGTCTTCGCGCAAGAGACTGAGAAGCTGGATGTATGGATGTCCTGATGTTCCGGCTAGGCTCGCGTCGGTGAGAATCGCCCTCATGTGAGTTCCTGCAACCCCCACGCCGGACAAGCGCAAGACTGCTTTACTCGCCCATCCCTCCTCTCGCCCCTGCGCCAACCCCGCCCAATATTCCCCCGCCCCGTCGCTATCCTAATGGCAGACGATGCGTTATATAGTGTAGCATCGGCGCGCCGAGGCTAATCGACGTGCCCTTTGGCAGCTCCTGACATGGGAAGCCGACCATGCCCGACCGCAACGATGCTCCGTCAAAGGAAGAAGTAGAGGACCTGGTACGACGAGCGCAGCAGGGACATAGTGAGGCGTTTGCGGGCCTGTATGAGGCCTACTACGACAAGATCTATCGCTACGTGATGTTCAAGACCGGTGACACCCTCGAGGCGGAGGACCTGACCGAAGAAGTGTTCCTGAGAATGTTGGAGTCGATCGGCTCCTTCAAGTGGCAGGGGTATCCCTTCACGTCGTGGCTGTTCCGGATCGCGCACAACCTGGTTATCGACTACTACAGAAAGGCGGGACGGCAGAAGAAGACCTCGCTCGACGACGCGATGCGGGTGGTGGGTTCGGACGGCGTGGACGTGGACAGGAAGCTCGATATTGAACTGTCGATCAAGGAGGTCAAGGACGCGATGGGTGGTCTGACGCAGTTGCAGCAGGAGGTCCTCTCGCTGCGGTTCGCGGGCGGGCTGTCGGTCGCCGAGACGGCCGAGGCGATGGGCAAGAAGGAAAACGCGGTAAAGGCGCTACAGCACGCGGCGATCAAGAAACTCAGGACGCTCCTCGGCCCGGCGATGGAACAGGGCCTGATAAGCCAAGGTGGTGCATAGGATGAGCACAACCGTAGACGACGTACTGAACGAATGCATCGAGCGCCTCGCGGCCGGCGAGACGGTCGAGCAGTGCCTCGCGAGCTACCCCGACCACGCGGTCGAGCTGGAGCCGCTCCTGCGCACCTCGGCCTCGACGATGAATGCCGCGGCGACGATCACGTACCGCGAGGAGGCCAAGCAGCGGAGCCGCTACCGGTTCATGGCGGCGGTTGCGGACAGAAAAAGAGAGGCTACCCGGGGCTGGCTCGGTCGCGCCATCGGACCGTCCGGCTGGCCCGCCAAGCTCGCGAGGACGGCCATAGTTGCCCTCGGCATCGTGGTGCTGGGCACGGGCACGGCCTACGGCGCGACGGTGGCCTCGGAGGACAGCGTTCCGGGAGACCCGCTCTACGCGGTGAAGACGCTCAAGGAGGATATCTCCCTGCGGATGCCGAAGTCCGACCTGGCGCGGGCGAAGGAGCACGCGCGCCTGGCAAACGTCCGCACCGAGGAGATCGGCGCCCTCATCGACCGCGGCAGACTGGAGCAGGCGAACAAGCTGGTTGTGCGGGTAACCTATCACCTGAACTCGTCGGCCCAACTCGTCGGCGTCACGATCACGGCCCACGCGAACCCTCTCGAAATGCCCGCCGATACGACGCCGGTGGACCGAGAGCAGCGGATAGCCGAGCTTGTCGCGTACTACGAGGCCAAAGCGCAGCAAGTGCGAAACCGCTTCGAATGGCGGATGCGCCGCCTGCCGCCGCACCGGCAGTGGGAAGCCTACCTGATGATGCAGCAGTGGGAGTTGAGGCACCGCATGTTCCTGCAGGCCCTGCTCTACGAAGGCCCGCCGGGCTGGACCGTCGGCATCGACCCGAGAGGCGCCCCCGCACAGTAGGACCGGCGGGAAGCCGCCACCAGCGCTCACCACCCGTTTCTCCCGCGCCGCAGCGCCCCATCGCTTGACCACCTGCGCTATAATGAAGCGGTGGAAAGCGGTAAGCAGGAGTGGGAGTCGATATGGAGCGTTCCGTCCAGGTGGAGGTTAATCTACTCCGTCCTGTTCGGCCTGCAGGTCGCTATCGTGCTCGGCTTGGTCGTATGGCACGAGACGGTCGACCGAACAACGGACGGTCTGTTGGAATCCGTCATGGCAGTCGGACGGAACATGGCCCCGATGGTCATTACCCTTGCGGCCGTAAACCTCATCATTACGGAAGGAGTGAGCTATCTCGTGGTACTGTCAGAATCGTTGCGTTTGCGAGTGGAAGCGAAGAAGGAAGCTCTGCGCCAAGAAGGGGTTGAGCGTGGCAAGGCCGAGGGTCGCGTCGAGATGGCCGCCAGAATCGAAGCGTGGAACGAGCGCCGGTTGGAGGCCGAACGCCTCGGACGCGAGTTCACCGAGCCCCCGCCGCGAGCCTAGTAGGACCTCTGGATCTAAGTGACATCCCGCTGTTGACGCCACTACCGGACCTTAGCCCGGCGAAGATTCCGTGGAGCGTACTTCCCTGGAGTTGATCGAAACAAACGAAATTGAGGCGCGCGTAGCGACCGCCCTCAAAGCAGTAGGTCTCCCATACGACGTAATCGCCTGCGATCCGGAGTTCGCAGACACGGCCGTCTTCTGCGAGAGGTATGGGTACCGGCTGGAGGACTCTGGAAATACTATCGTCGTCGCTTCGAAACGGGGTGCGAAAAAGTATTGCGCCTGCGTCGTCCGGGGTTCCGACCGGCTTGACGTCAACAGGATGGTCCGCAAGCTGATGGGGGTGCCGCGCGCCTCCTTCGCCTCGGCGGAGGAGGTTATCGAGCTGACCGGGATGATGATCGGGGGAGTCACGCCGTTCGCGCTGCCGGATGATCTGCAGGTCTACGTCGACCGGAGAGTGATGGAGTTGGAAAGAGTGATAGTCGGGTCCGGCAGCCGGTCGTCGAAGATTCTAGTGTCGCCCCAAGCACTCCAACGGCTGCCCTCCGTGCAAGTAGTCGACGGCCTATCGAAGTAGCAGACGAAACGATCTTCGGCTCCCAAGGACCCAAGCTGGTTTAGGTCTCATCTCGCGCGCCGCGCCTGAGACACTCCCCGAATACTGAAAAGAATTTCCCGAAAAATAGGTCTCAGAAAACCTTGAACGCCATGCGAATGGGCGTATACTGGATTGTGAGGGTGTTGATTCCGAGCGAGTGAAGCGGGCGCGGTGCCCGCTCTTTGTTTGTCTCCCCACCTAGCTTGATGAAGGGTCCTGCCGGGGGCATAAGCCCGGCCTGATGAGACTACTCGTACGAATCCTCCGGTTCCCCTGGAACCACAAGCGGCGCCTCTTGGCCGCATACCTGTTCACAGCGGGCGCAACCGCCGCATACGTGTTCCTCCCCGAGCTCTTCGGCAACGCGGTCGATCGCGTCAAAAACACCATCGAGGCGGGCGGCGCGGCCGACTCCACGATTCTCGGCATCTGTCTGCTCATCCTCGCACTCGGAATCGTGCGCGGCATCTTCTCGTTCGGGCAGATGTACATGGGCGAGTCGCTGGGCCAGCATGTCGTCTATGACCTGCGAAACCGGTTCTACGACCACGTCCAGCGCCTCGGCTTCGGCTTCCACGACAGCCAGCACACCGGCAACCTGATGTCCAAGGCCATCACCGACGTGGAGGCGATCCGTATGTTCGTCAACCTCGTCGTCGTGCGAACGCCCTACTTCATGGTGCTGTTCGTCGTGGTCGTCGTCCTGATGATGCGGCTCGACTGGCAGCTCGGACTGCTCAGCCTCGCGCTGCTGCCCGTGGCCATGACCGTTGCCAGCATGATACGGCTGCGGATGCGCAACGCCTGGCTCGAAGCGCAGGAGAAGTTCGCAATCCTGAACACGACCCTGCAGGAGAACCTGACCGGAGCGAGGGTGGTCAAGGCGTTCGCGTCCTCCGACTACGAGGAGGAGAAGTTCCGCGTCCACAACCAAGCCGTCGCCGACGACATGTACAAGGCGATGAAGCTACACGCCTTCAACGGCTCGTTCGTGCTGTTCATCTTCCTGCTGACGCTCGGCATCGTGCTGCTGTTCGGCGGGCTCGGCGTGATCGACGGGCGCATGACGCTCGGCGAGTTCACCAAGTTCGTCCTCTATCTGCAGATCCTCGCCCAGCCGTTCCGCATGGCGGGGATGATCGTGAACAACCTCGCGCGGGCGATGTCCGCCGCGACGCGCATCTTTGAGGTGCTCGACGCCAAGTCCCCGGTGCAAGACCGTCCCAATGCCGTCCAGATGGAACGCGCCGACGGCCATGTGCGGTTCGAGAAAGTCAGCTTCGGGTACCGCAGGGACACCCCCGTGCTGAGCGGCTTCAATCTCGATGTTCCCGCGGGGCGCGTCGTCGCCCTCCTGGGAGCGCCGGGCAGCGGCAAGAGCACTCTCGCCAGCCTGATACCGCGCTTCTACGACGTGACGAAGGGATCGGTCACCATCGACGGCACTGATGTCCGGGACGTGACGCTGGAGTCGCTCCGCCGGAACATCGGCGTGGTGCAGCAGGACGTGTTCCTGTTCACCGACACCATAGCCGCCAACATCGCGTACGGACGCCCCGACGCGAGCATGGATGAAATCATCGCGGCGGCGAAGATCGCGCAGCTTCACGAGCACGTCGAAAACCTGCCCGAGGGGTACGAGACGGTCCTCGGCGAACGCGGAGTGTCCCTCTCCGGCGGCCAGAGGCAGCGCCTGTCGATAGCGCGCGCCGTCCTCCTCGACCCGCCGATACTGGTGCTCGACGACTCGACTTCGAGCGTCGACGCGCGCACGGAAAACGAGATACGAAAGGCCATGGCCTCGGTGATGGAGGGTCGGACGACGTTCATCATCGCCCACCGCCTCAGCACGGTGCACTCCGCCGACGTGATCATCGTCCTCCAGGACGGGAAGGTCGCCGAGCGGGGCAGCCACGCCGAGCTCGTTGAGCACGGCGGACTGTACCGCGAGATCTACGACCTCCAGCTTCGCCCGCAGGAAGAGGTGATGATGGAGTTCGACGTGCCGGCCAAGGCTGCCGCCGGGAGCGCGCAGTCATGATGCAAGCCATAGGTGGCAGACCGTCGTCCACGAGCAAGGACGGACTGGATGAAGAGGTCTTCGGAAACGCCGTCGACCCGAAGGTCTTGCGACGGATGCTCCCGTACATCCTTCCACAGACGCGACTGGTAACCGTCGCCGTCATCGCCATGCTGCTCTTCGCGGCGACGCAGGTCTCGGTGCCGTGGCTCATCAAGCTCGGCATCGACCGCTACATCGCCAACGACGACCGAGGCGGCCTACTCCTGGTAGCCGCGCTGTTCTTCGGGAGCGCGGTCATCAACTGGGTCTCCCTCTACGTACAGGACATCACCATCACGAAGGCCGGACAGGGCGTTCTGCTCGCTCTGCGGCGCGATATGTTCTCGCACATGCAGAAGCAGTCGATGCGCTTCTTCGACAAGACCGAGGTCGGACGCATCATGTCGCGTGTGCAGGGTGACGTGTACCAGCTCCAGGAGTTTCTCGGCACCATCGTGATGACCGTCGGCGACTTCCTCAGCCTCGGCGGAATCATCGTCGTGATGCTGCTGCTCGACCTGCAGCTTGGCCTGCTCGCGCTGGCCGTCCTCCCGCTGCTCGCCATAGCGATGGCCCTGTGGCAGCCGTTCGCCAGGAGGACGTTCATCAAGGCGCGGGCGACGATCTCCATCGTCAACGCCTCCCTGAACGAGAACATCACGGGCGTGCGCGTCGTCCAGGCGATGAACCGCCAGGATGAGAACCTCCGTCAGTTCGACGTGAAGAACCGGAGTAACCTCCACGCCTTCCTCGGCGCCGGACGGCTCTCGGCGGGTGTGCTGCCGGTGGTCGACTTCCTGCCGGCGGCGGCGATAGGCCTCGTGCTCTACTTTGGGTCGAGCATGGTCACGGGCGGCGCCATCGAGATCGGCCTGCTGATAGCGTTCATCATGTACATCCAGCGCTTCTTCGACCCAATCCGCAACCTGACGATACAGTACACCCTGCTCCAGCGCGCCATGGCGTCGGGCACGCGCATCTTCGAGACGCTGGACGTCGAGCCGGACATGGTCGACGCCCCGGACGCTACCGTACTCCCGCCCATACGCGGGGAGGTCGAGCTTCGGAACGTGAGCTTCGCCTACAAGCAGGACGAGGACGTGATCAAGGACCTGAGCCTGCGCATCGAGCCGGGGCAGACGGCGGCGATCGTCGGGCCGACCGGTGCGGGCAAGACGACGCTCGTCTCCCTCATCGCACGGTTCTACGACGTTGAGCAAGGACGCGGCTCCGTGCTGGTGGACGGCTACGACGTGCGCGACGTGGTGCGGGCTTCCCTCGCGAGCCAGATGAGCATGGTGCTCCAGGAGCCGTTCCTCTTCTCCGGCACCGTGCGTGAGAACATCAAGTACAACCACGTCGACGTTTCCGACGAGAAGATGATGGAGGCGGCGAAGGCGGTGGGAGCACACAGCTTCATCACCAAGCTCGAAGACGGATACGACACCTACCTCGAGGAGCGCGGCGAGAACCTGAGCGTCGGACAGCGCCAGCTCATCAGCTTCGCCCGCGCCATCGTGGCCGACCCCAAGATACTCATCCTCGACGAGGCGACGGCCAACATCGACAGCCACACCGAGGCGCAGATCCAGCTTGCGCTACGGAGCCTCCTCAAGGGCAGGACGGCCATCGTCATCGCGCACCGCCTCTCTACCATTCGCGGCGCCGACAAGATCGTCGTCCTCAGTCAAGGCGAGTTGGTCGAGGAGGGCACTCACGACGAGCTCCTCGACCGCGACGGCCTCTACTCCCACCTCTACCACATGAACTACGCCGTCCTCGAAGAGATCGGCGTCGCGTAGGGTCCGCTCTCCGTTCAAAGGATCACACCATGACCGAGTACTTCCGCGCATCGCGCCACCTCGACCTCGACGGCGCGTACAACCTCAGAGACATCGGCGGCTATGAGACCCTCGACGGGCGAGTGACCTGTCCCCGGACGCTGTTCCGGTCCGACAGTCTCCACAACCTCACGCCGGACTCCCAGCGCGCGCTGGTGTCGGAGGGGCTGCGCAGCGTCGTTGACCTGCGGGTGAGCCAGGCCGTCACGGAACACCCGAATGTCTTCGCGGCATCGTCGGAGGTGGACTACCACTGGGTCAACGTCATGGGAGACGAGCCGCTGGTGGAGGTCTCTGACATAAACGTCTCATCGCTCGGCCCCGACAGGCCGCCCGACATCTACGCCGCCATCCTCGACGTACGCCGGGAATGGATGGGCAAGGTCGTCAAGCGCCTTGCGACCCCCGGCACGCTGCCCGCTCTCTATCACTGCAACTCCGGGCGCGACCGCGCGGGCCTGGTGACGATGCTCCTGCTGAGCATAGCCAACGTGCCGCCTGATACCATCATCTCCGACTACAGCTCATCCGCCACGTATCTGTGGCGGCGCATCCCCGACCGCGAGGCAGGGAGACGCTTGCGCCTCGACCCCGCAGATTTCGACGCCACCGAGGAGTACCGGCAGGCCTTCGAGACCGAGCGGAGCATCGCCCCGCCGAAAGCCATGCGCGCCAGCATCGAGCACCTCCAGCGCGAGTACGGCGGCGTCCGCCCCTACCTCATCGGCGCCGGCGTCACCGAGTACGAGCTGGAGCGGCTGCGCGCCGCGATGGTGGAGTGAGGGACGGCGCCGTGACGTTGCCGATGTGCCGGAGCACCGACGGCAGCAGTTCCACTACCCCCACAGTTGGCGCAGAACGGTAAGGCGTTCGTCTGCCCACTCGCTGTAACCCAACACGAAGGGTTCGTCGGGGAATTTGCGCTCCTTCACATCATCCCACACCACCAAGTGTATGTTGTACTGCCCACAGATGCGGTTGACGTGGTTCTGTGTCACATTCTGATCAGCGGTGAAGAGGAATACATTGGGAGAGCGGAGGTTAAACAACTCTTCCGCGACCTCGGCCCAACGTTCGCGGAGTGTTCGCTTTATGGAAACGACGGCGGATAAGGTGCGGTTACGTTCATGGGTGGCCAAGTCAGGGAGTATCAGATCTGTACGGTTCTCAATCTCCTGCTTGTGGAACGGTATCTGCGCCAAGCCGAGCAGCCATTCGATTTGAAGCTCGAAGTCTCTTCCGCCTCTGGTCATTCGACTTTGGCTCACACTGAGGAACGCCCGGCGCAACATGGGGTACAGCCTGCTAAAGGCGTCAACGAAGCCTTCTTTGAATCCATCCCGGTCACTGACGGCCGCAGCGGCCTTGAAGTCTTCAGGGAACTCTTGGATGAACTCACGCGGTATCCCTTCGGAATAGCTCCTCTCCTCGTATCTCTCGAGGGTTACAAGCGTCTCACCCCACACCGCATGAAGGTAGCGGTTGAAGTTCTTGAGGACGTCGTCAGGCGTGACCGTGCCGGCAACGAGACCGAGCCCTTCAAACGTTTCTCTAACTATCACATCGGACGATGGCAACCGGCCCTTCTCACGAACGCGCTTCATCAGCGCCGAGATGCGCTTGTTCGAGTCGGTCACGCTACAAGGGCTTTCGAAAATGAAGGATGTACTCGAAGGTCGTTCCCATCGTGATGTAGTTGCTCGGCCAACCGAAGATTCCCACTCGGTTGACGATATTCGTGCGGTCCCAAATTACGGTGTTCCTGAATTCATACCCGACTTCCCTGAGCGCCTCTATGATCGACAGGTGAATGGTGATTCGTTGGTTTTCCCACCACATGTCGGGGACGTTGATCACGCAGTGACCACCAGGCTTGAGAACCCGCAGGAGATCGCCAAATATCTGGCACATCGCCTCGGTGTACACATCAAGGGCCATTGTTCCCAAGTCACGGGGATCCTGCGAGTACTGTTCAACCTCATTGAACTGACCGTTCTTCCGGTCTCTTCTCGATTTGTTCTTGCGCTTCCGGTTCAAGAGATTGGCGTACGGCGGCGAAGTGAGAATCAGGCCGACAGTCTCCGGTTCCAGGTAATCGGAAACGTGCCGGGCATCGTCATGAACCGCAACCTGACGACTGTCGTGAAAGAGCGGTGACTGGGTGACCCTTTGTCCGGAGAGTTCCACGTACTTCAGCTGCAAGTCGAACCCAATTGCGTTGCGATCCGTATCCTGAGCCGCCACCAGCGCGGTCCCGCTGCCCACGAAAGGGTCAAGAACGAGTTCGCCCCGGTGGGTGAACAGCTCGATAACCTTCCGAGCGAGCGAAATGGGGAAGGTGGCGGGATGGACAGCCTTGTCGCGGATGTCCCTGCCTTCATAGTTGAACTGCCAGACACCGATCTGACTCTTCAGCCAGTCCTTGGCGCTCATGCAATTCAGGTGGTTAGGCTTACAATCGCAGGTCTTGACGCTGTTCAGCGCCAAGTTCGCCCGGTATAGGGAGCTAGTTTCCCGGATCAAGGAGGGAAATGAGTCGTCCGCTGCGTCTTCGCTGTATGCGGAGCCGGTTACTAACTGTGTCGCCATACGGTGCATACTCCAAAAGCGTTACGCGGGACACAATCCTAGGCGCGGGAACCTCCGATCAGTGACCTCGGAGGTTGCGAGCATCTTACTTGAACGTGCGTCGTGGGTCAAACGTCGCCGGCTCAGCGACGGCGAGTATGTCATTGCCCTACCGGTACAGCTGCGTCGCCGTCGTGACGTTGCCGACGTGCCAGAGCACCGGCGGCGGCAGCAGGAGGATGGCGGCTACTATGATGGCCGAGAGAAGCGCCGCGGCGAGGGGCGAGCCGTACCGGGCGGCCGGCCCGTTGGCGGAAACGGCGAGACGGTCGATGACCCACCCGCCCAGCGCGAACAGCAGCCCGGCGGGAACCGCCGTGTACATGAAGCGCCCGCCCTCCGACACCATGCGGAAAGGAACGCCGAAAATCGTATCGAGGGTGAATCCCACGAAGTCGACGAACGGTATCGCCCCATCAATATAGGCCAGGACTACGTTCGCCTGTGGCAGCGTGATCCCTCCGACAAGCAAAGAGAAGGCGACCCAGTAGACCCCGCCGATCGCGGCCCAAGGCAGAATGCCCAGAGCGTGTCGCGGCGTCGATGACGCAAACGCGCGGGTTGACCGGTTGATCAGGTATCCCGCGAGTCCGGCGACCGCAAACCCCGTTAGGCCGCCGACAAGCATGAAATAGACGATGTCGGAAGGTGGAAGAGCGTCGGCATCCACGGCGAACTTCGAGGTCATCCCCACCAAGTTCGAAATAACGATGGCCGCCCCGAGAGCGGCGCCGTACAGTCCGAGGCTGGCCGCGAAACGCCACCGGGGCCACGTGTCCTCTCGCGGGGAGGCCAGTACGAGTTTCGATGTGTCGGTCGTGCTCGTCATGTCTCGTTCGCCGGAGCGCTTAGGAGATCGACTGGTAGTAGACTTCGATGCTATCGACATCTGCGGTATTAAGCAGAACGGACCCACCGCCTGGATGCTCATCCAGCCGATACTCTTGTTCTCGATCTCCCTTCGGGTAGTATCTTGCGCGCTTTATGAGAAAGTCCTTCTCCTTCTGAGAGTCCGGTAACACGGGATATGATGCGAGCTCGCCGTAGTAGACATCTCCACGCTTCATCCTAACCAGTAAAAGCGGTGGCGCATCGGAGAATTCCCCTTTCTCGACGCTCAGCGCGTGGTACCAGATAGGTTCATCGGGATAGCCCGGTCGTGGACTTGGTACCCACTTCATGCCGGGTATCGAACTTACCTTGCCAGTCAGAGCTGAGATGCTGCGAACAACGCCAGCCGCTACCCAGTTCGGCACATCATATGCCCCCATGAGTATTGCGCCGAAGACTACGTAAACTGGATACAGCGCGAAGAGCAACGCCCCCTCCGCAAAATACGAAACAAGGAACTCCTGGGGACCTTTGCCCGGAAGTTCACTGAGATGAGTGTTAATCCCAAATACGTTTGCGAGTAACCAAAGCACTCCGAATACAAGCACAATCCCGACTATGTGAACATATACGGAGTATTCAAGCATTGCGGCGAGCTGCCAAAGGGGGCTTCGCCGAGTTGGGTCGGCACGACGTGCCAGTGCGAAGCGATACGCAAGGAATCCTGGGAGAACCAACAATAGCACCGCCGCTACGTCAACCGCTGTCTTAGGCACGGGAGGTCTACTATCTACCTTTCAGGGTTTGACTGGTGCGCACCGGATTCTCGCTTGGAATTCTTGTCATTCGATGTGTGAGGCTTCAGTGCAACGAGTGGGCTTTCGGGCAGGGGTTGACTGGTGCCCGCAAAATCAACGCGGGATCTCTTTTCCCACTCAGGTGAAGAAAAATCGACACGGGATTCTTGTACCGGAGTCGGGGGGCCCTCGTCCTCACGGTTGTCGTTCTTTGGCATAGTTCAACTCCTTCGGTCTCGTCAGCTTCTATCATGATTATACTACGCCGCCATCAGTCCTCGGTATCCGGGGTGGCCGGGCGCGCCGTAGAGGGCGCAGCCGCTGCACGAGCGCACCTGTCCGCACGGGGCGGCGGTCGCAGACTCCGGGCGCGGCGTGGAGACTTTAGCGGGGGCCGGCTGACTCGGACGCTCCTTGAACAGTTCGAGCTTGAGCTGCCGCGCCGGAGTCGCGGCGCTTCCGGGGAACGACACGAATGGCGAAGCGCGCCTGCGAACGACGCCCATGGCCTGCAGGTCGCGCCACGTGTCGATCTTGTGGCGCTCGCGCTGCTGAATGATCCGCTCCGCCGAGGTCGGCCCGACGCCTGGCACGCGCAGCAGGTCGGCCTTGCTCGCCTCGTTGATGTCGAGCGGAAACCTGTCGACGTTCGATAGGGCGATGACGGTCTTCGGGTCGTCCTCCAGCGAGAGGAATCCCGCCGGGTCGTAGGCGTGGCGTATCTCGTCGTCTTCGTACCGGTAGATGCGCTTGAGCCAGTCGACCTGGTAGAGGCGGTTCGTCCGCCAGATCGGCGTCGGCTCGTGGTCCTCCAGCGGCGTGTATCGGATCGGCAGGAACGGGTTGTAGTAGACCCGCTTGAAGTTCCACTGGCCGTAGAGTTGCGCCATCCGCTGGTAGACGTCCCAGTCGGACTCGTCCGCCGCGCCGACGACGAGCTGCGTCACCTGCCCGACCGCTCCCCCTGGGTTCCGCTGTCGCAGGAGGCCGTCCATCCAGTGCATCTGCGAGAGCATGTCGCGCTCGAGGTCCTTCATCTTGCTGAGCCGCCTCATGCCCTCGACCGTCGGCGTTTCGAGATTGACCGACAGGCGGGTCCCCAGCCGGTAGGCCTGCTCGACGTACTCGTACTCGGTGCCCGGCATGACCTTCAGGTGAATGTACCCCTTGAAGTCGTACTTGTTGCGGATGAGATCGACGACCTTGATGAGCTTCTCCGTCGTCTTCGAGCCGGAACCCGCCACGCCGGAGCTCAGGAACAGCCCCGCGACGGTGTGTCTCTTCTCCATCTCGTGAAAGGTGCGCGCAAGCTCATCGACCTTGAACGAGAACCGCTTGCGGGGCACCCAGTGGCTGTTCGGGCAGAAGTGGCAGTCCATCTTGCAGAAGTCGGTGAACATCACGCGGAACAGGTTGATCGTCTTGCCGTTCGGCATCGACGCCTTGTACACGCCAGGCGCGGGGTTCCTCTCGGCCCGCGAGTAAGGCGCGCGCACGGCGGCGTAGTCATTCCCTTTTCCCGGACGCGAGAGAACGTCGTCCGTTGCCATTCCCGCCAGCTTCTCCAGCTTCTGGTACCTATCCGGGTCGCTCTGTATCAGCACGACGGCCTCCTTGAACACTTGCGTAATGAGAACTGGCGTTTCAATAAGCACGCATGTTCTTACATCATTCGGCAGTTGTCAAGCCCCAAAAATGACCGGAAGCGAGCCAAGCGTATCTCAGAGGGGTCTAATAGGTCCTGGGCCGTTCGTGGTGAGCTTGTCACGCCATGAACCAAGTCTTCACCCTTCGACAGGCTCAGGGCGAACGGAGGGGGTAAGAGGATTCACCGCAGAGATCACAGAGGGCGCAGAGGGGGGAGGATGGATTCCCGCGTGCGCGGAATGACGGTGTGGACGGCCCCGGCGTGTCGGTTGGTGTGCGATAATGAGGACGTACACGCAACTATCGACTCCGACTAAACCGGAGGTGGACATGATGATTCACGAGGTGAAAGCCAGATACTCCAATGGCGCTATCATCCCCTTGGAGCCGCTGGACGTCGAAATTGAAGAAGGCGCGGCCCTGTCCATAAGCATCGCGGTGGAGCCGTCGCCGGCCAACGGTCATGTTGATGATGAGGCTGACGCTGCTGACGGAGATTGCCTCAACCGCACACTGGACGCCCTGTATATCGAAGACTACTTTGAGAAGACGAGGCAATGATAATCCCAGACCTCAACCTCGTCCTGGACCACGACGCCGAGATACATTCGGCTGACCGGGACTTCAGCCTGTTCCCCAACGTTCGCCTGCGCAACCCGCTATGAATATCCGGCACGCTCACCAACTACGGCGGCGATTGGTGGTATCAAGGTAGTCAGAACAACGTTTGCTTGCACCAAAGTCGCCGCCGGAACGACCACCGCCAAACTTTACAATAACAAGCAAAAATGTCACAGAATGTCACAAATTCCGAAAGAGATCTCTCCGAAAAACAGGTGATCCTCCACCCCCACCCCCGGCTACTTCGCGTTGACGTCCTGAATGGAGAGGAGGGAGTCCGCGCCTGACTTGTCGAAGCCGAAGACGCGGAGTTCCAGTTGGGAGGGGCTGCCCACGTCCATGAAGAGGGGTGAGTATGCCCTTATCCTGAACGATGTCCCTTCAAGCTCAAACTCGGTTGGGGCGACGGTATGGAGCGTGTCCCATATCTGGAGGGGTCCCAGGTCCGGGAGCAGCTCGACGAGCGGTTCCCTGGAACCCTTGTAGTAGACGGAGAAAGCGGAGCCTTCGCCGAGCATGGGCGTGAAGAGCGTCGCGTCACCTTGGAGGACGCCCTCCGCCACGAGCGCGCCGTCGGAAATGGCGGGCGCCACCGTCCATCGCACGGCGTCGAGTGGCGTGGCGTCGATCAAGGCGGGGCTTCGCTGATCGTCGAAGCGCGTTCCCGTGAGGCCGGGGTTCTCACGGCTCACGACTTGGTCGTCGTCGTCCGAGGAGGATGCCGAGCTTTGCCCGCCGTCCGCATCATCTTCCACGCCGGAGTCGGACGCGGAGCTTGCGTCACCGCCGCATCCCAACGAAGTTACCGTCACCGCCGCAAGGCAGACGAAGAGGACGGCAAGCCCAAGCGTCATGAGGGGAGAAACGGTCGCGCTGAAGTTCTTCATGTCGGTAATCCTCCTGTGATCCTCTCTACTATTAGACGCCCATCAGCCGCGCCGTGTTCCCTCCGCAGATCAGATCGATGTCCGCTTGGTCGAGGAAATCAAGGTTGAGACGGAGCGAGTCGAGGCTCTGGCGGTAGGTCTGGAAGCGCATCACCATCGGGATGTCCGTCCCCCACATGAGCCGGTCTGTTCCCAGCCGCTTGACGACCTTCTCCAGCGCGGGCCTGATCTGCGGCATGGGGTAGTCGTACATCCCGCCGAAGAAGATGGCGAACAGAAGCTGGACGTGGAAGTTGGGGTTGTCGATGGGCAACGCGTCGTAGACGGCGTCCGGCACGTCGATGCCGTTCTCGTCCGCGAACGAGCGCCAGCTCAGGCCGTGCGTCAACACCAGTTGAACGTCGGGGTACCGATCCATGAACCGGCTGACGGTCTCGAACTCGCTCAGGTCCATGCCTCCGCCGCTCCCGGTGCGCGCCAATGACGTGTAGCCCGGCGTCACGAAGAGGGGCGCCGCCAGCGTGGCGAAGTGGTCCCAAAACGGCGTGAGCGCATCGCCGTCCCACGCGGTCGACTGGCCGTAGAGGGCCAGGTGGTCGGGCAGCATCTGGAGGCCGTGCAGCCCGAGGTCGTTGATGGCGTGGTCGAGCTCGCCGATCGCCCAGTCGGGGTCGGGCGCGATCTTCCACTCCGGCACGTGGGCGAGCGCCTGTATCCGGTCGGGGTACGCCCGCGCGGCGTCGGCGACGAGGTCGTTGCCGATACCCAAGTACGGCGTGCGGTGCAGGAGCGCCCAATCGACCTTGGCGTAGTCCATCTCGGCGATCAGATCGTCGGCTGTGAACTCCATGTCCACCACCGAGGGCGGCATGTACTGCTTGAAGTAGTCCTCGCCGTCGACCGTCCACTCGAAGCGCCCGAACTGCGTGGCCCGGAAGTCTGCCTCCCTCAGCGCGTCGAACCCTCGCGGCATGGAGCCGTCCAACAGGCCGCTGTTGTCCGCCTCGGCCCGGTCGCGCGTCCGCCACGCCGGCATGAAGTGCGTCGCGATGGCAAGTTGCAGATGCCGCTGGAACTCATCCCTGTCCTCGAACCCGCCGTCGCCCTTTATGTCGGGAAATATGTACGCGTGCCCGTCGTATATCATGGTGTTGGAACGGCCTCCCGGAGAGTAGTGGGGGACAGTATATATCAGTTGCCACCCTCTCCCGTGTACACTACCCGCTACCACGTACAGGACGGGCGCGCATGAAGATATACACGAGAAGCGGCGACGACGGGACGACGGGGCTGCTGTTCGGGGGGCGGGCGTCGAAGGCGGGGCCCCGGACGGATGCCTACGGCGCGATTGATACGGCCATATCCGCGATGGGGATGGCGCGGGCGCTGTCGTCCGACGAGCGGGTCAAGGACATCCTGCTCCGGTGCCAGCACGATATGTTCACCGCGGCGACCGAGGTGGCCGTCGATCCCGAGCGCTACGACCTGCTGCTTGAAAACTTCTCTCCCGTCACGGAGGGCATGGTCGAGCGGCTGGAGCGTTGGATCGACGCGCTCAACGACGTCCTCGACCTGCCGCCGAAATTCATCGTTCCCGGAGCGTCCGCGGCATCGGGGGCCATCGACCTGGCCCGGACGCTCACACGAGACGCCGAGCGCAGGATCGTCGCCCTCGCGGAGTCGGAGCCGCCCCGGAACGACAACGTCCTGCGCTACGTCAACCGCCTCTCCGACCTGCTGTTCATTCTCGCCCGTTACGAGGACAGGGACCTGCCGTTCGAGATCACGACAGGCGAGATGCGCCGCGAAGGGGATTAGGGGCAGGCGGCCTATACGCAATATCCAGCCACGGCGTCTCGGTCCGCACGCCGCCGAGATAGCGCGAGTCCATGAGGGCGGCGTGCGCCCCCGTCGTCAGGAGGCTGCGCTCAACGGGGTACTGGGGCTGGCCCGTCAGGAACATCTCATGGATGGCGAGTCCCTGCGCGCCGAACGACTCACGGATGGTCGTGTCGCCCGTGTGGAATCCCGTGCTGACGGTCTCGCCGTCCACGCGGGCGGCGTACGCGAAGCCCCGGACGTGCCGGTCGAGCATGAGGGTCGTGGCGCGAAAGCCGTCAACGTACTCCAGTTGGAACAGGGCGGGACGGACGCAGTTGTCCTCCATCCGGCCCGCCTCGACCTCCGTGATGCGCGACTCCGCCTCGGCGGCCAGGTCTCTCGGCCACAGGCCCTGCTCCGCGGCCCCCCAGACCGCCCGCCCCTCGATGCACCGGACCGCCGCGATTCCCGTCTCCCCGCCACGCCGCCGCTCGACCATGCACTGGAGGGCCTCCAGGCCGTGGAAGCCGTAGGAGTCGAGACCGTTCGGATACGGGTTGAAGTGGCCCAGCACCAGCGCGTCGTCGATCTGCGCGCCGATCTCGTGCTCCAACCACGGCGTGCGCCCCGTCACCGGCAGGGACGATCCCGCCATGAAGGAAATCCCAAGCTCGACGGCGCGGTCGTACATCCAGCGCGCGTCGTCCCACGAGTAGGCGAGGTGCTTGTCGCTGAACACGGGTATGGCCCGCCCCGACAGGCCGATCATCCCGCAGACCTGCTCGAAGAAGTGCCGGCGCGGGTACATCTGTCTTCCACGCTCGTTGGGGGAGTAGTCGCCGTGCTCGGCGATGATGAGCACGCCGTCCACCGCAATCTCGCCGATCTCCCATCCCGGCGCGGTCGGCCAGGGGCCATGCATCGGCTGCTCCAGGGTCAGCGCCGACCGGATGCTAGGGAACAGCTCGATCCCGTGCTCGCGGGCGAACTCCACCCCGATGTCCTGCGGGTGGAGCTGCTCCATGTACATCGAGACGACGTCAACCTGCGACTCGACGACGCCCGAAGGCGTGGGGAAACCCGTAACGAACCGCGACACCAGCAGGTCGGCGTGAGAGCCGTCGAAGAACGTGGTGACGATCGCGGCGATCTTCTTGCGCGCCATGGAGCGCATGATACCAGTACCCCGCACGGCTTGGACATCGAGCGGGCGCATGGTACCATCGAATGGCAGACGATACCGGACGACTTGGTTGGAGGCATGGCCGTTCTCAGCGAACAGATCGACCTGGGGCAGACATCGTTTACGGACGTGGGGCTGCTTGACGGCGAGCGAACCGAGACGACGTTGAGCCTTTCCGCCGATCCGAAGGGCAGGCGCAGGGCCGCCACCGACGTGCTCGTGCTGACCGACCGTCGTCTCATTCACCTCGCGGATGACGGACGCGCGCGGCAGGCGGTGTTCGTCTGGCTTGCGGACATCATCGCCGTGCGGGTGGGAACGGAGCGGACCGGCGGGGTTGGCGGCTACGTTTGGGGCGTCCTGTCGATAATCGCGGCGATACTTGTATGGAGCGTCTGGGACCAACCGGTGCTGGACGCCGTCGCGGCGGGCGTGCTGCTCCTCATGGGCGCGTACCTTGTCTGGGACCGCATCAACACTCCCCCTATATTCCAGATTGCCGTCAGCGCCGGGGGATCGCAGATGACGATGAACGTCCACCGCTCGGTGCCCACCGAGCTTGTCTATGCGTTCACCAACCGCCTCTTTGAGACGAAGACCCGGGGCACCCGTCCGGACGACGATGACGACGATCCGTCGTCCCGCGCGACCTACTTCGCGCCGGGATAGGCTTGTGCCCTACGAATAGGGAACTGTGTAGTTGTTTACAGAGCATCTCTTGATACGGCATGTGTGGGTAGTGTCTCAGTTTGAAATTGAGACTTTGGGCCGCTACGGGGAAGGAGTGTGGTTAGTAGTACGGTTCAAGGACGATAGCTAGAAGCTATACCCGCCTGACACGCCGGGCGCTTATATGGGTGGTGGTTTGTCCTGCCACATCGATGAAGGATGCCCAGCACGGTCAAAGTTGTACCGCCGCCAACGCTCAGACTCTTTGTGCATTTCGAGGATGATCTTGCGTAGGCGCTCAATCTCTTGGAGCAATTCTCTAGTATCTTGACCTGACGGAACAGTTCCTTGTTTAGCGTCGTTAGCTTCCGTCATCGTGGTTCTCCTTGTACTTGATAGTATCACAGTACTACTCTCACAAGACTATTGACAACTAGGCGCTCCCCAAAGTCCTGATTTCAAACTGAGACACTACCCTTGACTCCCCTTCCGTTGGTCTGGTAGGGTCTCCCACGCCATAGCAGTTTTGCCGTACTCCTACGTACGTAAAGTAGAGGTGCGCTCATCGCGCCCCCTTGACGGCGTACGTAGGCAGGCTGCTATGGCAAACAGCTTCTCTGCAACCGTGAAGGGGGTCCTCAGCCGTGAAAGCCTTGATTGTATGCGCCGTCGTCTTGTTACTGGTTGGATGCGAAGATGTGGCCGAGCCGACAGCCGTACCAGCAACGCCGACTCCTATATCTCCAACTGCGACTGCCGCGCCTGCGCCTGAATTCTTTATACAAACCCTTAGCGCAGGATATGCTCACGTCTGCGCTTTGCGTGAAACGGGTTTGGCGGAATGCTGGGGAGACAGCACTTATGGAGAGCGTGGACAATTAGACCCACCACCGAACGAAAGATTCGTGTCGATAGCAGCCTCTAGGATTAGCACCTGCGGACTGCGCGAGGACGGCACGGTTGTATGCTGGGGATCTAACAAGGACGGGCAGTCAAGCCCGCCGCGTGATGAACGCTTCGCTTCAATCACTGCGGGGATTTGGGACCATTACTGCGGACTGCGCGAGGACGGCACGGCTGTATGCTGGGGCCGTAACAAACGCGGGCGGGCAAGCCCGCCCAGCGGCAGATTCGCATCCATAGCCGCTGGTGAAGGCACCACCTGCGGACTACGCCCGGATGGCAGGATGATATGCTGGGGAAGCTACCTGGAGCAATCGTCGGGCGAATTTCTCTCGATCAGTGTCGGGAGGTCAAGAGGTGGATACTCAAATGCCTGTGGTTTGCGCGCAGGCGGTAGCGTAGAATGCTGGGGAGGGAGCAATGACGGTGAAACTCGCCCGCCGACAGGCAGATTTGTGTCGCTTGACACCGACTGGGCCTTTTCTTGCGGTGTGCGTTCAGACGGCGCTGTAACCTGCTGGGGTAGCAACTACGAGGGGAAGTCAGATGCGCCAGCGCGTTACGACTTCGTGGCAGTCAGTGGTGGTGAAAGCTTCGCATGCGGCTTGCTCGACGACGGCGAAGTAGTGTGTTGGGGAGGTATTAGATACTCTGAGCCTGGGCGTTTTGCTTTGCCAAGCGGTGACTCGGGCATACCTGTGCAACTCGGCTACAACTCATTCGACACCGCCTCCGTGCTGGCGCGCTTCTCGACGGACGACCCATTCGAGGGTGAGGCGCGCGCGGACGCCGTTGGTGAGATAATCGCCCAGTACGAGTCTGGCGACGCGGACGACGCGCGCGTTCTCGAGCTACTGCACACCATCGCGCCGGAGGTCTCAATCGAGGAGCGCAGGCAGGCAGCCTATGAGCTGACCAGAATCTCCGCAGACGGCCACTGGAGTGAGGCGGAGACGTTCGCCGCCGTGCAGCACCTGGCGGCGGTGGTCACCGGCGACGAAGTGAACGCAAAGGAACGCATCGCCGCAGCCAACGAGATGGTTGACCTGTACGAGGCGGGCGACCTAGACGCCGACCACGCGCTGAACTTGCTGGATACCATCGCGCCGGGGCTGTCCATCAATGAGCGCAGGCAGGCTTCCGCCTCGCTCGCCCGGGTGTCTAACGACGGCGACTGGGACCACATGGACAGGGTGGAGGCAGCGAACGAGGTATTCAGGCTCGTTACGGGCGTTCCGCTGAACGCGGAGGGACGCATAGACGCGGCGGTGGACCTGACGGGCGCGGGCATCAAGATATTCGACACCGAAGACAATTTCGACGACCGTGACATCGACAATGCCACCGAGATAATCAAGCAAACCATCAGCGGCGAATTAACAACGGATAGCGTTCAGAGCATCTTGGGCTTCGGCAACTGACGGTCGTCCCGAACGCGGGGGCATAATAGTGGGGAGAGAAGCCCCTCGCTGGGCTGACAGGGGTAGGTGAACGTGTATTCAACCATGAAATACCAGTTAATCCGCCCCCCTCTCCCTCAGGGCTTAATGCACGACCCCTGTCAGTTCCTCAGGGGAGCAGGTTAGAGCCTGCCCCGGACTTGATCCGGGGATGGGAGAGTCGTGTGCCTACCCCAATCGCAACGTGGGAACCACGTCGAGGTCCCAGCCATACTGCGGCGCGTCACGGAGGTGATGCCAAGCGGCCGCGCCGATCATTGCGCCGTTGTCGGTGCAGAGGCCGGGTCGAGGGACAATGACGGGCACGGGTGAGCGCGCGATGGCCTCCTTGCGGAGGAGGCTGTTGGCGGCAACGCCCCCTCCGAGCACGATGCCGGCCACCCGATACTCCTTCGCGGCGGCCACGCAGCGCGTGACGATGCTGTCCACGACGGCCTCCTGGAACGCCGCCGCGACTCCGGCCAACTCCGACTCGTCGATGTCGTCCTCGCCGGGGGGGTACCAGCCCTTTTCCTGCGCTCGGTGGAGCATGGCCGTCTTGAGTCCGCTAAAGCTGAAGTCGAGGGAGTCCTTGACGTTGGGACGCGGGAACCGCTTCTCAGCGCCATGCGGACGCTCGGACATCTTCTGGATTTCGGGGCCGCCGGGGAATCCGAGTCCGAGCACGCGAGCGGCCTTGTCGAACGCCTCCCCTGCCGCGTCGTCGCGAGTCTGCCCCACGAGCTCGTAGCGCCCGTGGTCGCGCATGAGCACGAGGTCGGTGTGTCCGCCCGACGCGATGAGGCAGAGCAAAGGGAATCCGGGATCGGTCGCCGGATCGGGGATGTCCTCCAGCCACGCCGCGTAGATATGCCCTTCAAGGTGGTTGATGCCCACCAGCGGGGTCTCCTCGGCGAGGGCGAGGCCCTTTGCCGCGTTCACCCCGACGAGGAGCGCGCCCGCGAGTCCGGGGCCGTAGGTGACCGCGATCCCGTCGAGGTCGCGAAGCTCAATGGACGCCTGCTCCAGGGCCTCCCTAATGACGGCGTTGAACGTGAGCATGTGCTGGCGCGAGGCAAGTTCCGGCACGATCCCGCCGTACTGGGCGTGCATGTCGATCTGCGTCGCGACGACGTTCGAGTGGATCGTCCGCCCGTCCTCGATGACGGCGGCGGCCGTTTCGTCGCAGGATGTCTCGATGCCAAGTATCTTCATGCTACGTGGAAAGCTGCCCTTCCCTCGTCAGAACGTCGGCCAGCCGCGTGATGCCCTCCCGGATCTCGTCCGGCGTGTTGTACCCGTAGCACAGGCGGGCGTAGTTCCTCGCCGATACGCCGTCGGGAGAGAAGATAGGGCCGGGCTGATAGCCGACTTCGGCCTCCCACGCGGCATCCTGCGCGTCCACGAAATCGCCCCCTTCGGGAAGCTCCAGCCAGACGTAGAGGCCCCCGTCGGGCCTGCTCCACGTGGCCTCCGAGCCGAAGTTCTCGCCGAGCGCCGAGAGCATGGCGTCGCGCTTCACACGCTGGACGCCGTTGATCTTGCGGATGTGGTCGTCGAGGTGCCGCTCGGCGAAGCGGTGGATGGCCCACGAGGCGAACTGGTTGACGCCCCCGCCGCTCTTGATGGGCCTCAGACGCAGCAGCATCTCTTCCGAGGCGGCGACGTAGCCGAGCCTCATGCCGGGCCCCGTTATCTTGGAGAACGAACCGACGTAGCTCACCACGCCGTCCCCGTCGAGCGACGCGATGGACGGAACATTCTCGCCCTCGATGCGGAGGTCGACGTAGCAGTCGTCCTCGATGATGGCGACGCCCTGCCTCCGGGCCACGTCGAGCATGGCCTGCCGTCGCTCCAGGGTCATCGTCCACCCCTGCGGGTTCTGGAACGTCGGGATGGTGTATATCAGCTTGGGACGGCTGCCCTCGTTCTTCGCCCTGACGATGGCCGCTTCGAGCGCGTCGGGCAGCATCCCGTCGTCGTCGCAGTCGATGCCGCGAACGTCCGCCCGGAAGCGCTGGAGCTGTCGCAGGGTCCCGCTATACACGTAGCGCTCGGTGAAGACCACGTCGCCCGGGTCGACCAGTGCCTCTATCAGAATGTGGTTCGGCTGGCTGGATCCGTCGGCGAGAAGGATGTTATCGGGTTCGGTCTCGATGCCTCGATCGCGCCCCAGCTTGCCGGCGACGTACTCCCGCAGCGGCGGATACCCCTGGTCGTGCGGGTAGATGGCGAGTTCGCGCCCCTCCTCCGCCACGGCATCCCGAACGCACTCCGCCAGCGCCTCGGTCGGCACCGTCTCCGGGTCCGGATAGGCTATGGCGAAGTCGTACTTCGCGCGGTTGATGACACGCGCCGGCGCGGGCTCCGGCACGCGGGACGCAAACAGGCTCTCAAGGTTGAATTCACCGGCATCGGACATCGCCACACTCCTCTGGCCGCTACAGTCTCGACCCCAAAGGGTATCCTAAATTCGGGCGGACGTGCACGGGGGATTCACCGCAGAGGGCGCGGAGAGCGCGGAGGGGGGATGGATTCCCGCGTGCGCGGGAATGACGGGTGTGGATGTCGGTGTAGGGGCGATTCATGAATCGCCCCTACGGGAGGTTGGCCGGGGGTAGGGTATCTTCCGTTCGTGGTGAGCTTGTCGAACCATGAAGCGCTCTTCGACAGGCTCACCCTTCGACAAGTTCAGGGTGAACGGGGTTGTCGCCCTCACCCCCGTATCGGAGTACGGGGCGGTCTCGCCGGCCTATTTGGCGGAGAGGAGATGGGGGATTGCGAGCGCCTGTATGAGAACTCGCCCGCCGCTCTCGACGTCGATGTTCAAGTTGTGCTTGTCCAGCAGCAGCATACCCACGAGAGGGGTGCTCCCCGTCATGTCGGCCTCGATGTCTCTCGGTTGGCCGTCCCACAGCACGGTGACGTCGTATACGTCGAATTCCACCTCGGCATCGTTGGCCAGGTATGCGTGGCCATTACCCACGTAGGAGAGCCCCAGTTCCGTTGCCAGTGCGGGCGGCAGGGTCAGGAACCCACTGTACCCCGTGTCTATGACGGCTTCGACCTCCCTGGCCTGACCCTCCGGTCCATGGAGGGGAAGGGTCACGACGGCTTCATGGCCGGCGTTCACGATACCCTGGATCACTCCGTCCTCCGCAGGGACCCGGCCCCGAAGCTGCGCAGTGCCCTGTACCCGATTCGCACCAGCCAAACATCATTAGCGTCCGGGCGTTTCGCCCGTAGCCGTTGGCCCGCGACGCGGGCGTTTTCGGCGATGGCCCAACTTCCGCTGTCCACGTCGATGGCGACTATCTCTCCCCGGTGGTCGGCTTCCACCTCGGCACGGATGTCTCGCTCGTAGATCGCCTCACCGAGGCGGCGCGTCTCTTTTCGGGGACGGGCTGGGCGGGCCGTGGAGACCGGGGTCTTTGCGTGCGTCATTGGCACTCCTCTCCGAGGGCGTTCGGCTATGCCCCATTCTATCCCGCCGGGGCAGGGGCGGACAACAAGAAAGGTTCGGGCTGACGGGGGGAGATGGTTCTGCGGAATTTGTTGCATGGTGTTGCATTTTGTTGCATTTCCCCTCGTTATTGTAAAGTTTGGGAGAGGGGGTAGTTCGGATTGCCGTATGTGGGTATGATAGGACTTATGTTCTGCACTGTCAAGTCGGGGCCGACGAACAGCCCGACGACATGGCCTGCCTCATCACCCGTCATTCCAATCGTAACGCAGCCCCCGTCATTCCGATCGTAGCGTAGCGAAGAGAGGAATCCAAAATCCTCGTCCTCCAACCAATCGCCCTTAGTTGGACAAACTCCATTTACGGTAACCGTTCAGAACTGAACAGCTACGGTCGAACGAAACTGGTCGCAGGCGGCGGAGTTGCCTGACCTCTACCGTTGTATCCCCAGCACACGGCCTCGCCGTTCTCTCGCAACGCGCAGGTGTGACCAAAGTATCCTCCGTCCCGAAAGCCCCCCGCGCTTATCGCCGTGAAGCGACCCGCCGGAGCCAGCAACTGACCCTGGGAGTTATCCCCCCAGCACACGGCCTCGCCGCTCTCACGCAGCGCGCAGCCATGTCGGTGTAGGTTGGAGCCCATCATCACGAGAGGACCGCTCAGTGGCACCAATTCGCTGCCGGCGTCGCCGCCCCAGCACACTCCGGAGCCGTCGTTTCGCAGGGCGCAGGTCTGGTCTCTCATCGCGCTTATCGCCACAAAGTCCTGCCCACGCACGTCGGTCGCCTTGTTGCCTGAGTTATCTCCCCAGCACTCCGCGTCGCCATTCTCTCGCAAGCCGCAGGTGTGAGTAACACCCGCACTTAGCGCCGTGAAGCGACCGCCCGGGGCGTCTGTCTGACCGTCACTGTTCCACCCCCAGCACACGGCCTCGCCGCTCTCCCGTAGCGCGCAGTTGTGAGAAAAACCCGCGCTTATCGTCGTGAATCGGCCGGCCGGGGCGTCTGACATACCCCCTTCGTTGTTTCCCCAGCACACGGCCTCGCCCCTGTCACGCAGCGCGCAGGTATGCCTCCAGCCCGCGTGTATCGCTACGAAGCTGCCGGCCGGGGCGTCTGCCTGACCGTATGAGTTGCTTCCCCAGCACACGGCCTCGCCGTTCTCACGCAGCGCACAGGTGTGAGAACCGCCCGCGGCTATGCCCCGGGCAACGATCTGGCTCATCACATTCGCTACCGTCAACTGTCCGTCCCCTCCTCCGCTGCCACTTCCTACGGGCGCCTCTTTGACAACCTCCTTCACCACCTCGACGGGCACCTCTTTCACGACTTCCTTTTCGACAATGACTTCAACGGGCACCTCGACCACCCTTTCGACAATGACCTCAACGGGTACCTCCTTGACGACTTGGACGGGCACCTCCACCACTCTTTCGACAATGACTTCAACGGGTACCTCTTTGACGACCTCGACGGGCACCTCCACTTCCTTTTCGACGACGACCTCAACGGGCACCTCTTTGACGACCTCGACGGGCACTTCCACTTCCTTCTCGACGATGACCTCGACTGGCACCTCTTTGACGACCTCCACCTCCTTCACCACCTCGACGATCTCAGGTTCCGACGCACCTCCACAAGCTACAATCGCCAGCGCAAGGGCTGGCAAAGCAAGCGCCGCCAGGGAACGGACGCTCCAACGAACTGAACGGCTAAACACGCTTGTGACCTCCATAGTGTTCTCTTTTGCGGAATCCGCTTATCAATTTGTATGTACGGTTGGCATGACCGTCAGAGGGCGTCCGATAAGTCGCCGGAAACCGTTCGTGGTGAGCTTGTCGAACCATGAACCACCTTCACCCTTCGACAAGCTCAGGGCGAACGGAGGAAGGCGGCGAGGAGAGGAGTCGTCCCCGAGAGACGGGGACTGCGAAGGGTTAGCTAGAGGGTTACGGGTGGGAAGGAGTCGGAGTCTTGTTCCGGCTGCGGCTACAGGGAAATTATACGAACATGTGATCGGGGGGGGTAAAGAGGTCAGGCGGCTGAATTCGTAGCTTGTTCATTGCTTTGCGTCTTTTTTGTTCGTCCTATGACTCGCTGCGAAGGCCGTCAAGCGGGAATCCCAATAGTGTGCGACCGAGATGTTACGATTTATTCGCTCGCGTGTCAAACTGAAAGTCACCGGGGCGTAACCGTTCAGAGTTGGTGGGGGGAGTGTCCAGCGCCTTGTGGATACCCGCTTTCGCGGGTATGACGGTGTGGGGGTGTGGGAATGACGGTGTGCTGCGTCTTCCGAGATACGGCGTCTCTCCGCATGGTAGGATACGGGCGCTTAGCCAACGCCACACCGAGACAGTGGAGGAGGAGCGAACCATGAGCGAAGGACTGCCCACAGCGATACTTGGCCGGACGGGTATCGAGGTCACGCGCCTCGGGTTCGGGACGGCCCTGTGGCGACCGGACAGGCATCACTGGACGGAGGAGGCCGCGTCGGCGGTCTACAACGAGGCGCTTGATCACGGCATCAACTTCATCGACACGGCGTATGACTACATGTATGCGGAGGACTGGATTGGCAGAAGCCTCAGCGACCGCTACGACGAGTTCCGCCTGGCGACGAAGTGCGGGTGCACCGACTCCCTGTTCGACCGGAACAGCTCGACCCACGCCTGGACGCGGTCGAACTTCCTGGGCAACATCGACGGGAGCCTCGAACGGCTGGGGCGCGACAGTGTGGACATCATCCAGCCGCACAACCCGACCGTTGCCGAGGTCGAGGACGGCGGGCTGGTGGACGCCATGAGGGAGATGCGCGACTCCGGCAAGGTGCGGCATCTCGGCATCTCGACGACGCTGCCGTACCTGCCGACCTTCCTCGACTGGGGCGTGTTCGACACGATGCAGATCCCCTACTCCGCGCTGGAACGAGAGCACGAGGACTGGATCACGAAGGCCGCCGAGGCGGGCGTGGGCATCATCATCAGGGGCGGCGTGGCGCAGGGCGAGACGTCGTCGGGCGACCGCGCGGGCACCTGGGCGCAGTTTGAGCAGGCAGGTCTAGACGAGCTCTGCGAACCCGGCGAGAGCCGCTCGGCCTTCGTGCTTCGGTTCACCCTCTCCCACCCGCACGCCCACACCATCATCGTCGGAACGACCCGCCTCGAGCACCTTCGAGAGAACGTCGAGGCCGTCATGCGCGGTCCCCTCCCGGACGACATATACGCCGAGGCCAAGCGCCGCCTCGACGCCATCGGCCAGACGCCCGTTCCGGTGGGGGAGGGTGCGTAAGGAGGAGGGCGGAATGAAAATCGACATTATCGGCGCGGGCACCCCGTCGCCGGCATCCGAGAGATTCGGCTCCTGCTACGTCGTGAACGTCGGCGATGAACGGCTGATGTTCGACTGCGGCCCCGCGTCGACGCACAAGCTCGTGAAGATGGGCATCCCGCTGACGAAGATCGACAACCTCTTCTTCACTCACCACCACTTCGACCACGACGTCGATTACCCGTGCTTCATCCTCAGCCGCTGGAACCTCTGCATCGGCGGCGAACGCGACCTGCGGGTGTACGGCCCGAACCTGACCGAGCGGATCACCCATCGCATCATGGACGAGCGCGAGGGCGCGTTCGCCCACGACTGGCTCGCGCGAATCAACCATCCGCTGAGCCTGAACGCCTTCACCTCGCGCGGAGGCGTGCTACCTCGTCCCGCGCCCGTCGTCGTCGCCAAGGACATCGGCCCCGGCAAGATCGTCGACGGCCCGGACTGGGAGGTGACCGCCGCTCCGGCCGAGCACGTGCAGCCGTGGCTCGACTCACTCGCCTACCGGGTAGACAGCGACGAGGGCAGCGTCGTGGTTACCGGAGACACGAGGCCCTGCGACAGCGTCGTGGACCTCGCCAGGGATGTGGACACGATGGTGTGCCTCTGCACCTACGTCGAGGACGATGCGGAGGGTACGCCGGAGGAGGAGTACATGTGCGGGAGCGAGACGGCGGCGAAGATGGCCCAGGACGCCGGAGCGAAGCGGCTCGTCATCGTGCACCAGACGGACGCGATGGACGCTCCCGGCGAGACGGAGCGGGCGGTCCGCGACATAGCTCGGCACTACGACGGCGAGATCGTCTGGGGCCGCGAGCTAATGAGCGTGGACGTGTAGCGGCTCCCTACCTGCGTGTGGGACAATGGAGACATGGAAGAACGGCTCACGGTAGGACATGCGCTTCGCGCGCTGCTAAGCGCGTTGTTCACGACGGCTGCGACGGCTGCCATGTTCAGCCTGACGATCGGCACGGCGCTTGCCCACGATGGCCGAGAGGTGGGCGATTACAACATCAACGTCGGCTGGATTGTAGAGCCGGCCTACGAAGGATTCCCAAATGGCGTGGAGGTCCGTGTGATCAAGGTGGCGGAGAGTGGTGGTGACGATCACCACGGCGATTCCACGGCGGCAGCCGATGACCATCACGGCGACTCGGGAGCGGTGAAGGGTCTGGAAAACACCCTGCAAGTGGAAGTCGTATACGTTTCCACCGGCGCGTCGAGGGTGGTCACCCTGAGCGCGGACCCGGACGAGCCCGGTCGCTACACCGCAGACCTCATACCGTCCGCCCCTGGCGTGTACGAGCTCCGCGTATTCGGGGCAATCAAGGGCATGTTGGTAGACGAGACCTTCGCCTCACACGGCGGAGGCGGCGACTTCGACGACATCCAGTCGCCCGCGTCGCTCCAGTTCCCCGAGGAGCTCCCGTCCGCCCGCGAGATGGAAAGCGCGGTGCGCGGCGCAATCAGCACGGCGGAGGAAGCGCGTACCGCCGCGGAAGAGGGGCCGGGCGTGCTGCCCATCATTGCCCTGGCGTTCGGCGCAACAGGCATGGTACTTGGGATCGTCAGCCTGGTTATCGGACTGCGGAGGCGGTGAAAACTGCCCACAAGCAAAAACGGGTGGCCCCTCTCGGAGCCACCCGTTCGTATCCTCGGGCTATTTTTGCTTGAAGCTAGGACGCCTTGGCGGCGGGAGCCGCTTCGACCGCTTCCTCTTCGGTGTCGGTGCTTGCCGTGTCCGGTTCGCTCGCGGGCGCGGCGCTCGCCGTCTCCGGCTCGACCGGGGGCACCGGAGCCTCCATGCCCATCCTCTCGCGAACGGCGTCGACCGCCGGCGCCACCTGGTGACGCAGGTTGTCGATGGCGGGAGTGATGTTGCTGGAGATCTGACCGGCGATGTCTTCGGCCCGATGCCTCCACTCGTCGCTGTGCTCCGCTATGCCCGCCCGCGTCTCCGCGCCGGACTTGGGGGCCAGCAGCAGGCCGATGGCCGCGCCGACCAGTCCGCCCAGCAGGAACCCTGAAACAAATGCCATTCCACTATCGTTGTCAGCCATGATATGTATCCTCCTTATATTGGACTGAACTCATGAATCCGCGCGAGATCGTCGCAGCAGAAAGGCGATGGCCTTTCCGATTCCTGATGCCATACTTCCGCCCGAGGACGTTGACTCCGAGAACCGCTCCGATATCGCGTCCGCTACTTCCTTTGTGCTCTTGAGCGTGCCGTCTACCGAATCGAGCACGCTCGACAGCTTTCTGTAGGTCACGTAGAGCGCGACGCCGACGAACGCCAAGACGAAGATGAGGAGAACGTCACGGATGATTCCAATGACATAAGCCGTATCTTGTAGCAACGCATACCCCTCATTCGCCCCGACACTACCATCAATCGTAGCACGCGAATTGAACCTGTGCAAACGATTTTACGCGTCGCATGAAAGGCATTTACACTGTGCTTTCGGCGGTGGGACTCCGGTCTCTATGAGGCCCGGCGTCAGGCGGGAAATCCGAATGGGCTATAGTATCGTTAAGGTGATTGAGGGGGACGCGGGCAGCGCCGCCTGCGTTTTGTTTTCGCAAGGAGACGAGCGCCTATGACGCATAGGACGATCATCTGCGTTCTACTCGTCGCGGTTGTGGGAGTAGCGCTGGCCTGTTCTGAGCCAGTGGACGAGCCTACCCGACAAGCCCAGGAAGTCCGCGTGCCCGAAGTCGAACCGCTGGACGAAACAGCCAAGACACCTGAACAGGACCCAGTAGCGTCGCCTGCGACCCCAGCGACGGCTGAACCGGCGAAAGTTGAGGAACCCGAACCGGCGCAGTCCGACGAACCCGAACTGGTCACAACGACTTTCCCCCCGCTTGGTATGCACATTGACCCCCCTCCATCGTATGACGGGCCGGTAACGATGGAGCGGCGAATTGCCGATGCCGACATAATTGCCATTGTCAGCTTGGAGAGTTCGACAACCGCCGTCGAAATCTACACATATGAAGGGCATACCGGTTACGTTGGAGCGCTGAAGTTCACGTTTACCGTCGAGGAACTTCTCAAGTCCCCTGCCGGCAGTTCACCAACTCAAATCGTGGCAATGGTGGGGTCCTTGCAGGCGTATGCCGAACGTTCAGATGCACAGGCCGAAGCCGAGAAAATGGCAAGGGAACGGGACACCCAATGGGACGACCGGCAGGCAATCGTGTTCCTTGCCACCCACAGTCTACAGTATCCGGGTTCGCTATCCGACGACCTGTACTTCATGTCCTACGTCGACCTAATGTTGGGGCTTGGGGACAGGTACTCCATAGCCAGCATACGGGACCGGCTATGGCTGCCGGAAGCGAGGGATAGTGACAACGTCGGGGGCAACACGGCGCGGAAACCACAGGAACGTCGATTCGTAACCGGCATTGCGCAAGTGGTTCCCGACTTCACCTATAAGGCGGGGATGGTTCTCACCGAGTCCACTTCCATTGCGCTTTCTGAATTCAGGTCTATAGTTGCCCGCATTGAAGCTGAGCTGTCCGGACAGTCTGTAGGATACCAAAGGTGCGTTCGGGCAAACTACGAACGCCTACAGAAAGCTGCGGTGTGGGAGGCGCGCGGCCGTGATTATATGTCGCCTGAGACATTCACGGCAGAAATAGGTTCGGGCGAAACGGCCGGTACCGAAATCATATACAACACTCGAAAGATCGTTCTTGGCCCGAATGGGTGGGAATCACGCACGGAACTCTTGGGAGCGGACGCTGTCCTGTTCCGAATTGGCGAGACCATAAAGTCTTCAACCTCCACTTACGGCGCACTCAACAGCATAAATGCTCTTAAATCTGAACCAGAACTCGTTTGGCACGTCCAACCCATGGAGACTGTCAGGCCGCTGCCCAGCGGTTTCTACAGCTTCACGTGGAAGTACCACAGGGCTGAATATGTCCTGTGCGTACCCCACGTTTTCTACAACCACACGGTTAACGTCACCGTCACCGCCCCCGCCGGCACACTCCACGAGGCGTTTTTCGACCCGGTGACCGTCGGCACAGCAATCGCCGCGGATGCCTCGGACGGCGTGTTGAAGCCCGCGTCATTCACGGATGCCAACGGCGCGTCTGCGACCATTCAGCATATTTGGTGGGTGGAGAACACAGTCGAGATGATGCTCTCGCCGAACACCGGTCTCGCCAACCACGTCGTCGACTTCATCGCACTGGATGGCAAGGTCATCCTCTCCCTAGACGCCGACGATGCAACCGTCGACGCCGCCAACAACACGCTGAGTTGGACGGTGACGGATCAGCCGTGGGAGGATAGGGACAAGCTCATGCTGCGAATCCGCGAGGCCCGGTAGACCTCACCGGCGGCGGGTGAGTGTAGTCGCACCGACTTAACGGTCTCAAGAGATAGAAAACGCCGCCAAAGAATGGTTGATGTGTCATCGTATTTTGATAATATGGCGTTATTTAGGTATGATGTTGCCTAAGGTTCGGTATGCCGCAGGACTTTCAAGTCACCATTCTTCCCGAGGCTCAGGACCAGCTTCGGTCGATCAGGGACCGACGGGTCGCCAGGCAAATTGCGGATCGAATTCGGGGCCTTCGACGAGAACCTGAACTACAGGGGAAGGCCCTCTGGGGCGAGTTGGCCGGATATCGCAGGGTGAGGGCGGCGTCAGGTCGCTACCGGATTATCTATCGAGTTGTGAGGGACAGCAGGGCCGTCGCCATCGTGCTTGTCGGAATCCGGCGCGAGGGGAGCAGGCGAGACGTGTACCGGGTGGCCTTCCGAATGGTGCAAAGGGGGTTGATCTAATGACGACCAAGACCGAGTGGGAGACGCGCGAGCTTGGGATGCACGACGCGAGCCGATCGCTGGCCCAAATCGTGAAGGACCTCGACGTGACTCCGGGAGTGGTATCGGTGCGGCGCTATGGCAAGCCCGTTCTTGCGATCATGAACTGGGACGATTATGAGGGCCTCATGGAGACGCTGGAGATCGTCAAGGACACCGAGGGCATGGAGTCGTTCCGTCGGGCAGTGAAGCAGTTCGAGGCAGGCGAGGGCCGCGACTTCGAGGAGTTTGCAGCCGAGTTAGGATTGTAAAGGCTATCCGGTTTCGTGCCGAATTGCCCTTCGACAGGCTCAGGGCCTGCCCCGTACTCGATACGGGGGCGAACGTGCTTTGAGATAGCCTCTAGCCCGCGGCCGGCGCCGACTTCGGGAGGGTGAAGCTGAACACGCTGCCCTGTCCGGCCCCGACTTGACAGTGCAGAACATAAGTCCTATCATACCCACGTGCGGCAATCCGAACTACCCCCTCTCCCAAACTTTACAATAACAAGCAAAAATGTCCCAAAATGTCACAAGACGTCACAAATTCCGCAGAACCACCTCCCTCCGTCAGCCCGAACCTTTCTTGTTGTCGGCCCCTGCCCCGGCGGGATAGAATAGGGCATAGCCGAACGCCCTCGGAAAGGACCGCCAATGACGCAAGCAAAGACCCCGGCCCGCCAGCGCAGACCCAAGGAAGAGACGGCCCGGCTCGGCGATGAGATCTACCGGCGGGACATTAGGGCGCGGGTGGAGGCCGGACACGACGGAGAGTACGTTGCCATCGACGTAGACAGCGGGCACTGGGCCATCGCCGAAAGCGAGCTTGCCGCATCGGACAGTCTGCGGGCGAAGTGCCCGGATGTCATCGACGTTTGGCTGCTTCGCGTGGGGTACAGGGCGGTAGCCAGCATCGGGGGCGGGGCTCTGCGGAGGGCCGAGTGATGCAGGGGACTGTGAACGCAGCGTATGAGGCGGTTGTGGCCCTTCCATTACGATGTCCGGCAGGACAAGCCCGGGACGTGGACGCCGTGGTGGACACCGGTTTCACCCGCTTCCTCACCTTGCCGTCGGCGATGGTCGCGGAGTTGGGATTGGGCTTCAGAGGCGTCAACCGAGTGATCCTGGCAGACGGCAGCGAAACGACACTCGAAGTCTACGGCGTAACGGTGCTGTGGGACGGCCAGCCGAGAGAGGTCGTTGCCTATGTCTCAGATACGACACCCCTCATTGGGATGTCTTTGTTGCACAAACACAACCTGGACATCGACGTCGAGGAGGGCGGGCGAGTTCTCATACAGGCGAAGGCGTAGCGAGTTCCAAGAGGCGCATGATCGTGCTCCTTGCCGCCTTTCGGCGACGCATGAGAAGGAGGGGGAGACGACGAACACATACGCGGCGGCCACCACACCTTTCGCAAACCAGGCGTGGAGCGCATAGGCTTGCAGCGTATTGGCAGCGACGCTAAGCCATACTATGATGACCCTGTTCCCGAACCTCTGCCACGTCCGCTTCTGCCGGCGTGGGAGCGTCCCGTGTGTCGGTATGTCGAGCCGGCGCTGGAGCCGGAATCGGCTGCGGTCGGATGAGGCGCTGTGATGGCGGCGTAGACCGGAGTCCAGACGGAGAGTAGGGAAGCGTTGACACCGGCGATGTCAGGTAATTACTATAATTACAGCATTGCCGCACACAACGGAGACGAAGAGCATGAACCAAGCGCCTTATACGAGGGAAGTCAAGCTGATTCCCATCGGCAACTCCAAGGGCATCCGCCTTCCCAAGGCGCTGCTGGACAAGTACGGGTGGAACGACCGTCTGATGCTTGAAGAGTTGGAAGAGAGCGTCGTCTTGCGGGGCGAGAAGACGCATAATCTGTCTTGGGAGGAGACCTCCCGCGCCATGGCCGCCGAATCGGAGGACTGGAGCGACTTCGACATCGCCATAGCCGACGGCGTGGACTGATGGCCCCCTTCCCCCTGCGATACGCCATCTACATTGCCGATCTCAACCCCACCGTGGGCAACGAGATTCGCAAGGTCCGGCCCGTCGTAGTAGTGAGCCGCGATGAGATGAACCGGTTCCTCGACACCGTGGTCATCTGCCCGCTCACTTCCAAACTGCACCCACGCTGGCGAGGCCGCCTCCAAATACAGTGCGCGGGACAGGACGCCGAGATAGCCGTCGACCAGATTCGCACCATCAGCAAGCAGCGTCTCGGACGCCGCATCATCGGCGAGATGTACGCCGAGTGACCACGCGGACAGGTGATGATCGTCCCTATCCCGCGTAGAATGGACGGTCACAATCTCGATTCGCGAGGAGACTGAGATGTCCCGACCGCCTGGCTACGGAATCATCTACAACTGGGACGGCGCGCCGCACGGTCACCACGAGGTCCCGCAGACGATGGAGCAGTTCCTCGGCTCGATGTACGCGCCGCTGGAGGACACGCAGGTGGGGGCGCACTTCTGGTGCATCGGGGAGCACGTCGCGCGCTACCGGAGCGACGTTCAGGAGACCGTCGGCGAGCACGTGGGCAGGGAGTATCACAGCGTCCATGCGTACACGTTCAGTGAGAACGTTCTCGCCATGATGGAGCGGGGGGAGGACCCGCAGGCCGCCGCCATCGAGCGGGGCCATGAGCTTGGGATGCACGTGTACGCCTCGGTGCGAATGAACGACAACCACTTCGCCGGGCTACAGGTCGAGGACCTGGCGACGTCGCGGCACGGGTCGATAACGCAGATGCGGCGCGATCATCCCGAATGGGTGCTCGGCGACGGCGCGCAGTCGGACTGGTTCGCGCTGTCGTGGAACATGGCCGTCCCGGAGGTGCGGAGGCACAGGTTCGAGCACGTCAAGGAGCTCTGCGAGCGCTGGGACTGGGATGGCGTCGAGCTCGACTGGCAGCGTCACGGGTACCACCTGCACAAGGACTACGGCTACAAGCTGCGGTACGCGCTGACCGACCTGCAGCGGTCGATCCGGCAGGCGACGAACCGGATCGCGGAGGAGCGCGGCAGGCCGTTCTACGTCGCGGCGAGGGTGTCGGGTACGCTCGAAATGTGCAAGCGCATCGGGTACGACATCGAGGCGTGGGTCGATGAGGGTTTGGTTGACATTCTCATCCCCGCCGCAAGCTCCGGCACCGACCCGCTGCTGGACGTCGAGGGTTTCAAGCAACTGACCGAGGGCACCGACGTCGACGTGTACGGGTGCATCTATGGCTCCACGGACGGGCCTCACGTCGGACCGGAGGACGAAGACTCCAAGCGCGATTTGGTGCTCGGCGGCATCGCAAGCCGCCACTACGCTCACGGCGCGGACGGCATCTACGTCTTCAACTTCCACTCCGACCGCGAGCACCAGCGGAGGCTCCTGACGACGATGGGATCTGCCGACACGCTCCGGGGTACGAGCAAGATATACGCAGCGACGCACAAGATACCGCGCGTGACCGGCGAGTGGCGAGGTGCGGAACTGAATGACCGCATCTACGCCGAAGTGCCGACGCCGCTGCTCGAGACGATGAGCGGGGACGGCCCGACGGTCGCCCTGACGGTCGCCGACGACTTCTCGTCCGACCCGCCCGAGAGTATTTCCCTTCGTGTTCGCATGGAGGAATGGGTCGTTGGGGACGAGGTTGAGGTGAGTTGGGATGGGGATCCGCTGCCCGACCCGCATACCGAATACGCCGACGTAAGGTCAAAGATGGGCGATGCGATTTCGAGTGACGCGTGGCAGTCCTACACGCTCGAACCGGAACAAGTCTCAAAGGGGCACCACACGGTCAAGATCGTATTGCGGCATCGAAACCCGCACATCATCCCGGACATGACGCTGACGGACGTCGAGCTGGTGGTTAGGTACGGGGACGGGTGAACGCGCGCCCGCTTGCTAGCGAAACCCACGTATCAGAACGACGCCGGTCATGAGCGCCGCAATGCCGGCTATACGAACATAGTCGGCGCGGATGAGATTGCCGCCGAACGCGCCGATGTGGTCGAGCAGGACGGCCGCCGTTAGCTGACCGGCGATGGCGGCGGAGATGTAGAGTCCGACGCCGAGTCGCGGAGCGAGGAAACCCGCGCCGACGAGGAACGGTATCGGCATCAGGCCGGTGAGGACGTAGTACCACTCGATGTCCCTTGCGGAGAACGCCAGCGCGACGGTGGCGGCGATAGCGAAGGCGATCATGACGTACGGGCGGTCAAACGGCGGCGGCAGTCCGATGGACGAGGTGGCCGAACGGTAGATTACGAATGAGGTGAGGCCGACCACCGTAGCGAGCAGGGATATCCAAACCGCCGCCGCCGGAGTGCGCGCCGTGCCAATCGCACCGAGCATCGACGCCTGCATGGCGATTCCCGCTCCGCTCAGAATAGCGAGCGCGATGTAGAAGACCTGTATCACTGCTTCTACCTTTCTCTCCGGTCGTCCACCAGCTTCATCTTGCGCGAGCCCGTGAAGTACGACTCGTCCACGTAGTCGAATCGCAGGGACGTGAGCTTGCTCGTGACGAGGAACTCCAATTCGAGCTGGTCGGACAGGAGCGAGTCCTTCATGCGCTTTTCGTGGGGCCGCATCTCGCCGGGGAGCAGGACCGTGAGGACGTCCTGCTCTTCGGTCGTCAGGACGACCTGCATGTATCCGACCTCGTCGAGCTTCCTGTATACCGATCGGAGGAACGAATCGTAGTGGAACTTGGAGCCGAGAACCGAGAAGCTGTCTCCCGCTCGACCGAGCACGTCGACTCGGGGGTGCCGCAGACCGCACAGGCAGTCGCCAGGAATTAGGACGATCTCATCTCCGAGCGCATACCGCACGAGCGGGACAGTCTTCTGCACGAGACTGGTGACCACAAGCTGGCCGTCCGAACCCTCACGCTCGGGAGGAGTAAACTCAAATAGGTTCCTATCGGCGTACAGGTGGATGCCGGCATGGGCGGCGCATTCGATGCCGAGCGACGAGGTCTCCGCTGCCCCGTAGTAGCTGAAGACCTCGATGTCTCGCTCGGACTCCAATTCCCCCCTCAACTGGTGGGGTACTCGCTCTCCCAGGAAGACGACCTTGCTGAGGCTGCCACGTCCTGCTTCGTCGTAGAGCCGTCGGAGCGGAGGCCAGCACCGCTCGAACATCGACGGCACAGCGAAGATCGCGGTCGGGTCGAGTCGCGCCAGCGCGTCGAGCGTCTGCCCCTGATCGCGTCCAACGGAGTAGACGTAAGATTCGTCAACCCCGAGTAGATCGAGCGCGCGGGCAAACGACACCATCAGGTACACCGGGTCAGTGTCGAGACAGGCCACTCTGTCCTGCGAGGTGATGCCCGTGACCCGGAACAGCTCGGCCATGAAGTCGTGGTCGTTCCGGTCGTCCTCGAAGGAGATGAACCGCTTCTTTCGGACGCCCGTCGTGCCCGACGAGGTCTCCATGTCGACAATCCCGTCGATGACCGAGAGACTCTCCTCGCTCACCCTTGCAAGCGTGTCGGCGGATATGACCGGCAGACGTTCGAGGACGGTCAAGGGATCGTCCCGTGAGAGATCGTCATACCCGACTCCTGCGCGCTCGAATGTGTCACGGTAGGTCGGAAAGGTCGTGTAGGCGTATCGGAGCGCGGCTCCCAGCTTCTGACTTGTGACCGGATCGGGCCGCGTGAGAAGCCGGGTGTCATGGAGGGTGGAGATCATCGCTCAGTGCCGCCACGGTGCGGTGTCGGAAGCCCAACTCGAGACCGCTCGTTCACGGGCGACCGTTCGATGCGCACGTCGCCGAGCGGTCGTCGTACGGAGCCCGGCGACATGCCCTCCTTCAGCGCGGCCATCACGCCTACGGCCTCCCAGTAGTTCTCGACGACGTGTAGCTGGTCTGCTCCCCAGGGGAGCATAGTGAGGTCGTTCCGCATGAGGCTCCGGTTCTCGCGGACTGCTATGACCGGTACGCCCTGTTCGAGTGCGGCCAGGGTCGGCAGCCCGATGCAACCGTCGGGGATGACGAGGCAGGACACGTCTCTCGCCGTGAGGGTGTCGGGCTGGGACATCTCAGCGGGACTTGTTGCGATGCGCGGCGCGGAATGCAGGCCCTTCAGCACCGACTGCAGGAACGTCAGCGACACCACCTCCGCCGCCATGCGGGGGTCGACGACGCCGGGGTCGATATTGGCGACCTCCGTCGACTCCATCATCGGCGCGTGGGCGGACGGCACGTTGTACACGGTGGATATCGCGTGAGTCAGCATCGCCTCGACACCGCCCCAAGGGTTGACGATCTCGCCCCTCGAGGAGAAGTAGCTCTCGTGCGGCACGTCGACGTCCACGAGGGTCGATACGGCGACGGCGACGTACTCGTCGCTATGGGTGTCGAGAACCTCGAAGACCCGCTCCAAGTCCTCGACGGTCCCTGCCGCGCGTCCCGATTGCGTGTACTCTCCACGCACCGGCAGCGGCGGATCGAGGACGACTACGCGGGGGCACCTGAACCCGTAGGTCGCCCTCGCTGCGTTGACGGCGTTCACCGTCGCCCGCGCGAACCGCTCGTTCGGGTGCGCGTCGATGATGACCAGCACACGGTTCGATCTCACGGGCCTCAGGCCGATAGCGCCCGTGAGGAAGCGGCTGAGGAGGCTGCCCTCGACGTAGAGGCCGTTGGCGGGCATCTCGTTGAGGTCGGAGGCGTTGACGACGTTTGGATGCGTGATGAGCGTGTCGCACACGGAGGCGAGCAGCCGCGCGACCGGCGTCGCGTCGCCGGCATGTCCGCCGATCTCCGCGCCGATGCCCGTTGGCACGACGAGCGCGGCGTTGAACGCGCTCGCGTCCTCGTCTTGACGCGGATGGAGGTCGAAGATGGAAGGGCCGGGCGGTTCTGCGCCCTCCAGTATGCCGACCTCGTAGCGGAAGGAGCGCCGTGACGACTCCGTGACGGCGAACCGCACCGGGATCTGGCCATCATGGAGCTGCCCATCTATCATGCGCCGCAGATCATCGAGCGAACCTATCCGCCCGTCCGTCGCGGTCTGCGTATGCTCACGCTCGAAGAGCCTCACGACGTCACCGCCATTTCGACGAACGTGCCGTCGTCTCGCAACTCGTAGACGGTGGGTAGCGGAATGCCGTTGAAGGTGTTGGCCTTCACGATGGTGTACGCCCCGGCATCGGTGAATACGACTCGTGATCCAATACGCAGCGGCTCGTCGAAGCGGTACTCGCCGAACACGTCGCCCGCCAAGCAAGACATGCCCGCGAGAACGTACTCGTGCGCTCCCGCGTCGGTATGGCCGAGAACGTCGGGACGGAACTGGTACTCGAACACCTCCGGCATGTGGTTCACCGTTGTGTCCAAGACTGCGACCTCCTTGCCATCGCTGGCGAAGAGGTCGAGCACCGACGCCACCATGTAGCCGCTGTCGCGCACGAAGGCCGCGCCCGGCTCTATGACGACCTCCGCGCCGTGCCGGTCTCGAATGAGACTCGCTGCTTCCGCTAGCGGTCCGACGTTTGTATCGTCACTAAACAGGTAACCGCCCCCCAGGTTTATCCAATCGACTCGTGAGAGGACCGACCCGATCCGCGAGTCGAGGACGCGAACCGTTTCCAGCAACTCGCCGAGGTCCGTCGAGTCGCAGTTGGAGTGAACGTGCAGCCCGTCGATCATTGACGCAATCCGGTCGCCCGCAGCGGCGAGGTCGTCCGGCGAGACGCCGAGCTTAGAGTGCCGCCTGCACGGGTCGTATCGACGGTCTTCGACGAACGACCGCCCCGGATTGACTCGCAGTCCGATCAATGCGCGTCCCGCGAATAGCGGGCCCCATTGTTCCAGTTGGTTCAGTGAGTTGAAGGTCGCGTAGTCGCAGATTCCCGCCAACTCGTCCGCGTCGCGGGAAGGCACGGCCACCGTGCAGAGGTGGAGGCGGCCTGAGTCTCCGAGCGCGTTCCGTGCGGCCTGTGCCTCGCTCAGCGAACTGACGCCGAACCCATCGACGAAGGGCGCTAGAGCGGTCAGCACGCCCGGCAGGGCATTCGCCTTGACCGAGTAGAGGACGGTGCAGCCCGCCTCGCGTGAGATTGCTCGTATGCGTGTCGCGGTGCGTCGAAGCTCGTCGACGCGACAGACCAAAGACGGCGTCTGCGGCGTGGCAAGCGCTACGTTGGTCGCTATCTGTTCTTGTATGGCTGCTTCCACCATTGCGCGAAGGTAGCAGGGAACGGGAGTAGCGTCAACATTTGCTCGGTTGACCTGCGTTTTGCCCGAATCTACAATGGCACGCGTCGGGAAGGAGTACGCGTGATCAAGTCCCTGTTCGGACGCAAGAAGAAGCTCACCGGAGCCACATCGCTTGCCGAGAGTGTCAAGGACGCGGTCGTCGGCGACGTGTTCACGATCATGGGCTTCGACTTGGAGTATGACGACGGCTACTACCTCATCGAGGCCAAGCATCGCTACGCCACGAGCTACAGCACGTGGTACGAGTTGGTTGCCGGCGATGGGGACCGCAAGCTGTGGGTCTACTGGTCGAACGATGGAGGTCAGATCTTTACCTCGGTCACCAACGACAACGAGCCGGTTCCGCTCGAAGCGCTCAATCTCACGCGCGAAGACCTTGCCCAGGTCGACGAGGAGCATTCCCTGAGCAACTACTTCACCTACGAAGGGCGCGATTTCTACTATCTGAACAGCGGAGAGGCATTCTTCTTCGATGGTGGCCAGGGTGACGGGATCGGGTATTATACGTGGGACCTGATGAGCTCGGACGAGCGCACGATCCTGTCCATCGACAAATTCAGTGACCGACCGTACGAGTGCTACTTCAGCAGCGTGGTGTCACCGGACAGCATTACCGTGTACAAGCAGTAACCGGCATCGCCGGCCGTTCTGAGGGAGAGAAAACATGGTTGACACGTTCATTGAGACGCTCGAATACTTCCCGCGCGGGCTGGTGTACGTTGCGCTGGGGATAGTCGTCCTGTACATCGCCAAGTGGATTCTCGACCTCGTGACTCCGTACCACGTCGGCGACCAGCTTGGCGAGAAGGGCAACACGGCCCTCGGACTGAGCATCACCGGCTACTTCCTCGGCGTCATCATCGTCTTCGTCGCGGTGCTGTACACGCCGTTCGGCGCGGGGGAGGAATACCAGTGGCAGTTCGACGCCGACTTCGGGTACGACGTCTTGGAGGTCTTCCTCTACTCGCTCGGCGCGATAGCGGTTCTGAACCTGACGCGGTTCCTGGTGGACCGACTCGTGCTGTTCAAATTCAACGTTGAGAAGGAGGTCATCGAGGACCAGAACGCGGGAAGCGGCGCGGTTGAGATGGCGGTCTACATAGCCGTGGCCCTCATCATCGCTGCTTCTCTGGCAGGGTACGAAGTCACCCCGCTTGGTGCCGTGGCGCCAAGCATACTCGATGAGATCATTCGCTCGGTCGCCTTCTTCCTGTTGGGCGTAGTCGTGCTCGTCCTATACGCGCTCTACTACCAGGTCGTAACCGCCTACGACATTCACGACGAGATCGAAAAGGACAACGTTGCCGTAGGCGTTGCTATGGCGGCCAACCTGATCGCCATCTCCATAGTGGTCTTCAAGGCGGTGACAGGTGAGTTCGTCGGGTGGGGAGAGAGTCTCATCTCGTTCGCCACGTTTGCGGTGATAGGGTTTATCCTACTGCTAGTCGTCCGGTGGATCATCGACAAGGCAATCTTCCCCAGGGTGAAAGTCGCCGAAGAACTGTCGGAGGCGCGAAACCTCAGCGTGGCGTTTGTCGTGGGCTCCATAGTCATAGGCGCGTCGCTGGTGCTCTTCTTCGCGATCTAGCAAGGGATTTGCCACAGGGCAATCGCGTCCGCTTCACGCGAATCGTCCGTTCGGGCATCTGCTACAATAGCCTCTGAAGGGTACCTTCCATGACCACTCGCACCGAATACCACACCGCCACGGGCCGGCACTTCATGGCAAAGGCCAGCGACTACCTAGCCGATGGCGACCTCCTCCAAGCCTCCGAGAAGGGTTGGGGCGCCGCCGCCCAGACGGTCAAAGCCGTTGCCGAGGCCCGCGGCTGGTCGCACGACGGCCACCGCCAGTTGTACACCGCAATCGACCGTCTGGCCGACGAGACCGGTGACCGGCGACTGCGCGGCCTATTCCGCTCCGCCAACTCTCTCCACCAGAACTTCTACGAGGGCTGGATGACGCGGGACGCGGTCGAAGACGGCCTGCGAGACGTCGAAGAGCTCGTGGACAAACTCCAAGCCTAATCCTTCCGCTTAATCTATCGAGCGCCTTAGCCGCGCGTCCTCGTCCACGACTGACGCTTCGCTGGCCTGATTCTCCATGAACGCGAACCCGGCGTCGATGATGGCGTCGATGTCCTCCGCGGCGACAAGCGGCCGCTCGACCACCGGCAGGAGCAGCGCCTTGAAGAACTCTCGGTCGTGAATCGCCACTCGCCAGTGATCGTCCATTCGGGCGAGCTCGCCGTCGCACAGCTCGACGTACAGGACGGCGCGCGCCGCGCTGAGGGCCTCCGCCTCGTATACGGGTATACGAAGGTCAATACCCACGCCCGTATCGAAGTCGCACTCGCCCGTCTCCAGGTCGTAGAGAACGTCCCCGAACACCTCGTAGCGTTCGATTACGTTTTCGGCCTCTGCCGTCATCTCGTGAATCGCTTCCATGCCCAGTTCGGTGACCTCGAACGGCCCCGAATCGGCGGGGCGCTTGATCGCGCCCTCTTCCAAAAGCGACTGCGCGATGGGCAGCAGGGCAGCGTCCGCGTCATCGACCGGCTCGGTCGGCAGAACGTAGTCGAGCGCTCCGATGAAGTACAGGAGCACTCGCGAACGCATCCACCCCAACGCCTCATCTTGGTCGACAAAGTCCCCTCGCCGCACGGCGTAGTCGATAGCCGAGAACCGCTGCTCCAGTACGAGATCCAGCACGGGCGGTGTGTCGCTCTTAGTCATGTGCTGATCCACGGTTGCCGAATCATCGAGCTTCGGCCCATGGTTCACGTATGTGTCCACGGTACACAGACCCAACCCTTCACGAGCGAAGATTTCGACCAGGTCGTCGTACATATCGGGAAGGTCGGGGTTCCCCTTCACGTCGAGCCGCCGAAGGAGAGGTTGTTGAAGCGAGGGGTCGGACGGGAACACCTGGTTGAACAGTTCCCGAAGCGACAGAGGCGAGAGGTCGTCCGGCAGGGCTATCCAGAACCCGTCCTCAATGGGCATCTCGCCTAACGTGATCCGCAGGACGAACTCCGAGTCGCCAACCGATGAGGATGTAGAGCGCCACGGAACGTGATGCGTGTCGAGCGGTTTTGCGTACTTCGGCGCGTCGTCAGGCAAGTGCCCTCAACCGCTCCATCGGGTGGCGCTGAAGATGTTCTGTCCGCCGCCTCCCCCGAAGAAACCGCCGCTGCGCCCGCTGGAAAAGCCGGAACGCCCCGACGTCCCCCAGCTGCTGCGCACTCCCGTCCCGCTGCTCCTGAAGGCCCCGGTGGAACGTGCGCGCGACTGGTAGGACTGCCGGGCGGTGCTGCGGTTCCGGTTGGCGGAGTCGTAGCTGGAACCGGCAAAACCCTTCTGCCTGTTGAAGTACGAGCCGTTCCTCGAAACCTGACTCTTATAAGCGCTTGAGTTGCGGTAGAGGCTGCGCTCTGTGCGTATAGGGGATACGCGAGACGCGGGGGTAACATACACATATCGCGGCCCGGCGAAGGAGGACAGAAGCATATAGGTGAAGAGGAAGTTGCCGGCTCCCCACGTCGAGTGGTAGTACGAGTTCGCGTAGTGGCCACGCATTTCGTGGCTCTCGTCTTCCTTCTGCGTGATGGTGAAGAGCTTCTCGTCCGTGCCCTCGTCTATCCTCACGTTGCCGTCGAGGTTTTCCCACCCTTCGAGTACGAACGCCGTGTCGGTCTGCTCCGCCTTGATGAGTACGATGCCGTCTCCCTCGAAGATCTCGTTGACGCGCTTCTCGAAGTCGGTGACGCTCTCGGACTCTTTGAAGGCGGTCTGCACGTCATCGAGGTTGATACGACCCGCCGCGCCGTCCGTGGCGGCCCAGTCCTCGTAGGACGGCCCGGAACTGCACGCCGCCGCAACCGGCGCCGCCGCGACCGCCAGTCCCGCCGTCGCTCGGATTCCCAGCTTGCGCCATCGAGTGGTCATGAGGTTACCTCCTGCGGGAGCGCCCCGGACTTTACACCAGTATAGCCTCTACGTCATCGGCAAGCACGATCGGCGGACCGTCGTCCGTCGCCTCGTCGATCTCGAAAGTCGCCAATCGGGAGACGAATCTATCGGACGCCTGCTCCATAAATGTACGGTACGCATCTTCCGCCCGAAAGACAAGCTCGGCCACCACGCTGTTATGTCCCGACGTGGACAGCTGTGCGTTCACGATCAAGTCCTGCACGAGGTCGAGGTGCTGCGTCCAAAGCCCGTCGCTCGCCTGCAAGGCCATCGTCTTGGCCAACCGGCTGTATTTTCTCGCGCCCAAGGCCGCCTCCACATCACCGAATCGTGTGATTACGGCCTCGGATATCTCTTCGCATACCGACTCGGCCCCCAGACCGTGCAGGTCCTCGATGTCAATGCCGAAGTCCAGCCGAACGGACTCCGCGAGGTCATCGAACCGCGTCGAGTAGTCCCCCATTGCGGTGGCCGGGAGCAGGCGTTCGACAAGTCGGTCTATGACTTCCTTCGCCATATCGCGGCACGCCTCATCAAACGACTCGTCGTCAAGAACGGCGTTGCGCGCCCTGTAGTAGTTCAGGGTCTGCCGCTCGATGATCCGGGCGAGGTCATACGAGACGATGCGGAGGGCCTCTGCGTCCCGCTCGATGGACGACTGCGCCTGCTCGACCAGTCTCCCCGCGTCCTCGGTGTCCGGTCGCGCCGGCCTGCGGCTCGACGTGACGAAGGGTCGGTCCTCTAGTGACAACACGAACCGCGATGAGCCGTGCTGTCCCTGCCTTCCGCTCCGACCCCGGAGCTGACGGTCGACGCGAGCGGCTTCGTTCATCTCCGTTCCGATCACGTGGAGGCCAAGCCCGAACTCCATCGAAATCTGGCCGCCCGTTCCCTTGATGAGGACGGCGGTTTCGGTGACTTGAAAAGGGAGTTCCAGGGTGCCGATCCCCTTGGCAAGCGCCTTGGCGGCATCCAGGTGACCGCAGTCCACGCGGATGGGGTGTCGCTCCGTCAATCGACGCTCCTTGAGCATTCCCAGGAACCGGTCGGTCACTCGTTCGTCGAGATCGTCATCCAGCAAGATGTCGGTGCCGCGACCGGCCATGTTGGTCGATACGGTCACCGCGCCGAACGCCCCCGCTTCCCGAACTATGCGCGCCTCATCTTCATCTCGCACGGCGTCCAGCCTGTTGTGGACGACCTGCCCCTCGTCCAGCAACCGGCTGATCTCGTCGGACTGTTCGACCGTTCGCGTGCCGACCAGCACCGGGCGGCCCATGCGGCGCCAGTACGCCACCTCCTCCACGACCTCGTCGAGCTTCTCGGCGCGCGTGGCATGAACGCGCGGTGGTCGGTCGACCCGGCGCGACGGGTTGGCAGGCTCAACGCGCGCCACGTCAAGACCGTACGATCTGCGGAAGGTGTCCCGGGCTTCCAGCGCCGTCCCCGTCATTCCCGACACGTGGTCGTACTGGCGGACGAGTCCCTCGACCGTCAGGTAGGCGAGCGTTTGAGGATCGGGACGCACCCGCACGCCCTCTTTGGCTTCGAGGGCGGCTTGCAAGCCATATTGGTACTTGCTGTCCGACTTGCGCCGTCCCGTGAGGTCGTCGACCAGCACGACCCGACCATCCGCGACGATGTAGTCCTCGTCACGCACAAGCAGCAGGTACGCCCTGAGCATCTGGTGTACTTGGTTTGCAAGTCCGTACTGCCGCGAGATTCGCTTGGACACGACCTCTTGCCGTCGTCTCCGTTCCGCCGGCGGCAGGGAACGCTCGGACTCGATCTCGGCAAGCTCGGCGTGGAGTTCGGCTGCATCGAAGATCGGGCCGAGGCGACCTTCCACGTAGTCGCTGCCACTCGAAGTGAGCGCGACGAGACCGCGACGCGGATCGGTCGTATAGAACAGCCCCTCGGTGAGCCTGTTTTCGAGCCCGTCCTCGGAGTACGTGTCGATGACCGCCCGCGCCCTGCTGAGAAGTCTTGGGTCGCGAGCGGCGGCGGTGACTATGACCTCGTTTCGCGGGTCGGCCAGCAGCGCCTTGGCGTACCGTTCGACACGCGGCGTTGCCCCCTCACCCGAGAGGCCGTCAACGAGCGACGCGATGACCCGTTCCTGCTCCTCGATCAGCCCTTCGACCGCCTGTTTAACTCGGAAGACCGAGCGGACGCTCCCTCCCGGCTTCCCGGATATGATGAGCGGCGTGCGACCGTCGTCCACAAGCGCGTGATCGGCCTCGTCCACGATGGCGACCTCAAGGTCGTCTTGCACCATGTCCGCCGGCGAGTGACGCAGGTTGTCGCGCAGGTAGTCGAACCCGATCTCCCGCAGCGTTCCGTACACGATGTCGCGCCGGTAGGCTGTCCGGCGTTCGGCGTCGCTCATGTGGCTCTGCACCGTTCCCACCGTCAGGCCCAGGAACTCGTAGGCCGGGGCCAGAAGCTCGGCATCCCGCAGGGCGAGGTAGTCGTTCGCGGTAATGACGTGCACCCTGCGCCCGGCCAGCGCCTGCGTGATGGCCGGGAAAGCCGCGGCGACGGTCTTCCCTTCTCCGGCGTCCATCTCGACAACCGTGCGGTCGAGCATCAGCCTTCCCGCCGCTATCTGTTCGTCCGTCGGCTCGAAGCGCAGGGCGTCGGCAAGGGATGACTCTCCTATCGCGCCGTAGAACTCCGCCGGGAGGTCTATGTCCGCGAAGTACCGTGATGCGCTCTCCTCGGCCACGTATGCCAGCGTCTCCGCGATGGTCGTGTCCGTTGCGGCGAGGTCATGCGCCGGGTCTCGATACCTGCCCATGTCCGCGTGGTCGAAATGGGGATCAAAGACCTGCCAAGCGCCGATTCGCCGCCTTATCGTCTCATCGATGACGGCGAAGCACTCTGGCAGGGTGTCATCGTCGAGCACGCGAAGTTTCAGTTCTTCGGCGGAGGCGCGAAGCTCCGCGTCCGATGCGTTGGTTAGGTCGATAGTTCGCACAGACGACACGAACGCCCGCGCCAGGCCACCGGTTCGACGGAGTACACTCATCCTCGTGCGGAGACCCCGAGGTCGGTCGTCGAGAGAAACGTTGATATCGGGAGCGTCGGACACGGCAGGCGTCTCCTCGGAGATCAGGTCTTGCCGATTGAGTCGATGACGTGACGGAACTCCGGGTCGTCTTCGGGCTCCGAGATGCGATAGACGCCCGTGAACACCTCGCGAACGATGGTGGGCAAGGACTTGATGATCTCCTCCCTGCCCGCCGCCTGAGGCACGACCATGAGGTCCAGTTTTCGTCTCGACAGCCCCTGAACGGCCGGTTGAACGTAGGACAGCGGCGCGACGAACGCCCCCCACTCGTCGAAGTACTTCCGATGCAGCCAGGCGCCGTCCTCCACTTCGCTCAGCACGAACCCCAAACCCGTCGCCGACTCCGAGGCAATCTCCGACAGCAAGGAGTCCTTCATTTCCGTGTACAGCCCCTGCCGCCGGTACGCCTCTCTAACTCCGGCATAAAGGGTCATGCCGCCGTTCACTCCGCGGAGGTACCCGCCGAGCATCGCGCCCACGAGTCGCTCGCCTTCATACGCCTCCACGAGCTTCGGTGCGAACGCGGGGCCGGAGAATGGCGAGACCGTGAGGCGAAACGAGTCGAGGTCTTCTACGCCGTCCGGGCCGATGGTCTCCACGAACAACTCGTATGCCCGGCGGACCGACTCGCTCGCTCCGTCATGCGTTCGAACGTCGCGAGCCGTGGCAATGGTCACGCCAGCATCTCCCGGAACTGTTCCCACGTCCGGCGGCTGGTGTCGATGTATACGAGGATGTCACCCCGGGCGCAGACTTCATTGTGCAATCTCAATATCACCGAGTCGTCACGAACGACGCCGACAAGGTTTATCCCATGTTCCAGCAGCTTGGTGGCGATATAGTCGTAGGAGCCGTTGTGGCCGACGTCTCCCTCCACCTTCGTCGTGGCAAGGGTGCCATCAACCTCATTGCTTGTGATCGCCTGCGTAACGAGGCTCACGCCGGGATCCTGGGCCTCCTGCACCAGCAGGTTCGTCACCAGGCTGAGGGCGTACACGAGGGAGACCCGGTCGGACTTGCTGAACAGGGCAGCGTGTTTCGAGTCGAGGCACTCGGCGACGATGTTGGTGTCCGGGTTCAAGTTCTCGACGACGAAGGCCACCGACGCGACGAAGCTGTCGGAGCGCGGGTCGTCGTAGCCGGTGCTGAGGATGATGGTCTGCTCTGCCCTCTCGATTCCCGCCCTTCGGAACGTCTCCTCCTCCAAGGGCGAGCCGCGTACGTATGAGACGTTAGCCATGACGAAGGGGAGATGATCCATCCCGTCGGCCACTATCACGATGTCCCTGTCCTGGTGATGGGCGTCCGTCAGGAACTCGCTGATGACCTGCCGGACCCGGGACTCGCCGGGGAAGTTCACGATAATCAAGTGGTCTCGCGCGTCCGATTTGCCCATGCCTGACCTCTCTCTGTCTCGGAGTTCCACGATCCAGTCCACCAGCAGCCCCACGGACGTGGTGAACGCAGCCAATCCTATGACGACGATGAAGACCGTCGTTCCAATTCGCGCGCCAACGGTTGTGGAGGAAAAGTCGCCGTACCCGATGGTGGTGATGGATATCACGCTGTACCATAGGCTGTCCCAGATTCCGGGCGGATTGTCGATAACCCGCTCGAAGAAGTAGAAGTTCAGCGTGTTCCCGACGATGCTTATCGCGAGCGCGAGCAGAAGAAAGAGCGCGCCGAGCTCGCGGCGTCGTCTCATCTTGCGAATAAGTCGATTCAGTGAATAGAACATGACCTAAGACGCCAACCGTATGACCGCCAAGCCCGCCTCATGCCCCGGGCCGTGGGCCTCATCGTACCTGTCGAGCAGGTGGTCGTACGATTCCATAATGTGCTCGACCTTCCCCGGATCCTCCATCGCAAACGCCTCCCCGATAGGACCCGTGAAGCCCCACTCGTCGGAGACCTCGCAGTCGAGCCCCGCCTCCTCGCATACGCGAAGATACTCGCGCCTCATTGTATCGAAAGTCTTCTCCGTTCTAAAGACGACCGGCGCGACCATGCAGTCTTTCGTGATGTACAGGCCAAGCTCGTTCTCGAAGACCTGCACGAGATCGACGTAGGGAATCCACCCCTCCATGGCGAAGAGCATGTCCTCCACGATGTCCTGCGAGACGCGATGATAGTAGAAGTCCTCTTCCTTCACGACCATGCGGACGCGGACGGAGCGCTTATCCTCGTACCCCAAGACCGCATCCGCCTCCGCGCCGGAGACGAAGAGAAACGGAACGTTCCCGTTGGTCGCGTCGACGAGTAGCTCCACGCCGTCGAACCTGTACAGCACAGCGAGGTGCTGCCAGTAGCGCATGAACCGCTTCGAGAAGCGAAAATCGAGCGTGTTCAGCATCTGACGCAGACGGTCTTCGGGCACGGGGTCTGGAGTGGCAGGGCCGGAGAGAACGTACTCGGACTCCAGGCCGTAATGGTCGGTGAGGAACTTCAGGGCCTGCACCTTCTCCGAGCATATCCCGCCGCGCCCGCCAATGATGTTCAGCGCCGTCTCATCGCCCGACTTGAACACCAGCTTGCGCCCGCTGAACCGCGAGTAGTTCTCGAAGTCCGCTTCCCAGATTCGCGCGGCGAGCGCGTGGACGAAGTCCGCCTTGTCGTCTGTCGCTTCCAGGTCGCCAATCCGTTTCGCCCGTTCCGCCCCAAATCGCATCTCGACGTTCTCTGCCACGAAGTCGGCGAACACATCCGAGTGCCTGTCCCATCGCCGGCGGTGGAACCCGGCCCAGTTGCGGTCGTATCCCACGCCGGTACGGTCGATCTGCAGGTCCACGACGAGGGCATCCCTTTCACCAATGGTCACAGGCTCGGCCCGAGGCGTGTCCGGGGCGTCCAAGAATCTCCCGTCTTGCAGGAACTCGACCCCTCCGAACATATCGGTCAGTCTGCCGGAGTCCGATGAGATGTAGACTAGGTCTTGAATCCCCGTGAGGATCTCTTCCGAGTCCTCGGTAATGCGGCGTTCTTCACGCAGCGTGTCCAACTGAGGGTGCTTGAGATACTTGTCGAGCAGCCGTTCGAGCGTCAGGTCCAGGTCGGATGGATCGATGCGAAGCGCGCAACGCCTCGTGGTGACCACGTCGGTCAACTGCATGATGACGTTCTCGGTCAAACCGCCTGGCTCTCCGACCAGTAGGACACGCCGAGCAGTCCCGGCCCGGTGTGCGCGCCTATCACGGGGGAAAACGTCCCGACGTAGAGTTCGGCGCAGTTGAACTCCGAGGCTATGCGCTCTTCCAGCTCCCGCGCCTCGTCCGGGGCATTGCCCTGTAGCACGGCCGCGTGAATTCTGCCCTCGCCCACGTCCTCTTGGAGCAGATCGACCAGCTTCCCCTTCGCCCGCTTCGCGGTACGCACTTTGGCTACCGTCCTCACCTCACCGCGATACATCTCGAAGATCGGCTTGACTTGCAAGAGGGAAGTCCCCAGATGGGCGAGGACGGGCACTCGCCCGCCCTTCAGCAGGTAGTACAGCGTATCGAGCGTTGCGATAACCTTCACCCGCGGCACGAGTTCTTTCGTCCGTCGCACAATCTCATCCGCCGTGCGCCCCTCTTCCGAAAGCCGGAGCGCCTCGATAACCATGAGGCCGGATCCCGTCGCGCTCTCCGTGTCAATCACCTCGATCTGCGTTCCCGGAAGCCTCTCCGATGCCTCGCCGGCGCCGAGAACCGCCGAATGGTACGTCATACTGAACTTCGATGAGAGGACGAGGCAGACCACACTGTCGCTCACCTTCGATGCCGCCTCGAATGTCTTAACGAACTGTTCCGGCGAAGGCCCCGACGTGGTTGGAGGCCGTTTCAGCCTTCGCAGCGTCTCATAGAACTCCTCAGGCGAAAGATCGACGCCTTCCCGGTATGTGGCGCCGTTGATGACCATCTGGTGGGGAATGACGTGAAGATACTCGTTGGACTCGCCCGCCAATTGCGCGGGAAGAGAAGCCGCGCTGTCGGTGACGATGGATACCCGCCTGTTCCCCTGCACGGTGCGCCGACACCTTTCTCAACGGTCGGTTTCGGCGCATCATATCACGGCGTGTCTTTGGCCACGAAAGGGTCGCTGTGGGGCGAGGCCGGGGAACGTGAAAGAAGGTCGCGGCCGCCTCAAGCCACATAAGCAGGGACGCTGACCGGACGGGCGATCCGGTTCACCGCGTTGGCGAAGGTGTCCCATTCGGCCAGCATAGCGTCGAGACGGCCCATGCCCTGGGCGCTGACGTGGTAGTACCGGCGACTCTGACCCGTTTCGGACAGCTCCCAGTGCCCCTCGATGAGGCCGTCGCGCTCCATCCTGTGCAGGGCGGGGTACAGAGTCCCCTCCTTCAGGTGGAAGTAGCCTCCGCTCCTGCGCTCCATCTCCTTCGCAAGCTGGTAGCCGTACATCTCTTGTTCCGCCAGAAGCGACAGGATAAGCGTTTCGGTGCTCCCCTTCAGCAGCTCCCGCCGATAAACATCCAGTCCATACGTGGTCGTCGTCATAGCGAGTCCCTCCCTAGAGCCACGCCGCGAAAGAAGAATAGGAAGCTACTTGGCTCTACTATGTACTACGCACCACGCGGGGGATTGGATTTCGAGGAACGTGACGACGGACGGTGGCAGCTACCAGTCCACCCGCAAGAGCGTCCACCTGATGCCGAAGTGACCGCCCTCTTGCGACCAGTGCGTCGCCAGGTACGTGCCGTCCTCCAACCTGATGGCCGTCGGGAAGCCAAACTGGAACCCTGAGAAGGTCTCCACGCCCGACTCGATGTCCTCCGGTCTCTCGGCGGACGTGTTCGGATCGTACATTATCCCTTCGTAGTGGACCGTCCAAGCGTCGTCGGTGAACGTGACGAGGTTCATCACCACGCCCTGCTGTCCGTACCGGCGGTTGTAGAGCGCCATGAGCCGGTCGCCTCCGAGCGGGATCGGCGTCATGGTCTGCCCCATGATTCCCGTCGGCTTCGGCCTGCTCCACGTCAGGCCGTCGTCGCGGGAGATCGTGAAGTGGTCGTCGATGTCCTTAACGCCGTCCATGACTATCGTCCAGCACGTGGCGATCAGCAGGCCCGGCTCGACCTCCGCCAGCTTCTGCTCGAAGTAGCCGTGGACGCCGTCCGGGTCTTCGAAGACCGTGGCGTGACGAGGCCACGTCTGCCCCCCGTCGTCCGACACTGCCGCGATCACCAGCCTGCCGAGCGTGTCCTGCGACTCCAGCGTAGCGCCCGGCGCGAGCAGCCGACCGGACCGCAGGGCCAGCGCTCCGTGCGAAATCTCCAGCGGCGAGAACCCCATCATCGGAACGACCGTCGGCTCGGACCACGTGCGCCCGCCGTCCGTTGACTTGCAGATTATCGGCTCGTTGCGGCCCTCGCCGAACTTGGTACCCTCCTCGCGATAGCTCCGCGAGCCGTAGGCATATACCGTCTCCCCGTCCGCCGATATGCTCAGCTTCAGGGCGTTGGTCGCGTTGCCCACCCGCGGGAGGATCGTCCCCTCGACATTCCACGTCCTACCGCCGTCCGTCGATCGCGCCCAGTCGGTGCCCCCGGTCACGTGCGCCCCGCCTCCCACGTTGAACGAGCACAGGATGTCGCCGTTCGGAAGCTGCACCGCCTGCGGGAACGCCGACTCCCGCTCGTCTATTCTTCCGCTGTCCAAGATTTCGATGCTCGGCATGGGACTGCTCCGTTCTTGTTGTGCTCGGTCGCTTCGGCTGAGAGGGTGTTCAACCGACTGGTGGGATTGACGCATGGATCATAGCAGAACCGTTCGTCTTCCTGTGCGGTCTCCTTGCATACCGTTGACAGCGAGTAGGGAATATGCTTCTATTCTAGCGCGATTACAAGACGAGGAATTGCATCCCAAAGACCGAGGACAAGAACTCACATGGCACAGCAAGACACGTCAGCCGATGTCGAAGAAGAGCTCAGAGTGGCCGTAAAGGCCCGGCAGGAACTGGGAATCGACCACGAGGACGAGGTTATCGAGTCGTTCCTGTCCCGGGTGCAGGACACAATCGACGCCCGCGTGGAGGCGAGGGTGAGCGAGGAACTGCGAGGCCTCCCCACACGGCCCCGCTTTGCCAGCCCGTCCAATGGGCGTATCAAGGTCGTCATCGGCTACACGGCGGTCTGCCTCGCTTTGTCGATTCCGATAGCCGGCGTAGTCGGAGAGTTGGCCTTTGTCGCTATTGCCGGCAGCATCGTCGTGGGAGGTGTTATGCTAATACTCCCGGAAGGGAACGCGCGTGCCGAGCTTGGCCCCGGCAAGGATGAACGTGAAAAGAAGGAGTAATGTGTGGTAGCATGTCCCCAACGGTGGACGACGAAGGGGACAGACGCAAGACCATAGCCGCGAAGCGCGCCCGGCGCAATACTTTGATTGCGCATCGGGCGTTTGTCGTTTCTTAGGACGATGTCAACCAAGGCCGCAGTCATTCTCGCCGCAGGCAAGGGCGTCCGCATGAGGTCCTCACTCTCCAAGGTCCTTCACAAGATCTGCGGGAAGGAACTGGTGCGGCACGTCGTGGACGCCGCGAGGGCGGCCGGGTATGACCGAATCGTCGTCATCGTCTCCCCAGCAAACCATGACCCCGTGCGCGATCTTCTCGGCGACGCCGTCGAGTACGCCGTCCAGCCCGAAATGCTGGGCACCGGCCACGCGGTATTGCAGGCCAAGGACCTCCTCGCAGACATCGAGACGGTGGCCGTGCTGAACGGCGACGTCCCCCTCATTCGACCAGAGACGCTCCGCGGCTTATTCGAGCGTCACGATACGCAGGGCGCCCGTGCCACGCTTCTGACGGCCCACTGCGACATACCCGGCCTGGCGAGGGTCGTTCGCGACTCCGACGGAGCGATCACCGAAATCGTCGAGGAGAGGGACGCGGACGAGCGTACGAAGGCAATCGGCGAGGTCAACGTCGGTTCCTACTGCTTCAAGGGGCCGTGGCTCTGGGACTCTCTGGAGAAGGTTGAACCGTCGGACGGAGGCGAATACTATCTCCCGGCGGCAGTCGCCATGGCCGTGCAGCAGGGAAGTCCCCCGGAGTCCATCGAGATCTCCGACCCCACCGAGGCCATCGGCATTAACGATCGAGTCCAGCTTTCGGAGGCCGAGACCATCCTTCGCGATAGAATCCGGCTGCACTGGATGAAAAGCGGCGTGACCATGCCCGACCCCTCGTCGGTCTACATCGACGCCGACGTAACGCTCGGACAGGACACGACCGTCCTGCCGAACACCCACATAGCGGGCGCGTCGAGCGTCGGTGAACGGTGTGTCATCGGCCCGAACACCATCATCGACAACGCCAGGATCGGCAGCGAATGCCTCGTCCGGTCGTCCGTCGTCGAGGGGTCCGAGCTTGAGGCCCGTGTGAGCGTCGGGCCGTTCACCCACGTGCGGCCGGGCTCCCACATAGCCGAGGGAGTCATGCTCGGCAACTTCGCCGAGGTAAACCGGAGCAGGGTCGGGCGGAACTCGAAGGCAGCCCACTTCAGCTACCTTGGTGACGCCCAGGTAGGTGAAGACGTTAACATCGGAGCGGGAACCGTGACGGTCAACTACGACGGCGAGAGCAAGCTGCCGACCCGCATCGGAGACGGGGCCTTCATCGGATGCGATACCATGTTAGTAGCCCCCGTGGAGATCGGGCCGGGAGCTCAGACAGGCGCCGGAGCCGTCGTGACGAAGGACGTGCCGCCGGATGAGCTGGCCGTCGGCGTACCTGCCAGAGTGAAACCGAAGAACAAACGCAAGAGCGACGGAGGAGACTCTTCATAGGGCGAGGAGTCGAAAGTCTTGGACCCTGACAGTAGCAGCTTAATACCGCTCGTCTTCGTGGCGATCTCCCTGGCCGTCTACGCTCTCGCGGTGCGCGCCGAGTTCGGCCTTGCGGAGGCGGAGCGGATCGAACGACTCCAGCAGGCCGTCGCCCCTCGCTCGCCTCGCTCTCCGATGCTCCGGATGCTCGACCGCCTTCCTATGGAAGCTGCGCTCGTTCTGTCCGTCATCAAGTACGTCGCCGTATCTGCCGCTCTCGTATCGAGCGCGTCGTTCGCCGTCCTCTTCTGGGACGGGAACTGGTACGCGGTCACGGTTGCCGCCCTCTTCGGCCTTGCGCTCGTTGGTGTTTTGAACTTGGCCCTGAGCCGCATGGGCGCGGACGCCAACGGCAACGGAGGGACGGGAGCGGCTTCACAAGCGGACGCGCTGGCCTCCGACCTCAACTTGACGGTCGACAACGAGGGCGAGCCTCTCGAAGATTTCGAGGTGCGGATGATCCGCGGCGTCGTTGAGCTGGACACCACCATCGCCCGCGAGATCATGGTGCCGCGCGTCGACGTACAGGCCGTCGAGATAGGCACGCCGATTTCGGATGTCGTTGACCGGATGATCGAGTCCGGGCACAGCCGTCTGCCGGTCTACCGCGAAAGCCTCGACAATATAGAAGGGCTGGTGTACGCGAGAGACCTCCTCAAGATTCTCAATGACCCGTCCGACGACTCCACCATGCTGACGAAGTCGATGCTGCGGGAACCCCTCTTCATCCCGGAGACGAAGACCCTTGAAGAGCTGCTTACCGAGTTCCAGCAGACGCGAGTCCACATCGCGATCGTCATCGACGAGTACGGCGGGGCCGAGGGCATCGTCACCATCGAGGACCTGCTGGAGGAGATCGTCGGGGAGATCCAGGACGAGTTCGACTACGGCGAGCCGGAGATCGAGAAGATCGCGGACAACGAGTACATCATGGACGCCCGCACGAGCTTGGACGACCTTCGCGACCGTCTCGACGTGGTGGTGGAGGCTGAAGGCTTCGATACCGTCGGCGGCCTCGTCTACCAGCGGCTCGGGAAGATACCCACCATCGGCGAGAAGGTGACCCACGACAGCCTGACCATCGAGGTCGTTTCAACCGTGGGGCGACGCCTCAAGATGCTGAAGGTCACGGCGGGGTCCGACCCCAAGCGGTGATGACACAAGACGAACCAAACCGACAAACAAAAATAACCCGCTGCCTGTATGCATTGGCAACGGGTTATTTGTTCGAGGCCACACATGCGACCCCATTCGCTCAGTAGAGGCTGAGCCGCTCTCCCAAAGCATCCTCATCATACTAAGGAATGCACACTTTTGCAACACCTGTAAACCGTTCACGGAACCCCCGATGGGACTTGAACCCATGACCTCTGCTTTGGGAGAACAGCGCTCTATCCACTGAGCTACGGGGGCCCGACCTCAGTATAGCATAGACAGTGCGGGGCTCCGGTTCGGTTGCGTTGCAAGGGGGCAAATTCCCTTATACCGCAACCCCTACCGACTCGCCGGCCTCGACTATCGACTCCCACACCTTATCGGGAACAGGAATCCCTTCCACTGACCGCACTGCTTGTGCCCGCGCTTCGGGATCGCCGGGAGCCATGACCTCCTTGAAGCCCGGCGCAGGCGGTATGTTCCTCGTCTCCCGGACAATCTCGTCGGCGCGCCGTTTGAATTCGGCATCGGGACGGAAGACGTCGGCGCGGATGGCGATGATGGTCACGCCCTGTCGTATCATCGCGGGCGTGCCCATGCCCTCGCTCTCCACCATGTCAGAGCCGACCAGCACCTGTCCGAGGAACTCCACGGCCATCATCAGCGCGAATCCCTTGTGTCCGCCGAACGGGAGGAGGAAGCCGCCTTCCTGTACGGCGGTGGGGTTGGTCGTCGGGTAGCCGTCCTTGTCGACCACGGTGCCCGGCGGGAGTTCCTCGTTGCGCATCTTGTAGAGGTTCATCTTCGAGTTGGCCATCGCCGTTGTGGCGTAGTCAAAGACCATTCCCGGCTCTTCGCCGCCGGGGAAGCCCATCGCTATCGGATTCGAGCTAAGCTGCCCCTTACTCCCGCCGTAGGGCGCCGCCACCTTGCTGCCCAGAAGCGAGTACCCCGCGCCACAGACGATGGAGACCACACCCTCGTCTGCCGCCATCTCCGCGTACTCGCCGAGCCGCCCGATGTGCTCCGAGCGGACCATCCCGACGACGGCCACGTCGTTCTCCTTCGCCTTCCGAACGGCAACGTCGGTGGCGAACTTCGCGGCCACGTGCCCAAACGTGCGGTTGCCGTCCACCAACGCCGTGTTCGCCGTCTCGCGCACGATGCGGGGGCTGGCCGTGGCGTCGAGCTTGCCGTCCTGCACGGCCTTGACGTACCCCGCGAGGTGGAACACGCCATGGGTGTCCACGCCGCGCAGGTTGGACTTCACCAGGGCATCGGCCATCCTCGTGGCGTTCTCCGCGCTCGCCCCCGCCGCATCAAGGACCCGCCTGACCACGTCATGAAGATCGCGTTCCGATACCGTTGGCATATCAGCCTCCTGCAATGCCTAACTGCGCCCACAGTCAGGTAGAGGCAGGTTTCAACCCCGCCCCTGCGAACGAGAACCGGCAAATCCACCTACAAGAACAGCGGCGCGAAGACGAGGGCGACTATCGACATCAGCTTGATGAGAATATTGAGCGCGGGGCCCGACGTGTCCTTGAAGGGATCGCCCACAGTGTCCCCGACTACGACGGCCTCGTGCTGCTTGGTGCCCTTGCCGCCGTGTGCGCCCGCTTCGACGTACTTCTTGGCGTTGTCCCATGCGCCGCCCGCGTTGGCCATCATGATGGCCAGCAGGAAGCCCGTGGCGATCGCGCCGATCAGGAGTCCGCCGAGCGCCTCGGCACCAAGTATGGCCCCGACGGCGACGGGAGCGATGATGGCGATCAGCCCGGGCAGGACCATCTCGCGCATGGCGCCGCGCGTGCTGATATCGACGGCGCGCGCGTAGTCGGCCTCGGCCTCGCCTTCCATGAGTCCGGCGATCTCGCGGAACTGCCGTCGCACCTCCTGCACCATAGCGCCCGCAGCCCGTCCGACCGCCTGCATGGTCAGCGCGGCAAAGAGGAACGGCATGAGGCTTCCGAGCAGGACGCCCATGAGGACCTTAACGTCGGTGAGGTTGAACACGCTCACGTCCGTGACTTCCGAGTACGCCGCCATGAGCGCGAGTGCGGTCAGCACCGCCGACCCTATGGCGAAGCCCTTGCCGGTTGCGGCGGTCGTGTTGCCCAGCGAGTCCAAGGCGTCCGTCCGCTCCCGGACCTCGGGATCGAGTCCCGCCTGCTCGGCGATGCCGCCGGCGTTGTCGGCCACGGGGCCGTAGGCGTCTGTAGCGAGGGTGATGCCGAGCGTGGAGAGCATTCCCACCGCGGCAAGCGCGACGCCGTAGGTGCCGGCGAGGTCGTTGGTCAGCCACATAGCGATGACCACCACGATGCCCGGCACGAGCGTGCTGAGCATTCCCAAGCCGAGTCCACCGATGATGACCGTCGCCGGGCCGGTCTCCGACTGCGCGGCCAGCGACTTCGTGAACCGGTACTCGTAGGAGGTGGCGACCTCCGATGCCGTACCTATGACCTGCCCGGCTACGAGGCCGATGAGTATCACCCAGAACAGCTGGAAGGGTAGGTCAAGCAGGGGGATAAGTATCCCGGCCGCGATGAGCACCAGCACGCCGGAGGAGAATATGCCCGTGCGGAGCGCCCATAGGAGGCGGCCCATGTGAGCGCCCTCAGGAGCCCGCACGAGGAACGTTCCGATGATTGACGCGATGATGCCCACGGACGCGACGAGGATTGGGAGCATGAACAGCTCGTGGTCGAAGTTCTTCGCGGTGTCGGCCAGGTCCGTGCCGTTCAGGGTGATCAGGCCCTTTTCGGCGAGCAGCGCGCCGCCCGTTGCCGCCAGCGCGAGCGTAGCGATGATCGAGCCGACGTACGACTCGAACAGGTCCGCCCCCATGCCCGCGACGTCGCCCACGTTGTCGCCCACGTTGTCGGCGATGGTGGCGGGGTTGCGTGGGTCGTCCTCGGGAATGCCCGCCTCGACCTTGCCGACGAGGTCTGCGCCCACGTCCGCCGCCTTGGTGTAGATGCCGCCGCCCACCCTGGCGAACAGAGCTATCGACGAAGCGCCCATGCCGAACCCGGCGACGATTTGGATGTCCTTGAATATCCAGTACAGGATCGCCACACCCAGCAGTCCGATGCCGACGACCGTCAGCCCCATGACCGCGCCGCTGTTGAAGGCCAGCCGCAGCGCGGGGTTGAGTCCCGTCTGGGCCTTGACCGTCGTGCGCGTGTTGGCGCGAACGGCTATGCTCATCCCGATGTATCCGGCCAGCGCGGAGCCGACGGCCCCGATCAGGTAGGCGATGGCGGTCGACGGGACGCCGTCCGAGCTTTCACCGACCTTGCCCAGAATGTCGTAGTCGATGAACAGGGCAAGAATGACGACGACGACGATCACGAAGACGGCCAGAACGCCGTACTCGCGCTTGAGGAAGGCGGCCGCGCCCTGCCGGATGGCGTTGCCGATGAAGCGGACCCGCTCGTTGCCCTCGTCCTGCCGCAGGATGCTTGCGGTCAGGTACACGGCGAACAGCAGCCCGATGACCGCCGCGCCGATCGCGAAGAAGATGATTTCCTGCATCATGTCCCCCATGAAAAAGCCTCCCCTGCGACGGGAAGACTTCCGTGTGCTTTGCCTACGTTTGGAAGCGCCGTAAAAGTACCATAGGCGTGAACGGCATTCAAGGTTACCCGCCGAGGTAGCCTATCTCACGGCGCGCGAGTACCACCCGCTCCAGAACGCCTTGCGACGACGAAAGAGCGCGATGAAGAGGGGGTTGGTCCAGACCAGTATCTTCCACAGCGGCCACTTGTCGAATCGGCGGCTGGACGCTCGAACGCGTGGTTCCTCTATGAATCGCACGGCGCGACCCGTCCTCCTAGCCAGCTTCTTGAGCGCCCAGAAGAAGTCGGCGTCCTCCCCGATCCACGTCTTTTCGTCGTAGCCTCCGACCTCGTCGAAAACGGACTTCCGGCAGAACTGTGTCGCGCCCTGCGCCATCCCCGTGAGGCGCGAGAGGAGCCGCCAAGTCCACAGGTACCCTCTCATGGAGCGGCGCTTTGGCCGGTATTCGACATCCACTGCTCCCCCGACGCAGGCGGGATCGCTCATAGTCGCGTGGATCTCCTCAAGCAGTGTAGGTGGTAAAAGCACGTCCGCGTCCACGAATACGAGTACGTCACCCTCGGCGTGGCCCGCTCCGGCGTTTCGGGCGCGGGCGATCCCCTGTACCGCCTCGTGAACCGCCTTTGCGCCCTTACTTTGGGCGACAGCGGCTGTGTCGTCCTCGCTATTGTTGTCGACGATGATTATGTCGATCTTGGCGTCTGAATGGGCATGGAGATGGGCGACGGCGGTTTGGATGGAGTCAAGTGTCGATGGGAGATAGCATTCCTCATTGAAGGCGGGGATGATGACGGTGAGCTTCAAGGACGAGATTCGGCTTTCTAATCAAACCGATCCCGCGCCTCGGCGAGGCGCTCTTCCAGCCGACGCTGACGTAGCGCGACCGTGAGGTCGCCGCGGGTGCGTTCGAGGATGCCGCGCACCATGTCGGTGCTCCGGCGGAGGCCCCGCGTCACCGCGTCGGGGTAGTCCATCGTGACAAGGACAGTGTATATCTCGTCCATAACGTCGAGCAGCTCCTCGCAACGCGAGAAGTCGTCAGTTCGGAGCGCGTCGAGAATGAAGCGGCGCAGCTCGCCGACGGTATCTGCGAGGCCGCCAAGGTACGGCGCGGCCCCGATGCCAAGCTCGTCGGCGGTGGGCATGGGGCGGCCCTCGATGAGGGCAAGGGTCACGGCGGCCTCCGTGTACTCCTTCAGGGCGTCTTCGATGTAGCCGCCGTAGTACACGCGCGGCTGCTGGTCGCGGAGCGCGATGGCTTGGCCGGAAAGCTCCGCCACCGTGTTGAGGAGGTTCTTTGCTTGATCGTACTCGCCGCGATGAGTGGCGCGGATCGAGTTGGCCGAGTTGCGGACGATCTCCCGCGAGAGGCGGAGTCCCTGCTCGCGGTCGGCGTGGGTGGTCGCGAACTCCTGCGAGGCGGAGTCCGCTATTGCGTGTAGTTCGTTCTTTCGGTCGGGTGTCGTGCTCAGGGTCAACTCCTTGCGTTTTCTATCGCGTCGACCAAGCGTCGCGCGGCGGCTTCCGGGTCGTCTGCCATTGTAACCGCACTGATGACGGCCACGCAGTCGGCTCCCGCCTCTATGACGCCCGCGACGTTGTCCTCGTTGATACCCCCGATGGCGACGAGCGGCAAATCCGTGAGATCGCGAGCGCGCCTGATGCCTTCGAGGCCGATTGCCTGACGTGCCCCCTTTCCAACGGTGGTGGTCGGAAACGTCGCGCCCACCGCGACGTAGTCTACTCCCATCGACACTGACTCGACGACCTCCGCGTCCGAGTTGTTCGAGCGTCCGATCAGCTTGCCCGGCGCGATGATACGGCGCGCAATGTCCACGGGAAGGTCCGACTGCCCGAGGTGTACTCCGTCGGCGTCACAAGCGAATCCGAGCGCGATGTCGTCATTCACGAAGAACAGCGCTCCGTGGTCGCGGCAAAGCTCTCGCAGCCTGACCGCGATTGGCAACACGTCGCCCCGGTCTCCCGTCTTGTCGCGGAGTTGGAGGACACGGGCACCGCCCCGCAACGCCGCCTCCGCGACATCCACGACGGGCCGCTCTCTCGTGGCGTCCGGCCCCACGATGACGTAAAGGCCGGAGATGTTGGGTACGGTTTCGGCTTGGCTCAACGGTTTGGCCTGCCTCGGTTCAGTCATCGCCATGCCAACAAAACGACCTCTTCCCGAAGCTGTTCCCCCGTGACGGTTGACAGCCTCGTGCGAAACAGGTCGATACCGATGACGCGGTAGCCGAGTGACTCGGCAAGGTCGGCGAGGATTTGCCCCGTGCGAATCATGACTCTCAAGTACGAGGCCTGATCGCCAACAACGTAAGCCAGCTTTGCTCCGGGGCGAAGAACGGTCCTCAAAGAGGCCAGATGTCTAACCATTCCTCCGAAGTAAAGCTGTGTAACGCGAGGGTACAGACGCTCGAACCCGGATGTCTTGCCCAACTCGATCCGCCGTCGCTCAATGGCATCGGCGATTTCCATTATCGCCGGATGTTGGGCGACCTCCTTGTCGTCCGTGTCGGACTTGTAGACGCCCCTCGTGTTGGATCGGATCAGGTTTTGCTTCAGCGACCGCAGTTCGCGTCTGTCTCGTATCAGGCCGAGGATAACCGACTCCAAGCGCGTCGTGCGCGTGTAGTCCTTTTCGTTCGGGTACGGCGGCGACGTTATTACCGCGTCGATTGAGTTGGGACTCAGCGCTCGGTCTGCCTCTCGCGAGTCGGCCTTGTGAACCTGTGCAGGCACCCTGGCCCGTTCTTTCATAAAGCCGACATCGTGGCCGATCTCGCGCATACAGTCGAGCCATGCCTCCACCACCGGGGCATCGTCTTTAATTCGTCCCAACCCAACCTCGGGGCCGAACTTCAAATTGCCGATTCGGTGGGTAAGCGCCTTTGCGAGCGCGAGTCGTCCGTATCGCCGTAGGCTGGTTTCACCATGCCGGTCGATTTCGTCCAAGAGGACGAGCGTCTTATGCAGAGGTATCGGACTAATGGAGTCCTTGAGCAAGAGCTTGGACTGCTCCAGGCCAAGCTGCCGCATCTGGGCTTGTGCATTCTCATTCGTGGCGAGCAGAGGAAGACCGGTCCACTCGTTACTTCCGTCACGATCCAGTATCTCTTGTGTCGATACTGCGACCTCTTCCGCGTATTCCAAGAGCGCGGAGGCGTCGACCGACCAATCGACCTTCACGGAGCTTGCGAAATGGGCCATGGGATTCGACTCGATACCCACGCTGGCAATGCCGAGCTTCTTGCACTCCACCAGCGTCGTGCCCGTTCCACAGAAGGGATCGAGCACCGTGTCGGAGGGGCCAACACCAAGCCGTTCGAGATAGTCTCGTACCAAGTGCGGTGGAAACGAGAGGACGAACCGGTACCAGTTGTGAACGGCACGATCTTCCGAAAGCAGCTTGTTCCGCTTGCTAGTGACACTGCTAACGTCTTGGAGAGTTTCTATCGTCATCACTCAATCGTCGCCGCGTAGAAGGTGTTTTTGATGGGCACCCGGCGGATGTCGGAGTAGTCGATGTAGGTGCCCACTTCGCGGCCCCCACTGGTCACGGGGGTCGGGCGGCGCAGGACGAACTCGGCCACGTCGTCGGTGTTGTAGCAGACGTACGCGAACTGGAGCTTGCGTATCTCCGACTGCTCGTCGCTCTGGAAATCGGGGTAGATTACGGGGCCGGTGTCGACCTGCATCCTGCCGCGTTCGATCTGGACGTTCATCGTCTTGACCGGGTACTCGACGGTAGCACGCGTCTTGCCGTCGTCGCTCCAGACCTCCGTACGGGCTATGATCGGCAGATAGTCCCGGGTGGCCTCCACGACCTGCCGGTGGTTCTCCAGCTTTTCGACTTTCGGGTAGTATCGAACGACCGTCTTGAGCTCTTTGAACCGGCCCTCGATGGGTTGGGCTACGCGCCAGTCTCCGCCGAACTCGTTGAAGTCGCCTGCCCTGATGTGTCCCGCCATCCACTCGGTGTCGGAGTAGATTCCGGCGAACTCGTAGTTGGGCTCCTGCCAGAGCACATCCGAGCGATACATCCACTCCGTGCGGCATGGTGAGAGCATGTTGTACTCACGAACCTCGCCCGACTCGTCGCTGATCCAGCAGCGCGAGTCGAGAAGGATGCGGACGGTGTTCGGCCACGGCATGTGGCCCGGCACGCGGGCGTCGTCCTTGACGACAATGCCCGTCCAGGTGACATACGAGTTTCCGTAGTCGGTAATCTTCATGGCAGCACTCCTCAATTCCGTCATTCCGGCTCCCGCCGGAATCCATCGTCTAGCACCCGGAACCCAACATGTATGGCGGCATCATAGCAACTTGGCATCAGTACGGCAGGCCGAGCGCGGTCGTGAGGAACTCCATGTACGGGGAGGCCTGGCGACACACGTCGGCGAAGTCGTCGAGGAACCCCGGCGAGACCGCGTCGCTCTCGTCGAACTCGACGGAGGCGATATGGTCCTTGCGCTTGAGATCCTCGATGTATTCGTGCTCAGGGTCAAAACCCTTGGGCGGACGCTTGAGCGACTCGCCGCCGATGGAGAATTCGGTCAGGAAATCGGGGTCCTTCGCGGCGCGCTCCCACTTGCCGGGGTTCGACGCGATCACGTTCCGTATCTTGCCGAGGGACGACGAGTCGGGATGCCAGATGCCGACGCCCGCGAAGACCTCGCCGGGGGCTAGGTGCAGGTAGAATCCCGGCGCGTGGGCCGACTTTCCGGCCTCGTGGCGGAAGTGCGCCGCCGCCTGCGTCTTGTAGGGACTCTTGTCCTTCGAGAAGCGCACGTCCCGGTAGATGCGAAACATGGACCCGCCGTTGGCCCGCGCGTCCGCGACGAACCGCGTGCTGACGGAGTGGAGGCTCGGCTCGAAGTCCTGGATGAACTGCAGGATCGGCTCCTTGACGTGCCGCTCGTATCGGTGCTTGTTGGCCTGGAACCACTCACGGTTGTTGTTCGTCCGCAGTTCGAGCAGAAATTGAAAGAGCTCGGGGGTGAAGTGCGCCTGTGTCAATGTTCGCCTCGACGTCGACGAGATGGTGTGACGTAGTTCTATCAGGTTGGGCAGTGCGCTTCAACATGAGGGGCGCGCCGACAGGGCCTATCCAAAGCCCGTTCGTGATGAGCCCGTAGAACCACGAAGCTAGCCATCGACAGGCTCGAGGCTGGATAGTAGTCCGTAGTAGACACCCTGTTTGTGTGTACCCTAGAACAGAGTCAGCATTCGGCCGACCGTGAACTCCAGAGGAAACTCACTCCTGATAGCGCGTCTAGCCGCTTCGATCTTCTGCGCGTCGGTGCGGTCGTCGTTCGTATCAATTCTGAGTTGAATGCCGGAGAAATCCCTGGTCGGGCCCGCTCCATAAATATTCACGCCACTTATCGTCCGAAGTTGGACGAGCCGCCTAGACTCTGCATCTAACTCCTCAAGCGAGTAGGGGGAGTTGACAACTAGAATCGGGACGGTGGCCCGCAACTCATCTACGAGAGCGGACATTTGGGGAGGAAGTTGGCCGCCCTTCCAGTAGAGGATCAACTCATCCTTGTCGTTATCGAACCGCATGCCTGTGAAACCTTGAAGTCCAGCCGCCTCCCGAAGCCGATGAATCTCGTCAGCCGCGTTCGACATGGGAATCTGTCGAACTACCCGTGGGTCTAACCATGGCTGGGACTCGTAGGGCTTGGACTCAATCGCCGTAGGTTTGTGGTCCGGGTCTTGCGCCCACAGGACTCCCGCAACGACAGCGGTCACTGCCAACATAACAACCACCGCGCCAATCGAAAATCTCTTGTTCAGCTTTCTACTCATTTCCAACCTACTATATAGTGGGGCATGTAGTTCTGCATTGTGTGATTTCCCCACTATCCCTGATTGCTACGGGTCTCGATCCCGACACTTCTCTTCGCTCTGCGAACTCTGCGGGTGATCGTCTCTAGGATGTGCGCCACGCTCCTTGACTGAACGTGACCACGCAAATACACTCTTTGCAGAAATCGACGGGGGACAGGGCATTCATGCTACTAACCGAGACGCGGGCGGCTGAGCAGCTTCGAGAGGAGGGGTACACCGTCCTTCGGGGCGTGCTCGACATGGAGCAGGACATTGAGCCGCTCATCGAGGAGTACGGCGTGGTGCTCGACGGCCTGATCGAGAGTCTGTACGCCGAGGGCAAGCTGCGGCACAAGTACCCTGCGGGGAACACGCTCGACCGGCTGTCGGCCTTCGTGGCCGACACGGGCGACGAGTCCTTCGACTACCTGAGCATCTACGTCTCCCACTCCTATGATTCTGCCGACCGCCCCATGTACCTGCACCCGCAGATGTTCAACCTGCTGCGGAGTCCGCGCCTGCTGGACGCCATCGAGCAGTTCATCGGGGATGAGATAGCCGTCAGCCCTCTGCACATCACACGCATCAAGCCGCCGGAGCACTCCCTGTCCGAGGCCGTGCAGAACTCGCCGAACGGCATGATCTCGAAGACCCTGTGGCACCAGGACCTGTGGGCGTTCCAGACGGAGGCAGACGAGACGGACGCCCTCACGGTGTGGGTGCCGATGGTGCCCGTCGACGAGGAGAGCGGCTGCCTGCTCGTCGTTCCCGGAAGCCACCGTTCGGGGGAGCTTTCCGTCCACTGCAAGCCGACGGAACTAAAGCCGCACTTCAAGGGCATTCCCGACGAGATAATCCCCGAGGGGCGGGTGACCCTGCCCGCCGACCCCGGCGACCTCGTGATACTTAACAAGCTGACGCAGCACAGCTCCCTCGTGAACGTGAGCGACCGTCTCCGGTGGAGCTACGACCTGCGCTATCAGCCCATCGGACAGCCCGTCGGACAGGGCGGCCGCCCCGCGTGGATCGCGCGCAGTCGCATGCACCCCGAGCGCGAGATGACCGAGTTCGAGGACTGGCGCGACATGTGGCGCGACATCATGGCCCGCGAGACCAGTCAAGGCGGCATCGAGGACCACACGCGGTATTCGCTGACCAGCCCGCTCTGCTTCTAGGGTTCTGCGGACGGTATCCCGCCCGGCTTCTCCGTGGAGTTCGAGGTGCAATGCTATAATGACCTAACCACTCTTGGGGAGCAGGACATGATGAGGCGCGCCCACATACGACTGGACGAGGCGACGTACGCGCTAGCGAGGCAGAGAGCATCCGCCGAAGGTATTTCCTTCGCTGCTTTCGTTCGCCGGGCAGTTGAGCAACAACTCGCGCCTAAGGGTCAATTGCTACCCGACCGTCGGCAATTTACGTCCTCAAATCAGAATCTGCCGCGTGTTGAGGACTTCACCTTCATCGGGTCGGGTCGGTCGAAGCCCAGCGACCCACGCCCCCTGTCTGAGCGCCACGACGAAGCTCTTGCCGAAGATTTCCTGTCTTGATCTTCTTCGACACGTCCGCGGCGGTCGCCCTCGCCGACAATGAAGACATCCATCATGCTCGTGCCATTCGCGCAATGGAAGAAATATCGAGCGAAGGTCTGCCCTTCCTTACCCACAATTACGTACTCGTGGAATCCGCTGCCGTGCTGCAGAGAAGGCTGGGGCTGACGAGCGCTCTTTCTTTTCTTGACGAATCGAAGACGTTCCGCGTCCACTGGATCACACAGGCAGATCACAACGAGGCAGTAGACCTCTTCAGCAAGCGAAATCGGCGAAACCTCAGCCTCGTCGACTGCATGAGCTTCGTCGTCATGAGGCAATACGGCATCACGACGGCGCTGGCGTATGACTCCGACTTTCAGGCCGAGGGCTTCAATACTTGGCGGTGATCGCGGCTGCTACCCCTCCGCGATCGTGATGCCCGCCATGTCCTCGATGAAGTTGGCGATGGCGGCGTGGTCGTGGTCGCCCTTGCCCTGGTTCATGAGGGAGCCGAGCATCTGCTGCACCAACGCCGTCACCGGCAGCGGCACGCCGAGCTCCTTGCCCGTGATGAGCGCGTTGTTGAGGTCCTTCTGGTGGAGCTTGACGCGGAAACCGGGGTTGAAGTCCCCGGCAATCATCATGGTGCCCTTGGCGTCGAGCACGGTGCTGCCCGCGAGGCCGCCCTTGATGGCCTCGTAGACGACGTTCGGGTCAAGGCCGGCCTTCCTCGCCAGGACGAGCGCCTCGCTGACGGCCTCGACGTTGATGGCGACGATGATCTGGTTCGCCAGCTTGGTCGTGTTGCCCGCGCCGTAGCCGCCGCAGAGCACAATGCTCCCGCCCAGCACGTCCAGCAGGCCCGTGTACCTGTCGAACACCTCTTGGCTGCCTCCGACCATGATCGCGAGCGTGCCGTCAATGGCCTTCGGCTCGCCACCGCTCACGGGCGCGTCGAGGAAGCCGACGCCGGCAGCGTCGCAGGCCGCGCCGATCTTCTGTGACGTTCCCGGCGCGATTGAGCTCATGTCGATAATGCCGTTGCCCTTGGGCGTCCCTTCGAGGACACCCTCCGGTCCGAGAATCGCGGCCTCCGACTGCGGGGAGTCGGGAACCATCGTGATCGTGACCGCTGAGGCCTCCGCGGCCTCACGCGCGGACGATGCGCCCGCCGCTCCCTCGGTCACCAACTCCTCCATGGCGCTCCCCACCACGTCATAGACGGTCAGCGAGTACCCCGCGGCCATGAGGTTCCTTGCCATCGGCTTGCCCATGATCCCCAGGCCGACGAATCCTACGCTCTTGTCACCCATTGCTGAAAGCTCCTTTCGATGTCGCGTACGTTGCGCGAGGCGGCGCGGGTGTGAAAGACTGAACGTAACCCGTGAGCCGCTTCGCAGACTATGTTGCATTATAGAGAACCGAGCAAAAGCGTCAAGCGCGTGATCGCAGGAGCGGCGCTTGCCATCATTGTCCTGCTGACTCTCTCCGCTTGCTCGTCGAATGACGGAGACGAGGTCGACCGTCGCTTGGCCGAGAGCTTCCTGCGCAACAGCCCGACCTTCCGGTTCGATGGACTCGGCGAGAGCGTGGAACTGCGAGACCGCGCGAACGGGGACTGTGAGACCTGCGTCGTGTACACGTTCGGCTTTGAAAGCTCGCATCCCGGCTACGGCGACAGGACCGACCTCCCTCTCCCCGCCGCCGTCACGCCGCACGAGGCGGTTATATCCATAGAGGGCGGCCTCGTCACAGACGCGCGAATCGACGGCCTTTGGGACGTGATTACGCAAAGCCCAATCGCCCGCGCCGTTTCCACCGAAGACGGGACGAGCGCTCCCGTCAGCGCACTCCTCGACTCCCCGTTCGAGTTGCACATCGGCCAGGAGGCCGTATTCGGCGACGAGGGCCTCACGATCACATTCATCGACGTATCCGAGGACTCTCGCTGCCCGGCAGCCACCAACTGCGTCGTCTCGGGACTCGCGAAGGTCCGCGTCGACGTGGTCGCAGGGGAACGACCCCTCGGTATGCACGAGTTCGTCCTCGATCACCTCACGGTCGGAGGCGCGGCACAGGGCATCGGCCAGTACGTGTTCTCCATGCGCGAGCTGAACCCCTACCCCGGCACCGACGACGCCCCCTACGCGGCCATCTTCGTGGTCAGCAAGGTCGTCGCGGCGTAGGGACGTCTTACCTAGGAAGTGACCCGTAGCCTGCGCGTCCAATAGCGCAACGACTGCAAGCGCCCAATGCCCTCCTTCTATAGAGAATATGAATGGCGCGGAGAACGTCTGTCACTGCGCCCCGCCAGCTTGGACGACGTTCCGGAGATCGTCGCGTTTCACCGCGAACGGTCCGAAGGGGAACCGCCGAGCGACGACTCGCGCACTGCCTGGTTTAGCATAGGCGGCCCATGGATGCATGAGTATTACTGCTCACGTCACATCCAAGCCTACATCGCCCTGGACTGGGACTGCTGGGTGGTGGAGCGCAGCGGAGGCAAGATCGCAGGCAGCGTTGAGGTTTGCTATGCGACTGAACCTGAACCGTTTGGGCGATACGCACATCTCGAAATCCTCGAACTGAGTGACGCTCTCTGGGATAACGAGATCGAGGAGTGGATTTTGGAACAATGTGAGACCCGCGCCCGTTGCCGTGGCTTCGACAGGTTCTGGTGCCGGCCGGTCGGCTCAGGCGGGAGCTGGGAAATCCTCGCCCGGCGCGGATACGTTGAGCGGTGGAGGAACGCTTGGTTCACGATCCAAGAGTTGGACTGCATCCATGCGCCGGAATTTGAGGAACACCAACTCAGCGGGGACTATGACAGGGAGGCGGCACACCTGCTGGCCCTCAACCACCGCGAGTCGGCCTCGTACCGTTGGAGATACCTGTGGCGTCCTGTGTTGACACCCGAAGCGTCGGACTTCCCCACGAACGTCTCGTTTTCAGGCCGGAGTATCGCGTTATGCGGCAACCCGCCCGCCAACGTCCTGCTGACTGTCAGGACTTGGCGAAACCCCCGGTCGGCATGGGCAGATATCTGGGTTGACCCCGACCTGGCATTCGACATCGAGTATGTCTCGGACCTGATCTCCGTGGCCAGACGCAAGGCGTTGTCGATGGGAGCGAGCACCATGGAGGTTGTCGTCCCCGAGGCGTTGAGCGAGGGGATTGGAGAGCGGTTCGAGGCTTTACCCGTTCCCCTCGAAAAGGGTGATCCGTGGCTGATGAAGGGGCTAGGCGACTAAGGAGGAACCGCGTAAGCTACGGCTTCAGCCGATACGCCTCCGGGGGAGTCGCCGACGGTATATCGCGGGCGGTGCCGCGAGCCCGGTGGAGCACCGTGGGCCGGAACTTCCTACCCACGACCCTGGGCGGCATGGGCAGGGAGTCGTAGGTGATCGCCGCCGGTCTGAGGAAAGGCTCCGCGTAGGCGCACCCTGCGATCATTCCCCATCGCCCGTCGCGCGCCTCGACTATCCAGCGCGCCGTCTCCCCTTGGTACCCCTGGCTGACCAGTTGGTCGATGGCCGCGAGCTTTTTGTGAATTACCGGCGTCGTGTCTATCCACACGTCAGGGACAAGCCCTTGGGCCAACTGGTCGTTCGAGTTGAGTTCCTTGCCGGCCGAGACCGAAAAGAAGACCTGCTTGACGCCGTGATAGGCGTCCACGCCGTCGAACTCGCGCACACGATTGCTCACCACCTCCAAGGCCTTCATCACGATGCGGCCGGTCATGGGATGGTCGTTGAACGTCGCCCCTTCGTCCTTCGGATACCGGGTGATGATGATATCCGGCTCCACCCTGCGGATGATGTCGGCCAACTCGTGCACCTTGTCGAGGTCGAAGTAGATCTCGTGGTCCGTCCACCCAAGCTGTATCAGCTCGTCCACGCCGACCGCTTCCGCGATCCGCTCCGTTTCCCGCGCCTTGAACTTCCTGTAGTCATCGAGGGTCATCGTTGCGAGGTCGGGGTCGCGCTCGCTTTCGGGCTTCGCTCGCTCGTCGGTCAGCCACTGCATATGGTGCCGTTCACCATAGGTGACAACCACGCTGGTGACCTTGTCCCCACGCTCCGCGTGCAGGGCCAGGGTTCCCGATCCGTCCGTTGCGCTGTCGGCCGGATGGGCGTAGAAGGCGAGAATCTTGAACTTGTCCATTGGCGGCCTCCCGTCTGAAGGTGGCCCAATTCTACAGGGCCTGCCCCGTACCCGATACGGGGGTGAACGGAGTCTTTTTGGACACCCTCTAACCGATGAGCCGGTCGGAGGCGGCGAAGTAGAAGTCGATGATCTCCGTACCGGCTAGGAGCGCAACGATTCCCCCCGCGGACAGGAAGGGTCCGAAGGGCATGGCGTCCTTGCGGCTGCGCCCTCCCAGCGCGAGGAGGCCGACCGCCACCGCTCCACCAACAACGACTGCCGTCCACAGCGCCACGACGATGCCGGGGTAGCCCACGAGCAGGCCCATCATACCGGCCAACTTCACGTCGCCCGCGCCCATGCCCGCCGGATAGACGGCCTTCACCAGCAGGAACACCAGCAATGCGCCCGCTCCTGCGGCCAACGAGTTAGTGAGCGAAGCAAGGTGGACTTGATCGAAGACGAGCGTGCGTTCAATTCCCAACTCCGGCCAAAACGGGGCGAGTACCGCCAGGACGGCCACTGCCGGAACGACGATGCGGTTCGGGATGATCCGATGTTCGAGATCGACGACCGCGATTGCCACCAGCAGCGCGACTCCGGCGCACACCATGACGAACGGCGCTCCCCAGCCGAATTTCAGGTAGGACGCCGCGAAGAGGGCTCCAACTACGACCTCGACCGCGATAACCCTCGAAGGAATCCCCTCAGAGCAGTACCGGCACCTGCCTCGCAGCCACAAGTAGCTCAGGACGGGCAGCAAGTCGCGGACGGGGATGGGACGACCGCATCCTTGGCAGTGAGATCGAGGCGTGACGACCGATTTTCCTGCCGGAAGCCGGTCGGACACCACGTTCAGGAAGCTGCCAACGGAGGCCCCGAGCCCGAAGGCGAACAGACCGAAAATCGTCTCTATCACGGGAATATGCCGTGCGCCGCGTGGGGATAGCCCGTTGTCAGCGTGTCGCGCGCGCCGGGTAACGCGCCCTGCCCGGTCCCCTCATCTCACCCCTATCCGTAGGGCACGTGCATACAGACCCGCATCGTCCACTCGTCGGAGAACTCGTCATCGCGAACTAACTCCAGTGCCTCGATGAGGGTCGTGCCCGTGTCGCCGCCTAGGCCGATGAGTCCGAACTGGGCCTCCCTGTTGCCCGTCGTCTTGAACGCGTAGGTGACCGTGGGAATTTGCAATTCGCCGGAGGGGTCGTCGCTCTCCAATCTCTCGCAAGTTTCGGAGATGCGCCGGATATTCGCGGCTTCATCGTCAATGTAGGTGACCGTCTTTTCGTCGGTTATGACCGTCACCGTGTCGGCAATCTGAGAATCGATAATCGCGAGACCCTTGAGCACGGCGTAGTTGATGACCCGATTGCCTAGACCCTTGGCATCCCGGGACGTCGTCAGAGCGCCGATTGACGCAAGCTGGCGGTCGGCCCCAAGCTGCTCGTTCTTCTCGTCCAACTCCTGTCGCTTCTGGGTGAGCCTGCGCGTTTCGTCGGCGGTCCGTGACTTCTGTGTCTCCAGCTCGGCCACCGCGGCCACGCGCTGCGCCTCAAGGTCGGCCGCCTCGCCGTGCGAGCCGGATGCGGACACGTAGAGATACCCTATGCCGACCAGCCCCGCTATAGCGATTACAGCGAGGGCGGTTCCGCGTTGGAGGTATGACTTTAGGTGGTAGAGCATTTCGTGGGATGTCTATTGCGTGGGGAGGTTCACTTGAGGTTCACCACGGCCTCTAACAAGGTCCTGTTATCGGAAGTTTGTGATGTGTTCCAACTCGCAAGTTCGAGAAAGTCTTGCAGTTCATCCATGTAGTCGAGAAAGATACTGACGGTGTGGGTGCCCGAGGCGGTCGCGGTCAGGTTGATCTGGGCGGGCGAACCGACCATGGCGGGCGGGCTCGCCGCAAGGCTGAATATCCGAAAGTCGGGACTGTTGGCTCGAAGCAGCGCTTGGAGAGCGGCCGCCCACTCTGGACGTCTCTGGGTGAGCCGGTTGTAGATTTCGAAGGCCCCGGCGCTCTGCTGCTCGATACGATCGATCTCTTCGCTGATGTCCGCGATCTTGTCCATTACGTCATCCGTCGCGGCCTGTTCCTGCCTCAGCGCCCGCTGCACGGACTCAAGCGTGTCGTTCGCCGCCAGCGCATCGGCCCGCGCGTCCTGAAGGCGACCAAAGAAGGTCAGGGCGACCAACGCCTCGATGATCAGAGCCGCCACGAGAATCGCGATTACGGGGGAGAAGGGGAATAGACGTCGCTCCGGGGCGAAGTTGATCCTGGGCGTGTTCCGCCAGCCCAGTTCCTGCGAGACGGCGTCGTCGGAGGTTCGCATATTCGCCTGCGAGTCGGCGTTCATCGGACGGCCCCCAGTGCCGAGTAGATACCGGAGATGATGGCAACCGCCACGAATCCTACCATTCCGGCCACGAACAGGATGATCGCCGGCTGGATCAACTCGGTTATTCCCCCGGCGGCGCGCTTGGTCACGTCTTCATAGTACTCCGAGAGCCCGGACATAGTGTCGTCCAGGCTTCCACGTGTCTCTCCCGTAACGATGGCCTGCGAGACGATGGGCGGAAACCCGCCCTCTTCTTCGAAGGCCTCGCCGAGCTTGGTCCCTTCCGTTGCGCGGTCGATGACTCTGCCCAGCCGCCTGCGGTAGTACGCGTTCGCCATTCCCCGCTGCGTCAGCCTGAGCGCCTCGACCGGGGACATGCCCGACTTGAGCAGCGTTGAGAGTATCGAGGTGAGCGAGAACATGTTGTTGGCTACGATCACCCTGCCGATGACCGGAACGCGAAGCAGCACGGTATCGGTCGCCGCCCGGCCGATCTCCGTCCGCAGCGCCACGAAGATCAGCACGGCGAGGACGGCCAGGCCTATCAGGATCGGGGCGCCGTATTCGCCAAAGAAGTCCGACACGCCGATGAGTACGCGTGTCGAGGTCGGCTGGTCGCTGCCCACTTCGGACAGGAGACCGGAAAGCGAGGGAAGGGAGTACGTCACGAGCACTATCGCGGCCACGATCGCCACGAGCAGGGTGAAGGCGGGGTACACTGCCGCGTCGCGAACGCGGTCGGTAACGGCCTTTCGACGCTGGAGGGTCTCAGCCACTTGGTTGAGTACGTAGGGAAGCCCGCCCGTAGCCTCGCCGACCCTGAGCATTCGCACGTAGAAGTCCGGGAATATGTGCGACTGCTCCCCCAGGGCGTCCGACAGCTTATTGCCTGCCTCGACCGAGATGATGATCTCTCCCAGGGCGAACTTGAGCCCCTTGTTGGATACTTGGCCTCGCTGTGCCGTGAGACAGCGTACCAGGGGGATTCCGGAGCTCAGAAGCGCCGCGAGCTGCCGGGTGAAGTCGATGATGTCCTGCGCCGACGGGTTGAACACCGTCGGGAACATGCGCGCCAGGCTGAAACCGCTCTGCGCGGGTCGGATGCGGTACGGGATGAGGTCTTCCTGGTCGAGAATGTCGTAAACGGCTTCCTCGTCGTCGGTGTGGAGGACGCCGACGACCTTCTCGCCCAGTCTGGTATATGCCTCATACTTGATCGCCATGTGGATTGCGTTAGATAATTCGGATTGAGTGCTTGAAGCGCCGCGAAGGGTGCCTACTCAAAGAAGAACACCCGGCTGAGCACCTCGTTGACGGTTGTGACCCCCGCCTTGACCTTTGTCATACCTGTGCGGCGGAGTGGCGAGATTCCTTCGGACATCGCCCGCTGGCGAATCTCGTGCCCGCTGGCCCCGGAAGCGACGAGCTTTCTCGTAGCCTCGCTTACCGGCAGGATCTCAAAGACTCCGGTCCTTCCGAGGAACCCGGTGAACCCGCAGAAGTTGCACCCCTTCCCGCTGACAAAGGTCGTCAGGTCCTCACCCGTCTCGCTCAGGTACGCCTGCCGCTCGGTGGGATCGATCTCCTTGTCGAACTTGCAGTGCGTGCACACCTTCCGCACTAGGCGCTGCGCGGCGACGCCCACGACGGCGGTCGCCGCCAGGTAGGGCTCGATCCCGATGTCGATCAGGCGAACGAATGCCGAAGCCGCGTCGTTGCTGTGGATCGACGCCAGCACCAGCTGGCCGGTCAGGGCGGCGTCCACGGCGGTCTTGGCCGTCTCAACGTCCCGTATCTCTCCGACGAGGATGACGTCGGGGTCGAGCCGCATGATCGCCTTGAGCCCCGTCGGGAAGTCGATTCCGGCCTGCCGGTTGACCTCGATCTGGTGCAGGTCTTCGACTCGATATTCGATGGGGTCTTCGATGGTGAGGATATTTCCCCGGTTGGGAATCAGTTCGGTGACGGAGGAGTACAGAGTCGTTGTCTTGCCGGAGCCGGTCGGCCCGGAAACCAAGAGCATCCCGAAGGGAAGGCCGAGGAGCTGCCTCCACGTGGCCATCGTATCGGGCTCGAGGCCCAATTGCTCCATCTTGAGGATGCCCTCGGACCGGTCGAGGATGCGGACGACCATCATCTCGCCCCACGTGATGCCGATGGAGGAGACCCGGAAGTCGACCGTCTTCTCATTGAACCGGAGATTGAAGCTGCCGTCCTGGGGGCGGCGGGTCTCGGTGATGTCCATGTCGGCCAGGACCTTGATCCGCGCCAGCATCGAGTCGTGCAGGCCTATGGGGATCTCGGCCACTTCCTGGAGAACGCCGTCGAGCCGGAACAGTATCCTGCTTGAGTCGGACGTCGCGACGAAGTGAACGTCCGACGCCCCCCGCTTGATGGCCTGCAGCGTGACCATCTCGACGGCCTGAATGGCGGGAAGCTGCGAGACGTCCTGTCCGAGAATCCCTCTCGCGTCGGGACGCATGGAAATGGCCCCGGCGCCGTCTTCGTCTTCCAAGTCCAACGGTGCCGTTGTGCCCCCTCTTATCGCGGGGAGGGAGGCGTATGTCCGCGCTATGAGCTCGTCGAGTCCTCCGCCCAGCGCGAGGACGAACTTGGCCTGCCTGCCCGTAAGCGTGGCGATCTGCGACGCAAGCTGAAAATCGTTCGGCGTGGTCGTGGCAGTACGGAGGGAGCCGTCCGGCTCGAAGCCGATGGAAAGGACGCTCTGGGAACGCGCGAACTCCTCGGGAACCACTGCCACCGCGTCCGGGTCGACGTGAACGGTCTTGAGGTCGACGACGGGAATCTTGAGCTGGAAGCTCAGCATCGTGACGAGCGTGTCCCGCGAGACGAGGCCGTCCAGCACGAGCGTCTCGATCAGGCCGACACCGGTCTGCTCCCCGGATTCCCTGGCCGACTCCAACTGGTCGGGAGCGATGAATCCCGCTTCGACAAGATTCCGGCCTATGCGGTCGTCGAACGATGACGTGACCTTCGAAGTCATGAGCTCCCCGGCGCGGCCCTGCGGCTGACGGTATTTCACCGCGCGCGCCATCATCTAATGTAGCACAGCAAGCCTGCCTTATGAAACGAGACAAATGCTCTCCGCGCGGGGCGCACCTCCGTCCTCTAGTCCCGCGCGACCCGTATCCGCCCGTCGTCGTCGACCTCGAAGAGAGATACGAAATCGTAGCCCCGCTCGCGGATGGCCCGGCTCCCACCCTCGTTCCGGTCGAGGATGCACATGACCTTGACTACCCGGCATCCCGCCTCTTCAACGGTGTCGATCGCGTGCAGGAGGCTGCCTCCCTGGTTGCACGTGTCGTCCACCACCGCCACCGGCATCCCCTCACGCACCGACCCCTCGATCAGCTTGCCCGTGCCGTACGCCTTCCGTTCGCTGCGGACGATGAGACCCGGCACCGGGGACCCTTCGAGGTAGCTCGCCACGGAGATTGCGGCGAGCATCGGCACCGCCGCAACCGCCGGTCCGGCAATGGCCTCCGCGCCGCACGCCCGGACAATCGGCTCAAATGCGCGGCCTACGAGGTACGCCCCCTCCGCGTCCAGGGTTACCAGCCGCCCATCGAAGTAGTAGTGGCTGACGGCCCCGGACGACAGCGTGAACTCCCCGTACTGCAACGCCCCCAGTCGCTCCGAAAGCTCCAACAGCCGTTGTGCATCAGACTTGCTCATGTCCTTCCCTTCACCGCGTACAGGCTATGTCGTTCAGTGTATTCCTCTACCGCCCTCGGAAGCATGCCCTCGACGGACAGCCCGTTCGCCATGCGGCGACGAACGTCCGCGGCGCTGATGTCGATGAGCGGCCCGTCCACGATCACCACCTCGTCGGACGCGCCCTCCCGAATCGAATCCAGCGCCGCCCGGTCGACCGTCTCGGCTCCCGGCCTCATTACGCCCACTAGAGTAGCCAAGTCGAGCACGCCGCAAGGCTTGCGCCAGCGGTGCAGGTCGTTCAGGGCGTCGATGCCGAGAATGAAGTAGAACTCGACTTTGTCGCCCATCTCTCCGCGCAACTCCGTCAGCGTGTCGATGGTGTATGTCGGGCCATCGCGGCGGATTTCCATGTCGGATACCGCAAAGCGCGGATTGTCCGCGACAGCCAGCCGCGTCATTTCGAGCCGGTGCATGGCATTCGTCACGGTTTGGCCTTCCTTGAACCACGGCTGCCCCGCCGGGATGAAGGTCACTCGGTGAAGGCACATCTCCGTGCGAATCCCTTCGGCCACGATCAGGTGTCCGTTGTGGATAGGATCGAAGGTGCCCCCGAAGATGCCGAGCCTCACCTATTCCCACTCCAACTCGTGCTTGCCGACGACGTAGGTGTCACCCGATCGAATGCCGGCACGTTCGAGCGCCGCGATCACTCCCTGCCGCTGTAGCTGGTCATAGAACTGAACTCTCGCACCCCAGTTGTTCAGATCGACCATTCCCGCGAACCGCGTGGCGGATCGGTGTATCACCTCATACCTATCCGGTGCCGTCTGGCGTATCTTGGGGCGGCGGTCGGCCGGAGTGGGGTGGAGGACCGGCACGTCGCCCGCGCCCGCTTCCTGTGCCACTGCCCCGTTCCCAACATCCTTTTCCTCCGTCCGCACTTCCTCGCGAGCGATGCTGAGAGCCTCTGCGACATCATAGAGCAGTTCATCAAGCCCAACCCTCCCCGCGGCGGAGATACCCCGCACGGACGCGGCAGTGCCGGCCAAGTCATCCTTGCACAGTTCGAACGCGTCATCCACACCAGGGATATCGAGCTTGTTGAATGCGACAATCTCCGGTTTCGCCGCAAGACCCTCGTCGAATAGGCGCAACTCGTCACGGATGCGAACGTAGTCATCGACAGGGTCGGGACCGTTGCCGTCGATGACGTGAACCAAGATGCGGGTACGTTCGATATGCCGCAGAAAATCGTCACCCAGTCCCGCCCCGGCGTGAGCGCCCTCTATCAGCCCGGGGATATCCACCATCACGAAGCCGTCGTTCTCGTATTCCACGACTCCCAGCACGGGTTCAAGCGTGGTAAACGGGTAGTCCGCTATCTTCGGTCTCGCCGCGCTCACGGCCGTCAGCAGACTCGATTTGCCCGCGTTCGGAGCACCGATTATCCCAACGTCGGCCAAAAGTTTGAGTTCCAGCCGCAGATGGATCTCCTGACCCCGATCACCCTCTTCGGCCAGCAACGGAAACTGGTTCGTCGAGGACGTGAACCTTGAGTTCCCTCTCCCACCTCGTCCCCCTTGAGTAACCAAGACACGCTCACCGTGAGTCGTCAGGTCTGCAATCCGACTGCCTGTCCTGTCGTCCCAGACTTCCGTTCCTAGAGGAACGGCGAACTCCGCGTCAGTACCTCTCCTACCGTGCTTCTTCCTCCCGGAACCGTTGCTACCGTTACTTGCCTTGTAGATACGGTTGTACCGGAAGCTTAGGAGGGTGCTAACATTCCGATCACACCGGGCATAGACATTGCCACCATCACCACCGTCACCGCCATCAGGCCCGCCATGAGGCACGAACTTCTCCCTGCGACCACTGACGGCCCCATTTCCCCCACGTCCACTAGTTACTCTTATTTGAGCTTGATCAATCATAAGTACCCAAAGAGTATAACAATAGTAACTAGTAACCCTGTTAATATTCTGGATTCACAGGTGAGAGCGACGTAGACTCGGTGTCGGTAATCTGCTCCTCCTTGTTGAATTCCTGTTGATCACATTGAAATCCCTGTGGGCTGACTGTGCAGAGACTTATTGATCGACAGCCGTCCCCATTCGACTGCTATACTTTCCACACGTCTTCAATGAACAACTCACAGTGAATCGGCAACGAATCCACTGTAACCCGGAGAGAACATTGGCTTTCGACAACAGTGCAGTCTTCCCGATGACGGCGAGCGTAAACGATCAAGCACACCTCACACTCGGTGACTCCGACGTAAGTGATCTGCTGGCAGAGTACGGCTCGCCCCTCTACGTCTTCGACGAGGTGACGCTACGGACGATGTGCCGCCAGTTCGTCGGCACGTTTACATCACTGTACCCCAAGAGCAAGGTGCTGTACGCCTCGAAGGCCTTCGTGAACTCCGCGATAGTGCAGCTCGTAACCGAGGAAGGCTTGGGGATGGACGTGGTCTCTGCAGGCGAAGTCGCGATAGCGAAGGCCGGAGGAGCCGACCCCGCCAACCTGTATTTCCACGGCAACAACAAGACGCCGGAAGAGCTTGACTACGCCCTCGACGAGGGAGTCGGAAGGTTTGTCATCGACAGCTTCCACGAGCTCGATCTCCTGAACGAGAAGGCCCGTGACCGCGGGACGAATCAGGACGTGCTCCTCCGCCTCTCGCCGAGCGTCGACCCGCACACGCACGTCATGACCACGACCGGCATCCTCGACAGCAAGTTTGGCTTCTCCATTGAGACCGGGGACGCGGCAACGGCCATTCGGCAAGCCCTCGCGGCCTCGAATCTCAACTTGATCGGCATCCACTTCCACTTGGGATCTCCCATCTTCGAGCTTGAGCCATACTCTATAGCGGTCGACGCGATCCTCACCTACCTCGCGCCGTTCAAGGACGAGGGGCTGGTCCTCGAAGAGTTCAGTCCCGGCGGCGGCTTTGCCATCGGCTATCTCCGGGACAGACTCCCCCCGTCGGTCGGGGCCTACGCCGAGGCCATAACGACCGCTATGAAGGCCCGCTGCGCGGATCTCGGCTTCGGCGATCCGACGCTGGTCATCGAGCCCGGCCGCTCCATCGTCGGACGCGCCGGGGTCGCTCTCTACACCGTCGGAGCCATCAAGGACATCCCGACCGTGCGTAAGTACGTGTCCCTCGACGGTGGGATGGGCGACAACATCCGCCCCGCCCTTTACGACGCGGCCTACGAAGCCGTTGTTGCTAACCGGATGGACGAGGCCCCCGCCGAGGTCGTCACCCTTGCGGGCAAGTACTGCGAGTCGGGCGACGTGCTCGTCAAGGACGTCAAGCTCCCACGGATCGAGTCGGGCGACGTCATCGCCATTCCCGCATCCGGTGCGTACGCCCCCTCCATGGCGAGCGTCTACAACCTGAACCCACGTCCGGCCATGGTCATGGTCAACGACGGCGAAGCCAGGCTCATCCGCCGCCGCGAGACCTTCGCCGACATGATGCTCCAGGACGTTGTGTAGCGCCTGCTGCCCCTAGCCCTTCGCAGCGACCACAATCATGCGTGGCGTGTCGATGCCGTACGGCCGCCCGTCATAGTCCCCGTATGTAGCAGATAGCCGAAGCCCCGCGCCGTCGAGCAGCCGGACCAACTCCGTCAGGGTATACAGCCGAACGTCGTGTCCCGGCGACTCGCGACGCTTCCCATCCGCGGAGACGATGCTGAACGTCACGCGGTTCCTGCCCGTCGCTAGGTCGAACTCCCGGTGCTCCAGATAGGTGTTGCCGTCGTCGTCCGTACGCCAGTCGTTCTGAACGTAGTTCGCCAACACCCACTCGCGGTTGATTGTGTCTAATAGCAGCTTCCCTCCGTTCCTGAGGGCCTTTGCAACCGCCTGAAGCACCCTTAAGTCCTCGTCCTCCGAATCGAAGTAGCCGAACGCCGTGAACATGTTGATGACCGCGTCGAACTCGTCGGCGAACGGTATATCGCGCATGTCGCTATGGACGGTCTCGATCTCGACACCCACCCGCGCCGCGTCCTCTTGCGCCATTTGCAAGTAGTCTTCGTTCAGGTCCTGGCCCGTGACGACCATCCCGCGCCCTGCCAGCGCGACGGCGTGACGCCCGTGCCCGCAGGCCAGATCGAGCACGCGGTCACCCTCCTGGAGTCCCAAAGCCCGGACGACGAACGCCGCTTCCCGCTCCGTCGCGTCCTGCGACAGGCGTTCGCTGTAGATCCGCGGATAGTCCTCGTTGAAGAACTCCGTATACCAGTTGTCCATCCCCCGAAATTGTAGCAGACCGCCCCTCCCGCAAGATGGTGTATCATTCCACGACGGGTCGATCAGTCGGAGGATACCGTTATGACGTTAGCGATACTCTGGGTACAGCTTGGCGTTGCGGCGGCCGTGATACTCGGCGCGTCCCTGTTCCTTGCCAAGTCCGCGGACGTAATCGCCATCAAGACGGGGCTTGGCCGTTCATTCGTCGGCGTGGTGCTTCTCGCGACCGCAACGTCCCTGCCGGAGCTGGGCACCGGAATCAGCGCGGTTACCGTAGTCGGCCAGCCCGATCTCGCCGTCGGCGGGGCCTTCGGCAGCAACCTGTTCAACCTCCTCATAATCGGACTGATGGACATCTTCTGGTGGAGGCGCTTCCTCCTCAACCATGTCGGCATGTCGTCGGTCGTGATCGGGACGCTCGGCATCATCGTCATCTCGCTGGGCGGGGTCGCCGTGCTCCTGCACGACATGTCGTCAACGTTCGGAGGGTGGCCCGTCAGCCCGCTCTCGATCGTCCTCGTCGTCGGATTCGCCGTAGCGATGTACTTCATCTACCTGTTTGAGCAGAGCGATGACGCAAGCGACAAAAAGACCGAGACCGACGAATCCAAGCAATACGCATCCGAGCGCCTCCCCCGGCACCTTGTGATCTACGTGGTCTCCGCGTTGATCGTCGTCGGTTCCGCCGTCTGGCTGTCGTTCGTGAGCGACGATCTAGCGGTCGAGATGGGCTGGGATGCCAGCTTCATGGGCACCCAGTTCCTAGCCGCTGCGACGTCCCTGCCAGAGCTTGCCACCTCCTTCGCCGCCTTGCGCATCGGCGCTCCTGAGCTTGCCATCACCAACCTGCTCGGCAGCAACCTCTTCAACATGGGCTTCGTCCTCTTCCTCGACGACGTCGCCCACACCGGAGGCCCGATCTGGACCGCCGTCTCGCCTGTGCACGCCCTCACCGGTGCCATCGCCGTCGTGATGACTGCGGTCATCGTCCTCGCCGTCGTCACCAGGCCGCGAAAGGACCGCCCCGGCGTCGTCACCGTCGAGGCGGGTGTGCTGATAGCCGTGTACGCCATCGCGAGCTTCCTCGTCTTCACGCTCGGGTGACCGGATGGGCCGCTTGGACAAGATAGCCGTCCTAACGAGCGGCGGACTCGATAGTTGCGTCCTCCTTGCCGACCTTGCACGTGAGGCCGAGGTCTGGCCGGTCTACGTACGCGCCGGGCTGGTGTGGGAGGACGAGGAGCGCCGCGCCATCGACCGGTTCATCGCCGCGCTCGGCAGCCCGAACGTGCGGCCCCTGGTCGAGCTTTCCGCCCCCATCCGCCCAATCTACGGCGACCACTGGTCGATGACCGGCATCGACGTCCCCAAGCCCGGTGACGCGGAAGACGCCGTCTTTATGCCGGGCCGCAACATCGTCCTGATCGGCCTCGCCGCCGTGTGGTGCAGCACCCGGGGCGTCCACAAGATCGCCATCGGCTCCCTCGGCGGAAACCCCTTCCCCGACGCCACGCCGGAGTTCTTCGACGCCTTCGCCGCCGCCCTCACCCGCGGCCTCGCCCACAAGATAGACATCCTCGCGCCCTATCGTGGCCGCACGAAGATCGACCTCATCCGCCAAAACAACCACCTGCCCCTCGAACTCTCCCTCACGTGCATGACTCCCGTTGACGGCCTCCACTGCGGCCTTTGCCAGAAATGCGAGGAACGCATCGACGCCTTCACCGCCTCCGGGGTAGAGGATCGGACGGAGTACGCGGCGCGCCTCACGTAGCCCGACGCATCGCCTACTCAACCGTCTGATACAATCCCCCACACTTTCTACGCAATACTTTCTTCCCGGAGTCTCCCATGAAAGTCACCAAAATCACCCCAATCCCCCTCAATACCGGCCCCTTCGGCGGGTTCTTCGTCCGCGTTGAAACCGACGCGGGCATCTACGGCCTCGGCGAGTCTGGAATGACGCGCACGGGTCAGGCCGTCGGCAAGGCGGTCGAGCACCTGGCTGATCTTGTCATCGGCGAGGACCCCCTCAGCACGGAGCGGCTGTGGCAGCACATGTTCCGTCGCAACTTCTTCCCCGCGCAGGGCGTCTACTCCTGCGCCATCAGCGCCATCGACATAGCCCTGTGGGACATCAAGGGCAAGGCCCTCGGCGTGCCAGTCTACAAGCTGCTCGGAGGCCCGGTGCGGGACAAGGTCGTCTGCTATCCGCACTGCCAGGGCAACTCGACCGACAAGTTGATCGAGAACTGCGTCGAGCACGCCGAGCGGGGCTGGAAGTTCGTCCGCTGGGGACAGCCGGAGACGGGCGGAACGCTGGAGGTGCGGGAGACCGGCATCCTCGACCCCATGAAGTCGATAGAAGTGGGGGAGGAGCAGATGGAGAGGGTACGCGAGGCCGTCGGCCCCGACGTACAGATCGCCTTCGACGTGCATACGCGCCTCGATACGCACCACGTGGTGAATTTCTGCAGGCGCGTCGAGAAATACAACCCCTTCTTCATCGAGGACCCCCTCCGCGCCGAGAACCCCGGCAGCTACCGCACCCTTGCCCGGCACGTCAGCGTCCCCATAGCCGCCGGCGAGCAGTGGTCGAACAAGTGGCAGTTCCGCGAGGTGATCGAGGAGGAGCTCATCAGCTACGCCCGCATCGACCTCTGCAACGTCGGCGGCCTCACGGAGGCGCTCAAGATCACTCACTGGGCGGAGACGCACTACATCGACATCGCCCCGCACAACCCACTCGGTCCCGTGAGCGCCGCGGCGTGCGTCGCCCTGTGCATGGCCTCCTCGAACGTCGGTGTCCAGGAGATGCCCAAGGCCCCCGGCACCTACGAGGCCGACCTGTTCCCCGTCCAGATCGGATTCGAGGACGGCTACGCATTCTCCACCGACCGGCCCGGCCTCGGCGTCGATATCGACATGGATGTCGCGGAGGCCAAGGCATGGACTCCGAGCGGCTTCGTCCCCTACCTCACCCGCAGCGACGGCGGCATCACCAACTGGTAGCTGCCCGTCCCCCCGTCTTGCGCGCAATGGTAAAATACAGCACATGGACTTCGACAGCTACGATCTCGACCCGGCCATCTACGACGAGATGTTCCTGCAGGACGGAACTCCTCGTGAGCATTGCCGTCAGCTCTACGAGACCCTGACGGAGTTCTCCGCCGAGGAGCTTGCCAGCATCCAGGAACGCGTCGCCCGCTCCTTCTCCAACGAGGGCATCACCTTCACGGTCTACGGCGACGACGAGGCCGACGAACGGATCATCCCCGTCGACAGCATTCCCCGGCTGATGTCCGCGCCCGACTGGCGTGAGATCGAAATCGGACTCACTCAGCGCCTCAAGGCCCTCAACCTCTTCCTTGAGGACGTGTACGGCCCGTCCCGCAGCAAGGACCTCCACGGGATGCCCGCTATCGTCCACGACGGCGTGGTTCCCGTCGACGTGGTGCGCGGCTGTCCGCAATACCGCATAGAGATGCGCGGCTTCTCCGCCCCCTACGGCACGTGGGTAGCCATATGCGGCACCGACCTCGTCCGCACGAACGACGGCTTCAAGGTGCTCGAAGACAACCTCCGCGTCCCCTCCGGCGTGTCCTACATGCTCGCCAACCGGAAGACCGCCAAGGCAAGCCTCCGCCGCCTCTATCGGGCCGTCCGCGTCCAGGAGATCGAGCACTACGGGCAGGTGCTCCTCCAGACCCTGCGGGAGCTCGCCCCGGAGGGACGCACGGATCCGACGATCGTGCTCCTCACCCCGGGAGTGTACAATTCCGCCTTCTACGAGCACGTCTTCCTGGCCCAGCAGATCGGAGCCGAGCTCGTCGAGGGCCGCGACCTGCTGGTCAACGACGGCTACGTCTACATGCGCACCACGAAGGGTCTGCGCCGCGTTGACGTGATCTACCGCCGCGTCGACGACGACTTCGTCGATCCGCTCGTCTTCCGTCCCGACTCCTTGCTCGGTGTGCCGGGCCTTATACACGCCTACAAGCTCGGAAACGTGTCCCTCGTGAACGCCCCCGGAACCGGCGTCGCGGATGACAAGAGCGTCTACGCCTACGTCCCCGACATGATCCGCTACTACCTGTCCGAGGAGCCTATCCTTGCCAACGTGGACACCCGCCTCTGCCGTAGACCGGAAGACCTTGAATACACCCTCGACAACCTGCAGGACCTCGTGGTCAAGCGCGTCGGCGAGTCCGGCGGGTATGGGATGCTCATCGGCCCCCACTCGACGCCCGAAGAGCGCAAGGAGTACGCCGAGCAGGTCCGCGCAAACCCGCCCGACTTCATATCCCAGCCCGTCCTCGACCTCTCCCGCGCCCCCTGCATGATCGATGGCCAGTTCGAGCCTCGACATGTCGATCTTCGCCCATTCGTCCTCCACGGACGCGAGACCCGCATCGTCCCCGGCGCCTTCTGCCGCGTCGCCCTCCGCCGGGGCAGCCTCGTCGTGAACTCCAGCCAGGGCGGCGGCGGCAAGGATTTTTGGGTTCTGGAGGAGTGACCGCAATGCCACGAGCAATCGTGGTTCTCCTTATACTTGTCGTTCTGCCATTCGCGCTCGCGTGCGGGGAGTCGAATGTGCCTGCTCCCACGTCGATACAGTCCCGCATTGCGTTCATTTCAAACCGCGATGGGAACCTGGAGATATACGTGATGGACGCTGACGGATCACGTCAGGTACGCCTGACAAAAAGCGAGGCGTACGACATCAGCCCTAGTTGGTCGCCAGACGGACGACGCATTGCGTTCGACTCAGACCGCGACGGGAACTGGGATGTATACGTGATGAACGCGGACGGTTCACGCCAAGCACGTCTGACCAAGAGCGAGGCGAGCGAGGGCAGCCCTAGTTGGTCACCAGACGGACGGCTCATTGCGTTCGAGTCGGACCGCGACGGGAATAGGGAGATATATGTGATGGCCGATGACGGTTCAGGCCAGACGCGCTTGACCAAGAGCGAGGCAAACGATAGCAGCCCTAGTTGGTCGCCTGATGGGCGACGCATCGTGTTTGGGTCAGACCGCGACGGGAACAAGGAGATATACGTGATGAACGCTGATGGATCACGCCAGACGCGCCTGACCAATAACGAGGCGGACGATATGCTCCCCACATGGTCGCCAGACGGGCGACGTATTGCGTTCGACTCAGACCGCGATGGGAACTTGGAGATATACGTAATGAACGCTGACGGGTCACGCCAGACGCGCCTGACTAATGAGGAGGCGAGCGACGGCTGGCCCACATGGTCGCCTGATGGGCGACGCATTGCGTTCTATTCAAAACGCGATGGCAACATGAATATATACCTGATGAACGCAGACGGATCGGGTCAAACGCGCCTGACCGATAACGAGGCTCTTGACGCCGCCTCAAGCTGGTCGCCCAAATGAATCCACCCGTGGCGTGACACCACTCTTCAGTAGACGGAAGTCGGCAAGGTGATTCATCGGTCTACGCCCGGTCGAACTCGTCCTTCGATATGCCGAGATCCCTGATGATCGCCCTTACCGTACCCGGCCTGAGGTCCCTGCCTCGCCAGTTCGGTATCGCGGTCGTAGATTTGGTAGCATCGTTTGCCCAAATCTCATGGTCACCCTTCCCTTGGCGAGCGAATTCACAGCCGAGGTTCCGCAGTTTGCGGGTGAGTTCCCTGTAATTCAAACCGCCACCAACACCTCGTTGGCGGTCGTGGCGTCGATCAGCGAGGCGCGCACCTCGGCGGGTAACTCGTAGCCTCGTTCCATGTAGACCTCGATCGTTGCGGCGGCTACGCTTGTGAGAATGTCAAGCGCTTCTTCCGGCGTATTCCCCCAGGCCCTGCATCCCGGGAGATCGGGGATATCGGCCATGTACTTGTCCTCGGTCTCTTCCGAGGGTTCGTGCATCACATAGCGCAGTTTGTAGTGTTTCATTGCCTCGTTCTGCCGGCGGGAACGTCCCCCTCCAACGGATTATAGCACTCCCTGTCCTTGCCCGATCTGTAGTAAGCTATCGCATGACCATTGGGGCAAGTATTGGCCCTCTCCTTGTTGACGCCGATCATGGCGGCAAGGATTTTTGGGTACTGGAGGAGTAGACGTCATGCTCTCACGCAGCGCGCAGGGACTCTATTGGATGGGCCGCTATCTGGAGCGGGCAGAGCACCTGTGCCGCCTCCTGCGACTGCAGACCGAGGCCCTCGTCGACCGCCCCGTCCGGGAGATATACTTCGGCTGGAAGCGCATCTACGGGAGCATGTACCGGCAGCCGCCCTTGGGCGAGATCGAGCTCGACAGCGACGAGTACACCCTCGCCGACTCCTATACCCTGGCCGACGACCTCACGTTCGAGAGCGCGAACTCCGATTCCGTGTGGAGTTGCTTCGCCATGGGCCGCGAGAACGCGCGGCAGATGCGAAACTGTATCAGCGCCGAGATGTGGACTCGACTGAACCTAGCCTACCTGCGGATTCAGCAGCTCGACATTCAGGAGATCTGGAGAGTCTCCCCCGAGACCTTCTACGCGGAGACCGCGGCTGAGATCGAGACATTCGCCGGCGTGGCCGAGGCCACCATGTATCGTGACGAGGGCTGGGAGTTCATGCAGCTTGGTCGCGTCTTGGAGCGGTCCCAGGTCCTGGTCGCGCTCCTGCTCTTTCAGATCGACGCCGAGAAGGAAGTGGAGGAAGAGTCCGACGCCGATTGGACGACGCTGCTGCGCGCCTACAGCGCCTTCGAAGCGTACAACCGGAAGTACAGTGTCGAGGTCCGGGCCGAGCAGGTGCTCGATCTGCTCGTCACCGATCCCCTCATTCCCGCGTCGCTCTCCCGGTCGCTCGATATGATGGCGGCGAACCTTGCCTCCCTGGGCCCCGGTTCGGACGAGCGCTCAAGCGGCGAGGCGCGTCGACTGGCCGGACGGCTCGGATCCCTCGTTCACTACGACTGGCCGGACACCGATGACCACCGGCAGCTGCTGAAGCGCGTTCGCGAGCACGGTCGCGAGCTGCACGGTCTCATTAGCTCGGCCTATTTCGAATACTCCGTCGAAGACTTCCCCGTGCGTTGATACGATGCCCGGCGCGACTCGCTACGACATCGAGCACGTCTCCCGCTATCTCTACTCCTCACCCGTCCGCCACAGCGTGATGTCGCTCTGCATGAGACCGCGCGACGACTCCGGCCAGCGGCTGCTGCAATTCGAGATCGCCACAAGCCCTAAGGCTTCCCTGAACGCCGAGATCGACGGATTCGGGAACACCAAGCACGTCCTCAACATCCACCGGGAACACGCGAACTTGGAAATTATCGCCCGCGCCACGGTCGAGACCGTCCCCGCCGATCCCCTGCCCGGGGCCCTCGGCCCCGGTGCGTGGGATGACGTGCGCTCCTTGACCGGAGCATTCAGCCAATGGGAGTTCACCCTCCCCAGCGAGTTCGCCCGGCCCACGCCTGCGCTAGCCGCCTTCGTAGACCGGCATGGCGTCGCGCCGAGCGACGACCCGCTGGACTCGTTGCTGCGCCTTCGCGACTCGATCCATAGCAGCTTCGACTACGTGCCGGGCAGCACGACCGCCGTCTCCCCCATCGACCACATCCTTGAGACCGGCCAGGGCGTCTGCCAGGACTACGCCCACGTCATGATCGCCGTCGCCCGCTCTTGGGGCATCCCGACCCGGTACGTCTCAGGCTACGTCTCCGCCAGGAAGGCCGGCACGAGCGCGTCTCAGTCGGCCACCCACGCATGGGCGGAGTGCTTCCTCCCCGACCTGGGCTGGACGGAGTTCGACCCCACCAACCCCGGACTCCCCAGCGAACGCAGGGTGCGCGTAGCCGTGGGCCGCGACTACCACGACGTCGCCCCCACGCGCGGCGTCTTCGTGGGCACCACCGACAGCCTCCTCGAGGTCAGCGTCAGGATGCGCCCGTTAGAGTCGGCGCTCTCATAACTCCGATCAACCCTCCGTCCTCTTCCACGCTGGAGTGATCGCCTCCGCGATGCGCTCCTTGTAGTCCTCGCGCGGCGGGGAGAAGATGTCGAGCACGAGGCCTTTGTCCGGCCCACCGTGCAGGGCGTGCGGAACGCCGCCGGGGATGACGTACGACATCCCACGCTTCATCGTTTGGCGCTCGCCGCCGATGATCATGTCGAACTCGCCTTCGAGCACCATCCCCGCCTGCTCGTGCGGGTGGGTGTGCTCCGGCACGTCCGTGTGCGGATCGGTCTCGATCAGGCTCATCATCACCTTGTCGCCCCACAGCGTGCGAATCCGCACGCCGGGCACGATCTCAACCGGGTTGACCTCAAGAATATCGGTAAAGTAGGGCATGGGGTCTCCTCTTGTGTTGTGAGTATCTTATGCTGGCTCCGACCTGCTACGAGCCGGTCGATCCCGTCCGGCGCGCCTCATAGTCCGTTCCGGCCTTCTTGAGGGCATTTGTGCGCAGGTCCTTCAGGTGATCGCGCTTCTCGATCGACCACTTCTCCGACGCCGTCAGGTTGTGCAGGGAGTTCTGGAACTGCGGGGTGACGTAGCGGGCGATGAGCTCGTAGCTCCTCATCACCTGCTCGCGGTTGCCCCACTCGGTCGCAACGAACAGTATTCCGCCGAACCCGCCGCTTTCCTCGTCCAGCCGGTGAATTGCCGCGATCAGGTCGTCCGGCGTCCCGACGACCCACCGCCCCGACTCGGTCGCCGCGTCGATGGTCTCCTCGCCCGGCCCGTCGTGGAGGGGTTCGTGCCCCATCACCGTCTCGAAGTAGTGCCGCTGGAAGCTGGTTGATCCGGCGCGCGCTATCTCCACCGCCTCCTTCTTCGAGTCGGCAAGAAATGCGTGTATCACCAGCCTCCACTCGCTGCGGTCCATCTGCTTGCCGTGGCGTTCTGCCGTCTCCTCCGCGATGGCCCAGAAGTCGTTGAGGCTCCGCGCGTCGTGCCGCTTCATCACCGTCGGGTCGGCGATGGAGAGCACCCACGCGCCGTGCCGCCCCGCTAGCTCCATTCCCGACGGCGACATCGCCGCGGCGACCGCCACCGGGAAGTGCGGCTTCGTGTACGGCTGGAGGTGCAGACGCGCCTCGTTGAGCGTGAACCAGTCCGACTCGTACGTGATCGGCTCCGTCTCCGTCAGCAGCCGCATGATGATGTCGAACGACTCCCCCATGCGGTTACGCTGCGTGAGCGGGTCGATGCCCAGCATGTAGGCGTCGGTTGTCAGCGCCCCCGGCCCTACGCCGAGCATCACGCGCCCCCTCGTCAGGTGGTCGAGCAGGACCATCCGGTTCGCCACCATCAGCGGATGGTGGTACGGCAGGCTGATGACCCCCGTGCCGAGCTTGATGCGCTTCGTCCGCTCCGCCGCCACGCCCATGAACACCTCCGGCGAGGCTATCGTCTCCCATCCCGCCGTGTGGTGCTCTCCGATCCACGCCTCGTCGAAATCAAGATAATCTAGCCACTGGAGCAGCTCAAGATCGCGCTCCAGCCCCAGCGTGGGGTTCTCCCCCAGCAGGTGGAACGGCGCCAGGAAGATACCGAACTTCATACGGTCGGGAAGAGTCATGTCGTCTCCTGTCTACACATTTTCCCTATCCTACCACTCGCTTGGCCTCGACCCAAAGGGCCTCTTTTTCCTCGAACGACAAGTCGGACACCGAAAGGCCGCGTTCGCGGGCGAGGCTCTCCATGTGCCCGAAGCGGGCGCGAAACTTGTGCCCCGTCTGGCGAAGCGAGTCCTCGGCGTCCACCTTGAGCCAGCGGGCGACGTTGACCAGCGTGAACAGCACGTCGCCAAGCTCCGCCTCGCGTTCCTGGGGCGTCTCCGCCCGCCGAAGCTCGTCAAGCTCCTCGCGGACCTTGTCCAGCACCCCGTCGAAGTCGTCCCACTCGAACCCGACCTTGGACGCGCGGTTGCCAAGCGCCTGCGCATACGCAAGGGCCGGCATCGCGCGAGGTATCCCATCGAGCGTGCCCTTGCCCTTATTGGACGGTTCGGCGCGCTTGATGTCGTCCCAGCGCGCCGCCACCTCTCCCGAGTCCGAGACAGTAGCGTCGCCAAAGACGTGCGGATGCCTCCGCATCAGCTTGTCGCGCACGCCTCCCGCCACGTCCCGCGCGTTGAACTCGCCCGCCTCCGCCCCGATCCGGATCTGGTACGCGAGATGGTACAGGACATCCCCCAGTTCCTCCGCGATCTCGTCTGACTTCCCCCCGTCGATGGCGTCCAGAAGCTCATAGACCTCCTCCAGCAGCATCGGCTTGAGCGACTCGTGGGTCTGCTCGCCGTCCCATGGACACCCGCCCGGCCCCCGCAGATGGGCGCACAGGGCCAGCAGGCCATCGAACGTGGGAGGGAATTCGTGCGGCATGGGGGTAAGATTATCACCCGCCGCTCAGGCCGTAAACGCTTTCCCAATCGTTAGCCGCTTGTCATAATGGCAGACAGCATAGTCTCTACCGCTGGACCCGACATCAGGGACAAGGGTGCCATGACGCAAACACAGTATGCAGGTTCCTCGGAACGACCGGCCTCTCCGGCTAAGGACGGAGAACGCGGCGTTCCCCCGACCGGAGAGCCGATCGCGATAGTCGGCATGGCGTGCAAATTTCCGGGCGCGTCGGATTTGGATGCCTTCTGGCAACTCCTGATCGAGGGCGGAAACGCCGTCACGGAGGGCGTCCCAGGTTCGGGTATGGGACGCTTGGGCGAGATTATCAGTGACCCTCAGGTCCGGAACGAGGCATGTCGCTACGGCGCCTTCGTCGACGACATCGATCAGTTTGACGCCTCGTTCTTCCGTATTTCTCCCGTCGAGGCTGAGATGCTCGACCCGCAGCAGCGCATGATGCTGGAAACGACCTGGCAGGCGCTGGAGGACGCGGGGATCGATCCCGAGGGCCTGAAGGGGAGCCGCACAGGAGTCTATACCGGGATCAGCAACGACGAGTACCGTATGCTCGTTGTCGACTCGAGCATACCGTCCGAGGCGGCCGGCAGCCTCTACGCCCTGAGTGGCACGAACCTGAACGGGACGGCCGGGCGTGTCTCCTTCGTGCTCGGTCTCATGGGGCCGGCAAAAGCGGTCGACGCCGCCTGCGCGTCGGCCATGGTGGCCGTGAACGACGCAGTCGCCGACCTCCAGCACGGCAAGGCTGACTTGGCCATTGCCGGCGGAGTTCAGGCCATCCTGAACGGGCGCATCTACGAACTGCGCGCGGAGTCCATGATGCTGTCCCCCGACGGGCAGTGCAAGACCTTCGATGCGTCCGCGAACGGATACGTGCGAGGCGAAGGATGCGGAGTCGTCGTCCTCAAGAGGCTGAGCGAAGCTGAGGCCGACGGCGACCGGATCTGGGCCGTTATCAGAGGCTCCGCGGTGAATCACGGCGGGGCCAGCGTCGGCCTGACCGTCCCCCACACGCCCGCTCTGGAACAGGTCATGGAAACCGCCCTTTCCGAGGCGGGCGTCGATCCGTCGGAGGTCGACTACCTGGAGGCTCACGGAACCGGAACTGCCGTCGGCGATCCCATCGAGCTCGATGCCGTGGCGAGCGTCTACGGCCGGGGACGTGAGGCCGGCCGCCCGCTCCTGACCGGCTCCGTGAAGACCAACATCGGCCATCTGGAGTCCGCCGCGGGTGTCGCCGGGCTTATCAAGGCGGCCTTGGTTGTGAAGCGAGGCGTGATTCCGAAACACCTGCACTTTGAGAATCCCAACCCGAGTTTCGACTGGGACGGCCAGCCGCTCCGTGTGACTTCGACCATGATGGACTGGCCCCGTCGCGGACAGAGGCCCCGGCTGGCGGGCGTGAACTCCTTCGGCATATCCGGCACGAATGCTCACCTTGTGGTGGAAGAGTACCCCGGCGACGAAGGCGAGCCTGACCGGCAACAGCCGGCCGGCCTCGCGCGGACCGTGCCGCTTTCGGCTTCAGAATCTATCGCAGACCAACCTTTGTCGGAAGAAGGCTCACCTGTACGTCGGACTCGGTTCCTGCCGCTGTCAGGCAAGTCCGAGGGCGCCGTCCGCGATCTTGCCAAGCGCTATCGGTCGTGGCTTGAAGACCGGTCGGCGCAGCTTTCCTCCGATGGCGTCGCATCGGAGCCGACGCTGTCGGACATGGCATGGACGGCCGCCGTCGGCAGGAGTCATTTCGACTACCGGGCGGGCGCGGTCTTCCACGATGCCGAATCGCTGAGGGAGCGTCTCATCGAACTGGCAGAGTCCGGCGACGGCATCGAGCCTCGCTCTGCGACCAAAGTCGCCTTCGCCTACACCGGACAGGGCAGCCAGTGGGTCGGCATGGGACGAGACCTCTACGAGAGCGAACCGGTCGCAAGGGCGATCCTTGACCGTTGCGAGGCGGTTTTCCGTGAGGAACGCGGGGTCTCCCTGCTGGACGTGATGTTCGGCCGGGCCGATGGTAATGAAGACCTTGGTGACACGGCCTGGGAGCAGCCGGCCCTCTATGCGCTGGAGTGCGCCCTGACCGCCCTCTGGGCAAGTGTGGGCATCCGTCCCAGCGTCGTCTTGGGACACAGCGTAGGTGAGATTGCGGCGGCGCAGGCGGCCGGGGTATTCAGCTTGGAAGACGGAATGCGGTTTGCCGCGACACGAGGCACCCTCCTGTCCGGGACCGGCCAAGGCGCTATGGGGGCAATCTTCGCCCCGGCGGATCAGGTGACCTCGGAAGTTGAGACGCTGAACGCGGCGTCCAACGGTGTCGGCCTGAGCATTGCCGGGGACAACGGCGCTCACATAGTGGTCAGCGGCCCGGAAGCGGACGTGGAGACCATCTTGGAACGCTTCGATTCGGAAGGAGTGCGGACGAGAAGGCTGAACACCGCCCGCGCATTCCACAGCGCACTGGTGGAGCCGGTGCTGGACGAGCTTGAGGCCTCCCTCGACGGTGTGGCGATTGGGTCTCCGACGCTCACCCTGATAAGCAACCTGACGGGCCGATCGGTCGAGCCCGGCATGGCGCTGGACGCGGCCTACTGGAGACGTCACGCCCGACAGCCGGTGGCATTCGCGGACGGCGTCAAAGCTTTGGCGGATCTCGGGGTAGACCTCGTGGTGGAGATAGGCCCCCACGCGGTGTTGGGTCCCATGGCTGCGTTTGCCTGGCCCGAGTCGGCTTCGGACGCCCCGGTCGCCCTTGCCAGCATCAGGCGGCCCCCAAGGGACGGCTCGACTTCCGAGGCTGAAAGCAGCTTCATCGACGCGGTGGCCGAGGTCTACGAGGCCGGGCTGGATATTTCCTTCGACGGCTTGTTCGCGGGGGAGACGCGGCGAAGAATCTCCCTGCCGGGCTATCCGTTCCAGCGCGAACGATACTGGCTCCGGCAGTCGAAGCGGCCCCGTACGGGCGCGGGCCACCCTCTGCTCGGCGTCCGGCACGAGTCCGCTCGCGGCGAGATTACGTTCGAGACGGAAGTCTACCCTTCGGACCCGGCATGGCTGAAGGACCACAAGGTCTTCGGACGCCTCATCGCCCCCGGAGCGCTCTATGGTGCAATGGCGGCCTCGGCGTCGCTTGCCGAGGGAAGCGACGCCGTGGTACTGGAGGACATGCAGCTCCACAGCGCGCTCGTCTTTTCGGAGAAGGACTCCGAGGACGGGACGGATGAGGACGGCCGGAAGGTGCAGGTCGTCCTCGACGATTCCGAGGGTACTTCGGCCCGCCGCGTTCAGATATACAGCAAGGGGGCTGAGGACGAGTGGACGCTGCACGTGGAAGGCCGCGTGCCGTCCGACGTCCCATTGCCTGACGCTGCGACACGGATCGATCTGGAAGACCTCAAGTCCTCCCTCTCTCCTGCCGACGTGCCGGCCTACTACCGCGCCAAGAGCGGCACCGGAATCGATCTCGGCCCGCTCTTCCGTACGCTGGGTACCGTCTGGTCCGGCCCCGGCGAGGCGTTGGGCGAGGTCTATCTGCCCGATGCTCTGGGCCGGAACGAGTTGGACGTGCATCCGCTCTTGCTGGACGGCTGTTTCCAGGTCGTCGGCATCGCTCGGAACATGACCGGCGGCCCGGAAGAGGCGACCTATCTCCCCTTCGGTTGGGACCGGATGTGGCTGTCCCAGCGCTTGCCGGACAGGCTGTACTGTCACGTGATTATGAGCGAGGCATCCCAGGGTGCCGGCTCCGAATCCGCCGAGCAGCCGGAAGTCCTGAGCGGCGAGCTGCGAATTTACGATCCGAACGGATCTCTCATCGGCGAGTTGAGCGGGTACGCGGTGAAGCGCGCCACTCCGGAGGCCCTGCTCTCGGCGGTCGAAGGAGTGGACGATCTGCTCTATGAGATCATCTGGCGCGAACGCCCCCTTGAATCTGCCCTGATGCCCGCGGACTTCTTCCCTGCTCCCTCCACGGTTGCGGACGGTACACAGCTGTTCACCGGCTATCTGACGGACGCCAACGTCGACCCCGGGGGCAGGAACTCCCTGCTGGCCGATTTGGAGCGGTGGTCGTGGGCCCGCGCCCTTGCGACATTGGAGGAGCTTGGCTGGCAGCGCGTGAAGGGCGAGTCCGTCGACCCCGAGGAACTGCGGGAGCAACTGGACGTCCTCCCGGAGCACAAGCGCCTGTTCCGCCGTATGCTCGAAATGGTCGCCAGATCCGGGGTGCTGGACGAGACCGGTGACGGCTTCACCGTGGTCTTGGGACCTGAGGACCCCTTGCCGGAAGTCCTCCCGAGCGACCTCGACGAATTCGCCACCCGCATGACGGGCATGTATCCCGACGGTCTCACCGAGATTGGCCTCTTCCGGCGGTCTGGCCTCGCTCTTGGCGACGTGCTTCGCGGTCAAGAAGACCCGCTCACGTTGCTGTTCAGCAGTGGTGAACCGACGGCTGCCGATCTGTATCTCAAGGCTCCCGTGGCGCGCGCGGCGAACCGGATGCTGGCCGACGCGGTACAGGCTTTGGTAGCCGAATTGCCCGAGGGACGACGACTCAGGGTTATCGAGGTCGGCGCGGGTACGGGGTCCGCAACCGCGTCCGTACTCCCGGAGCTTCCTGCGGGCCGGTTCGACTACGTGTATACCGACATCTCGGCGGGGTTCTTTGCCGAGGCCGAGGCGCGGTTCGGCGACGGCGGAGGCAGCATCGAGTACCGCCCGCTGGACATCGAGAAGGACCCCATAGACCAGGGCTTCGATTCCCACGGCTACGACCTCCTGATCGCCTCCAACGTGCTGCATGCCACTCGCTTCTTGGAAGAGACGCTGGCGAATTGCCGCGCCCTCCTCGCGCCGTCGGGTCATTTGATAGCGCTCGAAAACCTTCGCGGCCTCGGTTGGATGGACCTCACCTTCGGCCAGTTGGACGGCTGGTGGCGGTTCGCCGACGCATACCGCCCGCACCATGCCCTCGCCACTCCCGCAATCTGGAGCCAGGCGCTTGGTGATGTGGGCTTCGAGGGCGTTGAAGTCCTGGGAGTGGATGAAACGACCACCTATGAAATGCTGGACAAGGGCGTCATCGTGGCGCAGGGTCCGGCGCAGGTGACCGAGTCTCCGGGAGTGTGGGTCCTGACGGCCGACGACGGAGGCGTTGCTGAGAAACTCGCGGCTGAGTTGGCGGCGCGAAACCAGACGGTCGTACTTGCGGGCAGCGACGTGACCGAGATCGTCGCTCCCTCAGCGGCCGACGTTATCAACACCGCAGTGGATCCGGAGAGTCGAGAGTCGTGGCGGTCTCTGATCGAGACCCTGCCCGACGACGTGCCGCTCAGCGGCGTCGTGCACCTCCAGGCGCTGGACGGTCACGGAGCGCGGGCGGCCACCACGGAGATTGCCGGAGACGTGAACCGCATCGGAGCGAGCGCGCTGGCTCTGGTGCAGGGCGTGTCCGATTCCGACGTGATGCCGGAGAAGGGCGTGTGGTTCGTCACGCGCGGCGCCCAGGTGTTGGAGCGCGAGCGCGCGGGTGAGCTTGCCGGCGCCGTCCTTTGGGGTATGGGCAAGGTTGTTGCCCTGGAAGCTGCCCATCTCCGGCCGAGAATGATTGACCTTGACCCCGGCGCGACCGGACAGCTTTCCGACCTTGTGAATGAGCTGCTGTATCCCGACTCGGAAAACCACGTCGCCTATCGCTCCGGAAGCCGGCGGGTCGCGCGCTTGGTCCGACCCGACGCCGCGACCGAGCGACTGGCCCTCCCGGACGACTCGAACTGGGTTCTGGCCCCCAACCGGAGCGGGGTGTTCGACAAACCGGAGATCAAGCCGCTCCCTCCGCGAACTTTGGAGCCGAAGGAAGTTCGCGTCGCGGTCGAGGCAACCGGCCTCAACTTCTGGGACGTGTTCCGCTCTCTCGGCTTCATCGAAGAGGGAGATCTCGGCAGGGAGTTGTGCGGACACGTCGTCGGCATCGGTTCGGACGTCTCGACCGTCTCCGTCGGCGACCGAGTCGTCGGCCTGGGATTCGGCGCGTTCGGGCCGGAAATGGTCACGCGAGAGGAGCTGGTCGCTCCCGCTCCGCCCGGAATGTCCGTCTCGGCCCTGGCCACCGTTCCGAGCGCATTCGTGTCGGCTGCGCTATCGTTCAACTTCTCAGGGCTGGAGGCCGGAGAACGAGTCCTCATTCACGCCGGCGCGGGCGGCGTCGGACTCGCGGCCATCCAGTTGGCGCAAGCCGCGGGCGCGGAGGTATTCGCCACGGCCAGCGCTCCGAAGCAGCCTCTTCTCCGGTCGCTCGGCGTCAAGCACATATTCGACAGCCGAACGACCAAGTTCGGCGAGGAAATCCTCGAGGCCACCGGCGGCGAGGGCGTTCACGTCGTGCTGAACAGCCTCACGAGCGAGGGCTTCATCGACGCCAGCCTGTCGTGCCTTGCTCACGGCGGTCGATTCGTCGAGATGGCGAGAAGGGACATCCTCAGCGAAGACGAGGTGGCGGCGGTGCGTCCCGACGTTTCCTACGCCATCCTCGAACTGGACGTTATGAAGAAGACCGACCCTGCCGGGGTTGGCGTCGTCCTCCGAGACGTTATGGCGCGACTCTCCGTCGGAGAGTTGGAACCCATCATCCACAGCAGGTGGCCGCTGGCCGAGGCCGGGGCCGCCCTGGACTTCATGCGCTCTGCCCGGCACGTCGGAAAGATCGTCCTCACTCCTCCCCCTCTCATGACGGGCAGGCTGCGGGCCGACCGCGCCTACCTCGTCACCGGCGGACTGGGCGGCATCGGATGCGCCGTGGCCGAATGGCTTGCCGACCAGGGTGCCCGCGTCATCGTGCTCAACGGGCGTCGAGACCCCGACGCGGAGGCCCAGGAGGCCATTGACGCCCTGCGCGGTCGCGGAGTAAGGATAGAAGTCGAGCTTGCCGACGTGACCGATACCGCGGCAATCGACGCGATGATGGAACGCATCGACGCGAATTTGCCGCCGCTTGGCGGAGTCATCCACAGCGTGGGAGTGCTCTCCGACGCCGCGCTGACGAACCAGACCTGGGCCAGCTTCGAGCAGGTGCTGTGGCCGAAGATCGTGGGAGCTTGGCACCTGCACCGCGCAACGATCGACCGCGATCTCGACCTCTTTATCCTCTTCTCAAGCCGCGTCGGCGTCATGGGCAATCCGGGCCAGGCGAACCACGCCGCCGCCAATGCCTTCCTCGACCAACTCGCCGGTCACCGTCGCGCTCTCGGCCTCCCCGGACAGGCAATCGCCTGGGGAGCATGGTCGGAGATCGGCGAGGCCGCCGAACAGCGGGAGCGGATCGAGCGGCGAAGAGCCGCCCTCGGCGGACGCTGGTTTACCCCGCAGCAGGGCATCAAGGCCCTCGAAAAGCTGGTGCGCCACGACGCCACGACATCCGTCGTGATGTCGATGGACTGGTCCGTGTTTGAAGAGGCCGTCCAAGATCGTCCTCCCTTGCTGGAAGACATGCTTTCCTCGGTCTCCGACGACAGCGTCGATGATTCGGCCTCGTCGGAAGACGTCCTGTCTCGGCTGCGAAGCGCGCCTGCGGCAGGGCCGGAGGAAGTGCTTGTCTCCTTCCTCCAGCAAGAAGTACAAGCCGTCCTGAGACTGTCATCCGCGCCGTCGCCGACAGTAGGGTTCTTCGACCTGGGCATGGATTCGTTGATGACGGTGGAATTGCGGAACCGGCTGAACCGCGCGTTTGCCGGAGAATACGTCGCCTCCAACACCGTCGTCTTCGACTACCCGGACATTTCGTCCCTAGCGAGTCATATAGCGGAAGAGCTCGGCCAGCTTCGTGAAGCAGGTGATGAACCCTCATCTACCGCAGCGCCCGAGCCACTCAGCGCGGAACCTGCCGCGCCAGTGCGGACTGACGACGACGGGATCGCGGTCGTGGGTATGGCATGTCGCTTCCCCGGCGCGAGCGATCTGGCGGAATTCTGGCAGCTATTGGAGTCCGGCGCCGACGCGATTACCGACGGACGCGGGGATGCCGGGTCCTGGAGTGGAGCCGTCGGCGACCCCGATGCTTCGGACGTAGCAATCCGGCGAGGCGCGTTCGTTGACGGCATCGACCGGTTCGACTCGCGGTTCTTCCGCATTTCGCCAATTGAGGCCCGCACGATGGACCCACAGCAGCGGATGCTGCTTGAGACGAGTTGGGAGGCCCTCGAGGACGGAGGATTCGACCCGGACGACCTGAGAGGCAGCCGCACCGGCGTCTATGCCGGAATCGGCGGCGCAGAGTACCGGGACCTGTACCAAACCGCCAATAGGGAACACAACTACCTCGGCACAACCGGAAGCGTGACCGTTGGTCGTGTCGCCTTCGCCCTGGGCCTGGAAGGCCCTGCGATGCCCGTTGACATGGCGTGCGCGTCGTCGCTGGCGTCGATCCACCAGGCGGTTGCGGCATTGCAGCGCGGAGAAGTGAACCTCGCTCTCGCCGGTGGCGTGAACGCAATCCTGTCCCCCGGCGTTTCGAGATTCATGATGGAAGTCGGCATGTTGTCTCCAACCGGGCATTGCAGTCCGTTCGACGCATCCGCGGACGGCTACGTTCGCGGCGAGGGTTGCGGCATGGTGGCCCTGAAGCGGTTGAGCGAAGCCGAGGCCGACGGCGACCGCATATATGCCGTTATACGCGGGTCTTCGGTCAACCAGAACGGAGCGAGCGCCGGACTGACGGTGCCGAACGGCCCGGCCCAGGAGCGCGTCATGGCGGAAGCTCTCGCCCAGGCGGGCGCTGCCCCGTCCGACGTCGACTATCTGGAGGCGCACGCGACCGGCTCCCAGCTTGGCGACCCGATCGAGTTGAACGCCGCGGCCTCCGTCTACGGCGAAGGACGCGACGCGGAGCGTCCATTGCTCGTGGGATCCGTCAAGTCGAACATCGGGCACATCGAATCGGCCGCCGGGATCGCCGCGTTCATCAAGACCGTCCTCTCCATGAATCGGGGGGTCATACCGGAGAGTCTGCATCTCGAAACCCCGAATCCGAACGTTGAATGGGACCAGATCCCCGTGCGCGTAACCTCTGACAAGACGGACTGGCCGGCCGCTCCCGGCCGCCGTCCCCTGGCGGGCGTCAATGCGTTCGGCCTTTCAGGTACGAACGCGCATGTCTTGGTCGAAGGCTACGGCTCCCCTTCAGGTGACGGCGCGGAAACCGGCGGTGCAAGTCTCCCGACGGGCGTGCCTCAACCGGTTCCCGTACCGGTCGATGACTTCTCGGCCTCCGTCGAAGCACCAGCGAAGCGCACCACTCGCCTCCTGCCGCTTTCGGGCAAGTCGGACGGCGCGCTCCGTGACTTGGCGAAGCGCTATCTCTCGTGGCTCGACGGCGAACAAGGCTCCCCCTCCGATGCGACGCTGTCCGACCTGGCATGGACTGCCGGTGCAGGTCGGAGCCACTTCCCGCACCGCGCCGGGCTGGTCTTCAGCAATGCGGAGCAGCTGCGCCAAAAGCTCACCGCGCTCGCCGACACCGATGAGCCGTCCGACGAGGAAACGCCTCGCGAGGCCGCTAAGGCCGCGTTTGTGTACTACGGGCAAGATTCCCCTTTAGTTGGCACGGGAGAGGGCCTCCATAGGAGCGAGCCGGTGGCCCGGGCAGTGCTGGACAGGTGCGACGATCTGATTCGGCAAGAACGAGGCGTCGGGTTGCTTGACGTGATGTTCGGTCGCTCCGGCCCCGAACACGACCTGAACGATCCGACGTGGGCCGATCCGGCCGCCTACGCCCTAGAGTGCGCCCTGACCGCGCAATGGGCGAGCGTCGGCATACGCCCCGCTGTGGTGGTGGGACACGGACCGGGAGCGCTCGCGGCAGCCCAGGCGGCCGGAGTATTCAGTCTGGACGAAGGACTGCGTCTCGCCGTAGCTCTCGGAGACCGGACGGAGCATGACACGCAAGCCGCGCGTGAGAGCCTCCAAACGGCGCTCGACGGTATCACGCTCGCTACCCCGTCCGTCCCCCTCGTCAGCAGCGCGACCGGCCGTTTGGCGGACTCGCCCGACGCGCTCGATATCGACGACTTGCTTCGGGATGACCTAAGCCCCGCCGCGCTCTCTGGCCACGCGGAGACTCTGGCCCAACTCGGTGTGGATGTAGTGGTGGAAATCGGCCCCGACTCCACCATAGGGCGGACGTTCGCCGCCGCATGGCCGGCTTCTCCGGACACGCCCGTCGTCATTTCCACCCTGGCTAGTCCGTCAAACGATGGTGAACCGTCCGAATCCGACGCCGCGTTCATCAGGGCCGTAGCAGGAGCCTACGAAGCCGGATTGAACATCTCGTTCACCGGACTCTTCGCGGGTGAGGCCCCCCGTCGAATCGCGCTCCCGACCTACCCCTTCCAGCGCCGCCGCCACTGGGTCTAGAACCCCTAACCCGGTACATCCCCTCCCTTGAACGACCCCTCGATGCCAGATATATTCCCTGTATCGGTCCGGCACAACTCCTAAGCTGGAGCAAGTGTAGGCGTGACTCGCTTCTTGGCCGCGATACTACAGTTGACGGTCAATGCGCTGCGCGATCTGGCGCCCATCATCGTCGTCATCGCGTTCTTTCAGATCGTAGTCCTGCGCCAGCCCTTCCCTGATCTGCTGAGCGTGCTCATAGGACTGCTCTGCGTGATCGTCGGGCTCACGCTCTTCATCCAGGGACTCGAAAGCGGCCTGTTCCCCCTCGGCGAGGCGCTCGCGCAGGGCTTCGCCCAAAAGGGCAGCGTGACCGTACTGCTCGTCTTCGGCTTCTGCTTGGGCTTCGGCACCACTATAGCCGAGCCCGCCCTGATAGCCGTCGCCGCCGAGGCCGCCGCCGTTGCCGCCGAAGCCGGAGCCATCCTCGATAGCGACCCCGCCCGCGCCTCCTACGCCTTGGAGTTGCGGATCGTCGTTGCCGTATCCGTGGGCGTCGCGCTCGTGCTGGGCGTACTGCGCATCCTCAAAGGCTGGCCGATCCATTGGCTCATCATCGGGGGATACCTCCTCGTAACCGCCATGACCGTCTTCGCCCCCGCCGAAATCATCGGCGTCGCCTACGACTCCGGCGGCGTCACCACCAGTACCATCACGGTTCCGCTCGTAACGGCGCTCGGCGTTGGACTCGCCACGTCCATTCGTGGACGCAACCCCATGGTCGACGGCTTCGGCCTCATAGCCTTCGCTAGCCTCACGCCTATGGTCTGCGTGCTTGCCTACGGGATGGTGGCCTGATGACCGACTTCCCGCGCGCCTTTGCCGACGCCCTGTTCTCCACCGTCCTCGACGTCGCCCCCATCGTCGTAATCCTCCTCCTGTTTCAGGTCGTCTTTCTGCGCCGCAAGCCGCCCAACTTGCGCCGGATAGCCGCCGGGTCCGCCCTCGTCCTGGTTGGACTTGCGCTGTTCCTCATAGGCTTGGAAAACGCGCTCTTCCCCATAGGCAAGACCATGGCCCGCCAGCTTACCGCGCCCGAATACATTGGATCGGAGCGTCTGGCTGACGGCATCGACTGGCTGGACTACTGGCCGGTCTACGCATTCGCCGCCGCCATCGGCTTCGCCACGACCGTCGCCGAGCCCTCGCTCGTCGCCGTGGCGATTAAGGCCCGCGACGCGTCCGGCGGAGCCGTTCACGCCTGGGGGCTACGGATCGCCGTGGCCGTCGGCGTTGCTGTGGGCGTCGCCCTGGGCTGCTTCCGCATCGTCACCGGCACGCCCCTTCCTTGGTACATCATCGCAGCCTATCTCGTCGTCATGGTTCTCACTTTCCGGTCAAGCAAGACCATCGTGCCGCTCGCCTACGATAGCGGCGGCGTCACCACCTCGACCGTGACCGTGCCGGTGGTCGCGGCGCTGGGGCTGGGCCTCGCCGCGAGCGTTCCCGGACGAAGCCCGCTGATCGACGGATTCGGACTCATCGCTTTCGCCAGCGTCTTCCCAATCATGTCCGTGCTGGGATACTCTATTGCCGCGTCCTGGTTGAGCCGCAGGCGGAAGCCCAAACTTCCCAAGGAGGCTTAAGCCATGAGACTAAAGCTGATTGTTGCACTGGTAAGCGACGATAAGATTGATGTTGTCGTGGAAGCGGCGCGGGAGGCCGGCGCCACGGGCGACACGATAATCACCAGCGTGCGGGGCGGCGGCCTGAGACCGGAAAAGACCTTCTTCGGCCTCGACCTCGCTGCAAGCCGCGGTGTCGTCCTGTTCCTGGTGGCCGAGTCCCGGGCGCGAGAGATACTCGAGCGTATCAGCGACGCGGGCGGCCTCGATGCCGAGCCCGGCGCAGGCATCGCCTTCCAAGTGCCCATTGAAGATGCCGTGGGGCTTACGACCCAGTTGCCCACAATCCTGGAGGAGGTGGAGTCCGAGCTATGACGGAAAATGTCTCTATGAGGGTAAGAGACCTCATGTCCGACGAGTTGTTCACGATCGATGGACTCGCCACCGTCGCCGACGCCATGGCCCTGATGAAACGCCACCGGGTCGGCTCCCTCGTCGTCAACCGGCGTAACGATGACGACGAATTGGGCATGATCGCGGTCGGCGACATCGCCCGCCGCGTGATCGCCGAAGACCGCTCGCCTGAACGCGTCAACGTCTACGAGATCATGTCCAAACCGCTCCTCACCCTGCCGGAGGACATGCTCACCAAGTACGCTTCCCGGCTGCTCGCTCGCTTCAACCTCTCTCGCGCCGTCGTCGTCGACCGTGATCGCAACCCTCTCGGCATGGTAACCCTCCGCGACCTCATCATGGGCTACGCAACTGACTGACGCCAGACCCCCGGAGGACAGTCCCATAGGAGGACGCGACGTCGCCGAGGTCGTCCTGAACGACGGAGTTATGAGTATGAGACAAACTGGTGGGCCAACCTGGACTCGAACCAGGGACCTCAGTCTTATCAGGACTGCGCTCTAACCGGCTGAGCTATTGGCCCAAACACTACGCGGGGTAGGGGAACCACAGTATACCACAACCGATGCGCGTGTAGCTCGGTACTCTATGGCTATGACCAACCGACACCCCCGACTCGTGCGGAACCGCCCATCTGATGCTACTATGAATACCCTGAACCATCGCTTGAGTGGGTCGAGGCAGTCGTTTTGAAGATCGCAAACGTCCGGAGCTACGTTGTCAACGCCGACGCGCCGAAGAACCTCGTGTTCGTCCGGGTCGAGACCGGCGATGGGACCTATGGCTGGGGCGAGGCGTACACCCAGACCGACCGCGACACTGCGATTACGGCCCACGTGGAACGCCTAGGGCACTACCTGATCGGACGCAGCCCGTTCAACATCAAGCACTTCTCGCAGGTGGCCTACGAGGACTTCGCGGCCAAGCGCGGCGCGATGGACTTCTGGTCGGCCCTGAGCGCCATCGAGCAGGCGCTGTGGGACATCGTCGGCAAGAGCCTCGGCGTGCCCGTCTACGATCTGCTCGGCGGAGCGTGCCGCGACAAAATCCGCGTCTACGCCAACGGCTGGTCGGACGACACGGAGACTCCCGACGAATACGCCGACGCCGCCAGGCAAATGGTCGACAGGGGCTTCACCGCCCTCAAGTTCGACCCCTTCCCCGGGCCCTGGCGACTCTACGTCTCACGCGATGACGAGGCGGCGGCTATCGAGACGGTACACGCCGTGCGCGACGCCGTCGGGCAAGACATAGACCTGCTCATCGAGGTGCATCGCCGGCTCGCCCCGATGCACGCCGTCCGTGTCGCCGACGCCATTCGCGACGTCGACCCCTTCTGGTTCGAGGAACCCTGCCCCGCCGAAAACGTCGACGCTTTGGCCGAGGTCAGAAGCCGTACCGACATACCGATCGTCGCCGGCGAGACCCTCTACACCAAGGCCGCCTTCCGGGAGCTGTTTGAAAAGCGCGCCGTCGACATCATCAACCCCGACGTCTGCAACACCGGCGGCATTCTCGAGACGAAGGAGATCGCCGCGATGGCCGAGCCGTACTACGTCGGCGTCTCACCCCACAACTACAACAGCGTGGGCGTCGCGCTCGCCTCCACCGTCCACGTCTCCGCCTGCATTCCCAACTTCATCATCACCGAGTACTGGGTGAATTTCGAGCCGGTGGTCGAGGACATCACGGTCGGCGCACCCCAGGTCGAAGGGGGATACATCTCCCTGCCCGACGCCCCCGGCCTCGGCGTGGATCTGGACGAGGATGCCCTCGAACGACGGGCGGACATCAGCGTCGGAAAGAAGACTATCCGACAATACTCGGACGAAGGGCCGTAATCCGGCGCGAACGTCTATTTGAAACGTATCTCATTCCGCATCGGAGGTCAAATTGGATATCAAGATTCACGGCAGAAACGTCGAAATCACGGACGACATAGAGAGCTACGTCGGCAAGAAATTCGTTCGCCTGTCACGGCACTTGCCCCAGATGATGGACGCCACGACCGAAATCAAGCGAACGTCTTCGCGCTCCGGCGATGACCGGTTCGTCGTGCAGCTGACCCTTACGGTCAAGGGGCAGGTCTTGCGCGCTCAGCGCCGCAGCTCCACCGTCTCCGAAGCGATCGACACCGCTGTCGACGTGATGGACCGCCAGATACGCCGGTACAAGGGACGGCGCTACCGCTCCAACCAGCAACGGACGTCCTTGCGCGATCTCCCGGACGGCTTGGCCCCCGAACCGGACGAAGGTGCGCCGTCCCCGGACGAGATGGAGGACATGCCCATAAAGGTCGTGCGCCGCAAGCGCTTCCCGATGATCGGCATGACCGTCGACGATGCCATAGCCGAAATGGAACTGCTCAACCACAGCTTCTACCTGTTCCGAAGCGTGGAGACGGGCAACTACAGCGTCGTCTACCGCCGCGAGGACGGCGACTACGGCCTCATCGAGCCGATCGAGGGCTAAAGCCTCACTTGAGGAAGAAGAGCCAACTCCATTTGATAGCCCAAACAAACAAACAGCCGACTATCAGCAGAGTGATGCCTAACCAGCCAAGAATCGAATAGATTCCGATCAGCAGCGCTATGCCGATCACCGCGGCGAGGGCGTAGAGCGCGTACTGGACGAGTCTCTCCAGCGTCTCCCCCCCGGTGTCGATCTCGAAGTCCTCTTCCCTGCGCGTGCGCACAAGTTCGGCATCGTCGTCGATGGGGTCGCGCCCCAGCCGCTTGATCGCCATGTCCCGGTTTTCCCGCGCTTCATCAAGCGAAGGGTCGAACTGGAGGGCTTCCTGGAACGCCCTGGCCGCTCCCGCCAGGTCGCCCGCCTTGAATCGCGAAACACCCTCGTTGTTCTTTTCAACCGCAAGGTCTTCTCTTGAAATGGTCGTGTTCTCGCCAACCATGGCCTTACCTCGTCAGAAAATTCTCGTGATCCGCGTCTTCGTCACCATAACACACCGCTCGGCTGCTAATGAGTGTAGTGAAAACCGCTTAGCCGTGTCAACGCCTCTCCCGTCATTCCCGCGCCTCTCCCGTCATTCCCGCGAAAGCGGGAATCCATCCTCACTCTGCGCTCTCTGTGTCCTCTGCGGTGAGCCGTCCCACATGCCAGTCGAAAAATACCGCTCCCCGATGTCGTTGAATATCGTCACGACGTGCCCCGACCGCGCCTCGCCCGCGACGTGGTACGCCGCCCACACGTACGCGCCCGACGACTGCCCCGCGAACAGCCCCCGCTCCGACATCTCCCGCGACATCTCGTACGATGCGTCCACGTCGATGTCGATCATCCGGTCAACGTACTCCTCGTGGTACGTCTCCGGCACGATGTGGCCCTCTCCCAGATGCTTCAGCCCCTCGACGCCCGGCCATACGGGGGGATTGATGCCGACGACCTTGATGTCGGGATCGTGCTCCTTGAGCCTCCGGCCCACGCCGCTGATCGTCCCGCCCGTTCCGACGCCCGCGACGAAGTGGGTCAGGTCGGGGGCCTGCGAGAGAATCTCCTCCGCCGTCGTCTCATAGTGCGCGAGGGGGTTGTTCTGGTTGGAGTACTGGTCGCACCAGAAATACCTGTCCGGGTCGGCCTCGTACCGGCGCTTGACCTCGTGGAGGCTCTCGTCGTACCCCAGCATCGGGTCGGTGAAGACGATCTTGGCCCCGTGCGCGAGGAGCCGCTTCTTGCGTTCCTCGCTCGCGTTCTCCGGCATGACCAGTTCGACCCTGTACCCCAGCACCGCTCCGATCATCGCGTAGGCGATACCCGCGTTGCCGGATGTCGCGTCGAGAATCGTCCGGTCGGGCGTCAGATCGCCCGCAAGGATGGCCTCCACGAGCATCCGAAGCACAGGCCGGTCCTTGATCGACCCCCCCGGGTTGAGGTGCTCATACTTGGCCGAGACCCTCGCGTCCCCGATGTCCAACGGCAAATCGAGCTGCACCAACGGCGTATTGCCGATGGCCAGCAGCGAAGGATGCTCCCTCACAAATTCGATGTACTCGTCTGACGGCGGCAAATCGTGCGCCCTTCCGGTCGTGATCCCCTGTCCGCACACGATGTTCAGTATAGCTATGGCCCCGAAAGCCCGTCCAGTCTTTTTCCCTCTCGCTGAGGATTCACCGCAGAGGGCGCGGAGGGCGCAGAGGGGGGAGGATGGATTCCCGCCCCGTATCGAGTACGGGGCAGGCTGTTCGCGGGAATGACGGTGTGGGGGTACGGGATTCATCGGAGAGGTCTTTTTCGGAATTTGTTGCATGGTGTTGCATTTTGTTGCATTTCCGCTATGGGCGGTGGGTATTCACCCTCACCCTAGCCCTCTCCCACGACGGGAGGATTCACCGCAGAGATCACAGAGAGCGCAGAGGGGGAAGGATGGATTCCCGCGTTCGCGGGAATGACGGTGTGGGGCGAGAATTTTTTGAAGATTTGTGACGTGGTGTGACATTTTGGGACATTTTTGCTTGTTATTGTCAAGTTTGGCGGTGGGGATTCACCCTCACCCTAGCCCTCTCCCGTCAAAGGGAGAGGGGATAAGAGGATTGCCGCATGTGGGTATGATAGGACTTATGTTCTGTGTTGTCAAGTCGGGGTCGGAGAGGGTAAGTGTTCAGAGTTGGTGAGGGTGATGCCCTCCCCCGCTCATGACTGCTATCATCTAGTCACACGCTAGACAGGACGGCGGCCATGCCCGGCACCACCACCCTCGACCGGATAACGGAACTGCGCGAGCGGATCGACTACCACAACCACCGGTACTTCGTGCTCGACGACCCGGAGATCTCCGACGCGCAGTACGACGAACTGATGCGCGAGCTGCGGGCAATCGAGGCCGAGCGCCCCGAGCTCGTCACGCCCGACTCTCCGACCCAGCGCGTCGGCGCGGAGCCGCTTGACGGGTTCACGCAGGCCGAGCACCCCGTACCTCTCCTCAGCTTGGGCAACGCCTTCGACGACGAGGAGTTCTTGGCATGGCACGCCCGCGTCGCCGACCTGCTGGAAGAGCCGCAGTTCGACATGGTCTGCGAGCTCAAGTTCGACGGCCTAGCCGTTGCCCTGACCTACGAGGACGGTCTCCTCACGCGCGGCGCGACTCGGGGCAACGGCGTCGTCGGCGAGGACGTGACCTCCAACATGCGGACGATTCGCAGCATCCCCCTCCGTGTCCCGGCCGCCGCGCCGCGCCGCTTCGAGGTTCGCGGCGAGGTGATTTTTCCCAAGTCCAAATTCGAGGCATTCAACGAGCGGCGCATCGCCGACGGCCTCCCGCCCTACGCGCACCCGCGCAACACCGCCGCCGGATCCGTCCGGCAGCTCGACCCGCGCACGACCGCCGAACGTCCCCTCGACATCTTCGTCTACACCCTCGGCTATGCCGAGCCGATGGAGTTCGACACGCACTGGCAGACCCTCAGCGCCCTCGCCGCCCTCGGCTTCAAGACCAACCCCAACAGCGCACTCGTCCGCACTCCCGATGAGGCGCTCGACTACTGCAAGACGTGGGTCGAGGGCTGGGAGGCCCTTGACTACGGCTGCGACGGCGTGGTCGTGAAGGTCAACCGCTTCGACTACCAACGCCACCTCGGCGTCGTGGGCCGCGAGCCGCGCTGGGCCATCGCCTACAAGTTCCCCGCCACTCAGGCCACCACGCGGCTCCTCGACATAGCCGTCAACGTCGGCAGAACAGGGAGCATCAACCCCTACGCCGTACTGGAACCCGTCAACATCAACGGCGTCACGGTCAGGCAGGCCACCCTCCACAACGCCGACTACATCCGGTCGAAGGACCTCCGCGTTGGCGACTGGGTGGTCGTCGAGCGGGCAGGGGAGGTCATCCCACAGGTCGTTTCGTCGATAGTCAGCAAGCGCGCCGGCGACGAGACAACTTTCGAGATGCCGGAGCAGTGCCCAAGCTGCGCCCAGCCCGTCGTCCGCGCCGAGGGAGAGGCGGCCCACCTCTGCGTCAACGCGGCCTGCCCCGCCCAGCTCGTGCGTCTCCTGGAGCACTTCGTGAGCAAAGGCGCGATGGACATCGAGGGACTGGGCATCAAGCAGACGACCGTTCTGCTCAAAAAGGGCCTGATACGACAGGTCGCCGATCTCTACACCCTGAACAGGGACGACCTGCTGGAGCTTGAACGCTTCGGCGAGACGAGCGTCGCGAACTTGCTGTCCGCCATCCAGGCCTCGAAGGAGCGCCCCTTCTCTCGCGTCCTCGTCGCTGTCGGCATCCAGCACGTCGGCGGTGAGGTGGCCGAGCTACTCGCGCGGCACTTCCCGAGCATCGACGCGCTGATGGACGCGAGTCAAGAAGACCTCGAAGCCGTCCAGTCCATCGGCCCGAAGATCGCCGAGGCCGTCGTCGCATACTTCGCCAACGAGTCCAACCGCGCCGTCATCGAGAAGCTCCGAACAGTCGGCGTCACCATGGAGGCCGAGCAGGGCGAGGAGACGGTCGAGCAGGTCCTCGAAGGTCTGCGCTTCGTCGTCACCGGCAGGCTGGAGCGCTTCAGCCGCTCGGAGATCACCGGCAGGATCAAGGACCTCGGCGGCGCGGTGAGCGGCAGCGTCAGCAGGAAGACCGACTATCTCGTCGCGGGCGAGGACGCCGGGTCGAAGCTCGCCGACGCCGAGAAGCTCGGCGTGCCCGTCATCACCGAGGACGACCTCCTCGATCTCGTGGCATCGCGGTCGGGCGAGTCTTGATCTCCGGCTGCACGAGGCTTCGCCATCCATCTCTCCCAACTCTCGCTCCTCAACGTACGCAACTACGAACGCCTGCAGGTGGACTTGGAGCCGGGGATGGTGCTCGTACAGGGCAACAACGGGCACGGCAAGAGCAACCTCCTTGAAGCCCTCTACCTCCTCGTCATCGCCAAGTCCCAGCGCGCCTCGACCGAGCGTGAGCTTGTCCGCCGCGAGTCCGTGGGCGTCGAGTTCTTCTCGCAGGTCGCCGCCGTCGTCCAGCGCGAGGACGGCCCCGTCCGCGTCCAGGTCGACTTCAAGAACACCGTCAGCGAGTCCTCCCATGACGATGCGGAGAACCACCTCCACGTCCAGAAATACGTCCGCGTCAACGGCATCCCCCGACGCGCGTCCGAGCTCGTCGGGGAGATCAATGCCGTCATGTTCAGCGCGCAGGACCTCGACATGGTGTACGGCTCGCCCGGACTGCGCCGCCGGTACATGGACATCCTCATCTCTCAGGTCGACCGCGAATACCTCCGCGCCGTCCAGCGCTACCAGCGCGTCGTCATCCAGCGCAACCACCTGCTCAAGGGCATCAAGGCCGGCCGCTCTCGCCCAAGTGACCTTGAATTCTGGGACGGCGAGCTCGTCAAGTCGGGAAGCATCGTGGTAGCTCGAAGACGCGACGCCCTCGACGCCCTATCCGAGGGAGCCGCCCGGACGCACGCCACGCTCACCGACGACGGCGATGCTCTCGAACTGGCCTACCGCCCAAGCTTCGCAATCGACGGACGAAACACGACTGAGGACATCGGACAGGCTATGCACGAGGCCCTAATGCAAGTGCGCTCGCGGGAGATAGCCCAGGGGTTTTCCGTGCGCGGTCCCCATCGCGACGACTTCCAGATGCTGCTCGACGGCATGGACGTCGGCCTCTACGCATCGCGCGGGCAGGCGAGGACGGCAGTGCTCGCCCTGAAGCTGGCGGAGGCGGAGTATCTCAGCCACGCGCGAAACCGGCAGCCCGTCCTCCTCCTCGACGACGTCCTCTCGGAGCTCGACGCTCCCCGCCGTCGCCTCGTGCTGGAGCGGGTCTCCGGCTACGGCCAGGTCTTCATCACCACCGCCGACGTGGACGTTATCGAGCCGGAATTTCTCTCGCGCATGACGCGGTTCGTGGTACACCGGGGACATTTGGAGCGCGTTAATGAGTAGATCGAGCATGGCAGCGGCAATGGTCTTCGTGTTCGCCGCCACCGCGTGTTCCACCGAGCCGGAGGCCACCCCGTCGCCGTACCCAACGACTGCACGTGTTGCCACCGCCGAATCCGAGACCCCTATACCGACAGGCGTTGCCACCATCGAACCGGACACCCCCGTACCGGCAAGCGGCGCTCTCCCGAAAGTCCGCGCCGAGATCGTATTCCCCGGAGTCTCGTTCGACCGCATGGTGTACCTGGTGCACCCCGAAGGGATGCCCGACCAGCTGTACCTCGTCCTCCAGCCCGGACGGATCATGGCATTCGATAACGTGCCCAATCCATCGCCTCCCCAGACCTTCCTAGACATCCGCGACAGGGTCAGCGACCGCGGCAACGAGGAGGGCTTGCTCGGTCTCGCCTTCGATCCCGACTATGCCAACAACGGGTACTTCTACGTCTACTACTCCGCCGCCTCTCCGAGGCGCTCCGTCATCGCCCGCTACCACGCTCCGCCGAGCACGGGCCGCGTCGATCCGTCCACCGAGAAGATCATCATGGAGATCGGCCAGCCGTTCTCGAACCACAACGGCGGGCAGGTCACCTTCGGGCCGGACGGGTACCTCTACGTCGGACTTGGCGACGGCGGCAGCGGCGGGGATCCGAGGGGGCATGGCCAGAACCTCGGTACGCTGCTCGGAACGATCCTCCGCATCGACGTGAGCGCGCTCGACCAGACCGGCTCCTACGCCGTGCCGCCCGACAACCCCTTCGTGGGCGTGGAGGGCGCGCGACCGGAGATCTGGGCGTACGGCCTCCGCAACCCGTGGCGATTCTCGTTCGACCGCGAGACGGGCGATCTCTGGACGGGCGATGTCGGCCAGAACAAGCTGGAGGAGATCGACGTCATCAAGCCGGGCGCAAACTACGGATGGAACATCATGGAGGGAACGTCGTGCTTCCGCAACGCCGGCTGCGACAGCGATGAACTGAAACCTCCCGTTGCCGAGTACGGACGCGACGGCGGGTGCTCGGTCACGGGCGGATATGTCTACCGGGGCAGCCGTATCCCGTCGCTCTCCGGCGCCTACGTCTATGGCGACTTCTGCACCGGTCGCATCTGGGCGCTGCGCCACGACGGCACTCGCGTTACCGAGCAGGCGGAGATCGCCGACACCGACCTGCAGATATCGTCCTTCGCCGAAGGCCCGGACGGCGAGGTCTACATCCTCTCCTTCACCGGCGAGATAGCGCGGCTGGCACTCGAATGATGAAGGTGCGGCAATACCGTGCCTCCGACCACGACGCCGTATGGGACCTCCACAACGTCGCCCTGAACAAGGTCGGCGCGCACGCCGGGAACGGCCCTTGGGATGACGACCTGCACCGTATTGAGGACGAGTACATTCATGCCGGAGGCGAGTTCTACGTGGGTACCATCGACGGCCGCATCGTCGCGATGGGAGCACTCAAGCGCCTGACTGACACTCGCGCCGAGATATGCCGGATGCGGGTGCATCCCGACTTTCAGCGAAGAGGACTCGGCACGCGAATCCTATCGAAGCTGGAACAGCGGGCAGCCGAGCTGGGCTTCCGAACGCTGACGCTGGAGACGACCGCCGGGCAGGTCGCCGCGATAGGCGTGTACACGAAGGCCGGGTACGTTGAGGTCGCTAGGGGCAGGAAGCTCGGCTTCGATGTGGTGGCGTTTGAGAAGCGAATCTAGCGGCGCAGGCAGACTACTCGAAGACCTTCGTCCCAAGGCTGTTCCGCCTGATCATCGTCCAATCGTACACCACGCCGAGACCCGGCCCTTGCGGCACGGGGAAGTGTCCGTCCGCCGCGGCGTCGAGCTGGTCGACGTAGTCGTTCGCGTACACGGGGATGTAGTTGGCGTTCGGGCCTTTGGGCCGGGAGCCAGACAACTCGTAGTAGTTGGTGTTCCGAATGGCGGCCATGCACTGGCGCTGGGCCGGCCCCGGACTGTGCAGCTCTATGTCGAGGCCGAGGCCCTCTGCCGCGTGGGCCAGCTTCATCGTCGCGGTGATGCCCATGTACTGTACGTCGCCGCGAACGAAGTCGGTCGCGCCGTTGACCATGAAGTCGACGCGGGCCTCCAAGCCGCGAACGTGCTCGGTCAGGAGCAGCGGCGTGACCAGCAGCTCCCGGAGCTTGCGGTGCGCGAACTGCGATATGCCCCCGTCCGCCAGCGGGTCCTCGTACCAGAAGTAGCCCGCCTCGTCGCAGGCGCGCCCGACCTTGATCGCGTCTCCGAAGGTGCGGAGCGCGTTGTACGGGTCGGACATCAGGTCCATCTCCGGCCCCACGCGGTCGCGGAGCGCAAGGATCGTCTCAGACTCGCGGTTCGGCTCGCCGTTCTCCCAGCCGTGAATCTTGAAGGCGGGATAGCCCAACCCCTTGCACTGCTCGGCGAAGTCGGCCATCTCCTCGGGGGACTTCAACTCATCGTGCTCGGTGGCGTGAACGCTGGCGGGATAGGTCGGAAGCGTCTTCCGGTAGCCGCCCAGAAGCCGGTGGATCGGCGCGTCGTGGTACTTGCCGGCGAGGTCCCAGAGGGCGATGTCGACGGCCGATATGCCGATCTCGGCCTGCTGTCGCATTGTCTGCTTGATGCGCGAGTAGATGTACTCGCGTTCGAGCGGGTTCTGCCCTACGAGAAGCTCCGCGACGACGCAGGCTCCCGCGTACTCGATAGGCCCGCTCCACACGTACTCTCCGGTCACGCCGGCGTCCGTGAAGATCGTGATGGCGTGGGCCGTGTTAGTTATCGACTTGCCCGGCGAGTACGTCGGCCCGTGCTCACCCCGCGCAAGGTCGGACAGATCGTAGGTGAACGTCTCGATCTCGACCTTCGTGATCAGAGGTTTGGGCATCGCAGCCGCCTACTCCTCGGCAACGACGGGGTTGCTGAGGACGCCGACTCCCTCGATGTCGATCTCGACCACGTCGCCGGGGGCGATTGGGCCCACGCCCGACGGCGTTCCCGTGAGGATGCAGTCGCCGGGCTGGAGCGTCATGGCATCGCTGATGTAGGAGACGAGCTTGGGTACGGAGAACAGGAGGTCGGACGTGCTTCCGTCCTGTCTCGTCTCGCCGTTGAGCCTGGTCTGTATACGCAGGTCGGAAGGGTCGAGGCCGGTGGCTACGACCGGGCCGATCGGGCAGAAGGTATCGAACCCCTTGCCGACGAGCAGCGCGCCCATCTTCATCTCGGGGAACTGGATCGTCCGCTCGCTCACGTCATTGCCGCAGGTGTAGCCGAGCACATAGTCGAGGGCCTCGTCCTCCGACACGCGCCGCGCGTTCTTGCCGATGACGACGGTCAGCTCGCACTCGTACTCGGTCTGCACGCTCTCCTTGGGCAAGACTATCGAGTCGCCGTGTCCGATGACGCCGGTGTTGGGCTTCATGAACAGCATGGGGAACTCGGGCTTGTTCATGCCGATTTCCTCGATGTGCTTGGTGTAGTTAAGGCCGACCCCGATGACCTTTCGCGGTTCGACCGGCGGCAGGACTCGTACGGAGTCAAAGTCCGCGACTGCATCACCGACGGAAAAATCCTCGAACGGCGAGCCGATGATACCCCGGATCGAGCCGTCGTCTTGGAGCGCGCCGTAGGCCGCCGCGCCGTCTGCTTCGTATCGAACGATCTTCATCTCCGCCTCCGAGTTGTAGTCGGCAACAACTCTACCATACATTCACGAGGCACGGAGCGAGTGAGAGCCGTTGACGTGAATTATTCGACATGGTAAGATACTTCGAGTAAGTGAAACTAAAAGGGCGCCGATGGATTCCGATAGAAAAGAGCTGATCGACCGCATCGCCGCGAGCATGGACCGCGTGAGGAGGCTCGGGCGGGCGCGCATGCGGGACGATCTGGCGGGGTTCGACATGACGATGCCGCAGGTCCGCACGCTGTACTTCCTCAGCCGCGGTCCCCAGCGCATGAAGGACATCTCCGATCACCTGATGCGAGGGATGCCCTCGGCGACCAGCATGATCGACCGGCTCGTCAGGAAGGGCTACGTCGAGCGCGTTCCCGACCCGGCCGACCGGCGCGTCGTGCTCTGCCAAATAACCGAACCTGGCCGGGAGATGCTCGACCGCTTCTCACGCATGGGAGCGGTAGGATTCGAGGCGATATCGGAGTCGCTGACGGACGATGAGTTGGATAAGATAGCGCCGGCATTGGAGATTCTCGTCGATGCCATGGCGCGGCAGGCCCCGTCGGAGTCCGACGACTGCGGCAAGGACGGCGGGAGGGACAAAAGATGCGCTTAGTGAACGGAGACGGGAGGCAACAGCCATGATGTCAGGTGGTATGGGCGGCGGTGGCGGCTTCTCCGGACGAGGCTATTCCGGCGGCATGGGGCCGGGCGCAATTCGCCGCATGGGCGAAATGGGCCTCGATCAGGACGAGGAAGGCAAGCTGTACGACCACCGGGTCGTCATGCGGTTGCTTGGATATTTCAGCCCGTACAAGACCATCGTCACCATCGCCTTCATCGCCACGATGGTCTACACCGTGACCGTCGTGGGACTCCCGCTCATCGTCGCGTGGGTCATCGACGACTTCATCCGCGCGGGCGACCTGTCGGGGCTGAACTTGGCGGTCGGACTCTTCATCGCCGTGGCCGCCGTGCAGTTCCTGTCGAGCTATCTCAACATGCGCCTGATGGCCCTGGCGGGACAGGATGTCCTTCGCACGCTGCGGGTGGAGCTCTTCAACCACATCCAGCGGCTCTCGATGTCGTTCTTCGACAAGAACGAGACGGGTCGGATCATGTCGCGCGTGCAGAACGACGTGCGCCAGCTTCAAGAGGTGATCTCGATCTTCGTGAACAGCCTCGGCCAAGTCCTCAGCCTGATCGGGATAATCGGGGCGATGGTGTGGATGAATGCGCTCCTCGCCCTCATCACCCTCTCGGTCATCCCCATCCTCTTTATTGCGTTGAATATATGGCAGCGCTTCGCCCGAAAGTCGTTCATGCGCGTCCGCACGGCCATTGCGGAGGTCAACTCCGGCCTGCAGGAGAACATCTCCGGGGTGCGCGTCGTCCAGAGCCTCAACCGCGAGGAGACGAACATCCGCCGGTTCCAGCGGTCGAACGTCCAGAACCTCGAGGCGAACCTCCAGGCGAGCCGTCTGTCCGCCGCGCTGCTCCCCACAGTTGAGATCCTTACGTCTCTGGGACTGGCGCTGGTCGTCTTCTTCGGCGGCTACATGGTGTTCCAGGAGACCATCCAACCCGGTGTCCTTGTGGCCTTCGCTCTGTTCATCCAGCGGTTCTTCGAACCCGTCCGCACCCTGACGCAGGAGTACGGCTCGCTCCAGCGAGCGATGGTATCTGGTGAGCGCATCTTCGAGATACTGGACATGAACCCGGACGTGGAGGAGAAGCCCGACGCGGTCGATCTGCCGCCAGTGAAGGGGGAGATCAGCTACAAGGGAGTCGGCTTCCACTACCACGAGGATGAACCTGTCCTCCGAGACGTTGACCTCAGCATCGCGGCGGGGCAGACGATTGCCTTCGTCGGACCGACCGGGGCCGGAAAGACGACTATGGTGTCCCTACTCCTGCGGCTCTACGACGTGAAGGAGGGCCAGATCACCATCGACGGCGTGGACATTCGCGACATCGCCCTCGAATCGCTCTACCGGCAGGTGAGCGTCGTTCCCCAGGAGCCGTACCTGTTCTCCGGCTCGACGGTGGCGGAGAACATCCGCTACAACCGCGACGGCGTCACGGACGAACAGATCGTGAATGCCGCCAAAGCCGTCGGAGCCCACGACTTCATCACCGAACTCGAACAGGGCTACGACACGCCTCTACAGGAGCGCGGAGGGAACCTCAGCATCGGCCAGCGTCAACTCATCAGCTTCGCGCGTGCAATCGTCGGAGAGCCGCACGTCCTGATTTTGGACGAGGCCACGGCTAACGTGGACACGAACTCGGAGATGCAGATCCAGCGCGCCCTGGCGGACATGCTGCGTGACCGGACCGCCGTCGTCATCGCGCACCGCCTCTCCACGATCAGGAACGCCGACATGATAGTCGTCTTGGACGAAGGGCAAATCGCCGAGCGCGGCACTCACGACGAGCTCATGGCCCGGAAAGGTCTCTACGCGCGGCTCCAGTCGCTCGACGGCCCCGAAGGTCAGCGGCCCCGTCGGCCGGGAGGGCCGGGTATGCCCGGCGGGCCAAGACGGCCTGGTCAATGGGCAGGAAGAGAGCGCATGGGCGGCGGAGGCCCGGGTCGAGGTGGCCGACGCCCTCCTGGTAGCGGCCCACCACCGGGGGTGCGTGGAGAGGGATAAGAGGCACATAGCAGGCCCATTCGATTGACGGCAGTCATGCCCTTCGACAAGCTCAGGGCGAACGTAATCTGTGTCGAGACCCGTTCGTGCTGAGCCTGTCGAAGCACGAGCCGGTAGGGTCGTCCAAGACTTTATACCGTCATTTACAGCTGACCGCTCACTACTCGGCATCGAGCAGCGTGACACGCTCGACGATGCGCCCGCGGTCGTACACTATCCGCTCTTCGGGGACACCGTCGGTGCCGTGGATGAGCCACTCGCCCTCTTTGCGGCCATCGCGTGAGTTGCCTCGGATCGGGGCGTACCGGCCCTCGAATTTCTTCGCGCCGTTGTCGTGGTAGGAGCAGTAGTAGCCCGTGTACAGACCCTCGTGGAACGTCGCCTCGCTCTTGAGCTGGCCGTTGGGGTAGTACAGCTTCCAAGGGCCGTGTTTCTTGCCGTTCTTGTACTCGCCTTCACGCATGAGACACTCCCGGGGAAGGCAAGGTTGACACACCGCGTCCGCGTTTTGCAACACTGGCCGGGAAGGTCTAGTGCCTTTCCGTTGTCGCAATATGGTCGACTACCCCGTTCGGCCTGAGCCTGTCGAAGGCCAATTCGTGGTTCGACCCTTCGACTGGCTCAGGGGAGCCAGGCTCACCACGAACGGACTTTGGAAAGCCCCTTGGGAAGGTCGACTAGCCCCCGCGCCTGAGGGCCTCGACGACGTTGGACCGCGCCCAGCCCTGGAGGTCGTCGCCGGGAAGGGCGATGCGGACCCACCCCTGGCGTGAGTCGACGAGGCGCACCTGCGCGCCGCTGTGAAGGGTGAACTCCGTCTCGTACTGCTCGCCCGGGCCGCTTACGACATCGATCTGCGACGCGACCACGACACCGCTGTCGTCGTTCGGGTTGGCGTAGAGCATACTCAGCAGAAGCAGGAGCGACAGGAGCGTGGCGACGGAGGCGACGACCGCGCCGTTCCGCACGGCAGTCCTTCGCGGCACCGCGCGCCAAACGACCAGCGCGCCTATGGTGATGGCGCTCACGATCCACAGTAGCAGCGATATGATGCCCATCTCCCCGACGGTGACCCATCGACGCGCGACGTTGGACACGCTCCCGAAGAGGGACTCGCCTCCCGACTCTACCCTGTCGACCGTTCTAGCGCGGGCGAATTCGAGATTAGCCCGGATGTCGGCGTCGCGCGGGGAAAGCCCCTCGGCGCGGAGGTAGTTGAGGACTGCGCGTCCGAGGTCGCCGTTCTTGAAGTAGGCGTTGCCGAGGTTGTAGTAGAGTGCGGCGTCCTCGTATCCGCTGTCGATGAGGGCCTCGTACTGCTGGGCGGCGTCGGCGTACTCTCCGCGCTCGTACTGGGCGTTGGCCTCGGCCATGAGATCGGCGGGGGATGGCGATTGTGCGAGCGCGACTCCCGCGACAGCGGCAAACGCGCCGAATCCGGCTGCAAACGCGATTATGTGCCGTCGGAACCGGCTCATGCGACTATGGCCTCGTCGAGGTCGTTGAGCAGCTTGGCGGCGCGTTCGAAGTGCTCCGCCGCTGCGAGGGAGTCGCCGATCTCCGGCGCGTACTTCGCCATCTCTGCCGCGCCCAGAACGCCCTCTACCTGCAACGCCAGATCAAGCGGGACGCCGAGGCCCTGCAGCCACTTGTCCAGCGCCTCGTGCGTCAGCCCGGTCACGGACACGTCGAGCCGGGCGGCGAGATATTCCAGTAGGATGTCGGCGACGGCCACCCTCGGGTCGGCCCCGGACTCTCCCGCTGCCGCCAGGGCGTTCCGCGCGGCGGGCAGGGCGTTGCGCTTGCGTGCCGCGGCGATACCGCTTTCGGATACCGTTTGCCTGCGCCTCCATGCCACAGCGCCCGCAATCGCGAGCAGGGGGACGCCCCAGACGGCCCAGTAGACGGCGCTGCCGATGAGGCCGCCACCGGACTCTTGGAGCGACGACGGCGCGGGCTTGATGTGCCGGACGTCCGAACCCGCGCGCTCCACGGCGGTTCCACCACCCGGCAGCGGCGGAAGCGGTGACATGCCGTCCCCTTCGGCTATCGACATAATGATCGGCTGCGATGCTGCCTCGACGTACTCCTCGATGCTCGGATCGTAGTAGGTATAGCCTATCTCCGGGATGGTCAGGACGCCCGCCTTCTGGGGCACCAGGACGCTCTGGTAGGTGCGCGTTCCCACGAGCCGCCCGTCGATCAGTCTGCTGGACGAATCGGACGGCGATTCGAAGACGCGCCAGTCGTCGAAGTCCGGCCACGTCGGATCGGGCAGCGAGTCGATATTGCCCTCGCCCACGACCCTCACGGTAAGCTGGACGGGTTCGTTGACCTTCCCGTCCGTGCCGCCAACGTCGGCGGAGACGCTGAACTTGCCCACCGCGCCGGTGAACCCCGCCGGGGCGTCGGGGGGCAGGGGCAGCACCTCTACGACTATCGATTCCGCCTCCAGGTAGTTGGGCGCTTCGAAGAAGTCGACGGGCACCGTCAGACCGGCCGGTTCTATCACCAGCGTTCCGACGACCGTCGGGAACAGCACCGTCGTGAGCTCGACGACCTGGTAGCGGTTGGAGCCAATCGTCTCGGTGTACTCGTCCTGATCCGGCTCCTGGATTTTCCAGAAACCGGAAAAGCCGGGCGGGGCGAAGCGAGGCTGGCCGAACCTGCCGAACGAGGGGAAGAGCGCCGAGCGACGGTAGAACTTGAAGGTGTAGGTGATCTGCTGGCCGAGATAGGGTGTGTCATCATCGACGGACGCGGTGACGAACATCGAGCCGCCCGCGGAGGGTGGTACGCTCTGCCCCGGAGACTGGCCCTGGCCGGGAACGGGGGTTGAGACACCCAGTCCCTGGAATACCTCAACCTTGATGGGTTCGGTCTGGTACGTCTGACCGCTTATGGAAACCGAGATCGGGTCGATCGTTACCGTGCCGACCTTTGTGGCCACGAACCGGTAGAGATATGAGAACGTGGAACCGCTCGTCCCTTGGCGAATCCACGTCTGCCTCTGAATCGAGGGTGGTCCCATTTGGCGAAGGCCATCGAATTCGGGGATCGTCGGCTGCTGGGGGTTGAGTGACCCGTCTATCCTCACCCGGAGGGTGAGATCCTCGCCGACGGCCAGCTCGTTCTTATTGACTTCCGCAGTAACGTCGATGTCCCGCTGCTGCGCGTGGACGGCCGGTATCGCCGCGGCCATGAGTGTCACGGCAAGGGCGATGCCGGTTATGGCGCGTCGTATGTATGGGGAATGTCGCAATTCGGTGTTTACCAGGGGTTTTGGGGTGGAGACTCGGGCGAGACGAGGACCTGCTGTAGGCGCTCCTGAAGCGTCTCCGCGTCCTCGCTCACGCTTTCCAGTAGTTGTCGGGCCTGCTCCTCGGTTATCGGCTCGGTCTGAGTGGGCTGCTGTTGTTGCTGCTCTTGCTCCTGCTGTTGGTCATCCTGCTCGTTGTTCTGCTGCTGGTCCTGCTGTTCGTCCTGCTGCTCCTCGTTCTCCTGCTCTTGCTGGTCTTGTTCGTTCTGCTCGTCCTGCTGATCCTGTTGTTGGTCCTGCTGCTGTTGCTCCTGCTCTTGAGGGCCTTGCTGGTTTTCGTCAGGCTCCTCGCCCTGTTCCTGCTGTTCCTCTTGAGGCAGCATCGACATAGCCAGTTCAAGATTGTGCTTAGCGTCCTCGTTGTCGGGCTGGATGCGCAACACCTCTTTGTAAGACTTTATGGCTTCGGGGTACTGCTCAGCGGTAAAGTATACGTTACCCTTGTTGAAGAACCCTTGGGCGCGCAGGTCACCGTCAGCGTACTTGAGGGCCTCGTCGTAGTCGAGCAACGCCTCGTCGTAGCTCTCCATCCGGTACTGTGCGTTCGCGGCGTTGTAGTACGGCTCACCCTTTTCCGGGGCGCGTTCCTGCGCGTCTTCATAGGCGTCGAGGGCGGCCCCGTAATCTTCATTTGCGAACGGTTCGTGTCCTGAGTTGTTCACCTGCGCGGGAGTAGGTGCGCAGGCCGTAAGGAGGAGGGCAATGCCGAGGGTGAGAGATGCAACCATGGTTTTGGAGGCGGGATTCTGTGGATTCCCGCCCCGTATCGGGGTACGGGGTGACGTTCCTTCGCGGGAATGACGGTGAGGGGTGTGGTTAAGCATGGCCCGCCTCCTCGACGACGGCGGTACGCCGTCTCCAGAGCGAGAAGGAGAACCGGTCGGTCATCACCTCGGCGAGGACGAGCGAGAGAATACCCGCGAGCAGGAAGATCTGGAATCGCTCGATCTGCTTGCGGTTGAACTCGCTCTCAAGGCTCTCGTCCTGGAACGACTGTATCTCGTCGACGAGGCCCGCGATTGCGCCACGCTCCGCCGCGCGGAAATACCTGCCCCCGCCCGCCCGCGCGACCTCCTGGAGCGTCGCCTCGTCCAGGCTGGAGATGACGACGCGGCCCTGGTCGTCCTCACGGTAGCCGGTGACGTTGCCCCGCGCGTCGTATTCGGGGATCGGCTCGCCCTCCGGCGACCCGAAGCCGACGGTGTAGATGACCGCGCCTTCGTCCGCCGCCTGTCGAGCGGCGGCAATGGGATCGCCCTCATGGTTCTCGCCGTCCGTCATGATTACGATGATCTTCTGGCTCACCCGCTCTTCGTTGAATCCGGTCATGGCAGTCTCGATAGCCTTCGCTATGACAGTGCCCTGCCGCGTGATCACGTCGGGGTTCGCGTTGCGGAGATAGGTCCGCGCGGTGGCGTAGTCGAACGTCAATGGGAACTGGATGAAGCTCGCCCCGGAGAAGAGGACGATGCCGACCTCGTCGCCGGTGAGCCGCGACATCATGTCGGATATCTCCAGCTTGGCGCGTTCGAGGCGGGTCGGCTTGAGGTCCTGGGCCAGCATACTGCGCGATATGTCGAGGGCGACCATGACCTGCACGCCGCGATGCTCGACGATCTGCACGTCGCTGCCCCACTGCGGACGGGCGAGCGCGACGATTATGAGGGTGATGCCGACGAACCACAGTATGAGCCTGCGACGGCGCATCCCCCGGTTGACGGACACGCTGAGCCGCTCGATGAGGGCCGGATCGCCGATGCGCCGGACGGAAGCGTCGCGGCGCATGAACGCCCAGCGCAAGAAGACCATCAGCGCGGGAAGCGCGATCAGGGCATACAGATATTGCGGCGCGCCGAATGACATCTCACGGTATCTTTCTGAATACGGTCTGCGAAAGGACGAGTTCCAGCAGGAAGAGCAGAAGGGCCGGGACGAGGAACCAGACGGCAAGCTCGCGATAGGTGGTGAAGTGGAGCACCTCGATCTCCGACTTCTCCAGGGCGTTGATCTCCTCGTAGATGCCCCTCAGCGCATCGGTGTCCGTCGCGCGGTAGTACTTGGCGTTCGTGATCTCCGCGATCTGCTGAAGCGTCTCTTCATCGAGCGAGCTTTGCTGCATCACGACGCCTCCACCGAAGGGCCCCAACTGCGAGTTGGCGCCTCTGCGGCTCGGCCTGCCCACGCCGATGGTGTACACCTTGATGTCCAGCGCCTCCGCGGCCGTTGCCACCGTCACGGGATCAAGGTCGCCCGCGTTGTTCACGCCGTCCGTGAGCAGGGTCACCAGCTTGTTCTCGACGGTCGAGTCCTTGAGCATGTTGGCGGCGGTCGCCATGCCGCTGCCGATGGCCGTCCCATCCTGGATTCGCAGCCTGTCGGCGAGATCGACTTCGTCCAGCAGCCGAAGGAGGACGTCGTGGTCGAGGGTGGGCGGACTCTGCACGAATGCGTCCCGCGAGAAGACGACGAGGCCGATGCGGTCGTACTGCCGCTCCTCGATGAAGTCGGCGATGATCTCCTTGGCGGCATCGAGCCTGTGCGGGTCGAAGTCCTGCTGGCCCATGCTGCCCGAAATGTCGAGCGCGATGGCGATGTCCACACCCTCGCCGCGTATGACCTCTCGCGCGTCGGCTGACTGCGGCCTGGCGACGGCGATAATCACGAGGGCGAGCGCGATAAAGCGCAGCCCGGAGACGAAGGGCATCACGCGAAGTCGCAGGGAGCTTCCGATTCCCGACACGAGACCGGTGTCCGCGTACCTCATGCCGACGGGGGACATCCGGCGCTTCCATACGTGGGGCAGGGCGGCCAGAAGGGCGACTCCCGGCAGGAGGAGGAGAAGCCACGGAGACCCGAAGCTCAGGTCGTTCACGCCGGCGCCTCCTGCTGGGCATACGTTCCGTTCTGCGACGGCTCCTCCGGCCGGAGGGCGGGCCGCGTGACCTCCACGATGTACCGCGCCTGGCCGGATGCCTCGTAGGCCTGGGACAACGCGGGCGTGTACTTGGCGAACTTCACCAGGTCGGCCTCTTGCAGCAGGTCGAGGACGAGCTTGGCGTCATCGTAGTTCAACGACGACCGGGTGAGCGCGGCCCATATCTCGTCCGTCGTCATGTCGATGGCGTCGACCGGGCTTACGTCGCGGAGATACATCGCCTGGACGTAGACGCGCATGGTGTCTGCGACGAGCGTGTAGTGCTCCTTGAACCGCCCGTCCTCCGGCAGATCGAGCCGCTCGATGCGGTCAAGCTCCTCGATGGCGATCTCCCACGGCGTTCGGGTGTCAAGAACCGGCAACGGCGCCCCTTGTAGCCGCCTACGAATCAGGTAAGCCGCAAGCACGGTGCCCGCCAACAGTCCGGCCAGCGCGATGAGGGCGCCCGAAGTTTGGGCAACGGGGTCATCCCAGAATGGCGTAGAGATGTCGGCCTGCTGTCGAATGTCCTTCGGCTCCGCTTCGGAGCTGGGCAGAACCGACCCAACGATTAACTCCTTCGGAAGGGGGGAAGTCTGCTCTACGGTTCCATCGGGGCTACGAACGGATATGGGCAGTTCGGGGGTCTGAATCGTCCCTCTGCCGAACACGACCGCCTTGATCGTCTGGCTCGTGGTCTTCGTTCCGTCGTCGTTGAAAACGGTCTGCGCTTGCGACTGTTCCCTGACCTCGAATTGCCCCCAGTCACGCGGCAGCTTGTGCGCCACGACGCTGTGGTCGGCCGGATAGGTCACGTCCAGCGTCAAGGTGACCTCGTCCGCGAAACTTAGGTTGGGAGGGTCCACATTCAGGGAAATACGAACCTTGGACAAGGGGTCTTCCTGCGCGAAGGCCGTCCCAAACGTTCCTGCGACCAGCAGCGACGCGGCCAGCACCGCAAGCCAGATGCGACACCGACTACGTAATAGGGAATGCACCAGTCGAGACACGCCTACACTCCCCGCGCCAGCCTTCGGAGCCGGTTCTTGAAGAACGCGGCGACCTCGGCGACGTAGTCCCTATCCGTCGTGACGTTGACTCGGTCGACCGCCGCTGAGGAGAAGACCTCGCGTTTCTCCTCGACGAAGCGGGCGACCTTCTCGGAGAACGTCCTTCTCCACGCCGAGCTGCTCGTATCGACCCAGCGGAGCTGCCCGGTCTCGGCGTCCTCCAGCGCGATGATGCCCACGTCGGCTATCTCGCGCTCCAGCGGGTCGTCGAGGTCGAATGCCACGACGTCGTGCCGGCGGCTCGTGGCGAAGAGGGCCCGGCGGTACGATTCTGGCTCCGCGAGGAAGTCGGAGATGACGAAGACGATGCTCCGCCGCTTGAGGAGGACGTTGATGGTGTCGAGGGCGAGACGAATGTCGGTGCCCGTGCCTTCCGGCTCGAACACCAGCAGGTCGCGCACCATGCGAAGGACGTGGCTCCGTCCCTTGCGGGGCGGGATGAGAAGTTCCACCCTGTCGGTGAAGATAAGCAGGCCGACCTTGTCGTTGTTCGTCGTGGCCGCGAAGGACATGACCGCGGCAAGCTCGGCGGCAAGCTCCCGCTTGAAGCGGTTCCTCGTGCCGAAGTCACCGGAGCGGCTCGCGTCGACGACCAGCATGACCGTCAACTCGCGCTCCTCGGCGTAGCTCTTGACGTGAGGCTCTCCCGTGCGCGCCGTCACGTTCCAGTCGATGGTGCGCACGTCGTCGCCGGGGTGATACTGCCGCACCTCGACGAACTCCATGCCCCTGCCCTTGAACACGGAGTGGTACTCGCCGGCGAAACTGTCGTTGACGAGCTTCCGAGTCGTGATCTCGATTCGCCGGATCTTGGCGATCAACTCAGTTGTTAGCATGTTTTGTATAGGCTACTATCCGGCAACACCGTCCGTTCGTCCTGAGCTTGTCGAAGGACGGTTCATGGTTCGACAGGCTCACCACGAACGGGCTGAACAGGCTGACGACGGACGGTTTGCATAGGTTTTACGGGACTTCAAGGTTGTCGAGGATGCGCTGGACGATCTCGGCGGACGTGACCTCCTGTGCCTCGGCCTCGAAGGTGGTTATGACGCGGTGCCTGAGAATGTCCGGCGCAAGCTGCTTGACGTCGTCGGGCGTGACGTAGCCGCGACCCTTGAGGAAGGCGTGCGCCCGCGCCGCCGAGATCAGGAAGATACCCGCGCGAGGCGAAGCCCCGTAGGAAATCATGTTCTTCAACTCGTCGAGTCCGGCCACGCCGGGATCGCGCGTGGCGATCACGAGGTCGAGCACGTAGTCCTTGACCTTCTCGTCGACGTAGACCTGCCGGACGATCTCCCGCGCGTTCATGATGTACTGCGGGTCGATGACGGGCTTCACCTCCGGCAGCGGCCCCGCCGTGATCCGCTCGATGATCTCACGCTCCTCGGAGCGCTCCGGGTACTCGACGACGACCTTGAGCATGAAGCGGTCGACCTGCGCCTCGGGCAGGGGGTACGTGCCCTCCTGCTCGATGGGGTTCTGCGTCGCGAGGACGAGGAACGGCGCCTCGATGGGGTACGTTTGGTCGCCTATGGTGACCTGGTTCTCCTGCATCGCCTCCAGCAGGGCGCTCTGCACCTTGGCGGGCGCGCGGTTCACCTCGTCGGCGAGTATCAGGTTGGCGAAGATTGGCCCCTTGCGGACGCTGAACTCGCTCGTGCGGGGATTGTATATCTGCGTCCCGATGAGGTCGCCCGGCAGGAGATCGGGCGTGAACTGGATACGCGAGAAACCCGCGTGGATCGCCTGGCCGATGGTCTTCACCAAGAGCGTCTTGGCGAGGCCCGGCACGCCCTCCAGCAGGATGTGCCCGTCGGCCAGCAGTCCGACCAGGGCCCGTTCGACGAGCCGGTCCTGGCCGATGATCGTCTTCCGAATCTCGGTCACGAGATCGTGGACGAACGGCGCCTCCTTCTCCACCATCTCGTTTATCTGGCGTACGCCCGCAAGGTCCATCATGGCTGCTGAGAGGCTCCTGTGACAAGTTGTGAGGCGGCGCACGGCGCGCAGGCCCGTTATTCATATACAGTAAACGAGAAACGACGGGGAAGGGTTAGGCGGCGCGACAAACCAAAGGAGGCGCCTTATGACTAGCAGTTCCGGCTCAAGAGGATTCTTCTCCTGCCGTGTGGGACCCATAGTTATCGCAGTTGTGTTGACCGGGCTGGTGGTCTTCGTGGCCTGTTTCTGGGTTTGGTTGAACCTCGGTGGGGGCGCATGGCGCGGCGAAGTAAGAATAATGGAGGCGAGGTTACATGCCCCGCAGAGGCTCGGCCTTGGCGTTGCTTCCTGCAACGGAGCTCCGCGAGTGTCGCTACAGGAGACGGATGTCGACGTACAGGTCAGGGTAATCGCCTTCTCAACTCCCTTCCACGGTGGAGACGACTGCGGAGATGGTGTTACTGTTTACCTTCGAGAGCCTCTGGGGGATCGGGTCGTTATTGACAGGCATACCGGGCAAGTAGTGAACGTCAGGATAGACAGCTGAAGGCATCGAATATGGAGGAGGATCGACTTGCGGGCGGACGAACGCCGCGGCAAAGTGCAGCCAACCAAAGGAGACGCCTCATGACTAGCAGTTCCGGCTCTAAAGGATTCCTGTCCGGCCGTGTGGGACCCATAATCGTCGCCGTGGTGGTGACCGGGCTAGTGGTCTTCGTGGCCTGTCTTGCCGTCTGGTTGAACCTGGGTGGGGGCGTCTGGCGCGGTGAGGTGAGTGTGAGGGCAGCGGGGTTGCACTCTCCGGACAGGCTCGGTCTCTCCGTCGCCTCCTGCAGCGGGGACCCTATAGTGTCGTATTTGCGGGAGACGGATGTCGACGTGCAGATTAGAGTGGTTGCCTCCTCCACTCCCTTTCATGGTGGCGGCGACTGTTTCGATCTCGTTAAGGTCAGACTTGGAAAGCCACTGGGAGATCGGGCCGTCGTTGACAAGCACACCGGGCAAGTAGTGAGTGTCAGCGCAGGCTACCCACACCCTGATGCATACCCTGATACGCGACCGTGGCCGAGCTGGAGGGTGGTGGAGGCACGGGGATGGGCGAGCCAGGCGGGATTCTCTTTGCGCCTACCTCGCGGGTGGGAGCTGAATCAGTTCAAGGGTACCGATTCCTACGTCGGAGAGGTGGTTGGCCATGGGGCGCGGCTGACCTTCAATTACGGCGGACGCTCTTGGAGTTTTGATCCGGCCGACGACCCTGCGCACACGTATGCTGTGGGTTACGAGGCCATCGAAGGCGTGAGAGCGACGCTGTTCATTTCCTTGGACGCCAGCGCCGGGTACACCGGTGTCTACTTCGATAACGTGGACGGCCCCAACCTGAACCTTGTGGGCGAAGACCTGACACTGGAGCAACAGCGGACTGCTCTCGCAGTGTTCAGAAGCATTCGCCTTCTCGGGCAAACAGGCGACGGTACCTGAAGGACGTGGAACTCCGTCCGGGCGTGAGCGAGTTCGGAACCAAGTCCCCAGGGAGGCCCAGAAGGTGAACCAACCGTCGGCTTGACGGTCCGCGCAAGAAAGCCAACCAGTAGACGTACAAGGCGGCCACCGTGTTATAAATACGGTGGCCGCCTCTCTTTTGCCTTAGAGAGCCGCTAACCGTCGATCAATTTGGCTCAACGTGCACCGAACCGTGAAGACGGAACGACTGAAGACCGCGTTCGCCATCCTGGGACTGACCGTCCTGGTGGTCGTGGCCGTCGATGTGCTGGGGCGCGCGGCGTGGGCCATCGACCAGCAGTTCTTCAGCCCGCCCGCCCTCGACAGCGTGTCGGGGGCGCTCGATGAGCGACAGTTCGCGGCAGCATACGACGGGGCCGGCTACGACGTCGCTACGCTCTTCCGCGAGTTCCACGCGACGGAGCGCATCGTCTACGAGCCGTACACCGTATGGGACAGGCGGTACTACCCTGGCGACCTCATCAACATTGACTTCGGAGGGTTCCGGCGCACGACGAACAACTCTGACGCGGAGGACGCGCTGAGGGTGTGGGTCTTCGGCGGGTCGACCGCATGGGGAGAGGGCGCGCCCGACGACGAGACGATCCCCAGTCATCTCGCGGCGCTTACGAACGCATGGGGCGTCGACACGACGGTCAAGAACCTCGGCGAGCGCGGGTACGTCTCGACCCAAGAGGTCGTCCTACTCTACCGCGAGCTTCAGGCAGGCGGACGTCCCGACGTGGTCGTCTTCTACGACGGCATCAACGATGCTGCCTCGGCGTCCAACTGGCCGGAGGTACCGGGGTCGCACGTGAGCCTCCACCGCATCCGCGACCGGTTCCGGTTCGGTGAGGTTCCTTCGGAGCGCCGGCGCGAGTTCGTGCGGTCGCTCGGCATCTACAAGGCGTCGCGCATCGTGCTCGACAGGTTGGAGGCGCGCGATAAGTCGGTCCGCGACCGACGCGACGACGCCGACATAGACATTACGCCGAGGTTCCTCGACGCCAACTTCCGCTTCCTCGGCGGACAGGCTGTGGATGTGTGGCTCGCGAACCGCGAGCTCGTCATGGCCCTCGGCAGCGAGTTCGGCTTCACTGCGCTGTTCGTCCTCCAACCCAGCCTGTGGACGCACGGCAAGCCGTTGCACGTCTCGGAGAAGCGCATCCTCGCCGAGCACCTCGATAGGCGGGCCATGACGCACATCATGGCGACCCACGCCGAGATGTCGACCATCCTCGGTGAGCGGCGAAGGGACGGCACGCTGCCATCGAACGTCCACGACCTTGGGGACGTGTTCTCGACGGTGGGGGAGCCGGTCTACATCGACTACGTTCACACCGCCGGTTCGGGCTATCGCGTCGTCGCGGAGGCGTTGTTCGAGAGACTGAGGGAGCATCTGTGTGGGGTTGGGCCGCAGAACGTCTCGGCGAGGGTAGCGGACGCGATAGCCGCTAGGTGCGAGTGAGAGGGGTTCACCGCAGAGGGCGCGGAGACCGCAGAGAGGGAGTTGGTATAATGCCTACCGTCATCATGCCTCCCTCCCCCTCCGTCGAGTTTGTGATTCCCGTGCTGAACGAAGAGCGGGCGCTGCCCGTGTGCGTCGAGCGGCTTCACGGGTTCCTCAGCGATGCGATGCGGGCCTACGACTGGCGCATCGTCGTTGCGGACAACGGCTCGACCGACCGTACTCCGGGCGTGTGCGATAAGCTTTCCCGCAAGTATGAGGAAGTCGGGTACCTGCGGTTGGAGGAGCGGGGTCGGGGCAGAGCGCTCCGCACGGCGTGGCTCGCCAGCGAAGCCGATTTCCTCTGCTACATGGACGTCGACCTCTCGACCGAGCTCGAGGCGATACCGCCCCTGATCGACTCGCTTGCAAAGGAGGGGTACGATCTCGCCGTCGGCTCGCGGCTCAGGAAGGGAGCGACGGTCATCGGGCGGTCGCTCAAGCGTGAGGTCGTCTCGCGGTGCTACAACCTGATTATCAGGTCGATGTTCTTCGTGAGGTTCCGCGACGCGCAGTGCGGCTTCAAGGCCATCAGTCGAAAGGCGGCGCGTGACCTTGCGCCCCTCGTGCTGGACAACGGGTGGTTCTTCGATACGGAACTGCTGATCCTGGCCGAGAAGAACGGCTACCTGATCTACGAGCTGCCGGTCAAGTGGACGGACGACCCCGACACGCGGGTCAAGATCGTCAAGACGGCGTATGACGACATGATGGGGCTGTTCCGCCTCCGCTTCGGGGGGCTGAGGCGGGCGTCCGAGCGGCTCAGGGACGGTGGAGGGCAGGGACGGATCTGAAACCCGTCCCTGCCGGGGACTGCTACCAGATGGCGAAGCCTGCCTGGACGGTCAGGGTGATGTCGAGCGATCCGCTGCTGATGGGAGTCAGCGGCGCGGACGCCATGGCGAACGCCCTGGTCTCGGCGAAGAAGTCCTGCACGATCGGGACTTCGCCGCCAAATTCCGAGATGTAGACCAGCTTGCCGAGCGTGACGCCGGTGAGGGTCGCGAAGTGTTCTGCATTCTCCAAGGCGGCCTTCACGGCGTCTTCACGAAGCTGCGCCGTGTGGGCGCCTGGGTCCTCGATGGAGAAGTCGATGCCGTTGATCCTCGTCGCGTCCCCGCCGGCGGTCGCCACGTCGTCGATGATCTTTCCGACCGCGTCGAGGTCACGGATCTTGATGGCGACGGTGTTGCTGACCTGGTAGCCGGTGAGGACGCGCTTGTTCGAGGAGACGCCCCCGCTCACGACCTCTTGGTACTCGTACTGCGGCCAGATGTTGAAGGACGTCGTCTGGATGTCCTCGTCGGTGAGTTCGTTGTCCTTGACGGCGGTGATGACGGCCTCCATGGCCGTCGCCGCGTCTTCGCGCGCCTTCGTCACCGTGGGCGCGGTGGTCTCCACGCCGAGCCGTACGAGCGCGATGTCTGGCGAGAGGCTCATCTCTCCCGTTCCGGTAACCCAGATGCCGGCCTCGGTCGATCCCATCGCGTACTGGGGCGCGGACGGGGTACCCGTTCCCACGGGTCCCGCAAGCGTGGACGTGGACGCTCCCTGGACACTCGCCGCCGATACCGGCGCCGCGCTGTCCACCGCCGACCCGCCGACGGACGCGCCAACGTTGGCGACGGGCAGGGTCGTGTAACCCTCATCGTCGTCACCGCACGCGACCGCGATGATCACGATGCCGAATATCCCGATTGTCACGACTATGCTCTTCAAGACGTTCATTTCGATTTCCTCCTTCGTGTTGGTTTGCTGTATTCATCATATCCCAGCATCCGTCACGAGTGCAGAGGACTCACCGCAGAGGGCACAGAGGACACGGAGGAAAGGGACTGCGGATTCACGTATTCCGTTGCATTCGCGTAAAATCGAGAACCGTCATCCCGAACATGGTGAGGCCTAGAGAGGAAGGAGAGTGCTCCCATGCCGGAGGCCCCGGAACTGGAGGTGGTCAAGGGCTTTCTCATCGAGCGCGCGGTTGGCGCGAGCGTCGAATCGGCGCGGGTGCTGAGGCCGAGCGTCCTGCGCTCGATGGCAGGCGACTTCGACAGCGACGTCGTAGGGCGCGCCATTGAAGACGTGCGGCGAACGGGCAAGTTCCTGACCCTGGCGTTGAGCGGAGACCGTCTGCTGGTCGTCAACCCCATGCTCACCGGTGGGTTCCAGTGGTCCGACCCGTCCGACCGCGTCTTCAAGCGGACGTGCTTCACCCTGGCGCTGTCCAACGGAAGCGAACTGCGTTATATCGATGAGAGGCAGATGGGCCGCGTCTACTATGTCTCGCCCGACTGGATGGAGGAAATCCCGCAGTACGCCGACATGGGGCCGGACGCGCTCGACGAGCCTCTGTCCCTGGGCGAGTTCAAGGAGCGGCTCCGACCGTTTCGCGGGGAGATCAAGGGGATCATCACGCGGGGGAGGGTGATAGCGGGCATAGGCAATGCGTACGTCGATGAGATCCTCTGGGAGGCCGAGATCTACCCGTTCCGCAAGAAGCGAGACCTGATCGACGACGACCTCCAGCACATCCTCGACGCTTCCACGCGGGTGATGCAGGAGGCGGTCGATCAGGTGCGGGAGGCCATGGGCGGAGACATCCACCGCAAGCGTCGCGACTTCCTGAAGGTCCACAACAGGGGAGGAGAACCCTGTCCCCGCTGCGGCACGACCATCAGCCAGCTGACTGCCAACCAGCGAATAACGAGCTACTGCCGCACGTGCCAGCCGGGACTGCTGTTGGGAAGGTGAGCGGAATTCTGCCCGCCAGCGAAATCCACTTCAACGGTCTTGACGTAATACGGGACATACGGGAGAGCGTCATGACGCCCTACAAACGACGTTCAAACCGCAGGGGACGGAACCGAGCGACGTGGCTTGCGCTCGTCGCCTTGGCGCTAATGTCACTGTCGTTGTGGGTGGGGTGCGGTGATGATTCCGAACGGGAAGGGCTGCCCGCCGACGGTTCTCAGACCGACGCGCCACGGTTATCCATGCTACCGCCCTTGGGACAGATAGGGCTAAACGAGCGAGTATTCGACGCCACCGTTATAGCCCGGGCGACTCTGATATCTACCAATGCAACGGCGGAGAACATCGGCAAGGATGAGGATGGCACGACGGTCTACCGGGGCCTGTTGGAGTTCAATTTCAACGTCATCGAGTACCTCAAGGGCACGGGTGGCGGCGAACTCGTCGTGTTCGTAACCGATCAACTGGATAGAACCTATGCGACTATGGAGCTTGCGTTGGAAGCGGCCCAGTCGTGGGAACGAGACCGTGACACGCGCTGGGACAACCGTGAGGCCCTCATATTTGCGGAGGAACCCGTTGGTTCGTCCGGTCAAGTGACCCGATACTCCTTCGGGCCTTACGGGTATATAGAGGCCTATACGCTGGACAGCAAAAACAGAGTGTGGCTGCCGTCCGCGTCGTCCAGCGCGGCAGGCAGCGCTTCGTCGAGCGACTTGCGCTTCCTCTTGGAGGAGCCGGGCGGTGGCGGTTCTTCCGGCGGGGCGTCGGGGACGGGCTCAGGGCAGCCTGAGACGATCTCTGTGTCCGAGATGAAGTCGCTGATAGCAAGGTTGGAAGATTGGCTTAACGAAGGTGAAGGGGTGGAAGGGTATATCGAGTGCATCAGGGCCAGCTTTGCTGAGGAGCAAGTTATTAATGGCAAGAAAGAACGGGGCGAGAGTCTGAACACGACATACGACTTCTACCTAGATTCCGGCCTGCCGGCGAGAACGGTGATAGAAGATGGTCACCCAGCAAATGGAAGCATTGGAAGGGTATGGATCGAAGGTAGGGACGAAGCACTCTTTTCTTATGGTGATGGCGCTCTTCGCACTACGCGTCCACTCCCCACTGGCAAGTACTTCGTCCATCCCAACTATCAAGCGTCTCGTTTAATTCCCTGCGGCTATTATCCAGCGGAATACAAAAACAAGGGTACGTGGTTTGTAAACGTCACCGCCCCCGCAGGCACCCTCCACGAGGCGTTCTTCGACCCCGTGACCGTCGGCTCGGCAATCGCCGCGGACGCCAACAACGGGCAGCTAGAGCCCGCATCCTTCACCGATGCCAACAGCGCCTCCGCGTCCCTACAGCGCATCGCGTGGGTGGAGAACACGGTCGAGATGCAGTTCAGTCCGCACACGGGCCTCGCCAACCACGTTATCGACTTCATCTCCCTCGACGGTAAGGTCATCCTCTCCCTCGACGCCGATGATGCGACGGTGGATGCCGCCAACAACACGCTGAGTTGGCCGGTGTCGCACCAGCCGTGGAAGGACGGCGACAAGCTGATGCTGCGGATACGCATGAGAACAACGTGAAGCACCCCTGGGTCAACATACTGATTCTGGTCTTCGTGACCGTCGAGTTTGTCAGCGGGTTCTTCGGGCTCGTCTCCGGCCTGAGCGACGAGGCGGTGTTCATCATCATCCACAGGATCGCCGGGTACGGCCTCGTTGTCCTCCTGTTCTGGAAGGTCGCCGTCATCCTTTTCGCGCTCCGAAACCGGAAGCGAGGGAGGATGGAGCGCACAGGGTCGCTCGTGCTGTTCGGACTACTGATCGTGACGCTTGCCCTCGGATTCGCGTGGTCCGCGGCGGGGCCGTTCTACTACCGACCGCCCTCCGGCATCACGTGGAGCGGGGTAAGCTGGCACATCTACGTCAGCGTCCTGCTGATTCCCTTCGTCGTGATGCACGCCATCACGTACATCAGGTCGTTCCGGCTGCCGTTGACGTTCTGGGTCGAGCGGCGGTCGTTCCTGCGCTTCGCGGGCGTCGCGCTTGCCGGGCTGCTCTTCTGGCAGACGGGAGAACAAGTGGTGCGTGCTGCCGGTCTGAGCGGCAAGGACCGTCGCTTCACCGGCTCGTATGAGGGCACGCGCATCAACGGGGAGTTCCCCGTCGTCTCGTGGCTCAACGACGTGCCGCCTCGAACGGACATCGATTCGTGGAGACTCTCCGTTCACGGGCTGGTCAAGCGCGACCTCTCGCTCGAATACTCCGACTTGACCGCGAACGACGAGATGACGGCGACCATCGACTGTACCGGCGGCTGGTACTCCGAGCAGGTATGGCAGGGAGTGCCGCTAGCCCGCCTGCTGGACGAGGCCGAGCTCCTGCCGGGTGCCCGCAGCGTGAAGGTCACCTCCGCCACCGGGTACTATCGCCGCTTCACCATCTCCGAGGCCCGTGAGTATCTTCTCGCCACGCACGTCGGCGAGCGCCTCCTGTCCCGGGGACACGGGTACCCCGTCCGCCTCGTTGCTCATGGAAAGCGCGGCTTCGAGTGGGTCAAGTGGGTGACCGACATCGAGATCGACGCGCGCCCCAAGTGGTTGCAGCCGCCGCTGCCGATACAGTAGGCGGCGGGGGATTCACCGCAGAGGGCGCAGAGATCGCGGAGTGGAGAATTAGTTTCTTCGCCCTCATTTCGCACAGCCTCACACCGCCGTGATATATTGTTCTACAGATTTTCGAGGAAACGAGGCAGGCGCGGATGTATGAACATGACGTGCTGGTGATCGGGGCGGGCCTTGCGGGGATGCGGGCCGCGTACACGGCCAGCCAAAACGGCGTGGACGTGGCCGTCGTGACGAAGGTGTACCCCGTGCGGAGCCACTCCAACGCCGCGCAGGGGGGGATCAACGCCGCCCTGGGCGACCGCGGCGACGACTGGGAAGACCACGCCTACGACACCGTCAAGGGCAGCGACTACCTAGGCGATCAGGACGCCATCGAGGTGATGTGCCGCGAGGCGGGAGACGAGGTCATCTCCATGGAGAACATGGGGGTGATCTTCAACCGCGACGACGAGGGCAGGCTGGGCGTCCGATCATTTGGCGGCCAGCGACAGGCCAGGACGTTCTTCGTGGCCGACTTCACCGGGCAGGCCCTCCTCCACGTGCTCCACGAGCAGATACTGCGCCTCGGAGTCCGCGTGTACGAGGAATGGTTCGTCCTCTCGCTCATCATGGAAGAGGGCGCGTGCGCTGGCGCGGTCGTGATGGAGATGAAGACCGGAGACATCCACGTCATCCGCGCCAAGGCGGTCATCATCGCGGCAGGCGGACTCGGTCGCGTCTTCGAGCCGAGCACCAACGCCCTGATCTGCACCGGCGACGGCATGGCGCTGGCCTACCAGGTCGGAGCGCCGCTCATGGACATGGAGATGGTGCAGTACCATCCGACCACCCTCAAGTCGAACGGCGCGCTCCTGTCGGAGGCCGCGAGAGGCGAGGGAGCCTATCTGCTGAACTCCGAGGGCCAACGCTTCATGGAGCGGTACGCCCCCAACATGATGGAGCTCGCGTCGCGCGACGTCGTGTCGCGGGCCGAGCAGATGGAGATCAACGAGGGGCGAGGCGTCGACGGCTGCGTCCTCCTCGACGTTCGTCATCTCGGCGAGGCCCTCATAGACGAGAAGCTGAGCCAGATCAGGCAGCTTGGCATCGACTTCGCCAACGCCGATATGGCGCACGAGCCGGTTCCCATACGTCCCGGAATGCACTACCAGATGGGCGGCATCAAGACCGACATCGACGGACTCACCAATGTGCCCGGCCTCTACGCCGCCGGCGAGACGGCATGCGTAAGCGTTCACGGCGGCAACCGCCTCGGCGCGAACTCCCTGCTCGACACCCTCGTCTTCGGTCGACGCTCCGGTGAGCACGCTACCGACTACGTGAGGTCGAAGCAACACGCGAACATCGACGACCGCGCGGCGGACCCCGACATAGCGCGGCTTCAGTCCATACTCGACCGCGACGGCGGAGGCGAGCTGTTCGGCGCGGTCCGGCGCGAGCTTGGCGAGACGATGAACACCCATCTCGCCGTATTCCGCGACGAAGAGGGGATGCGCGCCGCCTTCGAGAAGCTCGGCGACCTCCGCGCCCGGTACGACAAGGTCGTCGTCCATGACAAGGGCAAGGTTTTCAACACAAACCTGATCTTCACCCTGGAACTGGGCTTCATGCTCGACTGCGCGGAGGCCGTCATCCTCGGCGCGCTCGAACGCAAGGAGAGCCGTGGCGCTCACACCCGCACCGACATGCCCGACCGCGACGACGACAACTGGCTCAAGCACATTCTGATCTCCCGCACCGAGGACGGCGAGACCGCCGTCGACTACCTCCCCGTCAAGATCACCCAGTGGGAGCCGCAGGTACGGAGCTACTGAGAAGACACGAGGACAAAAGACATGAAAGCGACGCTGAGCGTCAAGAGATACGACCCCGACTCGGACCGACCGGAGGCGTACTACCAGGAATACGGCTTCGATATCGACGACAACGCCACTGTGCTCGACGGTCTCATCAAGGTGCGTGAGGAGATCGACGGCTCACTGGCCTTGCGGTGCTCATGCCGGAGCGCGATCTGCGGCTCGTGCGCCATGCGCGTGAACGGCCAGGCCATGCTCGCCTGCAATACCAAGATCGCCGACGTGCAGCCCTCGAACGGCGGTCCCGTCGTCGTCGAGCCTGCGGGCAACATGGGCCTCGTGAAGGACCTCGTCGTGGACTTCGATCTGTTCTGGGACAAGGTGCGCGCCGTCGATCCGTGGCTCCAGCCGGAGGGCCCGGAGCCGGAGGCGGAGTACCTCGCCCCGAACGAGGACATGCTCCACCTAGCGGGCGTCATGTCCTGCATTATGTGCGGCGCGTGCGTCTCCGACTGCACGGTGCTGGAGGTCGACGACAACTTCCTCGGCCCCGCCGCTCTCGCGAAGGCATACCGCTTCGTGGCCGACCCGCGAGACGACGCCGACAACGAGCGGCTGGGCGAACTCAACGAGTACGGCGGCGTCTGGGACTGCACCCGGTGTATGCAGTGCGTGGAGGTCTGCCCCAAGGGCGTCGCGCCGATGGACCGCATCATGGCCATGCGCGATCAGGCCATGGAGGCGGGCTACACCAACACCTACGGCGCGAGGCACGCCAAGGCCTTCGCCGACTCCATCGAGCACAGCGGCACTCTGGACGAGCTCCGCCTCCCCATCAAGACCTTCGGTATGTTCAACATCAAGGAGATGATCAAGCTCGCCCCGGTCGGCATCAAGGCCCAGCTTGCGGGCAAGCGTCCGCCCATCATCCACAAGAAGACCCCCGGCGTCGAGAACGTGCGCCGCATATTTAAAAAAGTCGAGAACGATCAATGAAATACGCCTTCTATCCCGGGTGTGTGTCGCGAGGTGCCGCGCCGGAACTCTACGCCTCCACGATGGAGGTCGCCGGTAGGCTCGGCCTCGAATTGGACTACGAGCCGATGAGGACCGCGTCCTGCACGGGCTCCGGCGTCCTCCAGGAGAAGAACCAGCGCCTCGGCGATACCCTGAACGCCCGGACGTTCGCCCTCGCCGAACAGAGCGGACTGCCCCTGCTGGTCATATGCAGCACCTGCCAGGGCGTGATGTCCCAGGCCAACAAGCGCCTCACGTCCGACGCCGAATACCTCGCGTCCGTCAACGAGGACCTCGCCGAAGAGGGCCTCGAATACCAGGGCACTATCGAGCCGAAGCACCTCATGTGGGCGATCATCGAGGACATCGGCATCGACACGCTCAAGGCCGCCGTGACGAGGCCCCTGACGGGCTTCAAGGTCGCGCCGTTCTACGGCTGCTACATCGTCAGGCCCTCGTCCGCGCTCGACTTCGACGACAACCCTGAGCGCAAGGACTCGCTGGAGCGCGTCATCGAGGCCGTTGGCGCGGAGGTCGTCGACTTCGACGGCAAGACCGCCTGCTGCGGCTTCCCGATCCTCACCATCAACCAGACGGCCTCGCTCACCATGGTCGCCAACCACACCGGCGAGGCCAAGCACAAGGGCGCGATGGCCATGGTCACGCCGTGCCCCCTGTGCCACCTCAACCTCGACGGCTACCAGCCCCAGGCATCCAAGATCCGCAGCCAGCCCATCGACCTGCCGATCATCCACTTCCCCCAGATGCTCGGCCTCGCCATGGGCATCGACCCCCAGGCCATGCGCCTCAACAAGCACATCGTCTCCACCACCAAGCTCCTCTCGGCCATGGCCCTCACACCGTAGGGGGTGTCTAATAAGGCGCCGCTCACCCTGAGCCTGTCGAAGGGCGGTACGACAACTTGACAATAACACACGAAAATGTCCCAAAATGTCACAGGACGTCACAAGTTCACACCTTTTCGCTCCCTACCGCACCGCCTCCGCACCCCCAGCACCCAGCACCTAGAACCCAGCACCCAAATCCCTGCTTGACGCCCAAGAACGCATGGTCTATCATAGCCCTGCGTCCTCAAAACATCTCCCCGTAACAACGTGACAGCCTTGTTGAACAACCCTCAGCCCATCCGCGAAGAATCGGTCAACACCTTGCTTGTGGAGGTGCTTCGCGATCATGGAATAGATGCCCGTGCCGAGCGCCGCAGGCGAGAGGGCATACCCGATGTTCAAGTCGAGTTGGGCGAGGGCAATTTGGTCATAATAGAGTGCAAGTGGGAAGATTCCCCCACTGCATTGGAACGCCAGCTCGACGAGCGGTTGGGACAGTTCCCCGATGCGTTGGCCGTGATCGGCGTCCTCTATCCTCTCACGTTCAAATATGGAATCAATATCCGCTCTTGTCTCGAACATGACGGGTTTCTCGATTGGTGGCTCCACGGCACTCACGGCGAAGTGAGGTCCGATCGCCCCGTCCGAACCGGATCGGCAGCCGACCTCGCAGACTATCTCCGCATCCTCTCTCTGGAAGTTCAAGGGGCGGACCGGGTGGCCGCCGCTGCGCGGGTCGTCGGATACAGAGTTGAACAGGCCGCGCAAAAACTGGAAAAGCACGCCCGGACGAGACGCCGCGTCTCCGAAGTCATTGCCGAGTCCGATCACGAGAAAGACCGCGCCGCCGCCCGGCGCATCGCTTGTCTCGTCCTCTTCAACGCCCTGGCCTTCCACGACCGCCTTGCCGATGTCACAGATGACGTGCAAGCCATTGAGGAAATGTGGGGGCAGCGCGTTAGGGATGCGCAGCGCAGCGCTGAATTGGGTAGCACGGCACTGGCGTTTCAGGATGAGTGGGCGAAGATCCTTGCCGAGCTCCGCTATGCTTGGATTGATATTTGCGAAAACATCGACTACGTGCCCGTCTTCGACCTTGCGCTTAGGGTCCTCTACATCATCGTTACCAGTCCTCCAAAAGCGCAGGAACCGGTCATGGCTCCCCTGCTCAAAGCGGTCAAAGAGACCCGCCACCTTGAAGGGCACGACCTGTCGGGACGCCTCTTCCACACGCTGCTGACCGACGCCAAGTTCACCGGCGCCTACTATACGTCCGTGCCCGCGGCGACGATGCTTGCCCGGCTCGTGTTCCACGACTGGCCGCCCCACGTCGATTGGAGCGACCACGAGTTCCCCGCCGCCCTCAACGTCGCCGACCTCGCCTGCGGCACGGGAACCCTGCTGATGGCCGTCGCCGCCGAGGCCGAGCGACGCCACAAGAGCGCGGGAGGCAAGCACGCCGCCGAGCTCCACAAGGCCATGGTCGAGCAGGCCCTGCATGGCTACGACGTGCAGCTCACAGCCGTCCACTTCGCCGCCACCAGCCTCGCCATGCTCAACCCCAGCATCCAGTTCGACCGCATGAATCTCTACGTCATGGCGCTCGGTGCGGAGGGATCGAACGTGTCGCTCGGCTCGCTCGACTTTCTGGGCAACGGTGAGGCCGCGGTGCAGTTCGCGCTATCCCCCGAGTCTATGGGAACGGCCGCCGGGCGGATCAGGGAGACGGAAAGAGTGTACGGCGGCGGCTCGCGGGGCGCTCAACAGGGCGTGACAGCCACTCTGCCTGATCTCGATCTGGCCATCATGAATCCTCCGTTCACCCGCTCAGTCGGCGGCAATCTCCTGTTCGGGAGCCTGCCCGCAGCCGACCGCCGCAAGCTGCAAAACGAGCTCTCCCGCCGCCTGAAGTCGCGTCAGGCATCCGCTACCGCTGGACTCGGCGCAGCCTTCGTAGCGACCGCCGCTCCCAAGCTGCGTCCCGGAGAGGGACGCCTGGCCCTCGTGCTCCCCCTCACCGTGTGCACGGGGCCGTCGTGGGAGCAGACGCGATCACTCATCGAGCGCGACTTCGTCCTCGATATGGTCATCACGTCCCACGACCCCACGCGCTGGAACTTTTCCGACAGCACCGACCTCTCGGAAGCCCTCCTCATCGCCACGCGACGACCCCACAACGGCCCCCCGGCCGAGCATCGCACCACCTTCGTCAATCTCTGGCTGAACCCCGACGGCATCGTGGACGCTCACCGGATAGCTGAGACTGCGGCGACTACAACTCCGGCCAACGTCGAGGACACCGGCACGGCCCTGCTGGAGGTCGACGGGCGTCACGTCGGCGAGGTCGTCTCGATTCCCGAATCGAAGCTCGCCGGCGGGAAGTGGTCGGGCGTGCAGTTCGCCCGCGCCGATGTGACCCGCAGCGCGCTCAGGCTGCTCGACGACGGCGAGGTCTGGGTCCCCGGCGAGAGTAAGTCCGTTAGCATCCCCCTGTGCCACCTTGATGAGTTCGCTCAGATAGGCCCGGACGTTCGGGATGTTCGAGACGGATTCGAGCCAATTGATTCCATCACCGCCTACCCTATGGTCTCGGGCCACGACACCGATAAGAGGCGTCGTCTGTTCGCCGAGCCGGACAAGTACCTTGCTCCACTCTCCCAAGCTCGTCCTGGCCGCAACCTCAAACGTGTCGACCAACTGTGGCCAAAGGCAGGACAATTGCTTATATCAGAGCGTCTTCGCTTGAATACGGCAAGAATTGCGGGAATGGTTGCCAGCAAGCCAGTTCTGTCCAACGTGTGGTGGCCGACTAAAACCGACAATCCCAATTGGGATAAGGCGGTTGCCACGTTCCTGAACAGTAGTCTTGGGTTGCTTGCCCTACTCGCTATTCGGAACACTACGCAAGGCAACTGGGTGAAATTGAAGAAAGCCGACCTTGAAGAGCTGCCCGTCCTCGATCCACGCAGCCTCTCGCCATCCCAGCTTCAGCGCCTCTCCGACCTCTTCGACGCCCTCTCCGAGAAGGACTTCGAGCGCCTGCCCGCAATGGCGAACTGCCCCGCTCGAAAGCGCCTCGACGACGGCATCTCCGAGATACTCGGCCTCCCCGACCTCTCCACCCTCCGCGACCTGCTCGCCTCCGAGCCGGTCGTCTCCAACACCCGCCTGTAGAGAATTCTCTGCCCCGCCCCCACACCGTCATTCCCGCGCACGCGGGAATCCAACAATCTCGCCCCCGCCGGGGGAGAGACACAGAGAGGGGGGTATTCGCCCCCCCGTTTGACGCTCCCCCAACCCGTTGGTACACTCGCTCACATTCCAACGACACCCGGCGGAGGATGCCATGAACCAAGTCTCGGAGCGGGCGCTGCGGCTGTACCACGAAGCCGTCGTTATCGACGGGCTGAACGTGAGCAACTGGGACAGCGACGAGGTATACGTCAGTCTCAATGACGGAGGCGTGGCCGCGATAAACGCGACGATCGCCACGTGGGAGAACTACCGGGAGACCCTCGACCACATATCGAGGTGGCTGGCCCGGTTCCGCGAGCGCTCCATGCGCATCCTGCAGGTCGAGACCGTCGCCGACATCCACCGCGCCAAGCGCGAGGGGAAGACCGGCGTCATCCTCGGCTGGCAGAACACGTCGCCCATCGAAAACCGCCTCGACCGGCTCGAACTGTTCCATCGACTCGGCGTACGCATCGCCCAGGTCACGTACCACGAGCGCAACCTGCTCGGAGACGGCTGCATGGAGCGGCAGGACGGCGGCCTCACCAACTTCGGCGTCGACGCGGTCAAGGAGATGAACCGCGTCGGAATCCTCGTAGACCTCTCGCACGTCGGCGTCGCCACCACGATGGACTCGATTGAGGTCTCCGACAAGCCCGTCGCCATCACTCACGCCAACGCCAAGTCGTACTACGAGCACCGGCGCAACAAGACCGACGATGCCATCAAGCTCATGGCCGAGAAGGGCGGCGTCATCGGCGCGACGTGCATCCGAACGTTCCTGAAGCACTCATTCGACTCAAACCTCGCGGACTACCTCGACGCAATCGACCACCTCGTCGACATGGTGGGGATCGACCACGTCGCCATCGGCACCGACCATACCCAGGACCAGCCGGAGGAGTTCTGGCGCTACATCGGCTCGCAGCAGGGTACCAAGTTCCCGTCCACGTTCACCCAGGTGGACGAAAAGCCCAAGCCGTGGCGTGACCTCTACCCCGACGAGTTGGAGACCCCGGCGCATCTGCCCGTCATGTCCGAGGCCCTCCTCATCCGCGGCTACTCCGACGATGACATCCACAAGATCCTCGGCGGCAACTGGCTCCGCCTCTTCGAAGAGGTCTGGGTGGAGTAGCCCCTACGACCGGATCTTCCGGAACGAGTTCTTGACCCTGATCTTGTCGCCCACGAAGTGGAACAGGTCGCAGCCGTTGACCTCCACCTGAGCGCCGTCGGCCCCGGTCGCGCGGAACGTCCACTGCGTCACGCCACGGTCGCCCGCGATGAAGTGGCTCGGCTCGGCCCACTGCCCGTCGGGGAACATGTCCAACACGCGCTTGTAGCCCTCGCGAACGTTGTCATAGCCCTCGAATCGCGCGCCCCATGCCTCCGGCCCTGCCGACAGCTCGAACACGCAGTCCTGCGTCATGTGCGACATCAGCTTGTCGAGGTCGTGCTCGTTCCACCCGTTCGCGAAGTCGTCCAGTATCTCAATCGTAATCTCTCCGGCCATCGTCGCCCCTCCAGTATGCTAGTTCCAGAATGTGCTTTTGGGATTCTACCATAGGGCGCGAGTCGCAGAGCATCGAAGTGCCGATACGCCGAACAACGGTTCCGTATCCCCGCCGCAGGTGCTAGAATTGAGTCTCATCGAGTGCAACACTTCAATCTCCATTCCTTCATCAGTCCTAGGGGTGTGTGGGGAGAATAATGGCATCGGAAGCGCTAGTCTCAACCATGGTCGACCGCATCGTAGGTCGCTTTCGACCGTTGCGCGTAGTCCTTTTCGGTTCTCAGGCGCGGGGAACTGCCACCGAGTGGAGCGACGTTGACCTGCTTGTCGTGCTGCCGGAGGTATCCGACAAGCGGCGCGCCGCCATAGAGATCAGGCGCTCGCTGGGAGACCTTCCAGCCAGTAAGGATATCGTCGTAGCGACACCCGAAGAAATAGAACGGCGGGGCCATCTCGTGGGAAGCGTGCTCCACGCCGCATTACGTGAGGGAAGGGTCGTCTATGAGCTACCCTGAACTTGTCGTCAATGAGGCCTGCCGATGGTTGAGGTTTTCAGCCGAGGATCTCGACGTGGCACGCCGCCTCTTGAACGGGTGTCCGTCAGTACCACGCCACGTCTGCTGGCTGTCCCAACAGTCTGCCGAAAAGGCATTGAAAGCGGCGCTAGTGCTCGAAGGCGTTGAGTTTCCCTACAGCCACGACCTTGACGCACTACGAAATCTCCTTCCCGACGGTTGGGCCGTGCGCACCGAGTATCCTGATCTAGCGGAACTCACGGAGTGGGCGGTCGAGGCGCGTTATCCGGGAGAGTGGCCGGAAGCAACCGAAGAGGAAGAGACTCGCGCAGAAATGCAGGCCCGTGCGGTTCATAACTCCGTCGCGGCTGAATTTGAGCGTCGTAGTATTTGTGCTGAGAAAATCGACCAAACGGATTAGACATGCCCCTAGAAAACATCGTCGTTCGCGGCGCTCGCGAGCACAACCTCAAGGACATCGACGTCACGATCCCGCGCGACAAGCTCGTGGTGATTACGGGCGTGTCCGGCTCCGGCAAGAGTTCGCTCGCCTTCGACACGATCTATGCCGAGGGCCAGCGCCGATACGTCGAGTCGCTGTCGGCCTACGCGCGGCAGTTCCTCGGCCGCATGGACAAGCCGGAGGTCGACTACATCGAGGGCCTCTCGCCCGCCATCTCCATCGACCAGAAGGGCGTCTCCCGAAACCCGCGCTCCACCGTCGGCACCGTGACGGAGGTCTACGACTACCTGCGCCTGCTCTTCGCCCGCGTCGGTCACCCGCACTGCTACTCCTGCGGCCGACCCGTCGAGAGCCAGACCGTCCAGCAGATGGTCGACGCCATCATCGACCTACCCGAACGTACGCGCATCCAGATTCTCGCCCCGATGGTGCGTCGCCGCAAGGGAGAGCACAAGGAGGTCTTCGAGGACGCCCGGCGGGCAGGGTTCGTCCGCGTCCGCGTCAACGGCGAGACCCGCGACCTGTCCGAAGATATCGCGCTCCAAAAGACCAAGTGGCACGACATCGAGGTCATCGTCGACCGTCTTGTCATAGGCGAGGGCCTCGAACAGAGCCGCGTTGCCGACTCGGTGGAGTCCGCCCTCAAGCTCACCGGCGGAACGGTGCTCGTGAACGTCGTCGATGGCGACGACCTGCTCTTCTCCGAGGAGTTCGCGTGCGTTCACTGCAACATCAGCCTCGGCGAGATGGAGCCTCGCACCTTCAGCTTCAACAACCCGCACGGCGCATGCCAGCGGTGCTCCGGGCTGGGCTACAAGCTGGAGGTTGACCCCGACCTCGTCATACCGAACAAGGACCTCAGCCTCGTAGAGGGCGCCATCCAGCCGTGGATGCGGTCCGGCACCGCCGACACCTGGATGATGAGCCTCCTGACCGCCGTCGCGGACGAATACGGCTTCTCGACGCGGGAGCCGCTCAATCGGTTCACGCAGGAGCAGCTCGATATCCTCCTGCACGGAACCGGCAAGAGTCGTGTCCGTGTCCAGCACCGGACCAAGCGTGGACGCATGCACCGGTGGGACACGGCATTCGAGGGCGTCGTCAACAACCTCGAACGCCGGTACCGCCAGACCGAGTCCGACATGATTCGCGCCGAAATCGAGCGGTACATGTCCCAGCGCTCCTGCCAGAACTGCCAGGGACAGCGCCTCAAGCCCGAGGCGCTCGCCGTCACCATCGGCGGCTGCAACATCATCGACGTTACGAGCAGGTCCATTGAGCACGCCCTCGATTGGATCAGCGCCATCAGAGGCGATGGCGACTGGCGGTCGAACGGCGGCACTCCCATCACGGTTGCGCGACGGGACAACGGCTCAGGCGCAAACGGCGCGCCGGAGGCACCCGCGGACATCGTCGCCATGTCCGTGCGGTACCGAAACAACCACGTACCGCCCAAGAGCTACGACGGCAAGCCCATCGGCAGCGGCGACCCGCGCACCCTCTCCGAGCGCGAGATGACCATCGCCTCGCAGGCCCTCAAGGAGATCGAGGCGCGGCTGCGGTTCCTCTACGACATCGGCCTCGACTACCTCACCCTGGAGCGCACCGCCTCGACCCTCAGCGGCGGCGAGGCCCAGCGCATCCGGCTCGCCACCCAGATAGGTTCCGGGCTCATCGGCGTCCTCTATGTCTGCGACGAGCCGTCCATCGGCCTCCATCCGGCAGACGACTACCGCCTCATCCAGACCCTGCTCCGTCTCCGCGACCTCGGCAACACCGTCCTGATAGTCGAGCACGACGAGGCCATCATGCGCGCGGCAGACCACATCATCGACATGGGCCCTGGCGCGGGCGAGCACGGGGGCCACGTCGTGGCGACCGGGCCGATCCGCAAGATCATCGAGACGCCGGAGTCCCTCACCGGCCAGTACCTCGGATACCGCAAGAGCATCCCCCTGCCGGAGACCATAAGGGAAGGCAACGGCAAGTCCCTGGTGGTACGTGCCGCGCGGGAAAACAACCTCAAGGGCGTCGACGTGGAGATACCGCTCGGCAAGCTCGTGTGCATAACCGGCGTCTCCGGCTCCGGCAAGAGCACCCTCGTCAACGAGATTCTCTACAAGAAGCTGGCCCAGGAGTTCTACAAGTCCCGCGAACGCCCCGGTCTCTTCGACGCCATAGAGGGCATCGCCAACATCGACAAGGTCGTCAACATCGACCAGTCCCCCATCGGACGGACGCCTCGCAGCAATCCGGCTACCTACACCGGCACGTTCACTCCCATGCGAGAGCTGTTCGCCACGGCCCCCGAGGCCCGTATACGCGGCTACAAGCCGGGCCGCTTCTCCTTCAACGTCAAGGGCGGACGGTGCGAGGCGTGCAGCGGCGACGGCTACAACCAGATCGAGATGCAGTTCCTGCCCGACGTGACCGTTCCCTGCGAGGTGTGCAACGGCGCACGGTACAACCGCGAGGCTCTCGAAATCAGGTGGAAGGGCAAGAACATCGCCGAGGTGCTCAACATGACCGTCACCGAGGCGTTGGAGCACTTCTCCAACATCCCCCGCATCCGAAACAAGCTCCAGACGATGTACGACGTGGGACTCGGCTACATCCGGCTCGGACAGCCCGCCACGACCCTCAGCGGCGGCGAGGCCCAGCGCGTCAAGCTCGCCACCGAACTCTCCAAGCGCGCCACGGGTCAGACCCTCTACATCCTCGACGAGCCGACGACCGGCCTCTCCTTCGAGGACTGCGCCTACCTCCTGCGTGTCCTCCACCGCCTCGTCGACGCCGGCAACACCGTCGTCCTCATCGAGCACCACCTCGACCTCATCAAGAGCGCCGACTGGCTCATCGACCTCGGCCCCGGCGCGGGCGACCGAGGCGGCGAGGTCGTCGCCGTCGGCGCCCCCCGCGACCTCGCCGACATGGACCACTCCGAGACCGGCCGCTACCTCAAGCGGATATTCGCCGACGCGAAGCAGCCCCAGCAGGCAGAAGTGGCGGGCTGACTGGCTGGGTAACGACCCACGCAGCAAATGGCGAGGGAGAAATGCCCTGGATCCTTACTCATTCGGTGTCCCTGTCAGCATCCCGACCCATCCTGAAATTAGAACAAGATTGCTATCTCTTCACTTGACAAGGGTAATTCCTTCTGTAGATACTAGAACAAAGACTTTGTGAGACAGAAGGAGAATTATACCATTTCTTAGATTAGTCTATCAACTCACTGACTCATAAGGTTCAGTGTATGAGTGATGGACTCTAAGTGCGCCCTTGTGGCGAGAGGGGCCATAAAATGGAAACACAGAATAATTACAACGAACCCAAATTCAAAGAGCTCGTCCTGTACATATCGAGGCGATGTGAACGAGACCCTGCGTTTGGAGCAGTGAAGCTAAATAAGCTACTGCTATTCGCAGACTTCTATGCCTATGCTGTGACCGGGAAGTCCATAACGGGGGCCGAGTACATGAAACTCGAGCGCGGTCCGGCGCCTAGGTACATGTCTGCCGTGCGTGAGGAGATGGAGAAGGCGGGTGATCTGGTAGTCATTCATCGGGAATACTTCGGGTACTCTCAGACACGTACTATAGCGAGACGAGAGCCGGACCTATCCGAGTTCTCCGGATCCGAAATTGCGTTCGTGGACGCCGCGCTAGAAGAGTTTGCGGATGAGAACGCGACAGACCTGAGTGAACTCTCTCATCGGCTTCCGGGCTGGCAGATGGCAGCTCTCAAAGAGACGATTCCCTACGAGACGATCTTCATCTCCCCTCAGCCTCCATCGGCAGAAGACGAACAGTGGGCGCTTGCATTAGCTAGCCAGCACGGATGGTAATGAGGTACTCCAAAATAAGTGATGCGGGACATCAAACAAGGAGAACACTTCTTATCCCAAGCTGAACTCCTAGTAGGTTCCATTAAGCGTTTAGATGAGGCACTTGAAGGAATCGAATGGGCGCTGGTTCGCAACCCTGAAAGATACGCGCTCAAGGGCCGAACCGATATGGGAGTCATACACACAAGACCTTTTGGTGACCTTCCGTCATTTCGCATACTGTTCGTTTTCGATGAGAACGTAGTTGAGCAACTCTGGATTGAAGAGAGTCCAGTCGATGAATTCGGCGATGAGTAATCGCAGGTGCTCGACCAACTAAAGGGAGTACGTTAGGAAGAAACCGAAGAGCCGTGATGAGCGGCTCTTCTCGTATGTAGAGTATTAACGCTTCCCCACGCAGCCCGCTAGTAATCACCTAGCTCTCCATCACGAGCACACGGATGCCCCACGCGGTAGACGAAGTTGGGCCTCGCGCCCCCTTGTTGGCCCGTGTAACGGGCTGCCTCGTAACTTGACGGCATACATCCAGTTGGGAAGGGAGCCGCGATTACCACCGTCATTGGCACAATGCGCTACGAAATGTAGCTATCCTTACCATCATTCCCACGAAAGCGTGAACCCACAAACGTCCAACAAGAGAAGAGGCTTATTTCTGAGAGAGCCTCCGTGTGGATTCAGGGAGAAATAACCTCCCAAGTCCTTACGCGCTTCGCAATCTCCGAGTATCATTAGTTGTGGCAATTGGGGTGGGAGGCCAATAAGCTCATGCAGGAACTCAGAGGAGCGCTGTCCGCGCTCCGGGAAAAAATATCCCAGATCATGGTGCGTCTTTGACCTTGCCGACAAGGAAAAGCGCGTCGAGGCCCTTGAGCGCGAGTCGGTAGCCGAGTCGTTCTGGCAGGACTCCCAGCGGGCGCAGGACAAGATGAAAGAGCTTGCCGCCCTCAAGAGCGAAGTCGACCGGTGGCGCACGCTCGAAAGCAGGGCTGAGGCCGCCGAAGACCTTGCCGCGCTGGCAATCGAGGAAAACGACGACTCTATCCTCGACACCCTGAGCGAGGAGCTTGCAGAGCTAACCCGGAGCGTGGCCGATCTGGAGTTCACGCTTGCCCTCTCCGGCCCGCATGACCGCCGAAACGCCATACTAGCCATCCACGCGGGCGCGGGCGGCGTCGATTCCCAGGACTGGGCGCAGATGCTCATGCGCATGTACCTCCGCTGGTCGGAAACGCAAGGCTACCGCTCCGACGTCGTCGAGCTCTCCCCCGGCGACACTGCCGGAATCAAGAGCGCGGTCATCCAGATGGAGGGCGACTACGCATACGGCTACCTTAAGGCCGAGAAGGGCGTCCACCGTCTCGTGCGGCTCTCGCCCTACGACGCCGACCACGCGCGCCACACCTCGTTTGCCCTGGCAGAGGTGTTGCCCCAGGTCGAGGAGGGCGTGGACATCGAGATCGACCCCGCCGACCTGAGGATCGAGACCTTCAAGGCCGGAGGCGCGGGCGGCCAGAGCGTGCAGAAGAACTCGACTGCCGTGAGAATCACACACGTCCCAACCGGCATCAAGGCGAGCTGTCAGAACGAGCGCTCCCTCTATCAGAACCGCACCATCGCCATGGGCATACTCGCGGCGCGACTCATGGAGCGCGAGACGGAGGAGCGCGCCAGGGAGATGGCAAAGATCAGGGGCGAGCACGTATCCGCGGAGTGGGGGAACCAGATCAGGAGCTACGTGCTTCACCCGTATAAAATGGTCAAGGATCACCGGACGAGCCATGAGACATCCGACACCGACGGAGTCCTCGACGGCGATCTCGGAGGATTCATAGACGCCTACTTGGCGACGACCCTCGGAGGAAAGTAGAAAGCATTGCGTACTTTGAAGCTGGCTCCGAGTCACTCCGGGCACGTCCTACTCAATACTCCTCGCGCAATACGAATTGCTTTCTACGAAAATGAATTCCCAACCGTTTTCGCCGCCATTGCGTTATAAAGTTTGTCCCAACACAAAAACACCAACAACGAGGTGCGTTCGATGAAGAAGCTACTTCCCCTTCTCTTCCTCCTGATTGCGACCGTTGCCGTGGTCGCATGCGGAGACGATTCCAAGGACGAACGGGAGACGACGGATCAGGCTCCCTCCACGACCGAGAGCGAGGCTGCCCCCGAAACAACCGCCAAGACGACGGAAGCCGAAGCCTCCACTGAGAGCCCCGGAGACGACGACTCGGCCAAGGTCGTAATCGAGACGGAGGAGCGGACGCCTCCCGGAGGCGGGGTATTCCGCAGGCTCTGGGCCGATCCGCCCACCCTCGACCCGCATTTGACGGGCGACACCACCTCCGCCGGCATCGTGGTCGAGGTATTCAGCGGTCTCGTGACCATCAATACCGACCTCGAACTCGTGCCCGACATCGCGCAGGAGTGGCAGGTCGACGATACCGGCACCATCTACACCTTCACGCTCCGCGACAACGCGACCTTCCACAACGGCGAGAAGGTGACCGCCCACGACTTCAAGTGGTCCATCGAGCGGGCGGCGTCGCCGGAGCTCGCCTCGCACCTCGCCGACACGTATCTCAACGACATCATCGGCGCGGAGGACTACATCGAGGGCAACGCCGAATCGATCGAGGGAGTGCAGGTCATCGACGAGCGGACGCTCCAGATCACCATCGACGCGCCCAAGGCATACTTCCTCGCCAAGCTCAGCTACCCGACCGCGTTCGTCCTGCACCGGGAGACCGTCGAGAGCGGCGGCCGGAACTGGTGGGTCGACAATGCCGTGGGCACGGGCCCGTTCATGCTCGATGAGTACAGGATCGGCGAGCGCATCGTCCTCAAGCGGTTCGACGACTACTATCGCGAGCCGCGCCCGGACGTGGACGCCATCAACATGAACCTCGCCGGCGGACAGGCCATGGCCATGTACGAGAACGACGAGATCGACGTTACCGGCGTCGGCCTTTTCGATCTTGAGCGCGTCCTCAATCCCGAAGAGCCGCTGAACAAGGAGCTCGTCGTGGCCCCGCCGGGCTTCTCGGTCTCCTACATCGGCATGAATGCCTCCCAGCCGCCCTTCGACGATTCGAACTTCCGCAAGGCACTCAACCACGCCATCGACAAAGAGCTCATCGCCGACGAGGTGCTGGCCGAGCTGGTCAAGCCCGCGTACTCCATTCTGCCGCCCGGATTCCCCGGCTACACAACCGACATCAAGGGCCTGCATTTCGACCCCGACCTCGCCCGCGAGTACCTCGCGATGTCCGAGTACGCCGACCCCGACACGCGTCCCCGCATCGTCGTCACCGTGCCCGGCACGGGCGGCACCATCGGCCTCGACCTGGAGGTCATCATCGAGATGTGGAAGCAGGAGCTCGGCGTGGAGGTCGAGATCCAGCAGGTTGAGTGGGCGACCTACCTCGAAGACCTCGATGACCGCAAGTTCCAGGCCTACGCCGGACTCGGCTGGTCCGCCGACTATCCCGACCCGCAGGACTTCCTCGACATCCTGTTCCACACCGAGAGTGGCATGAACCACGGCAGCTACTCCAACCCGGAGGTCGACAAGATACTCGAAAAGGCCCGCACCATCCAGGACGTAGGCGAGAGGGTCGCCCTCTACAACCGCGCCGAGCAGATGATCGTCGACGACGCGGCATGGGTGCCCACGTGGTTTACCGGCGAGCAGTACGCCCTCGTCAAGCCCTACCTGAAAGGCTACCGCCTGACCCCCATGGTCGTCCCGAAACTCCAGGAAATCAAGATCGAGTGACGGACGCCTTAAGCTCCCCCAAGGAGCGCGCCTGAAAAACCAAGGTGCGATGGTCCCCCAACCATCGCACCTTTGCATTGTAGTGGTATCCTATATCGCCAAAACGCTTTCCCGCAGCCTGCCGACTTAGCCGATGCCGGTAGTGGAGGATGCCAGATGAGTACGACCAACGCACTGGATGACGGGTTCGAAGAGGCCGAAAGGGGTCTGGACAGGCTTGAGAAGCTTGAGGCCCTGCAGGTCCGCGCTGCGTCGGACCGAGCCGCGCATGAAGTTGCGGAATACGTGATGAGACTGCGGACGGCAGTGGCCGAGTTGGCCGGTGAGCGTACCGCATCCGAGTTGAGTGAGGACGTAGGAGTGGAGACCGCGCAACTGGTGGAGGAACTGAGGCGGAAGGGTGACGATGATTACTGGAATACAACCATCCGTCCCGCACTTCTGAAAACGGACTCCTAAATGACATCTTCAAGTGAACACTCCACAACCGGCTTCCGCATAGTTCCTTCGGACATCCCCAACGAGGGCATCCTTTACGTCGATCACCAGAAGCACGGTCGGTCCGGTCACGGGGGCAACTGCCTGACCGAGTGCGCCAACGGCGACATCGTCTCCTTCTACAGCAACGTTTCGGGCGAGGTTCACCGTGGTCACGGCGTGGCGGGCTGGTCCGAGTATCGCAGGTCCTCGGACGGCGGCAGGACTTGGAGCGAGCCGGTCGTGCTCGACTACTCGAAGCGCGCGTGGGAAGGCGACGATCTCTATTCCGCAATCGTATTCGCGGTCACGACCGCTCCGAACGGCACGCTCATCGCCTTTGTCTGTCGTTTCGCGAGAGACCTGTGGGAAAAGAAGCTGCCCCCGGTCTGCCTCCTGAGCCGCGATAACGGCCATACGTGGAGCGATCCCCGACCCCTCGACCCCGCCGCGACCGTCGAAGACGTATCGCTGACCTTCGACGCGGTCTTCACGCACGAGGATCAAGTCTTCGCGGCCTTCATGGGCGGGCCGGCCAACTACTGCAACGGGCCCTACTCGATGTATGCCTCCGTCGACAACGGCGAGACCTTCGAGCGACGCAGCGTCCTGCCCTTCGACATCCAAAACTACTACGTCACCGCCGGCGTTCTCGATAGCGGCGACATCATCGTCTATTCCTATCCCTACCGCCCCGATGAAAACATCGACGAGTACAACATCCCCTACGTCACAAGCGCCGACGAGGGCCATACTTGGTCCGAGGTCAAGACCGCCCACTTCCCCCGAGCCATCCGCAATCCGCAGCTTTCGCGAAAGATCGGCAGTCTCTACTTTCTGCATGGACGCTCCGGCAGTCACAGTCGCGACCCGAGGCATCTGGTTCTCTACTCGTCTCTCGACGGGATTCACTGGGACGAAGGAAGGATTCTGCATCACAGGGGCCCCGGCGAGGGCGGCGGCGACGCCTACTCGGCCAACGAAGTCATTGGCAAGTACGATCCGTCCGTGCCGAACCGGCTCCTCATCCAGTCCAGCATCGCCTACGAGGCGGAAACTCTCAAAGTCAACGAGCGCCACTGGTGGATAGAGGATGTCGACGGCGCCTGATGTATCCTGTACGAAAGTAGGTAGCCCCATGAACTTCGATGTCCAAGCCAACCTCGACGCGGTAGACCGCTCCGTCTCGTCCCTCGAACGCGAAGGACAACCCGCTCACTCTCCCACTCTCTCTCGCAGCTACGCGACCACGCTTGACAACCTATGGGACGCAATGACGAACGCCGACCGCATTCCGCGCTGGTCTCTGCCGATCACAGGCAACCTCGAACTTGGAGGCCGCTACCAGTTGGAAGGAAACGCGGCCGGCACGATCATAGCCTGCGAACCGCTGTCGCACATTGCCCTCACATGGGAGTTCGCCGGCGACGTAAGCTGGGTGGACGTACGCTTCTCCGACGAAGGAGCCGGCCGCGCGCGCCTCACCCACACCCACACCTCCCTCCATTCTCCCCACTGGGACGAGTACGGCCCGGGCGCGACCGGCGTCGGCTGGGAGCTGGCCCTCTTGGGACTCGCCCTCCATATCGCAGATCCAACCGCGCCAATGCCCGACGAATTGGAGTTCGCCACCTCGCCGGACGGCAAGGCGATCATCACAGGCAGCAGCGAGGCGTGGGGACAAGCCGCCATCGCGGCCGGAGCCGACCCCGAAGCCGCCCGCGCAGCTGCCACGCGCACGACGGCCTTCTATACCGGAGAAACTGCCGAATGACCATTTCGAACCGCCAGACCGCATTGGTCACCGGCGCATCGGCCGGCATAGGCAAGGCGACCGCCAAGACGCTACTGGAGGCGGGCTACACGGTCTACGCTGCCGCGCGCCGCGTCGAGAGTATGCGAGACCTCGAAGACCTTGGCGCCGTAGCACTGGAGATGGACGTCACCAGCGAGGAAGACCTCGCTGCCGGCGTGGAGCGCATCAACGAAGAGCAGGGCGGCGTGGACATCCTCGTCAACAACGCTGGCTTCGGACTGTACGGACCGATGGAAGACATACCGCTCGACGACGCGCGATACCAGTTCGAGGTCAACCTGTTCGGGCTGGCGCGGCTGACCCAGCTCGTCCTTCCCCACATGCGAGAGCAGGGCGCGGGAAGGATCGTGAACGTCTCCTCCATCGTCGGGAAGGCATACGTCCCGCTGGGGTCGTGGTACGTTGCCTCGAAGCACGCGCTCGAAGGCTGGTCGGACTGTCTGAGGTTCGAGATCAAGAACTTTGGCATTGACGTCATCATCGTCGAGCCCGGACTCATCCGCACGGAGTTCGGAGATGTCGCGTTCGGGCCCCTGAAGGAGCGTTCGGCAAATTCTCCCTATGCCGGCTTCGTCGAGAGGCTCACGGCGGGGATGGAGAGCTACGAGGGGGGATCGCCTCCGTCGGTCATCGCCGACACCGTCCTCAAGGCGATACGGGCCAAACGCCCCAAGACGCGCTACTCCGCCGGCCAGTACGCCAAGCCCGTGCTCCTCCTGCGTAAACTCGTCAGCGACCGGATGTTTGACCGCGTCATCGAACGCACAGTTGGCTAGAGGACGGCGGGCGCCGGATACGTCAGAGGCCAAACCGAGTCCCCGAATGAGAACGCCCAAGCATTCCCCCAAGCAGTAACTTGAGTTCGACTGCCTCTGCGAGCTTGGGACGCGACAACAACGGAGAACCAGTAAAGAGGAGAGACCGGTGATGCGTGAACCTGACTTCTCGAATGAACCTGAAGGCCGTACGGGCGAGCTTCGCAGGCCGCTTGCGATCTCGCTGGATCAGGCGGAGGAAATCGCCGCTAGGGTGCAGGAGCTCATCAATGCCGGACAGGCACGTTCTGCATGGGAACTGATTCGGCGTCTGCACCCTGCGGACATGGGGAGCATCGTAGCCGGACTGCCCCGGGCGAGCCGGGACGCCATGATCCTCGTCATGTCCCCGGATACCGTCGCATGGATGCTGCGACAGATGAATCCCGTCCAGGCGGCGCGAGTCGGGACTCGACTGGGCTCCGAAATGCTCACGTTCGTGCTCGGCCAGTTGCGACCGCATCAGGCAATCGCGACGCTACGGCGTCTTCCCATTCGGCGCGCCCACGAGGTTGCCGAGTCCCTGGAGCAGCCCCTGGACGAGACGGAGGTTCTCGATTATGAGGCGGACACGGCGGGATCCCTCATGGTCGAACAAGTTCCCACCGCCCGGATAGACGGTCTAGCCGAATCCGCGCGAGATAGTCTCAGGACGTTCGATGAAATCGGACATAAGCTCACGCACGTCTTCGTAGTCGGAGACGGAGACGAACTGGTGGGTCAAATCAATATGGTCGATCTGGCGCTTGCAGACAATGCCGCTCCGATTCGCACCATAACATCCCCCATCGTAGCTACGGTGACCATCGACACTCCCGCCGAAGAGTGCGCTCGACTTCAGCGCCACTATAACCTCACCCAACTGCCCGTGGTCGACGGGAACAAAATACTAGGCGTGATATTGGAGGAATCGTTGCTGGGCGCCACCGTCGAGCAGGACACGCGCCAGATGCAGCAGGTGGCGAATGTCGCGGGAGAAACCGTAGACGCTCCTTTGTCCAACTCGGTCCGGTCGCGGCTTCCGTGGCTTACGGTGAATCTGTTCACGACGTTTCTCGCCGCGGCCACCGTCGCACTCTTCGAGTCGACTCTGGCAAAGGTGGTCGTGCTCGCCGCATTCCTTCCTGTCGTCGCGGGGCAGGGAGGAATTGGCGGCACTCAGACTCTGACACTCATCGTTCGCGCAATGGCTCTGGGGGAACTCGTCGGCGTCGGCGCTCGGCGGCTCTTGGCCCGCGAGGCCGTCTTGGGCATCCTTCACGGCATCTGGTTAGGAGTCCTGGTCGCGGTCATCGCGATCCTCTGGAAACAGAACCTCGGCTTGGGACTCGTGCTTGGAGTTGCGATGTTCGGCAACATGATCATCGCAGGTTCCGTCGGCGCGGCCGTACCGTTGTTCCTTCGGCAGTTGGGCTTGGATCCTGCGGTCGCTTCCGCAGTGGTCGTCACCACTGTCACGGACGTGTTCGGCTTCCTGCTGTTTCTGGGAATCGCAAGCGTTTCCATTAGCCTCATACTTTAGGCTGAACAGAATGCGGTGATCCCGGCTTGCCTGAGGAGAGAACAGCTTGTCTACACTCCCGCCCGGCCCAGATTCACCCCGCCGCCAACCCCCTCAGCCACTCCCGCGTCGCCCTCGGCGACCGCAGGTGCACCAGTTCCAAGTGACCATGCTCCGGCCGCGCCAACTGCTCTGGAATCTGCCGCCGACGCCGCCAGTGAGTCTTTAGCGCCCACAGGAACAGCGAATCGCGCGTAACGAAGTGCCACCACAGCTTTTCCCTGTTCCCGTGCCATAGCTCCTTGCGAAGAACCCCGCGACTCATAGTCCGCCAAAACAGCCTCCACATCACCACGTAGATCGGGTAGTCCAGCCACACCAGCAGAGTGGCCCTCGGCCAGATGACGTCCCGCGCGAGACCGTAGTTGCCGTCCGCCACCCACCTGTCGCCCCGCAGCGCCTCCCTCACGCTCTCTCTGAACTCGTCATTCGGCGTCTCGACCCAGTTCGGACGAAACCGGTAGTAGTCCAGCTCGAAGTGCGGCGTCCCCAACGCCCGCGCAATCTCCGCGGCAAGCGTAGTCTTCCCCGCCCCCGTCGTCCCTAACACAACGATGCGGTCGGTGGTGTTCGATAAACGACTTTCAGAATCGGCCATGGCGAAACATATACAGTCCAATCCAAATTGGGCACAGTATCACTGGGATTCCCCTCTGCGCTCTCCGCGACCTTTGCGGTCGATGAAAAAGCCCTACTGCCCATCAATGCCGAGTGCCAGCAGGCACCTTTCGGCAAGCTCAGACGTGTCGGACTGCAACACATCGACGAGCATGAACCCATGTCGGTTGATAGCGCCCACCATCCGCGCGTTGTAGGCGACGGTACGCTGAAGGAACTTGTCGACCATCTCTCGTTCCCGGGGAGCCTTCGTGCTATAACGGCTATTAGTGTAAATCCTCTGCCGAAACGTCTCCTCTGCGGCCGTAAGCCACAGTGCGCCGACCCTGTCAAAGTCTAGGCTTGTCGCGAATTCGGGCCAAAGAGCCGACCCTTCCAAGACGAGTCCGGTCGCCGAGGTATCGTCCAAGCGCGACGCGACGATCGCCTTGACCTTCGGCCAGACATTGGCCCTGTAGTGTCGGAGCACGTCTTCCATCAGCTCTTCGACCGATAGGCAGAGGTAATGCTCCGCCACGATGTCCATAACCTTTTCTCCCGGTGTCCGCCTCCACGGCCGTCCGGGGTGAGCCGCAAGTCTGTCGGTGGAGAGATATGTCCAGCCCAACTTAGCCGCCAACGACTCGGACAATGTCGACTTCCCGGCATGGGAAGACCCTCCGATGAGGACTACTTTCAAGTTAGGTTGTTGATTGCCCACGTTCGTACCCCGCATTCAATCTCACAATCGCCCACCGCGAGATCCCCTCTGTGCTACGCCTGCCTCTGCAAGGCAAGCGTAAGCCATACCGGCAGCGCTGCCCGGGGATTCTCGTTCCAGTCTAGCAGGCTGTCGTCAGTCCCGGGTAAGTACTGATAGTCCTGCCAGAACCTTGAGTCCTTGGCGGGACCCTCCAAGGCTTGCCGCAGGATGAATCCCGAACTCGCCAGGGGGTTGAGGATGTCCGCAAGCGTCCAGTGGAACTCAAAGGCGCCCCCCTCTTCATCCTCCATGGGGCCCGTTTCCCAATATGACTTCGCAACCTCTATCGGCAGGGTCTGGTCTTTCCAAGGCCGCTGGAACGGGTGGATATCGTAGAAAACATAGTGTCCGCCCGGACGCAGGATACGATATATCTCACTGAAGACCGCTTGTAGGTCCGATATCCACACGAAGAACCCATTGGAGGAAAAGACGAGGTCGAACTCAGCGTTCCCGATAGGACTCAGATCGGCTGCATCGGCATGCACGAACGTGATCGATAGGCCCAAATGTCTCGCCCGTTCCGACGCCACCGCCAGCCTCCGCTCGGATACGTCTACCGAAGTGACATTCGCTCCCATCCCGGAAAAAGCGAAGGCGGCATGGTTGTCCCCACTGCCAACCACGCAAATGTCCTTGCCTGATACGGTACCTGCCACCTCTTGAACCAGCCCAAGCGCGCCTCCTGCAAAGGCAAGATCGGGCTCCGAGGGACAGCGCCGCCACAGGCCGCCTTCCTCTTCGAGCCTCTCCCACCACTCCGCGACCTCATTCCAGTACCGCCGGTTGGCTTCATGCATCGTATTCATTGGTTGGCTCTCCCGCGCAGGTAGCGCGTCAGCTAGTGTCCAGTTCCTGAGATTCCATAAACAACTCTACCAAACAGAAGGCCCCAACTTCCCAAGCCGCCTAGACCACCCCCCACCAAGACACCCCGCTTCCCCATAATGTGGTATCGTTCGACCACGCCTAACTATTCGAGGTAATCGGCGTTATAATGGCAACTCATCGGCACTTCACTTCGTGAAGCTCCATTCACGGAAGGCATCGGCTCGTCGTAAGGAGGCCCCATTGCAAAGCACCGATCAGGCGCACCAGGTCGCGCAGAGCATCGTCGAGAACATCAAGAAGATCATCATCGGCAAGGACAGCGCCGTCGAGTTGGCGGTAGTAACCCTGCTCTGCCAGGGTCATGCCCTCATCGAGGACGTGCCGGGCGTCGGCAAGACCATGCTCGCCCGGAGCCTCGCCCGCTCCACCGGCTGCGCCTTCCGAAGGATCCAGTTCACCCCCGACCTCCTGCCGAGCGACATCACCGGCGTCTCCATATACAACCAGCAGTCCGGAGCCTTCGAGTTCAAGCCCGGCCCGATACTCTCGCAGCTCGTACTGGCCGACGAGATCAACCGCGCGACCCCCAAGACCCAGTCGGCCCTCCTCGAATCGATGGACGAGCAGCAGGTCACCGTGGAGGGAACCACGCATCCGCTTCCCGCGCCGTTCACCGTGATGGCTACCCAGAACCCCATCGAGTACGAGGGAACGTTCCCTCTCCCCGAAGCCCAGCTAGACCGCTTCCTGACCACCATCAGGCTCGGCTACCCCTCCATCGAGCAGGAGTTGGCGATCGTAAGCAGTCAGGAGCAGGCCCACCCGATCGACAGCCTCGAAGAGGTCGTCACCGCCGAGCAGATCCTCGACGTTCAGCAGAGCGTGAGGAGCGTCTACGTGGACGATCTCATCCGCGAGTACATCGTCACCCTCGTCGACCGGTCGCGGACCCACCCCGACGCCGCGCTTGGAAGCTCGCCGCGCGGGTCTCTCGCCCTCTTCCGCGGCGCACAGGCCCTCGCCCTCATCAGGGGGCGTGACTTCGCCCTCCCCGACGACGTGAAGGAGCTGGCCGAGCCGATGCTCAGCCACCGCATCATCGTCTCGCCCGCCGGCAGGATGCGGGGCGTTCAGAGCTCCGACGTCGTGGCGGCCCTGGTCGAGGAAGTCCCCGTTCCGGGCGCGCAGCCCGCAGGATGGTTCAAGAGGTGAAGCAGCGTCTGGCCCGTCTCGCCGTCCGACCGTCGATCAGGTTCCTGCTTGTCGCGATCCTGCTCGTCATCGCGGTCTTCACGGGAATGGCAACGGGCTTCGACCTCTTCTATCGTCTCACCTACGTCCTCATCGTCACCCTCATCATCAGCTACGTCTGGGTCCAGCTCATGCACCGCTCCCTCCGCGTCGAGGTGACCGGCAGGCCCCGGCTCGCCCGCGTCGGTGACGAGATCCTCGAGACCGTCACCATGCACAACAACGCCGCCCTGCCCAAGTACGCTATCGAGGTCTCCGATCTGGCCGACATCCCAGGCCACGAAGGGGGCGTCGGCGTTAGCATTGGGTCGATGGACTACGCTTCGTGGACCATGCACATCAAGACCCGAACGCGCGGCATGTACCACCTCGGCCCTATCCGCGTCGTCGCCCGCGATCTGTTCAACCTCTTCAGCAAGAGCAGCGAGTTCGGGGAACGCGACGACATTACCGTCCTGCCGAGAGTGCTCGAACTCCCCGGCTACGAGGTCCCCACCGCGCAGTTGCACGGCGATTCGTCGACCAGACAGCGCTCCCAGAGCGTAACGCCCCACGCCTCGTCCGTGCGGGACTACGCCCCCGGCGACGCGCTCAGCCGCGTCCACTGGAACAGCACTGCCCGAATGGGCAAGCTCATGTCCAAGGAGTTCGATCTCGGCCGCGCCAGCGAGATATGGGTCCTCGTCGATCTCGAACGCACCGTCCAGGCCGGGGAGTTAGAGGAGAGCACCGACGAGTACGCCGTGACCATCGCAGCCTCCCTCGTCAAGCGACACATTAGCGCCGAGCTTCCCGTCGGGCTCGTCGCCTTCGGGGACGAAAGGTACTTCCTCCCGGCCGAGACGGGCTTGGGACAGTCCGACCGCATCATGCAGTACCTCGCCCTCGCCAAGGCCATGGGCGACACGCCCCTCAACGAGGCGCTCGCCGACTACGAGCCTCTCTGGGGACACAACGCCACTCTTATCGTCATCACTCCCTCTCCCCGCGCCGACTGGGTCATTGGTTTGACCGAGCTCATGCGGCGCGGCGTCCGCATCACCGTTATCCAGCTTGACCTGGAGTCCTTCGGGGGCATCGGCGACGTGGCGGAATCGCAGGAAGAGATGCTCACGCGAGGCATCCCGCACTTCTACATCCGGCAGGGCGACAGCATCGTCGAGCAACTCTCCACTCGCGGCGGCTTGAACGGCGCTCCCACCGCCGAATCCGACCGGCAGGTCCTGGCAGGCGTATGACCACCACCAAGGTAACACTCTCCCAGCCGACCGACGTTGATCTCAGTCCTCCCGACTGGCTGGATCAACTCGGCAAGCTGGTGCGAAGGTTCTCCCCGAGCGAGGGATGGGACACCTTCCTGCTGATGTACTTGGCCGTCGGCATCTCCGCGTGGGTCGTGCGAGAGGCCGACTTCGTCTCCACACCCGGTCTCATGGGCGTCATCTTCATCGCCGCCTTGGTCGGTATGCTCATGGCGAAGGTGCGCGGGCTTATCTGGCCCATCCCCTACGTCGCGGGCCTGCTTATCGGGATCATCGTCGCCACCTACCAGACCGCCACCCTGCTGGAAGACCAGATCGCCCTCACCGGCATGTTCACCGTCTGGGACAGGGTGCGCGAGTGGTACGACGTCGCCGTCACGGGCGGCATCAGCCGCGACCTCCTCCCGTCCACCCTCTACCTCCTCCTTCTCGCATGGATGCTCGGCTACATAAGCTCGTGGTTCCTGTTCAAGTGGACCAACCCGTGGATCGGCCTGTTCCTGAGCGGAGTCGCCCTCCTCACGACCCTGAGTTTCCTCCCCGACCAGTTCGACTCGCGCTTCTTCATCTTCGTCTTCATCGCCATGCTCCTCGTGGCGCGCGTCAGCGTCGTCCAGCGCGAGGCCCTGTGGTCCAAGCTGAACATCGGCTCCATCACGGAAATCCGCAATCGAATCCTGGGCGCTCCTATCATCTTGGCGATAACCGCTATCATCCTCATCGCCGCCGTCGGCGCTCCCCTGCGCGTCTACGTCGTACGCGCCGCCATTGATCTCTGGAACTGGGGTCGCGACCCGCTGACCGTCTTCGAGGACGATTTCGCCCGCCTCTTCTCCGGCATCACCTCGAAGAACGACGTGAACGGTCGCTTCTTCGGGAACACGCTGCCATTCATGGGCAAGATTTCCTTCGGCGGCGACGTGGTGATGGTCGCCAATTCCCAATCGCCGACGTATTGGCTCTCACGCAGCTACAGCCACTACACTTCCAAGGGCTGGATTGCCGGCAGGACCATCAAGTTCAACGTCGGCCCCGAAGGCTTGCCCCCGCCGCCCCACGAGTCCGACAACCGGGAGTTGGCCTTCCAGCGCGTGCAGCTCACCTTCGAGAGCGATGAACTGTTCGTCGGCGGCAACGTCGACTGGATCAGTCACGCCGCCGTTGTCGAAACCCTCGAACCGAGGGTCTTCCACATCGACCTGAAGAACTCGACGTTCGACACCGAGCTTCCGGCCGATATTCAGGAACTCGCTGCCGAGTTGCGCAATCTGCTGAATCCTCCCCCGAACCGGTTCATCGAGTCTCTCATAGCCGAAGTCATGCCGGACGACCTCATCGTTCTGGACGTCATCCCGGGCAGCGAGTCCGACCAGTGGCGCGACCAGAAGGCCGTGACCCTCCGCCGGAAGGATCCCGAGATCCCCGAGGTGGTCAACTGGGAATTCAAGCAGACGCTGCCGCAGGATGAGCCCTATACTCTCTATTCCTTCGTATCTCAGGCCTCGAACAACGAGTTGCAGGAGGCCGGTGACGAGTATCCCACCTTCATAACCGACCACTATCTCCAACTGCCGTATACTCTGCCCGACCGGGTCCGCGATCTGGCGGAACGGATAACACAGGACGCCGAAACACCCCTCGACAAGGCCCTGGCAGTCCAAAACTACCTGCGAAACGAGGGCGGGTTCGAGTACTCGCAGGACATCGAGGCGCCGCCGCCGAACGCGGACGGCGTCGACTGGTTCCTGTTTGAGGAGAAGACGGGATACAGCGACTACTTCGGTTCCTCCATGACCGTCATGCTCCGCGCCGTCGGAGTGCCCGCTAGAATGGCCGCGGGCTATGCCCCCGGCGAACTCGACATCACCGGACGCTGGGCCGTCCGTGACAGGGACAGCCACGGGTGGACCCAGGTGTACTTCCCCGGACACGGATGGATCGACTTCGAGCCCACCACGGCCTGGGACCCAATCGACCGTGGGGAACTCACCGTCGATGTCACTGACTTGGAAGAGGAAAACGCCGAAGATCCCCTGGCAGATCTGTTGGATGGCATCACGGACCAAGGTTCCATGTCGCTCGAAGAAGAATGCGAGTTGCTCGAACAGGCCGACCCCGAAGAGGCCGAAGCCCTCGGATGCGACGACTTGCTGGAGCCTCTACCCTCCGGCCCAGGGGCCGTCCAGGCCGGTTGGCAGCCCAACGCTCTCGCCGTCCCCGCCGGGATTGCCCTCATAGCATTGGCATCTATCTGGCTACTCGTCTGGCTGATATGGAACCTCGGCCTTGGCAGGGCAGGCGTCGCCGAGCGCTACTACATCAAGATGGCCCGGCTCGGCACGCTCGCCGGCGTCCGCCGGCAGCCCTATCACACGCCCATGGACTACGCTTACGCCATCGGCGACGCCGTCCCGTCCGCCTCCTCCGGCGCGCAGGCCGTCGCCTGGACATTCGCGATAGGACGCTACGCGCACATAGAGGAGTCCGAAGACGATATCGCAAGCCTCCGCGACCACTGGAAGAAGATTCGCGGCGGCCTCCTTTCGAGGACCCTCAAGCGAATACTCCCCGTCGGCCGGTTCCGCGTATGACGGCGTTGACCTACGACATCTTCGAGACTCCCCACGGCTGGGTCGGCGTCCTCGCCTCCGAACGCGGAATCCGTCGAACCACCCTCCCCGAACAGACCATCGAGGCGTGCCTAGACAAGCTGGGTGAGACAGTGGACGACGCCGAGCGCACACCGGAAATGTTCGTCGAACTCCGCAGGAAGATCGAGCGGTTCTTAGAGGGCGAAGACGTGGACTTCAATGACGTGCCGATCGATGTGGAGGACGCCTCGCCGTTCCTACGAGCCGCATGGCAGGCCTGCCGGACGATTCCTTCCGGGGAGACAAGGCCCTACCGTTGGCTTGCATCCGCCGCCGGAAGCCCGGACGCGCCGCGCGCCGCGGGACAGGCCATGGCCAGAAACCGTCTTCCCTTCCTCATTCCCTGCCACCGCGTGATCGCGAGCGACGGCTCCCTCGGCGGCTACGGAAGCGGCAGGACGCGCCTTGAACTCAAGAAACGCCTCCTCGACATGGAGGCCCGGTTGGTAGGGCGCTAGGGCCTTCGACAAGCTCAGGCCGAACGGGGGAGACGACCTGATTAAAGGCCCTGGCAGGCCGCTACGCAGGTGTCCCCGTCTTCTCTCGGACGCTCACCTCGCCGGACTCGCCGACGTGGTCACTCAGGGCGCGCTGGAGGTCGTCGCTGATCGTCACCTTGAGCATCGGCCAGCCCATCGTAATCAGCCGTCCGTCCACCGCTATCTCCAGCGTTACGTCCTCTTCGCCCTGATGCTCGACGAGGGCCGTTTTGATGTCGTCGAGGATCTCCCGGTCTTTGTCGGCGTCGGCTCCCTCTCGGAGACGGATGACGAGCTGCTTGCCCACTGACGGGTCAGTCGGAACGGCCTTTTCCATCGCGGCGCCGTTCGACGACGCGGTCTTGGGCGCGTCATAACCGGGCGTCCCCTCGCGTACCGCGCCGACAGGTGTAGCGCTTCCCCCGCCGTTCGGCGATGGCGACCGGAGCGGCAGGTCCGGAGCGGGTAGGGGAGCGGGCACTTTGGCTATGGGCTCCGTCGGCGTCATTTCTTCGTCCTCGGGTTCTTGTTCGTCCGGTCGCACGTACGCCTCCGCTCTCTGACATGAAAGACTGATTCTATCGTCGTCCCGTACACGCACCGACACCGACAGCGTCACCAGCGTGCCCGGCTCCCAAAGCTCCCCCGACACCGCCAGCACGTCCTCCCACACGAACACGTCCGCGTTCCCGCCCAGCAATGCGACCTTGACGATCAGGAACCGCTTCCCGGCCCTCGTGAACCGCTCCTCGGACGACGACACCTGCCCGTTTATGACCACCCCTCGGCGGCCCGCAAGCTCCGCCGTCACGTCGCTCACGGATATGATCGCCTTGCCGTCGTTCGCCGCCACCATCGCGTCGAACTCTTCGTTCCCGGAAACGGCGAACCCCAGCAGCTCTTCCTCCCACTGGCTCTTCTCCGTGGTGGGCGTCTCCACGTTCGGAAGCTCGATGCTCGTCAGCGGCGTCGGCACCGTCTCGCCGAACATATCGAACATCGACGTCTGGTCCGAGCTCCTCAGCCGCGCCTCACTCTCCGCCACCGCCAGGATGCGGTCTATCGAGTCGAGAATAGCCCCACGGTCGCCGAACCTGTCGAATGCCCCTGCCTTGATCAGGCTTTCGAGGTTCTTCCTGTTCAGGCCGCTTGCGTCCACCTCCCGGCAGAACTGCTCAATGCTCTCCACCGGCTCATCGAGGGACGCTCTCGACTCCACGAACTCCTCGATGGCCCCCGTGCCGACGTTCTTGATGGATGCCAGTCCCGCCCGAACGCAGAACTCGCCGTCCTCAGCCACCTCGATGGAGTAGAACGGCCCGCTCCTCAGAATGTCCGGCGGCAGTACCGGAATCTTCAGCCGCTTGCACTCGCTGATGATCGACGCCACCTTGTCGAAGTTCTCCGAGAAGGCGTTCAGCAGACACGCCATGTACTCCGAGGGATAGTTGGCCTTGAAATATGCCGTCCAGTACGAGATCAGCGCGTAGCAGACCGCGTGCGCCTTGTTGAATGCGTATCCGGCGAACGGCTCGATGAGGGAGAAAACGCGTTCCGCAAGCTCCTGCTCGTACCCCTGCGCCACCGCCCCGGCGATGAACTTCTCCCGCTCCTGGGCCATCACCGCCGGAATCTTCTTCCCCATCGCCCGCCGAACGCTGTCTGCCTCCCCGAGAGAGTACCCTGCGATCTTCTGCGTTATCAGCAGGACTTGCTCCTGGAAGACGATGATGCCGTAGCTCTCCTCTAGTATCTCCCGCAAGTCCTCGTGCAGGAACTGCACCGGCGCCCGTCCGTGCTTGGCGTCGATGTACGAGCCGATGTGGTCCATCGGCCCCGGACGGTACAGCGCGATCATCGACGCGATCTCCCCAAAGTTCGCCGGCTTAAGCTCCTTGATGTACCGCGTCATCCCCGCGCTTTCAAGCTGGAACACGCCCCCCGTCTCGCCGCGCGAAAGCAGCTCATACGTCTTCAGGTCGTCCAACGGGAGGGCGCGATGGTCGACGTCTGCCCCTCGCGTCTCCCGGATCAGTTCGCGCGCCTTCGCGAGTATCGTGAGGTTGATGAGCCCCAGGAAGTCGATCTTGAGCAGCCCAAGCTCTTCCACCGGGTCCATCGCGTACTGCGTCGTCGGAAGCGAGCTTCCATCGTCCTCGCCGCCCCGTCCCGACGCCTGCATCGGCACGATCTCGTCCAGCCGCTCCCCCGACATGACCACACCCGCCGCATGCGTGCTCGAATGCCGCACGATGCCCTCAAGGCCCTGCGCCTTGTCGACCAGTTCCTTTATCGACGGGTCGGCGTCGTAGATCTCCTTGAGCTCTTCGCTCGTCCCCAGGGCCTCATTGAGCGTGATCTTCAGCCGGTTCGGGATCAGCCGCGCCACCCTGTCGACCTCGACGTACGGCATGTTGAGTGCCCTGCCAACGTCCCGCACCGACGCCTTCGCCCCCATCGTCCCGAACGTGATGATCTGCGCCACGTGCTCCGATCCGTACTTTTCGACTACGTACCTCAGCACTTCCTCGCGCCGGTCGTCCTGGAAGTCCATGTCGACGTCCGGCATCTGCTTGCGCTCGACGTTCAGGAACCGCTCGAACACCAGGGAGTAGGTCAGCGGGTTCACGTCCGTGACCCCGACGAGGTACAGCACGAGACTCGCCGCCGCGCTCCCGCGCACCGCCAACTCGATGTTGTTCCGCCTCACGAACTGCGCGATGTCCCAGACCACCAGGAAGTACGTCGCGTACTTCGTCTGCCGTATCACGTCAAGCTCATAGTTCAGCCGCTGATATTCCCGCTCACCCGCATCGGGAATCTTCTCGCGTAGGCTGTCCTCGCAGATCTTCCGCAGGTACTCGTCCGCCGTCATCCCCGACTCGATCTCGAAGTGCGGCAGGTGAAGCTGCGAGAAGTCGATCTTCAGGTCGCAAATGTCCGCGATCTTCTGGGTGTTCGCCACGGCGTCCGGCACGTCGGCGAACAACTGCGCCATCTCCTGCGGACTGCGCAGGTAGTACGTCGTGTCATCGAAGCGCATCCGACGCTCGTCTTCGATGTTCGTATTCGTCTGGATGCACAGGAGGATCTCGTGCAGATCGTGCTCTCCCGGCATCGTGTAGTGCGAGTCGTTCGTGGCCACCAGGGGCGTGCCCGTCTCGCGGTGCAGGTTCAACAGCCCCGCGTTGATCGCCGGCAGTTCCGGCACCCCGTCGTGCTCCATCACCTCGAGGTAGTAGTCGGGGAAACGTTCCCTGTACCACGCGATGGCCCGCTTCGCTTCGTCCATCCTCCCCTGTGCGACGAGTCCGGGCACCTCGCCGCTCGGACACCCCGTCAGGAGGATGAGGCCCTCGCTGTGCTGCTCCAGGATGTCCCGGTCGACGCGGGGCTTGTAGTAGTACCCCTCCAGGTTCGCCTTGGTGACGAGCTTGATGAGGTTCCGGTATCCCGCCTCGTTCTTCGCCAACGCGGTCAGGTGATACCGCTCCTTGTCGTCCGGCGTGCGGTCGAACCTGCTTTGCAGCGCCACGTACAGCTCGCACCCGATGATCGGCTTGATGCCCGCCGCCGTCGCGGTCTGGTAGAAGTCGATCGCCCCGTACAGCCCGCCGTGGTCCGTGATCGCCAGGCTGTCCATCCCAAGCTCCACGCACCGGTCAACCAGCGGTCCGATCCGGCTCAGGCCGTCCAACATGCTGTATTCGGTATGCGTGTGCAGGTGTGTGAACACGTTCGATGCAAGCCCTCAAATCGTTCGATGGAGCGCGGACAAGGCCCTGTGGTGAGCGCATTATAGCAACACGCGCCCCTTGCCGCGTCAAGAGCCGAAACGTAGGTTGCGCCGCACCAAAAACGTGACAAAAAGACGGGGCGGTCGATTCGACCGCCCCGCCGTAAATTCGGACGAATATCGTCCCTAGTCGTAATAGTCCGGCATTGGTGGCTGGCCGGGCTTCGGCTTCTCAATGATGTCCGTGATCAGCGACTCCGTAGTCAGCACCATCGCAGCCAGGCTCGCCGCGTTCTCCACCGCCGACCGAGTCACCTTCGCCGGATCGGCAATGCCGAGTTCCAGCAAATCGCCGTACTCGCCCGTCTCCGCGTTATAGCCCCACGATCCCTCGTGCCGCAGCGTCTCCCAGAGAACGACCTCGCCCGACACTCCCGTATTCTCGGATATGAGCTTCAGTGGCGCCTGCAATGCCGTCTTGAGGATGCGTATCCCCGTCTGCTCGTCGGTCGTCGGCAGATCGAGCGAGTCAAGCGCTTCTGCGGCCCGCACGAGCGTAACGCCGCCTCCGGGCACGATCCCTTCCTCGACAGCCGCCCTCGTCGCGCCCAGCGCGTCCTCGATGCGCTGCTTCTTCTCCTTGAGTTCTACCTCGGTCGCCGCCCCGACCTTGAGGATAGCGACCCCGCCCGACAGCTTCGCCAGGCGCTCCTCCAGCTTCTCGCGGTCGTAGTCGGACGTCGTGTCCCCAATCTGCGACCGGAGCTGGCTCATGCGGCCCGCGACCGCCTCCGGCGATCCGCCGCCGTCCACTATCGTCGTCTCGTCCTTCGTTGAGACCACCCGCCGAGCGCGGCCCAAGTCGTCAATGGTGATCGAGTCGAGGTTCCGGCCTACGTTCTCGCTGATGACCGTCGCCCCCGTCAGTATCGCCATGTCTTCAAGCATCGCCGTCCGCCGGTCGCCGAACGCCGGCGCCTTGATGGCCAGTACCGTGAACGCCCCTCGCAGCCTGTTGACCACGAGCGTCGCCAGCGCCTCGCCCTCGATATCCTCCGCGATGATGACTACGTTCTTGCTGATCTGAACGATCTTCTCCAGGGCCGGAACAAGCTCCGACACGGCAGAGATCTTCTTGTCCGTGATCAGGATGAACGGGTCCTCGATCTCCGCGATCATTCGCTCCTGGTTCGTCGCGAAGTACGGCGACATGTAGCCCTTGTCGAACTCCATGCCCTCCACGTACTCTTGCTCGTACTCGAGGCCCTTCGACTCCTCGACCGTGATGACGCCGTCCTTGCCGACCTTCTCGATCACGTCGGCTATGATCTCGCCCATCTCATCGTCGTGAGCCGCCAGCGCGGCCACCTGGCCGATCTGCTCGTGCCCCGACACGGGCTGCGACATCCCCCGGATCGAGTCGCGCATCACGCCGACTCCCCGGTCGATGCCCTTCTTCAACAGCATCGGGTTCGCCCCCGCCGCGATGTTCCTGAACCCCTCGTGAATGATCGCCTGCGCCAGCACCGTCGCCGTCGTCGTGCCATCGCCCGCGTTGTCATTCGTCTTGCTCGCCGCCTCCTTCAGAAGCTGCGCGCCCATGTTCTCGTACGGGTCTTCGAGCACGATCTCCTTGGCAATCGTCACGCCGTCGCTCGATACCTTCGGCCCCGCGAAGTCGTCGTCGATGACGACGTTCCTGCCGCGTGGCCCAAGGGTCACCCCGACCGTCTCGGCCATCAGGTCGATTCCCCGCTTGATCGCCGCCCGCGCGTCGTCGCTATGCTCCATCTGCTTTGGCAATGTCCCGTCCTCCGTGTGATTCTGTGGCTATGTGGCCCCGCCGCCTACTTGACGACCAGAATGTCGTCCTCGCCGATGATCAGATACTCCTCGCCGCCCTGCTTGAACTCCGTCCCGACGTACTGCGGGTACACCACCGTGTCCCCGACAGCCAGGTCCACCGGAATCCGCTCCCCGGCGTCCGTCAGCCGTCCCGGTCCGACCGCTATCACCTCGCCCTCCTGCGGCTTCTCCTTCGCCGTATCCGGGATGAATATCCCGCCCGCGCTCATCTCTGCCGCCTCCTCCGACGGCTTCACAACGACCCGGTTCCCCAGGGGCGCATACGTGATCTCTGACATCCTCGATCTCCTCCGAGCGTACTACGCGTAACGTGATTAGCAGCCGCCATCAGCGACTGCTAACGTAAATCCTAGAATAGCCCTCACCACCTGTCAACAAATCGCCCTGACGGCGGCGCTCGACGATCCCCGACAAACCCTGGGAAGTTCTACCGGATTCATGCAAAGTCTTGGACTTGTTTAATGTAGCGCTTAGGTGCTATGCTTCCACACGCAAGTTGGCACGTCGTCTCAGGGTTTCCTGATGGCGGCGCCAAAACACTTGGCCAAAGGGGGCATTTATGGCAATCAAATACGCGGGTCTTGCATTGATAGCCGGCGTGGTTCTGGCGTTCGTGGCTCCGATATTCATGCCGGGGTACGCTCTCATATACCCGGTGGATCAGACCGACTTCGCCGCCGCGCGGGACGCCTTGGGCGATTCGCCGGTCTTGGCTCACTGGGTGAATTTCATCTCGCTCATTTCGCTGTCGCTGATGATCTTCGCCTTCCTGGTTCTCTACCCTCTGGCGAGCCGGCAAGGAGGTTTGGCAGGTAAAATCCTGCAATTCGGCATTGTCGCCTCCATCATCGAATGGGGCATCCTCATCGTCGCCACGGGGATGCGGCACTTCGTAATCCACCTTATGCAGCGCAGCGAACTGACCGAGGGGACTCCGTCACCGGAGGAGTTCCAGGCCGCGGCTCTCGCCGTGCACACCGACATGGCAGCAGTCACAATAGCATTTGTGGCGCTCTATCCGCTGGCCTCCATCGCGGTCGGCCTTGGGCTGGCCAACCGGTTCGCCTCAATGGACCTCTACAAAGTCACAGCCTACGTTATGGCGGCAGCCGGACTCCTGGGGCTGGTCAACTTCCTCTTTGCAATGAGCGCTCCCGACATGGGCTTCGAGACCCTGCTCCTGATAAACAACCTTGCCCTCTACATTGGGGGAGTTTGCTTTATCATCGTCGGGTACGGCATGTACCGAGGACGGAACGAGCTCGCCGAGGAGGATTCCTCTGGCTAAGCTCCGGCCCAATTGGGCCTAGCCGACCGGATAACGGAACTGTAAGGTGGAGGGAGCCGGACGAGACGCGCTCCCTCCGTCTCCACACTCGCGCCGCAGGCGGCATCAGGCTACCACAAAACCCCGCGACCTCTGCGGTGAGTCCCAATACCCAACGCCGCCAGCCCCAAGAGCGCCACGCCCGCCGTCAGGTCGAGCGCCCCGCCGGCCGAAGCGCCGCACCCGTTCCCTTCCACCTCTTGCGACGCCGGCTCGTCCCCTCTCGACGCCGGAGCGCCATACACCAACGGCACCGGCGTGTCCCTGACACCCTCACCGTCCCCGTCTCCCGCATCTCCGCCTGGTGAAGCCGCCCCGAAGACCAGCGGCACCGGCGTGCCCGACACTCGCTCTCCTGTCGCTGCCCTCGACTCCGTCCTCGGTGGAACGGCCTGCACGGCGCGTGTGTCACCCACGTACTGCCCCTCCGAGTTCGGATTCAGTGTATAGGGCAAAATCGTCGGAGCCGGAACAGGCGTCGGACGCTCGTCATTCGAGTACGCCGCGCTGAGCGGCGACGCGCCGACCGATGCCCGCCATCGGTTCTCCAAGGCGACCCTGTCCATGCCGTACGTCCCCATCAGCGCGTCATCCATCGACTCGCCGCCCTTGTACAGCGCCATGAACTCGCGCATCTTCTCCGTACCGAAGTCCTCGATCATCATCCGCACCAACTCCTTCGACTGCCCGTAGAACAGCAGGATGTCGTTAGCGCGGCCGGGAAGACTGCCCATGTGCGTGATCGGAAGCAGGCGGTCCTGCCGTATCCCCCGGCGGAGCGCGTTATCGTACGACCGGCCGGGGTCGACGTTCCCGTACTCGGCCAGCCCCTCGTGCAGCCACGACGGCACCTTCCGCGAGACTCCCTCGCCCGCCCGGTGCACGATGATGTGCGTCATCTCGTGAGACGCTGTCCCCGACGCGCTCCGGCTGCCCAACACGAGCAGCGTCCCCACCTGCGTGAACGCCTGCCCCTCCGTTATAAGGTGCCGGTCGAAAACCGCGCTCGAAGGCGGTATCGCCCTCCGCATCTCATTCCACGAGTCGTACACCGTCACGCGGATCGGCTCCTCGCGGTCCGCCCCCAGCAGCGGGGCCATCCGATCCAGCGTCAGCAGCATCGTGTCGAGGATCTCCCGCGCCCTCGGCTCCGAACCGCCGTGGTACGCCACCGTGATCGGCCCGCTCGATATCTCCTTCCATACGAAACGCGGGTCGTGGTAGACGAACTCCGCCTTCTCCGTTTCGTAGCGTCGCCCGTCCTTGTCCACGAACTCGAAGCTGTACGTAATCACCGTCCCCGGCGGAATGTACGAGGCCGCCGTATTCGTCCGCCAAAGGAGTTCGCCTTCCAGCGAACCGCCACGCCTCGTCGTGTCGAGGTAGTCGTACCCCGTCCGCGTCTGACGCCCGATTCGGACCCGGATCGCCACCGACTCGATGTCCTGGTCGCTCGAAGCCGTGAGGCGCACCCGAAACCCCTCCGGGAACTCGCTAGCCAGACTCCACGAGCGCACCGTCACCCCGCCGCTCGCGTCCGCCCCCGCAACCCCGCCGACGCCAAACGCAAACACAACCGCCGCCGCCATAGCCGCAAGCGCAAACCGCCCGTACGATGCCGGTCTCGCCGTCATACCCTCATAAACCCCATACCGGCCCGACTCCTGCCGCTCCATCATACCCAATACAACGACACACCACCCGAACGGTTGCAACTTCTTTACTCCGCGATCTCCGCGCCCTCTGCGGTGAATCCCCCGCCGAACGACGTTATAATACCCCCGTGCCGGACAACATCCTCTCAGCCCTCAACCCCAGGCAGCGCGAGGCCGTCGAAACCATCGGCGGCCCCGTACTCATCGTCGCAGGCCCCGGCAGCGGCAAGACCCGCGTCATCACGCACCGCATCGCCTACCTCGTCGATAAGTGCGGCGTTCAGCCCTACCGCATCGCCGCGCTCACCTTCACCAACAAGGCCGCCCGTGAGATGCGGGAGCGTGCAGCGACCCTCATGCGGACAAGCGGAGACCAAGTCACCATCAGCACCTTTCACTCCTTCTGCGCCAGGGTTCTTCGCCGCCACGGCGAGCTCCTCGGACTCGACAAGGACTACACCATCTACGACCAGTCCGACCAGACGTCGCTCGTCAAGCGCGCGATGGAAGAGAGCAACATCGACGCCAAGCAGTTCTCGCCCGGCAATATCCTCTCCGCGATCTCCGGCGCCAAGAGCAAGCTCCTCGGCGTGGAGGGCTACGGCCTGAAGAAGGCCGACTACTACGAGGAGATCGTCCACCGCGTCTACGAAAGGTACGAGGACCTCCTCGCCCAGTCCTCGGCCCTCGACTTCGACGACCTCATCCTCAAGACCCACACGCTCCTGCGCCAGCACTCCGACGTTGCCGAGAGCTACCGCGACCGCTACGTCCACGTCATGGTCGACGAGTTCCAGGACACCAACGTCGCCCAGTACGAGATCGCCAAGCAGCTGACGGGTGAATACCGCAACCTCTGCGTCGTCGGCGACCCCGACCAGTCGATCTACTCGTGGCGCAACGCCGACATCCGCAACATCCTCAGCTTCAAGAAGGACTTCGACGACGCCAAGCTCATCGCCCTCCAAGAGAACTATCGCTCCACCGAGACGATTCTTGAGGCCGCGCAGAAAGTCATCGCTCCCAACCGCCAGCGGCTGGAGCAGAACCTCTTCACCAAGTTGGGCAAGGGCGTCCCCATCGTCATCCACGAGAGCTACGACGAGAACGACGAGGCCCAGTTCGTCGTCAGCGAGATCGAGAGCCTCGTGCCTAGCCGCTACAAGCTATCCGACATCGCCGTCATGTACCGCGTCAACGCCCAGTCCCGCGCGCTCGAGGAGATGTGCCTGAGATACGACGTGCCCTACCACCTCGTCGGCAGCATCAAGTTCTACCAGCGCCAGGAGATTAAGGATCTCATCTCCTACCTCCGCCTGACAGCCAATCACAACGACGACGTGAGCTTCAGGCGCATCGTGAACATGCCGACGCGCGGCATCGGGCAGCGCACCATGAGCGAACTCGACCGCCTCGCATGGGACCACGGAACGTCCCTGTACGCGGCAATCGACGAGACCGCCCAGATGCTCGAAAGACCCGGCAACTACGTCGCCCCCCTCCCCGTGCGATCGATCAACGCCCTGCAGGACTTCAAGGCCATGATCGACGACCTCACCGAAAAGAGCGCCGAGTATGAACCTGCCGCGCTCATCGACGCCGTGCTGAAACGCACCGGGTACGGCGACTACATCGAGAACGACGCCGAGCGCGGCGAGGAGCGCATGGAAAACATCCGCGAGCTCCAGTCGGTGGCGAAGGACCTCCTAGACTACGGCGAGGAAAACCCGCTTACTGCCTTTCTCGAACGGGTCAGCCTCGTTAGCGACGCCGACAACGTGGGCGAGAGTCCCGACGCCGTAACGCTCATAACCCTCCACCAGGCGAAGGGCCTCGAATTCCCCGTCGTCTTCATCGTGGGCATGGAAGAGGGCGTCATGCCCCACATGCGCTCCATCGACTCGGGCGACCCCGCCGAGATCGAGGAGGAACGCCGCCTCTGCTACGTCGGCGTGACCCGCGCCAAGGAGAAGCTCCATCTCGTCCGCGCGTTCCGGCGAGGCTTCCGTGGTCGCACCGGCTCCGTGCCCGCCATGCCCTCCCGGTTCCTCGCCGACATCCCGCAAGAGCTGCTGGCCAAACCTGACCTCTACCTCCGCCAGGGAAGCCTGTCCGGCCAACAGTCACGCAGGATGAATGCACAACCCTCCACGCAGGTAGACCGACCCACGGAGCGCGTCGTCCGGCAACCCGACACTCCCGTCATCCGACGCCGCCGCAGCGCCGCCGGCTCCCCGCCGAAGAGCGCCCGCCTTGCCCTCAACACCGGCGACCGCGTCCGCCACAAGACCTTCGGAGAGGGCATCGTCACGGAGGCAAAGCCCGCTCGCGGCGACACCGAGGTTACTGTCGCATTCAAGGACGGCCAGGGAGTCAAGCGCCTGCTCCTCAGCTTTGCCCCGCTGGAGAAAGTGGAGTAGGGAGTCGCGTGAGCATCGGACCCGTCCAACTATCGCCTGCCGAGCTTCCTACCCTCGCCTGCGTGCTCGGTGACTCGCCCGAGACGGCGATTCCCGTACATCGCTTGATGCGTGGCGTGTGCACCGCATACGTCGTGGGCGAGCTTCCTCAATTCAAGGGAGCCGTCATCGTTTCACGCGACAATCCCGGTGAGCCCGACGGCTTCGGGGAGGACCCAAAAGCGTTGTGGTCGATCCTGGAACCCTTGGAAGGCTGGCGGGTCGTCGACGTATCCCCGTCCGTCGCCCCGAAACTTGGGGCGCTGATACGCGCTTCAACCGGCAGCAGGGTCGCCTACTATGGCGATGTCTACCACACACTCACGCGCCCCGCCGTTACGCACTCCCACCCGGATGTCCGACTCCTGACTGTGGACGACCGCGCGCTGTTCGACGGCGTACCAGACGACCTCAAGCCCGGAATGCGCGGCGATGTCGAAATCGTGCTCCGTGAGGGATTTGTCGCCGGAGCGGTGGTCGACGACCGGATCGTTTCGGTAGCCCATACGAACGCGATCACTGACCGATACGCCGACATCGGAGTCTTCACCCATCAGGACTACCGCAACCGCGGATACTCGACCGCCTCCGCCTCGATCGTTGCTGCGGCTATCCAGGGGAGAGGCATGACCCCCGTGTGGAGCTGCGGAGAGGACAACCTTCAGTCGCTGAGAGTCGCCGCCAAGGTGGGCTTCACCGAGGTATCCCGCAGGACATACGTCATCCCATTCAACAGGGTGAAGTCGTGACCACCCGTTGGTCGGATTCGGGCCAGCCGAATTTCGGAGGCGTGAAGGGTTGACACGTCATTCGGAAACGATGAAACTTACCTTGACTCTTGTCCCATGCACAGATGGTTCGAGGCTTCGAGTGATACGCAGTATCTTATCTATCGGCACCGTGGATCCCGGTCAGGCGCTCGGTGAAGTCAATAAGCTGCTCTATGAAGAAAATGAGACACGGAGTTGCGCTCGGCATGGCGACGGACGTAAAATTCTCTAAGTAGCCCGGTTCACCCATTTGGTACTCCATTGGGGTGAGGACGGTTCCTGAAGGCGAAGCACTCTGAAAATCATGGGAAGGGAGAGAGAGATGCGAGTTGCAACACTTGCTTTACTGGTATTTTCTGCAGCGGCTGCAGTGATTATCGCGGCGTCAGCCGCGTCAGCCGATAACCACGGCGGGGATGGGATTTACGGATGCTTCCTCTATAACGGTGAGGTGTTCTGGGACGGCTACGCGCACCCTGCCGTATTTGGCAGCGGTCCGAGTATTGGTGCCAGCCCGAGTCTCGGTCTGGCGATGCTCGCCGGACCTGACTGCGATCAATACCCGTCCCGCGCCGACTACGAGGAGAAGCGCATCTGGAGTCCCGAATACGTTCGGGAAACCCCGACGCCCGTGCCTACGCCGACACCAACACCGACACCCACGCCCACCCCGGTGCCCGAAGTTGACGGACCAGAGTGGCCGTACAATCCATACTGCTTCTGGAACGAGGAGCAAACGGCGCTGTTCTGCTACGGGTGATTTGCCCCTCGTAGCGCTTCGTTAGTCAGAGGCCCAACTACACTGGTTCACATGTAGTTGGGCCTCTCGGACCGAGTTGAGCGCTGCGACGTTAGACGCACACCTAGCTAATCGTCTCTTTGTATGTGCTGTCCTATGGCGACCGAAGCTAGAACATTGCCGTATTGATGCCTGACAAATGTCTGCTGCATGTGTGTCCCTGATGTCATTTCGTCACCCCACTGAGACCAGCCGAACCTAGCGTGGCGAGCAAACAGTTCAAGGTAAGGGCCTGGGCTGCAACTCTCTATAACATCGTACAACTCATCTGGTTTTCGAGAATGCTCCCGTTTACGAGAACGAATGATATTAACCTGGGTTCTGCCGGGTGGGAGCGTGCGAAGACTACCCTTGATGCCAAACAAGACGAGCTCCGTTACATTTCGGAAATAGAAGCCGACCCCTCGTCCGTCAGGTCCCCCATCTTTGCGTATCTTGTACCACACAACATTGGTCTTATACTCAAAGCCCCATCTATCCATAACTTCTAGGCCCTGACGTATCAGGGCATTTGGCACCCATAAGTACAAATGGCTCTGTGGTTTGGCGAGTTCGGCTACAGGCAGTTCCATGATCTCTTCGAATGTCATCGTTTGGTAGCGGGACAGCCGCTTATGCTCAGGGGCCATTTTGCCTGTCCTGTTGGCAAATCTCCAGGGCGGATCTGCCAATATAGTTCCGTAGCGTCCAGACCCATTTGAAAGGAGTTCATCGACAGTCACTGAAGGGTTGGCGGCCTGGCCATTCAGATCCAACATAATCACTCATCCTCCAGATACAGATCCGTCTTGATCCCGAAAACCAAGATTGGGCATCCACCTCCACCACCACCTTGGATTCTCGGAAGAAGCCTGCTCATGTGGGTGGTCGATGCACCGTACGACTTGCCTTTGCCCAATTCGTCAAAGACTTTCTGAAGATCGTCGGCCCTCGTGATGATGATGCCAAGGCTTATCGCCCCCAGATCGAATAAGACTCGGAAGTTATTCAAGTCTCTGTCATAGAAGGGGTCTTTGTTGTTCCACTCTACTTCAAGGGCAACCCGATTTCGATAGCAGTCGATCTCGTGTGTCGGATTTTCGCGTTCACTCCCGTCCACTACGATGCCTGTATGAAATGTCTTGGCGATCCAGCCGCGAGAAAGGAATCCAGAATCGAGTTCCTCCGCAATGGGAGACTTACGCCCTCCGGGTGTCAGGATCGCGTTTTTTCGTAGACGAAATCCCATCAGGACGCTTACTACGTCGTCCCACTCTCTGGGAAGATCATTGCGCAGTATGGCCGTCGCATGTCTCCATTCATGCACTTCGTAGTTGGTTCTTATGAACTGAGGTAATAGATCAATTGGCATATGAAACTCGTGGTTAGGTCGGCGGCCCCGGTGCTAGTCGACCGGCAAGTCCACCCGGTACGTGTCCATCACCGGGTCGAACTTGGCCTTGAAGTCCTCGTCCGGGGGAGCCATCGGAAGGCGAGTCGGACCCGCGTCGAAGCCCGCGCGGTTGACGGCATACTTGATCGGCACCGGGTTCGTCACCCAGAAGAGCGCCTTGAAGATCGGGAGCATTCGCAGGTGTTCCTTGGCGGCGCTTTCAAGTTCCCCTTCGAGGATCAGCCCCATCATCGTCTTGATCTGGTCACCCATGATGTTCCCGGCCACGCTGACGATCCCATAGCCGCCAACGCACATCACCGAGAACGTCTCGTCGTCGTTGCCCGACCAGACCAAGAACCCGTCCGGCGCGCCGTCTACGATCTTGGCGATCTGCACCGGGTCGCTCGAAGCCTCCTTGACGCCGACGATGTTGTCGATCTCCGCCAGCCGCAGCGTCGTGGAATCGTCCATGTTCAGCGATGTCCGCGACGGGACGTTATACAACATGCACGGCAGCGAGGTGGCCTCTGCGATAGCCTTGAAGTGCAGGTACAGCCCTTCCTGCTGGGGCTTGTTGTATGCGGGCACCGTCAGCAGGAACCCGTCGACGCCCAGCTTCTCCGCCTCCTGCGTCAGCTCGACCGACTTCCGGTGGTTGTTGTCCGTCGTCCCCGCGATGATCGCCACGTCGGGGCCGACAGCCTCCTTGACCTCGGCGAACAGGCGCAGCTTCTCTTCGTCGGACATTGAGGGAGACTCCCCCGTCGTGCCCCCGATAACCAGTCCGTCGTTGCCCGACGCGATGAGGCCCTGAGCCAGCTTTCGCGCCTGGCCGTAGGCGATCTCGCCGTCCTCGGTCATCGGCGTAATCATGGCGGTGAGTAGTCGTCCGATTTCTGCCGGCATCTTTAGCCCCTCCTTGCCGGGGTGTTCAGCAGGCCCCGGCTCAGCATTTCCTCTGCAATCTGGATTCCGTTCAGCGCGGCCCCCTTCCGAAGGTTGTCGGTTACGAGCCACATGGCGACGCCGCGAGGGTTCGACACGTCCTGCCGGATTCTTCCTACGAATACGTCGTCCTCTCCCTCCGCGTCGACGGGCATAGGGTAACGGTTCATGGCGGGGTCGTCCACCACCTTCAGGCCGGGCACGTCCGACAGCACTTCTCGGACCTCGCCGGGGCCTATCGGCTCCTCGAAGTCGATATGCACTGCCTCGCTGTGGCCGACCATCACGGGCACGCGCACGCACGTGGCCGATATCCGAAGATCGGGGTCGTGCAGTATCTTGCGGGTCTCGTTGACCATCTTCATCTCTTCGGTCGTGTACCCGTTGTCCTCGAACGTTTCCACGTGTGGGAGCACGTTGAACGCGATCCGGTGGGGATATTCCTTCGGCTCGATCGGGCCGTTCTCCAAGGCGGAGGCGGACTGGTCGCGCAGCTCTTCGACGGCGGCCGCGCCCGTGCCCGATACCGACTGGTATGTGCTCACGACCACCCGCTCGACGGAGTTCACTTCCATGAGAGGCTTCAGAGTCATGGCAAGCGGCGCGGTAGAACAGTTCGGCACCGACACGATACCGTTGTGAGTCTCCAGGTCGTCCCCGTTAATCTCAGGTATCACGAGGGGAACGTTCGGGTCCATCCGGAACGCCGAGCTCTTGTCCACGACCGCCGCGCCGTTCTCGACCGCGAGCGGGCCTATCTCCCGGCTTATGCCGCTTCCCGCGCACACGAACACAATATCCACGTCGCCGAGAAGCTCCGGCGTGGCCTCCTCGACAGTCCGCTCCTCGCCCAGCGCCGTCAGCTTCTTTCCCCACGACCGTTCGGACGCGCACAGGCGCACCTCCGTCGCCGGGAAGCTCCGCTCTTCAAGTATGGAGAGAAAGACCGAGCCTACCGCCCCGGTCGCCCCGATCACCGCGATTCGACAGCCGTCCATTGCTCCTCCCCGTCCGACGCAACACCGAAATAATACCGCCTATACCTATCCGATTCCAGCATTACGGCGGACGGGAGTGGTGGGTGAGGGGGTATGCAGCACTAGCAGGTTGCTGAAAAACTCTGAGGTCTATTTAGGACTCAAAATGGATCGACGATAAATGTCGCATGATTGTGTCTTATGACCGAATGTCTGCAGAACAATCGAAATACGACGAATATCGACATATTCTGTTTGGCCTGTCTCACCGTCTCTCTTGCCCCACCCTTTTATCAGCAGCCTGCTACACAGACTTCGTAGTACACTCCCCAGACAGATCAAACGGGAGGTAGGCGCCTCTTGATCCTGTCAGCCAGTTCTTCCCGCTGATCGAAGGGCATGAGAGTTGCGTTCTTACCCAGAAGCAATTCGGGGCCATCTCCAGGGTAGCGGGGCACCACGTGAACATGATAGTGGGGAATGGTTTGGCCACTGGCAACACCGTTGTTCTGGTAAATGTTAAGTCCGACCGGCGCTAGGGAAGCGTTGACGGCGTGGGCGACTCGACGCGTTAGTAGAGCAAGGGAGACGGCATCCTCTTCTGTTAGATCAAGGACAGTCGAAGCATGGCTCACCGGCATCACGAGGATGGCGCCGCAGTTCTCCTGATACGGGTTCACTACGGCTGCTGCATCGGCATTTCGGTCGACATAGGCAAAGCGCATGGTGCGTTCTTCGTCAGCAAGAATCTCGCCCCGGAGATTCCGGCAGAACGGGCATGGGTCTCTCACCGGCAACTCAATTAGCATAGCGGTTCCTCAATCCGGATCTGTTTTTGACTTTCCACCTAGAGTGTAGTCTTGTCCACAGTTCAAAACCCAGGATTAGGAACCAGGAGCATTTATGACGTCCGCGCCAATATCAAGCCGAGCATCAAGGTCAGCAGGCAGAGCCTCCAGCTCCGGGTGGCCCATGATCGCCTCGATGCACTCCTCGCTCCCGCCAACGTAGGTGTCGTACAGGTCGATATCCGTCGCCACACACCATGCCTTGTCCGCAGGCCACCAGATATTCGGCGTGTCACCCCAAAAGGGGAACTCTCTGACTAGGAATGACATGACCCCGTCAAGAGGCCCACGAAAGAGCAGGTAGCCTCGTCCCGGAGCTTCCACGCGGGAGCCGGCCTTGTAAAGCCGCCTGTCGAGGTATCCAAACCCTTCCCAAAGGCAGAAATAGCATTGGTCGGGCGTTGTAGTGAAGCCTCTGAGCACGTCAATTAGAGTTCGACACTCTCTTTCCGGTATGGACCCATGCTCAGGAACCGCCCCCCATGGCGGGTTCTTGTACATGTGGTTAGGGCTCTCACTCAGGTTGGCAATACGTTCGAACTGCATGAGTGGATGAACGGTTCGTCCCGTCCATGTCGCCACCGTTGACCACCGCACCGGCTGTTCTTCGTTCTCATCGAGATAAGCGGGGTGAAACACACGGGCGTACGCTGAGAATCCCTCGGGCAACAGTGAACGCAGCTTACCGAATTCCGACAGGCTTTCCTCCACCCATCGAGCCTCCGAAACGTCCTCCAGAAACTCCAGACCGTCGGGGGCGAGCTTTTCCTGCCGGATAGGGATGCCCCCATTCGGGGACAGCCATGCCATGCTTGTCATGCCTTCGTTGCTTTCCGACATGGTTGAGCGATCCCTTAACCTTCGAATCCACGATAAACCGGGGAAGTTCACTTCTCACCTCCCGCACTTACAGCTTGAAGACCGAGTGGAGTAATCCTTGATGCGTTCGGCTCACTTCAGATTATACTCAATTGCGCTTCTCCAACGCCGCCCTCCTCACTTCAAGCGCTCTTGCGGAGACCTGCCAAACGTGCTGAAATACCACGTTGTGGCGTAGCTGGAAATGACACGCCCCTAGGGAGGTTCGTCAGAATATGCGACAGCAGCTAATGACCCTGGCGGAAGAGGAAACGTCGATTCGCGTTTCGGTGATCGGGTGCGGGCGATTCGGTTCGATGGTCATCTCGCAGCTTGCCCACGCGCCCGGCATGGAGGCCTCCATAGCCTGCGACCTCAACGTCCGGCGAGCATCGGACGCCATCTCCCGCGAGCGGAAGCCGCGCATCTGGCCGGTCAGGACGAACGACTTGGGCAAGGCCAACGACGCCCTGAACAAGGGGCGTCGCGTCGCGACCGACGATTCGAGCGTCGCAATTCAGGCGGAAGTGGACGTGGTCGTCGAGGCGACGGGCAACCCCGACATTGCCGCCAAGCACGCCTACGACGCCATCATGGCGGGCAAGCACGTGGTCATGGTATCTGTCGAGGCCGACGTGCTCGTAGGCCCCATACTCAAGGAACTGGCCGACCAAGCGGGAGTCGTCTATACGGCGGCCTACGGTGACCAGCCGGCCATCATCGAGGAGTTGGTTGACTGGGCGGTGAGCATGGGGTTCGACGTGGTTGCCGCGGGCAAGGGCACCAAGCACCGGGATGACTTCCGCTACCTCACCCCCGACGAGGCGCTCTTGGAATACGGCCTGACGCCTGAACAGATCGAGCGCAGCAACCTCAACCCTCGCATGTACAACTCCTTCCTCGATACCACGAAGTCCTCCATCGAGATGTGCGCCGTGGCGAATATGACCGGACTCGTGCCCGACGTGCCGGGGATGCACTTCCCCTCGGCAAATGTGGACGACATCCCCCGCCTGCTGATTCCCGCGGAAGACGGCGGCATCCTCAACCGGCAGGGTGTCGTGGAGATCGTCAGTTGTCTGGACGGCGAGGGCAACGACATCCCGGGTCACCTGCGTTGGGGCGTCTTCGTCGTCATCACCAGCCAGAGCGAGTACCTGCGCGGCTGCATGAAGGACTACGGCATGGCGATGGACCCGACCGGCCGCTACGCCGTCATGTACCGGCCCTACCACCTCATCGGCATGGAGACGCCCGTCTCGATCGCCAAGGCCGTCCTCTACGGGGAGGCCACCGGAGCGCCCAAGGGACGGGTGTGCGAGGTAGTGGCCACGGCCAAGAAGGACCTCGCCGCAGGTGAAGTCCTCGACGGCGAGGGCGGCTATACCGTGCATGGCTCCATCGTCGAGGCGGGACAGGCCGACGATGAGGGGCTGGCGCCAATTGGACTTTGCCACGGGGCCAAGGTAGTGCGACCGGTCGCAAGGGGCCAAATGCTTAGCTCCGCCGACGTGCAACTGCCCGAGGGCGGTTTCGCCGCTCACCTGCGGGCCGTGCAAAACGCCGTCTGAAGGCATAATCCGCGCTCAATACGGACATCACAGCCCCCGTAAAGGTAGATTTCCGTACCTGCTCCGACTGAGAATGAATAGCCATACGGGTCGGTCATGCCCGTTGGCGCAGCGAAACAATAAATGCTAGGAGGACCTTGAAGTGTTCAAGCCGGTGCCGTCGAAGGTCGATTTCGTCCAAATGGAAAAGAACTTGCTCGCGTGGTGGGACGAGTGCGGCATCGTGGGAAAATACCTCATTCGCAACGACGGCTCCGACAAGCGGTTCTCCTTCGTGGACGGGCCGATCACGGCAAACAACCCGATGGGCGTTCATCACGCCTGGGGTCGGACGTACAAGGACCTGTTCCAGCGCTACAAGACCATGCAGGGCTTCGAGCAGCGCTATCAGAACGGCTTCGACGGACAGGGCCTGTGGATCGAGGTCAACGTCGAGAAAGACCTCGGCATGACGTCCAAGACCGACATCGAGGCGTTCGGCGTCGAAAAGTTCATCGAGCTGTGCAAGGAGCGCGTTCGACGGTTCGCGGACGTTCAGACCCAGCAGTCGATCCGGCTCGGCTACTGGATGGACTGGGACAACTCGTACCACACGATGTCGGACGAGAACAACTACACCATCTGGCACTTCCTGAAGGTCTGTCACGAGAAGGGGTACATCTACGAAGGGCGCGATGTCATGCCTTGGTGTCCGCGCTGCGGCACCGGCATCTCTCACCACGAGATCGTCACGGAGGGCTACAAGGACATCACGCATCCGAGCCTGTACGTGCGCTTCCCGCTGATCGACCGGCCCGGCGAGGCGCTCCTCATCTGGACGACGACACCGTGGACGCTCACCTCGAACGTGGCCGTGGCCGCTCATCCCGACCTGACGTACGTCAAGGTCAGGGCAAAAGGCACGGGCCCTGACGGCGCCGACGAAACGCTCTACATGGTCAAGAGCCGACTGGACGCGCTGAAGGCCGACTGCGAGGTCATCGAGGAGTTCAAGGGCAGGGAATTGGAGGGTCTCCGGTATCACGGGCCGTTCGACGAGCTTCCCGCCCAGGACGGCGTCGAGCACCGGGTAATCCTGTGGGACGAGGTCAGCGAGAGCGACGGCACGGGTCTCGTTCACAACGCGCCCGGAGCGGGCGAGGAGGACTACGCCCTCAGCAAGGAATACGACCTTCCCGCCATCGCGCCGCTGGACGAGTTCGGCCAGTTCGTAGATGGATTTGGCGAGTTGACCGGACTGAGCGTGTTCGATGTGGCCAAACCGATCTATCGTAGCCTCCGGGATAAGGGAACACTCTATCGGCTCGATCAGATCACTCACCGGTACCCCGTCTGCTGGCGCTGCGACACGGAGTTGGTGTTCCGGCTCGTGGACGAGTGGTTCATCTCGATGAACGAGTTGCGCCACGATATCGCCGAGGTAACGAAGAAGATCACGTGGATACCCGAATTCGGGATGGGCCGCGAGCTCGACTGGCTCAGGAACATGGACGACTGGATGATATCCAAGAAGCGCTACTACGGCCTCGCCCTGCCCATCTACAAGTGCGACGACTGCGGACACTTCGAGGTCATCGGCAGCGAGGTCGAGCTGAAGGAGCGCGCCGTCGAGGGCTGGGAGCGGTTCGAGGGGCACTCGCCGCATCGCCCCTGGATCGACGAGGTGAGGATAGCGTGTGAGGAATGCGGTGTGACCGTCTCGCGAATCAAGGACGTGGGCAATCCCTGGCTCGACGCCGGTATCGTCACCTTCTCCACACTTGGCTATCGACACGACAAGGACTACTGGCGGAAGTGGTTCCCCGCCGACCTCATATCGGAGAGCTTCCCCGGGCAGTTCCGCAACTGGTTCTACTCGCTCCTGACCATGAGCACCGCGCTTGAGAACACCGAGCCGTTCCTTGCCAACTTCACCTACGCCACGCTCATGGACGAGAAGGGCGAGGAGATGCACAAGAGCAAGGGCAACGCCATCGAGTTCGAGGAGGGCGCCGACCAAATGGGCGTCGACGCCATGCGCTGGATGTACAGCGGCACCAACCCGGCTTCCAATCTCCTGTTCGGGTTCGGGCGGGCGGACGAGACGCGCCGCAGGATGCTCATCCCCTTGTGGAACGTCTACTCGTTCTTCACGACCTACGCCAACATCGACGGCTACACGCCCGAAACACCAGCGCCTCCCGTGGCGGAGCGCCCCGAGCTCGATCGGTGGATTATCTCGGAGTTGAACGAGCTCATCAGGACGGCGACCGCCGCGTTGGATAGGTACGATCCCCAGGCCGCTGTCCGCGAGATGGACGAGTTCGTCGAGCGGCTGTCCAACTGGTACGTCCGGCGGAGCAGGCGACGCTTCTGGAAGTCGGAGGTGGACACCGACAAGGTGGCCGCGTTCGCCACGCTCCACGAGTGCCTGACGACGCTCGTCAAGCTCATGGCGCCGTTCGTTCCGTTCGTGACGGAGGAGATCTACCAGAACATCGGGCGCAACGGCGAGCGGGAGAGCGTCCATCTGGAGGACTGGCCGGTCGCCGACGAATCCCTAATCGACACGCGGCTCGACGACGCGACGAGGCTAGCGATGCGGCTGTCCAGCCTTGGGCGGGCGGCTCGCAGCAAGGCGGGGATAAAGGTGCGGCAGCCGGTCGCTGGCGTCGCCTTCAAGCTGAGGACGGACGCGGAGAGAGATCTCCTAGAACGGGTCGCGCCGCAGGTGAGGGACGAGCTGAACGCCAAGGATATCAGCGTCCTCGACGACGTCTCGACCGTCGCCAACCTTGAGATCAAGCCGAACTTCCAGCTATTGGGGCCGAAGTACGAACGAGGCGTTGGTCGGGTCGCCGGGGCAATCTCGAAGGCGGAGCCGTCCGAGGTATTTCGTAAGGTGTCGGCAAACCAGCAGGTCACCCTTGGCGACTTCACCCTGGAACCGGACGAGATCGTCGTGAGCGCCACGGACAAGGAGGGGTACTCGGTCATCGCCGAGCAGGGCTACTCCGCCGCCGTCACGACAGAGATCACGGCGGATCTCGAACTGGAGGGCTGCGCGCGGGAGCTCGTCCACCAAGTACAGAACATGCGCCGCGATGCTGGTTTCGACATAGCGGACCGGATAACCACCTACTACACCGGCGACCCCGCTATCGACGACGTGATCGCCGTCCACGGGGGCTACATTCGCCAGGAGACGCTCTCGGACGACCTCATCAGAAGCGCGCCCCCTGAGGACGCCCACGCCGAGTCCCACCGGATCAACGGCCTCGAGGCCAACTTGGGCGTCGTTGCGGTCAAGTGAGGTAGGCAACCTTCGCATTGTACCCGCCATCCATGGTTTCGTAGCTAACTGCGTTCACCGCGCTTGACAGCGAACGGGAAGATATGCTTAAGTTCGGGGGACTCGTTGGATGGGGAGGATAATTCAGGCGTTTCTAACGGCTTTGAGTGCGGTTCCGTTCGATTTTTCGAACGAAAACTAGATAGGTATGAGAATTCTAGCTGAACCGAGAGGAGGATTCACAATGGGTACTAGATCAGTAAGGTTAGGGTTGATGGCGTTGCTTGCGTCCGTTTTCGTCCTGGCGCTTGCAATAGCCTGCGGGAGTAGTGAGACCACAGAACCGGCAGCCCCAACGCCGGACGTGGCCAAAATCATTCAGGACGCCGTGAATGCACAAGGGGCTAGCGCATCAAGCGACATCGAAGCAGCAGTTTCCGCAGCGCTGGCCGGACAGGAGGGCCTCACTCGTGCGGACGTAGAGTCCATCGTCAACAACGCCACGGCCGGCGGTCTCTCCGCCGCCGACGTGCAACGGATTGTCGATCAGTCGATCCAAAACCTCCCCGCCCCTGAGATCGACACCGGCCAACTGAGCGCTCTGGTTCAGTCCGCTGTTGCCGCGTCGGCGCCTGAGGGCATTGACGTCTCCGAGATCAATCGAATGGTCCAGGCTGCGGTGAGCGCCGCCCAGGCCGGCGCAGTCACCCGCGGCGACCTCGAAGCGCTTGTCACCAAGTCCATCCAGGACGCGGCTGCGGATCAGCTTTCCGCAGAGCAGGTGCAGGCGATTGTTTCAGCGTCCCTCGAGGCTACTAACCAGGCGATTGACCAAGCGGCTATGGCAGCCATGGACGCCGGTAAGGCGGCCCAGGAAGCCGGCATGGCGGCCCAGGAAGCGGTCGACCTCGCCAAAGAGACCAAGGCGGCCCAGGAAGCCATGATGGTGGAAGAGGAAACCGGCTATATGGCCGAGAAGATAAATGCCGGGTCATTCGGCAGGCCCTTCCACATCATCTCCGGCACCTCCAACGAGAACTTCCCGCAGGTGCCGTACAAGGAATCGCCGTCGTCCGCTGCCGCAGTGGCGGCCGGCACGATCCTGCCGGTTGATCAGCGACTTCCCAACTGGGAGAACGTCTTCATCCTGCCGCCCGGCGACGAGATCGGCACGTATGGTGGCATCATGAGGACGACCATGTCCCGGCCCGTCACCCAGACCGACGTTGGCATGGGCTACGGCCTCGAGATGTCCCCGGACGGCCTCCTGCTCGTTCCGAGCATGTTCCGAGTGTTCGAGTCGAACGACTCGGGTGACGAGTTCACCTTCAAGATGCGTAACGGCGCGCGCTGGTCGGACGGACATCCTCACACGATGGAGGACATACGGTTCGCCCTCGAAGACCTGATGCTCAACAAAGAGTTGATGCCGGGTCTTCCCGCCGTGCTGAGGTCTCCGATCACCGGCAACGACATGAGGGTGCAGTTCATCGACGATTCGACCTTCAAGGTCTTCTTCGACGACCCGAACTTCAGCTTCATGGAGTCGACCGCGATGAACATCTTCTCCGGCATCAAGGGATGCCCGAGGTGCTTCATCTCCCCGTCTCACATCCAGAAGCGCTACCACATCAAGTTCAACAACGCTGAGATCCCGGCGATTCTGGAGGCGAACGATCAGCCTAACTGGGTGAAGAACTTCTCGTTCATCCGCAACGTTCGCGGGTTCGACGGTCCTCCGTCCGAGCCGATCCCGACCGAGTACGACATCAACTACATCTACAGGGGCGATAACCACTACAACCCGATTTTCGGCGGCTACTGGGCCCTCAGCCAGAAGCCTGGATCGGAGAGCAACCAGTTCGTGCGCAACCACTACCATCCGTCAATCGACCCGGAGGGCAACCAGCTACCGTACATGGACGGCTGGACCGGCGTCCAGACCGAAAGCCGTGAGGTTGGCATCTTCCGCACGATGAACGGTGAGAGCGACTGGCTGCGCCGGGACCTCGAAACCAAGGAAATGCCTCTGTACCTGCAGAATTCCGTCCAGGGCGACTACAGCGTGCTGAAGCACGACTCGCCCGATGGCGCGGACTCCACGTTCATCAACAACCAGGAGTACGTGGATGACCCCGAGATCGGAATGCTGCTCCGAACCCGTGACTTCCGCATCGCCCTCTCCGTGGCATGGGACAGGAACGGCGCGAACCAGTCTCTGGCCTCCGGCCTCGGCATCCCTCAGAACATGGTGCCGCACCCCTCGACCCCGTACTTCCCGGGCGAGCACTGGAGGACCCTGGACACGGATTACGATCTGAACCGCGCCAAGTCCCTCATGACAAAGATGGGTTACACGGACGCCGACGGTGACGGTTACCTCGACAAGAAGGACGGCTCCGGGCCTCTGTCCATGTTCTTCCAGTCGAGTTCCCACTACCCGTTCGTGGAGTGGCTGCAGAGTGACTTCAAGGCACTGGGGATCAAGCTGAGCATTGCCGACCAGTCGTCGCGCGCCGGCAACACCAGCATTCCGCCGACCGAGTACTTCGAGTTCTTCTCCTCCACCGAGGGCGGAACGAACCCGTGGTCCAACGCTTGGAACCGTGTGGCCCCGACGACGAAGGACCCGCAGGGTCCCGCCATCGGCCAGTACTACGCCACCCGTGGTGAAGAGGGAATGCCCCCGACGGGTCCCGACGCCAAGTACACCGACGTGTACGGCATGATGGCCCCCGACGGCACGTACCCTGCCGACATCAGCGGCCACATGCTCAGGCTTCAGGAGCTGATCACCGAGGGATGGACGGTCTCCTTGCTGTCGCCGGCGCGCGTGGCGGCGGGGCAGGAACTCTTCCGCATCAACTCCGAGCAGAAGTACAAGATCGGCGGCGTCGCGTACGCCGGCCTGTTCCGGGCGCTCAAGGTCAAGCGCAACAACATGCGCAACGTGCCCAAGAACTGGTCGCCCGCAGGCGGTCACCCGGTCGAGTGGTTCTACTTCGAGGACGGAATCGACAACCTCAACAACCCCGGCAACAGGTCGAAGAAGTTCGGTACGGTCAACTTCCTCGATCCCGCATACTGGGACTAGTAGGCACTCAGCCCTAGGCGATAAAGCCTTGAACTGAACGAGTGGCCGGTCGCAATGCGACCGGCCACTTTCTTTCTCTGCGAACCTCGGTTGATCCGCATTGGAGAATCGACGCCTCTAGTAGCACTTGACAGCGAAAGGGAAGATATGCTTTAGTTCATGGGGTTCATCTAAGTCGGGGCGAGTGGTCTCGGCAATGTGTTTCGTTGCCGATTCGGATTCGGCCCACAGTGGAAGGCGAATCAAGGGTTAGGTACCGAAGTTAGGCAAATATTGAGAGGAGGAGTTGTATGCGAAGTAGGATTTTGAAGTTCAAGGTGCTGGCGCTGTTTGCGTCGAGCATCGCATTGGCTTTTGCGTTTGCCTGTGGCGGCGACGATACAGAAGCTCCGACACCTGTCCCGGCTGCGGACATCGCGGCTATGGTGAGGGATGCCGTCGCCGAGGGACAGACATCAGGCGCCGACATTCAGAAGATGGTACAGGATGCCATCGCGTCTGCCGGACAGGGCGTGACCGCAGCCGAGCTCCAAGCCGCGTTGGAAGACGCGACGAGGGGCCAGTTGAGCGCCGCCGAGGTCCAGTCCATCGTTGACCGATCAATTAGCCAGCTCCCTGTGCCTGAGCAGCTCGATGTGGGCCAACTGGAGGCTCTGGTCAGTCAGTCCGTTGCCGCGTCGGTTCCTGAGGGCATCAGCGCCGCGGAGATCAACCGGATGGTTTCGGCCGCAGTGACCGCCGCGCAAGCTGGCGCCGTCACTCGCGGTGACCTTGAGGCTCTCGTGACGAAGTCCATCCAAGAAGCGGCTGCGGACCAGCTCTCCGCGGAGCAGGTGCAGGCCATTGTTGCCGCGTCGCTCGAGGCCACGAATGCGGCCATCGAGGAAGCTGCTATGGCAACTGAGGAGTTGCAGAAGCAGCAGTTGACCGCCGCCGACGTGCAGAATATCGTGGACACCACGCTCGCGGGGCCTCCAACCTGTATGAGCAAGGGCTACGAGATTACCGACTGCCCGCCGCGCAGCCCGCACCAGTGGACGCCCCCCAGGCAGCAGGTGCCGGGAGAGGTCTGGGTGTTCCAGGACTACGACGGCCCGAAGCCGACCCAGTTCTTCGAGTCTCCTTACTCGGCGCAGTTGGTCAAACAGGGTTTGATTCCCCCGCTGGAGGAGCGCCTGCCGGTTCCTGAAGACGTGGAAGTCCTCGCCGGGCCGGACGGCATCGGCGAATACGGCGGCTACTACCGACAGTGTTGTGGCAACTACATCGGTGAGTGGATCACTGCCAGTTGGAATCGACGCGACTCGCTTGGCGGCCTCAAGTGGTTCCCGTGGGTCGGCAAGGGCTGGGAAGTCAGTGAAGACGGCCGCGTGTGGACGTTCACGAACCGTCGCGGTCTGAAGTGGTCGGACGGCCACCCGTTGGACATGGAGTCGGTCAAGTTCGCGTGGGAGTTGAACTTCGATCCCACCTTCGACGCGCCGTTCCCCCTGTGGGCCAGTTCCCCTGTTACGCAGAACCCGCCGAAGTTCAATGTGGTGGATGACGTAACGTGGACGCTGACCTATGACGACCCGATCTTCACGATCATGGAGTCGCGCGCGACGCCGAGCGCGCTTTGCGGTCCGCGACGCGTGTGCATCATCAGCCACCCGAAGATGCAGAAGTACTACCCGCAGTACGCGGGGCAGGCCGCCATCGACAAGCTCATCAAGGATGAGGGCCACGCCGACCTCGTCGCGCTGCTGAACGACCGTTGGCACGTCTACACAAACATTGATGAGATCCCCTGCGCATCGCCATTCTGCGCGACCAGCTATACCCCGTCGCTCACCGAGTGGGAGAAGAACCAGTACCACTGGTTCGTCGACCCCGAAGGTAACCAGATCCCGTACATGGACGGAGCGGTGATGTGGACGGCGGAAGGTGGCCGCGACGTACAGATCTTCCGGGCGATGGCCGGTGAGGAAGACGGACGAACGTCTTACTTCCTCCCTGGTGAGATTCCGCTGTACATCCAGAACATGGAGCGCGGCGACTTCTCGGTCTACCACTGGCCTAGTAGCGGCGGCGCGGATCTGAGCACTACGATGCAACAGACCTACAACGTTGATCCGCGCCTCGGAGAGCTTGTCAGGACGAGGGATTACCGCATCGCGCTCTCGCACACCGTTAACAAGGAAGACCTCAACGATGTGGTGCTTTCCGGTGTCGGTGTGGTGCAGAACCGTGTGCCGCGTCCGAACAACCCGTACTACCCGGGTGACGAGTACCGATTGCTCCACATGGAGCAGGACACGGCCAAAGCCAACCAGATGCTTGACGCCCTTGGCCTGCAGAAGGGCACCGACGGCTTCAGGATGTACAAGGACGGCTCGGGTACGATCGAGATGACCCTTACCATCAGCGATAACCCGGCAGTCATACAAGCCGCCGAGATTCTGAAGGCTGCTTGGGAGAGCGTAGGCATCAAGACCATCATCGACGCTCGGGCGCAAGCGTACAAAGTAACACGTGGAAGCCAAGGGCACTCAGCGATCGCTCGCGACTACTCCGCCTACCAGTACAATCCCTGGATGGTCCAGTGGACGAGCCTAGCGCCCCTGAGTAGGGGTGAGATGGCTGGCGAGATCGGTCAGTGGTACTCTACGAAGGGTCAAGAGGGAATGTCACCGACAGGTGGCGATCCCGCCTGGCTCCCGCTGGCGGGCCCCGGCGAGTTCCCGGCTGACGCAGGCGGCCTGCTTCAGCGGTCGGCCGAATTGTGGATCGATGGCCTAGGGTACAGCAACCTCGACCCGAGGAGAGTCAATGCAGGCAAGGAGATGTTCGCGACCAACGCCGACCAGCTTTGGGCCCTGAACTGCTGTGCATACTCAGGGGTATTCCGCGGCGTCTACGTCAACCGGAACAACTTCCGCAACAAGCCGATCACCCACGAGCGCGACCACAACGGCTTCAGCGCATGGGCGCGCTTCTTCGAGGACGGCAGAGACAACTACCACAACCCGAACAACCGCTCGCAGTACTGCCAGAGTTGGGCATTTGTCCAGGGCGGCAGTCCCTACGACAGGTGCACGAAGCGGGTTTGGTAGCAGCGTAATCGGAATAAGAAGGTAGCTAAGCCGACAGGCCCACCGATATCCGGTGGGCCTGTCTACGTTTTAGGTACCCTCGATGAAGCCGGGCGGGGCATCCGTCGCGTGGGTCATCTCTCCGGGCTCGTAGCGCGGGCCGTCGTAGATTACGCCTCCGTAAATGACCGTTTCGGGCAGGATGCGCTGAGTTCCGACGCGCTTCTCGTGCAGCACGTCGAGGTACTCGAACCGGCCTTCAGCAAGCTCACTGATCGTCACGTCGGCCCTCGCGCCCGGTTTTAGCATGCCGATGGTACCCTCTTTGCGAAGGGCCTTCGCCGGAACCGTCGTGGACATAGCGATAACCTCGTCGAGCGAAAGGCCGAGCGCCAGCATCTTCGACATCGTCGTCGGCATGTCGTACGTCGGGCCGTCCACGTTCATCCTATGCACGTCGGTGCTGATCGTGCTGGGCTTGAGACCCTTTTCCAGGGCGTACTCCATCGTGCGGAACGCGAACCCGCGCGCGCCGTGTCCGATGTCGAGATAAACGCCCCGCTCGACGGCGTCCCACACTGCCGGCCAGACCTCACCCCGATGATCCCACAGGGGATACCGGAACGGCGCGTGGAACGTGTGGGTAACGATATCGCCGGGGTTCATGTAGTCGAGCAGCTGCGGGATGGGCGCTCCATAGGCCTCGGCCATCAGGATGCCGCCCGCGAAGTCCGCCGCCTCGCGGGCCAGTGGCAGCGTGACGTAGTGCTGCGAGTGGTGGTACTTCATGCCGATGAGCACGTCGTCGTACTGCTTGATGACGGACGCCGCCTGCTCTACGGTCGCAGGGTCGGGTCCGTAGGGCATGGGCATCCGGATCAGCGCGTATATCCGCGTCTTGGCCTCGGCTATGTCCGTCTCCCAGTAGTGAGGGAACTCGCTCGGCGTAGCCGTCCCCGCGTCGAGGACGGTCGTGCATCCGTTGGCGAGACTCGTCGTGTCGACGTCGAGGCTCGGCAACTTGGGGTTGGACACGAAATTGTGGGTGTGCAGGTCGATGAATCCCGCCGTCACGTACTTGCCCGAGGCGTCGATCACCTTGTCGGCGTTCCCCTCGTCCAGCCCAACGCCCACCGCGGCGATCTTGTCGCCGGAGATCGCAACGTCGGCAATGCCGTGCAGACCCTGGCTCGGATCAACCACCGTGCCGTGCCTGATCAGCAGGTCCCATCTCATAAAAACGGCCTCCTAGAGAAGCAATCACTCATCTCAGTCCTTAGATTGTGTTTGCGAAGGTTCTATCCTGCAATGTCATACGTTCGCCCTGAGCCTGTCGAAGGGCAATTCATGGTTCGACAGGCTCACCATGAACGGTTTTGCAGACTTTGCAAACACCCCCTAGCGTTCTTACTCACACCACGATGAGCACTTCATCCCCAGGTGACCACGCGCCTGTCCGTGTCGGACATCGCGAAGAAGATGCCCTGCGTGATGCGGTTGCGGGGGCCGAACATGGGGGCGATGTCGTGGAAGATCTCCGGGTGGAAAATGTAGAGGTCGCCATCCTGAGGGACGACTGTGGAAAGCGGCGCGTCCTCTACCAGCGAGGGTGGGTATCCGGTCGCTCCGTCGACCTTTCGAGCGTCGTCATCCGGCGTCCAGCGACGTTTGAACACGTGAAGCTCACCGCCCGACTCCGCCATTTGGAGGCAAACGAGCGCCGAGAACTGCGTGGGGAACTCCGAGACCATCCACCCCTTGAAGTACTCCATGGCGCTGTCGCGGTGCAGGGCGGCAGAGTCTCCCTCGACTGCTATGCGTATCACGGCGTCGGAGTACCGCTCGCCGTCCTCCTCCGGGACGATAACCTCGCGGTCGGGCAGGAGCCTGCCGATCATCTCTCGCACCATGACCCTTGCGTCGGGCAGCCCGTCGTACAGACGCTCGAACTTCTCGTCGGAGAGGCGCGACTCGCGGAAGAACCCTTCCCTGTCGTTGACGTATCGCCCAAGTCCCGGACCTATGTAGCGTAGCTCCAGCTTGTCGCCGTCGGTTGTGGAATACTCCTTCACGTCGACCAGCCCGGTGGTGTCTGACTCGATGCGTCGAACGATCTCGGCACAGTGATCAAGCTGATAGAACCCTCGAATGACCACCGCCGAGTATTCGAGAGCGGCCATCTGCCGGAGGATGTTCGGGTAGTCGCGTACAACGGCCTCCGGGGTGGTTACTACGATGTCCCAAGTGTCGTCAGTCATTAGACGCCCTCCGCGTGTATGGCGCCAACATCCTACACGCAACGGCGCGAGTTTGCAGGCCTGAGAGAGGGGCTATAAGGTGGGAGAAAGGCGAGCGGTGGGTATCCTACCGCCCCGCGCGCTCGACCAGCAGGTGAAACAGATTGTCGAAGTTGGGCGGGACCTCGCGGGGACGGTCGGGCCGGAACTGGACGCCGATCACGAGCGAGTAGTCGGGGCTTTCGACCGCCTCTATGACGCCGTCCTCGACCGCGTACGCGGCGGTCATGAGTTCGGGGGACCGCTGGGCATCGCGCATACCCATACGGTGCAGGCTGTTCACCCGCACGAAGCCGCCCGCGCCGACGATGGACGCCAGCTTGCTTCCCGGCGCAATATAGACGTGGTGGCGAGCCGATACGCCCTCGTTCCCCTCATGCCCCGACACTGGCACGGGCCTTCCGCCTCCCATCGCCAAATTGAGCGAGTGCATCCCGTCTCCGACGGCCACGACGGGCAGATCGAATTCGAGCACCGTCGGCAGGAGGCGGGTCATCGTGTCGCTGAGGACGAGAGACGCGCCGTTGTCAAAGTCGGCGGGGGCGTTCCCCAGCAGAAGCCCTCCAACAATCCCAAGCTGGTCGTGCCGTTCAATCGAGTCGGGCGTAATGAGGAGCGGGAGGCCTCCACAACGGCTTACGAGATCAGAGTAGAACCGGCCATCGTCCTCGGAGCCGGCGGTAATGGCGATTACGGGTTGGTTGGACACGGAACCCCACTCACCTACCGCTTCGGGATGTTGAGGCTAGGAGTGGGACTGGCATCAGCATCACCGGCAATCATGCCCTCCAGAAGCTCGACGACCCCATCGACGGTCTTCTCCGTAAGCTGACGCCCCTTATCGGCGGTGGCGGAGGATGCGCCTTCGTCCTCGGAGTGAGGGATGTCCTCCACGCGCACGTTCTCGGGGAAGAGGTGCATGGCCATGGAGGTCTCGAACTCGCGGGCGTGACTCGGGTAGCCGGGATTCGACTGGATGGAGTTGACGATCTCGTGAGTCAGCACGTCCCAGTAGTTGTGGAAGCGCAGGTCGACGTCGCCGTGCTCGCGGTCGAAGTACATCTGCCACTGGCTCATGATTCCGTAGATGGGGCGGCGGTTGCCCCCGTGTCCATTCAGGATGAGGACCTTGCGGATGCCGTGTCGCACCAGCGTCTCCACGGTGTCGAACACGACGGCGAGCCACGTGCTCGGCTTCACCGTCAGGGTGCCGACGGAGTGCATGTGGTGCTCGGCGATGCCCACGTTGATGGGCACGGCTAGGACGACCTGTGGGTAGAGCCGCTCTGCCGCCATCTCGGCGATGCGCGTGCTGCTCGCGATGTCCTGCTCGAAGGCGAGGTGTTCGAGGTGCTGCTCGATGCTCCCCGTCGCCACGACGGCAACGTCGAACTTTCCCGCCTCTCGCGCCAGCCGGAACTCGCGCCGCGTGAATTTCTGCAATCGGAACTCATTGGGAATGGCCATGGTTACTCCTCCACGATAATCATACATCTAACCGACGAGGAACACATCGGGCTCGGGAATGGGTACCGGGCACCCGTCACCCATTCTCTTCCAGACTCTTCATAGCAGCAAGCGCGTCAACGATGTCGTCGCTGTCGTGCCCAAGCTCAAGCGCCTTATCAAAGTCCGCCCGCGCCTTCGACATATTTCCTTGCGACAAATGGGCCCAACCCCGGCTGTAGTACGAATAAGCATTGTTCTCGTCGAGGCCGATGGCGGCATCGTAATCTTCAATCGCCCTGTCGTATTCATCCTTCATGAAGTAGGCGTCCCCTCGTTCAACGTACGTTTGAGGGTGACCAGGAAACCGGTCGATTGCGAAACTGTAGTCTTGAATCGCTTTGTCATACTCTCCCTTGCCGTGGTAGGCATTCCCGCGATTCCTATAGGCGACGCTGTAGGGGCGAATTGAGATTGCCCTAGTATAGTCTTGAATCGCGCTGTCATAGTCGCCCAATACGTGGTGGAGATTCCCACGATTGCCGTACGCCCACCGGAAGTTGGGATTGAGGTCTATCGCCTTGTCAAAGTCCTGTAGCGCCTTTTCGTACTCTCCCGCCTCCATGTAATGGGACCCTCGAGCGTTGTAGGCGGTAGCTGAGCTAGGATCGAGGCGTATCGCCGTGTCCAGGTCCCGAATTGCGGCGTCTATCTCGCCCTTCCACGAGTGTGCCAGCGAGCGACTGATGAGAGTCCAGGGATTGCCGGGGTCAAGTTCAATCGCGGCATCCAGGTCCCGAATGACCTCATCGTACTCATCCATTCCACTATGGGCGTACGCCCGGTTGGCAAGAGCATCCACGCTTTTGGAATCTCGACTCAGTGATTCGTCGAGAAGCGTGATTGCCGCTTCGTAGTCGTGGAAAGCCCTGTCCATCTGCTTCCATTGGTCATAAGCCTCTCCTCGACCTATGTAGGCGCTCGCGTTCGACTGATCGAGGTCGATGGCCGTTGTGAAGTCTTCAACCGCCTGCTCCAGCAGGCTTTCCGCATCGGTCCGTAACGCGCTTGTGTAGGCGTACAGGATCACGCGGGCGGCTCCGCGCTTCACGTAGGCGTCGGAGGCGGAGGCGTCCTTCTCGATAGCCTCGTTCAAGGTCGCAATGTTCTCATCGATCATCGACTCGAGACCCGCTGGGTCCTGTTCTACCAGGCGCGTGTAACCGTCTATGGTTGAGGGGAATGCTTGCCAAGGTTGAGAGGCAGGCTCAGGAGTCGCCGTTGGTGTGGCTGGTATTGGCGTGACAGGCGCGGGTATGGGCGTTGGCGTAGCAGGTTGGGGAGTAGGTGTTGGATCGTCACCGCATGAGACCAGCACGGCGGCGAGTGCAAGGCAGGGCAGGGCAACTCGCATTCGGAGAGCAAGCATGATGAGTCGCCTTAGTCGTCGTCCGCGCCTTCGGCGCTTCGCCGAGCGATACGTAAGCCCATCCTCTGCCGAAGTATGGATAGGAGTTCTCATCATCGAGGCTGTTGGAGGCTGATGGCGGTATCGTAGTCTTCACTCGCCCTGTCATATTCGCCCTTCATGCGGTAGGCGTTCCCTCGTTCAACGTATAATTTGGGGTGATCAGACAATTGGTCAATTGCGGCGGTATAGTCTCGAATCGCATTGTCATATTCACGTAGGGACAGGTAGACTCGTCCCCTGCCGGCATACGCAGCAGGGTATGGACGGATTGCGATGGCCTTGCTGTAGTCTTGAATCGCCTTTTCGTATTCGCTTGTCAGGTGGTAGGCATAACCACGATTCCCGTATGCCCAACGATAGTTGGGATTGAGACGGATTGCCTTGTCAAAGTCCTCTAGCGCCTTGTCGTACTCCTTTACCTCCGTGTAGGCGATCCCTCGACTGTTGTACGCACCAACCGAGTTCGGGTCCAGTCGTAACGCCGTGTCCAAGTCCCGAATCGCAACGTCTATCTCGCCCCTCTGGGAGTGCGCGAACGAGCGAATGATAAGAGTTCGAGGATTGTTGGGGTCAAGTTCGATTGCGGCATCTAGGTCTTGAATGACCTTGTCGAATTCACCTAAACTGCTATAAGCGTACGCGCGATCGATAAGCGCATCGATATCTTGAGGATCGCGGTTGAGCGATTCGGTAAGAAGCTTGACCGCTGTGTTGTACTCCAGAACGGCCCTGTCCGGCTGATTCCAATTGTCGTATGCCTCTCCTCGGCCTATGTAAGCCCTCGGATTAGTTGGATCGAGGTCGATGGCCTTGGTGAAGTCCGCCATAGCCTGTTCAATAAAGCTTTCGTCCCTCTCCGGCCCGCTATAGTTGTACATGGCCGTGTATGCGCCCCCTCGCTTCACATAGGCGTCGACGCTCGTGGAGTCTCTTATGATGTCATCATTTAAGGTCGCAATGACTTCTTCGATCATCGACTCGCGAGCGGCGGGGTTCAGCTCGGCCAAGCGCCTGTACTCTCTGAGGGTAGTGGGCAAGTCTCGCGACGGTTGAGAAACGGGCTCAGGAGTCGCCGTTGCGGCAGCCGGTATCGGCGTGGCAGGAGCGGATGTGGGTGTTGGCGTCGGGTCGTCGCCACAGGCGGTCAGCACTGCGGTAAGTGCCAGGCAAGACAGCGCCGCGCTGATGCTGAGAAGTCGTCCTATGGAGAGTTGCACGACTCGTACTCCGCCTTCCAGACGGCGTCGCAGTTTTTCGTGAACTTCATAAAGTTGTATTCATCCAAGGTCTTGGCTAGTGTGTACTTGCAACCAGTCAATGACGCGATCGCGGTCTCATCGGAATGATGCGACTCTTTTTCCTTCACTTGCTTTATCGCGCACTTGGCAAGCACCTGCATTCTTCTTAGGAAGTCCGTGTACAGTAACCGTTCAACGTGTCCACCATACCCACGAATTATAGCCTCGTCCCACATGAGAAAGAGACCGGGGTTGATCATGTGAAGAATCTTGGATGCTCCTGTCGCCTCGTTGCGTCCTTTACGGTTGCAGTTGGCCAGCTTTTTGAAGCACCGATCGATTAAACTGCCAACGCTCTCGCCTATTGTCTCATCAAAACAGACATTCATAATGGTCTTGTCTTGCAGCTTGTTCAGAGTCGGAAGCTCTTCACTGAGAACTTGCCAGACATCATTCCCCGTCGCATGCATGTGGCTACTCCACTGATTGGCGAAAAGTTTGAGGTCTGTAGCTTCTTTCAGACTGGGGCCTGCCTGGGTGTGCTTCCACTTACACCGTTTCCTTAAAGCATCATCATAAAACCTCATCCCATAATCGCCGTTGTGAAATTTTTTACAACCTACTCGAATCGCCTCATACAACACTCTATTGGCCCTCCCGATGGCGAGTTTTTCTGGATTCCGGCGAAAGCCGGAATGACGGTGCGGCTCCCCTATGTGTAGTGTGGGGGTAGCCCCCTACTCGATCCCCTCCGGAATCCCGTACTGCCGCTCCAAGCGGTTGCCGGGCATGGGCCAGCCCTGGCCGCCCATGACCTTGAACTTGTCGTGGCGGCCGCTGAGCCAGAGGAACATCTCGGCGGCGTCGAAGGAGTCGCGGAACTGCTGGCGGAACGACGGGGCCTCCTCAATCCGCCAGTCGAAGTCCGTGATGTCGAAGTCGGGGTTGTGCTTCCACGTCGGGCCGGGCGGCGTCATGCGCCAGTAGTTGTATTTGAGGTTGTGCCTGACGCCGCTGCCGGTCGACTTCCCGCGCCGGTGCCAGATGTTGTAGGCCGTGATGACGATGGAACCGGCCGGGCACTCGGCGTACTTGGCTCCCGCGATGCTGCCGTAGTGTCCCATCAGCGTGGAGAGGGAGAACAGGTGGTGCGAGCCGGGCAGCAGCTCCGTCGGTCCCATGTCCGCCGGAGTGTCCTGCGGGTAGTAGAAGACCTGGAGGTAATTCACCTGCGGCCCCCACTTGGAGCCGCCGTCGCGGTGCCACTCCTGTGCGGGTTGCGGGCACTCGACGCGGTGGCTGCTCATGAGGATCGGCAGGCCGAAGTCGCGTCCCAGCAGGCAGCGAACGGCGCCCGCCGCATCCGGCTGGCATATGACATTCTCGACGAACCAGTCCTCATTGAGTATGTGGCTCGGCTCGTAGTCCACCGGGCCGGGGTTCGTCTCGATGAACTCGATAGTCCTCTCGTTGATCTCCTCGGGGACGACGCCGGGGAACACCATGTAGCCGTTCTTGCAGAAGTCGATGACGCCGAACTCGTCGAGGCTTGGGGGGCAGTCGTAGATGCGTGACATGGGTTATGCTTGCCTCCACCGTTCCAGGATGAATTCACATGCGAGGCCGTAGGAGCGCGACTCGTCCAGCAGCAGCGCCATCTCCGGGAACTTGATGATGCGCCACCCGTCGTTGACGGCCTCCAATACGGTCTTGTACGGCCACTCGTCCGGGTCGCGCGGGCCGTCCGACAACTTGCCGTTCTCCAGGATTCTCATGCCAAGAACGGGGTAGTCGATGGACGTCGAGCGCGTTTGAAGGTACAGCAGGTCCTGCCGCCGCTTCCCGTGCCGGTTAATCGAGTCGAGGAGGCCCCGCAGGTCGTCCTCCTTTAGGCTGTCGTTGCGAAACTCCTCGATGCACCGTTCCACTTGCTCTCTGATGGTTGCGTTTTTCATGTCGTCACCCGACCTCGTCAGTTGCGCGGGATTGTATCTTGCCTGCTAGGGAGATGTCACCAATCCTCTTCTTCCTCCTCTTCCTCACGCTGCCTGCGCATCATGATCGTTGCTTCCTTGAGCCCTTGCCGCAGGCGTTGGATCAATGAACGTTCGGCCGGCACGTCCGCGTAGATGGCGAGATTGAATGAGTCGGTCGAGGGGCCCACCACGTCGCTCGGGAACGTTCCCTCCAGACGGCCTTGGAACTCGGTTGGCGTATCCTGCTTGCGACGGGTGACGCCATGCTCTTCCGCCGTGTCGAGCAGGTCGTAGTACAGTCGGAACGCCTCGACAATGCCCGGTGGCCCGTCCGGGACCCGGTACCCCCTTCTCGGTGGTCGCTTCAGCACGTCCGGCACGAGGCGGAGGGCCATCTTCGCCACGTCCGCGACGGGGTTGACGTCCTGCGCCACAGAGTCACGCTGTCCCTCCGTGCCGCGGTCCCGGCCGCGCAGCACCTTGCGGAACGCCCTTCCCAGCACCAGCGCCACGATGACCACGATGACGGCCACCACCGCGAACTCTATGATCTGGAGGAGTAGCGTAAAGCCTTCGGACGCGGCCTCCTGCTCCTCTTGGAGAGTTTCGAGGAATCCCTGTATCTCGGGGTTGATCTCCTCCTGCTCTTGGGGCTGTTCCCGCTCGCCCTGGAATAGACCCAAGAGGTTGATGATCCAGCTCATGATCACGTCGAAGAAGAAGGCAATGGGCGCGATTATGCCCCAGAGGATTCCTCTTACCAGGGCATCCAGCGCCGCAGTCGCGGGCTTGGAGAGGAAGGACAGGACACCTCGATTGATCAGCGCGACGAGCAGTCCGAAAGTGGTGATGGCCGCGACCGTTGCGCCGATTGCCTTGGGCCAAGTGCGTTCGTCCGCAGAACGTCGCGTTTCCTCCAGCAGGTGCCCCGCGCTCAGCCCGATGAGCGATGAGCCGAAGAAGAGGAAGACCATCGGGAAGGTGGAGAGACTCGCGTCGGTGTTCAGGTCGTAGAGCAGCGCGACCACGAGCACCAACATCCCCACGCGGAAGGTGAACGAGAGGTCGTCCGTGGGAAACTCGTTCGATGCGACGCGGGTGCCCCTCCACCACAGGAGCAGTCCCAGGATCGCGCCGAATACGCCGCGTGACGTGTAGCCGCCGGGGGCATCGTTGATGAGCCAGTCTATGGGCCACGCCGGGCGAACCTGTCCCGGCTCCACGTGCAGCGCGACCGACACGTACGTGACGGCCAAGCCCAAAGCGGCCATGAGGACAAACAGGATCTCGACATTCTCGCCCTTGCGCGGCGTGAGACGGCTCAACAATACCGACAGCCCGAGGATGCCGGCGACGCCATACCAGGACAGCGGGCTCGAGTCGAAGCCGGCCATTGTGCCAACGATCCCCGCGAGCGCGAATATCCACGCGCTCTCGGCCACCACGTGCGTGGCGAGTACGACTCTATCCTGTCGCAGCGGCATACTCCGCCTCCAAGCCGTCGAGTCGTTCCCGGACGTTGTGCACCACGACGCCCTCCGCCAGAGGAGCACACTCCTCTTCCCCTACGTAGACGACGACCATCTTGTGCCCATGCCGCTCCAGGTCGTCGATGACCTGAACGAACTCCGGCGGCATGAACGCCGTGACGATCATCAGCGTCGAGCCGTAGGGGAACCGGCGATAGTTCTGTGCCAGGTGCTCGTGCATGGGCCGGATTGCGTAGGCCCGAATTCCCGCCAACGCCGCGAGCACCTCCGCGAACTGCTCCCGGCCGTGTCCCGGCGAGACCGTCATCATCCGGTCGGTCCGGGTGGGCATGTCGTTGGAGAATAAGCCGATCGAGTGCTGGCGCTCCGCGCAGTAGGACGCGACCGACGCGGCGGCGGTTACCACCCGCTCAAGGTTCTCACGGGCATAGGGCGCCCAGTGGGGGGCGGTCGTGTCGACCGCAACGACGAGGAGGGCCAGGAAGCTGGTGCTCGGCTCATACCGGCGCACCTGAAGGCTCTGCGCTCGCGCCGTCGACTTCCAGTCGATGGTCTTCATCGGATCGCCCGCCCGGTAGTCGCGCACGCCCATGGGCCTCGAAGGGTCGGTGAATATCTGTATCCGGCCCTTCACGTCGCCGAGGGGACGATGCGCCGTCATGCCCAGATCCTCAAGGGAGTAGACCCTGGGATAGACCAGCACGTGGCTCACCGTCTCGTTGCTCATGCGGCTCCGCAGGAAGCCGAAGGGATCGCCGCTCTGAATGCTCGCCGGGCCGATGGCGAACAGGCCCCGTTCCTCGCACCTGACGCGGTATCGCCAGCGAATACGCTCGTACCACGCGAGCGAGGTCTGGTGCCGGAGGGCGGTCACCTTCGGGCGCACGTTGTCGGGGACGTCGCCGGCGACCACGCGAAACTCGTCCGGCAACTCGTCCGTCACCCTGATCCACGGCAGGGGGAGCGGCTTGCGGTTCATAAGCGCGACGGTGATCTCGATCTCCTCGCCGAGGAAGACGCGGCGGTGCGGCAGATGGCGCTCGTACTTTACGTCGTCCAGCGACAGGCGATTCCAAGCCAGCGAGACGGCCCCGGAGACGACCCCCATGGCGCCGAACGCGATCACGATTCCCTGCCCCATGAAGAAGCCCACCGCGATGACGACGGCGAAGAACCCGATCCAGAAATCGTGCCAGACAACCCCGGTATGGACGGTGCGACGCATGGTCTACAGTATAGGCAAGATTCGGTGATTTCCACACCGTCGATACGCTATAGTAGAAGCAGGCGCTATGGGAGCCTCCGTCCCGCGCATCAAGGTGCAGTCGTGCGACATTTCTTGAACTTCAGAACGCTGTTCGTCGCCCTTACGGTAGGGGCGCTGGTCTACGCCATCCGTTCGGGACAGCCGGTCGGCAGGTTCCTCGGCATGCCGTACGACTTCCGCGTACCCACGGTCGACAGATTCAGGGATCGGTTTTGGAACGAGGATGACGACCGCATCTTCACGCCGATGGTGTTCGGCGTGGGGTGGTCGCTGAACTTCTTCCGTCTAGCCGAGAAGTTCCAGGCGGACAACGCCGTGGAGGACGACACGGACGAAGGCGAGTTGCCCCAGCCTCCTAGCACGGGGTCTCAACCCCTCCCATAGCCGCAGGTCGTTGCCCGGTGGTGTAGTGGTAGCACGAAGGACTTTGGATCCTCAGACCCAGGTTCGAATCCTGGCCGGGCAGCCAGAACCCTCTTCACACTGTTTCTATCGGTCATTTGCTAGGGGGTGAGCCCCTAGCGTGCTCTCAACTGGTTACGCGATATACCGCGCTGGTATACTTCGCGGCAATTCGGCAGGCGAGAGGTGGTGGTGATCCGTTCGCGTCTACGCCGAGCCTTGCGGTCGGTTGCACTCATCACCGGGCTTCTCGCCGGTGTGATGTTCGCGCCGGATGCAGCGGCGTCGAACGATACCCAGACCTACACGAACCACCTGATGGGCTTTTCCGTCGAGGCCCCTGCCGGCTGGCGGATTGTCGAAACGGGGCGTAGGGTTCCGGTCGTCGAACTCGACCCGCCGGGGTACACCGACCTCGTATCCATCCAAGTATCCGTTCACCGTCACGTCGGGCCCGACGCCCCTCGCGAGTGGATGGACTGGCAACTCTCCAACTACGGCAAGCGCTTCATCGACATCTACGAGGAGTACCCCGTCCCCTTGGGGTCGGACACGACGGGCTTTCGCACGGTGTTCGAGTGGAATGGAGAACTTGGCATCAAGGAGGGTTGGACGGGTGTATTGCGCGGAAGGCAGGACTTTGTCATTCGCGCATACGGAACGTCCACGGACTTCGACCGGCTGCGCGATACGCTCGATGAGATCGTCGGGACATTCACTCTCATACCGCCCGACTCGACGCGGGCCGCGTCCGACGATATATTCGTCCTGCTGAGCAAGGAGCCGACTACCCTCGATCCCGCCCTTCATACCGGGCCTGTCGCCGGGCCGCTCAATGCGCTGTTCGGCGGCCTCGTCAGGCTTGACAGCGACATGAACGTGATACCCGACATCGCCCAAGACTGGAGCATTTCGGAGGACGGAACGGTCTACACCTTCAACCTCCGATACACCGCCTACTTCCACAACGGCGACTGGGTCACGACCGAGGACATGGTCTACTCGTGGGAACGGGCAACCGATCCCGAGACCGGGTCCCCCACGGCGCGAGTGTACCTTGGAGACATCGTCGGTGTGCAGGAGAAGCTGGCAGGCGAGGCCGACGAGATATCCGGTGTCGAGGCGCTCGATATGTTCACGCTCCGCGTCACGCTCACAAAGCCCCGTCGGACGTTCCTGCAAAAGCTGACTCACCCCGTCGCCTCGGTGGTAGACCAAAGCAACGCAGAGGCGGGCGATCTGGCTGAGCGACCGAATGGGACGGGGCCGTTCAACTTTGTCGCTTGGGGCAAGGGGCAGGGCCTTGTGCTTGGACGGAGTCGTAATTACCACCTTGAGCGACCGAAGCTGCGTGGAGTCGTCTATCGCTTCGACGTGGACGACCCGCTTTCGCTGTACCCAAGTGAGCAGATTGACGTGGTGTCCGTTCCTTTAGCACACATCGACCGCGCCCGCGATCCCCGCGACGACCTCTACGAAGACCACGTGTCCGTTCCGACATTCTGCACTCACTACCTCGCGTTCGATACAACGGTTCCGCCCTTCGACGACGTGAGGGTCCGGCAGGCCTTTGCGCTGGCGCTCGACGTGGACAAGCTGGTCTCCGTCGTCATGAAGGGAACGGTCGATAGGGCGTATACGCTGGTGCCGCCCGGTATCCCCGGTCACAACGCCGCCACGACTGCGGGGCCGTCCATACCGGAGGTTGCTCGCTCGCTGTTATGGGACTCGACCGACCGCTTGGCCGCTCTTTCCCCGATACCCTCCGCCGTCGACAACCCCACCATGGTCTGGATGTGGCGAGAATTCCTCGGCCTCGACGTGCGGGCCTTCACAGGGCCCTCGGCGGAACAAGCGGGCGTTTGGAGGGACACGTGGTGCCCCGACTACCTCGACGCCGAAAACTACCTCGAAACGTTACTTCATTCGGAAGGGCTGAACAACCGCTTCGGCTACTCAAACCCCGAGATCGACGCCCTGCTCGACGAGGCCGCCGTCAACCCAGACCCGACCCTGCGCGCTGACACGTACAAGCGCGTCGAGGAAATCGCCCGGCAAGACTGGGTCGTCGTTCCCCTCTGGCACGAACGCCGGCACGAGCTCGTGCATCAATACGTCGTGGGTTACAGGCCCGCATCGACCGGCGCGCACTTCTTTGAGGACATTTACTTCGAGCGGTAGGCGCAGAATGTTATTGAAACCGACAATGCGAGGTCTTCTCGTCACTGCGGCTGTGATTGCAGCATGGATTCTTCCTCACGGGACTGCAACTGCGGAGGACCCGTACGTTCCGCCGCTCGCTACCTTGGTCAATGGAGTACGAACGGACTTCCCGAACGCGGTCGAGTTCCACCTGATGTACGTCGGCGTGCCGGAGGCTCAGTCGGTCGACCTCGAATTCAGCTTCACTCCGGTGCATTCCTGCGACGGCGGGACCGTCCACTCCGTGCGGTTTCCCGTAAGGACCACGATTATATGGCGATGGGAACCCTCCGAGGGACAGGCTTTCCCGCCCGGACACACCGTCCGATGGCACTGGAGAGTAACCGGAGCCGACGGCAGCGTTCGCGTGACCTACCCGCGCGAGTTCGTTTGGACGGACAAGCGATTTGAATGGCAGTCGTACACGAAGGACGAACTCGCCGTGCACTGGTACGGGCAGTATCCGGAGTTTGGCGAGCACCTCGTCGGCTTCCTGGAACCGCAGCTTGAACGGATCGAGGCCATTGAGACCACCCGCAACCCCGTTAACGTCTTCGTGTACGAGAACGGCGAGGATGCAGGGCCCGGCGCGCTCCTGCAGCGCGATGACGCTAACCCCTATCGGGTGTTCAACACTGCCGTCTCAGTCATACCGGAGGAGATCGAGGGAGACGAGCTGACGGCGCTCATCCACGAGTTGGCCCATTTCGTCGTGCAGGACAGGGGCTTCAACTGCTTCAACGGGCTTCCCCGCTGGCTGGAGGAGGGTTTGGCGATGCACGCCGAGGGCGGCCTGTCGAACGAGATGCGCCGGGCATTCGCCGAGGCCCGCCTGATCGAGCAGTTCATACCGCTCCGCAGCTTCGACGTGCCGTTCAGCCCCAACACGGAAGAGACGGCTGTGCAATATCCCCACAGTCAGGACAAGCTCATACGATACGCTCAGAGCTACAGCCTGGTCGAGGTGCTCAAGGAGGAATTCGGCTGGGAGAGAATTGGCTTCCTGATCGATCTGTTCAAATACGGCATCACCGTCGACGATGCGCTAAAACTGGCCTTCGGCATCGACACCGAGGAAACGGAACACCTCTGGAGACTTCGCGCAGGACTGCCGGAGCTCGCCCCCAATCGGTCATTGATACCGGGTGCCGGCGGTGGGGGATAGAAGCCGGAACTACTTAGGGGTGTTTCCGAAAAGTCCGTAAAACCCGTTCGTGGTGAGCTTGTCGAACCATGAACAGCGCCTCGACCCTTCGACAAGCTCAGGGTGAGCGGGTAATAGTCACCTTCTTGGGCCTCGACTGTCTACGCCGGCATCTTCCAAGTTAGCGCCCTTTCCAGGTTGTTCAGGTACTCCACGAACGCCCGCCGTCCCGTATTCGTCACCTGCACCCACGTGCGTGGCCTCGACTCTCCCGGCTCTTTCGTAACGATCAGGTAATTGGCCTTTTCAAGTCTTCGTAGATGCGTGGTCAGGTTTCCCCCGGTCAGGCCGAGCGTCTCCCGGATAAACCCGTAGGCGATCCGGTGCTCTTCCGGTACGGAGACCAGCATGGTCATGATTCGCAGCCGGGTGGACTGGTGGATGTTCTCGTCGAGGACAATGCCGTCGTCATTCACAGGATGCCGCTCTCTCGTATCCAAAGCCAAGCCCACCGCCTTGATCGGTCTTTTCATTTTGCAATGCAAGACATTCTACATGAAATAGTTTGCATTGCAAATCGAACCGTCGAGGGTGTCGGTCAGCGTGGTGGACCGAGGGTATTCACGGGTAAAGGGACGCAAGACGTGATAGATTAGTGGGACTCCGGTAGAGAGGGACCGATTAAGGATGAAGATCGAAGGAAGATACTCGTTCAACACCAGCCGTAAGAAGCTATGGGATACGCTGCTCGATCCCGACGTGCTGGCATCGTGCATACCGGGCTGCCAGGAGTTTCGTCCTACTTCGGAAGACCGGTACGCCGTATCCCTCAAGGTGGGAGTCGGCGCGGTATCGGGCACCTATCGCGCCACGGTCGCGGTGATCGACAAGGAGGAACCGGAGACCTACACGATGCTGGTGGAGGGCAAGGGTTCGGGTACGACGATCACGGGCCGCGGCACGATGACCTTGCACGAAACTGAGCAGGGCAGCGAGGTCAGCCTCGTGGGGGACGCGCGCGTGACCGGGATCATTGCCAGGGTAGGACAGCGGCTCATGGGCAGCGCCTCGAAGTCGCTGGTCGGCCAGTTCTTCGACTGCATCAGGGCGCGAGCTGAAGCCTAAAGGCCACAACTGAGGTCTCACTCGCCCTTATTACCGCCTACCAGGCGATCGCGCCTCCGCCCTTAGACTTGGCGGGCACGTAGGGGAACTCGAAGCGCCCGGTCGAAACGATTGCGCCGCCTTCGATCTTCCATATCTCTATCGTGCCGTTCACGTCGCCGCGCTCATTGAACTCCATAGAGCCGGTCACGCCTTCGTAGTCGATGTCCTTTCCATCGGATATGAGCTTCAGGGCCTCCTTGATGCCCTCGGGTTCTCCGGTGACTTCCGTGCCGGGCCCCGTGGCCACCTCCCGCAGGGCATTGCGGATTGCCTTGGAGTCGTCAATGGTGCCGGCTTTCGCGGCGGCAAGGGCAATCAGAACGACGGCGTCGTAGGTCTGGGCCAGGAAGGGAGCCGCGGGCACTTCGTAAAATGCATCCCAATAGGCCGTGTTGAACGCCTTCAGCGACCTATTCTCCCGGGAACCGAAGTTGGTGCCGAGCGTTCCCTCTAGGGCGTCTCCCCCGACGGCCTCGACCAATTCTGAGGACTTTGCGGCGTCGGTGAGCAGGATCTTACCCGTATATCCTGCTTGGACCAATTCACTGAGGTATACTTGAGCCTGCTCGGGGTAGCTGATAGCGACGAACACATCGGGGTCTTCGGCGATGGCCTGCCTCAACTCGGTGCCGTACGACTCTTGTCCTTCATCGTGGCCCGCCCTTCCTGTGACTTTCCCGCCCAGTATCTCGAATACTTCCGTGAACTGGTCAGCGAGGCCCTGTCCGTATGCGTCGTTGACGTGCAGGACCCCCGCCGTCTCATGGTCCTCACCTATGGCTACCGTCGCAAGAACGGTTCCCTGTCCCGTGTTGGAAACAACGGTGCGGAAGACGAAGTCCTTGTCCTCCAACCCAGTGAGGGCCGTCGAAGTAGTGGACGGGGAAATCAGCAGGGTTTCCTCCGAAACGGTCACCGACTCGGCAACGGCGATGGTTACGTCGCCGGAGCGTGCGCCGACGATGGCGGCGACGTTTTCGGTCTGGATAAGCTCGCGGGCCGCTGCTATACCCTTTGCGGGATCGGACCCTGTGTCGCGGTGCAAGATGGTGACGGGAGTGCCTCCCGCTTCCGCAATGTGCCGCGCGGCCAGCTCGGCGGCCCTGCTGTACGATTCGCCGAATTTCGCATGAGCACCGGACGTATCGACGAGATTGCCGATGACCAAGCTGCCTTTCCGAGAGGCGGTTGAGTCTTGGGAACTCGTCGCCTGCTTCGTGTCATCGGTAAGCTGCATCAGGTCGCTACCGGTCAGAGCAGGAAGGGGTGTAGGTGTAGGCTCCTCCTCTTCCGGCTCCGATTCGGACGAGCAGGCTAAAGTACCGGCCACCAATGCGGCGGCCAAGAATATGACTATGTGTACAAATGCCCGATCCTTCAACAAGGCTGCCTCCCTATCGTGATCGTCCACCCTCCGCAAGCGCCAATCGCTCGCAGAGTCGCGCAGGTACGCGGTTTCCACCACTTCATAATAGTATGCGCGCGAGTGTCGCACAACTACAGGCGGCAGAACGTCAGTTGAATCAACGCCCACACAGAATCAGCGAACTAGCCGTGGTCGTGCAGTCGGCGTCGCACGGCGTCGCGGGCCTCGATGAACGGGCGCTTGAGGTAGCCGACGTGGTCGTCCTCGCCGTGATGGTGCGTGGCGTACCCGTGCGAGTGCTGCCTAGAGCTGTTGTCGATGTAGGTCAAGGCGCCGTCTATCAGCGTCAGCATGTACTTGGCAGTCGGCTTATCGAACATGCTCCACGGCCCTCCGACGGCAATGTACACCGGCGAGGTATGGGAGAATATGCCCCGCTCCCACAGGTCGTAGTAATTGTATCCGCCGTAGTAGCCCGGCCCGCCCGCTCGCGCGGCGACCCACGAGTTGCCGTCGATTCTAATCTTGTCAATGATGCTGAGTCTGCGCGTCGGCGTGTCGGACTCGGTGGACGCGACCACCCGTCCTTCCTGGACGATCTCCAATCGGGACATCGGCACGACGCTCTCCGCCCACGCCGAGACCTCGACGGTACCGGGGCTTGAGAGCTCGACCGTGTCCCCGACCTCGCGTCCGTCGACGGTGAGGTGGATGATCGGGCCGCCGCTGAGGATCGTCCTGCCCTTTGCCACGTTCCGGCACCAGCTTTCGTAGGTGAACTCCTCGTCGTCGGGGATCCTTACGTAGGTGCGGTACATCCCGACGGGGACGTCGCTCGACATCTTGTCCGTGCCCCCGACGAGTGGGAGACGGTAGCCGCAGTTGAGGTAGCGGTACCACTCCCTGTGCCAGAACTCGTGCTGCAAGATCATCTCGACGGCGTCGAGGCGCCCGGTCGCTATGAGCGCGGAAGGCTCGCCGTTGGGATGTGGGAAATGCGGGTTGATGACGTATCCGCCCTGGGCGTGGGCCTCGTCGGCCCAGTGGCTCAGGGTCGTCTCCATCGGGCCGCCGATCTCTGCCTCGGAGGGGCCGTCCGAGCAGAAGGGCATCACGGGCTGCTTGAGGCCCCACAGGATCATGTGTCCCATGAAGTGTTGCCTGTTCTCCTGCGCGGTGTAGACGATGTTGTTCCCCTGCCGCGTGACGCTGGGCTCGCCGGTGAAGTCCTCGACGTTCGTGAAGAGGCTGCCCCACTGCGACTGAAGGAGGTTGACGACGTTGAGGTCCTCGGCCTGCGATTCGAAGTGGCTGCCCTGCGTCGAGAGGAAGTGCACGTGCGAGTCGCCGGAGTACCAGCCCCGCTCATTCATGTTGATCCACCGCTTGAGACGAAGCTCCAGATCGCGCTGGCCGGGGGCGATATTGACCCTGGCGCGGAGCGGATCGTACTCGTAGCCGCGCGCCACGTCGACGATCACCTCGCCTCTCGGAAGCCAGCCCTGGGCCGTGCCGTCGATATAGGCGTAACTGATCTGGCCGAGACGCAGGTCGCCGCCAACGTCGATGTGCCACGTGTCGAGGTTGGAATTGACTTGGTTGTGGTGTCCGTGCGGCTGGTACGGCACGCCATCGGGCGACCTGAAGTGAACGCGGCAAGGCACGGGCTGTCCGGTCTCGTCGTCCACGACACTGACGCGCACCCAGTTCTTGCCCGGCTCTATGAGCTCGATGCGTACCTTGTCGGTATCGACCGAGCCGTCGTTCTCGACCTCACCCCACTTCACGCTGTCTATCTTCTCTCCGCCCTGAGAAACCTCCACCGTCGCGGACGGAACGCCGGACAGCTCGACGTAGGCCGGACTGGATTTCGGGTTCTGGGCTTCACCGAAGCCCCTCTGCGGGTCGCCAAGGAACTCGTCGGTCGACTGCTCGGGGAGCGGGTGGACGTAGGTGCGCTCGCCGCGGTCGATGGTCACGTCGAGGTCGAAAGGCTTCTCGGCTCTATCCGCGTCCTTGAGCGTGACGCGCACAGGCCGGCGAGCGTCCCGCGAAAACGGGTGCTCATCAACGTGCCCGAGCGTGACGCCCGCAACAATGAACCGCGGACCCCGGGGCACAAACTCAATGGACTCTATCACCCGGTCGGGAGTCGGGTTGCGCCACGAAAACAGCCAGTACCACGCAGGCTGGGCCTGGACCGACTCCGTTTGGCGTCTGCCGCTCAGGTCGAAGTGGCCCTCGTAGCGGGGCATGAGGGTATCTTCTTGGTCGGTCACGGCCAGATAGGGGAATCCAATCCCGAACCGGGATATCCCCTGCCGGTCGCCCACGACGCTGATCTCGTACCGCTCGCGTATCGGCGCCGTGACGGTCTCGGAGTCCTCGAACCGGATGACGTAGTCCGCGACGTGGACTCCGACGGGGCCGTTGGAGTCCTGCTCCGTCTCCATCTGCCGGTGTGCGAAGACGACGCTGTGAGCCGCCTTGCCGACCGGCACCGTTACGGAGGCATCACCCTCCCCCAGCGAGACGTAGCACTTCCCGTCAGGATCGCCACCCGGCGCACCGACCGTGAACGGGAGACCGCGCATGGCCTGCTCGCCCAGCATCGGGTCTTCGCCCGGCAGCAACTCCACGCCCACGCCGCACCAAGCGGATATGTCGATCGCTTCATAGTCCATCGTTCAAGGGGCCTCCGTGATAGGAGTCAAGATTGCGTCGCATGGTACACGATTACCCCGCAGTTCGCCTTTACTGCCAAGTCGGGAGGGAACGCCACGTATGGTTTCTTGAGTTGCCAAACCAATTGGGCTATCATCGACACATACGAAGTGAGCTTTGTCGAACTATGAATGCTCGGACGGACCGAAGTGAAAGGAAACTGCAATGGACCAGATCACTAAGCTCATAGGTGATCCTCGGAAGGTCGACGAAGAGTTGCAGGCTTTCGACAAGACGGCAGAGTGTCTCTCCCAGCCAAGTCATCATCGTGTGATTGAACGTTATCCTGGGCAGTGGATTGCCCTCCACACCGGCAGGGTTCGAGCCCACGGCACATCCCTGGACTCTGTACTGGCGCAGCTTGACTCGGAGGGCTTGTCACGCGAGCAGGCAATTGTCAGATTCATTCATGACAAACCTAGGACGGTGATCCTCTGATGTTGCGGGGCAGATTCGGCCACGCTAGCAAGCGCCCCTACATACAGGGGCGCTTATTCATTCCACGATTGGAAATTTGGAGCGACGTCTCATTCTTGGTAGACACAGGGGCCGATAAGACGACGTTGATGCCCGCCGACGGTTCAAGAATGGAACTCGATTGGGACACCCTGACCGCAAGCCCCATCCCGTCTGTGGGAATCGGCGGGATTAGTCGTAGCTATATGGAAGAGTCCATAGTGTTGTTCAACGAACCGGGCAAAGCTCTCTACATTTACGAGATCGCTCTCGAGATTGTGGGACCGGACGACCACATCATGGACATCCCGTCTCTCTTGGGACGCGACATTCTCAATCGCTGGCGGATGGACTATTCCCCAACAACCGACGAGCTTACCTTTCAAGTCATAACTGCGGATCATACTGTTCCGCTGTGAAGGTGATAGCAGCCCGCCGATTTCTTGCCCTGTAGCATGGCCAGTCGCCTTGCTCTTTATGCCTCGTATCGTTCGGTCACGTCAAAATATCCTCGAAGATTCTCGACAACCAGATCTATGGAATCTCGACGAAGAGAATCAGTTGGGTAGCCCTGGCTTCTACAACAGAGCCCACAGGTGACATAGACTTTGTTCCCTCGCTCTTCGGATGATGCCTCTGAGCCTACCGACTGTAGACATTGGGGATTCGTGCATGTGTATATCAAGTCAAAAGGTCGGCGGTTAGGTTTGTTCGACATGGTGGTATCCTCACTTGCACTCGATCTCATGCAGTAACGCCAACCCACGCTCAGCTTCAGTCTGTAAATTCCCGAGTCCTGAGTTCTTCTCGACCGTATCCGGCTCGACCTTACGGTAATTCACTACGTAATGGCGAGCTTCTTCCATCTGAGTCGTCCACTGATCCAATAGGAAACAAATCCGTGCCGACTCATCTTTGTCAATCACCCTATCAGCGTTGATCTCCTTCATGCTTGCTGCAAATGCATCTACATTAGCCCAGTGATCCCACTGCTCAACCCACCGCGCTTGCCTCTGCTTGTCATCATCGAAAGTAGTTAGCATGTTCGATATTTGCTGCTCGGAACACCCCTCTTTGCGTAGCCTTTGCTCAAACTCACTTTTGGTCATAGTTGCGAATTCACTACCAGATATGACAAGCCCCGTACAACCTGACACGGGCGTAGCTGTGGGTATGAGAGTAGGAACCGGCGTAGAGGTAGGGATAGGCGTTGCCTTATCTGCCGTCTGAATGGCCTTAGCCGGTGTAGGCACCTGCGTCGGTATTGCCATCGGAGTTGAGGTTGGCGTGTATGTGGACGGCGGGCTTTCTGCCTCGGGTGATTCACAGAGGGACGCAATGATTCCTAACAGGATGAAACCTCCAACCCCTAGGACAATCAGCCACTCCTTCTCAATTCGCTTGAATGACCAACGTCGCTTTTTAGGTACGGGTTCGCTAATCTCTTGGAGCGGTCGTGGGTTCCGTTCTAACGGATCGTCCTCACGCTCCAAGGCACTCCCACATCGAGTGCAGAACTGCGCATTCTTGTCCGATGCGATGCTTCCGCACTTCTTGCAGTATGGCATTGCTCGTTCCTCGGCAGTACAGACATGCGGCCCGTGAAGAAGCCCTTACTGGTAGAGAATCCCCGGGCTGGCCCCTACAACCAAATCCCCATCCGCTCTGCGCGTTCGTGTACCGCCGCGTGGGCCTCGTGGAAGGGCGCTTCGAGGTAGGCGATGTGGTCGTCCTGGCCGTGGTGGTGGGTGACGCCGCCATGTGTGTGCTGCGCCGACGTTTCGCGGATGTAGGAGATGCTGCCCTCGATGAGCGTGAGCATGTACCGCGCCGTCTCCTCGCTGAACATCCACCAGTCGCCCCCGACGGCCACGTAGATCGGGGACGTGTGCGCGAACATGCCGCGCGCCATGGCGTCTATGTGGTAGAAGCTGCCCATGTACTCGGGGCCACCGCACCTCGCGGCCAGCCATGTGTGCTTGTCTATGGTGATCTTCTCCCGGAGTTCGAGCCGTCTTGTGCCGTTGGTGGACTCGGCCTGGGCGACGACCTTGCCGTCTCGAACGATCTGCAGGACGTTGATGGGAAAGATACTCTCCGCCCACGCCTCGACTTCGACGGTGCCCGGCCCTGAGATGGCGACCGTGTCGCCGATGGCCTTGCCGTCGACCGAGAAGTGGATGATGGGGCCGCCGCTGAGGAACGTCCTCCCGCTTGCGACGCTTTTACACCAGGAGTTGTAGCCGAACTCCTCGTCGTCGGGGAGCTTGGCGTAGGTGCGGTACAGGCCGACCGGCACGTCGCTGGACATCTTGTCCGTGCCGCCCACGAGGGGGAGCCGGTAGCCGCCGTTCAGGTAGCGGTAGTACTCGACGTGGTTGAACTCGGTCTGGCGGATCATCTCGACGCCGTCGAGCCGGCCGGTCGCTACGAGGGCGGCGGGTTCCCCGTTCGGATTCGGGAAGTGAGGATTGACGACGAATCCGCCCTGCGCGTGGGCCTCGTCCGCCCAGTAGCTGAGGGTCGTCTCCATGCTGCCGCCTATCTCGGCCTCGCTCAGCCCATCGGAGCACCACGGCATGATCGGCCTCTTGAGGCCCCAAAGGATCATGTGGCCCATGAAGTGCTGACGGTTCTCCTGCCCCACGTAGACGATGCTGTCGCCGCGCTCGGAGACGCTGGCTGACCCGGTGAAGTCCTCCGTGTTCGTGAAGAGGCTGCCCCACTGCGACTGAAGGAGGTTTACCACGTCGAGGTCCTCGCCCTGCGCCTCCAGGTGGGCCCCGGTCGGCGAGAGGAAGTGGACGTGGGAGTCGCCGCTGTACCAACCCTGGGCGTTCATGTTCGTCCAGCGCTTGAGGCGAAGCTCCAACTCGCGCTGTCCGGGCTCGATGGAGACCTTCGTCCGCAACGGCTCGTACTCGAACCCGCGCGACACGTCTACGACGACCTCTCCGCGCGGCAGCCACCCCTGGCACGTTCCGTCGATGTAGGCGAACGCCGTCTGTCCGAGACGCAGATCGCCTCCAACGTCGTTGTGCCACGTACCGAGGTTGGAGTTGACCTGGTTGTGGTGTCCGTGGGGCTGGTACGGCACACCGTCGGGCGACCGGAAGTGGACGCGGCAGGGAACGGGACGTCCGGTCTCGTCATCGACGACCGTGACGTGCACCCAGTTCTTGCCCGGGTCGATAAGCTCGATCTTGACCTTCTCGGTCTCCACGGCCCCGTCGTTGACCACGTCGCCCCAGGTGGCCTTGCTGATCTCGGCATCTCCCTGTTTTACGGTCACGGTCGCGGACGGAGTGGCCGATATCTCCACGTAGGACGGGCTGGACGATTCGTTGTCGTCCTGGCCCCACGAATACGGGGCGGCGAGGAACTCGTTGGACGACACGGCGGGCAGGGGGAAGACATAGGTGGCGTCTCCCCTGTCAACCTCGACATCGACGTCGAAGGGCTTGGATGCGTCGGCCTCATCGAGCAGCGTGATCTTCGCCGGGCGGCGTCCCTCTCGCGGGAACGGGTGCTCATCGAGGTGCCCCAGCGTGATCGCGGCGATGAAAAACCGCATCCCGGCGGGGACGATCTCGATAGTCTCTATCGACGAGTCGGGTTCGGGGTTCTCCCACGACCAGAGCCAGCAAAGCTCGGCTGTAGCCTGCGTCGCCTCGGTCTGGCGCTTTCCGGCCGCGTCGAACTCCCCCTCGTAGCGGGGCATCAGGGTCGCCTTGCTGTCGGTGACGGCTCGGTACGGAGGACCCGGTGTACCCGGCGGGAAGGACGGACTGGCCGCGATCTCGAAGCGCTCACGGATATTCACCCGTTCCTGTCTGCCGCTCGATAGATAGAACACGTACTCCGCTACAGGCTCACCGAGTCGACCGCCCTCCGCCAGCTTCGTTTCCAGCAGAGCGTGGGCGAACAGCACCCGCTTGGCCGCCTTGCCGACCGGAACGAAGACGCTGCCCCCGTTCGGCGAGGGCGCAATGAACGAGTTGCCTCCAATGCCACCGGCCAGACCGCCGATCATGAAGGGCAGGCCACGGAACGACCTTAGGCCCGTCTCCACGTCTCCGGCCCCGCTGCCGAGAATCTCAGGGCCCGAATTGCACGACTTGGATATGTCGAGTGGTTCGTAGTCTTGCATTCGCGAGTCGCTCCTAGTTGGAGTGGGTTATTCGATCAGATATAGACTTCCGGGTTGACGCAGGTGATGAGGCGCTCGCCCTTGATGCCGTTCAGTAGATTGACGGCGGCGATACGGGACATCTCTCGCCTCGTGGCGACGCTTGCGCTGGCGATGTGCGGGACGATGAGACAGTTTTCGAGCGTGAGGAGCGGATCGTCGTCGGCTATCGGCTCCGGGTCGGTGACGTCAAGTCCGGCCCCGGCAATCTCGCCATTCTTCAACGCATCATACAAGGCTTGCTGGTCGACTATCGGCCCGCGTGAGGCGTTGACGAGCACGGAGGTCGGCTTCATCTTGGCCAGCGCCTCCGCGTCGATCAGGTGGTAGGTGGACCCATTGAGAACGGTATTGAGCGACACGAAGTCGGATTGGGATAGGAGCGTGTCGATATCGACGTACTCCATCGGCAGCCGGGCCTCGTAGTCCTCCTGCCGGACGATGTCGTTGTACAGCACCCTCATGTTGAAGCCGATCGAGCGTTTGGCGACCTCGAACCCAATGCGTCCCATGCCGATTATGCCGAGCGTCGCCCCGTAGACATCCTGGCCGAGGTAGTGCAGGGGGTGCCACGTGCGCCACTTGCCCGCGCGCACCGCCCTTTCGCTTTCGCCAATACGCCGTGCCGCGGCGAGCAGCAAAGCCCATGCGGCGTCTGCCGTCGTATGCGTTAGCACCTCCGGCGTGTTGCCGACGGGAATGCCATGTCGCGTGGCGTCGGGGATGTAGATGTTGTCGAATCCCACGGCCAGTTGGCTGATGACCTTGAGCTGCGGCCCGACGGCGTCCATGAAATCGCCGTCTATCTTGTCGGTGAGAAGACAGAGGATACCGTCAACGCCCCTCGACTTTTCGAGAAGAACGTCGGGAGGAGGGGGAAGCTCGTCCGGCCACACCTCGGCGTCCACCTCGGCGCGGATCATCTCCAGGGCGTCGGGAAAGATTTCGCGGGTGATGAACGCGCGGGGTCTGGACATATACGCGGCCTCTTGAGACGAATAGATGGCGAGGCCCATTCTATCAGAAGGGACGCCGACGCTTCATCGGCCGAAATTCCTCCAAGACGCATCGACATTGCTGGTGTACCATAGGCGGGATGTTTTCGGATCGCGCTGCCGACATGGTGCTACGCGCCCGCCGCAGGGAGTACGACGGCCTTCTGATCGTCGGGATCGTCTTCCTGTCGTCAGCCCTCACCATCGGCGCGACAAACTACGCCTTCGGGCTGTACGTCAAGCCCCTGCAAGAGACGTTCGGGTGGAGTCGCACCGAGATACTAGGTTCGCTGTCCTTCTGGGCCATCGGCAGTTTGACCGCGCCGCTGCTCGGAAGGTTCATGGACAACTACGGTGCGAGGCCGCTTCTCGCGGGATCGTTGGCCGTATTCGGCTTGAGCTTGGTGCTGCGACCCATGATGACGGAGCTTTGGCACTTCTACGCCCTGAGCTTCCTTCAGTTCTTCGCCTTCTCCGGGATGAACATGCTCCCGGCGGGCAGGCTCGTCGGGCTGTGGTTCCCGAAGTCGAAGGGCCGCGCCATGGGCTTCACGATGATGGGGAACAACTTCGGCGGCCTGACCGTTCCTATCCTGACCGGGTACGTCTTGGCCGTCGCCACGTGGGGCTCGGCATTCGTCGTCACGGGACTTCTGGCCTTCGCGATCGCGCTCTTGGCCTCCCTCTTCGTCCATGAGCGTACTCCTGACAGAGCCGCAGCCACGCCGGAGGACGACTCTTCGCCCGCTACCTCCGGCCTTGCGGGTCTCACCGTCAAGGAAGCCCTGCGCTCCGACGCCTTCTACTACGTGACGGCGGCAACCGCCCTGGGTTCTTTCACCTACAGCGCATTGTTGCCGCAGATCAGCACGCACCTGCTCGACCAGGGGTCGGACGACGCGACGGTCGTGACGCTGCTGTCCCTCCTTGCAGGATTCGGCATGGCTGGCAAGGGCATATTCGGCTACCTCGCCGAGCGATTCACCGCCCGCATAGCCATGATGCTCAGCCTCGGAGGCCAGACGGCGCTCATCTCGGTGATCGTGGCCTACCCGGTCGGAATCCACCTGTGGGTCGTCGTGCCCATCTTCGGATTCTTCTTCGGCGCGTACGGCGTCCTCATGACGCTGCTGCTGCAAGAAAACTTCGGGCTGAAATATTTCGGGAGCATCTCAGGGCTGTCGGGACTTGTCGGCATGATAGCAATGGTCGCCGGGCCGCTCATGGCCGGAGCGTCGTTCGACTACCTCGACAGCTACGGACCTGCGTTCATCGCCGTTGCCGCGCTGTTCGTCACGGCCATCCTGCTGCTCACGCGGGTCAAGTCCCCGATGCAGCGCCTGGCCGAGTTGTCACAGGAATGAAATATCAAACGAAAGGCACAAGACCATGAACAAAACGGACAAAGACATGCTGCTCCGACTCGGGGCCGGAGACTCGATACAGGCGATCTGCGACGATGCCGGCCTGACACGAGCCGAGTTCGATCAATGGTGGACGGCCCAGACCGCGCGGCGCGTCCCGTCGATGGAAGGAGCCAGGACCGCATCCGGCCTTTCAAGAAAGGTCGAGATCGCACGAGACGAATGGGGAGTCCCGCACGTCCTTGCCGAGACCGACGACGACCTGTTCTTCGGATACGGTTACGCCACGGCTCAAGACCGCCTCTGGCAGCTCGACTACTACCGGCGCAAGGCGCGTGGTCGCTTATCCGAGGTCATCGGGCCAAGCGGCATCGAGATCGACACCGTGTCCCACACCATCGGCCTCACCTGCACGGCCGAGGAGAATCTCGCAAGGTTCCCCGAGAAGACGAAGCGGCGCTTGCAGGCATACACCGACGGCATCAACTCATTCATGGAGGAGAGCCGGAGTAACCTGCCGATCGAGTTCGCTCTGCTCGGCTACGAGCCGCACGAGTGGACGCCGCTGGACTCCGTTGCTATCTGGCAGGAGTTCCGCTGGTACCTCACGGGCCGCCTGCCCATCATAGCGATTCCCGATCTGGCGAAGCGGGTGCTCGGCGAGGGGCCTCTGCTTGACGACTTCATCACGGGCGAGGCAGAGGACGAGAGCATCGTCCCCCGCGGCTCGTACTCGCCGTCCCGAACGGGCCAAGTCCCGGTCGGCGAGGTTCTCAGTGACCCCGACGAAGGGATCGGCAGCAACAACTGGGTCGTCTCCGGGCGAAAGTCCACGAGCGGCGCGCCCATGGTCGCCAGCGATCCCCATATCGCGTTCGGCGCGGTCTCCTGCTGGTACGAGGTGCACCTCTCCGGCCCGGAGATCAACGTCGCGGGAGCCGGATACGTCGGCGTGCCCGGCATCGTCTTCGGCAGGAACGAGACCCTCGCATGGGGCGTCACCAACAACATCTGCTCCCAGCGCGACATCTACCGGGAGCAGGAGCACCCCGACCGGCCCGGATACTTCCGTTTCGGCGACGAGTGGCGTCCGGCCAAGCGGGAGACCGTTGAGATCGCCGTAAAGGGCGAGGGTGCCCGCGCGATCACCATCACGCGGACGCATAACGGCCCGATAGTAGACGAGTTGCTCCCGGAGCCGCTGCACACGACCGACAAGGTCTCGGCCAGATGGCTCGGAACCGGTTTCGGCGACGAGATCACCTGTATGCTCGATCTGGCCGCCGCGAGGAACTGCGACGAGGCGAGAGAGGCCCTCCGCGACTGGATCGTTCCCACGTGGAGCTACGTCTTCGGGGACGTCGAGGGTCATATCGCCTACCAGGCCGTCGGCCTCATCCCCATCCGCGAGCAGTGGAACCGCGAGTACCGTCCGGGCTGGGAACCGTCGCATCAATGGCGGGGACTCATACCGTACGACGCGCTTCCCGCCCTGAGCGACCCGGCCGAGGGATACGCTCGCTCGGCTAACAACCGCACCGCGCCGGAAGACTACCCATATCCGCTCTCCGGCACGTGGAGCAGCGGGTACCGCGCGCTCCGCATCCGCCGGATGCTGGAGGAGAAGCAGCAGTTCTCCCGCGAGGACTTCGCCCGAATGCAGACCGACACCCTCTCGATGCGCGCCGTCGAGGCCCTGCCTTCCGTGGTCGAGACGCTCAAACGGTCGTCCGACCCGAGGGTGCTTGAGGCTGCGGAATCTCTGAGCGCGTGGAACGGGAGAATGGACGTGGACGAGGTTGGCGCGTCGATCTTCGAGTTCTTCTTCGCGGAGTGGTCGACGGCAGTCGCCGCCGAGCGGTTCACCGGCGACGAGGTCCCACTCGTCGCGGGCGCCATATCGGGCTTCGCGGTGCGCCTGCTCGCTGACGACAAACACGGCTACCTGTGCTCGACCTCACGGGAGGACGCGGTCCTCGCTTGCGTGGTTCGAGCGCTCGACGAGTTGACGGAGCGCCTCGGCTCCGACATGTCGGAGTGGCGCTGGGGACGAATACACAAGATCACGCTGAACCACCTGCTCTCGGAACGCGGCGACCTCTCCGACCTCCTGAGACGGGGCGGCCAGCCCGTGGGCGGCAACGGCATCACCGTCAGCAACACCGGATTCGACCCGAACTACCTCGCCTCCATCGGCGCGAACTGGCGGCACAACGCCGACCTCGCCGACGACCCGCCCGGCCTCTGGGCCGTAGACGCCACCGGACAGTCCGGCCACCCCGGCAGCCCCCACTACGGCGACCAGCTCGCCGAATGGCTGGCCGGACGCCACCACTACCTCCCCCTCGACCGCGAGCGGGCACTGGCGGGCGCGGCGCATACGCTGATCCTAAAGCCGAAGTAGAAACGTGATGGGTTGTAGCTATTCAGACTCCGTGCGACACCCTCAGGCAAGCAAGCCACCGTCATTCCCGCGAAAGCGGGAATCCATAGGGGGGTGTTCCCCTCACCAACTCTGAACAGTTACGATGGGTTTCTTCGCTCAATAAGTGGTACGATGCGCGGCGAACAACCTGCCGATCCGCGACGATAAAGGAGCGAGGATGAGCCTCCGAAGAGCTGTTTTCACGATCAAGCCGCCACTCGCCGTTCTGGTGGTGGCCCTACTGCTCTTTGTCGACATGACGGAACCGGAGACGGTCACGGCCCAAACCTCCGACCGCGCCGCGCTGGTCGCGCTCTACAACGCCACCGGCGGCCCAAACTGGACGAACGACACCAACTGGCTAAGCGGGCGTCCCATCGGGGAATGGTCCGGCGTCACGACGGTCAATGGGCGCGTAACGGAACTGCATCTCTGGAGCAACCAGTTGACCGGGACTATACCCCCGGAGCTTGGCAACCTTTCTAATCTGGAAGGTCTGGCCATCCAGGATAATCGTTTGACTGGGGAGATACCGGCGGAGTTGGGGAACCTCTCCAACTTGCAATACTTGGAACTCTGGGACAACCAGTTGACTGGGGAGATACCGGCGGAGTTGGGGAACCTCTCCAACCTGACAAATCTAGATCTCCCCGGCAACCAGTTGACCGGGACCATACCGCCGGAGCTCGGCAGCCTCTCTAACCTGGAAAGTCTGTACATCCAGGATAATCGTTTGACCGGGGAGATTCCCCAGAGCTTTACGGGGCTAACGGCGCTGGAGCGGTTTTACTTCACGGATAACGCGGGGCTTTGTGCGCCAAACGATGAGGTATTCCAGTCATGGCTCAAAAGCGTGACGGATGTCGAGGGCGATAACTGCTCGCCGCCAGACTCGGAAGAGGACCGCGCCGCGCTGGTCGCCCTCTACAACACCACCGCCGGCCCGAACTGGACGAACAACACCAACTGGCTGAGCGACCGACCGATGCGCGAATGGTACGGCGTCACCACCGACGATGAAGGACGGGTTACGCATTTATCCTTTCACTACGACAACCAGCTGACCGGGACCATACCGCCGGAGCTCGGCAGCCTTTCTAACCTGGAAAGTCTGACCATCCAGGATAATGGTTTGACCGGGGAGATACCGGCGGAGTTGGGGAACCTCTCCAATCTGACAAATCTGAACTTCTACGGCAATGGTTTGACCGGGGAGATACCGGCGGAGTTGGGGATCCTCTCCAACCTGACAAATCTGGACCTCCGCAGAAACCCGTTGACCGGGGCTATACCGTCCGAACTCGGCAACCTTTCCCTGCTCGAAAGATTGGGCCTTGAGCAATGCAAGTTGACGGGATCCATACCACCCGAACTTGGCAATCTATCAAACCTGAAAAGTCTGACTTTGGGCTGGGGCAACCAGTTGACAGGTGAGATACCGGCAGAACTTGGCAACCTCTCGAACCTGGAATGGCTGTCCCTTTCCTACAACCAATTGATAGGAGCGATACCTCCCGAACTCGGCAAACTCTCGAACCTGAAAAACCTGCAACTCTTTTCCAACCGATTGACTGGTACGATACCGGCGGAACTCGGCAGCCTTTCCAACCTGGAAAGGTTGCACATTGGCTTTAACCAACTGACTGGTACGATACCGCCTGAACTCGGCAGCCTTTCCAACTTGGAATGGTTGCACATTGGCTTTAACCAACTGACTGGTACGATACCGCCTGAACTCGGCAGCCTTTCCAACTTGGAATGGTTGTATATGAGTAACAACCAACTGACCGGGTGCGTCCCGGCAGGTCTAGACATAGAGAACAGTGATCTTGCTCAGCTTGGTCTGCCGTTCTGCGACGATGCCCCTGTTTTCGCGGACGACAACATTACGTACACCTTCACGGCGGGAGTCCCTGTCAGCCACCTGTTGCCGGAGGCGGCGAACGGCAACAGGCCGATACGGTACTCCATATCCCCCGCACCTGGCAATGGCGTCACCTTCACTCCCGGTCCGCCCGCCTCGATAAGGGCCTCAGCGACATCCACCGTTGCCGCCCCAACCACCTATATGCTAACGGCCATAGATGCCGACGGCGAAACCGACACCATGACGGTCACCATCACGGTTGTCGACTCCGTGTGCGCCGGCATGGCCGCAGTTTCCGGATACGCGAATTCTGGAATAGCCTTTGATTGCGATGTCCTCCTTGCCGCCCGCGACACCCTCACAGGTAACAGAACCACCCTCAACTGGGCCGCCGACGTTCCCATCGCCCAGTGGGAAGGCGTCACAATCGGCAGAACGCCGCGGCGTGTGACGGAGTTGAACCTGACATGGAATAGGATGGGGATCAGGGGTAAGATACCGGCTGCGCTGGGCAGTCTGCCTTATCTGCGTTTGCTAAACCTCTCCGGAAACCAGTTGGCAGGTGAGATACCGGCAGAACTCGGAAACCTCTCGAACCTGAGCGAGCTGTACCTCTCCTACAACCAGTTGACAGGTGAGATACCGGCAGAAATTGGCAACCTGTCGAACTTGGTTGCGCTGTACCTCTCTCACAACCAGTTGACCGGGGAGATACCGGCAGAACTCGGCAACCTCTCCAACCTGAGTGTGCTGTCCCTCTCCGAAAACCAGTTGACAGGTGAGATACCGGCAGAAATTGGCAACCTGTCGAACTTGGTTGCGCTGTACCTCTCTCACAACCAGTTGACCGGGGAGATACCGGCAGAACTCGGCAACCTCTCCAACCTGATGAACTCGCTGCGCCTCTCCCACAACCAGTTGACCGGGGAGATACCGGCAGAACTTGGCAATCTCTCAAACCTGCAAGATCTATACCTCTCTTACAACCAGTTGACAGGTGAGATACCGGCAGAACTTGGCAACCTCTCGAACCTGAGTGCGCTGTACCTCTCCCACAACCAGTTGACAGGTGAGGTACCCGCAGAACTTGGCAACCTCTCGAACCTGAGTGCGCTGTACCTCTCCCACAACCAGTTGACAGGTGAGGTACCCGCAGAACTTGGCAACCTCTCGAACCTGAGTGCGCTGTACCTCTCCCACAACCAGTTGACAGGTGAGGTACCCGCAGAACTTGGCAACCTCCCGAACCTACGTGTGCTGTACCTCTCCGATAACCAGTTGACGGGTGAGGTACCGGCAGAACTTGGCAACCTCTCAAACCTGCAAGATCTGAACCTCTCCTACAACCAGTTGACGGGTGAGATACCGGCAGAACTTGGCAACCTCCCGAACCTAAGTGCGCTGTATCTCTCCTACAACCAGTTGACGGGTGGGATACCGGCAGAACTTGGCAACCTCTCGAACCTGCATGAGTTGACCCTCGGCAGCAATCAGTTGACCGGCATGATGCCGTCGGAGCTCGGCAACCTGACCAAACTGATACTGCTAGACATTCGTGAGAACAGCATTTTAGACATATCGCCACTGGCTCGGATGATAAATCTCAAAGAAGCGATTCTCTTCGACAACAACATATCAGACATTGCACCCCTGGTGGCCAATAAGGGACTGGCTAGCGGGGACAGAGTTGACGTCAGCAATAACCCACTAAACGCCGTATCTGTGAACACAATTATTCCTCAGCTTCAGGATAGGGGAGTCGATGTATCATTCGGTGAAGTTCTCATCCTTAATGATTCGCAGATTTACAACGACAACGTGTTCGTCATGCTGGTCTCGGAAGATCTCGCCTCAGGTGACTTGCCACTCGAAGATTATGCTGCACGTTTTTACGAGCGTTTCAATGACGAGTTCGATTTCTTGATGTTCGTTTCTGATCTGGAGCAAGGTGAAAGCAAGGAAGTGTATGGTGCTATTCATTTTGGAGCAAAGAATGACGTGAAGGGTATTGGCACACGACTTTTCTCCGACGTTAAATGGGGCTCAGGAGGTAAACTACAAGGTATAATCCATTTTGCGGCCTACGCCAGCTATGACTTTTGGAATTATGGCGTAAGATGGTCCATATTCACTGACGGGACGCCCCTGCACGAGTTGATGCATCAATGGGCAAACTTTATTGTACCATTGAATCATGGTGGTCATTGGGGGTTCAGCAGCGCCGATGGTCACCTTGGCGGGTTTAACATCGACAACTTGGTGGACCTCGGTGGCGGCAAGTACACTGCCGGAGTTTTTTCCGTTCAGGCGGGTCACGGACCGGGGGTTTACAGCCCCATCGAATTGTATCTGGCAGGCTTCATACCCCCGGAGGAAGTCCCTGACCTCTGGGTCGCGGAGGACGGACAGTGGCTGCGCGACGAAGATGGAGAGATCGTCGGAGCCGACAATGGGTATCCGATATTCACCGCAAGTAAGGTCAAAACGTATACAATAGAAGACATCATCGCTCAACATGGACCTCGCGTTCCCGATGTCTCGCAATCTCAGAAGGATTTTCGCGCGGCAGTAATTCTGCTTGTGAATGATAACCGTCCAGTGAGCCGAAAGACACTGGAAAGGCTGAGCGACGACGTATCGTGGCTTAGCTACGCGGGTAATGACGAAGCCGAACAATACAATTTCTACGAAGCAACGGGTGGCAGGGCCACGATCGCTATGGACAGTCTGTCGCAGTTCCAGAAAGTGCCATTCTCGCCGACCGCTACGCCAACTCCAACGCCGTCCCAGCCTGACAACGGAACGGCCGGCGGAGGGGACGACTCCGTTTGCGTCACGGACGGGGCCGTCCCGTCAGGCAACGCCGGGCTGATCGCCGACTGCGAGACGCTGTTGTCAATAAAGTCCGCGCTCAGGGGCAGCGCCAAGCTGAACTGGTGGGCGGGCCGTTCGATTGAAAAGTGGAACGGTATAGAGGTACAAGATGGCCGGGTGACTAGAGTGCTACTTAGCGGACGGAATCTCGACGGCATCATACCCGCCGGTTTCGGCAGCCTCTCCAACCTGATAGAACTGCGACTCTATGATAACCGGTTGAGCGGGGAGATTCCGAAGGAACTGGGCAATCTGATCGACCTGACAGTTCTATTGCTCCATGACAACCGGTTGACCGGAGAGATACCGGGGGAGTTAGTTGGCCTGACCGATACACTGACGCACCTGTATCTCGCTGGGAACAGCTTCGATGCCGATGCCTGCCTGCCGGGTAACCTGGCGAGCGTGGCAAACAACGACTTCGACGTTGCCGGCCTAGAGGTCTGCGAGGATTCCTAGTCCTCGCCACGCCCGAATCGGGTAGGCTGCGGTTCATGTGGCTGAGGTCAACCGAATTTGACGAAGACGAACACCCGTACTACACTGTCCACAACTCACATAGCGCCTATACAAAAACTCCGAAGAGCGAGTCCCCCGTCCCAGTCAAGAAAAAGTCACAAAATGTCCCGGAATGTCCCACCGGATCGTACTTTCCCAACAACGTTCCCTCTGCCACCCATCCCATAAGGCCCGCACTCAACTTTACAATAACAAGAAAAATGCAACAGAATGCAACACCATGCAACAAATTCCTAGACTTTCTCGGCGTTATCGTAAAGTTCACGTCCTCCCACTCATAAGAGTTCCCTGACGCCCCGCATGTCCCGCCCTTCCTGTACCATAGTGCCTCGAACGAGTCCGCCTCGCGGATTCCTCAGACCATGCACGACAGGAGCGCTCAATGGGAAGGCTCACGGGAAGGATCATCGACAAGGCGACCGGAGAGCCGGTTGAGGCGCGGGTACAGGTCATCGGCCCCAACGGAAGTTTCGCGCATCCGAGCGACGCCCTGCTCAAGGTCGGCACGGGCGCGCCATTCTTCTACTCCGACGGCGCGTTCGACCTCGATGTCGGGCGCGGCAAGGTGAAGATCATCGCCGAGCGCGGCACCGAGTACGTCCCCGCCGAGCTTATCGTGGATTCCCCGCTCCAAGGGGCCGTCGCCGTCGAGCTGGAACTGGAGCGGTGGAACGCCCTCGGAGAGCAGGGATGGCACCCCGGCAACACCCACATCCACTACGACGAGAAGGAGCAGCGCCCCGACGACCGCCTCTCCCTCGATCCCCGCGTCGAGGACCTGCGGATGACCGCTATCAGCATCCTCAAGCGCTGGGAGCTTGAGTACGCCTCGAACAAGTACGCGCCCGGCTTCCTGAACGAGTTCTCTTCAACCCACTACTACGTCCAGTGCGGCGAGGAAAACCGTCACAACTCGCTCGCGTCCCACAGCATCGGCTACGGCCACATCATGCTCCTGAACATCCGCAACGTCGTGCATCCCGTCAGCCGCGGCCTCTTGGTCGACGCGTTCGATCCCGACTATCCGCCCCTCTCCTACGCCTGCGACGACACTCACAGGCAGGGAGGCATCGTCATCTGGTGCCACAACGGACAGGGCATGGAGGCGCCCGTCGCGGCTGCCCTCGGAAAGCTCGACGCATTCAACCTCTTCGACCCCCAGTGGATGGACCCCGAGTACGACATCTACTACCGGATGCTCAACGCGGGCATCAAGCTCCCCGCCTCGACCGGCTCCGACTGGTTCGTCAGTTCCGCGAACAGGGTCTACGCCGACACGGGCGGCGCCTTCGAGTACGCCGACTGGCTCACTGCCCTCAAGCAGGGCAAGACGTTCATCACCAACGGGCCTGCCCTCCACCTCACCGTGACCGATCAGGAGCCCGGTGCCGAGGTGTACACCGCCGCCGGCAGCGTCCTACCGGCCAACGCCTCATGGCAGTCGCACTACCCCATACACCGCGCCGAGATCATCTTCAACGGCGCCGTCGTCGCGGCGGAGTCCTACCCCACCGGCTCCAAGAGCGGAACCCTGACGACAGACCTCTCCGTTCCCAACGACGGCTGGATAGCCGCGCGCCTGTACAGCGACGCCCGCGACAGCTTCGCCCAGCCCATCTGGGCACACACCAGCCCCGTCTACGTCAAAACTGGCGCTGTTTCCCCCGAACGAGCCGAGGCCGCCCGCTGGTTCGACGATCACATCGAAAAGTCGCTCGAATGGGTCACCAAGAAGGGCAAGTTCTACACCGACAGCCAGCGCAAGGAAGTCGTAGACCTGTTCAAACAGGGCCAGGCCGTCTACAAGGCGATGCTGTAAAAGGAATTGGCTCGGTGAGAGTCGGCGATTCCCAGGAAAGTTGGGAATAACCGAGCTAGTTGCGGGTAATCACGCCGCAGGCTATGCGGTCGCCCGCGCCAGGGCTTTCGCCATAGCTGTCCGGCTCGGCGTGAACGATGATCGCGGATCCGTCTGAATCGAATATGGTCGCGTCTGCGTCCTCGCCTATAGCCGCCTTGGTGTTGAAGACATCGGCGATGGCTGTACCATCGGGACCGGCGTAGATGTTGGGCATGTCGCCGGGGTGATGTGGGGAGGAGTGCATGAAGCCGTGGCCGTGGCCGCCGGGGCTATAGTGGCCGCCTGCCGCGGCGAAATCCGGTGAACAGCTGCCCGTCTCGTGGAGGTGAAAGCCGTGCCACCCGGGAGGCAGTCCGGTCATATTGACTGAGACCAGGAGACCGTTTGGCCCTTGAGTGAGCGTTACCGATCCCATCGGGGCGCCGTCCGTTCCGGACATTGTTGCGGTAGCGACAGCGCCGATGTCCGACGGGGCGCTCGTCTGGTTCTGGCAGTTGACGAGAACCAAAGACAGCAAGGTTATTATTATGATCGCGGGGAACAGTTGCTGCTTCACGGCAGTTCCTCCAGAGAGAGTCCACGAGCATTGTAGCGTTTAAGGAATGAAATAACTAACGCGGCTGGCACGTTCACCTCGCCAGGAACTCCGCGGGAGAGACGGTCAGATCGGGGAAGGCCTCGCGGAAGCGTCTGTCATACGTGACCACTCGCGTACCCTCCCGCTCCGCCAGCGCCGCGAAGATGGCGTCGTATGGCGGATGGTCGGCGCTGACGGCTAGCTGTAGGGCGCGCTCCCAGAGCGCCTTTGTTTCGACCTCATCCGTAACGAAGGCTGCCCCACGCTCCAAAGCATCCACACCTTCGGCGAGGCTGTGATGTCCTGCGCGAACCCACTGCCATACAGAACTCACCATCTCAGCCCATATGGATTCGGGAACGATGATTCTGTCGGCTGCCTCAATGGTGTCGCCAGCCTCTTGATGTAGACCTTCTACGCGAAGCAGCGCATAGACAAACACGTTAGTGTCGACGACCATCAGATCGGTCGGTCCCTAGTGTCTTCCAGCCATTTGTCGGCCTGTTCCCGTGGAGTGGGCGGCATAGTCTTCCAACTCTCCCGCATACTCGCAATCGCAGCCTCCTTGGATGGATACCGAGTCTTCAGAAGCTCTCGCAGCTCCTGCTCCATTGAATGACCCTTATTGGCGGCGGCCTTCTTCAGACGCGCGACTACGTCTTCAGGTACATTTCTAATGGTGAGCGTAGCCATGGGAACACCTACCTTCGTGCTGTACGTGTATGCTAGCACTCTGCTAGCATTGGCCGCAATGACGCTCCGGTACCGGCAATACGCTGCCGTCTCGCTGCGACGCGCCGCCATCGTCCTGACGGCCGTCGTTATCGTGGGAGCGCTGCTGAGGTGTACGCACGTGGTAGACCGCTCATTCATCTACTTCCCCAGCAGGGACATCGAGGTGACGCCCGGCGACGTCGGCCTCGACTTCGAGGACGTGCGTTTCAAGGCGCCGGACGGAGTCGTCCTGCACGGCTGGTTCATACCCGGCGGAGGCGATGCGACGTTGGTCTGGTTCCACGGCAACGGGGGCAACATCGGCCACCGCGTCGGCAACATCCGGGAACTGATCGCGCGGCTTGGCGTCAACATCTTCATCTTCGACTACCGGGGCTACGGACGGAGCGAGGGGTCGCCCTACGAGGAGGGCACCTATCTCGACGCCGAGGGAGCCGTCGCATACGTCCGTTCTCGCGACGACGTGAACCAAGACAAGCTCATCTACTTCGGGCGTTCGCTCGGGTGCGCCGTCGCGGCGGAGATGGCGATCAAATACCCTCCCCGCGCGCTCATCTGCGAGTCGGGCTTCACGTCCGTCAGGGCGATGACGAAGAGTGTGTACCCGTTCCTGCCTGGCCTTCAACTCCTCGTGACCACCAAGTACGATACCCTCTCCAAGATCGCGCGGGTCGACGCCCCGGTGATGGTCCTGCACGGCGACCGCGACGAGATCGTGCCGTTCTCCATGAGCGGGGAGTTGTTCGACGCTGCGAAAGGGCCGAAGCGCTTCTACACGATCGAGGGCGCGGGACACAACGACACGTACCATGTCGGTGGCCCCGCCTACTTCGAGGCGCTTCGGGAGTTCGTCGAAGAGGTGATCGGAGAGCAGCCCAAGTAGGCGCTCCCCGTCAATATGTAGGAGGACGACATGAAGATCACGGATATCAAGCCCTACCCGGTCTGGGCCGGAGGACGGAACGTCATGCTGGTCAAGGTCGAGACGGACGAGGGCATCTACGGCTGGGGCGAGTCCGGCGTTTCGAGCCGTGAGCTTGCCGTGCACGGCGCCATGCGGCACTACCGCGAGTTCCTCATCGGCATGGACCCGATGAACGCCGGGGCGCTCTGGCAGCTGATGTACCGGAGCCAGTACTTCGAGGGTGGCCGCATCCTGACGGGCGCGATCTCCGCCATCGACATAGCCCTCCACGACATCAAGGGCAAGGCGCTGGGTGTGCCGGTCTACCAGCTTCTCGGCGGAAAGCACCGCGACTTCGTTCCGGGCTTCGCGACGACGAGCCAGGGGGACAAGGACGCGTCCCTTGCCGAGGCGAGGGCCTTCGTCGAGGACGGCTGGCAGTGCATCCGGCTGAACTGGGAGTGGCTGACGAACAGCGACCAGCGCATATTCGAGCCGCGCGAGTCGATCACGGAGACGGCGGAGTGGCTGATTGAGGCGCGAGATGCCCTCGACGACCGTATCGTCCTCGGCATCGACTACCATCACCGGCTCAGCGTGGCAGAAGCGGCTTCGTTTTGCCAGAAGATGCCGTCGGGCACGCTGGACTTCCTGGAGGAGCCCATCCGCGACGAGACCCCTGCCGCCTACCGGGCGCTACGCACGATGACCGACGTGCCGTTCGCCATCGGGGAGGAGATGTCGTCGAAGTGGCAGTTCCTCCCATACGTCGAAGAGGGGCTGACGCAGTACGCGCGGATCGACATCTGCAACATCGGCGGGTTCACCGAGGCGATGAAGGTCGCCGGCTGGTGCGAGGCGCACTACATCGACCTCATGCCCCATAACCCCCTGGGGCCCGTGTGCACTGCGGCGTCCGTCCACCTCGGCGCGGCGGTCCCCAACTTCTCGTGGCTGGAGTCGCGCGTCACGGCTGACGGCGCGGACCTGTTCGACGACGAGATGTTCCCCCTCAGGCCGCATACGGAGCATGGCCGCTACCCCGTTCCGACCTCACCCGGTCTCGGCGTCGAGGTGAACGAGGATGCCCTGAAGGGCTACGAGTTCCGCTTCTGGGAGGCTCCGCACCTGCGACGGAAGGACGGATCGCTGACGAACTGGTAGTTGAGCGCCGTCGCGAACGGTGTACAATGCCCCCGACGCCTCTGCGCCTGGGAGCCCCATGACGACGTTAGCCGCCATCGACGCCGGTTCCAACGCCATGCGTCTCATTATCGGAAGGGCAGGCGGGAACGGCGGGGTCGAGGTGGTGACGAACAGTCGCGAGGCCGTGCGTCTTGGCAAGGACGTGTTCGCCGACGGTCGCATGTCCCACAAGATCATGAAGGCCGCTACGGCGGCGTTCATGCGGTTCCACGACACCATTGACGAGTGGGGCGTGGAGCATACGGTCGCAGTCGGCACGAGCGCGCTTCGCGAAGCCGAGAACCGTGACGAGTTGCTCGACCACATTCACAGCAAGACCGGCATCGAGGTCAACGTGATCGGCGGCCTGGAGGAAGCCCGGCTGGTGCACCTCGCGGTCTCGCGGAAGATCGACATCTCCGTCGGCGAGGCCGTCCTGATCGATGTCGGTGGCGGCAGCGTCGAGGTGACGCTGACCTCGAACGGGGTGCTGATCGAGAGCCGCACGCTGAAAGTCGGGACGGTGCGTATGCTCCAGGTGCTGAGTGACCCTGAGCGCGGCTTCTCGGACTTCATGGCGCAGATCGAGGAGATCAAGAGCGAGACGCGGGACTGGACGACCGGCGTGCTCGGGCATCACCTCGTCGGCAGACTCGTGGGTACGGGCGGAAACGTGGAGAGCATCGCCGATCTGACGGGCAAGCGCGCGGGGAGGAAGGCGACCTCCTACGCGTCGTCGGGCGACCTGCAACGCATCCAAACGCAGCTGGAATCGCTGAGCTTCACGGCGCGTCAACGTGAGCTACGACTCCGGCCCGACCGCGCGGACGTGATCTATCCCGCGGTCATCGTCGTGCAGGCGCTGATGAACACCGTTTGGGCGAGCAACCTCGCCATTCCCAGGGTGGGACTGAAGGACGGCGTCCTGCTGGAGCTCGCGGGCAGTCTGGGCCTCGCGAGCTCGGGGACGCTTACGTACGTGTAGTCGGGTACGGAGGTTATCCGAGCGCCGCGACCTTTTGGGAGATGACGGCCTTCATCTCCTTGACGCGGTCGAGGTCGGGGTGTCCGCCCTCTGCGCTCTTGTCGAATATGGTCTCACCGTCCACGGTTACCGTGAGGACTCCGGCGTCGCCGGGGATCATGCTGATCGCCGTGTCCGCTCCGCCTGCCGCAAAGAATTCGCTGACCATCCAGGCAGCTTCGTTGTGGTAGCCTCAGGGCACGCAGTAGGTGATATCTATCGCTATCTTGCCTTCCATGGCCATTCGACGCCTCCTGAGTGAGGTTGTATCGGAGCGAATGTAGCACAGGGGGCAGGGGGTGTCAACGAGCTTTGAACTGCTGCTTGACGGTAAGAGGGTGTTTGCAAAGTCTGCAAAGACCGTTCATGGTGAGCTTGTCGAACCATGAAGCGCCCTTCGACAGGCTCAGGGCGAACGTATGACATTGCTGGACAGCACCTTCGTAAACACCCTCTAAATGAGGCGGGAGCGAGGCGCAATTACCTTGGCTGGACTCCCTACACCGCAGCCGAGCCGACGATCCCCTCGATGTCGTCCGGCTCCTTGGGCACGGCGGCGGACATGACGCGATGCCCATCTGCCGTCACGACAACGTCGTCCTCGATGCGGATGCCGATGCCCTTGAGGTGATCGGGCGCGTCTTCGGCCTGGCTCCCGAAGTAGAGGCCGGGCTCCACGGTGAAGACCATTCCCTCTTGCAGCACAACGGAGTCCTCGCCGTCCTTGTAGACCCCGGCGTCGTGAACGTCGAGGCCGAGCCAGTGAGACGTGCCGTGCATGTAGTACGGCTCGTACTCGCGTTCTTCAATGATGTCGTCCATGTCCCCGTCGAGAACGCCGAGGTCGAGCAGGCCCTGTATCAGGATCTCGCGCGCCTTCTTGTGGACCTCCACGAACTCCACGCCCGGCGCTATGACGGCGATGGCCTCCTTCTGGGCGGCCAGCACGACGTCGTATACGTCGCGCTGCTCCGGGGTGAACTTGCCATTGGCGGCCCAGGTGCGGGTGATGTCCGCGCCGTAGTAGTCGACCTCCGCCCCGGCGTCGATGAGCAGCAAGTCGCCGTCCCGGATCTCGTTGCGGTTCGTAATGTAGTGCAGGATGCACGCGTTCCCGCCGGACGCGACGATGGACGGGTAGCCGTTCCGGGGAGACCCCAGCCGCCGGAACTCGTTCTCAAGAGCCGTCTGGACGTGGTACTCCCTCAGTCCGGGCCGGGTCACGCGAATCGCTTGGTCGAAACCGCTCGCGGTGATGTCGATTGCCCTCTGGAGCGCCTCGATCTCTTTGGCGGACTTGACGACCCTCATCGCCCCGATTGCAGGCATGGGATCCACCATGCGACCGAGATAGCTGCCGTCGCGCTGACCGCTCGAACGACGCCTGACGATCAGGTCGGTAACGAGACGATCGAGCTTCCGGTCGGAGCCGAGCGCGTAGTAGACGGTGTCGGTCTCGGCAAGTAGCTCGGGGAGCTTCTCGTCAAGCTCTTCAACGGGGAATGCCTCGTCGGCTCCCAACAGTGCCGTCGCGCCGTCCACCCCTATGCGCTGGCCGACCCATATCTCGTACTTGGGATCGAACGGGTTGACGAAGAGGACGTACGGCTCATCCGCGCCGGGGCGGAGAACGGCGACGGCGTCCGGCTCGTCGAGGCCGGTGAAGTACCAGAAGGTCGAATCCTGCCGGTACTCGTACTCGACATCGTGGTTGCGGTTGGCGAGATGCCCTGCGGCGAGGATGATCGCGCCGCCGTCGAGCGCCGCCGTGAGCCGCTTGCGCCGGGACGCAAAGTCTTCTTGGGTGATTGGTGAATCGTCCGCCATAGCTTCGATTCCGTTCAATATACAGACTCTCAGATGTCTAGTGATAGATTTTCATCGAGCGACCCAGCCGGCGTCGATGGAGTAGGCGGAGCCGGTGATCGAGCGGGCGGCATCCGATGCGAGAAACTGCGCGAGGGCAGCGACCTCCTTGGGGTCGATGAGCCGCTTGATGGCGGCAGGTTCGAGCATGACCTTCTCGATAACGTCGTCGACGGAGATGCCGCGCGTCTTCGCCTGGTCTTCGATCTGCACCTCTACCAGTCGCGTACTCACGTAGCCGGGGCAGATGGCGTTGACCGTGATGCCGAACTCGCCCACTTCGAGGGCTACCGTCTTGGTCAGGCCCACGAGGCCGTGCTTGGCCGAGTTGTAGGCCGACTTGTACGGGCTGGCGACGAGGCCGTGAATCGACGCCATGTTGATGATCCTGCCCCACCCGCGCGCCTTCATGGCGGGCACGAGGTACTTGATAAGCTGGAAGGGCGCGACCAGCATGACCTGCACCATCTCCGCCCACGTCTCGTCGGGGAACTCCTCGACCGGGTGGATATTCTGGTACCCGGCGTTGTTGACGAGTATGTCCACCCTGCCCTCGATGTCCAGCGCTTGCTCTGCAAGCCGTCGGGTCTCCTGCATGTCGGAGAGGTCGGCGCGAATGAAGTGCCCCCCAACCTCGTCGGCGGCCTCCTGCCCAACGTCGCGGATATCGTTGATGATGACCGTCGCGCCCGATTCCGCGTAGCGTTTCGCGATCTCCCGTCCGATGCCGCTGCCCCCGCCGGTAATGAGCGCGACTCTCCCGGCGACGGAGTAGATCGAGTCGGCCATGTGCTCCTCCCTCGGTATAAAAACACCGGGCCCCGAAACACGTCGGGGCCCGGATTTTACCACCTCTTCAGTCCGACAGTCAGGCGTTACCCGTGTATACAGCTTCCCAACCCGACATTTCACCCATCAATTGCCTAGCTGAGCGGTCGCCGGAAGGTGTATTGCCATAGCACGGCGGTCAAATTTCGGGACGGTTTAGGAGGCAAGCACGTCACACGACGTTCCACCTCCGACGCTGCTGTTGGACTCCCTCACATAGTATTACCGCGAGAGGTCGGAAAGGTTCATTATTGACTCCGCGATACTTGCGGCAGGCTTGGGACATCCAGCCGACGAGAGTTGAAAATGATGTCTTCATGTGACATCATAGAGCCATGAGGAGAAAACACCGACGGACGTTGACTGCGATCTTTCGGAGGCCAGCACAGTCGGGAATCCGCTGGGACGATATCGAGTCGCTGCTTGTGGCGTGTGGTGCGGATATTGAGGAGCGAGCAGGGTCAAGGATGGCGGTCAAACTCAGAGGGGTGGTCGCCATATTACATCGTCCCCATCCCCGGAAAGAGGCAGACAAAGGTTCCGTCGCTTCGGTGCGCAGGTTCTTGGAACAACTGGGCGTAACCCCCGGACACTAGGAGATCAGACAGCCATGATGAAGTACAAAGGATATCGGGCTAGCGTAACTTTCGATGACGAGCTTGAATTCTTCCATGGCGAAGTTGTCGACACCCGCGATGTCATTACGTTCCAGGGGGTCTCGGTCGAGGAATTGAGAGAGGCCTTTAGGGGCTCGGTTGACGAATATCTGAAAGTTTGCGAAGAAATGGGCCGCTCCCCTGACAAGCCCTTCTCAGGCAGGATCCCGCTGAGGGTCGCTCCCAGCATCCACAGGGCGGCCTCTTCGGCGGCGAAGGCCGAGGGCAAGAGCCTCAACGCGTGGATTGCGGAGACGGTCGAGCGGGCGGCAAACCGGGCCGTTTGATGGCGCTTGGGTCGCCAACGCTAGGGATGTAGTACACTTCAACTATCATGACGGCGTTACGGAGTTGGTCCCTCATGCTGAGAATCTTTGCGGTACTGGTAGCGGGAATCTTCTTGACCTTTCTCCTCGCCTCATGCGGCGGTTCTGAGGACGAGGAGACACCTGCGCCGCCACCTCCGGCGGCCCAGCCGACATCCGCGCCTGCTGCGGCTCCGACACCCACGGTCGCGCCCGAGGAGCCTTCCGACTCCGAGGCGGGAGACGGTGGCGCGATCATCACCGTGACGGAAGGCTCCGAGGCTGTATACCGCATCAACGAGCAGCTGGCGCGGCGCGACCTTCCGAACGATGCAGTCGGCACGACGCGTGACATCGAAGGTCAGATTGTATTTTCTGCCGACGGCACGGTCGATGCCGAGCGTTCGAAGATCACCGTCGGCGTCCGTTCTCTGGTTAGCGACTCGGACCGGCGGGACTCGTACATCCAGCGGAACTCGCTCGAATCCAACCAGTATCCTGAAGTCACGTTAGCCGTGACGGAATTGCGTGGTCTCTCGTGGCCCCTGCCGACAAGCGGCGAGGCCAGCTTCGAGATGGTCGGCGACCTGACGATACGCGACCAGACCCGGTCGGTCACGTGGGAGACGACTGCGACCTTCACAGAGGGTGGAGTCAAGGGACTTGCGGAGACCGTAGTAACGTTCGAGCAGTACGATATGACCAAGCCGCGCGTAGCCATCGTCCTCAGCGTTGCGGACGAAATTCGCCTCGAAATCAGCTTCGTGGCGACCGTCTCAGGCGGCTGATAGCTCAACAGACGAGTCGACTGGGGATTCCCCCGCTTCCCATCCGGAGGTCTCATGCACATCGGACTGAGCACGATCTTAACCGAGTACTCCATCGACGTGGCAGAACTTGCGCCGAGGGCCGAGGAGCTTGGCTTCGAGTCGATCTGGACTCCCGAGCAGCCGACGTTGCCCGTCGTGACCGAAACGCCGATACCGCGTGAGTGGGGTGACATCACCGACCCGTTCATCCTCCTCAGTCGCGCGGCGGCCGTCACGACCACGCTCAAGTTGGGAACCGCGGTCTGCGTCGTCACCGAACGCCACCCGGTGTCCCTCGCCAAGACGGTTGCCACGCTCGATATGTACAGCTCTGGCCGCTTCCTCTTCGGCATAGGCACCGGCTCTATCCGTGAGCAGTCAAATATCTTCGGCTCCGATTTCGACCATCGGTGGACGCAGGCCCGCGAAAGCGTCTTGGCGATGAAGGAGCTATGGACGAAGGAACAGAGCGAGTACCACGGCAGGTACTACGACTTCCCCCCGGTCTACTGCTACCCGAAACCGAAGCAGAAGCCACACCCTCCCATCTTGCTCGGCAGTCACGTCCCCCAGGTATTCAAGCGCATCGTCGACTACGCGGACGGTTGGGTACCTATCGAAATCCCGCCGGAGCGCGTCGGGGAGGCGCGTACGCAACTCTCCGATTTGGCAGAGGCGGCAGGACGAGACCCCACCTCGATTGACATCACCGTGGCCGGCGTCCCCGCGGAGCGAGACGCCATCAGGCAGTATGAGCGGGTGGGGGCCGACCGCGTCCTCGTGGGCCTTCCCACGGCAGGGCGCAAGGAAAGCCTCGCTGAGATCGATCGTATAGCGTCGGCGGCTCTGTAAAGTTGCTCGAAGTGTCTCAATTGATTCCCTGTATCGCAATAGTTCTGATGCCGTGATACCCTTTGAGCACCCTCTTGATAGGATAATCGGATGATTCTCGTAATGGGAGCGACGGGTTTTGTGGGGCGGCGAGTCGTCGAGCGTCTCGCGTCCAACAGAAAGAACGTTAGGGCATTGACGCGCGGCGGAGGGGCGGCGATGCTGCCGTGGGGTGTCAAGATCGCCGTCGGTGACGTTCTCGATCCCAGATCGCTTACGTCGGCAATGCAAGGCGTCGACGCGGTCGTCCACCTAGTGGCCGTAATCCGCGAGATCGGCGACCGGACGTTTCAGCGCGTCAACTACGAGGGTACGAAGAACGTCCTTGAGGCCGCGAAGAAGGCCGGAGTGGACCGTGTCGTCTGCGTGAGCACGGTGGGATCGACCTCCGACCCCGACGTTCCGTACCTCTACTCACGCTGGATGGCCGAACAGGAGATCGCGCGCAGCGACCTGGACTGCACCGTGATACGGTTCACCATCGGCTTTGGCGAGGGTGACGAGTTCGTGAACCGGCTGGCGGCTCTGGTCAAGATGTCCCCCCTGACGCCGGTCGTGGGCGATGGAAAGTCGGTGTTTCAGCCCATCTCCGTCGACGACGTGGCGCGATGTGTCGTCGAGAGCATCGAGCGATACGACTTGGAGGGAAAGACCGTCGACATAGGCGGGCCGGACTACTACACCTACGACGAACTGGTCGATCTCGTAGCGGAGACGCTCGGCGTGAAGGTCGCGAAGGTGCACGTCCCCGAACGTGTCGTGACACCCGCCGCGACGGTTATGGAGTCCATCTCCCCCAGCCCGCCGGTTACCCGTGAGCAGCTAAAGATGATTGCAATCGGCGAGAACACGAGCTTGGACTCGGTCGAGCAAAACTTCGGCTTTCGTCCGCTGCCCGTACGGGGCAACATCGACTACATCAAGAAGATAAGCATCGGCGACGCCATGCGGATGAACCTGGGCTACATGCCGACGCACATCCGCGACCACTGAGCCGTGCCCACCCTTCAGAGTCTCTCCACGCAGTAGCCGGAACGGGCGACCAGAGGCAGCGCCGTTTTTCTCATCGACTCGTCTGTGCGATACTTTCCCCATCCTCACTCCGGGGTGTACCGTTGAGCGTCGCCATCCCAAGCACCAATAAACTCGACTACCCGGCCGCCGTGCGCCGTGCGATGGGCCTTGCCGATTTCGAGCGCGGGACGCACAGCCCGGGCCACTCGACGTTCCACCTTGAGCGCATAACGCGGCTGCTCGAACGACTCGGCAATCCTCACCTGGCCGTCCCAACCGTCCACGTCGCAGGCACCAAGGGGAAGGGCAGCACGGCGGCGATGATCTCGTCCATCCTTTCCGAGGCAGGGATGCGGGTAGGACTTTATACGTCGCCGTCCCTCCATACGGTGACCGAGCGGGTCCGCATCGGCATGAAGCCCATAGCCCAAGAGGATTTCGCCGGTCTCGTCGAACGGATGTGGCCGGAGGTCGAGTGGGTGGGCGAGCACGGCGGGCACGGGCCGCTCATGTACTTCGAGTTCCTGACGGCCCTGGCGTTCCAACACTTCAGCGAGACGAACGCCGACTTTCAGGTCATCGAGGTCGGGCTCGGTGGACGTCTCGACGCGACGAACGTCGTGCATCCTGCCGTTTCCGTGATCACCTCTATCAGCCTCGACCACACGAGCGTTCTCGGTGACACGATCCCGCTTATCGCCGCAGAAAAGGCGGGCATCGTCAAGAACGGCCTTCCGGTCGTCGTAGGGCCGCAGGAAGCGTCCGCGCTGGACACGATACGACGGATAGCGGTCGAACGCAGGTCGCCGATAGTGGACGTTGGCCGCGAGCTGTCTTGGCAGTCCCACCACTCCGGCCTCGACGGTCAAGCGCTCACAGTCAACGGCCTAAATGACACCTACGAAGTCAGCCTACCGCTCATCGGCGAGTACCAGCAGGAGAACGCGGCGACGGCCATTGCGGCGGCGGAGACACTGATCAATGCGGGATACCCCCTTACGAGCTCGGATATCCTCGATGGTCTTCGGAACGTCCGGTGGCCGGGTAGATTTCAGGTACTCAGGCGGACGGAACCATTGGTCATTGCGGACGGCGCTCACAATCCGTACTCGATGCGGCGGTTCGTCGAAGCCCTCACGCGGCACGTCGAATTCGAGCATCCATTTGTCGTGTTTGGCGCGGTCAGCGGCCACAGCGCGGTTGGGATGCTGGAGGAGCTTGCGGCGCTCGACCCGACGGTGATCGCGGTACAATCACGGCACCCGAAGGCGGCAGCCGTTGAGGAGATAGCGGAGGCGGCGCAAGCCGCTGGGATTTCGGCTGTAATGGAGCACGGAGGAGTCGGAGTCGCGACGCGCCGGGCGCTGGCTCTCGCCGCGAAAGGTGATGTGGTGGTCGGAACAGGTTCGCTCTCCGTCGTGGGCGAGATGATCGAGGAGATCGAGGGTATCGAGCCGGAGCTATACCCGTATTTGAAGGGAGTAAAGAGACGCAATGGGCGACAGGGGTAACGGAAGAAAGCGGGTCGTCGTGACCGGCATGGGAGTGACCAGTCCGCTCGGCATGTCGGTGGACGAGTTCTGGAGCAGCCTGGTGCAGGGGAAGTCGGGCATCGGCCCGATCACGCAGGCGGATACGTCGGACTTTCCCAGCAATCTCGCGGGGGAGGTCTCAGACTTTGACCCGATGCAGTACCTCGATCGGCGAGAGGCGAGGCGCATGGCCCGGTTCTCGCAGCTTGCGGTCGCCGCGGCAGGACTGGCCATCGAAGACTCCGGCATCGATCTGTCGAAAGAGGACGAGGACCGCGTCGGCATCGTCATGGGCAACGGCAACGGGGGCTTCCCCACAACCGAGGAGAACGCCCGGACGCTGGTCAGGCGTGGCGGCATGAGGATGAGTCCGTTCTTCATCCCGATGATCCTCCCGAACATGGCGGCGGCGAACGTCAGCCGGGTGTACGGTATCAAAGGCTACACGTCCACGATCATCACTGCCTGCGCGGCGGGAACGCAGGGCGTCGGCGAGGCGGCTGAGGTCGTACGGCGCGGCGCGGCCGACGTGGTACTCGGAGGCGGATGCGAGGCCGGAATCTGCGAATTGGGTCTCGGCGGGTTCAACACCATCCACGCCCTCTCGCGGTTTCAGGGCGACCCGACGCTGGCAAGCCGTCCGTTCGACGCCGAGCGCGACGGGTTCGTGCCCGCGGAGGGAGCGGGAGTCCTCATCCTGGAGAGTCTCGAACACGCCCTCGACCGGGGCGCGAACATCCTCGCGGAGATCATCGGGCAGGGCGTCTCGTCGGACGCATTCCACGCCGTGCAGCCAGACGACAACGGCGACGGCGCGGCGCGGGCCATCAGGTTCGCCCTCAACGATGCCCGCATCACGCCGGACGAGGTCGATTACATCAACGCGCACGGCACGTCGACGCCGTTGAACGATCTGGCCGAGACTCGCGGCATCAAGCAGGCCTTCGGCGACCAGGCCTACAACGTCCCGATTAGCTCAACCAAGTCGATGATCGGTCACGCCCTCGGCGGCGCGGGCGCGCTCGAAGCCGTCGCATCGGTCGCAACGATCGTCAACAACGAGATTCACCCGACCATCAACTACGAGCACCCCGACCCCGACTGCGACCTCGACTACGTTCCCAACACGTCACGCAAGCAGCAGGTCGATACCGTCCTCTCCAACAGCTTCGGCTTCGGCGGTCAGAACGCGGTCCTCGTGCTGCGGCGGTTCGAGGGGTAGTAACACAAGATAGTGAGTTCGCCGTACCGGGTACAAGGGCGGGTTCTGCTTTCGTATGATTGACGGATTTAGGTATAATCAATGACGCATTGGTATTATAGGCTGTCACTACAAGCATCTCCTTCAGAACTCATCCCCGCCAGACTATCAAGAGGTATGAACTGATCATGACCCTGAAGGAACGGAAAATAGAAGTCGGTGCCCTCGTTCAATGGACAGGAGCAAAGACATACGGCGTGATCACTGACCACGACGACAGGATGATCTATGTCCGATGGGATAATGATGGTCCACCATCGCAGTTCGCAATAGGTGACCCACCACTGGTACGGGTTAGTCTGAACGGGCAGCGTGTTCGTTTGGTCTCAACAGGTGAGAACGCCGCCGTAATGGAATTGACGGCTTCTGATACACCAGCTTGGAAGTGTTTTGTTGCCAGTGACGGTGGAAGAACCGTCAATGTTCCTGAAGCGGGTTTGAGGCCAGTGGCCATCACCGATCCGGTCGATCGATTTGAGGCCAAGCTTATTGGTTCCATGAAGCAGTATCGCCTTCAAGAGGTAACTCGCTCGTATCGAATATTACATCTCTATGACGAACTTGTGTCGCTAGGACAAATTGGAGTGGACATTAAGCCGCATCAAGTGTCCGTGGTTCACAAAGTCATCTCCAACTATCCTCACCGCTTTCTGCTATGTGACGAGGTGGGCTTGGGCAAGACGATTGAAGCAGGTATGGTTCTAAAAGAACTCCGGGCCAGAGGTGGCGCCCAGCGGGTCCTAGCCATCGTCCCGCCTAACCTAATGGGCCAATGGCACTTCGAGATGAAATCAAAATTCAACGAGAGCTTCTCTGTTCTGAATACTGACACAGTCAGATTTCTGGAGAACCAGAGGCATTCCGGCAATCCCTTCACCTTTTCCGAGAGCATACTATGTTCCTCGTGGTGGGCAGCTAATCCAAAGTGGGCGGACTTGGCCGCCGAAGTGAATTGGGATCTAGTGATCGTCGACGAGGCTCACCACGCCCGGAGTCGCCGCTCCGGCAACAGAGTGACTACAACACGCCTACACCGACTTGTGAGGAGACTCGCGGCCCCTGACCACTTCGCCAGGCGTGCAATGCTCTTTCTTACGGCAACCCCGATGCAACTCGACACCCACGAGTTGTATGCCCTCGTGGAACTTCTAGATCCCGCTCTCTTCCCTTCCGAGGAGCACTTTGAACGGCACCGCCGAGCTATGCCGGGCCTGTCTCGACTTGTCGAGCGCCTTAATCGCGACGGATTTCCACTTCCAGATGAAAAGCCGAGCGAGACGGTTGAGCGGGTCGCCGAATGGCTTGAATTGGATGTGGACACAGTGCGTCAGCGGCTCTCTTTGGGAAAAGAGGAGAGAGAAAAGCTGACTACCGAACTGGCTGATCGCCACCTCCTTAGCGAGGTCTTGATACGGAACCGTAAGGCTGTCGTGGGCGGATTCATGCCTCGCGTGGCCAATCGCTGGGAAGTTGATCTAACACCTGAGGAGCGCAGCGCGCAGCAAGCCGTGGAGGATTATGTTCAGTACGGTTTCAAACTCGCGGAGGGCACCAATGACACTCCTGTCGGGTTTGTGATGGTTACGTTCCAGAAACTCATGGCATCCAGTATCGCCGCCATCAGAAAGTCCCTAGGCAAGCGTCAGGAGAGAATTCGCAACACGAACTCCCAGCTTTCCTCGAGCGTATCTGAGTTGGAAGAAAGGCTAATGAACGACGACGTTGCGAGCGATGTAGTCGGAACAGTTGGTGCCGTGTCGAACATAGTGGATGAGGAGTTATTCCTGCTGGACAAGGCGATCGAAGCCCTTGGCAAAGTGAAAATTGACTCCAAAGCACAGGTGGTAGCGGAGCAACTTTCAAAGTTGTTCAACGATTCTCCAAATGAGAAAGTGATTATATTCACCGGGTTCCATGAAACCCAGCGATATCTACAGGAATTGCTCACTGCGAGAGGCTGGTGCGTCAATGTCTTTCATGGTCAGCTAAAACCAGCGGAGAAGGACCGGGCCGTGGAGCGTTTCAAGGACGAAACGGGCCCCCAGATTCTCATTAGCACGGAAGCAGGCGGAGAGGGGCGAAACTTCCAATTCTGTCATATCCTCGTGAACTACGATCTCCCGTGGAACCCTATGCGCGTTGAACAGAGAATAGGTCGAGTCGACCGGATAGGCCAAAGCGATGCGGTCAGTATCTTCAATCTTTGGGTCAGAGGCACCATTGAGGAGCGAGTTCTTGATGTACTGGAAAAGCGCATCCGGGTGTTTGAGGAGACGGTGGGAGGTCTCGACCCCATTCTGGGTGAAACCGAAAGCGACATAACGAAAATCATGCGCGTCGCTGGTGAGATACGGGAAAAAGCCCTTGAGGAATATGGGGAACAGTTGGAAGGACAGGTTCGCCGTGCACGGGAAGCAGAAGAACAGCTCGGCGATTTCATCATGGACACTAAGTCATATCGACGAGAACTGGCCGAACGTATCGCCGGGCAACCGTCACCGATTGACAACCGCGACCTAGATATTTTCATCGGTCAGCTACTTTCCGATGCGCGCACTTACATCAAGCGAAACGGTGACATTTACGAGTTGACCTTCAACGGTGAAATCCTTGACACCCACAATGACCAGTTCGTTAGTGGTCCCAAGAGAAAGGCAGTGTTTCGCCCTGATCTCCGCCCCGACTCGGAAGATGTGGAGTTCATGGCATTCGGGCATCCAATTGTGGATGCAATGGTAGAAAAAGTCCTTGATGAAGGATATGAGGGTGTGACCGGGACTCGCCGTATCCCTGCCAGAGACGATCTACCTCCATGCTCCGGATGGCTCTTCACTTATCAGTTCATCGTTCCTGATGTGCGCTCTACGGAATGTCTTGAGCCTGTTTTTGTTGGTGACGATGGTAAGGTGGACCTGGAGATTGGACATGGCATCGTAAAACGGGCTTATGGATTCGAGAGTGATGAGGAAGACATAGAACCTTTTGAGATTCCCGAAAATCTCAGAGAGATTGAACCAATAGCGAACAGGGAGGCCGACTCCAAGAGGGAAGCATTACAACAACAAGCTGAAAGTCAGGCAGCTGAGCGGGTTGACAGCGAGGTGTCACGGTTAGGTGCATGGTTCGACTACAGGGAAAGGGTAGCCAGAGATCGTGTAGAGGCTACCCGGACAATCTTGAACAGCATCCGTGAGAGTGGAGGCGAATCGCAGCGCCAAATATTACCTGTCTGGGAAGCCAATCTCAGACGGGACGTAGAATTGCTTAACAACCTAGAGCCAGAACGTCGTCGTCGAATAGCCGAAGTGGAAAGGCATCGCCATCCCCAAGTTGCGTGGTCTCTCAAGTCGCTTGGGCGCATTGAGGTAGTGGATACGGAGCGTCTTGAGGACCCTGACAGTGACTTGGAATTACGGGAAGAATTCTTCGCCGAGTTGCAAGCATCACTGACAGCGGGGGCTCGTGGTGATACAACCAGCCAAGCTGAGCAGGTCGCCCATAAACTGGGGCTGTCCTGGTGACGTATCAGGTCGAATTCACCAACACTGCGGAAGACGACCTTTCCCACTTGGACAGGACAGTAGCTCAGCAAGTGCTCGACAAACTCCGTTGGCTAGCTGAAAATGTCGAATCGGTGAGGCACAAAGCGCTGACAGATCAATTGAAGGGCGCCTTCAGCTTACGGATCGGCCACTATCGAGCCATTTACAGCCTTGAACGAACAGAGCATAAAGTTGTTGTTCATTTCGTAAGGCATCGCAGCAGGGTGTACCGCCTCAGATAAAGCACGACTCTCCTGAGTTATGACAGTTCAAGCCTACAAGGCCACATCGTATACCGGAAGGGCCCTTGCACCGCCACATCAGCACGCGCACCTAACCCCGCTCTCCGCCTGCGCTCCCTCGCCGTGGGTGGGGTGGCCGTCGCGCTTCCACCAGTCTAGCCCTCCGATGAGCTCGCGCACTTGGAAGTCAAGCGTCAGGAGCTTGAGCGCCGTCTTAGTCGAAGCGTTGCACCCGATGCCGTCGCAGTAGCACACGTAGAGCTTCGATTTGTCGAAAGGCTCAGTGGAATTGTAGCTGATGCCCCTGTGCGGAAGACTGATGGCGCCGGGGATGTGCTCCTGGGCATAGGCATCGGCAGATCGTCCGTCGACCACGACGATTGGTTCTCCATTCGATACGGCCTCGGAAAGGTCCGCCGAGTCCATTTCGTAGGCCAGCTTACGCTGGTAGAAGCTCATCTGCTCGATGCTCATTTGCCTTACTCCTCACCTTCTCGCTCCGGCCGGACTTCCTCTCTCAGCGCGTCTTCGCTCACGAGACGGTCGAGGTAGAGCCGTCCGTCGAGATGGTCGGCCTCGTGTTGGAGGGCCTGGGCGAGGAGGTCGTTGGCGGCGCGGATGCGGAACTCCTTGCCGTCGATGTCAAGGGCGCGCACGCGGATCTTCTCGGCGCGTTTGACGGTACCGCGGTAGCCGGGAATGCTGAGGCACCCTTCACCCTCGATCTCACGTTCCCCCTCGGCGCGCAACACCTTGGGATTGATGAGCACGGTGGCCTCCTCGTCCTCAGGAAGCTGGATGACGGCCACCCGAAGCGATACCCCCACCTGGTTGGCGGCCAGACCCACACCGTTGGCATCGTGCATCGTGTCGATCATGTCGTCGACGAGCTTGCGGATGCGGCGGTCGATGTTCTTGACCTGCCTCGTCGGCTGTCGAAGGACGGGGTTGGGTACGTGAACCAGTGGCAGGACGGCCAACGGCGCTAGGCCTCGACCGCGGGGACGCAGCACGCGAACTCGCCGGGGATCGGCTTTCCGTTCTCATACGACAGGACTTCGAGCTTCATGAGCGCCTCCCTTCGCTACGGAGTATAGGAACGCAGGTATGGCGTGTCAAACCTGCTCAGGTTGAAGCGGTCGGTGTCGAGGCATACCATACGACCCGACCTTGAACTGTGGGACCGACGCGGATGCAGCTTCGAACGCTCTTGGACAACGTCATTCACCCGTCCCCCAACTCGTACGCGTTGGTCCGCGCGGTGTTCGTGCGGCTGCTGGGCGTCGTCTATCTCATTGCGTTCGCCTCGTTCGGCGTGCAGATGGCCGGACTCGTGGGGTCGGAGGGCATCCTGCCCGCCGCCGAGTTCCTAGAGCGAGTGCGGGACATCTTCGGGGCTAGTTCGTACCGGCTGGTGCCCACAGTGTTCTGGGTGTCCGCGTCGGACGCGGCGCTCACCGCAGGCATAGTTGCGGGGCTGGCGCTCTCGGTCTGCCTGATCGTCGGATTCCTGCAACGTGTCGCGCTCGTCGCGCTGTACGCGCTCTACCTTTCCTTCGTGTCGGTAGGGCAGGTGTTCATGGCGTACCAGTGGGACACGCTTCTGCTGGAGGTCGGATTCCTGTCGATCTTCCTCGCCATACCCGGCCCTGCCGTCGTCTGGCTCTTCCGCGCGCTGATGTTCCGGTTCTGGTTCCTGTCGGGCGCGGTCAAGCTCCTGAGCGACGATCCGACGTGGAGTTCGCTCACGGCCTTGACGTACCACTACGAGACGCAGCCCCTGCCCACGTGGGTCGCATGGTACGCCCACCACCTGCCGGAGGGGTTCCACAGGTTGGCCGTCGGAGGGGTCTTCTTTGTGGAGTTGCTGGTACCGTTCATGGTGTTCGGCCCCCGGCCACTCCGTTTCTTCGCGGCGGCCTGCTTCACGGGGCTGAACGTCGTCATCGCCATCACGGGCAACTACACCTTCTTCAACCTCCTCTCGATCATCCTGTGCGTGTTCCTGCTCGACGATGACCTGCTCCAAAGAATTCCTGAGAAGATCAGGCGGATCGTTCCGTGCTTCCCGACCTTCACCCAACCGGAGCGAGCCCTAATGGGCGCGACCGCCATCATCGCCGCCTTCGTCCTGATCTTCGGCGGCCTGCAAATCTGGGGGACGTTCGCGGGCAGCTATCCGGGGCCGACTGCTACCGCAATACGGTGGATATCCCCGTTCTATACCGTGAACGGCTATGGCCTCTTCGCCGTGATGACGACCCTACGCCCGGAGATCATCGTGCAGGGGTCGAACGACGGGGTGGAGTGGCGGGACTACGAGTTCAAGCACAAGCCTGGCGACCTCGCCCGTCGTCCGAGCTTCGTCGCGCCGCATCAGCCGCGACTCGACTGGCAGATGTGGTTCGCCGCGCTCAGTCCCAACCGTGTCAGCGGCTGGTTCCAGGCATTTGCGTTCAGGCTGCTTGAGGGGTCGCCGTCCGTTACCGGGCTTCTGGTGGAGAACCCGTTCCCTGAGTCGCCTCCACGCTACGTCAAGGCCGAGCTGTACTTGTACACGTTTACCGACCCGGACACGCGCCGCGAGACCGGCAACTGGTGGGAACGAAGGCACGTCAGGACGTTCTTCGGACCCGTCGCGCTTGGCCGGGAGTAGGTGGGCGTGGACACCGTTTCGCCAAAGCCTGAAAAGGGAGCTAACCGGGGCAATAGAGGAGCTTTTGATGCGGCTGCGAGTATGTAAATGTTGACATCGTAAACAATGCCCATGTACTATCGCGCGGTGTGTCCGGGCAGATTCTCAAGTGCGACGCACTTACGGAATCCTAAACGGCCCGGAACGTAGAATCACATTGACTGAACATCGGGAGGTTGCGAATTGGCGGAAGTGATGCTGTGGGGTCCACCGGTCGTGCCAAGCGGGCCGCTGGACCCAAGTTTTCGCGATGACATGGACATATGGATACGCAAGTGCGTCGACGCCGGCGTATCCAGAATCATAGGCGGCGACAAGACCCTTACCCTCACCGAGGTCGCCAATAGCCACGGAATCGACGTTCACCCCTATATAAACTACAACTCCTTTCCTCGCCACGGCTGGGCGAGGGTGACCTACGGCTGGTCGCTGGACTTCCTGCGTCCTCCCGTGGACGCCGAGGAGGCCAGGGCGATTCTGGACAAGCATCGGCCCATCTACGACAACCCTCAGATCAATACCACGGCATCCGACTTCGCAACGAAGCACCCGGAGTATCGGAGCCTCACCCGCAACCGCTCGTATGTCCTCCAGCCCGGCGAGGACCTCTATCTCAGCCTCGCATTCCCTGAGGTGAGGGCGGAGCAGGCCCAGCAGTTCGTTGAACCTCTCCTGGCCACGAAGGGAAGCGGTTTGCAGGTCGAGTTCGTGCTCGGCAACGAGGACGAAAACGGCGCCGTCCCCTACGGGTACGAGGACGTCATCGTCAACGCATTTCAGGAAGAGCACGGCAAGAACCCGTTCGACCTGCCGAACGACGACCCCGACTGGCTTCAGTTTCGCGCGGACTACGTCACGCGGTTCATGGTGGAGGCGCGGGACGCCGTGAAGGCCGCCAAGCCCGACGCCGTCTTCTCCGCGACGATGATCGCCGGAGAGCAGGACGACTACCTCAAGCTGCTGCACGACTGGCCGTCATGGGTCGACGTGGGAGCTTTCGACGAGCTCTTCTTCTGGTTCCGCACGAACTCGGACCTCGACGCACTCGCGAGGCAGGTGAACCACGCGGCGACCGTCGTCAACGGGCGCTGCCGCGTGATCGCCGAGCTCTCGTGCTACCATCCCGGCAGCTTCCAAGAGCCCGACTTCATGGTCGAGGCGGGACGCATCGCCATGGACAACGGCGCGGACGCCGTCGGCATATATCGGACGCACGGCGTCGAGCAACTCGACTTCTGGCACGTGCTCAAGGAGTTCACCCGGCTGTAGACGTCCCACGCGCCCATGAAACCCCGGCAGCCCAACGCCGCGCATCGCAGGATTTCTTGCAACCCGCCCGGAACAGGGCCGCCCATTCACTTCGGAATACAGGCACGTTTGAACGGTTTGGTATCGTAGGCAACAGGATTTTAGAATCAAGAAACGGAGGAGAACAGGAGAGATGAAGGCACCGAAGTTGAGTACGCTTATCTTGGCATTCATGGCGGTGGTTCTTGCCATCGGCGTGGCCTGCACGAGAGAAGTTGAGAAGGAAATCGAGGTCACGAGAGTAGTTACCGAAACTGTTACGGAGACGGTAACGGAGACCAAAGAAGTTGTCAGGGAAGTAGAAGCGGCGCCGGTTTATCCGGATTCAATCACCATCGCGGTAGGCGCGCTGCCGGCGAATCTCGTCGCCAACGTGATCCCGTCGCTCCAGAGCCGCATCACGTCGCGACTCATCTACGGACAGCTCGCCGCGCTGAACGACGTGACCGGTCAGATCGAGCCCGAGCTGGCGGAGTCCTATGGCTTCCTGCCGGGCAGCACGGACACAGTCGAGCTTAAGCTCAAGCAGGGCATCACGTTCCACAACGGCGAGAGCCTGGACGCCCACGGGCTTCTGAAGAGCTTCGAACTGATGATGTCCGAGACGGCTGAGGTCGCCTGGGCGTACCGCGGCCTCGACCGATACGTGGACCCGGACGACCGAATCGGCACCCTCCACGACGCCGTCACGGTAGTCGACGACTACACGCTGCACTTCAAGCTGCGGCAGGTGGACGACACGTGGGCAAACGCCTTCACGTTCATGCCGCTTCCTCCCGCTCATCTCGAGGCGATCGGGCCCGCGGGCTACTCTGAGGAGCCCGTTGGCACCGGCCCCTACAAGTTCGTCGAGTGGGAGCGTGACAACTACATCCGCCTGACGCGCTGGGAAGAAAACCCCGGTCCTAAGCCCGTCATCAAGGACATTACGATACGCCACGTGCCCGAGGCCGCAGTCCGTGTCGCGGGTCTCAAGGCAGGTGAGTTCGACATCATCACCGCTACGCCGCCCGAAAACGTTCCGGGCCTGATCTCCGACGGCTTCCAGATCTTCGTCGGCGACAGCACGCAGAGCATGTACATCGGCTTCAACATCTACGGTCGCAGCGAGCCCCTCTCCAACAAGCTGGTGAGGCAGGCACTCCTGTACGCCGTCGACATGGACGGCATTTACGAGACCGTCGCCGGCGGGTACGGTACGCGGCTTCAGTGCCAGATCGTCGCTCCGGGCGGCTTCGGCTACAATCCGGACCTCGTTGGCCGGTACGACTATAACCCAGAGATGGCCAAGCAGCTTCTGGAAGAGGCGGGCTACGGCAACGGCGTGACCATCAAGGGCTCAGTCACCAACGCCCGTTACTTCCGCGACAGGCCGCTCATGGACGCCCTCGTGTCCCAGTGGTCGCAGGTTGGCGTCAGCGTCGACCTCCAGTACCTCGAGTCGTCCGAGTGGCTCCAGCAGCTCATCAATCAGACGTTGCCGGAAGGCATCATGAACATCGGGCTGAACTGGTACCTGGCCGACAATACGACCAGCATGTGGGGCAACGGTCTTGCCGACCCTGGCTACAAGGAGATGCGAGACGCCAAGGCCCAGATCACGGACCCGGTAGAACGTGAGGCGGAGGTCAAGAGGATTTCCGAGCACATCTGCGAGGACGCTCAGGCCCTCCACGCCTATACGATCCCGTCGGTGCTGTCGTACGGTCCGGACCTGCCGGACATCACGGCCTCCAAGTCCTTCGAACTGCAGATACCGTCCGAATAACGGGCATACGCTGAAAACGGATCCGGGCGGGTGGGGCCTTGTCGCTCCACCCGTCCGTTGTTTACAATGCCATCCCCGCCGCCACCGTATGAGATGGCTGGCCGGGGTTGGTATTCACCCTCACTCCAGCCCCCGTATCGAGTACGGGGCAGGGGAATGACCGTTCGAGGAGGCAGGAACTCTTAGATGGGCGCCTTTATCGTACGTCGCCTCATCCAAGCGGCGTTCGTCGTTGTCTGTGTAGTCACGGTCGTCTTCTTCCTGATTCGCGTTTCGGGAGACCCCGCCAGCCTCGGCGTCAGTCTCGAGGAAAACCGCACGCAGGAGGAGATTGAGGCCGAGTACCAGCGTGTGAAGAAGCAGTTGGGCCTCGACCGCCACATCGTCATTCAATACTTCCTCTTCTGGGGACGGGCGGTCCAGGGAGAGTTCGGCTATTCCTTCAGGTACAGCATCCCGGTCACGCAGCTCATCATCGACCGTCTGCCCAACAGCCTCCGGCTCGGGCTTCTCGCCGCGGCCATCGGGGTAGCTGCGGGACTCCCCTTGGGCATCATCGCGGCGCTGAATCGAGGTTCCATCCTCGACAACCTCGCCACGGGGATATCGGTGTTCGGCATCGTGGTGCCCCAATTCTGGCTCGCCATCATGCTCATCATTATCTTCTCCGTGCATCTTGGATGGCTGCCCACCTCCGGCACGGGATCCTGGAAGCACATCATTCTGCCTGCCATTACGCTTTCGACCGGCCTCGTCGCTACCGTAGCGAGGATAAGCCGCTCCGGGATGCTCGAAGCGCTCAGCCAGGACTACATCCGCACGGCTATGGCCAAGGGGCTGAGCCAGCGTCTGGTCATATTCCGTCACGCGCTTCGGAACGGCAGCATCTCCGTGATCACCGTCGTCGTGTCCTCGCTTCCCCATCTGCTCGGCACCGTCGTTGTCGTTGAGGTCGTCTTCGCGTGGCCGGGCGTCGGCAATCTCATGGCCCAGGCCGTCAACAACAGGGACTACCCCGTCGTCTTCCTCGATGTGCTTCTGTTCGGAACGGTCACGGTGCTCATCTTTCTCATCATGGACCTGGTGTACGCCATGGTCGATCCAAGAATCCGACACCGGTAGAGGACCATGAACGTATCAGTTGGCATACCGGACGCCGTATCTCGAAGCCGCGCCACGCGTGGAAAGAGCATTTGGCGTCGCATCTGGATTCACCGCATCGGCATAGTCGGCATCATCATCATGGTGGCCTTTGTCGTTGCCGCCATATTCGGGGATTGGCTCGCCCCCAAAGACCCCGTCGCCATCGACCTAAAGAACCCTCTTGCAAAGCCGGTATGGGCCGACCGTGAAAACGGCGTTGGATTCCTGGGAACGGACAACTTGGGGCGCGATGTCCTGAGTCGGATGCTCGTGGGTTCCCAGTTATCGCTAATCGTCGCCTTTTCCGCCGTGTCGATAGGGATGGTGTCGGGCGTGTTCCTCGGCCTCCTCACGGGCTACAAGGGAGGAAAAGTAGACGACGTGATCATGCGCATCGCGGACACGCAGACCGCCGTGCCCTTCCTCGTGCTGCTGATCGCCGTCATTGCATTCCTCGGAGGCGGGCTCCTGAACATGATCGTCTTCATCGGCATCGGCAGCTGGGTGGGCTTCGCACGCCTCATTCGCGGCGAGGTGCTCAGCATCCGCGAGAGGGACTACGTCCACGCCGCGAGGGCGCTGGGAGTGGGCGACCTCCGCATCATGCTCCGCCACATCATGCCCAACGCCATACAGCCCGCCATCGTGGGCGCCAGCCTGGCCTTTGGCGGCGTCATTCTCACCGAGGCCGCCCTCAGCTTTCTGGGACTCGGCGTCAACACCCTCGTCCCCACCTGGGGCAAGATGATCGCCGACTCACGGGACTACATAACCCTGGCCTGGCATCTGAACTTCCCCGCGGTGGCGATCATGCTCGTCGTGCTCGGCGCGAACCTGCTCGGCGACTGGCTGCGCGACATCCTCGACCCTCGCCTCAGGGGACGCCGCGAGTAGGTCGCTAGAACGGCGCTACCGTTGGACGCCGTCCCGAATCGAGTCGATGAGGTGGCGCACCTCTTCCTCGGTGTTGAACCCCGCGACGGAGATTCGCATCCCTATCTTGTCCAGCTGGAGCGGCGCGGTCAGCCATTGCGCCTTGACCAGGATGCTCCGCTCGTCATTGAGCCACTGCACCAGGCCCTGCATGTCTTCTTCGCCGTAGCCGTCGAACGACAGCGTCGTTACGCCGGCCGACTTGCCCGGCTCCATCGGCGTGAGGACGTTGACTCCAGGCGTGTCCTGCATCTCTTCGCGCAGCGTCTTCGAGAGACCCGCCGCATGGTCTCGGATGGTGTCCAGTCCGACGCTCATCAGGGTCTTGGCCGCCTCGCCGATCCCGATGACGAGCGGGTGGTTGTACGTCCCGAACTCCGCCCGCGAGCGTGCAGTCGGAGCGGCCACGGGTGCGCCGGGCTTCGACCACGCTCCCACGTCGGGCGTGAAGTAGGGCCTGAAGTTGTCGGATTGGTCGGGCGATACCCAGACGTAGCCGCTTCCCATCGGTCCCAGCAGCCACTTGGGGCCGGATCCGATGAGGAAGTCGCAGCCGAGCGCCTGCGCGTCGACCGGGAACTGCCCGACGGACTGCGCCGCGTCGACCAACACCGGCACGCCCTTCTCGTGGGCCACGTCGACCGCCTCGCGGACGGGCATGATCCGCCCGTTCGGTGAGGCCACGTGGCTAATCAGCAGGAGCTTCGTCTCCTCCGTGATTGTGCCGTCCAGGGACTCGATGAATGCCGCGTCGCTGTCGTCCACCTCGACGACCTTGACGTTGACCCCACGCTCCTGTTCCAGCCCTCGCGAGGCGTCCGCCGTGCTCACGTGCTCCAGCGACGTCGTGACGAACTCGTCGCCCTCACCCCAATCGAAGCTGCGGAGCACCCTGTGCATGGCGCGGGTCGTGTTCGAGCCGAGGCCAAGCTCCTCGGGGTTGACGTTGAGGAGGTCGGCTAGGTGCCCCCTGGCTGCCTCCTCCTTTTCCATGATGTACTGCCGCGTGTCCGGGCGCGCCGGGCCGTGCAGGGCCTCATACTCCATCGCGTCCCTGACGGCCTTCAGCGCCGAAGCCAGGGTCGGTCCGTACGTCCCCGTCTGGAAGTACGAGACCTCCTCCGTGACCGGCAGCTGCGCGCGAAGCTCATGAAGTGACAATCGTTCCATTCCTGTGCTTCCTCCGTTCGATGCTCGCATCAGTGTACCCCACAGGCCCGAAGACAAGCTACGAGCAGCCAAGGCCCTATCGAAGAGTTGCGACCAGCCTTACTGACGAGTAGATGAGCAGCGCCAGTCCGATCACCGCGATGAATAGGCCAATACTGATTATCCACCATACTCCGACAGCGACAAGAAGCACGGCCGCAAGTATGAGCGCCGCCCATCTCTTTCTCTGGCGGTCGCTCTCGGAGCGGACGCCCCACACGATGATCGAGAGCACACTGAGGGCTAGTCCGCCAAGCATGTACAGCAAGATCGTCGAGTCATCTTCAGTGAGAGGGCCACTGAACCAGCCTACCCCGAACATGTAGACCATGATGACCACACCAACGGCGAAGGCGACCAGCGGGAAGACCATAACCAAATCCGTCATTCCTGCGAAAGAACGTCACCCCGTACTCCGATACGGGGCAGGAATCCAGAGAGTCCACTCAAAAGAGAGTACGGTAACGATAAGTCAGCAGTAAAAACTCGGAACGCTTCTACCTCGTGCGGGAGATCTCCTCTGCGGAGATGTTGCTGATTCCGGGGTCGTGACTGCCGGGGCCGGGGCCGACGATGGTCATGCCGCCGTCCACCGTGATGCAATGCCCGTTCACGTAGCGCGCCTCGTCGGAACTCAGGTAAGCGACGGCGTTGGCGATGTCCCTGGGAACGCCGGCTGTTCGCAAGGGAATCTCTGCCGCCACGTCCGGGGCGTACTCGGGCCCGGCGCGAAGGTCCTCCTGATCTGGCGGCAGCACCCGCGAATCGATCAGGCCGGGCGCGACAGCGTTGCACGTGATGTCGTGTCCGGCGAGATCGACGGCCATGCTCATAGCCATGCGGATAAGGCCCTGCTTTGCGATGCTGTAGACGAGGTTGTACGGCTTGGCCCAGAAGGCGTGGACGCTGGCGATGGAGACGAGGCGTCCTCCTCGCCCCTGTTCGATCATTTGGCGGGCGGCGCGCTGGTTTGCCAGAAACGGCCCCTTGAGCGCGTTGCCGATCTCGAAGTCCCAGTCCTCCTCGGTGATGTCGAGGAAGCTGTTCTTGATGCTGCCGACGGCGTTGTTCACGAGGATGTCGATGCCCCCATGCTCGGCTATGAACTCGTCCATCATCCGGTTGATGTCGGCGCTCTTGCCAACGTTCGCCTCGTGCCAGCTTACGTTCGAGCCAAGCTCGCGGACCATTCGCAGGGTCTCATCCGCCGTCTCGTCACGAATGATGTCGTTGATCCCGACGTCGGCGCCGTCCTCCGCGAGTCGCAGGGCAATCGCCCTACCGATGCCGCGCCGTGACCCCGTGATGAGTGCCTTCTTGCCCTGTAGTCTCATGCCGCTAACCTGCTTTCTCCCGTATAGCCTTCGATACCGCCTGCGGGTTCATTGGAAGCTCCCTCAGCCGGAGACCTGTGGCGTCGTGTATGGCGTTCGCGAGCGCGGCCATGGGCGGCGAGATGTTCGCCTCGCCGACGCCGCGGACGCCGAAGGGGTGTCCGGGATTGTTGACCTCCACCAGCACCGTCTCGATCATCGGAAGGTCGAGCGTGGTCGGCATCCGGTAGTCGAGGAGGCTGGTGTTGAGCATCGCCCCGTCGTCGCTCATGAAGTACTCCTCGTTGAGCGCCCATCCGACGCCCTGTGCCGTGCCCCCCTGTATCTGCCCCTCGACGTAGCTCGGATGTATCGCGAACCCCACGTCCTGGAATGCGGTGTACCGCAGGATGTCCACCTTGCCGGTATCGGGATCGACCTCCACGTCGACGATGTTGGCCGAGTACGACCCGCTCTGTCCGACAGGGTTGAGGTTCGCCCGCCCGACGACGGGGCCGCCGGAGTCCGGCAGCATTGCCGCGATCTCGCGGAACGACATCCGGAGCTCCGTATCGGAGACGTGCTCCACTCCCCCGTCCTCGTACCGGACCTGGTCGGGCGACACGTCCCAGATCAGGGCCGCGCGCTCGGTAAGCTGGGCGATTATGTCATGGGCGGCCTCGTGGGCGGCCCAGCCGCTCTTGAAGGCGACGCCGCTCCCCCCGGTGTTGGACGTGAAGCCGATGGAGTCGGTGTCTCCGATGCTGGGGTTCACGTCCTCTACGGGGATGCCGAGCACCTCAGCCAACTGCTGGGCTATGACCGTCCGGGAGCCGCCGATATCGACCGAGCCTTCAATGAGGCTGATCCTGCCGTCGTCCTGCACGTTGGCGATGACACATGCGGGGCCGGTGTTGTTCCGGCAGAAGCCCATGGCGACGCCGCGCCCGTGATTCGCTCCGTCTCTCGGCGCGACGTAGTGGGGATGCGAGCGAACGGCCTCCATGACCTCCGCCGCGCCGATGCGTCCGTTCATCACGCCGTCCGCCCGGCGGAGTCCCTCGCGCGCCACATTGAGCAGGCGGAACTCCATCGGGTCGATGTCGAGCATCTCAGCGACCTCGTCTATCACCGACTCAGTAGCATATGCCACGATCGGAGCGCCCGGAGCGCGGTACGCCCTCGTCGAAGGCTTGTTGGTGACGATGTCGTATCCGTCGATGCGGACGTTCTCGATATTGTAGGGGGCAAATATGGCGGCGCACGCGGGGGCAACCGGACCGCCGCCGTACGCTCCGCCCTCGAACAGGAACTTGCCGAATGCCGCAGTGATCCGCCCTTCGTTGGTCACGCCGATCTTGACCTTCACGTGACTCCCCGCCGTCGGGCCGGACGCCTCCAGCACCTCGGCGCGGGTCATCGTCATCTTCACCGGCCTTAAGGACTTCTTCGACAGCACCGCCGCCAGCGGTTCGAGATACGCGGTCAGCTTCCCTCCGAATCCGCCGCCGATCTCCATCGGCACGACCTTTACCTGCGAAATCGGGACATCTAGCAGGCCCGCGACCGCGTCACGAATGCCGAAGTGTCCCTGGGAACTGCACCAGATCGTCAGGCGGCCCTCCGGCGACCATGACGCCGTGCCGTTCTGCGGCTCGATGTACCCCTGGTGCACCGTCTTGGTGCGGAACTCGCGCTCGACTATCAGGTCGGCTTCCGCGAACCCGGCTTCGAGATCGCCTCTGACATGCCGCTCCAACGTGGCCGCGTTCGGCGAGTCGATCTCCGAGCCGGGAACCCCGTTGGTGGGATCGTCCCATCCCTCGTGGAGGACGGGCGCGCCCGGCGCGACGGCGTCCTCGACGTTCGTGACGGAAGGTAGCGTCTCATAGGTCACTTCGATAAGCTCGACCGCCTCCTCGGCGACGTGGGGGCTGCTTGCGGCCACCGCGGCGACCGGATGTCCCTTGTACAGCACTTTGCCCTGGGCGAGGATGGCGTCCGTCCGATTGCCGCCCCCTCGCTGCATCGGGCCGGCGGGCGACAGATCGTCCCCGGTAATCACCGCGTGAACGCCGGGGAGACTCTCGGCCCGGCTCGTGTCGATCGACGCTACCCGCGCGTGGGCGTGGGGGCTGCGCAGCACCTTGCCGTGCAGCAGCCCGTTCAGGTCGATGTCCGCGCCGAACAGCGCCTGCCCCGTGACCTTCTCGATGCCGTCGTGCCGCACGGGGCGCGTGCCGACGACCTTGAATCGCGTCTCTTCTCGTTCTATTGTCTTCATGGGTCTCCTGCTATTCGCCTATTCCGTCCATCTTGTCGGGGCGCTTCTGAGCTGGCCGAAGCCTAGCTCGTCGCAGAGGTTCGAGAAAGCCGTTTGACGAGCGCCCCTCCACTCAAGATCGTCAACGCTTTCGGCGAGCGGCACGTCAAGTCGGAGCGTAGCAAGCTCCTTGTACAGGGCGGCGTCGGCGCGATGCTCGGCGAGGGTGGCTGCCATGCTCTTCGCGCTCCGTACCTTGACGTCCCATAGCAGTTCGCTGTCGGGAATGGCCTCGATGCTGCCATACCTGGCCAGGAGCGTCGAGGCGCCCTTCACGCCCCAACGCGGCACGCCCGGTATCCCGTCCGCGCTGTCGCCGACGAGCGCGAGGTAGTCGGGTATCGACTCCGGCGGCACGCCGAACTTGTCTACGACACCCGCCTCGTTCGTTAGTGTCTCCCTGCGCCGGTCGAGACTCACGATCTTGTCGCCGCGCACGACCTGCATCAGGTCCTTGTCCGGCGAGCAGATGACCACCTGCTCGACACGAGGGTCGTCGGCGAACCGCACGGCGGCGGTCGCGATGGCGTCATCGGCCTCGAAGTCGGTCATCGGCCATGTGACGATGCCGAGCGCCTCCGTGGCGATCTCGGCGGGGTCGAACTGTGCCAGCAGCTCCTCCGAAGTCCCCTCGCCCGTCTTGTACCCGTCGAAGAGTTCATTGCGGAACGACTCGATGACGTGGTCGAAGGCCACCGCGACGTGCGTCACGTCGTCCTGTCTGAGCAAGGCAAGGAGCGTCTGCACGAGGCCGCGCACGGCTCCAATGCTGCGCCCGTCAGGGGCCATCGCCGGGAACGCCCCGAAGTGCGCGCGAAAGAGCTCGTAGGTTCCGTCTACGAGGTGGACTTTCATTCCTTGAAGTCTCCGATGGAGCGGAGATACCTGGCGTTCTCGGTAATCGCCGCCGCGGGGCCGCCCCGCACCCCCGCCGATGCCTGGTGCACGGTCACGTACCCCTCGTAGCCGATCTCGCTCAGCGCGTCCATGATGTGCGGGAAGTCGATTCCCCGCCCGTCCCATATCGGGACCTGATCGAACTCCACGCGCCCGGCGTTCCAGGTGTCGGCGACCGTATCACCGCCCTGCCTTATGATCTGGTTCTGCAAGTATACGTTCATCAGGTGCGGCTCGAACATCTTGATCGTGTTGACGCCGTAGTCGTCGCCGCACAACTGGAGGTTTGCGGGCTCATAGATGATACCGAAGTTTGGCCGCCTGACCTCCTTGACGACCTCTACCGAGCGTTCCGCCAACTCGAAGAGGCTGTTGTGGTGGCTCTGGTGGGCCAGCCGGATGTTTCTTTCCGCCGCCTCGTCCGCCGCCAGCCGCGCCCATCCAATGTCGTCGTCCTTCTTCATGCAGATGCGGAGGAGATCGCAGTTGAGGGCCTCCGCGAGATCGAGGTACGGCGTGATGTTCCTGAGAGCGTCCGGGCCTCGCTCGTTGTTCTCCGGGATGGGGAAATCGCCGGTTGCCATGGAGACGGGGAGGCCGAGCGTCTCCAGGAAATCGCGCTTCTCTCTGACGACCTCCGGCGGAGTGTGAGTACCGACCTGCGACGCCCTCATGCAGACGGCGTGGAAACCGCTGTCCTTGGCCATCCGCGCCATGTCCTCCAGCGACATGGCGGCCTTGCGCTTGTCGGACATGTCCTCTGCAACGCGCATCGAGACGGAGAGCTTCATGGACATGACGGGCGGGCCTCCTACAGTTCCAGCGTACCGCTGTGGCCGCGTCGAATGGCCTCACACAGCTTCATGGTGATGACCGCGTCGTCCAGATTCGACCACGGCGTCCGGTCTTCCAATATGCAGTCGACGAAGTGCGTCACCTCGTTGAAGCCGGGGCCACCGACCGCTTCGAGATCGAGCGGCTCCTCGACTCGGCCCCCGACCTCTCTGGGTTGACTGCCCTGCGTCGAACGGTACATCTCGACCTTCTTTTCCCTCTTCGTCAGGTCAAGATAGGCCGAAAAGTCCTGGGCGTGGATCTGCGCTCGCTGGATGCGCCCCCCGACGCCGTATTGGCTCTCGATGGACCCGATTGCGCCGGTGTCGAAGCGGATGACGGCGTTCTGCCTATGCTCGACGGGTCGGGGGCCGTCCGCAACGACGGAATATACCTCGGTGGGAACGGCGGCCTTATCTTCGGAGGGGCCGGCGAACCACCGCAGCAGGTCGACGTGGTGGATGGCGTCGGAGATTATCGGCGGGGGCAGCAGTGAGTCGAACCGCTCCGCCGTTCCCGAAAGGGCCTTGTTGTACACGGCGGAGCAGTTGACCGTGCCTCCGTGCTCCCGCGCCAGCCGTCGCACGGCCAGCACCTCCGGGAGGTACCGGCGGTTGAGCGAGACGATGGCCTTTGCGCCGCTCGCGGCCTCGGCGTCGGCCATCGCTTGCGTTTCCGTCGAGTCCATGCCCGGCGACTTCTCCACCGAGACGTTGACGTCGCGCTCAAGGCAGTCGAGAACGATGGCCTTCAGGTGAGCGGGCATCGTGACGACGTGAACGATGTCGAGGTCGTGCTCATCGAACATCCTACGGTAGTCCGAATAGCCGGGGACCGACCAGAGTTGTGCTGCCTCCGCTCGTCGCCCATCGTCGAGTTCGGCTATGGTGACGAGGCGGACCCGCGGCTCGGCGGCGATCATCTCGAAGTGACTCCGAGCGTGCCCGCCGCATCCGATCACGCCAACACGCAACTCATCCATCAAGCGCTCCTACTCGATGACCCGGACTACGATGCGAAACCGCCTCATGCCGCACGAGGCCCGCAGCTCCTCGAAGCTCAGCACCTCCGCGCGCTTCCACTTCTGCCCGTTCTCCAGGGTCTCCCCGACGGTCGGCTCGATACGTCCGTCCGTGCAATATATCTGTCCGAGCGGCGCCCCGTCTTCGGACACGAGGAACCACGACGCGGATTCGTTCATTATCTCTTCTCCCCCCTCATCGAGCGAGGATTCGTATCCTGCATTATGCCACGTAAGGGGACGACATTGCACCGATGGCGGGCGTGCTCATGCTGTCCCTTGACGGTGTCCAATAGGTGGCGGGAAACCGTTCATGGTGAGCTTGTCGAACCATGAATGGCGATTCCGCCTTTCCATTTGTCCCACAAGAACTCTTGTCCTACACTACTCATATCGAAACAACGCCTCAAGCGCCGAGCGCCCGACGTGCAAACCGCCATGAGACACTTTGAGAAAAAGAAGGCCGTTTTTTTGAGGAGGAAAAAATTCTCAAACCGTCTCATTCCGGCGAACATACGCGAGTTCCGTCCCATGCCCACCACGCCCAGAGCCATGAGACACTTTGAGAATGCCGACAAAAGGGAGGCGAAAGATTCTCAAACCCTCTCATTTTCTCAAACCGTCTCACTCCGGCCGAAAGCGGAGGGGGTCGGGGTGAATACCTACCACTTGTACGAACGCCGAAACACCCCTTATCATTAGCCTGCATCAAAGGGTTCCCTACGCAATACTCGATATTTCTATGACCTCAAACCCGGACTGGAAGACCGTCGATAAGTGGCTGATGGGCGAGGCGTTCGTCGGCTCGCGGCTCGACGAGCACCTCTACGAGATATGCGAGCGAATCGGCCCGCGCTGGGCGGGCACCCCGGGCGACGTGGCGGCGGGACGGTACATCAAGGACCGGTTCAAGGAGTACGGGCTGAGCGAGCCCCGCTTTGAGGAGTTCGAACTTAAGGCGTGGGATTACTCGGTCTGCGAGGGCCGAATCGTGGAAGACGACCGGCCCGTCTCGCTCGTTCCAATGATCCACTGTCCGCCAGTGGACATCCGCGCCCCGCTCGTCGACGTGGGATTCGGGATGCCGCACGAGATCGAGTTGTGTGTAGGCAACCTTCCGGGAAGCATCGCAGTGGTGCAAAACGCTGACGAACCTTTCACCGATCGCATTCCCTTGCCTGACCGGCTGCGCACCCTCGCGGCGGCGGGCTGCTTGGCTGCCATCGCGGTAGAGCCGACCGCGGGCGGCCACGTCGAGACCGTTCGCGCCACGGACAAGCGGTGGAACGAGAAGGCGGGCGACGTGCTTCCTCACCCTCTGCCGACGGTGCAGACCCACCGCGAGGACGGTGTCAGGCTTCGGAGGGCGACAGGCAAGACGTTCGCGCTGCGCGTCGAGAGCAGGGCGTTCACCGCGCCGTGCTGGAACACGGTAGCCGACCTTCCCGGTGCGGAGTGGCCCGGCGAGTCGCTCGTGCTCGGCGCTCACCAGGACACATACATGGGATCGCCCGGAGCAGTGGACGACGGCTCCGGTCTGGTCGTCCTGCTGGAGACCGTGCGGCTTCTTGCCGGCGCTCGGAGGGAGCTTGGCGTCTCGCCCGGGATGAACATTCGATTCTGCACGTGGAGCGGCGAGGAGCAGAACCACCAGGGATCCGCGGCCTACGTCCGCCAGCACTACGTCCGCCAGCACTACGGCCCCGAACCTGAACCGAGATTCGTCGTGAACCTGGACGAGCTTTCCGCGGGGCCGATGAAGGGAGTCGTCCTTCAGTTCCCCCACCTGCGGGGCCTCGTCCAGCGCACTTTGGATGAGTTGGACGAGGGGCTGAAGTGCCACGTCATGCCGATGCTCGACCACACGAACGACGGTTTCTCGTTCGCCAGAAACGCCATTCCCTACGCAATCCTCTGGCGATGGAGGTTCGTCGGTCGCCATGCCGACACGAACTTCCGGGCCGAACCTTGGGACACCGTCGACAAGGTGCGGACGCGGGAGTTGAAGGAGTACGTCGGGTTTCTGACAAGATTCCTGCTGCGGCTCTCCCACGTCCCTCCCGCCGACTGGCCTCCCAACCCGGAGACAGTGGAGGGCGTCGAGGCCCGACTGCAACGCGAGATCGGCGTCGTTGCACGTACAATGTAGCTCTCGGACCGACATCGAAAGACCAAGCAAGGAGAACCACTTTGATCTACGACATGCGCACGTACGACATCGCGATGGGCAAGACCCCGGAGTACATGGCGGCAGTGCGAGAGGTGGCCCTCCCCGTGCGCGAGAGCTACGGCGTCAAGCTGGCCGGGTGGTACTACACCGACATCGGCGCGCTCAACAAGGTCGTGCATATCTGGGCGTACCGTGACTTCGCGCACTTCGAGGAGGCGCGGGAGGCCTTCCGCAACGACGAGCGATGGATCAACGACTACGTCCCGCGCGTGAAGGGCATGATCCTGCGGCAGGAGAACCAGATCATGCGGGCATCGGACTTCTTCGAGTCGATGCTGATGCCCCCCGACCCGACGGACTGTGAAGCGGAGGACTCGGCACCCGACGACACTGATTTAGGCGCTGCCGACTCAGAGGCGGACGAGGCCGTTTCAGACGCCACAGATGCCGAAGAAATGGAAGCCGATGAGGAACCGCCGAAGGTGCCCTAACCGTTCAGATTGCGGACGCGACCTCTCGGAAGCGACGGACTATCGCGTCATCCTCGCCGTCCATGAGGTTGACGGGGCTTAGTCCTATCGCTCGTCCGTACTCGCCCGGGTAGCAGTACACCGGCGGGTCGCCCTGCTTGAGGCCCTCTTCCAGGTCGGCTAGGTTCAGGCCGGAGCCGTCTTCGGAGTAGACGTAGACGCGCGGAGTCGCGCTCTCGAACTCGTCAAGCTCGGGCGTTGCGGGCAGGTACTCGGCACGAAGGCCGGGGATGCGTCCGATCTCCGAGGCCATGTTCTCGCACATGGCGATCCAGCGGCCCGATTGGGCGTCGTGGTCGGTGTCCACGAAGAGCTCAAGGGCCGTGACCAGTCCGGCGATCTCCTCCTTGCAGACCTTCGCCGTCCTGCCGATTCCCTGGTTCGGCGCGCCGTTCATGGACGCGGCCTGGATGAGGTCGGCCCGTCCGCAGAGGATGCCCGTCGACTGCGGGCCGAGCACGCCCTTGCCGCCGCTGAAGCTGACCATGTCAGCCCCCATCTCGACGTAGCGGGTCAGGTTCTCGGCCGGGGGCAGCATGGCTGCCGCGTCGACGATGACCGGCACGCCGCGCTCGTGCGCGATCTCGACTACCCTGGGCAAGGGAATTGAGCCGGTCTGCGGCATCGCGAAGATGTAGGCTACCGCCGCCGTGCGCTCGTTGATGGCGGCCTCCAACTCCCACTCGAACGCGCCGCCCCCGTCGCCGATCTCGACCAGCTTCGCACCCGCCGCCCGGAAGCAGCGGTCGTAGGTCACCCGCTGGAAGCGGTGAATGACTATCTCGTTCTTCATGCCCGTGGTGTCGGGCAGACGGTCGACCTTCGCGGGATCGCCGCCCGTCATGCACGCCGCCGCTTCAAGCATCATCCCGGCGGCCGAGCCTGCCGTCACCAGTCCCGCCTCGGCTCCCGTCAGCCGGGCAATCGTCTCCCCGGCCCGCGCGTTCAACTCCGCGAGATCGACGAACCACTGAGCCGCCTCGTCCATGGCGCTCCGGACGGGAGGCGGCATGAGGCTCCCGCCAACGTTGGTTCGCCATGATGAGGCGTTGATGATTCTCCGAACACCAAGTCTTTCGTAGACGTTTTCGCCGGGCATTTTTAAGTTAGGTCTCCTTACGGTTGAAAAGCGCTTGGGAAGGCTCGCCGCATAACTACGCCGCCGGCTTGCCCCAGATGATCACCAGCTTCAGAAGGCCGTCGCCGGTGTTGCGGAAACCGTGATCTATCCCCGGAGGCACCATGATCGAGTCGCCGGCCGCGATGGGAACGTCCTCCCCCTCGACGGACATCACGCCCTCGCCCTCGAGGAAGTAGTAGATCTCCTCCAACTCGTCCTTCCCCTCGTGCGTATGGTCACCCTCGGTGACACCGGGCTCAAGCTCCCAGACCTCCATGCGGATCGGCAGCTTGCTCTGCTCACGGAACATGCTCCGACGGATGATGACTCCCTCGCCCTCATGAATGTTCGGCGTCTCGTGGACATCGGACATCTCGTTCTGCTTGACGTACATGGCGCTCTCTCGCTTCGCTGGTTTTCGTCCAGCATTGTACCCGAAACCGCACGCCTTGCGTGACCGCCCCGTCGCGGCGAAAATAGCGTACTCGCGCAACCTACCGGAAGACATACGCCTTGCCGACACCAGACGACCACAGCCTCGACGCATACGACTACGACCTGCCGCAGGAACTGATCGCCCAGACGCCCATCGAGCCGCGGGACGGTTCGCGCATGATGGTCGTGGACCGTGCCCAGCGGCGGTTCAAGCACCGCGTCTTCACCGACCTGCTCGATTACCTTCGTCCCGGCGACGTGATGGTGTTCAACGACAGCCGGGTGTTCCCGGCGCGAATGTACGGCATCCGAGCGGACACCGGCGCGAAGATCGAGCTTCTGCTGCTCCAACGTCGGTCTCCCGGCGTCTGGCACACGCTGGCGCGACCGGGTCGACGGATGACGCCGGGCACGGCATTCGAGCTTCGCGGGGGTACCGTCTCAATAGAGGGCAAGGTCTTGGAGGCGCACGACGACGGTTCCCGCACCGTGCGGCTCAGCGACGAGAACCGCCTCGACGAGATCGGCGTAGTGCCGCTGCCTCCGTACATCCAGAAGCCCCTCGAAGACCCGGAGCGGTACCAGACGGTCTACGCCCGCGAACGGGGCAGTGTCGCAGCGCCCACGGCGGGCCTGCACGTTACGCCGCGTCTCCTAGAGAGGATTCGTCTGCATGGAGTCGAGACCGCCTTCGTCACGCTGCACGTCGGTTGGGCTACCTTCCGCCCCGTGCAGGTCGAGGACATCGCAAGCCACGACATGCACGCGGAGTATTACCGCATCGATGAGTCCTCCACGGAAACGATCAACCGCGCCAAGCGTGAAGGTCGGCGTGTCATAGCTGTGGGGACGACCACAGTGCGGCTGTTGGAGTACGCGGCCACGCTAGGCGGGGAAGGCCCTGATAGGCTCACTGCGGGTTCCGGCTGGGCCGATATCTTCATCTACCCCGGCTATGAATTCCGCGTGGTAGATGCCCTCATCACCAACTTCCACCTGCCTCAATCGACGCTCTTGATGCTCGTCAGCGCCTTCGCAGACCGAGAGCTTATGCTCGCGGCGTACCGGGAGGCAGTAGACCAACGCTACCGCTTCTACAGCTTCGGCGACGCGATGCTGATCGTCTAGGGAGTGCCTAATGAGTCGACCAATCCGTTCGTGGTGAGCTTGTCGAACCATGAATGGCGCTTCACCCTTCGACAGGCTCAAGGTGAACGGGGTTGCCTTTAGACACACCCTAACGGATCACACGTCAACAATTGAGGATATGCACCCTACCCAAGCATAGTGCGCAGGAGCGCCATGCGGACGAACAGGGAGTTCTCCGCCTGACGATAGTTCGCCAGGCGGGGGTCACTGACGAGGATGTCGAAGTCGCCGCTGCGCTGCATCGGGTCGAGGATGACGCAGCCGGGCTTGAGCTTTGCCATGAACTCCTCGTCGATTCGCAGGTTGAAGGCGCCGCGCGACTTGAGAAGCTGGGCATGGGCGACGGTGCGCGGGCCGTTCAGGTAGATCGCGTCGGCCTTAGAGAGGGAGTCCAACGTACCCGTCTCGAAGGTGACCCCCTGCGCCTCGCACTCGGAGACCACGTCGGGGTCAGCCTGACCGCTGAAGGGGACCTGCGTGACGGTAACTCCGTTGTACATCGCCAGACCCCGGAGCAGCGCGCTGACGTTCCGGTGATCGATCCTACCAACCACGGCGATGCGCGATCCGTCGACCGCGCCGATCTCACGCTTGAGGGTGTACAGGTCGGTGAGCGCCTGGGTGGGATGGTCTTCAAGGCTGCCGCCGTTGATGAGCGGCATCGACTGGGCCTCGGCCTCCTCCTCGGCGCGCTCCATGACCCCCTGATCGCTCGACCGCAGGACGACCATGTCCATGTGCATGGCGGCGAGGTTGGCTATAATGTTCTCGATATAGTCTGGCGTGGTCACGGGGAAGAACTGGGAGGCGTCTTCGGTGAAGTAGGGTGTGCCGCCGAGCAGTCCCATCGCCCGCTCGAACGAGGTCCGTGTCAATAGGCTCGGCTCGTAGAACAGAAGGTACAGCGAGCGGCCCCGAAGCGGCTGTCCGTTGTCGACCGCCCCTCGGAGGGACTCCGCGAGCGGAAATAGCTCCGACTCCACCCAGGCCCTGTCCAGTTGCCCCGTCCTCGTTAGGCGCTCGAACCTACTCATCGACCATCATCCTCCGAAATTGCTCATACCAGCCTACCACATGACCGCTACCCCAAATCCGTCATTCCTGCGAAAGAACGTCACCCCGTACTCCGATACGGGGCAGGAATCCAGAGAATCCGGTCAGCCGAGAATACATTTGCCCCATGCCCGCCTACAAGACGCCCGATAATCTCATAGAGTTGCTGGACAAGGTCGTCCGGTCCGCTTCCCGGACGGCCTTCTATGGCCCACGGCTTTCGGGCGTGACCGGGATCGCAACACTGGACGAGTTCTGCGCCATTCCCCCGACACCGCTTTCGGAATTCCGCCACCGCGTGCTGCGCGACACTCTTGCAGAGCCGGGCAAGGTCGACTGGATCGTGGGAGGGGACGGAGGTCAGTCACCCACGCGGACGGCTATGGTCGAGAACGCCGACGAGGGCGCGATCCGGTACGACGTGCTTGCCGACGCCGTGAAGGAACATATCTCGCTCGACGCCTCGACCGTCTGCGCCGCCGTCTCGACCCCTGAACGCCGGTACTTCGCCTCGGAGGTCGCCACGATCTTGATCGCCGCCGGCGCGCACGCGCACGTCTTCACGGACGAGGGACGAACTCGGACGTACGAACGGCTCGAACTGCTGGAGCCGCAGGTCGTGGTGATGCTCTCGCCACGACTGGAGGAAGATCGACTGCCCCAAACGACCAAGCTGGCACTCACGTTCAATAGGGAGCACCGTTTAGCGCAGTTTCTACAGCTTGACGTGTACCACGTTGACGGGCTGGGCTTTCTCGGTCACTCGTCCGACCTTGACACCTACACACTCAACAGCGACGTCTACTACTTCGAGCAGTCCAGCGACGGTCATCTGATAGTCACGCCGCTCTACGGACGCGTCCAACCGGCGTTGAGGGTGCTCACCGAAGACAAGGTCGAGTTCGTCGCGGAGTCGCAGGTGCGATTCGTGGATGAATGTAGGTAACCGGCTGGTTGGCGTGTCGAAGAGGACACGACCGCGCAACGTAGTGGTATACTCCCGTTCGGAATAGCACACGCCGGGTCGAGGTATCCTCATGGGTAGCGCGAAATACCGGGTAGCCATCGTTGGAGCGGGACGCATTGGCGGTCTGCTCGAAGGGGAGCGTCCGCCGAGCGCGTTCCGCAAGCCGCACAGCCATTTTGCTGCCTACAATGCCGTCGACGAGACCGAGGTCGTGGCCGTCGCGGGGCGGAGCGAGGGCCGACTCAAGATGTTCACCGAGCGGTACGGGATTACCAACCTCTACACCGACTACCGCGAGATGATCGATAGGGAGCGGCCCGACATCGTCAGCGTGACGACGCAGTCCATCCACAAGGCCGAGGTCATCACCTTCGCGGCAGAGCACGGCGTTCGCGGCATCTTCGCCGAAAAGGCCCTGTGCGCGTCATTGGATGAGGCCGACCGGATTAGGGACGCCGTCAACGCGAACGGCGTTGCGTTCAACTTCGGGGCGGAGCGACGGCACCACGACGGGTTCCAACGCCTCCGCGAGGCCATAGCGCGGGGAGACGTCGGCGAGCCGAAGTACGCTTTCTGCTACTGGCTCACCGACCTGATGAAGCACCACTCGCACACGATCGACACCCTGGCGTTCCTCCTGGGCGACCCTCAGCCCGTGTGGGCGGAGGGCAGGCTCGTGCTCCATGGCGATCCGCTGGATGACGGCAGTCGCAAAGGCCCTCGCGAGGGCACGGACATGCACCAGCGTGCGCTGCCCCTGCCGACATTGAGCGTCGAGGAGAACCGGTTCGTGCCGCCTGACGACCTGGACTTCGCCGACCCGCTGCTCGATTTCTCGCGAGTGGGTTACGACGGCGGGGCGGAGGCGGTTTTCATCCCCCTGAGTCGCGCGACCGATTTCGAGATACACGGGACGGAGGGCCGGGCGTTCGCATGGGACGACGGCGAGGACATACGTTTGCGTCGCAAAGCAGGCGGCAGCGACACGCAGGAGAAGCGGTTCGTCCCGTCGGGCGAGAGTCCGACCGTCAACACCATTCGCGACCTCGTCAACGAGCTGGAAACGGGCGAGCGCACGAGCGGCAACATCGACGTCACGCACCAGGTGTGCGAGGCGGAGTTCGGGCTGGCGTGGTCGCACGTGCAGGGGTCGCAGCGCATCGGCCTGCCCGTCGAGGGCGTGGGCCGCTCGCTCCACATACCAAACCACTAGGCAAAATCACCAAGAACGGAGAACGATACATTGACAGGCTTCATCACTCGACCGGTCGTAACGGGAAGGAAGGGCGTCGTCACGTCGGGGCACTACCTGGCGACGGCGGCAGGGTTCCGCATCATGGAGAACGGCGGCAACGCCATCGACGCGGCGGCGGCGATGTGCATCGCGGTCGACCTGATGGAACCGCAGAGCTGCGGCATCGGGGGCGAGGTTCCGACGCTCGTCTACTCCGCCGAGGAAGGCAAGATGTACTCCATCAGCGGCCTGGGCTGGTCGCCGAAGGCGTTCACCGTCGAATGGTGCAAGGAGAACGACATCGACCTCATACCCGGTGACGGGTACCTGCCCATCACCGTGCCGGCCGTTGTCGGCACGTGGGCCGAGGCAGTCGCGCGCTGGGGTACCAAGAGCTTCTCCGAGATACTCGCGCCCAGCATCGACCTGGCGGAGAACGGGTTCGCGAACTACGAGGGGCTCCATGGTTCTTTGGCCGGCGGGTACCGAAAGTTCACGGAGCTCTACCCGTCCACCGGCGAGGTCTACCTGCCGGACGGTGAGGTCCCCGAGGTCGGTGATCTGGTACGCAATCCCGACTACGCCGAGATGCTGCGGATCATGTGTCGCGCGGAAGATGCCGCAAAGGGGAAGGGCCGCGTCGCCGGAATCGAGGCCGCGCGCGACGCCTTCTACAAGGGCGAGATAGCGGAACGCATCCTCGACTTCATCACGACCACGCCCGTCGAGGACGCAACCGGCAAGGCGCACACGGCCCTCCTGTCCTACGACGACATGGCGGAGTGGCGACCCGTCGTTGAGGAGCCGACTATGACGGAGTACAGGGGCCTTGAGGTCTACAAGTGCTCAACGTGGACGCAAGGCCCCGTCTTCCTCCAGCAGCTCAACTTGCTCGAGGGATACGACCTCGCCTCGATGGGGCACAACTCGGCCGAGTACGTCCACACGCTCGTGGAGGCCGCCAAGCTCGCGTTCGCCGACCGCGAGGCCTACTACGGGGATCCCGACTTCGACGATGTGCCGCTGGACGCGCTGCTCTCCAAGGAGTACGCGGCGGAGCGGCGGTCGCTCATCGGCGAGACCGCCTCGATGGAGCAGCGGCCCGGCGACATAGGCCGGGGTTTCCCCGACTACGTGCTCGAAGACGTGGCGCAGAACAACCGGCGCGCCCTCGGCGTCTCGGAGAGTGAGCTCGTCGACCTCGGGCTCAGTCACGCGCACGTCAGCGACACGACCCACCTCGACGCCATCGACGCGGCGGGCAACATGGTCTCAGCCACGCCCAGCGGCGGATGGATCGGCTCGTCCCCCGTCATCAGGGGACTCGGCCTGCCGCTGGGAACGCGGGGGCAGATGTTCTACCTCAACCCTGATCGTCCGAACGCGCTGGAGCCGCGCAAGCGCCCGCGCGCCACGCTGACCCCGTCGATGGTCACCAAGAACGGCGAGCCGTGGATGGCCTTCGGAACGCCCGGCGGCGACAGCCAGGACCAGATCACGCTCCAGTTCCTCCTGAACTACGTCGATTTCGGCATGAACATGCAGGAGGCGGTCGACGCGCCGACCTTCTACTCTACCCACTTCCCGTCGTCGTTCTACCCGCGCAAGGCCTTCCCCGGCCAGTTCGACATCGAGGACAGGGTATCGGACGAGGTCGTGGACGAACTCACCGATCGCGGCCACAGCGTGAACCGCGTCGACCCGTGGAGCAACGGCAAGGTCATGGGCATCCGCTACGACAAGAAGCGCGGCACCATGTACGCGGGCACGTCGCCCCGCCGGGAGGTCGCCTACTCCTTCGGCTGGTAGGGGAGAAGCCCACTCCACCACAATTCGTTCACCCTGAGCATCCTTACGCCCCGCGCACGGGGCCGTGCAAGGGTGTCAGTAACTGCCGTAAGCCATCCACAATCTCTCCCCCGCCGGGGGAGAGATACAGAGAGGGGGTTCCCGCAGTTACTTGAAAGCCTGTCGAAGGGTGAGACCCTTGAACGCCCCCGCCGCCGTCCTATACACTGCCCCGAACTCGCAACCGACCCCCTACCAGAGGAACCCCTTCCATGGCCCTATCGGACGTTATCAAGAAAATCGAGGACTCGCCCCGCTCGACCAAGGTTGCTGCGGGTGTTGCCGGGATTGCTGTTGCTAGCACCATAGCCGTCTTCGTTGTTATGAACAACCAAGCCGACTCCGGCCCCGAACCCGCCTCCGTCGCAAAGGCCGTCGACGAAAGCCCTAACACTCAAACCGACCCGGCTCCTTCCGCTCCGCAGCCCGCGCCAACCGCTGTTCCTACAAATACGCCTGCTCCCATTCCCACAAGCACGCCGGAGCCGGTCCCGACCGCTACCCCTCGCCCTACGGCGATTCCTACGCCTGTTGCCACGCCCACTCCCAAAGCTAATGATTACTACGTTCTTCTTCATCAGGGCGGTGTTCTAGGCGATGATCACGGGGTGATAGTTTTTTATGCTAGCTATCCTGAAGGAGATCGTAGAGGTAGTGCGCAGGGGTTTTATAACGAGGCTTTTTATTTGGAGTATTTAAGGAAAGAAGGGATTATTACTTCTGAACAGAAAAAGGCTTACTTCGATCCTGAAGTTATTGAAGTTCCTCTTATTCCTATTAGTAATGCGACTTACAAACTATTCCAGATTCGAGAACACGGTAGACGTATCAGCGTGGGAGAAACGCTAGGTTTAGCTGAGCATACTGAAAGAATGTTACTTTATTATGCTGATAAGTCTTTGGATCATAGTGAAAGCGTTTCCAATGTTGAGGACTTGTTGGCGGGCAGTGACGGCGGGAGTATCACGATCAGTGACGGCAAGATAAGCGTTTCTACGGTTGATGACGATGGCAATACGACCACCGTTCAGTTGGAGGGCATAGGCGCAAAAGAGCTTTTGGAATACTGGCTGAGTCAGAACAGAGTAACCGTGCAGCAGGTGAACCAGTACGGCCAGACCGGCCAGGTGCAGATAAGTCTCAAAGACGGCGTGGATCTCTTCAATTTCGCGCAATCGTCGGACGGCGGGGCTTCCTTCGGCCTAGACAAGGAATCGCGCGACACCATAGTTAATGAGATCCTGCCGCTCTTCAAGTTTGGGGATTAGCGGAGCGGGGACTCACCGCAGAGGGGGCTAGGATCCCCGCGAACGCGGGAATCCAGCATCCAACGCTACCAAGTCGACATAGAGACCAGGGTTGCAGAGGCCGAACGACAGTTGCAAGAACTCATAGATGAGGCAACGGCCCTCAACGATGCCGCGACCGGCGAGCAGGCCCTCACGCCGACGCCAGTCCCGGCAGATAACTGAGTATTCGAGCTATCGGACGATTCGCGCATTTCGCCGCCTCAACAAGCAAAACAGCTGGATGACAAAGGAGTAAGACTATGACCAACGACCGTATAGGAGATCGCCTAAGTAGCGCAGAAACGGCCATCAACAATCTGTTGCAAGACCTTCAGGACCTCCCCTCTACCTACAACCATCAGCGCGACCTAAAGGCGATAGGCTCCAGGATGGTAAGAGCCCTGCGTGAGCAGCACAGTCTCGCTGTGTTCTTGGACCGCGAGCTGGCAGAACTACGAAGTCGGCTGAGAGAATGAAAAATGAAAGGCAGCCTCCGAAACTTCAAGAAGAAGACTCACGTAAACTTGCACGACTGAGGAGACCTACATGCCCAAAGTTGACCGAGAGACTTTACGTAAGGTCGAGGCTGCTCAGGAACGATTCGTGCGCGAGGTCGATGACCATCCTATGCTTAGCCCTACCACCAAGTGGACTTATAAGCGTGGCGCGAGTGACTTTGTTCGCTGGCTCAATGACGAGTTCGTGCCGGGTAGAAAACTGAAGCGTTAGACGAACTAGCGAGACGCAGCTTCGATGTCGCGCATGAGCGTGTCGTAGGAGTCGGCGAAGGCCTTGACGCCGTCGGCGAGGAGGCCGGCCGTTACCTCGTCCATGTCGATGCCCGCGTCGCTGAGGCCGGACTGGACCCGCTCCGCCGCCTCTCCCGATTCGTCGACCGCGTGACGGGCGTCGATTCCGCGCTCCATCAGGGTGTCGATGGTCGCGCGCGGCATGGTGTTGACGGTGTCCCGCGCCATGAGGCGGGTCACGTAGAGTAGGTCGTCGTAGACAGGATTCTTTACGCTGGTGCTCGCCCAGAGCGGACGCTGCACGCGAGCGCCGCTTGCGCGAAGGGCGGCGAAACGCGGGCCGCCGAACTCCGTGATGAACGTGCGGTAGGCAAGCTCCGCGTTGGCGACCGCCGCCTTGCCGAGCAGGGGTCGCAGATCGTCGCGGCCCTCGGCAATCAGCCCGTCGAGGAGGTTGTCGACGGCGGTATCGACGCGGCTCACGAAGAACGACGCGACCGACGACACCCTCGACAGGTCGCCGCCCCGCTCCTCCAGGCGCTCCAACCCGGAGATATAGGCATTGACAACCCTCCTGTGCGATTCGAGGGAGAATATCAGCGTGACGTTGACGTTGATGCCCTCGCCGATCAGCGTCTCGATGGCCGGAATACCCTCCGGCGTGGCGGGCACCTTGATCATGATGTTGGGACGGTCGATGTCGGAGAAGAGCCGCCGCGCCTCGTGGATCGTGCCCTCGGTGTCGTGCGCCAATAGCGGGCTGACCTCGAACGAGGCGAACCCGTCCGCTCCACCCGTCCCGTCGAACACGGGGCGCAGGAGGTCCGCCGCGTCGCGGATGTCCGCAATGGCCATCGTCTCGAAGATCTCGCGGGTGGACTTGCCCGCCTCTGCCAGGCTCATCAGCTCGGCGTCGTAGTCGGACGACTCGGTGATGGCCTTGTGGAAGATGGTCGGGTTCGAGGTGAGGCCCGTGACCCCGTTGTCGATAAGCGCTCGGAGTCCGCCCGACTCGATCATGGCGCGGCTGATGTCGTCGTACCAGACCGACTGTCCCATGTCCCGGAGGCTCTGAACCGGCGTGACCATATGCTGCAACTCCTCCCTGTGTCCCTGCGGCAATTCTCCCCAATTGTAGCGTGTTGCGGCGTTCGCCGTCAGGCATCGCTCCCACATTCTCATAGGGGCGATACGCACATCATCTTCATGGACGAGATTGAAACGCCCGTGCTTTTCCTATAGCCTATGTGCCCAAATCCCGGAGCGCGGCAGGCCGACCCGTTCCGACCGCCGCCCACCGAAAGGAACGAAGGCTCATGGACAACATCGACCTTGGGAGCTTGAACTACCTGGCGATCATCGTCGGGGTCATCATCAACCAGGCCCTCGGCGCGGCGTGGTACGGCGCGTGGGGGAAGCCGTGGATGGCGGAGGTCGGCCTCACGCAGGAGGACATGGAGGCGATGAAGGGGACGGCCCAGCAGTGGTACCCCTACGTCGTGGCGATCGTGAGCGCGCTCATCTTCACCCTGGCCCTCGCGGTGCTGATTCAGGGCATGGGCGCGGAAGACTTCGTGGACGGACTGACGCTCGGCCTCCTGGCGGCAATCGCGTTCGTCGTGACGGCGTACGCCACGACGTACAGCTTCGAGAGCCGCAGCCTCAAGCTCTTTCTCATCAACATCGGCTACCCGCTGATCTCGTACGCCATCATCGGCGTCCTGCTGGCGGTCTGGCAGTAATCAGGCAGGGGGTCCGTTTTAACCTGACATTTCCTGACATTTTCGGACATTCCTTTCTCAGAAACGGGATATTTCGCGTATGTGTAAGGGTCTTTGTTCCGCGTCCACTTTGTACCTCTCGCCCGCCCTTAGGGACTACGGCCCCGTCGCCCACCGCGCGAGAGCCTTGTCCGGCGAGGGTATCTCGTCCAGCGAGGTGTAGTAGTAGTCCTCCCAGCCGCGCTCGGGGAGGCCGGTGAACAGCATCAGGTTCAGGGGGTACTGCTCGCTCTCGACGACGCGGCGGAAGTCGTCCCGGAATAGGAAGGTCGGCTTGCCCAGGGCGATGGCCATGCCCAGCTCCACCATCACGCCCTCGTCGGGAGGAACGCCGTTGACGACGGCAAAGATGGCGTCCGACTCCGCCACGTCGCGGAAATCGGCCTGCCCGATCCGGTACGCCCACCCCGCCTCCGCGAAGTCCACCTGGTTGTTCCGCTCGAATGGCTCCCACACCTCCAGTCCGAGCAATTCCAGGGCCGACACCAGCGACGGCAGTAGCTCCGCCTTCTGCTGGGCCGAAAAGCCGTAGGGATTGGCGAGGTAGATGGTCTTGGGCATGGGTGGGTCCTTCGGACGAGTGGTGGGGTCATGATACCGCAGACGGAGCGTCTACAGGCGATGCGCACCATCAGCCAACGCACCGCTCGGATGTTGCGTGATGGACCGTCAGCGGTGGAGCATGGCGACTTGCTGTACGACGAGCGCGGGCTGCCGAAGTGATGGCGAACGGGCCACCGGGGCATACGGTACGGGAGTTGCTGTAGCCGCGCTCGAGTGCCATACTTGCGAACACAATGCGGCTCTACATCGGCAAGAATCACCAGGGGGACACCACCCCAGTCCAAAGCATATTTCGATTCGTGATTGTATACTTGACACAACAGGAAAGCAACGTTAGCATGGGCGGATGTTCTGGCGGAAGATACTCGGAACCGCTGTCATTCTGGCAGTTGAGGGCTTCGGCTCAAAGGCCGTCGAAATGACCATCTTCCCGAAGTTGCTTGAGGAGCCATGCATCTTCTACGTGTTCGCTCTGCTTGTTATGTCCGCTGTTGTGATTTGGTGGCCGGAGATTTGGGGTTGGATAAGTCCAACTGAGCGGATTATCAGACGCGGCGAAGCAAAGAGCAGACGTGAGAAGGATGAAAGAGTCGGCAGAGCCATTGCAGACATGAAGGGAAACCCGTTTCTTGGCAACGTTGAGGTAATCGACTATGAGAGGGGTATCGTCGAGGCCGAGGTGCGTCCGCCGCGCACATGGCGATACCGTCTACGCAAGGCCGCCGTGTGGACTGCTAATAGGTCGTGGTGGGTCGAATGGCAGCTAACCGAACGAGTCCTTCGCTGGGTCTACTGCAAATTTCGGGAAAGATGAATGACTATCACCTTGACACATGATGCAGAGGTTCTTTAGAGTGTCTCCGCCTCTGCACGGGGTATACATCATACGGGCTGAAAGCAGGGCCGTTGCGTCTCCTTACGGCCCGTGTGATGGTGCGTCCCGTGCAGAGAGCCCGGATCCTGCCGTAAGGAGGCACCATGATGGAAACGAAGCGAAAATCGACAGACGAGCGAAAGGCGGCATTGGCTCTACAGGTGAGCCAGAAGGTTGCGAGTGGAATGAGAGTCGAGTCGCAGAGCGACTTTCAAGCCGTGCTCGTCAAGGGGAAGCCAGTCAATCATCTGCTACACGGAATCTTGACGTTCTTCTCACTGGGTATGTGGGGTGTGGTTTGGCTCATCCTGTTTCTCACTGGTGGACAGACGCGAGAGATAATCAACATAGACGATTACGGGAATGCGCTTATCTCGACGGTCTAGGCTACCAGCTTTTCATAGGTGAGATGCTCAGTGTTCACGATGCGCCGAAGGGTGTCGACGAAGATGTGGTCGTTGTCGCGGTTGGAGTAGCGCCACTCAAGCTCCTCAAGGTAGCGGTCAAGGTGCTTTTCGGAGACCTTGTGAAACGCTCCGATTATGCTTCGCTTGAACAGCGACCACACACCCTCAATGCTGTTCGTATGCACGTCTCCGACCACCCATTCCTCGGCGGAGTGGTTGACGGTCTCATGCCGCGTGTTCTCATCGGCAATGCCGAGATAGGATGCCAGTTCGTCGGTATAGATCGCTTCCGCCTCGTCTCTCACTGTGCGATTGATGAAGTCGTGGAGCGTGTCGCGCCGCGTGTCGGGTATGCGCTCCAAGCGGATGCGTCCACCGCGCTGAATTGCCCCGGCAACCCACGTCTTGTTTCCCTTGTAGGCGCGTCCCTTACCCTTCGTCTTGCCACCTATCAGGGTCTCGTCCACCTCGACCACACCGAGCAGCGTCGGTCCCTCAAGCGGGTCGTTGCCCATAGCCTCACGGACGCGGTGACAGAGGTACCACGCCGTCTTGTAGGCTACTCCGAGTGTCCGCTTGAGTTGGTTGGCCGAGATACCCTTCTTGGACTCACACATCAGGTAAATGGCGAGAAACCACTTTCGGAGCGGCAAGTGGGAATCGTGCATGATGGTTCCCGCCGTGACGGAGAACTGGTAGCGGCAATCGTTGCAGTCGTACTGATTGCGAGACTCTATCTCCGACACGCCAAGAGAGCCGCATCGGAGACACGCTACGCCGTCCGGCCAACGGAGCCTTTCAAGCAGTTCGCGGCACTTGGCGTCGGTGTTGAAGTTGTCAACTAGAGTAAGGAGATTCGTCATGCCTCAAGCTCCCAAAAAGAAGAGATTGCTACCGAAGAACATCACCGAGCAATCGGACGCCGTTGTAGCTGAAAAACTATTCGGCAAACGCGCCAAACGGGAGCTAGACCGACTGCTAATTGATGTTGCTCCGAAGTCCATGAGGTAAGTATAACGCATACTCAACCTTGTGTCAAGTATACAATCACGTTTCGATTAGCGGGTAGCGATGAAGACGCTCTCACTTTCGCATTGGGATTCTTGCTGGCTCACGACCCGATTTTCTGCACCGAGTTGCTTCGGCGTACAGGCGGTGTCCCTCGCAGATCCGTCAAGCCCGACTACGCCATCCATCTACAGGAAGTGACCGCGCCGGGGTTCGGTCGCAGAGACATCGTTATTCAAGGTGACGGAATCCGTGTCGTTGTAGAGGCCAAGATTGGTGGCGCTGAACCTTCTGCTGAACAACTGCTCAAGTATGGAGCAGAGAGCAGTCTATGGGATCAGTTTACTACACGCGTGGTCGTTGCCCTTACTCAGGTTGAATTATCGGCGTCGGTTAGGGAGAAGGTTCGTTCGACCCTCTCCAAGCAGGGAATTCGATTCAGTAACGTGCAGTGGCATGATGTCGTTGCGCTCGCCATCAGCCACAGGCCTTCTGGCGACTCGGAAGTGTTGAAATATCTTTTTGATGAATTCATCCGCTACATCAGGAGAGATTACCGCATGGGCTACTACGATGCCGAAATTCTCATACAGGACGTGAACCCCCTCAACGCAAAGATATTCAAGGAAGGCTGGATGTACGTGACCAGTCCCAGGGATAAGAAGGCTCCTCTATACTTCGCCCCCTATTTCACTGGTCAAAGTGCAAACAGAGGCATATCTATGATCAGCCGTGTAGTAGACGCCGAAATCGCCGTACTCGCCGACAAGCAAGATGTTGTTGAGGATCCGCCGAGCGACAAGCATCTCCGGCAATGGAGTAACGGATTAAACGAGCTTCGGGAAAGGGCTAAGGCAGAGGGATTTGCAGATACAGAGGTACGGCTATTCTATTTGGACCGGCCAATAACAATTGCGACACCGCCAATCACAAAGACGTCTTTCAACCAAGCCGGGCCGTCCAAGCGGATTCCAAATCAGATACCCAAGGGCTTTAGCTTGAGATTCGATGACCTGTTAAAGCCCGGTTTAGGTATTGGGTAGCTCCCTGCCGCCGCATTCAGCCAAACCGCATCCGGGAACCCCTCACCCCCCGATGTGGTACATCTCCACCTTTTCGCGGGAGTCGCGGAGTTCGTTGGTCATGGAGGCGCGTTCTTCGGAGTAGCGGTCGTCGCGGATGCGCCAGCGGCGGGTGATGATCTCCGCGAGGTCGGCGTCGGACGCTCCGGCGCGTAGGGGTCCTCGAAGGTCGGTGCCGACGTTGGCGAAGAGGCAGGTGACGATGCTGCCCTCCGGCGAGAGGCGCAATCGTGTGCAGTCCCCGCAGAAGGGCTGGGTCACGGACGCGATGACGCCGATCTCTCCCGTGCCGTCCTTGTAGCGGTAGCGCCGTGCGACCTCGCCGTGGTAGTTCGCTTCGATGGGTTCGAGGGGGAGCTCGGCGTCGATCATGGAGACGATTTGGCCGGCGGACACCACGTCGTCCATGCGCCAGCCGTTGAGTGTGCCAACGTCCATGTATTCGATGAAGCGGAGGATGTGTCCCCGCTCCTTGAAGTGGCGCGCCATGTCGACGAGGGTGTGGTCGTTCATGCCGCGCTGCACGACGGAGTTGATCTTGATCGGCGTGAGACCGACGCGCTCCGCCGCCTCGATGCCCTTGAGCACGGTGTCCACGCCGAAGTTGCGGCCGTTCATCTTGCGGAACACCTCGTCGTCGAGGCTGTCGAGGCTGATGGTCACCCGATGCAGCCCGGCGTCCTTGAGTGTCTGCGCCATCGAGGGGAGGAGGTAGGCGTTGGTCGTCATCGTCAGGTCTTCGATGCCCTCCACCCCGGCAAGCTGCTCGACGAGGGACTCGATGTTCTTGCGCACTAGCGGCTCTCCCCCGGTCAGCCGCACCTTCACCGCGCCCAAGTCCACGAAGATGCGCACGAGCCGCGCGATCTCCTCGAACGTCAGCAGCTCCTCGCGAGGCAGGAACCGGTAGCGCTCGCCGAATATCTCCGCCGGCATACAGTAGGGGCAGCGGAAGTTGCACCTGTCCGTCACGGAGACGCGGACATCCCGCAGCGGGCGGTCGTATGTGTCGTTTACGGTCATGTGTGACATAATTTAGTCGCGAGTCCCGTACGTTTCCCTGCTCCAGTCCCTTCTTACACCTGCCAGTCTCGACCGCGAAGGGCCGTGATCACCGACTGGCTTGCGCGTCCACGGTGGCTGACGCGGTTCTTCTCGTCGAATGACAACTCCGCCATCGTCCTGTCCATCTCCGGGATGTAGAAGAGGGGGTCGTAGCCGAATCCCGACGCACCTCTCGGCCTGTCGGTGATGACGCCCTCGCACCGGCCCTCGTACAACTCGACCGGGGCATCCGGTCGGGTAAGGGCGATGACGCACCGGAACCGGGCCGTCCACCTCTCCCTGGGTATATTGTTCAGCTTTTGAAGCAGGAATGCAATGCGGTCGTCGTCGGTGGCTTCGTCACCGGCATACCGGGCTGAGCGCACACCCGGCTCTCCGTCGAGTCCGTCGACCTCCAGCCCGGAGTCGTCGGCCAGGGTCGGGAGGCCGCTCAGCTTGGCGTAGGTCACGGCCTTGAGGGTGGCGTTCTCCGCGTAGATGGCGCCGGTCTCGTCGACATCCTCTTCGATGCCGACATCGGACAGCGACACCAGCTCGTACGGCGTCCGCGCGAACATCGAGGAGAACTCCCTGAGCTTGCCCGCGTTGTGGGTCGCGATCAGGATTTTTTGTGAAGGGGAAGTCAAGTCGCGGCACGCGATGATATAGGGGAAACGGACCTAGTCCGCCGCCTCTTCCATCTCGGCGGTGTACTCACCGCGCCGAGCAGCAGACGTGACCTTCGCGCGATGGTAGTAGGCCGCCTGGGCGGCGGGAATGTTTGCTGCAGCGCCGTTCCACGCCTTGAGCGGTGCGGCCTGCAGGCCGCGTCCGTAGGAGAAGCTCAGCTCCCACGGCGCTCCGTGCGACGCGGCATAGCGGTTGATGGCGTCGAGGTTGACCGTGGCCTCGTCGTCGGACTGCCCGCCCGACAGGAACACCAAGCCCGGCACTGCGGCGGGAACGGTGTTCAGGAAGCACTGCACCGTCATCTCCGCCACCTGTTCGGGGCTGGCGCGGTTGGATGCGTCCTTGCCGGAGAGGACCATGTTGGGCTTGAGCAGGGTGCCCTCCAGCGCGACGCGATGGGTGCCAAGCTCGTAGTAGACCTCGCGCAGCGTCTCGGTCGTGACCTCGTAGCACGTGTCGATGTCGTGGTCGCCGTCCATGAGAACCTCCGGCTCCACGATGGGCACCAGCCCGGCCTCCTGGCTCAGGGTCGCGAACCGGGCGAGGGCTTGGGCGTTCGCCTCGATGCAGCGCCGAGTCGGAATGCCGTCGCCGATGGTGATGACGGCGCGCCACTTGGTGAACTTCGCGCCGAGTTCGACGTACTCGGCGAGCCGGTCGCGCAGACCGTCGAGACCCTCGGTGATGACCTCGCCGTCGGCGCCCGCCAGGGGCTTGGTGCTCTTGTCCACCTTGATCCCCGGGATGATGCCCTGGCTCGACAGGACCTCGACGAGCGGAGTGCCGTCAGCGCCGTCCTGGCGGAGCGTCTCGTCGTACAGGATCACGCCGCTGATGTACTCTGCCGCGCCAGCCGTGCGGAACAGGCCCTCGCGGTAGTCCCGACGGTTCTCGAACGTCGATTCGACGCCGATGGAGTCGAAGCGCCGCTTGATGGTTCCGTCACTCTCGTCCGCCGCCAGGATGCCCTTGCCCGGCGCGACGATGGTCTGCGCTATGTCGATCATGTCTTGAAGGTTCATGCCCGCTCCTTCCTCACTGGACTCACGAGTTGAGAATCGACACGGTCTTCTCCACCACGTCGGCAGGCCCCAGCATCAGGGGCACCCGTTGGTGGAGAGCTTCCGGTTGAATGTCCAATATGCGCTCGCGCCCCGACGACGCGGCTCCGCCCGCCTGCTCGGCTACGAATCCGAGGGGGTTCGCCTCGTACATCAGCCTGAGCTTGCCATTGGGCGACTTGTCGTCCGCCGGGTACCAGAATATGCCGCCCTTGAGAAGATTGCGATGGAAGTCGGCCACGAGCGAGCCGACGTACCGGAGCGAGTAGGCGTCCCTCAGCATCGTCGCCGCGGCGCGTGTCGGCTCGTCCCAGTTCTTGTAGTACCCGTCCGGTACGCTGTAGTACTGGCACTTCGCCGGGAAGCTGATGTCGGGGTGTGTCAGCTCGAACTCGTCGCTGGAGGTGTCCAGGGTGAAGCCCTGTACGCCCGCCGTCGTGGCGACGACGAATACCGTGCTCGAACCGTACACGGCATATACAGCCGCAATCTGCTTGCTGCCCGGACGTAGCATCGAGTCGGCAGTCACGTCCTCGCCCGGCTCCCGCTTCCATATCCCGAATATCGAGCCGATGCTTACGGCAACGTCGATGTTGGATGAGCCGTCGAGCGGGTCCATTAGAACGACGTAACGCTGCGAGTCATCATGGCGGACGATAACGCCCTCCGCGATCTCCTCCGACCCGACCGCGGCGACCGCCCCCGACTTGGAGAGAACGTCGACGAAGATATCCGAGCTCTGCTCATCGAGGATCTGGACGACCTCGCCCTGTACGTTGACGTCGCCCGTCGTACCGAGCACGTCCGCTATGGCCGCAGCCTGGACCTTCTCCTGGACGAGTCGAGTGCCTTCGGCGATAGCCGCCACTACTTGGGCCAAGCCCTCGTATGCTGGGTCGTCGCCCCATGCGGAGTCGACGTAATCGGTCAGTGTTGGGCGTGAAGGAGTCACGCTGGTTTCCACGTTTATGATTTAGTCCAAAGACTCGATTCGGTCTTTTAGCAAAGGGTGCAACTTGGAAGAGAGGGCCTGTTCCATGGTTACTTCAAAGGCCTCTGTATTGCTCTCTCCCCTAGTTAGAACCACTCTCATAGTATCTCGGGAGAACCACTGCGAAGTATCGATTCGTACCTCAACTCCGTCATCGATCTCCTTGGCCGTCTGCCGAATCGCCCTTTCCACGGCATCAGCGAGACCCTCCGCACGGCCCTCGGCATATCGTCTAGCTTTGTATCGCTCTGCAAGAATCATTATGACCTCCGACATCGCCGCTATACCGGCCGTACACGTTGCCGCCGCTAACCCAACTTGTCCTGTGCCAATGATAATCTCAACAACAGTATCCCATACGTCGTCAGTCGTCCGGCGATCAGTCTCGTACCATATCCGAAATACGACTCCCGACACAACCAACAAACTGAATAGTAGTAGATACGGCAGTTCCGGAGGAAAACCCCATATAGGACGGTTGTTGTTCCTCATGCAGGCGATTATTCCAGTTCAAGCGGCCCGGCAACCGCTTGGCGCAGGGTGTCAACGAGATCGGCGCTCGGCGCGTAGATTTGTAGGGTCCACGCCCCTTTTCGCTCGGCGTAGACCGTCCGGTCGTTGGGCAGGGAGAGGATAGCGGCCTCGGGCGCCATCGACGAGTCCTCCCATCCGACGCCGGATCGGGCCTCGGCGTGCTCTTGGACTATATTGAAGAACTCATCAGCGTCTTGTTCGGTGTCCCAGACCGTCGCAAGCACGAGGAGGCCCTGGCCGTCCGGGCCCTCGAACAGTGAGTATGCGTCGCCTCCCCAGCCGCCTGCGGCGATGAATGCCGCCTGTGGCGAGAAGTCAGTCTCCAGCCAGGCCATGAGGAAGTGTTCACCGAGTACCCCCGTGCGAACGTGCTTCCACTCGTCCCCGAGATCCCAACTGAGGTCGGGCATCTCTACGCTGATCGGCATCTCGCCCGCCGCATACTTCTCTAGGTGGAGTACCTGTTCCGTCGATGCCGGGGGGTTCTCAAGGGCCTGGTTGATTAATGACCAGTTGCCCGCCGCTTGGAATAGCTGCACGGCGAAGTCGAGTCCCTCCGCGAAGGGGAACACGAAGGTGCGAATGGCGATGTACGGCGCCATGTTCAGGGCCTCTCGAAACGCCTCGTTCGGTTCGAGGATGGACGCTTCTTGTTCTTCGGGGGTGAAGTGCTCGCTGGTGTAAACGAACTCGCCGATGGCGGAGTCCCCTTCAAGTAATGCTCGAAGCGCCAACCTGGCGTCATCGTTGCCCTCGGTCGCGTCGTATTTCGCCTTGATGTCGAAGTTGACGGCCTGAAGGTGATTCACGTACTCGTTGACGTATGTCCGCTCGTGGGAGAGTGTGAGCTCTTCGGAGTCCAGTACGACGTACTGCCTCTCATCCTCCAGGTCGAACCAGCCAAGAGTACCCTCGGTGCTGAAAGTCAAGAGAATGTCGTAGAGGCTCACGCCGGGCCTCATCAGTCCGAGCGTCTCGTAGAGCAGTTGGTCACCCTCGATCTTGTCCCTTCGTCCTTCGTACACCTCGGAAATAAGCTCTCGAAACTCGTCCGGGGTCAGGAATTGCCGTTCCAAAACGGTCTCCAAGGGGGCTACCAAGGTCAGTCCCCTTATCAAGTTCGTACGGACACCCGCTCTGGCCAGCTTCCTCGCATTTATGTTGTCGACGTTTGGCTCGTCAAGCGGGACGGGCACGGTCGGCAGGATCGGGTTCTCCGAGGTGGCGGAGGGGGTTGGAGTAGCGGGCTCAGGCGTCGGTTCGGGGGTGGGAGTTGGCTCGGGCGTCGGCGACGGGGCCTGCGTGGGCGCAGGTTCGGTGGTAGGAGTGGACTCGGTCTCGGTGGATTCCCCACCACAGGCCGCCAGGACCAACACCGGCACAAGGAAGACCCACCACAGACTCTTCATAAGTTCAAGTATCGACGGCGCTCGCTACGGGTGTCAAGCGGATGCGGAACCGCTCACTTGATGGTTGCCAACTCTAGCGGCATGTTCATCTCCGATGACCTGTACACCCCCAGGGCGGCCTGCAGCACCTTGCGGGCGAAGTGGAAGTCCATCATCGGCTGCTCGCCTGAGATGATGCAGTCGATGAAGTTCGTCGCCGCGCCGTTGAAACCCTCGATCCAGTCCATTGGCACGTCGAAACCGGTCGACTCGCTGCCCCGGTGCAGGACTACCGGCGGCATGTCCAGCATCTCGCCCGTGCAGCGCGTCACCCAGATCACCCCCTTCGGACCCACGACCTCGAAGAACTCGTCCATAGGGTAGTACCTGCTCCGAAGCGGCATCTCGTTCGCCAAAGCGTAGTCGATGACGCCGAGGCAGTTCTTGTCCTTGAAACGCCACATCGTCGAGCACGGCGCCTCTATGGTGAAATCGTCCGTCTTGGTGACGATACCGTAGACGCTCTCGAAGTCGCCGACCCAGTACATCGCCGTCGCGTACTTGTGGACTCCGTCGTCGTAGAGCTTTCCGCCCGGCTGCCGTGCGGCGTCGCTCCGCCACTCCATGGCGCCATCGGCGAGATTGTAGTCGTTCACGGTAAGCTCGTAGCTGCCGATCACCGTGCGAATCCTCACCATGTTCGGATCGCCGATGGCCCCTGAGTCGAGTAGTTCCTTCGCCTTCACGATGGGCGGGTAATACAGGAAATTCTCGGATATGCGGAACACCGTCTTGGCCCGCGCAACTACCTCGCCTATCCGGTCCGCCTCAGGGATGGAGACGGCGATAGGCTTTTGGCACGACACGTGCTTGCCTGCCTCCAGTCCCGCGATGATCTGGTCGGCATGAAGGTGCGTCGGCGTAAGTAGCTCTACCGCGTCGACGTCGGGATCGGCCAGCACGTCCTCGTAGTCGGTGTAGATGGTCGGCGATATCCTCCACTCCGCCGCGCTCTCTTCCGCGCGCTCCCGGATGGGGTCGCACAGGGCGACGATCTCGCACCTATCGTCTTGGAGGTACCCCGGCACGTTCAGTCGAGAGATCGTCCCGCACCCGACAATTGCCAATCGTACGCGATCCACGTCTGCTCCTTACTCCTTCACAGAAAGCTCGCCAAGCCAGCGGACGCGCGTGGACTTGTATCCCACCGCTTGGACGAATCGCTTGTCCGCCGTCCAAAGGTCGCACCGCTCGGTTTCGGCCAGTGCGAGATAGAGCGGATCGTATGTTGCGCCGACGTCGATGGCCTGCGCAATTGAGAGCGCGTCCGTGTAGAGCCTCGCCGGTTCGTGAATGGATACCGCGTCATAGATCGCGTCCAAGGCCTCAATCGCAGTGTCGAGACCGAGTTCTCCACGCCGTATCTTCTGGTGCAGCACGTTCGTGACTTCTGGTCGGAAGATCGGCGGAGCGATGAGCAGCTCGGCCCGCTTGGTCCAGTCACGGTAGAGCGACACGGCCTCCGCGCTGTCGAGTTCCTGAGCGACCCACTTCACGGCGATGTTGGCGTCTACGACGACAGTCAACGGCCGTCCCCGTCTACGGAGTTGGTCGCTCCCGTCGACCGCGCGTCCAGTTCGCTGCTTCGGTCCGCCCGCGCTTCTCGGAGTATCTCGGTGCTGTCGCTGCCGATGCCGGCCGCCGCACCGCCCGCACGGATGGCGTTCATCCTGCTCAGTTTGTCTGTGGTCGCAACCCCTACGAGGGTGGTCGCGCTGTTCATGTCCATGACGGTATCTCCATGGAACCTGCTGTCAAGGTCGTCGACGCTGACGAGGGTTATTCTGTCGTCTCGTGGGTCGCTGGACGAACGAACTGCCCCGCTCTTGACGAGCCGGTGTATCTTCGTGCGGCTTACCCTATAGGCGACTGCCGCCTCTTTGATTGAGAGGTATTTCTTAGCGCTGGCTTCCATACTTTCGCTACTTCATCCATTGTATACTATTCGTGCGATATATACAACATGCACGATGTGTGCATTATATCCGCACGGGATTTCAAAAGTCTAGCACGTCGAATCCCCATTCGAGTGGCTTCTGCACCATCCGGCGTATTCGCGGCCTGTCGCTGTCCACGTAGCTCCGCGTCGGTCGGAGCGACCACGTGCTATTGCCGTAGAAGGCCATTATCTGATTGAGGTGCCGTTCGGTCTTCGGGTTCTCCACGAAGCTCGCGCAAATCTGGTGTCTGCCGACCCCTCCGCCAAACGCCCCATGGATGACGCCCTCCGTGAATACCAACACGTCCCCCGGCTCCGTCTCCAACGCCACCGAGGGAATCTCGTCCGGGCGCATCCCGAACACCAGGTCATCCGGGTCATATTTCCCTTCTCGAAGCACCGAAAGGTGGTCGGGGTCATGCCGCCGATTCGATGCCGGAATCACGCGAAGACACCCGTCGTCCTTAGTCAGCGGGTCGAGGTATATCGCAACCTTCACCCATCCCAGGTCATCGTCGTGTATGTCGTCGCCGTGCCAGTGGGTATCTCCAACGCGCAGATGTCCCTCCGTCCCGTCGAGCCAGAAGTCGGGCCCCAGGAGCGACTCCGGTATCTGGTGAATCCGCTCGTCGTCGATCAGGTCTAGCATAGCAGGGTGACGCTCCAGCCACGGCTGGACCGACTGGTTCTCATCGGTCTGGTAATCGTCGGCGCCGCGCAGTTCCCGCATGACGCTCAGCGACGCCGCGCGAAGCTCGTCCATCTCGTCCTGGGACAGCAGTCCGCGAAGCACGAGGAACCCGAACGTCTCGTAGTGGTCGATCTGGTCTTGCGTTAGCACATTGGCCCCCTCGTCGGGCGGTGTCGAAGATGGCCTATCAGGTCCGAGTCCGTTCAATGGCCCGGATCCGTTCCTTCAGCGGCGGGTGGGTGTAATTCAGGAATACGTAGAAGGGATGAGGCCCCAGGTTCGACAGGTTGTCCTGCGAGAGCTTCTTCAGGCTTCCGGTCAGCTCGTCGGGGCGTCCATACGTCTCGACCGACCACCGGTCCGCCTCGTACTCATGCCTGCGGGACACGTACTGAAGCGCCATCGATAGAACAATGTCGACCGGGGTGTACAGGAGACTGAAGAACAGCAGCCCCGCATATACCGACATCTCGTCCATCCGGAACGCGTCGAACAGCCCCTCGCTGTTGAGGAAGATGGAGAGCAGGAAGAAGATGATCGCCGTTTGGACCACGCTCACCACCATGGACTGGATGATGTGCTTCTTCTTGTAGTGTCCAATCTCGTGCGCGAGCACCGACACGAGCTCCGGCACCGTCTGGTTTTCCACGAGCGTGTCGAACAGGGCGATGCGCTTGTTCTTCCCAAATCCGGTGAAGAAGGCGTTCGACTTGCTGGAGCGCTTCGACCCGTCCATCACGAGGATGTTGTTGACCGTGAAGTTCACCGACTTCGCGTATTCGAGAATCGAGTCCCGCAACTCTCCCGGCTCCAACGGGGTAAACTTGTTGAACAGGGGCATGATCCAAGTCGGCGCGATGAACTGGATCGCCAACGTCACTATGGTGACGGCCACCCACGCATACAGCCACGCAAAGTCGCCCGCGTACTCGAAGAAGGCCAAGACCGCCGCCAAAAGGGGCCCGCCCAGCACGATCGCCAGCCCCAGCGCCTTCACCCTGTCCATCACGAACGTTCCCCATGTCGTCTTGTTGAACCCAAAGTGCGCCTCAATGACGAACGTCCGGTAGATGCTGAAGGGCAGGTTGATCACCATGTAGGCGAGCCCCAGCAGCCCGATGTACAGGACGCCGTTCAAGATCACGTGGAGTTCCCAGTCGCGCACGATCTGGTCGAGCCAGTTGAAGCCGCCGAACAGCCAGAAGGTCAGCAGCACGGCCAGCTTGAACGTGCCGGTTATCAGGTCGAACCCGGTGTTGACCTTCGTGTACTCCTGCGATTTGGCGTACTTGTCGGGCTCGTACACGTCCTCCAGGCCCTCCGGCGCTTCGGGTCTGAGCGCGGACAGGTTCAGGAGGTTGGAAACGACGCCGAGCAGGAATTCGACCAGCACGGCGACGAGGATGATGACGAAGAAGGCATTCATGACACCCTTACGGTATGCCGAATAACTCCGACGGTCAAGAGCGGAGACCGTGCGTCTCCACTTTGCCGTACAAACCTACGCCGTCCGAATGGCGTACAGTCTCGCGCGCCGCATCCTCACCCGTAGGCGCACCGGACGATTCGTCCACTCGGAGATGTCCGACTCAGTGGACACTCCCTGAAAAGTTGTAAAATGCCCCGCAATGTCCCAGGAAGCAATACCTCACCAATCTCGTCGCCAAGTACATCTTGCTCCCGCCCCGACGTAGTACGAACTACCATGCCGTTTCGATTACCCTGCGAACCCGCCGAAATACTACTGTCCGTTCACAGCGTGACCGTGCTATAATTCCTATCTGTGCATTTTGAATAGAGTCCCATTGCGGCAGGAGATGAAGTGGTAGCCCAGCGCGTCAGAGACTACGAAGTGGTAATAATCCTCAGCCCCGAGGCGACCGAGGACGAGATCACCGGAATCCTCGACAGGGTCGACGGTTGGATCACCGAGCGGGGCGGCGAGATCAAGGAGCGGGATATCTGGGGCCTCAAGCGCTTCGCCTATCCCATCAAGAAGTTCATGGAGGGCAACTACTCCCTCACGACTTTCAAGCTCGACGTGGGCATGGCCCAGGCCCTCGACAGGTACCTGAAGTCCTCCGAAGACATCCTGCGGGCGCTCGTCGTCAAGCTCGAGGGAAAATCGAAAAAGAAAGAGGACGATTCTCAAGACGGCGATCGTCAAGCGTAGGGAGAAGTCACCATGACGATGAACAAGATCCTCATCATCGGCAACGTCGGCGGAGACCCTGAGATGCGGTACACCCCGAGCGGGAACCCCGTGACGTCGTTCTCGGTCGCTACGACCTATAGGTATACGACGCAGGGGGAGCAGCGCGAGGAGACGCAGTGGTTCCGTGTGTCCGCATGGAACCGTCTCGCTGAGACCTGCAACCAATACGTGGTCAAAGGCATGAAGGTATTCGTCGATGGCAGATTGAACGTCCGGGAATACGTTGGCCAAGACGGGCAGACCCGCACCAGTGTCGACGTAAACGCCTTCGACGTTCGGTTCCTGAACCGGCCCGGCGAAGCCGGAGCCGGACAGGGCGGAGACATGGGCGGCGGTGGCGGATATGCCCCCGGCGCGCCCCCCGAAGGCGCCGAAGACCTGCCCTGGTAGCCATACTATCGACCATTCATAGAGAAGAGACGAGGCAGATTACGTGACAACCCAACCACCGGCTCCGAGCACTCCACCGGGTCCCCCGTCGGGCCCTCCACAGGGGAGGCCGTCAGGTCCTCCGCAGGGCGGACCGCGCCCTCCCTATCAGGGACGGCCGAGTGGCCCGCGCCCACCCTATCAGGGGCGCCCAGGCGGCCCGCCGCGACGTCCTCGCGGAAGGTACTTCCCCCGGCGACGGCGGATATGCCCCTGCGCCGAGGGCCAGAAGATTGACTACAAGGACATCGACTTCCTTCGACGCTTCCTCACCGACCAGGCCAAGGTCGAGTCGCGCCGCAAGACGGGCATGTGCGCCAAGTGCCAGAGGCCGCTCGCCCGCGCCATCAAGCGCGCGCGCTACCTCGCAATGCTCCCCTACACGAGGCACCACAAGGTCGGCAGCGCACGTTCCTTCAGCTAGTGCGTATTCGCAGGGCGCTCCCGTCGGACGCGCCCGGAATCGCCCGCGTCCACGTTGAAAGCTGGCGGTCGACCTATGTCGGAATCGTTCCCGACGAATACCTTGCATCACTGGACCGCAGTGAGCGTGAACGTGTCTGGCGCAACCTTATCGCAGATGAGTCCCAAGTCACCTACGTTGCCGAGCTCCCAAGAGACGGCATTGTCGGGTTCGCAAACGGCGGCCCCGCGCGCATTGACGACATCTCCTACGCCGGCGAGCTCTATGCGATCTACCTGCTGGAAGGGCACCAGCGACAGGGCATCGGCCGGAGGCTCGTCAGTGAACTGTGTGCATGGCTACTCTCCAAAGATCTGACCTCCATGTACACGTGGGTGCTCGAAGAAAACCCGTCTCGCCACTTCTACGAGTCCCTCGGCGGGATCGAATTCAGACGCCAGACCATGACACTTGCAGGTCATGAAGTTGCGGAGGTCGCATACGGCTGGGACGACATTTCGCCGCTCGCTACCACGTCCTCACATTAGGAGGCACTCACTAGAAGAGCGTATACACAAACGGCCCGGCGCCCGTCGAGCCTCCCACGACGATCACGATGCCGAACGCCAGGAGCACGGCGACCATAGGGATGAGCCACCAGAGCTTGCGTTTCCAGAGGAAGACGATCAGTTCCCCCGCGATCCCCAGCTTTGCGACGGTCTCCTTGACGATGCGCATGGTAAATCCCGGTCTGCCTATCCCTTCTCGATGAGGAAGTCACCCGCCACGAGCGCGTCGATGCCGCTCTTGTGGAAGGTGTCGAGCGCGTCTTCCGGCGAAGCCACGATGGGATCGCCCCGAACGTTGAACGACGTGTTCAGCAAGACCGGCTCTCCCGTGGCCTGTCCGAACCTTCTGATAAGCTCATGGTATCGGGGGTTGGTATCCTTGTATACCGTCTGGGGCCGCGCCGTTCCCACGTGATCGACGGCAGGGATGGCGTCGCGCTTGGTGTCCTCGATTGGCGCGACGACGAGCATGAACCGCTCCGGCATCCCGCCGGCCCCGTTCGGCAGCCGGAAGTAGTCCGACGCCGCGTCTGCCAGTACTGACGGCGCGAACGGACGGAACGGCTCACGGAACTTGACCTTCCCGTTCACGATGTCCTTCATATCAGCGCGTCGCGGGTCGGCAAGGATGCTCCGATTGCCGAGCGCACGAGGCCCCCACTCGAAACGGCCCTGAAACCATCCGACGACGTCACCGTCCGCTATGCGGTCCACCGTCGCGTCGATCAGCTTGTCCTCGTCATCGAACCGCGTCCACCGGCACCCCGACCTCTCTATGGCGTCGTGGTCGTACTCCCGACCCCAGTAGGCGTGGTCCATGACGAATCGCTCGCTGTTGCCAAGCGCGCAGTGCCAGGCGTAGAGGGCCGCGCCAAGTGAGCCGCCCCCATCGCCCGCGGACGGCTGGACGTAGACCTCCTCGAACGGCGTCTCGTTCAGGACGCGCCCGTTCGCCACGGCGTTGAGGGCCACGCCTCCCGCCATGCACAGCTTGGTCAGGCCGGTCTCCCTGTGGGCCTCGACCGCCAGCTTCAGCACGAGTTCCTCGGTCACATGCTGGATGCTCGCGGCGACGTCGGCGTAGCGTTGGTTGTACCGCAGAAGGTCGGAATGGTTGCCCGGCATCTCGCCGTAGTACGAGGGCCACCCGGTGTCCCCGGTGAAGAAAGGAACGTTCGGATCGCGCGGCTCGCCGAACAGCTTCTCGAACCTCGACGTAAACGAGCGGTGGGTGCTGTGGTGGAACGAGAAGTAGCGGTGATCGGTCCATACCGAGCCGTCATCGTGCTGCTGCACGATCTCCCAAATACGGTCGGCGTACCGGGGAGTCCCGTAGGGGGCCATCCCCATGACCTTGTACTCGCCCTCGTTGACCTCGAAGCCGAGGAATGCCGTGAACGCGCTGTAGAGCAGGCCGAGGGAATGGGGGAAGCGCATCTCACGCTTGACGGACAGCGACTGCCCTTCGCCCATGCCGATAGTGGCGGTTGCCCACTCGCCGACGCCGTCGAAAGTAAGTACGGCGGCCCTGTCGAACGGGGAGCAGAAGTACGCGCTGGCGGCGTGGGATACGTGATGGTCGGAGAACAGGACGCGTTGCTTGTCGACGCCCAGGGCGCTCTCTATGCGGCTCCTGATCCACAGCTTGTCGAAGAGCCACGACCTCATGCCGTGTACGAACTGCATGTAGGTCTTGGGAAAGCCGGACACCGCCGTCATCAGCAGCCGCTCGAACTTCACGAATGGCTTCTCGAAGAACACCACGTAGTCAAGGTCGGGGCCGTCAATCCCACCCTGTTCGAGGCAGAAGCGGATCGCGTGCGTGGGGAAGCTCGGATCGTGCTTGATGCGGGTAAACCGCTCTTCCTCGGCGGCCGCAATGAGCTTGCCGTCCTCCAGCAGGCACGCCGAGGCGTCGTGGAAGTAGCAGGAGATGCCGAGGACTCGCATACGAGCGTTCCGTCACCACTGCCGAGTCATGTATTCCATCGCGTCGCCGGGAATCTCCCTCTCTCGCCATCCGGCACTCTCCGAGCGGCGGAGACGGAGCGGATCGGCGATGAGGCCGAAAGGGACGTACATGAGCGGGATGAACGTCCAGTAAACGACGGTGAGCAGGACGACCATCTGCACGGTTCCGATGAGATGCGCGAAGGCAAGCCAGCCGTCAAGGAAGCGACGGAGACGTGAGTGAGTTTCTGGCATCATGTCGGTCGTGCTTTCCGCCACCCTCACCCTAGCCCTCTCCCTCGAGGGAGAGGGGACTCTCCGTTCGCCAGACTTATTCAGCGAATCTCAGAGACAGGACACTAATCCGCCTGGCGCAGCCAGATTCGCTCGGCAACCTCGTAGCCGACCACGACTTCCTCACCGTCGCACTCCAGCTTGATGACCCCGCGATAGGGCGCCGCCTCGGCGAGCTTTACCCTGCGCCCAGGTATGAATCCGAAGGGTACGAGGTATTCGAGCAGCGCCTGGTCGTCTTCGGGAATCCTATCGACCGTGTATTCATGTCCCTGCGTGGCCGCGCTCAGGAGAACGGAGTCGTTCGAGACCGGGTGCCCGCTTCCGGGTATCGGATCACCGAACGGGGATGTTTTCGGATTGCCGAGCTTCCGTCTGATCTTGTCCTCGAGCAGCGGAGACATCGCGTGCTCCAGCCGGTGCGCCTCCTCGTGAGCGTTATAGAGATCGACATCGAGAACGTCCACGACGAGAAGCTCGGCCAGTCGATGCCGCCGGACCATGCTCTCCGCCGCCTCTCGACCGAGCTTGGTCAGGTCGATTTCCTTGTTCTTGTCCATCTCGATGAGCCGTTCGCGAGTGAGCCGCCGGAGCATACCCGTGACCGACGGCAGGGATGTTCCCAGCCCTTCTCCCTCCGGCAGACGCTTGAGCTGTTCGGCAAGCTGGGAGGGGGTTACACGACGACCAAGCTCTTCCAACTGGTAGATGGAGAGCAGGTAGTTCTCAGCGGCCATGGAGAGCCGCATTTCCGCAACCGAAGTGCCGGATTTCGTTTTGCCGGGGGGCATTGGCCCGATGGCCTCACCGATGCAGGATGCCGACTGAGCGTATCACGCGGACTTATAAAGCTCAAATGCAGCTAGAGTGGACTGTGCGCCGGAGGAAAGGCGCAGAGAAGAGGCAGCGCCCATAGTGAGCGATAGAGGTGGTTGTGCTATCATTTTCGGCAGAGCAGTATTGGACGCGACGTGAGGAGCATAAGACGAGCATGGCATTGGCATCGGATGCGGCGCCGCAGGCCCTGAGGCTGTCGGAACAGGAACTTGTCCAGCGCGACTGGACGCGCATTCGGTTCGGCCTTGCCATCGGCATCATGGCCGCCGGACTCGGGGCCGCGACGACGATACTCAATCTCTACACCGAGTTCGAGGGAATCGGCGCCCTTGAGCGGGTGCCGCCGGGACAGGCTGTCCTGTTTGGGATAGCAGGAGCGCTCGGAGGATTTCTGGTAGGCGGTCCCGTCTCGTACTGGCTGTACGGGGTCCGGCCGACCTTCAGCCGTCACGGTCGGAGAGCGCGAAGGCTCTGGGTCTGGTTGATGCTGGCCGTTGCGTTCGTCTTCTTCTTCTCCTACGTGACGGGCGGGATTTTCCTCCCGATAGCACGGTACTTCTTCCTTTACCTTTCGAGCGTCATGTCCGTCCCCAACGTGGTGGGCAGGTTCTTCGACCTGTTCACCGCATCGTGGCTGGTGTTCGGCGTCAAGAACGCATTCTTCCTGATAGGGGCCGTCCCGCCCTGGCCGGCAATAGGTGGGGTGGTGTTTGGCCCCGGTGCATGGGTGATCGACAAGCTCAGCACATCGTCCAACGCGAGACTGTCGAAGTTCGGACCGATCACGTTGGCAACGGTGGTCGGCCTGATTGCCGTCATATTCGCGATCTTGGGCCCCAAGTAACGGCGAATACGACTCCGCGTTCTGTAGCCGAAAGCAGTTGACGTCCTACGCCTGCCTCCCCGCGACGTCCTCTAACGGACCGGCGCAGCTTGCATCCTCATTGCCGGCCTAGTCGCTCGATGCGAAGCCGAGCAGGTTGAGGATGATGAGGAAGATGTTCAGGACGTTCAGGTAGAGGCCGATGCTCCCAATGACCGCCACCTGTGTTGCAGCCTTCTCGTCGCCTTGCATCGCGGCCTCTTGGGCCAACTCTTTCATCTGTTTCGTCTCCCACACCGTGAGGGCGAGGAACAGCGGCAGGAGCAGGAGGTTGATGATGAGGAACAGGCCGCTGGACCCGATCAGAAGCATGTTGATGAGGCTGATGATAATCAGCCCGACGAGGCCGATGATCAGCATAGGCCCCAGCTTGGACAGATCCCGCTTGGTGGTCATGCCGACGGCGCTCATGGCGACGAACAGCCCGCCCGTCAGCAGGAACGCCATGCCGATCGACCCGATATCGAATGCCTGAGGTATCCACGAAAGGAACAGTCCTTCGATGCCGGTGAAGGCGAGGTAGAGGACGGTGCCAAGCGCGGTGTTCCCCTTGGCTACGACGGCGTTCGCGGCCATGAGGGTGCCGAACATGATCCCAATCATGAGCAGCCAGCCTATCCAGCCGAGGCTGAGTATCACGCTGCCCACGCCGGTCATGTCGCCGATCCATATCGTCGCGCCGGTGGTTATGACACCCAGCGCCACCAGCCCGTACATGCGGGACATGGCGTCGGTGTAGATCGCGTTGGCGCGAGTTCTGTTGATAGGTACGCCGAAGTACTCTTGCGTAGACATGACGAAGCGAATTCTCCTCAGATCAAGGTGTCGTCACTCTGTAGATTATAGCAAATCGGTCGGCCTGACGTTCAACCCGACCAGCGATAGGGAGCCTAGCCACGTTCATGCGGTCGTATATACCGCCTGTACGACCCCGATGCGTCCTTCAATGAAATTGCGGCGGACATTCTCTATGCGTTCCCGGTAGTCCGGGCCGAGGAGCGCTTCGAGCGCGTCCGGGAGTCCACCGGAGTACGCCGGCTTCCGCGCCCATTCGATGGTGTCCGGGGTGTCGTCCCGCCACTCGACCTGCGAGAAGCCGCTCTCGGCGAGTGTTTCGCGCAATCGGTCGGGACTCACGAGGAAGCTGGTCGATGAGTCGCTCGCCCACGGAGTCGGGTAGTGTGGCGGGGAGACGCTACCCGCGACTATCTCATGAAGGGCGAGCTTGCCGCCGGGTCGCAGCGCCCGTCGCGCCTCACGGTAGAGACGGCCCTTGTCGGCGACGTTCATGCCAACGTGCTGCATCCAGACGACATCGAACGAACCGTCGTCGACGGGCAGGTCGAGGGCGTTGCCGAGGTGATGCGAGACGGCATCGTTGAGACCCACTCGCCCTGTGAGCACTCTTCCGGCCTCGACGTAGCTCTCGGTCAGGTCGATGCCCGTCACGCGGCAGTCGTACTCGACCGCCAGAGTCCTCGCGGGTCCCCCGATCCCGCAACCTACGTGGAGAACCCGCGCGCCCGGGCGAAGACCGGCGAGTCGGGCGAGTTCGCGTGTGGCGGCGCGTCCGCGAACGTGGAGGTTCTCGAACGGCGCGAGGTCGTCCGGGGTGAGGTTGTCGATGTCTTTCCCGGCGGCGGCCAAGACGGTCAGGAGGATGTCGCCCAGATGCGGCCGGCCGTAGTGAAGGGCTGTCACGGCATCCATCGCTTTCGAGAATCGGGCGACTCAGGCAATCTCCACGATCTCCGGCGTTTCCACGCCCTCCTTGGACGCCGCGTTACGAAACAGTTCAACGACGGTCGGGTGGCAGGTGAAGACCAGCACTTGGTTGGTGCGCGAAAGCTCCGTGAAGGCCATGGCGGCCCGGAGCGCGCGGCCGGGATCGAAGTTCACGAGAATCTCGTCAACGACCACCGGGAGAGGCTCCGTTCGCTGCCCCAACTCGCGGATCAGCCCGAACCGGAGCGACAGGAACAGCTGCTCGCGCGTGCCGCGGCTCAACTCGGACGGCTGTTTCGTTTGTCCGTCTGAGTCGGTGACGGTGATCGTCTGTTCACCGAGGGGGGCATAAACTTGCCGGTACCGTCCATCGGTGATCTCGGTGAAGAACTTCTCGGCATGGCGGACGACTCCCGGCTGTCGCTCTCGCTCGAACTTCCGTCGCGCCTCATTGAGCAGATTCTGTGCGAGAGTGAGCTTAGCCCATTCGCGTGCGTGACCGTTGATCTGCTCCAAGTGGACGTTCCGCTCCATCCGCAAGCGTGACGATTCTTCCTCGCCCATAAGCGCCTTGAGTTCGTTCTGGATGGAACCGCGCTCGGTAGACCGCTCGCCGATCTCCGCGTCCGCGTCATCGCGTTCTTTCTCCAACGAGGTTATCGCTTCGTCGATTGACTGAGGATCGGTGTTGGCGAGGTCGGCCTTCAGCCTTTCGAGCGCATCGCCGGGTCCGCTGAGGCGCTGTAGACGGTCGTGCGCGTTGCGAGCCTTCTCTTCCAAACTCGACCGTCTTTCCGAGAGACCGGCGCGGGCACGAAAATCCTCTGCGTCCTCGGCCCCGCCGGACTGGAGCAAGTTCCCAAGCTCCTCTTCGGCCTTTTCTAGGTCGCTCTTGCGCCCTTCCAACTGGAGTTCGGCTTCCTCAAGCTCTGCCTCTGCACCCTCCCGTTTCCTGACCCTTTCCCTGACGTCTTCAAACAGCGTCACGAGCCTGTCGGCGGCGGCGGCCACCGTGCTCGGATCATTCCGGTCGAACGTGACGTCGAAGGCCGTCGCCAGCGGCTCGACTATCTCAACGTATTCGTCGATGTCCACCTGTATCGCCTTGATGCGCTGCTGCCAGCTTCGCACGTCTCCGAGTCGGCTGCGCCCAAGCTCGACCTGCCTCTGAAGCGCATCGGCTGTCTCAGGCGTGAACGTGTCCAGCAGTCCCCGTTCCGTTAGCCATTGTTGCCATGCGCGTTGCGCCGCGTCGAGTTGCCGATCTGCGTCCTTGACGATGACCGCGGACTCTTCGGCGCGGGCCTTCCTTTGCTTGGCCAGGTTCTTCGCGGCTTCAAAGGCGTCGGATAGACGTGTCCGCTCCCTGAGCTTGTCTTCCTCCTCGTCCAGCAGATCTTCCGAGGCCCGAAGGGAATCATCGTTGATTTGATCGAGGCCGAGAGGCGCAGCCTCCTGTGCCATCTTGAACTCAAGGCCTTGTATGGTCGTTTCGGTACGCTTAAGCGACTCGCGAATCGGTCCGACCAGTGGTGATTCAACGCCGGAAGCAGGGATCGGGTTGCCGGACATGAACAGGTACACTCCTACGCCCCCCAACGCAAGGCCAGCTATGACTCCGATGAAAAGGGCCGTTCCGCCGAGTACCGCTCCTCCGATCAAAAGGGCTATCCCGATAACGAAGGCGACCGCCGCGATTGCTCTATTTCTCTTGTCCCCGCCGACCTGAGACGTGGTGTTCTCCAGTCCTTCGAGCTGCCCCTGCAGATTCAGCACGTTTTGTCGGAGTTGTCCGATTTCGGCAAGCTGCGACCTTGCGGCGCGAACCAAATTCCGGCGCTTTCGGATTTGCTCGGCGTCCAAGGTCGACACGGCAAAGGCATCCAACTCACGCCGGGACTTGCTCTCTGCGTCAGTCGCCTCCTCCAACGCGACGATGTTCTGGCGGAGATCCGACCTGCGGCTCGAATGCTCGGCGGAGGCCTCACGAAGCCGGTCACCGTGTTGAGTGATCTCCTGGCGAACGGCTATGGAGAGGTCGAACTTTTCCAGCCTTACCTCGTCCCAGTCCGGCCCCAGGTCTTTCAAAGTGTCGGCCAGGGTCCTCTTGTGCCCTTCAAGCTCGGCTTCGCGCTCCGGCAGATCCTTGACCGAGCCGTCGAAAGCGGTGCGCCCGTTTTGTATGCGACGGATCTCGGTGGAGTGCTTCCCTATGTCCTCGTGCTCTATCCGCACCTTCGCCGCGCCTTCGGCCTTCTCCACACCCTTCAAGGCTTTGTCCAACTCTCCATGAGCTACGCGAACGAGGTTTTCCAGTGTACCTAGCCTGTTCACGCCATCCGCCGGGAAGCTGTCGATAGCAGGCAGCGTGGCCAACTCCTGCTCAGCGGAAACAGAGTCATTCCAGGCGTCCCACGCATTTTGGAGCGTGACCTGACGGTTGTACCGGGACTGAATGCGCTTACGCTGCGCGGCCAAGCCTTCGAGTTCGATCTCGACCTGGTGCAGGCGGTCGGTCAGCTGCCCGTACCGCGCGGCGTTGTCGGCGGCTTCCCTGAGCGTGGCGTCAATCGTGTCCAAGCCATTGGCGACGGAGTAGATTTCCTGTGTGCTTCCTCCGCTACGGAAGAGGTCGTTCCTCGACCGCTCGATTGCGTTCATCACGTCCTGTAGGGAAGCGACACCCATTCCCGCGCTGTATATCTGGCTGTTGACGTTTGCGTCGCTCAACAGGTCGTCGCTGTAGAGTTCGTTGAGAGTGAACGCGAAGACCTGCTCGAAGACGTCCCGCGAGTGGTTGCCCAGCAGCCTCGTCAGTTCGGTTTCGGGGATTGGGTCTCCCGATCCTGAAGTCACGGCGACTTCCCCGGCGTAGTTTCTGCCTGTCGTTCTGCGAACGTCGTACAGGCGGCCTTCCGAATCTTCGAAGGCGATGCGTCCCCCGTAGCGCCCTCCGGCCATAGCGGGATAGGGGTTGACTCTCCCGCTCCTTCGGGGAAACCCAAACAGCACCCTGCGGACGAACTCCAACAGCGTGCTCTTGCCTGCCTCATTCGGCCCGTAGAAGACGGTCACCGGACGTTCCAGCGGGCCGTAGTCGACCCCTGAGAACCGACCGAAGCCGTCGACATGTATCTCGCGAATCCTCATGCGCCGTCATCCCCGGCGAGGAGGTCGACGACGATTGCCTCCGCCTCGTCGAGCAGCGCGGCGAGGTCATCGTCGCCGGGGGCATGTTCGGACAGGTGCTTTCGATAGCGTCGGTGCTGATAGAGGTCGTCGAGGCCGCCACGCATACGGGCCTGCATATCGGGGTCTTCCTTTGCGCGGTCGGCGGTCTTGAGCACTTCGGCCAGGAAGTCGGAGCCTCCGACGCGGTCCTCGCGGTTGAACGGCGGGGCCGTCTCATCTTCGATACGCTCGCACCACACGAACGGCGAACGTTCCGACCATTCCCGTGTCATGTCCTCTATTAAGTCTTGTATGAAGTTCGGCTGTCGCAGCGCACCGTGCGTGCCGCCCCGTCCGGTCAACGTGATCCGCAGTACGACTGACCTACCTTCTGACTCGGCTAGAGCATCTTCCATGCTTTGGTGAAGACGGTCATGCAGGTCCTGATCCGTCTCCATGTGGGAGATGTCGATGTCTAGCCGCTCCCAGCGAACGGTGTCCACGGGCTTGAAGTCGAGGTAGACGGTTCCATCGTCGTCCACGTCGACGAGGTAAACGCCGCGCGCGCCAGTCTCGTTGAGGTGCCTGCCCTGGGAGTTGCCGGGATAGACCACGGTCGGCGACCGGTCGCTGAGTATCTGTCGGGTGTGAACGTGGCCGAGCGCCCAGTAGCTAATGCCTGAGAATACGAGGTCGGCCAGCGAACATGGGCCGTATAGGGCGTGGTCGGCGTTGCCGTCCACGTTGGCGTGCATCAGGCCGATGGAGAACGTGTTGGGATCGACTCTGCCGACGCGGAGGGCCAGATTGTCGTAGACGTCGCGCGTCGGATAACTGATGCCGTGTACGACCGCGCGCTGGGGATCGTCCTCGAAGACGGGCACGGCCTCGAACATCGCGCCGAAACGCTTGCAGCCGGGCGGATAGTCCAGCTTCGCCTCCCAGCCGTCGAGCGGGTCGTGGTTGCCGTGACAGACGAACGAGCGAATGCCCGCCTCGTCCAGTCGCTTCAGGCCCTCGACGAACTTGAGCTGCGCACGGAGGCTACGGTCTTTCCCGTCGTACACGTCGCCCGCGACGAGCAGCGCGTCCACCCGCTTGTCGATGCACAGGTCGATGATGTTCTCATAGGCCGTGAAGGTAGCGGCGTAGAGCGCGTTCGCCACGTTGTCGGGAGCCGCCGCCTTCAAGCCGGTGAACGGGCTGTCGAGGTGCAGGTCGGCGGCGTGGACGAAGCGGAGGAGGGGCATGTCGCTCTGTTGGCTGCGCGGGATAGCTGGGCAAGTATAGCCGACTGCATGGCGTTTCGCTAATGATTGGCCGCAAGCAGGGCGAGAGCCGCCTCCTCGGCGTCCTGCATAGCGCCGGACAGGTCCTCAACGGTCACCTCACGATTCGGTTCCAGGAAGAGGAACGATACCTCCTTCACCGTCGCTCCGGTCGCCTTGCTCAGTGCCAGCGCGTACCCTCCCCCTTGCAGCCGGTATCGCGCCATCGCCCGTTCGATTTCGTCGTCGGAGCCAAGCGTATCGGTCTTGTAGTCCACTATGACGAAACCGTCCTCTTCCTCGAACAGCAGGTCGATGAACCCCTCGACGATCCCGTCCCCCACCGGCCCTGCCACCGGCGTCTCCCTCCACCAGCGCCCCGAGTCTAGGGCACGCTTGACAAGAGGGCTGTCGATCGCGCGGCGGGCCAGACGGGCGATGTCGTTCGCGCGGCCCGGCACGCCCTCGGCGGCGGCCTGGGCATTCGCGGTGTCTTCAAGGCCGCTGCCTGTGTGCAGATCGACGACTTGGAGGACGGCGTGTACCGCGCGTCCGATGCTGGTTCCCGCTCGACCGCGCCTCCATGGTTCGTCGGGGACGTCCTGCTCGTGCTTGGCTTCCTGAGCGAGCCGGGTGGCGGCAACCGAGACGGGGCGGGAGCGCGCAGCGTATGCTGCGCTTCTCTCCTCCATCCACTGCTGTCGCGACGCAGGGGTGTCAACATCCAGCGTTGCGGTCTCGCCGGGCAGTTCGGGGGAACCTCGGTCGTCCACTTCGGGGGGATCGAATCGCTCCCAAAGATGGTCGGCTCCCTCCATGAACTCCTCGATTCGGGCCGCCGCCGAATTCTTGCCTCTTGAGTTCCGATACAGGCTGACGATGAGGTGATCGCGGGCGCGCGTGGCCGCAACGTACATAAGTCTTACAAACTCGTCCTCGTCCCGTCGCTTGTCGTCTTCGGCCAATTCCTGGTAGCCCGCCGTCTGAAAGGACGAGTCCCCCGATCCCACCTTGACCTCGACCCGCCCGCTCTCGCGGTCGAACAGTGCGGGGCCGGGCCGGTGGCGCCGGGCGGAGTTCAGCCCCGTGAGAACCAGGACGGGAAATTCCAGTCCCTTCGCTCCGTGGACGGTCATCACCCTCACCGCGTCCTCGTCGGACTCGGGAATCGGCGTCTCGCGCACCACGGCATCCTTTTCACGCTGTCGGCCGGCCCACTCGATGAATGAGCGCAGAGACGTTTCCCCCGCCGCCGCGAAGGCTTGGGCCCGTTCTACTAAGAAGCGATAGCGTCTCCATCGTTCGCGAGGCCGCGGATCGTCGAGAGCAAGCTCCATGAGCCGCCGCTCCCGCAAGAATTCCTCGATGAGCGCGGCGGGGGACAGCCATCGCCGGCGGTCGTGGAACGCCCTGAGGACGGCAAGCGCCTCGGCTACGTATCCCGGTGTGGCATCTGCGTCGCCCTCGGCCAGGTAGTCGAACTCTCCCCCCGCCTCGACGAACTCCAGCAGGTCGACGTCGGAGCAGGCGAAGGCCGGGGAGCGAAGCGCGGCAACGACGGAGACCTGGTCGGTCGGGTCGTCTATCGCGGAGAGACAGTTCAGCAGGTCTTGTATCTCCTGTGTGGCGTAGACGAGGGAAGGAGTCTCCAGTCGATAGGGTACGTCCGCGTCTTCAAGCGCGAGTTCCAGCGTCTGGAGGCCCGTGCGCGCCGGCATCAGGATGCAGACGTCACGGTACGCGGCGGGTCGAAGCTCCGAACCGTCCCTGACTTTCCAGCCGTTGCGGACTGCCGTTCCTATGGCGCTCGCTATGGCGTTGGCTTCCTGTCGGCGGACCTCTCCGATAACCCCGCCGATTTCTCCTCCGATGTATCGTACGGGGGGCGGCGCGCTCTCTTTGGCTTCTGGGACGAGAGGAATGTACTCGGGCTGGCCGTCGCTCTCCTCCATCCACTGGGCGAATACGTGGTTGACCCATTCGATGACGGGGTGGAGCGATCGGAAGTTTTGTTTGAGGTGGACGCTCGCCCCGCCGATGCGTTCCTGCAACTGCTTGACCTGCACGATGTCCGCCCGGCGGAAACGATAGATCGACTGCTTGGGGTCTCCCACAATAAACAGCTTCCCGTCGGCGGGCGACACGTCTCGCCAGTCCCTCGGACGGTTGGACGGGTCCGTGCCATCGGGCACGTCCTCGGCAAGGAACATGGCGAGTTCGGCCTGGAGCGGATCGGTGTCCTGCACCTCGTCGATGAGGATGTGGGAGTAGCGGTTTCTGAAGTGGTCGCGGGCGTCGAGGCTGTCCCTGAGCATGTCGCGCGCGAGCACCAGCAGGTCCTGGAACTCCGCTTGTCCTTCCTCCTTCCGCTCGCCGGCGTAATCGAGCACGAACCGCCGGAGCAGTTCGATGACCGGAACCAGTTCCGCCTCTCGTTCACCCTTCGGGCTGTGCTCCGAAGGCATGTCGAACGGTTCCCCTTGCAGCAGGTCGTAGTTCACCCGGAACTTATCCGCGATCTCTCGCATGTGCCTCAGAGTCAAGCCCTCCGCGAGGGGGGGCCTGAGCGCTTCCTGCGCCTCTGGGTCGTCGAGCGTCTCGTCGAGCCACTCCGACCATCGTCTGTCGAACGCGATGTCGGCCTCGATCTCGTCACGGATGTCGAACCCCGGCGGGAGGCCCGCCTCCAATGGACGCTCGCGCAGCAGACTGCCCGCGAAGCTGTGCAGCGTCTGAATGGCCGCCTGATCAAGGTCATGGACGGCACTCTCACACCGCCGTCGCTCCTCCGGGACACGATCAGGATCGACGGCGGCCCTTTCGAGCTCCTCCGTGATGCGCTCGCGCAGTTCGGACGCGGCGGCCTCGGTGAACGTGATGGCCGCGATGCCGCCCATACTCGCCCGTCCTGTCGTTATGAGGGCGACGATACGCCCGACGAGGCTTGTCGTCTTCCCCGTGCCCGCGCCCGCCTCGACGACCATGTTATCGTCGAGGCGTTCGACGATGGCGTCACGCGTCGGCTGGTCGGAAGGGACGGTCAACGGCTTCCCCCTCCCTCCGCCATCGAAACGTAGTCCGCAAGGCGTTTATCCCCCCGCTTTCGTTCCCAGTGCCGCACACGCCGTGTGGGACAGAGATTCTTGAAGTCGCAGTAAGTGCAGTTGCCCCCGTCCTTGCCCGGATTGGTGGGGAAGAGGCCCTCGCCGATGCCGTCGGTGATGGTTTCAACCGCGTCGGCAAAAGGCTCCAGCATTTCGTCGAGGGGCGCTGGCTTTTGGGGCCGCGTCTTGAAATTACCTTTGTCCGACACGAACCAGTAAGCGACCTTCACGTCGACCCCGTCGCCCAAGAGTTGGCGTGCCGCCAGTCCGTATACCGGGAGCTGCAATCGCGTGCCGCGCCTGACAGGGTCTCTGTCCATGTTCGTGTACTCGGTCGTCCCACCCGTCTTGTAGTCGAGAACGAGAGCGGCGCTCCCATCCGGAGACATGTCGATGCGGTCGATGATGCCGCGAAACCGGATCGCGCCCGTTTCTGCGCTCGACCATTCGACGGGTGCCTGCGGTGGTTCTTCATCGTCCCTGTGGTCAGAGATCCCAAAGGCCCTCTCTACCGAGTGAGGAGATACCCCATGTTTGTGGCGAAGATCAAAATCCTCGGCTATGAACCTGCGAAGGTCGCTTCGGATCTCCGCCTGCGCTATCTCCCACAGGAGGGGTTTGCCGGTCACCCCGCGCTGCTCGGCGTCCCGAAACTCCTCCTCGGCGATTCCCATGAGCAGACGACGGTGGTCTTCGGTCCAAGGCCGATCCGGTCGGGGAAGCGTTCCCTGCTCCTGGGCTGCTCGGACGAATCGTTCCAAGACCGCATGGATCAGGGAACCTCGATCCAAGGGAGAGATGGTCGCTATCTCCTCCGGCTGCTCCGGGGTCGCGATGCCGAGGACGTTCGAGAGGAAGTAGCGATACGGGCAGGTCGCCCACGCCTCAAGCCTTGTCGGAGAGAAGAGATCGCGGTTGGAAAGGCCTATGCGCCCGGAGGACGTTGACGCCGCCGAGAGATTGCCGTCCCATTTCGTCAGCGTCCCCGCGTTCCTGGCCCGCTTCATCTGCAAAGCCCTCGTGAGAACGTTCTCCGACGCCGCGAGATGGTGCTGGCCGATGCGTCTGTCGGAGCGCCGCCAGAGCCAGAGCCGATGGAGATCGTAGTCGTGGAGGTCTGCTGGCTGCGAGAGGCCGATCTTGCGGAGACCGCCCTCTTGGGATTCGACGACGTCGAGCCATGACGACTTCGTCTGGCCGGCCAGCGTGGAGGCGAACACCTGGGAGCCGTTGAGCCGTGAGGCCTCTTCGAGGAACCACCGGGACGGATGCTGGGCCTTCTGCGCGGAGGTGTCGCCGCGAGCGAACGTGAGCACGGTGGCGTGTCCGGCGGATGCGGCGGCGAGGTATTCGTACCGTTCGGAGGCCGTTCCGCGCCGGAGCGGAAGGCCGGCCTGCTCCCGTTCTTGGTCGGGCAGCAAGGGGTCATCGCTCACTCTTGGAGGTACCAGGCCCTCGACCATGCCGATGAGGAAGACCTTGTCGAACCGGAGTCCGACCGCGTTTCCGACCGGCCCGACGAACACCCCTTCCCCGAACGCGCCCTCGCGTGCTGCCGTCCCGCCGAGCGCCTCATCGAGCGCGACGCGAAAACCGTCCAACGTGGCGCCGTCCTCCACTTCGTCGAGGCCCTCAAGCTCCCCAAGCCCGCCTTGAATCTTCTCGAAGTTTTCCCGTTCGATTGGCGGAAGTGAGGCGGTGTCCATGTAGCTTGTGATGAGGCGTTCAACCCATTCTACGAAGTCCCGCCACTCCGACCCGTCGGTAGGCGGCGTGAGGTCATCGTGCAGCCGCAGCATGAAGGCCCGCAGCGACCACGCCTCGCCTGCCGCCTGCTTGATTCTCAGCAGCTTGGCTTCGGGGATTTCGTCATTTTGGTCGTTGGCAGCCCGCTCCTGTCGTCCTGCATATCGCGCAAGGCGTTCGCGCCACTGCTCAATACCGGAAACGACGCCCGCGTCACGCGATATTGCGTCCCAGCGGGAGGGGCGGAAGCCTGACGCCGCGGACTTCACCGGACAGGAGGTGAGCCAGCGCATCACTTCGTCCCTCGGCAGATCGCCGCCCGCGAGATCGACCATTCCCTTGACCATGCGCCCGACCGGTGTCGCAGCCAGCCTTCCAGCCGTCGGCCCCGCGGTCGGTATGTCCGCCATCGCGAACTGCTCTGCGATGAGCGATGCGTACGGCTCTCGCTGCCAGTACAGGACGGCCATCCGGTGGAAGGGAGTTCCGTCATGAGCGGCGGAGGCGATGTCCCTCACTACGTTTCGCACCTCCTCTCGCGTGTCGGACGTGATGAGCAGGCTCGTCTCCTGAGAGGGCGGAGTGGACGGTTCTTCCGGCTCCGGCAGGCGCGTTCCGCGAGGGGCGATGCTCACCAGCGCGGTCTCGTTTGCGTCGCTATCACTCGTAAGCCCCACGACCGTCGAGCAGGTCCAAGCCGACCTCAGAGCATCGACCAGCCGTCGCTCGCCCGTCGTGAGGTCGCTGAGGAGGTAGGTGATCACGGGGCCGAGGTCGGATAGCGCCGTCAAGTTTCCGTCCGTAACCGCGTCTGCAGCGGCGTCGGCGAGGGCTTCACGGTCGTAGTACCTCTCCGTCAGTCCGCGGAAGACTGTGTACAGCCGGACGATCTCGGCCGGAATCTCGCCCCGCCGTTCGAGGGATGTCAAAGCGTTCGCGCCTCCAAGTCGGAGGTCGCGAAACGTCGAACGGAGACTGGAATGGAAGGATGGGTGATTTCGAAACTGTTCGAGTCGACCGGAAGCCTGTCCCGCCGTGCGACGGACTGCGGCCGACTCGATGAGCGGCTTGAGTGGCTGCTGCCCTTTCGCGGCTAGGCTCGGCGCGCCCAGAAGCTCCGCGAGACGAGGGAGCACCATGAACTGCACGTTGACGAGGCCGCGCCTTCCGATGTCGCGGCGCAGGTGGAGCGCCGCATAGGTCGTCGGCACGACGACCGTGACGGGAGCGAGTCCGTCATCCGCCTGATACTCGGCCAGCAGGCGTTCGAGGCGCTCCTGTGCCTGCTCGATGCGCTCAGTGTACAGTGCGGATTCCGGCATGAATCATCGCTCCTCGCCTATCTTGGACTGCCCGGCAAGTATACAGTCTGCACCACGGTTTCGGGCGTAAGTGTGGTATGAGAAGCAGCATACCGAACAGAGATTCTGGTAACATAGTGGCAGTTTGGTAGGGCCGCAGAACCGGTTTGTCGAAGGAGTCATATCATGGCACAGTACGACCCATTCGAGGAGTTCGAGGAGTCATTTCGGGCCGCTCTCGACTTTCTGACCGGACAGAGCGGCGACGACGAGACCCTCAGCACGCTGACCTTCGTCGAGGACGCCGCGGAGAACGCCGAGGTCGACGACTACGTTCCCGACTGGCTCAGTCCTTACGTCTCAATTGCCGGCCAGATCATGCTGAACGAGATGGGCGAGTTGCCGGACGAGGCCGACGAGGCGAGCCTCGGCCGGTTCATGACGGCCCTGGTGCCCGCGATGGCCCACGCCGTGCGATTGGGATACGCCGAGGGATACGAGGCCGGAAAGGCGGAGGCCGCCGATGAGTAGAAGTGGGTCTTCACGATTCCGTTGACGGACTTCCGGGTCGATGTCCAGATATTCGACGAGTTCGTAAACGTCGTCTCCGAACGCGACGTCCTAGAGGCAGTCTCCGCCGCGTTGGAGTCCGAGTCGTGCGACCCTGACACCCACGTCAGCGTCGTTATCGCGGACGACGAGGTGGTCCGTGAACTGAACCGGCAGCACAGGGGACTGGACGAGAATACCGACGTGCTGTCGTTCTCGTTCACGCACGAGGGCGAGTACTACGGCGATGAGGAGCGGGACGCACGCGATCACGACGTCGACTTCGTGCTCCCGCCTACCGAGAACGACGATGCGTCGCTTGGAGAGATCATCATCTCGTACCCCCAAACTTGCAGACAGGCCAAGCAGGCCGGGCGCCCGGTCGAACAGGAGCTTACCGTCCTGCTGGTGCACGGCGTCCTGCACTTGCTCGGCTACGATCACGAGGAGCCGAATGACGAGGCAGTGATGAGGACAGCCACGGCACGGGCGATGCGGGGAATGAGTCCACGGCATAGCTAGGAATGGCGGTTCCACACGGGCTGATTGTATGAGAAACTTACGGAGCGGCACATCGGCTCCCTGAGTTCACCTTCGAATAGCAGGCATGGCGGAAGTCCTATACAGAAAATGGCGTCCGAGGCGACTCGAACAGGTCGTCGGGCAGGAGGCCGTCACGCAGACGTTGCGGAACGCCGTGTCGCTTGGGCGGATCGCCCATGCGTACCTGTTCACCGGCCCGCGCGGAACGGGCAAGACGAGCACCGCCCGCATCATGGCCAAGGCCGCCAACTGCCGCGAGCCGCAGGGCGGGGAGCCGGACGACACGTGCGACATCTGCCAGTCCATCAACGAGGGCCGCTCGCTCGACCTCATCGAGATCGACGCGGCCAGCAATCGCGGCATCGACGACATTCGTGACCTGCGCGACAAGGTGGGGTACACTCCCCACGAGGGCCGGTACAAGGTCTACATCATCGACGAGGTCCACATGCTCACCGAGCCGGCCTTCAACGCGCTGTTGAAGACCCTCGAAGAGCCGCCCGCCCACGCTATCTTCATCCTGGCGACGACAGAAATCCACAAGGTGCCGCTCACGATCATCTCCCGGTGCCAGCGGTACGACTTTCGACGGATATCCCTCGACACGATCCAGACGCAGCTCGACACCCTCGCCCAGAGGGAAGGGCATAGTGCCGAACCGGAGGCGCTCGCCCTGCTGGCGCGGTCGTCCTCCGGCAGCCTGCGCGATGCGGAAAACCTGCTTGAACAGGCATTGGTGTCGTACGGTTCGCCCCTCCGCGCGGAGCAGGTGCGGGACCTGCTTGAGCTTGGCGGCGACGAGCGCGCGCTCGATCTCGCGCGTCACGCCTTGAAGAAGGATACGAAGGAAGGTCTCGCCGTCATCAACGAGGTGTCGGCGCAGGGAGTCGACCTCCAGCAGTTCCACCGGATGGTCATGGACCACCTTCGCGGTACCCTTCTCATCAAGTCTTCCGTCGAGTCCTCGCTCGGCTTCAATGATGAAGTCAAGGTCGAGCTTCGGAAGCTGACTGAAGGTCTGTCGCTCGACCACCTTGTGCATGTTCTCAAAACGTTCTCCGCGGTGGACGTGAAACGTGACCTCGTGTCGACGCTCCCTCTCGAAATGGCGCTGGTCGAATCGAGCATTACTCCAAAGGCTCCCGTCGTCCAGGCGGCCCCTGCTCCGGCTGCGTCCGCTCCCGCCCCGGCTCGGCAGGGAGCGGCTCCCCCTCGTGCGCCGGCACGACAGCAGCCTCGTGCTCCCGTTCCGGCCGGCCCGCCACAGGGAAGCAGAGATATCCCTCCCGCCGCTCGCGACCCGTCCACGTACCGGCAACCTGCGGCTTCCGCTCCACCACGTCAGGCCGATCCTCAATGGGACCAGGTAGTGAGGTCGCTGCGTCACGCCAAGGGGAAGAAGTACAATCTCGGCAGCCTGCTCCGGGACTGCCGCGAGCGCCGCGTCGACGACGACACACTCACTCTGCTGTTCGCGCACCGCGCTCACATGGAGCGGATGCAGGAGGAGTTCGACGACCCGGCCAGCAGGAAGCTCGTCAGGGACGCCGTTCAATCGGCGCTGGGCGGCGAGTACGAGATACAGGTGACGCTCGCTGACGGGGGCGGAAACGGCCCCAAGCAGAACGTCGCGCAGAAGAGCCACTTGGTGCGGGCCGCGCGTATGATGGGCGCCCGCGTGATCGCCGAAAAGGAGGATACCCCGAATGATGAATAGAAAGATGCTCAAGCAGGCCCAGCAGCTGCAGAAGCGCATGGAGCAGATGCAGGAGGAGATGGAGACCCTCACGGTCGAGGGATCTGCCGGTGGAGGGGCCGTCACGGCCATTGTGACCGGCAAGATGCACGTCCTGTCCATCACCATCGACCCCGACGTTGTCGACCCCGACGACGTCGAGCTGCTCCAGGACATGGTGCTCGCCGCCGTCAATGACGGCCTGCACAGGGCGGAAGAGACGGTGAGCAAGCAGATGGCCTCGCTCACCGGCGGCCTGAAGATACCGGGGCTGACGTAGGGGAAACTGCTAGATGAACGACCCCGAGCCATACCCGTCGGCGGACCCGGTCGGGAAGCTCGTCGAAGAGCTTCACAAGCTGCCGGGGATAGGCCCCAAGTCGGCGCAGCGACTGGCCTACCACCTCATACGAATGGGGGACGAGCACTCGCGCGCCCTCGCCGACGCCATTCTCGCCGTCAAGCAGAGGATCATCCTCTGCTCGGCATGCGCCAACATCACCGAGACCGACCCATGCCGTCTCTGCCAGGACTCCGGCCGCGACCGCTCCAGGGTATGCGTGGTCGAGGAGCCGATGGACGTCCCAGCCCTCGAACGGACCGGGGCGTACTCCGGGCTCTACCACGTCCTGCACGGCGCCATATCGCCGATGAACGGCATCCGCCCGGAGGACCTCAAGATCGCACCGCTGCTCGAACGGCTCAAAGGTTCCGAGGTGACCGAAGTCATACTCGCCACGAACCCAAACCTGGAGGGAGAGGCCACGTCGATGTACCTGCACGGCCTCATCTCCCCTCTGGGCATCAAGGTCACGCGGCCTGCTCGCGGTCTTCCCGTCGGCGGCGACCTTGAGTACGCCGATGAAGTAACGCTTGGACGGGCATTGGAAGGCCGCCAGGAGTTCTAGCGGTGCGGTCGCAAGCCGCCGTCGCTTGAGGGCGCGCCCGCATGGTCGAGGACTGAAGCCCCATGCCGAGACCGAAGACATACAACACCGAGGGCGTCGTGCTCAAGCACATGCGGCTCGGCGAGGCCGACCGCATCATCACCCTCTACACTCCCGACCGGGGGAAGGTCCGCGCCGTCGTCAAGGGCGCGCGCCGCGCGAAGAGTCGCAAGGGCGGATTCCTCCAACCCCTCACCCACGTCCGTGTTTCGATAGCGGAGGGACGCAGCCTCGATCAGGTGGTTGAGGCCGAGACGGTGGCGAGCTTCCGCTCTGTGCGGGAAGACCTCGGCCTCGTCTCCACGGGGATGTACTTGGCCGATCTCGTCGATGGGTTCTCCGCCGACGGGGCCGTCAATCCCTCCGAGTTCCGCCTGCTCGTCGACGCGCTGGGCGCGCTGGAGTCCACCGAAAGGCCCGAGCAGCTTGCGCGGTACTTCGAGACGAGAATGCTCGGCGTGGCCGGATTCGGCCCTGAGTTGCGGCAATGCGTGGACTGCGGGGAGGAGCTTTCGGCCGGCGACCACGTATTCTCGTGTGCCTCCGGCGGGCTGGTGTGCCCTGAGTGTCGCAGCCGTACCGACGGCGCGCTGATTCACGTGTCGCTGAACGCCATCAAGGTGCTGCGATTCTTCCAAGTCGCCGAATTCCCGCAAGCCCTCGAACTGCCGCTCTCGGAGCGTCTGATACAAGACCTGCGGCGAGTGCTGGGGACCTATATCACCTACGTCCTGGAGCGTGAGCCACGCAGCGCGGAGTTCATGCACCTGGTGTCGTCCGGCTAGGAAATGCCAACACAACCTACGCGGAATCGGACTTTTACGAAAAAACTTTGGACATCCGCCTATAGCTCTGCTAGTATGGACAGCGGCGCTTCGCAGAGTACACGTAAGACAGACGGGCCAGCGGGCGATGCCGGCATTGACAGGAGAGCAACATGGCCTCCAATGACTACAGCTTCAAGCGATTTTCCGAGCACGAATTCTATGGGCAGCAAAACGCCTTGCTCGTAGACCTCGCCGGCGTGGGGTCCGGACAGCGAATCATCGATTTGGCGTGCGGGACCGGTGGCGTCACGAAGATCATCGCCGACCGCCTGAATTGCGCCAAGGACTCGGTCATCATCGGCATCGACCATTCATCGTCGGCCCTCAAGCAGGCGATGGAAGAGCTAAAGGGCCGCGGCGATACGGCAGTCCAGTTCGTCCAGAGCCAGATGGAGAATATCTCCGATGCCGTCAAGGAAAAGGCCGACACGGTCATACTCTGCAATGCTATCCACTACATCCCCGATAAGGACGCGGTGGTCGCCGAGATAGCGAAGACGCTGAAGCCCGGTGGCAAGCTGGCGTTCAACACGACCTTCTACGACGGTTCGCTTCCAAAAGAATCGCACATCTTCTACCGCAAGTGGATGCTGAAAGCCAACCGCTTCCTCCGACGCGAGTACGGCATGACTCCAATCAAGGCGGAACGAGTCCAGGCGCGCAAGCAGCTCACCGCCGACGAGTACCGTGAGCTTCTCGAACGACAGGGGTTCGAGGTGGTCGAGCAGAAGATCGAGACGGTCGAGTTCACACGGGCTGGGTTCCTCGACATCAGCACCTTCTCCGACTTCATCGAGGGCTCCCTGCCGGGCGTCCCGTTCGAGAAGGCAAGCGCCGCCCTGCAGGCGGGCGTCAACCAGGCGTTTGAGGAAATGAAGGTCGAGTGGATCCCGCGGAACTGGCTGGGCATCGTCGCCGTTCGGAAGTAGCCCGGCCCAACTGCTCCTAAACGTTCGTGGTGAGCTTGTCGAACCATGAACGTTGCTTCGACCCTTCGACAGGCTCAGGGCGAACGGACTGCCTGTTGAGTTGCCTCCAAGTTCAGGTCGGGCGCGGCCCGTAGACGAAGTCGATCTCGAAGAACTCCATCATGTAGCCGTTCATTCCCACGCTTTCGTACGTCCGTCGCGCTCCGTGATTGTCCTCGTCGGTGTAGAGCCTGATGCCGCAGATCGTGGGGTCGTCCTCCGCCTCGCTGTGGATGTGCTTGTGCATGGCGCTGTAGACGCCCTTCCTCCGCCAGTCCGGGACGACGTAGACGTTCTCGACCCACCAGAACGTGCCGTCCCGGTAGGGACTCCACTCGAAGCAGATCCGGAGCATTCCAACGATTTTGCCCTCCGCCTCGGCGAGGATATGAAAGCCGAGATCCGGCGACGACGCCAGCTTGCACAGTCCGTTCCATAGAAGATCGCGCTTCTGCCCGATCTTGCCGCCGCCGTTGTCGATATAGAGTTGGAACAGCGTGTCGAGGTCGGCGGGAACGGCCTTTCGGACCGAAATGTTGGCACTCATCGGTGTCTCCTCAAGTGGGTCGTGGTGGAGGCACTAGGATAGCGGCCTCCGGCATGAGTCCGCAAAGTCTCTCAATTCAAGGGCGGAAATGCCCTAGCAAACAAGCCGGTTCTTTGTTCAAAATCTAAGATGAGGTCCGAATTTCAAGGGGTGAGCATGACGCTCCTCAAGAGTGTGCGCGTACAGCGCCAAGTCGTGAGGCTTCTCGGGGAACTGGAAGAGGCGGTAATCTCCCGGAAATGGGAGAACGTCCGCGACACGAGCCACGATGTGTTGGCGCTGGAACCGGAAAACGTGGACGCTCAGGCATTCCTTGCCGCCGCGAGCAGAGCGCTGGGAGAGCAGGATTCCGCTCGGTCCTCAGACGGGGCCTTGGACTTGTCGGCGTCCGTCGATCATTCCGACTTCGCGGGTGAGGTAATCAACGGACGCTATACCTTGGGGAGGATGATCGGCGAGGGAGCGAGGAAGAAGGTGTACGAGGCTTGGGACTCCCTCCTCGACCGCGACGTCGCGATTGCCATCGTCAAGATCGAGACGCTGGACTCCGTATCGCGTCAGAGGATTAACCTCGAAGCGAAGGCGATGGGCAGGCTCGGGTCACATGCGCACGTCGTGACCGTGTTCGACTTCGGGGAGTACGCCAGGGAAGGCTCCCCTGAGCTCCATCCGTATATGGTGACGGAACTGATGAGACGCGGCGACGTTGCCGGTCTTATCGATAACGCGCCCAGCGACGGGCTGCCCTTGGAAGACGTGGTGCGGGTGATCACTCAGGTGTGCAGCGGTCTCGATTTCACTCACGCCAACGGCATCGTGCACCGGGACGTCAAGCCGGGAAACATCTGGCTCACCAAGGACGGCACCGCGAAGATCGGCGACTTCGGACTTGCCAAGTCGCGGAACCGGGCGCCCATGACCCAGGCCGGCAACATCGTCGGCACCGTTACCTACATGCCGCCCGAGCAGATCACCGGAGACGAGGTGACGGCTCGCTCCGATCTGTATGCCCTCGGCGTCGTCCTGTATGAGATGGTCTGCGGCAGGCCCCCGTTCATGGGGTACGACACGCCCTCGGTGGTCCGGCAGCATCTGGAGACGGAGCCGGTCTCCCCCACCTGGCACAATCCGCGCTGCCCGAGACCGCTCGAAGCGCTCATCCTGCGAATGATGGCCAAGGACCCGAAGAGGAGGCCCCGTTCGGCGGCCGAGGTGATCAAGGCGCTCGAAGGCATCCAGCTTGGAGGAACGCGCTCCCGCATGAACGGTTCATCGTCGGGCGGATGGAGGTCGAGGAGTGTCAGCACCGAGTCGCTGAACGGCGACTTTGAAGGTGTTTTCGTCGGACGCGACGAGCAGATGGACGTGCTGCGAGCCGGTCTCGAGGAGACGATGTCCGGACGCGGACGGTTCGTTATGATAGAAGGCGAGCAGGGCATCGGGAAGAGCAGAATGGCCCATGAGTTGGCCGTGTATGCCGGGGAACGCGGCGCGAAGGCGCTGTGGGGTTGGGCGGACGAGGCCGGCGCTTCCACGTCTTACTGGCTTTGGGTGCAGGCCATCCGCGCGCACGTACGAGACACGGACGCGGATCAGCTGAAACGCGAGTTGGGTGAGGGCGCGTCCGAGATAGCCGTGATCGTCGCCGACGTGCGCCAGAAACTTATCGGTCTCGAACCCCCGCGCGACGTGGACGACCCACAGCAGCCGAGCTTCCGGCTGTACGACGCGGTCACCGGCTTCCTCAAGGAGGCTTCGGACGAGTGTCCGCTCGTGATCGTCTTCGACGACCTCCAGCGCGCCGACGACTCGACGCTGGACCTGCTTCGCTTCATCGTCCCCGAGCTGTCGACGATGCGGGTGCTGCTGATCGGCACGATGTTGCCCTCATCGACCCTGCCGGGCAGCCATCCACTTGCCGAAATCCTCACCTACTTCAAGCGTCGCAGGCTCCTGCAGCGCGTGCTGCTGTCGGAGCTCTCGATGGATGAGGTCGACTCGATAGTCCGGCACAACTACGGCGTCTCCCTCTCGCCGACGTTCATCACGGGCATATACAGCCAGACGAAGGGCAATCCCCTCGCGCTCTCCGAGGTTGCCAATACGCTGCTGTCCCAGGCCGGCCCGCAATCGTCGAAGGGCTAGGGACCCGTTGAACGTCCGACGCCTCCTCGGTCTCGTCGCGTTAACTTCGGTAATGCTTGCGGCGGGCTGCGGTCAGACGACCGAGCCGACCCCATTTCCAACACCGGAGCCGACGGCGATCCCAACACCCGTGCCCACCGTCGCCGAGCCGACGCCCACGCCGGAACCACCGGACGACCGGCCACTGGTCGATGTGTCCCACCTGCTCGATTTCGTCCGCGAGGGTATCTACAAGAACTCCGACGGAGTCGGAGGCGCGGCATGGCTCGACTACGACAATGACGGGTTCCTCGACCTGTACATCACCAACACCAGAGAAGCCAAGAACGCCCTTTTCCGCAACAACGGGGACGGCACGTTCACCAACGTCGCGGAGGAGGCGGGCGTGACGAGCGAGACGGGGAACACCGCGGTGGTCGCCGGGGACATCGACAACGACGGCTGCACCGACCTTCTGATGTCGGGCGACGGCGGGTTCATCGGCGACGAGCCCAGCAGCTTCAAGGTCTATCGGAACGACTGCGACGGCGCCTTCACGGACGTCACCGAAAGCATCGGCCTCGATACACTGTCAGACTCGTACTCTTGGGCCATTGCCCTCGCCGACATCGACAACGACGGCGACCTCGATCTCTTCGTCGGTGGGCCGCCGGGGCCGGGATTCGACTTTGGACCTCCAAACAGGCTGTTCCTCAATGGCGGCGACGGCGTGTTCACGGATATTTCGGCCAGCGCCGGGGTCATCGATGATCTTCCGACTTGTGGCGTGGGGTTCAACGACTACGACGAAGACGGGTTCATAGACATCTTTCTCGCAACATGCGTTTGGCTTGACGCCAGGTTCCGACTGTTGCGAAACAACGGCGACCTAACATTCTCCGACGTCTCCTTCGAGTCAGGACTGAGCCTCTCCATTGAAGGACTGCCGGGACAGGCCGAGCATGACTTTCGCATCGGAGTTGCCTTCGCCGATTACGATTCCGACGGCGATCTCGATATCTTGTCCAGGAACTTCGGGCCCAACGGGTGGGTATTCGAAAACACCGGGGACGGAACCTATGACGCGGTCGGCTATGAGGGGACGTTCGACGAGATCGAGTACCCGGCCAGCTGGGCGTTCGGCGTGGCTGATTTCGATAACGACGGAGGCGAGGACATCTTCTACTCCGGCAACTTCCCCGTCGAGAGCTTTGACTGGCCTGGGAACGCAGGGTTGTTGCTGTTGAACCGAGGCGACGGCAGCTTCCGGAAATTCCCCTCGGGGTTTGGTCTCGAGGAACTGTTCACGACAGGCGCCGCGATAGGAGACTATGACAACGACGGATTCGCCGATATCGTGGTCGTCACGAGCAAGTCGCGCGGTCAGGGCGGCGAGCCCGTGCTCCTGCGCAACCGGGGAGGCGGCAATAGCTGGATTTCGGTCCGTCTGATCGGAACGGCAAGCAACCGTGACGGCATCGGCGCGCGAGTGTGGGCCAAAGCCGACGGTACGGTCGTCGTGAAGTCGACCCACGCGGGATCCGGCTTCCTCTCGACCAACAGCCCGTGGATCACGTTTGGGCTGGGGAGCCACGAAGGGCTCGCCGACATCGAGGTGCGGTGGCCCTCCGGCCTGGTCGAGACGTTCGAGGACCTAGACGTGAGACAGGCCGTCGCGCTGACCGAGGGGACAGGAGTCCCTCACGAGGCGGACTGACACGGAGCCCGACGACTTTACGATAACCATGGAAAAACTCGAAATTTGTGGCATGGTGTGACATTTTGTTGCATTTGGCTTGTCGCCGACGGTGACTCCCGCCCTCCGTGCCGCTCGTTCGTAGTCCGGCGTGAGGGCGTACTGCTTGAGGCAGAGTTCCTGCAATCTCCATGTTCTGCGGTCTTCGGGAGTGAAGTCGCTGAAACGAATGCCGAGGGCTCGTTCGGTAGGTTCCACGTCCTATTCGCCGTTCAAGCCGAGGGCTTTCAGCTCGTTGATGTCCATGCGGGCGTTGGTCCTTTGTGTCGGGTTCTCAACAGAGAATAGATTATTCGTTCTATGTTGTCAAATTGGGGATGGCGTGGATTCCCGCTTTCGCGGGAATGACGGTGGTGGGGGTGCGGAACTTGACGGTCAGCGTATTGGCGAAGACGTGGGTCACGGTGCTGTTGCTGGTGGCCGAAATGGCCGTGACACCCCTTTAGAGGTCGTTGCCCGATACTGACCGAGAAGCCTATAATGTCAACCAGTAAATGAACGCCACTGAAGGGTATGCGCCAGGAGGTTGTCATGACCATGATCACCAACGTAAAGGCCACATACGCCGATGGCGCGCTCGTGCCGGTGCAGCCGCTCGACCTGGAAGAGGGCGCGGAAGTGACTGTGTCCGTGGAGGATGGCGCGCCGGCAAAGGATTCGCCCCCGGCAAAGCGGGGGTTGGCAGCAATCGTCGAGAGGGTGAAGGAAGCTCAGAAGTCCATGCCCCCGGACTTCTGGGACGGCTTTCCCACCGACTTTTCCAAGAACAAGAAACACTACCTCTACGGCCATCCTAAAGAGGAGGACTGATGGGAGTCGTCTTCGCGGATACGGGCTATTGGGTAGCGTTGTGGAACCCCAGAGACACTCTCCACCAGATTGCGACAGATCTATCTGAATCCTTGGGGGAGTCTCAGGTCGTCACAACACAACTGGTGTTGGTCGAGGTACTGGACTCTATGGCGGGCGAGCCTGAATTCAGGCGGGCGTTCGTAGCCCAGAGGGTTCAAGAGCTTGAAGCCACGCCCTACGTCGATGTCATACCACTGACGGTCAACCAATTCAGGGATGCCCTGGAAAGATATATCGCTCGCCCCGACCAGCGGTGGAGCCTTACCGACTGCGCCAGCTTCCTCGTCATGGAAGAACGCGGCATGACCGATGCCCTTGCCCACGACCGCGACTTCAAGCAGGCCGGCTTCACGCCCCTGCTCAGGGCCAACCCTCCGCGATAGCTCATCCCGTATGAGTACGGGGCAGGCTCTACGGAGACGTTTGATTCACCGCAGAGGGCGCGGAGGGGGGAAGATGGATTCCCGCCCCGTATCGGGGTACGGGGTGACGTTCGTTCGCGGGAATGACGGTGGCTGTGTGTGTCGAAGGCACTCACGAAGTCTGAACAGTTGGCGGGGGCTGCGTTTCAGGGCTATTCGTCGGCGATCTTGACCGAGCCGTCTTGCGTCCAGCCTGATACCGGGTTGTTCTGAAGGTCTGCGAATGCCAGACCGCTGGACGAGAACCCCACCTCCGCTGTCTCCCCGCGACAGTCTTCCTCATCACTGACGGTGAAGGTGATCTCTGCGAATGCTCCGTCCGGCATCGCAACACCTAGACTGAATAATACAAAATTGATCACCTTGCCCACGGGATACGCATATGTAGTGAAGGCGACGGGAACTATGTCCGTAAACTCCACTGAGTCAAAGGCCAGGCAGGTTTGGTCGTATTGTACCGCGAACTGGATGCCGGCGATTGCATTATCGTCGTCGTCGAACGTGATAGACGCGGTCACCGGGTCCCCAGGAGTTCCCTCTATGTCTTCAGGGATGGTGAGCGACGGCCCGTCCTGAACCGTTGGCGTAGGTGTGTGAGTCGGCGTGGGTGTGTGAGTGTGAGTAGGTGTCGGCGTGGGCGTGTGGGTCGGAGTAGGTGTCGGCGTGGGCGTGTGAGTGTGAGTAGGTGTCGGCGTGGGCGTGTGAGTCGGAGTAGGTGTCGGCGTGGGCGTGTGAGTCGGAGTTGGAGTCGGCGTAGGTGTGTGAGTGGGAGTAGGTGTCGGCGTAGGCGTGTGAGTGGGAGTAGGAGTCGGCGTAGGTGTGTGAGTGGGCGTCGGTGTCGGCGTAGGCGTGTGAGTCGGGGTAGGTGTCGGCGTAGGCGTGTGAGTGGGCGTCGGTGTCGGCGTGGGCGTGTGAGTGGGCGTAGGTGTTGGCGTGGGTGTGTGAGTCGGGGTAGGTGTCGGCGTAGGCGTGTGAGTCGGTGTCGGCGTGGGTGTGAAGGTATGAGTCGGAGTAGGCGTAGGCGTGAAGGTATGAGTTGGTGTCGGCGTGGGCGTATGAGTGTGAGTAGGAGTCGGCGTGGGCGTGAAGGTGTGAGTCGGAGTTGGCGTAGGCGTGTGAGTGTGAGTCGGTGTCGGTGTGGGCGTGAAGGTGTGAGTCGGTGTCGGCGTGGGCGTGTGGGTGTGAGTCGGTGTTGGCGTGGGCGTGTGAGTGTGAGTCGGTGTCGGCGTGGGCGTGTGGGTGTGAGTAGGTGTCGGCGTGGGTGTCGAGGTCGGAACCGATATACGTATCGTGCCGTCTTGCGTCGTGCCGGTCACGTCTTCGCCGTCGGTATCGGAGAACTTCGCCGGTACGCCGGCCCAGAACCCCACGCTCTGCGACGTTCCCCAACACGCCACGGCTTCGGCGACGATCAGGCCGACATCCGCTATGACGCCGTCGGAGATTGTGGCAAGCGGGAGTACAATATCGGCAAGGACGAAGTTGATCCGCCTGTCGGGGTCCTCCGGAGCGGGAGCTACGTACGGCCTGTCGATGCCCTCTGGAAGCGTCAGGGTTACGGAGTCGGGGACTCCGTTCCCGTCGGCGTCCATTGGATCGAAGCCGAAGCAGGACCGATCGTAGACGAGCGAGAAGGTCACGCCGGATATCTGCGCGCCATCGGAGTCGAGGGTGATGGGCACCGTGACGTTTTGTCCCGGGTTCGTGGATAGCTCGTCGGGGATGGTGAGCGACGGTATGGCGGGAACCGGTGTGGGCGTGTGAGTGTGTGTTGGTGTCGGTGTAGGAGTCGGCGTGGAAGTTGACGTTGAAGTTGGCGTCGGTGTGGGCGTGGGGGTGTGAGTCGGTGTGGGTGAGTGAGTAGGAGTCGGTGTAGGCGTAGGCGTGAAGGTGGGGGTTAGCGTAGGTGTGGGAGTCGCAATCTGCACCGAACCGCCTTCCGTTGTGCCCTTCAAGGCGATGCCTTTATCGGTTCCGAACTCGGCGGGCGAGTCGGAGGAAAATCCCACCCTTGCCTTCGCTTCCTCACATGACGTGCCCAAGGTGACAGTGAAGGTGATCTCCATAATCTCGCCGTTGGGCATCCCTGCGGAATCTGCTATGTCCTCTATGAGCCTCGTGTCGATCTCCCCATCCGTATCTTGCGAGTCGTGCTCCACCAATTTTGTCCACCTCGACCAGAACCCCTCCGTGCCTATCAGCTTGACCGAGTCCATCATGCCGTTCTCGTCTGCGTCCGTATCGTCGAAGCTCAGGCACGATTCGTCGTAGTCAATTGAGAACGTTATGGTCGACACTGTGGCGTCGTCCGAATCGAACGTGATGGGGACGGCCACCGGCTCACCAGTTGTTCCCGGTATCGCGTCGGGGATGGTGAGCGAAGGTCTCTCAGGGGGTGGCGTAGGCGTGAACGTGGGCGTCTGTGTCGGAGGGGGTACTGTCGGAGTTGATGTGGGAGTCCATGTAGGAGTCGGTGTGGGGATTGGTGGTGGTACGGATGTCGGAACGGCGGTAAAGGTCGGTGTTGGCGTGTTGGTTGGGGTTGGCGTACTGGTGGGAATCGGCGTCCGGGTGGGTTTTCTCGTCGGCGTATGTGTTGGTGTGATCTTGGCTTCCGGCCAGATGAAGAGCGGAGGAGTGGGCGTGCTCGTAGGCAGCGGCGTGCGAGTGGGCTTTCTCGTTGGCGTATGAGTCGGGGTGACCTTGGGTTCCGGCCAGATGATGAGATCAGGAGTCGGCGTGCCGGTGGAGTTGAGCGTCTCGTTTGGCGACGGAGAAGGGTTACCCGGTTGACCTGCGGTGGGAAGTGAGTCGGACGCTTTTGTCCCTGTGGAATCCGGTGGACCGGAAAACCCCGAGACCACGGCAGCAGAGAGCACGGAGGAGGCGGTTATCGACGCGGTCAGCGCGACCGCGCGCGCATAGTCCAACCGTGTCATCTATCAGGCGCCCTCACGACTTGCAGCGTGTGAGTGAAGTCGCGGATGAGTACAATACCAATGTTATGAGTAAATATCTACCTTGTCCAATGTTGGGGACTGTTCAGAGTTGGTGAGGGGAACACCCCCGCCTATGGATTCCCGCTTTCGCGGGAATGACGGTGGCTTGCTTGCCTGAGGGGTGTCGCACGGAGCCTGAACAGTTACCGACGGCTAACTCGCTTGACAAGTATTGATTCCACGTCACACAATTCAAAGAACGGAGAGGAACCATGACAACAGCAACACTAGACCCGATACAGAGGCTGGAACAGTTCGGGCGAGACCACGAATACCTGTCGAAGCACAAAAAGGAGTGGATAAACGAGCAGCCCGATCGCTGGGTGGTCGTCTACAAAGAGGAACTGATCTGCTCGTCCGAAGACGCCCTTACAGCCTACAATGAGGCCTGTGCCAAAGGTGTGGGCTCCGACATGGTTCTGGAGTTCATCACAGACAAGCCGAGAAACTTGATTCTGTGAGGATTCAAGGACGGCTGGAACATAACGTCGGCGCTCCGTCATCGCCATATATTACGGCAGTCGTCGAGCTCCCAAATGGAAAGTCCGCTCCCATTAACTTCCTGGTTGATACGGGAGCAGACTTCACCACGATCCACACGGCAGATTCAATCAAGCTAGGTATCGGCGTCCTGCCAACAGGCGTTCCCGGCAACAAAATTTCAGTTGGAATCGGCGGGTTCGCAGAATACAAGCGCCAAGATGCCAAGCTAACGTTCAAATCGAGCAAACAAGTTTACGAGTGGGAAGAGAAGATCGCCATTGGTCCCTGCGGGGAAGACCGCTTCTCGGCGGCGCTTGCAGGTGTATTGAGGGGTAATAGTACACCTTCAATTCTCGGCCGAGACTTTCTCAGTCGCGGTCGTTTGGTCATTGACGACGCTGCCGACGAGGTGTTCTTGGAGCCCCATTCCGACGAGAAACTACGGAGAGCCAAGCGGAGCCACCGCTAGGCCGTCAGGTCCTTATCCGTTGAAGACGGCGGGCGATTGTCATTACAATGTTCGTGCCGGACTAACGAGTGTGAGTACCATGAAGATACTTGTCGTGAACGGCCCGAATCTGAATAGGCTCGGTATGCGCGACCCCTCCCAGTACGGGAGCGACACGCTTGCCGACATCGAATCGCGCCTCCGCGAGCGCGCGGAATCGCTCGGCGTCGAGTTGGACTTCTTCCAGTCGAACCACGAAGGCGCTATCGTGGACTACCTGCAGGAGGCCTCGCCGGACGCCTCGGGCATTGTGGTGAACGCCGGGGCCTTGACTCACTACGGCATTTCATTGCGTGACGCGATTGCGGATACGGGACTGCCGTTCGTCGAGGTGCACCTGTCCAACATCCACGCGCGAGAGGAGTTCCGACATCACTCGGTCATCGCGTCGTTGGCGAAAGGCCAGATAGCGGGACTCGGATGGCGCGGGTACCTCTATGCGCTGGACTACCTGGTCGAGACTATCGAGCGGACGTAGGAGAACGGAATGACGCTGAGCTACGGCGAGTTGAAGAAGGGAATGCCGATTGCGCTGGACGGCGAGCCATACGCCGTCGTGGACTACGAGCGGACGAAGATGCAGAAGCGCGCCCCCGTCATGCGCATCAGGTTCCGTTCGCTCCGCACGGGCCGCGTCGTCGACCGCACCTTCAACGGGTTCGACGTGAAGTTCACCATTGCGGACGTGGAGCGCCGGAAGGCGGAGTACATCTACCAGGACGGCGACCTCTACTACTTCATGGACAACGAGACCTTCGAGCAGTTCCCATTGATAGGCGACCGGATCTCGGAATCGCTCCCGTACCTGATCGAGCAGACGACCGTCGACCTCGTCCTGTACCAGGACGAGCCGATCAGTATCGAGATTCCGCTTAACGTCGATCTCAAGGTCACCGACACGGATCCTGGCTTCAAGGGCGACACGGCCACGGGCGGCAGCAAGCCCGCCACCGTCGAGACGGGTCTCGTCGTTCAGGTGCCGCTCTTCATCGACGTTGGAGAGACGATCAGGGTGGACACCCGCACGGGCGAGTACGCCGGGCGCGTGTAGCCCGGTCGAAAAGCATGGCCGTCTACTCGGTTTCAGAGGTGTCGCGGTATCTCACGGAGATTCTCCGTGAAGACCCGGTCTTGCAGAACGTCTGGGTGCGTGGCGAGGTCGGGAATCTCACCCGCTCGGCGGCGGGACACTCGTACTTCAGTCTCCGTGACGCGGGAGCGACGCTCCGATGCGTGATGTTCCGGGGCGGAGGCGTCGGGGCTGATCTCATAGAGGAAGGCGGCGCCGTCATCGCCCATGGTCGTATCGCGCTGTACGAGACGCGCGGCGACCTTCAGCTTATTGCCGACGTGGTCCAGCCCGAGGGAGTCGGCGAGCTGCAACTCAAGCTCGAAGAGCTCAGGATGCGGCTCGAAAAGGAGGGACTGTTCGAAGAGTCCCGCAAGCGTCCCCTGCCGAGATTTCCCACGCGAGTGGGAGTCGTCACCTCGCCGACCGGCTCGGTCTGGCACGACATCCAGAACGTGACGACCCGCCGCTACCCTGCCGTTGAGCTTGTGCTCGCGCCGGCTCTGGTGCAGGGCAGCGAGGCGGCGCCCGCCATCGTTGCCGCGTTCGACGCGCTGGAACGTCTCAATGACATCGACGTAATCATCGTTGCGCGCGGGGGCGGTTCCCTCGAAGACCTCTGGCCCTTCAACGAGGAGGACGTGGCGCGAGCGATCTTCAAGAGCGGCGTGCCGGTCGTCAGCGCCATCGGCCATGAGACCGACTACACCATCGCCGACCTTGTGGCCGACGTTCGCGCGCCGACCCCGTCCGCGGCAGCGGAGCTTGTGGTACCCGACCAGGCGGAACTGTTGGCCGATATCGGAGTGCTCCGCAGGTCCATGAACTCCATCATCACGGGTAGGCTCGAAACGGACCAATGGGAGGTGGAGGCGCTCCTTCCCCGCCTCATGCGCGGGCTGCCGGACTTCGATACGCTCAGGCTGCGCATTGACGACATGATGCGGACGACGGCAGGACACCTGCGCGGCACAATGCAGGTCTCGAACGAGCGCATCAACGGTTTGCGGGGCAAACTTGAATCTCTCAGCCCGCGGGATACCCTGCTGCGAGGGTACGCCATCGTCCACAGGGAAAGCGCCGTGGTGACCTCGCCATCGCAGGTCGCGGACGGCGACCTGATCGGGGTGACGGTGGCAGAGGGCGACTTCAAGGCGCAGGTGACCGGAGACGGAGCGCGGCCTGCGCCCAGACGACGGAAGAGATCGCAGAAATCAACGCCGAGCGGACAGGCGAGTATGGACCTGTTCGAAGGCTGATAGGATAGGCTGTCGAGGGATATGCAAGAAGAACCGAAGGCCGACGACGAATTCAAGGACCTCACGTTCGAGCAGGCGCTGGAGCAACTCGAAGAGACTGTCCGCGCCATGGAGGCGGGAGAGCTCTCCCTCCAGGAGACCACCGCGCTCTTCGAGCGGGGTATGCGCCTCGCCAACTACTGCGGCGACGTGCTCTCGAAGGCCGAACTGAAGATCACCCAGATCCAGACCGCATACGGAGATTCGCCCGACGCCTCCGAGTCCGAACTGTAGCGGCAAGGTCTCCCGCGTCACATGCGATACGCCCGCCAGAGCAGCCGCTCGTACGAGCGCGCCATGGCGACGAACCACGGGTCGGTCTCCGGTGCGAGCGGCGGAACCAAGATCGAATGCCAGCCAGCCCGGTTCGCCCCAACGATGTCGGTGAGGATGCGGTCGCCCACGAAGGCCCACTGTTCCGGGGGCACGTCGAAGTGGCGCTCCGCCTCGCGGTACGGCTCCACCGACGGCTTTCGCTTGCGCACCGGCACGACGTACAGGGGGAAATGCTCGATCAGTTCCTCCCGCCGCCTGTCGGTGCAGTTGGAAATGATGCACAGACGGTCCGCGAACAGGCCCCGCATGACCTCGATGTTCGTCAGCAGCCGATCATTGATGCCCATCCCGTGGAACCGGCACAGCGTCTGGTCGGCGTCGAAGGCGATGGCGCGGATGCCCCGGTCGTAGAGCGCCCGCGCGTCGATGTCAGCTATGCTGTCGACCTGCTGATCGGGGCGAAGATCGCTCCTGCTGGGAAAAGCTTCGCTAAGTGGCGGCACGGACTCGCAACCTCCGAGTGTTCCTTGAGCGCGTATTTGACCCTAGTGTATCGTAGATACACGGGGCATCGCACCGGAACGGGATGACCCGATGAACAGCCCCGTCGTTAAAGCACTGGGGGCGCTTTCCCCACCGGACAGAACGTGTACGAGACCGACGAATACAGCCAAGAGCCGGACTACGTCCCGATGCCTGAGGTAACGCGCAGGCCGTACCTCACCTACGCTCTGCTCGCCATCAACGTCGTCATGTTCGGTCTCGCGCATCTCGCGGGCGGGACGGAAGACCCCGACGTGCTCCTCGACTTCGGCGCCATGTTCGGCCCCCTCATCTCGCAGGGAGAATACTGGCGACTGCTCACGGCGATGTTCCTCCATTCCGGCTTCATGCACCTTGGGTTCAACGTCTTCGCGCTCTTCATCTTCGGACAGTCCGTGGAGCGTTCGTACGGACATGCGCCGTTCTTCCTCATATATTTCCTTGCCGGGCTGGCCGGGAGCGTCACGAGCTACCTGTTCAACTCCATCGCCATCGCGGCGGGCGCGAGCGGCGCGATCTTCGGTGTCGTCGGAGCACTGGGGGCCTTCCTGCTCCTCCAGCGCAGGACGTTCGGCAAGCACGCGCAGAACAGCTTGATCGGGCTTGCAATCATTATCGGAATAAACATAATCATCGGCTTGGCGACGCCGGGCATCGACAACTGGGCGCATGGCGGCGGACTGGTAGCGGGGTTCATTCTCGGCCTGGCTCTCTCGCCGCAGTACCGGCAGGCCGGAACGATGCTCGGCTACCGGATTTTCGTCAACACGTCGGGGTCGCTCATCTTCAAGTGGTGGGTCGTGCCGGCCACCTTGCTCATTCTCACCCTCGGCGTGATCATCGCCGACCGCAGGCTGCCGGAGAACTCGTTCACGCACTACTTCCGGGCCGAGCGCTACTATTCGCAAGGCGATTATGGACGGGCGCTCGACTCGCTGGCCCTGGCGATAGAGTCCGGCCCCATAGGCGTCGCGCAGGCCCATTTGCTGCGCGGCAAGATCTATGTCGAGGCGGGCAACTATCAACTGGCGCGAGAGGAGCTAGGGATGGCACTGAGATTGGGAAATCGGAGTGTCCAGATAGAGGCTCTGGAGGCCCTTCGCACGATTCCCAATAGGTGATCGGGTGTGGGGCACAACGCCTACCCCGGAGCTATGCCGACTTCTGCTCCCACAGCGGAAGGGGTATGATCTCGCCGTCCTCGCGGACGAGATGGACGCCCTTGGTCTTGCGGATGGACTCATCGTCGACGACGCAGCGGGAAACGCCGGATAGCGTGGGAAGCTCGTACATAACGTCGAGCAGCGTCTCTTCGAGGATGGCGCGCAGTCCGCGCGCGCCGGTGCCCCGCTCGATGGCCAGATCGGCGGCGGCCTCGAGGGCCTCCTGGGTGAACTCGAGGTCCACGCCGTCCATCTTGAAGAGGCTCTGGTACTGTCTGACGAAGGCATTCTTCGGTTCGGTCAGGACACGGACGAGCGCCTCCTTGTCGAGGCTGATTAGGCCGACGGAAATCGGCAGACGTCCCACGAGCTCCGGGATGAAGCCGTACTCCAGCAGGTCGTCGCCTATAGTGTGGTCGAGCAGGTTCACCCCGTCTTCGGAGAGGCCGTCGGAGGGCTTGCCCGTGGCGTTGAAGCCCAGGGTGACCCGGCCCTTTGAGAGGCGTTCGTCGACGATGTCGTTCAGCCCCTCGAAGGCTCCCCCGCACAGGAAGAGGATGTCGTCCGTCTTTATCTGCATGAAGTCCTGGTGAGGGTGCTTGCGTCCGCCCTGCGGCGGAACGTTGGCGACGCATCCCTCGATGATCTTCAAGAGCGCCTGCTGGACGCCTTCCCCGGAAACGTCCCGCGTGATCGAGGGGTTCGGACTCTTCCGGGCGATCTTGTCGAACTCGTCGATGTAGATGATGCCCTGCTGGGCCTTCTCGATGTCGAACTCCGCGGTCTGAATGAGTCTCAGGAGGATGTTCTCCACGTCCTCCCCGACATAGCCCGCCTCCGTCAGCGAGGTCGCGTCCGCGATGGCGAAGGGAACGTCGAGGACCTTGGCGAGGGTCTGGGCGAGCAGCGTCTTGCCGGAGCCCGCCGGCCCCATCATGAGAATGTTGGCCTTCTGAAGCTCCACGTCGGGCGACGGCATCAGGTTGGACGTGATGCGCTTGTAGTGGTTGTACACCGCGACGCTGAGGACCTTCTTCGACCGTTCCTGCCCTACTACGTACTCGTCGAGCTTCCGGTAGATCCACCGCGGCGTGACGCTCTTGGAGAGGATTTCCTTGGAGGCCGGCTGACGGACGGGGGCTTGGTCCTCCTCGTTCATGATCTGCCCGCACAGGCCGATACACTCGTCGCAGATGAATACCCTGTCCGGCCCGGCAAAGATCCTCTTCACCTGCTGCTGCGACTTCCCGCAAAACGAGCATTTGTAGTTGCTCGCGTCACCTGTCCGCGATGTCGTCATATCCCCCTCGACGATGCTTCCCTTCGATAAAACTCGGTCGGAACGAAACCGCCCCCCGTGAGAAACCGGGGGGCGGTTGTTTTCTATCGGTCTGTTAGGAGTCCTCGCCCATCTTCTCCATTTCTTCGTTCGTTACTACTTCATCGACGATGCCGTAGTCCTTGGCCTCCTCCGCGTTCATGAAGAAGTCGCGGTCGGAGTCCTTTGCGACCCGGTCGTACGGCTGCCCCGTCGTTTCCGCGATGATGCTTCGCACCCGGTCTTCGAGTCGAAGAGTCTCGCGCGCCCATATCTCGATGTCGGACGCCTGGCCCTGGGTTCCGCCCATGGCCTGGTGCATGTGCACGGTGGAGTTCGGGAGCGCAAATCGCTTGCCCTTTGCGCCCGCGGTCAGGAGCACCGTCGCCATGCTCATGGCCGACCCGACGCAGTAGGTCTGCACGTCGGGCTTTACGAGCTGCATGGTGTCGTAGATGGCGAGGCCGTCGTAGATGTAGCCGCCGGGAGAGTTGATGTACATGAGAATGTCGCGGTCGGGGTCCTCGCTGTCGAGGTACAGAAGCTGTGCAACGATGGCGTTGGCGACCTGATCGTTGATGGGAGTTCCCAGGAAGATGATGCGCTTGCGAAGCAGAAGTGAGTAGATGTCGTATGCGCGCTCGCCTCTGGCGCTCGTCTCCACCACCATCGGCAGAACGTTTTCGAAGTTCGGTGTTCGCACGTGTGTCTCCTTGATTCTCGGCTCGTTGTCCAAGGCCATTCCTATACCCCGGGCATGGTCGAAACGATTTCGTCGACGAGTCCGTACTCCCTGGCCTCTTCGGCGTTCAAGTAGAAGTCGCGGTCGGAGTCTTGCGCGACGCGGTCGTAGGGCTGCCCCGTCGTGTCGGCTATGATCTCGCGCAACCGGTCCTTGAGTCGGAGTATCTCGCGGGCGTGGATCTCGACGTCCGTCGCCTGGCCCTGGGCCCCGCCAAGTGGCTGGTGCATGTGAATCGTGGAGCTGGGCAGGGCGTAGCGCTTGCCCTTGGCGCCGGCGGTCAGCAGCACGGTGCCCATGCTTCTGGCGGCTCCGACGCAGTAGGTACGAACGTCCGCGTTGATGAGCTGCATCGCGTCATAGATCGCAAGGCCGGCGTAGATGATGCCGCCGGGAGAGTTGATGTACATGAGGATGTCGGACTCGGGGTCCTCGCTGTCGAGGTACAGAAGCTGCGCAACGACGGAGTTTGCCACCTGATCGTCTATAGCAGTGCCCAGGAAGATGATCCGCTTGCGGAGCAGGAGAGAGTAGATGTTGTACTCTTCCTTCCTCCCCTTGGCGTTCGTTTCGACGACCGTTGGAACGGCGTTTTGAAAGCTCGATGTCAGCACGTACGTCTCCTCATTGCGCATTGTTCCAGACTCTGAGAACCGCCTTCATCCCCACACATCTTCATCAGTCATTGCCTGACTAGGCAGTTGACTGCGCCGCGACCTCCGCTTCGTCTTCCTCTTGAGGCGAGTCCTCCCCGGACTCGTCGTCCGCCTGTCCCTTGGCGATCAGCACGAGCCGGTCGAGGGCCTTTTCGATGAGAAGCGACTCTCTGACCGACGATTTCACGCGCTCGGAGCGAAGCTCCTTGTTGGTGAGCTTTCGCCCGGTCGTCTCGTCCCCTTCTCTCGCAAGCTGCTTGAGACGGTCGTTGAGCTCGTCGTCGGAGATTTCGAGCGCCTCTTGCTCGATGAACGCGCTGATGGCGTGGGAGCGGTTGAGCTTCTCGACGGCCTCCTCGCGCATCTCGTCGCGGATCTGATCGGCAGTCTTGCCGGTGAAGCGGTTGTAGTCTTCCTCGCTGATCCCCAGGCGCTTCATCATCTCTTCGCGCCGCTCATCCATGTACTCGACTTCGTGCCGGATGAGGAGGGGGGCGATCTCCACGTCGGCGTTCACGACCAGCTCTTCGATGGCAAGCTCGCGGTACTCATGCTCGTTCTGCCGTTCGGTGGCAATCTCAATGTCCGCGCGGATCTGCGCTATGAGGTCGTCAAGCGTTTCGTAGTTATCACTTACACTCTTGGCGAAATCGTCGTCCAGCTCGGGAAGAAGGCGCTGCTTTACGTCCGTTATCGCGACGGAAAACTCGACCTGCTCGTCCGCAAGCTCGTTATCCGGGTAGTCGTCCGGCAAGTCAAGGGAAAAATTCGTAGGCTTGTCGACCTCCAGACCTTCCAACTCGGCGGCAAAGCCCGGGAAGGGGAGAGTGGAGGACGGGTCTACGAGGTATTGGGAGTCCGTCTCATCGATTATCTCCACCCCATTGAGCCTTCCGGTGACATCCATGGTGACCAGATCATCGAGGGCTACGGCACGGTCGATCGGCTCCCAGGATGACTGCTGCTTGCGCAGGGCCTCAAGCTCCTGATCGACGTCCTCGTCGCTCACCTCTACGGGGTCTTCTTCGACGCGGATGCTCTTATAATCGCCGAGGTCGAGAATGGGGTTGAGGGCCACCGCGGCCTCCACGACGACAGGATCGAACTCTACGTTTTCGATCTGCGGGAAGCCGACACTCTCGATCTCCTGCTCCTCGACGGCCTTTGAGATGGCGTCGGCGACCATGAATTCGAGCGACTCGGAGATGAGGCTCTCCCGGCCCATCATGCCCTCGACGATCCGGCGCGGGGCCTTGCCGGGGCGGAATCCGGGTATGCGCATCTTCCCGACGACCTGCCGGTAGCCACGCTCTACGTACGGCTCAAGGTCATCGTCGTCCAACTCGATGCGGAGCGTGACTTGGCGCTCCTCGACTTCACCTTGAGTTACTTTCACACGTGGGCTCCCTGCGCATGTTGCTACCGGTCTACAAGGCGATTATATCAGACGGAATTTTCGGGTGTGAACGTTTTTGGGGTTGTACGCCCTTTAGACATCATTGTCCGTCTCTGTTGCCCTAGAGTTCTTGGTCAGGCGGAGCGTCTCTATCTTGAGGTTGTCCATCTCTATGATTTCAACGGCAAGGCCGTCGGCCTCGAACGCCTCTCCCGCCGCCGGAATGTGTCCCAGCCGTTCGAGGGCCCAGCCGGCGACCGTCTCGAAATCGCCCTCCTCGATGTCGAGTTCGAGCCTGTCGCGCGCCTCGTCGATGCTCATGCCGCCGTCGACCTCGTAGGTGTCCTGGGCGACCAGGGTCATCTCTTCCTCGGCGCCGACACCCTCTTCCCCGACGCGGCCCATCACGTCCTCGATGAGCTGCTTGAGCGTGACGAGTCCCGCCACCCCGCCGAACTCATCGACCGCGATGGCCATCTGGTTTCCCGACCTGCGAAGCTCGTCGAACAGCTCGGCGATGCGCTTGGTCTCCGGCACGAAGTGAACGTCGCGGATCACGTCGGTCACCGAGTCCTCGTCCTTGAGGCGGTTGACGGCCAGCGACCGCAGGATGTCCTTCAGGGACAGCACACCAACCACGTTGTCCGTTGTGTCCCAGTAGACCGGGAACCGCGTGTGCGAGTGCTCGGCGTAGGTCGTAAGGAACTCCTTGACGGTGGAGCCGCGCTGGACGAAGACGATCTCCGTGCGCGGGGTCATCACGTCGCGCACCTGCCGGTCTCCGAACCGGAAGACGCCCTTGAGCCGCTCGGCCTCCTCCTGCTCGAACTCTCCCTCGCCAACACCGATGTCGATGAGAGTGCTCAACTCTCCTTCAGTGATAGAAGGCTGAGCATCCTGCGCCCCACCGACCCGGCTGCTGAACATCTTCGTAATCCATTGGAGAACCAGAACGAATGGGAGCAGCAGATACTCTCCCCACTTGAGCGGATAGGAGTACAGGAAGGCGATTCTCTCCGAGTTGCGGACGGCTATGGTCTTTGGAATTACTTCCCCTAGCACGAGCAGAGTAATCGTGCCGAGCACGGTCGCTATCACAACTCCGATGCCTTCATTTTCCTTCCCCGCGATGATCTCCACGCGGTTGACGACGACGACCGTGATTACTGCGCTGAAGGCGACGTTGACGAGATTGTTGCCGAGCAGGATGGTCGACAGGAGGCGCTCGGGCTCATTGAGCATGTTTGCCACCCGGCGCGCGCCGGGGACGCCTTCGCTGAGGAGGTGGGCAATCCTCGTCCTCTGAAGGGAGAGAAATGCCGCCTCCGAGCTCGAAAAGAAGGCGGACAGCACCAAGAAGCCCAATAACAGAGCAAGACTAGCAGCTTCTGCGCCTGACATAGTGGCAATTCCTCAACTTAAATCGTTCATCGAGGACTGTGAACGGGCAGCCAAGAACGCGAAGTCGCGTTCCGGACCGGACGGCGGTTGTGGGAGTCAACGGGGGGGAGCCGAAGCGCGCCGGCGTGGGCCGGGCCTTCGGCTGCGTAGACGGCGGTCTGTCTGGATCGGAGTCCATACGTTCCACTTTACATCAGACGGGCGAACGAGGTAAAGCGGGAACGGGACACAAAGTCGCTGCCTTACGGGCCAAGGCGTTTTTGAGAGCCGTTTGCGACAAACGTATGCGCTCGTGTACATTTCCGTTCAACATCAACCAATGAGGACGGTTCGCCATGAAACTCTATCTCATCGTTGCATCCCTTTTCGCTCTTGTCGCCATATCATGCTCTCAAGGTGGCGATGACGAATCCAAGTCACGTCTGCAGACCGTGCAAGACAGGGGCGAGCTTGTCTGCGCGACGCTCGACGACACGCCGGGCTTCGGGTTCCTGGACGAGGGCGGCAACCATGTGGGCTTCGACATCGACCTGTGTCGCGCCGTCGCCGCCGCGACCCTCGGCGACGCCAACGCCGTCGAGCTCCGCACGATAGACGCGGCAGAGCGCGGTCCCGTCATGCAGGCGGGCGAGGTGGACCTCCTCGTGTGGGTGACGACGTGGACGAGCTCGCGGGACGCCGCGTGGGGCGACTTCGTGCCCACGATGTTCTACGACGGCCAGGGGTTCATGGTGCCCGAACGGCTGGGGGTATCGAGCGGATACGAGTTGGGCGGGGCATCGGTATGCACCGTGGCGGGCACGACCAGCGAACTCAACATGGAGGACTTCTTCCGCCAGAACCGACTGGAGTACGACCCGACGATCTTCGAGAGCAGCGACCTGGCGCTCGACGCCTACACGGAGGGCGCGTGCGACGTATTCACGACCGACCGCTCGGCTCTCGCGGCGCTGAGGACCAGCCTCCCCAATCCCGACCAGCACGTGATTCTCCCGGAAGTCATATCGGAAGAGCCGCTCACCCCGCTCGTGCCGCACGGCGATCCCCAGTGGTTCGACATCGTCAAGACGGTGATGAGCATTCTCATCCACGCCGAGGCGCTGGGCGTGAATTCGGGCAACGTCGCACAGATGACGACGGGCGACAACGTGAAGGTGAAGCGCCTTCTCGGCTCCGAGGGATCATGGGGGCAGGCCGACCTGGGACTCGGCACGACGGTGGCCCAGGCGGTCATAACCCAGGTGGGCAACTACGGTGAGATATACGACCGACACCTGGGGCCTGGGGGAATCGGGCTGCCGAGAGAGGGCGGGAGGAATGCGCTGTGGGCGGACGCTCCGTGCGCCGACTGCCCGAAGGGCGGGCAGATATACGCCGCTCCGCTGCGGTAGGTGATGGGGAATGACCCCGCCGTCAGAACAGGCGTGGTCATCCCGTCTGGACGTTCTGCACCGCGACACCGAGACCGGTCGCCCTCGATAGCCGTCCGTCCGCCGTCAGAACGGGAACATTGTGAAGGCGTGCAGCGGCGACATAGAAGGCATCATACGCGCTGACATTCCGGCGATGTTCCCAAGCCATGCGGGCAAGCGTCCGATGTGCAATACGGTGCACCGGCCAACGCTCCAGGTCACTAATGGCCATGAGAGCTCGGTCCTCTTCCATGCAACCACCCAGCACCGCCCGGCGGAGGACAGACAGGACTTCCGCATCTAAAAGCTCGGGCGCAACAGGCGAGTGGGCCTCAATCAGGTTGGCGACGGACAGGCCGAGAGGCGTCTTCAGAAGATACTCGACCGCGACGGACGCATCGATGACGTATCGAGTCACCCGATCTCCATGTCACGGGTCGCGCGTTCTTCCTGAAGCAGGACTGCCGCTTCCACGCCGAGGTCGGTCTTGGGACGCTTGGCCCAATGAGTCCGCCACTCCCACATCGCCAACTCGCGCTCCACGGCGGTGAGCACGGTCTCGCTTATGGTGCAGTTATTCTCGCGCGCATGACGACGGAGCCGCTCGTGAAGCGCGTCCGGCACGTTCTTTACTTGAAGATTAGCCATGTCATGACATTATCATGCTTTGGGCATGATAACAAGACCACGTAGAGTCCGGTAAGTGTTCAGTCTTGGTGAGATGAACACCCCTCCCCCTGTGGATACCGGCTTTCGCGGGTATGACGGTGGTTGTGTGCGTCGAGCGCTCTCACGAAGTCTGAACAGTTATACAGGGTCGCGTTTGCGGTCGTTGCGCGCGCTGGATATGATACCTGCCCATCGGAGGTATTGGGCGCTATGAAGATACTGATTATGGGATCGGGGGCCGTGGGCGGCTACTTCGGCGGGGTGCTGAGCCGCGCCGGGCACGAGGTGGCGTTCATCGCTCGTGGGAGCCACCTGGAGGCTATCAACAGCAGCGGGCTGCGCGTGGAGAGCGACGCGGCGGGCAAGTTCGAGGTACAGGCGTCGGCGATGGAGCGCCCGGACGGCTCGTGGAAGGCCGACCTGATTCTCTACTGCGTGAAGGGGTACGACAACCACACGGGAGTGCCTACGATTGGCCCGGCGGTCGGAGACGGGACGGTGGTGCTGACGCTGCAAAACGGCATGGGCAGCGTCGACGCGCTGTCGGCGGCTTACGGCCAGGACGCGGTGCTGCCCGGCCTGACCTATATCGACGCGACGCGGACGGGGCCGGGCGCGGTGAGCGAGTTCGGCCTGAAGGCCCCGGACATCGTGTTTGGGGAGGAGGACGGGAGGGAGTCGGAGCGCGTGGCGCGCGTGAGGGATGCTCTGGACGTCGAGGGCGTCGACGTGAAGGTGGCCGAGGACATCACCAAGGAGCTTTGGAGCAAGTTCATCTACATCTGCGGCCTCAGCGGCTCGACGTGCATCACGCGGTCGACGTTCGACCAGGTGGTCATGACGCCGGAGACGCTGGAGTTCGTTCGGAGCATCATGCGGGAGGCGTACGCGGTATCCCAGGCGAAGGGGGTGAACATCGCCGCGGACTATGTCGATACGACGGTGGACTACTTCGTGAGCATCAAGGGCGAGAACACCTCGTCCATGTACACCGACCTCATGCGAGGGAGCCCCATCGAGGTCGAGGTGCTGAACGGGGCCGTCGCCAGGATGGGGGCCGAGGTGTCGGTTCCGACGCCGGTGAATTCGTTCATCGCCACGTGTTTGTCGCTTTATCATGCCAGGGCGATGGCGGAGCGGGGCGGCTAGGCGGGGCGATTCGTGAATCGCCCCTACATCCTCGATTCCCTTCCGGCGCGGTCTTGGTCGGTTAGGTGAGGCTCGATTTGGCGGACGAAGTCTTGCATCGTCTCATCGACGGTGGCGTCGGACGTGTCGAGCTCGATCTTGTGCATGAAGCGTGAGCGCTCGAACTCCTCACAGAAGCGTTGGAGGACGAGTTCCACGTCCTCGTTTTTGAGGATGCCGTTGGGATGGGGGTTTTCGGCCATGCGTTTGCGGATGACCTCCGGGCGCGCGGTGACGTGGCAGAGTACGGCGTCCGTGCCGCCGCTCAGTATCTTGTCCTCCATATTGCTCATGAAGTCGCGCCGCCCCTCGAAGCCCAGGTACAGTTCGCCGTAGATTCCCTCCTCGATGTGGAGGCCGATCATCACCGAGTCACGCATTCCCGTCATGGTCGACAGCCCCGACACGTGGTAGACGACGTTGTGGCGCATGATGGTCTCTTTCGTTCGCGTGCTGAGCGCCCAGAGCTGCTCCTGCTCCTCGACGGTGAAGTCGCTGGGAACGGGGGTGTACTCCTGCTCGTGCGTGACGGTGTACGGGAACTTGCCGTGGTCGTGGACGTTCTTGACCCACCCGCCAAGCTCCTCGTGTATCCAGTCGCGGATTCGGAATCCCAGGGTCGTGGTGCCCGTGTACTCGCAGCCGATGATTACGAGCCTCATGTGACGGCCTCCTCTTTTCGTATCAGGTCTTGGATATACGCGCGGATTTCGGACGAAAGGTCGTCGCGGTGGAGGGCTTCGCGGAGGGACGCCTTGAGCATCCCTGCGGGGACGCCCGTGTCGAACAGCTCGCCGGGGAAGCGGTAGGCCGTTCCCCGGTGGGTCTTGAGCAGGGCGGCGATGCCGTCGGCCAGCCATATCTCGCCGCCCGCGCCTGGACTCGTGCGCTCCAGGGCGGAGAAGGTCTCCGGCGGAAGCACGTAGCGTCCGACGACGGCGAGGTTGGACGGGGCATCTTCAACGGCGGGCTTCTCGACGAGGCCGGATATCTCGTATACCCGGCCGTTTTGGCTCGTGGGGGCGACGACTCCCTTTTGGGGTATCGTCTCATCGGGGGTCTCGGCGACCCCGATGACCGGCCCTCCCGTCTCACGATAGATGTCGATCATCCGACCGATGGTCGATTCGCTGCCCCGGATGACGTCGTCGGGCAGGAGGACGGCGAACGGCTCGTCGCCGACAGCCCGCTTGGCGACGAGGACGGCGTGACCGTTGCCGAGCGGCTCGGCCTGTGTGACGTAGGTGATGTTCAGCGCGTTCGAGAAGTCCGGCATACGCTCGAGGAGCGCGGTTCTGCCCTGGCGCTCCAACATCCGCTCCAATGCGCCCGGCCCCTCGAAGTACGTGCCGATGGCCTCCTGGTCCGGCGAGACGACCATGACGACGCGCTCGATGCCGGCTGCGGCGGCCTCCTGGACGGCGAGATGGATGACGGGGGTGTCGAGGACGGGGAGGAGGGCCTTGGGGACGGCCTTCGTGACGGGGAGGAAGCGGGTACCGAACCCGGCTACGGGAATGACGGCAGTGAGCACGTTCATAGCCGAGTATGCGCCTCCCGTTTGCGGTTGCGGGGGGATTATAGCATGGGGGGTCACCCTCACCCTAGCCCTCTCCCTTGACGGGAGAGGGGATAAGCGGGGGATTCCCGCGTTCGCGGGAATGACGGAGGGAGGTGGGGTTTACGTGGTAGTATGGAGTCCGATCGGGGGATTCGCCGCAGAGGGTGTAGAGGGCACGGAGTTAGGAAAGAGAATGTCTTTAGGGAGGATGCCATGACACTTGCGAGGGAGAAATGTGTTGCTTGCCGGCGGGACTCGCCGAGGGTGACGCCGGAGGAGATCGCGGAGCTTCATCCCGTCGTGCCGGACTGGGAGCTGACGGAGGTGGATGAGATCAAGCGGCTGGACCGGACGTTCAGGTTCTCGGACTTCGCGGGGGCGTTGGAGTTTTCGCAGAAGGTCGGCGAGATCGCCGAGGACGAGGGGCATCACCCGCGCATCGTCACGGAGTGGGGGCGGGTGAATGTCGCGTGGTGGACGCACAAGATACGGGGTCTGCATCGCAATGATTTCATCATGGCGGCGAAGACGGATGGGTTGTATGGGTAGGGGGATTCACCGCAGAGGGCGCGGAGATCACAGAGTTAGGATGTGAGGTTTCGGGCGGTGGTGGAGTTTGGGCGAGGTGGGGGTAGGGGTTTCGAGGAAGGAGAGCCATTCAGCGGCGTCGGTGAGGAGCAGGTCGGTTCTGACAGTCATCCATTCGGGCTGGAATAGTTCGAGAAGCTCGACGGCGTCGCGGAGCTTGGTCCGGGCGCCGTTGTGGTTGTGTTGCGAGAGGTGGTGGAAGCCGACGGCGGTCTTGATGACGGCGTGGTAGAACAGGCGGAACGGGTAGGGGGTCTCGCGCCAAACGTCCTCCAGGGTCTCGTGGCACTCCCAGAACTCGCCGTGGTTGAACTGCTCGACGGCGCGGCGGAGTTCAGGCGGTGGGTCCGGCAGTTGGGGGCCGACGAACTTTTGGATTCCGTGCAGACGGAGGGCGTCGGCCCACTGGGCGTCGAGGGCGCGCCGGTTGCGGAACGGCATGGTCGGGAGTCTGGTCAGGGGATCGGTTCTTATGAGTTCGTGGTTGAGAGTCAAGAAAGGATTCGGATCATCAGAGTTGTCCTTGATTCGCCAGCGTGACGAACTGATCGAGGGAGCATATCTTTACCAGATGGGCATTCTTGATGAAAGGATTCAGTCCGCCTTTGATGTAGAAGTCCTTATATCTCCATCCATCCCCTCCCAGCACCAAGTGAGCAGTTGAGAACCGTTTATCCTGCATTAGCATATCGACGAGTGATATGACCTCAAAGGGTATTTTCTGTTCGGCGGTTCCCGAGGTCTGCTGCCATTTCATGGAGACGAGATGCAACCGGTTGTCAGTGTCCTTAGCCAGAGCGTCTATCCTGTGATCCGAAACTCCGAAGCGCGTCCCAATCTTCACGCCCCTCGTTACCTCGTAACCGCCCATTCTCAGGGCAGGGAGCACCATTTGCTCAAGAACGTCCCCAGTTCGAGTGTTGCGCGGCGGGCTCATTTGTAACCCCGCTTCTGCTCCAGGAGCCTCGAAGGTTGCGGTACGGTATCTGTATAGGGCAAGGAATCGGAAGAATCCGAACCGCTTATTTCCGATAGGCGCTTGATACTAAGCTCTACGAAGGATTCGTCTAACTCAATTCCGACGAACGTTCGACCCAATCCGAGAGTGGCGACACCCGTACTACCCGATCCTGCAAATGGGTCAAGTACGACATCATCTTGGTTCGTGCTGGCTCTCAGGCAACGGTCTATCAAGGCCAACGGTTTCTGAGTAGGGTGTTTCCCATATCGCTTCTCAGGGGCCTTTGGCGACGTGAACTCCCAAACCGTCTTCATCTGCTTGCCACCGTTCTCACGGCGCATTTCGTCGTAGTTGAAGGTGTACTTGTGACGGCTCCCCTTAGGGGCCTTGCTTGCCCACAAGACAACCTCCGTCGAATGGGTGAACGTCCTGCGACCAAGATTAGGGGGCGGGTTTGGCTTTACCCAGACAATGTCGTTGAGTAGGCGGAAGCCGTTCTGCAGAAGTGCCATACCAACGCTTGGGTACACATGCAGGGTTCCCGATACCCAAATGGTGCCCGTTGGCTTTAGGACACGGTGGCATTCGTTGGTCCATTGCAAATTGAATTGATGATCGGATTCCAAGCCTTGACTCTTGTCCCACTCCCCTTTGTTAACACTCACCATTCGCCCTGCGACACAGGTGATTCCGTCGTTCGAGAGCATGTAAGGCGGATCAGTCCACACACAGTCAACGGACTCGTCAGGTATCTTGCTGAGCAAGTCTAGGGCGTCGCCTTGATATAGGACGCCGCGCGGTATACCCGTACTAGGAGATACCTCGTCGGACGCCCAAGCGGGATTGGGAAGACGATGACTATATGTCGGCGTAGCAACGATGCGGCGATCGTTGATCAGATCATCTGATCTTGTCAACCTATGCTTCGGAGGGGGTCAGAGGGTAGCGATGACGGCGAATTGAGGATCGGGGAGACGGGTTAAGCTTGATGGGGGCAAGAGGCTCTGAACAACTGTCCGACCTAGCGGTCAGCCTGCAACTTCAGGTATGGCCTCGGCTACCTGTACGGACTCTTCGGCGAGCAGCTTGTCACCGTACTCGCTCAGCCTGATGCGGGTGGGGCTGACCTCGCACAAGTTCGCTCTGGCGAGGAGCGCCGCGGCTCTGGATGCCTCGCTCCAGTCGCAGTCGGCCTTCTCCGGGAGGTCGTCCCACTTGATCGAGGTCTCTCGGTTCAGGGTGTTGAGCAGCCTTTTGGCGGCCTCGTCAAGCGAGACAGCCGCCAGTCGTTCCCGGTGCTGTCGCTCCAGCTTTGGGAGGTTATCGAATTGGCTTGCTAGAGTTGGGTAATTCATGCTTTGCGTCCAGTATACCAGAGCGGGCCGACGCGGGCTGATCATCGTCGAATCGTTGAAATCGTAAAGACAACTGTACTATAATTCTTCAAAGGGACGGAGCGCTCCGTCCCTTTTGCGCGTCGTTCGGGATGCGGAACGATTTTTGGGAAAACTGGCAATGCTCGCCCGGCGAGGCGTTGGGCCTCGGACGGCGGGATAGGAGGCTGGGATGACGGTAACGGCAGTGCTTGGCGCCCAGTGGGGCGATGAGGGGAAGGGCAAGCTCGTCGACGTACTTGCCCGGGACGGCGACATTGTCGCTCGATTTTCCGGCGGCAACAACGCCGGGCATACCGTCATCACCGAGCAGGGTGAGTTCAAGTTCCACCTGCTGCCTTCGGGCGTCGTCTGGCCGCATACGCTGAACGTCATCGGCAACGGAGTCGTCGTGGACCCGGACGTGCTGCTGGACGAGATTACGGGCCTCGAAGCGCGGGGCATCAGTATCGCGGGGCGGCTCATCGTCAGCGAGAGGTCGCATCTCGTGATGCCGTATCACGTGGTGCTCGACCAGATATCGGAACAGGCGAAGGGGCGGAATGCCATCGGGACGACGGGTCGCGGCATCGGCCCGGCCTACGCGGACAAGGCGTCCCGAATCGGCATCCGGGCGACGGAGCTGCGCGACATCGAAGCGCTCCTGCCGAGGCTGGAGGAAGTGCTCAGCCATCACAACGCGATCCTGACAAAGGTCTACGGCGTCGAGCCGCTCTCTTTGGAGGAGGTGTTCGACAAGTGCAAGCTGTGGTCGGAGCACCTGTCCGAGTACATCGGGCCGGTGGAGCACATCGTGTTCGACTCGGTGAATTCGGGCAAGCAGCTCATCATCGAGGGGGCGCAGGGCGCTCTGCTCGACCTTGATCACGGGACGTACCCGTTCGTCACGTCCTCGCACCCGACCATCGGCGGAGCGATGACGGGGCTCGGCCTCCTGCCGGGGCACATCGACAACATACTCGGCGTCTTCAAGGCGTACAGCACCCGCGTGGGAAGCGGCCCGTTCGTGACGGAACTTCTCGATTCAACGGGCGAGGCGATACGCCAGCGCGCCAAGGAGTTCGGCACGACGACGGGGAGGCCGAGGCGAGTCGGCTGGTTCGACTCGGTGGCCGCGCGGTACAGCGCGCGCATCAACGGCTACACGGCCGGGATCCTCACGCGACTCGACGTGCTGGACATCTTCGACTCGATCATGGTATGCCGCGCCTACGAGCTCGACGGCGAGATCGTATGGGACTTCCCCGGCAACGCCTCGACGCTGGAGCGGTGCGTGCCGATCTACGAAGAGCTGTCCGGTTGGGACATGCCGACGGCGGGGATGAACGCCTACGAGGACCTGCCGGCAAACGCGAAGGCGTACGTCGACCGCATCCAGGAGCTTATCGGCGTCGGTTTCGACATCATCTCGACCGGTCCGCACCGCGACGAGACGATACACGTCCGGCCGATGGTTGCTCTGTAAGCCTCATCACGTAGTTCCCAATTGGCGAGCGACGACGGTATGACTCTTACCGACCGGATCCGTGATCTTTTGACCGGCGCGCTGCGCGCGGCGCAGGCGGACGGACGGCTGCCTGACGTTGCGGTGGACGAGGTCACGGTGGAGCGTCCGCAGAACCCGGAGCACGGGGACTTCGCCACGTCCACGCCGATGAAGCTGGCCCGCGTCATGCGGCGCAACCCCTTCGACATCGCAGAGGCCATCGCGTCCTCGACGGAGACGGGCGGGATACTGGCAAGCGTGGAGGCGGCGCGCCCGGGGTTCGTCAACCTGAGGCTCAACCCCTCATGGCTCGCCGAGCAGGTAGACGCGATCCGTGAGGCGGGAGACGGCTTCGGGAGCGTCGGCGACGGGAAGGGTGCGCGAGTCCAGGTCGAGTTCGTCAGCGTCAACCCGACGGGGCCGATTCACGTCGGGCACGGCCGGGGCGCGGTGTTCGGAAGCTCGCTCGCCAACGTGCTCGAAGCGGCGGGCTACGACGTACAGCGCGAATACTACATCAACGACGCGGGCAACCAGATGGACAAGTTCAACCGGAGCGTCTACGCGCGGTACGTGCAGGCGTCGGGCGGAGAGGCCGAGGTACCCGAGGACGGGTATGCCGGGGACTACCTCGTCGATCTCGCGGGTGAACTGCGCGAAGAGTTCGGCGACAAGTACATCGGCATGGACGAGGGCCGCGCGGTGTCGGAGATCGGCGAGATCGGCATGAACCGGATGATCGACGCCATCCGCGAGGACATGGAGGGGCTGGAAGTCCGGTACGACGAGTGGTTCAGCGAGCGGAGCCTCTACGACAGCGGCCAGTTCAAGACCGCAATGGCGATGCTCGAAACTCAGGACTTGATCGTCGAGCGCGAGGGCGCGACGTGGTTCGCCACGACCAAGCTCGGCGACGAAAAGGACAAGGTGCTCATTCGCGGCACCGGCGCCCCGACGTACTTCGCCTCCGACGTGGCCTACCACTACAACAAGTTCCTCGTGCGCGGGTTCGACCGGGTCATCAACATCTGGGGGGCCGACCACCAGGGACAGGTGCCGTTCATGCAGCAGCTTGCCGACGTCCTCGGCGTCAGCCGGGAGTCGCTCGTGCTGCTCATCTACCAGCTCGTCACGCTGAAGAGCGGTGGCGAGGCCGTGCGGTTCTCCAAGCGGGCGGGCCAGATCGTGACGCTGCGCGAGCTTGTCGAGGAGGTCGGCGCGGACGCCTGCCGGTTCTTCTTCCTCCAGCGCGCGCCGGAGAGCCAGATGGAGTTCGACATCGAGCTTGCGAAGGAGCAGTCGGAGAAGAACCCCGTCTACTACATCCAGTACGCGCACGCGCGGATCGCCAGCATCCTGCGCCTCGCGGAACAGAGGGGCATCGACTTCGCCGACGGCGACATGTCGCTCCTGACGCACGAGGCGGAGCTGTCGCTCGTCCGCACGATGCTGCGGCTGCCGGAGCTTGTGTCCATGATGGCGCGGAACCTCGAACCGCATCACCTGACGTACTACTCGATGGACCTCGCGACCGAGTTCCACAACTTCTACCAGCAGTGTCGCGTCGTATCGTCCGATCCGGCGGACGCCGAGATCAGCAAGGCGCGCCTGAAGCTGGTAGATGCCACGAAGGGCGTACTCGCCCGGTGCCTGACGCTGATGGGGATGACCGCGCCGGAAGTAATGTAGCGGGTTGGGGGTCTGGGCAACCCGCTCTCCCTTGAGGGCTTAGCGGGTGTCAAAAAAACTCCGTTCACCCTGAGCCTGTCGAAGGGTCGTTCATGGTTCGACAAGCTCACCACGAACGGCTTTGCAAGCACTCTGGCTCAGACGGTTGCCGTTGACTCTGGAGCCGGCGAACGTTCCTGCAGCTGACGAACACGTACTCCGTAGGCCAGAAGGATAACGAGAACTATCAAGAGAGGCCAATACACAAACACAGGGACCACAAAGGCCTCGATCAAAGTGCCTGGTTCGATATCACTAACAACCCAAATCCTCAAACTCAGGAAGGCATGCAGCAGCCAGTTCAAACCGAATAGCGCGACGAGCAATTCCTTGCTTATGCCCTTGGCGGGGTCAAAGCGCGGCAAGACTCGAACCGCTAGCCGCCTGAGTGCGGCACCGGACGCTGGGATGTCCCAGTTGTTGAGCCAGCGTTCGATGTCCGTCTCATGCTTCTCCTTGGACAGATCAAGCCGGGTCAGCATCCAGAGTGCGAAGAGTGTGCTTGCGAGGGCAAAGGCAGCAATATCCCAAGCGGGCGTCCAGTCTTCAAGTTGCGCGAACACGAGGTTAGCCATGACCAGTCCGAATTCGAAGAGGAAGTTTGACAGCCCTATCAGCACGAGTGCGTGACCGAAGCTGATTCTGGAAGCCTGTCTAGCGAACCACATCAATATGAACAATTGAATGAGTGTCTGGATGTCATCCAACCACGACCACGGTGCCCTGAACCTCCATTCAATTCCGATCACATCATGAGGCAAGGACGTGACCGTCCCGACTGTAGTGCTTACGAAGGCATAAGCCCAAAGCAATGACAGGATAGGCCGCCCTAAGTGGCGGACACGGAAGTAGTATAAGTAAACAAGTAGCAGAGGTAGCCACATACTGAAGAATGTGGGTACGTAATCAGGGGTGCAGATCTGTGGGTGGCAAATCAGGTCGGGTAGAGAAAGATTGAAATTGGCGAGGATCTTGATGAAAAACCATCTACTCGTCCGCTCAATGAACGGGATGCCGACGAAGAGTATCAGTTCCCATCTATATCGTGATGCTAAGTGAGTAAGCGTGGCCATTAGGCGCGATCGAACTCGTCCCTAGATATTCCCAGACTACGAAGGATACTTCGCATAGTGCCCGGTTTCAGGTCCCGACTACCCCAGTCGGGTATTGCGGCAGTTCGTAGCCGCGTTCGATATGCGTTTCTATGATGCCGGCGGCGATATCTTGCAGAATATCCATAGTCTCCTCCGGGCTGTCGCCCCACACGCGGCATCCTGGAAGCGCCGGTATTTCAGCCATGTATTTGTCCGGTTCCGTCGACTCGGATGGGTCGTACATGACAAATTGCAACTTGTAGGCTTTCATGTTGGTCTGCTCCCGATGAACTTAGCGCCCCTGCTTGGGATTGTAGCACCTTTACTCGCGATCATACCGTTTGACACCCTGCATCCCATCTGAGAGCATACCGCAAACATACGGGAGGCGCGTAACAGCCATGCCCAAGCCGATCAGCCACGTTGTACGACGTCCGGGGCCGCGACCGGGAGACCCCGATGTCGAGATTCCCGTCGCCGAGGACCTCGTGACCGTGCCCGGCCATCCGGTGCGCGAGTCCGATATCTCCTTCTACTCCCGCGAGGAGCCGCTGGAGCAGTGGCACATGGAGAAGGGGGCGGACCGCGACTGGGCATGGACGGTCTACTCCGACGAGTTCTTCGACTTCCGCAAGGCACATGAAAATACCGTCAAGCCGCTCGTTGCGGAATCGAGGGTGACGGCAGACATCGAGCCGACGGGCGAGCCGGATGCCGCCGTCGACGTGACCGAGACGATTCGCGCCAAGGGGAAAGAGCTTGGATTCGGCGAGGTGGGGTTCACGCGGTACGATAGGCGGTACACGTACAAGAGCAAGAAGGGCTGGGTGAAGTTCAACAACGCGATCTGCCTCGCGTGGGAGCAGGACTACGACGCGACGCAGTCGACGATCAGCATGGCGGCGGAGCACGCGCACTACGGCGCGTACGAGGTCATGGGCGAGGCGGGCCTCCGGCTGGGAGACTTCATCCGCACGCTCGGATACCGCGCGCAGGTGCACAATCCCAACGACGCGAGCGCGCCGACGATCCCGTACTTCGTCAACGCGGGACTCGGACAGCTTGGGGCGAACGGTCAGCTTCTCATGCCGCACTTCGGATCACGGGCACGGCTCATGATGATCACCACCGACGCGCCCGTGCGCCACGACGAGCCGGTCGACTACGGCATCAACAAGTTCTGCGACAAGTGCCAGGTGTGCGTCCAGCGGTGCCCGGCGCGAGCGCTCGTGCGCGAGAAGGTCTGGTGGCGCGGCGCGCTGAAGAACAAGGTCATCTACGATCGCTGCCGCCCTCTGATGGTCAAGCTCGACGGGTGCGGCGTGTGCATGAAGGTGTGCCCCGTGCAGAAGTTCGGCATGAAGCCCGTCATGGAGCACTACGTCGAGACGGGCGAGGTGCTCGGCAAGGGGACGGACGACCTGGAGGGGTTCCCGGTTCCCGACGGCCGGTACTTCGGCTCCGGCGAGCTTCCGCACTTCGACCGCGAGTTCTTCGACTTCCCGCACGGCACGCGGGAGGAGTGGCTCTTCGAGCAGCTCAAGCAGCGCATGGACGCCGGCGAAGAGGTGACCGACGAGGAGCTGGCGGAGTTCGCCGAGCAGGTCAGGGAAGCCGTGGGCCAGACGGAGAAGGGGTGGGGGAGTACGACGGACGACTAGGGCGGGGGATTCACCGCAGAGATCACAGAGAGCGCAGAGGGGGAGGATGGATTCCCACCTGCGCGGGAATGACGGAGGTGAGGGGCTTTGGGGGTATACGGTAGTATACGTCGCCCTTGCATTCTTAGAATTCCCGGGGTACGATATCAGGAGACGGTCCGGGTTAGCGCCGGATCTCAGCACCTGCGAAGCCAATTTGGCTTCGCAGTTTTGTTTTTCCGCAGAGAGGACTAAGAATAGGAGGCAAACTCGTTGAAGCCGGTCAAAAATATAACCCAGTTGCGTCGTATCACAACCAAGAGGGAAATCTTAGTGGAGCTAGCCGTGCCCGGTGGCACGATGCCTGTTCCAATAACCAAACGGTTCGTAATAGAGGAGATGTGGGATATGGCCCTGACAAACGAATGGAGCATCATGTTTGAGTGCTCCATTCACGAAGTTTTCCTGCGTCTGGAGGAGCCTGCGTCGCGGAAATAGGAAGTGTTCGATTCGTTGCTAACAAGGTGTAATAGTGAAAGGAGACGAAAATGGATAATTCGGCGCCGGAAGCGTTCATCTTTATGAAGGTGGGGCCTTACGGAGATGAGTGCCTCGACGAAATTTTGGATCGTAAGAACTGTGAATTGAAGGGATCGGAGAAGATGATTTTCTGGGGCTATGGCGAACGCGGGCCTCTTCACCCCACGAAGCAGGTTAAGCGCTTTGTAGAGTTGTGGGACGAAGAGGACACCCCCATTGAAGTGCTGATGGAGGAAACCACATCTAACCCCAAGAGGGGAAGCGGCTATCTGGGTACGGAATTCTGCAAGGAACAATACTCCAAAGATGGGGAAAATTGGAAAAAGGTTCCGTCAGATATCTGCACCGACTCAGACCACGCCTTGGTGCTCGACGAGATAAGAGAATGCCCTCTGGAACTTGACCTACGAGAGTTTGAGGTTGGCATCGGGGATAAAAAAGGAACTAACGCAACCCAGTACTTGGCGTTCCGGGGGATGAAGAAACTGACGGGAAGGAGGAGGGGAGCGGACAAGGGGTGCTTAGTGGTAGCGAAGTCACCGCACAAAGGCCATAAGGTGCTGAAAAACCCTGCTTTCGTCAAAATCAAATACCGAGCCCAACTGAAGTTCCCGTACGCGGTCTTCCTCAAATAGACTTCGGAACCTACAGCGGCGGCTCCTGGTACTCGCGATCCTTCCGGTACACCACGAGCCTGCTGTAGGCGTCGGTCACGAAGATGCGGTCTTGCTCGTCGATGTCGATGCCGACGGGCCTTGCGAACCTGTTGAGGTAGCCTGTCGGCGCGTCGTTGTGATTGAGGCGCTTGATGCTCTCCGGGTCACGGTCGAGGGCGTACTGGCCGGCCTTGGAGAGGTCGCGCATGTCTCCGTAGAGGGCGGTGAGAACCTCGCCGTCCGGCTCGTAGATCTGGACGCGGCGGTTTCCCCAGTCGGTGACGTAGACATCGCCATCGCTGTCCACGGCGACGCCGGACGGGTGACTCAGCGACGATGACGATCCGTTCCGCGAGCCGAACGTCATCAGGTACTCGCCGTCGGGGGTGAACTTCTGCACGCGGTGGTTGCCCCAGTCGGCTACATATACAGCCTCTTCCCGGTCGATGGCGATGCCCCAGGGCCGGTTGAACTTTCCCTCGGAGCTGCCGGGTGAACCCCACGCTCTGAGGAAGTCGCCTGTCCTCGTGAACGCTTGGACGCGGTTGTTCAGGCTGTCGACGACGTAGAGGTTGTCGTTGTCGTCGAAGGCGATGCCTGTGGGGCCGTTCAGCATTCCCGGCGCGGAACCCTTCGCGCCCCAGCGGTGGAGGTACTCGCCCTTTGGGTCATGCGTAGGGAAGGGCATGAGTGCGTCGGGATCGAAGGCCGATATGGTGCATTCGTACTCGTCGGAGGCGAAGACGCTGCCGTCGGTCTTCGAGACCGCGATCCCGACGGGCCAGGTGAAGCCGCCGCGGGCGAAGTCTCCAATGTGGTCCTCGTCGATCGTGGTCTTGCTGATGCGTAGGTAGGCGTCGTAATCACGTATCGCGAACTTCGGATTGCCCCATCCACGGCTGATGACGAAGAGAATGTCGTTGCCGGCATACGCGACATCCATGGGGTAGCAGTAACCGCCCGTCCTGCCGAACTTGCTCTGGTTGTGCTCGGCGGTCTGGCGTCCGAGGTTATGGCTGTAGTGCCACGTTCGGCCTGCTGCCGTTGTGGTGATCATCGCGTCCTCCTCCGGCCGGAGACCTAGAGCGGAGGCTCTTGGTAGTCGCGGTCCTTCCGATACACTACAACCCTGCTCAACGCGTCGGTGATGAAGATTCGGTCGTGCTCGTCGATGTCGATGCCGACGGGCCTGGAGAACTTGTTGAGATACTTAAGGGGCGCATCGTCCCGGTTCATCCGCTTCACGGTCTCGGGGTCGCGGGCCACGACATACTGGGCCGCCTTGGAGAGGTCGCGCATGTCTCCGTACAGGGGAGCGAGCACCTCGCCGTCCGGCTCATAGATCTGTACTCGCCGGTTTCCCCAGTCGGTGACGTAGACATCACCGTCGCTGTCGACAGCCACGCCGGCAGGGTGACTCAGCGACGATGCCGACCCGTTCCGGGAGCCGAACGTCATGAGGTACTCGCCGTCGGGGGTGAACTTCTGCACGCGATGGTTGCCCCAGTCGGCTACGAATACGGCCCCCTCCCGGTCGATAGTGATGCCCCAGGGTCGGTTGAACTCTCCCTCGCGAGTGCCGGCGGATCCCCACGTCTTGAGGAAGTCGCCACTCTTGGTGAACACCTGTACGCGGTTGTTCAGGCTATCGACGACGTAGAGGTTGTCGTTTGCGTCGAAGGCGATCCCCGTGGGGCCGTTCAGCATACCCGGCTCGGAGCCCTTCGTCCCCCACCGGGCTACTTCCTCACCGTCAGGGTTCCGGTCGGGAAACACGATGACACCGTCCGGGTCGAAGCTCGATATCGTGCACTCGTACTCGTCGGTGACGAACACGTGACCGTCAGTCTCTGAGACGGCGATGCCAGCCGGCCAGGTGAACGCGCCGCGGGCGAAGTCTCCTATATGATCCTCGTCAACTGTCGTCTTGCTGACGCGAAGATAAATGTCGTAGCCGAAATTAACGACCACCTGATGGCCCCAGCCTCGACTGACGACAAAGAGAATGTCGTCGCCGGCAGCCGCTACATCGACAGGGAAGCTGTACCCGCCCGTCCTGCCGAACTTGCTCTGGTTGTGCTCGGCCGTGTGCCGACCCAGGGTATGGCTGTAGTGCCACGTCCTGCCCGCCGCCGTTGTGGTAATCATCGGGGTCTCCTACGGGTGGAAGCCGACCTACAGGGGCGGCTCCTGGTAGTCACTGTCCTTCCTGTACACCACCACCCTGCCCATGGCGTCCGTCACGATGATGCGGTCCTGGTCGTCAACGTCGATGCCGACGGGCCTGGAGAACTTGTTGAGGTACTCTGTCGGGGCGTCGTATTGGTTGAGGCGCTTGATGCTCTCCGGGTCTCGGGCGAGGGCGTACTGGCCGGCCTTGGAAAGCTCGCGCATGTCTCCGTACAGCCCCGCGAGCGCCTCGCCGCTCGGCTCGAATATCTGCACCCGCCGGTTTCCCCAGTCGGTGACGTAGACGTCGCCGTCGCTGTCCACGGCCACGCCGGCCGGGTGACTCAGCGACGATGACGACCCGTTCGTTGAGCCGAACGTCATGAGGTACTCGCCGTCGGGGGCGAACTTCTGCACGCGGTGGTTGCCCCAGTCGGCTACGTATACGGCGCCCTCCCGGTCGATGGTGATCCCCCAGGGACGGTGGAACTCTCCCTCGGCGCTACCGCCGGAACCCCATGTCTTAAGGAAGTCGCCGCTCTTGGTGAACACTTGGACGCGGTTGTTCAAGCTGTCGACGACGTGGAGATTGTCGTTTGCGTCGAATGCTATTCCCGCAGGGCCGTTCAGCATACCGGGCTCGGAGCCCTTCGTACCCCACCTATCGAAGTACTCCCCATCCGGGTCGCGTTCGCAGAATGTCTGGATCGCGTCCGGGTCGAAGACCGATATGTTGCACTCGTACTCGTCGGAGGCGAAGACGCTCCCGTCGGTCTTCGAGATGGCGATCCCCACCGGCCAGGTGAAGCCGCCGCGCGCGAAGTCGCCGATGTGGTCCTCTTCAATCGTCGTCTTGCCGATCCGGGTGAACACGTCGAAGTCGTACGAGACGTTCGGGAAGCCGTACCCGCGACTGATGACGAAGAGAATGTCGTTCCCGGCCGCCGCGACGTCCACGGGGAAGCCGTAGCCGCCCGTCCTGCCGAACTTGCTCTGGTTGTGCTCGGCCGTCTGACGTCCAAGATTATGGCTGTAGTGCCACGTCCTGCCCGCCGCCGTGGTCGTGATCATCGCGCTAGTTCTTGAAGATCGGCGGGCGCTCGAACTCGCCGCCCACGATCTCGCGTTCGTCGATGCCCATCCAGTCGTCGAGGATGGCGGCGTACGGGCCTCGGAAGTCCATCCCCGGCGCGAGGTCGCCCTCGACCAGCTTGTCGGCCTCGATGCTCGGGTACTCGCCGTACTGTCCGCCGTTGACGTTCGGGCCGATGACGAACGCGACGCCTCCCGCGCCGTGGTCGGTGCCGCCGCCGTTCTCGCGCACGCGACGCCCGAACTCCGAGAAGACGAGCATCGTCACGTTGTCCGCCGCGTCGTGGGCCTTCAGGTCGTCCCAGAAATCGGCGACGGCGCCGGAGACCTCATCCCACAGGCGCGGGTGATTTATGGCCTGTGCGGCGTGCGTATCGAACCCGCCGAACTCGGTGTACAGGATGCGCGTCCCGATGTCCGCCGTGTGGATCATCGCCACGTCCTTCAATCTCTGCCCAACGGGATTGGAGGCGTACTCGACTTCGGAAGCGTACTTCTTCGGGGCGACGGCGATCATGTCCGCGCCGTTGAGCGCGTCCGTGCCGGTCTTGGCGATGTACTCGGCGACCGGGCCTCGACCTATCGCGGGCGCGTACATCTTGGCGAAGCGGTCGAGCATCTGCGCGCGTTGCTCCGCCCTTTCGACGGAGGTGAGCATCCCGTACGTGTCGATATTCGCCACCGAAGCGGCGGACACGCCGTCCGCCACCAGCGCCCTCGGCAGTCCCTGCCCGACGTTGACGGTGGTGACGGGGTTCTCCCCGTTGGGGTCTATCTGGCGCGTGGCCTTGCCGAGCCACCCTTGCGATGCGAACTCGTCAGGCTCCGCCGTGTGCCAGATGTCCATGCACCGGAAGTGCGACCGGTTGGAGCCGGCCCATCCCACGCCGTGCAGTACTGCCACCTCGCCTTTCGTGTACATCTCGTGCAGCGGCCCCATGGAGGGGTTGAAGGCGACCTCGTCGTCGAGCCTCAGCAGGTCGTCTTCGGCCAGCTGGAGGAGCGGGCGGTTGTCGTAGTAGTGGGGGTCGGCGAAGGGCACGATGGTGTTCATGTAGTCGTTCCCGCCGCTGAGCTGCAATACCACCAGTACCGGGTCTTTGCTTGTCGCTGTCATCGCTCACCTGTCCTTTCGTTCGGCCTCAGCCGACAACTCTGTTACCGAAGACCGCTAACCGAACTGGTACTCCTTGGTGCCCGCAATGAGAGCGAGCATGTCCGCCACTCTTTCCGAGAATCCTTCGAATTCGCCGTTTTCGCCGTAGACTATCGGGCCGCCCAACTCGGCCTGCGTGACCAACTGCCCGTACGTCTCGTCGTCGACCGACTCGAGTCCCATTTCAAAGAGACAACGGTCGATGAACGCATCGGTTGTCATGGCGCCGCCGTTGTTGCCTATGCGCCTCGCCATCGCCTGGACGCCCGGCGAGGACGTGTCTCCAAGCCGGTCTGCCACGAAGTTGACGCGATTGATGAGCGCCCCGCTGTTGATCCACTCGCCCCCCGTGTGCCAGCCCTCGACGGTCGGCGGGTTCAACAGGTCCTGGCCCATGGTGCCGGGCTCCAGCGACAGTAGTCCCCATGCGGGATTGGGCCCGTCGAACGCCCCGGTCATCTTGAGCGTTGAGGCCACGATCTCAGCAGGGTTCTTCACCTTCTTGTACTGGGCCTCCTTGAAGAAGTCGGAGTTGAACAGCGCCCGCAGCACGGGCTTCATCTCCAGGTCCGACTTGATGAAGACCTCGCAGAGCATGTCGATTGCCTCCGGGTTCTTGGGCCGCTCGTTCGGCCACTTGGGCACCTCCGGCTCGTCCTCCACGAAGAAGCTGTACATATGGCGCATGATGAACCGCGCGCAGGCGGGCTGGCGGACGACGATGTCGATGATGTCCTCGCCGTCGAAGTTGCCGTTGAACCCCATGAACGTCTTGTCGTTCTCGTCGTGGTCCTCGGCGCGGTAGTCGAACCGCCACGACTGCGGCGGATAGGCGAGACCCCGCGACTTGCCCGTGAACGTCCAGCCGGTGAAGGCCCGGGCGCACTCGTAGACGTCCTTCTCCGTGTAGTACCCCACGCCGAGCGAGAACAGCTCCAGAAGCTCGCGTCCCCAGTTCTCGTTCGGCGCGCGCTTGTGGTTGTCCTGGTTGTCGAGCCAGTAGATCATGCCCGGATCGCGGGCCAGATGCACGAGCAGGTCGCGGAAGTTGCCGAGACCGTGTGTGCGGAACATCACGATCTGGTCGTGCATCGTGTTCGCCGTCTCCACCTTGTCCAGCCCGGTGGCGAAGACGTGGTGCCAGAAGAGGGCGACCTTCTCCTGGAGCGCGCGCGGCGAGTTGACCATGCGGTAGAGCCAGTTCATCTGCGCGTGCTCGGCGGCGGTGATGTACTCGGCCATCGGAAGGTATCGGAAGAGCAGGGCCTCGTCGATGTCGGGCTGCGACTCGGGGGCCAGCAGCTTCTCGACGGTTGCCTCGTATCCCTGGGCTGCGAGGTGTTCCAGCTCATCGTGAGTGGCCCCGAAGCCCGCCCGCCGCATCAGGTGCGCCATCAACGCGACTTCTTGACGATCAGCCATCGTATGCGCCTCCTTAGTATTCGTCCCACTTTCCACGCGAACCGCACATACGCCGACGAATTTGGACAAAGATTGTACCAACGTTAGTCAAGCTACTCAATATGCTGGGCGGGGGGATTCACCCTCACCAACTCTGAACACTTACCCTCTCCGACCTCGACTTGACAACGCAGAACATAAGTCCTAGCATACCACATGCGGCAATCCGAACTACCCCCTCTCCCAAACTTTACAATAACGAGGGGAAATGTTCCAAAATGTCCCAGAATGTCACAAATTCCGAAAAAGATCTCTCCGAAAAACAGGTGATCGCAATCCCCCATCTCGTCTCCGCCAAATAGGCCAGCGAGCCCGCCCCGTACTCCGATACGGGGGTGAGAGCGACAACCCCCGGTTCACCCTGAGCAGCCCTACGCCCCGTTCACCCTGAGCTTGTCGAAGGGTGAGCCTGTCGAAGGCTGCTTCATGGTTCGACAGGCTCACCATGAACGTATCTCAACATATCCCCTCTGCGCCCTCTGTGATCTCTGTGGTGAATCTTCCCGTCGTGGGAGAGAGCCTGCCCCGTACTCCGATACGGGGGCTGGGGTGCGGGCACGGGCGTTTTTCTTTTCGGGGTTGCTGGACTACAATATGGGTGCAGGTTCACTTTGGTTTGGGCACGGGGCTTATCGGCAACGCATGGACTACGAAGTCGTCATCGGTCTGGAGGTACACAGCCAGCTGCTGACGCGGAGCAAGATGTTCTGCGGCTGCGCGGCGTCGTACCAGGACGCGGCCCCCAACACGATGGTGTGCGAGGTGTGCATGGGGATGCCCGGCGTCCTGCCGACGATCAACCGCCGGGCGGTGGAGATCGTCATAGCGACCGGGCTGGCCCTCGACTGCACGGTGTCCGAGTTCACGAAGTTCGACCGCAAGAACTACCCCTATCCCGACCTGATGAAGGGGTACCAGATTTCGCAGTTCGACCAGCCGATCGCCAAGGACGGCGGGCTGACCGTCGACGTGAACGGCACGGAGCGCACGATTCGGATCAATCGCGTCCACCTGGAGGAGGACGTGGCGAAGCTGTCGCACCACACGGGATACGGGGGAGAGCGCTACAGCCTGCTCGACATCAACCGCGCGGGCGTTCCCCTTATGGAGACGGTGAGCGAGCCGGACATGCGCTCCCCGGAGGAGGCGCGGGCATACCTGCTGTCCCTCCACTCGATCCTCCGCTACACCGGAGCGAGCACGGCCAACATGGAGGAGGGTAGTTTCCGCTGCGACGCGAACATCAGCGTCCGTCCCAGCGGAGCGACCGAGCTCGGCCCGAAGGTCGAGGTCAAGAACATGAACAGCTTCCGGTCGGTGTTCGGCGCGCTCACGTACGAAGCCGACCGCCAGACCCGCCTCGCCCGCCGGGGCGAACGCATCGTGCAGGAGACGCGGGGCTGGGTCGAGGAGAAGGGCGTGACGGTCTCGCAGCGCGTCAAGGAGGGTTCGTCCGACTACCGCTACTTCCCCGAGCCCGACCTGCCGCCGTTCGCGATCGAGCGGGAGTGGGTCGACCGCGTGCGGAGCGACCTGCCTGAACTTCCGCGCGCCCGGAAGGGCCGACTGATGGAGCGGTACGGCCTCTCCGCCTACGACGCCGGGCTCCTGACGGCGGAGAAGGCGACGGCGGACTACTTCGATTCCGTGATCGCCGTTCGTCCCGCCGAGGGCGATGCGCTGGCAAAGCTGGCGAAATCGACGAGCAACTGGATGCTCGGCGAGCTTACGAGGCTGATGAAGGAGACCGACACGAAAATCGGCGACGTGCGAGTGCGCCCGGCCCAGCTGGTCGAGCTAATCGACATGGTCGACGAGGGGAAGCTCAGCTCCAATCTGGCGAAGGATGTCTTCGCGCAGATGTACGAGACGGGTCGCGGCCCCGCCGAGATCGCGGAAGAATCGGGCCTCGTGCAGGTGAGCGACGTTGACCAGGTGGCCGCCGCCGTCGAGGCCGCAATCGACGGAAACCCCCAGGCGGTCGCCGACTACATGGATGGCAAGAACAAGGCAATCGGCTTCCTCGTCGGGCAGGTGATGAAAGAGACTCGCGGGAAGGCCAACCCGCGCATGGCGTCATCGCTGGTCAGGGAAAAGCTCGACGAGATGAGGCAGGGGGCGCTGAGTTGAGGGCGCGCGACGGGTCGGGCCGCGCGAGCGGTTGGGAGACCTTCATCAAGTTCGCCTACGCCGGCCTCGGGGTCAAGCGATGGATTCTGCTGTGGTCCGCCGGGATAGGCATCATCGCCATCGGCCTGGCGTTCGTGTCCAAGAACGTCTTCGACATCTACCTTCCCAACTTCCTTCCCTGGTACCTTGAGGGCGTCCTGCTCGGCGGCGTGGGCGTTGCGGCGGTGGTCGTGTCCGTGTGGGGCCTCTATCGCTCCGTCGGACACCTGGTCCTGGCAACGTCGGGCATCGACTCGCTTGCCGACACGCTGTATACCCGTCGCTACCGCTCGCGAGGCCCGCGCATCGTCACAATCGGGGGAGGCACCGGCATGTCGGTCCTACTTCGCGGGCTGAAGGAGCACACGGACAACATCAGCGCCATCGTCACGGTCGGCGACGACGGCGGAAGCTCCGGGCGGCTCCGCGAGAACTTCGGAGTGCTCCCTCCCGGCGACTTCAGGAACTGCCTCATAGCCCTCTCCGACGACGAGACGCTCGTGCGCGACCTCTTCCAGTACCGGTTCGACCGGGGCGAGGGCCTGGAGGGTCACAGCTTCGGCAACCTCTTCATCGCCGCCATGACCGACATCACCGGCAACTTCGAGGCCGCGTTGGAGGAGTTCAGCCGCGTCCTCGCCGTCCATGGCAGGGTCATCCCCGCGACGAACGAGAGCCTCCAACTATCGGCAAAGCTCTTCGACGGCACCGTGGTCGACGGAGAGTCGAACATCGGGACCAACGGAGGCGTAATCCAGGAAATGATGATACGCCCCCATGACGCCGCCGCCGTCCCCGCGGCCATCGAAGCGGTTCTCGAAGCGGAAATGATCGTGCTCGGTCCCGGCAGTCTGTACACCAGCATTCTGCCAAACCTGCTCGTCAAGGGTATCGCGGAAGCCGTCCTGAACGCCGAGGCGCAGAAGCTCTACGTCTGCAACGTCGCAACCGAACACGGAGAAACAATCGGCTACACCGTCGCCGACCACGTGGCGGCGCTCCAGAAGCATACCGGCCGCAAGATCGCGGATTTGGTAGTCGCCAACAGCGGAATCGCCGAGTTGGGCCCGCCCTTCAAGGGGCGACTCGTGCGGCACAATGGGCAGGGCCTCGACCACGCCGCGTTGGTGACCGCAGACCTTATCGACCCGGATTTTCCCGTACGACACGACGCAGGTAAGCTGGCAGACTGTATCATGGACGTGTATCATAAGTAGGTTCCCGAAGCTGGAGTAGAGGTCCGTGCAGGCGCGTGCCGCGCGGACGATTCGACGGGAATGAGGTACAGATGAGCTTTGAGCAGGTAATGAATTTCGTTCAGATCGCGATCAGCGTCGTGCTGGTCACGGTCATTCTCGTGCAGGTGCGAGGACAAGGCGTGGGCCTGTTCGGCGGCGGAGAGAGTTCCTTCCGCACCCGGCGGGGAATAGAGCGGACGCTGTTCCAGTTCACCATCGTCCTCGTAGTCATCTTCATCGTGACCTCGATCATCAGGGCCCGCATCTTCTAGCAACTCCCCTCGCCGTGTCCAACAAGGTACTAACCTTCACCACGGACTTCGGCTCCTCGGATTCCTACGTCGCCGCCATGAAGGGTGTCGCCCTCGGAATCGCCCCTGACCTGACCTTGGTTGACGTCACCCACGAAGTGCCCCGCCACGACATCCGACACGGCGCTTTCATTCTTGGAGGCGTGTACCGCTACTTCCCCGCCGAGACGGTTCACGTCGCCGTCGTAGACCCCGGAGTCGGAACGAGCAGGAAGGCCGTCGCGCTCGTCACGCCCTCCGGGTCGTTCTGCGCGCCGGAAAACGGTCTGCTGTCGTATGTACTCAATGACCGCCTCACGACAGGCCAAGTCCGGTTCGAGTCGGCGGAGTTCGGTTCGGTGGTCACGGTGCCCGTGCCGGATGGCTGCGAGGCGTACGAGATATCGAATCCCGCGTACATGCTCGAACCGGTGAGCGACACGTTTCACGGGAGGGACATCTTCACGCCTGCGGCAGCCCATCTCGCGTCGGGTTTGGAGCTGGGATGCCTCGGTGAGCCGTTGCGTGGGCTAACGATGCTCAACCTCTTTAGCCTTGAGCTAAGCAATGACGCGGTGGTCGGCAGAGTCGTCCACGTCGACCGCTTCGGGAACGTGGTCACCAACATTCCTGCCGATCGACTCCCACAGAGCGATGTCGTCGTGGAAGTTACTGACACGAAGATTCACGGACTGAGCGCAACGTTCGCAGACGCCGACGGACTTCTGGCGCTCATCGGGAGTCATGGGTATCTCGAAATTGCGGAGAACCTTGGCAGCGCGGCGCGTTCGCTGGGTGTGGGAGTCGGGGACGCGATCGTGGCGCGTACCGGTTGAGCGGGCGGGGATTCACCGCAGAGGGGAATCCAAGTTTTGTGGGGTGACCACGGGCGGATGCTCCTAACCGACGTAGGGGGTTCCGAACCGTTCGGAGTGGGCGACTTCTGACAGGTCCTTTCGCCGGCGACGGATACCCTTGACGTGGTCGTGCCGGTAGCCGAACGGCATGATCGTTATCAGTTCGACGTGGTCGGGCATTCCGATGATGTCCTTAGCGGCCCTGTTCTGGTCAGGCTCGTGGAACGCCACGAAGCACGTACCCATGCCCTCCGACCATGCCAGCACCTCCATCTGCTGGAGCGCGCGTCCGCTGTCGAGATCGGGCCTGTCGGCCGTCCGCTTGTCCATGCCGATTGCGATTGCCATCGGCGCGTCGGCGAGGAACGGGCCGTAGGTCGTGATGCCGCCGATCTTCCGCAGTGTCTCCCGGTCCCGGATCACGATGAAGTGCCACGGCTGCCGGTTGCGAGAACTTGGCGACCACAGCCCGACCTGCAGCAGCTTGGTGACGATCTCGTCCGGCACCGGATCAGGCTTGAACTGCCGCACCGTCAACCGTGTCCTGAGTGCGTCCCAGACTTCCATATTCAGCCTCCCGTGGAGTGTTGGTGAGAATCGCCCTTAACCGCATCCACCACGCCGCCAAGCTGCGGGGGTTTGCGTAGGGGCGGTAGCCGCGTGGTCAAGGACGTCGCGGTCTTCTTGACGGCTTCGGTACAGGCGGCGGTGGTTGGGGCGGTGGTGGTATGGGGATGGGTGGCCTGGGCGGGTAGCCGGCGCTTTCCTGAACGTCCTCGGCGTCCTCATCCTTGTCAGGCGGCGAATTCCGCTCGTACGGACTCATACGCCTCCTGGGTGCATCGTTCGTTCAAGGCATTGTCGGTAAGACCGTGCTCAAGGGCGGGCTTGGTAATTTCATTCAATTTGCGCTGGAGGGCCTCAACTTGCTTGGGAATGTCCTGGCGGTCGGTGTTTAGATCGGACCACAGTTGCTTCCAGTCGATGATGAGATCATCGCACTGGCTGCGAATGACCGAAGCGACGGCGGCCTTCTTCGAATAGTTGGCGTAGGACGACCAGATGGCTCCCGCGGCCACCGTGAGTGACAGAAGCGTGGGGATCAGCCCCGGCAGACTGGCAATGAGCGTTGCGGCGGCCCCCGTGGAACACAGCGCAATGAACACCGTCAAGCCGAAATGCCAGCGCTGCAGACGCACCGCAAGGCGACCGTAGTATCGGCTCAGCCTCTCGGCATCCAACAACCCGATCCATACCTGCCGAACGTAGAATTGATTATCTGCCAGCATCATCAACCTCCGCCGCTTCGGGTCAAGGGCTATTGTACCAGCTTCAAGTTCGTTCCGTGAGAGTGGGGTTCCTGAATGAAGACAGAGACCGCCACGGAGGGCGGTCTCGACCCTACCGCAAGCGACGGTGTTAGTTCAAGAGTCTGCTAGGCAGCCCCATCAGGTGTCACCGAGACCGAAAACGCTTTATCTTCGATTAGCTCTAGTTCCTCGACCCGGCCCGCTTCCTGCACATCGGACAAGGACCCCTGCAACAACTCCAAACGCTCAGTTGTGTCCCGCACGACCACCTTCTGGACTGAAGCACCTAAAGAGAGATTTGAGTCGCTCTTGAACTTGCGTATCTCCCCCAAGACCTCACTGGCAACTTCATATGACTTGACGGTGGCTGTTGCCTGAATGGTTGATTCACCTGACGTTAATGTAACTTCAGCGGCAATAGTTTTGGGAATCCCGGCCTTTGCGCGGATGGCGTCGGCGCTGGGCCATGCGGCGCGGTGAACGCTGCCTTCCTTCCACCACGACCAGATCTCCTCGGTTACGAAGGGGACGTGGGGCGCGAAGAGCTTGAGGAGGGTTTCGATGGCGAGGCAAAGCGCCGCCCGCCCGGAGTCGCGCGCGGAGTCGCCGCGACTGCCGTAGGTGCGGCCCTTCACGAGTTCGATGTAGTTGTCGGTGAAGAACCAGAAGAACGACTCGGTGACTTCGAGCGCCCGGGCATAGTCGAACCTGTTGAATGACTCGGTCACGTCGTCCACAAGTTCGGCGAGCCGGGCGAGCATGGCGGCGTCGAGCGGCTCGGTGATCTTGGCGTCCTCGCTCGCGCCCTCGGCGTTCAACAGGGCGAACTTGCTCGCGTTCAGGAGCTTGATGGCGAGTCGGCGACCGACCTTCATCTGGTTCTCGTCAAAGGCCGTGTCCCTTCCCAGGCGTCCGCTGCACGCCCAGTACCGCACGGCGTCGGCGCCGTACCGCTCGATCAGGTGCATCGGCGTGACGACGTTGCCCTTCGACTTCGACATCTTCTTGCGGTCGGGGTCGAGCACCCAGCCGGAGATCGCCGCGTTCTTCCAAGGCAGGCTGTCGTGTTGCAGGTGCGCGCGCACGACCGTGTAGAACAGCCACGTGCGGATGATCTCATGCGCCTGGGGCCGCAGGTCCATCGGGAACACCTGCGGCATGAAGTCGTCCTTCTCTCCGAAACGTCCGACCACCTGGGGTGAGAGCGACGAAGTTCCCCACGTGTCCATCACGTCGGGGTCTCCCGTGAAACCTCCGGGCCTGTCGCGCTGCTCTGCGGCGTACCCGTCCGGCACGTCCCGGTACGGGTCGATGGGAAGCTGCTTGTCAGGGGGGGTGATGGGGTTGTCGTAGTCTATGGTGCCGTCGGCCTTCAGCGGGTACCACAGCGGGATCGGTACGCCGAAGAACCGCTGGCGGCTGAGCAGCCAGTCGGAGTTCAGGCCGTTCACCCAATTCTCGTACCGCACCCGCATTGTGCTCGGGTGCCACTCCAGCTCGCGACCGCGCTCCAAGAGCTGTTCTCGCAGGTCCATGTCGAGGCCGCCGTTCTTCAGGTACCACTGCCTGCTGGTGACGATCTCCAACGGGCGGTCGCCCTTCTCGTAGAAGCGCACCGCGTGAGTGATCGGCTTCGGCTCGGCGTGAAGCTCGCCGGTCTCCTCCAGGAGCTCGGCCATTCGCCTCTTGGCCTGATACACCCGAAGGCCCGCCAACTCGTCGTAGTGCTTCTGGGCCTCAGCCGGGTCGCACGACTCCCATCCCTCTGTGCCCCACTCCACAGGCGCAAACCGTCCGTCGCGGTTCACGATGCTCCGGGTCGCAAGCTGCAACTCCCTCCACCAGACCACGTCCGCCGTGTCGCCGAAGGTGCAGACCATGGCCGCGCCTGAACCCTTTTCGGGGTCGGCGGCCTCGTGGGCCACGACGGGCACTTCCACCCCGAACAGGGGAGTGGTCAGGCTCTTGCCAAAGAACTCCTGATATCGCTCGTCGTCCGGGTGCGCGACCACGGCGACGCAGGCGGGAAGCAACTCAGGCCGCGTCGTCTCGATCGGGACGACGCCTCCCTCGTGGCGGAAGTGGAGCCTGTGGTATGCCGCGTCCTCGTCGCGGTCCTCGATTTCGGCCTGAGCCACGGCGGTTTGGAACGTCCAGTCCCACAGGGTGGGGGCCTCTCGCTGGTATGCCTCGCCGCGAGCGAGATTGTTGAGGAAGAACCGCTGGGAGATCCTCTGCACCGTCTCGTCGATGGTCGCGTAGGTGAGCGACCAGTCGACGGACAGGCCGAGGTTGCGCCAGAGGTCCTCGAACGCTTTCTCGTCCTCCTGCGTGAGGCGGTGGCACAGCTCGATGAAGTTCCCGCGCGATATGGCGATGGCCGACTTGGGCGGCTTGGCGGGCGGCTCGAAGCCGGGGTCGTAGGGGGTCGTCGGGTCACAGCGCACGCCGTAGTAGTTCTGCACCCTGCGCTCGGTTGGCAGGCCGTTGTCGTCCCACCCCATGGGGTAGAAGACCTCCCTGCCCCGCATCCGCTGGTATCGCGCAATCGTATCGGTGTGCGTGTATGAGAATACGTGCCCGACGTGCAGCGAACCGCTCACCGTCGGCGGCGGCGTGTCGATGCTGAAGATCTCGTCTCTGCTCTTCGAGTTGTCGAAGTCGTATACGCCGGAGCCGTCCCACTCCGCCAGCCACTTCGACTCGATGCCGTTCAGCGACGGCTTCTTCGGTATGTTGAACGCCATGAGAATCCACCCCAAATGGGAGCGAGCGCTCCCTTCGTCGCTTGTTGGTAACTGTACCATCGAATCGGTGACTATCCAACCATATTGGGTGCTGGGCGACCGTTCGGAGTTGATGAGAGGAATTGTGAACGGGGCCGGGTGCTGGGAATGACAGTGTAGGGCACTACATATTGTGGAGGGGGTATAGCCAAGCCTTACACTTTGGGGTACGATAGCGTGCGACCATTCTGCGGAGGACTCCCAGAGGTGGGCTATCAGCACACGTTCAAGCTCGAACCCGACGTAGGGAATCGCGCCGTCGATGCCCTGCGCGAGTTCGGCGACTGGGCGCGCGGGACTTTCGTCGACGACATTTCCGGCGCCTTTGACGTCGATACACTCTTCACCGACGAGCCGGACGACGAACTCGACCTGGACTCGCTCCGAGACGAGTTGCTGGAAGAATACCCGAACGGCTACGACTGGACCGGCATCTCGAATGCCATGCTTATCCACAGCCCGAACCAGGTCGTCTACGTCTCCATCGACAACCCCAACCACACCAAGCTCGCCCGCGACATCCTGCCACGTGAGGCTTGGCCGTCGTACGTGAATGGTTCCCCAAAGCTTGTTGGAGACGCCTTTCAGATACCGATGGACCTCGGTGTCCTGGACTCACCCCGGGCCGTCTCTCCCGTGCTGTGGTGGGAAGACATTTCGTGGCCCCAGTTCGTGGGCCCGGAGGCCATGTCCGCCCTCTTCAAGATCATGGATGGATGGGACGCGCTTCAAGTCTGGGCCAGCATCGCGGAGGCCGAGTACCGCGCCCGCAGGACGTTCGACGGGCGCGTCGGAGACTGGTCGGACCGCGTCCTGCAAGGGGTGGACGCGCCCGCCAACGGAGGCGATATCGCAAGCTAGGTCCGAGTTCCTCGTCCCAGCCGCTCGTCTTCAGCCTCCAGCCAGTCGTAGTACGGACGCGGCATAGGCTCCGGGTCGCTCAACCCGTTTTCCCTGCGCCACCGAAGCAGCGGATGGTCTCGTTCCGCCTGTGGGAGTTCGACCGGTCGTCCGTACGCCGCAGACTCGAAAACGCCCATGATGATCTCCAGCACGTGCGTCGCCTCGACGCCGCTCGACTCGTGCTCGCGTCCCTCGTCGAGAGCGTCTACGAACTCTTCCACGAACCAGTAGTCGTCCAGCGCCGCCTTGACGCTAGGCTCGTAGCTCTCCGGCGTCTCGGCCTCGAGCTGCCGCCACTCGTTGCACTCTTCGTCCGGCAGCGAATGGGCATCCTCCAACAGCCACGCGCCCCGTGTAGTGTTGAAGATCACTCGACCCTCCGTGCCGAGAATTTCCAGCACGTGGCCTCTCTTATCTACGACCGGCATTCGCTGAAACAGGATGTTTGCCGTGAGGCCGGCGTCGAACTCCAGGTGCGCGCTGATCGCCTCGCCGGCAATCGTCCCCATCCCGCTGGGAGAGGGCACCACGTCCTCGGGGCCGATGGGACGCCCGTCCGTGCTCGCCGTCGCATATACCCGTCGGCAGTGGCCGGTCAGTTTCATCATAGAGTTCAGCGAGTGCGTTGCGATGTTCATCATCCCGTATCCGCCGTAATACCCCTTTCCGCCGGCGTTCAGGTGCCGCACCTTGCCGATGCGCCCGTCCTCGACGGCGCGATGCACCGCGCGCATCATCCCGCCCGTACGGGACTGGTGATGCACCGCCACACGAGCGCCCTTCTCTGAGGCCTTCGCCAGCACTTCGTCCGCCTGATGCAGTTCGACGCAGATCGGCTTCTCGACCTCGACGTGGACTCCGTGCTCCAGCACCCGCATCGAAAGGGGATAGTGGAACTCCGTGCCCGTCGGTATCGCGACGATGTCCGGCTTCGTCTCCGCAATCATGGCGTCGAGGTCGTCGTACCTTGCCGCGACGCCCAACTCGTCTCCGAGAGTGTTCACAAGCTCCTGGACGAGGTCGCACAGGCCGACCACCTCCGTCCGTGGATGGGCGTGATAGGCCCGCGCCGCCGCCGTCCCTCTGCCCCTGCAGCCGAGAATCGCCACCCTGTACGTCTTCATCGCTCAAGCCCCTTTCGGAGTTTTCGCCGATTATACGCGAATGGCGCGTGCGGCATCCCGCCGAGGCGACACCCTGTCATCACCCGGTGACGTGGGACGATCGACCGCGCCATTGCCGAGTAAACGTGCCTGATATCGACACTCTAACGTGTTATGATTAGGCACGCAGTGGAGACGCGGACACATCGGATTCGTCAAAGGTTGGAGCGGGACGGTTGGTATTTGCGCCGCTACGGATCCGGCCACGACATCTTCGCGCACCCGCATATCCCGGGTATTATCACGCTGCCGCGACACCGAGCGGTTAAGCCTGGAGTGGCGCGTTCCATCGCCAAGAAAGCAGGTTGGGAGGTGGAAAGATGAGATATCCGGCGCTTATCGAAAGCGGGGGCGGGGATTACGGCGTCGTATTCCCCGATCTCCCTGGCATCGTGGCAATGGGGAATACCTTGGATGAGGCTATTCGCAACGCGGAAGAAGCCCTCCAAGACTATGCCGTTGAGGCATCGAGGGATGGTTTGTCACTCACACCTCCCAGCACGCTGGAAGACGTGGAGGTCCCGCCCGGCTGCGCTTTGACCTCCATTCTCCTAGTTCGCACCTCGCCCAATCGTCGGGGCGTCCGCCTCAATCTAACACTGGACGCTGAAGTAGCCGACGTCATTACATCTGAAGCCCGGCGCCGCGGCATTACGCGCAAGAGCTATCTGGAGTGGATTGTGCGCCGCACAGCCCAGATGGGCGGGTGAAGGGCAATGCTCGTCCATAGGAACCGCCGGGTTTGGTATCATCACGCAACACGTTTCCGAAGGAGCCTCCCATGCCATCCGTCCGAGACCCCATCCGTCCGCCTTCGCTCACGCCCGCCGAGGCCCGCGAGCTTCATTACGAAGCACTCGTCATCGACGCGCAGCAGCCGCCCGCCACGTCGGGCTTTCTCTTCAACGACAACATGCGCGCCGCCCTCACCGAGATGCACGAGCGGGGCGTTGACCGTGGAATAGCCGGCAACCGCTTGGCACGAATGGCCGCCCGCGAGGTGCAGACCAACCCGGATGCCGTCAAGGACTACGTCGGCCTGTGGAAGACGTCCGGCGTGACGATAGGGGCGGGCACCTACATCGCGGGGAACCGCATCGAGGTCGCATTCGAGGCGGCCGTCAAACGCATCGCCGAGGCGCGCTCGATGATCGACGTGCTCGGCGGAGAGGTCGCCCTCATCCTGACGGCTGACGACATCGAGCGGGTCTACCGTGAGGGCAAGCACGGGGTCATCATCGACTTCCAGGACACCATCCCGTTCGGCACAGACATTGACCGAATCGACCTCTTCTACAACCTCGGACTGCGGCAGGTGCAGCTCACCTACAACCTTCGCAACCTCGTGGGGGACGGCTGCACGGAGCACAACGCCAGCGGCATCACCTACTTCGGACGCACCGTCGTCGAGCGCCTCAACGAACTGAACATGATCGTCGACGTGAGCCATTGCAGCGAGGCCGTCGGGTGGGACGCCATCGAGCTCTCCACCGCGCCCGTGATAGTCAGCCACTCGAACGCGAAGGCGGTCACCTACCACGACCGCGCCAAGAGCGACGAGCTTGCCAAGGCCATCGCCGACCAGGAAGGCTTCTTCGGCGTGACCATCGTTCCCGGGTTCGTGCAGGACGAGTCGACCGCCGCGACCCTCGACCACTTCGTGGACCACGTCGTCCATCTCGTGAACGTGATGGGCCTCGACCACGTCGGCATCGGCAACGACAAGTGCGGACCGGGCGGCCAGACGGGGTCCCTCGTCGAATACCCCGACGACATGCCCGACCTTCCGCACGGAGCCTTCGACTGGAGCGGCTTTCGCCGGGAGCACCGCGTCCACGACGAGTACCACAACGTCGATTACCAGACCTTCGCCGACTGGCCGCTGCTCACGATGGCGCTCGCCCGACGCGGCTTCAACGAGGACGAGCTACGGAAGCTCCTCGGCTTGAACTACCTGCGGGTGTTCCGGCAGATCGTGGGATAGACGTGGAAGGCGTAGAATAAATCGTCCATGGTTCAGTCCGCACCGGCCGTAATCGGTTCGCGCTCTCCCAATCGGTTTTCGAGCGCGACGATCCGCGTCCGATGCTCCTCAATGGACTCGCTCAGCGCGTCGAGCGCAACCCTAGCTACGGAGGCTTCGACAAGCAGCTTGACAAGGTGAGAATTCAGGCTGACTCCTTCTCTAGCGGCGTCCCGCGAGAGGCGGTAGTGAACCGATTTGGGCAGTCGGAGCAGAACGCGCCCGCTGAACCCTCTGGCGTCGGATGGTTCAGGCACGTCGTAGCCGTTTGCCAGATGATCTTCGATCCAGAGCCGCTTGGCCTCGTTCAAGTTTTCAATGGCCTCTTCGGGAGTGTCACCGTGGGAAACGCAGCCGGGAAGATCAATGATCTCGACGGCCCAATAACCCCCGTCATCCGATTCATGCGTCAACTCCACCGGGTAGTCTAGTCCGAGATAGTATTCCAAAGACCTGCTAGACACTGCCTCCCCCTTTCAGCGAACGACACGCAGTCGCGCCTCATCTCAACGACACTGCTTCTTCGATCTTCCGTATGGCGGTACGCACGTATACCGGACGCACTTCGTCACTTTCCACGACAGTGAGCTTTATGGGAGACCCCGGATACCCAAAGACACGATGGCTTCCCCTCGACCTCGACAAAACGAAACCGTAACTCTCCAACAGACTGCGCAGTTCCCGATATGAGACGTTCCGTTGACTGTTCTTGAGTCTTGCAAGGAGCTTAGTGTTTGGCACCCGGAACCTACGATTTCCTTAACGTTCTGCTCGGAAATGATATCACATGCGATAGCATCCGTAAACCGCCAATAAATCGCGTTGGACGGATAGGACGTTGACCGTCCACCCCTCCGGTGATAGTGTGCAAGCATGGATGTAGAGGTTATGACAGCCACCGGCCAGGAGCCGAGCGCGGAGTTCCTCGCGGGTGTGCCGGAGCAGGTTAGGGACTACCTGGTCGGGAGGCAGCAGTGGGGTTGGGCGCCGCGGTTTCGGGAGTTGGGGGCAGGTCGGCAGCTAAGTAACCTGATTCTTCACCAAGAGACCAGCCTATCTCTCAAACTGCCCAGCAAAGAATTCCAAGCTCGTTCGAGCGTGTTAGACTGTGGATATGGACATTTCGCTATCGCCGGAAGTGCAGCGACGGATTGAACGGACGCTCAACAAGGGGCGGTACGGTTCGGCAAACGAGCTTGTGCTCGACGCTCTCGACGCGTTGGAAGGCGGGGACTCGCCGGAGCGGACGCAGCGGTTTGACGCGGAGATTCGCGAGGCTTTCCGAGAGATTGAGCGCGGCGAATTCACGGACTACTCGCGGGAAGAGCTTTCGCGTGTCTTCGAACGCGCCAGGACGCAGGGCCTAGAACTTCTGGCCAAAACACATCCGCATAAGGTTTCCGATGCCACCTACCCCTCCGCCTGGGACAGGGCATAGCCACGTGACTCCGTCACCGAGCGCGTCTGGTCTGCCAGACCCTCGAAGCGGTCGGCGATGCGAAACCAGTCGCCGAGGGGGTTGGGGGCGTCCTCGACGGCGTCGGCTATGACGGGACCGAGCGATCCGCCGAACTTGAAACCGTGACCGCTTCCGCCTGTGGCTACGATGACGCGTTCCGAGCCGGGGGCGTGATCGATGATGAAGTGGTCGTCGGGCGTGGCGCAGTAGAGGCAGGCGCGAACGTCGGCTACTCGGCCTCGTCCGATGTCGGGTATGCGCCAACGCAGGTATTCCATGGCTTCGTCCCGGAACTCTTGCGATCCCGCGCGGTCGATGTCGGGGTCGACGATCTCGCCGATCCCCTCGATGGCGACCTTCACATAACCCTCGCGGAGAAGGGGGAAGCCGTACCATCCTGTTACGTCGGGGTCGTCCGACCACACGGGGAATCGACCGCGCGCAAAGTCTTCAGGGTTGTCGACCTTGATCATGATCATCTCGCGGAGGGTGACGAGGAGATTCTTTCCGACCTCCGGCACGAGGCGTCCGCTCCACACGCCGCCCGCGACGACGACCCGGTCGAACTCGGACGCGCCGGCGCCGTCCACGTGAACGATGGAGGCGTTCGTCGATTCGTCGATGGCCGTTACGGGCGATTCCTCGCGCACGACCACGCCGTCCTCGCGGGCGATGCCGGCCATCATCGCCACGGCGCGCTCGCTCTCGATGTACCCCGCCCAATCGTCGAGTACGCACACCTCATCGTCGTCGATGACGAACTGCGGGAAGCGCTCGCGGCCCTCTTTGGCCGTCATAATGGTCAGGTCCGACCCCCGGCTCTGGAGGTAGCGCCAGTTCTCGTACATGACGTTGCCCGGCTCGAAGCCGCGCATGATCTTCATGCCGCCCGTCCGGTGGTACAGGGACTCTCCCGTACGTCGCTCCCACGCCCGCCACTGCACGGCGGCGCGTTCCACCAACTCCACGTAGGGGCCGCCGTCTCCGTACCACGTGCGGCGGATGCCCTTGGCCACGTCGGTCGAGGTCGCATTCTCGTAGGGCACCTTCCCCTGATCGAATACCGTCACGCCATGCCCGCGCCCGCGCAGCTCGATTGCCGCCGCGAGTCCGAACACGCCTCCGCCAATGATTCCAACGTTCATGGTCGCTCACCTGAAAATGGGTAATGATGCGGCAGGGAGTGTACACCACGAACGAGGGGGATGTAGGTACCGTCCTGTGACCGGCGTGAGTATTCGTCTATGCCCAGTTCAGCCACGTCGTGCGACGGTGATGATCTCGGGACTCATATCCGTCAGTGGCCGCCTGTCCCAGTCCCCGAACTGTTCCTCGATTATCAGCCCTGCCCCGGACAAGAACGTAGACAGCGAGTCCGCATCTAGGAACCTCAATGTACTCCGACTGACAAGAGGCTCATCCCAGCTTGGACTGGTATAGGTAGCGGTGAACGAAACAACATCCCCGGCAACGGGTGTCTCCACTTGGTGTGCCATACGCACCACGTTGCCGCCGTGCGCAATCTCCTTTGCATTGTCCGGAATCCAAGCTTCCCATCCGCGAGCCGACGGATTGCGGGTCTCGAACACGAAGCGACCGTCCTCCGTGAGAGCGGATCGTATGGCAGACAGCGACGCATGCAGTTGATCGTCTTCCACGAATACCTGGAAGGCATGACCGGTCATGACGACGAGGTCGAATTCGCTGTGCCAATCGACTGAAGCGAGGTCCCCGTGAACCCACTCTATATCGGGCCGCTTCCGCGCCTGCTCAAGCATCGCCTCGGCAGGATCGAGTCCGCACAGCCGTCCGGTGTGGCCAGCGTTCCTGGCCAATCGAAGCAGTTCACCCGTCCCACAGCCGACATCGAGCACGCTCTCCGCCGACATCACCAGCGGAAGGTAGAAGTCAAAATCCTCCCTTCCCGCGCAGAACGCATCATATAGCTCGGTCAGCCTAGGCTCGGAAAACTGATAATCGACCACTGGGTGAGTCCTCAAGGCATGTAAACCAACCGGAAGCTCCCCCAATTATCATCGATGTGGCGGTTAGTATATGGAAGACTAGGGCGAAGACCAGCTTTGAGTAAGAGGGTGTCTAATAAGCCAATCGAACCGTTCGTGGTGAGCTTGTCGAACCATGAACGACCCTTCGACAGGCTCAGGGTGAGCGGAGCTTTTTTGGACACCATCCTTAAGGAGATCCAAGTTTATTGTAGCCGTGCCCGGAAGCACTCTAACCGACGTATCTCTCCACGAACCCCTGAGGGAAGCCTGCCACCTTGTCGAGTACGTACTCCGGGGCGACTTCGCCGCGCTGGTGGGGCGGGTAGGCCGCCTCGAACATGTAGTAGCCCTGGTAGTCGATGTCCTTGAAGGCGTCGAACACGCCGGCCCACGCGATGTCGCCGTCGAGCGGTGAGAAGTGATCGCGGTCTACCCAGTCGTGCAGGTGAAGGTGGAACAGCCGGGGTCCGCACTGCGCCATCGTCTCGCGGGCGCGCTCGGCCTTGATGAAGGGGTTTATCTCGTCGTCGTCCCGCGTGTGCCCGATATCCACCACCATCCCGAACCGGTCCGAGCCGACCTTGTCCACGAATGCCGTGTAATCGGCGAGGTCCTGACCGTTCTCGATAGTCAGCTTGATTGAAGTGCCCTCCAATTGATCGAGCATCTCGTGGATGCTCTTCTCCGACGGCTCCTCCGGCCGGAAGTGGCATACCATGACCCCGGCTCCAAGCTCCTCCGAGTTCTTCGCTGCTGCCACACCTTCCTCGACGGCTTTCTTGCGATTGTCCTCGTCGTCCGAGTTGAAGAGGTAGCCGGGGCAGTGTGTCGAGACGATGGATATTCCCGCGCTCTCGCACTCCGCCCGGAGCCACGACGTGTACTTCGAGTCGGCGACGTCGAGGTGGCCGGGGTTGCCGAGGCCGCACACCTCGACGTGGCGGATGCCGCGCTCGGCGATCATGGCGATGTCATTCGATTGCAGGAGCCGGTCACGCTCGAACACGATGGTAGAAGTGCCCAGCCGCTCCGTGATCTCGTCCGATGTCCAGCCGTATGCGGACATGCCGTTGGTGTCAGTCATTGGAGGTCTCCTCGGATGCGGATTCGGCGGGGGATGTCGAGCGCCGGGTGGTACGGTACTCCGACGCCTTGAACGTGTCAACACGAAACCAAGGCGGAGACGTTCGCTTGCCGCAGCGGTTAATGTCTCAGGATTGACCTAGCCGCCGTCCTCGACGATCTCGAAGGAGGTGGTGATCGTCGCCGTGCCTTTCAGCGTCGCGCCGACGGAGCAGTACTTGCCCTCTGAAAGCTCAATCGCCCGGTGTACGGCCGTCGAGTCTACGCCCCGGCCTCTGACGGTGTAGTGGACGTTGAACGCCGTCCACTCCCTGGGCCACTCTTCCTCCTGCGTGCCGGTCACCCGTATGCTGACCCCGGTGATGTCCTGCCGCTTCTTCTTGAGGATGCTGACGACGTCGACTCCGGTGCATGCGCCGAGCGCGGACATCATCAGGTGCGTCGGCTTGAAGCCGTCAAAGTCGTCCCCGTCCCGCATGGGCGCGTCGACCGTTACCGTGTGTCCGTAGGCGTCCGACGCGGTGAACTTCCAGTTCTCTTCCCAGTTTAGGTTGACTGATGCTTGGTTGGGCATAGGTTCTCCTTATGCCAATTCTCTGTGATGCCGCCGCATTCTCACTGACCAGTCCGATGGATTCCCGCCTTCGGAGAGCTTTGCACAACCCCGCTCACTGTCATTGCTACGAAAATAGACCGGTCAGGCAGTTGCGAGAGTCACGTCGTATCCCAGTCGATTGAGCCGTCGGACGGTATAGCGCACTATTGCCTGGTGGTTGCGCTCTTCGAAGTATTGCCCACCAAGGTCCCTGTGTCGAGTGCCGTCTCTGAGCATGTGGTAGATGATGACCAGGATCGAGTGAGCCACGGCGATGATCGCACGCTTTTTGCCCCTGCGAGCCGCTATGCGGCGGTATTGGGCCGACAGGTACGTGTCGCGAGTCTTCACAGAGGCCCAAGCTGCCTCCACCAGCGTCGACTTCAGCCACGGATTGGCGCGCCTGGTGCGACCGCCGATCCGTTTGCCCGCGCTCTCGTTATTGCCGGGACACATCCCCGCCCACGATGCCAAGTGCTGCGACGTAGGGAACCGATTCATGTCCGTACCGATCTCCGCCACCACTTGCTCGGCACCTCGACGTCCCATTCCCGGGATCTCGTCGATCCTCTCGATCACCTCCTCAAAAGGGCGCGTCCGTTCCTCCACCTCCTCACTCATCCGCTCGATCTCACGCTCCAAAAAGTCGAGATGTCGCAGATAGCTGTCCAACATCATCCTCTGGTGGGAACCCATCGACCCTTCCAGTGCATCGACCAACAGCAAGCGCTTCTCACGAAGTCGACCCTTGGCCATGGACGCCAACGTCTCGGGATCGTCTTCCCCAGCGATCATAGCCCTCAACATTGCGCGTCCCGAAGCACCCACGACATCAGTTGCCACAGAACTCAACTTGATGTTGCCCCCTTCCAACACCTTCTGAATGCGGTTGACCACCTGCGCGCGCTGTCTAATCAACTGTCGGCGATGGCGAGTCAACTCTCGCAACTCCCGCTGAGGACGGTCAGGGACAAAGCTCGGTCGCAACAGTCCGTGCCGCAGAAGGTCGGCTATCCACTCGGCGTCCTTCATGTCTGTCTTACGACCCGGAACCGTCTTGATGTGGGCAGCGTTCACCACCCACACCTCGAAATCGTCCTCCAGCAGATTGTACAAAGGCTGCCAGTATACCCCCGTGCTCTCCATCGCCACGTGGGTCACACCTACCTCACCCAGCCAATCCGCCAGGCTCAACACGTCCTTGGTCATCGTCTTGAATCTGCGAGTCCGTTTACCCTCCGGCGTGATGACACACGCCACGACAGTCCGCTTATGGACGTCCAATCCACAACTCCGCTCGTGTACAACTTCCATGCTCAACCCTCCAACAAGACTCCCGATTGGCGGGCAACCTCTCCAAAACTGACATTGCTACACGTGCTCCCAGCCGTCTGGGGCGACAATAGGTGGTGCCTTCAGGTCGCCAGTGTCATATTCCGAACCGGGCTCGCGGCACCATTGACAACCGAACTCGTCACCAAGCGGGGCATACCCATTTTCATTCCAGGTGGTGAGGGTGGCAACCCTCATGAAGTATTCCGAACGCAGCGAAGCGAAGTGAGGAATCTAAAATTCTCGTCCTTCGGAACTCGCCCTGTAGCTGGAACCAACCCTGACGACCCCACAAAACTTGGATTCCCCTCTGCGCTCTCCGCGCCCTCTGCGGTTAATCAAAGGTCTCCCTACGCGGGAATGACGGTGTTGGGGTATTGCGAGGTCACGCGAGAGGGCCGGAGGCGAGCAGGTCGCGCAGTTCGTCCTCTCCCTGCGCGGTGGTGACCGCTATGATTTCGTCGCCTGCTCTCAGCTTGAAGTCCCCGCTGGGCAGCCTGGGAACGCCTTCGCGCGTGACTACGAGAGACGGGAGCGTGCCGTCGGGGAAGGGAAACGCGTCGAGGCGCAGACCCTCCGAGCCGTATGCGGCGGGAACGTGAATAGACACCAGCGACCGCTCCGTACCGTCGGCCGGCAGCGGTTTCAGGTGGGTGATGCCGTGGGAAGTGAACCCCTCCTGGATTTGGTTCAGGATGAGGTCGGGAACGTCCACGACGACGTCCACGCCGAGCACGTTGAAGAGGTCCACGTGGTCCGAGCGGTTGACGACGGAGATGGTCGTCGGCACTCCGAAGCGATGTTTGGCCGTCTGGCACGTGACGAGGTTCGCGCCGTCGTCTTCGTCGGTCGCGATGAGCATCTCCGCGCGGTTCGCGCCCGCCTGCGCGAGAATTGAACGGTCAACCGAGCTTCCGAGGACGGAGACGCTCCCAAACGCCTGGTCGACGGCGATACACCGGGTCCGGCTGGAGTCGATAATGGCGATTTCATGACCGCCCGCCACGAGCCATCGGGCTACGGCCTGCCCCAGTCTGTCCGCTCCGACTACTATCACGTGCATCCGCTCAGTCCCTCGTCAAGCCGTTGCCGTTTGAACGGCGACCTCCACCAGCAGCGAAGTCGCCCCGATGGTGATCAGGCCCAGTTCTTCATACATGCTTTGCAGGTCCGGATCGTCCACGCGGCATACCACGACGTCCACGTTGAACTCATGCTTTGCGACCTGTGCCGACAGGACGTTGTCGCTGTCGTTCCTCATGGCAGACATGAACACGTCCACCTCTCGAATGCCCGCCCTCGCCAGATCGTCGTGAGAAGTCCCGTCCCCAACTACGGGGATGATGCGCTGCTCCTCGACCGCCCCACCTGGTAGACGGTCGAACGCGTCGGGCGTCCTGTCCAGTACGTGGACCGTGTTGCCCTGGTCGACAAGCGTCTTTGCGACCGCCGCTCCGAGCTCGCCGGATCCCACGATCAAGATGTGCTTCGGCCCAAGTATCGGCCTGTCGGTCAGTACCATGTTCGGTTTCGCTCAGACTCGAACGGTTTGGCGCGTCCAGTCGTGATTCGTTTCTTCCGGTATCTCATCCCGCCACAGGATGACTCGACAGGGCGAGTGTTCGAGCACATACGGCACGGCGTCTCCCAGCACGAATCGGCCGTACCTGGTCTTGTACGGCATTCCGATAACCACCGCGTCCACTTCCCTCTCCGCCGCTTCGTGGACTATAGCGTGTCCGGCCAAGCGCGCCTGAAGCAGTTCTGAGCGGACCTCGCACTTGAACGGCTTTGCGGTCCGTTCCATCCTGTCCAGCAAGTCGTCGCCGCGGGTCGTGTGAAAGGGCAGTTCCGAGTCGACGGGCAGGCTGCGCTCCACTTCGATGACGTGGACGATATACAGGCTGCCGCGCCGAGGTTCCGTCAGCCGGGCCGCGTATCGAACGGCATCCTCGTCAGCCGAGTTGCCGGAAACGGCGACCAGCACGGACTTGATCGCAATGCCGTCCGGCTTTTTCAGTCTTAGCAAAGGACAACTCGCGCCCGATCATTCGTGATGGGGCAGTTCTCTAGGATTGCCCGTTCGACCCTGCATTGGGCAGGCGATCGAGCAGTTCGTCGCGGCCGGCCAGAATCAGCACGTCTCCCGTCCGAAGGCGGTCGTTGGTGTCGGGATTGAGCGTGACATCCCTCCCGCGCTTGATCGCCACAACGGCCAGACCGTACTTGTCCCTCGGTCCCGAAAGATCGACCTCGTCGATGGTCTTATCGACATATTCCTCGGGTACGCGTATGCGGCTGAACCCGAAATTCGGGGCCAGTTCGAGATACTCTTGCACGTTGGGGTTGAACATATTGTGCGCCAGCCGGTTGCCCATCTCCGACTCGGCGTGGATCACCTTGTCGGCCCCGATACGCTCCAGTGTGTTGCCGTGCAGGTCGTCGTGGGCGCGGGCAATCACGTACGGCACTCCCATGTTCTTGAGGTTGACCGTCGTGAGGACGCTGGCGACGATGTCGGAACCGATCGCGACCACGCCGACCTCGTAATCCGGGACTCCGAGCTCCCGCATGACGTTCTCGTTGGCCGCGTTGCCGGTCACGGGAAATGTCACGTGCCCCATCATGCCCTGTACCCGCTCCTCGTTCACGTCCATCGCGAGAACGTCATGGCCGAGGTTGTAGAGGGAGTTGGCAACACTCGATCCGAACCTGCCCAGACCGATGACGACGACTTGTTGTTTCATGGTTCTCGTGGCCCTCGGTAGAGTCCGGCCTCTTGGTCGAACATCCAGGGAACAAGACTGCCGGCTTGAGTGAATTATAACGGATTGGCCGCGATTGCAACTATCTCATCATTCCGCTCTTTGAGCGGACTCAGGGCTATCCGATGGTTACACGCTCGGTCGCGTAGGTATATCTCGTCCGGCTCATGCTGCCGATCATGAACAGCGCCAACGAAAGTGGCAACACCCGCCCGACGAACATGACCATCGTCATGACCAGCTTGCCGCCGCCCGACAGCTCGCCGGACATTCCGGCGCTTAGCCCCGCGGTGCTGAACGCCGAGACCGTCTCGAACATCACGTCGATGAAATCCAACCCCTGCCCGCGTTCCACGATGGTCAGCAGCAGTACGGCCAGCACGGCTACGCCGACCAACAATATGCACATCGTCATCGCGCGGTTGACTTGAATGAACGAAATCTCCCGCCTGAACGCATAGGCTCCCCTCCTCCCGATTGCCGCCGTGAGTATGGCCACGATCAACACCGTCAGCGTGTTGACCTTGATTCCCCCGGCGGCCGACGCCGAAGCGCCACCAACGAGCATGAGCCCCATCATCATCAGGCTGGTGTGCTCCTCGACTTCGGCGTAGTTGATCGTGGTGAGCCCCGACGTTCGACCCGCGATGCCCTCGAACGCGGACACGGACACCTTGTCACCCAGTCTCAGGTCTCCGATAGTGGCCGGGTTCTCGAATTCCAGGGAGAACATCGCAACGGTACTGAGCAGGGCCATAAGGCCGGTCATACTCAGAACGATCTTCGCATTGAGCGAGAGGGTAGTCCATCGCCTCTTCCGCCCGATGTCCAATATGACGATAGCGCCCACCGCGCCCAGCACGACCAATGCGCCGGAAGTCGCCAACGCGGCCCAGTCCGCCGGAAGCGCTCCGCCGCCTTCCGCACCGTGAAGGCCGACGAATCCGGCGTTGTTGAACGCAAGGACCGTCATGGTCAACGCCTTCCAGATCGCGTCCGGCACTGGCTCGATGAGAGAGAACCTCACCAGAAGCACGAGGAACCCGGCGAACTGTATTCCCACAATAACGAGCGCGATGCGGACTCCGAGCCGCCTGCCGCTGCCGAGATATGGCGTGTCGCCCGTATCCTCCTCAAGGATCGATGATATTCTCCGTCCCGCGTGTACAAGAAGCAGGCTCGCGAGCACCATGAACCCCAGTCCACCGATGAACGTCAGGATGAGGAGCGTGATCTGCCCCGGCATCGCCCAGAAAGCGGACACGTCCTGGGTCGTCAGCCCCGTGGTGGTCGTGGCCGAGCCGGCCGCGAACAGCGCGTCCAAGACCGGAGTGAAGCCACCCCCCTGATGGCTGAAGGGCATGAGAAGCGCGAGCCAGCCGACCAGCGTCAGCAGCAGGAATGCGATGACCGGAATCAGGGGCCGTGGGATCGTCCCCAACTCGCTGCGGCGAGGATTGAACGCCCTCGCTAGCGCAACGAACCTCGACACCCGCCGTGGTTGGACACTCTCCTCAATCGTCGTCCATGAACTGCTCAGTGGAGTCCCCCGTTCATCGGTCGAGGCCACGTACTCGCAGCGATTCTAGGAATTTCCTCGCAATCGTGTCAAATGAACGCTTCATCGTCTACAATCATGCACCGAATCCCTAGAAGAGTGAGAAGATACCGAGTCTCATGGCGAGTAAGTTGAGCAGCCGGTTGTCTGTGCGCTTCCTTCTACTGGAAGGACGGCTGATCGATAGAAAGTTCCGGCGACACTGGAAGAACTATCTCTTCCAGTGTGCGCTGTCCACACTGGCCCTGCTCCTGATTCTCCTGGTCGTCGACGTGGTGCTCCGGGCGGCGATCGTCGTCGCCATTGCATCCAGCGCCTTCATCGTATTCGTACGGCCCCACAGCGAAGCATCGCACCCTCAGCGGGTTGTAGGAGGACACGTCGTCGCGGTAATTGTCGGAGCGGCGTTTTCCGCTCTGTATCTCATACCGGGGTTCGGCGAGTTTGCCGAAGGATCACCCTTCGCCCGCGACTTCATGGCCGTGCTGGCGGTCGGCCTCAGCACCTTGATCATGGTCTTGACGAATACCGAGCACGCTCCCGCCGCCGGCACCGCCCTCGGCCTCGTCGTCCACGGATGGGAACCGTCAGCAGCCTTGTTCGTACTGATTGGAGCGGTCATACTTGCCGTCACGCATTCCCTCCTGCGCCCCCGACTGACCAATCTGTTCTAGCCCTTCGACACCGGAACAGGACAAAATATCCCCGTGGATGCCGAGATTCAAGATCTCATTCGCCAGATCCACGCGAGCCCCGCGCAGGCGGTGGTCGTGGTGACGGGTGGCGGCGCACAGTCGATCAGCCGCCTGCTGACGGTTCCCGGCGCTTCACGGACGGTTCTGGAAGTGCTGGTGCCCTATTCCGAACGAGCGCTCACGGACTTCCTTGGTGAACGGCCTCACCAGGTCGTATCGGTAGAGACTGCCGGGGCGATGTCGCGGCAGGCACACCGCCGCGCCGTCGAACTGACGGAAGCGGACGTTCCCCTCGTCGGCATCGGCTGTACCGCCGCCATCGCAACCGACCGACCGAAACGCGGCCCTCATCGGGTCCACGTCGCTCGATGCACCGCGGACAGCGTCATTACCTACAGCCTTGAACTCACGAAGGGTCTGCGCGACAGAATGGGGGAGGATACCCTAGCTGGCCTCCTGGTCGTTCGCGCGCTTGCGGAAGCCGCCGGCATCGCGCCAAACTTTGCCATACCCTTAGCTGATGACGAGCGCATCGCCGTCGGCGGATCCGGCGACCCCATCGACCTCCTCGTCGCGGGCGCGATCGACACCGTCCTTGTCCGCGCGGATGGTACAATCACTCCCAACGGAGGGCGCAACGGCGCGCTGCTGTCCGGCTCGTTCGACCCCCTGCACGTCGGCCACCGGGAACTGGCGACCGTCGCATCCGAGACTCTTTCGATGCCCGTCACGTTGGAGATGTCAATCGCAAACGTGGACAAGCCGCCACTGAGCGCCCCCGTCATACGCGAGAGGCTTGAGCAGTTCGCGGGAATATACGACGTTGTCCTTACCAAGGCCCCCACGTTCGCGGAGAAGGCGCAGGTGCTGCCGGGGTCATGCTTCATCATCGGCTACGATACTATGAAGAGGCTCATCGACCCGGCGTACTACGGAGACGACCCACAGAGGATGACGAAGGCTTTGTCGTCAATCGCGAAATCGAGAGGCCGGTTCCTCGTCGCCGGACGTCTGGACAACGGGATATTCCGCACGCTCGCCGACGTGCCGGCGCCCATTGAGTTCCGTGACATGTTCGAGTCGATACCCGAGCATCGTTTCCGGCGAGACATCTCCTCGACCCACCTGCGAACGAGCTGAACAAAGCCATGGCGTTTAGCGACCTCCGAGAATTCATCGGCTTCCTCGAAGACAAGGGCGACCTCCGTCGCATCACGGAGCCCGTCAGCCGCGATCTGGAGATCACCGAGATCACCGACCGCACCATCAAGTCGGGCGGCCCCGCGCTGCTCTTCGAGAATGTCGAGAGCTACGAGATGCCCCTGGCGATCAACCTCTACGGCACCGATCAGCGAATGGCATGGGCGCTGGGCGTGGACGACGTGGACGAGATCACACAGCGCGTCAGAAATCTGCTCGGCATGATCCAGGGGCCGCCGGAGGGCATCGTTCCGAAGCTCAAAGCCCTCGGCGACCTCGCCGGCGTCGCCCGCTCCCGGCCCAAGATCGTCAAGAACGCCCCGTGTCAGGAGGTCGTCATAACCGGCGACGACGTTGACCTCAACGCGTTCCCCATTCTCAAGTGTTGGCCGCTCGACGCCGGACGTTTCATCACCCTCCCACTCGTCATCAGCCGCGACCCCACGACCGGGAACCGGAACGTCGGCACCTACCGGATGCAGGTATACGACAAACGCACCACGGGGATGCACTGGCAGAGCCACAAGGTCGGCGCCCGCCACGCCCGCGAGGGCGTCGCGCAGAACGCCGACCGCCTCGACGTTGCCGTCGCCCTCGGCGGAGATCCGGTGTCGATATGGTCCGGCTCGATGCCACTGCCGCCCGACATCGACGAGTTCGTCGCCGCAGGGTTCATCCGGGGAAAGCCCGTCGACTTGGTGAAGTGCAAGACGAACGACCTCGAAGTCCCCGCCCAGGCCGAGATCGTTCTCGAAGGATACGTCGTTCCGGGCGAGTTCCGGTCGGAAGGCCCGTTCGGCGACCACACCGGCTACTACTCGCTCGAAGACGACTACTCCGTGTTCCACGTCGAGGCGATCACTCACCGCAAAGATCCCGTCTATCCGACCACCATGGTGGGAAGGCCGCCCACCGAGGACTACTTCATGGGCAAGGCCAGCGAGCGCATCATGCTCCCGGCCCTGCAGCTCACCCTCCCCGAGGTCGTCGACTACAACATGCCGGCAGAGGGCATCTTCACCAACTACGTCCTCGTCTCGATGAAGAAGGAGTACCCCGGTCACGCCCGCAAGGTGATGTACGCCCTGTGGGGCATCGGACAGATGATGCTCGTCAAGGCCATCGTCGTGTTCGACGAGCACGTCAACGTGCACGACCTGTCGGAGGTCGCCTGGCGCATCGGGGCCAACGTCGACCCGCGACGCGACATCCTCTTCGTGGAAGGTCCGGTAGACGACCTCGACCACGCCTCCTCCGCGCCGCGTTACGGGAGCAAGGTCGGCATCGACGCAACGGCCAAAGGGCCGATGGAGGGCCTGAGCCGCGAATGGCCTCCCGAGATTGTGATGAGCGAGGAAATCAAGCGGCTGGTGGACGAGAAGTGGCCGAAGCTCGGGATATAGCCGCGTCCGACCGGCTCCTCAGGCGCATCCCGCGATTCCTGGACGCCGTGAGGTTTCAGGAGAGCATCTTCGCCCTCCCGTTCGCCTACTCCGGGATGGTCCTTGCCGCGAACGGCTGGCCGACTTTGGAAAAATTCCTCTGGATCACCGTGGCCATGGTGAGCGCCCGGACGCTCGGAATGTCCGCCAACCGCATCATCGACCGTTCCATCGACGCTCAGAATCCCCGCACCGCCATGCGCCACCTTCCCGCCGGACTGCTTCGCCTTTCCGACATGGTTGCCCTGTCATTCATCGCCGCCATCGTCTTCTTCATCGCGGCTGCGCTCCTCAACCCACTCGCGCTGACCCTCGCCCCAATCGCCGCGGCCTATCTCATCTTCTACCCCTACACCAAGCGGTTCACGTGGGCGGCCAGCTTCTTCCTCGGCTGGGCGCTGGCAATCGCCCCCTCTGCCGCATGGATCGGCGTGCTGGGATCCCTCTACTGGGCGCCCGTCGTGCTCTCCACGTCCGTCGCCCTCTGGGCTGCCGGATTCGACATCCTCTACCACGCGCAGGACAGGCAGTTCTACGCCGACCACCGACTCCACTCCGTATCGCAGCGATTCGGCATCACTGCGTCCTTTCGCATAGCCCAAACTCTTGACGTGCTGGCCGTCTGTTGCCTGCTGGCGGTCGGCGTCATGCTCGATCTCTCCTTCCCCTACTACGTCGGCTGCGTCGTTGCCGCTGGAGTGATCGCCTACAAGTACCGCATGGTCTCCCCGGACGACCTTTCCCGCATGGGAGTCGCCTTCATGCGGACCAATGCCTTCGTCTCCCTCAGCGTCTTTGCGGGAACGCTCGTGGACGCGCTCGTGGACGCGCTCGTGCTCTGACTCACGCGACCGGACGGGCAGGAGCGCGCGCCGGCGATTCCCATCGTGATACCCTGAAACGTACATGGACTCACCCGAAGCAAAACATCCGGTCGTCGTGGGTATCTCCGGCGCAAGCGGCGCCGTCCTCGCGCGCGCGATCATCGACCGCCTCCTGTCGGACGAACGGCCCGTCATCGCCACGGCCACCGCCGCCGCGCGCATGGTCTGGCGGCAGGAATCCGAGGAGTCGTTCGGCGAGGCGCTCGAACGCTGGGCGGACTGGGACGCCTTCACCTACTGCCCCGTCGGAGACCTTACCGCGCCAATCGCCAGCGGCACCTTCCCCACGGCGGGCATGGTCGTCACACCATGCAGCATGGCAACCGTCGCGGCCATATCGGGCGGATTCGCCGACAATCTCCTTCGTCGCGCCGCCGACGTCACCCTGAAGGAAAAGCGTCCGCTCGTCATAGTCCCCCGCGAGACGCCCTTGACCGATACCCACTTGGAGAACATGGCGAGCTTGGCGAGACGAGGCGTCGTCGTTCTCCCTCCGCACCCGCCGTTCTATTTGGGCAACGGCTCGATCCAACACACCGTGGACTTCGTAGTCGAGAGAACGATGGTCGCGCTCGGACTAACCGACCGCATGCCGGACGGTATGACCTACCGCGAGCCCGAACGCTACGCTTGAATCTCCGCCTCCGACGCCCTACAATCCCACGCACCTAATCCCCGCCCAGCGAGACCCGCAGATGATCCCATGCCACGAAGCCGTGCAATTCCTGAGCGAGACGCGCGGAGACGCGATCGTCGTCAACACCATGACCCCAAGCCGGTATTGGAAGGACATCACGGACAACCCGGACTATGACCTCCCCATCGCGGGCGGAATGGGCAAGGCGTCGTCGATGGCGCTCGGTCTCGCGCTGTCCCGGCCGGACAAGAAGATATGGTGCATGGACGGCGACGGCAGCCTGCTCATGAACCTCGGCACGCTCGTGACCATCGCGGGGCAGGCCCCGGCCAACCTCGTCCACTTCGTCTTCGACGACGAGGCGTACCAGACGACGGGCGGACAGCCTGTACCGGGCGCCGGTGTCTACGACTTCAAGACCATTGCGAAGGGAGCGGGATACCCCCGCGCCTATACGTTCGACGACCTCGAGCACTTCAAGACCGACCTCCCCACCGTCCTCCAAGACGACGGCCCCATCATGGTCGTCCTCAAGATCGACTATCCCGACGGCGGCCCCCCGTTCTCCATGGCCAACACCAAGGCCGCCGTTGCGCGACTCCGCACTGCCCTGGCGCAAGACGGCTAGCGACCGCAACTTCACAAGGCTTGGTGGGGTTGACAATCGAACCTAAAGGTTCGATACTAAGTCCATGAATGGGCGAGAGTTCATTAGGCGTGTAAGGCGATACGCTAGGAATACCGGGCAATCCTTCACTATCGACTCTCGTCGAGGCAGGGGAAGCCATGAGATCGTCTATCTCGGCAACCGAAGAACCGTCGTGAAGCACTCGGAGATCGGCCCCGGCCTGCTGGCATCCATGCTCAAGGACCTTGAGATCGACAGGAGGGACTTTTAGACCATGAGGTATATCTATCCATGCGTTCTGCACGCGGAAGAGCGAGGAGGATACTGGGTGTCCTTTCCCGACGTCAAAGGCGCAAACACCGGCGGTTCCACCCGTGAAGAGGCCCTTGAAATGGCCGACGACGCCCTCGTCGCGGCCTTGGGAGCTTACTATTATCTTGGAGAGGACATCCCGTTGCCGAGTCCCGTCGGCGAAGGACAGGAGCCCGTCCCGCTCCAGCCCATCGCGGCCGCGAAGGTGGCCCTCAACGTCGCAATGCGCGACCAGGGCGTGACGAAGGTAGCGCTGGCCGAGCGGCTGGGCGTCAGCGAGACAGCAGTACGGAAGCTCTGTAATCCCGACCATCGCTCCCACATCAGCACTGTTGAGAGGGCACTCCATGCGGTCGGTCGTGGGCTGATAATCGAGGATGCGCCCTGGCCTCCGCCGCCTTCCATCATGACATCAGCGGCTCAAGACAGCGAACGCGCCGCATAGCGCCTGTTCAATCCAAAGCATGGAAGAAGATGCCGCCTCCATCCCTGAACCTTCGATTTTGACCTTAGGGAACATTCGCGCCATAGTAGAAACGGAACATTGCCCAAGATTCTCAACAGCCCCGCGTGACACATTGAAATCGGGAAAAAGCAAAAGGACTCAGAAGGCGTCTAAATGCCTCTCACATTCTCAAACCGTCTCACGTTTTTCGGAGCGCCCCCGTTCTCAAACCCTCTCACATTCTCAAACCGTCTCACGTTTTTTTCGGCGCGCCCCCTGTTCTCAAACCCTCTCACATTCTCAAACCGTCTCACGTTTTCGGAGCGCCCCCGTTCCCAAAACCGTCTCACATTCTCAAACCGTCTCACGATTTCGGATCGCCCCCGTTCTCAAACCCTCTCACATTCTCAAACCGTCTCATGCCCGCTACGCGCCTCTTATTCGCCCTTCGACGCGACCACGAGCCCGAACGCAGTATAATCTTCTGAGGGCATTTCCCCGAAAGGACATCGCAACGGACATGAACTGGCGCGAGCTGCAGAACAAGAACATCACCCTGATCGGAGGGGCCGTGTCGGGCGGACTCGATAGCTGCACCTCTACCCACTGGCTCATGAGCAAGGGGTTCGACGTGACGGCGGGTACGGTCGATCTCGGCCAGCCGGACGAGGAGAACATCGGCGCGATTGCCGACCGGATGCGAGGCTGCGGCGCGGTCGACGCCTTCATCGTACCTGCTCACGAGGCCCTGGCCGATGCCGGCCTGAAGGTGGTGCAGGCGCAGGCCCGCTACGAGGGCGGATACTGGAACACCACGGGCATCGCCCGGCCCGTCACGGTTGGCACGCTTCTCAACGAGTTCGAGAAGAGGGACATCCCCGTCCTCTTCCACGGCGCGACGGGACGCGGCAACGACCAGGTGCGCTTCCAGATAGCCACCAACATGCTCCGGCCCGATATGGATGTCTACGCCCCCTGGCGCGACCCCGAATTCGTAGCCGAGTTCCCCGGTCGCCAGCAGATGCTCGACTACTGCGAGAAGCACGACCTGCCGATCAAGCCCGCAGCGGAGTCGCGGTACTCCACCGACGCGAATTTCCTCGGACTGACGCACGAGGCGGGAGACCTTGAGGACGTGACGGTCTCGCCCTTCTTCGTCGAACCGGGCATGGGCGTCTGGGCATGGGACGCGCCCGACGCTCCGCAGTCGGTAACGGTTCGCTGGGAGGAGGGCGAGCCGAAGTCAATCGACGGCGAGACGGGCAGCGTGACCGAGCTGTTCGAGACGGCGAACGCCGTCGCGGGCGCGCACGGCGTCGGAATCGGCCTCCACACCGTGGAAAACCGCTTCGTCGGCATCAAGTCGCGCGGCATCTACGAGGCCCCCGGCATGGAGCTGCTCGGCCAGACCTACGACCTGCTGCTCCAGTTCGTCCTCGACCGCCGCGCTCGCCAACTCTTCGACCATCTGTCGGCCTTCATAGCCAACCAGATATATCAAGGCTACTGGCTCGATCTTGGGACGTCCGCCGCGCTCGCGGCGTTGGAGCCGATCAACCGGCTCGTCACGGGCACGGTCACCGTCCGCCTATACAAGGGGAACCTCTCCTTCGAGACCGCCGAGGACACGCCGGAGGCCATGCCGCACTCCCTCTACACCGACGACTCCTCCATGGAGGCGCTCGGCTCCTACGACCACGCCGACGCCGAAGGCTTCCTCAAGGTCCTCGAAGTATCGGCCCGGAACGTGGGCAATCGGCAGTACCCGCGCTTGGGAAGGTAGGTCCCGTCTCGCATGCATGCGCACTCCGTGTTGAATCCCGAAGCGAAACGGAAGATATCGTCCTATTGCCACCGGGGGGTCACGGGAGCAAGGTGACCACGCGCATCATGGCCTCCCGGACGTGCGGGCGTTTGCTCCGCTTGACACGTTAGAAACAATAGTATAGTGTTGCACACGCGCTCGCCCCCGCTTCGGGCGGGGAGGCGTGTACTATTGTATATGTGGTAACGTAGGGCGCAGTAGCAAGAACGGGCCGGCAGGCGGCATCGTCTAGCGAAACTGAAGGTGGTGACGAATGGCAGAACAAGTTGCCGCGAATGCGTCGCAAGCGCAGCTCGACGAAGAAGAGTTCACTGTTGCCACGCAGTGGCAGTTGATGTGGTGGAGGTTCAGAAAGCACAAGCCTGCGGTCATCTCCGGCATCATTCTCGCCGTCTTCTACCTGCTGTTTCCTCTTGCGGAGTTCCTCGGCACCGGCGACCCCGCAAAAATATCGGAGCAATATCATTACCTCAGGCCGCAGCCCATTCGCTTCTTCGACGAAGGCTCTTTCCGCCCGCACGTCAACGGACTCAATCCCTACCGCGACCCGAAGACCTTCCAGCGAAAGTATGAAGAGGATCCCGATGAAAAGCTCGACATAGGGTTCTTCACCCAGGGCTTCAGGTACAAGTTCCTAGGCTTCATCGATACCGACCGCCATCTCTTCGGCTTTAGCGATCCGGCCGTCTACGAAGAACGACCGTCGCTCTTCATTATGGGAAGTGACGACGTGGGCCGCGATTCCTGGTCCAGGCTGTTGCTCTCGAATCGCGTATCCCTCTCCATCGGGCTCCTCGGGGTGGCGATTTCCTTCGTCTTCGGGGTCGTGATGGGCGGAATTTCAGGCTATTACGGCGGTTGGGTCGACACTCTGATCCAGCGCGTCATCGAGGTCATGAGCGCCATTCCCACACTGCCTCTGTGGATGGGGCTTTCCGCCGCCGTTCCTCAGCACTGGACGGTGCTCCAGGTCTATCTCGCGATCACGGTCATCCTTTCGATCTTCGGATGGACAGGCATGGCCCGCACGGTTCGGGGCAAGTTCCTCGCACTTCGCGAGGAGGACTACGTCATGGCCGCTCGCATCGCAGGCGCCTCGGAAAGCCGGATCATGTTCCGGCACATGCTTCCCGGCTTCTACAGCCACCTCATTGCAAACATAAGCCTTTCGATTCCGGGCATGATTATCGGAGAGACGAGCCTGAGCTTCCTCGGTCTGGGTCTGCGGCCACCCGCTGTCAGCTACGGCATCATGCTGATTCAGGCGCAGCAGCCCACGGTTGTGGCCCTGTACCCATGGCTGATGTTCGTGGCCGTTCCGGTTATCGTCGTAATCTTGGCATTCAACTTCTTGGGTGACGGTCTGCGAGACGCCGCGGACCCATACGGCAAGTAATTCAGAGCGAGCATATGACAACCTCAACAAACGGCAGCAGATTTGCGGAAGATACGATCATTCAGATCAATGATCTGAAGATTTACTACCCGACCGACGAAGGCGTCGTGCGGGCGGTCGACGGGGTCGACTTCGAAATCAAGCAGGGCGAAACGCTTGGCGTGGTTGGCGAGAGCGGCTGCGGCAAGAGCACGGTCGGCCGCGCAGTCCTGAACATCATCGACAAGCCGGGGCGCGTCGAAGAGGGAGAAATCCTCTGGCGTTTGCCAGACTCCAGAGAGATCGACATCACAACCCTCGATCCCAACAGCAGGCTCATGCGCGCCATCCGCGGCGCGGGCATCGCGCTGATATTCCAGGAGCCGATGACCTCCTTCAGTCCCCTCCACACCGTGGGGAACCAGATCGGCGAGGCCATCAGGCTGCATACCGACCTTTCCGAACAGGGCATTCAGGACCGCTCCATCGAACTCCTGCAGATGGTCGGCATACCGAACGCCGAGCAGCGGCTCAAGGAGTACGCCTTCCAGCTCAGCGGCGGCCTCCGACAGCGCGCCATGATCGCCATGGCCCTCTCCGCCGAGCCGCAACTCCTCATCGCCGACGAGCCCACAACCGCACTCGACGTGACCACCCAGGCACAGATCCTCGAGCTTCTCAGACAGCTCCAGCAGGAAAACGGAATGGCCGTCATCCTCATCACGCACAACTTGGGCGTGATCGCGGAGATGGCCGACCGCGTCGTCGTCATGTACCTCGGCCGAGCCGTCGAGTCCGGTCCCGTCGAGGACATCTTCTATAACCCGCAGCACCCCTACACCCAGGGTCTGCTCAGGTCGATTCCCAGCATCTACACCCGGAGCGTGGAGCGGCTTCCCTCCATTCGAGGCACCATCCCACACCCCTTCAACAGGCCCTCCGGATGCACCTTCCGCCCGCGATGCCCCAACTACATCGAAGGCGTCTGCGATCGAAACGTCCCCGTATTCCAACCCCTAGAGGGAACCAACCAAATGGTTAGCTGTTTCCTTCATCATCCCCCGGAAGAGGTAGGTACAAGTGGCTGAGGAGACCATCGACCAGACCGACAGTTACATAGCTGAACGACGTAATCTTCTCGACGTTCAAAATCTCCGCAAGTACTTCCCCATCACCCGGGGGTTCCTCAAGAGAGTGATAGGCCACGTCCGGGCCGTTGACGACGTGAGCTTCACTATCCAGCAGGGTGAGACGCTCGGCCTCGTGGGCGAGAGCGGCTGTGGCAAGACGACCACCGCCCGCTGCATCATGCGCGCCATTGACCCCAGCAGCGGCGAGATCCTCTACCGTACCGAGGACGGACAGGTCCTCGACATCGGCGCGATCGGCAAAGGCCCCCTGCGCGAGCTTCGCAAAGACATGCAGATGATCTTCCAGGACCCGTTCACGTCGCTGAACCCCCGCATGTCCCTGCTCGACATCGTCGGCGAGCCTCTGCTCGTCCACGGTGAGCGGAGCATGAGGGTTCGCTCCGAGCGCGTGGCGGAGCTTCTGCGACTCGTCGGACTGCGACCGGAGTACATGCGCCGCTTCCCCCACGCCTTCAGCGGCGGCGAGCGCCAGCGCATCGGAATCGCCAGGGCACTGGCCCTCAACCCGCGATTGGTCGTCGCAGACGAGCCCGTCTCGGCCCTTGACGTGTCCGTCCAGGCCCAGGTCATCAACCTGCTCTCAGACCTTCAGGAGCAACTCAGCCTCACGTACCTCTTCGTCGCGCACGACCTCAGCGTCGTCCGGCATATCTCCGACCGCGTTGCCGTCATGTACGTCGGCAAGATGGTCGAGCTGGCCGAGACCGAGGAGCTTTTCAACAATCCCAAGCACCCGTACACCTCGGCACTCCTCCAGTCGGTGCCGGTTCCCGATCCGAAAATCCGTAAGGAAACCTTCATCCTCGAAGGCGAGGTCGCCAGCCCGGCGAATCCGCCGTCCGGCTGCTACTTCCACCCGCGCTGCGCCTTCAGAGTCGAAATCTGCAGCGAAGAGACGCCGGAGTTCGTCGAAGACAGCCCCAACCACTGGGTCGCTTGCCACCGCGCCAAGGACCTTGATCTGTCGGGCCTCAGCGGCGCCACGTCCCAGTTCGGCGGGGTATCGGTCGACAGCGTGAGCGACGAGTAAGCTCCGGTTCTCCCGCGCCGGATACCTAGATTACGTTCACCCTGAGCCTGTCGAAGGGTGAAGTCGTTCCGCTTTACTCATAGAGTGGGTCCTCGGCCCCTATTGGGGTCAGATCACCTCACCCCCACGCACCGTCAGCACGGGCTCATAGCACCCTCCGGGCCTGGTCACCCCATTGACGTCCGCCAATGGCAGCGCGCCCTCTTCCCACTTGAGCACCGCAAGGTCCGCGCACGCTCCCGCGCGCAACCTTCCAATCTCTCCCGACATCCCCAACACGCCCGCCGGCCGCAGCGTCGCCCGAATGAAGGCGTCGCTCTCATCCATCCCCGCCGCCAGCAGCTTCGAGATCGTCCGAGGCAGATCGTGCTGCGGATTCGATCCCACGTGCCGCGCGTACTGGTCCGTCGAAATCGTATCCGGCAAGAACTCGTCCGCAATCGCCGCCTCCACCGTCGGAAAGTCGAACGACGCCATGCCGTGCCCCACGTCGAACAGCACCCCGCGCTCCCGCGCGCGCCACGCCGCGTCGATCACCTTCCCGTCCTCCACGATGCCGTTCGGCCCCGCATGGAAGCAGTACGTCAGCACGTCTCCCCTTCGGAGAAGGTCGAGTTGCTCCGATATCGGCCAGTCATATGGGTCCCAGCGGTTCCCGAACAGTATCGGCCTTCCTGTCCTCCCGGCGATTTCCAATGTGCGCCGAACAACCTCCCTGGGGTCCGAATCCCCACAGGAGTTCACGCTCGCGTTCACCGACAACCCCCAGATCAGCTCACCGCCGTCCTCGATCGCCGCCACGCCCGCCTCAACGTCCAGGTCGTCCACGTTCCCGAACGCCGCGGTCCCCGGCACTCGTTCCCCGCCCCGCGCGACACTCATGGCCAGCCGGACCCTCGTCTTCGATGCGAGAATGATATTGTCCCTGTAGAACGGCCAATCGTCCGCCCCGCAGTCCCCTTGAGACAGTATCGTCGTCGCGCCCCGTGGAAGTATCTCCACGTCCGGGTCGATCCCATACTTCCAGTCCGACGGCGCCGGATGAGCATGAAGATCGACCAATCCCGGCAGCAGTACGCCGTCGGGGAAATCCAGAACTCTCGCAGCCGTCCCCTCAACGCCCGGCCCCGTCGCCGCTATCCGGTCCCCCGACACCGCCACCGCGCCCGGTCCGTCCAGACCCGTATCGGCGCAGTACACACGCCCGGCGCGAACGATCAGGTCATATCTCCGTTCATCCATATTCCTTACTCCTTTCGCCCCAACCCCGTCAACCGAATCGCCGCCCTCCCCCCATGAATCCGATTGAGGTTCATAATCAGCGGCGTAATGTGCTCGACGAACACGGCATTCCGCAGACCGCCCCCATCCACAGCCCTGACGCCCGGAATCTCCTCGGCCAGAGCGGCAACCGCCGCCTTCGCCCCCTCGTCGTCCGAGCACACCACCACGTCGGAGTCGATGCGCTTCTTGGGATTCAACAAATCATGCGCGCTGATCGTCTGAAACGCCGCCACGACCCGTGATTCCGGCAGAATCCCGCGCGCCTCCATGGCCGCCGACCCCGCTTCTATGGGCAGGAACGTCGCCCCGCCGGCATCGAACCGCAGCGGAACGACCGTGGTCACCACAATTTTTCCCCATAAGGCCTCGGCAAGCGATTCCAGCAACGGACGCTGGCCCTCATAGGGCACCGTGACGAACACCGTCCCCGCGCAAACCGCCACATCCTCATTCAGGCCTGCCCCCACCGACACCCCCTGCCCCCGCGCCGCCACTCGCTCAGCAGCCTCCTGCGCGCGAGCCGCGTCCCGCGACCCGATCATCACGTCATGCCCCGCCAACGCCAGCCGTAGGCCCAGTCCTCTCCCCTCCGGCCCGGTCCCGCCGAGAAAGCCAATCATGATCCTAAATCTACGCCTACAACCTGTCCTCCGCAAGTGGGCATCCGGCTATCGGATTTGGAACTTTCTAATTGCAATATAAAATATCGTATAATATCTAGCAGAAACCCATCGAACCGTTTATTATGACCTCTACCGTACCTAACTGGACCTTCTCAGACCTCACAGGCAGCATGGCAATTCGCACCTCCACAATCGGTCTCGTCGCTGTGGCCGTCGCAGCGGCGTTCCTGCTCATTGCCATGCCGACGCACGCCCAGACGGGTGACATTACCACAGTCGCCGGCGGCGGAGTTGGCGATGGCGGCAAACCGACTCTCGCAGCCCTCTCGTCACCGGACGGCCTCGCTATCGATAGCCGCGGGGACGTCTATATCGCCGATGGCGCAGCTAACCGAATTCGCAAGATCGACGTCCTAGGAAATGTCATCACCACCTTTGCCGGGACCGGCAATCAGGGCTTCTCCGGAGACGGAGGCCACGCTTCGGCCGCCGAGCTCAACTCGCCCTTCGGACTCGCCTTCGACGACGGTGATAACCTTTACATTGCCGACTCCGGCAACAACCGAATCCGAAAAGTCGACTTCGATACCGGAATCATAACCACCGTCGCGGGTTTGGGAAGCCCGGGATTCGAGGGCGACGGCGGTTCCGCCCTGGACGCAGCCTTTGAAGCGCCGCATGGAGTGGCCGTAGATCGGCACGGGAACGTCTATATCGCGGACACACTCAACAACCGAATCCGAAAAGTCGACGCGGTCGACGATATAGTAACCACCGTCGCCGGTAACGGCATTGCGGGTTACGTCGGCGACGAGGGGCGGGCGGTAAACGCCGAACTCAACCAGCCCAAAGACGTCGCCGTGGACGACTTGGGCAAGGTCTATATTGCCGACAGCGGCAACCACGTCATCCGCCAAATCGACCGGGAAGGCGTCATCTTTACCCTCGCGGGAAAGAGAAATGCGCCCGTCGATCCGGTGACCGTCGCCAATTCCGGCCTGGCTCAAGACGCCGTCCTGCGAAACCCGCTAAGTCTCGCGCTCGACCAGGAACAAAGAAATCTCTACGTTACCGACACAGGCAACCACCTCGTTCGAAGAATTATCCTCAACAACGTAATCGAAGATACGCAGATTACCACCGAGGCGGGCGCGCCCGACGGGTCTGCCGGATACGACGGTGAAGATACAACTGCTGTTGTCTCCAGTCTTGACTCTCCCTCCGCAGTCGCCGTCAACTCATTGGGCGAGGTTTATATCGCCGACACAGGCAATCAACGGGTCAGAGCCATCGTGAGCGCGGGCGAGCGGAGACCCAAGATACTGACCACCAAAGCCGGGAACGGCGAAGCAAGCTTCTCCGGCGAACGCGCCCCGGCCACAAACGCAACCCTTCACTTCCCCAGCGACGTTGCCCTCGGTCCCAACGGCAATATCTACTTCTCCGATACGGAAAATCACCGGGTGCGGCGAGTTGACCTCTCCACGGGGCTCATAAGCACGGTTGCCGGCAACGGCCTCCCCGGAAACCGCGGCGTAGGCGGACCCGGAACCGACACCCGCCTTCATTCCCCCGAGGGCCTGGCGTTCGACTCCGACGGTCGCCTCTATATAGCGGACACGGAGAATGACCGCGTGCTCAGGTTAAATGTGAGGAGCGAAATCCTCCACGCGATCATCGATCCCGCCTCAAACAGCACTTCCACCGTTGCCGTCTTCAAAAGCCCCACCGCCCTCGCCATCGACTCGGCGGATAACCTCTACATAGCCGAGACGGGGGACCACCGTATTCGCATGGTCGACTTGGACGCCGGCGAAATCTCCATTGTCGCCGGAGACGGTTCAGCGGAGTTCGCGGGCGACGGAGGTCAAGCCATTCGCGCCAAGCTGAACAAGCCCGAAGGCGTCGCCATCGACTCCGACGGGAATATCGTCATAGCCGATACGGGAAACCGGAGAATTCGCCGCGTTGAAATCGAAACGGGGATTATCTCCACCATCGCCGGGGACGGTAGCCGAGGATACGCCGGAGACGGCGGCCCCGCCACTGAGGCCGGTCTCGTCGTTCCCCGAAGGGTCGCCGTGGACGCTGACGGCAACGTGCTAATCTCCGACGACCTCGGTCATCGCATCCGGGCAATCAAGTCTGACGGGACCATAGTCACAGTAGCCGGGGACGGCATCATCGACTTCGCGGGTGACGGCGGCCCCGCCACCTCGGCATCTTTGAACCGTCCCCTGGGGATGGCCTTCGATGTCGATGGCAACCTCTATTTCGCCGACAACCACAACAACCGCATTCGCGTGATCGCCGCGCCCGTCGTGGAGGAACCCACCCCGACACCCGTTCCACCAACTGACACGCCGACTCCCGTTCCGACCGACACGCCGACGCCGGTCCCGACTTACACGCCAACCCCCGAGCCCACTCCGACTCCCGTGTCCCTGCCCGACCTCGTGGCGGATGACGTGCAGTACGAATTCGGACAACGGCCCACCTGCCGGGTAAGTCCCGATGACCCGGAAACCGCGCCGATTATCTACAGAGTGGTCGTTCGCAACCACGGCACCGCCGATTCCGGCCGATTCGTCGTAGACGCTAACAACGTCGCGGGCGTGACCGTGGAACGTCTCGCCGTCGGCGCTACCGCGGTTGTCGAAATTACCGGAATCCGCTCCGGCGATAACACTGTTACGGTCGATGCGGTTTCCCAGGTGGAGGAATCGAACGAGGTGAACAACACCACACAGTTCAAGCTCGTCATTCCACCCCAGGAACCCATACCCGTTTGCACGCCGACGCCCACGCCGACCCACACACCCGTGCCGCCTACGGCTACGCCGACGCCGACAAACACACCTGTGCCGCCCACGGCTACCCCGACGCCCACGCGCACCCCTACGCCTACCCCGGCGCCTCCAACGAGCACCCCAACACCCGTGCCAACTCACACGCCGACGCCCGTCCCGCCAACTGCCACGCCGACACCCCCGCCAACGGCGGTCCCAACAAACACGTCTACCCCGGCGCCTACGAGTACGGCAACTCCCGTTCCTCCAACCGCCACGTCGACGGCTACACCCATCGTGGTTATCGTTACCGCCACGCCCACACCCGGCGTCGAAGTCGCAGCTGGCACCGATGACGGAGGAACTAACCCGGGCTTCGTAGTCGCCATCATCGCCGTGGTTCTCCTGGTCATCGGTGTAATCGCCGGCCTCTACGTCGCGTACCGCCGCCGCACCTTCGGCGAATAGTCCTTCCGCGTCGGCGGCACATTCTTCGGATAAAGTTTAGTCTATTTCTAAAAATATGGTCGTTAAACTACTTTGACTTTGCCCCACTTGATGCTAGCATCGTGCTACTAGAATCTATATGGAGACTCGAATATCGGGGGGCAGTAAGAGGGGACGCAAGCTCCGCACACGCGATGGCGTAGGGCTCCGGCCGACATCCGAGAAGGTGCGCTCAGCCATCTTCTCCCTCATCGGCCCCGAATCCGTGAACGGAGCGAGAGTCCTCGACCTCTACGCAGGGACCGGCGCTCTCGGAATAGAGGCGCTGAGCAGAGGAGCGGCATCGGCCGAGTTCGTGGAGTCCGACCCCACCCGGTGCCAATATATCAGGCGAGCCGTCGAAGACCTCGGATTCGCCGATAGAAGTCGAATAACTCGCGGCAGAGTCGAAAGGGTGTTGCGGACGATCAAAGCGCGGTTCGATCTGGTACTGGCCGACCCGCCCTACCGGTTCGACCCATGGGACATGATTATGACAAGTCTGTTGGAAAGGGAAGCGCTGGAAGAAGGAGCGGTCATCGTCGCCGAACACGCCAAGACGTACGAAATGACTGACACCTACGGCGACCTGAGTAGCTGGAAAAAACGACGGTATGGAGATACTTCCGTCTCCATATTCCGATACGGAGGATAGGGGTGCCAAGCGCCGTGTATCCGGGAAGATTCGATCCTGTGCACAACGGTCACGTCGATATCGCGCGGCGGGCGTCGATGCTGTTCGACCGCCTCGTCGTCGCGGTCTACGACGCCCCGCCTCAGGGCTCCCTCTTCTCCACCGACGAGCGTATAAGCCTCTTCAGTCAGTCGATCCAGGATGTTCCCAACGTGGAAGTCAGAAAATTCAACGGACTCGCGTCCAATCTGGCATCCGATCTCGGCGCCGGCTTCATCGTGCGCGGACTTCGCGCGGGCTACGATTTCGAGACCGAGTTCGAGATGACCCACATGTGGCGTCATCTCAACCGCAATATCGAGGTCGTCTGCATGATGAGCGCCCTCGAAAACCAGTTCGTGTACGCGAGCCGGATCAAAGAAGTAGCACAGCTCGGCGGCGACGTTGACGGCCTCGTGCCGCCTCACGTCGCAGCCAGGTTGAAGGAAAAATTCGTCTCGGCCTCGTAAGCGTCGGGGCGACAAGGAGGAGAGTCATAGATATCATCAGGGTCATCGAAGAGTTGGAAGAAATTTCAGGTTCCGCGACTCGCGTCCCGGGTATGCGGAAGAAAGTCATGGTCGATGTCGACCGCCTCGCTGCCGTCACCGAGCAGCTGAGCAAGACCATCCCCGCGGACATCCTCGAGGCGAAGGAAATCCTCAAGCAGAAGGAGAGCGTCCTCAACCACACCCAGCTTGAGGCTCGCCGCATCCGCGATGAGGCTGCCGAGGAGGCCGATCAGGTCATGACCGCCGCGCGCGAGGAACACGCCAGCAAGGTCGGTGAGACCGAGGTCCTTCGCGCCGCGAACGAAAAGGCCGAGGCGACCAACCAGGACGCCATGCAGGAGGCCCAGCAGATCATCCAGGAGGCGCAGCGCAAGGCGTATCGCCTCCTCGAAGAGGCCGAGCGCGTCTCCGCCGAGCGTCGTGAGGGGGCAGACCGCTACGCCCGCGAGACCCTCTTCGACCTCGAAGAGCGACTCGCGGATGTCCTCGGCCAAGTCCGACGCGGTATCGACGCCCTCGGCGTCGACGTCGAAGCCAAAGTCCCCGCCTAGCCGACCACCAAACAGTGGGGACGCGGCCGCAAGTCTCGTCCCCCCTTTTCATTACTACAATTGGAACGGATGTCGAGAGTACGTTCGCCCTGAGCTTGTCGAAGGGCGTCCTTCGGCATACCCCCCTCTGCCACTCACCCCCACAATAACGCCCTCAGACCGGCCTCAGCAGCTCCTCGCGCAGCCGCCTGATCACGACCTCCACCTCATCGTCGTCGAGATTGATCGGGTCGACCCCCAACTCGTCCGGGTCCCCCAGCTGGTGCAGATGTATCGCGGGATTCCCTGTCGCCATCGCCTGCAGCACCTCGTCCCGGCTCGGACCGTTCCACTCCGGCGTGAACTCGATCAACGCCGTCGGCACCAGGTAGTCAATCCGGTCGTACTGCACCGACACCCGCAGCCCCGGCACCTCGATGAGCGCGTCCACCACCACCTGCATCATCTCCCGGTAGCGCTGCGTCTCCGCCTCCTCGTCCTCCTCGTCGAAGATCCGCAGGGCCGTCACCAGCCCCATGATCTCCTCCTTCGCCACCTTCATGCTCCTGCCCAGGAAGGCGTTCGGCGCAGCATTCGCCGCCGCCGCCTCGATCAGATCGGCCCGACCCACCAAAATACCCGTCCCCTGCGGACCGCGCACGCCCTTCCCTCCGCTCAGGATCACCAGGTCGGCCCCCTCGCGGATATACCGCCGCAAATTGTCCCTCGGGGGCAGCGTCGACGCCGCGTCCACGATCACCGGCACGCCGCGCGCGTGAGCGATCTCGCACACCTGCGGCAGCGGAATCGCCCGCTTCGAAACGAACTGTGCGTACAGATAGGCCACCGCCGCCGTCTTCTCCGTGAACGCCGCCTCAAGCTGCCACGGATAGCACCTCCGCCCGTCCCCGATCTCCACGAACTTCGCGCCCGCCGCCCGGTATAGCTGGTCGTAGCCGAACCGGTGGCTCCTGTGAATGATGACCTCGTCCTTCATCCCCGTCGTGTCGGGCAGACGCACCATGTTGGCGGGTTCTTTGCCAGCGATGACCGCCGCCGCCTGCATGACGAGGCCGCCCCCCGATCCGCTCACGACGACTCCGGCCTCTGCGCCGCATATCTCCGCCAGCACCTTTCCCGCCGCCCGGTTCAGATCCCCCAGGTCGACCATCACGTCGGCCGTCTTCCGCATCACCTCCGCCACCTCGGGCCGCAGCTTCGAGCCACCCCACATCGTCGTCGTCCCCGACGCGTTGATAATCCGCCGCACTCCTAGCGACCGGTACATCTCTTCCCCGCTCAAAGACAAGTCCATCCCATACCTCTAAACACAAAATTGCGGCCTTCCACCGCGCCCGAAATTATACCACCTGCCCTCCACTCTAACCCCCTCTCCCCGTCTTGGGAGAGGGCTGGGGTGAGGGTCAGAATCCCCCAGCACCCAGCACCTAGCACTCTCTTACCGCCCGCCCGATCTCCTCCGCGTACCACTCCTCCCCATGCAGCAGCTTCTTATTGTCCCAACGATACCTCTGAGGCATCAGCGTCAGCGACCGGTCCTCCAGCGGCAGCCTCACTGGCATGCTCCCCCGGCGCGCCGACTCCCGCATCGCAATCGCCGTCTCCAGCGACCGGTGCTGGATCGTCCCGCTCGCCCTCGGCTCGATCCCCTTCTCGATAGCCTCCACGATCGACCGCATCGAGTCCATCAGCCGGTCTCCCGGATACAGCCAACCTTCGTCGTCGTACCCACCTTCCGAGCTCCCCCGGAACCGCTTGAAGGTGATTGACTCGTCGTGCCGCAGCCCCGACAGCACATCGCGCCCAGCATCCTCAATCCTCTTGTAGAATCTTCCGTTCCGCTTGTCCGTGACGAACACGCCCTCGCTCCCGGTCACGATAAGACCCTTCGCTGCGCTCTCCCTCGAATGGACGAAGCAATCGACCCCGTTCGCATACCGGATGTGACCCCAGATGCCCCTGTAGTCCTCGTCGCCCGCCCCGAACGGGTCTCCGTTCACCCACCCGATGACCTCCTCCACTTCCGAGTCACCCGCGAACATGTGCCCCACGCCGAGGGTCTGCGCCCCGCCCTGCGTGATCGGCTGGAACATGCTGATCGAGATAACCTCCCCGATCTCGCCTGCCTCGATCATCGCCCGCGCCTCCCACATCCGGCCCAGGCTCCGGTCGACGTTTCCCCCCTGCCACGGAATCCCCCGCGACGTGCACGCCGCCAGCATCCGGTCGGCGTCCGACAGCTTCGCCGCGATCGGCTTCTCCGACACGATCCCCTTCGCCCCCGACCTCTCCGCCGCCAGCACCACCATGTCGGGGTTGTACCTCACCGGCAGCACACAGTCCACGATGTCGAGTTCCTCGTTCGCATACATCTCCTCCGCCGACGAGTACCCCCGCGCGTCGAACCGCCTGCACGCCAGCGCCAGGTTATCCGGATCGGGATCTGCAATCGCCACCACCCGCGTCTCCGGGAGCAGCGTAAACCCCCGCGCATGCTGCGTCCCCTGACGCCCGCACCCGACCATGCCAACCCTGTACTTCGTGTCGTTCTGCACCATCACTTCACCCCCTACTCACGCTGAGCCATCACTTCACCCCCTACTCGTCATTCCCGCGAAAGCGGGAATCCACCCTCTTCCCTCTGTGCTCTCCGCGCCCTCTGCGGTGAACCTTACACCCGCGCGAACTTGTCCAGCGCCAGCTGCGCCCCCACCTGAGCCACGTACACGTCTCCCTGCGTGTCGATCCATATCCCGTGCGGGTACCCCGAGAACCGGCCCGCCTCCTCGCCGCGCTCGCCCCACGTCCCGACCGTCTCCCCGTCGAGCGTCTTTACAAAAATCCCTTCCTGTCCTGCGGCGATGTGCATCATCCCTTCTCCGTCGATAACCGCGTCATTCCCGCCCGGAACGTCGTTCCACTCCGTCATGTACTCCCCCTCCGCCGTGAACACCTGCACCCGGCCGTTCTCCCTATCCATTACGTACACCTGCCCCGACGAGTCCGTCACGATCCCGTGAGGCAAATTGAACTCTCCAGGACCGTCCCCCACCACTCCCGTAACCTCGCCGTGCGCCTCCATCTGGTAGTACACCGCGTCGCCTCGCCCCCACGACCACTTCAACTCGCCCGCCGAGCTGAAGCGGTGACACCGGTTCTGCTCATACCCGTCCGACACGTACAAATCGCCCGACACCGCGATGGTCGCGTTCGTTGGAGACCGGAACGGCTCGCCCTCCGGGCCCTGCTCGCCCTCCGTGCCCAGCACCATCAGCGTCTTGCCGTCGGGGGTGAAGCTCCGCACCGTGTGGTCTCCCGCGTCCGCGTGATACAGCACGTCGTCGTGAATGAACAGCCCGTGCGGCACCGTGAAGATGTCGCGCCCCCACCGGTCCAGCAGCTTGCCGTCCCGGTCGAACACCCACATCTCCCCCTCATTCCCGTCCGGCCCCTGCCGCAAACGCACGCACGCATACACCCGGTCCTCCGAGTCCGTCGCAACGTCCGACACCACGCCGCCCCTCGGAAACTCTCCCCAGCCCTCCACGTGCTCATACCGGTAACCCGAAATGCCAACCCGCTGCGTCATGACTTGACCCCCTTAATCGGAACTCTGACGACACCCGTGATTCGCTCGCCTAGTCTACGTCATTCTTCCCCCTAAGTGTGCCAATCAGGAGATTCACCGCAGAGGACACAGAGAGCGCAGAGTGAGGAAGGAATAGGTGAGGTACAATCCAGAACCATGCACTTGCTGACACGGGCCGCCGGGCCGCTGCTCGACCTGATCTTCCCTCGTACCTGTGCGGGATGCGGACGCGAGGGAGGCTATCTTTGCGACGAGTGCGAGGCAGTGATTCCCCGGTTGGAACCGCCGCTCTGCCGGCTGTGCTCCACGCCGAGCCGGTCTTCTCTCTGCGGGTGGTGCAAGACTGCGAATCAGCCCTTCGATGGCATCACGGCGCCGTACCGGTGGACGGGCGTCGTTCAAGAGCTGGTGTACGCGCTCAAGTACCGGAACGTGCGCGCCTCCGCGCCCCGGCTGGCCGAGCTTATGTCGGATCACCTCATGGAGAGCTCGATCCCCGCCGACGTGATCGCGCCCGTTCCCCTGCACCCCAGCCGGGAACGCGAACGAGGCTACAACCAGTCGGAGCTTCTGGCCCGGGGCATCTCGAAGTCCACCGGCATACCTGTGGCAAACGGAGTCCTCGCGCGCATCCGCAACACCCCGCCACAGGTCTCCATGTCCACGCCGGAAGAGCGGCGGCGAAACGTCGTCGGGGCCTTCACATGCGTCGGAGACGTGGCGGGCAAGCGCGTGCTGCTGGTCGACGACGTTGTCACGACGGGAGCCACGGTCGCCGAGTGCGCGGCGCAACTGCGGCAGGCGGGCGCGGTCTCCGTATGGGTGCTGTCTTTCGGTCGGTAGAAGCGTTCCGCACGACGCAATAGCCCCTCGAAATCGGCTATAATCGCGCCCGTATGCTAAACCCGCTGCTGCGCCGCCCCCCTTCGAGCGATGGCGGCGTGTTTCACGGGTGGCGTTACGCGGCCATTGCCGCCACCATGAACTTCCTGGCTGCCGGGCTGTATGGTCGCGGCTTCTCCGTCTACTTCCTTCCTCTTGCCCGCGACCTCGGCCTCAGCTACACCACTACCTCGCTCATCTTCGGTTTCGCCACGCTCGAAGGGGGAGTGCAGGCGCCCATAGCGGGCTACCTGATCGACAAGTACGGCCCCAGGGTTATGACCCTGATCGGGGCGACTCTCGCCGGCATCGGCTTCCTGCTCCTGCCGCTGGCCAGCGACCTGCTGAGCTTCGTGTTGATCTACGTGGGCGTCATCGCGCTCGGCATCAACGCGGGTTTCCACAACTCCGCCGGGGCCATCGTCAACGCCTGGTTCGTGCGAAGGCGGGGGCTGGCCTTCGGGATCATCTCGGTAGGTATCGCGCTCGGCGGAGGGGTGATGACGCCCATCGTGGCCGCGGTCGTGCTGGAGTGGGGATGGCGCTGGGCGGTGACCCTGTCGGGCCTGATGATCCTTCTCGTGGGCGTCCCCCTCTCGCTCTTCATCCGCAACAAGCCGGAGGACGTCGGCCAGCACCCGGACGGAGAGCCGCCGCCCCGGAGGATTGGGCGGTCGACCGACACGCTGTCGTACCGAGACTTCACGTTCCGGCAGGGGACGCGAACGGTGTCGTACTGGCTGCTCGCCATCGGAATCACGCTGAGGATATCCGCGCAGGCAGGCATCCTCGTCCACGTCGTTCCGATGCTCGTGTGGAAGGGGCTGGACGAGGCCATGGGCGGGGTCGCCATCGCCGTGATTTCGTTCTCCGCCGTCGGCACGAGGCTCTTCATGGGCTGGCTCGGTGACAAGCTCCCGAAGCGCCTGCTCGTCGTGTTCGGGATGATCGTCGGCGCGGCGGGAGCGCTGTTCTTCCTCATGGCCCCCGGCAAGCTGTGGGTCGTCATCATCTTCGCGCTGATGTTCTCGATCACGGACGGAGCGGCCGGCCTCACGTGGGCGATGATCGGCGACTTCTTCGGACGCAGCGCATACGCGACGCTGCGAGGCCTGATTACGTTCTGCGTGAGCCTCGGTTCGATGGCAACCCCCGTCATCGTCGGAAGGATTCGCGACGTGACCGACGGATACTACTGGGCGCTCATCCCGCTGATCGGCGTCTACCTGAGCGCGGCGCTTGTGTTCGTGGTTATTCGAACGCCGAGGAAGTCACCCTCACCCTAGCCCTCTCCCAGAACGGGAGAGGGGATAGAGCCGTAGGGAGAGGGCTGGATCCTGCCCTGAGCTTGCCGGAGGGGTGAGGGTGAATCCCCCGTTCGCCCCCGTATCCAGCCAACCTCCCGTAGGGGCGATTCATGAATCGCCCCTACACCGTCATCCACCACCGTCATTCCCGCGAAGGCGGGAATCCATCCTCTCCCCTCTGCGTCCTCTGCGGTGAGTCCTCTTACCCCCTCTCCCGTTCGCGGGAGAGAGCCTGCCCCGTACTTGATACGGGGGCTGGGGTGAGGGTGACAACCCCCGTTCACCCTGAGCTTGTCGAAGGGTGACCCCCTTGAACGCCCCCGCCGCCGTCCTATACACTGCTCCGAACTTGCAACCGGCCCCCTGGCAGAGGAACCCCTTCCATGGCCCTATCGGACATGATCAAGAAAATCGAGGACTCGCCCCGCTCGACTAAGATTGCTGCGGGTGTTGCCTTAGTTAGCATGGCTACTGCTGCCGTAGCCGTCTTCGCCGTTCTGAACCAGTCCGAATCCAGTCCTGAACCCGAACCTGTCGCCAAGGCTGCTCCTGTGGACGCTCAGGCCGGCCCGGCTCCTTCCGCCCCGCAGCCCGCGCCAACCGCCGTCCCCACGAATACGCCTGCTCCCGTTCCCACAAGTACGCCGGAGCCGGTCCCGACCGCTACCCCTCGCCCTACTCCGATTCCCACGCCTGCTGCCACGCCCACTCCTGAAACTAATGATTACTACGTTCTTCTTAATCCGGGTGGTATTCTGGATGATGGTAAAGGAACAATAGCTTTTTATGCTAGCTACCCTTTTAATAAAAATACGGCCGGTGCCCGTCATTCTTTTAATAGAGAGTCTTTTTACTTAGAGTATTTGAGGAAAGAAGGAGTCATAACCTCTGAACAGAAAAAAGCTTACCTAAATAACGAATTTATTAAAGTTCCTCTTGTTTCTATTAGCAATGCAACTTACAAGCTATACCAGACTCAAGGCTACAATGCGAACATACTAGGTTTAAATGAGAATTCTGAAAGATATTTATTTCATTATGCTGATAAGTCTTTGGATTACAGTGAAAGCGTTTCCAATGTTGAGGCTGTGTTAGCGGGCATTGACGGTGGGAGCATCACGATCAGCGACGGCAAGATAAGCGTTTCTACGGTTGACGACGACGGTAATACGACCACCGTTCAGTTGGAGGGCATAGGCGCGAAGGAGCTGCTGGACTACTGGCTGAGCCAGAATAAGATCACCGTACAACAGGTGAATCAGTACGGCCAGACCGGCCAGGTGCAGATAAGCCTCAAGGACGGCGTGGACCTTTTCAATTTCGCGCAGTCGTCGGGGGCCGGGGCCAGCTTCGGGATAGACAAGGAGACGCAGGACAAGATAGTCAATGAGGTTTTGCCGCTGTTCAAGTTTGGGGATTGAGGCGCCCTTCGACAGGCTTTCAAACCAACCTTCCGTAGGGGCGATTCATGAATCGCCCCTACGTGGCCGGGGGTTATTTTCAGAGGAATGAGCCGATTCGATACTGACAACTTTGACGTGGACGTGATCGAGCGGAGCCGCGAGGTGCCGGTGCTGGTGGACTTCTGGGCCGCGTGGTGCGGGCCGTGCAGGGTCATCGGCCCCGTCTTGGAGCGCCTGGCCGATCAGAACGGCGACGACTGGGAGCTTCGCAAGCTTGACACCGAGAAGCATCCGACCATAGCCCGCCAGTACCGGATCACGAGCATTCCTGCCGTCAAGCTCTTCGTGGACGGCGAGGTGAAGGACGAGTTCGTCGGCGCGCTGCCGGAGCAAGTGATCGTGGACTGGCTCAAGAAGGCGCTGCCGAGCAAGTTCCGCGAACAACTCAAACGGGCGGAGGCGCTGGTGGCCGAAGGGAAACTCGGCGAGGCGCACTACCTCCTCTCGGAGGTCTTGGAACACGACCCCGGCGACCAGCAGGGCATCGCGCTCATGGCGCGGGTCGAGCTGTACTCCGACCCGGTCAAGGCGGCGGAAACGGCTGACCGCATCCCGCTCGGATCGGATTACTTCCAGGCCGCCGACGCGATTAAGGCCCTCTCGCGCATCTTCCGTCACGTGGAGACGCCAGACGTCCTCGACGAAGCTCCCGTCAAGGCCGATTACCTTGAAGCCGTACGCCTGCTCCGAGAGGGCAAGAACGAAGCGGCGTTAGAGGGTTTCATCGACGTAATCCGTCGCAACCGGTACTACGACGACGATGGCGCGCGGAAAGCCGTCATCGCCGTCTTCAATCTCCTCGGCCAAGACCACGAGACGACCAGAACCTACCGCAACCCCTTCGCCAACGCGCTGTATTAGGTAGTTTTGACATTTCCCGTCATTCCCGCGTAGGCGGGAATCCAAGACGCCTACTCGTACGTCACCCAGAACTCGACGTTGTTCACGACGATGGGAACCCCGATACGCGGGTCGCGCCGCACGAGAACGATCTTGACTTCATGCGGCCCCATGGCGCACTGTGCAGGACTCAGATCCCAGACGAGCCAGCTGTTCTCGTGCACCGACTCCGGAACGGTCGGGTCATCGGCGTTGACGTTTCGGACGGACGGCGCGCCCATGACCGTCCCGTCCAGCGTGACCTCCACCTCGTCCCCGGTCGGCGAGAAGTGCTCCAACTCGATGAGAAGCTGGACCGACCCACCCTCGGCCTCAACGTCGTCGTAGACGGGAATGTGCACGGTCGGCCCGTCGTGTGTCAGCGTGCGGTAGAGGGTCACCGGCACCTCGCCGTAGAGCCGGTCGTCGCGTTCGGCGTCCTCGCGGAGCGGGTTGTTGGCGATGCTTCTCTGTATGGCGGTGTAGGCCTTGTTCTTTCGTCGCAGCGTGTCAGGCGAGCCGATTGACGTGAGCGTCTCGCGGCGAGTGGTCGCGTTCGCGTGCCAGTTGAAGGCGTACATTCCGTGCGCCCCACGCTCGAAGTGGCCCTGCGACATCGCCGCGAACCACCAATTGCGCCACTCCGAGTGGGGAATGAGACGGTCGGCCGCCTGCCTGCTGTCGAAGTCGTACCCGGGATACACGAGAATGTTCGTGCCTTCGACCAGAGAAAGAAACTCCTCCGTCTCGAAGCACGGATCGGTGCCGGAGTTGCCGCCGCCGATGATGATGTCGCACAGCCCTTCCTTCACCCACGTCTCGACGTCGTACCCTATGTTCCTGCACGCCTCCAACGTAGCGCCGACCCTCACGGCAACCGGGAACGGCCTCCCGCGCTCTGCGGCGAGGGCGTCGGTCATCCGGCGGATCGCCCGTTGCAGATCGGTCAGGGCGTAGCGCATCCGGTACTCGTGCTTGCCCGGCAGGTGGAAGGCGTGACGCTGCCAGTCGAGCTCGACGCCGTCCCAGTCCGCCAGGCGGCAGGATTGTTCGATCAGGTCGAGCTTGTGCTCCCGGACCTCCGGGATCGCCATGTTCCACGAGGTCGTGCACCAGTTCGGCGCGTTGTCACCGAGGCACCATTCGGGGTGATGGCGGCGCATATCGGTCAAGCCCTGCGACTGGGAAGTCTGCATGGCCTCCAAGCTGTCGATGTCCCAGAAGTGGTTGTCGTTCATCCGAATCGAGTTCCACACGTCGATGCCGTGCTCCCGCCCTCTGTCGACCATGGCGGCGTAGGGGTCTTCTCCGCGTTCCAGCATGGCCCGGAGGTTCTCGGTGTCGCGCATCGACCTGACGGTGCCGTACACCCTGTCCACGGTATCGCCGACCACGGGGATGTTGTCCGAGAGCCATGTCGCCTCGTGCGTGCCCATGCACCAGAAGAGGGCGTCCACCTGCGTGTCGGCGAGTGGGGCGTACACCTTCTCCAGGAACTGCTCCATCGTCTGGGGGTACTCCGAGTAGAAGTGCGGCGCGCCGTCCCAGTTGTAGATGATGCGATAGGCGGGCGCTGCCGGACGATTTGTGGCGTTTTCGGAGGCTGGACTCATCAGAACTCACTTCCTTTCGTGGCGTGCGTGATGTGAAGTTCCACGTTCTCGACGACTAGCGGAACGCCGATGCGAGGGTCTTGGCGGTCGAGGACGATCCGCACTTCGCGGACGCCTCGTCCGACCTGCATCGCATCGAGCTTCCAGACCAGCCATGCGTCCTCGGAGAGGTGTCCCTCCCCGCTTGTCCGGTGCAGAGCCGGCTCGCCGAGAAGCTCGCCATCGAGCGTGACCGACACCGCGTCGTTTGGCGAGTAGTGGTCGAGATTGACCTGAAGCTCGATGCTGGTGTCCTCGGAAACGTCGTCGTGGACACGGACGTGGAAGGTCGGGCCGTCTCCCGTCAGAGTACGGTACAGCGGGACGGGAACCTCCCCAAGCAGGCGGTCGTCACGCTCGGCCCCGTACCGTATCTCCGCTCGGTCGCGGATGTGTCTCTTGACCGGCGTGTAGATCGTATCGACGCCCGTGAGCGTGTCGGGCGAGCCGATGGTGGTCAGCAGGCCGTTCAGCGCCGCCGCGTAGTTGTGCCAGTTGAATAGGTGGACGCCGGACGCGCCGCGGTCGTAGTAGGACTTCGCCAGACCCCGCACCCATGCGTTACGCCACCGCGACTGATCGACAAGGTGGCCTCGTCCAAACTCGCCGTGGCTGTCGAATCCGGGGTAGAGCTTGATATTCGTCCCCTCCATCATCTCGACGTAGCGCTCCACCTCCACGCCGGGATCGTTGCCGGAGTTCGAGTTCGTCGCCAAGATGTCTGTCAGTCCCTCGTCGATCCACGTCCCGACGTCGTATCCGATGCGCCGGTTGGTCTCCTCGGACGCGCCGACCCGCGTGAGAATGTGGAAGGGACGGCCCCGCTCACGTGCAATCTCGTCCGCGAGCCGGCGGATGGCCCGCTGGAGGTCCGTCAGCGCATACCGCAGCCGGTAGGCGTCGGACCCCGGAAGGTGGAAGGCGTGACGCTGCCAGTCGATCTCCACGCCGTCCCAGTCGGCCAACATGCACGCCTCCCGGATGCGGAGCAGCGCGTACTCCCGCACCTCGGGAATCGCCATGTTCCACGACGTTGCCGCCCATCGCGGCGCGTTGCCGATGCCGAGCACCCAATCAGGATGGTCCTTGCGGAACTGGGTAAGCTCGGGGCGAACGGTCTTCGCCATCTCCTCCGGCGCGAGCGGGAACGCCTTTCGGGCGGAATCCGACCAGAAGTGGTTGTCGTTCATGCGGATGGCGACGTACACGTCCATGCCGAGATCGTGTCCGCGCCGCACGATGTCTCCGTACAGGTCTTCCCCCCGCTCATACATCGCGCGGACGCTCTCCGCCCTTCGGAACTCCTTGACGGAGCCGTACGGCCGGTCTCGCGGATCGAAGATCGATTCCAGGTCGTCGGACGGCCACCGAGCCTGCTCCGCGCCGACGCACCACATAAGCGCGCCGACCTGCGTATCCTGCAACGGTCCGTATATCTTGTCCAGCAGGTGGTCGATCCGCTGGGGATACTCCGACTTGCCGTGAAACGTGCCGTCATGATTGAACATGATGCCGTAGTCGGGCGGGGCCGGTCGGTCGTGGCTCTGCATAGCGCCCCACAGGATAGCAGATTCGCGGGACGCATCCGCGCTCGTCCCGGATTGGTAGGGGCGATTCACGAATCGCCCCCACACCGTCATTCCCGCGTAGGCGGGAATCTAAAGTACGCCGTCTGTGGTATAGTTGCCGCACCGCGCCGTAGATCGGAGGCAGGACGATGAGTCAAGGATTCGCTCCGTGGCGGAGCTTCATGGAGCTTTCGCCGAACCATCGCAAGCGCATGGTTCTCGTCGTCGCGAGCATAGTCTTCGTCTTCCTGCTCCTGTACGTCGCGCGCGGCGCCCTGTTCCCCTTCATCATCGGCGGCGTCTTCGCATATATCCTGTTCCCGGCCGTCAAGGGCTTGGAAAGGATCATGCCGTGGCGAAACAGGCACCCGGACGCGGCGAGAGTCGCCGCCATCTCCGTGATCTACATCATCGCCTTGGCCATTCTCATCGGCCTTCTCGCCGTCACCATCCCACCGGTAGTTCGACAGTCTACTTCCTTGATCGAGGATCTTCCCACGATCTATACCGAGGCAAGGGCAGCCGTTGAAGAGCTGGTCGAGAGATTCGCCGATGACATTCCCCAGGACGTGCGGGACAAGGCCGAAGAGATCCTGGCCGGCCTCGGAGACACGCTTCTCTCCGTCGCCCAGACGGCCCTCACGAAGACGCTGCAGACGGTCGCCAACACCTTCAGCTTCATCATCGGCCTTGCCATAGTCCCCGTGCTGCTCTTCTACCTCCTCAAAGACGGCGAAAGGCTCGTGGCCTCGTCGCTAAGCGTCTTCCCGAAGAACGCTAGGGTACACGCCGGAGAAGTCGTCCGCATCGTGAACGAGTCGCTGGGCGCATACATCCGCGCTCAGCTGCTCTTGATGCTGTTCGTGGGCGTGATCGTCTTCGTCGGACTCCTGCTCCTTGACATCGACTTCGCCATCCTTCTGGGGCTGGTAGCCGGAATCACGGAGGCGATCCCCGTCGTAGGCCCGATAATCGGCGCGGTGCCGGGCATCATCGTCACTCTCGCCACCGACCCGCAGAAGATCGTGTGGGTCTTGGCGCTCTACCTCGCGTCTCAACTCCTCGAAAACTCGCTGCTCGTCCCGCGCATCCAGGGCAATGCCGTCCACATGCACCCGGTCGTAATCATGGGGCTTTTGATCGTTGCCAGCGAGACCTTCGGGGTCATCGGGGTGGTGGCAGCGGTTCCAGTGGCGAGCGTCGCGCGAGAGGTGTTCAAGTACTTCTACAACGTGTGGAGCGACAACCTGCCAACCGTGCCTCTCGAAGAGGCCGTTGAGGAAGCCGACACCCCGGAAGCACCATCGGACTCGTGACTCCGCCGTGAGGATGCCGACGTGACCCGTCCCAATGTCCTGCTGATATGCGCCGACCACTGGTTCGGAGACCTCATTGGGGCGCTCGGACATCCCACGATCCTCACGCCGACGCTCGATAACATCATCGGGAACGGCATAGCCTACACGAACGCCTACGCCCCCACTCCCACGTGCATACCAGCCCGCCGGGAGCTCATGACCGGCACACACGCGCAGACACACGGAGACCGCGTCTTCAACGAGACGCTCCCCATGCCCGATCTCCCCACCATGGCCCAGACGTTCCGGGACAATGGCTACCAGGCCTACGGCGTCGGCAAGCTCCACGTCTACCCCCAGCGCGACCGTATCGGCTTCGACGACGTGCTCCTCCTCGAAGAGGGGCGGCACCAGTTCGGGATGACGAAGGACGACTACGAGCTTTTCCTCCAGGAGGAGGGCTACGCCGGACAGGAGTACGGACACGGCGCGTCGAACAACGACTACATGGTGAGTCCCTGGCATCTGCCCGATTATCTCCACCAGACGAACTGGACGGTCCGCGAGATGTCCAAGTTCATCGCGCGGCGAGACCCGAGGAAGCCCGGATTCTGGTACATGTCATTCAGCCCGCCGCATCCGCCCATTGCGCCGCTGTCGGCGTATCTGGACATGTACCGCGACGTCGAAAACGACGAGCCGTTCTACGGCGACTGGTCGGAGGACCCGTCCAGTTGGCCCTATGCGCTGCGAGCGCGGCCCGTCGGGCGCAACACCTACTCGCCAGACGCCCTCAAATTGGCCCGGCAGGGCTTCTACGCGCAGGCGACGCACATCGACCACCAGATCAGGCTGGTCATCGGCCTGCTCCGCGAGGAGAACTTGCTGGACAACACCGTCGTCGCCTTCACGTCCGACCATGGCGACATGCTCGGCAACCACGGGCTGTTCGCCAAGAGCGTGATGTACGAGAACTCGGCCAAGATTCCGATGGTCCTCATGCCGCCCGCGCACAGGGACGACCTCGGCCGAAACGTCCACGACGACCGGCTCGCCATCCAGGCCGACGTGTTCCCGACGCTCGCTGACATCTGCGGCGTACCCATCCCCGACACCGTGGAGGGCCTGTCGCTCGTGGGCGACGAGAGGCGGGAATACGTCTTCGGTGGGCACGGAGAGGAAGACCGTCCCACGCGCATGATCAGGGACACCCGGTACAAGCTGATCTACTACCCCGAGGGGAACGTGACGCAGCTGTTCGACCTGCACGACGACCCCCGCGAGACGCGCGACCTCTCAGGCGATCCCGAACACGCCAACGTCAAGGCGCGACTCACCGACCTGCTCATCGAGAACATGTACGGCAGTGACATGGATTGGGTGGACGGTGGCAAGCTGGTTGGAACGCCGGACCCGAACCCGGGATCGACGCATCCCGCGCCAAACCGTTCCTTCGGCAACCAGCGAGGTTACCGCTTCGGACACTCCGGGCCGGCGACGGATCGGCCATCGCGGATGTAGACGCCACACACGGAGGTCGAACGTGCCCGACGACTTCCGGACTCACGGCTACGACCGGAACTTCGGCGGACAGCGTGGACGGAGGTTCGGAACGAGCGGCAACGCGACGTATTGACGTGAAAAGGACGATTCTTCCTTTTGAGGAGGCGAGCAAGGGAATATGACAGATCAGAAAAAACCCGAGAACCTTGGTACACCGAACTACCCGATCAGTTACGTCCATCAGCGTACGGTCGCGCTCCTGTACGACGAGTTGACACAACCGGGTAAAGAAGATGTGCATGTACGTCTCACACCGGACGGAGAACTGTCCCAGAATCTCCGCGAGGGCGTTGTTCAAGTTAAGATTCCGGGAGAATGGGATAGCGTCGGAGGAATCACCCCTGATCTCATTTGCTTCGATGATAAGGGAGACCCCATCAGGATTATTGAGGTTGTCGTTACAAACCCTCCCGACAAGGCGAAACGACAGAAGTTGGAATACCTGCGGAAGCGCGGTGTTGATGTAGTGATAGTGAAGGTTCGGAATGAGCGAGACATTCTCGACCTTTGTTGGGAGCGCTCAGCCGTTGGATTCAGCCCACTCACGCCCCATGACCAATCAGGGGGAAACATCGGGATGAACCAGTTTCGGCAGGCAAGAAAGGCGAGACATGACGGCGTGGTCTCGGAACTCATCGGGGCGCTTATAAACTGTAGCCCGTCCAAGCGCCGCGAACTGGTAGCTGTCCTGCGGGAGCTTCAATCCCTCGAGTCGCTATACCCGCTCCGGCCGGACAACCCACTAACCGACAGTCTCACTACCCAAAAGAAGACGGAGTAACCTGAAAAACGCCACCTTGTACAATGCGCGCAGACTGGTAAAATACAAGCACGACGCGAATGTCTCGCAGGAGGGAACCGTCATGGCAACCGCGACCGCCGACCTCGACCTATACGCCCACCTGATGCGCCGCGCCGGCTTCGGCGCGCGACTCGATGAACTGGAAGTGCTCGCGTCACGTCCCTACGAGGACGTCGTGGAGGACCTGCTCCACCCCGAACGGTTCCCCGACGTGGAGATCGACCTGATCGAGCGCTTCTACAGCACCGGCAACGCAGGGTACGGCCCCATCTGGTGGTCGCGAATGTTCAACTCGCGCCGCCAGTTGGAGGAGAAGATGACCCTCTTCTGGCACCACATCTTCGCCACGGGCCAGTCCAAGTCGGCGCACAACCCCTCGGCGCAGGCGCAGATCAACATGTTCCGTCAGTTGGGGATGACCGACATCCGCACGCTTCTCGTCGAGCTCTCGAAAGACCCCGCCATGATCTTCTGGCTCGACAACAACGAGAACCTCAAGGAGGAGCCGAACGAGAACTACGGGCGCGAACTGCTCGAACTCTTCTCCATGGGAGTCGGCAACTACACCGAGGAGGACGTGAAGGCAGCCGCCTACGCATTCACCGGCTGGACGCTCGATACTCCCATACCGGGGGCGGGTAGCAAGTACGGCGGCTACCACTCCAAGTTCGTCTACGTGGAAGAGGAGCACGACCATTCCGACAAGGAATTCCTGGGCGAGACGGGAGACTGGGACGGCTATGACATCGTAGACATCATCGTCAAGCAGCCCGCCGCCGCGCGGTTCATAGCAAGGCACATGTACAACTACTTCGTGGCCGATGAGCCGCCCGTTTCAGGCTGGAACGAAATCCCGCCGAAAGACCCCGAGGCGATTAACGCGCTCATGGAGGCGTACCTGAGCTCGGACGGCGATATCCGCGCCATGCTCCGCGTGCTGTTCAACTCGGACTTCTTCAAGGAGGCCCGTTATCTGCGCGTCAAGACTCCCACGGAGCTCGTCACCGCCGTCGTCAAGCTCACGGGCGAGTACCAGGGGATTGAGATCGGCATGTCCCGCGTAACCGGCGCCTCCGGCTCGATGGGGCAGTCCCTGATGAACCCGCTGACCGTCGAGGGCTGGCCCTTCGGCGCGGGCTGGATCGACGGCGGCACCCTGAACGAGCGGGTCAACTTCGCCGTCGACGAGATGAACGACTCCGAAAAGCCCGGCATCCGGTTTATCATCGACCGGCTGAAAGAGATCGGTCACCCCCTGTCGCCCGCCGAGTTCGTCGGCGAGTGCGTGCAGATGGTCCGTCCCGCTCCCCTCAGCAAGGAGAGCATCCTCGGACTTCTCAACTACGCCGAGCAGGGCCAAGACCTCGACCTGGGTGATGAATCGAAGCGCGAGATCAACGATTTTCGCGTTCTGAGAATGCTCCAACTCATCGTTGCAACGCGAGAGTACCAGTTGAATTAGCCCAGCGGGGATATTTTCCCGTTCCTTCATCCCTCTCGCGGTGGAAAGACTGTCAAAGGTGACGCGAAATTGCGGTACAATGTGAGCAAGAGGATCGGCGGCACGAACTAAGGAGGGAGTAAATGCTCGCGAACGGCGCCAGAACGCGCAGTGACATCCTCTATCAGACAAGACCTTCCTTCCTCGAGGGGATGGCAAGGGCGTTCGATCTCTTCGGAACCATGCCCGTGCGCCGCTGTTCCGATTCATCGCCCGATGCGAACGCCGCCGCTATTCATGGAGATTGGATGACGATAGGCGACGACCTGCGCAAAGTCATGATCGACTTTGAAAGAGAAAACGGCGTAGCGGTGCTCGACCGGACAGAACCATCGGCCAAAACCGAAGCCCCCGCCTGAACGGGGAGAGATTAAAGAGAGGACGCACATGCGACCATACGGACTTCTGCGAGCCGGATTCCCCTACCTCAAGACGATCGGCGAGTTCATGCGGATGCACTTCCCCACCGACGTTGCGCCCGCCCGCGACGGCCGGCTGTACGTCATCGGCAAGGGCAGCATGTACACGAAGGGCAAGTCGGGCCCCATCCTCGTGACGAACATCGAGGACGACAACCTCGGCAGCTTCGGCTGGAAGTCCTACGAGGAGAGCGTCGCCGACGCCTGCTTCATGTGGCCCATGGCGATCCGGCTGGACGTCGAGCAGCGAGAGCTCTACGTCTCCGACAGCGCCACACACCGAATTTCGGGCTTCACGACCGACGGCGAGTACCTCGGCAAGTGGGGCGAGCACGGCAGTGGCGAGGGCCAGTTCGACCGGCCTTCCGGGCTGGCCATCGACGGCGAGGACCTCTTGTACGTCGTCGACTCGATGAACCACCGCGTCCAGAAGTACACGAAGGACGGACGATACATCTCCCAGTTCGGCGAGTTCGGGGACGGACCCGGACAGTTCAACGCGCCATGGGGCATCACCATCGACGGCGAGGGTTCGATCTATGTCGCCGACTGGCGCAACGACCGGATCCAGCAGTTCTCTGCGGACGGTGAGTTCATCCGCGTGATCGGCACGTCGGGCCACGAGGACGGCCAGCTGTACCGCCCGGCCGGTGTCGACGTCGATATGCACGGGGACATCTACGTGTGCGACTGGGGCAACAACCGCGTCCAGCTCTTCGCGGCGGACGGCCACTTCGTTCAGAAGTTCGTCGGCGACGCCACCATGTCGAGGGCCAACCTGGAGAGGATGCTCACTCGCACCGCCAAGCTCCGCCGGATGCGCGAGACGGCAGCCTACGAGCCGGAGAAATACTTCGCTCGTCCCCGCTCCGTCCGCGTCGACGAGCACGGCCACATGTACGTGCCCGACTACGAGCACTACCGCATCCAGATCTACAAGAAGGAAGCCTACGTGATGGACGAGACCGGCATGACTCCACCCTTCCGCGTCCCGACGCTCAACTACATGTAGGAACTTTCCGGCTCGCTCAGCGTTTCCCAGGTGAATAAAGGGCGCATTCGGCCTCTCCCTTACCGAGGGAGAGGCCGAATGACGTACTCCGCCTCTGCGAATTCTTATGCCGATTCCAGAGTTCGTAAAGACCTTCATAATGTCTTCAAACATGGGCGGTATAGTGGAGTCACGCAGAGGTGAGATGAATACATCTACCGGAGGTAAGGGTATGAAGAAACTTGCAGTTGGCCTCGCAGCCGCCATCTTGGTGGTTCTGGGCGTAGCGGGCGGCACGGTGCTGGCGCAAAGTGCCGATGAGGACGGAGAGAAGAAGAGCTTCGCGGAACGGGTGGCCGAGATACTCGGCCTCGACAGTGAGACCGTCGAAGACGCCATGAAACAGGCCAGGTCGGAAATGCAGGAAGAGCGCACCGACGCGCTGCTCGACAAGGCGGTCGAGGCGGAGAAAATCACGCAGGAAGAGGCCGACGCTTACAGCGGCTGGCTGGACGACCGACCGGAAGGCGTCGGGGGATGGCTCCGTTTCGGCTACAACCCCAACGCGCGCGAGCAGCTTGAAGCCAAGCTCGACGAGGCGGTCGAGGCCGGGAAGATAACGCAGGAGCAGGCCGACGCGCACCTAGAACGTTTCGATGCTCAGGTGGAGCGGATGGACGAGAGCTTCAAGGCCATGGTTGACAAGGCGGTAGAGGCCGGAAAGATGACGCAGGAGCAGGCCGACTCGCTCACCGAGTGGTACGACGCGAGGCCCGACGGCGTCTGGCCCGGCTTCGGCGGTCGCGGGAAGTTCGGGCACGGCAGGTCATTCGGACACGGAAAGTTCCGCGGCAGGGGAGGCTTCCACGGCAGATCGGGAGGCGGCTGGCACATGTACAAGGGCGACAAGAGCACGGATGCCGCTCCCGCCGTCGAAGCTTCATCGGGATAACATTAGCGAAGTGCGGACTTACCGAGTGGGTGTCTGACGGGCCAACGCACCTCCCTTCCGACACCCTTTGACGAAAGTGGAGGCGGCAGGCGGGGGCAAACTTGCTTGCGGTCTCCACTCTTCCGAAGTACGGCCCAATAGGAGGACAGAGGTTGGGAACGACGGTCTTGCTGGTCGAAGACGATCCCGGCGTCGTCGAGATAGCCCGCACGTATCTGGCCCACGACGGCCATAATGTGCTGGTTGCCAACGACGGCCTGGAGGGCCTCCGACTCGCGCGCGAGAACACCCCCGATCTGCTGGTCCTCGACCTCATGCTCCCAAAGCTCAACGGCGAGGAGGTCTGCCGGGTCCTCCGCGAGGAGTCGGACGTTCCCATCGTCATGCTGACCGCCCGTTACAGCGAGGAAGACCGGCTTGCCGGGCTCGATCTGGGCGCCGACGACTACATCACCAAGCCATACAGCCCGAGGGAGCTTTGCGCGCGTGTGAGAGCCGTCCTGAGGCGTGTGGCGCGCCAGGACGGCGAGGCGCAGAGGGCCGTTGTCCGGTACCGCGACGTCACCGTCGACCAGGACCAGCGTACGGCTTCCATAGGCGACAGGGACCTTTCTCTCACGCCCACGGAGTTCCGGCTTCTCGTGATGTTCGTGAGCGACCCCGGCAGAACATTTACCCGTGATCAGATCATCGACAGGGCCTTCGGCTACGACTTCGACGGCTTCGACCGAACGGTCGACGCCCACGTCTCCCACCTGAGACGCAAGCTCGAAGCCGGAGGCGAGCCGCGTTATGTACACACCGTCTACGAGGTCGGGTACAGGTTTGGCGATGCAAAGGTTTAGGAGTTGGCTGACCAGTCTTCACTTCCGCCTGATCGTGGGGTTTACCCTCGTGTTGGTCGTATCCCTGCTCGGTGTGAGTCTGTACGTTCACTACGCCGCCGAGCGGGAGATCGAGCGGTTCCAGCAAGAGGTCGAGCGCGCGCGCGCGGAGCGTATCCAGCGCGTCGTAAATCAATACTATGAGAACAACGAAGACCTGTCCGGCATCGGGCCGGCCCTCGAACAGGCGAAATGGCTCTACAACTGGAATATCGAGGTGACGGACGCCGAGGGCAATCCAGTCGCTCTCGTGAGCGGCAAGAAGATCGCCCCGGAGACTGCGGACAAGCGATTCGCAGAGGCTTACGACAAGTACCAAAAGCCGCCTCCTTTGGGCCCCGCCGCTCGCAGGCAAGCCGGCGACGGACGGAGGTTCCCCAGGCACGTCTACAAGGTGCAGGACCGTGACAACAAGGATGTCGCCTCAATTGCCATGGGACCGGCGGACTTCCCGGGGGACGTGCCAGAGCCTCCCATGTCGCGGCTGCTCGCGACCCTCGATGCCTCGCTGCTGTGGACCGGCATCGCGGCGGGCATTGTGGGTATCGCGCTCGTTTCCCTGCTCTCTCGCCGTGCGCTCTTATCTATCGGGGTGCTCCGCGGAGCCGCGAGGACCTTCGGAGGAGGGCGGTACTCCCACCGGGTGCCGAAGATCGGGCCCCACGAAATCGGTGAGCTCGGAGAGACGTTCAACTCCATGGCCGACGACATCCAGCGCGCGGAGCGGCAGCGCCTGAACCTCATGGCCGACGTCGCCCACGAGCTAAGGACGCCGCTCTCGAATATCCAGGGCTACGTCGAGGCGATGAAGGACGGTGTCATCAGTCCGAGCGACGAGACCCTGGAAAGCGTCCACCAGCAGGTGCTTCAACTCAACCATCTCGTTGAGGACGTGAAGCTCCTGTCACTGCTGGACGCCGGAGCGTTGCGCCTCAACTTCGAGAAGGCCGCTGTCGGCGACGTGCTCAACAGGTCCGTCAGGGGCTTCATGGCGAAGGCCCATTCCAAGGAGATACGGCTGACCGTCGAAATAGACGAAGACGTCCCATCCGTCCGGATGGACACGGCCCGCATTCTCCAAGTCGTCGACAACCTGCTTGAGAACGCCGTACGGCACACTCCGCACGGCGGCGAGGTAACCGTCAGGGCCGGGATGCTCACGAAGGACGAGGTATTCGTCGCCGTAGAGGATACCGGAGAGGGCATCCCCGACGACGTGATCGAGACGGTGTTCGACAGGTTCCGTCGCGCCGACCCTTCGCGCGCTCGCACGACCGGCGGCGCCGGTCTGGGACTGGCAATCGCGAAAAACCTCGTTGAGGCCCACGGCGGCACAATCGAGGCGAAGAGCAGTCCGAGCGGCGGCACGACCTTCCGGTTCACCGTCCCAACGGACCAGGAACAAGCGTCACGACATTAGACGTACTTCGATACACACGTTATAATCGGTTTACACAAACAGTTCGATTTGAGCTAACTTTTTGAAACGGAGCGCGTTATCGTGATTAGAGGCATAAACCACGCGGGTTTCGTCGTACGAGACTTCGAGGCAGCCGTCAGGTTCTACGAGGAGATTGTCGGTTTGAGAGTGCTGGACCTGCTCGAACGCACCGGAGCGCCCATCTCCCAGGTGGTCGGATATGAAAACGCCCACCTGAGGATCGCCAAGATGGCCGCCGAAGGGGAGGAGCACTTCCTTGAACTGATCGAGTACGTTCGTCCCACGGCAGAAGAGCGAGCGTCGGAGGAGCGGGCGATCATCGGCGGAAGCCACGTTGCGTTCATCGTCGACGACATCCAGTCCGCCTTTGAGCGAGTGGTGGCCAACGGAGCAATCGAGATGAACCCGCCGGCGAATATCGGCCCCGGCAGATGGGCCTGCTACATGCAGGATCCCGAGGGCAACTGGATCGAGTTCATTCAGCAGGACTAGGCCCCTTCTATTTTCTCTCAACAACCCATCCGAAACACACAAACCGTCAAACGGGAACAAACAGAGGAACAGGCATGAGCGTACTCAGCAACATCGTGGAACGTCTAAAGTCGTGGAAGCTGTGGGCCGTCGTGGTCATCGTGGTCGCGGTGGTCGCGGGCGGATACTACGCCTTCACCACGTGGAGCGATTCGAGCGCAGAGGAAGATGCGGCGCAGACCCAGTTGGTCCCCGTGACACGCGGCGACCTCGTCAACGACGTGAGCGTGACCGGAACCCTGACGTACACCACACGCGAGACCATCACCTTCGGACAGCAGGGTTTCGTTTCGGAAGTAACCGTCTCGGAGGGCGATAGGGTATCGGCCGGCGACGCGCTATCGGTGCTGGACGCCGAGACCGTGGCGAATCTGGAGAAGGCCATCGCCCAGGCTCGGATCAACGTGCGCAACGCCGAGGACGCCCTTGAAGAGGCGCGGAATCCCTATACTGCGGCCCAGATCGCCAAGGCCGAGTCCGACGTGGCGAACGCCCGTCTCGACCTGCAAAAGGCGGAAGAGACTCTGAGCGAGCTTGGCGTCGTCTCAGCCGATCTCCTGGCGCAGGCGCGCATCGACATCCTCAAAGCGCAGGACTCGCTGGAGGCCGCCGAGGAGAGCAAGGTTACTCTGGTCACGCCGACGTTTCAGGAGGTCGTGAAGGCCCAGTCAAAAGTCACCGCCGCCCGCGTCACCCTGCAGAATGCCCAGGACGAGCTTGACGCGCTCCTCAACCCCACCGATAGTGACATCGAGTCGGCGAACGCCGCGGTAACGAAGGCCCGTGTCGACCTCGAAGCCGCCACGGAGGCGCTGGAAGCCCTCACGAGCGTGACGGCTGTCGATCTGGCCAAAGCCCAGGTCGCCGTCGCCGACGCGCAGCTTGATCTCGAAAGAGCGCAGGAGGCGGTCGCCGACGCGACCACCCCTGCCACCGCCGAAGATATCGCCGACTATCAGGCCAACATCGACTCGGCTCAGGACAGCCTTCTCACCGCCCAGTTCAAGCTCCAGACGACCGAGCGCAACACCGAAGAAAACATTCAGGCGGCTATGGACGATCTCGATACTGCGCAGGGCGACTACGGCGCCCTCTTCGAGAAGTGGTTGGGCATGAACGTCGCTTCGCCGGTCGACCGGTCCCAGGAAGAGGTATTCGCAGCCCACGGCTCGGACCTGGCGACCATTTTTGAAGGCCCCCACATCGACAGGATGCAGTCTGAGTTCGAGCAGGGCATCCTCAGAGACGACCCCGCGACTGCGTGGAACGAAGTGGTTGTCTATTCTTGGGCAGTCCTCTACCCCGGCGAGGTCCTCGTGGACTGCGGGAACCTCGAGGCGGGCAGGCACCGGGCGTGTATTCGCGACGAGTTCGAGGACGTCTATAGCGTCGTTCAGGAACTGACCGCGAGTCTCGAAACCCTCCAGGCCGATGAGGCCGAAAAGATACGAGAGGCCCAGGTCACCGTCTCCAAGGCGGAAGATACGGTCGCGCAGCGACGGGAAGCCCTCGACGACTACCTCACGCAGGTAGCCGAGTCCCAGTCGACCGAGTCGGAGATCAAGAGCAAGGTTGAGGCTCTCGGACTCGCCGAGGCCACCCTAGAATCGCTGAGGGAAGACCTCGCCGAACTCACCGCCGCGCCCGATCCGCTGGATATTGAGGCCAGGCGCCAAGACGTAGCCACTGCTGAGATCAAGCTGGCGAACAGCATAGAAGCGCTGGCCTCACTGACTGGCGAGCCGGACGAATTGCTGCTCGAATCCAAGAACCGCGCCATCGAGACCGCCGAGGCCGATCTGCTCGACGCCGAGGTCTCATTGGCCGAACTGATGCAGGCCACCGAGCTCGACGTCGAGCTCGCAGACCGCGAGATTGAGCTGGCCCAGGCCAAGCTCACTGACGCCGAAGAGGCGCTCGCCGTCCTGTTGGAAGACCCCGACCCCATCGACGTGCAAGTCAAGCAGACCGCCGTCCGTGTGGCGGTCGAGTCGCTCGCCGACGCCGAGGCGACCTTGATAGAGTACAACTCCGTCGACCGGCTGGAGATCGATCTCCGACAGGCCGACGTGATCGCGGCGCGGGCCACGCTCGACACGGCCATCGAGGACCTCGAACGCGCCACGCTGCGTGCCCCGTTCGACGGCATCGTCGTCGCCGTCGACATCGAGGCGGGACGGCAGGTCAACGCCAATACGCAGGCGATTGAAGTCGCCGATCCGTCCATTGTCGAGGTGAGCGGCTCGGTCGACGAGATCGACGTTCTGTTCCTTCAGGTCGGGTCTCAGGCTTTCGTGAGCCTGGAGGCCCTCGGCAATCAGATGCTGCCCGGTACTGTCTCTTCAATCGCCAATGCCGGCGCCTCGCAGCAGGGGATCGTAACCTACCCCGTGACGATCCGCGTGGACTCGTCCGAGAGCGGTCAGCTTCCCGAGGGGCTGAGCGCGACCGCGCAGGTCATCATCCGCGAGCAGACGGACTCGGTGCTCATTCCGCTCCAGGCCCTCTACGGTTCGGTGCAGGCCCCGACGGTGAGAGTCGTGAGCGGCAACGACATCATCGAGCGGGAGGTCACACTCGGCATCAGCGACGACTTCTGGATCGTGGTAGAGGACGGCCTCAACGAGGGGGAGACGATCAGCATGGAGGTCGTCGGCAGCAGCACGGCCGGGTTCGGCGGGATCAGCGCGACATTCCGCGCGGTCGGAGGCTTTGGTCGTCGCGGTCCCGGTGGAGGCGGCGGCGGTGCGCCGGGCGGTGGAGGCGGTCGCTAACATCCGGCAGTTCCTTGCCTCTGAACCACTAATTTGAACACAGCACAGGTCCATGACTGAAAACCACGACAACGTAATCGAATTGGAGAACGTCACCAAGGTCTACCAAATGGGGGAGATCGAGGTGAACGCTCTCGCCGGCGTCAGCCTGACCATCCGGCGGGGTGAGCTTACCGCCATCATGGGGCCGTCCGGCTCCGGCAAGTCGACCATGATGAACATCATCGGCTGCCTCGACGTGCCTACCTCCGGCAGGTACATCCTCGACGGCGAGGACGTCGGCAAACTCAGCGACGACCGCCTAGCCGGGATCCGGAACCGCAAGGTCGGCTTCGTCTTCCAGACCTATAATCTCCTGCCGAGGCTCTCGGCCCTGACGAACGTCGAACTGCCGCTGCTCTACGGCAACGGACGAACACGCAGGGAGCGTTCGCTCGATGCTCTCGCCAAAGTCGGTCTGGCGGATAGAGTGCACCACAAGCCAGTCGAGCTGTCCGGGGGCCAGCAGCAGCGCGTCGGCATCGCGAGGGCGCTGGTCAAGGACCCCGCGATCCTCCTTGCCGACGAGCCGACCGGGAACCTTGACACCACTTCGAGCCAGGAGATCATGTGGATCATCCAGGAATTGAACCGGCAGTCGGGCATCACCGTCGTCATCGTCACGCACGAACACGACATCGCCGCCCACGCGGCAAGAGTCGTGACTATGCTCGACGGTAAGATACTCGAAGACACCCGCCAGGAGCCCGTCCTCGTGCCCGAACCGGGACTCACCTAGATCGCGAGCCTGCACCCTACTTTCCACTCCATACTCACGACGCAATATTAATCATGTCACTACTTCAGACCATCAAAACGGCAATATCCTCCCTCGGCGCCAACAAGCTGCGCGCCGGACTTGCGCTGCTCGGCATCGTCATCGGCGTGACGGCCGTCATTACGCTCATGTCCATCGGTCGAGGCACGACCGAGCAGATCACCGGGATCATCCAGGGGCTGGGAACGAACCTCCTGTTCGTTCAGCCCGAGGGAGACGGACAGCTCACGCTCGGCGACGCCGACGCGCTGGTAGACCCCGTGTACGCCCCTACCGTGCTCGCCTCCGCGCCGGAGATCCGCACCTTCGCAACCCTCGTTGCGGGTCGCGAGAACACCAACGCGCAGGTGGTCGGCGTAACTCCCGTATACCTGACGGCCCGGAATCTCGATCTCGCGAGCGGGATGTTCATCAAGTTCCCTCATGTCGACAACCGGGACGAGGTCATCGTGCTCGGCTCCAACGTGGCCGAGCAGCTATTCCAGAACCGCGATCCCGTCGGCGAGTACGTTCGCGTGAACGCTCGGCGATACCGGGTGATCGGCCTGCTGGAGAGCCAGGGCGGTGGTGGATTCGGCACCTTCGACACGCAGGTCCTGATACCCATCACGACGGCCTACTACCGGCTGAGCGGGGAGCGTACCTTGACCGGCGACGTTGCGGTAAACCTCATCAACGTCCAGGTGAGGGACTTGGAAGACATCGACCGCAGCATCGAGGAGACGAGCGGAGTGCTCCGCCTGCGCCACCGCATCACCGAGGAGGACGACTTCACCGTCATCAGCCAGCAGAGCACCATCGAAACGCTGGAAGAGACGACGAACACCTTGGTCGTGTTCCTGGGCATCATCGCGGGCATATCTCTTCTCGTCGGCGGCATCGGCATCATGAACATCATGCTGGTGTCGGTGACCGAGCGGACGCGCGAGATCGGCATCCGCAAGGCGATGGGCGCGAAGAGGCGCGACATCCTCTTCCAGTTCGTGGCCGAGGCGACCGCCCTGAGCATCGGCGGCGGCCTCCTCGGAGCGGCCTTCGGGTACTGGATGACCAACGCCGTCGACGGTCGCACCCTCGGCACACAGACCTTCAACACCAGCTTCAGCAACGAGTTTGCCGCGCTCGCCCTGATCGTGTCGGCGGGCATCGGCCTGTTCTTCGGCATCTATCCCGCCGTCCGCGCGTCGAGACTCCACCCGATAGACGCGCTGAGGTACGAGTAGGGCGTGAAAGTATTGAGTGGATAGTGTTGATGATGACATTTCCCGTCATTCCCGCGTAGGCGGGAATCCAATAGAGAAAGAGAGACAGACATGATCAGATCGCTGATGTTTTTGGTAGGAGCACTCGTTCTCGCCTTCGCCGTCGCGTGCGGATCGGCGGACGAGGGAGGCGGAACCGGGGCTGCTGCGGCCGCGCAGGTCGCAGACCTCTCCGATTTCCCAACGCCGACTCGCTCCCAGGCCGCGCCTCAGCCCGAACCTACCCAGGCCGTCGCCGCCGCGGCCGTCCAAACGCAGACGGACCAGAGCGAAGATGAAGGCGAGTCCGCCGAAGTCGAGCCGATGAGCCAGGAAGAGTTGCAGCAGCTCCGACAGCGACTTCAGAGCGGCGAACTGAGTGCGGAAGAAAGGCAAGAGGCTATCCAGAGGCTCCGCGCGCAGTTCGGCGGCGGACAGGGCGGCCCAGGCGGATTCGGCGGTGGAGGCGGAACCCAGGCGATCGGCTCCATCGAAGGCATCAGCGGGAACACCATCACGGTCGCAACTGAACTCGCTCCGATTACGGCCAGCGTGGGGGAAGACACCATTATCAGAATCACGTCGATCCTCGAACCGGCGGCGCTGACCGAAGGCGCGCAGGCCATGGTCGTCAGCGAGCGCGTCGATGGCAGTACCCTTGCGCGAGTGATAACCCTCATCCCTGAGGGACAGGGCGGTTTCGGACGCGGTCGAGGCGGGTTCGGCGGCGCTCAGGCTGGTCAGGCCGCACAAGGTGGATTTGGAGGAGGGCAAGCTGGTCAGGGTGGGGGTGCCGCCCGCCCGCTGTTCGGCGCCATCGAGAGCATAGCCGACAGCAGCTTTACGCTCGAAACTCAGCAAGGCCCGCTGCCCATTGCCATGAACGAAGAGACCGTCATCATCCAGACCAACGAGGGGGCCTTAGCCGACCTCGAAGCCGGAATGCAGGTGAGAGTAGCCGGCCCGGCGAACGACGAGGGGACGATAGAAGCCCGGACGGTCGTCGTCACGCCGGAGGGACTGGAAGACATCCCCGGTCTCGGCGGCGGCGGTCGAATTGGAGGTCGCGGCGGTGGCCAAGGAGGAGGAGGCAACTAGCGGCCGGACGGGAATCTGAGGAAACCCGGAAGGCCCTCAATCCCCAGGACATCTTCCTCTAGCGTAGCCCCTCGTACCGTTGCCAGCCGGTCGAGGGGCTTCTTCTTGGCTGACGGCAAACCGGACGCGCGCCGGTGCGCTTCCTTGTTCCTCTTGGGTCGCATGACCGCTATACTACCGGACGACCTTTATCCCCATACTGAGCGTGAGAGCGATGCCGGGACCATACAGCGTGAAATTCGAGTCCAACGTGCCGCTGATGCTGCGCGACGGCACGATGACGTACGTAGACATCTGCAGGCCGGACGCGGCGGGCGGATTCCCCGGTCTGATGCTGCGGACGCCCTACAACAAGTCCGAGATTATGTCGAGGGCGTGGGCGTTGGATATGATACGCGCGGCCCAGCGAGGGTATGCCGTCGTGCTCCAGGACATTCGGGGCAGGCACAGCTCGGAGGGCCAGTTCTACCCGTTCGTCAATGAAGCGAGCGACGGGTACGATTCCATCGAATGGGTGGCGAGCCAGCCCTGGTGCAGCGGCAAAGTCGGCATGTTCGGAAGCTCCTATAACGGAGCGACGCAGTGGCTCGCGGCCTCGACAAAACCGTCACCTCTCGGCGGGATTGCCCCCGGCGTCACGGCCTCGGACTACCATGAGGGCTGGTCGTGGCAGGGAGGAGCGTTCGAGTTGGGGTTCAACATGTCATGGTCGGTGGGATCGCTGACGGCGGCCAACTGGCAGAACCTCTCCAAGCAGCTCTTCCTGTCGCCCTACCAGCTTGACGCGCTGCAGATGACGCAGGACAACCTGATGCCCGCCGCCGAGCACCTGCCCTTGAGCGGGTACGAGGAGCTCAAAGGAGACCTCGCGTCCTACTACTACGACTGGATGGCGCATCCCGAGTACGACGACTACTGGAAGGCAATCTCGATAGAGGAGATGCACGAGGACATCGTCGTGCCGGCCTTCAACTACGGCGGATGGTACGACATCTTCATCGGCGGCACGGTCAGGAACTTCACGGGGATGAGGGAGTCGGGCGGCAGCGATCAGGCCCGCGCGCTCCAGCGCCTCGTGATCGGGCCGTGGACGCACGGGGGACTGCAAACGTCCGTCGCGGGTGAGCGCAGCTTCGGAGCCGCCGCCTCGACCCTGGCGGATGACGTACCGGGGCGGATACTGAGGTTCTACGACTACCTGCTGCACGGGGAGGAAAACGGTCTCACCGACGACAAGCCGGTGCGCATCTTCGTGATGGGCGACAACATCTGGCGCGAGGAGGAAGAGTGGCCTCTCGCCCGCGCCGAACTCACGGAATACTATCTGAGCGGCGGTGGGAAGGCGAACACCCTCGCGGGTGACGGGGAGCTTGTCCAGGACTCGCCCGCCGAAAGCCCGCCGGACGTATTCCTCTACAATCCCATGGACCCCGTTCCGACCAACGGCGGCAACCTGTGCTGCGACGTGGGGACGCTCGTTGCGGGGGTCTTCGATCAGCGCCCCATCGAGACGAGGGGCGACGTGCTGGTGTATACGTCACGTCCCATGCAGGAGGACACGGAGGTGACTGGCCCGGTCGTCGTCACGCTCCACGCCTCAAGCTCCGCCGTGGACACCGACTTCACGGCCAAGCTCGTGGACGTGCGGCCCGACGGCTACGCCGCGAACCTCTGCGACGGCATCATCAGGGCGCGGTACCGGACGCCGAGGCAGCCCGCCAGTCTCCTCGAACCGGGCGACGTGTACGAGTTCACCATCGACCTCGGCCCGACGAGCAACGTGTTCAAGAAGGGGCACTCGATCCGCGTCGAGATATCGAGCAGCAACTTCCCGCGCTTCGACCGGAACCTCAACACGGGAGAGCCGATAGGTGCGACGGGCGAGTCCGTTCCGGCGCTCCAGACGGTATTTCATGATGCTCGGTACCCGTCGCGGGTCACGCTGCCGGTAATTCCGAGCGACTGACGAGGGGCGGGAATTCTCGGTTACTCACCATCTTGGGTGAGTTGGAAGTAGCCGTTCTCGTCCGTGTGGCCCCGATCTTCCGTGACATACCAACCGTGCCTAGGCCCCCTTGCATGTAGGCTCATCCCAAGGTTTCGTTTACAAGTGAAAGACCGACTTCGAGTCTATTGTGCCAGTCTCCCTGCGGACGACGAATTGTGTTGGTGCATATCCTGAAGAGGCATACGGCTTCGCGAAAGGCAAGACTTCTATCGTTCCACCGGAATCGCTCAAGCGCCGCGTGACGGAATTGGTGGTAGTATGTGCCGCTTCCATCCTTTCGCCTCTTACGGTTGAAGCAAGACGCCCATTTCAGATGTGCCAGGAAGTTGCCCACGTCCAGCATCGGGTCACCCGGGCCCGCTTCTTCAAAGTCCACCAGAGCAATTCTACCGTCGGGCATGACCAATATCTGGTCGTCGTAGAAGTCGTTATGCGCAACGCTGGTTGGACGCCATGATCGAACAAACGGGTCCAATGACTTTGTCGCGTCGTTCAAACTGCGCAGAGCGGGACCGCCATCACGCACGTTGTGCGCGAAGCTCCGTTTGGCCCTCCTATATGCCCCTGGCAAGTTGAACGGATGGGCGCCGGCCGGTACGTGAGGCGCGGCCCACAGGGTCTGGAGGCCATCGAGAAGTGGAGTGGGGTCAGGGAGCTTTCCGGCTTGTATGCGCTGGCGCAGGTTCTTGCCAGGCACTTCCGAAAACCATACGACTCCCCCCTCCTTCCAGTACCCTGCGAGCCGTGGCAAGAGGAAGCCGGACTGCCCGATTAGCTCTTGGGCCGCGAGCAACGGTGTGACTGCATCCGGCCTCATGACCCGAGCGTAGAATCGAACCCTTCCTACTCTGTGGCGCAAGACGGCGCGACTCGCGGGCCTGTAGCGAATCAGTTCGACACCCGCGCGTCGCGCCTGCATAGCCAGTACGTATCTGTTCAAGAGTTCGAGGGCGGTTTCGGGATGCGCCGCTTGACTCAGGCCCGGCAGACGATGGTCCTCGGGGTATCGAAACAGCTCGACAGGCTTGTCGCGCTCGACCCTGATGGCCAGGTGCTGCGAGGGGATGTACTCGTCAGTTGGCCATTCCAACTCATAGCTAACGAGCGCCACTCTGCCCAGGCTGTGGGCGAACTGGCGCACGCGAATGCGATGGGGATCCGTACTTGGTCTTCCGAACTGACAGCGATACGCTCGCCAAATCCACTCGGAATCAAAGAGCTTCGGCAAGTCTTCCAGGCCGGGGTCGTCAGGAAAGGCGATCTCTGGATACAGCGATAAGGCCGTGGGCGAGGAGACCATCCATCTCCCTTAATCAGCTGCTATCATCACTGTCGTCGCTATCGCTGCTATCGCCGGAATCGTCGCTGTCCGTGGGCTGGGTCAGTTGCCCGGTCGTGTCAATTCCGTCCGAGTCCGTTCCGTCGTTGGACGTTAGCTGCCCCGTCGTGTCCACGCCGTCGGAGTCCGTTCCGTCGTTGGACGTTAGTTGCCCTGTCGTGTCTATGCCGTCGGAGTCCGTCCCGTCGTTGGACGTTAGCTGCCCCGTCGTGTCAATCCCGTCCGAGTCCGTCCCGTCGTTGGACGTTAGCTGTCCCGTCGTGTCAATCCCGTCGGAGTCCGTTCCGTCGTTGGACGTGAGTTGCCCCGTCGTGTCGATCCCGTCGGAGTCCGTTCCGTCGTTGGACGTTAGCTGCCCTGTCGTGTCTATGCCGTCGGAGTCCGTCCCGTCGTTGGACGTGAGTTGCCCCGTCGTGTCTATGCCGTCGGAGTCCGTCCCGTCGTTGGACGTGAGTTGCCCCGTCGTGTCGATCCCGTCGGAGTCCGTTCCGTCGTTGGACGTTAGCTGCCCTGTCGTGTCAATCCCGTCGGAGTCCGTTCCGTCGCTGTCCGTGCCGTCATAGTCCGTGTAGGGGGTGTCTACTCCGTCGTTGTCCGTCGGAGTGGGCATATCGATGCCGTCGCCATCGGTCGTCGGCGTGTCTACTCCGTCGTAGTCGGTGGTCGGGGTGTCGTAGCCGTCGGAGTCCGTGCCGTCATAGTCCGTGTACGGGGTGTCGATCCCATCGTTGTCCGTCGGAGTGGGCGTATCGACTCCGTCGTTGTCCGTCGGCGGCGTGTCCACTCCGTCGTAATCAGTGAAGGGGGTGTCGAAGCCGTCGTTGTCCGTCGGGGAGGGCGTATCGACGCCATCGTTGTCTGTTGCGGTGTCAATGCCGTCGTAGTCCGTGTAGGGGGTGTCGATCCCGTCGTTATCCGTCGGAGTGGGCGTGTCTATGCCGTCGTTGTCGGTCGGCGGGGTATCTATGCCGTCGTAGTCCGTGTACGGGGTGTCAAGCCCATCGTCATCGCCAACGTCTTCGTCATCCCCAGCGTCCCCGTCGTTCACGACGATGGGCGGGCGCGCAATCGGAGCTACGTTCTCCGGGGTTCCCTCGCTCACGGCGACAGCCGAACCGCCCCATACAAACGCAACTGCTAGCCCCAGCGAAAAGGCGAAAGCGCTGATTGACATCAACCTCTTCATCGTGACGAGTTCCAGGTCCTCTAGATGAATGAAGTCTCCGAACTACGACCCATCAAGGATAAACTACCAAAATCGACTGTGGATGGCAACTGCTCACGTAACCGACAGTCCCCCCGTTGTTGACATAGACGGGGTTTGCTATACTTACGCGCGTTCGCGGCCTGGAGGTGCGTTGCGGTTTCCGCTCGTTTGGGCGGGAGCCACTTTGCAAAGGGCCAAACCAAATACAGCTGTGTAGGGAGAAGCTACATGGGAAAGGAGTCGGCTATTGAAGTGGATTGATTTTGCTCGCCCCCACACGGTCGAGGAAGCGGTGGGACTTCTCACGGAACGAGGTGACAGGGCGCGCCCCTTGGCGGGCGGCACCGACCTGATCGTTCAGTTGAGGACGGGAGTCCACGATCCCGACCATGTGGTGGACATCAAGCTGATACCGGAGTTGAATGAGCTAAGCGTGTGTTCGGAAACGGGGCTGACGATGGGAGCGGCGGTGCCTTGCTACCGGATATACAACGACGAAAACCTGGCCGCGCGGTACCCCGCCGTGGTGGACTCGGCGTCGATCATCGGCGGAACGCAGATACAGGGCCGCGCGTCATTCGGCGGGAACCTCTGCAACGCCGTGCCGAGCGCGGACACGATACCGGCGATGATCGCCCTCGGCGCGACCGCCAATATCGCGGGGCCAAACGGCAACCGTTGTGTGCCGGTAGAGGACTTCTGCACGGGCGTTCGCGAGAACGTTCTCGGCCCGGGTGAGTTGTTGGTCTCGATCAACTTCCCGGCCCCCGCCGCCAACTCCGGCGCGCGGTACCAGCGCTTCATTCCCAGGAATGAGATGGACATTGCCGTAGTCGGCGTCGGCGCAGGCGTGACGCTGAACGACGGGTGCTTCGAGTCGGTGAGAGTCTCTCTCGCAGCGGTCGCTCCGACCCCGCTCTTCGTCACGGAGATCAACGACGAGCTCGCGGGGAAAGAGGTCAACGACGAGAACATCGCCAGGGCCGGCGAGATCGCCAGGGACGCCGCCAAGCCGATAACGGACATGCGCGGCACCATCGAGTACCGCAAGCACCTGTGCGACGTCATGACCAGGCGCGTCATCAACGACGCAGTAACCCGAGCACGAGGAGGCCACGTAGATGCCCACTAAGTCATACGTTCAGACGACGATCAACGGTGAGATGGTCGAGTTCCTCACCGAGCCGCGCCAGAGCCTCCTGGAGGTTCTTCGCGACACACTTCAGCTTACCGGCGCCAAGGAAGGATGCAACGACGGCAACTGCGGCGCGTGTACGGTGAACATGGACGGGCGAATCGTCTGCTCCTGTCTCGTGCTCGGCGTCGAGGCCGACGGCGCGTGCATCGACACGATCGAGGGCATGGCCACGCCGGAGGGCCTGCACCCCCTGCAGGTCTCGTTCCTCGAGAACGCCGCGCTCCAGTGCGGTATCTGCACGCCCGGATTCCTCGTTTCGTCCAAGGCGCTGCTCGAACAGAACCCGAACCCCACCGAGCATGAGATCCGGTGGTGGCTCGCAAACAACCTCTGCCGATGCACCGGATACGACAAGATCGTGCGGGCAGTCATGGACGCGGCGGAGAGGATGCAAGCACAGGAGGCGTAGACATGACTACAACCTACGAACCGAATGTCGTCCTGTCGCAGGTCGAGTACGATGTCGTTGGAACGCGCCCGATTCGACACGACGGTGCGGACAAGGTAACGGGCCGCGCCAAGTACGGCGCGGACGTTCACGCGACGGGCATGTTGTACGGATACATTCTCCGCAGCCCACATGCCCACGCCAACATACGGTCGATAGATACCGGCAAGGCGGAAGCGCATCCGGCCGTTCGCGCGGTCGTGACCGCGACGGACTTCCCGGAGACTCCGCTCGGAGACGACGGCTCCCGAAAGGTGACGCTCGGCGAGCTCTCCACCGACCTTCTCTACCTTCGCGATGGAATCATGGCGAGGAAGAAGGTGGTCTTCCGAGGCCATCCGGTCGCGGCGGTCGCCGCAACTTCGGCTCACGAGGCGGAGGAGGCGGCAAAGTCGATCGAGATCGACTACGAAGTGCTGGAGCCTGTGTCCGAGGTGGTTGCGGCCATGGCCGACGACGCCCCGATCCTGCATGACGACCTCGAGATGACCGAGTTCGGCGAGAATACGGGCCGCAAGGGCAACATCGCCGACCACTCGCAGAACAAGAAGGGCGACCCGGCCAAGGGCTTCGAGGAAGCCGACGTCATCGTCGAGCGCGAGTTTAACACCGCGACGGTGCACCAGGGCTACATCGAGCCGCACACCTGCACCGTCCACTGGCGCGACGACGGGCGCATACACATCTGGAACAGCACACAGGGGCCTTTCAACGTCCGAGACGCCACGGCGCAGGTGCTCGACGTGCCTCTGACGCAGGTCAAGCTCACGCCGCAGGAGATCGGCGGCGGCTTCGGAGGCAAGTTCGAGCCGTACGGAGAGCCGGTCATGGCCGTGCTGTCCAAGAAGTCGGGGCATCCCGTCAAGATGGCGATGAGCCGCACGGACGAGTTCGAGGCCACCGGCCCGACGCCCGGCTCCTACATCAAGGTCAAGATGGGCGCGACGAAGGAAGGCAAGCTCGTCGCGGCGGAGGCGCTGCTGGCGTTCGAGGCGGGGGCCTACCCCGGCTCCCCCGTCGGAGCTGGCGCGGAGTGCGTCTTCGCACCGTACGACATCCCGAACGCGGTGGTCGACGCCTACGACGTTGTTCTCAACAAGCCCAAGACCGCGGCCTACCGCGCCCCCGGCGCGACGAACGCGGAGTTCGCGTCCGAGACGGTGGTCGACGAGATCGCCGAGCTGCTCGGCATCGACCCCATCGAGTTCCGGCTGCTGAACGCCGCCAAGGAAGGCACCCGCAAGGTCGATGGAACGGCCTTCCCGCGCATCGGATTCGTCGAGGTGCTCGAAGCGCTCAGGGACCATCCGCACTGGAGCGCCCCGCTGGAGGGCGAGAACGTCGGACGCGGGGTCGCGTTCGGCTACTGGATGAACGCGGGCCTTCAGTCCGCCGTCAACCTCGCGGTCAACGCCGACGGAACGGTGTCCTTGACCGAGGGGTCGCCGGACATCGGCGGCACGCGCGCGTCGATCTCCATGCAGGCCGCTGAAGTTCTCGGCATCCCGGCCGAGGACTTCTACCCGTCCGTCGTGGATACCGACTCCATCGGCTTCACGTTCGGCACGGGCGGCAGTCGCACGACCTTCGCCACCGGCTACGCTGCCGTCGAGGCCGCCAAGGACGTGAAGCAGCAGATGATCGAGCGCGCCGCCATGATCTGGGACGTGGACGCCGACTCTCTCCAGATGGAGAAGGGTGTCATCAGATCCAAGACCGACTCCGAGCTGCGGATGACGTTCAAGGAGCTGGCAGCTGAGACGAACGCGACCGGAGGGGCCATCACCGGGCGCGGCTCGGTCAACCCAGCGGGCGTCGGCGCGGCCTTCGCCGGCCTCATCGTCGATCTGCAGGCCGACCCGGAGACGGGCAAGGTTTCGCTCCTCCGCGCGACCATAGCGCAGGACGCGGGCAAGGCCATCCATCCGAGCTACGTCGAGGGCCAGATGCAGGGCGGCACCGCCCAGGGCATCGGCTGGGGCCTGAACGAAGAGTACTTCATGAACGACAGGGGCGACATGGTGAACAGCACGTTCCTCGACTACCGGATGCCGGTCGCCAACGACCTGCCGATGATCGACACGGTCATCGTAGAGGTCGCCAACCCCGGCCACCCGTTCGGCGTCAGGGGCGTGGGCGAGGTCAACATCGTGCCTCCGCCCGCGGCAATCGCCAACGCCCTCAGCAGGGCAATCGGCGTGCGGATGACGCGGCTCCCCATGAACCCGAACACCGTCATGGAGACCGTCTGGGAAGGCAACGGCAGCAACGGCGCGTAGCGTGCAAAGCTCGCTGTGAACGAAGAACCCCATCGATTTTCGATGGGGTTCTTTCATAATATGGGAGCAAGGCGGGACTTAAGGCGGATAAGGGTGACTGTTCAGTCTTGGTGAGTGGAGGGAGAAAGTAGTGAGTTCGGACGCAGCTCACTTGCCATCTTGGTCAGCGCCGCGCCGTAGAGAAATATCACACCTGCAATGTATCCCCACATCAACAGCACGACGACCGAGGCAACCGGCCCGTAGACGGCGCTCCTTTGCGTGGCCAGTCCGGTAAACCAGAAAAACAGATGCTTGCCGACCTCGAACAACACAATGGCTACAATCGCGCCGAATGTGGCATCTCTCCATTCCACGTGAACGCTTGGCAGGAGTCGATAGACAATGGCGAACAGCGCGGAAGTCGTGACCGCGGGCAGAATCGTCGAGACAATTCCCACCGCAACAACGGCAATGACAGAGATGTCCCCTATTGCCTCCGCTATCCCCTGTCCAAAGCTCACCACCACCTGAAGGAATGCCGTCAACCCGACGGACAACAGAAACAGGACTACCACGAGGGTTATGAAGGCCGCCTGAGTGACCGTAACCTGGACGAACTTACCCGTTTCAATGCCGAAAACCCTGTTCACCGACCTGTTGGCGGCCATGAAGAGGCCGTTCGCCCCCACCACTATGCTGACCACCGCAGCCAGTCCTATGACCAGCGAACCATTGAGAAGATTCTCCACGGCCTCTTGAATCAGTTCGTGCGAAGACGGGAAGTAGTAGATCAGAACATCGGTGAGCTTGTCACTAATGCCTTCGGGATCACCGATGACGGCCGTTGCCATGATGACCAGCGCCACCATCGGAAGGAGAGACAAGATCATAAAGTACGCGAGAGAAGCGGCAAGGTCGATGCCACCGGCGCGCAGAAGAAGACGCACCGCCTTCACCATGGCTCTGCCGCGCCACGCTCCTTGGCCCTTGGGCAACTCTTTCGACAGCCTCTCGGCAATCTCCGACAGTTGGCGTTCTATTTCGGGCGCGACGGCCAACCTGGGTTCGAGAACTCTTTGCACGACCGACCGTCTCACCCTGTCCCCATGTGACTGACTGACCTGATATGCGGCTTCCACAACCCCTGTTGCCGCGGCGACTACCACTTCGTCTATCTCTATATCAGTTCGATCCGCTTCCTGGAGCACGGCGTCTACAGCCCCATCGGCCATGCCTTCCGCCTCGGCGAAATCCTGCTCGATAAGGGCTTCGTGGGAGACTAACTTGTAGGCGGCGTCCCGTGTGGCGGCGGAGACGTCGCCACCGGTGGCGGCCACGCCGGAGACCACACCTCCGACGGTGGCCTTAGCCGCGTCTTGCAGGTCACCTCCCGCCTCTACGACGGCCTCCACGGCTCCTTCTGCAGCCGCCGCCGCAGCCTCCATGCTGTCGATTCCAACCGAAGCGGCGCCTACTATCGCTCCCTCGACCGCATCACGGCCAACGTCTCCGATTTCCCCACCGACCCTGCTGGAACCCCGTATCGCACCGACTACTACCTCCCTCACTGCCGGTGTGGTGACCGTCACCACTTGTCCTGTACCTTCCACGACGCCGATGACGGTATCTCTGACAAATGACCCTGTTTCGCCACCTATATCACCCACGGCTTGCATAGCGCCTTCAACGGCTTCCCTAGCCAAGTTGCCCGCTCCCCGGCTGACAAAACGCGCGCCCTTGGCAGCTTTCAGGGCGGCGGAACGCACGACGCCGCCCGTGACTCGCCTGTAGCCGCGCCCTTCTTTGGCAAGGGTCTCTTCGATCTGGCGAGCGACCCGTTCAGAGGGATTGTTGGGTGGATTCATGGATGTCCTCCGGGAAGAAGGAGATATCCCAATCAACCGATTATACTGTCCGAGCGCTAACCGGCGCGATCAAATTAAGTTGAGCGTAACCGTTCAGAATCCGTAAGAGACCTTCAAGTAATCAATTCACCGTCATACCCGCGAAAGCGGGTATCCACAGGGGTGAGGGAGCGCTTCTCTCACCAAGACTCAACAGTTGCGAGTGAAGAGCGGCGCTTGCGAAACTAGGACTACCTCGCTACCATGCGAAAATAGTTTAAGAGGGTGTGGTTGAAATAGGAACGGCAGCATGGCGCAAATGACGGGACTACTGACCTATCAGGGCATACCGGTATGGCGTCACGCCCGGATCCTCCGATGGGTCACGCAGATCGTCTCCGGGTTCTTGGCCGTCGTCCTCGTCGTGTGGTTCTTCCTGAACATCGGCAGCGCGATACAGGATCGCAACATCCCCTACGGCTTCAGCTTCCTGGACCGGGAGTACCAGACTCCCATAGGCCACCACTTCCTCCCCTACGAGTCGTCCGACTCATTCCTCTACGCACTCGGCGTAGCCGCGACGAACACGGTCGTCGTCTCGATCGTCGGCGTCATCCTGGCGACGCTGCTCGGCATCGTGATCGGCGTCGCGCGGCTGTCGGGGAACTGGATCATTTCCAAGCTCGCGCTGGTATACGTGGAATTCTTCCGCAACGTTCCGCTGCTCGTGCAGCTCTTCTTCTGGTTCTATATATTCCTGGCTCTGCCGCCGGAGCGCGACGGGTACGTCTTTTGGGACAGCCTGTACGTGAACAACGCGGGCGTATCCACTCCCTGGCCTGTCCCGTCCGACCTTGCCGTGGGCCTGGGCTGGCTTGCCCTCGTGGCCCTCGCCGTAATCGTCGGAGTTATCGTCCACCGGCTGCTCCTGAGAAGAGAGACGCTCACGGGCAAGGCGTCCTACCCTCTCGTGTACGGGGTGACGACGGCGGTCGTGCTGGGACTGGCGGCGTGGTTCGGCATGACCGTCGTCGGAGGAGACTCCCCGTTCGTGATCTCGCAGCCGGCGCCGCATGGGACGTTCGGGCGGGTCGCCGGCGGGTTCACGGCTCCTGCCGGGCTTCTGGCACTCCTCATCGGCCTCGTCATGTACACGGCATCGTTCATCGCCGAGATAGTCCGCGCCGGGATAACCTCGGTCGGTAAAGGACAGACGGAGGCGGCGCGCGCGCTTGGGCTGTCGAACATGGCCGCCCTGAGGCACGTCACCTTCCCGCAGGCGCTCCGTGTCATCATCCCGCCTCTCATCAGTCAGTGCCTCAACCTGACAAAGAACAGCAGCCTGGCAGGGGCTATCGGCTACTCCGACCTGACGAACGTCGCCAAGACGATGACGCAGACGGCCCCCGCGGTGTCGATCTTCATTCTGATCATGCTGTCCTATCTGGCAATGAGCCTCGCGTACTCGCTCGCCGGCAACTTATACAACCGTTACGTTCGGATCACCGGAGGCTAGGGAATGGCTGACGACGTCAATACGGGCGCGGCGTCGGTCATGGCGCCTCCCCGGAGCGAGACGGGCGCCATAGGCTGGGTGCGCGAGAACCTGTTCAGCACCTGGTACAACACGGCGATGACCGTGATATCGGTCGTTGTCGTGGTATGGGGCCTGTGGTTCAGCTTGACATGGGTCTTCGGCGATGCCGAATGGCGAGTCATAGGGACGCTCGGCGGCCAGTTCATCATCGGCCAGTTCAATACCGAGTCGGCGTGTCCCGGTCAAAACTGCTTCTGGAGGCCGCAGGTCGGCCTCCTGCTCGCGACGCTGCTCTTGGGCATGGCGTGGGGAGTCGCGGGCGGCGGAACCGCCAAGAGAGTGGCGATTGCGGTCGCCGTCGTGGCGGCTGCGCTTGCGTTCATACCCTACGGCTTCGAGCGGATGGGGATGGACGTGCGCATCCTGCTCGTCGCGAACATTCCCGCGATGTTCGCCGGTCTTGCGCTAACGCGATACACGCCGCTCAACCAGGTGCGCCACGTCGCGATTTTGGGCGTCATATTCTTCCTATTGACCCTGTTCCTTCTGCGAGGGTTCGGAGGCCTGCCGGGAATGACCCCGGTCTCGGTCATCCACTGGGGCGGCCTCATGCTGAACATACTGCTGGCGGTGGCGGGCATCGTGCTCAGCCTGCCCATCGGCATCGCGCTCGCGCTCGGCAGGAGAAGCCAACTCCCTGTCGTGAAACTCCTGTGCGTGGTGTTCATCGAGATATTCCGCGGGGTCCCGCTCATCACCCTGTTGTTCATGTCGCAGGTGCTGGTCCCCCTGGCCTTCCCGGAAGACTTCCCGCAAAACTCCCTGTTCCGCGCCGCCGTCGTCATCACCCTGTTCAGTTCGGCCTACATGGCGGAAAACATTCGCGGAGGACTCCAGGCCCTGCATCCCGGTCAGGCTGAGGCCGCAAGAGCCTTGGGCCTTTCGGGCTGGCAGATCACGTTCCTGATCTCCCTTCCGCAGGCCATCCGCAACGTGATTCCGGCCATCGTGGGACAATTCATTGCGCTATTCAAGGACACGAGCCTTGTCTACATCATCGGGATGCTGGACATCGTGGAGATCGGGCGCGCGTTCATCCAGGGCAACCCTGAGTATCTCCCCAGCGCGAAGGAACTGTTCATCTTCCTCGCCATCGTTTTCTGGATATTCACGTACGGCATGTCCTACGTGAGCAGGCGAGTGGAGGCCCACCTGCGGGTGGGAGCGCGGTAGGAAGCTAACCCAACACCACGGAGGGACCTGTGACTGCGAGTGAAGATACCGCGACGACCGAGGAGATCATCGTCTGTCGAGACGTGCACAAGTGGTTCGGGTCGTTCCACGCGCTTCGAGGCGTGTCCACCACGATCAACAGGGGCGAGGTCGTGGTCATCTTCGGCCCGTCGGGGTCGGGGAAGTCGACCTTCATCCGCACGATCAACCGCTTGGAGGAGCACCAGCGCGGCGACATCATCGTCGACGGCATCGAGCTTTCCAACGACGTGCGGAACATCGAGGCGATCCGGAGCGAGGTCGGGATGGTGTTCCAGTCGTTCAACCTCTTCCCGCACCTGACGGTGCTCGACAACATCACGCTCGCGCCGATCAAGGTCCGCAAGTGGCCGCGCGACCAGGCGCAGGAAGTCGCGATGAGCCTGCTCGACCGGGTGGGCATCCCCGAACAGGCGGAAAAGTATCCCGGCGAGCTGTCCGGCGGTCAGCAGCAGCGCGTCGCCATCGCCCGCGCCCTCGCCATGCAGCCGAAGATCATGCTCTTCGACGAGCCGACCTCCGCCCTCGACCCCGAGATGATCAAAGAGGTGCTCGACGCTATGCGCGAACTCGCGGACTCCGGCATGACGATGATCGTGGTCACTCACGAAATGGGCTTCGCCCGCGAGGTGTCCAACCGCATGATCATGTTCGACGAGGGCGTCATCGTCGAAGAGGGCACCCCCCACGACATCTTCAACAACCCCCAGCAGGACCGCACCAAGCTGTTCCTCTCGCAGATCATTTGAGGGGGCGTCTAAAAACAATTCCGTTCGCCCTGAGCACCCTTACGCCCCGTTCGGCCTGAGCCTGTCGAAGGCCGCGCGGAACGGAACAGTGCCGGGTATCAGTAACTGCCTTGAATACATCTTCCTTCCTCACTCTGTGGTCCTCTGTGGTGAATCTCCTGAGCAGTTACTTGAAAGCCTGTCGGCGGTTGAAGAGCGTGGCAAGGTTCCGCGTATCCACCCCCACGTTGACACCCTTGGGCCGCACGCATAGAATCTGTGAACTCCGACGCCGTTCTACCGCTTGCTGAGGACGGTCGAGTAAGCCCAAGGAGGCATTGATGGGAACGAAAGCGTACGTGTTGATCGAGGTGGCCGTGGGCAAGGCCAAGGCGGTTGCAGACGAAATCCTCAGCCTGGAGGGAGTCAAGACCGTCGACGTGGTCATGGGGACATTCGACATTATTGCCGTCGTCAACGCTTCCGACGTGAGCGCCGTCGCGACTCTCGTGACGGGCGACATCCACACCATCGACGGCGTCCTTCGCACTCAGACTTGCTTGGCCGTCGTCGCCACCTAGAACATCCCCCGATACACGCACACCGCGAGGCGGAAGCGCCATGACGAATGAGACGGCGTTCTCGATGGACACGTCGAGCATCAAGTACGGCCCGGGGGTCACCCGCGAGGTCGGGTACGAGATGCACCGTTTGGGCGCTCGCCGCGTCATGGTCGTGACCGACCCCCGCATGGCGCGGAGCGAGGCGACCGGCGTGACGATGAACTCGCTGAGGGCCGAGGGCATTGACGCCGTGCTCTACGACCGGGTGCGCGTCGAGCCGACGGACGTATCCTTCAAGCAGGCCATCGAGTTCGCCACGGACGGCGCCTTCGACGGATTCGTCGCCGTCGGCGGAGGCTCCAGCATGGACACCGCCAAGGCGGCCAACCTGTACTCCACGTACCCCGCCGACTTTCTGACGTACGTCAACGCGCCGATTGGCAAGGGCGAGCCTGTGCCGGGTCCGGTCCGGCCCCTCATCGCGATTCCCACGACGACGGGTACCGGCAGCGAGACGACCGGCGTCGCAATCTTCGACCTGCTCGAGATGAAGGCCAAGACGGGTATCTCGCACCGCTCGTTGAGGCCGGTCATGGGCATCGTCGATCCCGACAACGTGCGCGATCTCCCCTCGATGGTCACCGCGTGCAGCGGCTTCGATGTCCTGAGCCACGGGCTGGAGTCGTACACGGCCATGCCGTTCGGGCATCGCGAGGCGCCAGAGAACCCAGGCCTCCGCCCGTCCTATCAGGGCTCGAACCCGATCAGCGACGTTTGGGCGCTGAAGGCCATCGAGATGGTAGCCGAGAACATGCCCCGCGCCGTCCACGACCCCGACGACGCCGAGGCGCGCGGGCAGATGCTACTGGCAGCAACGTTCGCGGGAGTCGGATTCGGCAACGCGGGCTGCCACCTGCCACACGGCATGTCGTACCCCGTCGCGGGCATGGTCAGGGACTACGTGCCGGACCACTATCCTCACGAGGAGCCGATCGTGCCGCACGGCATGTCGGTGATCCTCAACGCACCCGCCGTGTTCCGGTTCACCGGCCCGACCAACCCGGACCGTCACCTCCACGCCGCAAAGCTGATGGGCGCCGACGCTTCGGGTGCGGGCCCGGAGGACGCGGGCGACGTCCTCGGCGACGTCATCGTGAAGTTCATCCGAGACATGGACCTACCCAACGGCCTCGGCGCGGTGGGCTACACCGAGGAAGACGTCCCGGCCCTCGTCAACGGCACGCTCCCTCAGCATCGAGTCACGAAGCTCTCCCCCCGGCCCGCCGAGGCCGACGACCTCACACAGCTGTTTAGGGACTCCCTCACCCTGTGGTGACGTAGGACGAACCGCCTCACTCCCTCGGCGGCTCGTGGATGCCGGCGTTGGGATCGAGCGGGTTGCCACCGAAGAAGAGGTAGGCCAGCATGTCCTCGCCGATGTTCTTTGTATAGTGCTTGAGACCCGGAGGCGTGTAGACCCACGACCCCTTCGTGATGACCCGCTCCTCGTCGCCGACGCGCATCTGTCCCGTCCCCTGCAAAACGTAGTAGAACATCGGCGTCTGGTGCTCGTGCGACTCGTAGACGCCGCCGGGGTGGAAGCTGTTTACTCCCAGCAGCCGGTCGTACGTCTCCGAGCCGGGCAGACGTTCCTCCATCGCGCTCATGTCGATGGACTGGTAGTGGCTGCCGTCCACCGCAACCAGCGTATGCCCATACTTCTCTTCCTTGAAGTTCTTCCACTCGGACTCGTCGAATATGTACTGGTACATGGGCCGTCTCCTTCCCTGTCGAACTGGCCGTACTTTCTCATATAGGGGAGCGTGCGTCCAGTTCGGAAACCCCCTCATCGTCATTCCCGCGAAAGCGGGAATCCAGAGTCGTCTGCAAAGTTACGAGATGTCTTCTCTCTGACCTCCACATAACCCCACCCAATGTCATTCCGAACGTAGCGAAGCGGAGTGAGGAATCTAAAATCCTCGTCATTCGGAACTCGCCCCGTAGCTGGAACCACCCCTGACGACCCTACAAAACATGGATTCCCCTCTGCGCTCTCCGCGCCCTCTGCGGTTAATCAAAGGTCTCCGAAGGCGCGAATCGGGGTGATCCTCTCACCAACTCTAAACAGTTACGCAACTTCGTATAGAGTAGTGAGTAGGGTGTAGAATGTTCCGCACCATGGAAAGTCGCTGGACGGCGTGGATCGACAGAAACCTGAACGGCTACACCGCCGGACTCGGCACGGCGCTCGGCCTTGTCGCTGGCGGGTTCATCGCGTTCGAGGTGCTCGACCTTCACATTTTGCCCCGCATCGTTATCACCTACCTCGGAGCGGTCGTCGGCGTGCTGTTAGCGGCAGCGATTGCGACCCCCTTCACCCGTGACCGCGGCAAGCCGACCCTGATGTAGCGTTCCGTGACGCGAGCGGATATTCCCCACGAACGGTGTGACCAGCCATGACCATCGACGTGCGTGACAAGCTAGTGGACGCCCACATTCACGTCCACTCGCCGGATTTTACGAAATACCCACTTGCCCCGGGATTCGAGCGCTCCGACCTCTGGTACCCGTCGATGACGCCGGACGACTACGCACGATACGCCCAACGATTCGGAACGGTGCGGGCGAACCTCGTCCAGCCGACATGGTACGGACTCGATCACACCTACATCATCGACTGCATCGCCCGCGCGCCGGGGCAGTACGTCGGAACGGGCATCGTGCCCGCGATGAGCGACGTAGCCCTGCCACCGCCCGACAGGGCCATGCTCCGCTTCTCGGAACGGGGCATCCGCGCCTTTCGCATCAGGGGCGGAAGCGCCCGCGCCGCTTTCGGAGGCAAGACGAACTGGCTGGATTACCCCGGCTACGACGCCATGTTCGAGACCGCCGTGAATCACGGCCTGGCGCTCAGCTTCCTCATAGGCCCGGGCGACCTCCCGGAGATAGACCGGATGTGCAGTCGCTTCCCCGATACGCGCGTCGTCATCGACCATGTGGCCGGCATCCGTGTGCGCGACGGCCGGTTCCCCGCCGACCAAGTCGAGTCGCTATGCCATCTCGCGCGACACCGGAACGTCACTGTCAAGCTCGGCCCGTTCCACGTCCTGAGCGACCAACCCCCGCCATTCCTCGACCTGCTCCCCCTCCTCCGCCGCGTCATCGACGCCTTCGGCCCCAACCGCTGCATGTGGGAGACCGACGTAGGCGGCCCCGTGCCGATGTCCAACCCCGAAAAGGTCTACGCCGCAACGGTCGAGTTGGTCCTGAAGCACGCCGACTTTCTCAGCGACGGGGATAGGGAGTGGATTTTGTATAGGACGGCGGAGTCGGTGTTGTTTGGGGGTCTCACCCCACCCCCTCCATCACCTCCGGCCCATCATTTCGAACCGAGTTGACCAACTCCGACACCTCGTACGCCTCCATCGCCCCGTCCTCATACGGCCCCAGCACGCTCGTGAGCGCACCGGGATCGTCCACGCTCCCATCCAGCCAGAAGTCCTCAAGCTCGCGACGCAGGATGACCGGCATCCTGTCGTGGATGGGCCTGAGCGTGTCGTTGGCGGAGGTGGTGATGATGGTGCATGAGGGGATGACCTCGCCCTGCGGGTCGCGCCATGTCTCCCAGAGTCCGGCGAAGGCGAACGGCTCGCCGCTCCGCATGACGATTCTCATTGGTATTCGCTGCTTGCCGAGTCGCTGCCACTCGTAGAACCCGTCGGCGAGGATAAGACATCGCCGGCGACGAAGGGCATTGCGGAACGCGGGCTTCTCGGCGACCGTCTCCGCCCGCGCGTTTATCATGCGGCTGCCCATGGACTTGTCCTTCGCCCACGAGGGGATGAGACCCCAGCGCATGTAGCCCCCGCGCCGCGACTCCCCGCCCACGACGGTGAGGACGTCCTGAGTTGGGGCGATGTTGTACCTTCGCTCAAATGCGTCCCAGTCGCCGTCGAACTCGAACCGCCGGGCAAGCTCCCCCAGATCCGCTATCAGGCTGTATCGTCCGCACATGACAGTATTGTAGCGGTTTCAGTTCAAGACCGGCCGCGACACCAACCTAACCGTCCCCGCGCACCGCACCGCCCGCGCTCTCGGACTGTGGCCCCAGTAGCTTGCGGACGGGGTAGTTTATCTCGATTCCCTCGCGGTCGAATCGAGTGCGCAGTCGCTTTATCAACTCATGCTTCACGATGAACGTGCCCGTCCTGTCTTCCGCCTGCATCAAAACGATGAAGTCGATGTTCGACTCCCCGAACGCGGTGAATCTCACTATGGGGTCGAAGTCGTCAATCGCCACGTCAACCTCGTCCCGCACCCCGAACGCCACTTCCAACGCCACTTTCTCGACGTGTTCCAAGTCCGAATCGTAGCTCACCCCGCACTCCACGATGACCGTCACCGCCATCGACTCGCTGTAGTAGTTGGTCATCACGCTTTCCATCATCTTGGCGTTCGGTATCATGATCAGGTTGTTGAACCTGTCCCGTATCTTCGTGCTGCGCCAGCTCACCTCGACGACGAACCCCGACGTCCCGTCCTCAAGCTCGATGAAGTCCCCCTGGTTCAACTCGCCCTCCGTCAGCATGAACGCCCCCGAAAACACGTTGCTCAACGTGGGCTGCAACGCCAGTGCCGCCGCGATCCCGCCGATCCCCAGTCCGGCCACCAGAGGAGTGACCGCGATTCCGACTACGTCTAGGGCTGTCAACGCCCCGATGGTGTAGACGACGATGGGAATGATCCAGCGCGCCTGGCCGATCAGCCTGTCATTTAGGCCGCTTGCGGTCCGCAACGGTATCCGTCCCACGTACCATCGCGCGAGCTCTTGAAGGATGTGGGAACCCAGATAGCTGACCACCGCTATCGCGACCACCAGCCACACTCTGGTCGCCCATAGGTCGTGCTGGTCGAAGAAGTGGAACGACGGATGCTCCAACTGGGTCATCGTCAAGTAACCCAGAAATATCCCCAGTGAGACGAGCAGCAAGACGACCGGGCCTCTCGATACCCTCAGCACTCGCGTATCCAGCCCGTCCTGCCCGTCTCGCAGGCTGTACTTGATCAAGAGGGAGAGCACGAAGTGGGCGATTCCTGCCGCGATGAATGCGGCCCCGGCCACGCCTATCACGGCCACAAATCCGCCAACCCTCGACTCCGCTACAAACTCAGGGATCATCGCCGACCTCCTCCCGCGAGTCTCCATTATGCCCCATCCCACCACTCTTCACACGCGCAACCCGCCCCGGCATACCCACCCACGACGGTGAGGACGTCCCGATTTGACAATGCAGAACGCACGTCCTACTATACTCACATGCGGCAATCCGATCTACCCCCTCTCCCGTCGTGGAAGAGAGCCTGCCCCGTACTTGATACGGGGGCTGGGCCTGCCCTGAGCCTGTCGAAGGGGTGAGGGTGAATATCCACCGCAAAACTTTACAATAACGAGGGGAATGCAACAAAATGCAACACCATGCAACAAATTCCGAAAAAGAACTCTCCGAAAAACAGGTGCTCGCGATTCCCCATCTGGTCTCGGCCAAATCCTTCGGCGAGACCGCCGAGCTCGTTGGCGTGAACCGCACAACCATCTACCGCTGGATGGACGATCCCACCTTCCGCGAAGAGTACGATAGGCAGCGAGACGCCGTCGCCAGCTTCGCTCGGGCCAGCATGAGGAGCCTCATGCTCAAGGCCTTGTCAGTCCAGGCCGAGCGCCTCGACTCCGACGACCCCAGGGAGCGCGCACGCGCCGCAAAGGCAATCATGGACTACGACGCAAAGACGGCCCCCAAACACGAGAGTCAAAAGCTCCTCAACCGCCTGCACAGCGTCATCTACAGTACTAACAACCGGGTACTGGACCAGCCCACGATCAATTCCGAGCTCGAACAATACCTGAATTCATACGGCCGACCCTGACCCTGTACGTCTAAGCGTTACTCCCTCCCCCGTGAATCCCCGCTATAATGCACCCCACCCCGAGGCGGGCGCTCCAACTCCCGCCGGAACCACCGCAGCGGAGGCATCCATTGAAACGACTGGTCATCACCGGCCCCAGGCAGGCGAGCTTCGACGACGTTGACGTACCCGAGTGCCCTCCCGACGGCCTGCTCGTCCGCGCCAACGTCACCGCCGTCAGCACCGGCACCGAGATTCGCGTCTACCGCTACATCCCCGTCGACGAGGACGGCGAGTGGCTCCACGGCGGCGTGCGCTTCCCCGATGGCCCCCTCGAAAACGGCTACTCCATGGTCGGCGACGTCGTGGAGGTCGGGGCGGATGTCCACGACTTCCGCGTCGGAGACCGCGTCTTCTGCGCCGGCACCCACAAGGAGTACGCCGTCTCCCCAGCGCGCGACGCCCTCAAGCTCCCCGACGAGGTGAGCGACGAGCAGGGAGTCTTCCTCAACATCCTCGGAGTCGGCCAGCTCGGCCTCCGCCACGGAGAACCACGGCCCGGCGAGAACGTCGCCATTGTAGGACTCGGCGTCATCGGCCTCTCGGCCCTCGCCTTCTGTTCCGCCTTCGGCTTCCGCTCCGTCGGAATCGACCTCAGCGAGAGTCGCAGACAGGTCGCCAACGCCATGCGCGCCGACCTCGTCATCGACCCCGCGGACGACGGCTTCACCGAGCGAGTCATCGAGTTCTTCGACGGTCGAGGGGCCGACCTCGTCCTCGAAACGGCATCGGCCTGGCCCGCCATCAAGACCTCCCTCGAAATCGTCCGGCAAGACGGCAACGTCGTCGTCGTGGCCAGGCACACCGACTCTCCCACCTTCAACCCCGTCGGCCACCCCTACATGACCACCCGCTACACCCTCCGCGCCTCACTCGGCTATCGCCCAAACGAACTCCGCTGGAACCGCATGAACTCCATGAAGCTCACCGCCCGCCTCATCGCGGACGGCAGCCTCCCCATCGACCCCATGATCACCCACGAGTTCAACTGGACCGACCTCCCCGACGTCTACCATCGCCTCGACCGGGGCGACACAGACATCCTCGGCGCCGTCATCCGCTGGCGATGAAGTCTCGCCAAAGAGGCGCTTTCGGAACCTCAGTCCTCGAACGTCTCGTCGTCCCGAAGCGCATTCCGGTGCGGCAGGTACTCCACCACGATCTCCACGTGCTTGATGGAAACGGGCTTTATCAGCGTCTCGTCCTTCGTGAGCAGATCGACTCTGAGCCGGTTCGTTCCTACTACCGGCAGCAGTCCCTTCTTCAGATCGACGTGCAGCCTGTAGCCTACGCTATGTTCGGGACGCGGTCGAAGCTGGTACGTCCAGTCCGCCCACCGGTGCTCATCGACCGGCACCTCGCAGTCGTTCCAGAAGACCGCCACCTCGTCCGTGTGCATCCGCTGATCGAGCAGCACGCGCAGCTCGCATCGCCACAGCTCCCCGGCGTCCGCCTTCGCCGCGATGTCGTCCGAGACATCGAGCGTCACCTCGCGTCCCTGCTCTCCGGGACTCAGGTCGACTGGAAGCTGGTCTTCGAGTCCGGCAAACCTGCCAATCGAGCTTGACTGGCCGGACATGGTGAGCCGGTAGGTCTTGTCCACGTGGCTGATGATGTCGGGATAGCCCATGAACCGGATGCGGCCCGTCGTCTCGAAGTCGTACGGGTACCGCTTCGGGCCGGGGTAGTACGTGTGGTACAACACCCCCTGCGCTCCGACGGCATAGGCGTTCGCGGCGGCGGCATAGTCGGTGAGGCGCGATGTCTGTCCCTGGCTGTTGGCATGTCCGGCCAGCACCTTGACGCTCGTCCCCTCCGCGACCTCCACGATCTCGCGCAAGAGGGCGGTGTCGTTCTCCCAGCCGCCCCTCACCGGCATGGCGATCACCGTTTCGACGATCTCCTCCCGTATCCATCGCTCCAGGTCCAGCCCTATCGACTTGCTCCCTTCCAGCGTTCCGGGCATTCGAACGACCAATCGCTTGGCGATCCCCTGCGCTTCCGCCGCGGCGTCGCACGCTTGGCGGATCTCCCGCATCCACTCGGTGAGCGTGTCGGTGTGTTCCTCGACCTCCCGCCGCGCGATGAGGGGAGTGTAGTCGTCGAGGTTCATCTCCACCCCGTCGCTCGGATAGTCCGTCACCAGTTCGCGGATCACGGCGAGACGGTCGGCCCTCACCTCCGGGTGGGCGTAGGAGAGCCGGTTAGGGGCATCGAACTCCGCCTCCGGGAAGTCCGGCTCGGGGCCGACCTGCCATTCGGGATGCTCCGTCGTGAAGTCGGCCACACGGCAGTTCGTGACCCGCCCGTGCGACGTGTGGTTCATGTTCATGAGGATGTGCGCCAGGAACTGGAATCCCCGCTTCTTCGCGTGCTGGCAGACCAGCATCAGCGGGTCGGCGCCCGACTCGATCATCTGCTCGGCGTTCATCCCCGCGCGGTACCAGATCTGGTGGTCGGTCAGATCGACGTTGTGGCCCCATCGCTCGCCCACCTTCGTGTCGTAGAGCAGCACGCTGCAATCGCCGACCGCGTAGGTGATCGTGTCGATCCCAAGGTCGAGCAGTTCGTCTATCGGCTCGACGTACTGCCGCTCGCCCATCGGCGGCTCGTAGAGATAGACGCTCGTATGGCGTCCGTCGGTGTAGAACATGACCTCGTGACTTTCGCTCATTCCGGTTCCTTTCATATCGAGGAATTTGGCGCGTAGCCTATCGCGTTTACCCCTCTCGGTCTACCTCACACCCCCCACACCGTCATTCCCGCGCAGGCAGGAATCCAGCACCTAGAACCCAGAACCCTCCTCCGCGCCCCCCGCGCCCTCTGCGGTGAATCCCCCCATGTGATAACGTACGTACTCACCTATGGACTACCGAAACCCCGAGATACGCCCCGGCATGGACGCCATGATGGCGCGCGCCGATGAGGCCGCCGCCGACCCGACGCGACCCGTCTACCACTTCGCCCCCCCGTCGGGATGGATGAACGACATAAACGGCCCCCTCCTCCATAAGGGCTACTACCACGTCTTCTACCAGCTCAACCCGTTCCACACCGACGCCCGGTACGGCACGCACTGGGCACATGCCCGCAGCACCGATCTCGTTCACTGGGAGGACCTGCCCCTCGCGATCTGGCCCTCAACGGAGGCGGGAGAGACGAGCTGCTACTCCGGCACGGCCGCGTTCAACAAAGATGGCCAGCCGATCATCCTGTACACCTGCACCAGGAAGTGGGGACGGGACAGGGTGGTGCCTGAGCCGTTCGAGCAATGGGCCGCCATCGGCGATGACGACCTCATCAACTGGACGAAGTACCCCGACAACCCGGCCTTAAGCCACGAAAGGGACGGTCGCCCCGAGTTCGACTGGAGGTGGCGCGATCCGTTCTTCTTCTTCGAGCAGGGCAGGAGCTTCATGGTCCTCGGAGCCACCGGCGTCGGTACGCCGATATGGGAGTCCGAGTCGGGCGATCTGCTCAACTGGACGTATCGCGGCCTTGCCTCCGACATCAGCCAGGAATGCCCAAACCTCTTCAAGCTCGGCGACGACTGGGTGATGCTCACGTCGCCCTACACCCCCGTCGACTACTACATCGGCGACTTCGACGTCGACACCTACCGGTTCACCCACCGCGTGAACGGTCAGATCGAGCCGACCAAGACGTTCTACGGAACCAATATCCTGTTCGACGCCGATGGCCGCTGTCTGCTGTTGGGTCGCCTCCTTCGCACGTTTGCAGGCGCGGCGTGGAACGGCTGCATGGCCCTCCCACGCGTCCTCACCATCGGAGAAGACGGTCACCCTCGGCAGACCCCCGTCGACGAGATCGAGATGCTCCGAGGCGAGCGTCATTCTTTTCCCGACACGACCCTTGACGGGCAGTCGAAATTGCTCGACCTTCGCGGCGACGCCCTTGAGATCATCGTCGATATCGAACCCGCCGGAGCATCCTTCTCCGGCATCCGAGTCCGATGCTCCGACGACGGCGCGGATGGTGTCCGAATCGGCTACGACGGCGAGTCGGTCTGGGTCGGAGGGATAGAGATGCCCTATCCCCAAGCGGCAGGGCAGGGCAGCGTCAAGCTCCGCGTCTTCCTCGACAAGTCCGTCATCGAGGTCTTCGTGGACGACGGCGCCCACGTAGCCACCAACTTCATCGACTGCGGCGTGAACGACCTCGGCATCGAGTTGGTTGCCAGGGGCGGAGAGGCCGCGTTCAGGTCAATCGACATCTGGGAAATGGAGTCCATCCGGTGAGTCGCGACTCTGGCAAACGCCGTCTCCTCTACTACAACGACTCGCGCCACACGTACATGTATTCGTACGATCCGCCCATGACGCTCGAAGAGGCGTGGTCGCCCGTCGACGAGGTTGCGGGCACGGCCGTCGATACCTTCGTCTACGGCTCGGGCGCAGGCCCCGCCGTCATGCACGACTCAAAGGCCGGCGAGGTCTGGGGACGCCGTTTCGAGAAGTTCGACAGCGCGTGGTCTTGGCGCGCCTATGAGAACGTCAAGAGCCTCATCGACGCCGGCCACGACCCCCTCAACATCCTTATCGACCGCGCCCGCGACAAGGGCTTGGACTTCTTCGCAAGTCTCCGTCTGAACCACCCGATGGACCCCACCGACGTTGACAATCCCTTCAACTGGCAGTTCCGCATGGAGCACCCGGAGTGGTGTCTCACCGGCGAGGGCAAGCACTCCTTCAACTGGGTGTACCCGGAGGTGCGGGCCGAGCGGTTCGCCTACATCGAGGAGTACCTGACGCGGTACGACATTGAGGGCCTGGAGCTTGAGTTCACCTTCTGCCCGTACTACTTCGAGGACGACGAGGCTGAGCGCAACGCCCCCATCATGACGGACTATCTCCGAGACGTGCGTCGTCTCGCCGACGAGACCGCGGCGAAGCGGGGTCGTCCCATCGAAATCGGCGCGAAAGTCCTCCCGACGCGGGCGGGGAACCTCGCCCAGGGACTCGATGTCGCCGCGTGGATTCAGAACGGCCTGCTCGACTTCGTGGTGCCCACGATCTACCAGGATCACCAAGTTGATGCCAACTTCCCCTTCGAGTGGCTCGTCGATCTTGCCGACGGTACCGGCTGCCAAGTCTACCCCACGCTCCAGCGCGCTATCCGGGGCCTCGATATAGCTGACAACCGCTTCAACCCCGGTTCCCTCGAACTCCACGCGAGCATCGAGCAACTCCGCGCGGGAGCCGCCTCGTTCTGGGATCGCGGCGCCGACGCCATCTACATGCTCTTCCTCAAGTGGCCGCACGGCCCCGAGCAGCGAACGATCTTCACCGAGGCCCATGACCCCGACCTGCTGAGGCGCAAGCCCAAGAGCTACGTCGTCAGACGCCACGACGACCTGTCGGCCCAGTTCGGCTACGAGTCCCAGCTCAAGGCCACCCTGGAGGAGGGCGCTGGCCCACAGACCGTCCGCCTCTACCTCGCGGATGATCCCCAACACGCCGCATCGACCCTCCGCCTCCGATTCATCTGGTCAACCACCCTCGACAAGCTGACCCTCCACGTCAACGGCAGCCCGCTCTCCCTCGACTCCGCCAAGCGCACCCAGTTGGACGCCTATCTCGCCGCGTGGCTGGAGTTCGAGTTGCCCGCTGACACTCTCGTCCACGGCTGGAACGAGATATCTCTGGCCCTCGATGCCCGTCCCGCCGGACTCGGCGCGCCTATCGTCTGGGAAAGTGTTGAGCTTGACGTCGAACACCCCACGCCCCGGGCCTCATTTGGAATGCCGTGATGGTTGAAAGAACCCTATGAATACACGACGCCTGATCTTCTACAGCGACGCGAGGCACACCCACATCTACGCTTACGACCCTCCGCTCAGGGTGGAGGACGCCATCGCGCCCGTGGACGACGTGACCGGGACGGGTGTCGACACCTTCGTCTACGGCTTTGGGGCCGGGCTGACGATGTACCACAACACGAAGGTCGGCGAGACGTGGGCCGAGCACCTCATCAAGGCGGGCAAGACCACCTTCCGCGAGCCGGAGATCTGGAACACCTTCCCTTTCTGGCGAGCCTACTCGAACATCAAGAGCCTCCGAGACCGGGGACTCGACTTGCTTGAGCTACTCACCGACCGCGCCCACGAGAAGGGCCTAGAGATGTGGGGCAGCATCCGTACCAACCACGGCCAGGATCCCGCCTTCATCGACACCGCCGACAACTCCACGTTCAAGATCGAGCATCCCGAGCTGCACCTCAAGACCGCGCCGGGACATCCCTTCAACTGGGCCTACCCGGAGGTGCGCGCCGAGCGACTCGCCCTCTTCGAAGAGGCAGTGACAAACTACGACCTTGACGGGATGGAGGTCGACTTCGCCTTCAGCCAGTACCTGTTCGAGCAGAGGGAGGTCGAGGACAAGAAGCATCTCGTCACGGAGTTCATGGCCGACGCCCGCCGGATCGTCGATAAGGCGTCCGCCGACAAGGGCAAGCCCTTCGCCCTGGGCGCGAGAGTCTTCCCCACGCCGGAATCGAACGCAACGACCGGCCTCGATGTCGCTGGCTGGATCGCGGACGGCCTCGTCGACTTTCTCGTGCCCGCCGTCTACGGCCCCGTGCAGATGGATGTCAACCTCCCCATCGAGTGGCTCGTCGATCTCGCTGCGGGAACGCCGTGCGAAGTCTACCCCGCGCTCCAGGACAAGGTCTTCTCCGTCCACACCAGCGGCATTCACCAGGTCGACCGCCGCATCTACGAGCACGCCGCGACGCCGGAGCACTTCCGCGCGGGTGCCGCCGCCTATTGGGCAAAGGGCGCGGACGGTATCTATCTGCCGTGGTTCGACTGGCCCGTGGAGGCGAATGAGAAGCAAATTCTCTCGGAGATCCACGATCCCGATCTCCTCCGCGAGAAGCCCAAGCACTACTGGTCACCCGTCCGCGACGTGGACGGCGACTACGAAGGGTACGAGTCCCAATTACCCGTCACCCTGCAAACGGGCGTCGAGGCGTCGGAACAGGTCGTTCACGTATATCTGGCCGACGACCACGCTCTCAGCGACGTTCGCCTGCGCCTCAAGCTGACAGGTTCCGTCGCGGCCGACGTGATGTCCGTGACCCTGAACGGCGTCGCCCTCGATTGGGCGACGTGCTGCGTCACCCGTCACGGCGGGGGTGGGGACATCTTCGCGTGGGCCGAATTCCCCGTTGACACGGACCTGCTCCGACGCGGAAACAACGACATCGGCGTCGGGGTTCTCTCCCGCCCCTGGAACCTCGTGGCGAACGTCATCCTCCAGAGTGTCGAGGTGCTCGTCGACTATCCCGGCCAGGCCGCGAACACCGAGTTCGACCGCATATCCCTCGGCCGCCGGCTGTGATCTGAGATGCCCCGAACGTTCAAAGCGATCATCTTCGACTTCGACGGCCTGATCGTCGACACCGAAGTCCCCGAGTACGAGGCATGGCTGAGCATCTTCCGATCGTACGGCGTCGACCTGCCCCTATCGGTGTGGACGCCGCGCATCGGCGGAGGTTACGACGGCTTCAACATCTACGATCATCTTGCCGAACTTGTGGAAAAACCGATAGACCGCGATGAGGTGCGAAGCCGGAAGAGGGCCGCCTTCGCCAAGCTGTTCGAAAGTGCAGTCCCGCTTCCCGGCGTCGAGGACTACATCGCCGCCGCGCGGGAACGGGGAATGGGGATCGGCATCGCTTCAAGCTCTCCCCGTCGGTGGGTGGACCCCAAGCTGGAGCAGCTCGGCCTCGCCGACACGTTCGACACCGTCGTGTGCGCCGACGACGTCGGAAGCTCCAAGCCCAACCCCGCCTCCTACCTCAAGGCCCTCGCCGACCTCGGCGTCACCCCCGACGGGGCGCTCGCCCTGGAGGACTCTCCCACCGGCGTTCAGGGAGCCAAGAACGCGGGCCTCCTCTGCGTCGCCGTCCCCGGCGCCCTGACCCGCGACCGCTCCTACGACCACGCCGACTTGCGCTTAGAATCCCTTGCCGACACGCCGCTTGTGGAACTGATGGAGACGCTGTCGTGACCGACATTCCCCGTCATTCCCGCGAAAGCGGGAATCCATTCCTCACCTCTGCGCTCTCCCCGCCCTCTGCGGTGAATCCCCGCTCCCCGGCATTTCCCCGACCCCGAGATATGTCATACAATCGGATAGCGAGACCTGCTGGACGGAAACGTTTCCCAACGTGACGGAGATCTAGGGCACACCGTATGCGAGACCATGCGCGAGTCGTAATCATCGGGGCCGGCATAGCGGGCGCGAGCGTCGCGTACCACCTTGCCAAGTACGGCTGGAGCGACATCGTCGTCGTGGACAAGGGGCCCATGTTCGAGACGGGCGGCTCGACCTCGCACGCCCCCGGCCTCGTCTTTCAGGTCAATTTCTCCAAGATGATGTCCGTCTTCGCCAAAGAGACCGTACAGATATACGACGACCTCAATCCCGCCGAGGGCGAGGAACTCTGGTCCGGTGTCGGCGGCCTTGAGGTAGCGTGGACGCCGGAGCGCTTCGACGACCTCAAGCGCAAGGTCGGCGCGGGTAGGGTGTGGGGCGTCGAGACCTACCTCCTCGGCTCCGACGAGACCCGCGAGAAGGTCCCCCTTATCTCCGACAAGATCTACGGCGCGATGTACACCCCCGATGACGGCGTCGCCCGCGCGTGGATGCTCGCCGCCGAAATGGGACGCCGCGCCCAGGAGACCGGGAGCGCCGCTTTCCACGGCGACACCACCGTCACGGGCATCGACGTCGTGGACGGCAGGGTGACGGCAGTCCGGACCTCCGGCGGGACGATCAAGACGGATACGGTGGTCTGCGCCGCCGGGATATGGGGCAGCCTCATCGGTCGGATGGCGGGCGTAAAGCTCCCGCTCCCTCCCATGCGACACCAGTACGCTATCACCGCGCCGTTGCCCGAACTGGCCGGCGAGACCGTCCGGTATCCTGCTCCGGTCATCCGCCACCAGGACCGCGCCATGTACTTCCGGCAGGACTACGATGCCTACGTCATCGGCTCCTACGACCACGAGCCGCTGCTCCTGGAGCCGGAAGACATCTGGAGTCACGCGGACGCGCCGGAAATGCCCTCCATGATGCCGTGGTCGGACTCTGCCTTCCGCAAGGGAATGATTTCCACGGGCGAGTTCATGCCCGCCCTCCAGGACGCCGAACTGGTGCGGAAGGTCAACGGCATGTTCGTCTTCACGCCCGACGGGATGCCCGTCCTCGGCGAGTCGCCCCACATCAAGGGGTTCTGGTCTGCCGAGGGCGTATGGATAACGCACGGAGGCGGCGTCGGCAAGGCGGTCGCCGAGTGGATGGTCGACGGCCAGCCGTCCATGGACCTCCGCGAGGCCGACATCAGCCGGTTCCATCCGCACCAGCTCACCCACTCGTACGTCACCAAGCGCGGCGCGCAGCAGTACCGCGAGGTCTACGACATCATCCACCCCTCCCAGCAGATGGACGATCCGCGCGGTCTCCGCACCCTGCCGTATCACGACCGCCTCGAAGAGCTTGGGGCGTACATGGTTGAGAGCGCCGGATGGGAGCGCCCGAAGTGGTTCGAGGCCAACGCCGACCTTCTCGAAGGCTCGACGGACCACGACCACACCCGCACCGGATGGGAGGCGCGCTTCTGGTCGCCCATCATCGGCGCGGAGCACAGGGCCGTCCGCGAGCGCGTCGGACTCTTCGACCTCACGCCCTTCACCAAGCTCGATGTGAGTGGCCCCGGCGCTCTCGCCTTCATGGAGCGCATCGCCGCCAACCGCATGGACAGGCCCGTCGGCGCGATCACCTATACCTCGATGCTGACGCCGACCGGCGGCATCAAGTGCGACCTCACCGTGACGCGCCTGGCCGCCGACCGCTTCATGGTCGTCACCGGCGGCGGAACGGCAGAGCACGACAAGGCATGGATTAGCAGTCACCTGCCCGGCGACGGATCAGTGACCATCAACGACGAAAGCACGAAGTGGTGCAGCATCGGCGTGTGGGGCCCGATGGCCCGCGAGCTGATGCGCAACGCCACTGAAGATGACGTGTCCGGCGTGGGCTTCCCGTATCTGAAGGCGCGGCACATCTCCATCGGCGAGATTCCCGCCCTCGCCCTGCGCATCTCCTACGTCGGCGAGCTCGGCTGGGAGATATACGCCCCCTTCGAGTTCGGTCGCAAGCTCTGGGACGCCCTATGGGAGGCCGGACGGCACAAGGGCGTGGTAGCAGCCGGACTCGGCGCGTTCGAGTCCCTGCGCCTCGAAAAGGGCTACCGGCTCTGGGGCAACGAGCTTCACACGGAATACAACCCCTACGAAGCGGGCATCGGTTTCGCCGTGCGTATGCGCAAGGGGGACTTCATCGGCCGCGATGCCCTCAGAGAGGCGCGGGCCAACGGCCTCACACGCAAGCTCTCCTGCATGACCCTCGACCTGCCCGAGGCCGTCGTGATGGGCAAGGAGCCGATCTTGGTCGACGACCGCATAGAGGGATACGTGACCAGCGCGGACTACGGCTACTCCATAGACCGGGGCATCGCCTACGGGTACCTCCCCGTCGATCACGCGAACGTGGGCGCGGCGGTGGAAATCGAATACTTCGGCGAACGCTACCCCGCCACGGTGTCCGAAGAACCCCTGTGGGACGCGAAGATGGAGCGACTGAAGCGATGATCCGCTGGCTGGACGTTCCCGGCGCATACAACGTTCGCGATCTCGGCGGCTGCCCGACTGCCGACCGCAAGACCACGCGCTTCCGCGCCTTCCTCCGCGCCGACGGTCTCCACAACCTGTCCGAGTCGACCAGGAACGGCCTGATCGAGTACGGTGTCCGCACCGTCATCGACCTACGCCGCACTCGTGAGACCGTCGAGACCCCGAACGCGCTCGCGGGCATGGAAGGCGTCGAGTATCTTCATCTGAACATGATCGGAGACACCGAACCTCCCGGCTACGTGCCCCCGCCTCAGGACGAGTGGACGACTCCCGAAGCGACAGCGAACATATACCGCGTCCTTCTCGATGAGCGACAGGAGGTCATATCCGAGACCCTCGTCGCGCTCGCCAACTCCCAAGGCCACACCGCCATCTACCACTGTGCGGCCGGAACCGACCGGACGGGCATCATCTCAGCGCTGCTGCTCGGCCTTGCCGGTGTTTCTGAGGACACCATCGTGGAGGACTACGCGCTCAGCGCGCACGGCCTGAGACGCTGGGTCCTGGCCGAGGGGATTCCCCACTATCTCGCCGACCAGGACTTTACCCTCGAGGAACCGCCGGAGCTACTCGCCCCGCCCGTTGCCATGGAGCGAACGCTTCAACACCTCGGCGACGAATACGGCGGCATCGAGTCGTACGTCCGGCATATCGGCGTGACAGATGCCCAAATTGACGACATCAGAAACATGCTACGGGAGTGATTCACCAATGACCAAGCCCACCGAACGCAGCCGCGCCCTCGAAGTCGAGGGGGCATACAACGTCCGCGATCTTGGCGGGTACCCGACCGGCGACGGTCGGACGACCCGCTGGGGAAAGTACCTCCGGGCGGACACGCTGGCGAACGTCACGCCGGGAGGTGTCGATACCCTTCTCGAATACGGCGTCCGCAACATCATCGACCTGCGCCGCAGCAGCGATATTCAGCTCAGGCCGAGTCCCTTCATCGGCAACGAGTCCGTGACCTACTACCATCAGAACATGTCCGGCGACGTGGCCCTCCAGCGCAGGGAGGAGCTCGAGGGAATCGAGGACGCCGCCGAGCGGCGGGGCAGGTCGTACGTTGCGATACTCGAACAGCGAAAGCACATCCTCCACCAGATATTCTCGATTCTCGCCATGCCCGACGGCCTTCCCGCCCTCGTCCACTGCAACGCGGGCAAGGACAGGGCAGGGATCTCCGCCGCATTCGTGCTGGACATCTGCGGCGTTCCCCGCGAGACCATCATCGACGACTACGGACTCACCGCCCGGTACCTCGTCCGCCGTCACTACGCCCAGAATCCCGACGTTAGCCCCGAGGAATACACTTGGATCGACTACCAGGAGGACGTGTGCCCTCCGCAGAGCATGGGGGTCACCCTCGATCTCCTCGACGCCAAGTACGGAGGTGTGCAGGGCTACCTTCGAGACACGGGCATCACCGACGACCAGCTGTTGGCCATCCGGGAGGCAATGACCGAATGAGCGCCGCAAATCTTCCCGACATCGACCCGAGACGCGCCATTCCCGTCGAGGGCGCGTACAACGTCCGCGATCTCGGCGGCTACGAGACGGTAGACGGCAGGCAGATCCGATGGCGTACCCTCTTCCGGGCGGCCGACATCCACGCCCTCTCGACCTCCGCTCAGTCTACCCTCGTCGACGCGGGCGTCAGGACCGTCATCGACCTCCGTGGCTCACGCGAGTTGACCGAAGCGGCGAGCGTCTTCAAGGACCTGTCCGGTGTCCGGTATCGCCCGCACAACATGACTGGAGACGCCCTCATCGACAGGTGGGGCGCAGTGCCCGTGCCCGCCGACTCGTCGATCAGGCTTTCCACCATGTACTCGACCGTTCTCGACGAGCGCGGCGAAATGGTAAAGACGATACTCGAAACGGTCTCACAACCGGGAACGCTGCCCGCCGTCTTCCACTGCACCGCCGGAAAGGACCGCACGGGCGTCCTCGCCGCTCTCCTGCTCGGCATCGCCGGCGTGCCCCACGACCGCATCGTCGAGGACTACGCCCTCAGCGCGAGGTTCCTCTACGGCACCTCGACCGTTCCCCCGGACGGTTCGGGCGAAGACAAGTTCCCGCCCTTCGAGGAGTACCAGGCCAAATGGTGCCCGCCCGCCGCGATGGGCCTGACCCTCGACCACCTTGAGTCCAAGTATGGCGGCGTAGAGGCCTACGTCAGGAGCATCGGTGTGGACGACGCGATGCTTTCGAGAATCAGGGACGCGCTAGTGGAGTAGCGCCCTCAGGCCGCCCCAACCCCTAACCGCTCGAACACCGGCCCCAGATCGACGTTCTCCCTCAGCAGCGCCCCGAAGCGCTCCACCTTGTCGGGATGATCGAACCGAACGCCATCTTGCAGCGTGCGCAGCGCCTTCATGGTGTCGAGCGTGTCCGTGTCGGCGATGACGATCGGGACCTCTTCCAAGTCGGCCTCGTGGACGATGTACTCCACCGGCTCCGTCCCGTTGGTCATGATGAGGCAGGACGTCGGAGTGTGCAGGGCCGCCATCTGAATGTCGGGGCGGTCGCCGCGAACTATCACCGCCTTGTCCTCTCGAATGCCGAAATACAGCGTTCCGCGGTCCAGCCCCATCCCTCCAACGAGGAAGTGCTCGATGATGCGATCGCCGTGCTCCTCACCTTGCAGATACCGTCCCTCCAGGCACTCGACGATCCGGTTGATGGTGGCCGACACCAGCTTCCGGTCCTCAGGCACGACCCCCAGCGTTCGGATGCCGAGAGCCTCAAGCGCGGGGATGAACTCGGTCTCTACTGCCGTCCCCTGGTATTGCGTTCGCCCGTTCACCACCACGCCGATGAGCCGCTCCCCGAACGCCGCCGGCCACTCGGACAGGTCGTTTGCGTCCTTCCCATGAACGTGCCGGGTTATCCCCACCACGCTCGCATCCAGCGCCTCGACGAGTTCCCGCGCGGCGTCGATGCCGATTCCGGACGACCCTTCCACGATCACGACGTCGCTGTCTCCCGCCGTCTCCCTGCACCGGTCGGCTACCTGGTCCATTGGCCCGGAGAGGTAGGGTGGGGCAGTGTCATTTGCGGCCTGCCCGAGCAGCTTCCCGTAGAATTCGTCGTGGATGTCGTCAAACGGATTGACGACGACAACCGAAACCCCCTCGCGCCGCACCAAGCTGGCAAGCGTCACCGCCAACGCGGTTTTGCCCGCGCCCGCCTCGTCTGAGAGAATGTATATTGCGTTCATACAGTCCTTCGCCTGTCCAATGCGCGCGAAGATTATACCAAACGCACGGACTGACGGTACCGCCGAATCTGATCTAGGCCGAAAGAACTGCAATCCCTTTCCTCTTCTCCTCCGCGATCTCTGCGCCCTCTGCGGTGAATCTCCCCGCGCCCCCTGCGCTGAATTCCCCCTTTGTGGTACGCTGATTTGGCAGATGAAGACACCCGCACCCAGCACACTCGTCCCCCTTTCGGCGTTCACGCTCATCATCGCCGCGATCATGACGTTCACTCTTGCCTGCGCGTCCGATGAGGAGCTTCCGACCCTGGAAGCCCGTGCGCAGGAGATCAACAAGACCGTCATGTGCCCCGTCTGCCCCGGCGAGTCCATCGACCAGTCCCAGCACCCGCGCGCCAAGGCCATGCGCGGAGTCGTCGACGAGAAGCTGGCCGAGGGAAGCACGAACGATGAGATCAGGCAGTTCTTCGTCGAGCGCTACGGCCCCAGCGTCCTGCTTGAACCCCCGCGTGAGGGCCTGAACTGGCTCGTCTGGGTCGTTCCCCCGGTGGGAGTTCTCGCAGCGGCGCTTGCCCTGTATCTCGCCCTTCGCCTGGCCGTTCGCTCGTCTCCTCGGGGCAACGGGACACCGGATGGCGCTCCTAGCCTGACCGAAGCCGAGCGCGACGACTACTTCCGGCGCATCGAAGCCGCTTTGGCGTCCGACTCGGACGGGGAACGTCCATCCGGTGCCGAGGACAAGCGAGACCCGGGAGAAGCCGTTGCTGGTTGACGCCGGATTCGTCGCGCTGCCCATTGCCCTCGTCGTCGGGGGATACGTGACGGTCGCCTCCTTCCTCGGCGCGCGACTCCAGGCGCCCGTTCTTGTGCTGAGCGCGCGCTACGGCATGATGACCGTGCCGCTGCTGCTCGCGATCTCGACCCTGGCGCTGGTCTACGCATTCGTCACCCACGACTTCTCCGTCCGCTACGTCGCCGAGAACAGCAGCCTCGCCCTCCCGCAGGTCTACACCTGGGTCGCTCTCTACGCCGGCAACGCGGGGTCGCTCCTGTTCATCGCCACGGTCTATTCCTTCCTCACCGCGATAGCCGTGCTGGGCCTGTCCCGGAAGCTCCCATATACCGCCCCGTACGCGACCGGCGTCATGGCCCTCGTCATGGCCTTCTTCCTCGGCGTCATCGTCTTTCTCGCCAACCCGCTCGAACGCTTGGCCATCGCGCCGCCGGACGGGCAGGGGATAAACCCGCTGCTCATTCACTTCGGCATGTTCATCCATCCCCCCATGCAGATGATGGGCCTCATCTCCGTCGCCATCCCGTTCAGCATAGCCATCGGCGCGCTCCTGGCCGGTCGTGGCGGACGCGACGAGTGGGTCGATCTCGGAAGGACGTGGGGCATGGTGTCATGGCTCATCCTCACCGTCGGACTTCTCCTCGGCTCATGGTGGGCGTACACCATCCTCGGCTGGGGAGGCTACTGGGCGTGGGACCCCGTCGAGAACTCCGCCCTCATGCCCTGGCTTGCGATGACCGCGTTCGTTCACTCGATCATGGTGCAGAAGCGGCGCGGCATGTTCCGCATGTGGAACATCATCCTCGTCTCGGTCGCCTTCGTCCTCGCCGAGATGGGCATGTTCATCAATCGCGGCGGCCCCGTACCGTCCGTGCACTCATTCGCGCAATCGACTATGGGCTGGGTCTTCCTTGGCTTCATGGCGTTCACCCTCATCGCGGCGCTCGCGGCCTTCATGTGGCGTATCGACACCCTCAAGAGCAAGGAGCGCCTCGACTCGATGCTCTCCCGCGAGAGTGCCTTCCTCACGCAGAACGTCCTCTTCCTCGCCGTCGCATTCATCACCCTCTGGGGGACGATCTACCCCGTCTTCTCCGAGGCGGCCTCCGATGAGGTCATCACCGTCGGCAAGCCCTTCTTCGACCGGGTGAACGGCCCCATCCTCCTCGCGCTCGTCTTCCTCATGGGTGTCGGCCCGCTGCTCCCCTGGCGAAGGGCCAACATGCGGAACGTCCTGACCATCCTCAGGATACCGTTGGTCGGCGCTGCCATCGCAACCGTCGGACTCGTCATCCTCGGACTGCGCGAGCCTCTGCCGCTTCTGGCCGTCGCCGTCTGCGTTATCACGTTCGTCGCCATCGCACACGAATGGCTGCGAGGCTCCCGCGTCCGGCACCGCAGGGGAGAGAGCTACCCGCTCGCTTTCGCGAGGCTGCTCGGAGCGAACCGTCCCCGCTACGGCGGCTACGTCGTCCACCTCGGAATCGCCATGCTGGCAATCGGCGCAATCGGCTCCTCGTTCTACTCCGTGCAGCGCGACTTCAATATGTCCCTCGGCGACACCCGTTCGCTCGGCGACTACGAGTTCACCTACGTCGACTTCGGCTCCCGGCCATTCTCCGACCGGATCGAGATGACCGCCCGATTCGACATTGCTCGAGACGGCCGAGCGATCGGAAGCATGGACGCCCGAAGGACCTTCTACATCAGCCACGAGGTCGCCGCCACGAGAGCCGCCATCCGCAGCACGCCCATCGAAGACTTTTATATAGTGCCGTCCGAGTTCGGCGAGAACGGAACCGCCGTGTTTCGCGTATACGTAAACCCCCTCGTGTGGTGGATGTGGGTCGCCGGGCCACTCTTCGTGCTTGGCACGGTGCTCGCGCTGTCGCCACGCCGCCGACCGGTTCCCGCGACGCTTCCCCTTCCGAAGGGCGTTCGACTCGCCGGCGTGTAGAGGCCACCGCTCATGCTCGTTCTCATCGCTGTCCTCCTAGCCCTCATACCGGCCGCGGCCATTCTCTACCCCTTCCTATTCAGAAGAGGTCTATCGACCGTCTTCCGTGACGAGACCTCCACCTACTCGGAGTTGACCCGCCGCTGGGAGGCCGCCATCGCCGGACTTAAGAACACCGAGTTGGAGCACGCCATCGGCAACCTCACACAGGACGACTACCGCGACCTGCGAGAGCAGTACATGCTCGAAGCCGCCAACATCATGAAGGCCATGGAACTGGAGGACCAGCAGGAAGAGGAGCTTCTCGCCAACGTAGCTAGCGAGGTCCGGGCCGTGCGCGAGGGGATTACCGGCTCCTCACCGTCGGATGATGAACGGACGAACGATGAATAGAGGCGGGTGGATACGATTAGGGTTGTCGTTCGCGGCGGTCCTGTTGGCCGTGGTGACGCTACCCGTCGCCGCACAAGAGGCTGTACAACTCCGCGACGTAACCGGCACCATCGTCAACGGCACCGCGAACTCGCTCCCACCATTCGGCCTAACCGTCACCCTCCACCGGCAGACGGCGAACACCTACGAGGAGTCCACCACCACAACCGACACCAAGGGCAACTTCCGCTTCGAGAACGTCCCTCTCGATCCCGAAGCCCTTTACGGCGTGACGATACGCTATCAGGGAGTCGTATACGGCACGGACATCGACCTTCGCCCGGAGTCGCTCCCGCCCGTCACAGTGACCATCTACGAGACGTCCGACGACCAGTCGCTCCTCTCGGTGTCAAGCTCATCGCTGCTCATACCCCAAGTGGACAAGATCGCCCGCGACGTGTACGCCCTGGAGATCGTCAACGTGGTGAACGCAAGTGACCGGACATATGTCCCCGGCGCCGAACCCATGAATCTCCTCCGCTTCGGCCTCCCACCCGGAGCGAAGGGCCTCCAGATCGATACCTCCCTCGTCGGAGCCGACGCCATACAGGTCGATCGCGGATTCGCCGTCCCCGCCAACATCCCGCCGGGCGAGCACGAGGTCATGTTCGCCTACCACTTCGGCTACGAGGGCGAGTCCGTCACGATTGACAAGTCCTACCTGTACGGCGCGGGAAACGCCCGCATCCTCGTACCCTACGAGATAGGCGAACTTTCGAGCGCTGATTTCGGAGCGCCCGGCGACGTGAAGATCGGCGACAAGCACTACCAGCTCATCGAGGTATCCGGCATCGTCCGGCAGTCCCGTGCAAACCTGGAGATTTCGTCCCTCCCTCAGGCGACCCTCTGGGACAAGACGCAAGCCACGGCATCCGACATTCCCTACGAGCTGGCTGCTCCCGCCCTGCTCGGCCTGCTGATGGTCTCCCTCATCGCGATCGTGATGGCACGTCGAGGCGGCATATTCGCCAGTGCGGCTTCAAGTGCCGGGGCTCAGCAAGAGACCGGCGACCGTGCGGCCATCATCGCCCAGATCGCCGACCTCGAACGTGCCTTGGAGGAAGGCAAACTCCGGGAAGCCGACTACTTCGCCAAGCGCCAGACCCTGCTAGACCGCCTCGCCACCCTACCGTCTACTTCTCCATTGACGGAGTAGTGGGGCTGTCCGTGGGACGTCGCCCCCGCCTCACACTACGTCCGCGTCCTGCCGCTCCTCGACCCCGTATTCGGTTGACAGCATCCCCATCACCACCGAATCGAACCGCGCGCCCTCATGTGGTCGGCTCTTCCGCAGCGTTCCCTCGTGCGTGAAGCCCAGCCGCTCGAACATCCTTCTCGCCCACGTATTGTATTCCGGCACGTCCACCCACACGCGATACAGCCCCCACTTCCGAAAGCACAGATCGAGCCCGGCCCTCATGGTGGCAGTCCCGTACCCCTTATGCCACATGTCCTTCCGCCCGATCAGGATCGAGATCTGCCCGTCTCCCCACGCTTCCTCGATGGCTACGTGGAACTCGCCGATGTGCTCACCCTCTTCCGTGTAGATCGACAGGATGTGATGAGTGGGGTCTTCGAATATCGCGACCCACTCCGCCTCCCCGACCTCGGAGATCTCAGTCGGGTTGTAGCCCAGATGCGCCGGGTTGCCATAGGAATACCGCCCAAACCAACTCTCCGCCACCTCGTCGTCTTCGAGCCAGCTCTTCAAACGAGCGACATCGTCCCTCGTCACGTATCGCAGGGCAATGGACTGTTGACGCATGATCTCACCCCCCAAGGGCAGGTATTATGCCACGCCGAAGCCATTCCGTCCCGCCTGTTGCCCGCCCAAATTCAGACGACTGTGCTGGAACCCTCATTCCACGTCTACCGCAACCATCCTCACCGTCATTCCCACGAACGCGGGAATCCACAACCCTCTCTGCGATCTCAGCGCCCTCTGCGGTGAATAGCTCCGCCGCTCCCCCACACGCGAACCTTGCCGTACACGCCGTCATACCCCGGCTCTATGAAAATATCTCCACGCCGCACTCGGTCGATCCCCTCCGCCGTTCGCTCGTCCGAAGCGAAGTCGATCTCCGCAATCGGAGTCTCCATCAGTACCGACAACTCCGTTCCGAAGCGCTCGATCAGCCGCTCGTACACTCTGCCAACCTTTTTCGTTCTCGGCCCGACGCCGAGACTCTCCGAAAGAATTTCCCGAAGCGGCACCAAGGACTTGAAGGGAGGACGACCCGTATCCCCGTGCACCAGTCCGTCATTTCCCACCCACGTATCCACCTGCCTGCCGCCCAGTTCTTCAACCCGGTACGACACCCCAACCGTAATCCCGCGACCGCACGAGCGGCAGACCTCTCCTTGCTCCCGCACCTCCTCCGGGCTCATCTTGACCTGACAGGCGCGGTGCCCAGAGTGGTGATACTTCCCCTCCTCCGGGTAGAACTCGACGGTGTATGCAATATCTTGCCTCCGCATCGCCTGAACGAGGCCGTCGTACGTCATCTCCCCGTTCATCACGGTCAGTTCGCGTCCGAGGTTCGGGGCGGAGTGAGCGTCCGAAAACGACATGATGGCCACGTCGTCGAGCGATGGCACCCTCCAGTTCATGGCGGGATCGCTCGACAGCCCCGTCTCGATGGCCGGAATCTCCCCCACATCGCTTCCGAAGCACTCCTCCAGCGAGTCGTACCCCGACTTTGAACCGTACAGCCCGAACCACGGCGTCCACAGGTGGGCTGGTATCAGGAAGCACCTCTCATCAATGCCCTTGATGAGCGAAAGTAACTCGCGTGGCAGCAGGCCGAGAGCAGGTCGACCGTCCCCGTCGAGCCTGCCGTATCGACTGAGGGCCGCATTGATGCGCTCGACTGCCGTGAAGTCCGGGGCGAATACCAGCACGTGCACCCGGCGGCCACGCCCACCCTGCCTTCCATGGCATTCGACTTCCGTTCCCAAAATGAACGACACTCCGCCGTACTCGAACAGACCCGTCCCGGCGTCGTTGAGCTTCCGGCGGGACTCCTCAAACCATTCGGGATGCGTGAAATCAGCGCTCGCGAGGAGGTCTATACCCTTGATCTTGGCGTGCCGGGAGAGACTGTCGAAATCAAGGTCCCTGCTGGTAGCGTAGGCGTACCGCGAGTGAACGTGAAGATCGACGACGTAGCTCATGGTTCGACAAGCTCACCACGAACGGCTCCGGCTATCCATTACACACGCCTTACCGCTCGACGATGGAAATCGTACGGATCCGGTCACCAGGTTCGCGCGCCGAACCGGGGTCGCGCGGACTTATTGCGAAGACGTGCTCCATGCCCTCGACGACCCGCCCAAAGACCGGGTGGCACGACTCGCGCGAGCAGTCCTTCGCCGAGCCGTCAGGATTCAGACCGTCCAGGAAAGGCGTCGCCACGAAGGTGATGAAAAACTGGCTGCCGTTCGTTCCGCGACCTCCCTGAATCCCTGCATTCGCCATCGAGAGTACGCCGGGGCCGTCGTGCCGGGCGTCCGGATGGAACTCGTTGTCGATGCGGTATCCCGGCCCTCCGCGCCCCGTCCCGGTCGGATCGCCCGTCTGCGCCATGAACCCCTCGATCACCCGGTGAAACGTGACGCCGTCGTAGTAGCCCTGCCGGGCGAGGAACACAAAGTTGTTCACGATCGTCGGCGCCTTATCCGCGAATAGCTCCACCTCGACCTTGCCGTTGTCCTTTTCCAGATCGATGATCGCGGTGTACTGATTCTCAGAGTCGATTTCCATCGCGGGCGGAGAGTTCCATTGCATATCAGGCTTTTCCTCACAGGCTGCCGAAGCCGCGACCAGACAAAGCCCCGCCGCCACAAGAAGGCGGCGCAGAGTACCGGTGGAAAGGGTAGGGGACACTGGTCATGCTTCGGCAGAGATTTGTCGGATTAAAGCAAATCGGGTGGAAGGAGTCTAGAGTCAGCAGCTGTTTTCGGGGTCTCTGTTTGTATATGTCTTCTAGGCATCTTAACTCGATGGTCGAATTACGATTCAGTATCAGGTATGTCTTCCATGCTCATGATTTCATAGTAACCCCGTAGATAGTCATACGGCATATCATCCTCACCAGTGAGTTCTTTCATTATCGAAACTTTTGCAAGGACTATCGCTAAAGCGGCCTTAGATAATGGGCTATTCTCCTCTAGCGACTGATCTATGTCGATATCACAGCGCTCGTGGAGTGTCCTTATAAGAATGTCCACGGATTCAAGGCCCAACAAGATACATTCAAGGATCGAACGCTTTTCATCGCTGTGAGACATAAACTGTGCATCTGGATTCTCATTTATCGTCATCGTTTCTCCTTGAACCTCATTCCCAACCAACTAACTGTTGTGCTTGTCGAGCTTCCGAAGCTGTGCCTTCGCCGCGCGCGAGTCATCAATCGTCCAGGCCAAGCTCTTTCCTCACTTCGGCGGACGAGTACACCCGTTCTTGGCCGTTGCGGATTCGCTCGTGAACCTCTGCGGCCATATAGTAGTCCTCCACGTCCTCAAGTCCTATTTCGATCGCGTCATGCAGGAGAGAGGCTTTGGAGCGTCCGGTCCGCAAGGCGAGCGAAGTGATCCTGCGCTCGATTTCCGGTGCCAGTTCGATTGAGATAACCATGTCGCTATCCTTCGTTGGTGTCAGTGAGTTATCTCACTGTATCACAGTCATTCGCCACCCAATGTGAGGCAGTGCAGCAACTCTGGCAGTGGCTGGTCAGAGGCCCATCACTTTATATCCTTGAGGTGTTTCTCGATCAGCTTCTCGACGCGCTTGTCGTCATTGCCCTTGAACATTCCGATGAGGCCGATTCCTGCCATGATGACTCCGATGATCACCATGATCGCTCCGCCGTACCTTATCATCCATTGGACGATCCACAGGTCGAGCAGGAAGCTCATGAACACGCCCATGACGGCGACGACGATACCGAGGAACAGCAGGGCGAGTCCCCACGCCTTCTCAAGCGCCCCTCCGTACACCGCGGATGCTCCGCCGACTATGGCGACGATTATCCCTACGGCTATGAATAAGGTTGCCGCAACCTCGAAGAATAACGCGAGGGACAGACCTGCCACCGCAAGAACGATGCCGAATATCATCATCCCGCCCAACGTCTTCGACCTCCTACGTGTGATGCTTCTATCCCGTGATGTACACGAACGCCCGTCAAATTGCTGACGGGCGTTCGTTTTCCGTGCTTGGTTGCGGGGGCAGGACTCGAACCTGCGACCTTTGGGTTATGAGCCCAACGAGCTGCCGCTGCTCCACCCCGCGGCGATGTGTTGTAACCGAATCCTGAATAAACGGGTCGTAATGTGGGTCAAGTCCTCGGGCTATTAGTACCGCTCAGCTACATCCGTTACCGGACTTCCACTTGCGGCCTATCCACCAGGTAGTCTACCTGGGCCCTTACTCCTGACCGAAGTCATTTTGGGAGATCTAATCTTGGAGTTGGCTTCGTGCTTAGATGCTTTCAGCGCTTATCACATCCGGACATAGCTACCCGGCGGTGCTTCTGGCGAAACAACCGGTACACTAGAGGTCCGTCCTTCCCGGTCCTCTCGTACTAGGGAAAGCTCTCCTCAAATCTCCTGCGCCCACGACGGATAGAGACCGAACTGTCTCACGACGTTCTGAACCCAGCTCGCGTGCCGCTTTCACGGGCGAACAGACCGACCCTTGGGACCTTCTCCAGCCCCAGGATGCGACGAGCCGACATCGAGGTGCCAAACCACGCCGTCGATATGAACTCTTGGGCGTGATTAGCCTGTTATCCCCGGGGTAGCTTTTATCCGATAAGCTACGGCCTTTCCACACAGAGCCGTAGGATCACTTTGCCCGACTTTCGTCTCTGCTCGACTTGTAGGTCTCACAGTCAAGCTCCCTTATGCCAATGCACTCTGCAGGTGATTTCCATCCACCTTGAGGGAACCTTTGGGCGCCTCCGTTACCGTTTAGGAGGCGACCGCCCCAGTCAAACTGCCCATCAGGCAATGTCCCTCGGTTTCTCCGAGGTTAGAGCCAAAATGATGAAAGAGCGGTATTTCAAGGTTGACTCCACGCCGACTGGCGCCGACGCTTCACAGTCTCCCGCCTATCCTACACATCCATAATCTCGACCCATTGCCAAACTACAGTAAAGCTCCACGGGGTCTTCTTGTCCTGTCGCGGGTAACCAGCATCTTTACTGGTCTTGCAATTTCACCGAGCCCCTCGTTGAGACAACGCTCAGGTCGTGACGCCATTCGTGCGGGTCGGAACTTACCCGACAAGGGATTTCGCTACCTTAGGACCGTTATAGTTACGGCCGCCGTTCACCGGGGCTTCGGATCAAGGCTTTGTCCGAGGACGAACCTCTCCCCTTAACCTTCCGGCACTGGGCAGGCGTCAGCCCCTATACATCACCTTTCGGTTTAGCAGAGACCTGTGTTTTTGGTAAACAGTCGCCTGAGCCTGTTCACTGCGGCCCGAAAGGGCTCGCGTCCGGCGTGCGGACGGTACCCTCCGGGCACCCTTTCTCCCGAAGTTACAGGGCTAAGTTGTCGAATTCCTTAACGAGGGTTCTCTCGTTCACCTCGGGGCGTTTACCCCTGCCTACCTGTGTCGGTTTGCGGTACGGTCACCGAGACCCCTATCGACGAGGTTTTTCTTGACGGCAGAGGGTCGGCGGAATTCCCCAGGGCTGTGGCCCTAGAGTTTTCTCCCCTCTCAGCTCCCAGGGCGGATTTTCCTACCCCGGTCGTCGCCTACAAGGGAAAACGCACCATGTCCGATGGGCGCGCCCCGCCTACCTTTCCGTGTCCCCCCTTCGCTTAACAGGGTAACGGTGGTGCAGGAATTTTGACCTGCTGTCCATCGCCTTCGCTTCTGCGCTACGGCTTAGGACCGACTTACCCTACGCTGATCAGCATTGCGTAGGAAACCTTAGGCTTCCGGTGTCCTGGATTCTCACCAGGATTGTCGCTACTCATGCCGGCATTCTCACTTGTCAGCGCTCCACACTGGCTCACGCCGAGTGCTTCAACGCCCTGACAACGCTCCCCTACCTCCCTCCGGATTGCTCCGGTAGGGACCGCGGCTTCGGTGGTGTGCTTAGCCCCGTTACATTTTCAGCGCAGGATTCCTCGACTAGTGAGCAGTTACGCACTCTTTAAAGGATGGCTGCTACTAAGCCAACCTCCTAGCTGTTTTAGCAATCCCACTTCTTTTCACACTTAGCACACACTTCGGGACCTTAGCCTGCGGTCTGGGCTGTTTCCCTTTCGACAATGGAGCTTATCCCCCACTGTCTCACTCCCAATGATCGTCTCTATGGCATTTGTGGTTTGGTTGAGTTTGGTAGGCTCTCGCCCCCTTACCCATCCAGAGCCCTACCTCCACGAGACTTCGATTGAGGCTGCACCTAAATACATTTCGGGGAGAACCAGCTATCTCCAGGTTCGGTTGGCATTTCACCCCTACCCACAGCTCATCCCAGCCTTTTGCACTAGACACGGGTTCGGTCCTCCACTCGGAGACTATCCGAGCTTCAACCTGGCCATGGGTAGCTCACCTGGTTTCGGGTCTAATCCATGCAACTCTGCGCGCCCTGTTCAGACTCGCTTTCGCTGCGGCTCCGGAACTGATGTCCCTTAACCAGCTACATAGATTAACTCGCCGGCTCATTCTTCAATAGGCACGCGGTCAGCCATTACGACGCATCGCAACAGCCTCCCACGGCTTGTAAGTCTACGGTTTCAGGAACTATTTCACTCCCCTTCCGGGGTTCTTTTCACCTTTCCCTCACGGTACTGGTTCACTATCGGTGGCCAAGGGTATTTAGCCTTGGAGGGTGGTCCCCCCAGCTTCCGACAGGATTCCACGTGTCCCGCCGTACTCAACAACACACCAGGAGTCTCTAACCTTTCGCCTACGGGACTATCACCCTCTTCGGTCGTCCTTTCCAGATTCGTTCGGCTAGATCAGAGGTTTCTTACTCCTTCTCCCGTGCTGAGGCCGGGAGAGGCGCGTGTTACAACACCCGAGCGGCATAGGACCTCAGTCCACTAAGCCCCACAGGTTTGGGCTCTTCCCCGTTCGTTCACCACTACTAGGGGAATCTCGGTTGATTTCTTTTCCTCGAGGTACTGAGATGTTTCAGTTCCCCCGCTTACCATCCTATGTGGATTTCCTAGTATGACCTAGGAAGGGTTTCCCCATTCGGGCATCCCCGGCTGAGCTTGCTAGGCAGCAAACCGAGGCTTTTCGTAGCCTTGCCACGCCCTTCTTCGGCCCTTGGCCCCAAGGCATCCACCGTAGACCCTTAACAACTTGACCCACATTACAACTCGTTTATTCGGTAGCAAGTGTCTGCGTCCTCAAACACGCTCCCCGGCGGGAACGGTCCTAAGACGTGACATACTCGCAGGATTCGGTTGTTAAGGTGCTTTGCGCTCTCCGCCAATTGGCGACGCGCAGACTCCTCTGAAGGCGATTCCTTCACCAGAGTCGAAAAGCTATTCTACCGAACCTCTCACACGGAGTCAATCCTTATAGACTCCAAATTGCGCCCGCAGGTATAATATCCACAATGTACTCGCGATACGTCAACGTGCCGTCGCCTCTTCCGTACACAGCCGTCTCCCTTCTCATCCGCCCGCTTCACGTGAACGCACCGTCCCAACTTGCAGACCTTCGAGTATCTCCCTCTCCCGTCGTGGGAGAGGGTTGGGGTGAGGGTGAAAGGCCCGGTTCTGCAAGCGTCTCCCGTACAAGGTCATAGCTCGTGGACAACGTTCGTTGGCTGTACACTACGCTGCTCCTCGCCGCCGGACTGGCGATCGGCATCGCCTCACTCCCGACAATCGCTCAGGCCAACGGACGAGTCACGAACTTCCAAAAGAAGATGGCCGGGCCCTATGAAATAGGACTCGGCACCATACCTCCCAGTCCCTCCGTCGGCAATCTTCACCTGGCCCTGACCGTCACCGATCCCGCCACCAAGACACCCGTCCTCGACGCGAAAGTCGCCCTTCAGGGCACCGGCCCCGACTCAACCGAGATCGAGATCGGCCCGACGACCGCCGCGAACAGCGCGCAGGACCCCACCTACTACGAGGTCAACACATCCGTTGGACGCGAGGGCATCTGGCTGTTCACAACCACGATTACCGACCCCGACGGCGAACACTCGGCGGACTTCCAGGTAGAGGTCAAGAACGCCAGCCCCATTACCGGCATACTGACTATGGTCGTCCTCATGGCCTTCCTCATCATCTTCGGGCTTTCCATCCGCGCGTCCCTCGGCGGAAAACGCAGGCGACGCAAGAAACGGGCCGCCTGATAGGGGTTTCGATGTCACTGCCGGATACGACAAGAGGCGCACTCGCTTGGAAGGGAGCGGTCGTCGCCCTCGTATTCATGGCGTTCGTCCTATCCCTGCCCAAAACCGCGTCTGCGCACGCGAACCTTGCGGACGCCGACCCCGCGCCGAACTCTGTACTCGAAACTGCCCCGTCCAAGATCACCATCCGGTTTACGGAGCCTCTCGAACCCTCCTTCAGCGCCATCGAAGTGCTCGACTCGCGAGGAAGCCGCGTCGATAACGACGACAGCGCCGTCGATCCCGCCAACCCCGCGGTCATGTCCGTCACCCTCCCCAACGACCTACCGAACGACACCTACACGGTCGCTTGGCGGAACCTCTCCACCGTAGACGGACACACGACTCGCGGCACGTATTTCTACTCAGTTGGCGAGTCCCTGTCGACTCAATCGCCCGACCTTTCGGGTGAACCCGCTCTCCAGTCCCCGGCGGAGCCGTTTATGCGGTGGGCCGTCCTCCTCGGCGGACTTTCGGTGCTCGGTGTTCTCATGCTGTGGCTCGTCGTCCTTCGCCCACCACTGGTGTCCATGAGTGACGCCGAAGACCTCGTGGCGAGGGTACGCGACAGGACGGACAAGATAGCCATTGCCGGAATCGTCGTGGCGCTGCTCGGATCGATTGGGCATCTGCTGGTACAGGCGTCATCCGTCCACGAGGTGTCGCTGATCGAGACCCTCGGAGAGCCGATTCGCTTCGTCGTCACGGAGACCGAGTGGGGCAGGGGATGGCTCCAACGCACCTCCCTTCTCATCGGCGCCCTCGGCCCGATATGGGCGCTGCTGCGACTTCGCAGTGCTCCTTCCACACGCCGCGATACCGCCCTCTGGATATCGGCCTTCCTTGTGACGGCCCTCGCCATGGCGACCCTCAGCACGACCAGCCATGGCGCGGCCACCCCCGGCATCGAGCTTGCGGCCACCGTCACCGACTACATCCACCTTCTCGCGGCGGCCTTCTGGGTTGGCGGCCTGTTCGGACTCGCGCTTGTTCTTCCGGTCGTCTTCTCCCATTCGCCCGAGGGGAATGTCCGTCAGATCATTCTCGCCGTCCTTCCGCGATTCTCCCTCGTGGCCGGGCTGAGCGTCGTCGCGCTCACCGTCACCGGCCTCTACAGCGCATGGGCGCAAGTCACCGTCCTGCCCGCGCTCGTCGTCCCTTACGGACAGACGCTCTTGGTGAAGACCGCCCTGGTGGGCGTCCTCTTGGTCTTCGGGGCGACGAACCTGCTGTGGCTCACTCCCGCCATACGTGCAAATCGCAGGGCCGCCTCTATATTGCGGCGAACGGTCACCGCCGAAGCCATCATTGGAGTCCTCGTCATTCTCGCCACGGCCTACCTGACGAGTCTCGAACCGGCCCGGCAGGTCGCGTCCCGGGAGGGCATAGGTATTCCGCAAAGTCTGACCTTCCAGGACACAGCAGAGGGGACCACCATCGATGTCGAAATCGAGCCGGGACGATTCGGTCCGAACACGGTGACCGTTACGCTTGCCGACCGTCACGGCGATCCGATTGTGAATGCCTCGGGAGTGGACATACGCCTGTCCTACCTCGACGCTGACCTTGGAGAGGGCGTCCTTCCGACCGGGCGAGCCGGAGAAGGAGAGTTTCTTGCCAACGACGTCCCGATCAACATCGCAGGCGCGTATCAGCTAGAAGTCACCGTCCGCCGTCCCGACACATTTGACGCCCGGACGGCGTTCCGATTCGAGGTCGCGTCAGGCGGAGGAGTCAGCAGTTCCGCGATCTTCCCATCGGAGGACACCGGGCGTCTCCTCTTCGGAGTTGAGCTTGCCGTATTGGGCTTCGTGTTCCTTGCCGTCGGCATCCCCCTTGGAGGCTGGTACTCGCGACGCGGATTGGCCGTCATGGCCCCCGGCCTCGCCGTGTTCCTGATCGGAGCGGGAGTAATCTTCACCGCTCAATTCGGCGAGTCCGCGTCATCAGCCGACCGGAACCCGTTTGTGCCAAACCCGGAATCGCTTGCCGTAGGCAACCGCGTCTACACCGAGGCCTGCGCCTCCTGTCACGGCGTTCAGGGACGTGGCGACGGCCCCGCGGCAGCCGGTCTCGACCCACCCCCCGCCAATCTCATCATCCACGTGCCGCTCCACCCCGACAGGGTGCTCTTCGACTTCATCCACGACGGCATCGCGGGCACGGCCATGGTCGGCCTCGCGGATCGGTACGCCGACGAAGAAATCTGGCATGTAATCAACTACATCAAGACGCTAGAATAGGAGCAGGAGAACTACGAGTGAGCGCCTCATGCCCATCAGGAAACTAGCCCTTCCTGCCGCCGTCCTTGCCGTGGCGACGGCTCTGGCGGCCTCGCCGGTGTACGCTCACGGATTCGGTGAGAGGTACGATCTCCCGCTCCCCCTGAACATGTTCATGATCGCCGCCGCCGCGACGGTGGCCGCCTCGTTCGTGGTTATCGGCCTCTTCGTCAACAAGCGGCCCGGCGAGTTTAGGTATCCCACACTCAACCTGCTGGCCGTCCCGGTGCTTGGCCCAGTCCTGCGGAGCAGGATATTCACCTGCGCGTTCAAGCTCCTCGGCGTCGCGGTCTTCCTGCTCCTGATAGCCACCAGCCTGTTTGGCGTCAACAAGCCCGTCGAGAATTTTTCCCCTACCTTCGTCTGGATCATCTGGTGGGTCGGCATGGGCTACATTTGCGCGCTGCTCGGCAACTTCTGGATGCTCGTCAACCCGTGGAGGACGATGTTCGAGTGGGTCGAGCGTTTCGTCGTCGGTGACGGTGAAGAAGACGAGGGCCTCATGGACTACCCCGAAAGCTGGGGAGTCTGGCCCGCCGTCATCCTGTTCTTCATCTTCGCGTGGTTGGAGAACGTCTACAACGGCGCGCAGGCCCCCTTCAAGCTCGGCCTCTTCATTCTGGTGTACTCCGCGATCACGTGGGCCGGTATGCTCGTCTTCGGCAAGCACGTCTGGCTGAGACGCGGCGAAGCCTTCTCCGTGCTGTTCGGCCTCTTCGCCCGCTTCTCGCCGACCGAGATCGCGACTTCCGGTGGCGACCGGTGCGACACGTGTGTCGACTGCCCCGATGAATCGGAGTCCTGCGTCGACTGCCTAGAGTGCTACCAGCGCGCCGAGCCTAATGAGCGCCAATTCAACCTCCGCCCCTACGCCGTCGGCCTCGCCGTTCGCGGCGTCGTATCCGCATCCATGGCCGTCTTCGTCATCCTCACGCTCGCCACGGTCACCTTCGACGGCATCTCGGAAACAAGCGCTTGGCTGAACGTGCAGGACGCCCTCCATCCCGTCATTTCTCCGCTGCCCGTCGACACGTTCGGCACGATCGACACGCTCGGCCTGCTCTTTATCCCTGTCCTGTTCCTCACGATCTATCTCGGCTTCTCGTGGGTGCTCCGCCTGTTCGAGGGTACGACCGAATCGCCCGTCTTCGACGTCGCCAAGGTCTTCGTCTTGTCGTTGGTCCCAATTGCCCTTGCATATAACATTGCCCACTTTATCCCGTACTTGGCTATTTCGGGCCAAGGAATCATTCCGCTCCTTTCTGATCCCTTTGGTTTCGGGTGGGACCTGTTCGGAACTGCCGAGGACCGCATAAACGCCAACGTAATCACGGTAGGGTTCGTCTGGTGGGTATCCATCATCGCCATCGTCCTCGGACACATTCTCTCCGTCTACGTCGCCCACGTCATCTCACTCCGTCGAATGCCGACGTCCGCCTTGGCCGTCAAGAGCCAGTACCCGATGCTCGCCCTGATGATCGTCTACACGGCGACCAGCCTTTGGATCATCGCCCAGCCCATCGCCAATTGACCACTCTCTTGGAGGCTCACATGCCTAAGATGCTCGCCGCGCTGTACAACGGCCTCGACACCGTAGAGATTAGGCGCGTCGAACGCCTTGATCCCGGCCCCGGAGACGCCCTCGTAAGAGTCTGCGCCGAGGGCATCTGCGGCTCCGACCTCAACCAGTACCGCAAGCTGACCGAGCCGGAGACGCTCCCCGCCGGACACGAGACTGCAGGCGAGATCGTCGCAGTCGGGGACGGAGTCGATCCAGCAAGGGTGGGGCAGAGAGTCGCCGTCGAGGTCGTCGGACACGGCAAGGCCTGCCTGACCTGCTGGTACTGCCGGCAGGGCCAGTACCGCAACTGCGACGACAAGGCCGACTACGCGGGCGGCGGGTTCGCCGAATACGTCACGCGCAACGCCGTCGCCTGCTACCCCCTAGCCGATACGATGACGTGGGAGGAGGGCGCGCTCGTCGAGCCTCTTGCCGTGTCGATTCGAGGAATGCGTCGCGGCGCGCTCACGGCCGGTGACACGGTCGTCGTGCTCGGCGCGGGCAACATAGGCCTGACCACGATCGCCGCCGCGAGAGCATTGGGTGCGGGCACGATAATCGCCACCGCGCGGCACGCCCAACAGGCCTACCTCGCCAAGCGGTTCGGGGCCGACGTGGTGCTTGATTCCGACTCCGACGACGCAACCGAGGCCGTCCACGACCTCACCGGCGGCCGGGGAGCCGACATCGCCGTCGAGACCGTGGGAGGCTTTGGCAGCAACGCTACCCTCGTCCAGGCCGTCGACATGACCCGCGTCATGGGACGAATCGTCGTCCTCGGCGTCTTCCACGACCCTGTCCTGACCGACTGGATGGAGCCGCTCCTCAAGGAGCAGTCCTTCATCTTCTCCGTCTGCTACGGCATCATGGACGGCAGGCACGACTTCGAGATGGCAATCGACCTTATGGGGTCGGGCAAGGTCGACCTCAAACCCATGGTGACGCACACCTTCCCACTCACGGAGATGCCCCAAGCCCTCGCCACCGCCTACGACAAGTCCACCGGCTCCGTCAAAGTCCAGCTACGGATGTGACTGGCAAAAGGCCAACCGTCATACCGGCGAAGGCCGGTATCCAGAGGGGTGGGGTAGGGGACAACAGTACGCCACCTTCCTCTATCTCACATTCTGAATCCCCTCGGCCACCCAGCGGTCCCGGATGCCTGCCAACTCGATGGCAACGTCCTCCACGGTTCCGGGATGATTCGTCGCGAGCACTTCCATCGTCCACGCACCGTTGAAGCCGATGTCCTCCAGCGCCTGCCCGAATGAGTCGAAGTCTATAACCCCGTGACCGGGCGGCAGGTGGTCGTCCTCGTCCGAGTAACCGTCCTGGATATGCAGCGCATAGAGGCGCTCGGACGCGATCCGCGTCTCGTTCGCCACGTCGAGCTTCCGCAGCCGCGTGTGTCCGATGTCATGGCAGATACCCACATACTCAGCCGGGAGGTCGGCCATGAACGACCGGAGCTCCTGCATCGTCTCCAGCGGGCGGGCGTCGAATCCCACCTTCGCCACGAGGTTTTCGAGCGCCATGCGCACTCCCGTCTCCTCGCCGACCCGCACCAGTTCAGAGACCGAGCGATGCGCCATCTCCGTGGCTGCCCCCACGTTCTCCTTCGTGTACAGCGGCTCGTCCGGCGATGTTGGGCTTCCCGACGGGTGAACGATGATAGTCCGTCCTCCCACCTCAGCGTGGAATCTCATCGCCCCCGCGACCTGCGCCACGCTTTCCTTCCGCTCGCCCTCATCCATGCTGGCAAGGTTGATACTCTTGAACGGCGCGTGAATCGTGTGGGGATACAGCCCCGTGCTCTCCAGCGCCTCACGGAACGGAGCCGAGTCGGGCGGACCGTCCTCCCAACCCACACCCTCCGCTATCAGTTCCACCTCGTCATAGCCGCTCGCCGCGACCGACCGCAGCGCCTCAATCGGGTCTCCGTTCAGGTCGCCCGTGTCGTCGGACATGTGCAGCACACTCGCAATACTGTATGTCGGCATTATTTCTCCTCTATCGGCCTATCCGGCTAGGACGCTGGAATTTGGATTGACAAAATGGTGACACGCTTTAGGCGACACATGCAATCGGCTCTCATTCATCCAGTTCCGCAAACTCAAAGCAAATCTGCCTATAGTTCGCCTCGCCATCTTCAGTGCCGTCCTCGCCGAGACTCCTGCGAAACATCTTGCAGAACTCACTCTTCGGTGTACACCAGGTATCCCCTTCGGAGTTGAAACCAGTAGCGTAGTCAGGTGGACAGGACGATGCGTTGCGATCGACAATCCAGCCTACGCTCAGTGCGCCCAGCAGAATTATCAGACCTACGGCAACCACCGCAACAACCACGGCGCTCTTCGTCTTCAGCCGGTCTTTCATAAGCTCTGCGACTCTCCCCCCTTGGAAGAGTGCCGTTCAACGCCGTTTATGTCCGCACTCGCCTCCCCCTCGGATCGTACGGCGCCGTGAGCCGCACCTTGGCAGGGAACCGTTCTGCCGCAACCTCCAGTTCATAGTCGCCGCCGCGAATCCAGTCGGTCGACACCCCGTCCGGGTTCTCGACGTATCCCATGCCCACCGAGACGCCCAGCGTGTGCCCGAACGTGCCTGAAGTAGTCCGGCCCACCAGCTGCCCGTCGCGCCAGATCGGCTCGTTGCCGAGTAGCAGGGGTTCGGGGGCTTCCAGGGTGAATACCCCCAGCCTTCGCGTCACGCCCTCGTCGAGCTGCCGGAGGACGGCATCCCGTCCCATGAAGTCTTCTCCCTTATCGAGCGCGACGGCGAAGGTCAGTCCCGCCTCAACGACCGTGTCCAGGTCGCAGATGTCATGACCCCAGGAGCGGTACGCCTTCTCCAGCCGGAGCGACTCCATCGCATGGAATCCCGCGGGCAGCAGATCGTGCTTGACTGCCCGCTCAAGAATGCGGTCCAGCACGTGCGTGGCGAACTCCGAAGGAATGTATAGCTCCCAACCAAGCTCCCCGACGTACGTGATCCTCGAAGCGCGGACGGGAGCGTAGCCAATCGCGATCTCCCTCGAACTCATATAGGGAACCGCCTCGTTCGACACGTCCGCGTCGGTGACCTCCGAGAGCAGCGCGCGGGAGTTCGGCCCCATCAGCCCCAGCACGGCGTAAGACGAAGAAACGTCGGTCAGGAAGGCGTGAGCGTCGTCGGGGACGTGGTCCCGTATCCACCCAAAGTCGCGCCTAGCTGTTGAACCCGCCGTCACGATCATGTACTCCTCTTCACCCATGCGCGTGACCGTCAGGTCGGACTCGAATCCGCCCCTCTCGTTGAGCATCCCGGTGTACACGATCCTGCCCGGCTCGACCGCCATCTGCCCCGCGAATATCCGTTGAGCGACCCGCTCGACGTCCCTTCCTTGCAGCAGGAACTTCGCAAACGAAGTCTGGTCGAACAGCCCCACGCTCTCTCGTACCGCCCGGTGTTCTTCCGCCGAATACGGGAACCAGTTCTGCCGTCCGAACGAGTAGCCGTACACCGGCTCCACGCCTGGAGGCGCATACCAGTTGGGACGCTCCCATCCGCCGACCTCCCCGTGGCAGGCGCCCAGGGAGACCAGCTTGTCGTGGAAAGGCGACCGCCGCGCGCCACGCGCCGTCTCCATCTGCCTGTGCGGGTAGTGCATCCCGTACAGCGTCCCGACCGTCTCGACCGTCCGGTCGTGCAGATACGTCTTGACGTTCTGGAAGTGGTGGAAGCGACGGATGTCCATCTCCCACAGGTCCATCGTCGGCTCGCCCACTACGATCCACTCCGCCAACGCCTTGCCCACGCCCGGAGCGGCGGCGATTCCGGTCGAGTTCAGCCCCGTCGCCAGATAGAAGTTCTTCAGGTCGGGCGACTCGCCCATGAGGTACCGGTTGTCCGGCGTGAAACTCTCGGCGCTCACGCAGAACCGGTTGATGCCCGCCTCACCCATGGCAGGGACGCGATGCACGGCGTTGTCCCAGAAGACCTTGAAGTGCTCCCAGTCGGGTTCCAGCAGGCCGAAGTGGTAGTCGTCGGGTATGGCGTCGTCGCCCCACGGCTTGGCCGTGGTCTCGAACCCGCCCATGAGGATCGCTCCCTGCTCCTCGGCGTCCCTTCGGAAATAGATCTGCTCGTCAGGGTCGCGCAGGGAAGCAATGTCCTCGGGAATGCCCATCTTGTTGGTCACCAGCCACATGTGTTCCGCCCCGTGCAGGGGGATGTCGACGCCCGCGCTCAGCCCTAGCTGCCGCGACCACATACCCGCCGCGCACACGACCACCTCGCACTCGATGTCCCCTCGGTCCGTCGATACACCGGTTACCGCGCCGTCCTTGCGGTTCACGCCGATTACCTGCACGTTTTCCACGATTCGCGCACCGCCCATCTCGGCGCCTCTCGCAACGGACAGCGCCGCGCTCGCCGGAATCGCCTGGCCGTCGTCCGGGATGTATATCCCCCCCTTCAGGTCGTCCGTCCGCATGAGCGGCCACATCGTCCCCGCGTCCTCCGCCGTGATCTCGTGAATCTCGATCCCGTAGCACCTACCCAGCGAGAGGATGCGTTTGAGCTCGTCCATGCGGTCGTCCGTCGTCGTGATGGTCAAACTCCCGGTGGCGCGGAATCCGGTAGGAATTCCCGTCTCCTCGTGCAGGGTGGAATAGAGCTGGACGCCCACGCGGTTGATGTCGATCATCGTCCTCGTCGCGCGGAGCTGCGTGACCAGCCCGGCCGCATGCCACGTCGTCCCGCCCGCGACCGTCTTGCGATCCAGCACCACCACGTCGCTCCAACCCCGCTTCGTCAGGTAGTACGCGACGCTGCATCCCACGATGCCCCCGCCGATGATGACCACTCTCGCCCGGTCAGGAATGCTGTCCACGGCTCTTTTCTCCATTTCTTCGGGTCCCAAAGCCCCGCGCCGAGATGTTCTCACTACGTGGCCGGCAATTCAATGCCGGGAAGTGATCGGCGGCCTTCATAGAGACCATGTCTTGCACAATGGCAGTCGGTGTCGGTGCAGTACGATACACTCTTGCCACATACCAATGACAGTGGAGGAAAGTGACATGGCTCATCAACGTTTTCGAACAGGCAGCACGAGAGGCGGCCCTATGCTTCCCGACGTGGACTTCCAGTCGTGCTGGGCCGTCAGGGCCGGCAATCAGGTGTTCCTCGTGGGCCTGACGGGGTTCGACCGCGACACGAAGGAGTTTATCGGAAAGGGAGACCCCGCTGCCCAGGCGGAAAAGGCGATGGAGAACGCCAAGGTCCTCCTCGAAGAGGCGGGCGCTCGCATGGAGGACATCTGCAAGATAACCACCTACGTCACCCAGCGCGAGTATCGGTACGACGTGTACCCGGTAATAGGCAAGCACCTCAAGGACGTGTACCCCGTCTCGACCGGCCTCGTCGTCAACGGCCTCGCCGAGACCTACATCGACTTCGAGATCGACATCTTCGCGGTCATCCCCGAAGACAGGATGTGACCGTAATCAAAAGGGCCAATTGATCCGTTCGTGGTGAGCCTGTCGAACCATGAACGCAACCGCGAACCGTTCGCGTCACTCGCCCGGCAAGAGGGTCTGGCTCGTCTCCGCCGAACCCTTGATCTTGTCCCAGCTGTAGGTCATCGGGATGAAATCGACATCGGCCCAGATGGACGACTGGTCGGCGAAGTGCGGACTCGCCGGATGGCCCGACGCCCCGAACGGCACGATCCACCGCGAGTTGTCCCAGTCGCTGAGGTCATAGATATACCGCGCGACTGACGAGCCGGAGATCCCAAACGGGTCCGCGTGCGAGTAGCTGGCGGCTAGAGGCGTGTCACCGTCCCCGCCAAGCGGCATAGCAGGGCCTTCCAGTTCGGCAGCCCATGAGTAGGCGTTCGACAGCCAGTGGGGCCGGTTCGTTTGATGAATTCTCCCCCACGTCCACTCGCCCATGTCGCTGCCGATCCTGTAGGTCAGGTACTCGCCCGCGCTTCCGAGCGCCTCGGCCATGAGTGACTTCCACGTCGCGCCGCTCGGAAGCCAGGAAATGTCATCGGCCTCCGCCATGCGGACGAGCTGGGCCTTGAGCAGCGACACGTGATGTGGCGCGCCGCGACCTCCCACGTTCAGGGCATAGTCGGCCAGCGGCCCCAGCAGGTGCCGGATGATCGCGTCGTCGAGGTGGTAGCGGAACGCGCTGTACAGCGCCGGGCCCACGGCGTCCGCGTCCATCTTCCCGTCCCACTCCAAGAGGATGCCCTTCGCCTCAGCGGAACGGTCGTCCGCAGGCTCGACTCCACCGATAAGCTTCCGGTACGCCAGTCCGGGAATCGACACCCGTTCGGCATGAACGTCGCCCATGTCCTCGACCGTGGCGTTCGGCATCTCCTTGAGCCGATCGTAGATGCGCCTTGCGCGGTGCTCCGTCGCGTACTGAACGCTGATGTAGTAGGGGTAGTCGTCGTCCACCTGCTTGTTGTTGGCCGTGACGATAAACCCGTTCTCCGGATTGCGGATGCGCGGCATCTCCTCGAACGGGATGAAACCCTCCCACTCGTGCTCTCCCGTCCACCCCGGCACCGGGAGCCACGCGTTCGCCATGCTTCGTACGGGCACCTTACCGCGCGTGAGGTAGGCGACCTCGCCGTCAACGTCTCCGAAGACGTAGTTGTTGCACGGATCGACCCAACCCCGCATGGCTTCATCCATCCCGTCGACCGATCTTGATCGCAGTTGGAGCAACAGCGCTTCGAGACCCCTGTTCGGTCCGTCCGTCGCGGTGTACTTGAACGCAATCGCCCGCCCGCTGCTCGGTTCTCCAACAACGACGGGCCCGTGATGCGTGGTCGTCACCTCGATTTCGACGGACTCCGAGCCCCTGACGTGAATCGTCTCCTTGCGGGTCTCCGCGTGCTTCCAGCTTCCCTTGTGCTCGTAGTGAAGGGAGGCCCCACCCCTGAACGCTTCGATGTACAGGTCTTGGTAGTCCGCCGCGGCGTGAGTCACGCACCACGCCACCCTTGCGTTGTGTCCGAAGTGCGGAAACCCCGGACACCCCGGAAATGACAGCCCCATCCCGTCGAACTCGTCGCACGCGATGTGGTTCTGGTAGTAGACGCTCGGCGTCTCGATGGGGCGGTGAGGATCGCCCGCGATAAGGGGCTTGCCTGAAACCGTCCTGCTTCCGTGCACGGCCCAGTTGTTGCTGCCGGAATCGGCATCCGTCATCCCGTCCAGATGCTCGGCTCCCGACACGTACTCGCTCAGCGCGTCGTAGTTGTCGCCGAGGTACTCCGCCCCCGGCGGAACGATAAGCAGTCCTCCCTTTTCGTACTGCGGCATGAGCTCAGCCGCGCGCTCTGCGCCGAGCGCTGCCACCGTCTTCGCCCGCCACAGCTTGGCCTCCATGTGCCCCATCAGGACGTGCCGCGCCTTGAATACGGCCAGGCAGTCCCGCGCCGTCCACGCCTCCGGCGACTCCCCGAGCATCGCGTACTCGACCGGGAGCGCCTCCGTCGTCTCGATGAAACCGTTGACCCCCTCCGCGTACGCCTCGAACATGGCCCTCGTCTCGGCGTTGATGGCCCCATAGTCCCGTTCGACCGAACGTCGCAGTTGGAACTTGCGCATGAGGGTGTCTTGCTCGACGGCGCTCTCCCCCGCAAGCTCGGCCCACCGTCCGTCCGCCCACCGGCGGTCATGGTCCATCTGGAAGAGACGGTCCTGTGCGGTCGCAAACCCCTGGCCAAAGAAGGCGTCGTGCGCGGTCGTGGCCTTCACGTGCGGGATGCCGAACGTGTCTCTGAAGACGGTCACCGACCCGTCCAGCGTGTCGAAGGAGAGATCGGTCTTGACGTTGGGAAGGGCGGCGTCGAGGGCGCTTTGTGGGACTGATCGAGATTCAGGCAATGGGGAGACTCCTCACGTAGGACTGCTGTGACCGTGCAGTGTAGGAGGATAGTGGTCGTCCGTCAACGCGAATGCGCCCCGCAGCCTTCCTGTTTAACGTAAGAGGTGGGCGCCGAGCGCCCACCTCTTAAAAGTCGTCGTTGGCTACGAGCGCTACTGCTGCGGCTCTTGCACTAACACCCCTAGAGTTCTGCAATTCTCTGGCGCCACTGAGGCGTCCTGCTCACGCCTAGCACAAACGTCTACGTTGATCGTAGAGCCGCTTGCAACGGTGGCGGCGCTGGTCTCAATTCTGACCCTGCCCTCGGCGCCCTCTGAACGAGACTTCACAAGGCACGTCAAGGTGCCGCCGGACACTGTGGTAACCGGGCCTTTGCCCTCACTCGCAAACTCTTCGGTCTGGTTCGGATGACTGCACGTCAAGTTTTCGGTGAGGGCCTTGTCGTCGTTGTACTGTAGAAGTTTACCGGCGGTTAGCTCATTCGGGAGCCGGATGTCTATTGCGATCGACTCTTGTTCTCCGTCCTCGATAACTGGGAGATTCTCGTATGAGGCGGTGAGAGTGAACGGTTCACCGGGTGCGGGTATCTCCGGGTTCGCCGTCACGACGATGCTCTGAGCAATCAGCCCCAGCGGGGAGCATTCCAGATTCCTCGCCGTTGCCGATCCTCCTGACCCGGCCATCAAGGTCAGAGACGTGCAGTTGTTGCTCCAGAATTTTTCGTCCTTTACTCCTCTTACGTTGTCAGTTCGGTAGGTAGCGAGCCAGACGTCGACGTTGAAGTCAGCGCCTTCAGCCACGTCGCCGACTTCAGCCTCGAGGATTATGTCCCCCTTGGCCCCCGCAACCCGCGTGCCCAGGAGACATAACATCGTCCCGCCCGGCTGGCCGTTGATTTGTCCCGCTTCCTCACTGGCAAACCGTTCGAGCTTCGATGCCTGGCTGCAAGCCGGAGTCCCCGGCTGAACACTCTTGGCGGTAAGCTCATCCGGCAAGTGGATGTTCACCGTCACGGCCCCGGCCTCGGAACCCCCGATGTTCTCATGCGAGATAACTAAGGTAACCGTGTCGCCCTTTGAGACTGAGGTCTTGTCCGCGTTGATGATTGCGGTAACGTCAGGCTCAGGCCGAATGTCGAGGTGGCCCATGCTTCGCGCAACCGGTATAAGGACGCCGACCAACGTGCCGATTGAGAGGACGATGAGGATCACTGTCCACCAGAATACGCCTCCCCGTTTCCTCCACCAGACAAGAAATCCGATGAATCCACCCGGGTTCTCTTCCTTGAGCCGTAGCGGCTTTATGGGTTCTCGCGGTCCCAGATCCGGTGAGTAACGCTGCGCCAACGATCTCCTCCTCTTCCTCTAGCGTGAAGGTGGCTTTGGTATAATGTAGTATCGGCAGGGGCGACGATGCAAGCTTTACTGCACCGTCACGGTGGCCGAGGCGGAATTGTTGTCGGTGACGGACTCAGCGCTCTTTACGTCGCGAGTTGTCGAGGATTTGATCTCCGCGCGCGCCTCCAGCGTTGCGCCCGCCGATGCGGTTGATGGCACCGTCGCGGCGACCGTTACCGTGCCGTTCCTGCCGGCGTTCTGCGTTCCCAACCTGCACGCGACGGTAGACTCGGAGGTGCTGCACGCGGCACCGGGAACGACTTCGCCCACCGTTGCCCCTTGAGGCAATGTGACGGTAAGTGTCACCGACCCCGCTGGGCTCTCACCCGTGTTGGAGTAGTTCACCGTGTAGGTCACGCTCCCACCGGCGGCGACGGTCGCTGACGACGCGCTCATCGTGACCTCCATGTCGGGATCGCCGCGCAGGTCGACGACTCCCATCTCGTTGGCAAGCCACCAGCCGCCTCCCACGACGATCACGCCCATGGCAAGTGCGATTATCAGGACGAACCAAAACGCTGCGCCTTGTCGCATTGAAACACCTTCTCTTTCGACGTCTCGCCGTCGGTAGTCGTGACCGTGACTGGCGTCAACTCAAATTGCAGTATGCCGAGCGACTTGGAGTATATGGGCAGCGGGTATTGCAGTCAAGCAGGCGTCGCGCCGCAGTTCCGCCGTATGGAGTTACGCGGCAAACGACTCGCGGATGTTCATCAGGTCGCGCCGGAGCCGCGTGTCGGCTTCCAACTGCCGTTCGATTCGACGGCAGGCATGGATAACCGTCGTGTGGTCTCTGCCGCCCATGACCCGCCCGATCGTCGCCAGAGGAAGCTGCACCTCCTCGCGCAGCAGGTACATCGAGACGTGCCGCGCCTGAGCGGTCGATCTGTCGCGCTTCTTCCCTTTCAGGGTGGACTTGTCGATGGAGAAATACCGCGCCACTGCGCTCAGGACATCCTCCTCCGAAACCCTCCGGTTGCTCTCTTTGAGCGAGTCCTCCAGGGCCTGCTCCACCAGTCCGAGGTCAACGTCCGCCTCCGCGTCGCCATTCAGTGACTGATGGCCCAGCCCGGCGTGCGCGGCCACGATGTTTAAGCACCCTTCCAACTCTCGCACGTTTCTTTGAACTCGTCCCGCGATGAACTCCAGCACTTTGTTCGGGAACCTGCATTCTAGCTGTTCCGCCTTCGAGCGCAGTATCGCCATGCGAGTTTCCAGGTCGGGAATCTGAATATCCACGACCAGTCCCCCGGCGAGCCGTGACGACACGCGGTCCTGCAGAAGCGATAGCTCGCTCACCGGCCTGTCGCACGTTATCACGATCTGCTTCCCGGCCATGTGAAGCGCGTTGAACGTGTGGAAGAACCCTTCCTGGGTCTGCTCCTTGCCGATGATGAACTGGATGTCGTCCAGGAGCAATACGCCCGCGCTGCGATACCGGTCGCGAAATTCCTCGGTCGTACCCTCGCGAATCGCTCTGATGTACTCGTTCGTGAATTCCTCTGTCGTCGTGTAGAGCACGTCGTGCCCCGCCTCGCGGACCTCGTGCCCGATGGCGTGCATCAAGTGCGTCTTCCCCAGTCCCACGCCGGAGTAGATCACCAGCGGGTTGTAGACGAAGCCGGGATTCTCGGAGACGGCCACCGCTGCCGCGTGCGCCAAGTTGTTCGAGCTGCCGACGATGAAATTTTCGAACCGGTATCGCCCGTTCAGGTCTACACGCCGATAGGAGGGGCGTGAAATCGCTTGGGAGGCAGCACCTCCGTTCTCATCGAGCGACAGCGGCGACGTTCCCGCATCCCCCGTCTCTTTATTGGGCCGGGAAGCTCGCGTTGACTCTTTGGCCTCTCCGCCGACCTCGAACCGGATCTCCAACGGCTTGCCCGTGATCCCTTCCAGGCACCTCGAAATCAGCGAGTACATCCGCGTATCGAGCATCTCGGAAACGAATGCGTTGGGGGTCCGCACCACGAGCGCCCCGTCCGAGACGGAGACTCCGGTCGTCCCCCTCAGCCACGTCTCATAGCTCGGTTTTGGCACCTGAAGTTGAAGCTCGCCGAGAACGGCGTCCCACATCTCTCGTGGGGTGTTCTGACTGGGGTTTTCGGTCACGTACAGAGGTTCCGATAAAGGTTTGAGAGTGCGGATTCTACCACGTCATTTTCCCGCTGTGGCGGAACTGGACGCGAGTTTCCCCACACTTTATCCACACCCCTCCGCTCGCCCCGCCTCTTCAAAGGTGAACAGCCCGTCCGCCGCGAGTCATAGGCGCTGCTCGCCTAACGTATATTTGTTCTTTTCGATAAGGTCTCGTATCTTTCCGAAACATGTGTGAGTATTTCAGGCGCGGTGCCTTCGGATGACAACAGGGCTTCGGACGGATGATTGACGGTTCCAACAAGTCTCGCCGTGATAGAGCAAGCCTCTTGATTGCTACTAATGATCTACCTTCATCTCAAAAATATCCGAAATTGAGTATATGTGGAAACGGCGTTTTTCAGATGGTGAACGCCGACGGAAGTGGTCTTGCACGAATGTTCGACGGCCCCATGCTGGGCCGCAATCCCGCATCCCGTATCGAACCATAGTGGAAAACCTACGCTAGTAAGCCGCCCCGCGGTCCCGCCACTGGAGGAAGCCCATCCAAATCAGCGCAGGGCCTAATGTGATTATCGAAAGGAATCTCAATCCCAAGACTATTCCGCTGATCCCGAATGTCAGCCCTCCGAACCACAGCAGGTGTCCCGCCCACCGGGGGAATACTCCCGCTCTCGCTGTCGCTTGTCCAAACAAGAAGAGGCCTACTGCCAAGAGCAAATGGGCGGGCCAGTAGATAAAATCGAACTGGTTGTTGCCGAGGAGAGGAAAGCTGTAGTACTCGAGGTTGGGCGCTTCTTCCATGATTCTCGGCCAGACGAAGGTCTGTTCGATCTGCACCCACGCGAACATGACCGACCCAAGGAGCGACAGATAGAAACCAACCTGTCCGACCCTTGAGACCATGCCCTTTTGGGCCATGTACAGGCTTACGATGACTCCCGGGAGCAGGATGGCCGCCACGGCTCCGGGTAAACTGAACGGCAGCCATGCCGACTCGCCAACGATGTCCACCATGCCCACGGTGGGGTCTAAAGTGGGAAACAGCGTGGCGACCAGTATCCACCAGACCAACAGCAGCCCTCCGGTGACCATGCTGATCATGCCGTCCCAACGGATCAACTGTGTTCCCATGCTGCCCTCCGCGCTCTGTCTGGACTTGGTCTAAGTCTAACTGGATTGAGTGATCGCCCGGTACCCGTCGACGATCGCCGCCGCGCCCCTCCGAATCAAGTCCAGCTCGCTTGCTTCCTCGAAGAAGAGCGCGCCCTTGCCGATCCAGCGAGCGGCTGACTCGTGCCCCTTCACGCTCGTACCGAAGGGAACGCCGTGCCGCAGGCAGAGGTCGAGCACGCGCTCCATCGGTTCAAGTACGTCGGGATGATCCCAGTCGCCGGGATGGTCGAACTCCAACGACGTGTCCCCCGGCCCGCAGTACACCATATCGACGCCCGGCGTGCTGACGATCTCCTCGGCGTTGGCGTATCCCGCTCTCGTCTCGATGTGGACGACAAGCGTCGTCTCGGCGTCCTGCCCCGCTATCCAGCCCTGGCGGTCCGTCGGCTTGATGTAATCGCTGCTGCCGTATCCCGTCGCGCTCGCCCTGCTGCCCTTGGGGTAGAGCTTGATGTAGTCGATGAGCGTCTCGATCTCCTCCCGCGTCTCCGTTCGGGGAAGCTGCATCCCCACGACTCCGCACTCCAACAGCTTCGCCACCTCCTGGCGCTCCAGTTGCGGAGTCTTTGCGACGACGGGCAGCCCGTTGTCCCGGGCGGCCACGACGGTGTCCGCGAATGCGGCCATGTCGAAATAGGCGTGCTCGTACTCGATATACACAAAGTCGTAACCCGCCTGCTGGTACAGCTTCATCAAGGACGGTCGCGTGTACTCCAACACCATCCCGCCGACGAGCACCTCGCGGGCCGCGAGCCGTGACTTGAGTTGACGGCCGGGGCCTCCCTCCGGGTAGAGGGCCTTCAGGCGGGCCTCCGCCGAGGCCGCTATCTCGGACTTGGGCATGAATCATCCTCCGGTTGGACATCATCGCGGAGAGGGGCATTCCCCTCAGGCGGGCAAGTGTATCCGATTGAGCGGGCGAGCGCTACGGCGCTTAGAGGGTGTCCAATAAGCCAATCGAACCGTTCGTGGTGAGCCCTTCGACAGGCTCAGGGTGAACGGAGCCTTTTTAGCCCCTCGTGCACCTCGACGACGCGGTTCACGGCCTCTTCCAAGCTCTCGCCGAAGACGACCGTCCCCGTGTGGGCCTTGTCCCACGGCGGCCAGTGGTCCTTCAGGATGACGTACTGGCCGAGGTCCTCGATGACCTCCTCGACCGAGTGCGGCAGGTCTACCGTTCCCGCGTCTCCGTACCGGGTCGTCTCGATGACTCCCAGTCGCTCCCACGCCGTCCGTGACGCGGGCGAATAGAGGAGATCCGTGTTCTCATGCACGTGAACGACGGCGTTGACGTGGGCGTACTTCCGGTAGAAGTGCCAGTGCAGAATGCTCTCGGACGAGGGCAACTTGCTCCCCGAATAGTACGCCCTCGATACGTTCGCATCGTCCGGAGCGAACGTGTACCGGTCGATAAGGACGAAGTCGTCGGCATGTAGCCCACGCTTGGTCGGAAGCTGAGTCGCGGTGACGATCATCGCGCCCTCGTCGCTTGCCCGAACGCTCACATTGCCATTGCTCCCGACCGGATAGCCCGGCGCGTACGATGCCAAGAGGTCGAGCGCGTCCAGTTCGTCGCACGCGGCGCTGAGTTCCCGCGTTTCCGAGTGCGTGAGCGGGGTAGGGGATATCTGCTCCCAACTGAATTTCACCAGTTCTGAGCTAAGACCGGGAGTGTAGGGCATCGTCGCTATCTTTTACTTTCTATTCTTCTCTGCGCTCTCTGTGTTCTCTGCGGTGAATCTTCGTCCGGCGCTACACCTTAACGAGATCGTCGTCCACGTGGGACGCCATCTGCCGCATGTACGCCTCGCGGCCAACCTGGAGCTTCTTGTAGCTCATTCGCGAGGCGTGGGGGATCATCCGAAGGTCCCTGTCCTTGATCGGGAACCGGACGGGCGCGTGCCCCCTGCGGTGCGACTCCCGCAGGCCGATGGCTATTTCGAGCACCTTCCTCCCGTTGTCGCCGCTTCCGGGCGGGTCGAGGTCCTGCTCCAGGTAATCGACGAACAGCGAGACGCTCGCCAGGTTCCGGTCGCCCGGCCAGAGCCAGCCGTCCGGCTCCCGGTGACTGCTCATCTTCCCCACAACGCTCGTCTCCGGGAACAGCCCTTCGATCTTCTCCATCGTCTCCCACGAGGAGCCGCCGTCCGGCGACCTGAACATGTGCAGGACATCCGCGTTGCTGACGAAGACTCCCCCGGTGCAGTTGACCTGGAAGCCGGAGCCTCTCGCGTCCTTTTCTCGGCTGATGAAGGCCTCGACCCCGTTCACGAACCGCACGTAGCCGGAGCCGCCCTGGTCGTAGTCCTTCCACGGGTCGTCGTCGACCCAGCCGATGCACCACGCCACCTCGGCGAACCCGGCGAACATCCGCATGAGGCTGAACTGCTGGATGCCTCCCCCGGAAAGCTCGGTGCCGCCTCCGCCGTAGAAGTGGATGCTCTTGACCTCGCCGATCTCCCCCTCCGCGATCATATTCGCCGCCGTCTGGTAGGCGGGCAGGTTGATGTTCAGGTCTCCCGCACCTATCTTCACCCCGTTGGAGCGGCAGGCCGCGACCATGGCGTCGGCCTCCTTCAGCGACGGGGCGAACGGCTTCTCGCACAGGATGCCCTTAACACCCGCCTCGGCGCAGCCGATCACCACCGCGGGGTTCGGGCCGACCGGCAGGATCGGCGCGGCGATGTCGATGCTCTCTTTCCTCAGCATCTCACGGTAGTCGGTATACCCCCGCACGTCGAACCTTTTGCAGAATACTTCGAGGTTCTCCTCGTCGGTATCGGCGGCCGCCACGATCTCCGTGCGCGGATCGATCCGGTACGCCCTCGCGTGCTGGGCCCCCTTCCGCCCTATGCCGATCATCCCGACCCGGTATTTTCCCTCGGTCATGCTGTCCTCCTCGCGAGCATCGTCGTTGCCGCCGCCAATTCTATACGTCGTCCCGCCACGCGCGAAAGGCCCTCGGGAGATTCACCGCAACCCAACACACATAGCCGCCGGAAAGTCATACAAAGTCATCGAGAAATTCTACAAAGTTACCGCGATGTGAGGTATAATACCGTCACGGTAGCGGCCTCGATGCCCGGCGTGGGCCTGCCGGGAACGTCTTTATGGAGGAAACTCCATGAACATACGACGGACTCTCTCGCGTTCTGGCCTGGCGGCTTGTCGCGCTCATGACGCTCCTGCCGGCCGCGCTGACCCTTACCCCCCCCCCCCCCGATCCTATGTTCGCATAATTCTCCCGTAGCCGCAGCCGGAACTAGGCTACAACCCCTTCCCACCCGCAACCCTTCGCAGTCCCCGTCTCTCGGGGACGGTCGCTCCCCTCGCCGTCTTCCTCCGTTCGCCCTGAGCCTGTCGAAGGGTGAAGGGGGTTCATGGTTCGACAGGCTCACCACGAACGTAGTTCAACAACCCCCCGTTCGCCCTGAGCTTGTCGAAGGGTGAAGGGGGACAGGCTCACCACTTACGGTTCGACTGATTTGCACTGAAACGAAAGGGAGAACCATGAACATGAAGAAGCTCAGTGCCCATTTCCTGATATTCCTCTTGCTGGCGGCGTTTGCGCTCTCCGCGTCTCCCGCGCTGGCGGAGTCGCCGCCACGCACACCCTCATCGGTGAGCGTGAGCAGGAGCGACGGCTCGCTCACGGCATCATGGCCGGCCGTCAAAAACGCGACGAGCTACCACGTCACCTACAGCACCGACGGCGGCGCGAGCTGGTCCCTTGCCGCCCTCAACCACGGCGGGACCAGCATCACCATCAGCGTCAACAACTCCAAGTCCTACATCGTGGGCGTCCGCGCCCGAAACTCAGCAGGCGACAGCGTATGGCGAAACTCTTATGCCATAGGCCCGTACAACCCGCCCAAGCCTCCGCCTCCGCCCAAGCCGCCCGCGACGCCCGGCGTGATAACCGTCTCACGCTCCGACGGCGCGCTCCACGCCTTCTGGAACTCCGTCGGCGGCGCGACCAGCTACCACGTCACCTACACAGGCGACAACGGCGTGAGCTGGTCGCTCGCCGCGCTGAACCACCCGGCCGGCAACGGAACGACCAGCATCACCATCACGGGCGTGGACAACGACAAGCCGTACATCGTGGGAGTGCGCTCCCGCAACTCCGCCGGAGACAGCGGATGGCGCAACTCGTCGTCCACAGGACGCTACGAGCCGCCGCCCGCGCCGCCCAAGCCGCCAGCCGCTCCCACGGCGCTGAGCGCGACGGGAAGCGACAAGAGCGTAACGCTCAGCTGGAACAAGCCCACGGGCGACGTCACCGGCTACCAGTTCCAGTTCAGGGCTGCGCCGCCCGCGCCGGGATGGGGCGATTGGTACACCGTGCCGTACGGAGACGGGAACACAACCCGGTACACGGTCAAGGGGCTGGAGAACGGGACGGAGTACCGCTTCAAGCTGCGCGCGGTGAACTCCGGCGCCGTGAGCGCGCCCGCGCCGACCTCCGCGCCCTGGTACGTGTCGGCCATTCCCGACCCGAACGTGCAGCCGCCTCCGCCTCCGAAGCCGCCCTCCGCGCCACCCGCTCCGAAGTCGGTTACGGCCACGCGGGTCAATGGAAACATCGTCGGCAGTTGGCATCACTCCGAGGGAGCGACGGGCTACGACGTGCGATACAGCACGGACAAGGGCGGCAGCTGGAAGCTGGCCGCATGGGGCTGGAACACGTCGGTCATCACGATAAAGGACGCGTCCGGGGACAAGAGCTACATCGTGGGCGTCCGCGCCGTGAACCTCGTGGGCGAGAGCGACTGGACGAACTCGAATACGGTCGAGGCTCTTGGGCGTGTCTCGGTCAGCAACCTGGGTGAGGATGCAACGGATGCACAACGTAAGCTAGGCCAGTTTCAAAACACGAACTACCGGCTAGCGACCGGCTTCACAACGGGGTCGCGAAGCGGCGGATATACCCTGCAGAGCGTAACGGTTAGTTTCGGCGAGGTAGTTGGAACGCCCACAGGCTTCACCGCGGCCATCCACGCAGCGTCCGGCGGCAACCCAGCGGAGTCCGCAACTTATACTCTAACCGGTTCCAAGCCCACAGCATCGGGTGTGCACACCTTCACCTGTTCCGGCTCTTGCGGCCTGTCCCCGGGGACACCTTATTTCCTGGTTCTGTCGGCAACCGGCCCCGCGGGGGCCTACAACTTCTACTATGTGAACGTAACTGCTTCCGGCGGACAGACCAAAGTGCCGTCCAGTGCTGCCTGGACTATCGCGGACGAGGGAAAATCCAGCGAAGACGGCGGCGGCTGGACAACCACGACCGTCAGCGGGAATGCGCGTATCCTTATGTTCAAGGTGACGGCGACGAAGAAATAGGCGCCCAACGCGACGAGCGTCACCGCCACGCCGATCGTTTGGAACGCGGGCGGGTTCGGAAGCCCGCCCGGTTCCCTTCCGGCCCACGGTTGACAGGAGCCCGGCCCATGTCGCACTATCTTGGTAAGACTCGATAATAAGAGGTAAACATGCCACGAACGACCAGGACCATCACCTTCTCCCTGCCGCCGGAGATGGCGGACCGGGTGGACGAGGCGATGCAGCGGCAGGGACGGTCGAGGAGCGAGTTCCTTCGGGAGGCGGTGCTCCGCTACATCGAAGAGTGCGAGTGGAGACAGTTGCTCCGGTACGGAGAGGAGCGGGCTAGGGAGAAGGGCATCGGCCCTGAGGATGTGGCCGGTCTGGTAGAAGAGTACCGGGCCGAGGTCAGTTCCTCCCATAGATGAGAGTCGTCCTCGACACCAACGTCATCGTCTCCGGCCTGAACTTCCCCGGCAACGAGCGTCTTGTCCTTGAACTGGCTCTCAGAGGGCGATTCGAGTTGTGCCTGTCTCCCTTCATTTTGGAAGAGGTTGCGGGGGTGCTTGGGCGCAAGTTTGGTTGGGACGAGGAGCTCACGTCCCAGGCTCTCAGGGCGCTGGGTGACGCGGCCACGGTCATTGAACCCCGGCGGCTCCCGGAGGTGATCGGGAGCGGGCACCCCGACAACCGGGTTCTTGAGTGCGTGGTTGAGGCTTCCGCCGATTACCTCGTCACCGGGGACCGGAGGCATCTGCTGCCGCTCAGGGAACATCGAGGTACGAGAATTCTCAATGCTCCCCGGTTCCTGCAGGCGCTGGAGTCGTGACCCGCTCATCACAACGCCACCTCCCGGCGAAAAGTTCGCAGTTCAGTACCGCCCACCATGAGGTACCGCAGACGTAGGGGCGATTTGCGAATCGCCCCACACCGTCATTCCCGCGAACGCGGGAATCCATCCTTCCCCCTCTGTGCTCTCCGTGGTGAGTCCTCTTATCCCCTCTCCCGTCGTGGGAGAGGGCTAGGGTGAGGCCGGCAACCCCCCGTTCACCCTTCGGCTTTCCAATCTCCCCATCCCATAGTATTCTTTGCCCGTTCACCTAGCCCGACCTCGAGGAGCGCCCGGATGACCGCCACCCCACAGACATCGAACTCCGACGGCGCATTCCGGCCCCGCCTGATCTACTACAACGACGGTCACCACTTCCACGGCAAGCGCGTCGAGCCGCCGGTCAGCGTCCAGAAGCTCCGCCAGCCCGTCGATGAGGTGCTCGGCACCGGCGTCGACCTGCTCGTACTCGGTCTCGGATACGGCGACGTGTACTTCCACAACAGCAGGGTCGGGCGCGTCGTCGGAGAGGCCAAGGAGGTCTGGGAGAGCTACATCGACTGGCGCATCATGCGGATGGTGCAGGTCGCCCGCGAGAAGGGCACCGACCAGGTCCGGGAGGTCATTGAACACGGACGCCGAAATGGCTTGAAAGTCTTCCCCAGTCTCCGTCTCCAGGACGCCCAGGCCCCCGGGGCCGACAGGTGCGGATGGCTGCGGTGGCGGCACGAGGCGGCGGTGTGTCACGGCGTGAACGATCCGCGCTGGCCGAAGCATCAGACCCAATGGGCGTACGACTTCACGAACCACCTAGTATGGGACGACAAGAAGGCGATGATCCGCGAAATGCTCGTCGACTACGAGGCCGACGGCATCGAGCTCGACTTCATGTTCTTCCCGCTCTACTTCCACATGGAGGAGACCGAGACCGGCGTCTCGGAGATGAACCGCTTCGTCGAAGAGGTCCGAGACCTGGTTGACTCCATCGGCGAGCAGCAGGATCGCAGGATTCCAATCATGGCCCGCGTCTTCGCCGACGAGCGGGCAAACCTCGACATCGGCCTCGACGTCGCAACGTGGATACGCGAAGGCGACGTGGACATGGTGGTCGGCAGCGAGCGCGCGAACCTCATCGACACCGGCACGTCGAACCGGTGGCTGCCCGACGTGGCGAACCGCGTCGGCGTTCCCGCGTACTACCGTCCTCCCCGCCGCATCTACGACCACCGCGTCGGCAAGCCCGACGCCGAGATGTTCCGCGCGCTCAGCCAAACGCTCCGCCATCACGGATGGGCGGGAATCTTCGACGGCTACTACCCGTGGCCCTTCGGCGAACGCGAGTACCGCGTCCTCCGCGAAATCGGCCACCCTGACGTCTACGAACGCCGCAACAAGCGCTACATGCTCGCCCCTCGCGAGGGCAGGGCAGGCGAGGAGACGACCACTCCCGACCGCGAACTCCCCGCCGACCTCGTTGAAGGGGAGACCGTCACCCTGAAAATACTCGTCGCGGACGAATTGGAGAGCGCGAAGGTCGAAGGCGAGTTGAGGAAGCCCGTCCTCAACATCCGCTTCTCCTTCTTCTGCGTCGAGGACGATATCGAGATACGCTTCAACGACCGCGTCTTGCCCATCGAGCAGGCCGAGGTCACCGACGAGCGCGCCCTCCGCATGGCGACCGTCATGGCAGGCGGCATGGACGTTCAGGCCCCCTTCGCCATGTCAGCCCACTTCTTCGCATTCGTCCTCGAGCTTGACGACGTCAAGCAGGGCTACAACATCCTGGAGATCGAGACCAAGCACCAGGAGAAGACGGCGGGATTCACGCGCAGCGTCAACGGCGTCGAGGTCCGTATTCGCTACAAGGAGTTCGAGCGTCCCGTGGGACTCAACGTGGAGCGTGTCGCGCCGATGTCGTAGAGGCGATTCACGAATCGCCCCTGCTTGCCCGTTCAGAGTCCCAGCTCATCCAGCACGACGTGCGCGGCGTTGTGCCCCGGCGCTCCCGTCACCTCGCCCCCGGGGTGAGTGCCCGCCCCGCACAGGTACAGCCCCTCGATGGGCGTGCGGTAGTCCGACCACCCCGGCAGCGGCCTTCGCGACATCATCTGCTGCGGAATCATGTCGAGGTGCCTGATGTTCCCGTCCGTCAGGCCGATGCGCTCCTCGATGTCCTCCGGCGTCAGCAGCGTCCAGTCGATGATGGCGTCCCTGAAGTTCGGCGCGTACTTCGTCACCACGTCGATCAGCCGCTCCCCGAACTCCTGACGCGCATCCGACCATGAGCCGTCACGCACGTGCGACGGGAGGAACAGCACCCATAGCGACAGCACATGCCGGCCGTCGGGAGCAACCGTCTTGTCGTACACCGAGGGGATCTGCACCTGGATGATAGGAGTGTCCGGGATTCTCCCGTTCTTGGCGTCGTTCCAGGTCAACTCGGACTGCTCTACCGACGGACTCAGCGAAATCATCGCCAGGTGCTCCGGGTTGTACTCCGAGCCGAGATACGTCGAGAAGTCCGGCAACTCTCTCAGCGAGCACAGGAACTTCGCGGACGCCGACATGGTCTTCAACCCCCTCACCTCATCGGCGAATTCCCGGTCGAGGACACTCTCATCCAGGAGCTTGAGATACGTCCGCTTCGGGTCCGCGTTGCACAGCACGACATCCGCTTCGATCACCTCGCCATTGACCAGCTTGACTCCGATAGCCCTTCCGTTCCCGGTCAAGATGCGTTCCACCTCCGCCCCCGTCCTGATCGACACCCCAGCCGCCTCGGCGGAACCCGCCATCGACTGGGTGATGGCCCCCATGCCGCCACGGACGATGCCGTAGTTCTCCGTGTCCTGGCGGAACGCGCTGAACCTGTACAGCGCGATGATGTACGAGCTTCCCGGTGCGCCGATGTCCCCCATGTCCGTCGCCCCGAGGCTCACCGCGGCCTTGACCTCGTCCGACACGAAATGGCGGTCGATCAAGTCCCTGTAGGGTACCGTCAGCAGCGTCTCCAGCAGTTCTTCCTCTCCCTCCTCGCGGAACCGCTCCGTAAGCTCGGCCAGCGAGGGTGGCGGCCCAAGATAGTAGCTGCTCAGGATACGTACCGCCCTGTGCCAGAATTCCGCCCATTCGGTCCAGGCGTCCGCGTCCTCCGGAGATATCTTGCGAAGCTCCTCGGCAGTCTTCTCGTCGTCATGCCAAAAGGTAATCGCCTTCCCATTCGGAAACGGATGGACTCGCATCGGGTCGATTGGGTAGACGTGGAACCCGTACTTCCGAAGCTCCAACTCCTCAATCACCTTCTGTTGCAGGATGTGGCAGACGTACGAGCACGTGGAGATCCTGTAGCCCTGGAACCACTCCTCGGTCACCGCCGCGCCTCCGACCACGTCACGCCGCTCCAGCACCTGCACGTCCAGCCCGGCCCGTCCGAGGTATCCGGCGGCTACCAGACCGTTGTGTCCTCCGCCTACGATTACGACCCTCGTTTTCTCGGCCATGAAAATCTCCTATTCCCCGTCTGCCTCATCAAGTGCGTGGAGACTAGAACGCCGTACGAACCTGTGTCAACCTCGCAACACCCGCCGGCCCCTCACCGTAGCGATATCACTGCCACTCCCATTACGATCAGCGTCGTGGCTACTGCCTTCACCATCACCGCCTGTCGTCCTACCTGTTCCCCTAGCATATTCCTGAATCTTAGGCTCAGGAGGATGCTGTACACCAGCAGGAAGAGTGAAGTGCTCGACGAGAGCGCCGTTACCAACGATACGGGTCCCAACGACGTTGCCCACAAGTTCAACAGCATTCCCGTGTTGGCAATCATGAACTCGTTGACACCAAAGATCGCCAGCGCGGGACTCCTCTCCGATATCATCGTGCGGAGGTCGTCCAGAGACTCAGTTCTGACGGAAAAGGCCAGCAGCATCGGCGTGAGCGCAATCGACCGGATGCCGTGGACGAGGAATACCGGAAGCGTCTCAAGCGCCTGCTTTGCCGCCAGGTTCATACACGCCATCAGCAGGCTCGCCATCAGAAGCTCGTAGAATGATCGGTCGATAACGAGACCTCGGCCCCCGGCGTCCTGCCGTACGGAGATCATCACCGCGCCCGCCACCGTCACCAGGATGGCGAACCAGTCGAATATCCGCAGGCTCTCGCCAAGGAAGAGCACGGCCAGCGGCGCCACGAAGATGGGAAACGTCTGGGTGACCGGCACCGCCCGGGACACCTCCCGCCTCGCCACCACACGGAAGAAGATCACTCCGCCCAACCCGCCGAACACGCCCGCCGCCAGGCCCCAGCCCGCCGCGGAAAGCGTCAAATCGTCCAGCGGCGAGATCGCGATGAAGACGATTCCAATGGGGATGTGCCCGATGCCTATGAGGAGGGGAAGGGTGAGGTGCGACCGCGCGTAGTGGTAGAGAAACGCCTTGTCGAGGACGCCGATCATCCCTATTACGGCGGCGCTGAGGAGGGTAACGACTATCCAGGACACGGCGGCTACGGAATGGTCGAATAGTGAGGCAAGATTGTCGCGTCCACGAACTCGCAAACGGCTCCGCTTCGGTGTATCCTGTTGGCCGTCCGTCGTGGGGTCACGGCGACTCATTATAGACTATCTCCCATATGAGCGAACTATGATCAAGATCGGCTGCAACTACCTCAGCTACAAGAGCGTCGGGATCGGCGTCGAGGACTTCATTCGCACCTGCTACGACCTGCGTCTCGACTGCCTCGACTTCCATCTGCGCGCCTTCCCCTCCACCGACGTTTCATACCTGCTCGGCATCAAGCGTCAGTGCCTCGACCTCGGACTGCCTGTCGGCTACCTCGGAGTCGCGGGTGGGTTCGCCGGAGACGAAGACACCCAGCGGGCCAGAGTGGAGGAGGCGAAGTCCTCGATCGACGTTGCGCTCCTTCTCGGCTCGCCGCTCATCAGGGTGTTCGGTTGGCAGACCCACGAGACCGAGAACCGCGATCCTCTGTTCGCCTCACTGGCGCGTTGCCTCAAGGAAGTATGCGACTACGGAGCCGAGCGAGGCGTCGTCGTGGCGCTCCAGAACCACGACAACCGCAACCTTGCCGCCACCGGCCCCGATGTCCTGCGGATCATCGAAGAGGTCGACCACCCGAACTTCTCATTCATCATGGACACCGGCCAATGGCGGGGATCGCCCGGAGCGTCGGGCGACCCGGACCCGAACGCCGACATCTACGGCTACATGGAACAGACCTTGCCGTACGCCGGATACGTGCGGTGCAAGTTCTACGAGATTGCCGGCGGAAGGGAAGATGTCCTCGACTACGAGCGCATCGCCGGCATTCTCAAGGCCGCGAACTACAATGGGTGTATTTCCATCGTCTACGAGGGCCAGGAACCCGACGACCGCACCGAGCTGATCAGGAAGGCCGCCCAGTACCTTCGCGGCTTGTTGGCGGAGTAGGGCAGGGCAATACCCGACGCGACAGTTAGGAGAGGACAGTGATCGTCGATACTCATCTGCACGTATGGAGCAGCGACTACGAGACCTACCCGATGGCGGGCGGCAGGACCTCCAGCGAGGACGGAAGCGTGGAGTTCCTCAACACCAGGATGGACGAGGCCGGCGTCGACAAGGCCGTCATCGTCCAGCCCATCCACTACGTGTTCGACAACACCTACGTGAGCGACACCCTGAAGCGCTTCCCCGGAAAGTTTGCCGCCATTGGACTCGTCAACCAGTTCGAGCCGGGTGCCGCCGACAAGCTCGAAGCGCTCGTGACCGAGCACGGCTTCAGCGGCCTTCGCATTCACCTCACACGGCCTGACCATCCTTCCATGTGGGCCGGTCCCGACCAGGACGCCATCTGGGACAGGGCCGCCAAGCTCGGGGCGAGCTTCATCTCGCACGGCCCGTCCGTCCACTACCCGGACATTGAGCCGATTATCGCTCGGCACCCCGACGTCCCAATCGCACTCGACCACAACGGCGGCGCTCCCCGCATCGAAGACCCGCCGTACCCCGGCATGAGGCCCGTCCTCGACCTCGCCAAGTATCCCAACGTCTACGTCAAGCTCATCCCTCACAAGGAACAGGAAGGGTTCCCGTACAGAGACTCGCACGACGCATTCAAGCGCATCTACGACGCCTTCGGCCCGCAGCGGCTCATGTGGGGCACGAACTTCCCCGGCGTCGAACGCGAGACCAAGTACGCCCCAGCCCTCAAGATGTTCCAAGAGCACGTCGACTGGCTCACCGAGGAAGACAAGCAATGGCTCCTCGGCGAGACCGCCATGGGCCTCTACAACTTCAACGAGGCGTGACGAGCCTCTGCGTTTGAGTTGAAATCAACAGACGTCGGCCTTCCGTAGCCGTCTTGCATTTGTCGTAATTGGAGATCATATCCGTGCCTGAGAAAATCCGTTTGCCAGACTGGAACGACGGTTATCCCGACCCCGAACGTCTGCGTTACGAGGTCTCGTGCATGACCGAGGCCATCGTAGAAGCGCTCCTTGACCGCATCCCCAACGACGAGATTCGAGCGATCTACCTCAAAGGCTCCGCCAAGAAACGCTGGGACACCCCAATCGACTACGTCCCCGAGGCCAGTGACCTCGATGTCCACGTATGGTTCCATGACGACGAATGGGAGCGTTCCCTATTCAGCGACCTCGATCAGGCTTTCGCAGTTCGACGGGAAATCGAAGGGCGGTATCGGACGAAGTGTCCCCAACCCATACATATTCCGCGTCCCCAAATAATGATTATGAACAGCCTGCTGCGCAAGCCCGGCTACATGCACTCGCCACCGGACTCGGTAAGTGTGCTGTTAGGCGAGGACTACCCGGCCGCCGACTATTCCGCAGTCGATGAGATCAAGCGTTACAAGTGTGACGACCTACTCGCTTTCGCAGACATTGTCGATCGATATCCCTATCGAGTCTTCGACCGTCCGGACAAGTACCTCGCCGAGCTGCTCCGAGACCTCTCATACCGCGTGTCTCCCGTCGGCCCCATCGTCCTCCATCTTACCGGAGTCGATCCCATGACCGTTTGGAGCATGAACCGGACGCGGGTCACGCGCTCTCTGGAGGACATCGGCGAGTGCGGTCTGGTGGAGAGCTACGTGGGCTACTTCCTTGCCCGCTGGCGCTGGTTTCTCTCTCGCGGCGACGACCTTGACGCCGTGCGCGACACCGTAAGAACAGCCATGGAGGTTCTTGAACGCGCCAGATCCGTCGCCAATACCCACCTCTCCCAAATGGAGACCTGATACCCTTAAGTCAAACAGAGACGGAGGGCGATCATGGACCTGTACATACTCCGGCATGGCAAGGCCGAACCATACGGGCAGGCATACCCATCCGATCATCTTCGCCCCCTCATGCCAAAGGGCCGGAAGCGGACCAAGCTCTCGGTCAAGGGCATGAAGGCCGTCGGCGTGAACGTTGACCTGATAGTGTCCAGCCCGATACTCCGCGCCCGCCAGACGGCCGAGATCGTCCATGAGGGATTGGGCCTGAAAAACCCAATCGAGTTCTCCGACTCCCTCGCGTCCGGCAGCGTCACGGGCGTGATGAGCGCCATCCAAGCGTACTACTCGCACGACGGCGTAATGCTCGTCGGCCACGAGCCGACCTTGAGCGAACTTATTTCAACCATGTCGTCGGGCCTGTACCACGTGGCCTTCAACCTCAAACCCGGCGGTCTCTGCAAGCTCCGGGTCGACACGGCCCGCATCGCCCAGTCCGCCACTATCGAGTGGTTCATCTCTCCCAAACTGCTCGTGGCAATGGGATAGGTCGCGTTGGCGTGTCCTGCCAATCTCAAGCAGGCCAACGTCCTATTATAGTAACCCGCACCCGTACTTGGAGGCCCGAAGAATGCCCACGCTCGATGAACTGCTTGCCCAGGTCGACGCCGCGCGCGACGACATCGTCCGGCTGGAGCAGGACCTTGTCCGCATACCGTCCGTCAACACCGGCTTCATGCCGACCGGCAACGAGACCGCCGTCTGCGACTACATCCGCGACTGGCTGGCCGAGGACGGAGTGGACAGCGAGACCCTGGAATCAGCCCCGGGCAGGGGAAACATCATCGCCAGTCTCAAAGGCCGCTCCGGCAGTCCGGGACTCATGTTCATGGCGCACCTCGACGTCGTGCCGGTCGAGGACGAGACCAAGTGGACCTACCCGCCCTTTAGCGCCACCATCGCCGATGGCAGGGTCTACGGTCGCGGGTCCTCCGACTGCAAGGCCCTTCTCACCTCCCAGCTTATGGCGAGTCGCATCCTCCTCCGCAACTCCGTGAAGCTGAAGGAGGACCTTCTGCTCTCGTTCTCTGCCGACGAGGAGCACGGCGGCCGATACGGTGTCGGATGGCTTGCTGAAAATCATCCCGAGAAGATCACCGCGCCCTACGCCGTCAATGAGGGCGGCGGCCAGCCAGCGGACGCCGCCGGCAACCTGGCATACATCGTGAACCTCGGTGAGAAGGGTCGCCTCCAGATCGAGATCGAAGTAAAGGGAGAGAGTGCCCACGCCTCCGTTCCCTGGATGGGGACCAACGCCCTGTACCGCGTCGCCCAGGTGCTTGAGAGAATCGAGCACTACGAGCCGGAGCGCGACACGTCCGCCGTCATCTTCCGCCACCTCTCGAAGTTCGCCATCGAGGACGTGCCATCGCCCGAAAACATCGACGCTATCATCGACGAGTTCGAGGCCCGCGACCCCCGCATGGCGACGACCCTTCGGGCCGCATCGCGCATGACTCTCACGCCCACCATCATCGGCGGCGGCATCAAGTCGAACAGCGTTCCTGAGACGATCAACATCACCTGCGACGTGCGGACCCTCCCCCACCAGGACGACGAGTACGTCGGCGCCGAGCTTACCCGCCTGTTCGACGGCATTCCGGGCGTCAGCTTCGATATTGATTACATGGCGGTACCGAACGCCTCTTCCCCCGACACCGAGTTCATGCGGCACATCCAAAACGTGACCGAGTACGTGCTTGGCGGCCGCTCAATCGAGTGGATCCCCGGCCTCTGCGTGGGATTCACCGACTCCCGCTTCACGCGGCCCCTCGGCGTGGTCACCTACGGATTCGACGGCACTCATCCCGAAGACAACCCGCTGGAGAACAACGTCCACGGCACCGATGAGTCCGTCAGCATCCGCACCCTCGTCACCAGCACCAAGATCATGCTGGCCCTTGCCTACGAGATGCTCGCCGTGAAGTAGTTACGGCGTCCAGCGCACTCCACCGACCCGCTCAAGGGTCTTCCAATTGATCGTCGCGCCCGTTCCAACCCCGCCGGGGAAGACGAGATGCCCGTCCTCCACGATCTCAGGCGGGTCGATCAGGTCGGCCCGCCAATCGTTCTCCCACAGGGCGTGTTCCAGCGCGTGAGGATTGGGCGTAGCCGCGTGAACGTGTGCGCTCGCCAAGTTTGACAGAGGACCGAACGGGCTGTGGCACGATGTCTGCGCTCCGTGCTTGGCGCCTGCCTGCCCGGCACGCGTGGCCACCACAACCCCGCCGCAGCGCATGACGTCCTGCATCGTGTACTTCACGCCGATATTGACCAACTCTGCAAACGTCTCCTCACCGTAATCGTCGCCCCCGGCTGCCAGCGGAATGCCAACCGCCTCCGCTACTGCCCGCAGTCCATCGAGTTCGTCCCTGTGCCGCACGGGGTCCTCGAACCAGGTGACCCCCAGCCGCTCCAACTCCGGCGCGATTGCAATGGCCGTCTCGACATTGAATGCCCCATGACAGTCCACCTGCAGCGCGACATCATCCCCCGCCGCCGAACGCATCGCCGAGAGGCGCTCCAGGCTCACCGACGCCACCTCGAATATCTCATCGACCGTATGCGTGGGCCTGACCTCATCGAAGGGGTCGGTCTTCAGAATGGTGAATCCCTCCCGCGCCGCACCCTCCGCCGCCTTACCAAAGTCCGCCGGAGTACGGCTCTTCTTCACGTCGCGCAGATACCGGTTGAGGTTGGCGTACAGCAACTGGCGTTCTTTGTGTTCCCCACCGAGCGCCTTCGTCATGCTGAGGCCGGAGTGCCGGCATTGTAGCTCGACGACCGCCGTCGCAAGTGCGCTCACAACTCGCGAGTTCGCCCGTGCTTCTTCCCCGGTCAGCCCCAGAAGCCTTTCGATCTTTCCATCACTGGGAATGGGAACGCCCCGAAGTCTCTCGACGAACTCCGCAAATACGCGTTCCCTGTCATCGACCGTTCTCAGACCTTGGCACTCAATGGCAACCGCCTCGCCGTTGGCGTCCGTGACCTCGACGAATGACCAGCTTTTCACTTCGTTCGCCCGTACCCACGCGAACGCGATGCGGTCGAATACAACCGGTTCAGGCATCCAAAGCCCCTCCAACAACCGCGGTGTGGTGGGGATAGTCTACTCCCGCCCTCTCGGTTGAGCTACCGTCGATACTGGTGATATGCTCGAATAAGAGGCGAGGGGAAGGATCAGCAATGGACGGTCTGACTATCCATGACATTCCGGAGAAGCGGCTTCCCTATATGATCGCTGCGTTCGCCGGATGGGCGGACGGTGCGGAAGCAACGACGAGGGCCCTCCGCTACCTCAATCGCACACTCGGAACGCGAAAAGTCGCCGAGATTTCGTCCGAGGACTTCTACGACTTCACCTCCACCCGGCCGCGGACGTTGTTGGACGACAAGGGCGAACGGTACATCTCCTGGCCTGCCAACGACTTCCATGCCTACGTCCCTGACGACGACTCGCCCGGCCTGCTCCTGTTTTCCGGCGTCGAGCCGAACCTCAAGTGGCAGACGTACTGCGATACCATCATCGCCGTCGCCGACCGGTACGGAGTGGAGCTTATGATCACGCTCGGCTCCCTGTTCAACACCGTGCCTCACACCAGGCCCTTCCCCGTCTCGTCGGTTGTGAGCTCACAAGAGAAGCTGGGCAAGAGGGTCCTAGCTGTCGGAGCGTTCAACTCCCCATACCAGGGGCCGACGGCCATCCACACCGTCCTCTCCGACTTTTGCAGACAGCGCGGGCTCGACCACGTCAGCCTGTGGGGTCACGGGCCGCACTACCTGCCGTCCATGCCGAACCCAAAGCTGAGCTACGCGCTATTGGAAAAGGTACGAAGGCTCATCGGCATTGACTTGGAACTGGAAGACCTGCGACGGGCGGGAGACCGCTTCGAGCAGAAGGCTACCGAGTCCATCGCGAACAACGAAGAGATCGTCGAGTACGTCCGGCGTCTTGAGGAGGCATTCGACGCCTCTCAGACTCCAAAACCCCTGCCGGACGACGTGCCGAGCCCGGACGAGGTAATCAGAGACCTCGAAGACTTCCTCAAGAGCGAACGCAACCGGTTCGACGCGGAATAGAGTTCCGGGCTGCCCTCACGCCACCTTTCGCATATTGGGAAAGGCAGGAGAGCGATATCCGTTCTCATGGGAACGAGGGGCGGGGATACGCTCCCGATCCTCATCATCGGTTCCAACGTCGTCCAGGTCCGCAATCGATGTGCCGGCCGTCGTCTCTACTTTGGCCTCGCGGGACGGAATGCCGGTTGCCACCAGCGTCACCCGGACTCGCTTGTTCCAACGCGGGTCCTGTACTACCCCGAACACGACCTGCGCCTGCGACTTGCTTGCGCCTTCGATCATGCCCGCGATCTCGTGCACCTGCCCGATGGACAGGTCGCGACCGCCCCTTACGTTGAATAGGATGCCCTGCGCTCCCTCGATCGGCGCGGTGAACAAAGGATTGGCCAATGCTGCCTTCACGGCGTCCGTCGATGCCGTCCTGCCCTTGCCTTCACCCAGCGCCATGAACGAGATGCCCCGGTTCGTCATCACCGACTTTACGTCCGCAAAGTCGACGTTGATCGTGCCCGGAACGGTGATGATCTCGGATATTCCTTCTACACCCTGCCGCAGCACCTCGTCGGCGACACGGAAGCCGCGTTCCAACGACATCTCTCCGTCGAGCGAGGTGAGCAGCCGGTCGTTCTCAACCGTAATCAGCGTGTCCACCTTCCGCCCGAGCTGCTTGAGGCCCTTGTCGGCGGCCATCATTCGTCCCTGACCCTCGAAGGAGAACGGGCGGGTGACCACGCCGACCGTCAGTGCGCCCTTTCGACGGGCTATTTCGGCGACGACGGGAGCCGCGCCGGTACCGGTACCGCCTCCCATTCCCGCCGTGACGAACACCATGTCCGAACCATCCAGCAGTTCCCCGACGTGTTCTTGGTTCTCCCGGACGGCCTTTCGGCCCAGATCGGGATTTCCGCCCGATCCCATGCCCCCTGTCGTCACGGGGCCAATCGCATAGGTGGGCACGCCCTTCACGCGCCGCAGCGCCTGTACGTCCGTATTCACGGCAAGGAACTCCACTCCCCGCAGCCCGGCGCTCGCCATCCGGGCGACCGCGTTGCCTCCCGCGCCGCCTACGCCGACGACCTTCACACGCACGTCGCCCTGGGCGGCAATGACGGCAAAATCGAGGTGCCTTGCTATTCCCCCGTCCGGCCCTCCGGACGAGCCGTATCTCCCGGCGTATGTGTCGCCTTCGCTATTGAACAGCCTTAGCAGTGAGTTCAGCATGTGTCGCTCCTTCGCTATGCAGCCTTGAGAGTCGTTGAGAGGAAGTAGTAGGGAATGTGCCAGGTGCCCCAGCCATACAGGTCGACAACGACGCGTCGACCCCGTATCTCCTGCACGACGCCGGTTGTCCCGAATTTCGGGCCGCCCTTGATATTCCCTCGGTACGTTACCTCGACGCCGGGATGAAGTTGCCGGCCGCCCATCACCGTCTGGGGAGAGCCGCGATCGCGCATCCCCGGCATAATCATCTGTGTCCCCGTGGCGGTATCGTGGACATTCATGTCGATCTCCTCCCGAACTAGAGGATTACGCTTTAGAACAGAATAGAACAGAACAATCGTACTGTCAACCCCTAATCAGAAATAATGTTCTTTGTGTTGGATACCCTAGTCGTGTGCCCTGCGAAATATCGACTGTGATAGACTCCGTTGGACATTTGCGGGACCGGCGCTGAACGACGCGGAGACGTACGCACCATGATGAAACTGAGTTGGATGGCGCGGGCCACGGACGCAGCCGCCTTCGAGCAGCATCTGAAGTTTGCCGGTGACATCGGGCTGGACGTCATTGACTTCCACCTCAGCGGGATGCCTCGCGACCCGGCGTTCATCATGCGGATCAAGAGGATGTGCGTTGACGCCGGCCTGCTCATCGGCTACCTAGGCGGCGGCAGGTTCGTCGGACCGCTGGACGAGCGCTCCGTGCGGCTCGACATTGGCCGCAAGGACGTGGACACCGCCGCGCTCATAGGGGCGCAGATGCTCCGGGTCTTCGCAAGGTACAAGTGGCCCGACTCCGTGGAAGAGCAGGAGCGATTCTGGGGCCCGATGATCGAGGATTTTCAAATAATCTCCGACTACGCGGCGGAGAAGGGCGTCGTCATCGGACTCCAAAACCACAATCACAGCAGCTTCGCCATGAACGCCGACCAGGTGCTGCGGATTCTCAAGGATGTCGACAGGCCCAACTTCACGTACATCATGGACACCGGCCAGTGGCAGGGAGCCGTCGGAGGTTCGCCTCGTGGTTGGCGTGACCTGAACGTGGGCATCTACCGCGACTACATGGAGCGCGTGGCCCCGTATACGACTCTGGTACGCGCAAAGATCTACAAGATCGACAACGGCTGGGAAGAGTGGCTTGATTACCCTCGCATATTCAAGATTCTCCGCCAAAACGACTTCAACGGCACGGTGTCAATCGTCTTTGAGGGCGGCCAGCCGCCCCGCAACCGCGTTGACGCCCAGGAGTGCATCAAGCTGGCTGCGGACCATCTACGCGACGTGATGGCCCTGTCGTACCTGTATCACTAAAGTCGAAACGGTGGTCGGCGTGGGGATAAAGAAAGGCGTTCTTCGTTGATAAAGCTCTCATACATGGCACGTGGCCGGAGTGAAGAGGACTATCCTGGGCTCATCGAATTTGGTCGCGACATCGGCCTGGACATGATCGACATCTTCATGATGTCCGAGATGCAGACGCCGGAGTTCCTGCTACGGACGAAGCTCATGTGCGTCGAGGCCGGACTGCCCATCGGCTATTTCGCGTCGGGAGTGAGTCTGGTTGGTCCGCCCGATTTGCGTAGTCAGCGTCTTGCGCGCGCCAAGGCCGACGCCGACTCGGCCGCATTCATCGGGGCGCAGGTCCTCCACGTGTTCGCCCGACACACCTGGCCGGACACCGTTGAGGAACAGGAGAGGTTCTGGGCGCCGATGATCGAGGACTTTCAGGAACTGGCCGACTATTGCGCCGAGCGTGGAGTAGTCGTCTCGCTCCAGAACCACAACCACGGCAGTTTCGCGATGAACGCCAACCAGGTGCTCCGAATACTGCGTGAGGTTGGCAGAAAGAACTTTACCTACATCCTCGACTCAGGACAGTGGGAGGGCGCTCGCGGCGGCTCCCCTCGGGGCTGGTACAACACTGAAATCGACATCTACGAGGTCTATCACAAGCGAGTGGCTCCCTATGCCACCGGCGTTCGCGCCAAGATATACAAGATCGACAACGGCTTCGAGGAGTGGCTCGACTACTCGCGCTTCCTCCGCATCCTCCGAGACGTCGACTTCAACGGCGCGATATCAATCGTGTTCGAGGGGGGCGACATACCCCGAAACCGGTACGACGATCGGACCTGCATCGCCATGGCCGCCGACTACCTGCGAGAGGTCATTGAGGACTCTCTCGTATTCGCGCGATAGTTGCTGGCTTTGTGCCAAGGGGGTGTCCAAATGCCCCCCGTTCACCCTGAGCACGTCGAAGGGTGAAAACGCCGTTCATGGTTCGACAAGCTCACCACGAACGGTTTTCACGGACTTCGCGAACACCTGCTAAGTCTTCGGCGACCAGGTACCCAGAATTCCACGGGTGACCTCGGTCGGATCGCCCGTCGCCACGTCTTCGACGATGACTCGTGCGTCGTCCTGCCCGGGGAGGGGATCGCGTCCCTTCGTGTAGCCGAGCGCGCCCGAGTAGATGAGCGCGCTGCCGTCCGGCGACCAGGGGTTGTGGGACTGGACGTACTGATCAAAGAACATGAATACGTTGAGCTGCTCCTCGGTGGGACGAAAGTCGGACAGGTAGCGCACGTCGCCGGACTCCACTTCGACGAGACCCCAGCGGACGGAACCCTCCGCGCCCTCGGAGGTCGTGACGTAGGCGATTTCCTTGCCGCTCGGAGACCAGAAGAACGCCAGCACCATGTCACGGACGAGCTTGCGCTCCGCGCCGTCGAGCGTCACGTGCCAGATGCCGTTGTAGAACCGCGACTCTCCTTGAGGTTCCCGCGTCAGCGCCACCGATTCGCCGTCGGGACTCCAGACGAACGCGCCGTTGCCGTTGAACTCCGTGAGCGTCTGTGCGGACAGGTTCTCCACGTCGACTATCATCAGCGAACTGCGGTATTCCCTGCCCTCGCTGAGCAGTCCCATCACTGCGCCGCGAGGCGACCACGACGGCGTCATGTAGAGCCTGGAGTCGCCCGGCATTCGTCGGGGAGTGGACTCGCCCTCGAAATCGACGAGGTAGTGCTCAGCGCCCGCATGGAAGAGAAGGAATCGCGAGTTCCGTGACCAGGAAGAGAACAACGGGAAGCCGTCGTGAATGAGCTTGGGAGGGACTTGCTCACCAACCCGAAGCACGAGAGCCGAGAGTCCTTCGGTCTTCGACCTGACGATGATGGAGACCATTTTCCCGTTTGGAGACCAGAGCGCGTAGTGCGGCGTCCGTCTCGCGATGCCGTCGGATCCCGGTTCGTTCGCGAAGATTCGCTCGGTCTCACCGCTTGATAGGTCGTGCAGATAGACTCCGATGCGGCCATGCCCGTTCATGCCGGATGAGAACGCCGAGTAGACGACATAGCGGCCGTTCGGCGACCACGTCGGCCAAGATTGGGTATCACCCGGACCGTTGAGCGGGACGGGCGACTTCCCCGAATCGTTCGTGAGGAACGCCTTCATGGACTCGTTTATGTATGCGATCTCGGTCATCGGCTCCGACCGTTGATTGTAGCACCGCCGGTTGACACGTGGGCAGTTGGCCTATAGCCTTTGCGCGCCCCGCAAGTCCAATGTTCTGAGGTCCGTGATGCCCGACTATGAATGGTACAAAGGCAATCTCCACACCCACACCACCGAGTCGGACGGCGACGCCGATCCTGAGTTCGTCGTCAACTGGTTCATGGAGCACGGCTACGACTTCCTCGTGCTGAGCGACCACAACCACCGGACGATTCTCGAACACGAGGTCGAGGGCGGCCCGCTGATGATTCCTGGGGAGGAGGTGTCCGCCAGGATCGAGATGGGGCAGATACCGATCCACATCAACGGCATCGGCATCTCACGAGTCGTTGAGCCGATTCACGGCGACGACATCGTTTCCACCATTCAGGCCAACGTCGATGCTATCCACGAGGCGAACGGCATCGCGCAGCTTAATCATCCCAACTTCCACTGGGCGTTCGATCACACGCACATTAGTCAAGTTCGGGGCGCGGAACTCATGGAGGTCTACAACGGCCATCCCGGCGTTAACTTGTACGGCGCGCCCGGCAAGCCCAGCACCGAGGAGATCTGGGACGGCGTGCTCAGCGCGGGCAGGGTCATCTTCGGCACGGCGACCGACGACTCTCACCGCTACTACGATTACCATCCGGGCATGAGCAATCCGGGACGCGGCTGGGTCGTCGTGCGCGCGCCGGAACTCACCGTCGATGCCATTGTGGACGGTCTCGCGACGGGCGAATTCTACTCATCGACCGGCATCGTACTCGATGAGTTGGAGCAGTCGGACGAATCGGTCTCCCTGGCAATCAAGGAAGAAAGCGACTTCATCTATACGACCACGTTCTCCGGCAGGGACGGAAAGGTGCTCGCTGAGGAAACGGGACTGTCGGTCTCGTACTCGATCAAGGGCGACGAAGGGTATGTGCGAGCTACGGTAAGGTCCTCGTCGGGTGGCAAGGCGTGGACGCAACCCGTGTTCGTCAAGGGTGACTAGATGTCGAACTGGTACAAAGGCAACATCCACACGCATACCACGAAATCGGACGGCGACGCCGACCCGGAGGTGGTCGTCAAGTGGTTCATGGAGCACGGCTACGACTTCCTCGTACTGAGCGATCACAACCACCGGACGATACTGGATCATGAGGTCGAGGGCGGGCCGTTGATGATCCCGGGAGAAGAGGTCTCGGCTCGAATTCAGGAGGGGTCCATACCGATTCACGTCAACGGCGTCGGAATCACCAGGGTTGTGGAGCCGTACCACGGGGACGAGATTGTCGACACGATACAGCGCAATGTGAATGCCATCCTGGACGCGGGCGGGATCGCCTCGATAAACCATCCCAACTACCAGTGGGCATTCGATCATACGCACGTCAGCCAGGTCGACGGCGCGAGCCTGATGGAGGTCTACAACGGCTCCCCGGTAACCAACAACGAAGGCGGTCCAGGAAAGTTCACCGCCGAAGAGATATGGGACGGCGTGCTCACGGCAGGCAAGCCCATCTTCGGGGTGGCATCGGACGACTCGCACCACTACTTCGACTTCGCCCACGACATGCTGAACCCCGGACGCGGCTGGGTGGTTGTCTCCGCCGACGAACTGTCGGTGGACGCCATCGTCGGCGGACTCGCCGAAGGGCGGTTCTACTCATCGACGGGGGTGACCCTAACCGATCTCGAAGCGACCGAAGAGCGGATATCGCTGTCGATAGAGCAGTACGCCACCTGCCTGTACCGGACGGTGTTCTCCGGCCCCGAAGGGCGGGTCTTCGCCGAGGGCGAAGGGCTGGAGCCGGCGTACGAAATTGAGGGTGACGAGGGCTACGTCCGCGCGACGGTCCACTCGTCGCTGGGCGTGAAGGCGTGGACACAACCGGTATTCGTGAGCGGAGAGCAGTAGCCCAAAAAGGAGATACCAATGCTAAAGCTGGGCTGGATGGCGCGAGCGACGGACGCCGAGGTCTTTGCCGGACACGTGAAGTTCGCCAGGGAGCTCGATCTGGACGTCATCGACTTTCACCTGGGCGGGATGCCGCGCGACATCGACTTCGTGATGAAGATCAAGATGATGTGCGTCAAGGCGGGCCTGCCCGTCGGCTACCTCGGCGGGGGCAGCTTCGTCGGTCCTCTGGACATGCGAGAAGACCGAATGGAGCAGGGCAGGGCCGATGTGGACATGACAGCCCTGATGGGAGGCCAGATGCTGCGGGTTTTCGCGCGCCACAATTGGCCGGACACGAAGGAGGAGCAGGAGTATTTCTGGGGACCGATGATCGAGGACTTCAAGGAACTGTCCGACTATGCCGCCGAGCGCGGGGTCGTCATCGGCCTGCAGAACCACGACAACGGGAGCTTCTGCATGACCGCCGACCAGGCCCTGCGCATCCTGGGGGACGTGGACAAGGAGAACTTCACGTTCCTGTGGGACACCGGTCAGTGGCTGGGGGCCATCGGCTCGCACCCGCGAGGCGAGTTCGACCCGAACGTCGACCTGTACGAGGACTATCTCGTGCCGACAGCACCCTACGCCGGGTCCGTGCGCGCCAAGATCTACCAGATCGACACCGGAGTGGAGACGTACCTCGATTACCCTCGCATCTTCGGCATACTCAAGGACGTCGGATACAACGGCAACATATCCATCGTCTACGAGGGCGCCGAAGGCCGTAACAAGTGTACGCCCGAGGAGGGAATCGCCCTGGCGACCAAGCACCTTCGGAAGGTCATCGCGGAGGTGTATGGGTAGGGGGATCGTGGTGCAGGGGAGGTACTGAGGTGAGCAAGATAAGCGACTTGCACGAGAAATGGAGCGAAGACCCCGAATACAGAACGTCCTATGACGAGCTAGGGCCGGAGTTCGACTTTGGACGTTCCCTTGCTCAAGCCCGAATTGACGAGGAACTCACTCAGGCATTGCTCGACGCGCCTTTAGATGACGAACCGGAGACTCAAGAAGAACTGAAAGCTGCGGACGAGGCATGGCAAGAATACCTCGACAGCAAGGCCCGCCCTTGGGCTGAGGTGCGCGAGGAGCTAACCGGTGATGGGTAGAATCAGATGGCGGGTCACGAGGTCACCTACGAAACCCATGTCAAAGAAGGTCAAAAGAGTCCGTTGAAACACTGAACCGTTACCTAGCTTGTGACGGTTATTGCCGCGCCCCGCGTACGCCGACGGCTTGCGTTCTCCATTCGTTCAAGTTGACGCAACCCCTTGGTGGTATCGCTGGCGATCCTCGCCTTGTCGGAGTTGGACCAGCGGTACTTGAAGAGCCAGTAGGTGAAGGCGCGGTGCTCCGCCATCGAGGAGACGGCCTCGGGGTCGAGGCCCTCGGTCTCGCGGAACATTCGCAGCAGTTCTTCGCGCGACTTCCGGTAGAGCAGCGGAAATACCTGCTCCGCGTACGCCGTCCGGTAACGCACGCCGTTCGACGTGTCGCGCTTTCGCAGTTCCATTTCACAGGCCAACTGCAACGCTTCCTCGACGGTCACCCCGTAGTGGTAGTTCAGGTACCCGCGATACTTGTCGCCTCCGAGCAATTCCGGGATGCGTTCGGTGTCGAATCGGGAGGGAAACCTCCCTTCGAAGATGAGAGTCTCCACCTCGTCCTCGGGCACGACGTCGCGTGACTCATTGAGAAGGCGTTCCGCGAGGAGAAGCCAGTCGAAGGCCTCCCCCGCGATGAAGTAATTATACGTGCGGCCCCCGTACGCCTCTTCCGGGGCTGTCCACAAGGCCATTGCTTCCAGCAAGGCTTCGGGCCAGTCTCGACCGTCGGCCAGGGCCGCGTTCAGGTGCTCGACGGCGAGCAGTCGAGAATCGGAGTTGGTTGTGCTCGAATTGCTATCCATGTTCGGCTAGGAACTGCGGACGGTCGGGCTTGTCCGTGTCAAGATACTCTATGAATGCGTCTACGGGCAGGGTGTTGAGGATGTGCCTCGGTTCGCACCACGCCCTCCGAGCGACGGCAACTCCGCAGCGCTGGTTGTCGAGACTCTCGGCGTCGTGGGCGTCGCTGTCGATCACTAAGGGAACGCCAAGCTCGCGGGCGCGGTGGGCGTGGATGTCCTTGAGGTCGAGGCGTCGCGGTGACGCATTGATCTCAAGCGCCGTCCCCGTCTCAGCCGCCGCCTCGAAGATTGCCTCGAAGTCAGCCTCGATGGGCTTGCGCTCCCCGATCATACGGGTTGTCAAGTGTCCGATGGTCGTCACATGCGGACTCTGCATGGCCTTGATGATGCGTCCGGTCATGGTCTCGGCGTCCTGGCCCATGGCTGAGTGGACGGAGGCGACGACCCAGTCCAGTTCATCGAGCGCATCGTCGGGGTAGTCGAGGCTCCCGTCCGCACGAATATCGACCTCCGACCCGGCTAAGAGCTTGATGTCACTGAGCCGGTCTTCAAGCAGCCGGATTTCCCGGATGTGCTCTTTGAGTCGCTCTATGCTGAGACCGTTGGCAATGCCTCTTCCGGCGGAGTGATCGGTTATGGCGACGTATTCGTAGCCCCGCTCCCGGGCTGCGACGACCATCAACTCGGTCGCGTCACGCCCGTCGCTCCACTCGGTGTGGACGTGGAGGTCGCCCCTCAGATCGGAGACATCCACCAGCCGGGGGATGGAACGTCTTCGGGCGCGTTCGATCTCGTCCGTGCCGCGACGGAGTTCGGGCGGAATGTACTGGAGTCCAAGTCGCTCATACATGGACGACTCATCCGTGAAGGACTCGGTCTCGCCGGTCTCAGTATTCTTGATTCCGTACTCGTTGACCGAGAGTCCCTGCCGCACGGCAAGCTCACGGAGGCGAATGTTGTGCTGTTTGTCACCCGTGAAGTACTGGAGGAGCGCTCCAAACTGGGAGTCGTCGACGACTCGAAGGTCTACCTGCACGCCCTCGCTCAGGACGACTGCCGACTTCTTGTCTCCATGCGCGAGGACGCTTGCGACGTTCGGCAGCTCTACGAGCGCGTTGAGAACGTGTTCGGGATCCGTAGCGGTACACACGATGTCAATGTCGCCGATGGTCTCCTCGAACCGGCGCAGACTGCCCGCCGGCTCGATACGGACAATGCTCGGACAGCGTTCCTTGAGAGCGGCGATGACGCGCTCGGCTGCGGGCAGGGCGCGGGCAATGGGAACACGGTCGCCCTTCGTGCGTGCGGCCGCGATCTCCTTGAGGATGTTTTCGGCCTTCTTCGGCCCCATTCTTGGGAGCGCGGCAAGCCGTCCGTCGGACGCTACCGCTTCAAGCGCCTCTACAGTGGTTACGTCAAGTTCGTCCCACAGGCGCTTGGCAGACTTCGGCCCCACGCCGGGAACCCGCATGACGTCGAGAATGCCGTCCGGGAACTCACCTCGCAGCTTCTCGTAGAAGTCCATCTTGCCTTCGGTCGCTAGCTGCGTGATCTTGCCCGCGATGGCCTTGCCGATGCCGGGAATCTCTGTGAGATCGTCCTCTTCACGGACCATCTGCTCGAGCTCGGTCGGAAGGTGATCGATCGTCCTGGCCGCGCGCTGGTAGGAAACCACGACGAACCGTCGCTCGCCCTTGATCTCAAGCAGACCGGCGATGTTCTCGAAGACTTCCGCGATTTGAGTGTTGTTCATGCGATTCGGACCCGGATCGCGACAAGACGGAATCGCTCTCATCTTACGCTATTTCGGGTCTGCCGTGCCGGGGATGTACGGTGGTACACTTGTCGCAGTTCGAACGAGGAGCGAGACAATGCTCGACATAGTAATCAGCGGCGGCGAGGTCGTCGACGGCACGGAAGCGACGGCCTATCGGGCCGACGTTGGCATTCGCGGTGAACGCATCACGTGCATCGGAGACCTCTCGCAGGTTGCCGCGAGGCGAGTCATCGACGCCAAAGGACTGGCCGTCGCGCCCGGGTTCATCGACACGCACACGCACTCGGAAGGCGACCTGCTCGTCGACCCACAGCACGCCTGCGGTCTGCGACAAGGCATCACGACCGAGTTTCTAGGAATAGACGGCATGTCGTACGCTCCACTGTCTCACGACAACTATCTGACCTATCGCAGGTGGCTGAAGGGGCTGCTCGGCGAGCCGCCTGAGGACCTCGACATGAGCAGCGTCGAGGCATTCCGCGCCAACTACCACGAGAAGGTGTCCATCAACACCGCGTACCTTGTGCCGAACGGGACGGTTCGCCTGGAGGCGGCGGGATTCCGAGACGTGCCGCTTACCGGAGACCTGATGGCGCGCTACAAAGACCTTGTGCGTGAGGGCATGGAGCAAGGCGCGGTGGGCTTCTCTACGGGGTCGAGCTACTATCCCGGCCCGTGGACGAGCACCGATGAGTTGGTCGAGATATGCGAGCTGGTGCGCGATCTCGGCGGCGTCTACATGGCCGAACCGCGACGGGCGAACCCGGAGCGCGCGTTCGGCGGCGGCGGTGTTGCGGAGGTCCTGGAGATCGGCAGGCGTTCGGGCGTGAAGCTCCACTTCGCCCACTTCCGCACCGACCCGCGCACGGCAGGGAAGGTCAAGGAGCACATGGCCCTGATCGACGAGGCCAAGGCCGAGGGAGTGGACATTACTCTGGACATCTACCCCTACGCCAGCGGGTCGACGATCCCCGTCAGCTTCCTGCCCAGTTGGACGCAGGACGGAGGTCCCGACGCGATAATCGAGCGGCTGAAGGACCCCGGCGACCGCCGGCGGATCGTCGATTACCTGGAGAATGAGTTCTACTACATGCGCTCCCTCGATGAGGTCGTCTTCTCGTATATTCCGGGCGATCCGTCCTTGGAGGGCATCAGCCTGCCTGAGTATGCGGACCGGATTGGCAAGACCCTCGGCGAGGCCCTGTGCGACATCCTCCTGCAAGAGGACCTCTCGGTCGGCTACACCATGCCCCCGCCCACGAGCTACGGGCTGTGGAGACAGGTCAGCAAGGACTCGATGGAGCTTATCGCGCGGGACGACTACATGGTGTGCTCCGACATCACCCCCGCCGGGTCGATGCCGCACCCCCGCTCCTATGGGGCCTTCCCACGCTTCCTCGGACGGCTGCGGCGAAGGTATCCGACCGTGAGCCTGGAAGGCATGGTGCATCGGATGACCGACCGTTCGGCGCGGCGATTCAACCTGACCGATCGGGGCCGAATCGAGGAGGGGTACTACGCCGACGTTACCATCTTCGATGCCGAGCGAGTGATCGATACCTCAACGTACGATGACCCGATCCAGTACCCGGCCGGCATCCCGTACGTGCTGGTGAACGGGCAAGTGGCCGTGGACAGCGAGAGGTGCACCGGCGTCATGGCTGGGCAAGCGGTACCGTAGGCGTTGTTCTAAAGGAGACTTTGGCCAGCAAATGAGTAATTCGCTCTGGGTCGAGTTGAGCATCGACACGCCGGCGGAGTTCGTGGAGCCGCTAACGCAAGTCTTCACTGAGCACGGGGAGGGCGGCGTGGCTATCGAGCTTCCGGCGGGACACAACCCCGACGAGGGCGAGAGCGCGCCCGTTCCCGAGCGAGTGACCGTCACCACCTACATCCCCCACGATAACCGGCTGGAGGGACGGTATGCCCGTATCGACACGGCAGTCAGGCTGGTCGCGCACGTCGGAGACGTCTCAGAACTCCGCGTACGCGTGGTCGAAGAAGAGGAGTGGCAGGAGTCGTGGAAGGAACACTTCCACGCCCTTCGGGTTGGGACGCGAACGGTGATCGTGCCGACTTGGCGCACGTATGAGCCGCTAGAAGACGACATAGTTATCTCCCTCGACCCCGGCATGGCCTTCGGCACGGGCCACCATCCGACCACACGGATGTGCTTGGAACTGCTCGAACGGCACGTCGAGCCGGGAGACCGTGTCCTTGACCTAGGGTGCGGGTCCGGCGTCCTCTCGATTGCGGCGGCCAAGCTAGGCGCATCTGATGTGCTGGGTCTGGAAATCGACCCGATTGCCGCGAGTGTCGCCGGGCGCAACGTCCGCGAAAACGGGGTTCAGGACACCGTAGCTACGGACGAAGCGTCGCTGCCGCATCCTCAAGCAGAAGCGAACGGCTACGACCTGCTGGTTGCCAACGTGTCGTCGAAGGTCATCACCGAATTGGCTGATCACATCGTCCGCGTCGTCAAGAGCGGGGGAACGCTCATCTTTTCCGGCATCTTGGATAAGCAGCAGACCGAAGTAATCGAGCGCATGGTGGCTCTCGGCGTTCAGTTCGATGAAGGACTCACCGATGCCGACTGGGTCGCCCTAGTGGGCAGGGTGGGGTGACAGAATCGCCGCCGGCTGCCCCATCACGATGACGTTCTTCCGTCGCAGCCCGAGAGCGGCACTCAGATGAGTGCCCTGTCCTCGTGAGGCGAGCATGGTAATTCGAGCGCCCGCCTCGGAGCAGGAGCGTAGCACTCGAACCAGTTTGTCCGTGTCTACTCTCTCGAACTGGCTCCCGAACGGGATGTTCGTCACGATCCTCGTCCGTGAATCCATGAGTCCAATATCCATCGTTTCGTAGGACGCACGGACGACGGACACGTCTGCACCCGCGAGTCGACGGTCCGCAATATCGCAAGCCGCAGGATCGACCTCGAATCCAACCGCGCCTCGCGCTTGGTAGAGTCGCATAGCAGCGTCAAGAATGGCCCCGGTCCCCATGAACGGATCGAGCACGAGGCTATCCGCGTCTACGTCTGCCAGTTGAAGCAGGCCGCAGGCCAGATGCCGCCTGAGTGCACCCGGTCGTCCAGAGTCGTCATCTCCGAGATTGGAGTGCAGTTGGACGCCTACGAAGGCGAAATCGGGGTCGGCCTTGCAGAAGATGCGGACGGCATGGTCGCTCGATCTGCGCCATCCCGGAAAGGCGACACGGAAGACCTGTTCAATTTGCCGTGCCAGATCTTGACGGCGAATTGTGGTGCGCCCAAGCGTTTCGCACGCAATGCTGTAGCGGCGTGGACGGGTCCCCTGAACCTCGGGAAGCAGGTCGAGAACGGCCCGCTTCACGGTAGTCGGTCGCATGAGCCGGGCCAACTGCCGGGTCGCGTCTTCTCCACGGCGTGAACTTGAAGATATCACCTCGCCGAAGACCTCAGCAGGTGTTCTCAGCGATTTTGGAGCAACGGTGAGTCCGTTTCGACACGCTAGGGTAGAGTCGCGGTGGTGGAAGCCTACATACCCTTCTTCACCGCCCTCGGCCCGAAGCTCAGACAGCGTGGCGAAGGCCCAACCGGGCTGCGTCGTGATGATGAGAGGACGGCGGGCCATCCTACTCCGGCGTGGGGGCGCGTCCCATGAGCTCCGCGACTGCCTTGTCGACGGACATGTCCTCGAAGAGGACGCGGTAGGTCACGTCGGTGATGGGCATCTCCACGCCGAGGTCGGCGGCCATGGCGCGTGCTGCCGCCGTGGTGTTAATGCCCTCTGCGACGTTGTGCATTTCTGAGCGGATCTCGGCGAGGGTCTTGCCACGGCTGAGGAGGATCCCGACCTGGTGGTTGCGGCTGAGGTCGCTGGAGCAGGTGGCGATGAGATCGCCCATTCCGGCCAAGCCTGCCATGGTCATTTGATTGGCCCCCGCGGCAACTCCCAGGCGCGCGATCTCGACGAGGCCTCGAGTCATGAACGCCGCCTTCACGTTGTCGCCCATCTGGAGGCCGTCGCAGATGCCCGCGCCGATTGCGATGATGTTCTTGAGCGTGCCGCCAAGCTCGACTCCGATAATGTCGGTGTTCGTGTACACGCGAAAGACGGAAGAGTTGAGGATCGCCTGCGCCTTCTTGGCGGCCTCCTCGTCGATAGAAGCGACGACGGTCGATGACAGCTTGCCTCGTATGATCTCTCTTGCAAGGTTCGGCCCGGACAGCGCACAGATGGGAATGGGTGACACTCGGTTCAGCTCCTGCCGTATGACCTCGCTCATTCGGTATCCGGTCTCGATCTCTAGACCCTTCACGGCGCTTACGATGACGGTCTCGTTGTCGATGTATTCAGCGATGTCCTTTACGTTTTGTCGCAAGGTGTTGGAAGGGACGGCCAGGATCGTGAGATCGGCTCCTCCGAGCGCCTCCGTCGGGTCGTGTGTGACCCGCATCGCCGGGTGAAAGGAAGCGCCGGGAAGATACTGGCTGTTTTCGTTGGCGAGCCGGAGCCGGGCGGCCTCATCCTTCGAGCGCGCGAGAAGACGAACGGTGTGGCCTTCCCGTGCCGTTATGATTGCGAGGGTCGTCCCCCAACCCGTCGTGCCGACTACGCCGATCGTGGCCATCGCAGGCCCTTCCCGCGCTGAGTTTCCGTCGATTCGGGAATCGTATCGACCTTCTGACCGAGCTTGCGCTCTTCGCCGTTGAGGAGCCGCTGTATATTGTCCCGGTGCTTGAGGAGGATGATGGGTGCTCCGACCGCGCCATAGAGGGCGTACTCAAGATGTACGTCAAAAAACACGGAAACGTTTGCCAAGGCCAGGACGGCCAGCGTTACGGAGCCCAACGTTGCCGCGACGATGGAGCCGAGAGAAACATACCGGGTGAGGCCGACGAGACCGACGCCGATGACCGAGGCCACGATGCCCGCGATTGGAGACAGCGCGAAGAGTGCGCCCCAGCCCGTCGCGGTGCCCTTTCCCCCGGTGAAGCCGATGAACACCGACCAGCTATGTCCCACGATCACCGCGATCCCCGTCAGGGTCTCGACCATTGGCGCGTCCGCGATGACCCTCGCCAGGACCACGGCTCCCGCCGCCTTCCCCATGTCGAGGGCGAGCACCAGTATCGCTACGGGCGGGCTGACCGTTCGCATGACGTTGGTCATGCCGATACTGCCGCTCCCATGGTCGCGAACGTCGACGCCGCCAAAGAGCTTGCCCGCGATATACCCGAAGGGGATTGCGCCCAGCAGGTAACCGAGCGGAACGAAGACGAGATACTCGATCACTTCTCCCCCCTTCGCTTGAAACGCATCCTCAGCGGGCTGCCCTCGAAGCCGTAGGCGTCGCGGATGGCGTTCTCCAAGTAGCGTTGGTACCCGAAGTGTACCATGTCGGCGCGATTTACGTAGAAGGTGAAGGAAGGCGGGCCCGTGGCGTCTTGCGCGACACTGTATATCTTTGCCGCGCTCCTGCCTGAGAGGGCGGGCGGATGTGCGGCGACGGCATTGAGCACCGTCCTTCGCAGGTCGTAGCGGGGGAGGTCTTTGTGCCACTGCTCCGCGACGCTCTCGACGGTGTCCATCATGGCGTCAAGCCCGGTTTTTCTTAGGGCCGAGATGAAGCATATCGGGGCGAACGAGGCGAACTTGAACCGCTCTCGTACCTTGTACGTCGCGGTCTCCTTGTTGAGTCCGACCTGCTTCGCGATATCCCACTTGTTGACGGCGAACACGATTCCCTTATAGGCGTCGAGGACGTAGCTCGCGATGTGCGCGTCCTGCGCGGTGGCGAGTTCGGTCGCGTCGAGCACGAGGATCGCAACGTCGGCGCGGTCAATGGCCCTGATGGAGCGAAGGGAACTGTAGCGCTCGATGCCCGGCTTGATGCTGCCACGCCTGCGGAGGCCCGCCGTATCGACGACGAGAATCCGGCTGTCGTCGCGGGTAATGAGCGTGTCGACCGCGTCCCGCGTGGTGCCCGGCATCTCGCTTACGATTGAGCGCTCTTCGCCCACGAGCGCGTTGAGCAGCATCGACTTGCCGGCATTGGTTCGCCCCACGAGCGCGACCTTGAGGTCGGCCTCGACTTCCGGCATGTCGGGCTCGGGCGGGAAGGACGCGATCACTTTGCTCATCAGGTCATCGACGCCGACGTTGTGGTAGGCGCTGATGGGAATCGGATCGCCGAGTCCGAGGTCGTAGAAGTCGAAGACCTCCTGTTCGCGGCTCACGTTGTCCGACTTGTTGACCGCGACGATGACAGACTTTCGCGCCCGGCGCAACGCTTCGGCAACGTCGTAGTCGGCAGGAGTTAACCCCGTGCCGACGTCGGTGAGCATAACAATGACATCGGCGTCTTCGATTGCGACGTCGATCTGCGACCGCACCTTCTCCCATATCTGCGTAGGGGTGGCTTCTCCGCCGTCGTTCCGTTCGTCAAGACCTCCGGTGTCCACGAGAATGAACGGATAGCCCGCCCACACCGTCTCCGTGCTGACGCGATCTCTCGTCGTGCCCGCGACGTCGGACACTATCGACACCAGCCTCCCGACGAGGCGGTTGAACAGCGTCGACTTGCCCACGTTCGGGCGTCCGACTATGGCGACGAGCGGCTTCTTCGCTGAGTACATAGCCTTACGAGAAGAGAGCGGCCATCACGGCCTTCTGCGCGTGGAGCCGGTTTTCGGCCTGATCGAACACGACCGAGCGCGGATCGTCGATCATCCCCTCGGAGATCTCCGCGCCCGCGTAGGCAGGCATGTCGTGCATGAAGATGCTGTCGGGCTTGGCGTATTCCATGAGCGCTGGGTTGACCTGGTAGTTGGCGAACGCCCTTACCCGCTCGGCCTTCTCGGCCTCCTGGCCCATGCTGACCCACGTGTCCGTGTAGACGACATCCGCGTCCTGGGCGGCGTCCTCCGGCAGATCGAACCGGGTCACGGACGAGCCGCCCGCCTCCGCCCTCTCCATGGCCGTGCCCCACACGGAATCGGGTATCCCATACCCCGAAGGGTTGGCAATGACGAAGTCAGCCCCCACCGACGCGCATCCCACGGCGAGGCTCGCGGCCACGTTGTTCCCGTCTCCGATGTACGCGACACGGAGTTCTTTAAACGCTCCCTTGTGCTGCGCGATCGTCTGCAAATCCGCCATTGCCTGGCATGGGTGCTCAAGGTCCGATAGAGCGTTGATGACCGGAACGTTCATATAGGCCGCCATGGTGACCAGCGACTCGTGCTCGTTCACGCGGGCGACGATGCCGTCGCCCCAACGGTCGAGGACGCGCGCAACGTCTTCCACCGGCTCGCGGACGCCGAGGTTCACGTCCTCCTTGGACAGATATATGCAGTCCCCGCCAAGCTGTCGGATTCCGATCTCGAAGCTCACGCGCGTTCGGAGCGAAGGTTTCTCGAAGAGGAGCGCTATGATCTTGCCCTCCAAAGGTCGCGCGTTCGAGCGCTTCAAACTCTCCGCCTGCCGGACGACGTCCGCGACCTCGGCGGAGGTGAAATCGGATACTGCGAGAAAGTCCTTCTTCATGGAGTTCTTGCCTGTACCTACACTTGAGATACGTAAGAGTATAGCAGGGAGGCGCAGCATGGCCACGAGTTCGGCAATCAGTCGCCTCGTCATCCTTCCATGCGGGAGATCGTCTGCAGGTCGATCCGTCGCGTCGCGCGGAGCAGTATGGCAAAGGCCACGAGCACGACGACGATGATGCCGAGGTACATCGGTAGCAACGCGCCCCAGTCGGTGATCGAGGTGTATGGCGGCAGCACGTCGTCGGGCGAAACGATGACCACCGATGAGACGGCAAGGTTACTCATCTGGAATCCCGCCCATGCGCCGAGACCGATCCCGACCAGCAGGATCGCCAGATGCTCGAAGGCAAGCAGGCCGAGAAGCTGGCCGTTGGAGAGTCCCAGAGAACGGAGAAAACCCGTTTCTCCTTTACTCTGATTGAGGAAGGCCAGCAGGTACGTCGCGTAGCCGATGCCGATGGTGATGAGAATGATGCCCACCGCGACGAACACCATCGATGTCCATCCTGCCGTGGTGAGCGGATCGAGTCGCGCCGTCTCGACCTGTGAGAGACGGTCGTAGATAGTTCCCGGCGTAAGCGACAGGGAGTTGACCCTCTCGACTACCAGATCGTGCGCTGCCGGGGCAACCGACAGGAACACCTCGTTCGGCCTGAGCCGGTTGGTCGGACTGATGATGTTGGCATGGAGGTGCAGGGCGTTCAGGTCTGCCAGGATGAAACCCTTTTCGCTGGGGCGCATGGTCGGAAAGTGGTCGACCACGGAGCGGACCACCGACGGTATGGCCCTTCCACCAACGTTCATGAGGATCAGATCGCCGATTTCGACGCCTACTGCTTCCTGGAATCCCGTGCTCACGACCACCGGAAGCTCGCCTCCCGTGGGGCTGAGGTAGATGCCCCGCACGCCGCGCTGCCCCTCCTGGCCGAACCGGAACATCGCAGAACGGTCGCCGTCCTTGGCGTCCCCGGCGAACGAGTACAGCCGGTCGGGCGCGAGCCCTGATGTGATGATGGGCGTCCAGCGAAAGAGTCCTTCAAAGTCCTCCAAGACGGTCGTTTCGCCGGAGCTCGCGGTCTCGACGTGGATGTTGTCGATGAGCAGAGTTCCGGGCGTGAGAGTGCCGACGCGGGACTCGTAGAGCTGCACGGACACGAGGCTCAAGGGGTGTTCGAGCCGGGCGGGAAGCTCACGGCTCATGAGCTTCCATTGTGGCTCCGGTGGGTCGTCCGGTATCACGATGGCGGTATCGTCTGAGTTCGATGACTGGCCGGGTGGAGCTTCCCATAGCTCCCCTAACGAGAGCGTGGACAGATTACCGTCGCCCTCTTGAATGATGACCTGGATCCAGAGTCGTTCGATGGGACGTTGCAGTCTTGTCCACATGGCGATGGACGTCGAGTCCTCAGGCAGGACGATGACTTCCGGCGGAGGGTGCGCGTTTAGCGATCGCATGATTTCGGCCAGCGGCTGATCGGAAAAATCCTCCCGGTACCACGCGAGGAATGGGAACTCACGCGAGTCGACGGCGAACACCTCCACGCCGTCCTGTCTTCCAAACCGCGGCTCGCGGTAGGCCGGTGAGGCTGTCCGTACGCCGGGGATGGCCTTGTAGCGCTCGAGCAAGGTCTCGATTGGAAACTGGGACAGGTGGACATTGTCTCGCAGAGAGATGCGCACGTCGGCCCCGGCGTCATACTGCGCCTGGTCGGTCTGGCCGCGCTCCAGAGTTCCTCCCACCGTCGTGGCCAATACTCCCACGCCGGTTGTCATGACCAAGAGCAGGACGAGCCATGAGTATTGAAGCGGGTTGCGCGATACGTACCGCAGGCCTATCGACGCCGGCGCAGGAGTGAAGCGTGACGCGATGCGGAAGACCATGAAGGCAAGCTGGACCGGCACGATTGCCATCAGCAGAACGGTCGGCGCCGTGAGGACTTCGGCGGTGCGTAAGGGTTCTTCCGACAGGAACCAGTAGATGAGACCGACTTGGGCGGCGTAGCCCGCGATCCGGTAGCGAATGAGGACAGACCTTGTCGTGAAGTAATAGGCCACGACCACCAATGCCAAGATGACGACCGGGCCGATCCACTCACCACTAAAGGGGTCCTGCCGTATCTCCCGGTACGGTATCCCCACCGCAAGCGGGACGACCGCAAGGGCGAGCAGGATATGTGAAAGCGTCGGAGACTCGCCCGCAATAAATCGCACCAAGATCGGGAAGACCCTGAGGAAGAGGAGCGCGACGACCACCAGGAAGATGACAGGGGCCAGGAGAAGGGCCTCGTTGACCTCGACGTTCCTGAAGAGACCGCCCGACAGTATCTTGCCCCGGTTGTACAGTTCCCAGAAGATCAGTCCGCCTATGGCGAGAAGGCCGATGTCGAGATAGTAACGGTGGACGAATGGGATGGAGGGTGGTCTTGCCGAGCGCAGCTTGTGTAAGAGCAGTCCGCCCCGCGTACCTATGGCGGCGGGTATGGCGTACACGACGAGGCAGGCCAGACCCGTTAGCGCGGCGACCAAGAACGGCATCGGCCCCACCACGAGAGGGAGAAAGTCGCCGTTCGTCATCTCCCGGAAGAAGGGGAGCGCGCCCGCCAGCGCCACACCCGCCACGGCCAAGAAAGGCGCGACGATGACCGCGATGATCGTCATCGCGAGGCCTTCGAGGGCGTAGATGCGGAATATCTGTCCTGTCGTCACCCCCCTGGCGCTCAAGAGTGCGGAGTCCTCTTGGCGGCTGCGGACGAGGTACGCAACCATCATGACGAGGAAGAAGAGGACGGTTGCCACCATGAGCGTTTGCAGCAGCAGCAGTGGTACGCGGGCGAAGAAGCTGCGGGCATCGAACCGCGCCAGCATCCGATAAAACCCCGATGAGACCTCCGCCGCTCCCGGCATCCGCATGGCGAACTGCGTCTCGAACTCGTTAAAGCTGCTGCGAATCCGGTTGGGAGTCCACCCCTTCATCACCTCCTTGTCGAGGCTGATCGTCCAGATGCTGATGCTCAGCGTTCCCGGGAACGTCGCGTCCACTGTCTCGACCAGCATCCCCATGTCGGTTATCACGGGAACGGGAGGTATCTGCGGGTCGTAGACTCCGTCGCCCGGGTCATCCGGGTCGGGCGTTTCCGGGCGCAGATAGAGGCTGGGTGTCGGCAGCCAGAAATCCGCATTCGGGTCGGACGGCTCTATGATGCCCACGATGGATACCGAAATGACCTTCGGAAGGGTGAGGTCCGGTGTTAGCCGGAGAACATCTCCAACTTGGATCCGGAACTGCGAGGCCGCGAATTCACCCATCACGGCTTCGAGTACCGGCGCGTTGGGATCATCGGACGGTTGCCGCTGGGGAAGACGCCCCTCGACTAAGGTGACGTGTTGCTCGAAGTCCGAGAGACTCCGCAGCAATGCCCGCGCCGCGGACCCATTCGCCGCTTCGGCGGGCGGCAGCGGAATGGCCGGAATATCGGCGTAGAACTCCAGACCTGTCACGAAACGCCGGTGATCGACATAGATCTCGGCGATGTGCTCGTCCACAAGCTCCTCGAAAGTCCGGTCGGTCTCCGCCATCCGCTGCTCGGTGAAAGGGATGTAGTAGGCGAAGCCGAGCAGCTTCGACTGAAACCTTCCGAGGCGGTCGATTTCGAGGTTGAGGGCCAGCCGCTCCAGCGATCCAAGGTATATCGGCACAGCGGCGGCGAGAGTGGTGGCGAACAGGATGCCCAGGAAGATGCTTGCCAGCAGCATCTTGGCATTCCTGATCCGTCTCAGGACGAGCTTGGAGGTTGAGAGTGAGCTCATGGATGCAAGTCCGCCCTGGCGTAGTGGCGGGTACTATACACAAAACGCCCACTGCCCGCATAAGTTTGCATGTTCGCAGCGATGCCAACTCACTCGACTGAATGAGCGTATAATGACCTCGCCTTTCACCCTGAAAAAGAGGAGGCTGGGTAAAAAATGCCTCGTGTGATCGTTCTCGGTTCCGGCACCCCCGCGCCCAGCCCGCTGCGTTGGGGATCATCATTTCTGGTGCAGGTCGGCGGAGAGTGGATGATGTTCGACTGCGGTTTCGCCGCCACGTACAAGATGTACCGCGCCGGATTCAAGGCGACGGACGTCGACCATCTCTTCTTCACGCACCACCACTCCGACCACGACGCCGACTACCCCGCGTTCCTGCTCACGCGATTCGATATGTCCATCGGCAAGGAAAATGAGATTCGAGTCTACGGCCCGACGCTGACCGAGCAGATCACGGAGCGGATCATCGGGGAGGGCGTCGGCGCATTCTGGCACGACATCGTCGCGCGGACGAACCACCCGCTGAGCCTGGGCGCGTATACCGGACGCGGAGGCGTCCTTCCGCGTCGACCTCCAATAATTCACGCGAAGGACGTTGGCCCCGGCAAAGTGGCGACCGGCAAGGACTGGGAGATAACTGCCGCGCGCGTCGAGCACGTCCAGCCGTACCTGGACTCCCTTGCCTATCGCATCGACAGCGACGAGGGGTCGATTGTCTTCTCCGGCGACACCCGTCCGTGCGACTCGCTCACGGAGCTGGCGAAGGATGTCGATCTGCTGATCATGGAGTGCATCCGTCTCAAGGACGATCCGGCCCACGAGGTGGCGGGCGACTACGAGACGAGCACCGTCGGCGCTGGGCAGACGGCCACGGACGCCGGCGCGAAGAAGATGCTGCTGGTACATCAGAGCCTCAGCCTGGAAGAGCCGGAGGCCCACACCCAGGCGATCGGCGAGGTCCGCAGCGCCTACGATGGCCCGACAATCTGGGCTGATGAGATGACGGAAATCCCCTGGGGTTGATATTTCCCGTCATTCCCGCGTAGGTAGGAATCCAGCCCCTAACATACACGGCCTTATCGGTCAGCCCGAGTGATCCGAACCTGACGGCACGTCGAGTCCAAGCAGCTCGATTGCATTCAGGCCGAGGACACGACGCTTGGTCTCGTCGTCCAGATCGGCGGTGGTGATGCGACCTATCAGTGGACGTGCGTCCATGAGCGGCATGTCCGAGCCGTAGAGTACCCGGTCGGCTCCCGCGCCCTCGACCAGGAATTCGATGGTGCCGTGCTCGCCGTGAGACGTGCAGGTCTCCAGCCAGATATTCCGTGACGACTGCGCGGCCTCGACCGCCTGAATCTGGCCCGGCATGGCGTTGCCGGAATGTCCCAGCACCCACCGGATGTTCGGATAGCTCTCTGCCAGCTTGATGAAACGGATCGGGGCCGTCAAAATGTCGCCCTCGTCGTTGAATGAGCTGTGGCTCTTGACGACGATGCGGTTCTCGTCGCACCACTCGAATATCGGGAAGTACGACGGGTCGTCGATTGGCGCGCCGAGATAGTCGGGGTAGAGCTTCAGCATCTTGAACTCTGGCAGCTTGAATACGCGCTCCAGTTCGGACATCGCCTCGTCGGGATACCGGGGCGTCACGTGGGCCACGCCGAAGAACCTGTCGGGGTTCAGGGCCACGAACCTTGCCACCGCGTCGTTGCACCGCCGCGCCGTGTCGAAGAAGATGCAGCTCACCGGCGCCACGTCAACGCCCGCCAGGTCCATGATGCGCACGTACGGCTCCGGCGCGTCATGCATCCTGTAGTGAGTCTGGCGGCCAACGTGGCTGTGCATATCGACGACGGGGGTGTTCATTGGTGGCCTCCCGGGACTTTATTTAGGCTGAATCGTGTGGCGGAAAGGGTATCATGTATGTCGAGTCGTAGGTTGGTGCTGTCGCGCAGTTTAGTTCAGGAGCGAGAATTGATCGAACGTGACCGTATTCGTGCCGGAGGCGCGACCATCGAGTACGAAGTGCGCCGCAGCAAGAGACGCAAGAAGACCATGGAGATCAAGATTGATGAAGGCGGCATTCGTGTGGCCGTCCCCTGGTCTACCAAGACCAGCGAAGTGCGAAATTTCGTACGCAAGCATGCCCCTTGGGTCGTCAGCAGCCTCGCGGACTTGGTGCCCCCGGGGGAAACACGGACAGGGCCCGAAAGAGACAGCGTCCGTGTTGGAGACACGACCATCGAGTATGAGGTGCGTCGCAGCAAACGGCGAAAGAAGTCAGTCCAGATCAGGGTCGAACGCGGTGTCGTCTCGGTCTTTGTGCCCTCGGTCATGAAGTCCGAAGCGATACGGAGGGCCGTACGGGATCGGGCGGCGTGGATCATCAACAAGCTGTCGCAGGCCCCTCCTGAGGGCCTTCGGAAGCGTTTCGTCAACGGCGAGTCGATGCCCTACATGGGCGATGACGTCCCCATCGCTGTCCGTTTCGCGGACGTGTCCACACCGGAGATTCGATTCGAAGACGGGCGGTTCAAGGTCGCGCTGCCTCTGGATCTCAGAGGAAAGAGGCGCTACGCGGCGATGCGCGACGCCTTCGTGGAGTGGTACCGGGAGCGCGCCTTCGAGCAGGTCACCGGGTACGTCGACCGCTGGTGGCCCAAGCTCGGACGCGGCGAAAAGTCGCAGGTCCTCATCCGCAACCAGCGTCGGAGGTGGGGGAGCTGCGCCTCCGACGGCACGATACGCATCAACTGGCGCATCATCATGCTTGAACCCGCGCTCATCGAGTACATCGTTGTTCACGAACTGGCCCATCTGACCGTACGCAACCACTCGCCCGACTTTAAGAACCTGATGGCAAGCGCCCTGCCGGACTTCAGAGACAGACAGAAACGACTCGGGCAAACGGAGGGAGTTCTTCCTCTCTAAAGCGGCCATCTGCCCAAACGCATCTCAATCGTCGAACCAAAGTCGGGTGATATACTTGAACGCGGAGCGGCCTACTCGTGGGGGATGAAGACATGCAGATTTCCATCGTCGGAGAGGCGGAGCCGACGCCTGAGATCGCAGCTCTCGCGGAGGAAGTGGGAGCCGAGCTAGGACGCCGCGGGATAACGCTCGTGTGCGGTGGCGGTCGCGGCGTCATGGAGGCCGCGTGCCGGGGCGCGAAGTCCGAGGGAGGAACTACTGTCGGCATACTGCCGTCAAGCGACCCGGACGCTGGCAATGCGTGGGTCGACATCCGCATTCCCACCGGTCTCGGACAGGGTCGCAACGTGATCGTCGCCCGAAGCGGCAGGGCGGTAATCGCCATTGGCGGACGCTACGGCACGCTCACGGAAATTGCTCACGCCCTCAAGGGCGGTATCCCGGTCATCGGTCTCCGTACGTGGACGCTGTCCAAGGGAGTCGCCGTCGATCCCTCGATCATTGTCGCCGGGGACGCGAAAGATGCGGTCGAGAAGGCCGTTGCGGCAGCCGGACAACCTCGCAGGACGGATATAACGAACGACTGAATGGGGGAGAGTGAGGAACGTCGTGGCGAAAATATCGCGAGTTGTGGGACGAGAGATACTGGACTCCAGGGGAAACCCGACCGTCGAGGTCGATGTCTTCCTCGATAACGACGTCTGGGGACGCATGTCCGTGCCGTCCGGCGCCAGCACGGGCAAGAACGAGGCGCTTGAGCTTCGTGACAACGACGAGGCGCGCTACGAGGGCAAGGGCGTCATGAGAGCAGTCGGCAACGTCAACAACGCTATCGCTCCCGCCATCGTTGGACTCGACGCGCACGATCAGGAGGCGGTCGACCGGCTCCTCATCGACTTGGACGGCACGGCGGACAAATCGAACTTGGGCGCAAACGCCATCCTGGGGGTTTCGGTGGCCCTGGCTCAGGCCGCGGCGGCGAGCAGGCAGGTCCCTCTCTACCGGTCTCTTGACCAAGACGGACGCTTTACTCTGCCCGTGCCGATGTTCAACGTTCTCAACGGCGGTCAGCACGCCGACGACTCCACCGACTTCCAGGAGTTCATGGTCGTGCCGGTGGGATTCGACACCTTCCGGGAGTCGGTCCGCGCCGGCGCGGAGGTCTATCACGCGCTTCGCAAGCTGCTTCGCGACCGTGGATTCGGGACGACGGTCGGAGACGAGGGAGGCCCCGCCCCCAGCGGCGTTACCAATCTCGGAGCGCTCAACCTCGTGGTTGAGGCCATCGAGGCGGCGGGATACCGTCCCGGCGAGCAGTGCTGCATCGCCCTCGACGTCGCGGCGAGCGAGCTTCGCCATCAGAACGCCTACATCCTCATCAAGGAGCGTCGCATACTCTCCACCGATGAACTGATCGATATGTACGAGGAGTGGATCACGAAGTACCCCATCATCAGCATCGAGGACGGCATGGCCGAGGACGACTGGGACGGGTGGACTGCCCTCATGGAACGGATCGGAGACCAGGTGCAGATCGTAGGCGACGACCTGTTCACGACGAACCCCACTCTCATCCGGCAAGGTATCGACCGTAAGGCCGCCAATTCCGTGCTCATCAAGCTCAACCAGATCGGCACGGTCACCGAGACCCTCGAAGCGATCCGGCTCACTCAGGAGACTGGATGGGGCGTCGTCATCAGCCACCGATCCGGCGAGACGGAGGACACCACCGTCGCCGACCTCGCGGTCGGCACCGCGTCGGGCCAGATCAAGGCTGGCGCACCCTCTCGCGGCGAACGCACCGCAAAATACAACCGCCTCCTCCGTATCGAAGAAGAGTTGGAGCACGAAGCCGAGTTCGTGGGCCGGAAGGCGTACGCGGCGTACGGAGGGTAGGGGCTATGACACTCAAATCCGCCGACGTTCCCAGCATTGACGAGATTCGCTCGACCTTCGAGCCATTTCTCAGGAAGGGCAAGGCGAAGAGGGCCATCATCTTCGGTTCCTATGCCCGGGGCGAAGCGGACAGACACAGCGATCTCGATCTCATAATTGTTGCCGACACTTCGGCGGACTGGTTCGACCGCTATCACGCATTTCCGGGTGTGTTCAACATATGGCGCGGGGGTATCGATATCCTTATCTATACCCCCGAGGAGCTAGAGGAGATGTTGGCGAGTCGCCGTGCGTTTATTGAGGACGCGTTGAGGGAGGGTGTGACCATCTATGAAGAGTAGTCGCGACGACGCGTTACGATGGCTTCGCCAAGCCGAGAACGACCTCGCCTTCGCCCGTGTTGCTCTCCGTGAGGAATTCTATTCCCAAGCTTGCTTCCTATCGCAGCAAGTAGCCGAGAAGGGGATGAAGGCCCTGCTTTACCATAACGGTGCTCGTTCAGTCACAGGTCATTCGCTGGCAGCACTTCTTGTCGAGTTGGGCGATGCTCATCCTAAATTATCTGAAAACGCGGAGTCTCTAACGGTGCTGGATCAGTACTACATCCCAACCCGCTACCCGGACGCCCTTCCCGGAAGTGCCCCGTTCGAGGTCTATGGATCCACCCAGGCTAGTGGCGCTATTGAGACTGCCAGCTTGGTCGTCGAGACGGCAAAGCTCGTAATCGAAGGACGGTAGCGGATTTCAGGACGGTCGTTTGAGATGGCATGATTCGGCAAATTCATTGAGAATTCCGGGCCGGTACCCTACTCTGTAACGGTCAGACGAACCTACACCGGCACTCAATACTTCGGAGGCAACGCATGACGACTCGGGTAGGAATCAACGGCTTTGGACGGATTGGGCGGCAGGTGCTTCGCGCCATCAAGGAGCGACACCCGGACTCCCTGCAAGTCGTGGCGATCAACGACCTCACCGACACGGCGACGAACGCCCATATGTTCAGGTACGACTCCAGCTACGGCATCTACCCTGGCACTGTCGAGGCCACGTCCGACGACTCCATTGCCATAGACGGCGAGGAGGTCAAGGTCATGGCGGAGCGCGACCCGTCCCAGCTTCCTTGGGCCGACCACGGCGTCGAGATCGTCGTCGAATCCACGGGTTTCTTCACCGACGCCTCAGCCGCGTCGGGACACAAGGCGGGCGGCGCAAAGAAGGTCATCATCTCCGCGCCCGCCACCGGGGAGGACGCGACCATCGTCCTCGGCGTCAACGAGGGCACCTACGACCCCGACGCCCATCACGTCATTTCGAACGCCTCCTGCACGACCAACTGCATCGCGACGATGACGCGCGTGCTCCATGACGCCTTCGAGGTGAAGCGCGGACTGATGACGACGGTGCACTCCTACACCAACGACCAGAAGATCCTCGACCAGGTGCACAGCGACCTTCGTCGCGCCCGTGCCGCCGCGGCAAACATCATCCCGACGACGACGGGTGCAGCGAAAGCCGTCGGCCTCGTGCTCCCGGAGCTAAACGGCAAGATTCACGGCATGTCCCTCCGTGTGCCGACTCCCACCGGCTCCGTGACCGACTTCGTCGCCGAGCTCGGCAAGAACGCAACCGAGGGGGAAGTCAACGACGCCTACCGGGCGGCTGCCGACGGCCACATGGCCGGACTCGTCGAGTACACCGAGGAGCCCATCGTCAGCAGCGACATCATCCGAAACCCACACAGCAGCATCATCGACGGCCTGTCCACCATGTCGATGGAAGGGAACATGGTCAAGGTCGTCGGCTGGTACGACAACGAGTGGGGCTACTCGTGCCGCACAGCGGACCTTGCGGCCTTCCTTGCCGGCAAGGGCCTGTAGAACGCAACGAGTACGAACCCGCACGGAGCGCGGTCGCGCCGATTTTCCCGACGCAGGGACTTTACCGGTCCTTCCAGTTCGGGGCGGGGTAGAGCAGATCGGCGACGGCGGCGTTGGCGGGGGCAATCACTCGGGTATTGCCGTTCTGGATCTGGACTGCGCCCATGGGTCTCGCCGCGTTCTTGCCCGTCGGGTCGAAGCTGATTCTGCCGTAGAAGGTGTCCACGTCCAGGTTGCGGAGGGCGGCTCGCACGGCATCGGCATCTAGGGAGCCGGCGGCTTCGATGGCGAGATGCAGCGCAAGGCCGGCAGCGGTCGCCGAGGCGGTCTGGTAAGCGGGAGACCCTCCCCACTTGGCCGTGTACCGTTCCGCGTAGTCCGACGCTGAGCCGAAATAGTCGCCTTCGTAGCTCATAGACGCCTCCCACTGCGTGGGGGCGAGCAGGTAATTGGCGTCCTCGCCCACCTCTTGGATAAACTTCGGATCGGCCGGGCCGACGGTGAGCGCCAGCGCCTTCGGGTTGAAGTCAATCTCCTTGGCGGTACGCACGAAGAGGAGGGCATCGTTGAAGTAACCGGCCCCCACGAAGACGTCCGGGTCCAAGTCCTTGAAATTTGACACGATGCCCGTGACGTCGGCAACGTCCTGCGGATACTTCTCGACTCCGAGCACCTCCATGCCGTACTCTCCGGCCCATCGCTCGGCCCCCGCAGCTACGCTCGCCGGGAAGAGAGCGTCCGCGTGCGCGATAGCCACCGACTCCGCCCCGGCCTCGGCCAGAGCATGGAGGGCGGACTGCGTGTAGTTGCCCGCGGGAGTCAGCACGGCGAACAGGTTTTGGTACGATTGCTGGAAGAGCGTTTCGGATGCCCCGGTCCCCTCGACCATGATCATGCCGCGCGCGTCGGCGACCTTGATGGCGCTCTGCGTGAGCGTGGAACTGTACGGCCCCAGCAGGAAGTCAACCTCGTCCTCGTCGATGAGTTGTTCCACGAGATCGGCGGCAGTATCCGCATCGCTCCCGTCGTCGTACATGACCAGTTCGACCTTGTAGCGGTCTTCCCCTACCTTGATGCCGCCGTATTCGCCGTTGACCCATTCTTCCCACAGGATATAGCCCTGTCGGGTGAGCTTGCCTTCCTCGGCATACCTGCCCGTTTCGCTGACGGCGGCCCCGATCCTGATGACCTTCTCTTCATCGTCCGAAGAGCAGGCGACCAACGCGAGTGACACCGTTAGCAGCAGTGCGAGATGCAGAACGACTCGGTTCATTGTTCCTCCATAATCAACGGGATGCACGGGGATCGGATCAAGGTCCCATCCCGACGCTCCGCGCCTTCGTACAAAGTTTAACATATCATCCGGCTAGGTCGGAGCGGCTACAAAGAAACCGTCTCAGGCACGTCGTCGAGCCCGTAGTATTCGTGCTCGACACGGTCGGGGTACACCTTCACGATGCGCAGGCCGGAGGGATCTATGCCCAGAGGATACCCGACGGCGCCTGATGCCACGATGTTGAGAGGCCCGTACTCGGCATAGGCGTTCTTGTGCCAGTGGCCCGCGAACGCGTAGGTCGCGCCGTACCTCATGAGGATCTCGACGATCTTCTCGCGCCGCTCTCTCGGCACGTTCAGCATGTGGTCGGCCTCATCCAGAAACGCCACGAACAGCGGATGGTGCGTGAACAGCATGATGTGGTCGGCGTTGGCTTCACGCGCCTTGGCCAGGTCGGTCTCGAGGAACTCGACGATGCCCTCCCACTCCCCCGTCGCGCCGGACGGGTCCACGCACACGGAGCTGTTGATGACTACGAAGTGGCTGCCCCCGTGGTCGAACGAGTAGTTGTCGGGGCCGTATCGGGCTTGATAGGCGGCGATGGTCTCCGGGGTAGGAGGGACTCCCACGTCGTGGTTTCCCGACACCCAGCGCATCGGGATGTCATCGTCCAGCATCGTTGTCAGGCGTAGGAGCGTCTCGTGCTGCTCGGTGTCGGTCTTGTCCTGAACGAGGTCCCCGCATGTGATGGCAAACGCCGGACGGAGCCGGTTGATCGCCTCGATTGCCCGCGTGTAGCGTCGGGTCTCCTCACTCATGTCGGTGACTTCGGTCGGAAAAATTCGGAGCCCCTTGCGCCACCAGCGTTGGAGTTCTTCAGGGTTCCGCCCGTTGAAGGACTTGAACAACCCGAATTGCGGGTCGGCCAACACTACGAAGAAGAAGCTCATGCGCCTAGTCCCAGCCGAAGACCCTGTTCGTCCCGGCGAGGGGAATGCGGGCCATCGCCGACGCCTCTATGCTGAGCGCGACCATGTCCTCCGGTTCGAGGCTGCGAACGTCGCTCTTGCCGAGCGAGCGCGTCAGGAGAGCGGCTTCCATCGTCATTGAGTTGAGGAAGTTGGCCACGCGCTCCGCCCCCTCGTCGGGGTCGAGCCGTGCTTCGAGAACGGGGTCCTGCGTGGCGATGCCGACCGGACACTTCCCGGTCTGACAGTGGTGGCAGTCACCCGCCGGAACTCCGACCTCACGCTCAAAGTCGGCCTCTGGAATGTCACGGTTGCAGTTGAGGGCGATCAGCGCGCCAATGCCGATGGCCACCGCGTCGGCTCCGAGAGCCAGCGACTTGGCCATGTCCGCTCCGCTGCGGATGCCCCCCGACGCCACGAGGCTCACCTCACCGTACAGCCCCATCTCCCTCAGGGCCTCGCGGGCCATGACGATGGCGGGAACGGTCGGGATACCGCTGTGATCGAGCAGTGCCTCGCCCGATGCTCCGGTGCCTGCCACCATGCTGTCTATCACGATGATGTCCGCGCCCGCCTTCGCCGCAAGCTTCACGTCATCGGAGACGCGGCACGCGCCGAGCTTGACGCTCACGGGCACACGCCCATCCGTAGCTTCCCGGATCTGCTCGATCTTCACGGCGAGGTCGTCGGGGCCGAGCCAGTCGGGATGACGTGCCGGACTTCGCTGGTCGATGCCGGACGGCAGGTCGCGGCTCTCCGCTATGTGATCGAGCACCTTGACCCCCATCAGCATCCCGCCCGTGCCCGGCTTCGCGCCCTGTCCCACCACGATCTCCACCGCCTGCGCGCCGACCAGATGGTGTGGATTGAATCCGTACCTGCTGGGCAGGACCTGGTAGATGAGCTTTTCCGATGCCTCACGCTCCGCCTGGAGCATTCCGCCGTCGCCCGTGCAGCTCGCCGTGCCGACCATGGTGGCGGCCGTGCCAAGGGCCTGCTTGGCGTGTCCCGACAGCGCGCCGTAGCTCATGCCTGTGATATAGACCGGCGTCTCGATGATCAGCGGCTCGGTCGCATGGCGTCCGCCGAGCTCGACCTGCGTGTTGCACTTCTCCTTGTAGCCTTCGAGCGGGAACCGCGTCAGGCCGGTTGAGAGGAAGGACAGGTCGTCAAAGTGGGTGACCTTCTGAAAGGTGCTGAACCCGCGAATTCGGTAGCGTCCGATGTCCGCCTTCGCGTGGATGTCGTCGATGATGTGCTTGGCCCAAATCTGGCTGGTTGACTGTACCATTCTTAGCCCTCAGCCCCACCGACTCCGCGAAGGAGACGTTTGGGGGAAGTTACACCGCCGACATCTCCAGACGTTCGAGCGTGTCAAAATGATAGAGCTTCTTCTCGGATACGATCTTGCGAAACCGGGGCTTGTCATCGATGCCGTGTTGTTCAAGCAGGTCCCACAGCTCGATCAGTTCTCCTTCGGGGACCGCTTCCACCATCGCGTCCGTTCCGAGTGAGCCGATCTCGCCGCCGACGTAGATGACGCCCTCATACATCGAGTCGCCCACCGCATCGCCAACGTCGCCGCACACGACGATGCGGCCCTTTTGCATCATGAACCCGGTCAGAAATCCGGCGTTCCCGCCGATGAGAAGGGTCCCGCCCTTCATGGAAATGCCCGCGCGAGCACCGGCGTTTCGTCCGACGACGATCTCGCCGCCCCTCATGGTCGCCGCGACCGACGCGCCCGCGTCCTTGGTGACGGTTATCTTGCCGCTCATCAGGTTCTCGCCGAGCGCCCAGCCCGCGTTGCCGTCGATGTGAACCTCGGGGCCGTCCATGAGCGATGCGCCATAGTACCCGACGCTTCCCTCGATACTGATCTTGCAGGGCTGCAGAACGCCCACGGCGATGTTGTGCCGCGCTTGGGGATTAAGCACCGTGATCTCGTCCGCCGAGTCGGCGGCTTCCTTGATCTTGCGGTTTATCTCGGTGGTCGAGAGGTCCTTCGCGTCTATACGGACCACGTCAGAACCTCATTCTCCTGCGGCTCCACCCGGTCGAGCTCCTCGTCCGTGAACACGCTCCTCAGAGCAATCTCCTCGGACGCTACCGCGACCACGTCATCGGTCTGCATCGTCACCAGCGGCTTGGCCGCCCAGCGGTCCTTTGCTACGCCCATGCCGTTCTTTGTCGAGACCAGGTACGTGAAGGTGCCGTCCAGGTCGTCGAGCGACTGCGTGAGCACCGATTCGAGCGGATCGCCCTCCGCCAGCTTGTCGGCGAGGTACACCGCAATAAGCTCCGAGTCGTTCTCGGTCAGGAAGCGGTGCCCCATCGACTGGTAGTGCCGCTTGAGCTTGTGGTAGTTCGTGAGTTGTCCGTTGTGAACGACCGTAACGTCGGTGAACGGGTACGCCCAGAAGGGGTGAGAGTGGGTGATGTCCACCTTGCTCTCGGTCGCCATGCGGACGTGGCCGATCCCGTGCGTGCCGCGCATCATGCCGATGTGGTGTGCCCGGTCCATGTCGCTGGCGACGCCTACGTCCTTCACGACCTCGGACGCCTCGCCGATGCTGTGGATCACCACGCCGTCGACTCTCATCAGCGTCTCGGCCAGCCGGGAGACCTCACCCTCGTAGTTGACCGTCAGCCGGAAGAATCCGCCCCACGATCGAGTCGTCGCGACGACTCCTCCGACCCTGCCGATGGCCTCCTCGACCCTCGCCAGTACGAGGTTTGCCCCGTCAGTGTCCTCCGTCCACAGCCGGACGATAAGGTCCTCGTCGAGTTCTTCGCCAACGACGGTGAATCCGGTCGAGTCGCGCCCGCGATGGGCCAGCGCGTCGAGCATCTTGACGAGGTCGCTGCCAACGTCTGCGACCCCGTTTCGCCCGCTATTCATGTACATGATGCCGCTAATGCCGCACATACAATCCCCGGAAGCGGTCGTTCCTGTATACAGCAGACCGCGACTCAAACTATAGCATCGGCGGGGGTACCGAACAAGATTTTGGGGCTGACTGTGCGGCCTCGGCGATGAGCTTCGCGAGATCGCGGCTAAACTGGCCCTTGGTCAGCACCAGATCGCATCCGACCTCCTCCGCCCTCTGAAGCATCTCCGTGTTCGTGTGCCCCCCATACCCAACGATTTGGGGCCGTGACGCGCCACCTGCAAGAATCGTCCTCACCGCATCCCCCCAGAAATCAGCGTCTGCCTCAAGATCGACGAGTACGAGAACCGTCTCACCCTCCGCCATTTCCTCGTTCAGACGATCGACCGACATGACCTGCCGAGTTTCACATCCGCTCGGGGCCGCAATGTTCTGAATGCGCGGCAGGAAGAAGAGATTGGTGGCTACTACGAGGACCTTCTTGCTCATCCGCCTTAGCTCAACCCCCGCTCGCCGTTCCGCCGGATCAGGTCAATGGCCCCCGCAACCCCGTGCGGACTGCCGAAAACCGCCGATCCCGCCACGAGCATCCGTGCCCCCGCGCGGACGACCCGCTCCGCCGTGTCCGGCCCGATACCACCATCCACCTGCATTGCTGCGGTCAAGCCTCGCTCGTCCAACATTCTGCGTACCTGCTCGATCTTCTCGACCGACGACTCGATGAACGACTGGCCCCCGAATCCCGGATTGACCGACATCACGAGCACAAGATCGAGGTCGGGCAGTATTTCTTTGACTGTCGACACCGGGGTGGCCGGATTCAGGGCGACCCCCGCAAGAATGCCCGCGTCCTTGATTTGGTGGACGACCCGGTGCAGGTGACGAACGGCCTCGACGTGAACGGTTACGAGGTCAGCCCTTGCCTCTGCCAGCGCAGGAATGTAGCGTTCGGGGTTCTCGACCATCATGTGCACGTCAAACGCCGCATCCGTCTGCTTCCGCAACATCTGAATTACAGGAGGCCCGAACGTCAGATTCGGCACGAAATGCCCGTCCATTACGTCGAGGTGGATGGAGTCCGCGCCGCCCTCCACTGCCTCCAAGACCTGCTCGCCAAGCCTGGCGAAGTCTGCCGACAAGACCGAAGGCGCGATCCTGATACGCTCAGGCATCCTCGGCCTCCAATTCGGCCTTCGCGGCTTCTATAGCCGCCTCAACTCTATTCGGGGCTGTTCCGCCGAAAACGTCACGCGCGCGAATGGAAGACTCGACGGTGATCGCGAGCACGTCTTCCCCAAACAGGTCCGAGAACCGGCGGTACGTATCAAGGTTCAATTCATCCAACCGCTTGCCCGCCTCTATCGCGTGACGCGACAGCCGCGCGACGATCCCGTGAGCCTCGCGGAAGGGTATCCCCTTTGCGACGAGGTAATCTGCCACGTCCGTCGCGAGCGCATAGCTGTTCAACGCAGCGTTCCGCATCCGCTCTACTTGCACTTCCATCGTCGAGATCATGCCCGCCGTCACCTGCAATGTCGGGATGAGTGTGTCGACCGTGTCGAACAACCCCTCCTTGTCCTCCTGCATGTCCCGGTTGTACGTCAGGGGCAAGCCCTTCATCGTCGTCAACAGCCCGACGAGGTTCCCGTATACCCGACCCGTCTTACCACGGGCGATCTCCGCGAAGTCGGGGTTGCGCTTCTGCGGCATGATGCTGCTTCCGGTCGTGTACCGGGCGTCGAGCCGTACGAATCCGAACTCGTCCGACGACCACAGCACCAGCTCCTCGGCCAACCGGGAGAGGTGCATTGCGCAGGTCGCGGCGGCCGAGTGGAAGTCCAGCAGGAAGTCCCTGTCCGAGACGGCGTCCATGCTGTTGGCGCTGGCCTTCCCGAAACCGAGCTCCCGCGCTACCGATTCGCGGTCGATGGGGTAGGGGACGCCCGCCATCGCGCCGCTGCCGAGCGGCATCGTGTCGGCGGATTCTCTCGCCTGCCGCATCCGCTCGGCGTCCCTACCGAACATCTCGAAGTAGGCCAGCATGTGATGGGCGAACAGCACCGGCTGAGCGCGCTGGACGTGCGTGTAACCTGGCATCACGACCTCGCGGTTTGCCGATGCCTTTTCGACGAACGCGGCCCGCAGGTCATGAATAGCCCGAAGCGCTTCGTCGATGACTTCCTTAATGTAGAGCCGCACGTCCGTAGCCACCTGGTCGTTTCGAGACCGCGCCGTGTGGAGCTTGCCCGCCACGTCCCCGACCGTCTCGTACAGCCGCCGCTCGATATTCATGTGAACGTCTTCGAGCTCGTCGCGCCATGGGAAAGTGTCCGCCTCGATCTCATCACGTATCCGTTCGAGTCCGGCAACGAGAGACGCGGCCTCGTCTTCACTGATGATTCCCTGGCGGGCCAGCATCCGGGCGTGGGCCATCGAGCCGGCGATGTCCTGCCGGTACAGCCGCCGGTCGTAGTGCAGCGAGACCGTATAGCGTGAGTGCGCGTCCATGGAAGTGACCGTCCGGCCTATGCGGGGCGCTTAGGGACGAGGAAACGCCTGCGAAGCGTCAGCACCAGCTCGCCCCGCTGGTTGTGACCCCGGCTCTCCATGTAGACGATACCCCGGTCGGGCTTGCTCCGAGACTCGCGCACTTCGAGTATCTCGCTCTCGGCATAGATGGTGTCCCCATGGAACACGGGAGCTTCATGCCGAATCCGCTCGTACTCCAAGTTCGCTATGGCCTTCCCGGACGTATCGGGCACGCTCATCCCCACCACGAGGCTCAGCACCAGCGGCCCCACCACGAGAATCTTGCCGTGCTGGTGACGGCTCATGTACTCCTCGTCGATGTGGAGCGGGTTGGTGTTCATCGTCAGCAGCGTGAAGATGTGGTTGTCGGCCTCGGTGATCGTCTTTCCCGGCCAGTGCTTGTACACGTCACCGGGGGAAAATTCCTCGAAATAGCGGCCATATCTGTCTCTAGCGTCGTGAATCACCCGGAATATCTCCCATGTTTACGGATCGAGTTGAAAATGCTCCGCCCCGGAGACAACCGGAAGCGGGGCCTTTAGTATACACAAGGGCCCTTCTGCCCTTCGACATTTTCGAAGTGCCGGACTGCCCCGTTTTGCTTACAGCCTCGACGGATAGGACGAGTACTCGATAGTGATCTCCACATCGTGAATCGTCACCCCGCCGCCCATGTTCTCGGGCCGCGCGTCGAGCGACACGCTCAACGTGTTCCATCCCTTGCGCGGACGGACGCCATGCAGATAGAACTCCAGTTGCTGCGCCGCGTAGGGTCCGAATGGATGCCCGTAGTCGCGGGTCATCGGCTCGTCGGCCAGCGAGATCCCGTTTATCGAGACCGACAGCGTGTCGTGACTCATCAGGTTGTCCACCTTCATCCGCAGCGCCACGCTCTTGATCCGGTCGGGCTTGCCTTCGATGTCATCCGACACGTAGAACGGGATGTCGTACTGAGTATCGGGGTCGGCCTGGGGAATTTCCACCGGCACCGCTTGGTCATACTCCATGTCCTTCGCTTCGGCCTTGCGTTCCGGCAGGAAGTAGCGCTTGGTTTTCTCTACCATCAGATCGGGATCGCCCATGTCGGTAAGGTACCGTCGCACCGCGTCGCCGTGTGGCCAGTCTCCGAAGAAGGTGTACAGCCCGTCAACTCCCCGGTCCCACATGTTCATGGCGCCCGCGCGCATGTGCTCAGACGAAGCGAAAACGCGCTCCGGCGCTCCGCTGCCCTCGTCGGTAAGGTGCGGCTGGAGCATGCCGTAGACCGACGTGTCGGTTCCCTCCGTAGCCTCCAGCACCCAGTCGATCGGCATGTGCTGATCGAGAATGAAGTACGTGTACATCATGGGCACCAAGTAGTCGACGGAGCCGTCCTCGATCCACTTCCGCACGTCGTAGCCCGCGCGTCGGTTCATGGCCTCGGTCGGATAGATTCGCGCTCCGACCACGCCGCGTCCGCCCGGCCGGTTGTGGACCGTATCGGCGACGGAACGAACGAAATCGGTGATCGTAGACGTATGCTCGTCTACGTCCTCCTCCCGTAGCGCGGGAGGTCCGCCGCCGGGAGGACACGAGAAGTCCATCTCGACACCCTCTGTCGGGTAGTCGTGCGCAAGCTCCTTGAGGACGGCGAACTTGGCGTCCCTGATCTCCTCGTGGACGTACCCGCGTCCCTCCGGCACCAGCTGCGACCGGTCGGCCCCAAGGTAGTTGGTCATCCGCAAGCTGGCGATGAAGTCCATGCCCTTGTCGTGCGCCCGGTCGATCAGCACCGTCAGCGGGTCGAGTCCCCGGTCGATGAGGCTCTGCATGTTGTACCAGACGTGGTAATACGCCACGTGGTCGAACGGCTGGATATTCGAACCGAAGCGCTGCCCCACCTTGGACGGATAGAACAGGCCGTCCCCCCGCTCCACCATGTAGGCAAAGGTGTCCACGCTTGTCCCGGCCACGTCGTCGATGGGCCGCCAAGCGTCCTCCATCGCCATCGGCGGATCGAAGACAAATAGGTAGAAGTGTCGTGCGTCGTTTGCGTAGATGACTCGCTTCTGCTTCATGGTGTGACTCCTTACTCTGTTTAGCCTTCCGTGTTGGAACGAAGAGGTCGCCTTCTCTTTGACGCCCCCTAGTATAGAGCACTCTGGACGCTCCACACAGCATCTCTGACCTGAAATGGGAGCGTCTTGGCAGTTTGATCAAATCCTAGTTTGCGCCGTATAGAGCCGAGGTGACCATAGAAGCCCGATGTAGTATTGACATTTGTCGAAAAGGAAGATACATTGCGCTACGTTGGTGAAGTGTGCGTTTACGTTAGGCAATCTTAAAGGAATAACACACAGGAGGGAGCGACGTATGAAAGACAGAATTTGGAAATATAGTCTTGCAGCCGTGTTTGCGGCGGTCGTTCTGGCTGTCGTAGGCATAGCCTGCGCGGCCGAGGAACCGGAGGATCCCCAGCAGCCCGCGGCTGCCAGGGCAGCTGCCCCGGCCGCCGAGGCCGCCTACCCGGCGGGCGAGGTTCCTGAGGCCCCGTCACAGGTGCAGCAGCAGCCAGCCCCTGCCGCGCCCGCGAGAGCGCCTGCCCTCCCGCAAGCGGCTCAGGCGGCGGCAGCCGCAGTAGGGACGACGGCGGGACCGGCGGCCCGTACGGGTGAAGACCCGGCGACGGCCACGGAAGAGTACATGTACATGGCCCCGAAGCTGGAGCCGGGCGCGTATCCCGCTACGCGGTTCTGCGACCAGTGCCCCACGCCCAGTAAGTTCAACGAGGCGCCGTCATCCGCGGCTCTCGCGAGGCAGGGCGCGATTCTTCCGCTTGAGGATCGTCTGGCCGTTCCTGAGGACGTGCTCCTCTACATGCCGGGCGACGAGATCGGCATTTACGGTGGCCAGATGCGCACCTCGACAAGGGGCAACATCGAGCTCATCGAGGGTATGACGATGATGTCCGGCCTCGGCGGGTCCCCGAACGGCCTCTTCAACGTGCCGGTCGGCTTCAAGACGTTCCACACGAACGAGGACGCCACGGTGTTCACCATGGAGATACGCCGAGGCATGCGCTGGCATAGCGGTTATCCGTTCACGATGGAGGACGTCCGCTTCGCGCTCGAGGAGCAGATGCTCAACAAGGAGCTCATGCCCGGCCTTCCCGCCGTGCTCAAGTCCCCGATCACCGGCAACGACATGCGGATAAACTTCGTCGACGACTCGACCTTCACGGTCAACTTCGACGACCCGAACTGGAGCTTCGCGGAGTCGAGCGCGGTGAGAGTGTTCGCCGGCATCAAGGGCTGCCCGAGGTGCTTCGTGTCGCCTTCACACGTTCAGAAGCGGTTCCACATCAAGTACAACGCCTCTGAAATTCCAGCGCTCCTGGAAGAGTATGACCAGCCTAGCTGGACGAAGCTCCTCCTCAGGATTCGCTGTGTCACCTGCTTCGAGGGCCATCCCTCCGAGGCCATCCCGACCGAGTTCGACATCAACTACATCTACAAGGGTGAGCATTACATTCCCTCCCTAGGCGGATGGTTCGTCGATGAGAACGGTGATGGGCTGATTACCCACGCCCGCAATCACTACTTCTACTCGGCCGACCCCGAGGGTAACCAGCTTCCGTACATCGATGGTTTCCTCAACGTCATGACGGGTAGCCGCGAGGTTGCGGTATTCCGCACGATGAACGGCGAGTCGGACTACACGCGGCACGACCTCGCGACCGAGGAGATGCCGCTCTACCTGGCGAACTCCGAGAAGGGCGACTACAGCGTGCTCATGCACGTCTCGCCCGACGGCGCCGACACCACCATCGTCGCCAACCAAGAGTACATCGAGGATCCGGAAGTCGGCAGCCTCCTGCGCACCAAGGACTTTCGTATCGCCCTGTCGCTCGCATGGGACAGGGTCGGCTTCAACGAGGCCCTTGCGGCCGGTCTGGGAATCCCCCAGAACATGATGCCGCACAGCTCGACCCCGTACTACCCGGGTGATGATTATCGAGTCGTCGATACCGAGCACGACCTCGACCGAGCCAGGTCCCTGATGGAGAAGTTGGGTTACTCGGACGGCGACGGTGACGGCTTCTACGACAAGAAGGACGGTTCCGGTCCGCTCACGCTCAGGCTCCACGGCAACTGGATCTTCTGGCCCTACACGCAGTGGGTGGCCGAAGACTGGAAGAAGCTCGGCATCAACGTCACCATCAAAGAGGAGTCTCCGACGAGTAAGACCAACATGACCCCTCCGGAGGAGTACTTCTACTTCTTCACCTCCACCGAGGGCGGCACGAATCCATGGGCCAACATGTGGAACCGCGTTGCTCCGACCACGAAGGACGGGCAGGGTCCCGGCATGGGCCAGTACTTCGCCACTCGCGGTGAAGAAGGTATGGCTCCCACCGGCCCCGATGCCAAGTACACCGACGCATACGGCAACATGGCGCCCGATGGCACGTACCCGGCCGACATCGACGGGAAGATGCAGCGCTACCAGGAGATCATCGCCGATGGTCTCACCCGTGCCCTCCTCGACCCGGTTCGGGTAGATGCCGCCAAGGAGCTCTTCGCCGATAATGCCGAGAGCAAGTACAAGATCGGCGGTCTTGGCTTCACCGGCAACTTCCGAGCGCTGAAGCTCAAGAGGAACAACGTGCGAAACGTCCAGAAGAACTGGGTGGGCGGCGCTCCGATCGAGGCCTACTACTTCGAGGACGGCATCGACAACGTCAACAACCCCGGCAACCGTTCGAGGCGCTATTCCAGCGTGAACTTCCTCGATCCGGGATACTGGGACTAGGAGTGCAGACCATAGACCCTGCTTGACTAAGCTAGGGAAATAACCAAGAGGCCCGGCGGACATCCACCGGGCCTCTTGTCGTTTAGTCACCGCAATACCAAGCTCTTGGTGACTACACTCCAAACACTCCCACACCGTCATTCCCGCGAAAGCGGGAATCCAGCACCCAGCACCACCCTTACAGCTCGTCCTCCTCTTCCTCCTCCTCGGACGCGCGGCGTCCCGGCCCCCTCCCGTCGAACGAAATCCGCTTGAACGACTCCGCGTACTTCATCCCCTTCCCCTTCGCGCGTTCTCGCCGCCCTCGCTTCATCGACGCCGTGATCTCCTCCTCCGTGCCGGAAAGCTGGGACGTATGCCGAAGCAATGCCTCGATCGACGTATCGATGATGTCCGTCACGTCAATCCATATATCCGGTGACGGGTGCCCCATCACCCACACCTCTCTGACCTTGTGAGGCTCCAGCCCCTCTTCGAGCAGCTCGGGGAAGGTGAGGTGATCGCGCGCTGTTGGGAACACCGCCGCCATCGCCGCCTCTCCCGCCGCCATGTGGTCGGGGTGTCCGAAACCGTACCCGCCGTCGAGGTTTCGCATCGGGTACAGCGTGATGAGCACGTCCGGCTTGTGACGACGAATCTCTGCGGTGATTTGCTTGCGTACCTCCAGCGTGGGCTGAAGGTAGGCGTCGGGATGATCGAGGAACACAACGTCCTTCAGACCAAGCACCTTGCCCGCCTCGATCTGCTCCTCACGCCGGATTCGTGCAAGCTCCTCCGACGTCAGCGACCGGTCGCTCGTGCCCTTGCTCCCGTCGGTGCACAGCACGTACACCACTTCCCATCCTGCCGCGCACCACTTGGCCACGGTGCCTGAACAGCCGAACTCGGCGTCGTCCGGGTGCGCCACGACCACCATTCCACGACTGAACTCTTCATTCCACTCTGGCATCGATCACATCCTCAACGATTCTGTTTGCTGACTGCTGATAATAGAGCCTATGCAATGCTGCGGCAACTTGACCCTCCCTTTCCTATTGGACGGACAGCACAACTCCCATCGAGAACAGTGCCTCACTAGCGCTCTGGATGAAGTCCATCACGAGTGCAGGGTAAACGCCCACGAACACCATGCCCACGAACAGCACGGCAAGTACCCCAAACGTCAAGCGCGGTACGACAACGGGCGGACGATCCTCACCCGGCTCGATGTACATCTGCCGTATCACCATCAGGTAGTAGTAGAGCGACACGAGGCTCATCAGGATCGCCAGCCCGGTCAGCCAGAGAAGTCCCTGCGAGGCGACCGCCGTGAACAGATAGAACTTGCTGGTGAATCCCGCGAAGATGGGCAGCCCCGCGAGCGAGAACAGCGCAGCGGCCATTACCATCGCCGTTCCTGGCGATCTTCGACTCAAGCCCGAGAACGAGGAGACCGATTCATCGCTAGCACCCGTGCAGACCGTACTGATGACTAGGAACGCGGCCATGTTCGTCACCCCGTACGCGACGAGGTGCAGCATGATCGCGTTCGTGACCAGATGCGAGCGGTCGAGCGCCAACTCGCCGTCCGATCCGACCGCCACCAGGGCCGCGATGCCCATGAGCAGGTATCCCGCGTGTCCGATGCTCGAATACGCCAGCAGCCGCTTGATGTTCGACTGCGCGATGGCGATGAGGTTGCCCAGCACCATCGTCACCGCCGCGAGAACCACGATGATGAGCCTCCAGTCCTCCGCCGCGGGAATGAACCCTTCCGCGAACAGCCTGATGAACAGCGCGAACGCCGCCGCTTTCGAGCCTACCGCGAGATACGCCGTTACCGGTGTCGGCGCGCCCTCGTAGACGTCTGGTGCCCACATGTGGAAGGGCACCGCCGCGACCTTGAACCCCAGTCCCGCGATCATCAGCACGATGCCGACGAATAGCCCCGGCGACAGGTCCCCACTGCTTGCCAGAGCCGCGCTGATGCCCTCGAACGTGGTCGTCCCCAGATGACCGAATACCTGACTGATGCCGTACAGCAGAAACGCTGACGACAGTGCCCCCAGCAGGATGTACTTCGTCCCCGCCTCGTTCGACCGGTCGTTGTAACGCTCCGCGGCCACCAGCACGTACAGGCTGAAGCTCAGCAGTTCGAGCGATATATAGGCAGTCAGCAGCTCTCCCGACGAGGCGAGGAACATTGCCGCCACGACCGTGAACAGAAGAATTCCATAGAACTCGCCCGCATGGTCGAGCCGCCGTCTCACGTACTCGACGCTCGACAGAATTGCCACGACGCCCAACACGAGGAAGAATCCCTTGAAGAACAGCGCGTAGTCGTCGACGCGAATCACGCCGTCGTAGAGAACGGTGTCCCTTCCCCAGAGAAATGCGAGAGTGAATGCGAGTATGCCAAGCAAGCCCAGTGCCGACGCGTAGCCCAGCCAGTGCTTCCGCTCGGACGGAGTCACGAAATCCGCCGTCAGAACGAGAACGGCCAACACGGCCACGAGCGCTTCCGGCAGCAGGAGCGTGAAGTCGTTGTCCATCTAGCCTGCACCCGTTACGCGCGTGAGGAGTTCCTCCACGTTCCCGTCGATGGCGCTCAGGAACGGGAACGGGAAGAGACCCATGAGCAGGATGAACCCGGCGAGTATGACCGAGGCACCCGCCTCTCGCCTGGAAATGTCCACCTGGTCCCGCCACTGCTCGGCCAATTCGCCGAAGAACACCTTCCCGATCAACCTGAGTATGTACACGGCCGTAATCGCCGCGCCCACGACGCCCAGCGCTCCCAATATCGGATACGTCTGGAACAGACCGAGGAAGACGAGCAGTTCCGCCACGAATCCGCTCAGGCCCGGCAGGCCGAGCGATGCCAGCCCCGCGATGGCAAAGAGCCACGCGGTCGTCCCCATGCGCTTGGCCATTCCTTCGAGCACATCAATGTCCCTGGTATGCGTCCGGTCGTAGATCGCGCCCACCACCGCGAAGAACAGGGCCGTCATCACCCCGTGCGAGAACATCTGCATAACCGCGCCGCTCACCCCGAGGTGGTGCAGGGTGGCGAGTCCCATCAGGACGTAGCCCATGTGGCTCACGCTCGAATAGCCGATAACGTACTTCAGGTCTCGTTGGCCCATCGCCGAGGTCGCCCCGTAGATGACGTTCACGGCGCCGAGGACAACGAGCACCGGCATCCAGTCCTGAGCGCCCTCCGGCAGGACAGTCATTCCCACGCGAAGGATGCCGTATGCTCCCAGCTTCATCAGGACGCCGGCGTGCACCATGCTCACGGCGGAGGGCGCCGCCACGTGTCCGTCCGGCGACCACGTGTGGAACGGCCACAGCCCGGCAAGCACGCCGAACCCGACCATGAGCAACGGGAACATCACGCGCTGGAACCCTATGGAGTACTCGACCCCTTCGAGGACCTGCAGGTCGAACGTCCCCGCATTCGCCTCGACGAATATCGCCAGCAGCGCGATCCAGATCAGGACGCTGCCCGCTACGAGGAACAGCATGAGCTTCATCGCGCCGTATTCTTTCGTGCGGATGAAGGTCTTGAACGTCGAGCTGCTCCCCCACACGCCGATCAACGGGTACATCGGCAGCACGGCAAGCTCGTAGAAGAAGAACAGGAAGAACAGATCGAGCGACACGAACACCCCGAACACGCCCGACAGCAGGAGGAAGTACAGGATGAAGAAGTCCTTGTTCCGGTCGCCGATGCTCCACGAGATCAGGGTGCCCGTGAACATGACGATTCCGGTGAGCAGCACCATCATCGCAGAGATGCCGTCCACGCCGAGGGAGAGCGTTATCCCCTGATCTCCGAACGGCCATGGCCCCGGAATCTCCAGCCACTGCCATGCTCGAAGGAACTGGTATCCGCCCGCATCATGGTCGTACAGTCCGAACACGTAGAAGCTCAACAGCATGACCACGAAGGACGCGATCGTCGAAACCCACCGCACGATTCCGGGGCGTTGGGCCGGAACGAATAAGAGGACGCCGGCCCCAATGAGCGGCAAGACGATCAGCAGGAACAGAACGTATCTGTCAAACGTCTCCACTCGGCTTCAACCCCAACCGGTCGGATTGATGTCGAAGGCCACTCCCTGCGGATCCATCCACTTCTTCTCGCCGACCCAGTCGTCCTCGGTGCCCTCGCGGTTGCCGTATGTCCGGTTGTACTCGACCATCTCCTGTCCGCCGAGAGCCGCCATCCTGTCCTCGACCGCGTTCAAGTCCTCGATCTTGAATCCGAAGTGGTGCAGCCCCGGCCGTCCCCCGCCATAGCGGTCCGCCTTGAACTCCAGGAGAGCGAACACGATGTAGCCGTCCGTTAAGACCACCGCCTCGTCGCTCCTCGAAATCTCATCGAGATCGAACGCTCCCTTGTAGAACTCTGCCGAACTCTCAAGATCGTTCGTGGTAACCGCTATGTGCCTGATCTTCGCCATGCTGCGCCTCCTGTCGGACTCTTGGGCGGGTACGCGACCGGACATATCCTACAACATACGGTAGACACTCGCGGTTCAATCCCGGGACGAAGCTACCCCGCCCGCATCCACCACAAGACGGCAAGCACCAGGATACCCAGCGCCATCGCCAACCCGTAGTTGTAGAGCCTCCCGGTCTGCACGAACCGGGCGCGGAAAGCCGAGAAGCGCACTAGGAGCGCGGGCCCGTCAACACCACCGTCATTGACGACGACCCGGTCGAATGCAGCGACGGCTCCGCCGAATGTCAGGACGACTCTGTCAACGGCCCACTGATACACGTCATCGACGTAGTATTTCTTGACCATAGCCCTGTAGACGGGCGCAAGTCTCCGCGCCAACGCCTCGTGCGATATGCTCCCTCGAATGTAGATAAGCCATCCCACCGCCGCGCCGCCTATTGCCAGGAGCGAGGAGAGACCCGCCAGCCAGGGAACGATGTGGAACTTCTCCACGTGGTGCAGGAACTCTTGGTCGGCCAGCAGGAACGCGCCGAAACCGTCGTATGACCCCGGCCAGTCGAATACCAGTACGCACGCTGCTACCGATCCGATGGCCAGCAGCATGAGCGGAACGGTTATCAGCGACGGTGATTCATGTGCCTCGCCATATCCTCGCGACCTGCCAAAGAACACTACGAAGGCGACCCGTGCCATGTAGAGCGCGCTGAGCAGCGCCCCCGCCAGCGCCAACGCAAGAAATATCGCCCCTCGCCCGTCGCTGACTGCCACGAGTACCTCGTCCTTGCTCCAGAATCCCACCAGAGGAGGAATCCCTGCCAGCGACGCCGCTCCGATGATGAACGTCACTCCGGTGATGGGCATCTTCTTGACGACTCCGCCCAACTCCCAAATCCCCGTCTTGTGCGTCGCGTGGTTCACACTGCCCGCTCCGAGGAACAGGAGCGCCTTCGCAAGCCCGTGCGCGACGAGGTGCAGCATCGCCGCCCCAAGCGCCCCGGCCCCCAGCGCGAGCATCATCAGGCCGAGGTGGCTGATCGTCGAGTACGCGAGCACCTGCTTGAAGTCCGCCATCACCAGCGACAGCGTCCCCGCGAAGATGAAGGTGAACAGCCCGACGACGGACACGACGAGAAGGACGTTCTCCGCCATCTCGAACAGCGGCAGCAGCCGGGCCGTGAGGAACACGCCCGCCGCGACCATAGTTGCTGCGTGAATCAGCGCACTCACCGGCGTGGGACCTTCCATGGCGTCCGGCAGCCAGACGTGGAACGGGAACTGCGCCGACTTTCCCATCGCGCCGAGAAAGATCAGCAGCATGGAGAGCGTCAGCGTGCCGCTGTCGATCCCCCCCTGCTCGGCCACGTGGAAGATGGTCGATATGTCGAACGTCCCCGTTGCGCGAAACAGCAGGATGATGCCGATCAGCAGGCCGACATCCCCAATTCTCGTGGTGATGAAGGCCTTCTTGGCTGCCTCCGCGGCCGATCTCCGCTCCCACCAGAAGCCGATGAGAAGGTACGAGCCCAGCCCCACGAGCTCCCAGGCGAGGTACAGGAAGATCAGGTTGTCCGCCAGAACCAGCGCAAGCATCGCCCCGGCGAACAGGGCATGGACGGCGTAGTACCAGCCTATCCGACGTTCGCCCTTCATGTACTCGATCGAGTACACCTGAACGAGCAGCGCGACAAAGGTAACGAGGCCGAGCATCGTCACCGACAGCCGGTCGACGATGACGCCCCACGATATCCGCGTGTCGCCAAGAACGATCCAGTCGATAGCGACCGAACGTGCCCCGTTGACTACAAGGTCGGCGAGCACGAACCAGAATAAGACGAACCCCACCGCGATGGCCGCTATGGGAATGTAGACGCCTTGCCTGGGGAGGAACCGCCCAAGCGTCGCGGTGATGAAGAACGCCGATACGCTCAGCGCGGGAATGGCCCACGCCCACTCCGCGGTTATGGTGTCGGACAGCGGCATTCTAGCCGGAAAGCGCCGTCAGCCCGGCGGAATCCGCTGTCCCTTGTACGTCGGTAGTCACCCGACCCCTATTCCGATGCCAGTTTGAGATTGTCTTTGATCTGTCTGGCTTTGAGATACGTCGCCGTGGACACGAGGTTCAGGTCCTTGTCCAAGAAGTAGGTCGTCGGATATGCGTCCACGCCGTAAGCCGCGGCGATGGAGCGGTCGAAATCGGGACCGACGATGAATTGCAGTTCCTTGTCGGTCACGTAGTCTTGGCCTGAAGTCTCGTCGCTTCCACCGGGATCCCATCCCGACTTGCTGTCCGCCGATACCTGGACGGCGACGTAATGTACGTCATCCTTGTTCGCGTTGTAGGAGTCCTTGATGAGGAACATTAACTCTTGGCACTGGGTACAAGCGGGGAACCAGAAGTTGATGACCACGGGCTTTCCCCTGAGGTCGGACAGGCTGACCTCTTGATCCCTAGTGTAGTTTTCGTTTTCGTACACCTTGAGCGTGAAATTCGGAGCGGGTTTCCCTACCTCCGCCATCGCGGCGGGAGCGGCGGTATCGCCGGATGTTGCCGCACCTGACGTACCGGCCGCACCGCCGGTTGTAGCGTCGCCGCCCGTGTCGCCCTCACTGCCACCTCCGCCGCACGCCACCGAAAGCGTCAGCAAAAGAATTGCCAGAGCTATGAAACCGGAAGACCATGTGTGAACCCTCATGTCGTTACCTCTCACCACTTCATTAGGTTGACTTCGTCCACGTTCACCGTGGAGCGGTTTCGGTACAATCTTAAGATAATTGCGAGCGCCAACGCTAGCTCCGCCGCGGCGATCGTGATCACGAATACCACAATGACCTGACCAAGCGCCCGGCTCGGATCGGCAATGTCGGCGAACGCGGCGAATCCTATGAGGTTGACGTTTACCGCGTTTAGCATAAGTTCAATCGACATCAATATCAAGACCGCGCTCCGACGCGATAGCACGCCATACAGCCCGATGGCGAACATCGCGGCGGCCACGATTTGAAAGTGGGCAAGCTCGATCACTCTCGCCTCCCATTCGCCCCAACCATAACCACGACGCCGATGAGAGCAACGAGCAGCACCAGCGACGCGATCTCGAAGGGAACGGCCCACTGCTCGAACAGCGTTCGCCCCAAATCCTCCAGTGGCACGGCCTGCCTGTCCGGAACGGTCTTTACCGTCGTATAGATCACCGATGCGGCCAGGAGGGCGAATACTCCGACGGATACGACGGCCGCAATTGGCCACTGCCGGTTCCCCGACAGATTCTCGAAGTCCTGAATGCGCGTAAGCATCAGGGCGAACAGGATCACGATCACAATCGCCCCGCCGTAGATGAGCACCTGCACCAGCGCGAGGAACTCCGCGAACGCGATAAGAAAAAGACTCGCCACTCCGATGAGCGAAGCGAGAAGCGAGAAGGCGGCGTACACGATATTCCGCGTCATCACCACGCCCAACGCTCCGCCCAAAGCTATGGCGGCCGCGATGACGAACACGATGAGGCCAAGAGACAAGAGCCGAACTAACTCCCCATGAGTCTATCCCGGTTCAGGTCCCGCATTATATACCACCCGCTTTGATTTTGGCGTACTACTTCCCTTTCTACGCCTCGTGACAAGTTGACAGCCCGAACGTGTCTATCCTACGATGGATAATACGATTGAAGGTGTCCGCAACTACGGAACGGTCGGGTTATGCAGCCGACCGTTGATAAGGAGTTCTTCGATGCCTCCCCGTCTATTGGACCAAATCGATACGCCCGGCGACCTCAAGTCACTCACGCGCGAAGAGTTGTCTCAAGTCGCGCAGGAGGCGCGTGACACTATCATTTCCGTCATAACCGAGCGTGGCGGTCACTTGGCTTCCAATTTGGGAGTAGTCGAGCTTACTCTCGCCCTACATCGTGTCTTCGAAAGTCCCAAGGACAGCATCGTCTGGGACACCACCAACCAGACATACACGCACAAGCTGGTGACTGGCAGGCGTGACGAGTTCAAGGACATCCGTCTCGAAGGCGGACTGTCCGGGTTCGGTGAACCGAACGAAAGCCCCCACGACGCCCTTTGCGCCGGCCACGCCGGCACCGGGCTCTCAATAGCCCTCGGCGTCGCGGAGGGCGCGGCGAATCGTGGACTGGATTCCTGGACCATCGCGGTGGTCGGCGACGGAGCGATGACATCGGGATCCAGCTTCGAGGCCCTGAACAACATCGTGCATCTCAGCCCGGAGAGACTCGTCGTCGTCCTGAACGACAACGGGATGTCGATCTCCGAGAACATCGGCTTCCTCACCAACTGGCGCAAGCGGCTCATCACCCATCCCGAGTACAACGCCATGGTCGAGCGTATGAAGGCCCTTTCCAGGAAGGTGCCCACGGGTGAGTTGATGCACCGTCTGGCGAAGCGGGTATACACCGGGGTAGAGGGCCTCGTGGTGCCCACCATGTTCTGGACCGAAATGGGATTCCAGTACCTGGGCCCCATCGACGGCCACGACTTCAAGCAGCTCGAAGAGACGTTGCGACAGGCCATGAAGCCCACCGGTCTGGTCCCCCTTGTCCATGTTCTAACTCATAAGGGTAGGGGATATGAACCCGCCGAGGACGACCCGGTCAAGTTCCATCAGCCAAGCTCGCCCCTCGGCGATTCATCGGGAGCGCCCACCTACTCCAAGGTCTTTGCGCAGACCATCACGCGTATCATGCGCAAGGACAAGTCCGTCGTCGGCATAAGCGCGGCCATGCTCGAGGGCACCGGCCTCGTGGACGTTCGGGAAGAATTCCCCGATAGAGTCTTCGACGTAGGCATCGCCGAGCAGCACGCCGTAAGCATGGCGGCCGGTATGGCCTCCAACGGCCTCAACCCGTTCGTCTCCATCTACTCCACCTTCCTCCAGCGCGCGTTCGACCAGGTCGTTCACGACGTATGTCTCCAGAACCTCCCCGTGACACTCATCGCGGATCGCGCGGGCATCGTCGGAGAGGACGGCAAGACGCACCACGGCGCGTTCGACATCTCCTACCTACGATGCCTCCCCAACGCCGTCGTTGCGGCCCCGATGGACGAGAACGAGTTGCAGCACCTCGTCTACACCGCCTACAAGCACGACGGCCCGTTCGCCATCCGCATCGCGCGCGGCACCGCCGTCGGCACGCCCCTCGACGACGACCTCAAGGAACTGCCGATCGGCAAGGGCGTCGTGGTCAGGGAGGGCAGCGACGTGGTGATCTTCGCCCTGGGCAAGTCGGTGAGCGCGGCAGTGGAAGCGGCCAAGAGTCTGAACCGGCTCAGCATTTCATGCGGAGTCGTCAACCCCATCTTCGTGAAGCCGCTCGATACCGACCTGATCTTCGAGACGGCCCGAAGCGCCGGACGGATCGTGACCGTAGAAGAAAACGTCCTTGCCGGAGGATTCGGCTCCGCCGTGCTGGAGGCCCTCGCCGAGGCGGGACTGGACGACATATCCGTCCACCGCGTCGGGATGCCCGACTCGTTCGTCGAGCACGGCACCGCCGCAGACCAGCGACACCAGTTGCAGCTGGACGCCGACGGCATCGCCGAGCAAGTCCTCAACGCCTTCTTCCCCGACGCGGCGTCTCGTCGGATCGAAGAGCCTGAGGAAGTCGCCGCCGCGACCTAGCGGTTCAACACCACACCGTCATTCCCCCGAAGAGCCCGCCCCGTACTCCGATACGGGGGCGGAATCCAGTCCCCGGTCCCTAGCCTGAGTAGTCTGGCAAGAAATTGTCGCGCGCCCATTTCCCTGATACCATGATGCCCGCATCGATTCGGGCGACTCCACGCCACATATCAGGGAGGTTTTCGAGTGACCACCACATACGAACCCAACATGATCCTCAAGCACGGCGACTATAAGGTCATCGGAACGCGGCCCGTCCGTCCCGACGGGGCCGACAAGGTGACCGGACGCGCCAAGTACGGCGCGGACTTCCACGCGAACGACCTCCTCCACGCAAAGTTCGTTCGCAGTCCCCACGCCCACGCCAGAATCCTGTCTATAGACACAAGCGAGGCCGAGGCCATGGACGGCGTAGTCGCCGTCGTCACCGGCGCGGACCTGCCGGAAGTGGCCGACCAGGTCGTCGCGCTCGGAGAGGGCGCGGCAAACCTCCGTTACCTCCGCAACAACGTCCTCGCCGACGACAAGGCCCTCTACAAGGGCCACGCCATAGCCGCGGTCGCAGCGTCCAGCCCACATGTCGCCGAAGAGGCCGCCGGCAAGATCGTCGTCGAGTACGAGGTGCTCGATCCCGTCCTGACGGCCCCCGAGGGCATGGCCGACGGCGCACCCATCCTAGACGAGTCGCTCCGCACCTCCGAGATGGGAGAGACGGCTGAAGGGCAGAGCAACGTCGCCGAGCACTTCAGGCAGGTCAAGGGAGACGTGGAGGCCGGATTCGCCGGATCCGACCTCGTGATCGAGCGCGAGTTCGACACCGTAACCGTTCACCAGGGGTACATCGAGCCCCATGTCGCCACCGGCCTCTGGAACACGGACGACAAGATCACCATCTGGTGCAGCACGCAGGGATCGTTCAGCGTTCGCGACGAGATGGTTGGAATTCTCAGCAAGCCCGCCTCCCAGATCAAGGTCGTGCCGATGGAGATCGGCGGCGGTTTCGGAGGCAAGATTCCCGCCTACCTCGAACCCACGGTCGCCGTCCTGTCCAAGAAATCCGGTCGCCCGGTCAAGGCCGTCATGACCCGCCAGGAGGTCTTCGAGGCCACCGGTCCGACTCCCGGCTCCCACATGACCGTCAAGATCGGCGTCAAGAACGACGGCACGATTCTAGCCGCTACGGCAGACCTTCAGTTCGAGGCCGGGGCGTTCCCCGGCTCCCCGGTCGGAGCCGCCGCCATGTGTGTCTTCGCCTCCTACGACATCCCCAACCAGCAGATCGATGGCTACGACGTGGTTGTCAACAAGCCCAAGACGCAGGCCTACCGCGCGCCTGGCTCGACCAACGTCGCCTTCGCGACCGAGACCGTGCTGAACGAAATCGCCGAGAAGCTCGATATGGACCCCATCGACCTGAGACTCAAGAACGTCGCCGTGAAGGGCACCGTCCGCGCCGATGGCGTCACCTTCCCGCGCATCGGCGCGAAAGAGGTCCTCGAGGCCATGCGTGACCATCCCCACTACTCCGAGCCGCTCGACAGCCCGAACAAGGGCCGGGGCGTTGGAATTGGTTACTGGTTCAACGTCGGCTTCAAGTCCGCCGTCAACATCAGCGTCAACCCCGACGGCACGATCAACCTGACGGAAGGTTCCACCGACATCGGCGGTACCCGCGCCTCCGTCGCTATGCAGGCCGCCGAGGTGCTGGGCATCCGAGCCGAGGACGTGAACCCTACCGTCGTTGACACCGACTCCATCGGCCACACCGACGTTACCGGCGGCAGCCGCGTCACCTACGCCACCGGCTGGGCCGCCTACGAGGCCGCGCAGGACGTCAAGCGCCAGATGATCGCCCGCGCCGCCCTTATCTGGGATGTCGACGCCGACTCGCTGGAACTGGCCGACGGCGTGTTCCGCTCTAAGACCGACGAAGAGCTCAACATGACCTTCGCCGAGCTTGCCGAGCAGCTCAACGACACCGGCGGCCCCATCATGGGCCGGGGCGCGCTCGACGCGGGCGGTCTTGGCGTTGGGGGCGGCTCATTCGCAGGAAACGTTGTTGATGTCGAGGTCGATCCCGACACGGGCAAGGTCGACATCCTCCGGTTCACCGTCGTCCAGGACGCGGGCAAGGCCATCCACCCCAGCTACGTCGAGGGCCAGATGCAGGGCGGAAGCACCCAGGGAATCGGCTGGGCATTGAACGAGGAATACTTCATGCGCGATGATGGCATGATGATGAACTCGACCCTCCTAGACTACCGGATGCCGACCAGCCTCGACCTGCCGATGATCGACACCGTCATCGTCGAGGTGCCCAGCGAGCAGCAGCCCTTCGGCGTCAGGGGCGTCGGCGAGGCCAACATCGTCCCGCCGCCCGCCGCCATCGCCCACGCCATCTACAACGCCTCAGGCGTCAGAATGCAGCGGCTCCCCATGAATCCCGCCGCCGTCACCGAAGAAAAGCAGGCAAACGGCAGCTAGCGTTCCGTCTCACAGACCAAAAATTCCATCACCCCGTGAAAAATCCCCTCTCCCGTCGTGGGAGAGGGCTAGGGTGAGGGTGTCCTACCACGTCGCTATCGACTCCGGCAGCGACTCGTAGATTACCGTGTAGCTGTAGTACCGCTCCCCGTCTATCTCACCCGCCTCAGTCGCCGAAACCACGGCGCACCCCGGCTCCGAGAAATGCCGGCAGTCGGTGAATCTGCACCCCGCCGCAGCCTGCTCGATCTCCGGGAAGAAGTGCCACAGTTCCGGCCTCGTGAGTCCGCTCAGCCCCCACTCCCGTATCCCCGGCGTGTCCACCACCGTCGTCTCCTCGTCGATGCGGAGCAGCGTCGCCCGGGTCGTCGTGTGACGCCCCTGGTCCCGTCCGCGCCACGTGCTGATCTCGCCCACGCGCAGGCCAAGCCCCGGCTTAAGTGTATTCAGCAGCGACGACTTCCCCGTCCCCGACAGCCCCGACAGCACCGTGCTCTTCTCGGCAAGGTGCTCTCTCAGTTCGTCCATGCCTGCGCCGGTCTCTGTGGAGGTCACGACAACGGTGTAATCGAGGTCGTGGTACGGCGCGAGCGCAGTCTCGAACTTCTCGGCGTCCTCGATGAGATCACCCTTCGTCATGCAAATGATCGGGTCAAGCTCGTGAACGTCCGCCGTAACAAGGTACCTATCGACCAGTTCCGGCCAGAATGCGGGCTCACTCCACGACGTAACGATCAGAAGCTGGTCGACGTTGGCCGCGACGATCTGCCGCAGGTATCCCTTGAAAGAGGAAGGCCGCGTCAGGAGCGAGTCCCGTTCTAGGAGCTCCTCGATGGCGAACCCTCCCGCGCCGTCCTCCGTGACGACGACGCGGTCTCCCACCGCCACCGGATTGACGAAGCCCGTCTCCTGGTCCTTCAGCGACTCTCGGATGTGGCACTCCACTGGCTCGCCCGAAAGCTCGACCATGTAGAGACTGCCGTGGACGGAGGTAACCACGCCGAGCAACCCCGTCGCGTCATCGTCCGAGCGGTACTCCTCCTGCGGAGTGCCGAGCCAAGCTCGCTCGCTCTCCTGCACGACCTGCCGCCGCCGTTCCCGCTCCGCTGGCGATGCCACCCGCTCCTGACGGTCGTACGACAGGTCGTCCCAGTCGCCGCCTGCGTCGCGCCACGACTGCTTCCTTCTCGGCTTCCTCGTCTTAGGTGCTCGAACGAGCCGCTTCTTCTTCGGACTCACATTCCCTTCCGGCTTGCTGATGGCCGTATTATGTGCGTTAATCCCACCAAGACGCAACGGGAATCTAGACCTTCGTACGACCATAGGAACAGCCATGAGGATCGTAGACCTACGGAGTGACACAAAGACCCTGCCCAGCCCGGAAATGCGCGTGGCGATCGCCGAGGCCGAGCTTGGCGACGCCGACGAGGGCGAGGATCCCACCGTAAACCGGCTCGAGGCGATGGCCGCCGAGCGACTCGGCAAGGAAGACGCCGTCCTCGTCACGAGCGGCACGCAGGGCAACATGGTGGCCATCCTCTCCCTGTGCGCTCGCGGCGACTCCGTCATCGTCGGTCGCAACACCCACATCAACCTCGGAGAGGCGGGCGGCCTCTCGGCCTTCGCAGGTGTGACTATGCACGCCCTCGAAAACACCCACGACGGCTCGCTCGACCCCGACGAGGTGCGCAATGCTATCAACCACGACAGCCGTGACTGGCCCAAGACCGGCATGGTCTCCCTCGAAAACACCCAGAACCTGCTCGGCGGCCTCGTTCTCGATAAGGCGGACATCCAGCGAGTGGCCGACATCGCCCACGAGCATGACCTGCCCTTCCACATCGACGGCGCGCGGGTCTTCAACGCCGCCGTCAGCCTCAAGATACCCATCAACGACCTCGTGGAAGCCGCCGACACCGTCACCTTCTGCCTCTCCAAGGGACTCGGCGCTCCCGTCGGCTCCGTCCTGTGCGGAAGCCGTGAGACCATCGAGGAGGCCCGACGCTGGGTAAAGTACCTCGGCGGCAGCATGAGACAGGCAGGAATAATCGCCGCCGCCGGAGTCTACGCCCTCGAAAACATGGTCGAACGCCTCGCCGAAGACCACGACAACGCCCAACGCCTCGCGAAGGGACTGTCCTCCATCCCCGGTCTTGAGATCGACCCGGAACGGGTGCAGACGAACATCTTCTTCTGCCATGTCGACCAAGCTCACTCGGCCGAACTCGCCGCCCTCATCGAGGCCGAAGGCGTAAAATTCTACGACCTCGGTCCCGAGCTGGGATGGCGATTCGTCACCGGCTACGGAATAACCGCCTCCGACATCGACCACGCCCTGGACGTCATCGACTCCGTCGTCCGCGACTACCGCCGCCGCTCAAACGACCACACGCCCCAAGCCAGACCGACATCCGGAAGGCGGCTCTAGCCGGTGTCCACCTTCCAATTTGACAAACAAGAACACATGTACCATACTACTCATAAGCGGCTGCCAACCGCCCGCACTCACGACAACGAGGCAACGTCACAGAATGGCACAATATGGCACATATATAACAAAAGAAAACCTCGGAGAGGCATGTTCATGCGCTTCCCCATCTTGCCCTGTGCCACGTGAACTGCCACCGTCTTGAACTTTACGATAACGAGGAAAATGCAACAGAATGCAACACTATGCAACAAATTCGCGGAAAATCCTCGGCTAGTCGGGCCCTTAACCTCCTCCGGCGCCCGTTATTCCGAACGCAGCACACCCATAAATTACCCTCTGCGGCCTCCGCGCCCTCTGCGGTGAGTATGCTCGGGCCGGTTACGCGCTCAAATCCCCCAGCCCGTACCGGTCCGACAACGCCTGCAGCTTCTCCCACGTCGTCTCCTCCACCTCGATACCGTGCTCTAGCCCCTGCTGCGTCCGCAGATACTCGATCTCGCCCGGGTAGTAGACCTCGTCGAAACCCTTTGCCGGCGGCGTACTCTTGAGGTACTGCGCAAACTCCGTCACTTCCTCTTTGAACGTTTCGAGCGACCGGAAGGCCTCCACGTTGAACGCCGCCATGAAGCACCCGTCGTTGTGCCTGCCCGTCGGATCGACCCCGAACCCCAGCCCCGTGAGCAGCCCGGAGAATATCTCGACGATGGCCGACAGCCCGTACCCCTTGTGGCCCTCCGTCCCCCCGAGCGGCAGGATCGCCCCGCCGTCTGAATAGTCGTGCGGGTCGGTTGTGGCGTTGCCGTCCTTATCGAGAATCCAACCCTCGGGAATCGCCTTGCCGCGCGCGATTGCCAGGCTAATCTTCCCCGCCGCGACCGCGCTCGTTGCCATGTCGATGAACAGCGGGCCTTCGAGGTTGCTCGGCATCGCGAAGCAGATCGGGTTCGTGCCCAGCCGGGCCTCTCGCCCGCCGAACGGCACCACGCCCTTCGCTGACCTCCCGGAGTCAGCCGTCATCATGCCGATCATCCCCGCCTTCGCCGCGATGATCGGATACGCCGCCACCCGGCCAACGTGCCCCTGCCGGTACACCGTCGCAGCCGCGACCCCGCTTGCCGCCGCCTTCTCGATGATCGACTCCATGACAAGTTTCGACACGTGAAACCCGAAGCCCCAGTTGCCGTCCACGACCATCGTAGTCGGGGTCTCCCGCACCACGTCCATCGGCGCGCCGCAAACGATGTGCCCCGCCTCGATGCGGTCGATGTACGACGGTATCTGGATAATCCCGTGAGAATCGTGACCCGCAAGATTGGCCCCGATCACCCCATCGGCGACCGATGCGGCCTCGTCTTCCGTTGCCCCCGCTCCCACGAGCAGGTCTCGCGCAATCCTTTCAAGACGGTCGGCTGGTACGGTTGGCATGTTGGAAAGCTCCTTATTCCATTGGTTTCTTCAGTACGTAGATGATGAAGTTTGGCACGCGAAGCTCGTCGTCGAATTCAGGGTGTTCGGCCAGTTGCTTATCGGACGGGACCGGCTCGTACAGCCCCTCCACCACGAAGCCCGCATCGAGGAATGCGGAGACGTAGCTCGACAGCGTTCTGTGCATGTTGATGAAAGGCCCGCCCATCCATAAGAACTCGCGCTCCCCTTCCTCCGTGTAGTTGTCCACCGGATAGAACAACTTCCCGGAACGGTCACTGATCCAGCCGTCGACACTTTTCACGGCAGTCCGCATAGGATGGAGATTGCAGACGATGAACCGCCCGCCGGGACGGAGCACTCGGTACGCCTCCCGGATCGAACTGCTATAGTCCACCAAGTCGACGAGCACAATATACGACACCGCCAGATCGAAGCTGTCGTCACGCACTTCAACAAGGTCTTCTGCATCGCCGACGAGATACGTTTCTCGCTTGCTCCCAACGCTGCGTGCCTGTTCGATCAGTGCCTCCGTCAGATCGACACCGGTCACCACCGCGCCCAACTCAGACAGCAGCCGGCAAAACCGCCCCTCCCCGCAGCCGATGTCGATCACCGACTTGCCCGAAACGTCTCCCAGCGCCTCCAGCATCCACGTGTCGAGAAACCCGGTTCGGACCGACTGGTCGGACACGATCCAGTCCTGTGCATACTTCGTCCACTGCGCGCGAATGCGCTCTTGGAGTTCCATACCGCTTCCCTCTTATACCAATCCGCCGTCCCTACACCGCAAACAACACCCCACCCCACACCGTCATTCCCGCGAAGGCGGGAATCCAGAGTCGTCTCCAAAGCTGCGAAACGCCTTCTTTCCGATCTTCACATAGCGGGAGTGAGGTTACGCAAAGGTCTCCGAAGGCGGGAATCCAGCACCCAGCACCTAGCACCCAAAACTCCGTATCGGCGATAATACGAAACTTGAACATTATACGGCCCCGACGTGGCCCGCGACAGGAGGTTCACCAACGTGAGTGAACGCGAGATCAACATCACGGCAGGGCAGGTGACCGTGAGCGCTTCCCTGAACGACACAGACACCGCCGCCGCGATCTGGGACGCCCTGCCCATCGAGGCGTCCGCTAACACTTGGGGAGACGAGATATACTTCGGCATCCCCGTCTCCGCCGGCGACGAAATGGGCCAGGAGGTCGTCGACCTCGGAGACCTGGGATACTGGCCTCCGGGCAGCGCCTTCTGCATGTTCTTCGGTCCCACCCCCATGAGCAGGGGCGACGAAATCCGTCCCGCCAGCCCCGTCACCGTAATCGGCCGCATGCACGGCGACCCCACCGTCCTCAAGCGAGTCCCATCCGGCGCTCCCGTCCTCATCGAGCGAGCCTAATCCCAAATTCACGTCTGCTTGAATTTGCCCGTAGAGGTCGAACCTCTTAATCTATATGAGGGTGAATCAACCCCCTCTCCCGTTCGCGGGAGAGGGCTGGGGTGAGGGTGAAAGGCCCAATTCATCACGCATAGGAATACACGAACATGACGAAATTCAGCGACATACTCCGCGACCGCGCTTCAAGCATCTGGGAACAGGAACATCAACAACCCTTCGTGGTCGAATTGGGCGAAGGTACGCTGCCTTTGGAAAAATTCCAGTGGTACATGAAGCAGGACTACCTGTTCCTGATCGAATACTCCCGCGTCATTGCTCTGGCTGTCGCCAAGGCTGAGACCCTCGAAGACATGGGCTGGTTCGCGCGACTGCTCCACGAGACGCTGAACACCGAGATGTCCCTCCACGTTAGCTTCTGCAAAGACTTCGGCATATCTGAGGACGAGCTTCTCGCGACTAGCATGTCGCCGACCACGCTTGCATACACCGACCACATGCTCTCGAACGCGCATTCCGGCACGATTGCGGAAATCGCCGCGACGCTGCTCCCCTGTTCATGGGGCTACGCCGAAATCGGTCAGTCCCTCGAGGCCCGCGGGAAACCGAAAGATCAGCCGCTCTACTGCCGGTGGATTGAAATGTACGGCTCTCCGGAATTCGGCGAGCTGGCCGGTTGGCTCCGTTCATTTATCGACAGGACCGCGCTCGGACTTTCGGACGCGCAGCAGGACAGACTGGTGGAGATATTCGTCACGAACAGCAAGTACGAATACCTCTTCTGGGATGCCGCCTACCGTATGGAGGACTGGTCCATCTAGCTCACAACTGAATTCGAAATGCTTCATATATGCTCTTGAGAGATAGGATACGAATACCGCCGTAAAATTCCCATAAAATACCCTTAACCGCCCTTTCCTTGAATTAACAGAACGTTTGCTCCCGACAATTTGCCCCCGATGAGGATAAGACGTAGGGAGAGTCTGTCGAATTCGTGCTCCCTTCGATATTCTTCGTAAAGATTCACTCATTCGCCTTGACAACGAATTTCGTAACGGAGTATCATGCCGTTCGTAGTGAGCGTACTGATTTCGTAACGTTGAGCTCAGTAGAGAGGGAGGTGACTCAAATGGTTTCCTTCAAAGCATGTCCTCGGTGCAACGGGGACGTAGTGACCAAGATGGACATGTACGGGCGGTACAACGAGTGTCTCCAGTGCGGGCACGCCGTAGACCTCCCGACGCCGCGCGCCGTATTCAACTGGACCAAGGGCCGACTTAAGCCGGGTCGTCCTCGCAAGGACGCCGCACGGAGAGACGCTGCATAGTTTGAACGGCTAAAACATCCGACGCAAACGAGACAGCACCCCGGCGGACAGGGTGCTGTCTTCACGTCAGATGAATGTCGAAAGCCAAAAGTTGACGGGGCTCGCATAGCCCTGTACACTAATTCCGGCATGATGATTCATGTCATAAAATTCACGATTAAGAGGTGACAGAAAATGGAAACGTCGGTTTTAGACCCACAGGTCGCCCCGGGGCTGGCAGTCGCGGAGATGCCGCAGTGCAGCCACCAGTGGATGATCGACTCGCCGAACGGCCCCCAGAGCAGGGGCGAGTGCCGCCTCTGCGGCGCCGAGCGATACTTCCAGAACTACATCGAGGGCTCCAGCTGGGGCTACAACGTCACCCTCGACCAGTTGCGCGGCGATAATAACCGCCTTCCGGTAAATACCCCCGAGCGGTCCAAGACCAGCCTCGCCGAGGACCTCTAGACCTACGACGAAGATGACAAGACTCCGCGTTCGATCACCGAACGCGGAGTCTTTTTCGTTTCCGGTGAAATCTACCGAAACAGGTCGTACGTCCTCTCCCTCACCAGTTCCTTCGCGCTCCCATCCCCCGGCACGTACCGGACCCCTCTCGCAATAGCGACCGGCACCCGGTCGACCTTCCCCATGACCAGCTCCGATGCCGCGGCGACCTCATCGGCCACGGCGATTCTCGTCACTGCCATCACCTTCGATTGCACGTCCGGCTGCCCGCGATAGTCCACGAAGGGGTCCATCCCCGCCACGCCGATGGCGAAGTTCACGTGCCCCTCCCGCCACGCGCGCCCGAACGTATCGGTGATGATGACTGCCAGTTCACGTATCCCGGTCTCACTCCTCAGTCGCCGCAGCAACTCCCGCGCCGATCCGTCCGGGTCCTCGGGCAACAGCGTCACCGTCTCGTCTCCGACGACATTCGACGAGTCGATACCCGAATTCGCGCACACGAACCCATGCCGTGTCTCCGTAATCAAGATTCCCCGTTCCCGGTCTTTCCTTACCACCTCTACGCTTTCTCGGAGCACCAGTTCCACGAGCCGCGGATCGCGCCCTGCCCCCTCAGCGAACTCACGCGCGAAGTTGGACGGCTCGACCGTAGCTAGGTCTACCGTCCGCCCCTCCGCTTTGGAGACAATCTTCTGAGTTACGACAACGATGTCACCGTGCGCAAATGGAGTCCCCTGGGCCACGCTCGCGTTCATAATCATCTTGGCAAGATCACAGCCTTTACCAACCTCCGGCAACCCTGCAATCCCGATGAACCGGGCCTCGGAGAAGCCTGCGGATGGAGTAACCGAATCGTTCGTCATGTCGGGCGTTATACCATCAGGCGCCTTGCCGGTCAACGGGCACTCCCTCCTTGCCGTGATATACTCGAACCCTACCTCTTGGACAAGACAAGCGATTCGTCATGCAGCTCCTGAGAAGCCTCCTGTTCGTGCCCGGAAACCGCGCCAACATGCTTGAGAAAGCGATTGGATTGAGGCCCGACGCCGTCGTTCCCGATATGGAGGACTCCGTCCCCATGGCCGAAAAGGCGAACGCGCGTGAGATGGCCGCCTCCTTCCTCCCAAGGCTTGCGGCAGCCGGCCATCAGATCATCCCGCGAGTCAATAGCCTCCATACCGGCCTGATGCAAGAGGACCTCGTCGCTATCGTCGGCCCCCACATAGCGGGTGTCTCCGTCGGCAAAGTGGGCGGCGCGAACGACGTGCGCCAAATCGCCGACGCCGTGGGACGGTTGGAGGTCGCGGCAGGTATCTCGTTTGGCAGTACCTCGCTGGTGCTGTGGGTCGAGACTGCGAGCGCCATCGTGAACGCGTTCTCGATCTGCAAAGCCTCGAAGCGTGTTATGGCCGTCGCGTTCGGCGGCGAAGATCTCACCAACGACATGGCGATTCCAAGGACCGAGTCGGAAGAGGAAATAGCCCACCCTCGCAGTGTCGTGGCCGTGGCTGCTCGCGCTGCCGGGGTCCTCGCTCTCGAGACGCCGTACTTCAACTACAAGGACGACGAGGGACTCCGACGAAATTCGACGGCCTCCCGGAACCTCGGATTTCGCGGCCGCTTCGCCATACACCCGGCCCAGATCGAAGGCATCAACGCCTCGTACATGCCCTCAGAGGAGGAGATCGACCAGGCCCGTCGTGTCGTCGCGGCCTTCGACGAGGCGGAGGGACGTGGCAGTGCCGCCACCTCGCTCGACGGCATGGTCATCGACGTCCCCGTAGTCGAGCGAGCGCGCAAAGTCCTCGCCGCCGCACAATCCACCTCCAGCTAGAACTTCGAGAACACACCAATGGACAAGATAATTCTCAGCGGCATGGTCTTCTACGGATTCCACGGCATGAGTGAGGCCGAACAGGAACTCGGCCAAAGGTTCGACGTCGATCTCGTCGTGCAACTCGACCTCAGCAGAGCGGGCGCGTCCGACATGATCGAGGACACCATCAGCTATACCCACCTCTACCGCACCGTCAAGGAGATCGTGGAAGGCCCCAGCCGCAAACTCCTTGAGAACGTCGCCGAGACCATTGCCGGAAGGATACTCGCTGACTCCAAAGTCGCCTCCGTTCGTGTCACGGTCAAGAAGCCCAAGGTCCCCATGAAGGGCAGCGTCCTTGACTACGCGGCGGTCGAAATCGTCCGCCCGTGACAATTGAACTCGAAATGCCGCGACTGCTACAATGCCGTCCACTCAAAAAAGGGGAGGGAACCAATGCCCGTAGTAACGATTCAACTGCTCTCCGGCAGGTCGAAGGAGCAGAAGTCAAAAATGGCGCAGGCGGTCACGGACGCAATCGTGGACATCGCCGGTGCAAAACCCGAGGGAGTGCATGTCATCTTTTCGGACGTCGAAAAGGCCGACTGGGCCAACGCCGGTGTCTTGATGGAGGACAAGTAACCGGCCTTCCCTTTTTCGGTCGGGCCGACGACCGTAACGGTGTGGATCAAATCTCTCGCCGCCCGTCAGCCATGCGGTTCGCGGCGTTCCAACGCCTGCCTCATAATTGACACTCGGAACGTAGCTCCTATATAGTTGACCTACGGTTTGGCAACGTAGCTCAGTCGGTTAGAGCGGGCGCTTCATAAGCGCTAGGTCACTGGTTCGAGTCCAGTCGTTGCCACCACCGGAACGACCGGGTCGCTCGCCCAGAGATGGAGAACGGTCGGATCGGGCGTAACGCGAGGAGTCGGGCGGTTAGCTCAGTGGTCAGAGCGCTTGCTTCACACGCAAGAGGTCCGAGGTTCGACCCCTCGACCGCCCACCATTCAGGTGAGCAGGGGTCGGAGGAGTCGGCTAAACACCGGGAACATGCCGAAGTGGCGGAATTGGTAGACGCGCTACATTCAGGATGTAGTGCCCGAAAAGGGCGTGTGGGTTCGAGTCCCTCCTTCGGCACCAGCCAATAACTCAATAGGACGCCCGAAAACCGCCCAATCTTCACAGTCGTCGGTTTCGGAGACACGCGCTTGTAGCTCAGATGGATAGAGCGCATCCCTGCGGAGGATGAGGCCGTGGGTTCGAGTCCCGCCAAGCGCGCCACACGTCTCCCCGGCACAAACGTCACGCCGAACGTGCCGCCGCCAGACACCCAACGCATCAAAGACCGTCTCCCCGTGGGGGGTTAGCTCAGCTGGTTAGAGCGTCTGTCTTACACACAGAAGGTCAGAGGTTCGAGTCCTCTATCCCCCACCAAGTGCCTAGGCGGGCTAGGCTGCGTCCGCGTCCCAAGCGGGATAGCCCGGTCGATCGTAGTTACGTCTGCATTATCTGGATCAGGTTGCCGCAGGTGTCGTCAAAGACCGCAATGGTGACGTTGGGCAATTCTGTTGGCTCCATCGTAAAGGCTACGCCCAGTGACTTCAGTTTCTCATACTCTGCACGGATGTCCGTAACGCTAAAGGACGCCGCTGGGATGCCTTGGTCAAATATCCCTTTCTGATATTCTTGTGCTACCGGGTTTTCATTTGGTTCAAGCAGAAGCTCGGTCCCATCCGGGTCATCGGGCGAGACGACGGTAAGCCACTTGAATTCCCCCACAGGCAAGTCATGCTTCTTCACAAAGCCGAGGGTCTCCGTGTAGAACCTCAGGGCTTCGTCCTGGTCACTTACGAAAACGCCGGTGAGTGTAATGCGCATATCAGGCCTCCTTTTCTTTTCATAGTGTCACTTGAGCCATCGATCCATGACAGCCCTGAGGGGCTCATCATTGAAGACAAGCATCCGATACTTGCCACGCTTCTCTGAGCTTACGAGCTCCGCTTTCTCTAAGACATCAATGTGCTTGGCCAAGGCCTGTCGGGAGATGGCGACTTCATGCCGCATGATCAAGCGCGCCGTGAGCTCGTAAAGCGTCTGCTCCTTGCGCTCAGAGAGCTCGTCCAGTATCAACCTCCGTGTTGGGTCCGCGAGTGCCTTGAAGACCAAGTCTTTGTGCATGTGCACATACAATACGCAACTACAGGGTTGCATGTCAAGGGGCGGTTTCCCAGCCTGGCAGGAACCACATCCCCATATAACGACCTCTCATCGAAAAGTTCGCAGCACAGTCCCTTCTAGCCCACCACCGTCATTCCCGCGTAGAGCCTGCCCCCGTGAAGACGGGGGCGGGAATCTATCCTTCCCCCTCTGCTCCCTCTCCCGTGATTCCCCTCCGTTCACCCTGAGCCTGTCGAAGGGCCGAGGGTGAATACCCACCGCCAAACTTGACAATAACAAACAAAGATGTCCCAAAATGTCACAGGACGTCACAGATCTTCAAAAAATTCCCGTCGGGCGCCTTAACCGGATGTATTCACAAGACCCCCTACGGCACGGCGGGATCGAGCGCCCTCGGCAGGAACGGATTGTCCGCCGGCTCCTTGCCCCCGTAGAACCACGACACCGGCAGCACCTTCAGCTTCCCGTTGAAGTCCCCCGGCTTGAGCATCGACCTCGGCCCGCCCCGCTGCACCATCTCCGCCTTAGTCGGATGCGGCTCGAAAGTGGTATAGCTGTGCGTTATGAACACCCTGTCCTCGAAAGCGGTCACGGTCGGGTACGACCATCGTCCGAAGAAATCGCCCTCGCGAATATACCGCGCGTCCCGTTCGGGCGCGGCTATCCCCGGCTGGAACACCATCTCCTCCGGCCGGAGCGGGCGTACCGGCGGAGGCTCCACCCGCGTCCGCTCGTGCATCGACTCCACGTTCTGGAAGAACTCCCACACGCTGCCGCCGTTCCTGCTGATGGCCGACGAGATGCATGTCCTGCTCTTGCCCAGCTTCACCTCCTCCTCGCTCTCCTGATTCCAGATGATCAGCAGGTGACCCGTTGACGGCAGCGAGCAGATAGCCCCCGGCGTCGTGCTCGCCGCGAACGGCGAGGGCTGAGGCCGCGTCCACGTCTGACCGTCGTTGTACGACCAAGCTTGGAACAGTCGCCCCAACCCCGTCCGCATCACCATCAGAATCATGCCGGGAGCCGCCTCCGCCAACGTGGGCTCGAACACGTAGCTGTACGTCGTGCTCCAGTCCAGCATGATTATCAGGTCGCCGTCCTCGTTCCGGTCCCACGTCCTCCCCTCGTCGTCCGAGTAGACCGAGTACACCGCGCCGAACAGCGGGTCGAAGTAGTGTCCGCTCACCCCCAGAAACTGGCCGTTCACGATCCGGCCCGTGGTCGGTCGCTTTGAAGGATCGAATCCGTGCCGCTGTCCTATCCCGTACTCCACCGGCATCAGCAGACGCCCCGACGAGGTGCGCACGATGGAGTTGTGGTACGAGTTGACTCCGTTGGGCGCAATCCGCACCGGGGCCTCCCACGTCTCCCCGCCGTCGTCCGAACGCCAGAAGACCAGGTATGGCCCAATCCCCTTTGCGCGGGCCGCCCGCAGCGCCGCAAGACGCTTCGTCTTCTGCTCCCGCGTCTCGCCGTATGGAGCGGCCGGAGGCTTCCCGAGATTCCCCACGAGGCCGACGCCTCTGCCCGACAGCTTCACCAGCGCATGGCCGTCGACGAGATTCCCCTCGGTGTCCCATCGCTGGAACGGCTCCGACCACGTGATCCCCCCGTCCTCCGACGTAGTGAACTCCCCGTAAGCTTGCCGCAGTATCCGCCCGTCATCCAGCTCCGCAAAAGTCGAGGAGGTAAAGTACCTCGTCTTGTGCTCGATCAACATCTCCTCAGGCCGGGTCATAGGTACATTGCTCATTTCGCTCCCTCCTCGACTCCTTGAGTTTCCGCGCGATTGTAGCACCGTCAAAGCCAGACAATTTTCCCGAGGATGGGATTTGTGAGCGGAAAAGCTGCTGCAAAGAGTATTCCGGATGATTCCGCGCCACTTGCTCCAGTCTTTAGACTTGTTCACCTAAAAGCGTCAACGGCGACGCATGTAGTAGGCTACTTGAGTAACTAGCATCATCAAAGTCGTATGGAGGAAGAAGCGGCAATGGTCGGCCCGCAACTGACATTCCCTGCCCGAGTATCCAAGCCAATGGCGATCACCAACGTTGCCGTTGTGCCTATGGACCGGAACCGCGTGCTGTCAGACCGGACAGTCGTTATCGATGATGGCTTCATCAAGACGATTGGGCCATCCTCAAGCGTAAGCACAGCAGGAATGTCTACAGTGGACGGGTCAAACAGGTACCTGCTGCCGGGCCTGGCTGACATGCATGTCCACTACTGGACGCCGGGCGAGTCTGCGCTGTTCCTCGCAAACGGCGTCACTCTCGTCCGAAACATGGCGGGCGCGCCATTCCACTTGGAACTCCAGCGGCAAATTCAGAAAGGGGAGCTTCCTGGACCTCATATCGTCACGACAAGCCCGATCATTGATGGATGGGACCCGGGGATACGAACATGGCTTGCTGCCGATGAACCAGGCGCTGCCAGACGACTAATCGCTCAACTGGCGGAGCGTGGCTATCAGCAGATCAAGGTCCTGAACTCATTGAGTCTGGAAATACTGCAGGCCATCTGCTCCCAGGCTTCGCTTGATGGACTGCGAGTCACAGGTCATTGTCCTGACGACGCGACTTTCCAACAGGCGATCGATGCTGGAATGTCCTCCTTTGAGCACCTTACGGGAATCTGGAAAGGTCATTTGCCAGAGGGACAAGAACTACCCGAGCTCCACCAGCTTTCTTTAGAAGTTATTGAAGCTGTGGCGGAGGGGGTTGATGAGGACGCGATTCGTCGGCTCGCGCACGACATGGCCATGCGAGATGTCTGGAACTGTCCGACACTCGTCGTACTGAGAAACATGCATGACCCCCAGGACGAGGGCATCAACAGCCCTCGTCTCAGTCACATTGTTAGGCATGTTCCCCGCGCCGGATTGAGAACTTGGGCGGAACTTGACCCTAGTAGCCTTGACTTTCCTTATCAAAGATGGCGAGACGCATGGTACCGCCGCAACGATGTTCTCGAGCACATTGTCGGCATCTTGCACAAAGAAGGAGCGCCGCTGCTGGTCGGCACAGACACCTCTGTGAGGCTTGTCGTTCAGGGATTCTCTGTACACGAGGAGTTGGCAAACTTCATCGCAGCAGGGATGACGCCTTATGAGGCCCTGAGATGCGCCACCACTGAACCTGCCCGCTTCCTGGACCAGTCCGAGATCTGGGGCACTGTCGCTGAGGGCAAGCGAGCCGATCTCATCTTGGTTCGAGATAATCCTCTTGATTCGGTAGAGGCGCTTCGGGACCTAGAGGGCGTTTTTGTTAACGGGTTCCATTTCACAAGAACCGATCTGGATAGCCTTCTGAATCAGCAAGCCGCACTCGACTCGCTTGTCGACTTCGCAGAACCTGAGGTCGGAATAGGAGCAGCATCGGTCGGCTCAACCTTTGAGGGCGCTTGGAGTGAACGTGAAGGAGACTGTGAGGTCGGAAGGGTGATTTTCAGCCAACGTGCCCTTCCCAACGGGGAATGGATCGTTAAAGAGTCGCACGTCTTTGAGCAGGGCTTAATCATGGATTTTGGAGGTGTCCAGCGACACTCGGTGGAGCTTCGCCTGAATCCCGACCTGACCATTCAAGAGGCCACCCGCGGAGAGGAGACTTGGGTAGGTGAATCTCACGCTTCTCTAACCCTGACCGATGATTCGACATACCACCATAGGCGAACTGACGAAGATGGTTACGAGTGGGAAGAGAATCTGGGCAGCCGGCCTCTGTTGCCTGATCCGACCCTGGCACTTTCGATAGTCCCGTTACTGGTGCGTCATGCTCGGAATCACGACCGCGACGAAGCCGAACTCGCATGTCGCTTACGTCAAGGGCGTGCCGAGATCGTGGTTCTCAGAATAGAGCAAGCTGACGCGCAGACGGAGACTGAAGGGGACGAGAGTTACGCATGGAAGACTGTTGTCGAACGAGGGGACGAAAGGATGGTGTGGGAATACACCTTCTCTCGTGATGGCAAAGTGTCGAAGATCACCTGCCAGTCCAAGACATTCGTCCCCGTAGCATGAGCAAATGACCAGAGAGAAGTTGTCTTCACTCAGGCTAAGTCAGTGATCACAGATGAACAGTTCGAGCCCACGAGACCAGCAGCGCTGGCCTAATGGGCAACTCGGTCAACACTTCCATTTAGGCTGCCTTCTGGGGATGCCTACATGCGCTAGGTATAGATGAATCGATAGATGTGGACGGCTTCTATGTGAGCGCGAAGCAGTCTGACTCATATCCCGGTGCTATCCCGGTCGGATCAATGAGAGGTATCTTCTTGGCTTCTCTACTGCTACATCCCCGCCCGCATGAAATCGGCGACGCGCTCGCCGATGGCAAGCGTCGTTGCGTTCGTATTCGCGCGGATGCAGTCGGGCATGATGGAGGCGTCCACGACTCGCAGCCCGTCAAGACCGTGCACGTGTCCGTACTGGTCCACGACGGCCATGCCGTCTGAGGTAGGCCCCATCTTGCAGGTGCCCGACACGTGGTGACTTGTGCTTACCCTGGTTCGTATCCAAGTGTCCAGGCTGTCGTCGGACTCCAGGTCGGCGTCGTCAGGATCGACCCGCCCCGCCAGGAGCTCTCTGTACCGGGGGTGCTCCGACAGCTCCATGGCAATGTGCACACCCTCCCTCATGCGCTGCCGGTCGAACGGATCGACAAGGAAGTTGTAGTCCAGCCGGGGCTGAATGCGGTAGTCGTCGCATCGAAGCTCAAGGCTGCCGGAACCGACGGCCAGGTCCAGGCAGACGACCATGTTCACCCCAAGCTCCGTGCCGGGGTCCAACTTGCCTGGAAAGAGGTTGAACACGCAGAACGAGGACGGATGTATCAGCATGTCGTTGCGAATATGCGAGCCAGATGCGGTATACCGGAGAGTCGTCTGAACGCCCGCTGCCGTTGTGTCGTGCCGGTAGCCCTCCCGTGTGCGCCACTTCACGGAAACCTGAGGATGATCGCGAAGGTTTTGTCCCACGCCGGGCATGTCCTGAACGATGTCGATTCCGGTCTCGACCAGGTGATCGGCCGGACCCACGCCCGACAGCAGCAGAAGGTGAGGCGAGCCTATAGCCCCGCCGGCCAGCACCACCTCGTTCGCGTAGTACGCGACGGCTCCTCCCCCGGACTCGACCTCCACGCCGACGGCGCGACGGCCCTCGAACAACACTCTCCTCGCCTGCATGCGCGCCGCGATCTTGAGGTTGGGACGCCTACGCGCCTCGCTCAGGTAGCCCATTGCAGTGCTCCACCTCACCCCGTCCACGTTGTTCAACGGCGTGGGCCCAACCCCCGTCGAGTCGGGGTCGTTGTGGTCGGGACAGTCCGGGAACCCGTAGTCGAGGCAGGCGTCGTAGAAAGCCTGCTGGTCCGCGTTCATTTCCTCTTTGGAGAAACGATTCACCGGAATCGGCCCGTTCGAGCCGTGAAAATCCCCGTCGAATTTCAAGTCCCGCTCAAAACGAAGAAAGTAGGGCAGGAGCTTGTGAAAGCTCCACTCATCGTTGCCCATGGCAGCCCAATCGTCGTAGTCCTCGGGCGCGCCGCGCAGGAGTATCTGGGCGTTCACCGCGCTCGATCCACCGGTCACCCGTCCCCGGGGTACGAGCCGGGCCGGAGCTTCGTCCGTGTACCGCGCCACGAATGACCACTTGCTTTCGCTGATCGGGCTGACGGGAAACGGCCTGCGGGGGCCGTACCCATACCTCACCTCGTCGGGCAGCGTGTCGATATCCGGATAGTCTGGCCCCGCCTCCAGAAGCAGCACCGATCGCTCCGCGTCCTCCGTCAGCCGCGCGGCAAGTATCGACCCGGCAGACCCTGCCCCCACGATGATGGTGTCGTATCTCGGCAAGCTTCCCTCCAATGGAAGCACTATTGTAGACCACTATCGCTGCGACTAGTGTCGTTCCCAATCAATGACCCCATACCCTCCCAACCCTTCGCAAAAATTCCCAGTCCAGCTCAGCTCCCAGCCCGGCAGAGCAGGGGAGGTGCAAACATCCGTCTTCTACCCGCTCCGGGGGCGTAAGCAGGTCAGCCCGCCAGTCCGCCTCATGGACTGCGTGCTCCAGTGCCATCGCGCCCGGAACCGATGCCATGACGTGTCCGCCCGTGAGCAGCGAGACAGGCCCGGAGGGACTGTGCAGGGACACACCGCCCCCGTTGACAATGGCCGCCCTTCCGGACCGCGCAGCGACCGCCGCGCCTCCGCAGAACATCACGTCCGGCATGATGACCTCGACGGCCTTCCCTTCAATCAGGTCCGCAAAGAGCTCCTCGCCATATCCCATCTCACCACCGGCCACGGTCATCTGAACTCGTGCTGCAATTCGCGCCGATTCCGCTGAGTGCTTGTTGGGTCGTATCGGCTCCTCGAACCAGTTGATGCCAAGCTCTGCCAGATCCTCTGCCACCTTCACGGCGGACTCAATGTCGAATCGACCGTGACAGTCGACCATCACAGTCACGTCCGGCCCCACGGCGTCCCTGACCGCTGCAACGCGCTGAATACCGAATCGCGCCTGCCGCACCGCTTCGTCGGAGCCGTCCCCCGGGGTCACCTCATCGAACGGTGCGCACTTCACCGCACGGAAACCCTCGCCCACGGCCCGTTCTGCACCCTTGGCGAAGTCGGCGGGCGTTCGTGCAGTGGCGAAAAGTCCCCGGTTGATGTTCGCGTACAGTTGAACGCTGTCCTGCTTCTCTCCGCCCAAGCTCTCCGTCAATGTGTCCCCGTCTTCCACCGCCTGAATGATCGAGACACCAGTACGAACGGCGCTCAACGCAGTCGCGAGGGCCAGGTCACCCCTCGCGCGCCGCTCGTCCACACCCAACAGACGCGCAACATCCGCCTCCCCACGGATGTCGTCGCCCTTCAGGGAGTCCACCATCTCCTCGACCAGCCGGACCACGTCGCCGTCCGCCGTTATCTCCACGTCCGCGCACGCTCCCCCGACGGCCCGCAGGCGCGCAAACGCCCATTCCGTCCACGGCGTCACGACGACCGTAGCGAACTCAACACTATGCAACCGCACCGGATCAGAAGTCATCGCTATGAAATTAGGCAGCGTGCTGCCCCCATCCGTCATTCCCGCGAAGGCGGGAATCCACGCCCCGGCCATCTGCCACGCGAGGATATCGAGGCCGCCCCCATTTTCATCATTCGTGGTGCCGGTGGCAACCGGCATGCGAGACTCCATGCGTGTCGCGCTTGATCTACCCTGCATGAACCACATCACATCTCGGCACGGAGATATAGCAGGATGGGAACCCAGCTTTGCGTTGCCACCGCCACATAGGCCGGCAGACGATCTCGATATCTCGAAACAAGTTGCCCGGCCCGCTCCACCAAGGCTACAATGAGAACGCAAACTCGAAGGTCTCGTAAACGCTAACCCTTCGGCTTGCCACTCCCCCGGCCTTCCTCACCGACGCGCACGCCATCGAGAACCGGCGGGGGAAATCGGAAATTTTCGACGGACATACCATGAGCAAGGGCCGAGTCATAGTCGCGATGAGCGGAGGCGTCGACTCCTCCGTGGCTGCGCTGCTGCTGCACAAGCAGGGCTACGAGGTCATTGGAGTCACCATGCGCCTGTGGACGGTGGAGCGCGACGACGTTCCCGCCCACAGCAACCGCTGCTGCTCGGTCGAGGACGTGCAGGACGCTCGCCGCGTGTGCGATACCATCGGCGTCCCCCACTACGTCCAGAACTTCGAGCGCGAGTTTCAGGCCCACGTGGTCGACTATTTCATTGAGGAGTACGACCGGGGCCGAACGCCCCATCCGTGTCTCGCGTGCAACGACAAGATCAAGTTCGACTTCCTGCTCCGCCGCGCCATGTTCCTGGACGCGGACTACATCGCCACCGGCCACTACGCGCGCATCAGGAACGGCGGGGCCTCGTACCGGCTGCTGAAGGGCGCCGACGCCACGAAGGACCAGTCCTACGTGCTCTTCACGCTGACCCAGCCGGAGCTTGGCCGCCTGCTCTTCCCGGTCGGCGAGTACCCGAAGTCGCGCATCCGCGAGATCGCAGCCGAGGCGGGGCTTCCCGTCGCAGATAAGCCAGACAGCCAGGAGATTTGCTTCATTCCCGACGACAACTACCGTGCCTTTCTGTCAGACCGCACTCGCCCTCAGCCGGGCGATTTCATCGACCTCAACGGAGAGGTGCTGGGACGGCATCCGGGCGTGCAGTTCTTCACCATCGGCCAGCGTCGCGGTCTCGGGCTCGACGGCGGTTCCGGCGAGCCGAGGTACGTCGTGAAGATCGATCCTGCCTCCAACCGCGTGACACTCGGCGGCCAGGAAGACCTGTACCGGACGCGGATGTGGGCCTCCAGGATCAATTTCCCATCCGGCGTTGCCATCGGCGAATCGCGGAACGTCACGGCCAAGATCCGCTACAAGGCTTCGGAGGCGCCCGCTACGGTCACCGTACACGACGGGTACGCCGATATCCTGTTCGACGATCCCCAGCGAGCCGTCACCCCGGGGCAGGCCGTCGTCTTCTACCGCGACGACGAGCTTGTCGGCGGCGGCATCATCGAGGTCGAGCCACCCGTCGCCGGCACCACATCCCTCCCCATTTTGACACACAAGAACACATGGCCTACCATGTCCACGTAATGAAAACTGCCCTGGGCCCGACGCGCCCCGACTCACGGAACCATGTGGGACAAAATGGGAATAAGAACCGGAGAAAAGGGGACGCCGTAGAAGAGATGTTCATCGAAGCTAGGTGGCCGAACGGCATAGCTTGCCCCAAGTGTGGGTCTCTGGACATCCAAGAGCGACCTACCCGCAAGCCTCAGCCCCTTCCGTTGCCGTTCATGCCGCAAGGACTTCTCCGTTAAGACTGGCACGGCGATGCAAGGCTCAAACCCTCGACTAGGGCAGTGGGCACTAGTGGCCTACCAGATGAACACCAGCTTGAAGGGCGTATCCAGCATAAAGCTCGCTAGAGACCTCGGTATCTCTCAGCCGTCAGCTTGGCATCTGGCACACCGCATCCGCAAGGCATGGGAGGACAATGGTGGGCTGTTCTCCGGCCCGGTCGAGGTCGACGAACCGCTTCGAGATTGACGGCGAGGAGGAACATAAGCCGCAACACAACACTTGACACTCTCTTGCGTTCTTGATGCAGGTATTGCTAGTATTTCGACTACCACGTAGTTCGATTTGGTAGTCGTTTCAACACCGACCCCAACGCCATAAGTGGTGAATCTAGGAGGACATTATGACGGTTGAAGCAAGCGTTGATGTTCGGGAGTTGATCGGACAGGTCGGCAAGCTGGAGGGCCGTATGGATGGTCTCGACAAGCGCATGGACGATATGCACCGCCTACTCATTCTCCTGCTCACAGTGTCCGCAGGCGGGCTTATTACAGCGGTCGTCGGACTAGCCATTCAGTTGGTGAAAACCGCATAAGGGGAGGGGGACACCATGCCACGCCGTAAGCGGGCGATTATCATCAAGAACCAGAAGCGTCCCCGGGGCCGCCCTGAGAAGCTGATACAGCCCATTAGAGGGGAGTTCGGGGACCATAATTAAGGCGTTAGTTCAGCCCGTGAAAAGGCAATCGACCGAACCTCAAGATGGGTAAGATTCCTGATAATTCCCTTTCCTTTTGGATATGATAGCTAAGTCGAGAGGCGAATATCCCCTCTCCCGCGAACGGGAGAGGGCTAGGGTGAGGGTGAAGTGGAACCGGTAGCTAGGAGGCAGGTGCAGGCTTGACATCCCGGACGCTTTCGACCGACGACGCCATATCACACGCTCCCTATGACGAGGAGGAAGCCCTCCTGGATCGTGGGTTCTCCTACATAGCCGGAATCGACGAGGTGGGGCGAGGCCCCCTCGCCGGGCCAGTCGTTGCGGGCGTGGTCATCCTACCGCCGCGTCCGCAAGGAGCTTGGCTGGACGGCATCACCGACAGCAAGGCCATGACCGCAGCCCAGCGGGAGCGGTCGTACGAGGCCATCTTGGAAAATGCGCGGGCGTCGGCAACCGGGGAAGCATCGGCCCAGGAGATCGACGAGATAGGCATCGTCCCCGCGACCGCGCTTGCCATGAGACGGGCGCTGGACGGTCTGGCGCTCATGCCGCAGTTCCTGCTCATCGACGCCTTCCCACTCCCCGACGTGGATATTCCACAGAAGGCCATCGTCAAGGGCGATGCTCTGAGCCTCTCGATAGCCGCAGCCTCCGTCGTGGCGAAGGTCACGCGCGACCATATCATGGCGGAGTTTGATCGAGACTACCCGGAGTACGTCTTTGCGAGTCACAAGGGCTACGGCAGCGCCGAGCACATTCGCAAGATCGAGACGCTTGGGCCTTGTCCGGTACACCGCTACTCGTTCGCGCCGATCAGACACTCCGGCCACTCACGATGACCACCCGGCGTCAGCGCACAGGCGAGCTTGGCGAGGAGATTGCGGCACGGCATCTCCGGGATGCCGGATACCGCATCATCGAGCGGAAGCACCGAACGCGGCACGGGGAAATCGATCTCGTGTGCGAGCGCGACGGGACGTTGGTGTTCGTCGAGGTGCGGACGCGGCGTCCCAGCGCATTCGGATCGCCGGAAGAGTCGATCACGCGGAAGAAGGCCGCCCACATGACCAAATCTGCCCAGCGCTACATTCAAAGCACCGACGTGGAGTACCATGATTGGCGAATTGATCTCGTTGCCATCGAGCTTGCCCACAATGGCAGACTGCTGCGCCTCGACGTGATCGAGAACGCGATCGAAGTCTAGACAAAGTGGATATCCCCCGTCATTCCCGCTTTCGGAGACGTTTGCATAACTACGGAGAGTGGGGGAAAATCTGGAGTATCCAGCCGGGGAACTCAGAAGGGTACTGATGCACCGTCAGATGGGTCAGCCGTCACTAGCCGAATCGCTGTTACCGCAAACGCTTGGCAGGAACGAGCGCCTAGATCGCATCGCTGAGGAGGTCGACTGGGACTGGTTCGCGTTGTTGGTGGATGGGATCTACTCAGCCGATGAGGGACGGCCAAGTTACCCTCCGCTGATGATGGTCAAGATATTGCTCTTGGAGCAGTGGTACAACCTGTCCGATCTCCAGATGGAGGAGGCGCTCTGCGACCGAATATCCTTCCGCCGCTTCGTGGGGCTGAGGCTTGAGGACGATACACCAGACCATTCGACGCTCAGCCGCTTTCGGACGGAGTTGGACAAACGAGGATTGAGCGAGGAACTGTTCAAGGAGTTGGAGTCCCAACTGGATAGGCGAGGACTGTTCTTGAAGGAAGGGACGTTGATGGACGCCACGCTGGTAGAGGCTCAGGTGCGTCGTCCGCCGGCCTCGGCAGGCCGAGGGGCGAAGAGTTCTGTAGACCCCGATGCGGACTGGACATATACCCGGTACGGGAGACGGTCACACTTCGGTTACAAGGTGCATTTGGGAGTGGATGCTGGTACGGACTTGGTGTGCAAGGCGGTGTTTACCGCCGCAAAGGTGTATGAGAGCGAGGTGGCGGATGAGTTGGTAAGCAGAGATGAGCGGGCGGTGTACGGTGACCGAGCGTATGAGTCCAAACAGAGGCGTGAGTGGCTGAAGTGTTTGGGTATAAAGGACCGGATCATGCATCGATCTCACAAGCATAAACGGGAGTTACCGCATTGGCAAAAGCGTCCGAACAAACTGATAGCGCGTCGTCGGACAACGGTGGAGAAGGTGTTTGGTACGCTGAAACGCAGCTACGGGTACAGTCGTGTTCGCTATCGCGGTCTGGGACGGAACGGCGTGGAGATGTGGTTCAAGTTGATGGCTACAACATGAGGAAGTCGACCAATTGGGCCAGTTGCCCAGCATGAGTCGGAATGGAGGTCTGATCCGGGGGTAAGTCGCCGCACCAGAGGGTAGAAAACCAGATCTGAAAGGCTTTGGGTGCGGTACCGCAAGCCTTATTTTTGTGCCGGGGCCACTCCCAAGGACTGTTCCCTTAGTTATGCAAAGGTCTCCGTAAGTGGGAGTCCATCCTCACTCTGCGCCCTCTGCGGTGAATCGCGCGGGGATGGCGGTGTGGGCGTCAGAGATCGGGCTGGAGCGTGTGCCAGTGGGTGGCCTGCTCGTAGGCGTGGGCGGCGCGGAGGAGCTTCGCTTCCTGCAAGTGAGAGGCCATGAACTGGAGACCGACGGGGAGACCGTCGCTGATGCCCGCGGGGACTGAGATTGCGGGAATGCCCGCGATGTTCGCCGGCTGCGTGAACACGTCGTTGAGGTACATCAGGTACGGGTCCGCCGTCTTATCGCCCAGCGGAAAGGCGACCGACGGAGAGGTGGGCGACACCAGAACGTCGAACTCTTGGAAGACCTGAGCGAACTCTTGGCGAATGAGCGTGCGTACTTGAAGCGCCTTCTTGTACCAAGCGTCGTAGTATCCTGCCGAGAGGGCATACGTCCCGATCATAATGCGTCGCTTGACCTCGGGACCGAACCCCTCCCGTCGCGTGTCTTCGAGAGAGTCCCACATGCCGCCCGGGGTGTCGGTCGAGTACCCGTACTTCACGCCGTCGTACCGCGCGAGGTTCGCGGATGCCTCGGATGGGGCGACGATGTAGTAGACGGCCATCGCGTAAGGCGTGCTAGGTAGAGACGTTTCCGATATGACCGCGCCGAGGTCGGCGAGCGCATCGATGGCCCGGCGGATTGCATCTTCAACGCCCGGCTCCATACCCTCGACAAAGTACTCCTTCGGCACTCCGACGCGGAGTCCCTCGATGTCGCCGGTCAGGGCCTTGGTGTAGTCGGGCACATCCCGGCTGATGGATGTCGAGTCGCGTGAGTCGTGCCCCGCGATGGCATTGAGGACGAGCGCGGCGTCGGACACGTCCTTGGTGATCGGGCCGATCTGGTCAAGGGAACTGGCGAACGCCACGAGACCGTACCTGCTCACGAGACCGTAGGTCGGCTTCAGGCCGACTACGCCGCACAGGGCCGCGGGCTGGCGGATGCTCCCGCCCGTATCGGAGCCGAGGGAATAGACGCACTGGCCCGCCGCGACCGCCGCCGCCGGGCCGCCGCTGCTTCCGCCCGGCACACGGTCCGTATCCCAGGGGTTTCGTGTTGGAAAGAACGCGGAGTTCTCGGTCGACGACCCCATGGCAAACTCGTCGAGGTTTCCCTTCCCCACGAGAACGGCATCCTGCGCGTACAACTTGGTGGCAACGGCTGCGTCGTAGGGCGGGATGAAGCCTTCGAGCATCCGTGAAGAACACGTCGTAGCCACCCCTTTAGTGGCCATGTTGTCCTTGAGCTGCATCGGAATTCCCGTGAGCGGAGAAGCGTTGCCTGAGGCGATGCGTTCGTCCGCCGCGCGTGCTTGTTCCAGCGCAAGCTCCGGCGTCACGGTGACGAAAGACTTGACCAACGGCTCAATCTCGTCGATGCGGTCGAGGAATGCCTGCGTCAACTCGACGGACGAGACGTCACCGCCGTCGAGCAGCTCACGCGCGCCGCGTGCCGTCAGGCCTTTGAGATCGACGCGAGTCATGGACTAATCGAGGACCGCTCGGACGCGAACGAAGTCGCCGTCGCGGTGCGGCGCGTTTGCCAGCGCGTCATCCATCGGCACGCTGTCCCGCGGTTCATCATCGCGCAAAACGGCGTGGGTTTCGACCGAGTGGGCAGTCGGCTCCACGCCCTCGGTGTCCACCTGTTGAAGCACCTGGAAATGCTCCAGAATTCCCGACAGTTGCTCGCGCATGACCTCGATCTCATCGTCGGTCATGCCCACACGGGCAAGCAGGGCGATATGCCGTACTTCTTCGGAAGTGAGCGCCACACTTCCCCCTAGCGACATGGAATTGGGAGCGCGTGGAAGTGTAGCAGAGGATGGACGCGTTGACTAGGATTCGTCGGCATCGGTAGAGCCTGTGTTGACACCGTTGGTGCGCGTTTATATGCTCCGACTCGAAAACCGGGGTCGCTCACGAGAGAACCTCGGGGTCACATCAGACGGAGAGTAAGGTCATGGAGTCAAGGACGATGCGCGTAAACGAAGAATTCTCGGGCAAGGTCGCCATCGTGACAGGAGGCGGACAGGGCATGGGGCGCGCGGTGGCGCAGCATTTCGTTGAAGCCGGGGCGAGCGTCGTCGTGAATGACAAGAACGCCGACGCTGCCGCAAGGGCCGCCGACGCGCTCGGCGATGGAGCGCTGGCCGCGCCCGGCGACGTGACGGTCAAGGCGGACGTGGACAGGGTGGTGAGGACCGCCGCGGACAGGTACGGGTCGATCGACATCCTGGTCAACAACGCGGGCATCCTGTTCTCGACCACCCTCGCCGACATGGAGGAGGACGAGTGGGACCTCGTCATCGACGTCAACATGAAGGGGACTTATCTGTTCAGCCGGGCCGTGCTCCCTTACATGAAGCAAGGGGGCTGGGGACGGATCGTCAACTTCTCGTCCACGGCGGGCAAGGCGGTCAGCACGCTCGGCGGCCCGCACTACACGGCTGCGAAGGCGGGCATTCTCGGTCTCACTCGCGCTGCGGCCAAGGAGTTTGCTCCGTTTGGCATAACAGTCAATGCCGTCTGCCCGGGCCTGGTCAACACCGAGATGGTGCAGGAGAACGTCACTCCGGAGCGCCTCGATGCCTACCTCAAGGGCTTTCCCATCTCACGCATCTGCGAGCCGTGGGAGGTCGCAGAGTTGGTGGCGTTTCTGGCGTCGGACCGGGCGGCGTACATCACGGGGGCGTCGCTGGACATCAACGGGGGGGACTTGATGATATCGTGAGGGGGTGATGTGGTATGGTAAACACCGTCTGTCATAGCCTCTCGGCAAACTTGCAAAGCAGTCCATCCTGTAAGGTTGCTTCGCTACGAATATCTGACAACACTCCCCCATGCCTATTCTTGAACCTCAACTCAACGGGCGCATAGCCACGCTGCTTGACCGCATGACTCCCCGCTGGACCGCGCTCGGCGAGAACAAGGGCGCGTTCCTGGGCAGCCAAAGGCAGCCGGACATCCTCATCGTCCAGAATCGGGCGCACCCGGTCGTGATCGAAAACGAATACGCCCCCGCTGCCACCGTGGAAGCGGACGCGCTGTTGCGGCTGGGCGAACACCTCGACTCCGACGTCGTGCGCGGATCCGGACGGGTCGAAGCGGCCATAGCCTTACGGTCGCCGGTCGATTTGCACGATTGCGTGGGGGCCGATGACGTAGACGCCATGCTATCGAGAGACATTACGCTGGAGTACGCCTTGTTCTCGGGGCCGAGCGCGGCGGACGCAAGTCGCTTCCCCAAGTCCGGGTTCATATCGGGGAACATCAGAGACCTCGCGTCGTTTGCAATGAACGCCGCAACGCCGGAGGACGCCGTTCAGAGAGCGGTCGCAGCCCTCGAGGTGGGCGTCAATGACGCGGCGGCCATTTTGCGGCAGGCCGCCACGCTCAGGGAAAGCACGCAACCCGCCATAACCGCACTTCTGAAACAGCCTTACAGCGTGCAGACGGTGCGCATGGCCGCGACGATAATCATCAACGCGCTGGTCTTCCACCAGAACATGGCAGGGCAGCATGGCGTAAAGAGCATCGACGACATAACCGACGACGGCCTCCTGCTTCGGTCCCACGTGCTGTACGAGTGGAGCAAGATTCTCAAAGTCAACTACTGGTCGATCTTCAACATCGCAAGCGATCTGCTCCGCTGTGTCAACCCGCCGGACTTGGCGGCCAAAGCGCTCTGGGTGATGAAAGAAACGGCAGACCGGCTCGTCACGCTGGGAGTTTCGCAGTCCCACGATCTTGCGGGGACGGTGTTCCAGAGGCTCATTGCCGACCGCAAGTTCCTCGCCACCTTCTACACAAGGCCTGAGTCGGCGACGCTTCTGGCGCATCTCGCGATACCCGACGACGGAGGCTGGGAGGACCCTGAGCGGGTCAAGGACTTTCGCATTGCCGACTACGCCTGCGGGACGGGAACGCTCATCCACGCGGCTTACCGGCGCGTGAACCGGCTTCACTGGCTCGCAGGGGGCGACCCCGAGCCACTTCACGCGCACATGATGGAAAACTCCCTCACCGCGTGCGACGTGCTTCCCTCAGCGGTGCATCTCACGGCGTCCATGCTCTCGTCGACCCATCCCACGCAGGGATACGACGGCTCGCGGACGATCGTCGCGCAATACGGCAAGACCGAGCAAGGCGGCGTATCACTCGGTTCGCTCGACCTGCTCGCCGGCAACGGTGAGGTCAAGCCGCTCATCCCTCTACACGCCGGCACCGCCGTTACCGGCACGGGCGAATCACACTCCGAGCTCAGCGTGGACATGCCTCCGGCGAGCCAGGACCTCGTGATTATGAACCCGCCGTTTACGAGCGGAGGTTCCGACTATACACCCGGAAACCCGGAAGGCTACAACAAAAAGCAGTTTCATGGACTCGAAACGGATTGGGATACTCAGGAGAAGATGTTCAACCTGGCGAGAGAGTATGCCAAAGGCACTTGCGCTCACGGTTACGCGGGACTGGCATCTTGGTTCGTTGCCGTTGCCGACCGCATGGTCAAGAGCGAAGGAACAATCGCGCTTGTCCTTCCGATGACCGCATTGCAGGGCTCGAGTTGGTTGAAAGTACGGCAATTGATAGCGCGTAACTACCGCGACGTCACCGTCCTGACCATCGCGACGTCAAATCAGGACGATCAGTCCTTCTCCGCCGATACGGGTATGGCGGAAGCCCTGATCGTGTGTCGTGAGTCGTCCAGTGCTCCATCCGGTAGGGGGACGTTCGTATCCCTGCGACGGCGACCGCGCAACGAAATGGAGGCTACGGAAGTCGCTCGGGCGATAAGCGCGCTTCTGCACGAGTCCCCTCTCAGAACTCTGGAAGACGGGCCGTTCGGTGGAAGTTCCCTCTTCGTCGGCGAGGAGCGGATAGGGGAAGTAGTTAATGCTCCTCTACGTGGAGATACACCCTGGTCCGCCGTTGGAATCGCGGACTCCATCGCGGTCCAAACCGCCTACCAACTTGTGCAGGGGAGAGTCTGGCTTCCACAGATGCGAGACCAGGACACGCTACATATACCGATGGCTACTCTTCAACAGGTGTGCCAAGTTGGGATAAACCACAACAACATAGTTGGCAGTGGAAGCCAAACGGCCTTCGACCGCATCAAGCTAACAAGGATCGCTCCTATTTACCCGATGCTGTGGAGCCATGATGCCGAGCGTGAGAAGCGCATGGTGGTCGAACCGGACAGCGAGGGAAGAGTGAAGCGGGGCAGAGAGAGACGCTCCGGGGAGATTTGGAACACGCGGAGCCACGCGCACCATAACGCCGACTTCCGGTTCAACTCGCAGCCTCTGGGGGTGGCGTTCACCGAGACGCAGACGATCGGCGGTACCGCCTGGAAGAACGTGAAGTTCGCCGACCGCGCACATGAGATCGCCTACACGCTGTGGGGCAACACGACCTTGGGACTGCTCTGCTACTGGTGGCACTCCAGCCGGCAGCAGGCCGGCAGGGGCAGGATGCCGATAACGGTCATCCGCACGATGCCGACGCTCGACGTGACGAAGCTCACTCCGGCCCAGCTTGCGGCCGCCGAGGCGATCTTCGAGGACATGCGAGACGTCCAGTTCCTGCCGGCGAACGAGGCGTATCACGACAACTCACGCCAGGAGTTGGACTACCGCGTTCTGATAGACGTGCTCGGCCTGCCGACGAGCATATTGGAGCCGCTCGACATGCTCAGGCTGGGGTGGTGCTCGGAGCCGAGCGTGCACGGGGGGAAGCGCACCGCGCCGGAGGGCGCTGGGGGCTAGGTGCTGGGTGCTGGATTCCCGCCCCGTATCGTGGTACGGGGTGACGTTCCTTCGCGGGAATGACGGATGGGGGTTGGGAATGACGGAAGTTGTGCAAGGTCTCCCTTCGCGGGAGTGAGGGATGGGGTGGCGTGTGGTGTTGTTTTAGGAGTAGGTAAGGCGAATTGATATATTTAGGAACGGAAGGACTGAATGGATAGAGAGACGCGAAGGGAAAAGCTGGCGGGCATAGCAGTATCGCTGCCGACGTTCAATGACGATGAGTACAACCTGCAACTCGACCGGTCGAAGGCCCATGTCAACTGGCTCATAGACCAGGGCATCGGCGAGGGGAACGCGATCATCTTCATCGCGGGCGGACTGGGAGAGGGGTACTTCCTCGATGATGACGAATGGGAGGCGATGGCGAATACGCTGGTGGAGGCCGTCGACGGGAGGGCACCTACGGGTATCGGCGTGTTCGAGTTGAGCGCACGGAGGGCCGCGCGAAAGGCGCGGTATGCCGCCGAGCTTGGGATGGACTACATCCAGTGCGCCCCGCCGCGCTACTTGCAGCCCACCGAGGACGAGATATTCGCTCACTACGACTACATCGGCGAGAGGGCGGACATCGGCATCATGGCATACAACACACCATGGGCCATGCCGGGCGGGTACAGCTTCTCGCAATCGCTGATCGAACGCCTCGCGGAGATCGAGAACTTTGCGGGCATAAAGTGGTCGTCACCGACGGCCCAGCACTACATGAGCATGATCCGCCTCTTCGGGGAGCGGATAAGCTTCATCAGCAACGGCAGCGTGATGTCCATCGGGTACAAACTGGGCGCGCGAGGATTTACCGACTTCATGGTCAACGTCGCCCCGCGACTCTCCCTGCACCGCTGGCAGCTTGTCCAAGAAGAGCGTTGGGACGAGTTCGACCGGATCGAGCTCGCCATGCAGGTCGATCCGCAGATCAACGCCGTCAGACCGGGTGAGCTTTCGGGGACGGGTATGGGCGAGGGCCCCGACGCGCGGCTGCGTCTCCGCGTCCTTGGCCTCGACACAGGCCCACACTTCCCCGCCCAAGTGGGGTACTCCCAAGACCATGTTGAGGCATACAGGCGTCTGGTCGACGCGAGCGGGATCCGCGAGTGGGTCGACTGGGACGGATCGGCCTTCGAATAAGTCCCCGGAGAGGAAAACCATGACCGACGTATACAGCCGGCTCGGCGTCACGCCCGTGATCAACGGGATTGGGAATAAGACTTTCCTCGGAGGCTCGACGCCGACTGCTAAAGCCAAGCAGGCCATGGACGAGGCCGACTACTACTACTGCTCCATGCCCGAGCTTATGGACCGGACGGGCGAGCGCGTCGCGGAGCTGCTGGGCGTGGAAGCGGCGTTCATCACGTCGGGATGCGCCTCGGCCATTCTCCATGCAGCCGCAGGGGTCATGGCGGGCCCGGAGAAGGAAGACCTGGGCAGGCTACCCGACACGACGGGGATGAAGCACGAGTTCATCTTCCAGCGCAAGCAGCGGTACTTCTACGACCGGTGCTACGTCGTTCCCGGCGGCACGCTCGTTGTGGTCGGAGACGAGGAGGGTTGCACTGCTGAGGAGATGGAGGACGCCATAACGCCGGATACGGCCGGTATCGGGTACGTCGACAAGACGCGCGGAACTGAAGACCCTTCAACCGTCTCGATCCCCGGAGCTATGGAGATCGGACGCAGACACAACATCCCCGTGATAGTCGATGCCGCCTACCAGGCGTACCCCATCGACCGGATGCGGTGGATATCAGGCGCGGCCGATCTGGTGTGCTTCGGCGGCAAGTACTTCGGAGCGCCAAGCTCGACCGGGTTCCTCTGCGGACGGGCAGATCCGGTGCATGACGCTTCCCGGCAGGGCTTCGTCGCCTCGCAGTCGGGCGACCGGCCTCGATCCTTCGGACGCTCGATGAAGGTCGACCGCCAGGAGATCGTCGGCATGGTCGTTGCACTGGAAGAGTGGCTGACGATGGACCACGAAGACCGGATACTCGGACTTCTCTCCATGGCGCAGGTGATCCAAAGGGCCTTTGACGACATTGCGGGTGTCTCGACGGATGTTGAGCGCATCGAGAGTCATGCGTCGGCAGCCCTGACCGTCGAGTTCGACCCGGACGTGATTTCCGTGTCGGGACACGCCGTTGCGGACGAACTGGCTTCCGGGAGACCGAGCATACTCGTGGGACACCAGGACACTTCAATACGCATCGCCCTCCACACGCTTCACGAGGGCCAGCCGGAGGTCATTGCGGAACGCCTGCGCGCTGCGCTACGGTAGGGCGCTGGGTGCTGGATTCCCGCCTACACGGGAATGGTATGCGGCAGAGTCGGAGTGAAATGGTGTAAGGTAGGGCGTTCGGACAGGTACCCGTATGGTCGGTGCGGGGGAATCTCTTCGGAAGGCATGACATGACGGACATCTACACGCGGCTGGGCGCGCGCCCGGTCATCAACGCAAGCGGCAACACGACGCTTTGGGGTGGCTCCACGCCGTCGCCCGCGGTGCAGCGCGCAATGGACGAGGCCAACGGCTACTGGGTCGAGATGGCGGAACTGCTGGAGAAGTCCGGTGAGCTGATCGCCGAGGCGCTCGACGTCGAGGCGGCCTACCCGACATCCGGGTGCTTCTCCGCGCTTGTGCTGAGTACCGCCGCGCTGATGACCGGAAGCGACCCCGACAAGATGTCGCAGATTCCCGACACGACCGGACTGAAGAACGAGTTCGTCTTCCAGGAAGCACAGTCCTACGGCTACGACCGGGCGTACAGCGTGCCGGGAGGCAAGCTCATAAAGGTCGGCGACGAGAACGGATGCACCATCGAGGAGATGGAGGCCGCAATCGGGCCGTCGACGGCGGGCATCGTCTACCTCGTAACGAGGAACAACACGGACTCGGTCGTAAGCTATGACGACGCGACCAAGCTCGCCCACGATCACGGCCTGCCGATTCTGGCCGACTGCGCGGCGCAGATCTATCCGATCGACTACTTCCTCGAAAACGCACAGAAGGCCGACCTTGCGTGCTTCGGCGGCAAGTACATGGGCGCGCCCCACTCGACCGGGTTCCTGTGCGGCCGGAAGGACCTGGTCGATACCGCCGTCGGGCATGGCTTCATCTCTCCCGGCAAACCGTTCGGACGGGCGATGAAGATGGACCGGCAGGAGATCGTGGGGGTGGTTACCGCCGTGAGCGAATGGTTCGCCATGGACCACGAGGAGCGCCTGCTTATCGCCGGCGGCAAGCTCGGAATCATCGAAGACGCCGTGAGCGGCCTCGATCCGGTCGCGGCCACGTCGATTGCGGCCTCCGACAACTACATGGCCCTGGCCTTGAACGTAACGCTGGACACGAAGGCCCTCGGCAAGGACGCAGCCGGGGTAATAAAGGCCCTGGGCGGAATGACTCCACGCATCCGGGCCGACGCATCCGGAGACGACACCATCGTGCTCGTCGCTCACAATCTGACGGATGGAGAGCCGGAGATCGTTGCGGAGAGTCTGCGGACGGCGTTGGGAGGATAGGAGGTTTCGCCCGTGGATCGGTTCTCTGTCGGCTTTGTCACTACGGAAAATCCCCACTCGCTGATGCACATGCGGACCCTGGAGGTTCTGCCCGAGGTCGAAGCCGTCCACGTCTGCCATCTGGGAGGTGGGGACAGGGACGGCATCAGGGAGGCGTCCACGAAGATCGCCTCGGAGACCGAGCGACTGGAAGAGATGCTGAAGAATGACGTGGACGCGCTCTTGGTGTCGGTACGGAATGACGAGTGTCCGTCGGCGCTCGACGCGGCGGTCGATGCAGGCAAGGGCGCGCTGTTCGAGAAGCCCGGAGCACTTACGGCGGAACGGCTGCGGGGAATCGCCGATGCCGCCGCCGGCAAAGGGCTGACGATGGGAACAATGCTCACGTTTCGGAACGATCCCGTCATCCTCGACGTGAGGCGGGCCGTGAACGGAGGAGCGCTGGGAGAGGTCATGGCCGTCGAGGCGCGACAGGTGACCTCGCAGGTGCGGTACAGGGATCCGAACTTCTGGCTGTTCGACAAGTCGAAGGCGGGCAGCGGCATCCTGTCGTGGCTGGGGTGTCACCACATCGACGCACTGTGCTACTTGCTGAACGATCAAGTGGAATCGGTGTCGGCGATGGTGGACACGAAGAACCCGTTTCCCATCGACGTTGAAGACACGGCGTGTCTCGCGGTGAGGTTCAGGAGTGGGGCGCTGGGGACGGTTCACGCGGGATACCACCTGGTGGGGAGCGCCTCGGGGTACTCCGGGGCGAGGTATGACGCATTCATGGCCCTGAGGGGGACGGAGGGATACGTCCGCATTCCCCTCTCGGAACGGGGCGGCTACAGCCTGAACAGCATCGCCGACGGATGGGCGTCGGGCGGTGTCCGCGACTACAGCTTCACGCTCCCCAGCTCCCCTGCCTACGGCGGAGTCGCGGGCGAGGAGTTCGTCCGACAGTTCCTCCATGCTTCGCGTGAGGGCGCACCTGCCCTCGCGCCGATAGAGGCCATGGTACACGTGCTAGACGTTATCGAGGCAGCCATCGAGTCCTCGGAGACCGGAAGGACGGTTACGGTCGGCTAGGCGTCGTACTCTATTTGCAGTTCCACGTGACGCAGGGAGAGTTTCGTGGGCCTCATGACCGTCCGCATGATCGTGCGAACCTCGATCTCGTTCTTGCCCTTCCTGAACGGCGGCCCGTCTATCTCGTACTCGATGACCCCGCCGTCATAGTCCACCTCGGCGAGTCGTTCCGGGAATTTCGTCCACTCCTGCCGGCTCCACGTCCCGAAGCGCCGGGTGGCATTCTCGGATGGCAGCGGGACGCCGTTGACCAAGACCTCAAGTTCGTCTTCGGCGGTGATGTCGCTGAAACCCAACTCCAGCGTACACCACGCGATCTCTCCGCCGGCCTCGGCCCGCTCGATGTCGTCGCCAATGGTGAGCGAGAGCACGGGACCTCGACCGGTCAGGTTGAAGCCCAAGTCGACCGGCAGCTGTACCGCCGGTACCGCGTACCGGAAGGCGTATGAGTGCAGATCGTTTGGCGAGAGGCGCTCCATGTACTCCATCTCGTAGCGTTTCGTGGCACGCGAGAGCTGGTTGGGGTCGGTCAGGACATTGAGCACTCCGCGCTTCCAGTCGGCGGACTTGTGCCAGAAGTTGAACAGGTACAGACCCGACGCCCCGCCCTCGTAGATGCGGGAGGCTATGGCATTGACGGACTCCTCCTCCGTTGCCGGTCGCAGTGACTCAATTGCCCCAAGTATCCGGCAGTCCGTGTCTTTCGCCGCCTCGACGAACTCCTCGACCGGCGCGTGCAGTGGAATGAAGCCACCGCCCGCGGCGACGGTGTCGACGATTCCCTCGCGTATCCACGTCTCCACGTCGAGGCCGATGCGTGAGGAGTCGGCAAGCGTCGGCGGCACACGGACAAGGATTTCCAGATCGCGGCCCGTGGAGGCAGAGACCTCGTCCATCCGCGCCCTTATCCGGCGGAGCATGTCCGTTATCAGATGTCGGCTGCCGTACGCCTCGTCGACTCGGATGAAGGCGGGGTGTCGCATGAAGTCGAGCTCAACCCCGTCGGTATCAAAGCGCTCAAACAGGTCGATGACCAGCGCGGCGACGTGCGACCTCACTTCGGGGCGGGCGTAGTCGAGGCCCGTGCGAATGCCCCAGTCGGTCGTGTTCGGTATGAATTCCTCATCCGGTTGACCGATCAGGTACTCCGGGTGGTCCTGCCGGATGCTCCCGACGTCCTCGGCCACCGAGCGGTCGTAGTGGGAATTCATCCTCACCGACGGGAGGAACTTGATGCCTATGTCGTGGCAGAGCTTCGTGAAGATCGTGACGGGGCCACCGTCGGAGTCGATGAGGCGGCGCAGGTTTTGGGCCCCCAGATCGTTCTCGCGGCCTTGTGGAAGATGATCGGGTTGCGCGAGAATGTCTAGTGTCTCGTAGCGCTGACGGCCCGTATCGCCGATACACCAGGAGAGGGTATCGAGCCCGGAGTCAACGTAGGTATCGACGATCCGCTCCTTTAGGACGGCCGTCGTCACGGGAGTCATGATCTGCGACATGATCCATCCGTCGTCATTCAATACGATGCGCTTGGGTTCGGACATGAGGAGAATCCTTCGTGGGGTTTACGGGCGTAACGAGCCTTCGGGTCGACAGGGAATAATCGGGTGTATACTATACAGTATGGAGAGCCCTTCCGAACCGTGAGCGGTATTGGGGGCGTCTTGTCCCTAGACCTCGCGGAGAAGATTAGGTGCAGCGTTGCGAGCTAGCAGATACAGAGTAGCCGGCGCAGTGATGCTGGCGGTAGGGGCGCTGTTGCTGGTCGCGTCCGGCGGGTACTACGCATACGCCCAGTTCGCGAAGACGGGGCGTGCCGATCTGGTGCACGAGGTAGCACGACCTACCTTCGCCGACGGGTCTTCAACTGCAAGCCGACCTGGCGTCGGACAGTCCCACACGATTGAGGCGGCGTCTGTCGTCTCGAACCGAGAGCATCGTGTGACCGAAGAAACGTCGATTGCATCTAAGGCAGCCACCCGGACGGAGACGGTAGACCTCGAAACCATAGTCGGCAACACGGAGAAGCTGACTTCGTCCGGACAGCCGGAAACGATCCAAACACCCGTAGAAGCGCCACGTGATGTCTCGGCCTACACGGAGACAAAATCCGTTTCATGGACTCCCAGCGCGGAGCAGATAAGCATGATCGCCGGTCCTGTGGACGGGCGGATCGGCACGGCTATCGAGGAATTGCTATATCTGCAGGCCCTCCGCCCAGGATATGTCCCTAAAGAAGAGCCGGAAGTACAAGCAGATGCTGAACTCATCGAGCCGTCTCAGAACACTAGCCGGCTGGCCAGCGTGATTCTGCCGAACCAAGACAGGAACCCGGAGACAAGTGGTGAAATGATCTCCGAGTTGCGGGAGTCCGAGTTTGAGCGCACGTCTCCATCAGTCCCTGTAACAAAGTACGCGACACGCATGATAATACCCGAAATCGGCCTGAGAGCCTCTGTCGAAGAGCTCGAAGTCGTCGAGGAGGATGACAGCCGGGCGTGGGAGACTCCGAAGCACGTCGTGGGACACATTCCTACGACTGCGAAGCCGGGAACGTCGGGACAAGGATGGTACTTCGGTCACCTCGAAAGCCCCATTAGCGGCGAGGGCAACATATTCCGTCGTTTGCCCGAACTGGCCGCGCGGTTCAAGCGAGAGCGAGACAACAAGTTCACCATCTATCTGGACGCGGGCAATGATAGATACGTCTATCAGGTTTACCAAACGGATGTCGTTCACGCGAGTGAGTTCGCCGTGTCCGATTCCGGGAAGAATGACATCACGCTGGTGGCGTGCTGGCCGCAGTTCGAATACTCGGAGCGGGTTCTGGTCACAGCAGCGCTCGTGGACGTTGTCGAGATACCGGAAGCGGAACGCATCCAGCCCAGCTCAGGCTAACCTTGAGCATCACGCTGCGTATCGGCATCCTCGTCGTAGGGATACTGTTCATCGTTGGACTTGTAGGTCTCTTGGCGTGGGGTCTGTCGAATAGGTCTTCCATCACGGGACTGAGCGGCATTACCCGGGTCGATCAACCCGCTCCCGACTTTCGGATGGAGCTGCTCGGTGACGGCGAGGTCACGCTCTCCGAACAGCGCGGCAAAGTCGTGGTCATCAACTTCTGGTCATCGACGTGCCCCCCCTGCCGCACGGAGGCCCGCGACCTTGAATCGGCGTGGCAAGCCTATCGAGACAAGGAAGTCCTCTTCGTCGGCGCGAACATACAAGACACGTCCGAGCCGGCGAAACGGTTCCTCGATGAGTTCGGAGTCACCTACCCCAACGGCCTCGACCAGGGCGGTCGCATCTCTATCGACTACGGCGTCGTCGGCATCCCCGTAACGTTCGTGGTCGACGGCGAGGGGACGGTGGCCCGGCGATGGGTCGGCGAGATCGACATCGACACGCTGAAGACGTGGATCGACGAGCTTCTCGCGGGCACGTCCCCGGAGGGGGACACGGAGGGTGTCAACAAGGACAGCTACTACCGCTTGGACGAACTGTAGCCGTGGTTCAGGAGTCCTCTGGTGTGGACACCGCATGAGAAGCCGGAAGCGAGATTTTCATCTCGGTGTATTCTCCCGGTTCGGAGGAGACTGCAATGGAGCCGCCATGCCGGCGAACTATGTCGTTTGAAAGGCTCAACCCAAGTCCGGTCCCCTTGTCCGTCGGCTTGGTCGTGAAGAAGGGATTGAATACCTTTTCCATCACGTCGGGAGGGATGCCGGTCCCGTTGTCTCTTATTTGGATCTCAATCACATCATCCCTGCGCTCAGTCACCAACCAAATCGTTGGCGCGTAAGACTGGGAACCTCCCTCAAGAGACCGACGCTTCTCGGCAGTCGCATAACAAGCGTTGGTCACCATGTTGATGACGACGCGGCCCATATCCTCGGATACGAGTGACACGTCGCCCACGTTCGAATCGAACTCGGTCCTTATGTCAAGCTGAAAGTTTAGGTCGCCGGCGCGCACGCTCTGGTAGGCGAGCATCGCGTTCTCTTCAAGCAAGGTGGGAAGGTTGACCACCTGCATGTCGCCGCCGCCGCGTCCCATCATGAGCATATTGGTAATAATTCGATTGGCGCGGTCGCCATGTGAGCGGATGCGCTCAAGATTCTCGGTCAGGTCCTGAGATATTTCGGCGATGAGTTTCCTCTTCTCATCGTCCAGGTCATCGGCACTCTCATTGAGTTCCTCACTGAGCTCCTCAAGCAACTCCTCAGACGCTTGGGTGAAGTTCCTGACGAAGTTCAACGGATTTCTGATCTCGTGAGCGATCCCGGCAGTCAACTCCCCTAGCTCAACCAGCTTCTGGCGCATGACGACCTGGTCCTGCGTCTCCCGAAGCTCTGCCAAGACACGCTCCAACTCTTCGTTCTTCTCCTGAAGTCCTTTCGACAGCTTTTCAACGAGGTTCAGTTGCAAGGCTTTCTTAGAACGCTGTCTCAATTCCTCGAGTGCGATTGCCAACTCGGTGATCTCGTCTTTCTCCTTCATCTCGACCTTGTAGTCGAGGTCACCTGCACCCATGCGGCGTATCCAGACTTCAAGGGCCACGGAGCGCAAGCCGATGGTTATCAACCGAAGCATGGACAGCACCGCGACGAGAACACTGAGAATGCCGATTGCGAGCAACATGATGCGTCCGGTTGAAATCGCGTCCTCAGTCGCAACCATCGCGTCGACATCGGATGCCCCGGCCGCGTCCCCGGACTGACGAAGCTCGTTCAAGTCTTCTTGGAGCGCATCTTGAACGCCGGTAAAAGAACACACGCCGGCGATGCAGACGACGACTGCCAGCAGGAGAATCAGCAGCATGAGGAGGTTCGCCTGATTCGCCTTGCGGCGGAAGCTGAGGCGGGACAGAGAGAATTCCTTATCGTCGGGCAGGGACACGTTTTACCTCACGACGCCCGAGGGAATCATGCTGACGCCAATTATGATGATTGCGCGGATAGTCCGGCTTTCGCCAAAGAGACAGGTGAGTTAAGCTCCGGTCTTGACCAGCTTCTGCATCGACCGCAGCTCACGTGGCGGCTCCATTTTGCTGCCGTAGTCGCTGTATGACACCTCAGCAACGTAGATGTCTCCCCTGGAGTCCACCGCGATGCCGTGAGGCGAATAGAACCTGCCGGGCTCATCACCGTAGCTCTCTCGTCCGACTCGCGCCAAGAGCGTCCCGTCGGTCTGATAGATGGACACGCGGGGTCCGAGATCGGTACCTATCACATTCGACGCGATTCCCGCGAAGTATTCGCCAACGTAGACGACGTCGCTCTCTCCGCGCCTGTCGATGTAGACCGCGGCGGCCCGCGACATGTTCACCCATTGCGTCTCGTACTTGCCGTTCTCGTCGAATATCTGCACGCGATGGTTCTCGCGGTCGCCGATATAGACGTATCCGTCGCTGTCGACGTCTATGTTATGCACGATGTTGAGCTGTCCCACGTCGGTGCCGGACTCGCCCCACGTGCCCAGGTAGTTGCCGTCGGGGTCATAGGTGTGAACATGCGCGTTTGAGTATCCGTCGGCGACGTAGAGAATCCCGTTGCGCGGGTCGACGCCCACGTGCGTAGGCCGGTTGAACGGCTTGCCGCTCATGGGAGGCGCAGGATTGCCAGGGTCTCCCAGTGTGAATATCAGCTTCCCATCGGTCGTGAGTTTCCTTATTGTGCTGTCGCCCGTGTCAACGCAGTACACCGAGTCGTCGGGACCGATGGTGATCCCGTGTGGCGTAGCGAAGATATCCTCGCCCCAAGAGTTTAGATATTTCCCGTCGCTGTCGAAGACGATGACCGGGTGCCCGCCCCGGTTGAATACGTAGACGTTGTCGCCGCTGTCTACGGCGACCGCCGTTGCTTCCCGATAGATCCAACCATCGGGGAGTTCGCCCCAATTCTCGCCGGAGACCTCATAGGTGTATTCGCCGCTGCCAAGTTGTGCCATGGTGTGTCGCTTCCTTCTTTGATGTGTTTCTAGCGGGCCAGTTCAAGCAGGATCGGAACGCCCATGTCGATGTACTTCTGACGGGTGTCGGGCGTGTTGTTGCGGTGTACCAACTTCGTGCCGGTGCCTTCGAGCTGTTTGAGGACGTGCTTCACGCAGTCGTCAACACTTTGGAACGGGTGATTCGGGTGGATCTCGATATCCAGCGTCAAGTCCATCGGGCCGAACGAGAGGCAGTCGACGCCGGGCTTGGCGAGGATGTGGGCGTTGGAAACGGAGTGGAGGGACTCGATCTGAATCCAGAGAACGCCGGTGGAGTTCCACCACTTGCGGTAGGCCACGTGATCTCCGCCGCGTTTTGCAAAGCCGAGGCGGGTTCGTCCGCCCCAGCTGCGTACTCCGTCGGGTATGTAATAGAAGTTCCCGACCGCCTCGTCGACCGTTTCCTCCGTCTCGACCTGCGGCACCTCGACGCCGGTGGGGCCGAGATCGAGGTAGTTGCCGATCAAGTAGGTGAGGCGAGTGTGCTTGATGCGGAACTGAACGTGGATTCCGATCTCGGCGGCCATCTCGCAGAACGCGACGATGGTCTCCTCATTGAAGGCGGTGTGCTGGCTGTCCGTGCTGACGAAGTCGTATGGCCCCGAAGCGATGATGTCTTCGAGACGCCCTTTCGAAGTCGTAGGAGGGACGCTTACGCCGAGCAGCTGCTCGCCTGCGTGAATTCGTTCCTTGAGCGTGAGCGCGCTCGGATTCGTTGGTTCCATATGATGCCGTACCCCTATGCGTATGGTGTGCGGGGCATATTGTATGGCGTTATTGCTTTGGGGTCTAGGGACTGCATGGTGTGTATCGGCGTTGGAGGACAAGACCGAATCCGGCTCGATCGGAACGTCACAGCGGAATTGGGCTATTGGCGTGTGGTAAACTCTGGGTCTGTGTGCGCTATGAATTTGATGCTAATACGACATGGCGAGAGTACGGCGAACGCCGAGGGGCGCTGGCAGGGCCGAGCGGACTTTCCGCTGTCGGAGGCCGGGCGGTCGCAGGCCGGACGGCTTCGGTCAAGGTTGGAGCGGGAGGAGTACTCGCCGACTCACATCTACACGAGTCCGCTCAGCCGGGTACTCGAAACGGCTCAGATCGGGTCGTCGAACTGGGACCTCCCTATTGAGGCGTGGGACGACCTGATGGAGCACGACGTGGGGGCGTTCTCCGGGCTCACGTGGGACGAGATAGAGGAGCGATTTCCGAAAGTCGCTCGTGAATTCAACGAGACTCGAAACCTCGATATCGTGGAAGGGGCGGAGACCCACGACGAGATGACCGCTCGCGCGGGGCGCGTAGTGGAACGCCTTATACGCGAGCACGACAATGCGGACCGGGTGCTGGTCTTCTCTCACGGTGGGATATTGACTCAAGTCATCGCCCGGCTTCTGGGCACGGACCGGCTGTGGTCCCTCAGAATTCGCAACACGGCGATCTTTGAGTTCGGCATCGACGTGGAGAAGTGGCACATGGACGGCGGGGTGCGTACGAACATGGACCTGTGGAGCATACTCAGGTTCAATGATGCGGGTCACTTGGAGGGAGTTTGAGGGGCTAGCCGAGGAAGAGGCGGAGGTGGGCGGCCTCCTGGATGTAGTGGTCGATCTCGACGGTTGAGCTGTCGCGGTTGAGGCTGGCCCAGATTGCGCTGGTGAGTCCCTCGTGGACCCGGTCAAGCTCGTCGGTATACCGGCCAATAATGTCCACGTAGGGATCGCCGAGCAGCTCCTTGACGTGTCGCTCGTTGGCGAATTGCAGGGCGGCCCGCAGATCGCCGTCCAGACTGGGGTAGACTTCGCGGACGAATGCGAGGTCGTCGTCGTCGAGGGTGGCGAGGCCCAGCAGCTCGGGCGGAACGCCGATGGAGTAGAGGGAGGCCGAGAAGCCGATGGCGCGGGGAAGGGTCACCCCACCGACGCCACCGAGAGAGCGTCCATAGCCGAAGAGTCCGACGTGCATCTTGCGCTCGCGTCGTTTCGGCACGTGGGACGAGACGTTCCTGATGATGTCGGCCAGACGCTGCACCTGTGACTGATACTCGGCGGTCGTCTTTTCGATAATCTCGACGGCCCGGGTCTGCTCAACGGGGACGGGTTCACCGCGCTCGTGGTCGTGGATCTTCGAGATGCCGACGCGGACGGTGTCCTGATCGTAGTCGTACTTGAACGCCGACTGGACGGTGAAGGTCTGGGCGGTGGGATACTCGGTGAAGGCGCGTTCGACGTTGACGGGGGTCAGGTGACCGCGAAAGGGCACCGACCCGGCCCCGATGATGGGATAGAGGGGTAGGCCCAGCTTTTGCTCAAGGTTGTGGAGGCGCAGCAGTCCCACTTTCAGAATCAACTCAGCGCCGACGATGCCGTAGTTGAGGGCAGGGTCGCTCCGCGCGAGGAACACTCGCTGGTACGGCAAGTCCCTGTCCCGAACGTACTCCTCCACGATGCGGTCGCAATGGAGTATGTGCTCCATGTCCTCGATAAGGGGAATCACCCGTAGGCGCTTCGGGAGGAACTCCCCGACCCAGTCCTTGACGGACTGGCCGTCGAGCAAGTCCCGGTCTTCCTGCCCGACGATGATCTTTCGATAGTAGGCCTCGACGAGGGCGATCTCCTCGGATGAGGTCGTCATGGGGAGGATGACCTCCTGGATGGGAGCGGCTTGCGCGTCGCCGTAGAAGCCCTGCACGGTATCCCAGGCGGAGGGCACACTCTGGAGGGCTTCGACCATGGACTTGCGCATGTCGCGCTCGATGCGCGGATTCGGCACGCGCAGCGTCAGGGCGATGTCGCGACCAAGCTGTCGTTCCTGTCGAAAGAAGGCCGGGTAGTTCGTGAGCAGCTTGCGGACGACCTGATTATCGGCTTCCTTGCCCTCGGAGTCCCACATCTGCTCGTCGCATCCCATGGCGAAGACGCTGACGGCCTCGGCGACCTCTCCTTCACCCTTCAGGACTCCCTTCTCGTCGGCGTTGGGGGCCGGCGTGGCGTTGTCCGGGTGCTGAGTGCTCATCACTTTTGGGATTAGCGACATGGCGAGTCTCCCCTACTCATAGGCCAGAATAGGCGGGGCAATCCTTTCCCGTCAAAGGAGAAGAGGCCATTAGGTGGGCCCACATCTTCACCCTCACCCTAGCCCTCTCCCTCAAGGGAGAGGGGATATTTGCGTGCCGATTTATTCGATGAATCTCTGATACGGGACACCAGGTGGTCGTGCCGGATCAGGACTCGGAGGTCGCGCACCAGAGGTGACAGCCGGTAATGCCGAGCGTGATCGGCAGGAACGTGTCGACGACCGCCCAGATCACCCATGTCTGGTGATTGAGGTCACCGCTTGTGCCGAGGGATGCGTCCGCGCCGATGGCCAGGAGCGAAATCCAGTTGTGGAGGAACAGGACGGTTATGGCTGCCGTGGCGTAGAAGAGCACGTTGACCTCAAGGTACTGGCGGGTGACGGCCTCATCGTCGCCAGGCCGCGTTGCCTCACGCTTGGCGGCGAAGTTGTAGATGAGGGCAACGACCAGTCCGATGAGCATCAGCACGTCCAGGACATACCACACGGACGGCACGTCCAAGTCGAAGGACTCCGCCAGAACCGAGTTGATGATGAAGAACACGGCTACCAGTACGGCGACAACGATCAGATAGGCTCCTGCGATTTTCTTTAGTCCTGCCATTGAGTCCTCCTCTTGCTCGCGGATTCTCTTGCCTTGCCGATGGGGTATGGAATATCAGATGGGCAGGGCTATGTCAATTCGGGGTCTAGGGAAGAGGGAAGTTGTGCGAGTTGGCGTTCCAGTTGGCGGGTGCGGGCGGCGTAGCGATACAACTCGTCTTGGCGCTCGATGCGGGTGGTCTCCAACTCGAGGCGAGCTCTGCGGACGTTTTTGACCTCTTGGAAGATTGCCCAGCCTGCCAGGAGGGGGCCGATGATGATGCCGACAATGTTGAATGCGCCCAAGGCGAACCGCAGGCCGGTGGAGGCTGCGATTGACCCTCCGGCGCCACCGAGCGCTGCGAAGCGGGGCAAGATCGTGGCGAGCCTGGGGAGGAAGGCGGTTATCGGACGCACCAAATTCATGATGGAAGCCGACCAGACTCTCCAGACTGCGCCGGCGGCGAAGCTGGCCCCGTGGCGGCCGATGATGCCGACACGGGAGTGGTGAGGGGAGCCGTCGGCCAGAGTGCGGTTCCGGCGTTTCAGCAGTCGACGCCACAGGGGTTCTTGCCATTGCTCTTCCAAGACTTTGAGGGGTTCCTTCAGCACCGACGGCATTTCCGGCTCCGGCAAGTCCAGCTCGCGACTGAGCTCGACCTGCCGTTCGTAATGCTGACGCATATCGTCGCGGTGTCGCGATTCCAGTTCCTCCAGCTCGGCGCGCAACTGGTTGAGCCGGGCATGGCTTCTCAGCTTGGCGACGGCCTGTACCAGCGCCGAGCCGCCGGCGACTGCCAAGGGAATGACGAGAAAGGGTAGCGGCATGAACGGTCGGTCTTTGTTCGGAGTTGAGAGGTACTTCGCCTATGGGTTGTCTGAAATGTTGCAGACCGTAAGGATATTCTAGCAAATGCGGGGCAAGCAGAAGAACCGGCCTCGCCTGTCGGCAATGAGACAGTGGGCGTTTACCGATGCGGGCAGAATAGGGGCACTAGCCGAGCGACACGCCGCTTCCGAGGCCCGGCTCGGTCATCGACCCGGCGTCGAGGATGTCGTCGAGCTCCTCGGATGAGAGGTCGGTCCGACGGAGGGCGACCTGCTTGATCGACTCGCCGGTCTCTCCGGCCTCCTTGGCGATGGCAGCCGAGGCGTCGTAGCCGACGTGGGGCACCAAGGTCGTCACGATGGCGAGGCCGTTCTGCACCATGTTGGGCCCCTTGCTCGTTGCCTTCAGACCGGAAATGCACTGGTCGGCGAAGTTGCGACAAGAGGTCGCCAGAAGCTCGATGGACTCCAACAGGTTGTGCGCGGCGACCGGCATCATGACGTTTATCTCGAAATTGCCCGACTGCCCCGCGACCATGATTGCCGTATCGTTGCCGATGACCTGTGCGGCTACTTGGCACACCGACTCCGGTATGACGGGGTTGACCTTGCCGGGCATGATGGAGCTTCCGGGCTGGACGGCGGGCAAGTCGATCTCGCCTATTCCGGCGCGGGGTCCCGAGCCGAGCCACCTCACGTCGTTGGCGATCTTCATCAGGCTGACGGCGATCGTCTTGAGCGCGCCGCTCGTCTCCACGATCGCATCGAGGGAGCTTTGAGCCTGGAAGTGGTTGGTCGTCTCGCGGACGGGCACGGCGATGAGCTTGGTGAGTATCTCGCACACCCTGCCCGCGAACTCGGGGTGGACGTTGACGCCCGTGCCCACCGCCGTGCCGCCTATGGCAAGCTCCGAGAGGTGAGTGACGGCGCTCTGGAGCCGCTCGATGCCACGCTCGACCTGCCCCGCGTATCCGACGAACTCCTGGCCCAAGCGGACGGGCGTGGCGTCCTGGAGGTGCGTTCGGCCCGTCTTGACAACCGGCATGAACTCCTCGCCCTTGTCCTTCAGCGCCGATTCGAGGTGCGCCATCGCGGGGAAGAGGTCGTCGTGGATCGCGCTCAATGCCGCGACGTGAATCGACGTGGGGATCACGTCGTTCGACGACTGCCCGATGTTGACATGGTCGTTCGGATGCACCGGATCGCGGGAGCCGCGCTCGCCTCCGAGCATCTCTATCGCCCGGTTGGAGATCACCTCATTCGCGTTCATGTTCGTCGAGGTGCCGGAACCGGTCTGGAAGATGTCTACGACGAACTGGTCGTCGTGCCTGCCGTCCGCGACCTCGGCAGCAGCCTCGCCGATGGTATAGGCAATATCCTTGTCGAGCAGTCCGAGATCGGAGTTGACCTGGGCCGCCGCGAGCTTGACCTGGCCGATAGCCCGAATGAAGGAACGTGGAAAGCGGAGATTGCTTATCGGGAAGTTCTCCACCGCCCTCATGGTCTGGGCGCCGTAGTACGCGTCCGCGGGCACGTTGAACTCGCCCATGGAGTCTCGCTCGACTCTGAATTTTTTGTCCTGAGACATCATTCCTCCAATTAGTGATTGGGGGTCTCCGCCCCCTAGTGTTTAGTCATGGCAGCAGGGTGGTTATCATGAAATCGACGACCCGCTTGGCGACCGTTTGCTCGTGGCCGTTCAGCCGATGGTCCGCTTCAGGAATCTCGGTGAACTGCACGGGGCCGCGCAGGTCGTCCAACTGTCGCTGCAGTTGGAGCGAAGGCACGACGTTGTCGTTTTGTCCAACCACGAAGAGCTTTGCTCGCTTGTCTTTCTTAGCTCCTGAAGTTTCAACGGAACCAAGCGGGGGGGCTACGAGGGCAAACGCCTTCACGGGCTTCAGCTTCGAGACGGCACGGAGAACGACGGACGCGCCGAAGGAGTATCCGACGATGCCGATCTTCGAACCGTCGACGCCGGGGAACCCCTTGAGAAAGTTCAAGGCATGTTTGACGTCGTTCCACTCCTGCTCGCCGTTCGAGAAATCCCCCTCGCTCCGCGCGACGCCTCGAAAATCGAAGCGGAGACTCGCCAAGCCGCGCTCGTTCGCCTCGACCTCCACGGCGGACACAACAGGGTTGTTCATGTCGCCGCCCAACATGGGATGCGGATGGCAGATCAGGACGGCCGGAACTCGCACACCGCCATCACCGGGGGAAGCGATGACGCCGTCGAGGAGAATCTTCCCCGTACTGTAGATACCTATGGCCGAGTAGCGCATCATCGCCGAATTCCATGGTAGGTCACGCCATGACGTTTGACAAGCGCGGGTTGGCTGTCTTCTTCTAATACAGACCAAACCATTACCTCATTTTCTCCTCTCTTTCACTCAATACCAAACTTCGGCTAGAATCTTCTCCGCGCATCAACTACATCGTAGACCCAACCGAGGAACCTTCAATGCGAATAGTCGAGCTCCGAAGCGATACGAAGACCCTGCCTACACCGGCAATGAGGGAGGCGATGGCGACTTCCCAGTACGGCGACGACATGGTGGGCGAGGACCCCACGGTCAACAGGCTGGAGACCTTGGCGGCGGACATGCTCGGCAAGGAGGCGGGGCTGCTGCTGAGCAGCGGGACGATGGGGAATCTCGTCCCCATCCTTGCGCTCTGCCAGCGGGGCGAAGACATCATCATCGGGGATAAGTCGCACATCTACCGGGCGGAGGCCGGAGGGGCGTCGGCGCTGGGCGGGGTGGCCTACAACCCGATTCCGAACCAACCGGACGGCACGCTCGATCCCGCCGAGGTGGAGGCGAACATTCATCCGGCAGACCAGCACTACTCACCCACGAGGCTCATCGCGCTGGAGAACACGCACAACGCCTGCAACGGACGAGCGCTGACGCCGGACGAGATCGCGTCGGTGGCCGACGTGGCTCACGGGCACGACATCCCCCTGCACGTCGACGGCGCGCGGCTCTTCAACGCGGCGGTCGCACTCGAAACGCCGGCGGCGGAGCTCGTCAAGGAAGCCGACACGGTGACGTTCTGCCTTTCGAAGGGGCTGGGCTGTCCGGCAGGGTCGCTCCTGGTTGGCGATCACGAGACCATCGACAAGGCCCGCAAGGTGCGCAAAGTGCTCGGTGGCGCGATGCGGCAGGCGGGCATCATCGCCGCGCCGGGCATCGTCGCGCTGGAGTCCATGATCGAGCGACTTGCCGACGACCACGCCAACGCGAAGAAGCTGGCGCGCGGCCTTGCGGGTATTCCGGGATTCCAGATCGACCCCGAAGACGTTCACACCAACCTCGTCTTCGTAACGACGACGGACGAATTGCCGGTCGGCATCCCGGAGAAGCTGGCGGAGCGGGGAGTCATGGTCGGAGACCGCGGCAACAACCTCTGGCGGCTCGTGACCCACAACGACGTGTCGTCGGACGACATCGATCACAGCCTGGATGTGGTCGATACGACGGTCCGGGAGGCGATGGGGTAGTTCGAGACGTCGACAGGCTTTCGAGTAGCTGCTCGGGAGATTCACCGCAGAGGGCGCAGAGAACACAGAGAAGAATAGAAAGTGGATGGTTGAGGGCAAGTTACTGATTCCCCGGCACTGTGCCGCGCGGCCTTCGACAGACTCAGGCCGAACGGGGTGTAAGGTTGCTCAGGGTGAACGGAGTTGGCTGGGACGCTCGGTTATTCCTCGGGTGATCGGTCTGGACTCTCAGCGTCTTGATCAGAGCGCCCGCCCCACCACTCGCGCAGTCTCTCACGGACCTCGATCTCGTAGCCCTGGGCGCCGGGACGGTAGTAGCGGTGTCCGCGAACGCTCTCGGGGAGGTTTTCCGCGGGCGTGAAGTTACCCTCGTAGTCATGGGCGTACTTGTAGCCCTCGCCATAGCCGAGACCCCTCATCAGGCCGGTGACGGCGTTGCGGAGATGGAGGGGGACGGGGTCGTTTCGTGACGCTTCGACGTCTTGCAGGGCGCGGTTCAGGGCCATGTACGAGGCGTTGCTCTTTGGCGCGGTGGCCAGGTAAACGGTTGCCTCCGCGAGGGGAATCTGGCCTTCGGGCATCCCGATGAAGTGGACGGCCTGCTGCGCCGCGACTGCGACGGACAGGGCCTGCGGGTCGGCCATCCCCACGTCCTCAGCCGCGAGGATGACGAGCCGTCGCGCGATGAACAGCGGGTCCTCTCCCGCGTCGATCATGCGGGCGAGATAGTAGAGCGAGGCATCGGGGTCTGAACCCCGCAACGACTTGATGAAGGCGGATATGGTGTCGTAGTGCTGATCGCCGGACTTGTCGTAGACCTGTGACCGGCGCTGGGCGGCGTCTTCAACCGTCCGGGCCGAGACCTTGCGAATGCCGTTCTCGTCGGGCCGCGTGGACTGCACCGCAAGCTCCAGCGTGTTCAGGGCGATTCGCACGTCGCCATTGGAGAAGAGCACTAGGGCCTGCATGGCGTCCTCGTCGAGCTCGGGTCGAAGCTCCGCCAACCCGGTCTCGGCGTCGCTGATCGCCTTGAAGATGATCTGCTCGATCTGCTCCGCGGTCAGGGCCTTGAGCACGAACACGCGAGACCTGGACAGGAGAGGAGAGTTGACCTCAAAGGACGGGTTCTCGGTGGTGGCGCCGATGAGGATGACCGTCCCGTCCTCGACGTGCGGGAGGATCACGTCCTGCTGCGCCTTGTTGAAGCGGTGAATCTCGTCAATGAACAGGATCGTGCGCCTTCGCTCCATGCCGAGCCTGTCCTTGGCCTCCCGAACGATGGCCCGAAGATCCGCCACTCCCGATCCGACGGCGCTCACGGAGCTGAAGTGGCTCTCGGTGACGTTGGCGATCAGGCTGGCGAGAGTCGTCTTGCCGGTGCCGGGCGGACCCCAGAGGATCATGGAGGGTATGCGGTCGGACTCGATGCTGCGACGGAGGACGGTATCGGGACCGACGATGTGCTCCTGTCCGACGAAGTCATCGAACGTGCGGGGTCGCATCCTGGCCGCCAACGGCGCGTGCCGATCAAGCTGCTGCCTGGCGCTGTTCTCGAAGAGGGTCATGCTATGCGGTGTCCATGAGGGACTTGTGGGGGGACGCTCTTGAATCGCGCGCCGGTCAAGTGGCGCCCCTCCAACGACGATACGCCTAGAACGAAAAACGGAGAGCCGATAGGAGTCTGAATCTTACTACATGCGTCCGGAAATGGTGGGGCAAGGTAAACAGTAGGTGGAACAAGTCAAGGACTGCCGCAAATGATCTGCCGACCCAAGCCGCTGAACGGCCTTTCGCGGCTACCGCAGGGTGAGGGTCTAGGCCCTAGGCAACTCCTTGGCGCGGAGGCCGCCACGTTCTCGCAGATGGGCCGCGACGGCATCATTTTCCTGGTCGATGGCGATGTCGACGGCGGTCTTGCCGTCGTCGGAGAGCGCGTTGACGTCCGCGCCGTGGGACAGGAGGAACTCGATGCCGATGAGAGGGTCGCCGTAGCGTTCTTCCCAGGACGGGGGATAGATCAACGCTTGGAGCGGGGTCTGCCCGCGCCGATTCACTCGATTTACGTCCGCTCCATGTCGAATGAGCAGATCGGCGACTTCGAGGTTTCCCTTAGTGGTGAATTCACCAAGGTGCGTCCGTCCCGTCTGCCGGCGAGTGACTTCGACGTCCGCCCCGGCGTCGATGAGCATCTTGGCTGCCTGTAGCGAGGTTTCGACGGGGAGGTCGACCGTGAGCGGCAAGGCCATCTGGTCCCATGATCCTCGGCCGTTCGGGTCCGCGCCGACGGAGAGCAGGTACTTCAGCACCTCGATCTGGCCGGAGCGGACGGCCCAGAGCAGCGGGGGATCGGACCATTCTGCGCCAATCCGGCGGTTGACGAACTCCGGATCGTCCTCGACGCATTTCTTGATCTCGTCGAGTATCCCGAGGCAGATGAGCACCTGTGGGGTCACCTCCGCGCCCTGCTCGATGAGGTACTCGCCGACCTCTTCCTGGCGGCGGAAGGCGGCCCATTCGAGAGCGGTGCGGTTCCGGTACATGTCCCGCCGGCTGAGGAGAAAGTCACCGTCGTTCATCTGTCGCTTGACCTCCTCGAGGTCGCCGACGACCGCCGCGGAGAAGATGTCGTGCCTCGCGCCGTATCGGAGGAGAATGTCGATCTTCCACGGGTCCCAGTGGTTGATGGCGGAGTGGAGAGGCGAGCCGCCATGGATGGCGGGCAGGTTGGGGTTGGCTCCCGCTTCGAGCAGGATGCGAACGGTCTCCCTCGACCCCTCCCAGCACGCGAGCACCAAGGGAGGAGACCACTGGTGGTTGCCCTCGTAGCCGTAGGCGTCGACGTCGGCGCCGTACTCGATCAGCAGGCGGAGGAGGTCGGAATGCGTATACGAGGCAAAGTGAACGGCACGGACCGTTTCACCTTCGGACGGGTCTCCCCAGGGTGAGCCCCATCCCCAGTCGCCCCTGATGGAGGCGGTGCCTCGCACGTCCGCGTTGACGAGGGAAGGGTCCTGATCGAGAAGCTGGCGGACCCGGTCGAGATCGCGCGCGCCGACGGCCTTGAAGAACTCGTGGTCGGGCGGGAACGCGGCCTCGTAGGCTTCGCTGCGTGCCGTGTAAGTGGAGGCCGGTTCGATCTCTGTGCGGAGGGCGTCCCAGTCGTCGAACCCGTACTCGCGCGCGACGGCGTGGCGGGCGTCCGCTACGGACATGGGAGTCGCGTCGTCCTGCGACGCCTGCTTGTTCACGAGGGACTGGACTTGGTTTCTGAATACTCTGAGATCGGGATTTGAAGGGAGCGGTTTGTGCGAGGTCATAGTGATTCCTTTCTGTCAGGCGACGTGAGAGTAACCAGGAGATTTACCGCAGAGGGCGGTGAGAGCGCAGAGCAGACTATGCCCGCGTCTTGAAGTATTTTGCGTCCTTTCTGGCGATCTCGAATGCGGTCTTTCCGTTCTTGTTGAGGACGGTGGGATCGGCTCCGACTTCGAGGAGGGCTTCGGCGGCCTCGACTTTGCCTTCGTAGGTGGCGCGATGGAGGGGTGTGCGTCCCTTCCTGTCTTGGGTGTTGAGGTCGGCATCGTGCCTGGCGAGCAGGCGTATCATGTCCGCCCGGTTGGACTCGGCGGCAAGCTGAAGGGGGGTGCGGCGGGCCTTGTTGAGGGGGTTGACCAGCGCTCCACCCGACAGCAGCATCTCGGCGCACTGCATGGAGCCTGCGCGGGCGGCCCAGTGGAGCGGAGTCATGCCGTAGTCGTCGGTGGCGTCTACGATCACGGCGTCCTGGTCGATAAGCTCCCGCAGGCGGGTGGTGTCGCTGAGAGCGCAGGTCGTATAAACATCGTAGTAGGCCCCGTCCTCGATGAGGATGCGGGCGACCTCGTGCTTTTGGGGTTGGTGCTCCTCCCTCCAGGCGGGCGCGGCGGCCACCTGAAGGGAAGTGGCACCCTTTTCGCCCCAGCCCTTGATGGGAAGCTCGTGGTGGATTCCCGCGCCGTACTTAAGCAGGAGCTTGACCATGTCCACATGTCCGCTCGTCGCGGCCCAGAAGAGCATGGACGTGTTGTCGGGCCAGCCGACATGGGGTTTGAGGACGGAGACGCCGGTCGCGTCCGCCGCGCCCGACTCGAAGACGGTTTCCGCTACGTCCATCGCACCCATGTACACGGCGTCGAAGAAGTTGTTGTACTCAGTGGGGTCCAGATCGAGGGCTATGCCGTGGTCCATCATGAACTTGATAGCAGGCCCACAGCCTCTCCTGTTCAGCAAGAGCCGGTGAAGCAGAATGCTCCCGATACGGTTGAGCACGTCCAGTTCATCGGCCAGAATCGCTTCCATTCGTCCGATGTCGGGAGTGCCAACCCAATTCCTGCGCTCGGTGCCGATCGAGGCCGCGATGAATTGCTCCTCGGCTGAGGTGAGGTCGAACGTCTCCCGGTCCTTGGGGTACCAGTTATTCCAATGTCTGAGTGCGTTGGTCGTGTCCATGGTGATTCCTTTGAACTCCCTTCCTGTCTTGCCGCCATGCTCGCGGAGTAGGTCTGCGGCGACGTGGTTCTCGCGGCTAATGGCGGCGTCCAGCGGGGTGTTGCCGTTATCGTCGACGAGGTTGACGTCCGAACCGGCGTCGAGCAGCGCGACGATAGTCTCGGTTACTCTTTCGGCCGGGGCCCTGCTGCCCGCGAAGGCGGCGAAGTGGAGCGGCCCTCCGACCGCCCATTCGGTGGCCCGATGATTCGGGTCGGCCCCGCGATCCAAGAGGGCCTGCACCGCCTCGGTCTGGGCCGCCCAGGCAGCCCAGTTTATCGCGCCGAACCCATCACCAGCGGGATTGGGATTCCCACCGTAGTCCAAGAGCACCTTCACGCACTCCGGATATCTGTTTCGCCACGCGGCTGCATTCACGGCTGCGTCGGATGGAACGGCGCCATGTTCCAGCAGCAGACGACAGCTCTCCGTATCGTCGTAGAAGGCAGCTCTTCTCAGGGGTGACATCGAGTTTCCGTATGAAACATTCGGGTCTGCCCCCGCCTTCAAGAGCATCTCCAGCGCCTCGTGACTCCGGCTCCAGGCCGCGAAGCAGACGGGATTGGTCCCATTAGTCAGCCGAAAGTCCGCCGCGACGGGTTCTCTCTCGAGAATCCTCGAAAGGCTGTCAACATCGTTCATTCCTGCGGCGGTGAATGCGTCCATCTCCGCGCCGCGTCGCACCAAGGCCCGGACGATCTCCCGTCCCGATTCCATGAGTGCGGGGTTTGAGTCGCCACGAGCAGCGGCGGTCTGGAGCAGCGAGTACCCGTCGTCGCGGCGCTGCATCAAAACACCGGGATCACGTTCGACAAGATCGATGATCCGGTCGGTGAGTCCCATCTCGACGAGACTCCACGCGGTTACCGGCGCTCCGTACTCTTCCAGCAGGTTGTAGCGGTCGACGCTGTCATGGTGGGCCGCGGTTTCGAGCGCGGCGACTCCGTGCTCTCCGCTCACGTCGGCGCCCGCATCCAGCAGCAGGCGCATCATGTCGAGTCCGCCCTCCCAGCTTGCGAGGGTGATCGGCGCGCACAGATTGTTGTTCCCGTCCCAGCCCACGTTGTTGACGTCGGCTCCGCGCTCCACGAGTATGCGGGCTATTTCCAGCACGTCCGGGGTGGCGTTTCGGAAGAACCCCGTGGACACCAGATGCAGCGCCGTCCGCGTCTTGCGCGAGACAGGGTGTGGGTCGTTCCGTATCGCCTCTCGGAAGGCATTACCCTCCAGCATGTAGTTGTCGTCCAGAAGTCTCGCCTCGACGAGCGTGGGCTGTGCGTCGAGGGCGCGGCTGACTCCTTCGGCGTCCCAATCCTTGACCGCTACGAAGAAGCCGATCAAATCGTCCACGGAGTATGGGGGACTGATGCTTCGCCGCACGTGAGCAACGAGCTCCTGCCAGCTTTGGCAGCCGTGCTCAATGGCGATGACGCGCTGGGCGTCGTGGAGGGCGAGTTTCGCGGAGAAGACCTGTTCGTCGGAGTACGCGCCGATCTGGGGAACTGTGGTCCGAAAACGCCGCGCGGCAGCTGGGTCGCGGGATCTGAGGGCCTTGAGGAGGTCCTTGGCCTGATTGCGCGCCTGCTCGATATTGAGGCGCACGGGGGTATTGGATTGCATGACACACTCCTTCCTCGATTTGCCCGGTGTCCGCGTGACTCAGGCGAAGAAAAGAGTGTCGTTCGTTTCAAGACCGACAACTTCGGGGTGGGCCCTGCCCTTCTCGCGAACTTGGCAGCTCCCCCGCGAGCGTGGTGAAACGATAACGTGTGGGGGATGTGGGTGTCAAGTTGCTGTTTTCGTCCCCCTCACCAGTCAGCCGGACTCAACTGTCGATCCGGGCCCCGTAGTCGATGAGTAGGCGAATGACGGTCTCGGAACGCTTGGCGTGGCCGGGGTTCAGCGCCCGGTGAAGAGGCGTGCGTCCGCGATTGTCAAGGGCCTGTACATCAGCGCCACGATCGAGAAGCAAGGCGACCATCTCCTCCAGACCCTCCTCAACGGCGACGTGGATGAGTGTGCCGTTCTCACCGTCGAAGTGGCCCAAGTCGATGAGTTCTTCCAACCGCCCGGGTTCGCGGTCCAAAACCTCGACGAGTTGATCGACCATGCCGCATTGAAGCAGGTGTCGGGGCTCGTACCGCGCTCCCGCGTCGACCATTACCTTGAAGATGTCGGTCTTCTTGTGGTCGGCAACTGTGCCGAGAGCGTCGAACCCCCAGTCACTGACGTGATTTGGGTCCGCGCCGCGGTCCAAGAGCAGTTGGCACATGCCCAGGTTGCCAGCCCAGCCGGCCGCGCCGATTGGAGTCTCGCCAGCCGTATTGCCGGAACCTCCCGTCGCGTTTACGTCCGCCCCGAAGTCTATAAGGATGCCGGCAACCTCGAGGTGTGCATCGGTAGCCCCGTCATCGAGCGACCAGCCTTGGTCGGTCTTCGGGAGCCTGAGTCCCGGATCGGCCCGGTGCAAGAGAGTGTCGCCGGTATCGTGCTCGGAGTAGAACCGGGCATGGACCAGGTGAGGGTACTCGGACAGTATCGCTAGGACGGTTGAGGGATCAGGCTCCTCCACCGCCTCGACCAGTGCGGCAAGAGTGCCCTCCGGTGGGAGCTCCTTACCCTCTCCGACGTGGCGTGCGAGGGCGAACCACTCTGCAAAGCCATGCTCCCTGGCGACGATGCGCTGCGCCTCCCAGCCGGTAAGCTCGCGGGCGGCAAGGTCTTCGTCCGTTGTGCCGGGTCGTTGGGCAATGCTGGCCCGGACGCGGGCAATGGCCTTCGGATCTCCCGCCGCAACGGCTTTCTTAAGGAGTCGTGCCTGATTCTGCGCATAGTCAACGTTGGGTCGATCGGTGGAACTTGCCGTCATTGCGCGAATCTCCACTCTTGAGATGTCTGCGGCCGTCCGTTGGATGTCCTTCACGCATTCACCGCACGAGTTGGGGCGAGATGACGTTACCTGCACCGCCCAGCGGTCGTGGATTACCGTTACTCGTACAGATCGACCGCGGTTTCTCCTCGCGCGAAGCGTTGGGCGGTCTGGGCCGCGGACTGGCTGTCGATCTGCCTGCGCGTGTCCGTTGCCCACCGGGCGAGGCCGACGAGTAGCTGATTGCGGGCAGGGTGTCCCTCGCAGTGCTGCCACTCGTCGAATACCGTGCGCAGGGTGTGCAGTAGGAACCGTCCATTGTCCTGCTTCAGGATAGACAGTCCCAGATCCACCAGCAGGCGGTCGCCCGAGTATCCGGCGTTCAGGTAGTCGCGGGTCATGCGCCCGACGGTGCGGACGTGGATGGACTCGACTGCTTCGAGTATCTCCTCCAACGCGCCGTCTTCTCCGCGCGGGTCGCCGTTCGCGCTCGTCGTGGCGCGGAGACCGGGGCGGGTGATGTCCCTGGGCGCGATGTTGAGCCAGCGGTTGCTGAAGAACTGCCACGCGGCGTGGTAGCAGGCGCGGGCGGCGGTGGCGAATCCGGCTCTTTCCTCCACCGACCTCAGCCGGGATGCGAGTGACAGTTCCCATGCGAGATCGAACCATCCCGGACTCATGCCAACCGGAGTGCGCGCCATGCGGTCGGCCGCGAGCAGCACCATGGTCGTGGCGATCCGATTGATGGAGGCGCCCTGCCGCAGGGCATTGGTGACCCCATCGAGTGTCGTGGTGATTCTCCCGCTCACCAGGGCATGGGCGAAGGCGTTTTCATCGAAATCGCCTGTGCCGTTCTTCCCCGCCGCTGCCTCCTTAATGATCGGATCGACTTCGCTGAAGAGGTCGATCGCCTCACGCCGGGCGTCCATTGGCACGGGGCGATGACGACCGAGCATCTTCCCGGCGAGATTGCACACCAACTCCTCGCTCAAGTCCCATCCGAACTCCTCCTGAAGCTCGGCGAGGTAGGTGAGGTTGCGGAGATTGTCGCGCTGTCCGAGGAATTGGGGCCGGACGGCGCAGTCCAGCAGCAGGGGGAAGATGTTGTCGTCATTGTCTCCCAGCCTTCGGGCGGTGATGAGACATTTTTCGATGCCCTCCGGCATCGTGTCGGCGGCGAAATAGCCCACCAAGTCGGCGAGCTTGTTCCAGTCCGTGGGCGGTGGGAGCGGCTCGACGGGAGGACGGTCGCCCGCGCGGCCAGCGGCGGCCGAAGCCGACATCATCAGGGGAATCAGGCGGTCTTCGGGGTCGTACCGGCGGGCGACGTTGAGGCCATTCACGAACTGGGCGACGTCGTTGCCGCCGAACTCGTCGCGGTGCGTGGCGATGTGGGTTCCCATGTGGCGGACGATAAGCGTCATCGTCTCCTGTTCCGATATGCCCTTTGCCAGCATGATTGCGATAGCCTTCGACAGCGTCCAGTCGTCGCCGTTGTTGAGTCCCTCCTGCAACAGCAGGAAGTGGGCGTCGGATCGTTTCGAGCTGCCGCTCAGGACGTCGACGAAGATACCGCCGTCACGGACCTGCACCGGGAAAGTAGCCAGATCGTCGCAACCGCCGGTGAAGCATCCGCCTCCCGCCAGGTCGTAGCTGTACCCGTGCCAGTCGCAGGTGAGCACGCCGCCGCGGACCATGCCTCTCGTCAGCGGATACCCCATGTGCGGACACTGATTGTCCGTGGCGTAGACCTCGCCGTGGTGCCGGAACAGAGCGACGCTCTGCCCCTCGACCCGCACCGCTTTCGGCTTGCCCTCTTCCACCTCGGTGAGGTCGGCGACGCGGACGAAGTTCGAAGTTGTGGTCATGAGTTATCCCCCTCAGGCGTCGAACACGTCGACGGTGGTTCGGCCCTCGGCAAAGCGCATCGCCGTCGTCGTGGCGGAGCCGCTCTCCGTGTTCGTGCGGATGTCGGTTGCGTAGCGCGTCAGGCCGACGAGAAGCTGCCGGCGCGAAGGGTGTCCGGCACCGGCAGCGGCGTCATCCTCCTGGCCTGCCTCCCACTCGGCTGCGACCGCCCGCAGAGTCGGAAGCAGCTGCACTCCGGTGTCGTTCCACAATGCCAGCCGGCCCACTTCGCGCAGCAGGCGACCGCCGTCATAGCCCGCCGCCAGATAGGCCAATACGCGGTCTCCGACCTCGCCGACCTGGAGTGTCTCGACTGCGTCGCCGATTGCGGCAAGGCCCTCGTCCTCGCCGGCGTACTGCTGTTCATCACATTCGGGCGTCTCGCTCAGGGGACGGTAGGGAATGTTGAGCCACCGGTTCTCGAACACCGTCCATGCGACGTGGAACAGGCCCATGATGGCGACGCGGTCTCCAGCCTGCCGCCGCGCCATGCGCAGGGAGCGGGCCAGGCTCAGTTCCTGCGTCAGGTTTTCCCACCCGGCATCGACGTTTATGGGGGTGCGGGCCATGCGGTCGGCGGCCAGGAGTACGAAGGTGGTGATGAGTCGTTCGAGGCGAACGCCCGTGAGCAGGGCGGCGGCCAGCGCATCGAAGGAACGGTCGATATCGACGCTGAGCACGGCCTCGACAAGGGCATCTTCATCGTACTCGTCGACGGTTCGCTCCATGCCGACGGCGCGATCTATCGTCTCTTCCAGCGAGTTCATCTTTTGAAGGGCGTCCCGGAGGAACGGCCCCGGCTCGCCACGTCGCTGACCGACCGTCTTCGCTCCCAGATTCATCACCAGCTCAGAGGTCTGCTCCCAGCCGAAGGACTCGACGGCCTCTGCCAGAAAGCCCAGGGTCGGGAGGTTGTCGTTGAACCCGAAGAATCCCGCTTTGGCCGCGCACTCATAGAGGAGGGGAAGAATGCGGTCTTGATCGCCCTTCTGGCGCGCCGTGAACAGGCACCGCTCGATGCGGTCGGACTGGCCGTTGCGGGAGAACAGGCCCACCCAGTCGGCAATGCGCTCCCAGACGACGGGTTCCGGTAGGGTTACGACCTCGAGCCGACTGGCCGACTCTCCGGCGGCGGTGGTCGCCGCGGTGGACAGCGCCATGAGCCGGTCCGCTCCGTCGTAGCGCCTGCTCAGGGCGACGCCGCTGATGATGCGCGCGAGGTCCACGCCCGCGCCGGCGCCGCGCGAGCTTGCGACGTGACGTCCGAAGTGTTGGAGTATCACAGCGACGATCTCGTTCTCCGGCACGTTTCCCCGGAGCATCAGGGCGATTGCCTTTGCGATCGTCCATTGGTCGCATTCCAGCAGGCCCTCCCACAGGAGCCGCATGTGCTGCTCCTTGCGGTGGTACTCATCGTCGCCGAGGCGAATCCATATCTCCTCATCCCGCACTTCCACGGGGAATACGGCAAGGTCGTCGCACATATTGTTGAAACACCCACCGCTTTCGAGATCGAAGCGTCGCCCGTGCCAGTCGCAGGTGAGGACGCCGTTGCGCACCACCCCTCTGGTGAGGGGATACCCCATGTGTGGGCACTGGTTGTCGGTGGCGAATATGCGTCCGTCGACGTTGAACAGGGCAATGCTGCGCCCTCCCCCGCCGGCCTGCACGGCCTTGGCGCTGCCCGGGTCGATCTCACTCAACGTCGCCGCTTGGATCCAACCGTTGCCTTGTGTCATCTGCACACCTCGCTTTCGCTTCCCAGCATGCCGCAGGTAGAGCACCGCCACCTTTGCCGTAGCCTGACCGAGTATGTCACATTATGCAGGGGTAATCCAACCTGCGACGCTACCGCTCAACTGCGGTTCTCTCTCAAGTATTCCCGCAGGAAGTTCAGCAGGGCCGGCTGCTTGGCCTTCGCCGCCAGATCCAATGGGGTCTCGCCCTTCACGTTCTTGATCGACAGGTCGGCTCCGTGCTCCAGGAGCAGCCTCGCGAACTCCCGGCCCGTACCGCGCTGGGCAAGCCGGTGCATGGGAGTGTTGCCCTGCTCGTCCTGCGGGTTCGGGTCGGCGCCCAGTTCGAGAAGGGTTGCGACGCCCTTCATCCTGCCGTGTCCGGCCTGATGGTTCAGCGGCCAGCCGTCGTTCCGTGGACCGTTGACGTTAGCGCCCTGCCCAACGGCCCAGCGAATCCACTCGTCGCTCCCGCCCATGGGTATCGGCAGGCTGTAGCCCCTCTCCAGCAGAAGCTCCGCCGTCTCCAGCTGATCGAAGTGAAACGGGACGTTCATGAGCGAACTAAAACCTCGATTGCTGTTCAAGAGCGAGGGATCGTCATCGAGAAGCTCTTCTATCCGCTCGATCAGTCCCCAAGCGACGGCCCCAAAGATGTCGAACTCCGCTCCGGCGTCGATCAGGGCCTGCAATACCTCCCGGTTCCTGCCTCGCTTGCCGGTTGCCGGATCGCGCGTCGATGCGGCCGATGTGATGACGGAACTCCCGTATATATGTCGAAGGTTCATCTGCTCCGGCGTGAATCGATGCCGGCGAAGGTACTCGTCGAAGCGTCCTTCCTCTATGGACACGTGCAACTCCCGCATCGGGTACGACCACCCTTCGGCCCTGTTCAAGTCCATTACGCGCTTGTGCAGCGGCCTCATGCGGTCGTGGGATACCCAATGGCACTTTTCGTAGGCGTCGAGCATCAACTCGATTGCCCGTTCCCGGTCGCCTGGGCCACGCCGTGCGAATAGCAGGACGGCGTACTCATACGAGACGTGGCCCTGTTCCCCGTGGAAGCGGTCACGGCAGAAGTCCAGCGCGTCCTCGAAGTGCGCCGCCGCGTCGTCGATACGTCCCAGGGTCTGGGCGAGCAGTCCCAGCACCCGGTCGGTGATGGGAGGATGCCCGTTCGTCATGACGCCCCGGTAGGGCAGCAGCGCGTCGTACTGCTCCCGCGCCGACTGCCTGTCGCCGCGTTCCACGGCCACGAAGGCCAGCGCGATACGAGCGCGCGCCTCGGCGTGGTCGGACGCGCCAATAGAGAGAACCTCATGTCCCAGTCGCTCCGCCGCGTCCAGCATCCTGCCGTTCTCGGTAGTACGCCCAATCGAGGCGGAGATGAACGCCGACATTGAAAGCCTCTCGGCTTCGCGATCATCACCGTCACCCGCGACGACCTTCAGCCGTCTCCGCGCCTCCGCGCGATGACCGACCTCGTTCTCCAGGATGGCCCAGGCCGCGTGAAGCTCCCACCCGCTACGGTGCCCGGTGAGATTCTCATCGCAGTACCTGAGGTGAATCTTGGCAATGCGCCATTCCCCTTCCGCGTAGGCGATGATGCCCTTCAGCAAGTTCGCTTTCCAGAGGGCAGGCTGCCCGTCCCCAGACTTCACGTCGGGGGTCTGCTGAGCGAGTTTCCACAGCGCGTCGGCGCTCCGATGCGCTCCGGCCAGATCGCCGAGGGCAAGGCTAGCGCGGGCGGCGAGGTTATGGTCGTGTCCTACCGGGGAAGAGATGAGGACCCTCCTTTATCCAAGTCAAGACTTTGACGAGCAGTTTCAATATCGTACTATACGAGTATCGAGGGCGGTTATTGAGTATTTTGGTCTGTGCTCCGAGTTTCCGTCGCTGAACCGGCTTGCTCCCGTATCGGAGGATCCGCCATGCGTGTGATCTTGGCAACCGTGTCTCTCTTGCTGTTCGCTTGCGGGGATAATGCCGTCGAACTTGGGGAAACGCCTGTGCCGACGACGGCAACGCCTCCTCTATCGGCGACGCCTACACCCGAGCCTGCCACTGAAGTTCGTTGTATGCATTCAGATTTTATCTTTTCTCTTACCAATACTCCGACCTTGGACGAACTGTTCGCCGCAGCAAAAGGAGCTGCCCGGGTTCGGCTGAAGGACATTAGTGTCGTTTCGGCTGACGTTGCCGATTTTGGCCACACCGGAACCATCGAGTTCGACCTTGAAGTCCTCGAATGGCTGACCGGAGACGGCCCCAGTGAGTTTACCGCCGAAGTGTCGGTCGGCTCGACTTGCACGTACTTGCATCGTAAAGACAGAGAGGTGACGCTTACGGCTCTCAGCATAGGGCTGAAGACGCTTTGGTACCGGGCTGGAGAGGCCATCCTCTTTCTCGGAGACTTGGGGACGCAGCCTTATTCACTTGGATATCTTGGACAGATCGATAACGGGGGGCTAGTTAAGCATAAATTCTCAGAGCCAATACTCCTTTGGAATATCTCATGAGGGTTGCCACCCTCACCACCTGGAATGAAAATGGGTATGCCCCGCTTGGTGACGAGTTCGGTTGTCAATGGTGCCGCGAGCCCGGTTCGGAATATGACACTGGCGACCTGAAGGCACCACCTATTGTCGCCCCAGACGGCTGGGAGCACGTGTAGCAATGTCAGTTTTGGAGAGGTTGCCCGCCAATCGGGAGTCTTGTTGGAGGGTTGAGCATGGAAGTTGTACACGAGCGGAGTTGTGGATTGGACGTCCATAAGCGGACTGTCGTGGCGTGTGTCATCACGCCGGAGGGTAAACGGACTCGCAGATTCAAGACGATGACCAAGGACGTGTTGAGCCTGGCGGATTGGCTGGGTGAGGTAGGTGTGACCCACGTGGCGATGGAGAGCACGGGGGTATACTGGCAGCCTTTGTACAATCTGCTGGAGGACGATTTCGAGGTGTGGGTGGTGAACGCTGCCCATATCAAGACGGTCCCTGGTCGCAAGACGGACATGAAGGACGCCGAGTGGATAGCCGACCTTCTGCGGCATGGACTGTTGCGACCGAGCTTTGTCCCTGACCGTCCTCAGCGGGAGTTGCGAGAGTTGACTCGCCATCGCCGACAGTTGATTAGGCAGCGTGCGCAGGTGGTCAACCGCATTCAGAAGGTGTTGGAAGGGGGCAACATCAAGTTGAGTTCTGTGGCAACTGATGTCGTGGGTGCTTCGGGACGCGCAATGTTGAGGGCTATGATCGCTGGGGAAGACGATCCCGAGACGTTGGCGTCCATGGCCAGGGGGCGACTTCGTGACAAGCGCTTGCTGTTGGTCGATGCACTGGAAGGGTCGATGGGTTCCCACCAGCGGATGATGTTGGACAGCTATCTGCGACATCTCGACTTTTTGGAGCGTGAGATCGAGCGGATGAGTGAGGAGGTGGAGGAACGGACGCGCCCTTTTGAGGAGGTGATCGAGAGGATCGACGAGATTCCAGGAATGGGACGTCGAGGTGCCGAGCAAGTGGTGGCGGAGATCGGTACGGACATGAATCGGTTCCCTACGTCGCAGCACTTGGCATCGTGGGCGGGGATGTGTCCCGGCAATAACGAGAGCGCGGGCAAACGGATCGGCGGTCGCACCAGGCGCGCCAATCCGTGGCTGAAGTCGACGCTGGTGGAGGCAGCTTGGGCCTCTGTGAAGACTCGCGACACGTACCTGTCGGCCCAATACCGCCGCATAGCGGCTCGCAGGGGCAAAAAGCGTGCGATCATCGCCGTGGCTCACTCGATCCTGGTCATCATCTACCACATGCTCAGAGACGGCACTCGACACAGGGACCTTGGTGGGCAATACTTCGAAGAGCGCAACCACCAGGCAATAGTGCGCTATACCGTCCGACGGCTCAATCGGCTGGGATACGACGTGACTCTCGCAGCTGCCTGACAGGTCTATTTTCGTAGCAATATCTCATGAGGGTTGCCACCCTCACCACCTGGAATGAAAATGGGTATGCCCCGCTTGGTGACGAGTTCGGTTGTCAATGGTGCCGCGAGCCCGGTTCGGAATATGACACTGGCGACCTGAAGGCACCACCTATTGTCGCCCCAGACGGCTGGGAGCACGTGTAGCAATGTCAGTTTTGGAGAGGTTGCCCGCCAATCGGGAGTCTTGTTGGAGGGTTGAGCATGGAAGTTGTACACGAGCGGAGTTGTGGATTGGACGTCCATAAGCGGACTGTCGTGGCGTGTGTCATCACGCCGGAGGGTAAACGGACTCGCAGATTCAAGACGATGACCAAGGACGTGTTGAGCCTGGCGGATTGGCTGGGTGAGGTAGGTGTGACCCACGTGGCGATGGAGAGCACGGGGGTATACTGGCAGCCTTTGTACAATCTGCTGGAGGACGATTTCGAGGTGTGGGTGGTGAACGCTGCCCATATCAAGACGGTCCCTGGTCGCAAGACGGACATGAAGGACGCCGAGTGGATAGCCGACCTTCTGCGGCATGGACTGTTGCGACCGAGCTTTGTCCCTGACCGTCCTCAGCGGGAGTTGCGAGAGTTGACTCGCCATCGCCGACAGTTGATTAGGCAGCGTGCGCAGGTGGTCAACCGCATTCAGAAGGTGTTGGAAGGGGGCAACATCAAGTTGAGTTCTGTGGCAACTGATGTCGTGGGTGCTTCGGGACGCGCAATGTTGAGGGCTATGATCGCTGGGGAAGACGATCCCGAGACGTTGGCGTCCATGGCCAAGGGTCGACTTCGTGAGAAGCGCTTGCTGTTGGTCGATGCACTGGAAGGGTCGATGGGTTCCCACCAGAGGATGATGTTGGACAGCTATCTGCGACATCTCGACTTTTTGGAGCGTGAGATCGAGCGGATGAGTGAGGAGGTGGAGGAACGGACGCGCCCTTTTGAGGAGGTGATCGAGAGGATCGACGAGATCCCGGGAATGGGACGTCGAGGTGCCGAGCAAGTGGTGGCGGAGATCGGTACGGACATGAATCGGTTCCCTACGTCGCAGCACTTGGCATCGTGGGCGGGGATGTGTCCCGGCAATAACGAGAGCGCGGGCAAACGGATCGGCGGTCGCACCAGGCGCGCCAATCCGTGGCTGAAGTCGACGCTGGTGGAGGCAGCTTGGGCCTCTGTGAAGACTCGCGACACGTACCTGTCGGCCCAATACCGCCGCATAGCGGCTCGCAGGGGCAAAAAGCGTGCGATCATCGCCGTGGCTCACTCGATCCTGGTCATCATCTACCACATGCTCAGAGACGGCACTCGACACAGGGACCTTGGTGGGCAATACTTCGAAGAGCGCAACCACCAGGCAATAGTGCGCTATACCGTCCGACGGCTCAATCGGCTGGGATACGACGTGACTCTCGCAGCTGCCTGACAGGTCTATTTTCGTAGCAATATGACATGGTTGCCGAAAGTTCCCAACGAGGACAAGTATGCGGTCCATGCTGTCGCTCCGCATGTTGAAGGCCTCGAATACACAGTCTCTCTTGATGAAATAAGAGAGGCTGCGGCGAGAATCACCGAAGAGCTAAGCCGAAAAGACAGTGAAGAATACCGTGAGTGTGTCCGTCAGAAATATAAGCGGCAACGTTACGACAGATTCCTACGACAGATATATCCTGACAGAAAGAGCTCTATGAGAGTGACGGAGTTAACCGTTGCCGCTCCGGGCATCGTGCAGTTTAGAGCGTATGTTGCCCAGACGTCCGGCGTTGGAATCGGGGGGCCGGACGCCGAATTGTTCAGAATTGACATATCTAGCAACAATCAGGACTATGTCTTCACCTCAACCCAGCCCCTTCCAGAAGGCACCTACGAGGTTCATATTCAGTACAACTACCAAGCGTACCGCTTGTGTGGAAAGAGCCCGTACACGCACAAGTGGCTCATCACCGTTCCCTCCGTGGAATCAGACGACGTGTGAACAGCTAACGAGAAATATCAACAATGTCGGCGGCTTCCCGCGCCGTCTCGCCTCTCTTGTTGGCGTGGAGCAGGTCGGCCCCCGCCTGCATCAGCACACGGATCGCTTCCGTCTTCCGGTCGGCGTTCTTGATAGTGGACCGAATCGCGTCGAAAAGCGGCGTCTCCCCCTTTGCGTCCTCAATGTTCACCGACGCCCCGTGCTCAAGCAAAATACCCATCGTGACCGTAAACCCTGCCCTCGATGCCCGGTGGAGAGCCGTCTTGCCCTGGGCGTCCCGGTAGTCCACATCCGCCCCGAGTCGCAGGAGACGCCTCACCTCGTCGGGGTTCCCGCCCCTGTCTCCGCGGCAGAGGTAGACGAGCCGTGCGCTGAACGCTTCCTTGTCGGGCGGGCGGACGCCGTAGGACGACGCGAGCGTAAACAGCTTCCCCTCGTCGGGGAAGACGGGCGGCAGCTTTTGAGGATCGGCTCCGTTTTCGAGGAGCAGGCGGACCTTCTCCAAGTCCTTGCCGGCGGCCTTGAACAGGGCCTCCTCGATGCCTTTGATTCTCGCGCCGTTTTCGATGAGGTACGCCGCCGTCTCGACATCGCCGCCCTTTAGCGCGTAGCACAATGGAGTCGCCCACGGCGCGGGAGCGAGGTGAAAGTCGAGGCCGTCCGCCGTCATGTCGCCCATCACGTGCTGGGGGTGGCCTTCGTTCAGCGACTCCGGGCGCTGCCTGAGGATGGACTCGACGCCTTCACGGTCGCCGAGGTACGCGGCGGTGTGGATGTCGGTGACGGCTCCCCGCTCCATGAGGTAGTCGGCCACATCATCGTGCTTCTTGTGTCGCGCGATGCAGTAGGAGCCAACCTCGACGAAGTAGGGCGTGTAGTGTGTACCGCGAGCGTCGATGTCCGCTCCGCGCTCCACGAGATACTCGACCACGCCCAGCCTGCCGCGATGCGACGCCTCCCACAGCATCGTCCGACCGTGCGGTCCGACACGGGTCAGCCAACCGGGTCGCTCTTCGAAAATGGTGCGAACGGCATCCACGTCGCCGCGAGCGGCGGCGGCAACGCCGATCTTCAGGAAGTCGGATGCTTTGCCGGGGAACTGAATCTTTGGCAATGTCCGCCTTCCCCATCAGGCCTCAATGCGGGTCTCGACCGGTCAATCCGTACCCGACGTGTCACGGCGCTTCCGTGTGTGGAGACCCAGAGATCGCGCTATTTCACAATTCCGTCTTGGGACGCTCCTTGGTTGGGTCGACGAATGGCACCCGCACCACCTCGGCATCCACAATGCCGTCCTTTGGCAACTGGACCTTCACTTTCGTCCCCCTTCTCCAGTGAGACGGGGGCATGACCGCCAGCGCTATGTTCGACCCCAGGGCAGGCGACCAGAAGGCGCTGGTCACGTATCCCACGTCGTCGCCGGTGTCGTTGTCCTTGACCAGATAGAAATCTTCGTTGTACCAGACGATCGGCTCACCGCCCACCCTCAGCCCGACCAGGCGCTGCTGCACACCCTCTTCCTTGATCCTGACGAGGGCCTGTTTCCCGATGAAGTCGTCCTTGCTCAAGTCCACTTGCCAGCCGAGCCGGACTTCGTAGGGGTTGTTCTCTACGTCCATGTCCTGGCCATAGGACAGGATACCGGCCTCCAATCGGCGGATGTGGCTGGGGGCGATGACGCCCAGGTTGAACTCCTCCCCCTGCTCCAGGATGTGAGGCCAGACGTCGTCGGCATTGAGCATGGCGTCGTGCAGGTAGATCTCAAACCCGACTTCGGCAGAGAAACCCGTGCGGGAAATCGTAACGGCATGGCCGTTCAGTGTATCGTGAACTATGTGGTAGTACGGGATATCCCTGATGTGGGGACCAAACATCTTTTCCATCAAGGCCGCCGACTTGGGCCCCTGAATCTGCACCGGGGACACGTCGATCTCGTGGATGTCCACGTTGAACGCGCCGGACGAGTTGACTCCCTGTGCCCACAGGAGCAGATCGGAGTCGGAGATGCTGAACCAGAACTCGTCATCGGCCACTCGAAGCAGGACAGGGTCGTTGATGACGCCGCCGTACTGGTTGCAGAGGATGACGTACCGTGCCTGCATCGTAGGCAACAGGGTGTGCACGTCGCGGGTGATCAGCTTGTTTACCATGTCGGCGGCGTCGGGGCCCTTGATCATGATCTGACGCTCGACGGCCACGTCCCACATGCTGACGTGCTTGGTCAGGTACTCGTACTCCGCCATCAACCCGCCATCCTCGGGCTTGACGTACGCTCGTGGGTGGTACATGCGGTTGTATACGGTATAGGCCCGGCAGCCGGCCGCCTTCGATAAGTGCCACCAGGGTGACTTTCTGACGCGGGTGGAGATCAGCATTCGGGCGTCGCTATTGCCGCTTTGCCGGAGGTTGATCGGCAGTTTGCGCCGTCTGAGATTCTCGATTACTAGAGTCTGAGCCATCTATGAACCTCCCATCTCCAAGTGTTACCGGTAGTGTACGCCTATCTTCTTCGGTGAGACAATACAAAATCGGGTCGTCAGCCACGAGTTGCGACGCAATGCAATGGCGGGCGGAACCGTCTCCCCGCCCGCTTCGCTCTTGACAAATGCTAGGACTTCTTCAAAACTCTGTACTGATATCCCATGTCATGAGCTTGCCGAAGGGTGGCAGCGTCGTTTATGGTTCGACAAGCTCACCACGAACCTTATTGGACGCCCTCCAAGTTGTGAGCCTGCCTTGCTCAACCGTGGATTTGGCCGAAAGGAGCTAACGTGATCATGTACCAAGCCAAGCGACTTGCCGTCTATGCCGTCGTATTGCTGCTCGTGCTTCAACTGGGGTGCGTCGTGAGGGAGGTCGTCGTGACTCCCACGCCCGGGCCGGCGGACACCTCCGAGCCCGGCGCCACCGCAACTCCCGTGCCTCAAGAGCCGGCTGAAGAATCCGCAAAACCTGCGGAAGCAAGTCCCGCGCAAGAGGAACGAATTTATCAGCTCGGCATTACCGCGGACTTGACCACCACGAACCATTGGGCCTATCTCGGCCCGGACGGGACGATGTGGAACCAGTACGTCCTATCGGGCACCAAACCCTCGCTCTACTCCTACTCGGACCAGAGATTCGACTGGGTGCCCTCGCTCGCCGCGGACTTTCCCTCGCCGCTCCGGGAGGAGACGGTGGGAGACCAAACCCTTTGGAGCACGGAAATCGATCTCAAGCAGGGAGTGAAGTGGAGCGACGGCAACGACGTTACGGCGGACGACTTCGTCTTCACGGCTCACACCGCGACCGAATTGCAGCTCACGGGGAACTGGCCTTCCATAGTGGACCCCGAATTCTTCGACCACGCCGAAGCGCTCGATCCCTACAAGCTGAAGATCTACTTCAAGAAGAAGCCCGGCTTGGCGCGATGGCAATTCGGCCTGGCGTTCATGTCCATATTTTCGAAGGCGTACTGGGAGCCGGTGGTGGCCGACGCGAAGCAGGGCGGAGATGTTACCGAGCAGCAAAAGCTGCTCTACGCCTATGTTCCCGATAGCGAGCCCTCCGCCGGAGGGTACCTCTTCGACAAGTGGGAGCAGGGAGCCTTCGCGGAGAAGGACAGGAACGTCGATTTCTATTTCACCGACAGCGTAGTTACTCAATACGCCAACGGCGCCTATGCCGAGTCCAAGCCGGGCGTGTACGAGTTCTCCGCCTACGGAGCGCCCGGTGAAGACAAGACGCTGGAATACACGGTGGGACCGCACGCCGACAGCGCCATTTACTCGATCTATGGCAGCCAGGACGCGACCGTGCTCGCCCTCAAGAAGGGGGACATCGACTTCATGCTCAACCCGTTGGGGCTGTCCAAGGGCTTGCAGGAGCAGCTGGAGGGACAGGACGGGCTGGCTACCATCGAGAACCCCTCTTCCGGAGTTCGATATCTCGGCTTCAACGTCCGCAAGCCCCCTATGGACAATAAGGCCTTCCGGCAGGCGGTTGCCACACTTATCGACAAAGAGTTCCTGACGGAGACCGTGCTTCAGGGCGTGGCGATTCCCGTGTACACCATGGTGCCTGAAGGCAACAAGGTCTGGCACAACGGCGAAGTGCCCATGATTGGTCGCGACATGACCAGAGGAGAACGAGTAGAGAGAGCCATAGAGCTTCTCAAGGGGGCAGGGTTCACCTGGGACACCGAGCCTCGCGTGAGCGAAGACGGCAAGTTCATCGAGCAGCGGGGAGAGGGACTGAAGATGCCGAACGGTGATCCCGTTCCATCCATGAGCCTCATAGCTCCCAGCGCGGGATACGACCCGCTGCGGTCCACCTTCGCCATTTGGATCGAAAGGTGGATGAGTGAAATGGGCATACCGCTCAGGGCCGATCTAACCGGGTTCAACCTGATAGTGGACAAGGTCTTCAACCGGCAAGAGTTCGACATGTGGATTTTGGGTTGGGGTCTCACGCTCTTCCCCGACTATCTCGAAGCCTTCTTCCACAGCCGACACTCCGACCTGGAAGGACATAATGCCGGTGGATACAATAACCCCGAGTTCGATCGCCTTGCCGACGAGCTCCTCGCGGAGACGGAGTTGGAACAGGCGCGGCAGCAGGTCTTCCGAATGCAGGAATTCCTCGCGGACGAACTGCCCTACGTCGTGCTCTTTACGACACCGATAGTCGAGACATACCGGAGTGACCGTATCGAGTTCCCGTATACCGATACCCTCGGGGGACTCCAGGAGGCAGCCGGTTTGCCGACCATCGTCAACTTCAAGTGAGCCACCGCAGTCCTGTCCGAAACCGGCGCTGAAATCGGGAGAGAGGCCATATGCTCGGCTATCTGGTTCGCCGCACGTGGCAAATGGCCCTCACCCTGTTTCTGATACTCACGGTGACTTTCTTGCTGGTGCAGGCCCAGCCGGGCGACTATGCCTCCTTCTATGCCCTCAACCCCGATCTCCCTCCCGACACAAGGGAGCAGCTTCGGGAGACATTCGGTCTGGACAGGCCCCTCTGGCAACAGTACCTCATTCACATGAGGAACACGCTCACGGGAGACTTCGGCGTTTCCTTTGGGCATTTCCCGCGCCCGGTCATGGAGGTCTTGGCGGAACGACTGCCCCGGACGCTCGTGCTGTTCGTCACGGCAACCGCGGCGTCATTCTACATCGGGTTCCTGCTGGGGAAGGCGATCGCCTGGCGACGAGGCGGTTTCTTGGAGTATGCCGCCACGATCACAGGAACAACCTTGTTCACCGTATTCACCCCGGCATTCGCGCTGATGATGATCTGGATCTTTGCCTTCAAGCTTGGATGGTTTCCCGTTGGAAAATTCCTGGACCCGCTGGTCTGGAGAGACTCCGACGTAACCGCCAACTCGGTGTTCACTCTCATGCTGATTACCGCCGTCGCCTTCATCGCGTTCGCCTTCTGGGTACTGTTCGCCCTGAGAAGGGCGGAGCGGATAGGGATGAGGCGACTGGCCGTCCCCATCATCATGGTGGGAGCATTGGCCATCCCCTTGGTCTGGTCCCTATCCGGCATCGGTTTCCTGGCATCGGACATCCTCAAGCACATGGTCTTGCCCATTGCCACGCTCACTCTCATATCCTTCGCGGGCACGATGCTGCTGACACGCAATAGCATGTTGGAGACCGTTCGCGAAGACTACGTAATGGCGGCTCGCGCCAAGGGACTGCCGGAAAAGCAGGTCCGCGACCGGCACGCCGCCCGCAACGCTCTTCTGCCGGTGGTCACGAGCCTCATCTACAGCCTCATCTTCGCAATAGACGGAAGCGTGATCGTGGAGAGCGTCTTTTCCTGGCCCGGCACCGGTATGACCCTTCTCGAAGCGGTGCGGACGGAAGACCTGCCTCTGGTCATGGGGGCAATCGTCTTTATCGGCCTGCTATCCCTCCTTGCCCACCTCATAGTGGACGTGCTCTACGTCTATCTCGATCCGAGGATACGATACCGATGAAGCTGCCTACCCCGGCGAGTCACGCAGCGCCCGGCGCTTCCCCGGAACCGCCCCGGGTCGACTTGGGCCGCGGAAGATTTCGGCTGATGCGGGCCAAGACGAGGCTCGCGCTGCGTTCATTCGAGAGCGGGTGGACGGTATTCATGGAGAGCCGCATTGGCCTCGTGTCGCTGGTGACCATAGTCGTCTTCGCGCTGATGGCGGTTTCCCATCCCATACTCATGGCGACCGTGTGGGACGCCGAGACCTACGACCCGGTCACGGGGTACGCCTTCGACGAAACGGAGCAGCCCGCCCCGCCAAGCTGGAAACATCCGCTTGGCACGGACCCCTTGGGGCGGGACGTCCTCAGCCAGCTCCTTTCAAGCACGGGATCGGAGTTCATCCTGGGGATAACCGCCGCTCTGGTGACGGTGATCATCGCAACAACCGTCGGCGCCGTTGCTGCCTACTACGGCGGTCTAATCGATGCGTTCTTCATGAGGCTCGCGGACCTCATCATCGCGCTTCCGAGCATCTCCCTGCTCATCGTCTTGAGCGCTCTCTTCGACCTCAATCTCTTCTACCTCGCCCTCTTGATCGGCGTGCTCGGAGGCTTCGGCGGGACTGCGATAGTGTTGAAGTCCCAGGCGCTGAGCATCAAGGTCAAGCCCTATATCGAGGCGGCGCGGGTGGCCGGCGGCAGCCAGTTCCGAATCATCTTCGTGCATATCGTCCCGAACCTGCTGCCTCTTTCCCTGCTCTACATGATGTTCACCGTCACGAGTGCGATCTTCGCGGAGGCGGTTCTGTCGTTCCTCGGCCTGCTCGACCTGAGGATGAGCTGGGGAATCATGATCCATACCGCGAATGCCGGGGGATACCTGCTGGGCGGCACGAAATACTGGTGGCTGGTCATTCCGGCCGGAGCTTCCATTTCGCTCCTTTGCAGCGCGTTCTACCTCGCGGGACGGGCGCTCGACGAAGTAGTAAATCCCAGATTGAGCCGTCGAGATGACTGATCGCTCCAGGTGGGTCGCATGGCAGTAAATCAGACCGATCCCGTCCTGAGGGTAGTTGATCTCGCGCTGCGCTACTCGACGCGGCAGGGCGAGGTCAAGGCGATCCAGGAAGTGAGCTTCGATCTGGCGCGCGGGCAGTCGCTGGGATTGGTGGGCGAGTCGGGCTGCGGCAAGACGTCCCTCGCCAACTGCCTGATGAGGCTCCTGCCCGACAACGCTCGGCTGGTCGGGGGACAGGTCTTCCTCGACGGCCAGGACCTTCTGGCCCTGTCCGAAGAGGATATCCGGCAAGTGCGGTGGCGTCGGATATCCATGGTATTCCAGGCGGCGATGAACTCACTCGACCCGGTGTACAAGGTCGGGCAGCAAGTCGTCGAGGCCATCGAAACACATGGAGTCGAAACGACGGTTGCCGATGCCCGGGAACGAGTGGCCCGCCTATTCCAGATGGTCGGCCTCGATCCCCGGTTGATGGAGCGGTACCCCCACGAATTCAGTGGAGGAATGCGCCAGCGAGCGGTCATCGCCATGGCCCTGTCCTGCGATCCCGACATCATCATCGCCGACGAACCGACGACCGCTCTGGACGTGATTGTCCAGGACCGCATCCTGAGGGAACTCAAGGGCATTCAAGAAGAGCTCCGAATGAGCATCATCTACATCACCCACGACATAGCCGTGGTGGCGGAAGTGACGGACCGGATCGGGGTGATGTACGCGGGAAACCTCGTCGAGCTGGGCGATACGACCGACGTATTTCGCTCCCCTCTGCATCCTTATACGGCCGCCTTGATGTCGTCATTCCCGAGCGTCAGCGGCGAGAAGCGGCCCCTTGCCTCCCTCTCCGGCGAGCCTCCCAACTTGGCCGACCTGCCCTCCGGCTGCGCATTCCACCCCCGGTGCGCCTACGCCACAGACGTGTGCCGCCGGGAATCCCCGCCCCGGGTAAATAGGGGAAGCCAGTGGGCCGCGTGCTGGAACCCCCTGGACGCGAACCTGTCACCCTCAACCGAGAACGATGCTTCCCAATAGTCATGCCATAGAGAATTCCGACCTCCCCCTGGTCGAGGTGGACGGGCTGTCCAAGCTCTTCCCCATTGCCGGGAATCTGTTCCGAAAGCCCTCCGGCTTTGTCCACGCCGTGGACGGCGTCTCATTCCAACTTGCACCGGGGGAAAGCCTGGGCCTCGTGGGCGAGTCGGGCTGCGGCAAGACCACCGTCGGAAAGTTGCTGCTGAAGCTGCTCGACCCGACGGGCGGCAGCATTTCCTTCAATTTCCCCGGCAAGACCGAGGACGCGACGCTCCGGGGATGTGTCGATGCGTCCACTCTGACGAGACGGCAAATGAGGGATTTCCGCCGTCACGTCCAGCTGATCTTCCAGGACCCGTACGAATCCATGAATCCCCGGCGGACGATCTACGACACCATCGCGGAACCTCTGTCGGTCCAGAGAATCGGGAACGTCTTGGACCGGGTGGACCGCGTTGCCGAAATTCTCACTCTGGTCGGACTCACCCCGGCGACGACATTTCTGTTCCGATACCCTCATGAGCTTTCGGGAGGGCAGCGCCAGCGGGTCGCCATTGCTCGCGCTCTGATTGTCGGCCCGTCCTTGGTGGTCGCGGACGAACCGACCTCCATGCTGGATGTGTCCAGCCGCACGGGCATCATGTCGTTGATGCAGGAGCTTGCCCGGGGCATGGGAGTCGCCTACCTCTACATCACCCACGATCTGGCGGTCGCCAGGTACATGTGCGATCGGATCGCCGTGATGTACATGGGGAAGATAGTGGAAATGGCGGATACGGAGGAACTGCTCCGCAATCCCCTGCATCCCTACACCAAGGCTCTCCTCTCCGCGGTGCCGGTTCCCGATCCCGAACACGATCGCGCCCCTCCCGAAATCAGCGGAGAGGTGGCCGTTCCGGTAGACCCGCACCCTCGGTGTCGCTTCTTCGACAGGTGTCCCGCGGCAACCGCATTCTGCGAAGACAACCCCCATCCTCACATGGAAGAAAAATCCCCCAGGCACTACGCAGCATGCTATGAACCATGGACACCGTCCTAAGGACACCCCATGACAATACCACTCGACCGGATCAAGTCCATGCCCGCGTTCTCGCCATACTTCCCCATGCCCCCCGCGCGCTACCGGAACGCCAAGACGCAGATGGTGTACTTCCGAGCGGCGGAGTCGGCCATCGACCGGGTGCTGCCGGAGTGCTTCGAGCTTCCTATTGACCCCGTATGTATGGCGGTCGGCCTGACTGTCCCTTGGTCCGCGAACTACGGGGCGTTCGACGAGAGCGTGCTGTCCGTCACTTGCCGGTACGAGGGCGAAGACGGCTGGTTCACGCCCGTCGCGTTCCTCAACTCCAAGTCGAGCATCCCCGCTGGGCGCGAGATCTACGGCACGCCAAAGGTCTGGGCCGACTTCGAGATCGGTTTCGCCGAGCGGGTGATGTACACCAACACCTACGTGGCCGGAACTTCGATCATGAGCGTTCGCTCGACCATGCACCGCGAGGCCACGCCGGACGAGATGCCCGCCTCCAATCACTCGTGGCGACTGAAGGCGATTCCCAGCGTCGACGGGAACGGCATGGACGTGCTGCAGCTCATCGACGGCGCGGACGTGAGCTCCGACAGGGAAATCCACGTGTGCAGGGCGGGGGACGGCGTCGTGCAGTTCAACCCCTCTCCCATCTACGATCTCTCGGACTTCACCCCGACCGAGTACCTTCGCGCGTACTACGTCGAGTCCGACTTCACGGAGAACTGGGGCAGGGTAGTCCGAGACTTCCTGGAGGACTGATGCACGTCGGCGCGGCCAAGATCATCCTCCAACTCCCGGAGAACGGCAGCCTCAAGGGCAAGCGGCGCGTGATCGCCTCTCTGATGAACCGGGTACGGAACAAGTTCAACGTCTCCATAGCCGAGGTCGGCTTCAATGACTCTTGGGAACAGGCCGCGCTCGGTCTGACGGTGGTCTCGAACTCGTCCCGCCACGTTGATGAGGCCATTGGCAACGTTGTCGCATACATCGAGTCGACCGTCGAGGAGGGATACGTCTCCAACGTCGACCGCGAGGTGCTGTCCGGGTTCTGAGACGCAGGCCAAGAGGTAGACCACACCCGCCGACGCGCTGTACCCTATCGACGAACTAAGACCACGGGAATCCCGGAATGAAGCATCTGCTTGGGCTGATACCGCTGCTGGCCGCGCTGATCGTTGCCTGCGGCGAGTCGGAAGAGGAACAACCAACCGAGTTCACTTTAGGCAACCCTACTGCCGAGGAACAAGCAGCCGAGTTCGCTCCACGCAACCTGACCGTTCTGGTCGGAGGGGCGAGGGGGACGAGCTCGCTCAATGAGTACTTCCCACGCTACTTGGAAATTCGAGCGGGCGACACGGTGACATGGCGCATGAACGGCGACGCCGACGACCCGCACACCGTCACGTTTGCCCCCGACCTGGACGAGGTCGTGGACATCGTTCCGAGGCCCAACGGCGCCCCCGGCGAGTTTATCTTCGCGCCGATCCTCGTCGATCCGACGCGCCGGCCCGGAGCCGCGGTGGAGGAGTACAGAGCCAGAGGCTACTTCAACTCCGGGATCATGTTCGGCTACCAGATCGGCGCGGACGTGCCCATGATCGACACCTTCTCGCTGAAGTTCCCCGATCCGGGGACGTACCAGTACATCTGCGGCATCCACGAGTTCCATCGCGGAACGGTCGTCGTCAAGGAGGCTACTGATCCCGACCTGCCGAACCAGGAAGACATCGACAGGGCCGCCCACCTCCAAATGCAGTTCGGCATGGGCATCGTCAACCAGCTCCAAAGTCTGGTCGCCCAGGAGACGACGGTGCTGGACGTGGAAGTCGGGCCGTCCGGCACCTCGCGGTACATGGTAGCGGCCGGCATGGGAACCCCGGAGGCCGAGGTCCTGGAGTTCTTCCCCCGTGACCTGCGGATAAAGAAGGGGGATACCGTCACGTGGGTCTCCACGCGGTTCCACGCCGTCGTATTCGGCGGAGACGACGGTGTGCCCGTGTTCTACCAGACCGAACAGCGAGCTCGCGGCACCCCGCTTATCGTGGCGAACCCATGCGTCATTTTTCCCTCCGATCAGGTGCCGGGCGACAGCTTCCCCGATATTCCCTGCACTCCGCCGCCGGAGGGGCCGCCGTCACCTGAGTATGACGGGACGGGCTTCCGCAGTTCAGGGCTCATCGGCTACGGCCAGCGCCCCGGCGGACTGGGCTACTCTCTGACGTTCACCGAGGCTGGCGCCTTCTCATACTCCTGCCCCATTCACCGCGGCATGGTGGGCCGCGTGACGGTCAGCGATGAGTAGCGGCGGAGACGCTGAGGCGCGAGTCCACGGCAAAGTCGCCCTCATAACCGGAGCCGCCTCAGGGGTCGAGGGCCGTCTCAAGGGTCTTGGCGGCGCTGCCGCTCAGCTGTTGGCGCGCGAGGGCGCGAGCGTAGTCCTGACCGACCTCAACGACGACCTCGGCGAGCAGACCGCCGCCGCAATTCGAGAGTCTGGCGGGCGGGCGACGTACCTCCACCTCGACGTTACCGACGAGGCCGCATGGCAGCGCGTCATCACCCAGACCGTAGACCTGTATGGACGGCTCGACGTCCTAGTGCACTCCGCCGGTGTGACGTTTCGCACCACCGTCGAGGAGACGAGCGAGGAGATCTGGGATCTCCAGATGAACGTCCACGTCAAAGGAGCGTTCTTCGGAACGAAGCACGCCATACCCGAGATGAGGAAAGCCGGAGGAGGGTCGATCGTCCTGATCTCGTCGCTGGCGGGACTGGTGGGCAGCGCGTCATCGACGGGCTACCACACCGCAAAGGGTGCCATGCGCCTGTTCGCCAAGACGGCGGCCGTCCAGTACGCCCCGGAAAACATCCGCGTCAACTCCATCCACCCCGGCTTCGTGCTCACGCCGATGTTCGAGCCGCTCATGCGCGACCCCGCCCAGGTGGAGGCAAGGCTGGAGAAGGTGCCAATGGGCCGGCTCGGCACCCCGGAGGAGATCGCGAGCGTCATCCTATTCCTCGCCTCCGACGAGTCGTCCTTCATCACCGGCGCTGAGCTGGCCGTCGACGGCGGCTATACGGCGTTGTAGGAGTCACGGCTCCATCCGGGCGATGTCCCTGAGGTCGACGCGGAGGCTAACCTGTGGCTAGACTGCTAAGCTCCCGGCATTGAGGTCTTCTTCGTCGAGGAAAAGCACTCTTCCGGTCCGTTCTTCCATGAACAAAGCGAATTTAGCCATGAAGTCGCGTCCCAAGAGAGACGGGATCGGCTGTCTAACCTCGGGGATGTGCAACGTGATCGGGGTTGAGTAACCCTGAACGGTGAGCATGGATTCCACGACCCGCGTTGAGACCTCGCCGCCAATCCCACTGCTTCTCCGTCCCACGTCGAGCGTCGAAGCGTCAAGTCCCATGCCTTCGGCGTCAATCGGAGAGAGGATGGTTCGATCGGCTCCCGTGTCGACCAGAAGCTCGACCCCTGACGCTCCAACGTTTGGATGCTCAGGGAATTCAAGGGAGCAGTAGAGGAAGGGGCGTCGAACCGCGCCGACAGTCGAGAAGTATCCGCGGATCATAGATGAGGTAGTATGAGAAGCTCAGGCTCTCTGGTCATGTGGCGTCTGAGAACCTGGTTCGCTGGGACGCCGTCGGCTTCGAGTTGGGCCATGAGCTCGAAGGCGTCCTCGGACGCTCCAACCACCTTACAGTTGAGAATAGCGATCCACTGATCGGCGTACTGAGCGAGAAGCTCCGAATAGTGAGCCTCGTAGTACGCAACATCCCTAGCGTGTCCTTCTGTCCTTTTCTGGGAATTCCTCACTTGTTCTTCATCCCATGCCATGCTTTGATCTCATTCTATACCCTGTTGGCGGCAGCGTCATCTAAGAAGGCTGCTTCTAGGAAGGATGATCTTGCTTCCTAGTCTTCACTCCTCGACCTTTCACCCAATTAGCGAGTAACGGCGAGCCTGACCTCGAGAACTTCGAGAACCCTGAACAACGTGTCGATGCGCGGGTTGTCGTCATCCAAGACCGCCCCGTAGAGAGGCTGCCGTCCCAGCCCGGTTGCCTCGGAAACAGAGGACATCCCCTTAGCGCGCGCGACGTTGCCGAGGGCCTTTGCAAAATACTTCGGGTCGTTCTCCTCCAACGCCACGTTGAGGTACTCGACAAGCGCCTCATCGCTGTCGAGGAAGTCAACTACATCGAACTTCTTTAGATTCATCATCTCACCCCGCTAGACTTCTCTTGCCATGCGCTGAATACACACTCACGCCTCCATCCGCGCCACCGCCCCGAGGTCGACGCGCAGGACGCGAAGACTCACCACGATGAGTATAGTGAGGAACACGGCCGCCAGCGCCGCGTAGACCGGAGCCAGGAGGAACCAGTTCGTGACCGTGAGGAGCGGAGGCACGATGCTCCCGCCCGTCTCGCTCTCGGCCAGGGGCGAGACGAGCAACAGGCTCATCCGGAACCCCGCCCACGTGCCGAGTGCCAAGGCAATCGCGATGATTGCAAGCTGCTCGAACGTGATCAGCGCTATGAGTTGTTTCCCTGAAAAGCCGAAAGACCGCAGGAATGCCGCTTCGACACGCCGTCCCCGGTCTGACAGGATGAGGTAGCTGACGTACCCCGCCGCGGCCGCGCCGACTGCGACTACCAACGCGAAGATCGCGAGGGCCCGCCATCCTGCCGCCATGGCGGGTGACACGTTCGTCTCTTCCAGCAGGGAGACCCGGTCCGAGGTCTGTATGAAGCGCGTCCCTCCCAACTCTTCCGCTAGTTCCTCTATCTCCTCTTCGTCATCTGAGGCCGCCCGGATGTACACCTCGTTCGCCGTCTGAGCGTAGACCGAGCTCAGCACGTTGACGTGGCCGAGGAGCAGGTTCACGTCGGTAATGACGAACCTGTCCGTGCGCTCGCTCATCGTCGGGAAGTTCTTCACGGTGTCCATGACGATCACCACGATCTCTCGCCCCGCGAGCTTGATGATGGTCGGCACGCCGAGCCGCAAGCCCGACTGCGCGTATAGCTGCTCCGAAAGCACAACCGGTAGGAACTGCCTCGTGGGGGCCTTGTAGAGTCCACGAACCCCATGGTCGGTCTGCTGTCCGAAGGTGAACTTGGCCGAGCTTTCACCACGGTATGCGCCGCCCGTGAAGTGCTCCAGCGTGTCGGGATCGAGGGGATCGGCGATGATGGGGAGCCACGTGAAGACCGAGCTCTCGAAGTCCTCGACTACAACGACTCCCTCCTCATCGCCGACGGTTGCGTGGATGTGGTCCACCAAGACCGTGCCCGACGTTATTCCCCTTTGCCGGATGTCGCCATGGTCCTGCACGTGGACGGCGATCAGGGTGATCGGCTGGCTCAGCCAGTCGGGGACCTCCGCGGTCAACAGCTTCCATTCCGAAGGCCCGACATCGCCCAGGAACACGGTGGTGAGCTGTCCTCCTGCGTCCCGGAGGAGGATGTTCATCTTCAGACCTTGATAGTGCTCCGCCGGGAAGGCCCACAGGCCCACCCCCGTGGCACCCTCCGGAAGGACGGCCAGAGACGACCCTGCCTGCGGTCTCAACTGCGCCACTACCTGATCGAGAGGACGCTCCGAGAAGTCGTCTCGATACCATGCGATGCGATGGAAGAGGGCGGAATCGACTCCCAGCACCTCGAAGTTGAGAGGGCCGAAGGTCCCGTCGGTGCGGATCCCCTCGGCGGCGAGAGCGACGGATGGCATCTCGCGGAAGGTGGACACCCCGCCAATGAACTGCCGGGACATGTTGACTCGCAGGTCCCCCGCCACTTCGTGCCGTACCCGGTCGAGGCGGCTCTGCTCCAGCGTACCACCCACCGTGGTTGCCAGGACACTCACGCCCGTCACCAGCACGACGAGTACGACCAACCACGTGTACTGAGCGGGCCGCCTGATGACGTGGCGCAGTGTTATCGAGACCCATACCGGCACGAGTCGCGCCAGTCCCCGAAGAAGCACGTAGAGCGGCTGTCCAAGCACCACCGATGCCAGCCCGACGAACGGCCAGAACAGGAGACTGCTCGGTTCGGGGGAACTGATCCGATAGAAGGCAATAACGAGCGCAGCTTGCAGGAGAACCCCCAGGACGACGGACGGCACGCGATTTGCCTTGGTGGTGGCCCAATAGACAAGACCGACCGCGGCCAGCGTCGCCGCTGCCTGGGGCCAGTCGTCGACGCCGATTCCTCTCACTCCGTTGATGACCGTCACGGGCAGTAGGACGACCAGCGACACCGTGGCTACGACGTTCAACAGGGCGGGCGACTCGCCCCCGACGTAGCTGACGAACAGCGGGAACAGCCGCATGAACAAGAGCGCGACCGCGATCAGGAAGAGCACGGGTGCCAGCAGGAGCGTCTCGTTTATGTCCACGTCCCCGAAGAGTCCGCCCGACACAACCGCGCCGCGAGCTTGAAGCTCCCAGAAGATGAGGCCGCCCAGCACGAGCAGCGCCACGTCGAGATGGTAGCGATGGAGCAGCGACGCGGCAGGTGGACGGGCCGCGCGGAACCTCTGGGCCAGCACTCCGCCGTGCGCCGTCAGCACGCTCGGAAGCACCACGGCGGCGAGACAGAGCAGGCCCACGATCCAGGCGACGATGAAGGGTGCCGGCTGGGGTACGATTGGCAGCAGGCCCGCGCCGGTTAGCCCCCTGAAATGTGGAGTCACACCCGCTGCGGCGACGAGGGCTATCGCCAGGACGGGAGATACGACGATCGCCACGGCGGTCAAGAGAATGCCCTCGAACGAATATACGCGGAAAAGAGCGGTCAGTCCGAAGCCTCTCGTTCTGACGAGAGCGTGGTCCTCTTCCCGGCTTTGCACCAGGTAGCTAATCATCATTCCGAGATAGAACGTCACCGTCACGGCAAGCACGGCCAGCAGCAGCACCATCGGGATACGGGCAAAGAAAGCCCTCGCCTCGGCCCCGTTGATCACGCGGTGAAGGGGAGACGATACATTGGTTCCAAAGAGCTCGGCGTTCAACTCACGCTCGAATTCATCGAGCCGCCCAGTGGTTTCCCCACCGGTCCACGACTTGAGCGCGTCCGGCTTCAACTGGATGAACCAGATGGCGTCCATGACCATGCCGGGCAGGGTCGTGCTGATGGCGTCGGACACCGCCTGCTCGGTTATGAAGAGAGGCAGCGGCGGCGGGCCGCTCTCCGGGTCGTATATCGTGGGCGGGTTGAGCATTCCCGAGGCGATGGAGACCAGCGTCCCATCGAGGCTCGTGTTGTCTGCCACCCCCACGATGCGCACGGTCACCCTCGCGGGCGCTTCCGGTGAGACGCCCACCTTCACCTCGTCCCCTACGCCCACGCCGTACAGATCGCTGGCGTTCTCGCTCACGACCGCTTCGATGACCGGACCGTCAGGACCGTCCTGCACGGTCGGACTCGCATGAGCGCCGGATACCAGCTTGATGTAGAAGTCGGAGTTCGTCAGGTTTCTGACGATTGCCGCCGGCGGAGCGAGAGTGGTCGGCTCTGAAATTCCGCCCGCATCGATCCAGAGGTTGTGACTGCTCAGGATGCGCTCCCTGCCGTCGTAGGCCGGCAGGATGTGGCGTTCGACTGCGTCGTCGACGATCTGCTCGATTTCCTGGAAGCGCGGCTCGGTGAGTACGAGGTTGTTGGTGAAGACGAAGGCCGTCGTGCCCGACCTGCCGAGATTGTCGATCTCGAGGTTGATGCTCAGCTGCGTGAGTGACGAGACGTAGACCGGCACGGCCGATACGAGGGTCGCGGCCGCCACGACGCCTGCCAGGACGCTGGCGAGGAGCCACCGGCTGTTCGCCACGCGCCTGCGTACTAGGCCCCAGATGGTGAGGGATTGCATGTGAGTACGATGCTGATTACGGGCGCGATGAAGATGCCGGCGCGATGCCGGACGGGAAGGACGCCATCATTCGCACGTGTCGCCTAAATGATCGGGAATACCCGTGAATCGTACAGCATCGCCGACGCGGATACCAAACTCGCTAGCCTCGCCGGCGTTGATCTCGAAGTTGTAGGCCGCCGGAGTGCTCGATCTGTAGCTGGGCAGGTCGGACGTGGACGTGCCCGGCTTGGGGAAGGGAACGTTCGACGTGATCTCCACGACGCGGCAGTCCTCCGATATCCATACGAAATCGAGCGAAAACCGCATCCTTCGCATCCAGAACGAGGAGGCCTCCCTGTCCTCGAAGATGAACAACATGCCCGTCCCCGGTTCGAGTTCGTCCCTGTCCGAAAGACCCTTGGTCCGTTCCGCCGGGTTGACTGCCAGCTCTGCCGGAAACAGGGCGTCGCCGATCATGACCGAGGCGTTGAGCTCCAGGACCTCATGCACAGGCGCGGGACTCGCAGATGGGACAGGTGTTGGGGTGTTAGGGAGGGGTGTCGCCGTGGCGGCCTGATTCGAACCGGGCAGGGTTGCCGCCGTGGTTGTCTCGTTTGATGAAGGCAGCGTTGCCTCGGTCGAGGTCTCGTTCCCTGTGGGGAGTGGCGCAAGTGTTGCCGGCGGGTAAGGTATGCTCGTCCGCGTGAGATCGGAAGGGCGGGTGGCCCCTCCATCCGTCGGTATCGGCGAAACCAGTATGGGACGGGCGCCCCCACAGCCCACGCAGAGCGCGAGCAAGAGAACGAGCGGAATAATCAGCGCCCGGATCACGATAGCTCGACCACCGTTACCCCGATTCCCCCCTCGCGGTGATCGGCGTACCGATACGACTTGACGAGCGAGTTCCTGTCGAGCGTCTCCTGCACGCTCTGTCGCAGCACGCCGCGCCCCTTGCCGTGAACGATGCGCACCGAGTCCGCGCCGTTTCGAAGCGCCCTATCGAGAAACTCCTCGACCGAGACCGCCGCTTCATCTGCGCGCATCCCCAGGATGTGAAGCTCGTTGCTCATCACCACGGGTTCTAGGTCGTAGTTGACGCTTCGAGATCGCCGGGGCTCCTTCACAGGCGTACCCTCCTCAACTGGAGTCAGGCGGCCAACGTCCAGGGTGAACCGCGCGTCCCCCACGATGACCGTCGCCTCGCCGTTGTCGGCGTCGATGGACTGGACCGCGCCCTGAACGTTCAGGCCCATGATCTGCACGACATCCCCCACCTCAATAGGGCGAGGTGGCTCCGTAGAGGCGTCAACCGATGCCTGCTTCACACTCTCGACTTCCGCACGCGCCTGCTCCAATTCCAATCGCGCCCGCTTGATCGCCTCGTAGTCGACCGGCTCACCGCCCGGAGCGTCCCACGACAGCGCCGCCTCCGCCCGGCGGAGCTTCCGGCGGGCGTCCTCGAACTGCGCCGACACCTCCGCCCGCATCTCCGCCAGCATGTCCTCACGTTTGGATTGGACGTCACGGCGTTCGCCTTCAAGCGCCTGCCTTGCGGACTCTGCCTCCCGCTTGGCCGCCTCGGCCTCATGCAGCATCGTCTTGAGTTGCATACGCTGGCCCTGTAGCTCGTCCAGCCAGTCCTCGAACTGCATGTACTGCGGTTCCAGCAGCCGGGCCGCCTCCTCCATGATCTCCTCCGGCAGGCCCAGCCGTCGCGCAACCGACATCGCGTAGCTCCGGCCCGGAACGCCCATCGTCAGGTGATACGTCGGGCGGAGCGAGTTCGGTTCGAGATCGACGCTCGCGTTCATCATGCGCGGCGACGCCTCGGCGAAGGCCGCGACCGTCCGGTGGTGCGTCGTGACGACGGTCTTGACGCCCGTCGCGGCGAGATGGTGCAGGACGGCCTTCGCAAGCGCCGACCCCTCCTCCGGGTCGGTGCTCGTGCCAAGCTCGTCGAGCAGCACTAGCGACCTCGTCGTCGCGTGGTCGAGTATCTCGATGACGTTCAGCATGTGCGAGCTGAACGTGGACACCGACCCCGCTATGCTCTGCTGGTCTCCCACGTCGGCGTACACCCCGTCGAATATGGGGAGCACGCTGCCCTCCTCCGCCGGGACGTACAGCCCCGACTGGTGCATCAGGGCCAGTAGCCCTACGGTCTTCATCGCGACGGTCTTCCCCCCCGTGTTCGGCCCGGTGATGACCAGCACCGACGACTCCCCGTCGATGCCCACCGACACCGGAACCGCCTCGTCCCCGAGCAGCGGGTGCCGCGCGTCCACGAGCCGGATGACTGGCGGTGCGTCCCCGTCCTCCTCCACGCCAACCGGCACGCCGTTCAGCCTAGCGCTGTACCGCGCCCGCGCCATGATGAAGTCGAGCCGCGCCGTGAGCCGCATCCCCTTTCGGATGTCCTCCGCCACTGCGCCGACAAGCTCCGACAGGTCGATCAGCACCCTGCGGGTCTCCTCGTCCTCTTCCAGCGCAAGCTCCCGCCACGTGTTGCAGGCGTCAACCGTCGCGAACGGCTCGATGAACAGCGTCGCGTCCGTCTTCGACACGTCGTGGACGATGCCGGGCACCTTGTGCCGCAGCTCCGTCCTCACTTGGAGCACCAGACGGTCGGAGCGCACGGAGATCACGTTGTCCTGAAGCGCCTCCTCCCCGACGGGCGACCGCATCACCCGTTCCAGCGCCTCGACCGCGTTCCTGTACGCGGCGCGGACGCTTCGCCGGAGCGTCCCAAGCGTCGGCGTCGCGCTGTCGAGCACCTCCCCGCGTATGCCGATCTTCGCCCTCACCTGCCGCTGCACGTCGAGCAGGTCGGGGATGCCCGCCGCTATCTCGGCGAGTACCGGCGCGCTGGCCGTATTCCGCGCAAAGGCCGATCTTGCGCGGCCAAGCACCTCCAGCGAGTCCGCCACTTCCAGCAGTTCCTTGCCCGTCAGGACGCCGCCCAGACTCGCCCTATCGACCGCTTCCGTCGCGTCCACCCTCGCGCTCAGATCGGGGTCGCCCGACTCCTCCAGGTAGGCCACCCCGTCCCGCGTCTCACGCTGGAGCTCCTCGACCTCCCGCCCCGTATACACCGGCTCGATACCCCTGGCAAGCTCCTCCGCCAGAGGAAACGTCGTGTTGGCGACCACCGCCGCCTGCACGTCCGGGTAGTCCAGCGCGTCCAACGACTTGCGCCGAATCACGTCGATAGGGGATTTCTTCCCGCTGGTGGAGTGGACCATTGAGTGTGCTGCGCGGGCGACGCTGCGATGCGACAGAAGCTCGGATCGCAAGTCTGTTTCAAGTATTCGGGTATTCCATTATATCCGATTCAACCTTCAACGGCGTGTATAATGGCCTTCGGCATCCAGCCCCCAATCCACCATACTCTGAAAATAAGCCGTCGCACCCCCACACCGTCATTCCCGCGAAAGCGGGAATCCAATCCCCTCTCCCGTCGTGGGAGAGGGCTAGGGTGAGGGTGACCCCCTCTACCAAACGGAGAAACCACATGCCCCACAGCGTAACCGTCCAGGCCCCCGCGACGAGCGCCAACATGGGGCCGGGCTTCGACTGCCTCGGCATCGCCCTCGACATCTGGAACACCGTTCGCGTCGACACCGGGGCGACGGGCTTCGAGATACGCGGACTCGGACGCGACGAGCTCCCCACCGGCCCGGACAACCTCATTGCCCGCTCCTTCCGGCTCGCCTACGAGGAGGCGGGCCAGCCCGCGCCGGCCGTCCGCTTCACCTGCACCAACGAGATACCCCTCGGTCGCGGACTCGGAAGCAGCTCAGCCGCCGCCGTCGCCGGCATCGTCGCCGCCAACGAGCTGCTCGGAAAGCCGCTAGACAACGCCCGAATGCTGGCTCTAGCCGCGCGCATCGAGGGACACCCCGACAACTCCGCCGCCGCGCTCTACGGAGGATGCCAGGTCGTCGTCCACGACGGAGACCGCCTCATCACCTCGACCGTCTCCATACCGGAGCGCCTCAGCGCCGTCCTCTTCGTGCCCGACGTGCCCATGCCCACCGCCGAGGCCCGCTCCGTCCTCCCGGCGGACATATCCGTGCACGACGCCGTCTTCAACATGGGCCGCGTCGGCCTCCTAGTCAACGCCCTCGCCACCGGCGACCTCGACCGCCTCGCCGTCGCCACGCAGGACCGCCTCCACCAGCCGCCCCGCCAGTCGATCTTTCACCCCATGAAAGTCATCATGCGCGCCGCCCTCGACGCCGGCGCACACGGCGCGTTCCTCTCAGGCGCCGGCTCCACCATCCTAGCCCTCTCATCCGCCCGCGAAATGACCATCGGCTACGAAATGGCCGAAGCCGCCTCCAAAGCCGGCGTCGACGGCGACGTCATCGTCACCAAGCCGTCACCCACCGGCGTGCGGGTCGTTGGGTGACGGCAGGGCCTCAATCCGTCATTCCCGCCTACCCCAAACCGTCATTCCCGCGTAGGCGGGAATCCAGAGAGCGCGGTCAGGCGAATTAGTACTACGACATATCCGACAACTGCGCCATGAGATAGGCCTGGTCGCGGTTCCCCTTGATGCGATTGCAGTGCGAGCAGAGCAACTGGAGATTGTCGATGTGATCCGTCCCGCCTTTGGAGCGCGGTATCACGTGGTCTACCTCGAACGCCTTGAACGGGAAGTCCATGCGACAGCCCGCGCAACGGCCTTCCTGCTGCCCGAACAAGACGTGCTTGTTCTTCCGGTAGTGAATTGGAGCGTCAATATCCGTCCGCTTGGGAATATCCGTCCGAGCCGTAACAAGCCGATCGTGGAATAGGTCTCCCATATACTCCCGAAGGCGCATATTGACCAGTTCCACGGCCTTCGAAGATAGGTCGATTCCTACCCATTGCCTGCCCAATTTGTCAGCCGCTATGCACGCCGTAGCACATCCACAGAACGGGTCGAGCACCGTGTCGCCGGGGTTGCTGGACGCGGCGATGATGCGTTCAAGGAGGGCGAGGGGCTTTTGCGTGGGGTAGCCTATCCGTTCCTTCGCTTGGGAGTTGATAGCGTAGATGTCAGCCCAAACTGCTTGTAGTGGCCTGCCCTTAACCTCGTCGAGGTATCTCTTCACCCTAATGCCGCCTCGACTTGTGAAATGAAGCCTCCCCTCGTCATCCAATTCTCGCATTCTCTTCAATGGCACACGCCACAGTGACGTCACACCCTTATATTCATATTCGTAACCTCCGCCCGATAGCCCTTTGGCGGTGAGGTTGTCATCGGCCCACGCTCTACCGTCGGGATCACGATGCCGAAATCTGGCCTTATAAGAATCGTCGTGGGGCTGGTACTGAATATTCCACGTCCAACGATCGCGATTCGAGTAAAACAGTATCGTGTCGGAGTTCCTACCGTAACGAACCGAATCGTTATGCGCCGTTGTCCGTTGCCAAGTGATTTCGTTTTGGAATTGCGTTGCTCCAAACACCGCATCCATGAGTAATTTAAGATAATGAGAAGCCGTCGGATCACAGTGAAGGTAGATGCTTCCGGTGTCCTTCAAGACGCGGCGCATTTCCAGCAACCGGACGGCCATCATGCAGAGATAGGACTGCATCCCCCTGCCGTGCGTGAGGCCGGCGGCCTCAATGGTGCGATAGATCGCCGGATGCTCATCGGCGATGAGGCCCATCCACGCCACGTCGAGGTCGCTGAGCGTCCACGTGTCTTTGAAGGCCGCGCCCGCCGCCTTGCTTCCGACCGGAGCCGCGTAGTCGCGGTTCGAATTGAACGGCGGGTCCAAGTAGATGAGGTCTACCGTCTCGGAGTTCATCCCCCGGAGAATATCGAGGTTATCCCCCGTCCATATCGTCTTATCGACAAAGTTCGGTGCCACCATGTCAATCACCCGTTGCTCGGTGTGGTGAGTGTTGTACAACAACAACGTGCTGCTGTGAATAGGATATTTGTTCGCGTCCCGAACAGTACAACCTCCCAGTCTCTCATGTCAACTCGGACGACCGCTGGACGACGCCGACATGCTCGCTTTGGTAGTGGGGACCGAAGGACACCTCGATAACTCGCAGGTGGCAACAACGTGATCGTCACCAAGCCGGTGCTGGGAGCGTGTGGGTGGTGGGGTGAGGGGGAATTTCTGTCTATTTGCAATTAGAGTGGAGTATCTATAGCATTATGGTCATAGAACGTGGAAACTTCGCGGAATTACAACTGCAATGTTCTTCAGAACCCTAGTGACCGGGAAGTATCCCTGTAGCCGAACCTATGTGTACTGTGCTTCCAATGCCTGGAGCTTCTTTTTTCTATTCCGAAGGTGATAATGCTAACTGTACAGTATAGATAGATCACTATCCTAACGAATCAATCTTACGAGGAAAAGGATGAGACATACACCTTTCGACGAGAACCTTGTAGATCTTTCTCCAACTGATTTGACGGAACTTAGAGACGTTTATGAAGGCTGGTACGTTGAATATAAGTCCGAAATCATCAAGCCACGTGCTCTGGCAAAAAGCTTATCTTCCTTTGCTAATCAATACGGCGGATTGTATTTCCTTGGAATCAAGAGTGGTTCCAAACAGAATGTTGCAGAGTGCTTTCCAGGCATTGCAAATTCTGATGTGCCCTCAGTTCTTGAAGCCTTGAGAAACGCAGCGAAAGACCTTCTACATCCCCACGTGTTCTACATCACCCGAGTATTCGAAGGGCCAATTGAATCGATAGGCCTACAGCAAGGGCGCTCAATTGTCGCAGCCGAAATACCTCAAGGTCCTGATACTCCCTATGTTCATAACGATGGCCGCATATACGTGCGTATTGGAGACTCCTCTGATCCTAGGCCAATAACAGATCGAGTTACCTTTGACATTTTGTCTAGGCGCGGCGAGCAGGCCCGTCGGCGATTAGAGGATCGCATACTGAAGAGTCCAACGGTCTCAAAAGGCGAGGAAGATCAGCCTTTTATTCATTTCAGCATAATATCGGATCCCTATGAAGTTATGGGCCATTGGTACGATGGGAAATTGACTGACTTCAGTGAAGTCATGAAAGAAAACTCAGTCCCTTTCGACAACATTTTCTCCAAGCATGATGGTTACGTAGCGAGACAGACGGCAGGTAATAATCCTTATAATCGTGTACTTACATGGGAATTCTCTCGTCAATGTCATTCGTTTGTAACCCTTCCCATACCAGTATTGTCGACAAATGAATACGATGAGGTGTGGAATATTTATTCTACGGGCCAGGAGTTCATTTCCATGTTCAATAATGGAGGTCTTGAATCGGTCAAGATTCTAGACCTTAATATGATGCTAGACGCCTGTGAAGGGATCATTAAGCGTCACCGTATGGTGGTCGATCATGCAAATGTGAGAGGTCCGTTCTATATAAAGGCTTACATTGAAAACGTCTGGCGCACGATTCCGTTCCTTGATTTACCAAACTATCTTTCTCACATCTCGGCTTTTGGGCTTCCAATAGTTCAGGATGACGAGATCATCACTCCCGACGGAACTTCGCTTGATACGTTTGTGATAGCGCCGGAGACCAAAGAACCACCCGGCACACTAAATCCCTACGTGACTCCCGGACCATTGCAAATCGCTGTGGCAATCTTGCAGGCTTTGGGCATACCTGGAGATGCACTAAGGGGTTCTGGAGGAGAAGAGTTGCTGAAGCTGGGACGCCGCCGGATGGAAGTGCAAAAGGCCGGAAGGATGATGAATGTGACGCCAGGGGACTTGGCTTGGTAGACGTGCTATGATACAAATTCCCCCATAGCCCAAACCCCACACCACGAGGTCAACATGCACTTCCTCAGATTCCTAGCGGCATTCGTTGTATACACGGTCATCGACGTGGGGTGGAACCTCTCGCCCATCGCGGTGGGGATGTATGAGAGCCTCTACGAGGCCAGCGGCAACGACGTGCTCCGCGAAGAGTTCGGCAGGAAGATGGACATGTGGGGAGTCGAGCAGCTCCTCGCCCTGCTCGCGTTCCTCGGGCTCATCGCGCTCGGCAACAGCTACCTCGCCATCGAGCCTGCCCTGAAGGAGAACAGCCTCATCAAGGCGGTCAAGAACAGCTTCGTCCTCGGCTGCGCCGCCTACGCCACCTACATCGTGCCGATCTTCCTGATGTTCAAGACCTGGCCCGGCGTCCTCGTGCCCATCGACATCCTCATCGGCGGCCTCCTCAGCCTGATAACCTCGACGGTCGTCACCTACATCGTCCTGCGTCGAAGGAACAAGGCGGAACCCAGCATCCAAGACTCGACCGCCTAACTGTTCAGAGTCGATGAGATATACAGGAATTCTCCTCCCCCCTCTCCCGTCGTGGGAGAGGGCTGGGGTGAGGGCCCCTGTCAGCCCCCGCCGGGGGAGAGATACAGAGAGGGGATCTTCGCGATTCACCTCACGAAGACTGAACAGTTACTCCGTCGCACTCCGGTTTGACAGACAAGAACGCATGTCCCACAATAGGTATGTGCGGTCACTGGCCGAGCAACTTTACGATAACGAGGGGAATGTCCCAAAATGTCACAGGACGTCACAAAATCAACGCTTTTTGAGAAATCTCTCCTACGAACCTAGCTCATAGTGTGACACCCGCATTCCTCTAGAACGAGGGAAATGCAACAAAATGCAACACCATGCAACAATTCTTGAAGATCTCACCTACGAATGTTGCCACAATGTTGCATCTGGTCTCCGCTGGATCAGCAGTCGAGTTCTCGTAGCTCCCGGGCATTTCCCTGGGAAAGCCCGCCGCAGCAAGATACACGCAGATCACCCACGAGGGTTTGTAGAGGATGTGTCTAAAACAATTCCGTTCGCCCCGAGCAGCCTTACGCCCCATGCGCCCTGAGCAACCTTACGCCCCGTTCGGCCTGAGCAACCTTACGCCCCGTTCGGCCTGAGCCTGTCGAAGGCCGCGCGGAGCCGTGCCGGGTATCAATAACTGCCGTGTAGTCAACATACCCCCTCTCCCGTTCGCGGGAGAGGGTTGGGGTGAGGGCGCTTCGACTAAGCTCCCAATATCATGTGGAACCGCCGCTACTCGCCCGCGCCGTGGGCCTGCAGGTAGTCGATGGCCGCCTGGACGGTGGTGATGGACTCGGCGTCCTCGTCGGAGATTTCGAGCGGGTTGTCGTCGTCGCCGAACTCCTCCTCGAAGGCCATGATGAGCTCGACCAGGTCCAGCGAGTCGGCGTTCAGGTCTTCGGTGAATGACGCGTCGGGAGTAACCTCCTCGGTGTCAACGCTCAGCTTGTCGGCGACGACTTCCTGAACTCGTTCCAAGAGACTTGCCATAGTTGTGTTCCTCCCTATTCGTCCGTTGCGGTGTTCGACGTATCGTCGTGTTCTCTGTTCTGCATCAGCGCGCCGAGTACGCCGTTGACGAACATCGGCGATCTGTCGGCCCCGTATATCTTACCAAGTTCCACCGCCTCGTTGATAGCGACCTTCGGCGGCGTCTCTCCGGCCATCAGGATTTCGTAGATGGCGACCCGCAGGATGTTGCGGTCTACCATCGCCATCTGCTCGATAGGCCAGTTCGGCGCGTGCGTGGCTATTATCTTATCGATTTCCCGCCTGTTGGCAAGTACCCCATGCACGAGTTTCCGCGTGAACGCATCCGCGTCGGGCGTAACGGCGGCATCGTCGAGCCGCGCTGCCAACGCGCTCCCCACCTCGTGATCCGACCCGTCCACCTCGTACAGCACCTGAACGGCGATGACGCGGGCCTTCCGCCGGGTGACGGCCTTGCTCGGTCGGTTCAGTGTGGTGGTGGAGGTCACTGCGGTGGGTGGGGGAGGGGGTATCAGTTGCGGCTGAGCTTGACGATCGAGTCCCAGTCGCCCACGGCCTGCACGTCCGCCCGCCGGTTGATGCGCTTGACCATCCCGCTCAGCACCCGGCCCGGCCCGACCTCGATGAAGCGGTTCACGCCGTTGCCCATCATGTAGTCCACCGAGCGGCTCCAGTGGACGCAGTTGCATATTCCCGCGATCAGCTCTCGCTTGACGTCCTCGCCCTTGGTCACGGGCTTGGCCGTGCAGTTGGCGACGATGGGGATGGACGGGTCCTTGAATTTCAGGCTCTCCACAGCGTCGATGAGACCTGCCTGCGCAGGCTCCATGAGCGGGGAGTGAAACGCCCCCGCGACTCGCAGGGGCACGGCCTTCTTCGCGCCACGAGCGTTCGCCAGGTCGAGCGCATTCGCGAGTGCGCGACGCTCCCCGGCAATGACGATCTGGTCCGGCGTGTTGACGGTCGAGATGACCGTCCCGGTCTCGCGGCATATCTGCTCCAGCGCCATGGCGTCCAGCCCCATGACCGCCGCCATGCTGCCGGACTGCTTCTCGCATGCCTCCTGCATCAGCCTGCCGCGCTCCTGCACGAGCCACGCCGTCTCGCCGATGTCCAGTACGCCCGCGACCGCGAGCGCCGTGTACTCGCCGAGGCTGTGGCCCGCCACGAGAGCCGGACGCGGCGTAGCATCCGCGCCGAGGTAGTCCTGCATGGCCCGCATCGTCGCCAGACTCACCGACATGATCGCCGGCTGCGCATTCACCGTCTGGCGAAGCGTGTCGTCAGGTCCCTCGAACAGCAGCCTCGTCAGCGGCCGGCCGAGGGCCATGTCCACCTCGTGGAAGACGGCCCGCGCCGCCGAGGAGTTGTTGTACAGCTCCTCGCCCATGCCGACGCTCTGCGTCCCCTGTCCGGGAAACAGGAACGCCGTATCGGTCCCTTTGGGGGGAGGAGAAAACCGCAACGTCAATCGTCGTCTCCTACTCGACTTCGATCTCTTCGCTCGGCACGATCTCGCGCCCGTTGTAGTACCCGCAAGTGACACACACGTGATGCGGCCTCATCTTGGCCGGGCATTCGGGGCAGTCGACGAGGGTCGGGACGGCGAGGAACTGGTGCGCTGCCCGCTTTCCGCGGCGCGAGCGCGAGTGCTTTTTCTTTGGTACTGGTCCGCCTGGCATTGTTGTTCAGTCCTTCCGCGCGCTCCCGTTCAACGTGCCCTACACAGGGTCGCCCGTCGAGCGGTATGCGGTCAAGGTGTTCTTAGTTCTTACTCAGGTTCATTGTTTCGACTGACGGAAAGGCATCCAGGAGCGGCCCCCATCGACTGTCTCGCTGAACGCGGACGCACGTGCAGGGCTCATGGTTCCGGTTGACGCCGCACCCCGCGCAGATGCCCGCGCAGTCCGTACGGCACAGCGGACTCATCGGCAGGCCGAGTGAGATGTACTGGCGCGCCGTCTCGGTCAGGTCGAGGATGTTGTCCTCGTCGATTACGAGGTTCTCTTCCGGGTCGAGGTTGTCGACGTATCGGACGCCGGTGACGGGGTCGAGCCGGGGTAGCGCCTCCTCATCGACCTTGATATCGACGGTCTGGACGTAGCGATCCAGGCACCGTCCGCACTCGGACTCCACCTGTGTGTTCAGCAGGGCCGTCACCCACACGCCCTTGTCCGTCCTGACAAACCGGACGCCGCCCCTGACCTCGATCAGGTCGCCGCGAAACGTGACACGGTCTTCGACCTCGTGCTCCCTGGTGGAGCCGCTGGTCTCACGAACAAGCTGCGAAACGTTAAAGTGCATAACGACACCGACCCCTGCGAAATCTGATAGGCCCACGTCGCCCGAAGGACATATTGTAGGGATCGCCCCTACACGCAGTCAAGATTTTCGGGGCCGCAGGAAGGCCTAGCCACCCCCATCGAGATACGTCTTCACGATGTCGATCACGAGGGCGACGTCCTGCCCCGCGTCGATGAGCGCCGACCTCGGCGTCTTGCCGTTGACGATGCAGTCGTGGAAGTGGCGCAGCTCCCTGCGGAACGGACTCTCCCAGTCCACGGCCGGCTCCTTTGCAATCGTGGCCCCGTCATCGTCGATCTCATGGATCCTCACCTGCGCCACCTCGCGGGAGAAGCCCGTCGGGTACGACACGATCACCCGCTTCCTGCTACCGTACACCTCAAGCGTCTCGTAGAAATCCCACAGATCGGGCAGGTCGACCCACGTCGCCACGCACCGCACGCCCTCCGGGTACTCCAGCGTGGTGGAGATCGCCCCGCCGTCCTGCCATATCTCCGTATTAATGACCCTGCTCGGGGTCCCGAACAGGTCGCGCAGCCCGTACAGGTCATGGATCATGCTGCCCGCAACCGTGCTGAAAGCCCGGAGAATGTGAGGCGGAACGTCCCCTATCGCCTGGCGTTCGGCCAGTCGCCGCGCGGCCCTCGTCTTTTCGGTCACGTCCGCGGGTACGTCGTCGAACGACCGCGTCCTGAACTGGCGAACGTGCAGATCGTTGTCGGGATGCAGGTGGTTGACCTGGACGAAGCGGATATCGTCCATCCCCTCGATCTCAGGCTTAGCCGCTTCATAAGCCGGCTCGTACAGCTTCATGTAGCCCGCCTGCGCGACCTTGTCCGAACGCTTCACGGCCTCGGCAATCTCGGCGAACTCCGCGTTCGAGTAGCAGACCGGCTTCTCCACGAACACGTGCTTTCCGGCGTTCAACGAGGCCACGGCGACCTCCGTCTTGGGGTCGAAGTGACACATCAGCACGGCGTCGATATCCGAGTCGAGCATTTCGCGATAGTCGGTAAAGCGGTTCGGGACGTGGAAGAGCTTCGCCGCGTACTCGACCGCAGAAGGCGACACGTCGCAGACGGCGGCGACCTCGAACTCCTCCGCAAGCTCGGTGAGAAACGGAAGGTGGTGGATCTGCGCGATCGCGCCGCACCCGACGACGCCTATGCGTACGGGGTCCATGTCGCTCCTCACGTCCTTCCCGCTCGCGGGGCGACGTCGTTCCACAGGTCGGCGAGCTCGGCTGAGCGCCGGTAGACTTCGAACAGCGCGTCCCATACGTCGCTCCGGGACGCGGACGCCGAATCGAGGTCGCCGCTTGCGACGGCGGTCTTCAGCGCCTCCGCTTCGTCGGACTGCTTCCCTGCCGCCAGGTCGGCTGCCTCTCGGACGGCCAGCGTCGCAGCCGTCAGCCTGTCCAGCAGGTCGCCGAACGGGGTCGTCGTGTCCGTCTCCACGTCGTAGGCGGTGGACGACGCGAATCGGTGCGGCATCCGCTCGCCCTCCGGCGTCCACATCGTGTGAGTCGGCTGGATGTGCGGCGTCACCGACAGGTACATCGTCATGGGCTTGTCGCCGAGCACGCGGAGCGAGTGGAGCTGGTCCACGAGCGCGACGCACATCTGCCCCGGCCCGACCTCGCCCGTCTCCCCGTCTATCGTGAACTCCGCCCGTCCGTCCAGCACGAGGAATATCTCGTGCCCGAGATCGTGGGAGTGCGGCTCAGCCGCCTCGCCCGCCTCCAGCCGCATGAACCGCGACCGTATCTGCGGCGTAACCAGCACACTGCGCACGTCGGTCCGGTAGTCGTAGACCGTCAGGGCCATGGGCGTTCCCCCCTCCGAAACGTCGGCGGAGAGTGTAGGAGCCTGCTCAACGGGGTGTCAAGGAGCTGGTGTCACCTCCCGTCCTTCACGCCGATGTCGGTGGTGGCGCCCCCATACGCGCTCTCCGAGAGTGCGTCAACAAGCCGGGCGTCGATCCGCCGCGATATTGTGACGACTCCATCCACGGCAGGCGGACGCCTATCCGCGTATTCAGGACCCCAACTCGCTTCGCTAACGAAGACGGCTAAAGCTCCCCGTCGCAGCATGGCGATGGTCGTGCCTCCCCAAGGAACGGCATCCAGATCGCTCTCATTGATCCAGCGATCACCGTCCACGTCGGCGTTCCCAAGCTGGATGTGCAAGGCCATGAACTCATGCCCAATCTCCGGCAGATCCCGGACCTTCTTCTGTCCCAGTACGTCGAGACTTCCTTCCACCAAGCGCCTCATCCTGTCGTACGAGGTGTCAAGAACCGCGCTGCCCACGTTGTCGTAGAGGACGGTCAAGCAGTAGACGGTCTTGTCGGAATCGTCGTCCTTCTCCCACTCGGACTTCGCGAACGCGTACAGCCCCCATCCGTTTACGTCGTACTTCACGAACGGCGAGAAATCCGTGCGCGTGTACGTCCCGCCCAGGGCCTGGGAAAGATCCCCCTGTTTGCAATGGCCTTCGGCAAGCAGCGTCGTCGTGTCATCTACGCCCGATGTCGAAGTGGGCGTCGGCGTGGGTGTCGGAACCGGTGTCGGCCCCGGACCCGACCCGCCGCACGTGGACAGGTTCAGGCTCGCAGCGTCGTTGTCGCTCACTTGGGCGAAGTTGGCCGGCACGCATCCGCTCAAGCTGTTGCCGGCGAGCCGCCACTTGGTCAGAGCGGTCAGGTTGTTCAGCGACGCGGGTATCGTCCCCGTCAGGCTGTTGGAGCTCAGGTCGAGCGTCTTCAACGCCGACAGATTGCCGATGCCCACGGGGATGATGCCGTCGAGGTTTCGGCTGGGGAGCGACAACTCGGTCACCCGGCCTCCCTGAACCTTTATGCCGTCCCACTTGTCGAGCGAACGGCCCGACCACCAGTTCAGCTTCGCGCTGCCGCGGAGCTTCGACTTCATGCCCAGCAGATACTCGCAGTCGGCCACCAGCGCCGTATTGGACGTATCCGTTACGGCAGAGCCGCACGCCACTCGCGGCGCGGGCGCGGTCGAAGCCGCAACCGGTGTCGCCGTAGGCGTAGGCGTGGTCGGAGACGTCTGTGCCGGCGTGTACGTGTCCGGTGGATCGATCCCATAGAAGATGGACTTTCGGAGGATCGTCATTCTGTTATCGTCATCGCACGGGTTGTCTATTGAGTCCTCTACCGAGCAGCCCAATACACGAAGCGTGTACACCCCGCTGCCGTGCTGGCTCAGCACACTCCCAATATCGTGCGAGAGCGTGAAAGAACGCCCGTTTATCGTTTCCTCTCCGTCTATGTACGGCACTGTAACGGTCGTCTCGGTAGGCTCACAGAGCTTTGCTTCGCTGTGCAGCGATGTCGCCTCGTCAAATGACGAGGGCGGCTGCGCGGCCGGGTCGATGTCGTAAGGAGTACACCCGGAATAGTGCGTAACTTCCGTCTCGTTGGTCGGCCAGTGGTATCCCTCCCCAGCCGGTCCTCTCAGCAGCGCCACCGTATTCCCTGGTCCATAGCTGTAGCTCCGAGCGATTTGCCCCCGCGTCAACGCGTGAGGGGGAGAGTCGTAGTAAATTTGTTGCACGTAGGAGTTGGACGGGAACACCTCCTTCGCAGTGCAGCTCACCCGCAGCGTCGTCCCTTCTATCGTCGGCGGAACGTTGCAATCGACGTAGTCCCCCTCGAAATGCTGCACGGCCCACATCTGATACGTATCCCACGAAAGCCCCAGGTTCACCTTCCGTTGCCATGGATACAGGATGGTTCTTTTATGTCCGGGGCTGTTCATTAATCCGTCCATGATTTCGCGCAGTTCGCTTTGGACACTCTGTATGCGACGATACGAAGGTCTTTCTTCGTCTGTTATGCAATAGTCGGATCCTGAAACATTTTCGCTATTCGACTGGTAGCCGCCGGCGAGCGAGTACCTCATGTACGGAGTTAGTCCATCCGTGCCCCAGTGGCCCGAAAAGCAGTCATTTATTGAGTTCTCGGCGTGTATCTGCGCCGCGTTGTTGTCGCCCAGCGAGACTTCCGGTACCCCTGCCTTCTTTCGCTCCGCGTTGATGAGACCAAGCATGTACTGCTTCTCGGTCGAGAATCTCACGGATGGCTGGTCCGTGCTTGTGCTCCTCAATGAGGAAGCGACGACGGGCCCAGCCTGTTCCGTCGCGGAGGAGGAGTCCGCCATCTCCGGCGGTATCAGGAGAGGCCCCGGCCCGCCGACGGAATCGGGAGGAATCGCCGGGTTTTCGAGAGGTATGGATGTGTCGCCGTCGGTCTGCCCGCTAACGAAGCGGACGGTCGCCGCCCCCACTGCAACGACTACGACTAGAGATACTAGAACAACGGCGATGACTTTCATCAGTTGCCCCCTTGTGGCAAGGACTGGCTTCTCTAGCACAAGTCGCCGTTCCACAGACATGCACATCAAGGGGGCCCGGAGGCCGCCCCTGCACATGTGCATGTCGAATGGTGGATGAAACTCTGTGCTAGAGAGCGCGGATATAATACCACAGGCCTTTTCGCAAGAGGGTGAAATCCCCCGACCCGCACCGTCATTCCCGCGAACGCAGACCGTCGCGCTGACCGAGGGGAGGGGAGTCGCTCACGGGGCGGGCTGACACGGAGCCCGACAACGTTACGATAACCATGGGGAAACGCGAAATTTGTGGCATGGTGTGACATTTTGGGACATTTTGCTTGTTATTGTAAAGTTCGGGGGTAGTTCGGATTGCCGCATGTGGATATGATAGGACATACGTTCTGTGGTGTCAAGTCGGGACGGAGGATGGGAGTGTGGGGAGCCTACCGATACAGACTCCCCCGCTTCTCCCCCAGCCGCTCCAAAAACTCCCCGTAGGTCGACACCCCGTTCAACGCCCTGATGAAATCCCCCGTGCTGGCGAAATACGTTCGGAACTCCGCCACCTCGTCGCCGATGGGGCTGACCGAGGTCACGCTCTCCCCGTAGATGCCGTGCATGGCGAAGTACGCCTGGTTGAGCTTGCGTATCCCGTAGCCGCCCAGCCGCATGAGCCACCACCGCTCTTTCATGTACTCCTCGGCCTCCGCCACCTTGCCCTCGGCCAGAAGCTCTTCGGTGCGCTGCCGCGTCTCGCGCATCATCCGGGTGAATCGCGGGTCGCGCTCCTCCTGTGGCAGGTAGCGCCGCGCATTCTCCGTGAGATCGCCGCCCATCCGCGCGAACGTCTCGTCTCCCAACTCGCGCCCCGCGATGTCCGCCGCCGTCTCGTTGAGCGTCGCCATCTCCTCCGACATCCAGAATGCCTGACCGAACGGACGGAAGAACCAGTAGACGTGCAGCCACTCGTGGGCCGCCGTGCGCAGGACGGAGCGGAGCGAGTCGGTGTCCGTCACCAGCGTCGGGTACGTCGACAGCCCCGCCAGGTTCCCCACGATGGCCGAGAGGTCGTACTGCTCAAGAAGCTCGTCCTCCAGCCTGCCCCGTTCGATGTACTCAAGCTCAGGACGGAGCAGCCGCCGTTCGACCCGCGCGATCTTGTCCCGGCGCGAGGTGACGATGATGGTCGGCAGGTGGCCGAACCGAATGTCCACGGGCGGGAAGAGCGCGTCTCCCCACAGTCCGAAACCCTGGTCGTGCAGGACGGCGCTCAACTCCGACTCGACGGCCTCCTCCGCCTTGGGACGCAGCCCGCGCTGATGCCCCAGTAGCTCGTCCAAGTACTCACGCGAGATGACCGTTCCCTTCGCGCTGTTCGCCCCGCCCGCCCTGGCGATACGGCCCTCGATCAGGCGCTCCTCCTTCTCCGCCAGCCGAGACGTTTGAAGGTACTCGTCAACGATGGCGATACGCTCCTCGCGCGTGGGCCTCTGGCCGGGTATCGTCTCTCGCGCCAGATGTGCCCACTTGCCGAAGAAGTTGGTGATGTGCCACTGCACCAGCGAGAAGGCGTGCTCGGACGCCACGTCCAGCGCGGGAGTGACGTGCAGCCGGTCCCCGCTCGGCAGCACCAGCAGCACCGCGAGCGCGAAAGACGCCGCCCAGCGTCGAATATGCAGCTTTCGTCGAGGTCGCTTCATCAGGCGTGGGGGGGTCTACGGTGTCGGTATGGTGACGCTAGCGTATCACGCTAAAGCCGCTCACAAATTCCAACGTCTCGGCACAGTATGAACGGGACCAGCAAGACACGTTCGTGTTGAGCTTGTCGAACCACGAAGATCGGCGATTACTCGATGTCCCCCGCCCACAGCCGCTGCATCTCAGAAGACGTTTCCAGCAAGTCGTCAAGCCTCCCCTCGGCATCGACCCGACCGTCCTTCAGCACGACAATATGGTCCGCCCGGCGCAACGCCGCCCTCCGGTGAGAAACCGCCAACACCGTCCTGTCCGAGCGCTCCGACAGCCGCTCCCACAACGTCCGCTCCGTCTCCACGTCGAGGCCGCTCGACAGATCGTCGAAGACCAGCAGCTCCGGCTCCCGGACGAACATCCGCGCCGCCGCGGCTCTCCTCTGCTGTCCGCCGGAGAGCTTCACCCCGCGCGGCCCGACGATGGTGTCCAGCCCGTTTTCCAGGTCGTCGATGTCACGTTCCAGCACGGCGGAGCGCACGGCTCCTGACAAGTCGACTTTGTCCTCACGGAGTCCCAGCAGGATATTCCCCCGCAACTCCTCGCTGAACAGTCGCGGCACCTGCGACGTGTAAGCCACGCGCGGCGGAACCAAGACCTCGCTCGCGTCCTCGACGGGCTTCCCGTTCCACCGCAACTCACCCGCCTGCAACGGCAGCGATCCAAGCAGCACCCGAAGCAGCGTGCTCTTCCCGGAACCGACCCGGCCGGTGATGACCGTAAACGACCCCTTTTGGAGTGTTAGGTCCACGTCGCGCACGCCCCGCTCGGAGTCCGGGTACAAATAGGTCACCCCACTGGCCTCCACAACTTCCAGCATGTCAGCGTCCGTCTTTTCGACTTGAACGGGATCGGGCGCCTTCCGAAACAGATGCGTCGGGTTGCGCTCCACCAGCTTTTCAGGCGGCGCGCCCGGCATCAGCTCGTCGAGCCGTCCGATGCCGACTCCCAGCTGCCGGTACTCCGTCATTACCTGACCAAGGCCCCTCGAAAGCCACGAGAACTGTTGCAGGTAGAAGACGAACAACACGAGGTCTCCAACGGTCAGCTCCCCGCTCAGCATCGCATGACCCGCGACTATCAGGATAGCGCCGACGCTAATACCCTCCAAGTTGCGGAATATGGCGTTCAGCGTTTGAGTGAGGAGCGTGTCCCGCAGGGTCGCCCGCTTGCGCGCCGTGTTCACGCGGTCGAACTCACTGAGCACGTGATTCTCGGCCCCCGCGACCTTGATGGCCTCCGCCGAGCCGAACATCTCGCCCAGGAAGCCGGTTACATCACCCGCCGCCTCTCTACTCTGTTTCCGCGTCCGTTCGATGCGCGTTCTGGCAAAGTGGACGACCAAGTACACGACGATGATGGGCAGCAGCCCGATGAGGGTAACGAAGGGGGAAATGCTCACCATGATCGCGACGGCGACAACCGATACCAACAGCTGCGAAACAATGAACTTGGGCCAGATGTAGAACCTGCCGACACCGGAAGCGTCGCCGCGAAAACGGGTCACCGCCTCGCCCGGCGATGCCGGAAGTCCCCGCATCCCGCTCAAGCTCATGAGGTGGGCGAGCACGTTCCTGCGCAGCAGCGCTCCGATCATGAACTGGTTGGCGAATTGCAGCGTGATCGCCCCTACGTACAAGACCATCTGAAAGGCCACCATTCCGGCGAGCGCCGCGCAGAGAGTCCACACCCCCAGGGATGTCCTTGCGTCGTCGGTCAGCGTGTCGAAGATCTCTCGAATAGTGAGAATGAATGCGTGTTCAAGAGCGGCTATTAGAACGGCTTGGACGAAAATGTCGAGTGACAGTGTCCACTTGAACGTCCACACGAGAGACTTGAGGTACCGCCACGTGCTCACGTCAGCACCTCCTCCAGCCCGCTCCGCAGGAGGCTGTGGAACCGAGTGTTGGGATCGGACGCGAGTTTCTCCCGCTCTCCGGCCTCAACGATCCGGCCGCTTTCAAGTATCACGATGTCGTCGCACCGTTGGATGGTCGCCAGGTGATGGGCGACGATAAGCACGGTCCTTCCCTCGACCAGCCTGTCGACCGCCCGCTCGATGGCCGCCTCCGTGCTGCGGTCCAGCCGCGACGTGGCCTCGTCGAGGATGACAAGGCCGGGGTCCTTGAGGAATACTCGCGCGAAGGCGAGCATCTGCGCCTCGCCGGATGAGAGACCGCCCCCTTCCGGCTCAAGCGTCGTGTCGAGGCCGTCCGGAAGTGAGTCGTACCATCGCTTCAGGCCGAGGTCTTGCAGGACGTCGAGCAGCCGGTCGTCGGGCGCGTCCCGGTCGAAGAAGGTCAGGTTGTCCCTCAACGTCCCGTGGAAGAGCCGCACGTCCTGCGTGACGAGGCCGACCCGATTGCGAAGTTCCGCGATCCGTGCGTCCCGGATGTCCTCACCCCCGATCCGCACCCTTCCCTCGTCGGGATCGTAGAGACGGAACAGCAGCCGCGTTATCGTCGTCTTACCGCTTCCCGTCCTGCCGAGCAGGCCAAGCACCCTGCCCGGACGGAGGTCTAAGGTGATGTCGCGCAGCACGGGTTCGGCGCTGTGGTAACCGAACGAGACCGAATCGAGCCTTACGGCCAGCGCCCCTTTGCGGAACTGCATGCCGGGACCGTCGGCAACCTCTCGGCGAGTCCGAAGCAGGTCGTTGATCCTGATGACACTCGCCCCGGCCTGTTGCAGGCCTTCGATCTCGTCGGACATTTGAAAAATCGGCCCAATGACCAGCCGGGTGTACCCGTAGATGAGAAAGACCGTGCCGATGGTTATCCAGCCCTCGAAGAAGAGGTACGCGCCTACCGCCAGCGCAACGGCTATGCCAGCGCCATAGATCGTCTCCATAGTCCCCGAGACGACGTTGGCGACGAACGCGGCCTTGACCCGGACGCGGAACCACCTCCACATGTGGTCGAAGTAGCCCTTCATGACGTATGACTGAGCCGCGCTCGTTCGGATATCCTCGCGACCCGCGAGACGCTCCTCGATGAACCCGTACGTCTTCGTGCTCTCCTCGCGGTTGGCTCTCCAGTTCGCTACGGAGACGTTTCGCATCCGCATGACGATCGCTAGCGAAAACAGAGCGAACACCGTTAGCGCCAGACCGACCAGCCAGTTCTCGCGGAACAGGAGCGCGAGGACGGCCACCAGCATGATGACGTTGCCGAGAATGCGGACGGCAAACGTCGAGAAGAACTCGCCGAGCGTCTGCGCATCGCCGTCGATGCGCTCGATCATCTCCCCCGGCGTGTTGCTGTTGTGGAAGGGCATATCGAGGAACAGCGCGTGGCGGGCGAGGTCGGAGCGCAGCGCGTTCGTGGCGTTCCACCCGACCTGGCCGCTCGTGTACGTCGCCAGCACCCCGATGACCTGCTGTACCAGCGCCACCGCGATGAACAATATCGCGGCGGCCACGAGCGTGCGGAGCGGACTGCCCGCCACCGCCTCGTCGATGAAGTACCGCATGATCTGTGGATTGACGAGCTGGAGACCGATGTTGGTCAGAATTAGCACCGAGGCCAGCGCCACGATGCCCTTCTGCTGCCGGAGGTACTTGAGCAGAAGCGCACCATACTGCCGCACCGGAACCTTGGTGCGGGGGCCTGTAAAGCGCTCTATTATCTGCGTGACCAAACGTTACCTCGTCTGGTAAATCGGACTAACGAACATAACTTCACAAAGCCGGAGAAACGATGCCGCGCTGTCAGACTCCAAACGTGTCGTAGGGACGACTCTTGTGGTCGCCGGCCTCGGCTCACGCAGCCTTTCGACCCGCATGAAGAGTTACGCAAAAGGAAACAAACACGGGAGGAGGGGTGACGGCATCCATTTTCATACCATTAACGCCGCGTTGTCAACCCTGTCTAGAGTCGCGCCGACACCCTACGCCGACAGCGGTGATACACGCTCCACGTCGAAGCCTTGAGGACGCTCCATGTCCTTGTAGCGCATCAACACCTCGACGCCGTTGATGCTGCGCTTGAAGCCGGCCCGCGGCTCGAACGTGAACATCTCGACCTCGACGAGGTTGTCACCGCGCCTGACGAGGTCTATCGGCAGCGAGAACCGGAACCAGTGCGCCGACATGCCGAGGGGCGCTTGCAGGTCCATCCCGCCTCGCAGTATCGTCCGCATTTCCAGCCCGCGCTCGTCGGTGATCTCTGCCTCGTCGAGCGGCAGCGCCTCGCCGTTGAACCTGATCTCGTACTCGTCCTCGATGCAGAAGAACGAGAACCTGATCGTCAGAGTGGGCTTGCGCATCTCGCCGTCGGCCTTCGCGCTTTCGATGTCGTCCTCGATGCGAATCGTCACCGACGACGTCTCCCCCTCCACCAGCTCCACCGGCAGCTCGCGGTGCGGCGTCGTGGTCGGCTCGCCTTCCACGCCCTCTCTCGGCTGCGTGATGTACCGCTTATGGCTGCGGACGTGCACTTCCGGGTGCGCCAGCTCTCGGAGAATCTGGTACTCCCGCTGGGCGAACGGCCACAGCAAATACCCGTGGTACTGTCCCGCCCAGCCGTCCGATACGAGCGTCTGGTTCAGTGCGCGGTACATCTCGATGCTCGGCAGACCGACGCGCTCATCGTACACTCGCCTCGGCGGGCGGTAGTACGCGGCGGCGCCGTTGGCGTTGGCGGCATCGGGGAGCCACGACTGCCGCACTCCCGTCTCCGATACTACGAAGGGGTCCTGGCCGACGATGTAGTCGAGCGACCCGTCGCGGAGCCACTGCTCCGTGTCGAGGCACTGCTCAAGGTTCCCGTCGCGGAGCAGGCCAACACGGGCCATCACGCCGACCTCTCGGCCCTGCCTCTGACCGATTTGCGTCGCGAGTTCGCGCACGTCCGCCACAAAGGAGTTCATCGTCTCGATGCCCTCATCGAGGACGCCGCTCTTGAAGTATTGGCCGCCGAACATGTAGTCAAGCTCGATGCCGTCCGCCTCGTAGTCCTCCAGCACCTCGCGGATGACGGCGAGGTTTTCGTCGCGGACTTCCTTGATTGCGTAGTCGTAGGCCCACTCATTGCGGCCCGGCTCGCCTATGCAGACCTCAGCCCCCCGCTCCCACTTCAGACGTCCACACCGTTCACTGTACCGGGCGTTGGTGGACTGCAATTTGATGCTGGGGTAGACGCTGATGCCCGTCTCACGACCTCGGCGGATGACCTCTCGGAGCTGGTCGGTCCCCTTCTCTGCGGCCTCTTCCACCATCCGCATGATGCGCCAGTCGATGTAGTTCTCCCACACCTCTTTCTGCTGGCCGACCACGCGCCCCACCTTGCTCTGGTGAAAGTACACGTCGCCGTAGCCGAGGCCGAGCACGAGCAGGTCGACGCCGGTGCCCGCGACCTCGTTGACCGGCCACTCCAGCATGTGAATGCTGGCGGGCGGTTCCATCCGCTTCGCGTGGAAGTGGTGCGCGTCGTTGTAGTAGATCAGGCGTGGTCGTTTCATGTCGTCCCTCCCGCGCGTGCGGCTCGTCTGTATGTCCACTACGATAGGGCCAAAGGATACCATACTCGAATAAGCGTCACTTCCTGCCACACGGCCTACTTACCCGCGTATAATTTGGCGCGCTACCCGATTTGAGCACGGCTACGAGGAGAAACAACATGCGTACATACCCACGCCCCATCGAGGGCGGAAACACCGGAGACGGCTCCCCCTTGGTACTCGGCGACGAAGGCGTGATAGGCGATCTCCACGCCCCCTGCGACCCCACGTCGACGGTCCACGTCCTCGACTGGGACGGCGACGGCGAACCGGAGCTCGTAACCTCCGGCAACGACATCTTTGCGCACAAGTTCGTGGACACCCTCGCCGATGGAACGCCGATCGTCGATCGTGGACGGCGATGGGGCACCATATCGCGGTCGGCCCAGCGCGACGAGAACGATGAGGGCCTCACCGGGTTCTTGCTCACCGCCGCAGACTTCAACGGCGACGGAGTCGGTGAAGTGATTATTGGGTTACGGTACTACTCCCACAAGCCCGTCGTCGCCCTCTCGCTTGCCGATGGCGCAGCGACCGACCGGGAGGCCGGACAGCCCGTTCACGTACACGGGACGGACCTCGACGCAAGTTCGTGGGCGAAGGGTTCCACCGCCGCCATCGACTGGAACGGCGACGGGCGTCCCGACCTCGTCGTTGTCAGCCAGGGCGAACGCGACAAGTACCACATCGACCCAACGACCGGCATTTCCCCTGAAGACCAGGCCGACCGCTACCATCGAGACGGCCGCTGGATCGGCGAGATCCCCACGCCGACCCTTCACCTCTTCGAGAACACCACCTCTCTCCCTCCGTCATTCCCGCGAACGCGGGAATCCACCCCCGGCACTGGCGGGGGTATCGAGTTCACCCACAGGGGCATGGCGTCCATTGATCTGCCTCGCCACACCATGTGGGCATCACCGGTCGATCCGACGAATGCCGGAGCGGGACTCCTTCTCTGTACCTACTATGGCAGGGTCTACCACCTTCCCTTAATCGCCACTGGGCCATCCCCGCAGTGGGGCACAATCGTCGAACTGTTCACGTTGCACAACGAGCCGTTCAACCGCTCAACCAACTTCGACATCAACGTCGGCGTGTCCGACGTGCTGGAACCCGGCCGGTTCGACATCTTCGCGGGCGACCGGTCGCAGTCACCGTCGTGGTCCCGCTTCCGGGGCCGTGACGCGGATGGTCGTCCCATCTACGACACGCCGAAGAGGATCAAGCAGAACAATCCGCATGTCGGCAACAGCTTCTTCAGCGTCCCAACCGTCGGCGACTGGAGGGGCACGGGTACGCCCGACCTCGTGGTCGGCGGGGTGGAGGGGTACGTCCTCTGGTACAAGACCCTCTCGACCGACCCGCTCCGATTCGCCCTCCCCGAGCGCGTGAGGTACGGCACCACCGAGATCCGCCGACTCGCCGCTCCCAACCCGGCCGGAGGACACCACTGGGGCGGCTCCCAGGGTCCGTACGACGGCGACACGGGCGGGTACAGCAACCCCGTCCTCGTGGACTGGAACGGCAACGGCCTCCTTGACCTCCTCGTCAGCGACATGATCGGCCTCTACGACTGGTACCCGAACTGGGGTACCAAATCCGAGCCGGAACTGGGCCCTCCGCAGCGCTTGTACGTCACCGACGGGCAACCCCTTCGCGGCCCATGGAGGCAGCAGGCGGGCGTCGGCGACTTCTCCGGCAGCGGACTGCCCGACATCGTCATCCAGGACAAAGACCTCGATCTCGCCCTCTTCCGCAGGGTCGGCTCTGACGAACCGTCCCTCTTGCGCCCCGGAGAGAAGCTGCGCTACGAGGACGGTGAGACGATCAAGACCCACGGCGTCTACACCGAGGGAGGAGGCGACGGTCGCGGCCGCACGAAGATCAACGTCGTCGACTGGGACGGCGATGGCGTGCTCGACCTTCTGCTGGGCGTCGGCCCTCAGCACCACAGCCCGTATCGCGGCAGCTACGTCCTCTTCGCCAAGAACGTCGGCTCCAACCAAGACCCCGTCTTCCGGAGGCCCGAAGTTGTGCTGTGGGACGAGGACGGCAATCCGCTGGAGTTCTGGCGGCATGGCGTCCATCCTGCGCCCGTCGACTGGGACGGCGACGGCAAATTCGAGCTAGTCGCAGGGGCCGATCAAGGACGTGTCTGGTACTGGAAACCTGATCACTTCGGCACAAGCGCGACGGGTGACCCCACCGCGCCCCGGCGTCCTGAGGGCGAGGAAGGTCTCTGACGGGACGATTGAAGCCGCGCATGTGCCCGCTTTGGCAAATTCGAGGTCGATTTCACGCTTTGAATTGGGACTGCCAACGGTGGTACTATGGTAGCTGAGAGACTCCCATATATCGTTCCGTTCCATCGGAAGATATGCCAATGAGTCCTGTGGAGGGGCAATGAACTCCCGTTTCATGCGCAATGGCTTTATCTATCTGCTGATCGTCGTGGCCGTGATCGCCATCTTCTTCACGCTCTTCTCCGACGTGCCCGGCGGCTCCAAAGACTTGGCAATCAGCGAAGTCGTATCTATGGCGAAGCGCGGCGAGATTGACACAATCGAGGTGCGCGGCGACCGGCTGACGATAATCAGCACCCTGCAGGAGACCTACACTTCGCGGATAGAGCAGAACGCCAGCATCGTCGACATCCTGGTCGATGCCGGGATCGACCCGTATGCCAGTGGCAAACCGCATATCGCCGTCGTGGGTTCGAGCGGCCTCGGCAGTCTCTTCGGCATCCTCATCAACTTCCTGCCTCTCATCTTCTTCGGCGCCGTGCTCCTGTTCATGATGCGACAGGCGCAGGGAAGCACCAACCAGACCTTCAGCTTCGGACGCAGCCGCGCAAGAATGCTTGTCGGCAACCAGCCGAGCGTGACCTTCGAGGACGTCGCCGGAGCCGATGAGGCGAAGGAGGAGCTTGAAGAGGTAGTCGATTTCCTCAGATACCCCGAGCGCTTCGAGACCCTGGGCGCGCGCGTCCCGCGAGGAGTCCTGCTCGTCGGACCTCCCGGCACCGGCAAGACGTTGCTTGCAAGGGCAGTTGCCGGGGAAGCCGGCGTGCCGTTCTTCTCGATCAGCGGCTCGGAGTTCGTGGAGATGTTCGTCGGCGTCGGCGCTTCCCGCGTCCGCGACCTGTTCGAGCAGGCGAAACGCAACGCCCCGTGCATCGTCTTCATCGACGAGATCGACGCGGTGGGCAGGCATCGCGGAGCCGGTCTCGGCGGCGGACACGACGAGCGTGAGCAGACCTTGAACCAGATTCTCGTCGAGATGGACGGCTTCGACACGAGCGTCAACGTCATCGTCCTCTCCTCGACCAACCGCCCCGACATCCTTGACCCCGCCCTCCTCAGGCCGGGCCGTTTCGACCGTCGAGTCACCTTGGACAATCCCGACGTGCGCGGTCGAGAGGCCATCCTCAAGGTTCACATGAAGGGTAAGCCCATCGACGAGTCCATCGACGTCGAGAGCGTCGCCAAGCAGACACCCGGCTTCAGCGGCGCCGATCTGGCGAACCTCGTCAACGAGTCCGCCATCCTTGCCGCGCGCAACAATCGCACCACCGTTCTCTACGAGGACTTCGCCGAGTCTATCGACCGCGTGATAGCCGGCCCCGCCCGCAAGTCGCGGGTCATCAGTGCGCGCGACAAAGAGGTGACCGCCTACCACGAGGCCGGACATACCCTCGTCGGCCATCTGCTCGACGATGCGGATCCTGTCGCCAAGGTGACCATCGTCTCGCGCGGCCATGCGGGCGGATACACCAAGTCGATCCCCGACGAAGAGAGCTACTACATGACGCTCAAGCAGGTGAAGGCCCGTCTCGCCACCCTCATGGGCGGACGCGCCGCCGAGGAGGAGGTCTTCGGCGCGGAACAGATCACCACCGGCGCGAGCAACGACATAGAGCAGGCCACCAACCTCGCGCGACAGATGGTCATGCGCTACGGCATGAGCCAGAAGCTCGGCCCGCGCACCTTTGGCAAGCGCGAGGAACTCGTTTTCCTCGGCAGGGAGATCTCCGAGCAGGCCGACTATAGCGAACGCATAGCCGATACCATCGACGAGGAGGTTCACAGTCTCATCCAGGGCGCTTACCGGACGGCCAAGAACCTCATCGTCACCCACAAGGCCAAGCTCACCGAGGTCTCGAAATACCTCATCGAGCACGAGACCCTCGAAGGCTCAGCCCTCACCGACATGCTCAACTCGCCGCCTCCACCCCTTCCCGAGCCAAGCGGCGGCGACTAGGATGCTGTACTAACATGCCCTGTCATTCCCGCGAAAGCGGGAATCCAAAACACGTCGGCGTCGTCATCGAGAATTCCTGCGGCTGAGTGTCGGATACAAGCCTCTTTTCTACAAAACCGGCTCTCTTTTCTAGCTCACCATCACTTCGGATAATGTCCTTGACAGCATATGCCTTATAGAGCATAATTATTCCATGACTGGGCAAGTCATCTTCGACCCTGAAATTGAGACAGAGTTCGACGGGTTGCCACTCGACGCACAGGATGAGCTTCTTGCCCACGCGAAAGTCTTGGAGACATTCGGCCCGTCCCTTGGCCGTCCAAGAGTGGATACGCTAAAGGGATCGCGGCACGCAAACATGAAAGAGCTGCGTTTTAGTGTCGTGGACGGTGTCTGGAGAGTAGCATTTGCCTTCGACCCGGTCCGCAGGGCGGTCCTGCTCACGGCAGCCAGCAAGTCAGGCATCAACGAACGCCGTTTCTACCAACGACTAATTCGGACGGCGGACCGGAGATTCGACAGGCACCTGAATCAGCTGTGAGCGAAACGGAGGGAACGATGACGACCCTGACGGATAAGATGAACAGTCTGCCGGAGGCTCGCCGAAGAAAAGTAGAAGAGCGGGCGCAGGCGCTGATTGCTGAAGAAATGTCACTGCGAGACCTCCGCAAGGCGCTGCGAAGAACGCAATCACGTGTGGCGAGCGACTTGGGGATCAATCAGGAGAACGTGTCCCGAATCGAAAGGCGTACCGACCTGCTCATATCCACGCTGAGCGGCTACGTTGAGGCAATGGGCGGAAAGTTACACCTCGTCGCCGAGTTTCCCGACCGTCCACCCGTCACCTTGACGGGCATCGGGGCGCTTGCAGATAAGGACGCTTCCGCAGAGCCATAAACCTCGCGAGTGGTGCCCTGGCCGGCTCACCACCCCTTCGAATTCCCCAGCCGCTCCCTCACGTTGCCCGCTACGTCCCCCAATCGCGACGGAGTGCCTTGCCAGCCCCGTGGCTGCATGGCCGCCTCCGCCAGCAATTCCACTCCCCCAAGAAAATCCGACACCCGGATATACTCCTCTGCCACTCCACCATCAGGATCGGAAATCGACGTCGTGGCGTTGTGGTAATTCCCAAGCGGAAACGCCACGCCCGTAACCGCGTATCCAGCGAGCGAAAACGCCGTCGCCTCGCATACCCCACCTGACATAAGCTGCCGCTGCACCTTGAACTCCGGCTCCCGTCGCCGGATGGACTCGACCGCCGCAGTAAGCAGCCGCTCCGCCTCGGAATCGAACGTGGTGAGCGCGTCACCCGTGCGGATCACCGGCCCTGCCCCCTGCTCGACTCCGGGGATAACCGCGCTCGACTCGACCGACACAATGACCGTTTCCTTCGGGAGCGTCGCGGCCTCCGCCATCAGGCGAGCCCCGAAGAGACCACCCTCCTCTGCCCGCGTGAAAACTCCATACACCTCGGTCGCTGCTCCGTCACACGCGACTCGCTCCAACAACGTGAGGATCGCCGCGCACCCCGCGAGATCGTCCACCGCTCGCATCCTGATCGTGCTGCCGTCCAGCTCGAAGTCGGCCAGATCAAACAGGACCGGCAGAGGCGGTTCTAGTTCAATAGGAACGCCCAACCGCACCCGCACGAGGCGGTCGGAAGTCCGATCATTCGGATCGACCGTGTCCTCGTGAGGCTCCGTCACTCCGGGAATCCTTGTCCCGTCAGGCGCGAGCACGAAAACGGGCACGGACTTCGTCAGCGACGCGGCGGGCACGCCACCCATCGCCTTAGCGACCGCTCCCGTCCCCTCGATCTCCACAACCTCAAAACCAGGGTGGTCCATGTGCGCGACAAACGCGATGGGCGGCCCGGACGAGTCAGTTGCAGCGGGGACGTGAGCGACGATGTTGCCGAACTCGTCAAGCCGGTAATCGACTCCCGCCCACCGAAGCGCCTCCGTGATGTACTGCGCGGGCAGGCCCTCGAAGAACGGCGTGGCCGGACACGATCCCAGACCGCGAAGAATCTTGAGAGCACGCTCCATCGTCATCGGGTGCGTGGATTCAAAACATCGTTGAGCGCGTCGCCCAACAGGTTCCACGCCAATACCATCGACCACGCAATGACCCCTGGCGCCAGCAGCAGCCATGGCATGACGCGCAGGACGCTGATGGACCCGCCCTCCAGGAGCATCACGCCGAGGCTCGGTCTCGGCGGCTGTATCCCGAGCCCTAGCCAGCTGAGCACGATCTCCGTGCCCACCATGCTGCCCATTCCCATCGAGACGGATACGACGATGGGACTGATGGCGTTCGGGAGCAGGTGCTGGAAGAGGATGCGCGGCGTCGAAACGCCGATGGCGCGGGCGCTCTCGACATACTGCGTCTCTTTCAGGTACAGGATCTGCCCGCGCACCAGCCTTGCCATGCCGATCCATCCGAAGCTCACGAGGGCGACGGATATCACCACGTAGTCAACCACCCCGGAACGCACGAGTCCGTCCAGAAAGGTGTTGTCCTCGAGCCAGCGCACGGATTCAAGTATTCGCGGTCGCAGCGTCGCGGCGATGATGATGACGAGCAGGATGCCGGGGAACGACGCGGCGATTTCCCCGATCCGCATGATGAACTCGTCCACCTTCCCGCCGAAATACCCAGACACCAGTCCGAGCGAGATGCCGATGACCAGTCCGCCGGTGAACATCCCGACGAAGGTGAGGATTACGGTGTTCTGGATGCCCCAGAGCAGGCGAGTGAAGACGTCTCGTCCCGCCCGGTCGGTGCCCGCCCAGTGTTCGAGGCTCGGCGGCTCGCGGAAGGCGGTGTAGTCCTGAGCCGTGTACTCGTAGCCCGTCACGTAATACGACAGCGGCGCGGCGAATATCCCGGCCAGCCAGACAACGGCGATGACCACCATCGCCACGATCGCGATCTTCTTTCGCATGAGCCGCGAGAATGCGCGCGCGAAGTGTCCCCGCCGATGTCGCTGGCTCTCTTCGGCGAGCTCGTCGGCATCGTCGCGCTGAATCTCAAACGGCTGTGACTGTGGTTGGAGCGCCACCTAACTGTACCTAATGCGAGGATCAATATAGGCGTACAACACGTCCGCCAGCAGGTTCGCCATCACAAACGCCATTGCGCCGATGAGCGTGATCGCCATGATGATCGGATAGTCACGGTTGAAGATGGACTCGACGGCGAACCGGCCGACGCCCGGAATGCCCATGATCGTCTCCATGATGAACGACCCCTCTATCAGCCCCGCAAGAGAGAAGGCGAGGATCGTGACGATGGGTATCATCGCGTTCCGCAGGACGTGCCCCACGTCGATCCGCACGGTGCCCAGTCCCTTCGAGTGGGCCGTGCGGATGAAGTCCTGTCCCATCACGTCGAGAGTACTCGCCCGCATCAGGCGCATAAGTCCCGCGACGCCGGGAATTCCCATAGTTATCGCGGGCACGACGATGCGTGGATCGAAGAATCCTCCCCAGCCGGAGCAGGGTATCAGGTCGGTCTTGAGACACCCGACCCACAGGAGCGCGGGCACCGTTACCATGATCGGTATCGACGCCAGAACGATCGAAATCGTCACCGCCGTCGGGTCTTGCCAGCTTCCCTGCTTGTGGGCGATGTAGAATCCCAATGGCAGACCGATGCTGAGGCTGATGATCATCGCGGCGATCGAAAGCTGAGCTGATACCCACATCTTGGGCACAATCAGATCGCGGACCGGCTGGCCGATGAATCGGAGACTCTCCCCGAAGTCACCCTGGAAGAACCCGTACATGTAGTCGGCGTACTGCACGAAGAAGGGACGGTTCAGCCCAAGCTCATCCCGAATGCGCTCCGCCGCCTCCTCGTTGTACTTGTTGCCCATCATCACCCGAACGGGATCGCCCGGGCCGTAATGTCCGAGGGAGAAGGTAATCAGCGAAACGGCCATGAGCATGACCGGCAGGAACAGCAACCGTCGGACGATGTATACCCACATGAGCCTGTGCTACCTCGACTGGCGGGACGCTCGAATACGGCCCCGCCGTCCGCTCCGCCCGGGCAACCACGAGAACCGCCTCACTCGCCACACGATACCCTATCGCACCCCAAACGACAACGCGCGGCACCCTCGCCCGGAGCATCGTTCGATTTGGATATACAACGTCGGGACACGGGCGGTGTTAGGTGTGTTGCGAATAGGACGGTTGCAAAGTAGGCACGGCTTCGACGCTTTCAGGTGGTCGGTTTCTGCAGACTCACTGTCTTATGATACATACCCTTGACATTAGTAACGTATATCGTTAGCATCAGCGACAGTGAATCGATTCAAGAACGATGACGCTCAACGCCTTTTCGTAGGACAAACCGTTCGGCGCTTGCCGCCGGACATCCAACGCCGGGCCCGAATGAGATTGCAGCGTGTCGTAGCAGCAGGGGCGCTTACCGACCTCCGGGTGCCACCCTCCCATCGGTTGGAAACTCTGCGTGGAGACCGGCAGGGACAGTACAGTATCCGCGTCAACGACCAATGGCGCGTCTGCTTCACATGGACGGACCAGGGCGCAATGGAAATCGAGGTCGTCGACTACCACTGAGGAGGAAACCGGTGAACATTTCGGATCCCATCCACCCCGGAGAACATCTGGCGGAGATCATGGACGAGTTGGACATCACCCAATACCGTCTGGCGAAGACCATCGGCGTGCCCCAGATACGCATCTACGACATCGTCCACTGCCGCCGGTCCGTAACCGCTGACACCGCCCTGCGAATCGGACGCGCCCTCGGAACGACCCCCGACTACTGGCTCAACCTCCAGCGCATGTACGACCTTGACGTCGCCCGCGCCAAGACCGACGTAAGCGCTATCGAGCCGCTGGTAGAGGTGTCGGCGTAAGGGTGAATAAGGAGTGCCTACCTCCTTCACCGTTATTCCTGCGTAGAGCCTGCCCCGTACCCCGATACGGGGCAGGAACTCAGCACCTAGCACCCACCTCACCCATCACCCGTCCAGCCGCGGCAGTTCGGTGTCGTGCCGCCTCCTCCAGTGGGGATGCACTTGCGGTTCTGAAGGTCGTTCTTTCCTGACTCGATTGCGGCCTTGACCTTCTCGACCACCTCCGCCGGAATCCACTGAGTCCACAAGTCTTCATTGTTCTTCAGGACGATAAGCGATGCCACGTTCGGATTTATCCCCAGCCTGCCCCCCGTGATCCGAGCCGCCGCCGAGTCGAACACCTCGTCGTTCGCCGTAATCGAGCCAAGGAAGTCCACGATCTCAGGAGCCCGCTCCTTCAGCCGCCCGTGCACGACTATCCGCGCTCCCGGCGTCGCCTCGAATATCGTCCCAACGTCGACGACCGCGCCGTCCTCCGACCGCTCCGCCAGCCAGTCGCCCAGCTCCGGGCTCGTCTGCAACACGATGTCCAGCTCCCCCGTCTCCAGCAGACCCGGGTATTCCTCCACCGTCGTCTCGACCATTTCCACCCCGTAATCGTAGCCGTAGACGATGACATACCCTACCAGGTGATTGTCGAGCTGAATGCGCTTGTCGTCCCATATCCCCATCCGCACCAAGCCCTCCGTCGGCTCGTACAACGCGTCGAGGTACGTATCCGACCGCTCTTGGGCGACCTGCTCCATGACCTCGGCAGGTATGGGCGTTGGCGTCGGCTCGTCGGGCAGGGGAGTCGGCGTCGGCGTGGAGGCCAGGATAGTTGCCCGAACTCCGAACGCTAAGGGGTCTTCCTGCTCCGGAGCGCACGCGCTCAGGATGACAAACCCTGCGACCGCTGTGGCTAGGCATATAATCGCGCTGCGTAACTTCGACCACCCCATAATTCACCCCTCTCTCGCCGTGCGGCGACTCGGTTCATGATGGCGGCTGTCCGTTGCCGACAGTCTAGGAACGATTGCCCGCGCGTGTCAACCGTCGCCGCCTATTCCGCCAAACGCGAGTAGGCCAACGCCCCAACCCTCTGCAGCCCGACTATCGCAATCGCCGCGAGCACGCCCAGCGTCGAGAACGCGAACACCCACCGGTACTCGCCTCCCGCCACGTCGAGGATGCCGCCGAACAGCACGGGCCCGATTACCCCACCCAGCAGCCCCAGCGACGCCTGAAGTGCCATCGTCGAGCCCAGCCGTCTTGGATCGGCCACCTCCGTGATGCCAGTCTGGTAGATCGCCGAGTCCGCCGACGCCGCCCACCCGAAGACGACGCACGCGACGACGATCAGTCCCCACGGCCAGTGTCCAATCCACGCCAGCCCGACGGCACACAGGGCCGACAGCCCCAGGATCAGCGATGCCGCCGTCGTACGCCCCAGCCTGTCCGAGACCGCTCCGCCCATGACGGGGCCTACCGCGCCGAACGCGAGGGCCAGTCCTCCCACCTCCGCCGCGGTGACAACGGCATTCCCCTCCGCAACGCCCCTCGCGACCAGGATGGTCGTGAGAAAGACCGGCAGCCACACCCGCAACGCGTACAGGTTCAGCGCGTGCATCGTGTACCCAAGTATCACGAACTGCACGGGCCCGCTCTTGAGTACCGTCGGATCGAGCCGACCCCGTGAGATCTCCGGAGGAGTATCGGGAACTGAGCGCACAAGGAAAAAGATCAGAGGAAGGCTCACCGCCGACAGCGCCGCTACCAGCGTGTAGGCGTCCCTCCACTCCATTGTCGCCATGAGCCAGCCCGTCAGCGCCAGCGACCCGCTGTGCGAGGCGTACTGCGCCGTCACGAACAGCCCCATCGCCGAACCCCGACCGTTCTGCTCGAACCGCCGCGCGACGAGACGAAGTCCGGGAATATATACACCGAGGAATCCCACTCCCGCAATCGCCCGAAGCGCCACGCCCACCACGACATCGTGCGTCGTCAGCGGAAACAGCAGGTGCGCCACCACTGAGAGTACCGCCGACACATACATGATCCGCTTCGGACCCAGCCGGTCGGTCAGCGGCACCAAAAAGAGCGCCGACGCCGCATACCCCGCGAGGTACGCCGAAAAGAGCGCGCCCGCCCCCGCGTTGTTCAGCCCAAGCTCATCCTTGATAGCGAAGAGCGCCGCCACGTAGCTCGCGATCGGCAGTAGGAACACGAACAGTGAAAGCGACAGCAGAACGAGCCACACGAGGCCGGGTCCTCCCGCGCCTCGCTCGGCGTCCTTGCCCTGCGGTTCGCTTGCCAAAGGCTTGTTCGTCCTTTCTCCGGTCGCCGCAAGACTTGAACTATACGGGCATCAAGGCCCGATTTCAAACTGACCGACTGAACGAGTGGACTTAAAACTAAAACCGTTCACCCTGAGCTTGTCGAAGGGTGAACGGTTTTTATCTCGGTCAGCGACTTATCAGGGCGCCTGCCGGATGCTCTCTATCATCCGCCGCGCCGTCGTCGTGAGGTCGTTGTCCTGCGTCACCTCCAGCACGCGCTCGAGGTCCCGCAGCGCCCTGTCAAGCTCGTCGAGATAGGTGTACAGCCGCGCTCGTTGCATGTAGTAGACCGCCTCGAAGGGCCTCAGCTCGATTGCCCTCGAAAGGTCCTCCAGCGCGGAGTCGACGTTCCCGTCGTCGAGGTTCACCCGCGCTCGGTTGTGGTACGCGTCGGCGTACTCAGGATCAAGCTGTACGGCCCGCGTGAAGCTCAGGATGGCCGACTCATTGTCGCTCATGTACATGAAGATGCGGCCTCGCAGGTCGTGGGCCTCCACCATGTCCTCGGCGAGCTGAAGCGCTTGATTGACGCTCGCCATCGCCGCCCGGAGGTTGTTGGTCTGAAGCAGCGCCCTGCTCTGGGCTATGTACGCATCCGTGAACCCCCGGTCGCGTCGTATCGCATGGGTGAATTCCTCACGCGCGCGCCGGTAGCTCCCGTGCTCCTCGAACTGCAGCCCCTGCTCGTAATGCTCCCGCGCAAGCTCCTCTTCCGACGGTCCGAAACAGCCGACGGTTAGCATCGAAGCAATCAGGCTGAGGACAAGAAAGATAACCGTCGGGCGAGTCCAACGCGGGTAAAGCCGGTTGCTTGGGATCACAGGAGTACTACAAGCACGGTCCATTTCCAGAACGCCGTCCCCGCTACAGCAAAGTCGCCTTGTCCACCAGCGTCTCCGCCTTCACGCGGTCGTCCGCCGATAGAGCTACTATCGTGTGGCCCGCCTTGCGCTCGACGATGTGCAGACTCTGGATGTTTACGCCCGCGTCTTTGAACCTCTCAGCCACTACGGCGAGCGCCCCGGGCTCGTCCCGCAGTCTGAAGACCAGCGAATCATCGGAGAGCGTCTTGAAGCCGGCGTTCGTGAGAACTTGCAGCGCCTCGTCGTAGTTGTCGGTGGTCAGAGTGATGGCGCCCTTTTCTTCGAGCGCCTCGGCGCTGATGGTCTCGATGTTGATCCCCTCATCGGCCAGCGCCCTACTGATGTCCGCGATGACTCCCACTTCATTCTTGGCCAAGACGATGATTCTGTTCATTCTGACGTTCTCCGATCTCACTCCGGGTCCTTCAGACAGTCGTCCACCACCGCGTCTACGATCTCGCGCGTTACGTGCGGCATGGCTATCAGGTGCGCGATGTCCTCGTACGGAGCGAGCTGCCAATTGCGCACCACTCCCGCCGACGGCTTCGAAAACACCACCGTCACCGAGTTCTTGTTCCGCCACGCCGGAATGCCGCTGTCGTTGAAGCGGGCAACGGCGTACTCGGCCACCTCCATGCATCCGGCCACCGCCTCCCGGTAGCCGTCGAATCCGCGCTCGCGCAGAGCGTACCACATCATGAGCGGCGTAAGGGCGTTTCGCGACCCCGTCAGCGTGGTATCCAGGACCCCGACGTACTCGATCGACCGCGCGATTCGCGCCACGTACTCGCGCTTGGTGAGAGCGACGCCGCAGGGCAGGGGAGACCCGATCATCTTGTGCCCACTGACCGCCACGCTGTCGAAACCCGCGTCGAACCCGTACGGCTGCGGATCGTCCACGAAGGGCAGGATCATGCCGCTCAGCGCCGCGTCGGCGTGTATGTACGAGTTCGTCACCGCCAGGTCGTCGAGAATCTCCCGCACCTTGCTTACGTCGTCAATCGCTCCCTTCATAGTCGTCCCGATATTCGCCATGAAGATGACCGGCACGTCGCGGTTGATGCGGATGGTCTCGTGGAGGTCGTCGTAGTCGATCTCACCGTTCTCTTGGCTCTTTATCATGATGTTCCGCGCCTTCAGAACCCGGAGGATCTTCACGACGCTGTAGTGAGTGTCCTGCGAGAAATAGACCACCCCGTCCGGGAAGATCTCGCGTCCCATGTACAGCCCGTACATGTTCCCCTCGGTCCCGCCCGAGGTGACGTAACCCCACGCCTCGTCCCGCGGAAGGTGCATCACGTCGGCGAAGAAGCCGATCACCTCACGCTCCATTTCGTGCGTGTTGACCTGGAAATTGCTGTCGTGGAAGGGGTCCCCGACGTTGTTGGCAACGTACCCAAGGAACGGCAGCAGGGCAGAGTAGTCGAAGTCCTGATTGCACGGATAGCCCACGAGCCGCGAGCCCAGCTCCTCGAAGTCCCGCAACAGCCCATCGAGACGCTCTTTCGTCTCAGCCTTCACCTAAACCGCCCTCCTGCCTGCGTAGCATAGACGACTTCCCTTAATCCGAGAATAACGCAAAACCCGAAACACATTCAATTCCCGCCCCGCCGAAATGCTAGAATGGAACAACAACCGCATCTTCCCCCGGTCCACCGAGAGTACCCCCGAATGACAAAGCTCGTGACCTTCGGCGAGACGATGGTCTCCTACAACGCCAAGTACGTTGGCCCCTTTGATCCCAACGTCGACGGCCCGTACGAGGTCTACTGCGCCGGCGCCGAGTCCAATGTCTGCCTTGATCTTGAGCGCCTCGCCGTGCCCGGCCTCGAGACCGTATGGGTCAGCAAGCTCGGCATGGACGATGAGGGCGACGCCATCCTCCGCTCGCTGGACGGGCGAACAACCGTCGTCGCGCCACAAGTCCAGGAGAACCCCTCCGGCATCGCCTACGTCAACCATATGGAGGACGGGAGCATCGTAAAGAGCTACCGGCGCAAGGGCAGCGCGGCCAGCACCGTGACCTTCGCCGAGGTCCGACCACACCTCGGCGACGCCGACGCCCTGCACGTCACCGGCATCACCCCCGCCCTTAGTCCGACCACGCACGACACCATATTCCAAGCCATCCGCTTCGCCAACGAGAACAACGTGCCCGTCACCTTCGACGTCAACTACCGCCCACCCATCTGGGACCCGGCCGACGCACGACCCGTCTTCGATGAGATGCTCCCTTACTCGTCGATTTTCAAGGTCGGCCACGACGAGGCCGAGGTCGTATGGGGCTGGGGCCTCTCAGCCGAAGAGTACGCCCGCCGGTTCCAGCGCATCAACGACCGTCTGGTCATCGTCACTCGCGACGCCGACGGGGCCATCGCCTGCGACGGCACGAACCTCGTCGAGCACCCCGGCTACTCTATCGACTTCGTCGACCCCGTCGGCGCGGGCGACGCCTTCATTGCCGGGTTCCTCGCGGAGGTCTTCCGGCAGGGAACCGTCAAGAGCTTCTTCGCCGCGTCCGACCGCGAACGTCGCAGGATGCTGGAACGGTGCCTCGCAGTCGCAAACGTCTGCGGCGCTCTGATTTGCACTCGGCGCGGAGACACCGAGGCCATGCCGACGGCGCAGGAAGTCGCCGCCTTCCTCGAATCCAACAACAAATCGGACGACACACCCTGAAAGCTATGCCAATGCCCCGACTCCTTCTCTTACTCTTCACTCTCATGGCGCTTGCTCTGATTCTCGCGTGCGGCAGGGATGATCCGGAATCCAGGCCCCAATTCGCGACCGCTACCCCGGCGGTTGCCACTCCAACGGTCGGTCCGACTCCGACGGCTCCTCCCGCCGACACGCCCGTTCCCACCGATCCCACGCCCACCCCCGTAGTGGAGACCCTTCCCGAAACGGACGCGTGGTTCGAGCCGGACTTGTGCCAAATAAGGGAACCGCAGGGCGTCATCGTTCAGTGCGGCAACCTCGTCGTTCCCGAGAACCGCACGGACCCGGACTCGCGCACGATCAAGCTCCACGTCATGGTGTTCGGCACATCCTCTCGCGATCCCGCCCCCGACCCGCTCCTGTACCTCGCGGGCGGCCCCGGCTCCAGCATCGTTGAAACCTCCCTCTACCAGCTTCCCTTCTTCCTGCGCTTCCTCGAAGAGCGCGACGTGATCGTGTTCGATCAGCGCGGTGTCGGATCCTCGGAACCCGTTCTCGACTGCCCGGAAGATACGAAGGCAGTTTTCGACAACCTCAACCAACACCTCACCACGGAGGAGGAAAAGGCGCTTCACGTCGACGCCATGCGGACCTGCCGTGAGCGACTCGTCGACGAAGGCGTCGACCTCACCGGCTACAACACTTCCGAGAACGCCGCGGACGTCCGAGACCTGAGACTCGCCATGGGCATACCGGAGTGGAACCTCTACGGCGTGTCCTATGGGACGAGGCTCGCGCTGGCGACCATGCGCGACTACCCACAGGGCATTCGGAGCGTCATCCTCGACTCGACCTTCCCGCTCGACGTCGACTTCTATTCCTCCATCGTTCCGAATGCCGATCGGGCCTTCAAGACCCTCTTCGACGAGTGCGCGGCGAGTCCCACGTGCAGCCGCGCCTACCCCGATCTCGAATCAAAGCTCTACGCCACCGCCGGCCTCCTCGACGAGGAGCCGGGACGCACCACCGTCTACAATCCCTTCACCCGGCAGACGCACGAAGTCGTCGTGACGGGAGACCGGCTCGTCGATACCGTGTTCGATGCGCTGTACGTCAAAGACTTCATCCCGTTGCTTCCTGAACTCATCTACGACGCCGCGGAGTACGAGTTCGACATGTTCGAGCTCGTCTTCGGAACGATACTCGGGCAGATCGAGTTCCGAAGCTCTGGAATGTACTTCTCCTTCAACTGTGCCGACGAGGCGTCTTTCACGTCTCAAGCTCAGGTCGAGTCGGCCTCGAACTTGCACCCCAAGCTTGCCCCGTACCTCGAAACGGACTCGATATTCGAGATTTGCGGTTTCTGGGGTTCCGAGCCAAACGACATCAAGTCGAGACCCGTGAGTGCCGACATTCCGACGCTGATTCTGGCAGGTCGCTTCGATCCGATCACTCCCCCGGCGTGGGGCCGCCGCGCCGAGTCTGCCGTCACCGGAAGCCACTACCTGGAATTCCCCAGCGGCGCCCACGGCGTGCTCGGTTCCAGCGACTGCTCGTTCGACGTTTCCTTGGAATTCCTGCGGGCACCCGACCGCGAGCCGGACTCCTCTTGCATCGCGGAACTTCCGCCGCTCGCGTTCAAGACTCCGGCTGCCACCGGTGTCGCGCTCGTTCCGTTCGAAGATGAGCGACTCGGAATCCGCAGCGTCGTCCCCGCCGGCTGGATCCAGTACGGGCCCGGCATTCACGGCGAGTCCACCCGCGGCGTCACTGCCATCATGCAGCAGGCGGTTCCCACCAACGCCGCGCCACAGATCCTCCCTGCCTTCGCCCAGCAGTTCGGAGTCACCATTCCACAAGAGCCGGACCAGGTGCTGGAGCTGGATGGACTGAGATGGGACATCTACCGCCTCTCGCTCGATAACCGCGCCGCCGCCATCGCCATTTCGGACGACGATGAGGGAATGACGCTCTTCCTCATGCTGACCTCCGAACCCGAAGGTCACGAAGCTCTCTACCGCAATGTCTTCCTCCCGACGCTGGCCGAAATCGATACCCTGCAAGCCCAATAGACCGGGATGACCCGCCTGCTTGACGAGAACCGTCGGTGGCTGGTGCTCGGCACCCTCTTCCTCGCCGCCGGAGTCAACGTCGGGTCGAGCAACTACGCCTTCGGCCTCTTCGTCGAGCCGTTGGAATCCACCTTCGGCTGGTCCCGCACCGCAATCTCCGCTTCCCTGTCGTTCACTGCCGTCGGCGCTCTCGCCTCGCCCATCATCGGCCGCCTCATGGACAGGCACGGCGCGCGCCCGGTGCTTGTCGTCTCCCTGGCCCTCATGGGCGTCAGCTTCCTCATCCGTCCGGCCATGACCGAGCTCTGGCACTGGTACGGCCTGAGTTTCCTCCAGTTCATCGGCATCTCCGGCATAACCGCCCTGCCTGCGGGTCGCCTGATAGCCATCTGGTTCCCGGCCTCCCAGGGCAGGATCATGGGCATCACCGTGGCCGGGATCAACGTCGGCGGCATCACCATCCCGTTCATCGTGAACGTTACTCTGGGCGCGTCAGGCTGGCAGGCGGCATACGTTGCAATGGGCGTCATCGCCGTTTCCCTTGCGGCACTTGCGCTGCTGTTCGTCCGAGAACATCCCCCGGAACTTCAAGACGGCTCCTCTGGGCAGTCCCAGGAAGCAGACCGGCAGATGTCCGGCCTCCCGCTGTCGGTGGCGACGAGGACGCGCAGCTTCTACGCCATCGTGGGCGCGCTGGCCCTCGGCAACTTCGGCCACGCGGGAGTCTTCCCCCAGCTAATCCCTCACTTCACGGAACTGGGAGTGCCGGCGACGTGGGCTGCCATCACCGTGACGGTGATGGCCGTCGCCGGCCTCATCTCCAAGCCGACGTTCGGATACCTCTCGGAGCGGATGACCGCCCGCCGCGCGATGATGCTCACGCTCAGCGGGCAGTGCGTCGGCTCGGTGCTGCTCGTGCTCTCGCCCACATTCGCGTGGGTGGGACTGCCGATCTTCGGCGTCAGCATGGGCGCTCACAGCGCGCTGATGCCGCTGCTGGTGCAGGAGAGCTTCGGGTCGAGATACTTCGGGAGCATCATGGGAACACTCACGATGTTCACGCTGATTCCGTTCGGTCTCGCCCCGCTCATTGCCGGGCGGACGTTCGACGTGACCCAGAGTTATACGCTCGCGTACCTGGGATTCGCTGCCCTCTTCGTCATCGCGGCGGCGGGCCTCACGCAGATGCGGATACGGGAAGTGAACGAGCTAGGCTAGCTGGCTACGTGAAAGCGCTCGGACACCGGGGGTTTCGACCAAAGGTCTTCGGCTCCGGCCATCGTGACCTTGCGTTCCGGGCTGGCCTTCCATTGGTCGTAGATCTCGGCGCTTTCCCAGACGACGAAGGACGTGATCTGCGATGGATCGGTCATGGAGAGCACGGTCGTGCGGCTGACGAAGCCGGGAGAGTTGGCCTGCGCGCGTCCGTTTCCGTCGAGCAGGGCGCGAGCCTTCTCGAACATGCCGGGCTTGGCCCAATGGTGAGTCAGTACCGCGATCATCTTCGTCCTCCCTAGAGGTTGTACTGCGGCTCGATGTAGTCCGACACCTTGCGGTACATCTGGAAACGCCAGCGCTGTGAGTCGGAGACCACGATGCGGTTCTTGGCGGGGTCGTAGTCGACGCCCGCGGGCAGGGCGAAGCGCCATTCCGGTTCGAGCGTCTTCACGCGGCGGCGCGCCTTGAGCACGTCGGCGTTTGAATCGACCTGCTGCTTGTGCCACTTCGCCATCTCCACGGCGTCGCCTATGAGACTCGTGATGAACTTGCCGGTCGCGTCGAATATCTGCACCCGGCTGTTGGCCCAGTCGCAGACGTAGACATCGCCCTCGGGGTCTACGGCGATATCGGAGGGGCGGTTCAACTGGCCGTTGCCCGCGCCGAACGAGCCGAATGACATGACGTAGCTCCCATCAACATCGAGCTTCTGCACGCGGTGGTTCTTGTGGTCGGCCACGTAAACGAAGCCGTCGGCATCGGTCGTGACTCCCCAGGGTGAGTTGAACTGCCCCTCGCCTGCACCGATGCTCCCGAACTGTCCGATGAAGGTACCGTCCTTGGAGAGCTTCTGAACGCGATGGTTGAGCGAATCGACGACGTAGAGCGTCTCATCCGGCCCGAAGGCGATTCCGGCGGCGCCGTTGAACTCACCGCTGCCTGTTCCGGCTCGACCCCACGTGCTGAGCAACTCGCCGTCGGGGTTATATGCGGAGATGCGATTGAGCCACTCGTCGCTGACGTAGACGTTCTCGTCGGAGTCGGTGGCGATGCCCGTCGGCCAGACCAACTCGCCGTCACCGTCGCCGTACTTGCCGAACTCGAAGAGCAGCTCCTCGCTGCCCGGCGTGTCGGGAACCTCGTACTTGCCGACCTTGGCGTGGACGGCGGTCTTGTTCCAGGGCACGTCGGCCAGCTGCTCGTGCTGGCGACTCAGGACGTACACGACGTCGCCGGCCCCGAACGCGACACTGATCGCGATTCCCATGTTCCGGGAGCCGACGTTGTAGTCGTAGTCGTATGTTCTGCCTGCTACGGATTGGGTGAGCATGGTGGGTGCTGGGTTCTAGGTGCTGGGTCTTTCACCCTCACCCCAGCCCTCTCCCTCAAGGGAGAGGGGGTTAGCTAAAAGTCTCCTTTCGCGGGGAATGACAGTGTGGGGATCGATTAAGCGTACGCAGAAGCATGGCAGTGGAGTCGAAGGGAACTGGCATTATGCTGCGAAACCTTCCCACTCATTATCTACTTCTACAACCTCGACGGTCTTAACGCGTACACCGAGTTTAAGTTCCTTCAGCTTATCAATTAGCAACTTGCCATCAATCAAATCAATTGGAGGCGCTCCGTCTCTTGTCGCTTCCTTGTGAGCGTTCCTTGTAAAAGTACCCGTCGTTATAATGAGTCCCTTATCGGCTCGCCCTATCATTGCGCCGCGGAAGTCTCTAACGGCGTTTGCGCTAACGCTTCCGCTATACCGCTTGCACTGAAACAATACCGGAAAGCTGATGAGTCCTCCAAGCCGAATTATTCCATTCCCATCAATTCCCCCGTCCCCCGATTTCCCTGTGACATTGACCTCGATAAAGTCCGATTCGCGTAAGATCCTTTGGCATAACCTTTCAAATGCGCCCGGTTGCATATTGAGGAGAATATCCAGCAACTCCTCACGCCATGTTGCTATGTCTTCCGAAGAGTCGCCGGCTGAGATATCTTCGCCTTCTGGCAGATCCACTTCTTCCGCCCTGCGTTGCCTCTCCGCCCGGTCACGTTTGACAACCTGCTTTACAACTTCGTCAGGGTCGATACTCTCGGTATGATGCCCCAAGGCGGTGAGAGACCACACACCTCTCGTCGAGTTGTCGAGGAGCCCGTATTTTTTGAGATATGTCTTTACCCAACCGATTCTGTACTCTAGTCGCGACATACGACCGGACTTGTGGGGTATTTCTACGACACTGTCTGGTAGACGCATGTCTTCGATAACCCGGTCTACAATTTCAGCGTTGGAAGCACTTCCGCCGAGACCATGAATTGCCCTCAGCAGTGGATTGTGAAGTTCTTTGTGGGATGGAACATCCCTCTTGGAATAATCAGCCATCTGCTCTTCGTTCATTAGTTTAGGAAGCGGGGCTTCTCGAATGTGCCGCCGACGATGGGTTTGGCGTCGAGATGAAGCCAGTCTTCGATGATGGTGCTGTAGACGCTGCGGAAGTCGAGGTTGGGTACGGGGTCGCCCTGTTCGAGGTCCTCGCGCTTGATGGACGGGTACGTGCTGTACTGTCCGCCCGCGACCGCGTCGCCGAGCATGAAGACCGCACCGGCAGCGCCGTGGTCGGTGCCGGAGCCGTTGTCGTACGTGCGGCGACCGAACTCGGAGAAGATGAGCATGATGACGTTGTCCGCAGCGTCGTGCGCTCTGAGGTCGTCGAAGAAGTCCTGGACGCCGCGCGACATGTCGGCGAGGAGCTTGTCGTGCATCCCCGCCTGATTGGAGTGGCTGTCGTAGCTGCCCTGGTCGACGTAGAAGACTCGCGTGCCGAGGTCGGCCATGTGTATCTGGGCGATGCTCCGCAGCTTGCGTCCGATGGACGTTTCGGCGTACTCCACGCTCGACTCGTAGCGCTGAGGGGCGATCTTCAGAATGTCGGCCCCCGCGAGGGCGTCGAGTCCGGTCTGGCCGAGGAAGTCCATCACCGGGCCTGAGCCGACGGCAGGACCGTAGAGTCGCTTGTACCGTTCGAGGAGCCGCTCGCGCTGCTTCGCCTCCTCGACGTTGGTCATCAGGCCGTAGCTGTCGAGGTTGTCGACGCAGGCGACGGGAACGCCGGGCACGGAGAGGGCGCGGAACATACTCGGCCCCATGCTAACCGCCGTGACGACGTTCTCCTTGTTGGGATCAAGCTCCCTGACGACCTTGCCGAGCCATCCCTCCGTGCCGAGGGTGTCCGGCTCGCAGGTGTGCCAGATATCCATCGACCGGAAGTGGGAACGCGGGGAGTTGGCGTATCCCACGCCGTGAATGATGGCGAGGTCGCCCTCGTCGTAGGCGTCCTTGAACGGTCGCATCTCGGGATGCAGCCCGACGGTGGAGTCGATGGGAATGACGTCCTCTTCCGCGACGCCGACCGTAGGCCGGTAGTCGTAGTACATCCCGTCGGTGTAGGGGACGACGGTGTTGAGGTAGTCGTTCCCGCCCGTCATCTGGAGTACGACGAGGACGGGTTCTTTGTTGGTGGTGGTCATGGTGGTTTCTCCCCGATATATCCCTCACTCATCGGCGCGAGGCCGCCGAAGACTCATGCGAACTGGTAGTCCCGCAGCGCTACGATGAGTTGGAGCATTTCCGTTATGCGCACGACGGTCGAGTCATAGCCGCCGTTCGGCCCCCATTCAAGCGGGCCGCCTTCGGAGGCGTGGTCGACGAGTTCCTGCTTCGATGCCGCATCGACGTCAAGCGGCCCCAGCAGGTCGAGACACGTGTCGACGAACTCTTCGGGCGACATTGCGCCCCGCTCTCGCAGAGCGCCTATGATAGCCTGGATGCCCGGACGGTCTGCGTCGCTGATCATGTCGGTGAAGAAGTTGGTGCGGGTCATTATCGAGCCGCTGTTGATCCACTCAGGCCCCGTGTGCCAGCCCTCGACGGAGGGTGGATTGAGCAACTCCTGGCCCATGTACGAGACCTGTCGCGAGAGGTTGCCAATGCCCGGCCCGGGGAACTCCGAGCCGCCGACGAGCCGAAGAGTTCCGATCATCACGTCGACGGGACTCTTGACCTTGGCGAAGTGGGCTTCCTTGAAGAAGTCGGAGTTGAAGAGGAAGCGCAGGGTCTCCCGGATGTCGTAGTCCGTGCAGTACAGCTTCTCGACGAGTTGGTCGATAGCGTCGGGATCGCGTGGAGGCGTCACCGACCAAGCGGGCACCTGGGCCTCGTCGGCCACGAAGAAGGTGTACAGATGTCGCGCGATGAACCGCGCGGTGGCGGGCTGCCGCAGGACGATATCGACGATCTCCTCGCCGTCGAAGTCGCCCACGTGTCCGAGAAAACTCTTGTCGGTGTGGTCGTGAATCTCGTCGCGGTACTCGAACTCCCAGTCGAAGCGGCCCATGGGGAACCGGGGCAGCTTCGGGGCCATCGTCCAGCCGGTGAAGGCGCGGGAGCACTCGTACACATCGGCCTCGGTGTAGTTCGTGACGCCCATCGTGAAGAGTTCGAGAAGCTCGCGGCCCCAGTTCTCGTTGATGCGTCCGTTGAGGTTCTCGTTGTTGTCGAGCCAGTAGATCATCGCGGGGCTTCGGGCGACGCTCAGAACTATGTCGCGGAACTTGCCCATGCCGTTGTCACGGAACGAATCGATCATGTCCATGATCTCGTCCCAGTGATCGACCTTGGAGACGCCGGTGGCGAAGATTCCATGCCAGAAGACGGTCATCTTCTCCTGCAAGGGAGCGTTCGTGTTGAGCATCCGGTAGACCCACGCGGCGTGGCCCATGCCGTAGATGGTGCCCGGCTTCCACGCCCAGGGCTGGTAGCGGTAGAGGTCGTAGATGTCCACAGGGGCCTGATGCTCGGGTGAAAGGAGTTCCTCGACAGTCGCCTCGTAGCCCTTCGCAGCCCGCGCCTCCAACTCCTCACGGCGTGCGCCGAACCCTGCCCGGCGCATAAGGTGCGCCATCAGTGCAATGTCATCCGAATGAGCCATGCAAACCCCCATGTTCAGCGGATCGACCGGGAGAGATTATACCGAGATTCACGCCAACGCGCCAACAGCCCCACTACTGTCATTGCTACGAAAATAGACCTGTCAGGCAGCTGCGAGAGTCACGTCGTATCCCAGCCGATTGAGCCGTCGGACGGTATAGCGCACTATTGCCTGGTGGTTGCGCTCTTCGAAGTATTGCCCACCAAGGTCCCTGTGTCGAGTGCCGTCTCTGAGCATATGGTAGATGATGACCAGGATCGAGTGAGCCACGGCGATGATCGCCCGCTTTTTGCCCCTGCGAGCCGCTATGCGGCGGTATTGGGCCGACAGGTACGTGTCGCGAGTCTTCACAGAGGCCCAAGCTGCCTCCACCAGCGTCGACTTCAGCCACGGATTGGCGCGCCTGGTGCGACCGCCGATCCGTTTGCCCGCGCTCTCGTTATTGCCGGGACACATCCCCGCCCACGATGCCAAGTGCTGCGACGTAGGGAACCGATTCATGTCCGTACCGATCTCCGCCACCACTTGCTCGGCACCTCGACGTCCCATTCCTGGAATCTCGTCGATCCTCTCGATCACCTCCTCAAAAGGGCGCGTCCGATCCTCCACCTCCTCACTCATCCGCTCGATCTCACGCTCCAAAAAGTCGAGATGTCGCAGATAGCTGTCCAACATCATCCGCTGGTGGGAACCCATCGACCCTTCCAGTGCATCGACCAACAGCAAGCGCTTGTCACGAAGTCGCCCCCTGGCCATGGACGCCAGCGTCTCGGGATCGTCTTCCCCAGCGATCATAGCCCTCAACATTGCGCGTCCCGAAGCACCCACGACATCAGTTGCCACAGAACTCAACTTGATGTTGCCCCCTTCCAACACCTTCTGAATGCGGTTGACCACCTGCGCACGCTGCCTAATCAACTGTCGGCGATGGCGAGTCAACTCTCGCAACTCCCGCTGAGGACGGTCAGGGACAAAGCTCGGTCGCAACAGTCCGTGCCGCAGAAGGTCGGCTATCCACTCGGCGTCCTTCATGTCCGTCTTGCGACCAGGGACCGTCTTGATATGGGCAGCGTTCACCACCCACACCTCGAAATCGTCCTCCAGCAGATTGTACAAAGGCTGCCAGTATACCCCCGTGCTCTCCATCGCCACGTGGGTCACACCTACCTCACCCAGCCAATCCGCCAGGCTCAACACGTCCTTGGTCATCGTCTTGAATCTGCGAGTCCGTTTACCCTCCGGCGTGATGACACACGCCACGACAGTCCGCTTATGGACGTCCAATCCACAACTCCGCTCGTGTACAACTTCCATGCTCAACCCTCCAACAAGACTCCCGATTGGCGGGCAACCTCTCCAAAACTGACATTGCTACACGTGCTCCCAGCCGTCTGGGGCGACAATAGGTGGTGCCTTCAGGTCGCCAGTGTCATATTCCGAACCGGGCTCGCGGCACCATTGACAACCGAACTCGTCACCAAGCGGGGCATACCCATTTTCATTCCAGGTGGTGAGGGTGGCAACCCTCATGAGATATTCCGAACGCAGCGTAGCGAAGTGAGGAATCTAAAATCCTTGCATCCACTCCCACTCTGCGCCATCCGCGCCCTCGGCAGTGAACCTCACATCCTAGACATCTGTTCGCATTTCAGGTATCATGCCTTCATGCCAGCGAACTTCGTGGACAAGACGATATGGACGGGCGACAACCTCCACATCCTCCGGGGCCTCAACTCCGACTCGGTGGACCTCATCTACCTCGACCCGCCCTTCAACTCCAACAAGAACTACGAGGCCCCTGTGGGCAGCAGGGCGGCGGGCGCGGCGTTCAAGGACACGTGGACGCTCAGCGACCTCGACGTGGCCTGGATGGGCCTCATAGCCGACGAGCATCCCGCCATCTACCGCACCATCGAGACCGCAGGTATGACGCACGGTAAGGGGATGCAGTCCTACCTCTGCATGATGGCCGTCCGGTTGCTGGAAATGCGCCGCGTCTTGAAGGACACGGGAAGTATCTACCTGCACTGCGACGATACCGCAGGAGCGTACCTGAAGGTGCTGATGGACGCTGTGTTCAGCGGGCAGAATTTCCGTAATGAGATCAATTGGAAGAGGACTAGCTCACACAGCGACGCCAAGCGGTTCGCGAGGGTATCAGACCGTTTGCTGTTCTACGCCTTCGATGGAGCCACATGGCACACGCAATACCTGCCACTTGGAGAGACCTATCTAGCTCGGGACTACCGGTATACGGACGAAAAGGGACGCTACAGGGTGGATAACCTGACCGGGCCGGGATTGTCGAGTGGAGAGTCCGGTCAGCCATGGCAGGGATACGATCCTGGCCAAAGCGGGCGATGTTGGAGTGTTCCCAAGACCGGCAACTATGCCCAGTGGATTGAGGATAACCTGATTCCGGGATACACCTCAATGACGAGCGTTCACGCGCGTTTGGACGCCCTTTCAAATGCCGGGTTGATCGACTGGACAGAATCAGGATACCCACGCCTGAAGCGGTATCTTGCAGCTTCCAAAGGTGAAGCCGCCTCCGACTTCATCGGCGACGTTCAAAACGTCAATAATCGGTCAAAGGAGCACATAGGCTACCCGACGCAAAAGCCACTTGCCCTGCTCGAACGCATCATTGCAGCGTCCAGCAACCCCGGAGACATGGTGCTCGACCCCTTCGCCGGGTGCGCCACCGCCTGCGTAGCCGCCGAAAAGCTGGGCCGCCAGTGGGTCGGCATCGACCTGTCCCCGAAGGCCGTCGAGTTGGTGAACCTGCGCCTCCGCGACTTCATGGGCGACCTCTTCCACGACCGGCTCGTCACCGCCCGCACCGACATTCCGCAACGCACGGACATCGACGCGCCGATCCACTACCGCAAGAACAAGCACGTCCTCTTCGGTGAGCAGGAAGGCCGCTGCAACGGTTGCAAGACCGAGTTCCCCTACCGCATCATGGAGGTCGACCACATAATCCCGCGCTCACGCGGCGGCACCGATCACATGGACAATCTCCAACTCCTCTGCTCGCACTGCAACCGCATCAAGGGCGACAGGCCGCAGGAGTATCTGCTAGCGCAGTTGAAGGAATGAGTCAGGGCGATTCAAAGCGTAGAATCAGGATAATCTCTCTTGTCGTGTTTCTTATTCTGCTGGCTATAAACCTTTTCCTGTTCAATTATTTCGACCATCGATACATATGCAGAATCGACGCCGATGGCGTTTGTCGAGCCTATGACGAATAAGGGTTAGAGATTACGAGCCCACCCCCAGCGCCTCCCGCAGCCGCTCCGACACGAATGCCGTCTCCTCGTCGGTCATGCAGTTGACGATCGCGCGGTTATCGAACGGCTTTAACTTCGAGTTGGATGCCTTCGTGCTGCTGAATGCGGCTGATAACCTCGAAAAGGTTGCGGGCGTGGGGGTTGCCCGACGGCCCGAACATGCGCATCAGACTCTTGGGCGGCTTGTTCGTGAGGGAGCCAAGCTCCTCGAAACCGATGGTGGCGTTTATGTAGTCACGCAGTACGATCTTGCCCGCATCAACATCTCCGGCAAGCAGGCATTCGACGCCTTCCTTCAGCAGTTCTTCTCGAAACGCTGCGTCGCGCTGGGCGCGGGCCTGAACGGTCTCCTTGAAGTCACGGGTGAGCGCCATGTTTATGTCTCCTGTCGCCATGGTAACACTTCCGTTACCCCCATGATCCGCGCCATATTCCCACCAAGGATCATGTCCATGTCCGACTGCGGGATGAAGTCGCAGTAGCTGCGCAGAAAGTCGAGGTTCTGGCGATACGTCCACCAGAGGAGGGAGACGGGTATGTCTGTCCCCCAGATCAGCTTCTCCGGGCCTATGCGGCGGTACATCTTCTCCATAGTCGGGAGGATTTGGGGCATGGGGTAGTCCCAACGGCGCTGGAGGAAGACGGCGAAGAGCAGTTGGATGTGGTAGTTCGGGTGATCGATGGGCGCGGCATCGTAGACCTCGTCGGGGACGACGAGCTTCTCATCGTCGGCGAACATGCGCCAGTTGAACCCATGCGTCTGGACGACCGTCACGTCGGGGTACCGCTCCATCCAGCGGCGCAGGGTACGAAGCTCCTCCAGGTATTCGTCGTAGTCGTTCGCATAGAGCGTGAAGAAGACCGGCACGCCGAGTTCGCTCAGGGCATCCCAGAACGGCGTAAAGACAGGCCCGGCCCACTTCCGGTCCACGCCGTAGAGTTCCATGTGGTGGGGCATGAACTGGTAGCCGTGCAGGCCGAGGTCGTTGACGGCGTGTTCCAGCTTCCCGATGCAGGCGTCGGTGTCGGAGGCCAGCAGCCACTCCTCAACGTAGGCGAGACCCTGGATGCGGTCGGGATACGCGCGAACGCACTCGGCGATGAACTCGTTGGACTTGCTCATGTAGGGCGTGCGGTGGAGGAGAGCCATGTCCACGCCGACATAGTCCATCTCGGCGACGAGGTTATCGACGGTGAAGGTGAGGTGATCGACCCACGGAGGGAGGGCCTGTTTGACGAATGTCTCGCCGTCCACGTCCCACTCGACCCTGCCGTTCTCTGCGGTGCGGAATGCAGCTTCCCTCAGCGCGTCGAAGTCCCACGGCCGGGCCGGATCGACGAGTCCGCTCGCGTCGCCGGGCATCCGGTCTCGCTTTCGCCAGACGGGCTGCTGGCGCGACGTCGCCATGAACAGCTGGAGGAAGCGGTCGAACTCGGCACGGTCTTCAAACCCGCCGCCGAGACTGGGATCCTGAGCGCAGTAAGCGTGTCCGTCGTAGATCATGGAATCACCCTCCAGCTTACATAGTCGCGAGCGCGGAGACTTCGACGAGGAAGCTCTCGTTCGCGAGGCCGCCAACTACGAGGAGCGTCGCGGGCGGGTAGTCGCCTTTGGGGTACGCCTCATCGAAGATGGCCGTCCGCGCGTCCATGAAGCCCTGGAGGTTCTCGCGTCCAACGACGTAATACGTGAACTCGACGACGTTGGCGAACGAGCTGCCCGAGCCCGCAAGGACGGCTTCCATGTTTCGGAATACCTGTCGAGTCTGCGCGGCGACGTCGTTCTCGCCGACAAGCCCGCCGTCGATGTCGAGGGCGACCTGCCCCGCGATGACGATCAGGGGGCCTTCGGCCCTTGCGGCGTGGGAGTACTTGCCGGGCGGTTGGTGGACGCCTTTCGGACTGTCGATTCTGAGTCGTGGCATTGCGGTTCTCCTTAGATGTTTTCGAGGCCGAGCAGTCTCGCCCCGTTGTTGTGGGTGATGTCGTTGAAGTGCGCCTCGGACTCGCATGAGTCGCGGAGCAGTGACAGCATGACCTCGCCGAGGCACACGCGGAACGTACCGTTCGGGTAGCTGCCTCGCCCGTCGTGGCACGGGCAGTCTGTCCCCCAGAGAAGTTTTGTCCGGTGGCGCTTGAGGAAGTCACGGGTGAAGTCGGCGTCCCTGAGGAGAGCGAGGTAGCCGGACCGGGCGGAGAGGTCGCCGTAGAGGTTGGGATATTCGGACAGGAGGCGGTCGGAGATGCCGACGGGCCGGACGGGTCCCATGGGGTAGTCGGAGAAGTCGGGCGAGGATGTGTCGGGGACGGCGTCTGCGGTGATGTTCGTCCACCACGCCATCGCATGTCCGATGAACGTGGTATCGGGGAGGGTGCGTACCACGGTTTCCAGAGCAGGGAAGTTGGTCCCAAAGGTGCCGGTGTAGTCCATGTGGATGAGGACGGGCCAGCCGAACTCGCCGCACAGCCGGTAGATGTCCATGTTGCGGGGATGGTCGAGGGGCAGGCGGACCTTGTGCTCGCCGAAGCCTTTGACGACGCCGGTGTCTCGCAAGGCGTGGAGGCGCTTGGTCCCATCGGGACTCATGGGATCGACGTGGCAGAAGGCGATGGTCTCATCCGGGCAGGACTCGTGCGCTTCTATAGCGACCTGTGTGGACATCGAGTCACTCTCCCCGGCGGCAGAGGTCGGTCCCGGTTCGAGAGGCAGGAGGACCGAGATGCCCCCGCCGTGCGCGTCGACGTGCCGGCGGACTACGTCGATCGAGCGGTCTCTGCCGACGTGGGTGTGGAAGTCGATCATGCGCCGGCTTCCGCAAGCCTGTGGGCGTGTGTGGCTACCTTGTCGAAGGCCCTTGCGTACTGGTCGATGAGGTCGTCGGCCGGGCGGGTGAAGCTCGGCAGCTCGATCGTGTCGTAGGGGACTTCCGGGTCTTCCGTGACGGGCAGGACAACGTTCTTGTAGTCGATCTTCGTGGCGTTGGGGCCGAGGACCTCCCAGAGGATGTCCTCCGTGCCGTGCTCGTTGCCCGCAAAGACGGGGTGCTTGTGGAGCATTCGCCAGAGGCCGTTCGTGTGGGGGATCCTGGAGTCCTTGCGGGCAGGGGACGTGACCCGGGCCCCTTCGGCGTTGAGTACCTCGATCAGCCTCTCGCGTGTGATGCCGCCGAGCCTGCCGGGGTGGAAGAGGATGCGCCCGGACTGGTAGGGCGAGGGGAAGTAGTCGGGGTATTCGGGGACGGAGAAGCCGTCGATCTCGGCGATGGCGCGGCCCAGCTTGGCGGCGTTGTCGTGGCGGACGTCGAGACGCTTGCGCCAGTGCTTCATCTGTACGACGCCGATTGCCGCGGTGATGGTCGCCATGCGGTATTTCTCGCCGAAGCTGAATCCGCTGACGGCCCGCCACTTCGGGTCGGGGAGGTTCTTGAGGCGCTCGTAGTGGCCGAGCGTAGCGGCTCGCTGGAAGACCTCGTCGGAGTCGGTCATGAATACTCCCCCCTCGCCGGCGGAGGTCAGCTTGCCGTCCTGGAAGCTGATGGCGGAGGCGTCGCCGATGCTGCCCAACATGCGCCCGCGATGCGTCGTGCTCTGGGAGACGGCGTTGTCCTCGACGACTTTCAGTCCGTGTCGGCAGGCGATGTCCATGAGCGCGTCCATGTCCGCGGGAATGCCTTTCCAGTGGACGACCATGATGGCTTTTGTGCGCGGGGTTATCTTGCGTTCCACGTCGGCAGGGTCGAGGGTCGTGGTGAGCGGGTCGATGTCGGCGAAGACCGGCACGGCGCCACAGCCGATGATGGGCAGGCAGCTGAACGGGTGGACGGCGGACTGGGTGATAACCTCGTCGCCTCGGACGACTCCGACGCCGAACAGCGCGGTACGCAGGGCAGTGGTCCCGCTGGAGTGGGCGATGGCGTGTCGGACGCCCCACGTGTCGGCAACGAGCTTTTCCAGTTCGGTTATCGGGCCGGGGCCATCGATTGCGCTGGACAGGGCGTGGTTGCGGATGAGGTCCGCCGCGACCTGTGCCTCTTCCTCAGTGTAGATCGGCCACTGGGTGTAGTGGGCCTGGTCGATCGTTATGGTGGGGGCGCCGCCGAGGGCGGCTAGCTCATCGGTCATGTGTGCCCCCTCTCTGTGTCTCTCCCACGGCGCGGGAGAGACGTTGGGGCGCTGTGGAACGGATTCACACGGGCCTCACTTACATTGAGTCCCATTCGTCGGGGAGGACGGGGGTGTAGTCCTTGTATTTTTCCTGCCAGAGGCGGATGCGGGAGGCCAGATCGCGGATCGTGTGACGGTACGCCTCGTCGTTGTAGAGATTGCGAAGCTCGTGAGGATCGTTGTTGAGGTCGTAGAGTTCGCACTGATCGCCGGGGCTGAGGTGGAGCTTCATGCCTTCGCGGGAGATGATGACGCGGCGCGGCATGGATGAGACCCGGCTGATAACGCTTTCGGGGATTGTCGCGTTGAAAGAGGTGGTTGGACGACCATCCGCGCCGTTCCACTGGACGATAACGTCGTTGTCGCCGAGGTCGGACTTGCCTTCGAGGACGGGCACCCGGCTCTCGCCTTGAATCTCGCGTGGGATTTCCTGACCGAGAAGATCGAGCAGGGTGGGCACGGCGTCGACGAGGCCGACCCGTCCCTCGACGCGCCGCTGCTCATCGGACAGCCAGGGGACGCGCATCAGGAAGGGAACGCGCATGGCCTCTTCGTACATCATCGTCTTGTGGAGGATGGCGTGGTCGCCCAACATCTCTCCATGCTCGCTGGTGTAGACGATGATCGTGTCTTCCGCCTGGCCGCTCGCCTCCAGGGCCTGCATGATACCGCCGACGGCCCTGTCGACCAGGGACACCAACCCGAAGTAGCGGGCGCGAATCTCTCGCCATCCGTCCTCGGACGAGAGATCGACATCTTCCTCCGTGGAGTTCCTGTAGAAATCGGCCATCATCCGGTGCAGTACGGAGGCGTCTTCACCGGGAGGTCGCAGGAACGCCGACCCCGTGTTGAGCTTGTCGCGGGGGTGGAGGTCGTCCAGCGGCCCGGTGAACGGATTGTGAGGTTCGAAGAAGTTGACGTAGAGCATGAAGGGCCGGTCTTCATCCGCGGACTCGCGAATGAAGCGCTCGACGGCCCGCCCAAGGTAGGAGGCCTTGGTGTTGCGCTCGGGCATCTGCGCCGCGTAAGGGCGGCTGAACACCGGCTGCTCGTCCGCGAAGCGCGTGCGCGCGTCGTGTTCGCCGTACTCCTTCGCGAGCGTTTCCCGGCCCTTCACGTCGGGCTCGTAGCCCTGTGAGATGAGATAGTAGTGATAGTCGGAGAAGGTTCCCAGGGCTACGGTGTCGGAGTAGTAGGGACGGTAGAGGTCCTCGATGCTCACCCACTCGTTGAAGCCGTGCTGCGGGCGGAGCTCGTCCCCGAGATGCCACTTGCCGAAGTAGCCCGTTCGGTACTCGTCGGGGACCAACTCGGCAATGGTTCTCGTTGACGGCGGAAGCGGGACGTTGTTCACGGTGCAACCGCTCGTGTGGGGGTAGAGTCCCGTCAGGATCGTAGCGCGGGACGGAGTGCATACGGGCTGGCTGACGTAGGCGTTGTCGAATACGAAGCTCCGGTTGGCGAGCGCGTTGAGGTTGGGCGTTTGGATGTCGTCATTGCCGTAACACGCCATCGTGTCGGCCCGCTGCTGGTCGGTGAATAGGAACAGGACGTTCGGCTGCTTTGGCAAGATCACTCTCCTAGGGGCGTCCGTTCTCGCCCCGCCGCGTCGTCCCACTTCAGGCCCTGTTGCCTACGATGATACCATGCCTTGCAAATCCCCCTACGATCGGGCCTTCGTGAACGACCATCGCCTGACCATTACCAGCGCGCACGACATCTCACTCCGCATGACCGTCCGGAGTCATGGATGGGTCGCGCTGGAACCGTGGAAGTGGAACGATGCGGCGGAGGAACTCTCCCGCACCGATCTACTCGGAGGGCCTACGACGATCACGGTGACGCAGGGCGGGCCGAGGATGATAGAAGTTCGCGCGGAAGGTGACGGCAGCGCCGACGTGTCCGCCGTGGAGGCTACGGTGCGGCGGTGGCTGTCGCTGGACTGGGACCCGACGGAGGCTATCACGGTTGCGGATGGCATGGATAGCGAGGTTGCCGACGTGATCCGGCGGGGAGGCGGAAGGTTCCTGCGCGGCTCGACCTTCTACGAGGACTACCTGAAGACGGTATGCACGGTACAGATCAACTGGGCGGGGACGATGCGGATGGCCTCGCGACTCGTGCATGAGATCGGTGAGGGGTTCGTTCCGACTCCGGTGCAGGTCCTAGATGCGGGGGAAGTGGCCTTGAGGGAACGGGCGTCAATGGGATTTCGCGCCAAGGGGATCATGGTCTCGACTGAGAGGCTTCTCCGTGATGGACTGGTGGACGAGAGCGGCGTGGGGGCGGAAGGTCTGCTGACTTACGACGCGCTGATCGGACTGCACGGCATCGGGCCGTACGCGGCGAGCCACCTGCGAGTGCTGCTTCACGACTTCAGCCGGGTGCCGGTCGACTCCGAGGTGACGGCGTTCTTCCGGGAGCGGCATGGCATAGGCCCGAAGGAGGTCGAGCCTTTCCTGGGGCGGTGGGGGGAGTACAAGTTCCTGGGGTACCGGCTGTCGCGTCGGTTGGAGAGTAGTTAGCGGAACCGGGGAGCAGGCCAAGACGTGATGCCCGTCAACTCCGCGCTGACATCCCACAGCCGGCAGGCGTGCTCTTCGTCGTAGGTGACGGGGGCGGTCTCGCGCACGGCGTTGTCGTAGAAGTATTTGCCTGAAACGCCGTTGATTTCCGGTGACGTGGCGACGTGGAGAACGACGGCGGCCCCTTGTTCGGGGTTGTCGCCGAAGCTCTCGCCGGAGCCGAAACCGGCGTCTCGGGAGCCGCCCATGTAGTCGTCGAGGAGCTTTGTTGCAATGACGCCGGGGTGGAGGCAGTTGGCTACGACACCGGTTCCCTCCAAACGGCGGGCGAGCTCGTAGGTGAAGAGGATGTTGGCGAGCTTGGTCTTTCGGTAGACCTGGCTGGCGGTGTATTCACGGTCGGACCGGAGGTCGTCGAAATCGAGCGGGCTTTTGCTGTGTACCTGGGACGAGACGGTAACGACGCGGGCGGGCGCGGACTCTTGCAGAGTGTCGAGGAGCAGGTTCGTCAGGAGGAAGGGGGCGAGGTGGTTGACGGCGAACTGGGTCTCGAGTCCATCGACGGTGATGCGCCTGCGGGGGGTGATGGTACCCGCGTTGTTGACGAGGACGTGGAGTTGGGGGTACTGGGATGTGAACGCTCGCGCCAGCTTTCGGATTGATCCCTGTGACGAGAGGTCGGCGATGAGGAGGTCAACGTTCCGGCTGCCGGATTTGGCGGCGATTTCGGCCTTTGCCGACTCGCCTCGTTCGCGGCTGCGGCAGACCATGACGACGGTGGCGCCCATGCGGGCGAGTCCTAACGCGGTAGCCTTGCCGATGCCAGCGTTCGCGCCGGTGACGAGGCACACCTTGCCGGTCATGTTCGTCCGATTCATGGCGAGGCATTGTAGCAGAAGCGGGGTGGGGTTTCGTTGACCGGGGGTAGGGGCTGTGCTAGATTTAAGGTGTCTGAAGAGACGCTGAATTGACCCCGGAGCGGCCGATATTGCCGAAGAGCACAGCAGCATGACAACCGCGCAGACAAGGTTTCGTGCGGTGGCTTTGCTGGGCCTGATCGCAGCCATTGCGCAGGTGACGCTCGGGGGCATTGTCCGGGTGACGGGCTCCGGCGACGCCTGTCCCGACTGGCCGCTGTGTCACGGGCAGCTCATTCCCCCGCTTGATTATCACACGATGTTGGAGTATTCGCACCGGCTGTCGGCCACTGTCGTGGGATTACTGGTGGTGATTGCGCTGTACCTCGCATGGAGGCACTACCGGGGGAGCCGTCCGGCGCTGATATCTACGAGCGCGGCAACGATCCTGGTCATCGCAGCGGCAATTCTCGGCGGGCTGACGGTTTTGAGTGAGCTTACCTGGTGGGTACGGCTTATCCACTTGGGTCTAGCGGAGCTTGTTGTAGCAAGTATGGCCGTGGCATGGCTTTCGGGTGGCACAGGCGGTAATGCGTCTTTGCCGGATGGCACGGAAAGGACTCGTGTCAAGTTCGACCGTACCCTGATGTGGGCGACGCTCGGCGGCGTGATGGTGATGATCCTCTACGGCTCCTTCATCGTGGGGGCGGGGTACGGTTCAAGCTGTGGAAGCTGGCCGATGTGTCAAGGATGGGGCATTCCCAGGGGCATTGCCTACGAGGCGCACATGGGCCACCGGTATCTTGCGGTAATCGTCTTTGCGCTTGTGGCGGGAATGGGCCACGTGGCGTGGCGGCGTGGCGCGGTGGACGGCGAACTTCGTTGGCTAACTGTGCTGACCGGAGGGTTCCTCGTCGTGGAAATTCTTGTGGGGGCGTTCACCGTGTGGCTCGGGTTCACCGCGGCGATGAAGTCGCTTCACCTGACGGTTGCGACGCTGATGTGGGCGTCGGCGGTGCTTCTGGCGGCGGTGTATCTCCGGCCCGACATGTTTCGAGTGCCGAGTTGGCGCGTGGAGAGCGTGGCCTCATGATCGCCCAAAGCGTCCGCTCGCCGGGAATCGTCCGCGACTATATTGCTCTGACGAAGCCGCGCATCATTTCCCTACTGCTGGTCACGGCGGTGGGCGGGATGGTGCTGGCGGCCAAGGGGCTGCCCGACCCGATGATTGCGTTATTCGTGATCGTGTGCGGGTATCTGGCGGCGGGCGGCGCGCACGCCCTGAACCACTACATCGAGAGCGACATCGACAGCCTGATGCACCGCACGAGGAAGCGTCCGGTAGCCAGCGGCAGGGTGTCGCGGCGCCAGGCTCTGGTATTCGGGATAGTGTTGACGATCGCGTCGTTCGCGCTGCTGAGCGCCTTCGTGAACGTGCTGAGCGCGGCGCTTACGCTGAGCGGAACGCTGATCTACATCTTCGTCTACACCATCGGGTTGAAGCGGTCGACTCCGCAGAACATCGTCATCGGCGGGGCGGCGGGAGCGGTGCCTCCGATGGTCGGGTGGGCGGCAGTGACGGGAACGGTCGGCCTGCCGGCGGTGTACCTGTTCGCCATCATATTCTTCTGGACGCCGCCGCATTTCTGGGCGCTGGCTCTCCTCATTAAGGACGACTACGCGCGCGCGGGCGTGCCGATGCTGCCCGTGGTGACGAGCGTGACCGACACGAAGCGGCATATCTTGTTGTACACGGTGCTGCTCGTCGCTCTCACGCTCATGTTCTTCACGACGGGGGCAGTCGGATGGGTCTATCTGGCATCGGCGCTCGGACTCGGCGGGGCGTTCATCTACCTGGCGATCACGCATATTCGTTCGGAGGGTACCGAAGGGACGAAATCGCTTTACCTGTACTCGCTCTTGTACTTGGCCCTGCTGTTCCTTGCGGTGATGGTGGACGGAATGGTGAACGGGTAGTGGGACGGGTGATGACGGAGCGACAGGCGGGTACACATAATCCCTTGACTGAATTTCGGGCCTTTGATAGATTGTCCCTGCCTCGGGCTCTGTCCGATAATGGGCGGTAGGAGAAGACAGCCAACACGATGTCAACGCTCAAAGCGCCAAACGGGAAGCTCGTTACGGTTCTCCTTTTGGCCATTATCGGCATACTCCTCGCAGCCTGTTATCCCGACAATCCGCAGTCCACGTTCGATGCAACGGGCCCTGTCGCGCGGTCGCAACTCACTCTATTTTGGGTCATCTTCTGGGCGGCGGTGTTCGTGTTCGTGGTGGTGGAGGGGATACTCGTATACGCCGCCTTCAAGTACCGGCGCAAGCCCGGTGACGGCGACCCCGAGCAGACGCACGGCAACACGCCATTGGAGATCGGCTGGACGATTATTCCGTCGATTGTGCTGATCATCGTCGCCGTTCCGACGGTGATCACGATCTTCGACAATGCCAACTCGCCCGACCCTGAGGGCGCTTTGCAGGTCGGGGTCGTCGGAGAGCAGTGGTGGTGGGAGTTCAACTATCCTGATCCTAATGACCCGGACAACACTCTGATTACCGCGAACGAGCTGCACATCCCGGTGAACGAGGTGGTGAACATCACGCTGGACTCGCGGGACGTTCTCCACAGCTTCTGGATTCCGAAGATCGCGGGCAAGGTCGACCTCGTGCCGAACAACCGGAACACGATGTGGATCAAGGGCGAGGAGACGGGGACGTTCTACGCGCAGTGCGCAGAGTTTTGTGGCGAGTCTCACGCGCTGATGCGGTTTTGGGTTATCGTAGAGACGCGCGAGGAGTTCGACGCGTGGCTTGCGTCGGAGAGGGCGGACGCCGTCGAACCCACGGACCCATTGGCGAAGCAGGGGAAGGCGATCTTCGAGGGGCCGCAGGCGCAGTGCTGGACGTGCCATACTATCAAGGGGACGCAGGCTCAAGGGAAGATCGGGCCGGACCTGACGCACGTGGGGCGACGGACGCATATCGCGTCGGGGATACGGGAGAATACGCAGGAGAATTTGACGGAGTGGATTTCCGATCCGAACTCCGTCAAGCCGGGCAATATCATGTTCACCCAGGGGCAGGTATACAACGACCCGCAGTTGGCGTTATCCGAGGCTCAAGTAGCGGCGCTGGTGCGGTATATCCAGGGCTTACAGTGACCGACCGGAGGTCAAGAGAAAACCCATGACTACACTTGCGATACCACTGCCGAAACGTCCGTCCCATCCGACGGGGATTTGGGACTGGCTAACGACGATCGACCACAAGAAGATCGGCATCCTGTACGGCGTGACGGCCTTCATCATGTTCCTGACGGGCGGCATCGAGGCGATGTACATGCGCGTGCAGCTGGCGACGCCGGAGGCCCAGCTGGTCAGCCCGGAGGTGTTCAACCAGCTCTTCACGATGCACGCGACGACGATGATCTTCCTGGGTGTGATGCCGATGGGGGCGGCGTTCTTCAACTACATCATCCCGTTGCAGATAGGGGCGCGCGACGTTGCGTTCCCGCGGCTCAATGCGTTCAGCTACTGGACCTTCCTGGGCGGAGCGCTGATACTCAAGCTTAGCTGGTTCCTGGGCGGAGCGCCGAACGCGGGATGGTTCGGCTACTCGCCGATCACGGGAATCGAGTACAACCCCGGACACGGAATCGACTTCTGGATTCTGAGTCTCCAGGTGCTCGGCATCGCGTCCCTGGCGGCGGCGTTCAACTTCATCGTGACGATACTGAACATGCGCGCGCCGGGCATGTCGCTGATGCGGATGCCGCTGTTCACGTGGATGACGCTGGTGACGGCGTTCCTGCTAATCCTAGCATTCCCTGTGATCACGGTGGCGCTGATCGAGCTGCTGTTCGACCGGTTCTATGGGACCAACTTCTTCGTCACGAGCGCCGGAGCGAACCCGCTCTTGTGGCAGCACCTGTTCTGGATATTCGGTCATCCCGAAGTTTACATCCTGATTCTCCCGGCCATGGGTATCGTGTCCGAGATACTGCCGACGTTCTCCAAGAAGCCGCTGTTCGGCTACCCGGTCATCGTGCTGTCGGGGATCATCATCGGGTTCATGGGCTGGATGGTGTGGAGCCATCACATGTTCACGGTCGGTTTGGGGCCGGTGGCAAACTCGGTCTTCGCGCTGACGACGATGGCGATCGCGGTGCCGACGGGGGTGAAGATCTTCAACTGGATCGGGACGATGTGGGGCGGGTCGATAGACTTCAAGACGCCCATGCTGTTCGCGGTGGGGTTCGTCGCGCTCTTCATCGTGGGCGGCCTCAGCGGCGTGATGCACGCATCGGCGGCGTCGGACGCGCAGCAGCAGGACACCTATTTCATCGTCGCGCACATTCACTACGTGCTGTTCGGCGGGGCGATCTTCGCGCTATTCGGAGGAATCTACTACTGGTTCCCGAAGATATACGGCAAATTCATGGACGAGCGGCTGGGCCAGTTGAACTTCTGGCTGATGTTCATCGGCATGAACGTGACGTTCTTCCCGATGCACTTCGTTGGGCTGGACGGGATGCCGCGGCGGGTGTTCACGTACCCTGAGAACATGGGATGGGACTTCTGGAACATGGTCGCGACGGTCGGGTCATTCATACTGGCGTTCGGAATACTGGTCTTTATCGTGAACTACATCAAGAGCGCTCGAAGCGGGGAGAAGGCAGGGGCGGATCCTTGGGACGGGCGGACACTGGAGTGGTCGATTTCGTCGCCGCCTCCGCACTACAACTTCGTGCAGATTCCCCAGGTCTACGACCGGGACGCATGGTGGGCGCAGAAGCGCGAGCGCATCCCGGCGGTGCCGGTCGCGGGAAGCTCGGAGGACGAGCACAACGGGCATGACATCCACCTGCCGCAGCCGTCGTACTGGCCGCTGGTGACGTCGGTCGGACTGTTCATCGGGGCGTACGGTCTGCTCTATACCTTCGACATCGCGGGGATTTCGAGTGTCCCGATTGTAGGAATCATCGGCGGGGCGATCACACTCATAGGCATTGCGGCGTGGGCGCTCGAACCGGTCAACGAGCCGGACGAATCGCCGGCGCACCACTAAGGAACTGTCTAATAACTATCGATATTGGCAACGGAATGCCCTTCGACAGGCTCAGGGCGAACGTGATTTGGGTTAGATTGTAAACGGAGAAGTACGTGGCAAACGCAGAAGTTGCCCACGCGGGCGGACACGAAGAACACGATACGACGACGGGACTGAGCCACAAGAAGCTGCTCATGTGGGCCTTCCTGGGTTCGGACTGCATGTTCTTCGGGACGTTCATCGCGACGTACTTGGTATATAAGAACCGGAGCCAGGTCGGGCCGTTCCCGGAGGACGTGTTCGACATTCTCACGACCTCGACGAGCACGTTCGTGCTACTGATGAGCAGCATGAGCATGGTGCTGGCGTACAGCGCGCTGACTCGCGGGAACATGAAGGGTTTTCGCATATGGCTGCTCTCGACGTGCATCATGGGAGCGACGTTCCTGGCGTTCCAGGTGTTCGAGTTCAACGAGTTCGTGAATTACCACTTCGAGCTCGACTGCAAGAATCTGAACGTCGAAGAGCTTACGGACTTCGAGGCGACGTTCGTGGACCGGTGCGACGGCACGAAAGATTACGTGTCGGTGGACGCGGGGCTCACGCCGAGGACGAACCTGTTCGGGACGACGTTCTTCACGTTAACGGGCTTCCACGGGGGGCACGTGACGATCGGGGTGATATGGCTGTTGTCGATATTCTTCTTCTCGTTGAGGAAGGGCGGAATCACACCGGCGAAGCACGAGGAGATCGACCTGGCGGCACTGTACTGGCACTTCGTCGATATAGTGTGGATCATCATCTTCACGGTGGTGTACCTGTTCGGCGTGTTCCCAGGGTTCGACTAGCGGGATTAAGGCAAGGTGCGGGAAATGGCACACGGACCAAGCGACGAGAACACTCACTCAAACGTAGATACGGGTCACCCGACGGCGCGCACCTACTTTACGGTGGCGATGATCCTGTCGGTGATCACGGCGATCGAGGTCGGCGTCTTCTACCTTGAGGGGTTGAAGCACGGCATCATTCCCGTCTTGGTGATCCTGTCGGGCGCGAAGTTCGCGCTCGTGGCGATGTTCTACATGCACCTGCGCTATGACGCCAAGCTCTTTACGGCGCTGTTCGTCGGCGGGCTGGTGCTGGCCTTCGGGGTAGGTATATCCCTGCTGGCGCTGTTCAAGTTCTTCGTCTAGGGCGCGCGGGACGGAAGGAGACGGCTCAAGGACGTGGAAGAGTCCATTCGCCCCATTTGGACACACTGGCACGGTCATGTCGAAGTGGTAGTCGGCCTTGCGTTGCTGGAGGGCGCGTACCTGTTCGGAGTCGGCCCCCTGCGCGAGCGGTGGAACCTGGCTGACGACGTCGATCCGAAGAAGATCGCGACGTTCACGGCGGGCGTGCTGGTGATATTCTTCTCGCTGCTCTCTCCCCTGCACATACTGGGCGACCACTACCTGTTCAGCGCCCACATGACGCAGCACGTGCTGCTGACGCTGGTGGCCCCGCCGCTGCTCATTCTGGGCACGCCGGACTGGCTGATTCGTCCCCTTCTCCGGCCCAACTTGAGTTTCTACGTGTGGAGGTTCGCGACGCGCCCGGTGGTCGCGGTACTCGTGTTCAACCTGGTATTCGCGCTGTGGCACGTGCCGGACCTGTACAACCTGTCGGTGACGGTCCACGCGGTACACGTCACCGAGCACCTGATGTTCATCGGGGCGGCCATGCTCATGTGGTGGCCGCTGACGAGCTCGATGCCGGAGTTGCCTCGTCTGTCGTACTCGCTGCAGATGGTCTACCTGTTCGCGCTTTCGATCACGCAGATATTCGTGTTCGCGTTCGTGACGTTCTCCAAGCAGCCGCTGTATGAGTGGTACGTAATGGCGCCGCAGATCTGGCCGATCTCGCCGCTGGCGGACCAGCAGATCGGGGGCATCATAATGAAGATCGGCGGCAGCTTGCTGTTCCTGACCCTCATCGTGATCGCCTTCTTCAAGTGGTACAACGATGAAGAGCGCCGCACACAGGACGAGAAACGGCGAGTAAGTCCTCATCGCTTCTCACCGGACGAAGATAATCTTTTGAGCACCGCATAGGAGACTTTTGCATAACTCAGGAGACGAGGCGATTGGATTCCCGCCTACGCGGGAATGACGGTTATGTAAATCCATAGCAGAGAGGACCGCAGTATGGACAGAGAAAAACGTCGATTCTGGGACGCCATTTGGATACCGGCTGCCTCGGTGTTCTGCGTTGGCCTCTTCGCAATTGGACTGGGTGTGGTATTTACGACCATCTACGTGAACACCGAGTTGAAGCAGTGGGGCGTGATTATCCTGGGCCTGTTGCTCGTGGTAGGCGTTCCCGCCGTAGCCGCCTATCTCGAACGGAAGATGGGTAGCTAGAAGCTGTTTCTGAAATTTCGTTGTATAAAGCGGATGGGTGTGTCACCCTCACCCTAGCCCTCTCCCACGACGGGAGAGGGGATTCCCGCCCCCATCTTCATGGGGACGGACTCTCTTCGCGGGAATGACGGAGGTGGGGAATTTCGGCATGGTGTGGACGGCAGCGGTCGTTCTCTTTTTCGTTCTTCTCGCGGGATGCTCGATGGGTGGTGGGGACGCGGAGTTTGCGGGGACGGTCATTGAGGACCGGCGAGAGGCGCAGGACTTCCGGCTGACTGACCAGTTCGGGAGGTCGGTCTCGCTCGGGCAGTTGAACGAGGACAGGGTTGTCGTCCTCACTTTTCTCTACACGTACTGTCCCGATATCTGTCCCATCGTGGCGCACCACGTGAAGGGGGTGCATGAGAGGCTGGGGGATGACGCAGGCGAGGTGTCCATCGTGGTCGTGAGCGTGGACCCGGAGCGGGACACGGTCGAGCGGGCGCGGGAGTACTCGGAGGCGTGGGGGATGGCCGAGAATTGGGCGTATCTGGTTGGGAGCGAGGAGGAGCTCAGCCCGGTCTGGGAAGCGTACTACGTCGTCGCGGCGGTGGACGAGGAGGGACGGGTCGCTGACGTGCCGAAGGAGTGGAAGGTCGACAGGGTGCGGGGGGTCGATGCGTTGAGTCGCGACATCGCGGCGCGGTATACAGTGACGCACCAGGCTCCGGTGTATCTGATCGATAGGCAGGGGAGGGTGCGGGTGCTTCACACGCTGCCGATTGAGCCGGAGGACGTGGTGAGGGATGTGCGGGCGTTGTTGGGGGAGGACGGGTAGGGGCTTTAGCTAAGGAACTGACCCGAGCCAGTTCGCCACCTTGGTGGAGGACTGCCCTTCGACAGGCTCAGGGCGAACGGGTTCGTTTTGGGACACCCTAGTTACGCCGCTTCGGATGCTAGCTGGGCCTTGGCGGTCTCGGCGATGGCGGAGAAGGCTTCGGGGTCGGTTGCGCCGAGCTCGGCGAGCATCTTGCGGTTGACGTCTACGCCAGCGAGCTTGAGACCGTGGATGAGCTTGCTGTAGGAGAGGCCGTTGGCGCGGGCGGCGGCGTTGATGCGGATGTTCCAGAGCCGGCGCATGTCGCCCTTCTTCTCGCGGCGGTGGAAGTAGGCGTACCTGAGCGCGTGCATGACGGACTCGTTGGCCTGCTTGAAGACGCGGGAGCGTCCGCTCTGGTGGCCGGAGGCCATCTTGACGACCTTCTTGTGGCGTCGCCGACGTATGTATCCTCGTTTGACTCGTGTCACTTTGTGATCCTCGCGTTACTTGGTGGAGCCGTAGGGCAGTACCGCGCGGACGTTCTTGGCGTCGGCGGAACTGCCCGCAAGGGTTTGTCGCATCTGGCGCTTGACGCGCTTGGGCTTCCGGCGGCGGAAGTGTCCCTGCCGCCCCTTCATGCGAAGGAGCTTGCCGGTCTTGGTGAACTTGAACCGCGCGGCTGCTCCCTTGTGGGTCTTGAGCTTAGGCACGCGTCTTCTCCTTTTCGGTCTGCTTTGCCGGTTCGTCTTTCTGTTTAGTGCTCTTGCCGCCAGTGGCTATGGGGGCCAAGATCATGGCGAGGAACCGTCCCTCGAACGAAGGGGCCTTTTCCATGCCCGCGTCCTCGACAAGGCTCTCGGCGACTCGCCGGAGGAGGGCCATTCCGATTTCGGGGTGGGTTATCTCCCTACCGCGGAAGCGGACCGACACCCGGACTTTAGAACCCTCGCCGAGAAGACGCTTTACTTGGCGTATCTTCGTTTCGAGATCATGGTCGCCGATGCGTCCTTCGAGCCGAACTTCCCGCAACTCGTTGGTATTCTTGCTTCGCTGTACTTTCCGTGCTTCACGCTCGCGGCGCGTGGCCTCGTACCTGAATTTGCCGTAGTCCATCAAGCGGCAGACGGGCGGTCTGCTGCCCGGAGCGACCTCGACGAGGTCGAGACCCCGCTCCTGCGCAAAAATCAGGGCCTGGCGCGTGGGCATCACGCCAAGCTGCTTGCCTGCTTCGTCGATCAACCGGACCTCCGCTATGCGGATCCGGTCATTGACACGATAGTCTCGTGGTATGCCGACACCTCTCCAAATAAACAGTCCGCCCAACTGGACGGCACCATCGAATATAGCATACGTAGAACATGCAAGACAATCACCATTGCCCGCAGGTTGGGAGTGGTTTGGGGGTTTCAACCGCAGGGGGCGCGGAGATCGCAGAGGGAAGGGGGTATCTGGGCGCTAGGCGCCGGGTTCCGGGTGATAGAGCGGGCAATCGCAAGGGTTGGCCCTACGCTTTACGGTGAATGCGGGACGATTTATCCTTGTTGAGAATCACTTATGCAGGTGGGTGTGAGGCTCGTGCGTCTGCCGTTGTTTCCGCTGAATGTCGTGTTGTTTCCGGGTGGGTATTTGCCGTTGCATATTTTCGAGGAGCGGTACCGGCTGATGATGCGGCATTGCCTTGACGGGGACAGACGTTTCGGAGTGGTGCTCATCAGCTCGGGCTCGGAAGTGGGCGGTCCGGCGGCGCCGGAGTCGGTTGGGACGGTTGCGGTGATCGACGAGGTGAGGACGCTCGATGACGGACGGATGCTTATCGGCGTCGAGGGCGAGCGCCGGTTTCGTATTGTGGAGATCGTCGAGCAGTTGCCGTACGTGACTGCCGAGGTGCTGCCTCTTGAGGACGATGATTCTCCTGTTGTTGACGAGAATCTGATTGCCCAGGTGAGGCAGGCCGCGAAGCAGCACATACAGATGTTCATGGCGCTGCGAGGCGAGTGGATCGAGCAGCCCGTCTTGCCGACTGATCCCGTGCAGCTATGGTACTCGGTCGGCTCGCAGCTTCAGGGGGAAGTCATCGGGAAACAGGGTGTATTGGAAGCGGACGATGTCTCGAACGCGCTGCGTCTGGCGTTGAGGCTGCTGACCGAGGAGTCGGCGGAACTGAAGGAGCGACTTCGGGGCAAAATGGGAAGGTCAACGTCGAACTAGAGGCCGAATAACGTGTTCTCGTGGCAGCCCTCGTCCCAGTTCTCGGGTTCCACCCACCATTCGCCGTCGATGTAGACCCACCGCTCGCCCTCTTCCACTTCGCCACGGTAGTCGTGGAACTCGTCCGTGACGAGCTTGCCCTCGTGGTAGATGTCGAGCCGGACGACGCCGATACGGTCGCCATGTCGGACACTGTCGTCGCCTTCTTTCGTCTTCACGTCGACGATTTCCCACGTTAGCTTCTCATCACGGTAGAGCCCGGCAAGAGCCCTTATCTTTGCGATCCTCGTACCCGTGTCGAAGATGAATTGCTCTTGGGTGCAGAGCTGCACGGCGGGCAGTCCGTATGGGAGGCGGGGTCTCACCGAGCGGGGACTCTTGAATTCGTAGAGGTCGAGCCACCGGTCCTCATTCAAAGCCAAGGTCGCATCGTCGGCTCTGCTGCGAAGCGCTTCAAGCGACGGGGGCGGTCCTGTCTGCTCGGGGAGCAGGGTAGGGTCTTCGCCGGTGCCGCAGGCTGTCAGGGCGAGTGCCAGCGCGCCAAATAGGATCGATAACCCGCTCGCAGGACTATTCACTGGTCGTCCCCTAGTGATAACAGCCGCGTCCGGGGATGTCCCAAACGTCTTCGACGACGCCGTCACGGACGGCTACGTACTCGTCCCAGCGATTGACGAGCATGTCCTGGTGGGCGGGCAGGAGCTTGAACTTGTCGCCGACGCGCAGGGGGATCGGGCCGCCGGCGGTGAGGACGACATGGTCGTCGTGGATGGACTCGACCTCGACGCCGGGGATGCCGTCGACGGTCGGGAGAACGCCACCCGGAGCGGCTATCGAGTGCATACCGACGTCGCCGATGGCCACACCGGGACGGGGGGTGCTGACGACGGTTCCGAGCACCTTGCCGGCGATTTGAAACTCGGTCATGTAACCGTATCCGGTGGACATGAGGGCGTACGAGCCGCCCTCGACCTCGGTGACGCCGGGGATCGTCGCCGCTACGTCGTAGCAGAAGGTCTCGCCGCTGGAGACGATCTCTACCGGGATACCGTCGGCCTCGACAGCGTCCTTGACCTGAAGGCAGATGTCGATGGTCTCTTTGCCGCGGAGGTAGCGGTCTTCCTTGCTGAACGCCTCGCCGACGTTCTGGTGGCTCATGACGCCTCGGAAGGCGACGCCGGGGAGATTCACAGCGGCCCTGGCGATATCCACGCCCTGTTCGGGGCTGCGGACTCCCGCCCGAGCCATGGACGTGTCGACCTCGATGAGGACGCCAACCTCGACGCCGTTCCGGGACGCAACATCGGAGATGGTCTTAACGTTTTCCACGCTGTCGACGCACAGCTTGATGTCACCGTGTCTTGCGAGGGCGGACACACGGTCGAGCTTGTCATCGGTGACGACCTGATTGGGTATGAGGATGTCGGTGATGCCACCCTCGACCATGATCTCGGCCTCGGCGACCTTGGCGGTGCACACGCCGCCGTTGGAGCCTCCGATGTCCATCTGCATCCTGGCGAGGAAGGGGCTCTTGATATTCTTGGTGTGCTGGCGCATTTTGCACACGGTGTCGCGGTAGGTGTTTGAGACGACGCGGTAGTTGCTTTCGAGGGCGTCCACCTCAACGATGAAGCATGGGGTCTCCAGCTCTTCGAGGGGAGTGCCGCGTTCGCGGGGGGTGTTGTTCATGTTTTTCTCCGGCTGACGGTGTGGGGGGTTAGCGGTATTGTCCTCTCGCCGAGACTTCCCAGACGGCTTCGAGGGAATCGTTTCGGACGGCGAATATGTAGTCGTGGAGGTTGGCGCATGTGGCGGCGTCCCAGGGGGTACACCATATCTTTTCGCCGAGCTGGGGGTCGGCGCCGTCGGAAGCGTCGAAGTAGATGCTGCCGTGCTCGGCGCTGAGTCCCTTGACGGTGGGGTTCGGCAGGTTGTCGACGGAGGGGAAGCCGGTGTCGGCTCCGATGGCCTTCTGGCCGCCGTCGGTGATCATGTATCCGGGCTCGGGCCTGCTGGTCACCGTCGCCATGACCCGGCCTGCTGTCTTGAGGTGGGGCAGATGCGGCGCGTGCTGGGCATCGAGGAGCGCGTATGTGCCTGCGGGAACCTCCGTCACGCCGTCGATGGCGCCGACGACCTGATAGTTGGAGGTGCCCCCCGCGCTCACGACTCGGACGGGGAACCCGGCGGACTCGATGTCCTGGCGCGTGTCGAGGAGGGGTTGGACGGACGCGCGCGACTCCGTGGCGGCTGCGTCCGGGTCGTTGCAAAGGATCCTGCCTTCTTGAGTCATTATTCCGGCGAAGTCGAGGCCGGGAGCGTCGATGATGGCTTTCGCCAAGTCGACGGCGGGTTGGCCGGGCTCTACGCCGTAGAGTCCGAGGCGAGTGTTGACGTACACGGCCACGTCGAGGCATACGCCGTTGGCAACCGCGGCGTCGGACAGATCGGCCACGTTCGCCGGGCTGTCGACGGCGACTCCGATCTTGGCCTGCCGGGCTAGGGCGCAGAGGCGGGTGATCTTCTGCGGCGTTACGACGAGGTTCGCCACGAATACGTCATTGAAGCCGTTGGGAACGAAGACCTCGGCTTGGCCGATGCTCGATACGGCGATCCCGCCGACGTGACCGCCGCCCGCCAACTGCTTATGCGCGATGGCGGGCGTCCTGTGCGCCTCGACGTGCGGTCGGAGCTTGGCGGCGCTGTTCTCGAAGAACGACGCTACGGTGGCGATGTTGTGGTCGAGGGCGTCCACGTCGACGATGAGCGACGGGGTGTCGAGCTCTTCGGTCGGGGTTCCAATGGGCTTGAAGATCGGTCGTTCCATTCAGGGCTCCTTGCAGGTCGTTAGGCAGTGGGAGAATAGCATACGCGGGTAGTTGAGTCTATTGGGGGGAGAGGGCGCGAGGATCAACCACTGGTTAACTCGAAGGGACACCCGTATAATCCTGTCCAACTCCAGAATTAGGTATTGAACATGACAACGCTTTCAGAGGCCGTCTCTCAAGTCCCCGGCGTGGTGGGCGTGGCCGCGCGACACCTCGAGACGGGGAAGATCATCGAGCACAACGCCGACACGGTCTTCTTCACCGCGAGCACTTTCAAGGTGCCCATACTGGCGGAACTCTATTGTCAGGTAGACGCAGGCACGCTCGATCTCACGCAGCGCGTCGAGCTAACTGACATCCTCCGCGTGCCCGGCTCCGGCGTCTTGAGAGAGCTTGGCAGCGGCCTGGCCCCGAACCTGCACGATCTCGCGATGCTGATGATTATCGTCAGCGATAACCTCGCCACCGACATCCTGTACCACACCGTCGGCAAGGACAATTTGAACCGGACGATGGCCGATCTCGGTCTGAGCAAGACCAAGCTCCCGATGTCGTGCCGCGATCTTCTCTTCAGCCTGGCGGGACTCACCGTAAGCGAGTCGCTGGACGACTTCTGGAAGGTCTCCGACCGGGTGGAGCAGGGCTATCGCGGGCTGTCTTCCGACTGCGACGCTCTGAACGAAGAGAAGTCCGACGTCTCCTCGCCCGCCGACATGGTGCGCCTGCTGGAAATCGTCCACAACGGCGACTTTCTGTCGGAGGGGTCGCGGGACGGAATGCTCCACATCCTCAAGCGCCAGAAGCTCAGGAGCATCATCCCATACTACCTGCCACCCGACGTTATCGCGGCCCACAAGACGGGAGGCGTCTACAGCGTCCGCTGCGACGTGGGAATCGTGTGGGGACCGAGTGGGCCGTACGCCGTGGCAATCATGGCGAAGCGGATAACAGACAGCATCGACCTCGACCCGAAGCTGGCGCGGATATCCCGCATCGTGTTTGACGAAATGGCAGGCTAGATGAGGACCTTGATCGTGATCTCGTTTCCGGTCTGGTCGACAACCGTTTTCCCATCGTCGACGAACCCCTTGCGGACGTAGCCGAGTCCGACGTTCGCTCCGGTATGGCGCAGGCGCGCCACGGACGTAACGATCCCCACTCGCCTGCCGTCATGTATAAGGAAGGAGCCTGCTGCGAGGCCCTCTCCATCCCACCGGAGTCCGACGAGGTACTTGCTGACTTTCTTGTAGGTCTGGAGCCGGGCGATCACCTCTTGCCCGATGTAGCACCCCTTCGAGAAGCTCACGTGATGGACGAGGTTGGCCTCGTGCGGGTTGTAGTCCTCGGTCAACTCCTTGCCGAAAGCGGGGATGCCTCGTTGGACGCGGAGCGCCTCGACCACGTCCGCACTAGCGGGTATCGCGCCATTGCCGGTGAGAACTCCGAAGAGGCTATCCCTGTGCTCGGCGTCGACGACGATGTCGAATGAAGGTGGCCCCAGAAAGTCGCTGCGGTACACCTTGGCAGCCAAATCGGAAATCCGCGCGCTCAATCGTCCAAAGGTCGCTAACGACGACGCTTGACCGTCCGTCAACCCGTCCAGGAATTTCGTCGAGCCGAGACCGGTGAGCGAGAGCATCGCCGTTTCGCGTGTCACGTCCTCTACAGTTACGTCCTCGACAAAGGTATAGAAGTCCATCCACTCGGCCACCCGCCGCTGATTCCCCGGTGAGGTGAACGCCACCAGCCGGTCTTCGCGCCGGTGGACGTGGAGCAAGTCGACGATGCGTCCCTTGTTCGTCGTCAGCACGGTGGCAGCGCCGGTGCCGACTTCCAGGGTCGCAAGCTCATTCGTCGAAAGGCGGTTCAGCAGGTCGAGCGCGTCATCGCCGGTGAGGATCAGCCGTCCAGTGTCGGAACGGTCCAGCACCGCTACGCCCGAAGTCAAAGCGCGGTACTCGTCCTCTGCGGTCAACTGCCCGTCGAGGAGAACTTCGGCATTGAGATTTGCTACAGGTCCCATATTTCGAGGATAGTCCTCATTGGGCAAGGCGTCAACCGGGCTAGCGGCCGAACCTCGGCAAGCCCAAGCGGTTGATACACGAACCGGACGGGACTATCATTAGATTGCCCTAGAGGTATTACACGGCAGGATGTTCGCGAAGGTCGGCTAACACCTTCGTGCGAATGACGTTAGAAGAGTAGGGGGCTTTTTCCTTCATTTGGGACTAGCGCAAACGAAAACGCCTCTCACTAAGCACCCGACGATCTCCTGCATGTTTTCGTAACATGAAGAATCTCTCGCTAACAAGGGTCATCGTCCGGCGCATCGCCGACGACTGGAAGCTCCTGCTGACGGTGTTCATCGGCATCGTGATTGCCACGACCATCGGCGCGGGCACCCCAATCTACCTCGAATCCCTCGACCAGCTTTCGTTCAACGCCGCGCTCGACCGCATCGACGAGCCGAAGATCGATGTCTTCGGCGCGGAAGTCGTGGCGACCGAGAAATCACTCAAGCACGCCGATCAGGTCGTCACGGACGCCATTGAAGAGCACATCGCGGATGTGTACGACGGCCATGAGCAGTTCATCAAGAGCCGTGTCGCCATCATAGGAACCCCTGACATTCCTTTGCCTGAGGGCACCGGCGAGGGCATCTACGTCTCCCGTGGATACCTCCAACACCTCTCGAACCTGCCGTCCCACGTCAAGTTCGTCGAGGGTGAGATGGCGTCCGGAACGATTGACGGTACCCCGTTCGGAGCGCTGATCGAGGCCGTCGTTTCGTCCGAAATGGCCGAGCGCTTCGAGCTCAAAGTTGACGACGAGGTCATCCTCGCCACCGATCTCCTGGCTCAGAGAGCCGTATCGACCGCTGCCAGCGAGGAACAGGATGACGACGAACTCGCCGAGCTTCTCGATTCGACGCCGGCTCCGATTCCGGTCGGGCCGCCGGGCATCGGCATCGTCATCACCGGCATCTTCGAACCACTGGATCCGGAAGCTCGCGTGTGGGGATCGAATGGCGAAGCGCTCAATCCCCCCGTCATCGAAACTCCCGCGCCGTACTTGACGGTCCAGAGACCCGGGGAAACCCCCTTAGCCCTCTTCGCCGACGAGACGGCCATGCGCTTCGCCCTGCAGGACCTCGTGGCGGAGACCACCTTCCTCGGACAGGAGACCTACGTCAAGGGCGTGCCGATGCTGGTCAATACGCCGAACAATCTTCTCCCCGTAAGTACGGGGCAGGGCATCATCGCCCGCCTCGGGTTCTTGGTGTCGCTCACGAATTTCGAGGACAACATCGTGTTCGAGCAGGGCGGAACGGCGAGCACGGAGATCACACAAGGTCCGCGCGGCCCGATGATCGACGCGATCGTGCATCGCGGCGTTTCCCTGCGGACGCAGACCGAGATCGGGGACGAATTCTACTTCTCGCCCGAACTAGGCCAGCGCGAAATCATCACGGTGCGGGTAGTCGGCTATTACGAAGAGGACGACAAGGACTCGCCATACTGGCGCTCCACCGGCGCGCTGTTGAGCCTCGACCCTCAACGGCAAGACACGCCGTTCCTCGTCCTATCGGAAAATTCCCTCTCAAACATTCCGATCATCGTCGCGCCGGAAGTCATGGCGCAGCTTCTCTCGGACACCTACCCCGGCGCAGTGGTGGGCCCTCAGTGGGTAATCAAAATCGACCCGGAGCGGCTCAAAGAGTGGTCGGCTGCCGAGGCCAGGGAGCGATTCGGCGCCTTCTCCGACGCCATTACCTCCGAGCTTCCCGACGCCGACGCCACCACGGAGTTTGTGGAGAACCTGACGGAGTCGGGGCAGCTGCGCAACTTCTACGCCAAGATCCCGATGCTGCTCCTGCTCACGGTAATCCTGCTGACCGTGCTGTTCTTCCTCGGCATCCTCGTTTCGTACTTGACGCAGAGCAGGGAGGGCGACTCGTCACTCCTCAAAACTCTCGGAGCGACCCTCGCGCAGCTAACCCGGATCTACACGACCGAAGGTCTGGTGATGGTCGCCATAGCCGTGATCGTGACCCCGTTCCTGGCCTACGGCATGGTCGCCGTTTCGGGAGTGCTCCCCTTCTTCGAGGAGATGAACAGCGGCAATCTGATGCCCATACGCCTTGCCGCCACTCCCTTCATCATCTCACTCGCGGTCGGCCTGCTCTGCCTTGCGATTTTTGTCGTGCCCAACGTGCTCAGCGCGCAGGGCGGCATCCTCCTTCGCCGGCTCCAGACCTCCCGCCCGCTTGGACTCCCCTTCCTCCAGCGATACAACCTCGACATCGGCATCCTCGTCTTCGGGGGGCTGATCTACTGGGAGCTTCAGAAGCGCGGACAGTTCGTCTCCAGCGGCTACTTCGAGGAGACGGAGGTCAACGAGGTGCTCCTGGTAGCCCCCGTCCTCTTCCTTATCGTCGTCACGTTGGTATTCATGCGGTTCTTCCCCATGATCGTCCGGTACATCAGCGGCGAGTCGAATCGCATCGTGGATCTGTTGATGGCGGCATCCGTTATCGCGTCGGTTGTTGGGGTCTACTGGCGCGAACGCGGGAATGAGACGCTTGACTGGCTCTTGCCGGGAGCGACGGCGGTCGCGGTTCTCATCGCATACTGGGCTACGAAACGCTACTGGCACGACCGAAAGCGCAGATACGTTGGAATTGCCGTTCAGGCGCTGCTCATCGCCGGTTTCGTCGCCCTGCGGCCTCCCGTGTCGGGCGATCTGCTGACCGTTCCGACGTGGGGACTGATAGCAATAGTGCCCGCTCAGTTGCTGTTCGTCGTATTCACCGGGCTGAGCCGCGTAACGCCGGTCTGGCTGGAGATCGGACTGCTCCACATGTCGCGCAATCCGCTCCAATACACGTGGCTCATTCTGCTGCTCGTCCTGGCGACCGGCCTCGGCATCCTGGCGACCACAGTCGGCGGCACACTCGAACGCAGCCAGATCGAGCGCGTCCTCTTCGAGGAAGGGGCCGATCTGCGGGTCACGGCCTCCCTCCTCGCCCAGGGCGGTGTGCCGGAAGTTCAGCGCAAGTCCCAGGAGCTTGAGGACGTCGAGAACGTGGTACGAGGGCTCCGCGAGCGCGGTACGGCCGGCGGTTCCACCGCAGAGGTACTCGCCGTGGACACGTCGGGGTTCGCCGATGTCGCGTGGTACCGCGACGACTTCTCGGACAGCACCCTGCCTCAGCTGATGGACCGGCTCAACCCGGACGCGCTGACGGGAAGAATACCCCTGCCCGACGACACGAACGGCATTGGCCTGTGGGTAAAGCCCGATCCGTTCATCCCCGGCCTCGATCTGTACGCTCAAATCGAGAACGAGCGGGGTGAGCTCCAGACCGTCATTTTCAACACGTTGAGGACGGACGATTGGCAGTTCATGATCGGCAACATCCCCGACCACGTCAAACCGCCGTTTTCGCTCGTCTCGTTCCACATGTTCGAGCCGGGCGGGGACCCTCAGGCGGGTCTCGACGCGTCTCCCGTGACGCCGGGCACGCTCTACATCGACGACATCATCGCCACGGTAGGTTTTGAGAACGAAGAGCTGGTACTCGACGACTTCGAGGGGGACGACCTCAAATGGGAGGCGATCCTTACTTCGGCGGCATCGACCGAGATCGTCGAGTTCTCCACGAACGAGGTGCGAAACGGCTCGAAGGCCATCGCATACACGTTCAGCGGGCAGACCACACAGGGGCTGCGGGGCTTCTATCCGACATCCGCTCCGGGACCCCTTCCCGTGGTGATAGACTCGTCCCTCGTTCGCGCCGACCGGCAGGAGGGCAGCACCTTCATCGCCCTGGTCGGCCTGCGCTGGCTCCGCATGAAGGTCGTGGAAGTGGTCGACTTCTTCCCCACACACGATCCGAGCCAGGGCGGACTTATTCTGACCGACTTGAACAGCCTGCTGGACCGCGCCAACGTGCTCCTCAATCACCATCGAATACGGGCCTTGGATCTGTACTATGACCTCAAGCCGGGTTCGCATGAACGAGTCGGCGAGGCCGTGGTCGAGATACTCGGTCCACAAGGCGGCTCCGTCAGGGACGGACAGGGCCGACTCGAAAGCCTGCAAATAAATCCGTTCGTGGCGGCGGGCTGGCGGCCCATGACGATACTCTCTCCCGCCATCGCCGTCTTCGCCGCCGCGGTCGGATACGTTACGTATCTCCTGCTCTTTGCCAAGAAGAGCGCGGTCGAGATCGGTTCGCTGAGAACCCTGGGCCTCACCAGAAACCAACTGCTCAGGCTCCTGGGCTTCGAGCATCTGGCGGTGGCCGCGATCGGCCTCGGTCTCGGCACATGGGCCGGATTCCAGATGAGCCGTCTCACCGTCTCGCCATTGGCGATCACCGAGACCGGACTTCCGGTCACGCCGCCCTTCGTCCTCACGACTGACTGGCCGATCATGGGGACTACCTACGTCGCGTTGGGCCTCCTGTTCGTCGCCGCACTCATCTTGCTCAACAGGGGCGTCGGCCAGCTTGACCTGCGGGCAATATCACGTTTCGGCGAGTAATATGGAGTGCAAACGCGGGCGTAACCGAACCCAACGATGACGAACAAGAAGACCATAAACGAGCGTCTGAACGCGATCACCTACGGGATAATCGCGACGTGGCAACTCGTCGCCAAGCGCGCCCTCGCGCACTGGCGGCTCCTGTCGTACGTCGTGATCGGCGTCGTCCTCGCGTCCGCCATTCTGTCGGGCACCGTCATCTACTTCGAGGCCCTCCGCGAGCTGGCCCTCAAGAACTCCCTCGAAAGGCGCACGCAAGAGCAGCTCAACATCACCGTCCGCGCCAGCAGGGGGCCGACCAACAACGAGGAGTACGGCAAGGTCAATAACGTCATCGTGCCGCTCGTCAACCGGCACGTCTCGTGGATGCTGCGGGACTCCGTCCACGCGGGCCGCACTCCCACCTTCTACCTTGGGAGTCCCGGCAGCGAGGAATCAGCACAGGACGGGGATGATCGCACGTTCTTCGCGTACATCGACGACCTTGAAGAGCGCGTCCCCCTGATTGAAGGCACACAGCCCAACGTCGGCACTGCCGTCGGGCGCGGTCAGCCGCTGGAGTTGGAGGCGCTTGTTCCTCTCCAGGCGATGCAGGATCTCGGGGCCCAGGTGGGAGACCGGTTCGCCGCGGTACCGACCATCTCATCGGACATTCCCCACGTGTATGTGACGATCTCCGGCGCGTTCGACTGGGAAGACGCCAGTGACGCCGAGCTGGTCCACTTCGCGGAAAAGTCCCTCCAGACGCAAACGCTCACGACCGATCTGCGTCTGATGCCGTTCTTCATCTCGCGGCAGTCGTTTTTGGAGGCGCTCGGCCCTTCCATCGGGAGCATGTCCGCGGGCTACTACTGGTACCTCAAGACCGATCCGAGCCTCGTAAACGCCGATAACGCGCAGTTGACCGTCGCCAACATCCAGGTGATGGCCAGCCGCTCCGTCGCCGCGCTCCAGACGGTATCCCAGACGACGGGCCTCGACGACGCCCTCATCGAGTACGACCAGCGTCTGTTCTTCAGCAGGCTGCCGATGTTCATCGTACTCATTCTCATCGCCTTCGTGATCCTGTACTACGTCGCGACGATGTCGTCTCTGCTCGTCGAGAATCAGCGGTCGGAGGTCGCGCAGTTCCGCAGCCGAGGTTCCGACACGTCGCAGATACTCATGGTCTTCATCCTGGAAGGGGCGACCATAGCCGTCCTCGCGGCAATTGTCGCGCCCATCATCGCGGCGTTCACCATCAGCCTGCTCGGCCTCACGCCCGCCTTCTTCGGACTGACGGGTGGAGGACTGCTCTCGGTCGAGATATCGCCCTCCGCCTATGCCCTGAGCGTGCTCGGCGGCGTGCTGGGCTTCGTGGCGCTCCTGATTCCTGCGATTCAGGCGTCGCGCTTCGGAATCACCCAGCAGCGACAGCAGTCGTCCCGACCAAGCGCATTGCCCGTCTTCCAACGGTACTACCTCGACGTGCTCCTGCTTCTCGTCGCCATCTTCCTCTTCCGGCAGCTCACGGAGCAGGGATCGGTGGTCGCTCGGGACGTGTTCGGGGCCGCCGTGGCCGACGAGCTTCTGCTGGCCGTGCCGGGACTCGTGCTCGTCGCGTCGGCGATGGTGCTGCTCAGGCTCTTCCCCCTGGGGATGAACCTCATCAGCAAGCTCTTCGCCAAGGTCCTGCCGGTGGCAGCGGCCATGACGGTGTGGCAGATGTCCCGCCAGCCGACGCACTACTCTCGACTCTCACTCCTGCTGATCCTCACCGCCGGGCTGGGCATCTTCGCGTCCAGCTTCGGCACGACGCTCCAGCGCAGCTTCGAGGAGCGCATCCTCCACGTTTCCGGCAGCGACGTGCGAATCGTCGGGGTAAACAGAACCTCAACGTCCGACGACGAGGCCCTGATGACGGGCGACCGCTTCGCCGAGGAGATCGCCTATGAGCGCATACCCGGCGTCGATACCGCCAGCGCCGTGCTCAAGCGGGCAGGACGCGACCTGACGCGACAGCAGGGCGGCTCCTTCGAACTGATCGCCCTGAACAGCTCCAACTTCGACAACGTGGCGTGGTTCCGTGACGACTTCACCGACGAGCCGATCGAGGACTTGCTGGCGCGGATACGCCCCGACGAGTCCGTGTACAGGGGTGAAGGAATCGAACTCCCCCCCGATGCGGTTTCCATCGGGGCCAGAATCAGGTCGGACAGGATTCAGCCGACGCTCCAGGTCGTCGCTCGTCTCACGAACGCCATCGACCAGCAGGCGGACTACAGGCTGGGTTTCGTAAGTTCGAGCGACTGGCTCAGCCTCGACGTGCCGCTGGCGGAGCAGAGACGGGAGGACTTTCTCGCCAACGACCCTATCAAGCTGAGCGCGCTGTACGTCGAGCAGTCGAACCTCAACGTATCGCTCAAGCCGGGGACGGCGCTCATCGACGACGTTCACGTCATCACGAGCGACGGCAGGCAGGCGCTGCTCGATGGGTTCGACTCCATCGACGCTTGGTCGCTCCTCAAGACCACGGAAAACTCCATCAGCGACGAGCTCAAGCCGTCCTCGGAGGTATTCGAGAACGTGTCCGGCGCGGCGGTGTTCACCTGGGCGAAGGGTGAGCCGCTCACCCCGCGAGGCATCTTCGCCGGCGACGACCCGCCGCCGATCAAGGTCCTGGCGAGCGAGGCGTTCCTGAACAATGAGAACCACCGCGTCGGAGACGAGTTCGAGGTGTCGGTCGACCGCGCGCGGATACCTGTGTCCATCGTCGGATCGGTGGAACTGTTCCCCACCGTCTCGTCGGACCTGAAACCCTACCTCATCGCCGACATCTCGGCCCTCAACGCGTTCGCTACGAGCGGAGTCGCCGACCAGCCCTTCGTGCCGGAGGACCTGTGGATCGCGTCGTCCACCACGGGCACGGCGAGAGAGAGCCTCTTGGAGAGCGTCAGTTCCCTCGAGGGCTTTGGGTCGGTCACCGTCCTTGACCAGGAGGAGCGGTTCCGCGCGAAGGACGCCAGCGTCGATCCTCTCGTCGACGCGGGGTGGCGCGCGCTGCTGTTCATCGCCTTCTCCGCCGTCCTGCTGCTGAGCTGCCTCGGCTTCCTCGTACACGCCTACTCGTCGTTCCGCAGCAGGCAGGTGCAGTTCGCCCTCATGCGGACGACCGGGCTGTCCGGCCGTCAGCTTATGATGATGATGTGGCTGGAGCAGACCGTCATCATAGCCGTCGGACTCGCGCTCGGCACGTGGATGGGCAGCAGGCTCGGCGCGACGATCATGCCGTTCCTCGGCCACGACGACTTCGGCGGCAAGGTGATACCGCCGTTCGTGATGGTCATCGACTGGGGCGCGCTGATCATCACCTACGCCGTCATGCTCGTCATCTTCGCCGTCATCACCCTCGCCCTCATCATCCTCATCCGGCGGCTCTCCCTCGCGCGCATCCTCCGCATCGGGGAATTAGGGTAGAGCTTACCGTCCCGTACAGATACCCCCTCTCCCGTTCGCGGGAGAGGGCTGGGGTGAGGGTAACTGCGTGTCACCACAACCGGCGGACGCCGTACCGGTCGAAGAGGGATTCGTTGGAGATGAGAACGAGGTCGCGCGACAGAGCCTGCGCTATGAGCATCCGGTCGAAGGGATCGCGGAGCGGACCGGGAAGCGCTCCGGCGCGCGCGGCATCGTCCACGGTGACGGCCAACTCCTCGAAGTCCTGGTCGGCTATGGCGCCGGCAATATCGCGGGCCAGGGCCTCCGCTTCCGGCAGTTTGCCTTTCCGGAACTTGGTCGCGATCTCCCAAGCCGACGCCGCGCTTATCAGCACGTCGTTGTCGTCACCTTCTATCAACCGCCGGGCGGATAGGGGCAACTGCTCGCTTCCGGCAAACCACCAGATGAATGCGTGGGTGTCGAGTAGCAGCCGCAAGGGTCAGCCGCCCTCCCAGGCGACCAATTCTTCTTCCGACAGCGGCTCGAAAAAGCGGTCGTCGATGTTTATCAGGCCCTTCATCGAGCCGAATTGCCGCTTACCGCGCTTCTTGCAGCGCACGAGCTGGGCGACGGGCTTGCCGTTTCGGGCGATGATGACCTCCTCTCCCGCCTCGACCTGCGCCAGCAGACGCGACAGGTGGGTCTTCGCTTCGTGGACGTTCACCGTTACCATTGCCCGCTCCTTTACGGTCAGCTTAGCTAATGGTATGACTAACACGCCGGCTCGTCAACCAATTCCTCGGCCTGAACCTGTATCAGTTTGGTAGGTAGAGGTTCCACCCTCACCCTAGCCCTCTCCCTTAAGGGAGAGGGGATTTTCGCGGGCTGATTTGTTTGGTGAGTCTCTGAGACAGGCCCCCTACGCCGTCAGGGCGCTCTCGTAGCCGTCGGCGCGGATGCAGCCCACCCAGTGGTTGGGGCTGACCTCGCGGAGTTGGGGCATCTCATCCTTGCACTCCTCGACCATGACGGGGCAGCGAGTGTGGAAGACGCAGCCCTCGGGCGGTGACATCGGACTCGGCAGCTCGCCGTGCAGGATGATGCGCTCGCGTTGCTCCTCCATGTCAGGGTCGGGGATTGGAATGGCAGAGAGGAGCGCCCTCGTGTACGGGTGCAGGGGGTTGTCGTAGAGCTCTTGGCGGCTCGCGACCTCGACGATGTGGCCGAGGTACATGACCGCCACCCGGTCGCTGATGTGCCGCACGACGGAGAGGTCGTGGGCGATGAAGAGGTACGTAAGCTGGAGCTTCTCCTTGAGTTCTTCGAGCAGGTTGATGATCTGCGCCTGAATCGACACGTCCAGCGCCGAGACCGGCTCGTCGCACACGATGAAGTCCGGGTTCACCGCCAGCGCCCGCGCTATGCCGATGCGCTGCCGCTGGCCGCCGGAGAACTCATGCGGGTACCGGTCGGCCATGAAGGGGTTGAGTCCCACCGTCTGGAGCAACTCCGCCACGCGGTCCTGGTACTCGCCCTTGCTCTCGGTCAGCTTGTGCACCGAGAGCGGCTCGCCGACGATGTCGCCGCACGTCATGCGCGGGTTGAGCGAACCGTACGGGTCTTGGAAGATGACCTGCATCTTGCGGCGGATGGGCCTCAACTCCTTGTTGCTGAGGCTGTTCAGCCGCTCCCCGTCATAGAACACGTCGCCGGACGTCTGGCGCTGAAGCTGGAGAATCACGCGGCCCAGCGTCGTCTTGCCGCTTCCGCTCTCACCGACGAGACCGAGCACCTCACCCTTGTTGATGGTGATCGAGACGTCGTCGACCGCCTTGACCTCCGCCACCTTGCGTTGAAAAACGATCCCCGACGTGACGGGGAAGTACATCCTGACGTCCCTGACCTCGATCAGGGGCCTTGAACCGTTCGACTCGACCAACGTCTATCCTCCTGCCGCCGCGGGCGAACCGACCAAGTTCGGAAGGTCCTCGGACCGCCAGCACGCCGCGTGGTGCGGCGGGGTTTCTTCTCTAATGACTTCGAGCATCGGCGTCTCCGTGAGGCACCGGTCGATAGCGTACCGGCACCTCGGCGCGAAGTTGCAGCTGCCTCCGAGACCGATGAGGTTGGGCGGCAGACCTTCGATGGGTTCGAGCTTGACGCCCTCCTCTCCGTCGAGCCTCGGGACCGAGCGCAGCAGTCCGAGCGTGTACGGATGCCTGGGGTTGTAGTAGATCTGCCGCGCGGTGCCCTCCTCGATGATCGACCCCGCGTACATGACGATGACGCGGCTGGCGTACCGCGCCACGACGCCGAGGTTGTGCGTGATGAGGATCATCGCCGTGCCGAGTTCGTTCGAGAGGCCCTGCATCAGTTCGAGAATCTGCGCCTGGATCGTCATGTCCAGCGCCGTCGTGGGCTCGTCCGCGATGATGAGCTTCGGGTTGCAGCTAACCGCCATGGCAATCATGACGCGCTGGCGCATACCCCCGCTCATCTGGTGCGGGTAGTCCTTCAGCCGCCGTTCTGCGTCGGGTATGCCGACGAGGCCGAGAAGCTCCGCCGCGCGCTGGCTCGCCGCGCTGGCCGTCATGTTCAGGTGCAGTTCGAGCGTCTCCGTCAACTGCCTCCCGATGGTCAGCACCGGGTTGAGCGACGTCATCGGCTCTTGGAACACCATCCCGATGTCGTTGCCCCGCACCTTCCGCATCTGCGCGTTGGAGAGTTGCAGCAGGTCCCGTCCGTCGAAGATGACCTCGCCCGCGACGATCTTGCCGGGAGGATCGGGGATCAGCCCCATGATCGAGAGTGCGCTGACGCTCTTACCGCAGCCGCTCTCCCCCACGATGCCGACGATCTCCCCCTCGTCCACCGAGTACGAGATGCTGTCCACAGCCTCCACGACCCCGTTGTCGGTGTAGAAGTGAGTCGTCAGATTGTTGACTTCGAGAAGTTTCGCCATAGTCTCACTACGTTGCAACGCTGAACTGTCGATGTAGGGTAGCAACGCCGCGCCAAACCGTCAACATCACCCCTTCACGACAGGGTCTTTCCATTATCTGAATGGAGTCCCACGTGGCCGTTCGGCCTGAGCCTGTCGAAGGCCATCTTCATGGTTCGATAGGCTCACCACGAACGAACTTTGGAAAGGCCCTGCCCGCTCCCTTACTTTCCGTCCTCTGCCTTCACGACAGGCCGCATCGCCTGAATGTGCTCCGGGCCGGAAGCGCAGCATCCGCCGATGATCTGCGCGCCCATGTCCTTCCACTCAGCGGCAAACTCCGCCACCCGCGAGGGATAGTAGTCGGCATTCTGAAGGATGTCCTCGCCCGCGCTCGGCTTCTGGTTCGTGAGCATCGGCACGTTCGCGATGGGGCCGGTAGGGTTGTACCCGATGTTCGGATAGGCCCCCACGGGACCCTCGAACGCCTCCCGCAGGATTGGCAATCCCTTGGAAGTATTCTCCGGGTTGCTGCACATAATCAGGACGGCATCGACCGGGTGGCCTTCGAGCGTGCGAGCAAGGTCGGCCAGGCTCTCGCCGTAGTTCATCGTGCCGTCCTCCATGATGTGCCGTACCCCGAGAAAGACCGGCAGTCCCGCCTCCGCGCATCCGTCCACGGCGACAACGCAGTCCTCGATGAAACCGACATATTCCGGCAGCATCACGTCGGCTCCCTCGTCGGCGAGGAGCTTCGCGTGATCCGACCACTCTTTGCGGTACGCCTCGACGCCCATCTGCTGCGTGTCGGAGACCGGGTTGTGAAGGGGAAGGAGTCCCCCTTGCAGGCTCGGCGCCGCTATGCCTCCCGCTACGTACGCCGCCGGATTCATCGCGTCCCGCGCCTGTACCGCGTTGCGTATAGCCGCCGTCGCGTACGTGCGCCAGTTGTCGCGCTCGCCGATCCTTTCGAGGCGTGTCGGCGTCGTCCAGAAGTTGTTGCTGATGATGATATCGGCCCCGACCCGCAGGTAGTCCGAGTGCACCTGCCGCACCACGTCGGCGTACTCGATATTCGTGGTAGCCGTCCACGCCTTCAGGCGGTCCTCCGCCCCCTTGAGAACGTCGGCCCCGCGCCGCTGCAACTCCGAACCCGTCCCGCCGTCCAGCAGAAGCATCTCCCCGTTGCGCAGACGTTCAACTATCGGTTCTCTTGTCATCGTGGTTCCTCCTGTCGATATTCTACTCCACGCTAGACCAAGCTTTCGAGCCTACCGGCAGGGAGTTGGCACCGTGATGTTGAATTGCGCGGACGGCGGCTGCGCTCTATAATCGTCCGACTTGCATTGGGCGGTGAGGAATTCATGCCTCGTGATTATGCGGCGCTTGCCGTGGGGGACGTCATATCGGACCGGAGGTTTCCGCTCGGTCTCGACGGCGTGGGGAAGTACGCGGCGGCGGTCAGGGACGAATCGGGCGTGTTCGACCCTGCGGACGAGTCGCCGACGGTCCCGCCGATGGCGGTCGCGACATTTGCCCTGCGTGGCGTACTGGACGATCTGGGAATCCCGGAAGGGACGATTCACGTCGGGCAGGAGATGGCGTTTCTCGGAGCGGTGGCTACGGGCGAGGAACTGAATTGCAAGGCGGTTATCTCACAGAACGGGGTGAAGACGGGCTACCGGCTCTTGGCCGTCGGCATGGATGTCCGCGATCTGAATGACAGGCAGGTGATGACCGCCAAGAGCACGATACTGGTGCCGGCATGATGGAAGTTGGCACCGAACTGAGGTCGATAACACGCACGGTGGAGCAGACGAATATCTCCGCGTATGCGGAAGCATCGGGTGACTTCAACCCTATCCATATCGATGAGGAGTTCGCGCGGGCTACGAGGTTCGGAGGGACGATAGCGCACGGCATGATGATAGCTGCCATGCTCTCGGAGCTGATGGCCGCTGAGTTCGCCGCCGACTGGACGAATACCGGGCAGTTGAAGATACGCTTCCGTTCTCCGGTTAAGCCGGGGGACACGGTGACGGCGCACGGGGAGGTATCGCGCGTTCGTGAGGTTGAGGATGGGGTCAGGATCACGTGCTCGGTCGGGATACGGACCGATAAGGGCGACACGGCCATCACCGGAAACGCGACGGTCGTGGTATCGAGTAACTAAGAGGAATTAGGGGCGAGCATTGACACAAGCAAATGGCATGGTACGAATAGCCGTTGACGCAATGGGCGGCGACCACGCGCCGGTGGAGGTCGTTGCCGGGGCGATCGAGGCGGCCAAGCAGGGCGACGTGCAGATTGGACTGGTGGGCGATCCACAGGTCCTGCAGGCGGAACTGGCAAAGTACGACACAAGCAGGCTGCCGATCATGCCGGTGCCGTCGGAGGGTGTCATCTCCGAGGGGGAGCAGCCGGCGTTGGCGCTCCGTCAGAAGCCGAAGGCGTCGATTGTGGTGGCGACGGGGCTTGTGAGGAAGGGCATGGCCGACGGCGCGGTGACGATGGGTTCGACCGGGGCGGCGATGGCAACGGCGGCGGTGGTGCTGGGCATGATGGAGGGGATCGAGCGTCCGGCGCTTGGCGGGCCGGTTATCGGTTTTGCCCCGAGGACCGCGATTTTGGATCTGGGCACCAACGTAGACTGCCGTCCGTCACAGCTGCTGAGCTTTGCGGTCATCGGCGAAATGTGGGCGCGAGTCTTTTGGAACGTGGAGAGTCCGCGCGTGGGTCTCCTGAGCGTGGGGGCGGAGTTCGGCAAGGGCAACAGGCAGGTGAGGGAGACTTCGGAGCTGTTCGCGAAGAGCGGCCTGAACTTCGTCGGCAACGTCGAGCCGAACGAGCTGGCTCGTGGCGGCATCGACGTGGTAATCGCGGACGGATTTGTCGGGAATGTCGTTATGAAGCTCACCGAGGGGATCGGTCAAGCGGCCATCGACGTTGTTCGTGAGCGCCTAGCCGGCACCCTGCCGGAGGCAGAGATCGAGTCCCTGACCCAGGAACTGTTCGAGAAGTCGAACGTTGTCAGCACGCACGGGGGCGGCCCACTGCTTGGAGTCAAAGGCGTGAGCGTAATCGGACACGGTCGAGGGAAGCGTGAGGAGGTCAAGCGCGCAATCGAGCAGGCGAAGAACTGGCACAGGGTCGGCTTCGTTTCCAAGCTCGGCGAGGCGCTTGCGGAAGTGCGCAGCAGGGCCGGTGTGGAAGAGTAACGGGATCGAACGTAACGGAGGTCAAGTGAAGACGAACGAATTGGAAGGAAAGAGCGCCCTCGTGACCGGCGCGTCGAAGGGGATAGGACGGCAGATCGCCATCCGCCTGGCCGAGAAGGGCGCGAGGATTGCAGTCAACTACAACTCATCGCCGGACGCCGCGAGCGAGGTGGTGGAGACGCTCACCGGCAGCGGCGCCGAGGCGTTCGCAGTGCAGGCCGACGTTTCCGATGTCGACCAGGTCAAGGCGATGTTCAAGGAAGTGGAGGGACGATGGGGGAACGTAGATATCCTGGTGAACAACGCCGGCATCATCGACGACCGCCACCTGATTCGGATGTCGGACGATTCATGGCATAGGGTGATCGACGTCAACCTGAACGGTACGTTCTACTGCACTCGCGCGGCGGTTCGGAAGATGATGTCGAAGCGATGGGGACGGGTCATCAACATCGGGTCCATCGTTGGGCTGCGGGGGAACCCGACGCAGACGAACTACACCGCCTCGAAAGCAGCGATCATCGGCTTCACCAAGGCGCTGGCCAAAGAGGTTGCCAGTCGCAACGTCACCGCCAACGTCGTCACGCCCGGCTACTTCGAGACCGAGACGACCTCGGTGTTGACGGAGGAGATGAAGGACTACTGGAAGGAGCGGACGCCCATGGGGCGATTCGGCGACCTCGACGACGTGGCGCACGTGGCAGCGTTTCTTGCCCTGCCGAGTTCGAAGTACATAACGGGGCAGGTGATCTCGGTGGACGGCGGGCTGGCCGTATAGGCGCGCCATGGGGACAGGCAAGGAGTTCGCGGGCAAGGTCGTCCTGGTAACGGGCGGGTCGCGCGGCATCGGCAAGGCCATCGCGTTGCACTTCGCGCAGCGGGGCGCGGACATCGCCTTCAACTACCTTCGCAGCCACACGTCGGCGGATGCTGCGCAGGAGGAGATCGAGGCGCTCGGCGTGCACTGCGTGAAGGCGCGGGCGCACCTGGGAGACGCGGAGAAGATACGCGGCCTGTTCGAGACGGTGGAGGCGGAGTACGGCAGGCTCGACATATTGGTCAATAACGCCGCCTCCGGGGTGAACGTCGCCGCCTCGGAGCTAGGCGAGAAGCACTGGAACTGGACGATGGACATCAACGCCAAGGCGGCGTGGATGTGCTCCATCGAGGCGTCTCGACTGATGCCGAACGGCGGGCACATCGTCAACATCACGAGCGAGGGGTCTCGGAACGTTCTCCCCAACTACTTCGCGGTCGGGACGTCCAAGGCAGCACTGGAGGCTATCACGCGGTATCTGGCCGTCGAGCTGGCACCGCAGAGCATCTCGGTGAACGCCGTTTCGGGCGGCTACGTCGATACGGACGCGCTCAGCGCTTTCAGGGACAGGGACCGGATGCTCGCAGACGGGGAGAAGACCGTGACGGGCAGGATGGTCACCGTCGAGGACATCGCCAACGCGGTGGGGTTCCTGTGCTCGCCGGAAGCCGAGATGATCCGGGGTCAGATCCTGCTGGTTGACGGAGGGGCGACGTTGGGGGCTCAACCCTCACCCTAGCCCTCTCCCGCGAACGGGAGAGGGGATAGATCTACTCACGTTGAAACGACGCTAGGTGTCTCTACTCCACCGCAGGACCGGCCTGCGGGCGGCGAGGGCCTCATCGAGGCGGGTGTTGGGCGTGTTGTGCGGGGCGTTGAGCAGCAAGCCGGGGTCTTCCTCTGCCTCCTTCGCGATGAGCTTCATCACTTCGATGAACTGGTCGAGGGTCTCCTTGCTCTCGGTCTCGGTCGGCTCGATGAGGAGCGACTCCTCGACCACGTCGGGGAGCGGGAAGTACATCGTCGGCGGGTGGATGCCGTAGTCGATGAGCCTCTTGCAGACATCCTTGCCCGAGACGCCGAACTTGTCCTTGAGGTTCTTGGCGGAGAAGACCACCTCGTGCTTGCAATGGCGGTCCTGGGGAAGGTCGAAAGTCCCGCGCAGTTGGCTGAGGATGTAGTTGGCGTTGATGACGGCGTCCTCGCTTATCTGTGAGACACCAACGTCGCCGAGCGTGCGGATGTACGCATAGGCGCGGACGAGCGCGCCGAAGTTGCCCTGGAAGGGGCCGAGTTTGCCGATCGACTGCGGGGGCGTCGAGAGAGAGAAGCGCTCACCGTCCTCGTCCTCCGTGCGCGTGACGTGCGGCTCGGGAAGGAACGGAAGCAGCCGTTCGCTGACCATGACGGCCCCGGCTCCGGGGCCGCCTCCGCCGTGCGGCTGGGTGAAGGTCTTGTGCAGGTTGGAGTGAACGACGTCGAAGCCAAGCTCACCGAGCTTGACCTTGCCGAGCAGGGCGTTGAGGTTCGCGCCGTCGCCGTACATGATGCCGCCGGCGTCTCGGACTATCCGGATTACGTCCGACAGGTTGGTGTCGAAGATGCCGAGCGTGCTCGGCTGGGTAAGCATGAAGCCCGCGAGGTCGTCGCCGACTGCGGCCTCGAGGGCTGCGAGGTCGGTGTTGCCCTCTTCGTTGGTCGGGAGGGAGACGACGTGGAACCCGGCAACGACGGCGGAGGCGGGATTGGTGCCGTGCGCGCTGTCGGGGATGAGGACCTTCTTGCGCTTGTCGTCGCCGCGTGAGAGGTGGTAGGCGCGGGCCATGAGCATCCCGGCGAACTCGCTCTCGGCCCCGGCCTTGGGCGAGACGCTCGTCCCGGCCATGCCCATGACTTCGGCGAGTATCTCCTGGAGGTGCCAGATGAGCTTGAGGGCGCCCTGCACCGTTTCCTCGGGCTGGAAGGGGTGTATCTCGGACAGGCCGGGCAGGGCGGCCATCTCGTCGTTGATCTTCGGGTTGTACTTCATCGTACAGCTGCCGAGCGGATAGAAGTTGTGGTCGATGGAGAAGTTGTAGTGGCTCAACTGCGAGAAGTAGCGGACGATCTCGCTTTCGGAGACCTCCGGCATGTCGAGGTTTTCCCTCAGAAGGGAAGAATCGGGCAGTTCGGACGCAGGAACGTCCAGCTTGGCATGGCTCGCGCCTATGCGTCCCGGCGCGCTGCGGTCCATGAGCAGCTTGCGGTTGTGTTTTTCCAGCCAGCGCTCGGGGACGGTCATGATGCGCCGCCTCCAATCTCGGCTAGGGCGGAGGCGAGAGCCTCGATCTCCTTGCGAGTGTTCACGTCGGTGCAGCAGAGGAGCATCCCGTTTTCGATGCGGTCGCTCACGTCCAGACCGCCGATGATCTTGTAATCGAGGAGCCTCCGGTTGACCTCGGAGGGCGGCAGAGGGCACTGGACGACGAACTCGCGGAAGAAGGTTCCCTGCAACGGCAGGGAATAGTCGGGGATGTCCTCAATCAGTGACGCGAGGTAGTGCGCCTTGTGGTAGCAGAGCTCCGCCGTGTGCCTGAGGCCCTGCTTGCCCTGGGCCGCCATGTAGACGGCGGACATGAGGGCTATCAGGCCGACGGACGTGCAGATATTCGAGGTCGCGCGTTCGCGACGGATGTGCTGCTCGCGGGTCTGGAGGGTAAGCACGTAGCCGGTGCGTCCCTCGGTATCGACCGTCTGGCCGACGATGCGACCGGGAAGCTGTCGGAGGAAGTCTCTGCCGCCCTTGCAGGCGAGCACTCCGACGTATGGGCCACCGTAGGACGGGGACACACCGAGGGTCTGGGCCTCGGCGACTACAATGTCGGCGTCGTAGCTGCCGGGAGGCTTGAACATTCCGAGCGACGCGAGGTCCACGGAGACGATGAGCAGCGCGCCAAGCTCGTGGACGCGGGAGGCCAACGCTTCGAGGTCGTGGAGGTAGCCGAAGAAGTCGGGCTGCTGGACGACCACGCAGGCAGCGTCATCGGGTATGTCGGAACCGTCCGCGGCGATCACGTCGACCTGGAGATTGTCGTGCCCCTGCGTGTACGCGCGGACGACCGATTGATAGCTGGGAGAGACGGTCTCTGCCAGGACGATGCGATTGCGCTTGGTGATGCGGGCGGCCATCATGGCGGCCTCGGCAAGGGAGGTAGCGCCGTCGTACATGCCCGCGTTGGCGACCTCCATGCCGGTCAGTTGGCAGATGAGCGTCTGGAACTCGTAGTGCGCCTGAAGCGTCCCCTGCGAAACCTCCGGCTGGTAGGGGGTGTAGGAGGTGAGGAACTCACCGCGGAATGCCAGCGCGCGGACGATTGCGGGGACGTGGTGCCGGTACGATCCCGCGCCGAGGAAGCAGGCGAAATCGCCGGGAGTTGCATTTTGCGCGGCGAGGTCGCCGAGCTCCTGTCGCAGCTCGAACTCCGAGAGCGGGACCGGTATATCCAGCGCGGGGAACCGGAAGTCCTCGGGTATGTCGTCGAACAGTTCAGAGGCCGACTCCACGCCTATCGCCGCCAGCATCGCCTCTCTGTCCGTGTCGGTATTCGGCGAGTAGTGGGACGTGGTGGTGGTGTCTTGCATATCGTAGTACGAGTGAGAGCCTTGCGTAGATTTAGAGTGGTGAGCAGGGGCTTTCGGGCGGGACCTACTGAGCCGCCAGGAACTGCTCGTAGTCGGCGGCGGACATGAGGTCGTCGAGTTGGGACGGGTCGCTTAGCTCGATCTTGATCATCCAGCCGTCACCGTATGCCGAGTCGTTGACCAGTTCGGGGGTATCGTCAAGCTCCTCGTTGCGCTCGACGACCGTGCCGCTCACCGGAGAGTAGAGCTCGCTGACGGCCTTGACCGACTCGATCTCGCCGAACACGCCCATCGCCGTGACCTCTGCCCCTGCGTCCGGCAGTTCAACGAAGACCACGTCGCCAAGCTCGTCGGCGGCGTACTCGGTGATGCCGACCACGACCGTGGATTCCGACTCGACGCGGAGCCACTCGTGCTCTTTGGTGTACTTGAGGTCGTCCGGGTAGTTCATGATGCTCTCCGCGAGTAGAAGGGCAGGGACGTAACGACTGCCTCGATGCTGCGGCGCCGGACCTGTATCCAAAGGGACGTCCCAAGCGCCGAAAAATCCGTAGGAACATAGCCGAAGCCGATATTCTTGTCAAGCGTGAAGGAGACGCTGCCGCTGGACACCTCGCCGATCTTGTTTTCGCCGTCGGTGATGTCGTATCCGTGCCTGGCGATGCCTCGTCCGACCATCTCGAAGCCGACGAGCTTGCGATTCGTACCCTCGTCGCGGATCCGCCTGAGGGCCTCGCCGGGGATGTAGTCGTCGCGGTCGGGATCGACGAAGCGGTCGAGGCCGGCTTCATAGGGGTTGATTGAGGTATCCATGTCGTTGCCGTGCAGGAGGAGGCCGGCCTCGAGTCTGAGCAGGTCACGGGAGGCGAGGCCGCACGGTATGGCTTCGGCTTCGACCAAAGCATTCCAAACGGGCACGACGTTTTCCGATGACGGCATGATCTCGTAGCCGTCCTCTCCAGTGTACCCGGTGCGTGCGGCCAGGACGGACTCACCGTCGATGTCGACGGGCGCGATTCGGAAGGGGCGGATCTTGTCGAGAGCGGAGCCGGTTATTCGGGAGAAGGTGGACTTTGCCGAAGGGCCTTGAATGGCGATCATGGCGAGCCGGCCTGCTGCGTCATCGATCTCGACCGACCCGTCGGTGGGGGCCCACTTGTGGAGCCAGGCTGAGACGGGGTCACGGTTGCCCGCGTTCGGGATGTAGAGGTAGCGCTCCTTGCCGAGGCGGTAGACGATGTTGTCGTCGATGATGCCGCCCTCTTCGTTGCAGGTCACGCCGTACTTGGCGCGCCCCGGGCGGAGCTTGCTCACGTCGGCGCTGAATACCCGGCTCACGAACGCCCCGGCCCCCGGCCCGCTGACAAAGAGCCGCCCCATGTGGGATACATCGAAGATGCCCACGCGCTGTCGGACGGCGTCGACCTCTTCCAAGATGGTGGCATACTGCACCGGCATGTCCCAGCCGGAGAAGGGGACCATGCGCGCGCCCATCGAGACGTGGGTCCGGTGAAGCGGCGTTGTTAGCAGTTCGGACAAGGCTACTACTCCTCTGCCAAGGCTTCTTTGAATCGTCGGATTGCGTTTATGTGGTCGGAAGGGGTGGCAAGGTCGGAGTTCATCGTGTTCAGAGACAGGTGGCTTACGCCAGCGTCCTTCCATTCACGGACGATTTCGACACCCTTACCGAGGGTTGAATCTTCGTAGCCGACGACCTTCTCAAACCCCATGGTGGAAGGGTCTCGTCCGGCGTCTCTGGTGTACCGCTTTACCCGGTCTACTGCCGATGTGACCTCAGGCGTGGGCGTATTGCCTCCGCCCGCGATGATCCAGCCGTCGCCGATCCTGCCGATCCGTCGAAGCACGCGGTCGTCGTATCCGCCGAACCATATCGGAATGGGCCTTTGGACGGGCAGGGGATTGATGCCCGCGTCGGTGATGGTGTGCCATCGGCCCTTGAAGGTGACGAGGTCGTTCGTCCATAGCGCTCTCATCACCTCGATCTGCTCTTCGGAGCGACGGCCCCGGTTGGTGAAATCCTCGTTCAGCGCCTCGTATTCCACGCTGTTCCAGCCGATGCCAATGCCGAGGCGAAGGCGACCTCCGGACAATACGTCGACCTCAGCCGCCTGCTTTGCCACGAGCGCGGTCTGGCGCTGGGGGAGGATGATGATGCCCGTGACGAGCTCGATCTTCCGCGTCAGTCCGGCAAGGTATCCGAACAGCACGAACGGCTCATGGAAGGCATCGGGGTGTCGGTAAGGGCCTCGGAGCCACTCGTGGGTCTCGCGATTGGCCCCGAGCACGTGGTCATAGACGAGGAGGTGGTCGTAACCGAGCGACTCTGCGGCCTGAGCATAGTCGCGGATTGCGACCGGGTCGCTGCCGATTTCGAGTTGAGGAAATACTACTCCGATTTGCACGCAGGGCCACCGGGTCGAGTCTCGACCTTCATTATACGCGATGGGCCGATGGGCGCGCCAATGAGGGAGGGCGGTCGAGTCGCTTCAGGTCGGGCTACTGCGACTGCGGGGGCGTGTATATCTCGACCGAGTCGTTGATGGCCCGGTTGCGGGCCTCGCCGCCGATGGTGATTACCCTGCCGTCGGGGAGCAGAGTGGCGGTGTGGTCTCTGCGAGAGTCGAACATCTTGCCGCCGTAGAGCCATCCGCCAACGGTGCCGTCGAAGATCCACGCCTTGGTGGTGCCCGTACCGCCGAGCATGAGGACTCCACCATTGTCGAGCAGGGTCATGGTAGAGCCTACGCGGGTCTCCGGGAGGCGGTCGACGTAGTCCCACTGGGTTGTACCCAATACGTGCACCAGGGCAGAGTTGGACGGCCCCTGTGAACCGAAGCCGCCGGCGACCAAGATGGTCCCGTCTTCCAGTACGCCCACGGCCGCATCGCGCAGGCGCTGGTCCAAGTTCGGCAAGAGCGACCACGTTCTCGTGGCGAAGTCGTACACTTCGACGGTCGGACCGGAGCCGCCGGCGACCATGAGCCGACCGTCCGGTAGAAGCTCCATCGAGTGGCCGGAGCGCCCGTCGGCCATGTGCGAGACCTCGGTCCAAGTGTCCGTAGCGGGGTCGTAGACCTCGGCGGTGGCGACTTTGCCTTCGTCGTTTTCGCCGCCCACTACCATGACCGTCCCATCCGCGAGCGCTATGCCGGTGTGTGCCCACCTGGCGACGGTCATGTCGGCTGCCTGCGTCCATGTATCGCCGACGGGATCGTATATCTCGGCGGTGCCGATGAAGGTGATCTTTCTATTTTCCTCTTCGTCGATCACCAGTTGTCGACCACCCGCGACGAGCACGCGCCCGCCGGGGAGCCCCGCCGCTATGTGGCCGCCGCGTGGGTCGTTCATATCCGCGACGGCGTGGGACTCACCTGTGGACGGGTCATATATCTCGGTGAACGGGATGAATTCCACGAGTGTCTGGATGTCCGTTTCATCCAGTCTTGCCCTACCTCCCGCTATCAGCAGTGTGCCGTCGTCGAGTATCGTTGTAGTGTGGCCGGCACGCGGCTGCACCAGCGGTTGGGCCTTCTCCCACGAGCCGAGGAACGGGTCGGAGACCCAAGTTTCTGTCGTGGGATTGTAGAACTCGACGGTGTCGTACGGGCCCGTTCTCTGCGCGCCTCCGATGACCATGACTCGCCCGTCGTTGAGCAACACGGTGCGATGGGAAACTCTCGCGGCGTCCATATTGCCGGCAGGTTCGAACTGGTTGGTTTCGGGGTCGAATATCTCGGCGGTGTCTTCGGTAATCCCTTGCTTGAGGCCCCCTCCGGCGATCAACACCCGTCCGTCGGTCAAGAGGGTGGCCGTATGATCCTGGCGCGGCACTCCGGGTTCAGGCAACTGCTCCCAGGTGTTGGTTTCGGGGTCGAATATCTCGGCGCTGCTGAACTCCTCGCCACCGTACGCGAGGACTCGTCCATCGTTGAGGAGGGTCAGCGAGAGAGCTACACGCCCGGCGGTCATGACGCCGCCCGACGACCACTCTCCGGTCGCCGGATCGTAAATCTCCGCCTGCTCTACGGGGACGCCCGCGCCGTCTCCGCCTCCGGCGATGAGAATGCGGCCGTCATGCAGGCGGACGGACCCATGGGAGCCACGGTGGAACTGCAGGCCGGCGATCTCGAACCAGTCTTCTTTCTCGGGATCGTAGACCTCAGCCGTGTTCAAGGCGCCGCCCCTCAGGCCCATCCCGCCGGTCACCAGCACCCTGCCGTCGTCCAGCAAAATGGCGTCGTGGAGCCCACGATTGTCGATCATTCGGCGGGCCTGTATCCACGTATCGGTCGCGGGGTCGTAAATCTCGGCCGAGTTGAGATTTTCCGTCTCACCCGAACCGCCCATGACCAGAATCCGACCGTCCTGCATCCGTACGGCGGGGCTGAACGCCCTGGACGTCAGCATCCGCGCCTTGGTCGTCCACGTGTCGGTGGCGGGGTCGTACTCTTCGACGAGGGGGAAGGAGCCGTACGGCCCGATGCCGCCAATGACGAGAACCTTTCCGTCGTCCAGCTTGACCACGCTGAATGCCTGGCGCGGGTCGTTCATGTTGCGCTGGTTGGTCTTGGCGAGGGAGGCAGGACGGCTCGTCTCTCCGGTCTGTCTTGCCGTCGAGGCTGTCCCCGACTGGCTGGACGGCGACGTAATACGAGGCGTCGCGGTGGGTTCAGGGGTAACAGTCTCGCTCCCGCAGGAAACCCATACGGCCACAGCCGCGAGCACTAGGAGTAAGGTAAGGAACTTGGAAAGCGGAGGTGTGATCGTCATCGTTCGACAATGGGTTGGTTTGGGACTCGCGGCCTTGTGTCGAGCGTTCGAAAGGGGCTCGCGAATCCAGGGTGTATCTGTAGTATCACAACGCGGAGCGGCGGGAATAAGTTAGGAAGGGTCGTGGGAAGTATGTTTTCGGACAGGCGAAATTGTAGCATCGGGAAATGTGAGGGGTCAATTTGGCTGCGGGGCATGAAGCGGTGAAATCGAGGTCGGTGGGTGCTATGATGCGGCCAGTGGGACGGCGGCAGGTAGGGTGTTTGAACAGTGTTGTGCTACACTACCGCTCCGAAGTATCGGGTGAGGGGACTGGGCCGGATGCTCGGAGACATCCGCCCAAGTGAACAAGAGATCAAGGCAAGAGGAGGTATGAGTCCATGAAAATGTACATAGGTGGAGAGTGGGTCGACCGGGATAGCAAGATCAATGTGATCAACCCCTATGACGGGTCGGTGATCGACACGGTTCCGAGCGGGAGCTTCGATGATCTCGAAACAGCGCTGGCGAGCGCCGTGCGTGGCGCGGAGGTGATGCGAAACATGCCGGGCTACCGGCGGTTCGAGATTCTGCGCCGGGCGGCGGACATCATGGCCGAGCGCCAGGACGAGCTTGGGCGGACGATCTCTATGGAAGAGGGGAAGATCATCGGCGAGGGTGTGGCGGAAGCCGAGAGGGCGAAGCAGACGATCGAGCTTTCCGGCGAGGAGGCCAAGCGCCTGTACGGGGAGACCATTCCGCTGGACGGGGCGACGAACTGGACGGGTCAGTACGGGTTCACGATGCGGGTCCCGGTGGGGGTCGTCGCGGCGATCAGCCCGTTCAACTTCCCGCTGAACCTCGTAGCGCACAAAGTAGGGCCTGCACTGGCGGCAGGCAACTCGGTCATCATCAAGCCCGCGACCGACACGCCCCTTTCGGCGCTGAAGCTCACCGAGATTCTTCTGGAGGCTGGCGCTCCGGCCGAGTCGATTCAGTGCATCACCGGGTCCGGCAGCAGGATCGGCGATCCGCTCGTGGCCGACCCGCGCGTGCGGAAGGTCACCTTCACGGGCAGCCGCGACGTGGGCGAGCGTATCTGCAAGACGGCGGGACTGAAGAAGGTGACGATGGAGCTCGGCTCCAACTCGCCACTGATCGTAATGAGCGACGCCGACATGGACAAGGTCATCGCGGGCACCGTATCGAGCGGGTTCTCCAACGCCGGTCAGGTCTGCATTTCGGCCCAACGGGTGATGGCGAGCAGCGACATCTACGGCGACTTCGTAGACGCGCTCACCGAGGGAGTGCAGGGGCTGACGACCGGAGACCAGCTAGACGCATCGATCAAGATGGGGCCAATGGTGCGAAGCGAAGACGCCGTGCGGGTCAACTCGTGGATTCAAGAGGCGGTCGGCGCGGGGGCGCGGACGACGACGGGTGGCGAGTACGAGGGAGCACTGCACGAGCCGACGGTCGTGGTGGACGTGAAGCCCGACATGCGGATTTCCCGCGACGAGATTTTCGGGCCCGCGGTCGCCGTTTCGTCTTTCGACGACATCGACGAGGCCATTGCTTCGGCCAACGATACGATCTATGGACTGAGCGCGGCAATCTTCACGCAGAACGTCGATTGGGCGATGCAGTACGCCAAGCAGGTGCATTCGGGGAACATCCAGATCAACGCAGGCCCGCAGTGGCGCGCGGACCTCATGCCCTACGGCGGGCTGAAGGACAGCGGCATGGGCAAGGAGGGTCCGAAGTACGCGGTGGAGGAGATGACGGAAACGAAGATGGTCATCTTCCATCCGTAGGGGGTGCGAGGAACCCCCACATCGGTTGCTTGGGACTCTTGCGTTAGGCGAAAAGTTCGTCTACGAGCATTGTCCATGTAGGGACGGCAGGCTCCGCTTCGGCAGTTTCGCCGCGACGGTAGACCGTTGGCGTGTCGGGGTCGGTTGAGCGATAGACCTTGACGGTGTCTTCGCCGAGGAGATCGACGTCCCAGACGACGAGTGTCCCCGCGGCGAAGTAGTCGGCGCGTTTGTCGGCTATTTCGCGCTCGGCGGCAGGCCCGTAGTCGTTCTCGCTTCGAATTTCGACGGAGAAGACCGGTGCGCCTTGAAAGAACTTCATGCCAGGGCGTTCCCCGACAAAAAACGCCACATCGGGGCTGAAGGACTGGCGATTTGGAAGGTCGACGATAAACCCGGCGTTGTCCGGCACCGCGATTCCTGGGTGCCCGTCCATCACATACTGTCGCAAGCTAACAAAGATGTTCCCGCCGGATAGACTGGGATCCCCACCTGTTGGCGCCATCAGCCGCAGTTCTCTTTTGACAAGTTCCGCCTTACCGCCGTCGGCGACTTTGTACAAGTCGGCCACTGTCGCGGGTTTCTTGATGACCGTTACCACGTGCGCCTCCCGGTTCTTGAGGTGTCAGGTCCACAGGTCGCTTTCATTATACCCGACGACTCCCTTCACGGCCTGACGACCAACTGTAGCTGGTCGCCTGGGGTGTAGAGTGACTCGAAGGCCGACTGGATGTCTTCCAGCGGCACGAAGTCCGACTCTCGGAGCATCGGCTCGACGAGGATCTTGCGGGCCTGCATGAGCTTGAGGACGGTGTGCCAGTCGGCGGGATCATGGCCGAAGATCGTTTGGATGTTGATGTGACGGGCCATCCAGTCGGCAGGTTCGAGGGGTAGGGGTTCCCACGGTACAGCGATGAGGACGACCTGTCCCCTCGGGCGCACCATGTTCGCGGCCTGGTCGAGGGTGCCCTTTATGCCGGCGCAGTCAAATACGACGTGAACTCCCGCGCCTCCGGTCATGTCCTCGGACGCCTTGATCGGGTCGTCCTGCGTGGGGTCGATGACGCGGTCGGCGTCCAGGGCCTCGGCCGCGGCTCGTCTGGTGGCGGACGGTTCGGACACGAGGATGCTCGTTGCGCCGGAGGCGCGGGCTGCTTGTATGGTGAACAGGCCGATGGGGCCCGCGCCGATGATCGCGACGGAGTCTCCCAGCCTGAGTTGGGATAGCCGCACTGCGTGGACTGCCACCGCGGCGGGTTCGCACAGCGCCGCGGCTTCATAGGACACGCCGTCCGGGATGGGGATGGGCTCCCACTCCTCCATGAGGACGAACTCGGCATAGGCGCGCATTCTGTCCGGGTCGAAGCCGTGCAAGCGGTAGTTGTAGCGTGGGTCGAGGTCCCATCCCTTGCCCTTGCCGGGCGGGGGATTACCTCCACCTCCGACGACCCGGTCACCCACCTGCCATCCGGTTATGCCACTCCCGACTCTCACAATCTCACCGCTATACTCGTGACCGAGAACGGTGCCCGGCGGGGCTATGTCGTACATGACGGCATGGACGTCCGTCCCGCAGATGGCGCAGCAGGCCACCTCGACGAGCACCTCGTTCGGCCCGACCTCCGGGGTCTGGACGTCACGCACTTCCAGCTTGCTCTTGCCTGTGTAGACGGCTGCTCGCATGGTTTCACCTCTCGGCCAATTCTATGTTCGTCGTTGATATGGGTCAAATCGGCGAATGTCCTTGACTCTCAGGAGGGTGAAATCCATAATGACCCCATAATCTTTCCTTAGGAGGAGTTCAATGGGCATAAAGCACATCATCAGTCCGTCCTTTTCGTGGGGATTCGGCAATGGCGGCCACCGTGGAGACGACCGGCGGAAGATTCCCATACCTTCAGGAGATAACCCTACATGCAAACAAACATAGAAACGACAATCGACCGATTTCTTGCCGAGGTGGTCGAACGCGGCATCGTCACGGACCTGGAGCCGCTGCGGATGCGGATCGTCAGTGTAGAGCCGAGACCTGCGACCACTGAACCGGCAACGGTAGAGCGCGTCGACCTGACGCTTGAGGACAACCAAGAAGAGGCTGACAAGATCGATGACGGGATATTTTGATAGACACGGGCGTTTGAGCAACGTTCCACTTCGTTCCACGGCGCCCTGAGAGAGAATTTAGAGAAAGGAGGTTCTTGGACATGACGACCGAACTACAGGGCAACGGAACGACTACGGAGGTGGCGAAGCGGCATCGTTTGCAGATCGACTTTTCGCCGGAGGCGCACGAACGGCTCATGCGGATACGCGAGCGTTCGGAGGCAGCTACCAACGCGGAGGTGGTGCGCAACGCGCTGCGGCTATACGACTGGTTTCTCGAGCAGCGAGCACGGAATTCTCGGCTCCAACTGGTTGAGGGGGATACGGTGAAGGAGATCGAGGTTCTTTTCTGAGAGGCGGACGCTAGATCAGCCAGCCGAGATCGTTCGTGGTGGGCTCGTCAAATCATGACCGACGATTGTACTTCTATAAGTATGGATCAATCAGTTACGTAGCACGGATTGGATCAATTCGTCAGAGATCAGGGTACGCTCGTCAGCTGCTCGCCAGAGGTCTTGATGTGGACTGTCGCTATGAAACAGCTGCACCAACACGCCTTCGGCTTTAGCGGCTTCGACCACTGGTACAAAGTCGCTATCGCCTGCCACCAACACCGCCTCTTGAATGAGATGTTTTGCAGCGAGCGACACCAAGTCAATGCCTAGAAGAAGGTCCACACGCTTTTGCACGAACACGGGCTTCCCATCATCGTCTTTGCCTCGGTATGCCAAGCGTCCTAGCCGGAACGTGAACCGGGGCAGGGTGTCCAGTGCATCGAAGAACTTTCTCCAAGAAGAGTACCTATCCTTCTCGTCTTGTGTGGGCACACGGCTTTGGTATGGTGGGCAGTCGTAATAGTAAGTCCTTAGGATTTCAGAATCACCTGCCAATTTCGTCGAAAGGGCGCTGTAGTCGATCTTGGCGCGGTTGTGCTCATGTATCAGCACCTGGTTGAGGTAAGAGCCGTCTATGAAGATTGCCACACGGTTCGGCACGTACTGCCCTTTACTAAGCAATAGCGGGGTGCTCTGAAAAGAGCACCCCGCTTCGTCGGATAGTTAACCTAGCGTGCGCCGTAACGGACACTAGGGAAGATACTGTAGCCATCTTAGAGGGTATCTGTTTTGGTTGTCAATACCATTTGGCGCAAATGGAACCGTTCAGAGTTGGTGAAAGGAACACGACTCCCTTGACCGTGCGGGGCCGCGCGGCTATGGTACGCGCCAACTCCACTTCGGAGATTACGGCGAGCCATGTCATCAACCAAGCTCAGATATGATCCCATCCCCGTTGAGAAGGTCCGCGAGGCGGCGGAGCGCATCAAGGGCGCGGTCGTTCGGACGCCGCTCGTTCGGCTGAATGCTCACGACGCGCCCGCCGAGATCTACCTGAAGCTGGAGAACCTCCAGCCGATCGGGTCGTTCAAGCTGCGGGGCGCCGCTAACAAGATGGCGCAGATCGCCCCAGAGGAGCTGTCGGACGGGGTGTGGACGTGCAGCGCGGGGAACATGGCGCAGGGCGTTGCGTGGAACGCGAGGAGGATGGGGGTGCCGTGCGCGGTCGTGGTGCCGGACGTTGCGCCGGATGCCAAGCTGAACGCGATTCGCCGGCTTGGCGCGCGCTACCACAAGGTGCCGTTCTCGGAGTTCGTAGAGACGTTCGAGACGCGGAGTCACCCGGAGATGAGTGGGATGATGGTGCACCCGTTCAGCGACCCGGAGGTCATGGCGGGGAACGCGACTATCGGCCTTGAGATCCTCGAAGACCTGCCGGACGTGGACGCCGTGGTCATCGCGTACGCGGGGGGCGGACTGTCGTGCGGCATCGCCTCGGTGATCCGCGCGCTGAGGCCCGATGTCAAGCTGTACGCGGCTGAGGTGTCGACGGGCGCGCCGTTTGCGGCTTCGTTGGCGAACGGGAGTCCCGTCGTTATCGACTATGAACCGACCTTCGTGGACGGCATTGGCGCTCCGAGGGTCTTCGACGAGATGTTCGAGCTTGCTTCGAGCCTGCTGGACGGGTCGCTGGTGTCCACTCCGGAGGAGATAGCGGACGCGGTACGGCTGATCGCGGAGGGGAACCACGTCATCGCCGAGGGAGCGGGCGCAGCGTCCGTGGCAGGGGCGCTGGCCGGCAAGGCGGGGACGGGCAAAGTAGCGTGCGTGGTTTCGGGCGGGAACATCGACGGCAGCAAGCTGGTGAAGATCTTGCAGGGCGGGGTGCCGTAGAGGGTGTCTAAAAACAATTCTATGTCATAGAATGACCCCGCTGTGCCACATTCCAGACCACAATCCGTCGTCGTGATCGGGGCCGGGGTAACCGGCCTGAGCGCCGCGTTTCACCTTGTCGAAAAGGGCGTTGAGCGTGTCGTAGTGGTGGACAAGGGCACTGTTGGTGGAGGCTCCAGCCTCCAGGCGGGCGGCATAATCACTATGCTGATGCCCACGGAGACGGAGGTGCGCGCCCGGTCGGTAAGCCTCGACTTCTTCGAGCGGTTCAGCCGGATACTCGACGGGTATCACTTCCACCAGGTCGGGTGCCTGAACCTCGCAACGGAGGAAATTTTCGCCGGGGCCGCGCCCTTGCGGGACATGTGGTGGCGTCTCGGAGGCCGCTTCGAGGTGTTGCGCGGCGCAGAGATCAGCGAGCGGTTCCCCGATCTTGCGGCCCAGGAGAGCGACGTCGGTGTGCTGGACCTGAGGTCGGGTTACTCGGAGCCGCACAGGTACATCCCCGCCCTGAAGGCCAAGCTGGAGGACATGGGCGTCGAGATCAGAGAGAACGAGGCCGTAACCGGTTTCGATCTGCGCAACGATCGCGTCAACGGCGTCGTGACGGACGGCGGGGCTATCGAGACCGACGCGGCGGTCTGCGCCGTCAATGCCTGGACGAACCACGTGCTCTCACTCGTCGGGTTTCGCACGCCGTATAAGAACTTCGTGCACGAGAGGTTCGTCACTCAGCCGTTCCCGGAGCCGCCCAGGCTGCCCGCCGTCAACGATCATATTCTCAACGGCTACGTGCGGCCCACGGACGACAACCGGCTGCTGCTGGGCACGTCCGTCGACAACTTGGGCTCCTACGAGATGCACGGGCCGGATTTCGACGTGTCGGAACTCGATCCGCACCCGGACGCGCTGCCGTTCATCAAGGAGAACCTGGTCCGGCGAGCGCCGATGCTCGAGGGAGCCGAGTGGGACTACCACACCGTCGGGCTGATCAGCCTGGCGTACGACGTCAAGCCAGTGATCGGCCCGGTACCCGGCGTCGACGGTCTGTACGTGGGAGCACACTTCCACTCGGGCGGATTCGCCTACAATCCCGTGTCAGGTCTGCTCCTTGCCGAGCACGTGGTGGATGGCGAAACGAGCATCAACTCCGAGCTATACAGCCCGGCGCGGTTCGGGAACGTCGACACGGACGCTTTCCTCGCCGCTCCGATAATGCACGACGAAATGGGCGTCGTTCGTCACTGAACGGCTGAGTTAGAGACGCACGAGTGATATTGCGGAGTTCGTTCGGGTATTGGGCAGGGCTTCTCGCTATCGCGCTGGCGGTGCTGACGGCGTGCTCGACCGGCTCGACCGAGGATGAGTCTTGCGTCGAGGAGGGGCGGACGCTGAACACGGCGTTCTTCGCTTATTTCGAGCCGGTCAGCTACAGCGCCGATGGAGACGGCACCTCGGATGGATTCAACACTCACCTCGGCTACGAGGCCGACCTGCTGACAGCGTTGGAGGCGATGCCCGGCGCGGGGCTGAAGTTCTCCCGCAAGGGCGTCGCGGACTGGGACGGTATATGGCTGCTGTCCGCACGGCCGGAATTCGATCTCGCGGGCGGGGGAATCACGATACTGGACTCCCGCACGTTCGACGATTCAGGGAACAAAGCGATAGTGTTCACGTCGGGCCACATCACCTTCCGCCAGTCGCTGCTGGTACGCGCCGAGGATGTCGGCCGCTTTCCTACGCACGCCGAGTTGACCGATTCGGTGAAAGTGGGGGCGTTGGTGAGCACCACGGGCGAACATCGTCTGTTGGAGATCACCGGTCTCGTGGACGACGAGGGAACGCTGGCGGCGGGTACGCGCGTCCTAACTGCGGAGGGCGAGATCGTTGCGGACGGCAGCCGCGACTATTTCATCACCGCCGCTGGCGAATCGCCCAACTTGAGAACCCGACGCCATCTCTTCCCGCCGTCGGAAGACATGCCGCAGGTCGTGTACCTGAGCGATGATACGGAGGAGTCGGAGATGCTAAATGCGCTGCGGGACGGCGCTGTCGACGCGGTGGCAAGGGGTGAGGTCGGAAACCGCGACGCGGCTCACGAGCACCCTGAAGAGTTCGAGGTCACCGCCTTCGATGCAGCGATTGAGCGCGGAGGGTTCACGCTCTCGATCGAGGACGCCGAGTTGGCCGCTTGCCTGAACGAGAAGATCGACTACCTCACCGATGGCGGGCGCATCGACTACGCCGAATGGCGGGATGACCCCTCGGTCTTCCTGCGCCGCGCCGAGACTGAAAAGCGACCATGAATATGGCATCGCTAGCTTAGCTGGTGTTTGCAAAGTCTGCATAAACCGTTCATGGCGAGCTTGGCTGCTCTGAGCCAGTCGAAGGGTCAAAGCGGGAATCCCCCCACGCCCTCCGCCGTGAAAAGCCATATTGACAACCCGTCCATAGGTCTGTAACGTGCAGGCATAGAGTCCATTCGTCGTGAACCATACCCGCGTCGCACCGGACAAGGAGGCAGACATGGCAACGGACACCGCAGATCGAGGGCCCTACCACATCCTGCTTGTGGAAGATAATCCCGGTGACGTCGAACTCACCAAGGAGATCATCGAGGATTCGGAACATGATGCGAGCGTGGTCGTCGTGGACGACGGAGAGCCGGCAATGATGTACCTCCGCCAACAGGGTGAGTACGCCCGCGCGCCTCGTCCCGATCTCATCCTGCTCGATCTGAATCTCCCGATGAAGGACGGTCTGGAAGTCCTGAAGGAGATGGCGGCGGATGAGAGCCTCAGCACGATTCCCGTGATGATCCTTACGGGTACCGAGGCCGAGGAGAGTCTCCTCGAATCGTACAACATCCCTGTCAGTCGCTTCAGCAGGAAGCCCATCGAGCTGAGCCGGTTCAACGACGTGGTCGGCTGGCTCGACAATCCCGCCGCTCAACGGCCGATCGTCGCGCCCCCGCCGCCTCCACCGGCCCCCGAACCCAAGAAGAAGTGGTGGTGGCCGTTCTAAAGACGCGCCATTAGGAGGGTGTCTGATAAGCTGCCGGAAACCGTTCGTGGTGAGCTTGTCGAACCATGAAGCGCCCTTCGACAGGCTCAGGGCGAACGTATTTCAACAACCCCCGAGTCGGAGCTAGCGGAGAGGGTACTGTGGTCGTGGACGGCGATATGAGCCGCGAGCAGCTTGTTGCCGAAGTGGACGACCTGCGTCGTCGTCTCTCGGAGTCACAAGCAGGGCCGGATGTAAGGGGTAGGGCCGGAGAAGCTCCGGAAGCACCATCCTTCGCCTACCACAATCCGTCGCCGGTCGTGCGTTTCGACTCGAACGGCACCGTCCTCACCATCAATCCGGCAGCGGTGGAACTCATCGGTCCCGAGGCGATGGAGGGATCGTCTCTCGCCGGTCTCCTGCCTTCGATGACGAGCGTAAATCTCAGCCAGACGATTGCCACCGACTCCCATATCGATTTTGAGACCGAGATCGGGGACCGGTGGTTCCACTTCGTGGTCGTCGGGATAAGCGAGTATGGGGTAGGGCACCTCTACGGCTACGACATTACGGTGAGGCACCGCGCGCAAAGCGCGCTGCGGGGCAGCGTCGCGGAGCAGCGCCGGAGAACGCGAGCACAGGAGACCCTCTCCAACATCGCCCGGATCATCGGCTCCTCGCTGGCTATCGAAGAGGTATACGAGCGATTTGCCCGCGAAGTCGCCCAGCTCATACCCTTCGACCGGATCGTCATCAATCTCACGGCCGAACGGCCCGGGTACATGGTTGACACGTACCAGTCAAGCGCTGTCGAGGTGCCCGACCGAGCGCCCGACCAGTCGTACTCGGTCGAGGGCACTCTTTCGCAAGCGGTCATCGACACCCAGCGGTGCATCGTCTTCCAGCCGGAAAACGAGTCGGAGGCGGCTGAGGGATATGTCGGACTCGTCGGCGCTTACGGCATGGGACTGCGGTCGTTCCTGTCTGCCCCGCTCCTGTATCGCGGCGAGCCTATAGGGTGTCTCAATCTTCACTCTCTAACGGCGTCTGCGTACTCCGACCGACACCGGCTGCTCGCCGAACGCATCGGCGTCTACATTGCGGGCGCCATCGCCAACGCCCAGCTTCACACCGAAGTCACGAGGCAGTCGGAGGAGCTGGCGCGCTCGAACCGGGAGTTGGAGCAGTTCGCCTACGTCGCGTCTCACGACCTCCAAGAGCCGCTCCGCATGGTCTCAAGCTACGTCGCCCTCTTGGGACGCCGGTACGGTGGGCAGCTCGACGACCGCGCCGACAAGTACATCCACTTCGCCGTGGACGGCGCCAATCGAATGCAGCGGTTGATACACGATCTTCTGGCCTATTCGAGGGTCGGCACAAGGGGCGCCGAGCTGGTCCCAACCGATACGATGCCCGTCCTTCAGGAGACCCTGTCCAATCTCGAAGTCGCCATCGGCGAGAGTAAGGCAAAGGTTGTATACGCCGATCTCCCTTGGGTCATGGGAGACCCGTCACAGCTGCGGCAGCTGTTCCAGAACATCATCGGCAACGCCCTGAAGTTCCGTTCCGATGCACGCCCGCGAGTCGATGTTGACGCTAGGCGAGACGGTGACCGATGGACGTTTTCCATTCGGGACAACGGCGTGGGATTCGATCAAAGATATGCGGAGCGAATCTTCGGAGTCTTCAAGCGACTCCACAGAAACGCCGAAATCCCCGGCACGGGAATCGGTCTCGCCATCTGCCAGCGTATAATCGATAGGCACGAAGGCCGCATCTGGGCCGAGTCTGAGCTTGGGGAAGGATCATGCTTCTACTTCACCCTTCCCGCCGTTGCCGAACATGGAGAGTTATAAGCTATGACGACGACCGAGGTCGGACCCCCAATCGAAATCCTGATGGTCGAGGACAACCCCGGCGACGTTGAGCTCGCGCGCGAGGCGCTTGCCGACGCCAGCGTGAGGAAGAACCTGACCGTTGCCGAGGACGGCGAGCAGGGGCTTTCGCTCCTCCGCCGGGAAGGATGCTACCGGCACGCCCAGCGACCCGACCTCATCCTGCTCGATCTCAACCTTCCGACCATCAATGGCCGCGAGGTCCTGGCGGAGATCAAGTCCGACCCCGAATTGCGACGAATTCCGGTCGTCATCCTGACGAGTTCCGAAGACGATAACGACGTAATCGAGACCTACAACCTCCACGCCAACGCCTACGTCGTCAAGCCCGTCGACCTCGATAAGTACATGCAGGTCATACAGGCCGTTGAAGGATTCTGGCTCGGCTTCGTCAAGCTGCCTTCGAGAGGTCGCCTTGGCGAACTCGCATAGAGGATGTGCCGGGGAGCGGCGTCCGCCCCGTGGAGTATGGCTCCGGCTACGCGATCTTGAACGAATACAGATCGCAGTATCGGCTATAGAACCGCGCCTTGATGCCGTTCGCCACGACGTTCGCGGGAAGCTTGTGTCTACCCTTCCAACTCACGACGTGAGCGGTCGAGTCGCCCGTGAATGTGTCACACGACGACCGCTCATATCCAGGCACGTCGTTGTCGTCGGCATCGGTGAGCTCGACGGAAAGGAACCCCTTGTCGTCGCACGCCGCATTCACGACGAGCATGGTTCCGGGGCCGATGACGGTATGGGTGCCCATCACTCCCTCGCGGGCGTCGGTGGTGAGAGACACGAACCCCTCCGGTCGAAGCGTTGCCAGACCCAGCCCGGTTTGCCCGCCGTTCCAGCCGGGGCGTGCCTCCGGCACGTCGAGTCCTTCCGGCTCCCCGAACATCCACCAGTCGTGGTGCAAGTCCGATCCCGCGTAGTAGATGCGGAGCTCGTCATCGAGGAAGATGGGCTGGCTGCACGTCTCCGCCATGAAGCGGTCCCACCCGTCCGTCGACGTAGCGATGAACGGAACGCCGCGATTCACGCGGTTCCAGCGGAAGCCGTCCCGCGAGTGCAGAAGGTGCAGGTCCACCGTGTTGTACGTGCGGTGGAAGATGGGCATGAGGCCGAGCCACAGGTCGCCGACCCGGAAGCGCACCAGTCCATAGAACTCGTCGTCGAGCACGTCGTCCGTGTCGTCCGGGACGAGCATTTCGCTGAGCACCGGCCAGTTGGTGATGTCGTAGCTCGTCGAAGAGAATACCCGCCTCTTCGCCATTCGCCACGGGTCGTGCGGGAAGTGGGCGGGCCCCCAGCCCGGAACACGGGCGTGCTTTGAGTTCATCGGCGGCTCCTGCATGGCCCTGGCGCGAGTGTCCAGATGATACATGCCCGTCTGCTCGTCCGCCGTAAGGATAATCACGTCTCCGAGCTGGCGATCGGACATCTGACCGATAGTGAAGGGCTTATCGTATCTCGTCCAACTCCGGCCGTCGGCGGAGAATGCGGCTGAAATCCGCGAGTCCTCCAGGCCCGTGAAGGCGTTCCAATAGATGGCTTTGTATCGCCGTGCATCGTCGTCTTCGAATGGGTCCTTGAGGATGGTGCAGGCATGTATCCGCCCGTCCTCCTTATTGCCGAAGCAGATGTTCGTCTTCCTTCCGTCAACCGTTCGGTAGTCGAGCTCGGGCTTCGTCCAGGTGATGCCGTCCTCGGACTCCGCATAGAGGAGACGGTTGTCAATCGTGGCGTCGTAGGAGGCGATGGCAGCGACCTCTTCCTCCTTCCGGCCCTCTCCCGACCGTTCCAGACGCATGAACTCGTCGTAGTTCCACCCCATGTCCTCGTACCAGAGCTTGTAGATGGACTCGCGCTCGTCCCAGTGGACGTTCCACGTGTTCGTGCGGAAGTAGCTCGTCACCTCCCACGGCTTGTCCGTCTTCACGATCGGGTTGTCCGGGTGCTTGGTCGGCGTGTGCATCACTCGCGTGACGAAGTTCACGTACTCGATCACGTGGTTATCCACGAGCAACTGGGGTGTTTGGCCTATGTAAATCGGTTTCGGAGTTGGCATGTTATACCTCGATGTCTTCGAGAACGCCAACGCGACCCTAGCCTTGGTCGATCACGTCCTGCGGGACTTCCGACCGGTCTTGCGGGCAGTATCCGATCGCCTGCCTGCCGTGCTCGATGTCGTAGAGCGGCCAGTTGCTGTCGGACACGCCGAAGACGCGCTCGTGGGTGATGTCCTCGGCGGTGAGCGCAGCCTCGAAGACCCGGACGCAGTCGCCATGGCTGAGCTGGTGAGGGTGGCCCGGTTCGTCCCGGTCTTTGTTGAAATTTCCGATGCGCACGGAAACTGTGCTGATCCCGTGACGCGCGGAGAACATGTCGCCCATTGCCTCACCAAAGACCTTGGTGATGGTGTAGTAGCTGTCCGGGCGGGTAGGGAGGTCGGCGGTGCGAGTAATGCTGCGGGGGTAGTATGAGGAGGGATGCACGCCTCCCCGGCTTGCGAACACCACGCGCTTAACACCATGCGCAAGCGCCGCCTCGAAGACGTGCCGCGTACCCACCATCGACTGGAACGCCTGCTCCCAGTCTCCCCCCACGTTGCTCAGGTGGATCGTCGCGTCCATTCCCTGAGAGGCGTGATTGACGGCGTCCCAGTCGGTTACGCTCGCCACCGTGTAGTCGTCGATCTGTGGTGTAGGCCGGATGTCCAACCCTCGAAACTCGTACCGGTCCTTCAAGTTTGTGATGAGGTGCTGGCCGATCTGTCCCGCCGAACCTGTAATCAGTACCCGCATGTTTATGTCTCCTTGCAGCTTTGCTAAGTGAGCACGTGGGAGTGTACGGTCGGGCAGGGGGCGTGTCAAACGCGATTGACGCTCACTCGACCTCGGTCATGCGGACGTTCATCCGCTTGGACGGAGAGTGTCCCGTGAAGGAATACTTCGCGGTGGTGACGTAGTCACCTCGGTCAACCTCGCCGGAGCCGTCTACGTCGAGATGCACCTCGACCGCGTACTCTCCGAAGGGCCTCGGCTCCTGGTAGTTGATGGTGTACCGGAACCTTCCTGGGTCTGATGCTTCCGTAGAGAAATCGGGAATCAGTCGCTCGGTAACTCGGCGTTTCCCTAGGTCAGGTCTGCTCAGATCTTCGAGCCTGATGTAGAGAGTCTCGCCCATTACCAGTTCCGTCGCTCCCACGAACTCGATAGTGCCGCGAATGGTTGGGAGTGTCGGCGGCTCGGCGCTGATCGGTTCCAGCTTCGGCGGGGACCCGGGTGTGAGTTGGTACACGTCGTCGTTTATATGGAGGTTGACGATCGTATCCGGCTCGGGCTCGTCGAACGTGCCGATCGTGATTTCCCAATCGGCGGTGTCGATCACGGCGGCGCAGGCAATGTCCGTGGATGCCGGAACGACGTTGTAGACCTCGACGTCGATGCTGTCCTCGTCGCGAAGCTGGCGAACCGCCTCATATCCATTCGGACGCGCGCAGGCATTGGGCTGAAGCGAAGTAACTTTCAGTATGTATGTGTTCGGGTCGTCAGGGGACGTTGTTAGCTCGAAATCGGTTATCGGGGCCTCCACGCGCACCAATGCCTCGGTATCCTCGGCCTGCTCGATGACCACCGGTTCCAGGGTCACATTAATGGCGTTGAGCACGCTGGAACCGACTGCCGTGGTTGCAGGATATTGGGCGGTCCATGCGAAGTCCCCGTCGGAGATGTCACCGGAGTTGTCGGCATCGAGGTGGACACGGATCCTGTACGTGTCCTTGGGCTCCAACTCCCGGTGTTCGATCAGGTACCTGTAGGTCGGCAGGTCCGAGGGATCGACGGTTACGTCGCCAATGACCTGTTCGACGAGGGTCTTGCCCGCGTCGTCCTGGATGCTGATGTCTTCCAACCGCACGTAGATCGTCGCGCCGCTGATTCGGTTCTGAACGCTCTTGAAGGTGATTTCGCCCTCGATGAGCTTGTTGCCCCGTCTGCTCGGCTGGGGCTTCGGCGTTGCCGTCGGCTCGCTGTCTCCGCCGTCGCTTGCACATGCGATCGCCATGGGCGCGAACAGCGCGACTAGACCGACTATCAGCCACATCTTCATTTCAGTGTCCGTCCCCCTGTTCCTGATAACGCGCTCCGGCAGGACTCGTTATTTGTCCGTGATGGCCGGACTTAATAATGCCGGAGCATTCGCACCTACAAGAAAACGTACCACCACCGGCCTTGCTCCGTCCAGATGCCGCACTATGTTGGCACTCCTGATGCTACAATGGCGCTCACATATTGAACGACGGAGAGCACTATGTCGGACTTTACGGGCGTCTATCCGGCGATCATCACGCCGATGACATCTGCCGGGGATCTGAGCGAAGAGGCGTTTCGCGTTGTCTACGAGGGCAACGTCCGCGCCGGCGCACACGGGTTTTGGGTTGCCGGGGGGACGGGCGAGAGCGTCTACCTCACGGAAGCTGAGAACAACCGCATCGCTGAGATCGCCGCGGACCAGAACGGCGGTCGCGTCAAGAACATCATGCACGTCGGCGCGGCGACGACCGCCCAGGCAGCGCGCCAGGCCGAGCACGCCGCCAAGGCGGGAGTCGAGGCGATCTGCGCCGTTCCTCCATTCTTCTACGGCGTGGAAGACGACGCTATCGTCGAGTACTATCGCGTCGTGGGGGCAGCCGCCGATCTGCCGCTCTTTGCCTACAATCTCCCGCACGCCACCGGGGTCGACATTGTCCCCGATCTCATGGCGAAGATTCAGGACAAGGTCCCGCAACTGAGGGGACTGAAACACTCTTCAACGGAGTTCCACAACGTCGCCGCGTATGTCGAGATGGGACTCGACTGTTTCATCGGCAGCTCGCTGCTGATGGCTCCCGCCCTGGCGGTCGGGGCGGTAGGGTGCATCGACGGCCCTCTCTGCATCGTGCCCGAGCTCTGGGTGGATATCTGGAACGCTCATTGCGTGGGGGACGGAAGGGCGGCCCTGGCCGCCCAGAGGCGCGCCACCGAGTTCGTGACCCTCAGCCGCACCATTCCGTTTCCGGCCGGATTCAAGACCCTGTGCGAAGCTCGATTTGGAGTAGAATGCGGTGACCCGCGTCCTCCCTTCCCGCCGGCTTCGGAAGAGCAGAAGATGGGTCTCATAGCGACCGCGAGGTCTCAGGGCTGGCTTGATCCCTAAGCGCACAGAGTCGCCATGAGCTTCGCGTCGGCACAGATCGCATCCTCATCGCCTCCGGCGGTGAGGAGGTTCCTCTTTGCCGTCACCCTCGTCCTCATGTTGTTCCTCTTGAGCACGGGTGGCGTCGGAGGACAGACGGCGGACGACCACGGAAATACCATAAGCACCGCGACGAAGCTGCCCCTCGGATCTTCGATAGAAGGACGTATCGATCCCGCCGACGACAGAGATGTCTTCAGACTGGACCTTTCGAGTGCATCCGGGACCACCGACGTATGGATATACGCGACCGGCGACCTCGATACCGCCGGAGGGCTGTTTGATCGGAACGCCAACAGGCTGGCGATCAACGATGACAGTTCTATCGTCGGCAGGTTTAGCGGTTTTCATATTCGGGCGAATCTCGGGCCGGGCGTGTACTACGTTGTCGTGGTCAGTTACCGGAACCTGTACGTCGGCGATTACACCCTCCACGCCGAGGCCGTGACCGACCCCGGCAACACTGCCAACACGGCAACGCGCCTGAGCCTCGATTCTCCAACGCCCGGGTCGATCGGCACGGCTGGGAATGCAGACTACTTCAGGATGGAGTTCTCCGAGTCCACTAACGTGGACCTCTACGCGAGAAGCACGAACCAGGAGGAAATAGACGTAGCCGTATTTGAGTCCGGGCGGTCGGAAATTTCAGTCAATGTGTATCCTCTGAGCGCCGTTACTTCTACCGGCACATACAGACACGGCTTTTGGATTCGCGACGACTTCGGTCCCGGAACATACCACGTCAAGATCAGCGCTCCGACCGGTGTCACTAACTATCCCGTCCCGTACACGATCCATGCCTTCGAGGATGTGCGGTACACCGACTTCATCGATGACTGCGAAGCCAAAACAAGCCAGTTGAACGACCCCCTGCTCAGCGATTCTTTGTACGCGTGCCAGTGGCATCTCGACAATCCCGGTGAGACGGACATCAATGTCGAATCTGTGTGGGAGGCGGGCATCAAGGGGGAAGGCATTAGTGTCGCAATAGTCGACGATGGCATGTACTACGCCCACGAGGACCTGAGAGACAACGTCGATACGTCTCGAAATCATGATTATACCGGGAACGGGGACATATACATCCCCTTCGAGCATCATGGAACACACATCGCCGGCATCATCGCGGCACGAGACAACGATATCGGGGTGCGTGGAGTTGCGCCGCGAGCCACAGTCTATGGGTACAACTTCCTCGCCGCCGAAAGGACCACTTCGAACATAACGGACGCCATGTCGCGAAACGTCGGCGTTACGGCAGTGTCCAATAACAGTTGGGGTCCTCGTGAGGGACCCGGACTCGATGGAGCCAATGCTTTCTGGCAAAGGGCCATAGAGAATGGGGTTAGCGTGGGCTACGGCGGTAAAGGGACTCTGTATGTCTTTGCCGGGGGCAATGGACACCAGGAGGGTGACAACTCAAATCTAGATGAGTACGCCAATCACTATGCCGTGACCGCGGTCTGCGCCGTGAATGACCGCGACAACAGGAGCGGCTTCTCGGAGATGGGGGCCAACCTGTGGGTCTGCGCACCGTCAAACGACCAATCAGACCTTCATCAAGGTATCCTCACCACGGACAACTCCGACCGATACTACGAAGAGTTCGGTGAGACATCCTCGTCGACTCCCATCGTTGCGGGGGTGGCTGCGCTGGCGCGAAGCGCCAACCCCGACCTGACGTGGCGGGACGTAAAGCTCATTCTCGCGGCCTCCGCACGGAAGAACGACGCCCGAAATCCCGGCTGGCAAGACGGAGCGCGAAGGTACGGCTCCACCTCCGACCGCTATCACTTCAACCACGAGTATGGGTTCGGAGTCGTCGATGCAAAGGCCGCCGTCGATCTCGCCAGGGAATGGCGAAGTTTGCCGTCCCTGAAGAGCGCGACGCCGGTGTCGAACACGCTGAACTTGGCAATTCCCGACGCGCCCGTAGTTGGCCCTCCCGCGAAGGTCGAGACCTCCCTCGTGCTGAATACCGACGTGAAGTTTGTCGAGTTCGTAGAGATCAACACCTCCTTCCGGCACGGATCCTTCCGCGACCTCACAATCGAGCTAGAGTCTCCTTCCGGGGCCGTATCTCAGCTGTCCGTACCGTTCGACACGCGCATCGACGATAATCCCTCCTTTGCATACGTGGCCCTGAACGGCCCGTTTCGATTCGGTTCCGCGAAACATCTTGGCGAAGACCCGAATGGCGCGTGGAAGCTGCGGGTCACCGACCACATACCGACGGTGAGGGGAACCCTGGATTCGTGGAGCATCAAGGTCTATGGGCATGAGAGTCCACCGGGCGCCCCCACCCTGGACTCGGTCACGGCGGGCGTGGGGACTCTCACGGCGGCTTGGAGCGCACCCGCCGACACAGGAAGCTCGCAAGTCTCCTCGTATGACCTGCGGTACATTCAGGCGACTTCGGACGAAGGGGTGGACTCCAACTGGACCGTGATCGAAGACGTATGGAATGCGGAATCGGTCGGCAGCTTGGAGTACGCCATAACCTCATTGGTCGGCGGGGTTCGGTACGACATACAAGTACGCGCCGTCAATCGTGCCGGAGCCGGCCCCTGGTCGGAGTCCGTGACCGGAACGCCCATACCGGTAGTTTCAGGCGTCTGCGCCACCGGCGGCGCGGTGGCCGGTCCCGGCAACAATCCGGGACTGGTGTCCGACTGCAACGCGCTCTTGGTGGCCCGCGATGCCCTCGCGGGGAGCGCCACGCTGAACTGGTCGTCGATCACTCCCATCGGAGAATGGGAGGGCGTCACAGTGGACGCGTCCCCGCGGCGTGTCACAGGGTTGAACCTTCACGGTAGGAACCTGAACGGCGCGATACCCACCGAACTGGGAATGCTTTCCGAATTGAAGCGGCTGACCCTTTCGAGGAACCGATTGACCGGACCGGTGCCCACGTGGCTTGACTATCTCGCCCATCTGGAGGAGCTAACGCTCTGGGGGAATCGATTGTCCGGACCGATACCTTCGTCGCTCGGCAACCTCACGAAGTTGGAGGAACTGTACCTCTCACAGAACCGGTTGACCGGGCAAATACCGGCGACTCTTGGTGACCTCACCAACTTGCGAGAGCTGTCGCTTTGGCGGAACGAATTGACCGGGCCATTGCCTGCGGAACTGGGTGGGCTTGCCAATCTGGAGAGACTGGTGCTGTCGGACAACGATCTGACGGGAACCTTGCCTGCTTGGCTGAGTGATCTGACCAACCTTCAGGCGCTATCGCTTTGGGGCAACGACCTTAGCGGCCCCATACCCCAGGAAGTGGGCGACCTTGCCAATTTGGAGGAGCTCTACCTCGCCCAGAATAAGCTGAGCGGCCCGATACCGAGTTCACTGGGCAACCTCGCCAACCTGGAAGTTCTGTCGCTCTGGCGGAATCTCTTGACGGGTCCAATACCCCCTGAACTGGGCAACCTCACGAACCTTGAGCAACTGCTTCTCAGAGAAAACCTGTTGACCGGGTCGATACCCGAATCGTTAGGTAATCTCGACAACCTGCGGCGGTTGACCCTTCGACAGAACCAGTTGGATGGATGCGTCCCCCAGGGATTGCGGGATGTCGCAAGCAATGACTTTGATGACCTCAGCCTGCAATTCTGTGATGTCCTCCTGGATAGTCTGAGCATTTCTCCAGGGGAACTCGTCCAGTCGTTCGATCCGTATCGCACCGACTATACGGCTATGTCCAGCGCAACGCGTGTGACCGTGACTCCCGTGAGCGAGCACGACGCCGTTATCGAGTTCCTCGATCGGAACCGACGGCCCATCGCTGACGCCGATACCTCGCTGGAAGGCCATCAAATTGACCTGGGTCTTGGCGTTACGGCCATCAGGGTAAGGGTGACCTCAAATGATGGCTTATCCATCAATACGTACACCATCGCAGTGAGCCGGGCGCCCAGCGCTCCATCCATCAGCGAGGTCTTATCGGGAGACCGTCAACTCACGGTCTCCTGGATCGCACCCGATGAGACGGGCGGCTCCGACCTGACCGCTTACGATCTCCGCTATATTCGGACCATCGCCGACGAGACGGTAGATTCCAACTGGACGGTGTTGGAAGACGTGTGGACCGCTGCCTCAGGAGGGAACTTGGAATATGCCATCACCGGGCTGACGGGCAGCACGCAATACGACGTACAGGCGAGAGCGGTGAGCCGTGTTGGAGCGGGACTATGGTCTGAGACCGCCACGAGTTCGACGGTGCCGAGTATCTGTGTCACCGGAGGCGCGGTGTCCGATGCGACCAATACCTGGCTGATCTCCGATTGTGAGACCCTGCTCTCGGTGCGGGACACGCTCGCGGGGAGAGGATCACTGGGCTGGTCGGCGGACATTCCCATGACCGACTGGCAAGGTATCACCCTGCGCGGAAGTCCCGTGCGTGTGGCGTGGCTGGATATTCGGGCCGGAGGACTGGATGGTTCGGTTCCGTCCGAACTGGGCCGGCTTTCGAGTCTCACCTACCTGAACCTTCGCAATAACAGCCTCAAAGGATTCATCCCATCCGAGTTGGGCAACCTGACCAACCTAAGGGTATTGGGTCTGAACAACAACGAACTACGGGGGCAGATTCCGGATCTTAGCGACCTGACGAAGTTGGAGCAGCTGTACCTGTCAAACAACGACCTGATCGGTATCGTACCGGCCTGGCTGGGCAGAATGAGCAACGTGAGAGATCTTTGGCTGTGGGGTAACGAACTGAGCGGCGCAATCCCGGACTTGAGAGGCATGTCGTCCCTTGTTCGGCTGAAGCTGCAGAGCAACAAGCTGACGGGTGGCGTTCCGGCTTGGTTTGGCGATATGGACGAGCTTGTCTACCTCTACCTATACAACAACCCCTTGGGCGGGACGATTCCACCAGAGTTGGGAGGAATGAGCAGTCTTCGGTACCTGTGGCTCCACACGAGCGAGTTGACCGGAGGTGTGCCGCCGGAGTTGAGCCAGCTCTCCAACCTCTGGGACTTGAACCTGCACTCCAACAGACTGAGTGGTTCAATTCCGCCTGAACTGGGCGGCATGACCGGCCTGACGCACCTGCGGCTCCATCGCAACCAACTGAGCGGCGGGATTCCGTCCGGACTGGGCGAGTTGGACAGGCTGCGGTTCCTGTGGCTGCATGGGAATATGCTGGACGGTTCGATTCCTGCCGAGTTGGGAAGCCTGACAAATCTGGAGAGGCTGTGGCTCAGCGAGAATAGGCTAACGGGGGAAATTCCGGTGGAACTGGACGGGCTTACCAAACTGATCCAGTGGCGTCTTGCCGGAAACCGCTTTGCTGGCTGCGTACCGGCAGGCTTGAGCGAGGCGCCGAACAACGATCTCGACGAACTCGGCCTGGATGTCTGCTCCTAGACGGCGGAATTCAGCCGAGGGCCGGGTAGTGCAGTGGGAGTCCCGTTGCCCCTACGTCGTATTGGGTGATATGCCATCTGCCGATGTTTGCGCCGAGAAGCATGTCCCGGTCTCGCCCACAGAAGGCGATGTTGGTGGGAGCCGCGATGAGCGTACCCTCGAAGTCCTCGGCGAGGATGTCGATTTGGCCGTCGGGCGTTCGACGGTAGATCACGTCGGGTCGATACATCGACACGTAGAGGTTGCGGTCGGTGTCGAAGGCGACGCCGTCGGGGACGGTCTTCGGGAACTCGGCTACGGTCTCGTGCTGACCGGGGCTGCCGTCGGCCTCGATGGTTATCCGATCAACACGGGGAGGGTTGACGCTCATGGCGACGTAGATTTCGTCTCCGTCCGGGCCCATGCAGAGTCCGTTGGGAAACTCCTTTGGTCGTCTGTCCCACACCTCCGCCTCGCCTCCCGGTCGAATTCGGTAGATAACGCCGTTGTCCTCATGCCAGTCGCCCGAGTCGCACACGTACAGGTTGCCGCCGGCATCGAAGGCGGGGTAGTTCGGCACGCGGAACGGCTCGTCGTCGGTACCAGTGGAGTAGGTTGAGACCGCGCCGCCCTTCGTTATCTTCATCACGGCCTTGTTGCCGGCGTCACAGGCGTAGATGTTGTGATCCGCGTCGAGGGCCATCCCCAACACAAAACCGCCCGTGTCGGCGAACTGGACGACCTCTTGGTTTTCAACGTCGATTCTGTAGACCTGTCCGGCCTCGCCGCCGGCGTAGGCGTAGCCGTCAAGCCCCCAGGCTATGCCCTCCGGATGGTCCAGTCCTTCTACAAAAACGGATACCTGCGTGTCGTTATTCAGAAGACTCATGGCTCCTCCGAGAGAAATAAGGAATACCTGCGTGCGGTCCTAATCCATTGTGGACTGCGCTTGCGCTCCTGCTTACTCGCGCTCCAACATGAAGCCGTTGTTGAGGAATGCCCCGTCGATCGGGATGGCCGTTCCACTGATGTGCGCCGATTTCTCGCTGCAGAGGAAGATCACCAAGTCTGCCACTTCCTCGGGGTAAGCCTCCCTCCCGGCAGGCATCCTCTTCAGCCGCTGCGCCTGCAGGGCCGGCTCGCGCGTGTAGACCATCTCGGTCATGGGAGTAAGCACCATGCCGGGACAGACGGCGTTGACGTTGATGCCGTATTCTGCCCACTCAAGGGATAGCACACCCGCGAGTCCGATCAGGCCCGCTTTGGCAGGCGTGTACGCTCCGCGCTCGGGCACTGGAGCCCTCGCGGCGACCGACGACATGAAGACTACGCGACCTCCCTCGCCCTGTTCCACCAGCCGTTTGCCGACGGCTTTGCTGAACAGGAACGCGCCGGTCAGGTGCGTGTTGAGAGCCCTGCTCCAGTCCTCCGCGGACAGTTCCAGCACGGGCGCCCTGATGTTGTTTCCGGCGCAGTGGACGAGGAAGTCGACTCGCCCGAAGTGATCGACCGTTCGCTGCGCCGCCGCTTCGACGGAGTCTTCGCAAGTGACCTCGACTTCGATGCCGATCGCTCTGCCGCCCCGGGAAGAGATGGCGTCGGCGGTATCGCCGGCCCTGTCTGCATCCACGTCGGCAACTGCCACGCCGACGCCCGCATCGGCGAATGCACGGCTTACCGCGGATCCGATCCCGCCGGCGCCGCCGGTCACGATGGCCACCTTGCCCCGCATCGTCGCCCTCCTCAGTTGGCTGAGGCGCAATATATACCGTCCCGCGACAGCCGGTCAATCGCGCCCTATCGTAGTCGCTCGGTTATCGGTACAATTGGCCGGAAAAGCGAGCAATTGGAGGCGCCCATGGGTAGGCTTGACGGTAAGGTGGCTATCGTTACGGGAGGCGCTCAGGGTATCGGTGGGGCCACTGCGAGGCGGCTGGCCGAGGAAGGGGCTAGAGTACTCATCGCCGACATAGACGAGGCGATGGCCGAGGAGAACGCGGAGAGCATACGGGCGGCGGGCAACGAGTCGGACGTGGTCAGGGTGGACGTGAGCAAGCACTCCGACATCAGGATGATGGTCGAGCGGGCGGTGGAGAAGTGGGGGCGCTTGGACATCCTGTTCAGCAACGCCTTCGACGTGCTGACGGCGGGCAGCGGCGGCGCCGTGGAGGTGTCGGAGGAAGACTGGGATTCCCAGATGGCCGTGCTGCTCAAGGCCATCTTCCTCGCCGTAAAGTACGCCGTGCCCGAGATGAGGAAGGCTGGAGGTGGAAGCATCGTGAACACCTCGTCGGTGCACGGCTTGTTCGGCGCGCCCGGCGTCTTGGTCTACGAGACGGCCAAGCACGCCGTGATAGGGGCGACACGCCAAATGGCAACGGAGTACGGCCCGGACGGCATTCGCGTCAACGCGGTGCTTCCCGGCCACATGCTTACCGAGCGCCTTCGGGAACACATGTGGAAGAACAACCCGTCCGGCCTCGAGTTCTTCAAGAACCAGTATCCCCTGCGCGATGTGGGGCGCGCTGAGGACATCGCCAACGCCGTGCTGTTCCTCTGCTCGGACGAGGCGTCGTTCATTACGGGGCATCCCCTGGTCGTGGACGGAGGCCTGTCGATCCAGCTTCAAGAGAACTTCGGCGTCCGCCAAGCGCACTACCTGCGAGACAACCCGGAAACTCAGCTGCCTTACTAGCCTGTCGAAGACGACAACCCTCGTTCCGCAGCTTTGCGGGTCGTTGCACGCCCGAACGGTGCGAGAAGCGGATCTTGGTTGACTTACGGAAACTGGTGTGATAAACCCCTTGCACCTTCGACGTTCCTGAATCTTGAGAGTTTGGGTATAAGCCTAATTGAAATCCTGAACCAGTAAAAATGCATTACGAATTTCGTAGATAAACTCCCCAAAGTGTGGTTGTTGGTATCGCCTCTTTGGAAACCCGGTTTGAGCAAACATCGAAAACTCGAAAGGAACGGGACGGCGCAGGGAAGTTCTCACATTTCACAACGGACGTTGAAGGCGATCCCCTCGAATCTCCAAACGAACAATCGGAGTGCTAAGCGAAATGCTTTATGAGGCCTTGAGAGGCTGAATCGTGAAGGAGGGAGAATTCATGAAGTACAGTCTGTTGAAGTTAGGTTCTATTGCGCTGATTGTCGCGGCGGCGGGGCTGATCATTTCGATCGCCTGCGGCACCAGTGATGAGGAAGCCGCTCCTACGCCGGATGTGGCGAAAATAATTCAGGAGGCCGTCGGTAGCGTTCCACAAGGCGCGAGCGCTGCTGAAATTCAAAATCTTGTCTCGGACTCGGTAGCGTCGGCGCTTGCCGCGCAGCCGGCGGGCGTTACCAGGGCTGACGTTGAGGCTGCGGTCAACGCCGCTTCCGCCGGTCAGCTCTCGGCCGCCGACGTGCAGCGGATCGTCGACCAGTCGATTCGCGATCTGCCGGCTCCCGCGCCCGCCGAGATCGATGTCGGGCAGCTCCGGTCACTTGTCCAGCAGTCGGTTGCCGCGTCCGTTCCTGAAGGCGTGAGTGCTGCCGACATTAACCGGATGGTTCAAGCCGCAGTGGGCGCCGTGCAGGCTGGAGCGGTTACGCGCGGTGACTTGGAAGACCTCGTCGCCAAGTCCATCCAGGATGTTGCCGCGGATCAGCTCACGGCTGCCCAGGTCCAGGAAATCGTGGACGCTTCGCAGGCAGCGACCCAAGCCGCGGTGGACGCGTCGTTGGCGGCGACGCAAGAGTCGGTGGACTCGGCGTTGATGCAGACCCAAAGCTCGGTTGAACAAGCTGCGATGGCGGCGAAAGCGGCCCAAGAGGCTGCGGAGAAGGCGGCCTCAGAAGCGGCCATGGCCGTGGTCGAGCCGGTGCAGCCCTACGGCAAGCCTCTCGGCGTCGGTGGGTACTTCGACTACCGATTTACCGGCCCCAAGCCCACGACATTCCAGGAATCTCCCATGTCGGCGGAACTGGTCAAGCAGGGTCTGCTTCCACCACTGATGGACCGCCTGCCGGTGCCTGAAGACGTGCACGTAGTCCCCCCGCCGAACGAGATTGGCACCTACGGCGGGACGTGGCGCGCAACGAGGCACAACCAGCGCTATTTGCAGCAGTACGCCAACGGCCATCCGCTGCAGCTGAACGCCGACGGTGCGAGCTACGTCGAGCGCGTCGCCAAGGGAATGGACCATTCCGAGGACGGGAGGGTCTACACGTTCCACCTCCGACGGGGCGGCAAATGGTCGGGCGGCTCCGATCTTACCTCCGAGGACTTCCGCTTCACGTGGGAGGACATCAACTACTACAACAATGCTGCCTCCCAGGCGGCGGGACTATCCGGCAATGGTCTCGGTCCCGACACTCCCTACAGCCGTGCGCGAGACCCCGTTACCGGGGAGGGTGCGAAGTTCTCGGTGATCGACGATTACACATTCAGCTTCACGTTCGATTCCCCGAACTACACGTTCTTCGCGGGAACGACGAGCGCGCGCGGTCCCGTGTCCTGCGGTTCGGGCTGGTGCTGGTACACGTCGGACGAGTACGCTAAGCAGTTCCATGAGAAGTACGCCGACTCTGCTGCCCTTGCGAAGATGGTAGCGGATGGCGAGTTCGAAGACTGGACGAAACTCTTCCAAAATAGGGTGTCCTGGACGAACTGCGGTGACAACTGCATTGAGAACGGCCAACCCTCCGCCGGCGCGTGGAAGATGGAATACTTCCTCAGTGACCAGTCGTCCATGGTACGCAACCACTTCTATTTCGGCGTCGATCCCGATGGAAACCAGCTTCCCTACGTGGACGGCATCATCAACTTCAAGATGGAGAGCGTGGACGTCGCAATCCTGCGCGCCATGCAGGGCGAGTCCGACCTGGATGCCGACACCCTCTCACGCCAGATGAGCGGAATCCCTCTGTTCATCACGAACATGGAGAGGGGGGACTACAGCATCTACCATTGGCCCGACCTTTCCGGCGGTGACCATAGCCTCTTCTTCAACCAGACTTGGAACGAAGACAAGGAACTCGGCAGGTGGCTTAGGACGCAAGACTTCCGAATAGCGCTGTCTCTGGCCATCGATCGCGGTGCGATCAACAACATCGTCTTCTCAGGAGTGGGGTATGCCCAGAACTATGTCGTCCACGAGACCTCGCCCCACTACCCGGGCAAGCGCTTCGAGACGATAGACGCCATACCGCAGGACATCGCCAGAGCCAACCAGATCCTGGATGGACTGGGAATCGTGGACACTGACGGGGACGGCCTAAGGAATAGGCTGGACGGCGGCGGAAACCTTGCCTTGTATACCGGCGTGCCCGGCCTTCGGGTGCCGGTAACTGAGCTGTTGGAGTCGGACTTCGCGAAGATCGGCATCAAACTCAACTGGAAGGAAGACGGTGGTCACTGGGGTCTCATCAGGCAGAACCAGCAGTACCTCGGGATCTCAAACGTCAACGGCAGTTCCAACCTGTGGGCACGTGGCAATCCGGTTGCTCCCTATCGCTCCGGTGAGCCACAGGGGCCGTTGATCGGGCAGTACCTGACTAGCGGTGGACAGGAAGGCATGGCCCCCACCGGGCCCGATCCGGACTGGTTGCCAACGGCGCCTGAAGGCACCTGGCCCGCGGATGCAACTGGCAACATCAAGTTCCTACTGGACAGCTGGACGGAAGGAGCGCAGCTTCCCGACCACGACCCGCGGAAGATAGAGATCGGTCAGGCGATGAGCAGGGTGGTCGCGCTTGAGAAGTACCAGCTTGGTACGATTGCCTTCACGGGCTTCAGCCGCGGTCTCATCGTCAAGCGGAACAACTTCAGAAACGTCCCTGAGAGGCAGATCAGGTATGAGCACGGCCTCTACAACATGGTCAACGCCTTCGAGGACGGCATGGACAACTACCACAATCCGGGCAACCGCTCGCGACGCTACACGAGCAAGGCGGTCTTTGCTTCCGGGGAGACCATCCGGCCGTAAGACAACATCGGCGCCCATAGTCCCAATCGCGGGGACCTCCGAGAGGGGGTTCCCGCGATGGTGTTTGTTTTGAGAATCTAGGGAACCTCGAAAATGAGATACTTCACTGCTGAAGAGGCTCCGTATGTCATCCCTGAACGCTGGGAGGACGAGGCCACGAGACTGCTCAAGATTTGCTGGAAGGATCGCTTCGTTGCGGGCCTGTCCCAGTCGGCCTACCGGTCGTACGTCTTCCCGGTGGTCAGTCCCGCGGGAGTCTACGTCACCACCGAACGCTCCGCCAGCGATCACCCTTGGCACCAGTCGGTCACCGTCGGCACCGACCGCTTCTACACTTACCTGCAAAGCCCCGAAGGCCCGGTCGAGCAGCCTCCGCTCAACATGTACTGGGACTGGCCGTTTCAGGGACGCGACGCCGGCCGCATCATCAGCAGCGTGGTCGACGAGCGCACCGAGCGGGCCGAGGACCATCTGGAGATCACGCAGAGGCTCCAGTGGCAGGGCCCGGAGGAGTGGGGTGTCGGAGCCTATCGGCGTGTTCTCGCCGAGGAGATACGCACCATCGACGTGCGGCCCGGCGACGTGGCAAACATCATCGACGTGCGGAGCCAGGTGCGTCCGACCGATTGGGACCTCCGTATAGGCCCGTGCCGGCACGGGTACTTCACCATCCGGGTCGCGGACCACCTACGTGTGGTCGACCGGAACGGGGACAAGGTTGGCGGCAAGCTGACCGCATCGGGCGGCCGGGTGGGGGAACAGGAGATCCGCTGGCAGCTTGCCGACTGGGTGGACTACTCCGGCAGGGACGAGCAGGGGCGGATGGCCGGTGTAGCCATGTTCCAGTTCCCGTCGGTCGGCAACGTCCCCTGGTACCTCGTCGACTACGGGTCGGTACGAATCAATCCCCATCGCATGTCTCACCGATACATCAAGCGGGGGGAGATGCTCGATCTCGCGATTCGCGTCGTCGCCCATGACGGCGACGCCGAGGAAGCGGGTATCCAGGGCCTGTACGATTCCTTCGCCGCAGAATTCGGCGTCTCGACCGTCTAGACGCCGCCATTCTTTCGATGCCCCGATTGGACTCAGAGCTTATTACTTCAGGCCAAAATCGCCCTATACAAAAATATCGCGCCGGCGTCATCGGTCTCGGCTGGATGGGTATGCTCGCCGACATCGCCGTCGTCTACGAGCGGGGTACCTATACTGTCGACGACGTTGAGCGCCCAACACCTGCGCTAGACGTTCGCCGCGAGTTCCACTATCACCAAAACGTCGGCGGAGCGAATATACCCCACACTTGGGCCGAGGTTTTCCATGACCGTCCTGGTGTCGAGCTCGTAGCCGGAGCCGAACGCGACCCCCAACGGCTTAAGGCATTCGGTGAACGGTACGGAGTGGACGCTCTCTACACCGACGCCTCGGAGATGCTGCGCAGCGAGTCGCTTGACATCGTCGCCGTCGCCACCAACGTGAAGGGACGAGCCGATCTGACGTGTCTTGCCGTCGAGTGCGGCGCGAAGGCCATAGCTATCGAGAAGCCGATCGCGCACACGCTCCGTGAGGCCGACCGCATGGTCATCGCCTGCGCCGCTGCAGGCGTGCCCCTCGTCGCAGGCGCGACACCGGCAAACCATCCCTCCTACGGGCGAGCGAAGGAACTCATCGGCAGCGGCGCAATCGGCGAAGTTGTCTCCATCGAGGCGGAAGCTCCCGCGTCGCAGAAGCCGCACTGGATGTACTTCGTAGACGACATGCCTTTGTGGGTCGTGGGCGTGGACGACCGAGAGCGGCGCGATAGCGGCAGTGACGAGTTTCTTGGTCAAGGGCTTGCTCAGACACGAGGCGAAGCTGTCGTGCATTTCAGAAAAGGCGCAGGCCTCGTTCGCGTGTCCGGCACGTCCGGCGAGATAGCGCTGGACAGCAATTCCGGCTCTCAGTGGAGACTGTGGCAGGACATGGACATCGGGGCCGGTACGCGGCGTGTGGAGATACCCTGGCTCGCGCCCCAGTTCGAGGGCGGCTACAACGCGGTGTGCGGACTGGCCGACCTGATAGACTGTTTAGAGGGCAGGCTGGACGAACCCAAGAACTCCGGGCGACGCGCGGCAATCGCGCTCGAAGTTGAAATCGCCCTGAAGGTCTCTTCGGCGAATGGCGGCGCGAGAGTCGATCTGCCATTGCGAGACAGGTCGCTTGGCCTCAATTACGACTGGTTCCGCTAGAGAAATGTCGCGCGGTTGCTTCCCATAAAGTGCGACGCGACGTTTACTGCTTCCAGAGCGTAAGGTATAATCGACATATCGTGTAAGACCTTTTTCCTTCGGACCGCACCAATGCAGAAATCGAATTCCTTCAAAGCGACAATTGCCTCCGTAGCCGTACCCATGGCCATACTCGTGGCCTTGATGTGGGTCGTTGGGATGGTCAGCGCCCTCCTTGACTACCGGCTGAGCGAATATGGTGTCGTCCCACGCACCGCTGAAGGGCTGATCGGCATTCCCCTGATGCCGTTTCTTCACGGCAGCTTCGATCACCTCGTTGTCAACACCCTGCCGATGGTGGTGCTGGGTGGACTGGTGGCCATTCATGGCAGCAGGAAATTCCTGACAGCGACGGTGTTCATAACGCTGGTTGGCGGCGGAGCATTGTGGGTGGTTGGGAGAACCGCGGTCCACGTTGGCGCGAGCGGGCTGATATTCGGTTACTTCGGCTACCTCATTGCGAGAGCCTGGTACACCCGGAGTCTTGTCGCCGTGCTGATTGCCGTTGTGGTTGCCGTCGTGTACGGCGGAATTCTTCTCGGTGTCCTGCCATTCTTCCAGGAAGGGGTGTCTTGGGAAGGACACCTCACCGGCCTCATCGCGGGAGCGCTTGCGGCGCGATTGATGTGGAAGGAAAACCGGCAGCAAGAGCCGGAACAGGGATAACCTGCGTGGGCCTCCGGGCCGCCGGATTTCGTTGACACTCAGATTTTCCCTATGTTAGAATCCAGTCGCCCGAAAGGGTACTGTTCTGAGGCTGTGCGATGCGGTTGGTTGCCCGGTTACTGGGTGTCGGCTGGTACGTCGCAATCTGCATCGTAGGCGGAGTGTGGGGTGGTGTCTGGCTGGACGACAAGCTGGGTGCCAGCCCGTTATTTTTGCTAATCGGCCTTGTGCTGGGAATAGCGATTGCAGGAGCGGGCATGTTTTGGATGCTCGCGCCGCTGTTCTCGGCAGACGGTGAGTAGACGGAGGAGATTGACGAGAGCGTGACCAGAGCGATTCTCCTAATCGTAGTTATTGCGCTCGTCATATCCATTGCCGGAGGCGCCGTCGGAAACGCATTCGGTCTCGGCTTCCTCGGCGCTCCCATGGCGCACATCCAGCTCCCTGCCGAGCCGGTCATCCCCAATCCCCTGGTGGAGACAGACACCGCCTTCATTCGGGACATTACCATAACGAACACAATGGTCGCCTCATGGGCGGCTATTATTTTGCTCGTCGTCGTTTCGGTCATCGTCTCCCGCAAGGTCTCGACCGTCCCCGGCAGGTTGCAGGGGATGATCGAGATGGTCTTCGAGTTCTTCCTTGGCATCGGGGAGAGCATCGCCGGAGAGCATGCCCGCCGGTTCTTCCCCCTGGTGATGACCATCTTCCTGTTCATCATCGTCAACAACTGGATTGGCATCCTGCCCGGTTTTGGCACGATCGGATGGGTCGAGTCTCCGAAGAAGGTGCTTGACCACGCAGAGGTAAAGGCCGAGAGAGCCGGAGAAGACATAGACCCCGCCCACGTCGAGCTTCAGGTGTTCGAGGGTACGGGAGGGCTGGTAACGCTGCCTCCCGGCTCGGTCGACAACCACATCTCGGCCGAGGAGTACATGGACGACGAAGGGTTCGACAAGAAGAGCCAGACGCCCGGACTCCTGATTCCGTACCTCAGGAGCGCCAACACCGATATAAACACCCCGCTGGCTCTAGCCCTGATTGCGATGGTCGCGATCCACTGGTGGGGCCTGAGCACCCTGGGGATATTCGGACACATAGGCAAGTTCATCAACTTCAAACAGGGGCCGATCATGCTGATCGTCGGTCTCCTGGAGATCATCGGCGAGCTTGCGCGGATCGTCAGCTTCACCTTCAGGCTGTTCGGCAACATCTTCGCGGGCGAGATGCTGCTCATCATCATGGCGTTCCTCCTGCCCGTGATCGGACTCATTCCGTTCCTCGGGCTGGAGCTTTTCGTGGGATTCATGCAGGCCATCGTTTTCTCGGTCCTAACCCTCGTGTTCGCCTCTATGGCGGTCGTCGCTCATGACGGCGAGCACCACTAAATACCAGGCAACCAACCGGAACAAGAACCTTGAGAAGGAGATCAGGATGATTGAAGGAGACATCAAGACCTTGGCGGCTGCGATAGCGATGGGAGTCGGAGCTATTGGGCCCGGACTGGGTATCGGAATGCTGGCCGGCAAGGCGATGGAGGCCCTCGGTCGGAATCCCGAGGCCGGGGACGGCATCCGCGCCAACATGATTCTCGCAATCGTGTTCGCGGAAGCGATCGCGATCTACGCGCTCGTCGTCGCGGCCCTGCTGATTTTCGTAGCGTAATCACGCCCACTAGGTGAACCGACGTTGAGGTCCGGCCTGAGAAGGGCTGGAAGCCTTCGCGTCAAGGAGAGAGCATGGAAGCCCTAGGATTACACCTGCCGCAGCTCATTGCGCAGATAGTCGGCTTTCTCGTCCTGCTGTTCCTGCTGAGCAAGCTGCTCTATAAGCCGCTGCTCAAAGTCATAGACGAGCGCTCTGCCCGGATCAAGGAGAGCCTCGAAGCGGCTGATAGCGCGAAAGAGCAGGCCGCCGCCAGCCAGGAGCAGATGCAGGAGGACATACGGAAGGCGCGCGAGGAGGGCCAGCAGATGATCGCGCAGGCCCGCGATGTTGCCGCGCGGTTCCGCGACGAGGAGATGGCGAAGGCGAGAGACGAGATCGCCGCCGAACGCGCGAAGGCCGAGGCCGACATCCAGCGTGAACGTGACGCGGCCATCGAGGACCTGCGACGAGAGTTCGCCGGACTCGCCATCAGCGCCGCCGAGCGTGTGGTGGAGCGTTCGCTCAGCGAGTCGGACCACCGCGACATCATCGACAGGGTGCTCGAAGAGAGCGGGACGATTGGAAAAGGGTAGACCTTACCCGCGCTCCTCAAGAGGTTGCCGCGCGCTTCGGCTTTAGGAGTGGTGGGGACATTCTTCCCGAGAGCGTAACGGAGTAAACGAGAGAATATGCCACGATATCCGTCGGCAAGAAGGTACGCACAGGCCGTGTTCCAGATTGCTCTGGAGCACGACAGCCTCGACGTGTGGGTCGACGACCTGCAGACGCTGGCCGATCTCCTCGACGACAAAGAGGTGGCCGCGTTCTTGGACGCGCCACAGGTGCCGGAAGCCAGGAAGCTGGAAACCATTCAGCAACTGCTCGGCGACTCGGTCGGCACGTTGCCGGCCAACCTGCTCCGCCTTCTCGCGACGAAAAACATGACGCTCTTGATCCCCGCCATCCTGGAGCAGTTCACCGCAATGGTCGACAGCCACCGGGGCATCGAGTGGGCCGACGTCACGACCGCCGTGCCGCTGGACGACGCTCAACAGAAGGAAGTGTCCCGGCTCCTGACCGGCATTGTTGGGAGCGAGGTCAGTCTGCGCACCTATGTTGAGCCGGAGCTGATCGGCGGCATCGTCGCGCGACTGAACGACCGTGTCATCGACGGGAGCGTGCGCAGCAAACTGAGGAACATGCACCGGCAGGTAGTGGAACAAATTTCGTAGAACGCAGCGCGTATTGCCCAGCCAAGGCGAGCAATGCGCAATAGCCGGAGGGTTATATGGCAGTACGAGGACAGGACATAGCGTCCGTAATCAAGCGTCAGATCGAGGAGTTCGGCCAGGAACTCACGATGGTGGACGTTGGCACCGTCGTAGAGGTGGGAGACGGCATCGCCCGGGTCCACGGCCTCTCCGGTGTTGGAGCGAACGAGCTCCTTGAGTTCGAGGGTGGCGTCATCGGAATGGCGCTGAACCTTGAAGAGGACAGCGTGGGGTCGGTCATCATGGGCGACCCTCTGGCCGTCAAAGAGGGTAGCGAGGTGCGTGGCACCGGTCGCGTCGCCGAGGTGCCCGTGGGCGAAGCACTGCTCGGCCGCGTCGTTGACGGCATCGGCAGACCTATCGACGGCAAGGGGCCGATCCGCACGACCGAGACGAGGGCTGTCGAGTTCCTCGCCCCGGACGTGGCGTCCCGCGAGCCGGTGAACGTCCCCATGCAGACCGGCGTCAAGGCGATCGACGCCATGGTGCCGATCGGTCGCGGGCAACGCGAGCTCATCATCGGCGACCGCTCCACCGGCAAGACCGCCATCTGCACCGATACGATCATCAATCAAAAGGGCGGCGACCTCATCTGCATATACGTCGCCATCGGCCAGAAGGTCGGCAAGGTCGCGCAGTTGCAGGCGATATTGGAGCAGCACGGCGCGATGGAGTACTCCATCATCGTGGCCGCCAACGCCTCCGATCCCGCGCCGCTCCAGTACCTCGCGCCATACACCGGCTGCGCCATGGGCGAGTACTTCATGTACAAGGGCCAGGACGCCCTCATCATGTACGACGACCTGTCGAAACATGCGTGGGCCTATCGCCAGATGTCTCTCCTGCTCAGGCGACCTCCCGGACGCGAGGCCTATCCCGGCGACGTGTTCTTCCTGCACAGCAGGCTGCTCGAACGGGCGGCCCGCGTGTCGCAGGACCTCGGGGGCGGTTCCCTTACGGCACTGCCGATCATCGAGACGCTGGCGGGTGACGTGTCGGCATACGTTCCGACCAACGTCATCTCCATCACGGACGGTCAGATCTACCTGGAGCCGGAGCTATTCGCGTCTGGCATCCGCCCCGCCGTGAACGCGGGTCTCTCGGTATCCCGCGTCGGCGGAAGCGCGCAGACGCGAGGCATGAAGGGTGTGGCCGGTCGGATGCGCATCGAACTGGCGCAGTACCGAGAGCTCGCCACCTTCGCGCAGTTCGGAACCTCCGACCTCGACGCTGCGACGAGGAGGCAGCTCGAACGAGGCCAGCGCGCCGTCGAGGTCCTCAAGCAGGACCAGAGCGTTCCGCTGCGGATGGAGCAGCAGGTCACCATACTCTTCGCCCTCGTCAACGGCCATCTCGACGACGTGGAGATATCCAAGGTCATCGCGTTCGAGGGGGCGTTCCACGACTTCATAACATCGAATCACCCGGAGATCCTCGAAAGCATCGCGAGCGACAAGGACGTTTCGGACGAGACGGGCGAGTCGCTTACGAAGGCGATCCTGGAGTTCAAGGAGAGTGTGCCGTACTAGGCCGAAATGCAGCGGCAGAGCAGAGTTCTGGTAGTCGGAAGAAACACGGATGACATGGACACCGTGACCGCCACGCTTGAGGGTAGCGGCTACTCGGTGACGGGAACGCTGCACGACGACATAGCCGTCGACCTCGCGGCGTCGTCTGAGTTCGACGCCATTCTGATGGCGGACATGACGCAAAAGGAGCGGACCGAGCTGAGAGGCGAGGTCCTGAAAAAACAGCCGAAGATCAAAGTGGTGCAGGCCGAAGGCCCGGAGTCGGTGCTGACACTGCTGAAGCAGGCGTTGCGGTAGGGAAGAGAAATTGCCAAGCGTTAGACAACTCAGGCGGCGCATACGAAGCGTCGAGAATACGGCGAAGATAACGAAGGCGATGTCGATGATCGCGGCCTCGAAGATGCGCCGCGCCCAGGAGATGGCCCTTCAGAGCAGGCCGTATGCCGAGGACATGCGCAGCCTCCTCGCCGACCTTGCGGCCCAGCCCGCCCCGGACGACGAAGAGTACATCCATCCCCTGCTCCGCCGCCGTGAGATCAAGAAGGCGGAGATCGTCGTGATAACTCCGGACCGCGGACTCACGGGTGGACTCCACAGCAGGATCAACCGCGTCGTAGGTGAGTTCATCTTGGAGCGACAGAAGGAAGGCGTCGAGACGAGCGTCGTCGCGGTGGGACGGAAGGGCCGCGACTTCCTCGTGAGGACGGGGCAGGACGTCCGGGCCGTGTTCAGCGACCTCGGCGACCGTCCCGAGCTTGAGGACGTCCGCCCAATCGCCACCCTCGTGAACGACGACTACGGCGAGGAGCGCGTCGACGCCGTGTATCTGGCCTACGCCGACTTCGTGAGCACGGTCACGCAGAGGCCGGTTGTCCAGCCGCTGCTGCCCGTCGTTCCCGCCGAGCTCGAATACAAGGACATGGTCGGGTACATCTATGAGCCCGACCCGCTCACCGTGATGGCCGCTCTGCTTCCGCGCTTCGTTGACATGCAGGTCTACCACGCGGTCTTGGAGAGCGTGGCGAGCGAGCAGTCGGCCAGAATGGTGGCGATGAGAAACGCGACCGACAACGCCAACGACATGGTTGCCGACCTCACTTTGGAAATGAACAAGGCCCGCCAGGAGTCGATCACGTCCGAGTTGCTGGACATCGTGGGCGGCGCGGCGGCCGTCGAAGCATAGAGAGTAGAAAGCATTGCGTATCGCGTAGAGGGTGATGCGCAGGAGGATTTCATGGCGACAGGAACGGTTACGCAGGTGATCGGTACGGTGGTGGACGTTGAGTTTCCGCCGGAGGAGATGCCGGCGATCTACAACGCGCTGCACACGGACCTCAACGGCGAGCGTCTGGTGCTCGAGGTCGAGCAGCACGTCGGCAATAACTGGGTGCGCTGCCTGGCCCTTGGAGGCACGGACGGCCTCCAGCGAGGCACGGAGGCCGTCGACACGGGCGCGCCGGTAACGGTGCCCGTCGGCGAGCCCGCGCTTGGCCGTCTGTTCAACGCGCTCGGCGAGACGCTCGATAACTTGGAAGAGGTCGAGGCCGAGAACAACTGGCCGATCCACCGAAAGCCTCCCGCCTTCGACGAGCAGGCCACGACGGTCGACGTGCTCGAAACGGGCATTAAAGTGTTCGACCTCATCTCGCCGTTCACCCGCGGCGGCAAGGTCGGGGCCTACGGCGGCGCCGGTGTGGGCAAGACGGTCATCATCCAGGAACTCATCCGCAACATCGGCGCGGAGCATCAGGGAGTCTCCGTATTCGCCGGAGTGGGCGAACGGTCCCGCGAGGGCAACGACCTCTGGGGCGAGATGAAGGAGTCGGGAGTTCTCGGCAGCACGATGCTCGTATTCGGCCAGATGAATGAGCCGCCCGGCGTCCGTGCCCGCGTCGGCCTGACCGGGCTGACCATGGCGGAGTACTTCAAAGAGGAGCGCGGACAGGACGTCCTGATCTTCATCGACAACATCTACCGCTACATTCTCGCGGGCATGGAGGTCTCCGCCCTGCTCGGACGAATGCCGTCCGCCGTCGGATACCAGCCGACCCTGGGCACCGAGATGGGCGACCTCCAGGAGCGGATCACGTCGAGCGGCAGCGGCTCGATCACCTCGTTCCAGGCAATCTACGTTCCCGCAGACGACTACACCGACCCCGGCATCGTGACGACGTTCGGACACCTCGACGCCGTGATCTCACTTGACCGCGCGCTGTCCGAGCAGGCGCTCTACCCGGCGGTCGACCCGCTGTCCTCAAACTCACGAATTCTCGAACCCGCGATTGTGGGCCAGGATCACTACGACGCCGCGCGCGGCGTGCAGCAGGTGCTCCAGCGGTACCGCGACCTTCAGGACATCATCGCCATTCTCGGTGTCGAGGAACTGTCCGAGGAGGACCGGCAGGCCGTCGCCCGCGCCCGCAAGATCCAGCGCTTCCTCACCCAGCCCTTCTTCGTGGCGGAGCAGTTCACCGGACAGGAAGGCCGCTACGTGTCGATACGTGAGACCGTGCGCGGCTTCACCGAGATTCTCGCTGGCCAGCACGACGATCTGCCCGAGCAGGCCTTCTACATGGTGGGCACCATCGACGAGGCCCGTGAGCAGGGCGAGCGTATGGCGGCCGAGGAGTAGTAAGGACAAGAAATGTCGCTGACACTCGAAATAGTAACCGCCGAACGGGTCGTCTACTCGGAAGAGGTGGACGTGCTCGTCGCCCCCGGAGTGGTGGGGGAGCTCGGCATCCTGCCGAGCCACGCGCCTTTGCTGACGATCATGCAGCCGGGCGAGATCCGCGTCGACAAGGGGGACGAGCAGACCTACATCGCCGTCAGCGGAGGATTTCTCGAGGTCATCGGCAACAAGGCGACCATCCTCGCCGACACGGCGGAGCGCGCCGAGGAGATCGACGAAGCCCGAGCGGAGGAAGCCGTCAAACGCGCCGAGGAGCGGATCGCTTCCGCTACCTCCGCCCTTGACCTGGAGCGGGCGCTCGCATCCGTGCGACGCTCGCAGGCCCGACTCAAGGTCGCCCGCCGCCGCACGCGCGCCCCGCGACCGGAGATGCCCGCAGGGTAGGCATCCCTTCCGCTCAGGAACGATCTCGTGCGGAAGCTTCCTGATGTGGAAGCGCATTCCAGTGATTCAATCCTAATCCGCTGAGCCGCTTCGTATAGGCGCTCATCGTGTTTGGCAGTGGCTGAACTCCAGTGCTTGCGGATGCCGTAATCCTTGACTTACGGACGGTTCGATGCTACGATTCTCTGGCCCTTTCCGAGCCGATTGAGACGTTTTCATACTCTTGGGAACGGGCACTTTCGGTGATTGCTTTGAGCGGCGTGTCGGCATCCGAAACGATTCCCGCGCCGCGTCGTGGAGGTTCCGGCGTCAATGGCCAAAGACTCCCCAGTGAAACTGAACAAGGGTTTCCGCGACGTATACTTCGACCGCACGACGACGAGCCTGATCGTCGGGAAACCCGGAAAGCTGCTCTACCGGGGCTATAGCATCGACGACCTCGCCGAACACTCCACCTTCGAAGAGACCGGTTACCTGCTCCTGTACGGGGCATTGCCGACATCCTCGCAGCTCGACTCCTTTTCCTCGGATCTAAAGGGCTCTCGCGCGCTTCCCGGCGAAGTCCTCCAGATCATCGATCTAACAAAGACCACCCATCCGATGAACGTCTTGCGGACGGCCGTTTCGGTAATGGGCATGTCGGACGAGACCGAGATGGACGTCACGCCGGAGGGCGCACTGATCAAGGGTGTACGGATGACGGCCGCTCTCCCCACCATAGTTGCGGCCCACCATCGCCTGCGAAACGGCAATGAGCCGGTAGCGCCGAACGACGAGCTCGATCATGCGGCCAACTTCCTGTACATGCTCAAAGGAGAGGCGCCCGACCCGCTGGATGCTCGCTTGATCGACAAGGACTTCGTCCTGCATGCGGAGCACGGGGCCAACGCCTCGACGTTCGTAGCCAGAGTGGCTGCCTCCACGCGAGCCGACTTCTATGCCGCGCTGGCCGCCGCGATTGCGACGCTGAAGGGTCCGCGCCACGGAGGGGCTGCCGAAGGCGCCATGAGAATGGCGGAGGAAATTGGGAGCGTCGAGAACGCCGAGGCCTACGTAAACGCCAAGCTCGAGGCCCGTGAGCGAATAATGGGCTTCGGTCACGCGGTATACAAGGATGTGGACCCGCGTGCGAAGCACTTGCGCGCAGGCGCAAAGGCACTCGGGGAGCGGGAAGGTCAGACCAAGTGGTACAGCATCATCGACGCGGTTACCAAGACCAAGGCGATGCAGCGTAGGTCGCGCGCCGGGTTAAATCCGAACGTCGACCTCTGGGCCGGAGCGGTCTATTCTCTTCTCGGAATTCCCGAGGACCTGTTCGTGCCCCTGTTCGCGATTGGTCGAATGCCGGGCTGGGCGGCTCACATCGTCGAGCAATTGACCGCAAGAGACATTCTCCGTCCACGGCTCCTGTACAACGGACCGGAAGACGTAGAGTACGTTCCTATTGAAGACCGCACGTAGGGACTCAGAGCGCACGGAGGGAGTGTGCACAGTGCCGGAGCAGGAAGAAGCCGCAGCGAGTGACGATTGCTCGCATCGCTGGATGATTGAAAGTCCGAACGGCCCCACCAGCATGGGCACGTGCATGGACTGTGGCGCTGAGGGAGAGTTCAAGAATTCCGTGCCGATTTCAGGCTGGGATCGGGACGGTTCCAGGGCGAAGAAGAACGCCGCCAAGAACGCGAGTGCGGCACGCGCGGGAACAGGAACAGCAAAGTCGGGTTAGGGATCTGTCTTGCACAGTGTGAAGTCCGCGGGGGTTAGTCCAAAGAAGCGATTCGATCCTTTAGCAGGGGAAACAGCCTCGAAGAGAGGGCCTGTTCCATCGTTACCTCAAACGTATCTGTTTCTTTGCCTGCCTTACTCAAGGTCACTCTCATGACTTCTCGGTCAAACCACTGAGAAGCATCGACGTTCACAGTTATACTGTCGTCGATCTCCACAGCCGTCTGGCGAATTGCCATTTCCGTCGCCTCCTTGATCCCGAGCTTGCGACCCTCGGCCCGGCGCTTTTCCCGTGTCCTCTCAAGGCGCTCTTCCAAAGTTCTTGCCAGGACCATAATGAACCTCCATGCCTCGGTTATTGTGATGGCGACCGCATCGACTCCCTCTCCTCTGTGTCGGATTTCAATGAGGTGTCTTTTCGGTGATTTGCCGCGGGCAGGTTTACGAAGGGTCTGTGCAGGTAAGCTATGCCATCGTAGGTATCCTGTCAAGGACTTCGACCTGATACAATGCCGTCCCCGGGACACCTCTTCTGTGTCCCTTTTGGTTTGATGGAGACCTATTCTCGCATGAAGCGCACCCCTGAGGCCGAACTTCGCGGGCGCATCGAGTCGAACGGCCCCATCACGTTTGCCGAGTTCATGGAGGTGGCGCTCTATCACCCCAACGGCGGTTACTACACCCGCGACCGACAAGACCAGGCCCACAGGGACTACTACACCAGCCCTTCCGCCCACCCCGCCTTCAGCGCTCTCATCGCCCTCCACCTGGAGACCATGTGGAAGGCTCTGGACCATCCTGACCCATTCCACGTCGTTGAGATGGGCGCCGGCAGCGGCCTCATGGCCCAGGACATCACCGACTATGCGCGCCAGCACCTGGCGGCACTCGCTAGCGCGATGCGCTACTTCACGGTGGACAAGGCAAGCGACGAACCTCCCCGAGGAGCAGTCGGCTGCGTCCTGTCGAATGAGCTCATCGACGCCTTCCCCGTACACCGCTTCGAGATCGAAAATGGAAATCTTGTCGAGCTCTTTGTCGACGTGGACGCCGACGGACGGCTCCACTCAGTTCCCGGCGAACCGTCGACGACGGCGCTTGCCCAACGACTCGATAGGCTCGGCCTGGAACTGCCCAATGGCACGCGAGGAGAGATCAACCTTCGAATCGGTGAATGGGCAAGGCGGGTGTCCGAGACCATCGAGAGGGGATTCGTCATCACCATCGACTACGGGCACGAGTCGAAAGAACTGTACTCGCCCAAACGTTCACGTGGCACCCTCCAGACCTATTACAAGCACACGTCCGGCTCCAGCCCGTATCAATGGATCGGCCGTCAGGACATCACCGCGCACGTCGACTTCACAACCGTAATCGAAGAAGGCCGCCTCGCCGGGCTGAAGCCGCTCTGCCTGATGACGCAGGCGGAGTATCTCAGCCAGCTGGGACTGAAGGTGTGGGCCGATCGGCTTCGCGACCGGGATCTATCGCCCCGTGAAGTTCGCGCCAATGCCACGGCGATGAGGGACCTGGTCGCTCCTGATGGACTTGGCGGGTTCAAGGTGCTCATCCAAGAGGTGGGGATGCACCTGCAAGACATGGATGGCCTGTTCCCCTCACATGAGCGCGTCGAGCAGTTGCCAATGCCTCTCCTGCAGAGCGATCACGTGCCCCTGTACGAGGGCGGATATCCCTCAGGAATGTGGGAGTTTGAAGGTTCGCCGATGGACGAGTGAGTTCGAACCCTTGACCGACGCGCTCTACGAAGAATTGGATATCCGCACCGTCTGAATCTGGGGGGTGCCGTAGCGTCCAGTTACGAAGGCGATGTGACTCCCGTCGGGCGACCAAACGATGGGACCTTGGTTCCCATCCAGGTTTCGCGCCTGGGCATTGGTGAGATTGGTCAAGTTTGAGCCTTCAAAGTTCTTCACGTAGATGTCATTTCCCGTCATCTGAAACTGAACGGTTGCGTGTGGCCGAGCCTCGAAGGCGATCCACGTGCCGTCTGGCGACCAAGACGGACCGGAGTCCCATAGGCTGGATGTCTGTGTCCAGTTGTACGTGTCGCCTCCGTCTGGACTCATGATGTAGATATCCATGTCAACGGGTCCGGTGGCGAATATGGTGCGGAAATTTCGTCTTGCTGCCTCACTGAGCTCTTTCCCGAACTCGGTCTTGGGACGGTTCGACGAGAAAGCAATAAAGCGCCCGTCTGGCGACCAGGCCGGGAAAATATCCGCGTAGTCGTTGTCGGTCAGCTTGGTTAGACCTGATCCGTCTACGTTGATAATGAAGAGTTCGTGGTCTCCGTCACTCCGGGACTGGAATACAATCCGTTCGCCATCCGGCGACCATGTCGGATTACCGTCAAAGAAAAAGTTGAACGTGAGTCTCGTTTGGCCGCTGCCGTCGGCGTTCATCACGTAGAGTTCCGGTCGTGGCGCGGCCGCTGGGAATTCAGGTGCGTCGTCAAATAGCGGTACCGGCGTAGGCCCGACTTGGGGAGGAGGATCGGCGTCGCGGTTGGACGTGAATGCGATCTTCGTTCCGTCCGGCGACCAAACGGGCCGGGAGTATTCCTGGGCAGGATGATTGGTGAGGCTTGTGAGGCCGGAGCCGTCCGGCCTCACTCGGTGAATGTCGGTCTTCCCCTGCGTTCGACTGAGAAAGGCGATCCACTCCCCGGTGGGCGACCACGCTGGATGCATGTCCTTAGCGTCACGGTTGGTAAGGTTGATCCGATCGGCACCGTCCGCGTTCATCACGTAGATGTCCAAGTCGCCCGTTTCGTCCGAGGAGAACGCTACTTTGGTGCTGTCTGACGACCACGTTGGAGTGCTGTCACCTAGAGCATCGGAGCCGATATACAGTCCAAATGTGCCTATGCCATAGAAGATAGCGGTAAGAAGAACTAGGAAGCCTATGATGACTCCTACGACTATCATTCCCTTGTCGCGGCGGCTCTTTAGCTTTTGCGGCTTTTGCATGGCTTCCTCCCTTACACTAAACGCGACCGCGCTCCAATTCTAAGCATACCACTAACGTAACCCGACTGCATCACCGTCTTCCCCGAGTGCGGCGCCGCCCCACAATGGTGTCTACTACGTGGCTCCTGTACTCCGGCAATTGCCAATCAACCACGCTTCGCAATACGCTGTAGACGTGATGCCGTCCTCCACCTCATACGACGCGGTTGTCATCGGCGCAGGCCCGAACGGGTTGTCTGCGGCCATCGTGCTGGCGCAAGCGGGCAAGTCCGTCCTCGTCGTCGAGGCGAAGGATTCCGTCGGCGGCGGTATGCGCTCCGCCGAGTTGACCTTGCCGGGCTTCGTACACGACGTCTGCTCGACCGCTTACCCCCTCGGCGCGGGCTCGCCGTTCTTCAACTCACTCCCACTCGCCGAACACGGTCTCGAATGGGTCCATCCGACTGTCCCGGTGACCCATCCCTTTGACGATGGGACGACCGCCGTACTGTATCGCTCGGTAAAGGAAACGGCCGATGGGCTGGACTCCGACTCGGAAGCATACCGCAGGCTCATGGGGCCATTGGTTACGGGTTGGGATGGGACAGTCGATTACCTGCTGTCTCCATTTCGGGGGATACCGCCACATCCCATTTCCATGGCGCGCTTTGGCCTGACCGGAATTCGGTCGGTCGAATCGGTGGCGCAGAGCCGATTTGAGGGTGAAAGGGCTAGGGCCCTGTTCGCGGGAATCGGCGCGCACTCAATGCTTCGTCTTGACCGAGCATCCACGGCCGCGATAGGGCTGGTACTCAGCATGGCAGGACACGCCGTGGGCTGGCCGTTCGCTCGTGGGGGTGCGCAGTCGATTGCGCAAGCGCTAGCATCATACCTAGAGTCGATTGGAGGGGAGATCGTCACGAACCGGCGAATCGAGTCCCTTAACGATCTTCCCGACAGCAGGGCAGTGCTCTGCGACATCTCTCCCGCTCAACTACTGGAGATCGCGGGTGATAGGCTGAGTGGCCGTTACCGTCGGCGTCTTGAGTCGTACCGGTACGGCGTCGGCGTCTTCAAGGTCGACTTCGCGCTCGACGGGCCGATCCCCTGGAAGGACCCCATGACTGCGTGGGGTGGAACGGTCCACGTCGGGGGAACGCTCGCGGAGATCGCCGAGGCGGAGGCGGCAGTATGGGAGGGCAAAGTCCCCGAGAGGCCGTTCCTGCTCGTTGCTCAGCCCAGCCTTTTCGACGACTCTCGTGCGCCGGATGGGAGGCACACGGTATGGGCGTACACCCATGTCCCGCCCGGCTCGACGTTCGACGCGACCGACCGCATCAAGGCGCAGATCGAGCGCTTTGCTCCCGGCTTCCGCGACCGGATACTGGCCAAGCACGTCATGAATCCGGCGGCGCTGCAAGCCTACAATGCGAACTACGTCGGCGGCGACATCAACGGAGGCGTTCAGGACTTCCGGCAGACGTTTGCCCGCCCAATGCTTCGCCGGAACCCGTACTCCACGCCGGTCGAGGGCCTGTACCTTTGTTCCGCTTCCACCCCGCCGGGCGGAGGCGTGCACGGCATGTGCGGCTACCACGCGGCCCGGTCGGCATTGCGGGAGGTGTTTTGAACGCTTATAACCGTCGGAACCGGAAAAGATGTGTGGGATACTGTGTCCTCACCCAACCGTGCATCGAATGAAGGAGAATTCTCTCATGGACTCGCGGATCCTCAAAAGGGTGATCGTCCGACTCGCCGTCGGAACACTTGCCGTCTTGGCCGTTGGGTGCGGTTCCCAGGAAACCGGCGAACCGGCTCACGGTGACGGCCCTGCCGCTTCGCCCGCCGTACGGCCCGCGCCTTCGTCCGATGCCCAAGACACCAGCGATCCATCGGGAGACGACTACGACCTGTCCTCCGTCACTTCCATAGTCGAGAACGGCAAGCGCTACGAAGTGAAGAAAATCCTCTCCAAGGACGCCATACGGGCGATATTCGATCCAAACTTCTTCACTCCGGAAGAGGCAACTAATCAGTACCGGGATACGGACTTGGTCATCGGTGTCTCGATAGGCGACGAACACCGCGCGTACAACGTGGCCTACCTGAGCGGCCACGAGATCGTCAACGACGTCGTGGGAGGCAGGCCCATCGCGGTCACGTGGTGACCGCTCTGCTTTACGGCCATAGTCTATGGCCGAGAACTTGAAGAGCAGACGATCAACCTCGGCGTGTCGGGTCGGCTGATAATGAACGCGCTCGTGATGTACGACAGGGAGACCGACTCGCTGTGGAGCCAGTTTCTCGGAAAGGCAATCGCAGGTCCGTTCAAGGGCACGGAGTTGGAGATCATTCCCTCTCAGCTCATCAACTACGGGAGTTGGGTCGAGGCTCACCCCGATACCAAGGTGCTCGACACTCACACGAGCTACCCGATTGACGACCACTACCTCACGTACTACCGCGAGCAGAGGGCTGGCATCCTCGGCGAAGAGCATCCCGACGACCGGCTCCGACTGAAGGACATCGTCCTCGGCGTGACCGGCGAGCAAGGTCAGATTGCCTACGACTACCTCGATTTGCTCGAGGTCGAGGTCATCAACCACGAGTTCGAGGGTACGCCAATCGTCGCCGCGGCAGACCGAGAGGGTGGGGGAACGGCGATCTTCCGGCGCAAGGTGAACGGAAAGGTCTTGGAGTTCGAGTCGGTGGACCACACAACCATGACCGATACCGAGTCGAGTTCCGTGTGGGACAAGGCGTCGGGACGGGCGATCAGCGGCCCGATGAGCGGGACGCAACTCGAACCGTACCCCTACATCATTTCCTTCTGGTTCGCGTGGACGGATTTCTATCCGGAAACCGACCTGTACGAACCGGGCCCCGCTGACGGCTGAAACAGCCGCTAGGCTGTGGCGCTCTGAGCCGGCTGAGTGGTCTGGAGAAGACTCGCCGCAGCCTCGTCTCCCGCTTCCGACTGCGTTTGCACGTAGTCCCGCATGACGGGCGCCGCTCCTATGAGTTGCGCGTTCGCCAACTGAATTCCGTCGTCGCCCATCCTGCCGAAGACCGATGCGATGGTCGTCGACTCGGCGTCGATGATCTGGCGGGGATTGAAGTCGTCGTACTTCCAAGGTCCTGATACGGAGCCGTCCCCCTCCAGCGACTCGACGATTTGCTGGGCATCTCCGTCCCCGCCTGACGCACGCTCGGCAACATAGCAGTACAGCGATGGCGTCGCAGCCATGAGCGCGGCGTTCTCGAACTGCTTTGCAAGCCCGACCTCACCACCGTAGACCATTGCCACCGTCTCGTCATCCGGCCCGATGATGCGGGTGGGGTTGCCCTCGTTGTGCGTCCACGGTCCGGGCGTCGCCTGCTTCAAGCTCATCTCTGGGTCTCCTAGCCGTTAGAGTCGAAAGTTTCCCAATCGAGTATACCACTGCAACCGTTCATTGACTGCCCAAAAGTCCGATGCTACACTCGCCCGGCCATACCTCACCACCGAAAGGCCCCCCATGTCAGACACCGATCTCGCCTACCTGTCCGCTACCGAAATCCGCTCGATGATTGCGGAGAAGAAGGTCTCGTCCGTCGAAATGACGAAGCTCTATCTCGACCGGATCGACGCGCTCGATTCGCAGTTCAACTCCTACCTCACGGTCACGTCCGACCTCGCCCTGGAGATGGCTAAGGAGGCCGACCGGGCCGTAGCGCGAGGGGACGATCTCGGCCCGCTGCACGGTCTGCCGATATCGATCAAGGACCTCGAAATGACGGAGGGCATCAGGACGACGAGCGGTTCGCTGATATTCGCCGACCGCATCGCCGCTTATGACTCGGTCGTCGTCGAGCGAGTCAAGAAGGCGGGCGCGGTGATTCTCGGCAAGACGAACACGCCCGAATACGGTCTGCTCGGCCACACGGAAAACCGTCTCGGAGACCACTGCCGCAACCCCTGGAACACCGAGCGGACGACAGGCGGTTCCAGCGGAGGCGCAGGAGCCTCGGTCGCCGCGGGCCTCTGTGCCCTGGCCACCGGAAGCGACGGAGGAGGGTCGATACGCATCCCCGCTGGGTTCTGCGGCATCTACGGCATCAAGCCGACCCAGGGCAGGATATCCTACTACCTCGGCCCGGGAGCCGATCCCGCCGCTAATCTGTTCAGCCAGCCCGGCCCCATGACGCGCACCGTCGCCGACTCCGCCCTATTGCTCCAGGTCCTCGCGGGACGCGACCCTCGCGATCCCGGCGCGCTGCGTGACGAGCCCGACGACTACGTTGCCGCCCTGTCCAAGGGCGTGGAGGGAATGAAGATCGGCTGGAGCGCCGATTTCGGATTCGCCGCCGTTGAGCCGGAGGTCCGAGACACCGCCGCCGAGGCTGCCAGGGCGTTCGAGGACCTGGGCGCCGTCGTCGAAGAGGTCAATCTCGTTCTCGATACACCGTTCGAGCACTTCTGGCCTCTGTTCACGGCGATCATGTACGCCCGCGTTGCCGGGGTGTTCGACGAAAATCGCGATAAGCTGTCGTGGTACGCGCTGGAGTCCCTCGAAACGGGCAAGAACATAACCGGAGCGGAGTTCGTCAACGCGCTCGGCTATGTCGATGTGATGAAGTCGCAGTTCGCCGACGCGTTTGACGAGTACGACCTCATTCTCACGCCGACCCTCGCGACGCCCGCCTTCCCGGTCGGGGAGCCTCCGGCCACGATCGGTGGACAGGATGTCCACTGGTTCTGGGGCTACACGCCCTACACTATGCCGATCAACATGATCGGATCGACCGCCGCAAGCATCCCCTGTGGTTTCTCCTCCGACGGCCTGCCCATCGGCCTGCACATCATCGGCGACCGGGGAGCCGAGTCAACCGTCTTCGCCGCCTCCGCCGCCTTCGAGGAGGCCCGCCCGTGGATACAGCACCGCCCGCCGGTTGGGTGACGGCAAGAGCAGGCGAGGGCATTTCCACCATCCCTGCGAAAATGACCGAAGCATCTCCGTATCGTCATTCCCGCGAAGGCGGGAATCTCTTCCCCAAGGCATTGCATACGTCATCAAATGATGTATAATATGATGCGCGTCAGGTTCCATTTCGGGAGAATCGCATGAGAACTACCCTGAACATAGATGACCGCCTGCTGAATGAGGCAAGCCGGCTCACCGGCATCGACGGCAGAACCACCCTGGTGAGGGAAGGTCTGCGCGCGCTCGTAGAACGCGAAAGCGCCCGCAGGCTGGCGAGCCTCGGTGGAAGCGAGCCCCAGTTACAGTCCGTCCCGCGTCGGCAGACCGAGCGCGCATGATCCTGGTCGATACCTCGGTCTGGGTCGACCACCTCCGTTCCGAAGAGCCGTACCTCGTTTCGCTACTGAACGCCAATAGGGTGTTGGCGCACCCCATGGTCATCGGTGAGTTGGCTTGCGGCAACCTGCGCAATCGAGATGAGGTGCTGGGACTGCTGAAAGGACTGCCTTCCATAATTCCCGCGACTCACGACGAAGTCCTGTTCTTCATCGAGCGACGTCGGTTCATGGGTCGCGGGATTGGCTACGTCGATGCCCACTTGCTGGCCGCCGCGTCCCTGACCGGACTGGCCATGCTGTGGACGAGGGATAAGCGACTGATGGACGCAGCCGTCGACCTGCGACTCGCCTACGAACTGCCCCGCCTTCAATAGTCCTTCGGCCTAAAACCCTCACCACCGTCATTCCCACACCCCTGCCACCGTCATTTCCGTGCCCCTCGTCTACCGTCATTCCCGCGTAGGCGGGAATCCAGATGGGGCATCAGATTGGCGTGATCACCCCTTCCGCCCACCCTTCAGCACCGAGAGCGCGGCTCCCACGAACACCAGCCCGGACATCACGAGGTAGGCCGTCTTCATCCCCGATGTGAACGCGCCGAACACTCCCTCGGCTCCGGAGTCCGATACGGCGGCGAGGCTCGGCTCGAATCCCTGAGCGCCCATCACCGTGACGACGATCGTGGTCGCGACGGCGATGCCGGTGATGTTGGCCGTGTTCCGCACGAGGTTCAGGAACCCCGACATCACGCCGTATTTGCTCCGTTCGACCACGCTGAGAATCGAGCTGTTGTTGGGCGCGTTGAACGTCCCCGTCCCGATGCTCTGGGTCACCGTGCCGAGGATTATCAGCCAGACGGGTGAGACCTCCGTCGCCCGCGAGAGGATGAACAGTCCGGTCGCGGTAAAGAGCAGCCCACCGACGTTGAAGGGCGTCCAGCCGTACCTGTCCGAGAGCCTGCCTCCCAGCGGCCCCATGATGATCATGGCGAACGCGGCAGGCACCAGGACCAGCCCAACCTTGCCCGGCGAGTAACCGAGCACGGATTGGAGGTAGAAGGGCATCAGGAATCGCACCGATGAGATGCTCATGAACGAGATCACGCTCGCCACGACTCCGATGGTGAAGACGCGGTGCCGGAACAGCGTCACGTCGAGCATCGGACTCCGGTTTCGCAGCTCCCAGTAGGTGAAGAACCCGGCAAGCCCGACGACTACAATGAACCCCGCGACGATGGGCGGAGCGCGCCAGCCCATCTCTGCGCCGTTGCTCATGGCAAGGAGGAACACGACCAGGACCGCCGTGGACGTGACTGCGCCGACGAGGTCGAAGCGGTCGCCAGAGAGCGCTCCGTCCGTCCTCCTCCGGTTCAGGACGACCATTGCCACGATGATGGCTATCACCGCGAGGGCAATGGTGAGGAGGAACACGCCGCGCCAACCGAAAGCCTCCACGACAAAGCCGCCGATAGCAGGGCCTCCCACCGCGCCGGTGCCGACCGCGCTCAGCTGAAGGCCGAGCGCCTTGCCGCGCTCGCTCTCGTCGAAGGCAGAGAGGAGAATCGCCGTTGCCGTCGCCTGCGTCATCGAGGCACCCAGACCCATCAGCACACGCGACGCGATCAGCGTGACGACGTTGCCCGCGACAGCGCACAGCAGGGCGGAGACGAGGAAGATGGAGAATCCCAGGATGTACAGCCGCTTGCGCCCTACTGTGTCCGAGAGGCGTCCCATGGGCAGCAGCAGTGAGCTGATCGTGAGGGCATACGCGATCATCACCCACTGGACGGTTGGCAGGTCGGTCCCGAACTCGTTTGCTATACTCGGAAGCGCGACGGCTACGCTGCCATGGTCGGCCACGGACACGAAGATGCCCAGCCCAATGGCCGCGACTACCCACCACCGGTACCGTTGCGAGGTATGTATCCGTATATCCGGCCTCCTAGTCGGGCAGCGCCAAGAATACCATAGCGTCCTTCGGTTCGTTGTAATGTCTATGCCCCCGAAACAACCGGCGAGAATAGCCCCCGCTGTGTCCCTCTTGGTCGTGCATGCGGCAGTGCTGTTCGCCGTGGTCGCCACGGCGTGTGGCGACTCGATGCCCGCCATGCCGACTCCCACCGTCGCCGCCGACGAATCTCCGACATCCTCAACCACACCCGCTGCCCTCGAACCGGTAAGACCTTCCCCTACTGAAGTAGTGAGCGCAGGACCCGCAGTATCGGCCTCCACCGACGTCGTGACCGAGGACGACCTGCTCAACACCACCCATCCGCTCGAAGGGACTCTTGCCCCCGAATTGACGGGCATCGAGTCATGGATAGGCTCCGACCCTGTCACCCTCGCGTCCCTGCAAGGAAAAATCGTCCTCATCGACTTCTGGACGTACTCGTGCATCAACTGCATTCGCACCCTGCCGTTCATCCTCGAATGGCAGGAGAAGTACGAGCCACTTGGTCTTCATATCATCGGCGTCCATACGCCAGAGTTCGATTTCGAGAAGGACCCCGAGAACGTGAGCGCGGCCGTCGAGCGGTTCGGCATCGACTACCCCGTGGCGCTGGACAACGACGCCATGACGTGGGACGCATTCGGCGTCACCGCGTGGCCTGCCAAGTATCTCATTGACACGGACGGCATCATCCGCTACGCCGAAGTCGGGGAGGGTGGCTACGTCGCTATGGAGCAGACCATCCGCCACTGGCTCGGACAGGCGGGCGTCGACGTCTCCTCAGTTCCGTTCGAGCCGGAAGACTACCATCTCGACCCTGAGATCGACCGCGCCGGGCGAGTCGGAGACCGTGAGTTGGCCCGGACGCGCGAGATCTACGCCGGGTATCGCTACAACCTGCCGTTCCATCGCTTCCCGCCGCCGAGGCCCTGGGTCCTCTACGAGCAATTTTATGAGGGCCTTGACTCCGACGTGTCATTCGAGGATGTCCCGGAGCACGAGAACCAGCGCCTCTACATCCAGGGACTCTGGCACGTCGGCCCGGAGAGCCTGACCCATGCCCGCGTCACCGAGGACTTCGAGGACTACCTCGCCATCAAGTACAACGCCAAGACCGTCAATGCCGTCCTCGGACACGACGGCGGCGCTCCGTACCAGGTGCGGATCACCCTCGACGGGATGCCCCTGTCCCCGGACGACGCCGACACCGACGTCCGGTTCGACGACATGGGAAACAGCTACCTACACGTCGACGAAGCGCGGATGTATCGCCTCATCAGGACAAACGAGTACGAGCAGCACGAGCTTCAGCTCAGCTCCAACTCAGACCGCTTCGAGTTGTTCACGTTCACGTTTGGGACGTACGAGAAGTTGGAGGATAATTGAGAGAACCATGTGTTAAGGGCTGGAGCATGGTGCCGACGGAGAGATCAGGCACGGGAGTGATGTAGGGGCCGTCTAGAACTGTGTGGGTGCCAGAGTTTTCGTGGGCACCCTGCCGACGATTATTCCTTGCTTCTGAACCGGACCTTAAACTGCGCTGGATCCTGGCCTACGTGCTCGATGATGACTTTCGTGTTCCAAGTGGTACTTGGAATACCCTCGCTCTTTAATACATGTAGCGACCCAATTTGCACCGCCGCTGCGAACGGACTCCCATCTTCATGAACTGGTTCGGAAGCTACATAGTACCATCCGGGATACCCCGGGGACTCAACAGGGCAATGGCTTTCGTTGAGATGATCGTTGTTCACGAGCCATTTCACAATCGAGACTTGTATCGAATTCCAATATGCATTTGGGACAGTCGAACCGTCGGGGAACTGGATTTCCACGGGAGCGGGAGTACCTCGGATTGGATCCAACTCCGCCATCGTCTGCCACTCTTGATACGTGGTCGGGACAGCTGGGGCAGGGAGTTCCTGCGTTTCGGGCTGAGGCAGGTCTGCAATGGGGGCTGGTGGAACAACGGCTTTGCCCGTCTGCACCATCGGTCGCCACAAGGCCAACGCATTCAGACAGACCTCCGCCACCGGAGTTGACCCTCTCACATCCAAGCTTGTCACCATCTTCTCCGCTAGAGCGCCCCGCCTGTGCGTTTCGTAGAGTTCCCAAGTCCCGCCGTCGGTAATAGCGAAGTACTCAATACCATCCTGTAGACAGTAATTGATGGCCTGTGATACGTGTTCCTGAAGTGGCGTGTGCAGTGACTTCGCCTCAATAACGACTAGGGGACGGGAGAGAGACCCAAACAGGGCATAATCAGCCGCCGAACGACCCCAGTGAAATTCGGGCACAACTTGGGTAGGGTCGGCGGTATTCCAGCCCAACGCTTGCAACAGAGGATCAATGAGAGCATAACGAGTCTGCATCTCGTTCCATCTGAGCGATTCACCATGCTTGAGAATCCGTTCCCGTATCTCCTTTACTTGGTCCATCAGCGTTTCTGGATGCATTGAGCTATGTTCCCCCTCTCTATCACGAGGCTCCGCCGCAGTGACGGCAGTTCCTTGATTTGCGGTCACCTGATTGCGCGACTTCGACAGCTGCATCTTTCGATGGTAGTGGCCCGCGCCAGCGAAAGACGTCTGTGGTGAGTACATTTACTGGCCTTCCGTCAGGCATTGTTCCCGGTCTCGTCATCATGCGCCCCAGACCCCGGTTACAGTAATTGCAGTGTTCCCTGTGTATAGTAGCGTAGCCACCGTAGATGCGGTTCTGGTACACCCAGTAGTTCATTCCGCCCCTCTTGCTCTATGCAGGCTATTTGTCGGCTTTCGGGGCTGTTAGCTACAATTTCAGCTACGAGAGAAACGTGGTGCCGAAGGTGAGATTCGAACTCACACGGGACATAACTCCCAACGGTTTTTGAGACCGCCGCGTCTACCATTCCGCCACTTCGGCAGGCAACTCACGCACTTCAATTATCCCAGTGACACGCACCCCGGTCAACGTTCATCGGGCCTACCGGAGTGTCAATTCAGAAGCCGAAACCGTTCGTGGTGAGCTTGTCGAACCATGAACGACCCTTCGACATGCTCAGAGCCTGCCCCGTACCTGATACGGGGGTGAACGGGGTTATGTTCGCGCTACCTTGTAGGAGGGCCGGGCGTCTTCTCGACGGTCTTCAAGGATGAGAGCAATCGCCTCTCCCAAGCTGTGCCTAGCTTCTTCTTTAGGTCCGTCCCTGACCGTTCGCGCCGGGAATTTCAGGGCAGTATGCTATGTACCAGCCGTCACCCTTCTCGATGATAGCGGTAAACTCATTCCGCATCTTCGTTACCCCCTATCTGCTTCTCCTTCAGTCTACGCTGTATGAGTATCTCTCGCCACGTACGGAATGGTCTGCGGACCTTCGGGGAGGACGCAGACGCGCGCGCCGTTTCCGTTTTGTCGCAGCGCCTCGGTCACCGTGTCCTCGATGCTGTCGATGGGCGTCAGATGCGCCTCCCTGACCTGCTCCGGCGAGAGGTATCCCGACTTCAGGTAGACGCTCGCGCGCATCTGTATCTGCGCCTGCAGCTGCACCTGCCACTGGTCGTGGACGTTGTGGCCGCCGGCGAGGATCATGTCGAGGAGGTCTTCGGGCGAGTCGCGCATCGTGAGCAGCTTCTTGTACTGGCCGTGATCGGGGATTCCGTCGCTGCACTCGGCGGCGCAGACGATGGTTCCGCCCTCCTTCACGATCTGGGCCGCCGCCGACATTCCCTTGACGGCCTGGTACAGGTTCTGGTCGAGGGGATACCCGCTGTTGGTCGTCACGACCACGTCGAAGGGCATGTCGACCTGCTGCATTGCCGTGCTCTTTGCCGAGCGGCAGGCGGCCTCGTGGGCTTGGAAGAGGTCACCCGCATAGACGCTGGTTATCTTCCGGTTGCGGTTGATCGTCACGTCCACGCTGAAGTCAACGCCCGTCATGGCGGCGATGTCGCGAACGTCGTCGTGGACGGGATTGCCGTGTGTGATGCCCCACGTCGCCATCGGGTGCGCGATACGCTCCGCGTTGTGGAGCTGCATAATGGTGTCGAATCCTGCAAGTCCGGGAGCGACCATCTTCGGCCCACCGCTGAACCCTGCGAAGAAGTGCGGTTCGACGAAGCCGGTCGTGATTCGCACGTCCGTCCCGATCCACGCCTTGTCCAGCCACACGGGAATGCCGCTCGCCGACTCGCCGACGTACTCCAGCGTCTCGGAGTCGAACGCGCTGTGGTTCACGACGCGATAGCTCCGGGCGATATCGGGGCCGAGCATCTCGTCGAGCTCTTCCTGCGTATTCGGGCGGTGCGTCCCCGTCGCGATCATGATGGTCACCTGATCGCTCGGCACGTGCGCAAGCTCTCGCAAGAGCACGGGCAGCACGGTTCTCGACGGCATGGGACGGGTAACGTCGCACACGGAGATGGCGACCGTCTGCCCGGGCTTGACCAATCGCCGGAGAGTCGGCCCCCCGCCCAGGGGATTTCGGAGCGCGTTGCGTATCGCTCCTTCCTGGTCGGGAAGGCCGGGAACGTATGTCGGCTCGATGACCGTCGTCAGGTCGTCGGGAAGCTCGACCTCGAGGCCCGTGCGTCCGTAGGCGAGGTTGACCAGCATCGCTACGCCTTGAGCAGCTCGTGGCAGAACTCTACGCACTGGACGAGCTCGGAGATGACGACGTACTCACGGAGCGTGTGCATGTTGTAGTCGGCCATGCCGCACACGATGGCGGGGATGCCGTTCGCCCAGAAGACATTGGCGTCGCTCCCGCCGCCCGAAAGCTGGAAGTCAGGCTCCAGTCCGATGGCGCGGAGGGCGGTCGTCACCCGCCGCGTCGTATCATGCTCCTCCTCGATGCGGAACGTCTTGAACTTGGGGTAGATGTCGCTCTCGATGGAGGCTTCGGGGTACTCCGCGCTCACGTCGGTCAGCACGTTCTGTATTTCGAGCAGCAGGTTGTCAAGCGTCTCCATGTTCAGCGTGCGGAACTCGCCGGTCAGCGTCGCGCTCTCCGGCACGGTGTTGCGCGTCGATCCCCCCTGGATGGTCCCGATGCTGAACGTGGTCTCCTCGTCGAGTCTTCCCTGTGGCAGCCGCGTGATAATCTCCGAGGCGACGCGGATGGCGGAGATGCCGTTCTCCGGCTCGATGCCCGCGTGAGCGGCCCGCCCCGTGATGGTGAAGTCGTAGGCGATATAAGTCGGACTTGCCAGCGTGATGCGATTGACCGGCCCCTCGCGGTCGAAGACGATCGACTCCCTCGACCTGACCTTGGAGAAATCGAGCTTGTGGGCGCCGATGAGACCCGGCTCCTCCTCCCGGGTCAACACGACCTCGACGGGGATGGACGCCGTCCCGTCCTCCCGCATCGAGGTGAGCGTTTCGAGAATGATCGCCAGGCCCGCGTTGTCGTCGCCGCCGCCGATGGTCGTCCCGTCCGAGGTGATGCGGTCGCCGTCCACGATGGGCTTGATCCCGTTGCCGGGGGACACCGTATCGAGATGGCCCGACAGCATGAAGGGGTCGTCCCCCTCCTCGTGCGCGATGACGTTGCCGTAGTCGTCCGTCTCGACGTCGAAGCCGAGGGAGGTCAGACGGCGCGTCATCTCCTCCGCCTTTGCCGTCTCATTGCCCGACTCGCTGTCGATCTGCACGAGGTCGCAGTACGTCTTCACCAGGCGGTCTCGGTCGATCATGTCTTCCCCCTTCGCGGCGCGAACTCACTCTCACCACAGTATAGCAAGACGGGGAGAAGACTCGCCCCATTAGCGCAGCTCTATCCGCTCGGCGTCAGGTGGAACGGGCAGGGTGTCTTCATGCGTGGGCCGCACCGTCGCGCCCCATTCCTTGATGATGTCCATCTCGCGGAGCATCGCCGTACTCTGCTCGTACACCTCGTCGGGGTCCCAGCCGTCCAGCAGACGTTCCATCAGTCGCTCCCGCACGTCGGCGTATGCGGGATCGGACCCCAGGTCGCGGAGTTCTCCGGGGTCGTCGTTGAGGTTGTACAGCGCCGGCGCGTCGTGTCCGCGATAGTAGTACAGCTTCCACGGCCCCTGCCTCACCATTCGTGACGGCGGGTCTGTCCCGAGACCGGGGACGCCCGTCATTCCATGCAGCTCGCTGAAGGTCTCATTGGTTCGAGCCTGGTCGGTCCGGCCCTGCATCTCCGTCCACAGCGAACGCCCCGCGATCCCGGGCAACTCGCCCGCTCCGGCAGCTTCCGTGAATGTCGGCGCGAGGTCGAGGGTGTTGCAGATGACCGGATTTCTCGATCCGCCGGGAACGACGCCCGGCAGTCGCGCGATCAGGGGTATCCCGACCGATTCCTCATAGTAGCTGCTCTTCCACCACATGCCGTTCTCGCCCGCAGCCTCACCATGATCGGTCGTGTAGACGACGAGAGTGTCATCCGCGAGACCCGTCTCGTCAAGCACGTCCAGAATCTTGCCGATCGAGGCGTCGAATAGCTCGCACATGCCGTAGTACGCCGCGCGGGCCACCCGTATCTGGCGCTCGGAGAGCGGCTCGTCGATGTGTCGGAGCTTCTTCATGTCCTTGACGGCCTGCGGCTGCGCGTCGAGTTCCTCCGCCGTAGGCATCGGCACGTCCACCTTGTCGAAGTAGTAGTCGAACAGCTCCTCCGGCGCGAAGAAGGGACAGTGCGGCATCATGAACCCCGCGACGGCGGCAAAGGGTCGTTCTCGACCTACGGCCTTCTCATCGAGGTACTCGACGAGCGCGTCGGTCACCATGTCATCAAAGGCGTTGTAGCTCGTGAGTCCCACGCCCGCCATCTCGACGCTCACGCGGTGCTGCGAGGTTGTGTCATGGGGAATGGCCTGGAATATCGGCTCGCCCTGCATCGGCGCGCCGGGGTGAACGGCCATGTACTCTCCTAGCGGTCGTCGCTCGAATCCATGCCGCTGGTCCGGCCCGACGAAGTGCATCCGGCCGATGAGGGCCGTCTCGTATCCTGCTATGCCCAGCGAGTGCGCCCACGTGGGAATGCCGGAGTGGAGCACGTTCTGGTTCGTCCACACCCTGTTGCCCGTAGGCGTCCGCCCCGTCATGAACGACATCCGGCTCGGAACGCACACGGGCGACGGACAGTAGGCGTTCTCGAAAAGCATCCCTTCCGACGCCAGCCGGTCGAGGTTCGGCGTCCGCACCAGCGAGTCGCCGTAGCAGCCAAGCTGCCGCTTGCTGTGCTGATCCGACATTAGGACGAGGATGTTGGGATGTTCAGCCCCCGCATGTTCACTCATATCGGTAGACTCCAACCGCCAGCGCCGCGGCTAGTCAGCCAATATCGTCTTCGACCGCACCGTTTGAGCGGCCAGCCTTTCGGGGTCCGGCTGCGGCAGGCCGTCGGTGAACGGCGCGAACGTCAGACGCTCCGTGAGCTCCATCGGAGGCCCCGACAGGTCTTCGGTGTAGAACCGCGATGAAGGGAACAGGTCGCCCGGATAGGTGAAGTTCGGTAGCGTCGCTACCTCGACGCAGAGGGCGCCGCCGAGCGCGCTTTCGAGCATTCCTCCGATCCACACCGGCACGCCTGCGTCGCGGCACAGGTCATGGACGGCGAGGGCGTTGCTGAGGCCGCCTATCCTTCCCGGCTTGATGTTGATGTACTGCGCCGCGCCGACCTGGATGGCCTGCTCCGCCGCCTTCACGCTCACGATGGTCTCGTCAAGGCACACAGGCGTCTGGATCTGCCTGGCAAGCTCGGCATGGTCGAGCACGTCCGCGTAGTGCAGCGGCTGCTCGATGAATGCGAGTCCCATGTCGTCGATGGCCTTGAAGAACGGCAGGTCGTCCAGCGTGTAACCGGAGTTGCAGTCGATGTGGAACGTCATCTTCGGGAACGTGGACGTGACGGCCTTGAGCATGTCGAGGTCCCACCCCGGGGCGGTCTTGAGCTTGATGCGCGGGAATCCCGTGTCCACCGCCTTCTGGATGTTGCCCAGCAGCATGTCGATGGAGTCCTGGATGCCGAAGTCCGCGCCCGCCGCGACCTCTCGCGTCTCCCCGCCGAGCAGTCGATGCACCGGAGTTCCCGTGATGGCGCTCTCCAGCGTCCACCACAGTATCTCCACCGCGGCCTTCGCGAATGAGTTGCCCTTGAACACCGCCAGACGGTCGTTCAGGTCCTGCGCGGTCTCGTACTCACGCCCGACGACGAACGGGCCGAAGACCTCCGTCACGTGATAGAACACCGATCCCGCGCTCTCTGGCAGGTACGTCGGCGCGAAGAACGGTGTCGATTCCGACCACGCCGTGTGGTCACCGCTCGTCGCCTTCACCAGCACGCTGTGGATGTCGTAGTCCTCCCCGTATGCCGTCCGCCACGGGTAGATGAGCGGCATCTCCACGTAGTACACGTCGAGTCGGTCAATCTTCATAGTGCGTCTTCTCCTTCGGTCTAGCGAGGCGAGGGATAAACTCTAATGACAAAGGCCCCCGAATACGGGCCTCCGGGCTCAACCGTGACGTACCTCGTCCCGGTCGATGGCGCGAGCCACCTCAATACGATGGGGGTCTCATAGTAACCGTCGTGGATCCTTGCCGTCTTGGTGCGGATCAGGGTCGTCCCATTCGAGTCCCAGAGGGTGACCAGGGCATGCACAAGTATCTCGCCCACGTGGGCAGGGCCAACTTCTATTATGTACCTATCACCCTCTCTTGCAAGGAAGGAATAGCCTACGGCATCCCTGCTATCGGAAATCGTGCCGAGACTCGGTGATGTTTCTCCTACTGTCATGCTGTTGATTGAACTCACTTGCGATACCGAGGCAATGGATGTTGGCCCAGTCAACGCAGAAACGGTTATCAAGACAATTCCCAGTACGATGGTCACTCCTGACGCAGTGATAATGATTTCCCCCGGCCCTGTCGCCGCGGATTGTATCGGCGCATAGGCGCGCTCCCAATATCTGTTTAAGTTCGCCTGTCCCCACACGACGATGCCTGTTGCCACTAGGGGGAAGATAAATATCAACACCAATGGGATGAAATACACACCTCCGATGGCATAGCCGATCGCTAGGAAGCCGTATTCGACGATGATTACGAAGGTCAAAAGACCCAGGTTGATGTTACTCAGTGTCCCATTCCGCATCTGGATCGTCTCGATAGTGTGGAAGTGCTGAAAGAGAACGATGACGTTGTAGACCGGAACAAACTGGCTGAATGCGTGCCATCCGGGATAGAACGTCTTTTCGGGCAATTCCGTGGCCGACTGCTTCCAGGAAACGTACATCCAGTACGGGAAGTAGAGACTGAGACTCACGAATGTCAGGATGCCGACTCGCCAAAGGGGGTAGCGCCGTCGCTGTTCGGCCGGCGCTGGTCCGCCGGCTACACGTGCTCCGCACTTGGAGCAGTAAGCGCTCTGTACAGGCAACTCAGCGTTGCAGACTTCGCAATGCATCCGTGGCCTCTCGTCCTGGTCGTGGACAACCCTTTAGACCATTTCCTCACCGATTATACTGGTTGACCTATTGGGAGTTCCATTCCCGCACCTTCGGCAGCGGCCCCTCGAATTCGCCCGCCAGGTCCTCCCGCACCGCGATGAACTCATGCGCCAGAACCTCGATGCCCTGCAGCGTCTTGCTCGTCTGGATCTTCCCGGTCTGACGGTAGACGACCACGTACCCGTTGCGCGTCACGATCTCCTCGATAGTCAGCTCCGGCAGGTCGAGCTCGAAGATGACGTGGGGTCGCTGGACACCGCAACGTCTTTCAATGTCCTCCGCGAATGCCAGGTACCTCGGCAGTACACGGAGAAGCCCCGTGCTGTCGCGTTCGACCTCGGCGGTTATCTCGCAGTCGGTGAAGTGAGGCGTCGTGACGCCCCGCCGGTCGATGAACTCGACATTCCCGTAGTGCGGGCCGAGCGCGTGATAGGGAACGAATCCGGCCTGTCCGCTCATTATGGTCAGCTTCCCGTCCACCTCCAGCATCAGCCGTTCGATAACCGATCTAAGCTCCTCGACGACCGGCATATCCCGGAGATGCGTCCGGTTGGGCCGCGCGAACCACGAGTACCTCTCGATGGGCAGGTCCGTCTGCTCCACCTGCGACACTTCCCATATCGGCGTGCTGACGGAGCCGAACTTGGCGAACCAGACCGTCCCAACAATGTGAAATGCGACAATCCCGCCGATTGCGTACACCTGCAGGTCGCGCAGCTTGATGCGGGGGATGATGACCACCGCAAGCACCGCAAGCGCGGGAATCACCGGCACGATGAATCGCGACCCCTCCATCCAGTCTCCCCCGACGAGGAAGATGAAGGCGATATACGCCACCGCATAGAGGGTCAGCACCAACCCGCCGATGAACTCCGGCTCGTCCCGCGCGAACCTGCGCGCAAAATAGACCACCCCTGCGATGGAGAAGAACGGCAGCAGCGACAGGGGAGGCGGCAGGAGTGCGGAGAGGAGGTATTCGGTGCCGTCGCCGAGGGAGGAGAGGAGTGCGTCCCCTCCCAGCTTTGCCGCCACAGGCTGGGGCAGCCAGTCGCCGAAGTAGAGAATCTTCAACGCTACGATCGCAGCCATCAGCACCGCCGCGGCGAGCGCGGCCCACATGACCTTGCGGATCGCCAGGGCATAGTCCTCCAGGCGTTCGTCGGCCACCGTGATGCCGCGCAGTCGAAGCAGCACGAACATTGCGAGGAGCACCGACCCGATGACGAAGATCGCCTCCGGCCTCGCTAGGAGGAAGGCGCCCATGCCGACCCACACCATGGCCGGAGGTTTCCCGGACCCCTGTCGTTCGAGATAGCGCGTGAGATGGTACACAAGCGCGGTCGCGGCCAAGGCCGTCATCGTCCCTTCGAGGCCTCCCGTCGTCCAGTACACGAACGGCGCCGCCGTCGCAACGATCATCGCCGCGCCCATGGCATACCATCGCCCCACATACAGCCGCGCGAACTCGTAGGTGTAGATGACAGTTACCACGCCAACCACCACCGACATTGGCGGGCCAATCGCCGGAACGGAGAGTCTCGTCACGAATGACAGCACGCCCAGCATGAGCACGTGGAGCAGACTCGTCGACTGCTCAATATGAGCGCCGTTGATGTTGGCGATCTCGCCGAACTCTCTCAGCGTGTGCGCGGCCCAATAGGTGATGTACGCGTCATCCCGCCCTGCCGACGGAAACAGCGATACGGAAAGGCCGATCAGTCCGGCAACCAGGAGCAGGACGGGCCAAGAAGAGGTTATGTATCTACGAATGGTGGTGGTCAACTATGGAATTACGCTACAGAGAGATGGGTATCATGATATGGTGTGGTTTGGGACAAGAAACTGAAGCACGCTATGGCTTGGCTGTGATGGCAACCGAAAATAGATAGCCATCGTGTGAGCTGAAATAGACCGCACCATCCGCAGCTACCGGCGGCACATGTATGCTTCCTTCAACGAGACACCTCCATAACGTCCTACCTGTGGTTGCATCCAGAGCGTAAAGGTAGTGTCTCTTGTGGTAGAGAGGGATCGGAACAACAACGACACCGTCTACCACCGCCAGCTTTTCACTAATGCTCGCACTTGAACATGGACGCCGCCAAAGACTCTCTCCAGTAGTGGCGTCAAGAGCGTACACGTGCTCATCGTATGACCGTAAATGGATGACCCCGTCCGCCACCGTCAGCGAGTTGTTCCAGAATTCAGTCTTTAGGTGGTGCGTCCATATTTCTTCTCCTGTGGAAGCACTTAATGCATGCAATGTATATTCGTGTCGATCTTGATCCGTAAACTGGAAGAAGACAATTTCATCTACCACTGTTGGCGGACCGCAATACCTCACTTCCGTACCTGCAATCTCGAAGAGCCATCGAAGATCCCCAGTGTTAACGTCAAGTGCGAGCAAGCCATCACTACCGCTGCAGTAGATAACATCGCCCTCAACTGCCGGCAGATAAGCGTCTACCCCGCTATGAGTCCATAACACTTCCCCAGTGGCAACATCTACAGCGTAGAGTGCGAAATCTCTGGACGTAAGGTATATGACTCCACCTACGATCACATATTCAGATACCTCGAACTCCGCGCCGTATGTCCACAGTAGTTCACCTGTACGACAATCCAGTGCATTGAGTTGGTCATCGGCGTTGACGAAGAAAACAACACCGTATGCCACCCTTAGCGACCTTGCTAAGCTTGGTGCCTTATAGCGCCAGAGCAGTTCGTGAGTGTCCGTATCAAGTGCACATAGGACGTTATATTCCGATTCGAAATCTGTGAATGTAGTGAAATAGACGATGCCATCCCGCACGACGATTGAGCCGTCCTTATTGATGCTTGTAGGCGAACCCAAGAAGCCTCCCACTTTGTAACGCCACTGGAGGAGATGATTTGCCGAGGTTGGGAATTTCTCCTCGATCGGTCTTATCGCATCTTCGAAGCCAGCAACATTCCATAGGGCAGACATGGACGTTTCGTCTTGTCGCCAAGCCTTAGCCACAAATTTGTTTGCTGACTTCAAAGCGGAGATGATCAATTCAGGGTTCGGTGCAAAAGTCGCCTCGCTGTCACTTGACAACCCCCAGAGATCCTCCTGGATGTCCTTGTCATCAAATCGTACGGCAACCTTCACAACTGGGTAGGGACGAATATAACCGTCTTCTATGCCAGTACCGAGACTGTCGTGCCAGACTATGTAAGCTTCTAGCTTGTTTTCTTCTTCGTTGGGCGAGTCATATGAGCCACGGACAACTAGAGTGACATCTTCATGATGAGCCTCAGTAACGCCTCGTTGCTCAGATGCAACCAGATAAACGCACTCAACTACTCTACCTGTAAGGAGATCGTCTGTTTCAGTACGCTGTTCCCATCCCCCGGTAAGTGGTGTTTGAGATTCCACTTCAGTCCTCTACAGTTCACTCCGTTCAACATGGCATCAGCAAATGGAATCTGCGAATGCCGATAATACCGATTCATGGTTAGAATGGTAGATTCACGCCGAACGGTGTCATGGTGAATTCGCGATGTACTCGTAACGAAATGGTATAGCCTGAGGTAGATTAGGGCAACTCCGAATACCTTGACCCCCACTGCGGAGCGCCTGTATACTGCGACCAAGCGAATACGAAACAGGCAGCGAACAGGAGTAGTAGGTCTCCGGCGACGCTCAGAGAACCGGGTTAGGTGAGAGCCGGTGCGCACGCAGAGACCGAATGGACCTGGGAGCCTCCATCCGAACCCCTCGGTAACGGGGAAGTAGGCGTGGACGGAAAGGGCAACCGTTATCAGTGCCCGGGGCATCACGGCTCACAGATGAGCCCGCGTGTCTGAGAGAGGTCTTCCGGCTCATGGCCGGGTGACGAAGCAGGGTGGCACCACGGATTTCGACCCGTCCCTCCATTGGGATGGGTCTTTTTGTTTATTGGGCAGACTGAAGATCGGGAGGAATTAGCCGATGGGACGCATTGGCGCATCGTTGTGGCGACGTTAGTGGTCATTGGCACTGAACGCATCACAACGAAAGGACATTCCGAATACCATGCAAACCGAAACGCTTACCGTCGAAGACACGAGCACGGAGACGCGGAAGAAGCGCGTCCTGAGCGGCATCCAACCCTCGGGCGACCTGCACCTCGGCAACTACCTCGGCGCGATCAAGCGCTGGGTCGAGCGGCAGTACGAGAAGGAGAACTACTTCTGCATCGTCGACCTGCACGCGATCACGTTGCCCCACGACCCGGACGCGCTGCGGCATCGCACGAGGGCGGTGGCCGCCCTGTACATCGCGTCCGGGCTCGATCCCGCCCACTGTCCCATCTTCGTCCAGAGCCACTTGACCGCCCACTCGGAGGCCTGCTGGCTGCTGAACTGCGTGACGCCGCTCGGCTGGCTCGAACGCATGACGCAGTACAAGGACAAGGCCGGCCGCTCCGACAGCAGCGAGCGCATCTCGACGGGTCTGCTCGCCTACCCCGTCCTGATGGCCTGCGACATCCTCCTGTACAGCGCCGACGAGGTGCCGGTAGGGGAGGACCAGAAGCAGCACGTCGAGCTTTCGCGCGACATAGCGCAGCGGTTCAATCACCTGTTCGGCGAGACCTTCGTCCTGCCGGAGCCGATGATCCCTGAGATCGGCGCGCGCGTGATGGGGTTCGACGACCCCACGCGAAAGATGTCCAAGAGCTACGAGCACATTCGAGGCCACCTGGTAAAGATGGTCGACGAGCCGAAGGAGATCGAGCGGACGATCAAGCGCGCCGTCACCGATTCGGGGAACGAGATCGTCTTCTCGGACGACCCTGTCAAGGCAGGGGTGAACAACCTGCTGGGCATCTACCAGGTCATCACCGGCAAGCCGCCAGCGCAGGTGGAGGCCGACTTCGCGAGCGCGAGGGGCTACGGCGACCTGAAGAGCGCCGTGGCTGAGGTGGTCATCGAGGAGCTTCGGCCGATCCGCGAGCGGTACAACGAGATCATGGACGACGTGACAGAGCTCGACCGCATCCTCGCGGACGGGGCCGATCGCGCAGGAGCCGTGGCGAACGCCAAGCTCCGCGAAATGAAGGAGCGCATGGGCTTCGTCCTGCCGGGAGGTGGGTCATGAGTGGCCCGTACTACCCCAGTTTGGAAGAGGTCGAACGCCTCGCCGATCAGGGCAACATGGTGCCCGTCTACCGCGAGGTCAGCGCCGATCTGGAGACGCCGGTATCCGCCTACATCAAGGTGGCCCGTCCGCCGTACTCGTTCCTCCTCGAAAGCGTGGAGGGCGGAGAGCACATCGCCCGCTACAGTTTCATCGGAACGGAGCCGCTCGGCGTGGTGAGGACGGGCGCCGACCAGCCCAACGGCTTGGTCGATCCCCTCATTCCCATCCAGAGGACGATGGATGCCTACGAGCTTGTGCCCAATCCCGATCTTGGGCCGTTCAACGGCGGCATGGTCGGCTACATCTCCTACGATGCCGTGAAGTACTTCGAGCGGCTCCCGACGCCGGAGAACGACCCGGTCGACGTGCCGGAGTCGGTATTCATGATGACCACCACGTTCCTCATCTTCGACCACGTGCGGCAAGTCATCCGCGTCGTCAGCCATGCGTTCCTCGATGGCGACGTGGAGACCGCCTACAAGGAAGCCGTCGAGCGAATTGACGAGATCGTTGCACGGCTCGACGCGCCGCTTCAGGCTCCGCCACGCTCCACGAACGGTTCAAAGCCGTCCGACGTGACCTCAAACTTCACGCGGGAGCAGTACGACGACATCGTCGAACGGTGCAAGGAGTACATCTACGCAGGGGACATCATCCAGACCGTCCCCTCGCAGCGGTTCTCGCGTCCCACGACGGCCCACCCGCTGGCGATCTACCGGGCACTTAGGGCGATCAACCCCTCGCCATACATGTACTACCTTGAGCTCGACGACTTTCACATCGTCGGGGCCTCGCCGGAGGAGCTCGTCCGCGTTCACGACGGCGTCGTAACCACGCGCCCCATAGCCGGAACCAAGCCGCGCGGCAAGACGAAGGAAGAGGACGACGAGAACGAGCGTCACCTGCTGGCCGACGAGAAGGAGCGCGCCGAGCACATCATGCTGGTGGATCTCGGTCGCAACGACCTCGGTCGCGTCTGCAAGTCCGGCACGGTCGGCGTCACCGAGCTGATGATCGTCGAGCGGTACTCCCACGTCATGCACATCGTCTCCTACGTCCAGGGCGAGCTCCGCGAAGACAAGACGGCCTACGACGCCCTTCGCTCGTGCTTCCCCGCCGGGACGCTGTCGGGCGCGCCGAAGATCCGCGCGATGGAGATCATCGCCGAGATGGAGTCCGACAGGCGTGGCCCCTACGGCGGCGCGGTCGGCTACTTCGACCTCAACGGCAACATGGACACGGCGATCACCATCAGGACGATGGTCATCAAGGACGGAGTCGCGCACGTGCAGGCCGGCGGCGGCATTGTATTCGACAGCGTGCCGAAGACCGAGTACGAGGAGACCATCCACAAGGCTTCCGCCGTGCTCCGGGCCATCGAGCGCGCGGAGCAGGGAGGCTGACCGACCATGATTCTACTCATCGACAACTACGACAGCTTCACCTACAACCTGTACCAGTACCTCTCCGAGCTTGGCGCGGACGTGCGCGTCGAGCGCAACGACCAGACGACGATAGAGGACATCGACGCGATGGCCCCCGAGAAGATCGTCATATCGCCCGGCCCCTGCACGCCCGAGCAGGCCGGTATCTCGAACGACGTGGTGCGCCACTTCGGCCAGACCGTCCCAACGCTCGGTGTGTGCCTCGGTCACCAGTGCATCGGGTACTCCTTCGGCGGCACGGTCGGCTATGCCGGCGAGATCATGCACGGCAAGACTTCCATGATCCACCACGACGGCGAGGGGGTGTTTGCCGGGCTTCCGAATCCCTTCGAGGCGATCAGGTACCACTCGCTCGCAATCCACCCGGACGATGTCCCGTCCGACCTTAAAGTGACGGCGTGGACGGATAAGGGTGTTATCATGGGGGTACGGCATACGACGCTGCCTATCGAGGGCATCCAGTTCCACCCGGAGTCGATCATGACCAAAGTGGGCAAGGACCTGCTGAGAAACTTCCTCGATCAGTGAAAGAAAAATGTCGATCACGCCTGAACGACATCAGGCCCGAGAAGATCATCTACGGCGATTGAAGAATGGAGGGGTAAGGCAGTGATTCAGGAAGCAATCGATAAACTCGTTTCGGGCTGCTCGCTGACGCAGGAGACGGCTGCCGACGCCATGAGACAGATCATGGCCGGTGAGGCCACAGAAGCCCAGATCGGCTCCCTCGTGACCGCCCTCCGAATGAAGGGAGAGACCCCCGAAGAGATCGCGGGCATGGCCCAGGTCATGCGCGAGTCTTCCCTGCACGTCGAAGTGGAAGGCCCCCTGGTCGATACGGCCGGAACCGGCGGAGACGCCTCAAACACGTTCAACATCTCCACCACCGCCGCGTTCGTCATCGCGGGTGCGGGCGTGCGAGTCGCCAAGCACGGCAACCGCGCGATGTCCGGGGCCACGGGCAGCGCCGACGTTCTGGAAGCGCTCGGCGTCAAGATCGACCTCAGCCCCGAAGGGGTCAAGACCTGCCTCGAATTGGTCGGCATCGGGTTCATGTTCGCCCAGGTCTTCCATCCATCCATGAGGTTCGCCGCCGGGCCTCGGCGCGAAATAGGGATACGCACCGTCTTCAACGTACTCGGCCCCCTGACGAATCCCGCCGGAGCCAGGTCGCAGCTTATCGGCGTCGCCAACCCCGAATTGGGCGAGAAGATGGCCCACGTGTTGGGAATTCTCGGCTCCGAACACTCGCTCGTCGTTCACGGCGCCGACGGACTCGACGAGATGACCCTCAGTGGCGAGAGCCAGGTCTGGGAGTTGAAGGATGGCAAAGTCGAGTCTTACACCGTCACCCCCACCGACCTGGGGTTCGACAAGGTGCACAGCGGCGAACTGCGAGTGAGCAGCGCGGCCGAGAGCGCAAGGGTGCTCCGGGACGTGCTGATCGGCGCTGCTGGCCCCACGCGAAACGTCGTCGTCGTGAACGCCGCGGCAGGACTGCTGGCCGTCGATCGGGTAAGAAACCTGAAGCAGGGCGTCAAGGTTGCATCCGAGTCGATCGACAGTGGCATGGCCCAGGCTAAGCTCGACGCCTTCATCAACCTGAGCCAAACACTCGAATGACCATGACCTCCAAGCTCGATGTCCCCAGCGTCCTGACACGCATCGTCGACGTGAAGCGCCGAGAGGTCGAGCGCCTCAAGGCCGAGATGCCGCTCGCCAACCTGAAGAGGCGCATCGAGTCCCAGACGTCCCCTCTCGATGCAAGAGCGACGTTGCGCGGCGAGCGCGTGGCGATCATCGCCGAAATAAAGAAGGCCTCCCCGGCAAAGGGCCTCCTCATGCCCAACTTCGATGCCGCCGCACTTGCCACAACGTACGTCAAGAACGGCGCGTCGGCGATCTCGGTACTCACCAACGTCGACCACTTCCAGGGAAGCATCGACCACCTGGAGACAGCCCGGAATATAGCCTATCTCGACGGGGTTCCCGTCCTCCGCAAGGAGTTCATCTTCGATCCCTACCAGGTCTACGAGGCTCGTGCCTACGGCGCCGACCTCATCCTCCTTATCGTCGCTATGCTCGAAGTGGACGACCTTCGCAGCCTGCAGGCCCTCTCCCGCGACCTGAGAATGCAGTGTCTCGTCGAGGTGCACGATGAGCAAGAGCTCGACACCGCGCTCGAAATAGGGGCGGAGATTATCGGCATCAACAACCGCGACCTTCGCACCTTCAAGACCGAGATCGAGACGACCGAGCGCCTCGCGCCGTCCATCCCGCCGGACAAGACTGTCGTCAGCGAGAGCGGCATCAACACCCCCGACCACGTCCGCCGTGTCCGTGACGCGGGCGCTCATGCTGCCCTCATCGGAGAGGCCCTGGTCACCTCCGGCGATCCCGGCGCGAAGCTCCGAGAGCTGGCATGACCCGCTTCAAGATTTGCGGCCTGCGCGATATCGACTCGGCCCTCGTATCCGCCGACGCCGGAGCCTCCTTGCTTGGATTCGCCTTCGTGCACGGAGTCCGTCGGCAGCTAACGCTAGAACAGGGAAAGGCAATCATTCCCCGTGTGGCGGAAGAGTTGGGACAGAACCGTCCCGGTCTCGTGGGACTGTTCGCCGATCAGGACATCGACGAAGTGAACCACATCATCGAGGCGTGCGGCCTCGATTACGCGCAGTTGTGCGGTTCGGAAACTCCCGACTACTGGGAACGGGTCCGGGCGAAAGTCATCAGGCAGACGAAAGTGAAGACTCTCGGTTCACGGCAGGAGACCGTTGACGCCGCACTTGCCCAGATAAGAGAAGTCGTTTCACGTGGCAACATCCCCCAACTCGATTCCTACAAGGAAGGCGCTTTTGGAGGAACCGGCCACGCCTTTGACTGGGACGTCGCTGCTCGCCTATCCGAGAACTACGACGTAGTCCTCGCCGGCGGCCTCACCCCCGACAATGTCGCGACCGCCATCCGACAGGTGGACCCCTGGATGGTCGATGTCTCCTCCGGCGTCGAGACCAACGGCGTGAAAGACCACGCCAAGATTCGCGCCTTTGCCGAGGCCGTCAAATCCGCAGCGAGAAACGCCTAGCCCTCTCGCGGAGAGAACAACGGCTGCCGTGCCGGGTTGTTTCTGTCCATGCGCGTGTTCGAGTCCTCTAGCGGGATCGGCACCCGCACACCCCCGCGCCGGTGCGACTCGATGAACCCGAAGATAAGCTCCGTGCTCGCGTAGGCGACCCGAACGCCACCCCTCGTGGGCTCCCCCGTATCGAGCGAATGGACGATGTCCTCGATCAGCCTGAGCGTCGAGCTCCGCTGCGGAAAGTCCGGGAACGCTCGACGATATGTAAGCGATCTTGGGTCAGGGTCCGCAGGATCGGCAATCCGAAAGTCCCATTCGCGCCCATCCCTGATCGACCTGATCCGTCCGCGCGTTCCAACCGCCTCGCCCTCACCGCTCTGACTGCTCAGGAGGGCGTATATCGTTACTCCGTTCTCCAGCTTGACGATGCCCTCTCCTGGCGGGTCTTCAGTGAGAGTGTCGCCGTCGAATACTGAGTCGGGCACGGCCAGATTGCCCTGCACCCAGCGTGCGGGGACATCACCGCTCAGCCTGAGCGCGAGATCGAGCGAGTGACTCGCCGCGTTGAAGAGATGACCGTTGTTATACAAGATGATCGACCTCAGGTCGCCGATGCTCCCGTCGTCGATGAGCTCCTTCATCTTGTCGTAGGCGATCTCCCACCGCCGATTCGTGCCCAGGTTGAACGCCACGTTGTTCCGCTCTACCGCCTCCACCATCGCCCGCGCGTCGCTCATGGACGCCGCCATGGCCTTCTCCGCGTAGACGGCCTTCGCCCCGTGTTCGGCAGCGTAGACGACGATCTCCGCCCGTTGCTCCGGCTGTGTCGCCACGCTGACGATGTCGGGCTGCTCCCTGTCGATCATCTCCCGGTAGTCGGTGTAGAGTCTCTCGGACGGCACGCCGTATCGCTTTCCCGCCTGTTCCAGCACCTCTGGCCGAAGGTCTGAGCACGCGACGAGTTCGGTCCGCTCGCACGCCTCGTACCCCGCCGCATGGGAGTACGGCTGGCGGAAACGCGACGCCCCTCGCTGCTCGTTGTCGATGAACGCCCCCATCCGACTGCATCCGACCAGCGCGGCTCGGTAGGTCTTCATTGCCCTCTCCAGTAGTTGGAATCCGCCCCAAGCGTACATGCCCAAATGCCACGCGTAAAGGGAGCATCGGCGTGCTCCGCGCCAGCCCATCTGCTTGACACTCAAAGGTGTATCCCATAGGCTGAACGCGAGTAACAAGGTTGTGACGGAGGAGGACCTCTCAGCTATGGGCTATTCGTTTGATCACGTACATCTGAAGTCGACCGATCCCGGCGTGGCTGCCGACTGGTACGTCAAGGCATTCAACTTCAAGATCACGAGCGACGCGGTGCGTCCGTGGGGTGATCGGTTCATACGGTGCGAGACCGAAGACGGCGTGGTCGTGAACATCTCCGGCGCTCGGAACGAGGAGAAGATGGGGCCGAGCGACGCCGGCGCGCACTATGGGCTTGAGCATTTCGGCATAGCGGTCGACGACGTGGCGGGCGAGATAGATCGTCTGAGAGGCCTCGGCGCTGAGCTCATGGAAGGGCCGGTTGATGTTCCCGGAGGCCCCATAATCGCCTTCATCAAGGCCCCGGAGGGCTCTCGCATCGAGTTGCTGAAGTGGCGATAGCGACCAAGCCGCGCTCCGCAGATCGGGACACCGAGTTCGCGGCGTGCTGATATGGGACGAAATAAAGACCGTCTATAGGCGAGTCCTCGGCGTGCTGAGGCTCGATCCTCAGACCTTCGCCGAGATACACGCGGATCCCAGGGCCATCTATCAGGTTACCGTTGTAGTCTACATTTCATCCCTTGCGGTAGCCCACCGAGCTCCCGGCGAATTACTGACCACCATCCTCATACCTATAGGGTTTATCGTATGGTGGATCGTTGCCGCGTTCATAATCTATTGGTTGGGAACCACGTTCTTCAGCACAAAAGACATGCCCCCGGCAGCTTTCGCCCCCATAGCGCGAGGAATCGGCTTCGCCATGGCGCCCCGGGTTTTTCAGATATTCCTAGCGCCCGAATTAATCAGACTGCCCGATCCCCTGTGGTGGCTCGTCCTGTTCTTGACCACCGGATGGATGTTCGCAGCCATGACGCTATCAACCCACATTGCTTTCGGTCGGATTTCGTACAATCGCGTGACCCTGATCATAGCAATAACAATGCTGCCGATGATTGTGTTGGAACCATTCATACACTTTGTGGGTCGTTGATCGGTGGCTGTTAGAGAGAGAAACATGGGTAGCAACTGCATATTCTGCAAAATCAATGCCGGAGACATACCGGGCGATTTCGTGTACCGCGACAACGATACATTCGTCATCAGGGACATCGCGCCCCGTGCCCCGGTCCACCTGCTCGTCATCCCAACGGTCCACGTTGAGAAGATCACCGAGCTTGATGCCGATGACCTCTCGATAGTTCCGGCCATGTTCTGCGCAGCAAAGGAGGCGGTAAAGATCGAAGGCATAGCCGAGAGCGGCTATCGGCTCATCATCAACCAGGGCGAGGAAGGCGGTCAGGAGGTCCCGCACCTGCACATGCACGTCTTGGGAGGCACGCACCTCCGAGGGCTGGGAATAGGGTAGGGACTCGTTGATTACACTACCGTGTCGTGTCGCCGAGCGTACCGCCGCCCTTCCGGATGAGTTGGCAGCCCATCTGCTGCACCCCAGAATGCTCGAATTTCGCAACGACCTTATTGTAGGCTTACCTGAGAACGAGGTGGTGTCCGGCCAGGATATGGCCGTCGAACAGGGGGTGAGGTAGCTGTGGTAATGAGTCAGTCATCAGGCGACCGTCAGGTCGCCGTGCTGATCGACGACGAAAACGTCAGCGTGGGATCGGTCGAGTGGCTGTTCGACCGGATCTCCAACTTGGGGCGAATACTCATACGTCGGGCGTACTCCGACTGGTCGAAGGGTGGCAATGTGCGCGACCAGTTGCTGGAGTTCGGCATCGAGCCGGTGCATGTCTTTCAGGCGTCGAGTTTCGGGAAGAATGCCAGCGACATCCGGCTCGCGATCGACGCTATCGACCTGCTGCACGCCTCGCCGGTGGATACGTTCGTCATCGTGTCCGGCGACGCCGACTTTCTGCCGCTCGTCAACAAGCTCCGCTCTTCCGGCAAGATGGTCATCGGCGCCGGACGCCAGAAGGCCACGTCGGCCACACTCGTCAAGGCCTGCGACCGCTACTATTACCTCGACAAGCACGAGGAAAGCGGCGGCGAGAGCAAACCCCGACCGAAGGAGCGACCGCGACGCAGCCTCTTGATCCGCGCCGTCCGGGCGAGCATGGATGCCGAGGGCAAGGTGACCGGGAGCCGCCTTCACGCGACGATGCAGCGACTCGATCCCGGCTTCGACTTTCGCGACCGGGGCTTCAACAGCTTCACGGCTTTTCTCGAGGACTCATCGGAAGTGAGGGTGACACGCCCGTCCGGCCAGGGGCAGGGCGATGTCGTCATAGATCTGCGTCGAGGCGGTCAGGACGGCGGCTCTCAGAGAAATCCGTCGGTCGCGTCGAGAATCGATGCGGAATGGTCGAAGCGCGCGCCCTCTCGCGGAAACTCCATGCCAGGAGCGGTCGCCGCAGGCGAGGCCGCCAAGGTGCTCGGCGCCTCCAAGCTCAGCGAGTCGGAGTACAAGAACCTCCAACGCCTCTTGGACGCAATGCCTCAGCTTGCCAAGAACTGGCGGCGAGACGGCAACGTCATTTTCCGCAAATAGGCCCTACGCCTGCACGAAAGACATCCGCACGCCCTGCGCCGATTCCGGCGAAACACTCAGGCTGTCTCCGCAGCGTTCCACGCCTGCAACACCGTTCCCCATGAGCAGCGCTTCCGTAGCGTCGAGGTCTTTGCAGGTGAACGCGATCCGGTACGGCCCTTCGCCCCAAGTCTCGATGAAAGCCGCCAGCGCGTCGTCCCCATTCGGCGCGCAGAAGTCCAGGGAGGCGTTGTCGAATCGCAGCCGAACGCACCCGGCCTCCTCCGACACTCGTTCCAGCCCGAAGACATCCGTCCACCGCCGCGCCGCGCCATCGGCGTCCTTGACCGCCAGCGAAAGCGACGATATTCCAATCACCCCGTTCGGATGATTCGTCGGGTCGGGCGGCTCCGTGTACCGCTCTTCGATCGTGTGATCGTGCTGGATGAAGAACGTCTGGCTTCCCGGCATTGCCTCCGGGTGGATCTCCGCCTGCGTCCACGAGTAGGCCGTCGTTCCGTCCGCCGCCTGTCGCGAACCCTTCACAGGGTCCGTTATCACCACTCCCGCCTCCCGAACGCTCCGCGCGCTCTCATACACGTCCGATGTCCCCATCGAAAAGATGAACAGCCCCTCGCGCTCATCGAGGAATGACGGAAGATTCGGGCGAAAGAGGTCCCCCTCCGGGTCGTGCACGGATATCAGTTCAAGGTACTCTCCCCCGAACACCACGAGACGGTTGCTCGTTCCGCGACCGGGATGCCGGCCCTCCGGCGTCACTTTGAATCCCAGCCGCTCGAAGGTATCCTTAGCGGCGTCAAGGTCACGGACGGCTATCAACACGTGGTCGATTATCAGGTCGGTCATGTAATGCTCCCGGGCGAATAGCGCTGTGAATGGAACCGTATGCCGAAGGACGTTATCGTGTCAACGCTGTACATCGTAGCAACTCCAATCGGCAATCTGAGGGACATCACCCTGCGCGCCCTCCGTGTGCTCGGCGAGGTCTCCCTCATCGCCGCCGAAGACACCCGCACGACGCGATGGCTCCTTTCTCACTACGATATAGACACGCCCTGCACCAGCTATCACGACCACAACCGCGTGTCGAAACTGCCCGTGCTCTTGGAAGCCCTTTCGCAAGGTGACGTCGCCCTCGTCTCCGACGCCGGAACGCCCGCCATCAGCGATCCCGGCACGGAGTTGGCTGTCGCGGCGGATAACGCCGGCCACACGGTCGTTCCGATTCCGGGCCCCTCGGCCTTGACCGCGGCCCTGAGCGTGGCCGGCATCGAGACCGATCAGTTCATCTACCTCGGCTTCCTCCCACGACGCGGCAGGCCAAGACGCAAGCTGTTCGAGTCCCTCGTCGAAGACACGCGAGCATGGATCGCCTTCGAAGCGCCGCATCGTCTCACCGAGACACTGACCGGCATTTACGAAACACTCGGCGACCGGCAGGTCGTCGTGTGCCGCGAGCTGACCAAACTGCACGAGGAGGTATTCCGAGGCACGGTCACGGACGCGCTTGAACACTTCGTGGAACCCAGAGGTGAGTTCACGCTCATCGTCCGGGGCGCGGATGTTTCTCGCGAACCCAACGACGCCCTCATCGAGCGGGCGCGGGACATTCTGCGCTACGAGTCCGCGCGCGGAAGCAAGTCCAAGGACGCCATCGCGGCGGCATCCACAACCGGGCTCTCGAAGAACGACCTGTACCGCCTCTGGCTGGAGATGAAGGAAGGCGAGTCGCGTTAGGGCGCCTGATGTCGGCTGCTCGAACTCCGCGAAATAGGGGAGTGGAAGGGGCGGTTGTGGTACCATTTATCCAGTTCATCCTCCTGAGTGTCTAATGTCCGAACGCATCCTCGTTGCCGTGGCTTGGCCGTACGCCAACGGCTCCATACACATCGGCCAGTCCGCGGGCGCGTACGTCCCCGCCGACATCTTCGCCCGATACCACCGGATGAAGGGCAACGAGGTCCTCATGGTCTCCGGCAGCGATTCGCACGGCACGCCCGTGACCCTCGAAGCGGAGAAGCGCGGCATCACTCCCGAGGAGGTGTTCGAGCACTACCACGCCGAGTTCCTCGACTGCTGGGAGCGGCTCGGTATCAGCTTCGACCTGTTCACCTCCACGCACACCGAGAACCACACCGAGGTCGCTCAGGACATCTTCAGCAGGCTCTACGAGAACGGCTTCCTCTACACCAAGACGATGCTCCAGCCCTACAGCGAGGCGGACGGTCGCTTCCTGGCGGACAGGTACGTCGAGGGGACCTGCCCTCACTGCGATTTCGACGGCGCGCGCGGCGACCAGTGCGACAACTGCGGTCGCACCCTCGACGCGCAGGAGCTCATCGACATCCGCAGCCGACTCAGCGGCGACACCCCAATCTTCAAGGAGACGGAGCACTTCTTCCTCAAGCTCACCGCGTTCGAGGACGAGTTGCTCGACTGGATACGCCCGCAGGCCCACTGGCGTCCCAACGTCAAGAATTTTTCCATAGGCTACCTCGAAGGCGGCCTGCAGGACCGCCCCATCACCCGCGACATTGAGTGGGGGATTCCCGTCCCGCTCGACGGCTACGACGGCAAGCGCATCTACGTGTGGTTCGAGGCCGTGATCGGCTACCTCTCCGCCTCGAAGGAATGGGCCTTCCGGCGCGGGGAACCCGACCGGTGGAAGGACTTCTGGCAGCAGGACGACGCCAAGTCCTACTACTTCATGGGCAAAGACAACATCCCCTTCCACACCGTCATCTGGCCCGCCATGCTCCTCGGCTACGGCGGACTGAACCTGCCGTACGACGTTCCCGCCAACGAGTACATGAACCTAGAGGGCATGAAGCTCTCCACGAGCCGCTCCTGGGCCGTCTGGCTGCCCGACTATCTCGACCGGTACGACCCCGATCCGCTGCGGTACGTCATCGCCGCGGGAATGCCGGAAACGAGCGACTCCGACTTCTCATGGACCGAGTACGTCAGGCGAAACAACGACGAGCTCGTCGCGACGTTCGGAAACCTCGTGCATCGCGTCCTCACCATGTCCTACCGCAACTTCGACGGCGTCGTGCCGACGCCGGGTCAGCTCGATGACGAGTCGCAGGCGCTGCTCGATGAGGCCGAGCGCCGCTTCCGGGAGGTCGGGGAGAACCTCGCCCTGTGCAAGTTCCGTGCCGCGCTGATGGAGGGCGCTATGGCTCTGGCTCAGGCCGCCAATCGCTACCTCGACCGGAAGGCCCCATGGCAGACGGCCAAGACCGACAGGATCGTGACCGCCACCACGCTCTGGACGGCCATGACGGTCATCAACTGCCTGAAGAAGGCGTTGTATCCGTACCTGCCGTTCAGTTGCGAGAAGCTGCACGCCATGTTGGGGTTTGAGGGCTCCGTGGTCGACGACGGATGGGACTGGTCTCCCACCGATCTCAGTTCCGGCCGGAGCTTGGAGAAGCCGACGCCCCTCTTCCGCAAGCTGGACGAGGCCATCGCCGAGCAGGAAACTGAACGTTTGGGCCGGCAGAGGTGATCAGCCAATCGTGAACGGCTTCGATTCACCGACTGACGCGCTAGCGTACATACACTCCCCGGTCGTGCAGGGCCTCGAACGCGTCAAGACCTCCCTGCGCGACATGGTCAACCACAAGTCACCGTTTCTCGCGCAGCTGCTCGACCACGCGCTGGAGACGAAGGGCAAGCGCATTCGCCCAACCCTGACGCTGCTCGCCGCCGGCTTCAATCCGAACGACGGGGTGCGCGCCGAGACCATGGCCACCGCCGTCGAGCTTCTTCACATCGCTTCGCTGATCCACGACGATACCGTCGACCAGTCCGAGGTGCGACGCGGACGTGCCACCATCAGCAAGGTCTGGGGCGGCAACGCGGCCGTTGTGCTCGGAGACTACCTGTTCGCCACTTCTGCGACCTACGTGTGCGATACCGGCAACATCCGGGTCATTCGCCGGTTCGCCGAGACGATCAAGGAGCTGTCCAGCGGCGAAATGGAGGAGATGGTCGTCAGGTACGACGCCGGCCAATCCCGCGAACAGTATTTCACCCGCATCTACGAAAAGACCGCCTCGCTCTTCACTACCGCTACCGAGTCCGGCGCCGTCCTCAGCGATGCCGCAGAGCCTACCGTTAAACTACTGCGGGACTACGGCTACTCGCTCGGCATGGCCTTCCAGATCGTCGACGACATCCTGGACGTAGAAGGCCTGACCGACGAGATCGGAAAGCCCGTCGGCAACGACCTCCGGCACGGCGTCCTGACTCTTCCGATGATCCTGGCCCTGGAGCGATGGCCCGATTCGACCGCGATCCGCGACTACTTCGCCGACCCGTCGGATGGGGGCCTGCTGGAGTCCGCCATGGAACTGATCGGCGACGAAAAGGTCATCGCCGACTCCTACGCCGTCGCCGAAGAATTCTGCCAGTCCGCGCGCGACTCCATCAGCAAACTTCCGAAGAACCGCTCCCGCGACTCCCTTGAGGCTCTCATCGACTACGTGGTAGTCCGCCGTAGCTGAGTAGGGTGTAAGCGACTAACTGAAACCGTTCGTGGTGAGCTTGTCGAACCATGAACGGCGCCTCGACCCTTCGACAGGCTCAGGACGACACGGGTTCGTTTGAGACCCGCTCATTCAGTTCACCGACAGTACCCGCAGAAGGTTCGTCCCGCCTGAAACGCCTATCGGCAGCCCGGCTACCAACACGACTTGTTGCCCATCCCTGAGGCCCGCCGATTCCTTCGCGTACTGCTCGGCCAACTCGAAGAAGCCGTCAACGTGGTCGAACGAGGCAACCACGAACGGAGTCGCTCCCCACGTCAGCAGGAGCCTTCGCTGGACCTGCTCGGTCGATGTCAGCGCTATGATGTGCGCCTGCGGGCGGTACTTGGAGACACGCGCAGCCGTCGCGCCCGATTCCGTGAAAGCGACGATGAGCCTCGAACCCAATTGCTGCGCGGTGTGACAGGCGTTATAGGCGATCGCGTCGTCGATCTTACTCTCGGCATGTCCCCGTCGAGCTTCGAGCATCTGATCGTAGGGCAGGTAGGCCTCAGCGAACATCGCCGCCTCGGCCATGAACCGGACCGCCTCCACCGGGTGCTCTCCGGTGGCGGTCTCACCTGACAGCATGATGGCGTCCGTGCCATCGAAAATGGCATTGGCGATGTCGGTGACCTCCGCGCGGGTGGGCACCGGCGACCTCACCATCGACTCCAACATCTGTGTCGCCGTGATGGCGGGCTTGCCGCGCTCGTTGCACTGTTGGATCAGCTTCTTCTGGATCATCGGCACCTCGGCGAGAGGCAGTTCCACGCCCATGTCGCCGCGCGCTACCATGATCCCGTCGCTCGCTTCGAGGATTTCAGGAAAATTCCTGACTCCCCCTGAAAGCTCGATCTTCGAGACCACGAACGGCTCATGCCCGTGTTCTTGCAGCAAGGCGCGGGCGGTGTCCACGTTTTCCCCGGATGACACCATCGACAGGGCAACGAAGTCGGCCCGCTGCTCGGCGGCGAATTTCAGCGCGGCCTTGGCCTGCTCGCTGGGAAAGGCCAGAGATGGGTCTCTGCCGGGCACGGTAACGCCGCGCTTCTCCGTCAGTCGGCCCCCTCGAACGACCCTACAGTGAACGTCCAGTCCCTCCACGCTGTGTACCGCCAACTCCATCATCCCGTCGTCCAGCAGGAGGGGCGAGTCGAGTCTCGCGTCACGATGGATGCCCGGTGGTGAGACCGACACGGTATCCCGGTCGCCGATAATGTCCCTGCTGGTCAGGGTGATGTCCTGGCCCGATTCAAGGTTCAGCGCGCCGTCTCCCAACGGTCCCGTGCGGTACTTGGGCCCGGGAACGTCGATCATGACGGCGACGGGGATGCCGGTCTCCGCCGATGCCGCGCGGATCAGCCTGATCTTCTCGGCATGCTCCTCCGGCGTCCCGTGCGACATATTGAGGCGGGCCACGCTCATGCCCTCCTCGACGAGGCTCCGAATCCGCCTCGCCGATGACGTGGAAGGCCCCAGGGTGCAAACGATCTTCGTTTTTGGCCTCGTGTGAATCATCACTACCTAGCCGCCACCGTGTTGATTATCCCGCATTCCTCACATACCCCCGTCGATAGTATTCTAACGGATTGGTATGAAAATAGGCCCAGGCCAACCCGTCCTCCGCTCCGCGCCCATTTTCATACTTATGGGAGTCTGTGACAACCGACATGAGCGATTCCTCTGAAAACAGCCCCCGGCAACCCTCACTCATAAGAAGAGCATCTCCTTATTTGACAGAGAAGAACGTATGTACCACACTATCCATATACGTCTGCCCACCGTCCGCACTCCCTATAACAAGGAAACGGCGCAAAATGGCACCAAATGGCACATATATAACAGAGAAAACCCACGGAGACGCATGTCCATGCGCTTCCCCGTTTTACCCTGTGCCATGTGACTCGGCAAAGCCATGAACTTTACAATAACGAACAGAATGAAACAGAATGGAACAAAATGGGACAGATATCGGGAATTTATCGGTTTGACGGCCCCTCACCTCTCCCAAGCGTACCCGCACAGCCTGTCATGCCTCTGAAAATAACCCTCGGCCAATCTCACGCAGGGGCGATTCGCGTATCACGCCTACTGCCATTTTCATCTTCCATGGCGCCGGTGGCAACCGGCATGGACAATTGCTAACGAATGCGTGGATTGCCGGTCAGTGAGACGTGCTCTCCGATAGGCAATTCCCCACGTCCGCGATATACTACAAATATCACGTCGGGACGAACCGCAACATGCCTGTGACGGTGCGCTTCCGCTAGGCTTCTGCTCCATGACCGAGCTTCGACAACTATACGAACTCCAAGAACTCGACCTTCGGATCGACGAGTTGACGGAAACGCTCGCCGACCTGGAGTCGCAGTTGGCGGACGATTCGGTCGTGGCCGAGGGGAAGAGAAGAGTCGCCGTCTTGGAGAGTCACGCGGAACGGATCGCCGCTAACCGCAGGTCGATCGACCGCGCCATAGAGGACCTCCAGACGCGACTTGCCCGCACGCAAGAGCGTATGTACAGCGGCGCGATCAAGAGCGTAAAGGAAATGGAGGCGGCTGAGGAAGAGCGCGCCACTACGGAGCGTGACATCGCCGAGAACGAAGACCGCCTCCTCGAGGTCATGGTCCAGGCCGACGAGGTGGATGACACGCTGGCCAAGGGCCGGGAGATAGTCAAGCGCCTGGAAGAACAGCGGAGCGCGGCGGTCGCGGCATTGACTGCGAAAGTGGAGGAAGCGCGAGCCTTGCTCGATGAACTGACGCCCCGGCGCGACAGCACATGGGACGCCATTTCCGCTCCTTCCCTCCACCGGTACGAGACCTTGAGATCGAGCAGGGGCGGCACTGCCATTGCGAAGGTGGAGCGCGGCATGTGCTCCGGGTGCAGGATGACGCTCAGCACCTCGGAACAGCAGCGCATCCGCTCCGCCACCGACCCGATGCAGTGCAGCTCCTGTCACCGCATACTCTATCTCCCGTGAGGTCGGCGAAATGAGAGCCATCGCATACTTTCGATTGCCCGACCCGACGCCCGATGCCCTGGCGTCGATGGAGCACGACTTCAAGCGCTATTGCACGTACGAAATGCACCAGCCATACCAGGTGTTCTTCACGGAGGGTCCCTGCGTCGGTACCGCCGACTCCGCCTTCCGGCGAATGGCCGAATTCCTTGAGTCGTCGGGCAGCAGCTTCCTGGTTACGGTGCCGGACGCCTCCCATCTGGGCGGAGACCTCGAGTCCATAGCGCGGTCAATCGTAGAGCTCGATCGCCTCAGTGCGGAGGTCAGGTGTTGGGACGGCGAGTACCCCGATCCCTTCCAGAACACCTTCAATACCCAGGGCATTGCCGGTGTCTCGGTCACGAGGTCGCGCAAGATCAAAGAGGCTATGGAGGCGCGGGCCCTAGAGGGGAACGTGCTCGGAAGGGTCCTGTACGGGTACCGGGCAGGGGAGAACGGAAATCTCGAAATCGTGCCTGATGAGGCCTCGGTCGTCGAGCTGATCTTCCGCCTCTACACGCGGGAGGAGCTTGGGTTCCGCCTCATCGCTCAGGAGCTGAACCAGCGCGGAATCAAGACCAGGCGAGGTGGGAGCTGGAACGTCGTAAGCATCCGTGACATCATCCGCAATCGGTCGTACATCGGCACCTACGAGCGGTTCGGCATCCGCCGTCCTGGAATGCACGAGGCGATCATACCGCGTGAAGTGTTCAACGAGGCCGCCGAACGCCTGCGGTCCCGCAAGCCGACCGGCAGAATCGTTCAGCCCGAGCCCTTCCTGCTCTCAGGGTTCGTCTACTGCGGCTACTGCGGCAACAAGATGATGGGCGTGACCCGCCGGCAGAGTTGGCGTCGCAAGACCGACAACCGGCGAGTCACCGGCGTATACCGCTACTACCAGTGCCAGTCGAAGAACAACCAGAGCACCTGCGACTACCATACGTGGAAGGAAGACCGTCTCGAACGCGAGGCCCTCACGCAGGTAAAGTACACCGTGTTGGCTAGGGCAGCCGGAGTGCTGCCCGACGACGGCGAAGAGGATCGCAAGCGCGAGGTCGCCAACCTGCGCCGTGAGCGCGTCCAAAACGCCGAACGCCTCTTCAAGCGCGCTATGCGACGGGCCGCCAAGAACGAGATCGGAGTCAGGGAAGTGGGGGAGTACCTCGCGGCGCTCGACCTCGCCAGAAAGAGCGAAACGCGCAGCGACGAACCGTCCGACGTGATAGGTGTACTGGACAACTGGGCCTCACTCGACATAGAACGCCGCAAGGACTTCCTCTGGGAGCACGTCGGAAGAATCGTCGTCCAAGACGACAAGGTCGAAGTCGAGGTGTGAAGCGCCGCGCATTTCGCAGCATCAAATAGAGGATTCGGCGTACAATAGAGACGCAAGGTCGCTGGGCGGCCGCTCCGACGCCGTCGGGGAGGAAAGTCCGAGCACCACTGGGCAGGATGCCCGCTAACGGCGGGGCGGGGTGACCCGACGGAAAGTGCCACAGAAAACATACCGTCCCCCTTCATTGGGGGATAAGGGTGCAATGGCGAGGTAAGAGCTCACCGCCTCGGTGGCAACATCGAGGGCAAGGCAAACCCCATCCGGTGCAAGGCCGAATAGAGGGACTATAGATGCCCAGACTGTCCCCGGGTTGGCCGCTCGACCCTCTCGGCAACGGGAGGGCTAGATAGATGGTCGCCGCCCCACGCTCCATCGGGAGGAAGCCCATTCGGGTGTAAACCAATCGAACGCGGGGGACAGAACTCGGCTTACAGGCGGCCTTGCGTCCCCTGCCCCTGTCTGTCCACCGTGACCTCAAACCAGTACAATGACCTCCGATCATACACCTGCCCGGAGGCCCAATGACCATCCTGCAAGAGCCGATCACCGATCCAATCGTCGTCCGGAACTACGTCGGCGGCGAGTGGCTCAGGTCCGCCGGGGAATACCACGACATCATGGACCCCGCGAGGCAGCGCGTCATCGCTCACGCCCCCACCTCGACGGACGATGAGGTGAACGAGGCAATTGAGGAGGCGAAGGAGGCCTTCCCTGAGTGGCGCTCCACGCCTCCCGTCACCCGCGCCCGCTACCTGCACCGGCTCCGCGAACTGATGGAGGAGAACTTCGAGGAGCTCAGCCGCATCCAGACGATGGAGCACGGAAAGACGATAGACGAATCGCGCGGCGAGACGAGGCGCGGCATCGAGCAGGTGGAGGTGGCCTCCGGCATCCCGTCGATGATGATGGGCTACAACCTCGAAGACATCGCCAGCGGCATCGACGAGTACGTCATCCGCCAGCCGCTGGGTACATTCGCCGTAATCGCCCCCTTCAACTTCCCCTTCATGGTGCCGCTGTGGTTTGCGCCTTATGCCGTCGCGACCGGCAACTGCGTCATCGTCAAGCCCTCGCCCAGAGACCCCATCAGCCAGATCAAGATAGCCGAGCTCGTCGATGAGGCCGACTTCCCACCCGGTGTCTGGCAGGTCGTCAACGGCGGCACCGAGGCCTCGACCACGCTCATCGACCACCCCGATATCGAAGGCGTCGCCTTCGTCGGCTCGACTCCCGTCGCCAGAGAGGTCTACAAGCGTGCCGGAGCCGCCGGAAAGCGTGCCATCGCGCAGGGCGGGGCAAAGAACTACGTCGTCGTCATGCCCGACGCCAACACCCGCCCCACAATCCCGGCGCTTCTGACCTCCTTCTACGGCAACGCCGGACAGCGTTGCCTCTCCGGGGCCAACCTGCTCGTCGTCGGAGACGATTCATTCCACGACTCCTTCATGGACGAGCTTTCACACGCCACGGAGCGTATTCGTGTCGGCTACGGCCTCGACGAGTCGGTGCAGATGGGCCCCATGCAGTCTCCCGACGGCAAGGACCGCGTCCTGGGCTACATCGATCAGGGCATCGACGACGGCGCCCGGCTCCGGCTGGACGGCCGCTCGCTCGACCTGGTCGGCGAATACCCGGAGACGTGCTTCTTGAACCCGTCGATCTTCGAGGACGTCGAGCCGGACATGGCCGTCGGACGCGAGGAGATATTCGGCCCCGTCATGTCCGTCCTCCGAGCCGGAACGTTGCAAGAGGCCATCGACACAATCCACACGAACCCCTACGGCAACTCCGCCTGCATCTTCACCACGAGCGGCAGGAACGCCCGCGAGTTCCAGTACAACACACAGGCCGGCAACATCGGGGTCAACATCGGTATCGCCGCGCCGATGGCCTTCTTCCCCTTCGGCGGCATGAAGGACTCGTTCTTTGGGACGCTTCACGGCCAGGGGCCGGACGCTGTCCGCTTCTTCACCGAGGGCAAGGTCGTCGTCCAGAGGTGGCTCTAGGTGAAGCTGAACACCGCCTCGGCAGCCGTCCGGTTCGCCAAGCAACTCGAAGACGAGACCCGCGACCTCTATGAGCGCGTTTCGGATCGTTACCCTGAGTGGCAGCCGGCCCTCGCGCCGCTGATCCGGGAGAACAAGCGCAACGCCGGCAGCATCGACCGCGCATACATCGGAGTCGTGAGCGACGCGCTCGACACGCAGTTCGCCTTCGAGGGGATAGACACCGACGACTACGAGGTGCTCACCGATCTGCCGGACTCGCCGGACCAAGTGGTCGCCGTCCTAGCCTCCAACGAAGAGACCATCATCGCCTTCTATCGTGCCGCCGCCGACTCCTCGCGTGACCTGCTGGCAGACATCCCCCGCGCCTTCGACCGCATAGCCTCCAAGCGGTCGCGCCGCGCAGAGGTGCTCAGCGCGCTCACCGACGGACTCTAGGCTTTATACTTCCCGCGCGGTTCGTTCAATGCGTGGACCATCGCGGCGACGCCCGGCCTGCCTCGACTCCCTTCGGCGATGTCTAGTGGCGTGGGAATGACCCAGCTGTGCCCGAGACGCTTCGCTCCACGTACTCTTCCTTCTTTGCACAGGCGACGGATGTAGCGCGGGGTTACCCCCAGCCGTTCTGCCGCCATCTCCACGCTCAGGTTCTGTACGTCGCCGGTTGCACCGATGCCGATCTCGAACTCTGCCTTGTCCTCTCGCGTCAAGGAGTGCACGCCCTCAATCATCATTCCCAGCGACTCGATGCCGTCCTCAGACACGCGTTCCAGCACCCGGTCGTCACTCGTCGGTGAGTAGTAGCCCACGGCATCCTTCCAACGAATGTGGAGCGTATCGTTCTCTTCGTCGTACCAAGCTCTGATTCTTCGGTGTTCCATCGTCCCGCCTCACACAATCTTATCCGTCAAGAAGGCTGTCGAGACCCACGCCTCGTCATCCAGCACCTTGACGGCCACTCGAATGTATTTTCCAAACTCCTCGACCCATCCGTAGTACCGTAGTCCATTGGCCCTTCGCGGGTCCGGAAAGGCCGGTATCACCGGGTTTGCCAGCGCTCTTCCGATCTCTTTGACATAATCGACGGGCTCCGGGTGGTCCGTGAGAATGTGGTCGAATAGCACCGCATCACTCAGCAGTACCTCGACGCCACGATAGTCCCGAAACCGTCTCATGACCGAGACCGCACGAAAATAGTACCATTCTCGGAACTATTAATCAAGGTCCCAGCGTCTCGCTGAAGATTGAGTGATGGAATCCAACGCTTGATCGGATGCCTGCTACACCCAGCCGAGCTTCTCCATGGCCGCTCGGAGCGCCGCCATCTCCTCGTCGTTCAGGGGCTCGGTGGGCAGGCGTGGCGGCCCTGTCGGGTGTCCGACGATATCCATCATCCCCTTCGCCATGCGGTATCCGCCGCCGTTTGCAGATATCATCGCGCGCACGGGGCCGAGCGCCGCGTCTTCGGTGTCGGTCATGGCTTCCGCCTCGTCGTACTTGCCTTCGGCCAGGAGCTCGGCGACCTTCAGGTCGTGGGCGGGATATGCCGGAGCGAACGCGCTCACGATGCCCGCGCCGCCGTTCTTGAAGCAGCGCGCGTGCTGGCCGGAGTTGTCGATGACGTTGAAGGTGTCCGAGAACTCTCGCATCTTGTCGTATCCGTCTGGATCGGGGTAGTTCCACTTGACCGCCGCCACGTGCTCCGCGTCCTTGAGGCGTTCCATCGTCTCCGGCTCGATTGGCGAGACGCCGAACCAGTACGTGTTGTAGATCATGATCCCGATGTCGATGGCGTCCGAGATCATCGTGAAGTGCTTGACGTACTGGTCCTGGTTCGGCGCGTGGTTGTAGGGAAGCTCGATCTGGAGGCTGTTCGCCCCCATGTCCTGGGCGATCTTGGCGTCCTCGATGGTGCGCAAGGTGTCCTTGGACTTGAGGCCGCACATCACGTTGACGCCTGGGCCTCCCGCGTTGACCACCGTGCGTACCAGATGAGGCCACTCGTCGTCGGAGATATCCGGCCCCTGCCCCCACGCCGAGCACAGCTTGATCATCGACGTGCTTGCCCCAAGTCCCTGGCTGACCCACCACTGTGTGAGGTCGGTCGCCGCAGCCAGGTCGACCCGGTAGTCCTTGTCGAACGGCGTCGGCACCGCGACCGAAACGCCTCTTATGATCTGCTTGAGTTCCTCTCGATTCATACTGCTCCTCCTCGTCAAAGGCATCTTTCACCCTGAGCTTGTCGAAGGGCGAGCCGTTCAGGGTTCGACGAAATCGCCACTAACGGCCTCGGATGGTCTGTGAGACACCATCTGCCAAATGGATTATCCCTTAACCGGCCACCCGATCTCGTGGAATATCTCTCTTAGCTCGTCCATCAGTTCGTCGGAAAGCCAGTGGGACGGCTCCCGCGTCTCGCCGCAGTCCATGCCCACCACCTTCATGTATGCCTTGAGATGCTGGTACCCCCCGGAGTGGTCCTTGTTCTTTACGCGCCAGTCCTTGAACTTGGAGTCCACCCTGTCCATCTCCGCCTGGGCCTCGTCGTACTTCTTGGCCTCCAGCAGCGACCAGAAGTTGAGATCGAACGGGGCATACGCCGTCGCGGTCGACGTGATGTAGCCACGTCCTCCAAGCTGGTGACAGCGCACGGGCTTGCCGCCGTTGTTGATGACGTTGAAGTGCTCGGAGTACTCCTGCATCTCGTCGTAGTCACGGTCGGGCGGCGAGCTGTACTTCAGCGCGACCACGTGCTCAGCGTCACGAAGGCGGTGCATCGTCTCCGGCGTGACGCCCGGGCATCCCCACCAGAACGTGTTATAGATCATGATCCCGATGTCGATCGCATCCGAGATGTCCGTGAAAAACCGCACGTAGTCGTCCTGGTTCGGATGGTTGAAGAACGGCAAGTCGATCTGCAGGCCCACGATGCCGAGGTCCTGCGCCTTCTTCGCGTCCTCTATGGTGTGGTAGGTGCTCTTGGCTTTGATAGCGCACATGATCACGGCGTCGGGCCCGGCCGCGTTCACTGTCGTCCTGATGACCTGGTCCCACTCGGAGTCCGTGAGCGAAGGCCCCTCGCCTCCCGCCGCGCACACTTTCAGCGGCGCGACGTTCGTCCCCAACCCCTGCTCGACCCACCAGCGCGTGACATCGGTGATGCGCGCGTAATCGACCTTCATGTCCTTGTCCATCGGCGTCGGCGTCGTCACCACCGTGCCCTGTATCAATTTCCTCAGTTCGTCTCTGTCCATGATTTCCCTTCTTCGTTCCGTTTTGATTTGCTTTGAGTATCAATCGCTGATTGGAGCGCCGAAATTCAGCGCGTAGCCGTTGGGGTCGCGGATCGTAAACTCCCGCATCCCGTAGTCCATGTCCTGCAACCGAACTTCAACCTCGACCTCGTCCTTTAGCTGGTTCCATAGAGCGTCTACGTTTTCAGGGTAGAAGTAGAGTGAGCTCACGGCAGGGGCGGCAGAGTGCTCGTGCTCGTGTCCGTCGTCGTGCTCGTGGTTGTCTGAACCCAACAGCATGATCGCCGCTTTGTCTCGTCTCAGGAAGCACCACGTGGGATCGTCATCGGGCATCGCGCTTGCCAGCGTGAACCCAAGCGTTCCGCAGTAGTACGCAATCGCCTGCTGCATGTCGTTGGTGAAGAGGACCGGAACGGGGCCGCGAATGGTGACTTCGGTCATCTGCGTTAGATATCCTTGCCGAAGCTCAGCATGTAGCCGTCGCGGTCGCGCAATCCAAACTCCCGCATCCCGTAGTGAGTGTCGTATAGGGGATACGCTACGTTCTTCTCGTCCTTGAGCTCCTCCCAGAGCTCCTCCACGCCGTCCGAGTAGATGTACATCGTCCACAAGCGGTTCGCCCCGGAAGAATCGTGATGTTTGTGATCATGCTCATGGTCGTGTGAGTGATCTTCGTCCTCGCCGTGGTCATGGCTGTGCCCGCCGTCCTCGTCGTGGTCGTGATCATGCTCTTCGGGTGTCGTGAACATGATGGCCGCATCGTCCCGAAAGAGGAAGCACCACGTGGGATTCTCGTCCGGCATCTGGGCCGTGACCTTGAATCCGAGCACATCGCGATAGAACGCGATCGTCGCGTCCATGTCGTCAGTGATAAGTATCGGGGTCAGGCGGCTGAAGGCAGCCGGGGAGTTGGGCATTCTAGCCGACGCTCCAACCTAACTCAGCCACGACATCTCGCGCTGCCGCGATCTCGTCCTCGGAGCAAGGCAGGGTAGGGGGTCGTGGCGGTCCGACGGGGTTGCCCATCGCCGCCATGATGCCCTTCATCTGGCGGTATCCCCCCGACTTGGCGCCCGTCTCCGCGCCCCAGGGCCCGATGATGGAGCCCACGCGGTCTTTCTCCGCCTGTGCCTCGTCGTACTTGCCCGCCTCTAGGAGGTCCCATACTCCGAGGTCATGCTTCGGGTACGCCGCCACCCACGGGCTGATGTAGCCCCTTCCTCCGTTCTTGTGGCAGCGTACGGGCTGACCGGAGTTGTCGATAACGTTGAAAATGTCGGCGAACTTCGTCATGTCGTCGTAGTCGATGTCCGTCCCCTCCGGAGCGCTCCACTTGAGCGCGACCACGTGCTCTGCGTCCTTCAGTCGCAGCATCGTCTCGGCGCGCATGGCCTCCACCGACGGATCGGAGGTGAACCAGTGCGTGTTGTAGATCATGATGCCGATCTCAATGGCGGCGGATATGTCCGAGTAGAAGCGGACGAGATCGTCCTGGTTGCTGTGGTGCATGAACGGCAGGTCGATTTGGAGGCCGATGGCTCCAAGGTCCTGGGCGCGCTTCGCGTCGTCGATTGTGTGGAGGGTGTTCTTCGGCTTGAGAGCGCAGATCACCTTGGTGTCGGTGTTGGCCGCCCGCACGACGGTACGAAGCAGATGCGGCCACTCGTCGTCGCTCAGGTCAGGCCCTTCGCCCATCGCCGCCGATGTCTTGAGCGGGGACGTCCCAGTCCCAAGTCCTTGCTCGACCCACCACTGCGTGATTTCCGTGGTTCGCGCAAGGTCGAGGTTGAAATCGTCGTCCATAGGTGTCGGCAGCGTGGCGATGCACCCGCCGATCATCGTCTTCAGTTCCTCCCGGTTCATGCCGTGCTCCTTGGGCTATTCGCGATTCATTTCACTGAGTTTAAGGGAAGCATGGTCCAGCTCACATCGGCATCGACCCACGCCGCGTGCGGCGGAGATACCAAATTGCTCCTGCGGCGGCCACAATCACCACGATAACGACGACCACCCCAATGAGGATCTGTGGAAGATTGGACTCCTCAGGCGTAGGCTCTCGCTCAAAGATATTGCCGAACATGATGTAGGTGACGCCGGCGTTCTCCCTCTCTTCTGGGTCCGCGAAGTTCGAGGCGAGCACGAGGTCGGCTACACCGTCGCCATTGAGGTCGCCCACGTCAACAGCCGATCCGAGGCTGTCAACTGAGTTTTCACCTTCGATGACCACGTCGGCACTGTCCTCAAGGTTGTAAGTCCCGGACCCGATCGGCCCTTTGATGACGAACACTTTTCCGGCTGCCCGTTTTCCCGATGCGTCGGACTGCATGGAGCCGACTATGAGATCGTTGACACCGTCACCGTCGAGGTCACCGATACCGAGTGAACTCTCTGACGCATTGTCCCTTACTTCCTCGCCTTGCAGCATCACGTCCACGATGGATTCGATTGGGACGCCACCCTCTTCGTCCTGTGAGGCCAGGTTCTCCAACTCTGCTGGGTCCAACGGGCCAAAGATTATGTAAGTCTCTCCAGCGTTCTCAAGGTCTCCGACATCTGCGCTCCGGGAGTTCACGGCTATGTCGTCAACCCCGTCGTTGTTGAGGTCTCCGATGGCGATTGAGGCGCCCGCGGCGTCGCCGTTTCGGGTGCTTCCGATGGTGCCGATGGACCCGAGCAGCGTTGCATCACCCCCGTCTCGAAGGTCGATATCGGACCCGTCGAACGGGCCAAGCAGGATTTCCACGCCTCCCTTCCGTGATCCGTAGCCGCTGGGCGAACCGACGGCAACGTCTACCACGCCGTCGTTGTTGACGTCTCCGGCCGCGAGACCCTTCCCGCTGTTGTAGTTTCTGTGGGGCCCGAGAATTCGAAAGTCGGCGGACTGATCGTTAAGTTCTGTGGCGCTCGCGCCTGTAGGTTCAATTGGGCCGAGTACCGTGTAGATCAGGCCGGACTCGTGCCGAGTATCATCGACCCCCTTTTCCTCCGAACTGATGAGGAAGTCTGCGATGTTGTCACCGTTTACGTCCTGGATCAGCACTGCTGACCCGATGCCCGCAGTGACGTCAAAGCCCCTGAATTTGATGTCGGCACCGGAGGACTCGGTCACATTTTCGTCAATGGGACCGAGGAACCCGAATGCGGCCCCCGACCGAAACCGGCTGTCGATGTCCGATTCGGGAGCGCCTACAAGAAGGTCGGCCTGTCCGTCGTTGTTGATGTCGCCCACGGATACGCTATACCCGAACCAGTCTCTCTGCTCCCCGGCTATGGCAACGTCATACTCTTTTGCGATCTTGAGGATCAGCTGGTCCGTTTGTGCCGCCGAATTGCCCATGGCGAGTACGACGGCAATGAGCGCAATGAGTGAGGATACTGCAAGAACACCCCACTTTGGCATGCGCGTTCTGTACAGCTCCATGTTTCTTAGCATCTGAGGGAATGGCTCCTCTAAAGGTTCTTGTTGACTGTGGTGAAGTCTACCCTAGCTTCATTCGATTGACAATGCGCGGACATCGCCTTATACCCATGCGTCGGTCATTTCCGCCGAGACGTCGCGCTGATAGGTCGGACGGATCACGAGCTCCGGGATGGAACTGTTCTGTGGAAGTCCGGCGATGAGAGCGATGGCCTCGGCCACGTCCTCCGGGCCCGCCATCGTCCTGCGCGCGTCCTTGCTCGGCGGGACGGGGCGCTTGTCCAAGAGCGGCGTCGTGATTTCGCCCGGGATGACTACGCTGGCCCGGATATTCGTGCCCTTGAACTCCTCGTTCAGGTGTCCCGTGAAGTTGATGACCGCCGCCTTGACCGCCGAGTAGATCATCCCGCCCAACAGGCCCGGCGTCACTCCCGCAAGTGATGACACGTTGATGATCGTGCCGCTGTCACGCTCCAGCATTGCGGGCACCACCGCCTGCGTGCAGTAGATCGTGCCGATCAGGTTGGAGTTGATGACCGAGGCGATCTCTTCCGGCGGAGTTGATAGGAGTCTGCGGTGGGGTGAACTGTGACCTGCGTTGTTCACCAATACGTCCACGGCGCCTTGTTCCCGCTCAATCTCCTCCACGACGCCAAATACGCCATTTCGGTCCACCACGTCCACTCCGTAGGCCGCGGCTCTCCCCCCGGACGCGGTGATCTCCGCGCAGACCGCCTCCACCTTGGGAAGAGTTCTCCCTACGAGGTAGACATTCGCACCCTCGGAGGCGAAGCGGAGGGCTGTCGATCTCCCTATCCCGCTGCCCGCTCCCGTAATGAGACACGTCTTGTTATCTAGGGTCATGGTCGAACTGACTATCCACCACCAATGAAGACAACCACGGCAAACGCCGCTGCGGCAACGATAGCGAATAGGATGAACCCGCCACAGGCGAGCAGGACGCCCATGGTTCCGGTGAACCAGCTCTTTTCCGTGAGCGACGGGCTGTCAAACCTCGCCCGCTGTTGCGCCAGCGGGTCGGCGGTAATCTCCGAGGTTACGGTCTCGAACCGGGGGCTCTTGCCGAGTGCCTTGCCCGAAGGGATGGGCGCGGCGCTCTGCGTCTGGGGCGTGAACCCTTCTTCCCGCTCGACCCGGAATGAGGCGCGCATCTCGGTAATCTCTTCACTTGTGCTCGGCATGTCCCCGTACTGCGCGCGGTTGAACGCTTCCGTCGCCGGTTCGACAAGCTCGTTCGGGAAGACGCGCCTTAGGTCTCGCCGAAACTCATTGGGCGTATAGTGGTCGGGCCGGGGCACTTCGTTCTGCTCCGCCGTCGTGAGCATCTGGTAGTACAGCCGGAGAGCCTCCACGACTCCCGGAGGTCCTTCCGGCAATCGGAAGACCCTGCGCCCCGCGCCCTTGAACAGGTCTCGGACGTTCGACATGAAATCGGAGAACAGGTCCCCGATATCGGACGCGAAATTCATCTCGTCTAAGATCGACTCGCGGTCAGCGTCATCGTCGTCCTTCTTGAGCTTTTTGGCGATCTTGCTCGCTATGACGTACAGGAAGATACTGACGACGACTATCGTGGCAATAACCAGCCCGTAGCGGACGAACTGCAATATAAATATGAGAAAGTCCGGGGCTCGCACGTCGCCGGCGCCCCCTCCCCCAAATCCGAAGTCCTGCGAGGGACCCGGCGTTGGGGTCGGCGTTACGGTCGCCTCGGGCTCGATTGGGACCTCGAATGGCCGCGAGAATACCGCGGCAATCACGCTGTTGACGCCCTCAAGAGCGAGGATGATCGGAAAGCTGACGATGAGGAGCACGCCTTCTACCACTCTGCTGAAGACGAAGCGAATGGGCGACGTGACCCACTCGACAAAACTCTCCTGGAGGAAGCCGAACATTCCGCCCGCCACGAGTACGCCAACCACCGCAAGGCCGATCACCTTGGGCCACGTCCTCGTCTGTGAGGAAGCCGAGGTCTCCGACACGAGGTGTCCGACATTCAGGCCCACGAGTCCGGCGCCGAAGAATATGAGCACCATCGCGAAGACGTTCGGATGCTCCGGGCGCATGATGCCCATTATGGCCGAGAAGCCGATGAAGAACAGGCCCAGCCGGAAGCTGAGGGTGAGGCTCTTCTCGGGGTTCGAGACCATGGCCAGTCGGATTCCACGGAACCACAATCCTAGGGCCAGTATGCCTCCCGCTACTCCATGAAATGTCCGGCCCTGTTCCTTGATCGTGGAGTCAATGAGCTTGGCAATCCAGTCAACCGTGAAGGTCTGGTCGGGATCAAACGCCGCGGCCATCACGAGGTATGCTAAAACTACCCCGAATAGGGTAGCCCCGAAGTAGAACAATTCGAACGCTTGGAAACTCTTCCAGCGAATGAACGAGTACGTGATGGTCGAAAGTCCGAGAAGGCCGAGTATCGCGAAGAAGCTCAGGGGGCTGCCGGTGGAACCGGCGGCGACGCCCAGTACGGAGATGAACGCGTAGAGCCACGCGGCCTCCGAGAACACGAGGGTGATATACGTCACTCTTTCCCGCGTGAGCGTCATGCGGATTCGTCTCCCACGCCTACAACGGTGTCTTTGAGCCTGTCCCAGGCGGTCGTTTCAGTATCGTCCCCGGCTTCGGTGTCCTCGCCATCCTCACTCGCCGACTCGCGTTCCTTCCGCTCGCGCTCTTCCTCGTCGATACGGTCGATGTGCTCCCGCAGATGGTAGAAGAGCACGTCCGGCGGAGGGTTCTCCACCACGTCGGCTCCGGTGTAGAGGACCGTAAACCGAAATCCCCGCTGGCGAAGCTCGGCAATTGCCAGCATGAGACTCTGGGTTACGATGTTGGTGCAGAGAACGATTGTGGATCCGAACGGGAACTTGCGCGACTGTTCGAGCAGCGCGCTGGACATGGCGTTCGGAGCGAAGGGCCTCGTCAGGGCCAGCGCGGTCAAGATGGTGTGCAGGTGCGCCGGCTCCGAGCTGGGAGGCACGGTCATCGATCGTTGGCTCAGCACGGGCATGTCGTTGGAGAACAGCCCCACGCTGTACTGCCGTTCCGATATGAAGAGCGCCATCGAGGCTGCAATCGAAATTACTCGTTCCAAGTCGTCGGGGCTCAGGGAGAGCCAGTACGGTTCCATCGTGTCCACCGCCGCCGCGATGATCACGGTGTGGCTCGAGCTCGGCTCGAACGTCCTCACCATGAGCCGCTGCTGCTTGGCCGTGGCCTTCCAGTCGATGGTCTTGAGCGGGTCTCCTCGGACGTATTCGCGGATTCCCGCCGGTCGTGACGGGTCCGGGAATATCTCCAGTCCGCCCCGGATTTCGCCCAGCGGCCTAGCAGGCGGAATGCCGATGTCGTCCAGCGGGTACACCTTGGGATAGACGACCAGCGTGTCCAGCCGCGACGCGATCTTCCGGCTTCGGAAGAACCCGAATGGGTCGCCGCTCTCCATCCTGGCCGGCCCGATGTGGTATTCCCCTCTGCCCACCACGTCGATGCGGTACCGCCACCGGATTCGCTCGTACCACGCCACCGCCGTGGCGTGGCTCAGGCTGTCGATTCCGCTCTGCAGGTTTCGTCTGAGCGAGGCGCTGCTGGGCATAATCCCCTGCGGCAGCTGGTCCTCGATGTCCAGCCAGGCAAGCGGTATAGGCTTGCGGTTGGACAGCACGAGGTCCATGTAAATGTCGTCCCCGAAGAACACGCGCTCCTGCGGAAACTTTCGCTCGTACGTCAGCTTTTGAAGCGCGACCCGGTTCCAGAACCGGGCGATCCCGATGGCAAGGAGCCCCATCAGCCCGAAGGCGATGCCCATGGCGTTGCCGAATATGACGCTGGCGACCAGCAGCACGGCGAAGAACACCGTCCAGAGCGTCTGCCAGGTCCGGTCGCTGGATACCGTGCGTATGGGGTCTTGCGGCTCGACGGTGGGAGTCGCCAAGTTACTGCCTCTCGATGGGGACCTCGACCGTGTCAAGCACGTCGTCGACGATCTGGTCGGCGCTGTTCCCGCGCAGCCGCGCGGCCGAACTGAGGATGAGCCTGTGCGGCAAGACGGAGCGCGCCAGCAGCTTGACGTCGTCCGGAGTCACGAAGTCTCGTCCCTCCAGCGCCGCCCAGGCCTGCGACGCTTTGTAGAGCGCAAGGCCGGCGCGCGGACTGGCCCCGAGCGAGAGACCCGCGTTGTCGCGCGTACTCGTAATCACGTCCACGATGTAGCTGCGTACCGAGTCGTCGACCCTCACCCTGGGAGGAATGCCTTGCAGCGCTTCGAGGTCGCTGGAGTTGGTCACGGCCTCGACCGCCGGAGGCACCGGATCGTCTTCGAACCGCTTGTAGATCTGTCCCTCTTCCTCCGGCGTTGGGTATCCGATGACAATCCGCACCATGAACCGGTCGAGCTGGGCCTCGGGAAGCGGGAAGGTGCCCTCCATCTCCACCGGGTTCTGCGTCGCCATCACCATGAACGGCTCCGGCAGGGTCATGCTGTCCCCGTCGATCGTTGCCTGCCGCTCCTGCATGGCCTCCAGTAGCGATGACTGCGTACGGGGCGTCGCTCGGTTGATCTCGTCCGTCAGGATGATCTGACTGAAGACCGGTCCCTCGCGGAATTCGAACTCGCCCACCTTCTGATTGTAGAAGTTGACCCCGAGCACGTCCGAGGGCATTAGGTCCGGCGTGCACTGGATACGGTGAAAGTCGCATCCCAGCGACTGTGCCAGCGCCTTGGCCATCGTCGTCTTGCCGGTGCCCGGCACGTCCTCCAGTAGGGCGTGCCCCTTGCAAAGAAGGGCCACAAGCGCCAGATTGATGGCGTCGTCCTTTCCGACGATGATCTTCTGAACGTTTTCCCTGATACTTGTCGCTACATCCCGAACATCACCAACCGTCTTCGCGCTTACCATGTTTCCTCCATTCAACCGACGCCCTTGAGACGTGTCATTTTCGCATTATGGTGTTGAGGCCGTTCACCCCGCCTCTGCCATTATTAGGCAACAGACGGCGTGTGTGCAATTATATGGATCGTGTCTCGCCGTTCTTGTACATAATATGGCAAGGGCGAGACACCCGATGGCCTACGGCGAGACGGCCATGGTCAGCCAGGTGCCGACACGGGGGTCGAATAGCTCCACGAGATGCCCGGCGCTGCCGTCGTTGCTCCAGCCGCCTGCCACGATTATTCGTCCATCGGACATCATGGCCGCGGAGTGGCCGGTTCTCGCCAAAGCGAGGCTTCCGGCGGAAAACCAAGCATTCTTGTCGGGGTCGTACATTTCCGCCTTTGCGACCGTCGAAGCGCCTCCCGCGCCGCCAACCACCAGGACGCGACCGTCCCTCAAGACCGTTGCCGAGTGACCGGCGCGGTTTACCTCGAACCTGCCTGCCGATCTCCAACTATTGTTTATCGGATTGTAGATTTCGGCCGTCCTCCGCATGGCGGCCAAACCCGCTCCGATGTGACTGCCTCCCGTAATGAGCACCCGACCGTCGTGCAGCACGGAAGCCGTCGGGACAGATCTCGCCTCGCTCATGTGTCCCACCAAAGCCCACGTCTGGGTGGCGGGATCGTATACCTCTGCGGACGTGAGCGTCCGAAGATCGCTGTCGAACCCGCCAACTACAAACACCCGACCGTCGTTGAGCAGCGCGGCAGCGTGGTGGGCACGTCCGTGATGCATGACGCTCGTCGATGTCCATGCGTCGTCCAGGGGATCGAATATCTCGACTGTGTGCAGTACCTCCCCCGAAATCTCTCTTCCGCCCGTGACCAGCACTCGCCCGTCGAGCAGCAGGGTCGAGGTGTGCCATCTGCGCTTATCCGCTAGATATGCCGTCGATTGCCAAACGTTCTTGGCCGGACGGTAGACTCGGGCGCCGTCCCTGTTGCCCGGACTCGAAAGGTCCCCAACAACCAGCACACGCCCGTCGGGCAGTGCCGTTACGGTATCGCCCCGTCGCGTCCGTGCCTTGACCGCCAGGTGCGGAACGAAGCTGGTTAGCTCGATGCGGGGAAGGTCGGCGTGGTGAGGATGAGAGTCGAGGTCCGAAAGGCCGATGCCGACGAGGGGAGTATCTACCCGGTCGCCAACCGTGATCTGGTCTCTTATCGCCGTCACAGATCCCGCCGTCAGGAAGAGTGCTCCCGTCACTAGCATTGTCCCGACTGCTAGCCGGCTCCTGAATGCGAGACCCAGTGCGCCGCCCTTTTGCCGGAGTGTTTTTGCGCTCCTTCCAAGCGCGTCCCGCTCGGCTCCTCGTCCGGTGATCCGCCACGATAGGTCCATGGGGACACCAAGCAGAAGCCTGCTGCAGATCTGGAGACCAATGAAAGGAGATGATTTACCCTGTCCGCGGGCGAAATCGGCCTCTTCCCAGATGTCGGACTCTATCTCCGCAAGACGAGCGTCACGATCCGCCGCGGGAAGGCCCAAAGTGTAGAGCCGTACCCACCGGCGCACGAAGCGAGCGGCGAATGGTAGCCTCGATGGATTCATCTAGGAGGTCGCTAGCTCCTGATGGCGGGGAGTGGCCGCCAGACCGGCGTGGGAGCGGGCCGCCAGCAAGGCGTCCTGTCCCGCCGGAGTCACCTGGTACAGCCGTCGCCTGGGCCGTCCACTTGTTGCGGCGTTGACGGGGTCCTCCCAGCGACTCGCGAGAAGTCCCTGGGCTTCCATCCTCGAAAGGGCCTTGTACAGCGTGCCGTATGCAGTGAGCTTCCGAGCGCCTTCTCGCTCCGCAAGGTGCTTGGCGATCAGAAACCCATAGAACTCCGCCACCTGCCTGCCGTGAAGTTCCAGGCCGGACTCCAGAATCGATATTTCAATGGGTAGAAGTGTGCCCTGTTTCCTTCTCATAGGCCGAATTATAGGAAGATACCTACGGATTGTCAACGCCGAGCGCGTCCCTTTTGCCCCTAGTCGGCTACCTCGACTATCGCCTCGATCTCCACAGGTATCCCGAATGGCAGGCTCCCCATCCCCACCGCCGAGCGCGCGTGCTTCCCCCGCTCGCCGAATACCTCCACCAGCAGGTCGGAGCATCCGTTGATGACGGCAGGATGCTCGGTGAAGTCTTCCGTCGCGTTCACCATCCCCAGCAGCTTGACCACCCGCGCCACGCGATCAAGATCGCCCAACTCAGCCCTTAGCCGCGAAAGGATGTTCAGACACACAAGCCGCGCCGCCTCGTACCCCTCTTCCTTCGTCAGTTCCGCCCCGACCTTCCCGTTCGGGATCGTCCCGTCCGCTCTCTTGGCAGGCCCGACGCCCGCCAGGTACAAAAGATTCCCCGTCCGCACCGCCGGTACGTAGTTCGCAGCGGGCGACTGCGGCGACGGCAGTTCAATGCTGAGTTCCTTGAGTCTGTCCTCGGTCGTCATTCGCTACTCCTGTTGCTATTACTCGAATGTCAAAATCCTCGCCGGATTCTCCACCATGATCTGGCGAATATGGTCCTCCGGCATACCGCGATCGCGCATCCGTGGGACGATGTTCTCAATCAGGTGGCCATACCCATATCCGCCGAAACTAAAGGTGCGCGACTTACAAAAAACATCCTGCGCCAGCACGATCTTGGAGAGGTACCCGTTCTCTACCAGAAGCTGGACGTAGTCGAGCCGCTCGCCGTCATGCATCATGTCGATTTCGCCGAGCGAGTAATGCGACGTCTCCCAGCCGAACAGGTCGTACTCCAGCATCGAGCCGCGCTTGGCGAACTCCAACAAGGTGTCCGGGTCGAGTACCGTCCGATCGAGATGTCCCATGATGACACGGCTAACGTCAGCCCCCGCTCCTTCGAGGATGTCGAGTATCTCGAATGGAGCGCGTGGGTTCCGGCCCGGATGGATGAGAATCCCCGCGCCGGTCTCCTGTTGCGCGCGGGCCCCCGCCCGCAATACCTTCCGCTCGTTGTCGTTCAGCGGCCACGTGCACCCAAGCTCGCCGATGATGCCCGCCTTAATCCCTGTGGAACCGACGCCTACGGTGAGCTCCTCGATGATCTGCTCCGTGATCTGATCCTCCGAGCGCTCGTCCATGTCGTCAGGATGGACGATGCCCACGTAGTACCCCGCGCCCATCACGATGTTCACCCCGGTCGCCCTTGCCACACGGGCCAGCCCCAGCGGGTCCCTGCCGATGCCGATGGTCGTGGCGTCGACTATCGTGCCCCCGCCCGCTCGTCCGAACAGCGCGATCTCGTAGATCGCCATGTCCTCGTCGAGCAGTTCGAGGTTGTCGATATTCCTGAACGGGTCGTACCGCACCCAACCGAGGTTCTCCATCGTCACCTGCTCCTCGCCCCGATGCTTGGAACTCGCCTCGGTCGGCGGCGTGTACATGCACACGAAGTCGATGAAGATGTGCTCGTGCGTCGTCGTCATCCCCAGCGTCGAGGGGTCCACCGGCCCCAACACCGTCTGAGCAAGCCCCGAAATCTGCGATTTTGCCAAAGGTCACACCTCAATTCGAATCAGTTGCGTACGATACGAAACTATCTCAAATTCACTTCCTCGAGCTTTAGATGAAACCCGTTCGTCCTGAGCTTGTCGAAGGGCAATTCTCTGTCAACGCAGGTAGTTTTGAGATAGTTTCCACAAGTTTCATCCAGATCACCCGATCACCCGCACCGCGTCCCCGACCGCCACCGTCCCACCCTCTTCCACCGCCGCCAGCATGCCTCTTCGCCCCATCAACTCCCTTTGCAGCCCCGAGCGAATGTCGTCCATCAGCCCGCACGGGACACACTCCTTCGATATCCTCAGCACGACGTCATCCCCAAGTCCCAGCCGCGTCTCCGGCGAAAGTGACTGCAAATCGATTCCCGTCGTCGTAACGTTCTCGCGCACGACGCCCTGATCGAGACCCAGCGCGTCTAGGTTCTCCTCCTGCATCAGCAGCACCTGGTACCCCTGACGATGCGGCTTGTCCGTGAATTGCATGTCCCCCTCGATGCCGCTGCCCGCCACGAACACCATCGGCTCCACCTGCCTCATCGGCTGCCGCCGCCCTAGCTTCACCCGAAGACCAACGACCTCTCCCTGAGAATCTCCCATGCCGCGCACCTCCCTCACATGGTGCCCAATACCCTACATTGGCAACCCCACAGATTCAACACCCTCCTTTTATCCCCTCTCCCGTGAACTCTCCTACACCCACCAGTTCCCACGCGCAATCGGCCCCGGATTGTCATGCCGGAACGTGCTGTACGTCAGCCCCCTTATCTCCGGATGCGACGCCACGGCAGACTCATACTCCGCATCCCGCTCCTTCCACTGCCATGCAACGTAGAGGCTCGCATCCGTGCTCTCTACTGTAGGAGCATAGTTCTGCGACAAATCATCTTCCAGGGACAAAAGACCCCAGCCGTCCACGTAGTTCTGTCGGTAACCGTGACCCCTGTGCATCGGCCATAGCTGTATCCACAGCGACGGACACTGCACCGAGCTTTGGTCGATGACAAGCTCATCCACGATCCCCTCGCTCAGCCACGTGCGCCACTCCAACGTCACGTTCCCGATGGGCGGCCCGATGACGTCCCCTCTCGCGCAGCCGACCGCTAGGCTCATGTCCCTCGTCCGAAGCGCCTCGCGCAGCTCCCGGAAGAACGTCGTCAGATACGACCCCTGCAGATCGCGCCAGTCCTGCGGGTCGAACTCCTGGTTAAGGATATCCCGACCGTACCGCCGCTCGAACTCCTCTCGGATCGGCTTGTTGAAGCCGTACTGGTCGGCGTAGTCCGCCGGCCTCGACTGCGTCCGCAGGCACACGAACACGCCGTCCCACTCATAGCCGTCGATCACGCTCAGGTACCGCTCGATCATGTACTCCCGCACCTCCGGGTACGCGAGACACACGACCCCCCAGTGCTTGTTGCCCTCGCGGTCCTGCAAGTTGTACTCGGGATGCTCCTTGATGAGCCGGCTCATGCGGGCAAAGTTCTTTCCATGATAGGGATTGTGATGACTCACCTCGCGCTCCGCCTTCGGCGCAAGCGGATGCCCCTGATCCAGCAGCGAGACGTAGGCATAAGCCCGCATCCCCCGCTCGCGCGCCAGCCTCGGTACCACCTCGAAATCGTCCCACGTGATCGGCGGATACAGTTCCCGCTTCTTCCCGCCATACCCACGCGCCGCTTGGTACACGTCATCGAAGCCCGTCCGCCCCTGCCGCCAGTGAACGGTATCCGCTCCAAGCTCCTCAACCCAAACGTCCATCCGCCGCTCCAGCGACTCCACCGTCCACAGCAACCCGTCCCCCTCACCAAAGACCAAATGGTCACCCCAAGAGCAGTTCGCGATATTCCCCTTACCGTTCGAGGTCATTTTCTGTGTCCTCCCACTTGCCTGCCAAGAACAATCGTGCTACGATTCCCGCATGGTATTGCGACAGACCGAACCCAGTGTCAATAGCGCCTTGGGCGCATTGCTCCAACGGATGATGTACGGTGCCGACGTACGCTCCGAGCGCGTGCGCTCCGTCGTCGATCGCCCCGGCCTTCAGCCGGATATTATCATCACCGAGCGGGGACGCGCTCCCGTCATCATAGAGGCCGAGTTTGAACCTGCCCGGGACGTGGAAACGGAGGCCGAGGCTCGGCTCGGCCTGGTGGTCGAGGATGGCCGACGCCCTGTCGAAGCCGTCATTGCTCTCAAGTACCCAGCCTCCGTTGCAAACGTGGAAGACTTGAACGCCGCCCTGTCCGACGCCCGGCTCTCGTACTGTGTCCTCTACGCCGAGCAGTCCGAGAATCGCTTCCCCGAATCGGGCTGGCTGAATGGCTCGGTCAGCGACCTTGCCGACCTTGTTCGTCTCGTCTCGGTGCCCCAGAAGGCCGTCGATGCCGCCGCGGATGTCCTGGAACGGGGAATAGAGCGCGTTGCCGCCATCCTGGACGAAATGGATAGGGAGCGGCCCTACATCATGATGGACATAGCGCAACTGCTCGGAATGGTCAACGTTCCCCAGACCCGCCGCATGGCTTGCGCCATCCTCGCCAACGCCCTCGTCTTTCACGAGCGCATCGCCGGTATGCACGAGGGCGTGAGACCGTTGCAACACGTGTGCGGCCCCAACGTCGCAAATCCTCAGGTCGAGACGTGGGCCGCGTGGACCGAAATCCTCAAGATCAATTACTGGCCGATATTTGCCGTTGGCAGGGACATTCTCAATCATCTCCCGTCCGGTTACGCCGCCCGCATTCTACGTACGCTGGAGCTCACCGCCCGAGAGGTGAACGCGACGGGGGTGCAAAACTCCCATGACCTCACGGGCCGGATCTTCCAGAAGCTCATTGCCGACCGCAAGTACCTGGCTACCTTCTATACCCTTCCTGCCTCTGCCGCTTTGCTGGCGCGACTCGCCGTTGCCAAGATGCAGGGAGTGGATTGGTCGGACCCCGAAGCCATAGGGAAGCTGCGCATCGCTGATTTTGCTTGCGGCACGGGCGCGCTGCTCTCGGCGGTGTATGAGCAGATAGCCGCCCGTCACGAACGCGCAGGCGGCGACCCCACCGCCCTTCATGCGAACATGATGGAGGAGGTGCTCTACGGCTGCGACGTGATGCCGTCCGCCGTCCACATCACTGGCGCAACGCTTTCCGGTGTACGGCCAAACATTGGATTCGGCAAGTCCCGCATCTATACCATGCCATACGGTCGGCTGAGGGACGGCAACGTTGCCATCGGTTCACTGGATCTGTTGACCTCTGACTCGCAGTTGACACAGACCAATTTCACCGATCCCGCCCTTCGCACCGGAAGCATCGGAGAGGAGACCGCCGCCCAGGTCACGGTGGATATCCCTGACGAAGGATTCGACATGGTGATAATGAACCCTCCGTTTACAAGCGCCACGAACCACGAGGGCGCACACGCCGACATTACCAACCCCGCTTTCGCCGCATTTGGAGCTACGAGTGCAGACCAGACGGCGATGGGCAAGCATCTCAATAGAATAGGCAAGGGGACCTGCTATCACGGGAACGCGGGGATTGCGTCGGCGTTCACGGCCCTTGCTCACCGCAAGCTCAAGCCGGGCGGTGTGCTTGCACTGGTCTTACCATTGTCCGCCGCCTCGGGTCTGTCATGGCAGGGTTTCCGACGCATGGTAGCGAAGGAGTACGCCGACCTATCGGTCGTGAGCATCGCGGCCAACGGAAAGGACATGTCGTTCTCGTCCGACACCGGAATGGCCGAATGCTTGGTAATCGCTCGTAAGCTGATGAAAGACGATCCGCCTTCGTTATCTGGGAAGCGGGTTCACTTGACGTCACTGCGTCGTCGCCCACACGGACTCGCTCCCGCATCGGTGATAGCCGAAAGTGTCATCAAAGGCGTCCCCGCTCGCCGGATAGAAGATGGGCCGTACGGTGGCGCCCGTTTGATGGCCGGAGGCGAACTCGTAGGCGAGATGCTCACGACCCCTGACAACACGAACGGGGAGACTTGGGGAGCCGTGCGCGCGGCGGATTTCTCGTTGACGCAAGTCGCCTATGCACTCTCCCACTCCAAGCTATGGCTGCCGAATCAGTCGACGACACCGAAGGTGAGCGTAGCGCCGTTCAATGTCGTCGGTAGGATGGGGCTCGTCCACAGGGACATCACCGGCCCAATGCCGCGCGGACCTTTCGACAAGGTGGAGCCCAGCCGGACCGCGACCTATCCCGCTCTCTGGAACCACAATGCTAAAAGCGAGACGCGCATGGTCTGTCTACCGGACTCGCAGCTGATAGTTCGCGTCGGGATGGAAGACAAGTCCCACGAGGTCTGGGCGACCGCGAGCCGCGCGCATTTGAATCTTGAGTTCACCTTCGGGTCACAGCCCCTTGCCGTCGCTTTCACTGAACGGAAATCAATGGGAGGGGTTGTTTGGCCCAACGTGACTTTTGCTGACGAGCGGTTCGACTACGCATTCTCGGTTTGGGGCAACAGTACTCTGGGGCTGTTATTGTATTGGTGGCACTCCAGCCGGCAGCAGTCCAGCAAGGCTAGGATTACGATCCGCTCCGCCGAATCCCTCCCCGTCCTCGACTTCCGTGCTCTCACCGACGAGCAGCTTGCCACAGCCGAGGAGATATTCGACGAGTTCCGCGACAAGGAGCTCAAGCCCGCCTACCTCGCGGACGCCGACCCCAACCGCGCATTGCTCGACCGCCGGGTGGTCTGCGACCTCTTGGGCTTCGATGAGGGAGTGTACGAGGCCGTCCGACTCCTGTCCGAAAAGTGGTGCGCCGAGCCGTCCGTGCACGGCGGCAAGCAGCGTCCACGTGACGCACAGTTCGTGATGTAGGGCGTCAAGAGGGCCCCTAATCCAACGCCGCCCCGGCAATCGGCTTCTCCGCCGCCCCGGAGATCATCTCCGCGTACGCCTCCTCCCCGTAGACCTCCTTCTTATTCAGCAACCGACCCGGCTTCGGCACGATCTTCAGGCTCCTGTCCTCGATTGGGAACCTGACCGCCGAGTACCCTTTGCGGTGCGACTCACGGAACCCGATGGCGATTTCGAGCACCTTCCGCATGTTGTCGCCGCTGCACCTCGGCTCGGTGCCGTTGTCGATGGCCTCCACTATCGACTGGATGCCCGCCCGCTGCCTCCGTCCGCTTGGCGTAACCCACCCGTAGTCCGTCCCGCCGAACTCGTCGAAGAAACTTTCGTCCTCCACGAACTCGCCTCTCCGCGACGCGCCCCGCCACAGGTGCCCGCCGTACCAGCTTGTATGATAGACGCCCTTCTCGCACACCACCTCGATACCGTCCCTCGGCGAGGGCTTCGTGTGGACGTAGGCGTCGGTGCCGTTGGCGAACCTGATGTATCCGCCCATGTTCTGGTCGTCGTCACTCCAGGGGTCGTCCGCGCACCATCCCGTCACCCACTCCACCTCCGCGTCATCGGCGAACAGCCGCAACACGCTCAGTCCCTGGCACCCTCCGCCCGAAATCTCATTCGTCGGCTGGTATAAGTTGATGCTCTGCACCGGCCCAAGCTCCCCCGAGTCGATGAGCGCCTTCACCTTCCAGTGCTGCGGCATGTTCCGGTAAGCGTCCCCCGACGCGAACGCAATCCCGCGTGCCCCCGTCTCCTCCACCATCCTGTCCGCCTCATCGAGACTCGCCGCCATCGGCTTCTCGCAGTAGATCGCCTTCACGTCAGCCCGCGCGCAGTCGATGACCACCCCCGGATTCGGCTTGACTGGCAGAATAGGCGCGGCGATGTCGATGTTCTCCACGCGCAGCATCTCGTGGTAGTCGTCGTACGACTCGACCGTGAACCGCTCCAGGAATATAGCCAGATTCGACGGATCCGGGTCCGCCGCCGCCACAAGCTCCGTTCGAGGATTCGCCACATACCCCCGCGCGTGCCCGTTCCCCTTGCGTCCCGTCCCAATCAGCCCAACCCTGTACGTCGTTTCCGTATTCATGGCATCCCCCCGCGGCCGGCATCTCACAAACCCACCCGACCGCGCCGCATACCATACCACACCCACCATCCCCCTCTGTGTTCTTGGTGCCCTCTGTGGTGAATCCTCCCACGCCCGACCGTCGAGGTTCGCCTGAACGGCGAGTTCCCTTATACGCCCGACTGGCGAAGTCCTTGACCCATCGCCCTCTTCGCCGTACCCTTCTCTCCCACACACCCTGCCGGAGGACCGCCATGAAAGCCGCCGTGCTCTACGAAGCCCAAACGCCTCTCGTCATGGAGGACCTGGACATAGGCGAACCCGGCCCCGGCCAGGTCATGGTGAAGATGATGGCGAGTGGCGTGTGCCACTCCGACTGGCACGTCGTCAAGGGCGAGTGGACGCATCTCCCCCTGCCGATCATCCTCGGCCATGAGGGCGCGGGCATCGTCGAGGCCACCGGCCCCGGCGTCAACAACGTCAAGCCCGGTGACCACGTCGTGCTGGCTTGGCGGTCGCAGTGCAGTCTCTGCGAGATGTGCCAGTTAGGTTGGCCCGCTCTCTGCTACGACAACCAGTACCCCAAGCAGAAGCCCACCGTTCGGAGTTCCGGACAGGAGATCAACCAGATGGTCGGCGTCGGGAGCTTCGGAAGCTACCAGATCGTCAGCGAGGTGGCCGCCATCCCCATCGACAGGGACATCCCGTTCCCGCAGGCCTCCCTCATCGGCTGCGGTGTCACCACCGGCGTGGGCGCTGCCATCAACACCGCGCAGGTCGAGCCGGGCACGACCGCTGCCGTCTTCGGGGCCGGTGGAGTCGGCCTGAACGTCATCCAGGGCTGCCGGATAGCCGGCGCGACGACGATCATCGCCGTCGACCTCCTCGACAACAAGCTCGACATGGCCAGAGAGTTCGGCGCGACTCATACCGTGAACGCGGGTGAAGAGGACGCCGTCGAGGCCATCAAGTCGCTGACCGGAGGCTATGGCGTTCACTACGCCTTCGAGGCAATCGGCCTCGTAGAAAAACCCTTCATCCAGAGCATCCAGTGCACCCGCAACCGGGGCATGTCGATCTGGGTCGGACACGCCCCGCACGGCACGCCCGTCACCATCGACGCGCGCGACCTGATGATGGAGAAGATCATCATGGGCTCCCTCTACGGAAGCGGCCAGCCGTTGATCACCTTCCCCCGGCTCCTCAACCTCTACAAGCAGGGCGACCTCATGCTCGACGAGCTAGTCTCCCGCACGTACCCCGTCGAACGGATCAACGACGCGTTCGACGCCCTCGGCAAGGGCGAAGTCGCCCGCAGTACCCTCTCCTTCGACTAGAGGCGAACCAAGCTATCCCCTCTCCCTTTCGCGGGAGAGGGCTGGGGTGACGGCGAATTTATTCCCTCTCCCGTCGTGGGAGAGGGCTAGGGTGACGGCGAATTTATTCCCTCTCCCGTCGTGGGAGAGGGCTAGGGTGAGGGTGAAGCTTTCCTACTCTACCGCCTGGCTCTTCGACCGGATCGTCGACTCGAATGCCGACATCTTGCTCAGCGGCAGGCGAGGCCACGTCCGCTTCCACGGGTCGGTGACGTTCACCGTCAGCAGGCCGAAGTCGCCGATCTCCTCCGTGATCACGTCGCCGTGCTGGATGGGACCAAGCCCCACGTGGTTCGTGCCCGTCGCGATCACGTCCCCGGCCTTCATCGTCGTGATCCACGTGATGAACTCGACCGTCTCCTCGACCGTCCGGCCCATGTCGCTCGTGTTGTGGTCCTGCCGCACCTCGCCGTTTACCCACAGCTTGATGTCGAGGTTCTGCGGGTCGTCAATCTCGTCCGCCGTCACGATCACCGGCCCCAGCGGGCAGAAGGTATCCCACGACTTGCCCCAGAAGAAGCTGCTCCCCCCGTTGGGGTTCACGCCCCGCGCCGACACGTCCATGAAGTTCAGGTAGCCGAATATGTGACCCGCCGCCTTCTCGGCCGGCACGTCCGTCGACGTCTTGCCGATCACCAGCCCAAGCTCCGCCTCGTGGTGGAAGTGCGGCACGGGCGCGTCGGGAAGCTCCACCGTGTCACCGTCCCCGATGACCGCGCTGGGCGACTTCAGGAACGCCTCCCGGTCGGTCGGGAAGGGCAGCTTGCCGTTCTCGAGGTAGTTGCCCGCCATGCAGGCGATCCGCGTCGGCTCAGGCAGGGGCGCCCGCAAACGGACATCCGAGATCGGCACCCCCTCCGAGTTGGCCGCCGCGTCTTCCAGCTTGCCCCTGTAGTCGTCGAATCTGTCGATCAGTCCACGCATCCACGTCTGCGCGTCGATGTGCGGAATGTCCTCAATCACCCCCGACACGTCAACCACGTTGTCGCCCCTCAGAACGCCCGGCGTGAAGTCGTTGAACAGTACCAGCCTCATGCACGTCTCTCCTTTTCGCTATGGTTCACCAGCCGCGCGGATTGTAGCACAGCGTCTTCGACACCGTCCAAGCAGAAGTGCTTCGTTGACATGCCACTCCCATCGCAATACTGTACTCATATCCTCTATCGTCGGCCCACAACCGACCCGATAGCATCTTCCCATTCCCACACCGTCCCATGATCCCCGACTGGCTCCTATACCTCCTCAACGGCCTGCTCCTCCTCGCCGTCGCGTCCATCATCTACTACGGCATCAGGCTCGGCATCACCCCGATGCCGAGTTCCCGCAAGGCAGTTGCCACGTTCATCGACCTCATTCCCGACGCCACCGACGGCAAGATCGTCGACCTCGGTTCAGGGTGGGGAACCCTTGCATACCCCATCGCAAAACACTTCCCCCATGCCGTGATTGTCGGCTACGAGCTTTCGCCAATCCCGTGGCTCTACTCGCGGATCAAAGGCGTGTTCGTCCGACGCCCGAACCTCACCCTCCGCAGGCAAAGCGTCTTCGACGCCGACCTCTCCGACGTGGACGTGGTGGTCGTCTACCTGCACCCCGCCGCGATGCGAAAGCTGGGCCCCAAATTCGAGCGAGAGCTGCGACCTGGTACGCTCGTTCTCTCCAACACCTTCGCCGTTCCGACGTGGCAACCCGATCAGACCATCCATCTGGGCAAGTCATGGCTGTCCACCTCGAACGATATTTACGTCTACCGTGTTTGACGATTCTGATGTAGCATAGCTGCTCAAGACCTTAGGAAGCACAGGAGCGGACATCAGATGTACGAGACCATATCGACCGACGTTCTCATCATCGGCGGAGGCGGCGCGGGCCTGCGGGCCGCTATCGAGGCGCGCGACCTCGGCGCCGACGTGACCATGGTCGTCAAGGGCAAGTATGGCAACAGCGGCTGCACCCTGAACGTCGGCACCAGCGCCGTCGTCGGCCTCAACGGGCAGAACGGCGATACCAACATGTCCTCGATGTGCGACTTGGTCTCCTTTGGCGGATTCCTCGCCGACCAGAAGCTCGCAAAGATCCTGGTGGACGAGACCATGGACCGTGTCCAGGAGCTCGTCGATTGGGGCGCCGACTTCCAGCGCGAGGACGACGGAAGCATCGCCCTCTACCGCTCCGCCGCCCACACCCACACGAGAAACTTCACCTTCAAGCCCGGCGAGAACGGGCGACAGTACACGTATGGTTCCCCTCCGGGCATGGCCATGATGGACGCCCTGATGGACCAGGCCGAGAGCCGTGACGTCAAGGTTATGGACGACGCCGTGCTCATCGATCTCTTGACGAACGATAGCCGAGTCGTCGGCGCGACAGTGCTCGACTGCCGTCGGTCGGCGATTCTCGTCGTCGAGGCAAAGACCACGATCCTCGCGACCGGGACCTACAGCCACATCTTTGGGCCCACCACCGTCTCCCCCTTCGAGACCGGCGATGGCCATGCCGCCGCCTACAGAGTAGGAGCCGATCTGACGGGAATGGAGGCCTCCCAGTTCGTCGCCACTTCGGTCGGCTTCCCGCCCGGCACGAAGTTTCTCAACTCCAACAACGAGGATTTCCTCCCAAAGTACGGAATCGACGATCCCCGTAACTTCGCCAAGGAGCCCCTGACCTACGCCGTCTGGAAAGAAATCAAAGAGGGCAGGGGATTCAAGGGCGACAAGGTGATGCTCGACATGAGCGCCGCGTTCGAGAGAAAGAACATGCCGTGGTGGTTTATGGACCTGGTGCGGGAGCAGACCGAGAAGCGCGGCATAGACCTACGACATGAGCCGATCGCCTCCGAACCTCGCGCCCACACCGCCATCGGCGGCGTCTCCATCAACGAGAAATGCGAGTCGACCGTTCCCGGCCTCTACGCGGCTGGCGCAGTCGCCGGCGGCGTATACGGTCACGCGAGGCCCGAGGGCTACACTTCGATGATTACCGTCGTTTTCGGCAAACGGGCCGGGCGGTACGCCGCTGAGGAGGCCAACGGCATCGGCTCCGCCTCCATCGACTCTGCACAGGTTCACGCAAGCATCGCCGCGGCGATGGAAACCATCGACAACTCAGCGACCGTCAAGCCCAGCGACATCAAGCGCAAAATCAAGGCAACCACCCGGCGATACGCATGGGTCATCAAGGACGAGGTGGGACTGTCGAACGGCCTTTCTCGCATCAGACAGATACAGTCCGAGACCGGAAAGCTGAAGGCGCGCAACGGTTACGACTGGGCCCGCGCCCTGGAGGTACGCAACCTCTTACTGTCAGCGGAGCTGCACTTCATCGGATCGCTGGATCGCAAGGAGAGCAGGGGAGCCTTCTTCCGCGACGACTACCCCGACACCGACAACGCCAACTGGCTCAAGAATATTTTGTATAGGCAGGTCGACGGCGAGTTGGTCCTCGACTACAGCGTGCCCGACCTGCTGTACTGCGACCCCGCCACGCATGAAGGACGGCTACAGTACCAGCCGATAGCAAACTACGGCACGAGTGCGGCAGTCACCTAGCGGACTTGTGCAGTTCTACTCATCTGTCGGACGACGGAAGCGATTGATGTAGTCCTCGTCTTGCGCCGGACCGTCGGCACTATCGTCCGAAGGCTCTTCCGGCTGGCTTGCGGATGCGTCATCGGAGTCTTCAGGTTGATCGTCGTCAACTGCGCTGGCTCCGTCGGACGGCCTATCCCGATAGCGGCTGGCCTGGATCTCTTCCAGCCGGCTCTGGAGGTCGTCGCCCTCAAGGTGGCCCACGATGCTGCCGTCACGCATCTCGTTCACCTGGTCCGCCATTGCCAGCAGGGTCGAGTCGTGCGTCGCCGCGACCACCGTGATACCGTGCGTCTCCACCATCTCGCGGAACAGTCCGAAGATCGATTGAGCGTTCGTCGAATCGAGTTCGCCCGTCGGCTCATCGGCCAGGATTAGCGGCGGCCTCGTAACGATGGCGCGCGCAATCGCCACTCGCTGCTGCTCACCCCCCGAAAGCTCGTACGGTCGGTGGTTCGCGCGCGGGAGCAGCCCGACGATCCCAAGCGCCTCTCTCGTCCGTTCCTCGCGTTGGCGGACGCCGTATCCCGAAATCCTCAGCGGCAGTTCTACGTTCTCGAATGCCGACAGCAGAGGCAGCAGTCCGAACGCCTGGAACACGAACCCCACCTTGTGACGGCGGATGTTCGTTAGCTCCTTTTCTCCCATCGCGGCCAGGTCCTCGCCCTCGAACAGGATCGTCCCCGACGTTGGCTTGTCGAGGCCCGCCATCAGATTCAGCAGCGTGGTCTTGCCCGACCCCGACCTGCCGACGAGCGCGATGAACTGGCCGGGCGGTATCTGCAAGGTCACGTCCTTCACGGCCGTAACCTGCTCCGCGCCCACGTCGTACACCCGGGTAAGGTTCTCTATGTCGATGATGACCTGGGAACTGCTCATTTCATTCCTCTCCCGATACGATGGTAACCTTCCCGTCCTCGACCGTCACCCGCGCCCGATCGCGTATCTTCACCTCGTCGAGATACTCGCGGGGCAGTTGTACGCGCCCGGCTCCGTCGACGAGGGTGTACTCTTCGAGCGGGGTGTCGACGTCCACTTCGCCGGATATCTGTCGCTCGTACGAGTGCGCTCGGCGCACCTCCGTGGAGGTCTTCCCGTCACGAATCATCACCACCCGCCCGACCTTGTATGCTATGTCCCTGTCGTGCGTCACGACAACGATGGTCGTACCGAGCTCGGTGTTGACCGACCCGAACAGGTCGAGTATCTCGCTCGCCGTCGCGTCGTCCAACTCTCCCGTCGGCTCATCCGCTAGGAGAAGGGGAGGGTGGTTTGCCAGTGCGACCGCTATCGCGACGCGTTGCTGCTCACCGCCCGAAAGCCGCTCCGGCGTGTGGTCGAGCCGGTGACCGAGTCCCACGAGGTTGAGCAGATCGACCGACCGTTCCTGTCGCTCTTTCGGCGAGAGGTTCGTCAGCATCATCGGCAGCGCGACGTTTTCAACGGCGCTCAAGTAGGGGAACAGGTTGCGGCTCGTCTGCTGCCAGACGAACCCGACTTCGTGGCGACGGTAGTCTTCGACCTCACGGCCTCCCATCCGTAGCAGGTCTCGTTCTCCGACGCGGACCTTCCCCGCCGAAGGCGTGTCATACCCCGCCAGAATGTTCAGCAGGGTCGTCTTCCCGCTGCCGCTCGCCCCCACGACCGCGATGACCTCGCCCCGCGACACCACGAGGTCGAGACCCCGCAATGCTACGACCTCCAGGTCCGCGATCTTGTAAATCTTGAACAGGTCTTCACAGACGATGTAGTCTTCCGCTCTCAAGGCGTTCCTCCCAATCTCATTCTAACCAATTTCGCCCAACCGCAAGACTCGCTGGAGCGAGATGCGGTTGACCAGCCATATCATCCCCAAGATTATCACGGCGAACACGACGAACATGATCACATAGGTGAGGATCAGCACGTTCCAGTTGATCTGCATCGCGAACGGCGGCATCACCTGAGAACCGAAGTCGTCGTGCCCAAGGAATGGCATGATCACCGCGCCCAATCTGCTTCCCATCCACGTTCCCAGCGCGAGTCCCGCGAGGATAACGAGCATCTGCTCCAGCCAGACCATCGTTACCATCTGCCGCATCGAGAATCCCACTGTACGGAGCAGCGCGAACTGGAGTTGCCGGTTCCTGAACGATATATAGGCGTGTACGAGGAATCCCAGGCAACTCAACACCAGCACCGACGAGAAAGCGATGAAGAGCAGCGACCGCCATCCCGCCTTCACGAGCGGGTCGACCTTCGATTCGGCGAGTAGGACGTCCCTATCTTGGAACGAGTCGATCAGAAAAGCCCCGCTTAGATTTAGGCGCTCAATGAGGTCTTCGCGCTCCACCCCGGTCGAGTCCGACGATATCCAGAGCTCATTCGGTAAAACCTCGGTATTCGGCGACCCCATGCTGGCGTAACTTATGAGCGAGTTCATGTCGGAAATGAGGAAGCTCTTTTCTCTCAGGTTCATCGTGGGGAAGAACTCCACCTCGTCGATGATCCGCACGGGGACTCGATGTCCCGACACCGACACGTCGAACTCGTCGCCGACCTTGTGGCCGCTGTTCTTGTTGAACCCTTTGCTGGCAAGAACCGGCAGCGACGTTAGCTCGCCGTGAAAGATGCCCCGCGCCGATACCGCCGCCCCCTCGGCCCAGGAGAAGAGCGCGGAACCCGACTCGTCCTCGAATCCCACGTCTGCCGGACGCAGCACGTCCGCTATCGCGGTCTCGCTGGTTCGCAGCAGGCTCCAGTCTTCCACAGAATCAAACGTCTCGATGACGGTTGTCGCGCCCGCGTCGGTTGTCGCGCTGATTTCGTCGATCAAAACGGAGCCCGGCTGGAGCTGTCGGTCCCCCCTGCGCTCTTGAATCAACAGCGAGGTAAGCGTCAGGGGCTCTTCGGGCGCGGTGGATGGCTGCCCTCTTCCGCCAACGTTAGGAAGGTAGACGGTCAGTTCCTTCCAGTCGGCGAAGTCCAACTGGCCTAGTCGGTAGGTGTAGTACCGGCCTCGACTGTCCAACACCCGGGCCGACATGAGGATTGACGGGTGAATGCGGTCGGGCTTAACCCTTACGTTCAAGTGCGCTGGCCCTGAAGGTATTGCAATGCCTTCGGGCCCTCCCTCCGGGATCAGAGACGAAAACAGCTCGTTCATCGGATCCTCAGCGAAGTCTTCGCGGAACCACGCCACGTTGAGGAAGTTCTCCGGTTCCACTGCCACCATTTCGTACGTGCCGCCGAAGAGCTTCGAGAGGTCGTGCCCCGAGCTCCTGCGCACGAGGCTGACGGTTTCCACCCCGGGCATCTGCTCATACCGCTCGCGCAAGACGCCTTTCGACTCGAACCTGTCTTCCTCCGAGAGGCCGCGGCGATAAGATGACACGGGAACGTTGCCGTTCAGACGCACGTCGCTGCCCGTAAAGAACAGCACCCTCTCAACGAAGCTGCGGTCAAGCGTTGCGCTGAAGCTCGCCGCGAATATCCCCAGCCCGGCCGTGAGAATGAGCAGGAGCGAAAGCCTTGCGTAGTGGGCCGGGTTCCGCGCCATCTGCCACACGCCCATCACCATGCCGGCCGGCAGCCACGCGGAAAGCAGGCGGCTGAGCAAGTTCATCACGACGGGAAACAGTCGCAGCAGCACCATTGCCGACGCCACCAGTATGATCCCCGGCACCGCCAGCAGCATCTGGTTAACCGCGATCTCGCCGAATAGGTTTCTCGCCACGATCGACCCCTGCTCGGTCAGCTGGCGGAACAGGAGAATGCCTACGATCAGCAGGAGAACGTCAAGGTAGTACCTCTGGAAGAACGGCAGGTCCGTCGGCCTCGCAGACCGTTGCCTCTCCTGCGTCACGCTCATCTGGGACGCCCGGAAGGCGGGGAAGATGAGAGCGACGAAGCTCAGCACCCCGCCGAGCGCCGCCATCATGTACGCGCCGCTGGACAGGCTGACCGTTATGAGTCCGTCTGCGCCAAGGTCGGAAAATGCGGGCGTCAGTCCAAGCACGCTTATTGCCGCCGCCGCGAGTAGAGGCCCCACGACGACCGACAGCGCCGCTATCGTCAGCCCCTCCATGACGAACACCATCAGAATTTGCGTCGAGTTGGCCCCGCGGCTCCGAAGCAGCGCCACCTCGTTCCGCCGGTCTTCTACCACCAGGGACGACAGTGTCGCCACGTAGTACAGGATCACGATGGCGATGAGTACCAGCACGACGAACATCGGAAGCTTGCTGAAGAACAGTCGTCGGTCATACTCGTCGAGTGCGTTGTCGAGCGTTGTCGACTGCCGGAAACTCGACAGCGTCGAGCTCAGTATGGAGTTAGTGCCCCTGATGTCCAGGAGAGTAGCCGTGCTGTTCCTTGCGTTGACGCGGTCCGCATCGGTCATGAGGAGCCACGAGTAGGTCGCCTCCATCCTCCTCAGACGCGGCCCCAGGGTTTCGAGGAACGCCTCCTCGGAAATGTGGAACGGCATCGTTCTGAAGCTGGCCCCCGTCGCCGCCTCGAGAACCTCCTCTTCGAGCTGCCAGACCTCGGCCTCCGGCGTCTCCCGTTGGAATATGGCGCTGATGACCACTTCTATGTGGGCAAGGTCGTCCGACCACGGCAGCACGGCCGATACCCGGTCGCCGATGCGTGCGCCGAACAGCTCCGCCGCCTCGACCGGGATCATCGCCTCTATGGTGAACGGCTGCCCCGGCGCGTTCACCGGACTTGCGCTCGGAAAGGCTCCCCCTCGAATGATGATCTCCTCTTCGATGTCGGGAATGTAGGCGAAATACGCCCGCGCATTGTCGTCTCCCGCGCCCGCTTCCTGCCCCGTCGCCGTTAGGAACATCGTCGGTGTCTTTGCCGCCTGGACTCTCCCGTCGATCAGCCACTCCAGCCTCTGCCTGACGGCGTCATCGACGACTCCCGAAACACGAAGGGCCTCCTCTCTGTTTACCGGGCCTCGCTGTCCCTGCATGATGATGTGCAAGTCGGCATCGGAGTACTGCGACAAGGCGCTCCGAAGCGCGATCTCACGCAGCGCGTCGAAGTAGATCACCGTTCCCGACATGATCGACGACGCCAGCAGCACACCCAGCACGACCGAAGACAGCAGTCTCCAGTGGGCCAGGCTGCGCTTTAAGACGAACTGCCAAGCGGAAATGAACCGCTGTACGGCTGAGACCATTACACCTTCCCTAGTCTGGGGCGCCTATCATACCCATACCTATTGGTTCGGATTGTAGCCCAATCCTCTCGGTGAGAAAAGTTCGTTGCCTATTATTACGTTGCCGGGCCGTTCAGGTTACCATCCACTCTCCGGCTAAGCCTCTACTCCGCGAGCCAGCTCGAAGAGTTTCGTCCTTCCGATCGACCGGTACAGGACGAGCATGACCGTCATGAAGATGGCGAGTATCATCGCGTACGTCGGGAGCATCAATGACCAGTCCGTAACCAGGATGAACGGCGGAATTATCGATTGTCCGATGTCCGACACGGCCAGCGGCGTGACCATGAGACGGCTCATCTGGAATCCCGCCCAGGTGCCAACCCCTAGTCCCAAAGCTACGACCGTCAAATGTTCGAAGATGAGAAGGCCGAGGAGTTGAATCCGCGACAGTCCCAGCGACTGGAGGAATCCCATCTCATGCTCGCTGCTCTCGCCCACCAATAGCATATAGGCCACGTACCCGAATATCGCCGACAATAGCACAACGGCCAGAGCCATGAATACCAGGGCCCGCCATCCTGCGTTCTGAAGCGGGTCCCGGCGTATTTCCTCCCGCTGAGCCGTAGTGTCGTTCACCTTGAGCAATTTCGAGGCCAGGTCCTCCGAGATCTCATCGATGATCTCCGGCGCCTCTCCTGACTTCTGAAGGTACAGTTCGTTCGGTTCGACCGACGATAGTTGGCTCATCATGTTCATGTAGTTCAACAGCGCCTCAAGGTCGGTCAGCATGAATCCTGAGTTCGTCGTATCGAGTGTGGGGAAAAGATCGATAATCCCGGCCACCTCGACGGGAACCAGCCAGCCCGACACGCTCACGATCTGCGACATGCCCGGACGCAGACCCGTAACTTCCGAAACTCCACGGCTGATGACGACCGGTATCACGCCTCCGCCCGTTGCGTCATACATCCCGCGGACCGATCGGTTCCTATCCGTCCCGAACCTGAACACCCCCGACCGCTGCCCTGCGAACGCGTCATCCCCGGAAGTGAAGAGAACGTCGGAGCTGATTATGTTCGTGGGAATCGGCGACCACGCGTTGTCCCCTTCGAACCCTTCCATGACCGTTTCCGATCCGTCGGAACGGACCACGTGTATGTCGTCGAACAGTACCGTGCCGGGCGTCCCGCCGCCTGATGTTTGAGTCGCCGTTCCCGGCTCATAGAGCGATACCGCCATGAGGTCGATAGGTCCTGTGAGCTCTTCCGGAATGTTCTTGCTCACCTTGTGCCATTCGAGTTCTCCAACGTCCCCGAGCGATACCGGCTTCACGACTCCTGCGCTGTCTTGGACTACCACCCAAACCGACATCAGCGGCTGGGGTTCGAGCGGCTTGATCCACAACCCAATGCTCTGGGCATCTGCGGGAAGCGTCATTCCCTCGCCGCTTGCCGTTACCTCGATCATGCCCATGATCTGTTCCAAGTCGGCGTTCGCGAAATCATCCCTGAACCACGCAATTTCCGCGTACTCCTGGGGTTCGAGCGCCAGCAGCTGCATACTGACGTTCCCAAGGGAAGCACTCGTCCGGTATCCGAGCGCGCCGCTGTCGATGGCCGGCGTGTCCACAAACTCTCCGAGCATCCCTTTCAGTCCCTCACGCAAGAAGAGAGGAGTGCCCTGAATCCGCATGTCCGTGGGAGTCTCGAACTGGATCTGCTCGTCCTGGCTCCGGGTCAACGTGCCGCCAACCGTCGTTGCGAAGATACCCAGACCGGTCACGAGCACGAGCAGCAGCACCAGCCACGTGTACTGTAGGGGATTGCGCGCCATGTGCCACAGGCTGATCGACAGCCACGCCGGCGCGGCTCGGGTAATTTGGGCTAACAAACTGTACAGCGCCTGGGCAGGTACGATTGCCAGCAGACCGATCTCTGCGATGAACAGCGTATTGGACGGTTGAATCTCCCCCGCAAACACGTATGCAGCGACCGCCACCGCTTGCGCCCCCACCCCGCCCCACTTCCTCGCTCCCTTGATGAAATGGTGCGTCACGTAATACGCCGCTCCCACCGCGACCGCGATGATCGCCGGCAAATACGCTTCGGAAAGTGTCCCATCCTGGTAACCGAAGAATAGGGAGCCTCCCGCCAGCCCGGCAACCGAGAGGCCGGTCAGTAGATGCACGAGACCGGGCGACTCCCCGCCGATGTAGCGGACAAACAACGGAAAGAGGCGCATGAAGAACAGGGCCACGACGATGAGAAAGAGGATCGGGCCGAACAGCAGCGTCTCGTTTACCTGAAGCTCGGTGAACAGGCCGCTGGATACGATCTGTTCCCTGCTCTGGAGTTCCCAAAAGACCAGTCCGCCGATGACCACCAGGCCAACGTCGAGGTAGTACCGGTGAAAGAACGACATCGTCGCCGGTCGTGCCGCCCGCGCCTTCTGAACGAGCAGACCGCTCCGAGCGCCTGCCGCCCCGAACGCCACGTAGAGGAAGAGACACAAGAGGGCCACGCCCGCGCCTATGGCAAGGGCAAGCGGTTCGGCCCGCACGAGCAGCAATTCTGCCCCCGTCGTCTCTCGGAACGGTGGCACGAGCCCGATGACCGCAATCGTTCCGAACGCGATCAGGGGCCCCAAGATGAACGCCAGCAGGCACATCACGATGCCCTCAACCGTGTAAAGCCGCAGCAGTTCGGCGAGACCCACGCCCCGCGTACGCATCAGCGACGAGTCTCGTTCCCGGCTCTTGGCCAGATACGAGACCATCATCGTCATGTAGAACAGCACCGTGACGACCATGATCGTCAGGAGGAACAGCAGCGGAATCCTCGAAAAGAAAACCCTCCTCCCAACGTTCGCGATCAGGCCGCGTACCGTTCCCGAGCTCACGGTCGCGCCCGCAATCTCGGTTGTGACATCGTCCTCGACCCGGTCCAAGCGTTGGACGAACCTCGCCGCTGTCCAATCGCCCAGTTTCTCCTTGTCGATCTTGCCGAAGACGATGGGGTTGACCAGCGTTCTCTCGTAGGCTGGCCCGATTACTTCCGTCAATATCACTTTGGGGACGAACAGTCCGATTGCCAGGTCTTGATTTTCGTCCCATGCAACGCCGTCCGGAGGTGGAAATCCCGATTCTTCCCCACCCTGCGCCGGGGCCGATTGGGATGTCAGCACCAGTGCCGCCGTCGTCCAGTACTCGTCCTTGAGGTCGTCGGCCTGGAACACGCCCACGATCCTGACGTTAATCCTCGTCGGCACGAAAACGTCGATGGCCACCTCAACCGTGTCGCCCGGACCTAGCCCCGACTCATCGGCTACCTGTTCCGATATCGTAGCTTCGACCGTAATGGCATCTCCGGACTCTATGGGAACATCGCTTGCGGCACGCCCTTCCAGGAAGTCCGCATGGTGCTCCATGTTGGTGAGCGTGTGGAAGAACCCGTCCCATACGATAGGCCGCGCCTCTTCTTCAGGTATCGACTCTGCATCGAGGACGTCTGGCAGAGGCATCTCTTCCGTCCCGACAATCGAAGACGTCCCCCTGAGGTACATCTCGTGTCCCGCGTACAGGTCCTCGATGTGCTCCGTCGCTATCGAGGTGACGAGATTGTCCAGATTGTCGACCGCCTCCGAAGTAAGCGGGATGCGTTTGGCATAGACCGAGAGATTGAGCAGAGGCGCCGTAATCTGGTTCAGCGAGACCTTGAACGCAAGCTGTTCGAGGGCCGTCAGGTACACCGTCGACCCTACGCTGATCGTCACTGCCACCAGTATACCGATGAACACGCTCGATAGGAGCTTCCACTCGTCGATGAGACGCCTGGATACGAGCCTTGCGTTTGTTAGTTTGCGCATCTAAAGCAGTGCGGAATTCATTAAAGGAATTAGGGAGTGTGCCTGCCACGCGAGCGCGCTGACGTAGAAGCCCGAAGCGTGTCTAGTTCTCATTGACGTGTTCAGCGGACGGTTCCCGGACGACACTTTCTTCCCAAAAGTTGCATTATACCGTATGCGGGCCGCCGGGCGATGTATCCCCTCTCTCCTCCGCCAGCAGCCGCGCAACCTCCCGTCGCATGAATTCCTGCACCGCCTCCACCAGCTCGTCCGACGTGTTCCCGATGACCCTCGACTCAATTCCGTGATCTCCGAACCCGAAGATGATTTCGTGATCGACGTGCCGCTCCGGCCCGTCGAAGTAGTACGGACGGTTCCCCCGCAGGTTCTCGTGGATATCGGGATCGTCCTCATCCGTGCGGTAGATGAGAGGATTCGCCAGCACCACCTGCGCTTCGTCCGATCCGATCTCCACCTCCCGCGTCCTCACCTTGAAGTCTCCAAGCACCGTCTCTTCCGTGATCTCCGGCGCCCACATCGTCATCGAGTACGTCTCTCCCGGTTCCACCCACGGGCGGACCTTCCTTTGCATCTCCACGAAGCCGAACCACCTCTTGACCTCCGAAAAGTGATGAGAAGCATGGGGCATCTTGTGCTCGTACTTGGACACTTCCCCCTCCGCCCGGAGATCGTTGAACGCTATGAACCAGTTGGCGTAGTCCCGGGCTCCCCGCGACATCCGCATCATCAGCCGGTCCTTCCCATGCCCCACGTTCCGCGCGTCCACGACGATCACGTGCGGCATCTCCGTGCTGAGACGTCGAATCGTCCCTCGGTCCGGCCCCGCGCGTACCCCCGTCTTGAGGATCATGTTCGGCACCGTGAGGCGGGTCGACCTGTGCGACGGCACACGGGGATAGACGATGCTGAAATCGTCCTTGAGATACTCCTCCAGCGGCTCGATGCCCCACTGTCGCCCATACCGGTCATTGCCGATGATGAGAATCGGACGCGTCGTGCCCTCCCTGAACTTTCTGAGAAACCCCAGCAGCGTGTACGCCTCGTACGCCACCCGCCGCGCCTCGACCAAGTTCTGCCCGTCCAGCACGAACTCCTCGTGCCCCTGCGGCTCCAGCACAGGGAGCTTTAGAAACTCTTCATAAGGCGCATTCGCGTAGGGGTCCCATTCGGGCTCGATGACGTCGTGGAAGGCCCAGTTGTACCGGTGGAACTCCAGGTCACGCTCGATCTCGTTCGACGAGTCGAACCGCCCCATTCGCGTATTCGCGCGAAGGCGCTCAAGCTCGGCCAGCTTCTCCTCGAGGTCCCCAGGTTCCGCCAGGTAGTCCTTCAGCAGCGGAGTGAACGTCACACCGTCGTGATTCTGCCCGTTCACTTCCTGATGCCACCCCGCCAGTCGCGTCAAGTCTGCGATCGTCTCATCGACCGTCCGGTGTTGCAGGAATGACTCTATTCGCGCCTCATCGAACTCGAACCCGTACCTTTGAATACTCCCGTTGCTCTCTTCGTTCAACCGGTCGATGACGGCCTGGATCTCTGCAATGCTGCTCATCTCATCTCCATGCTCAAGGACTTGCCCACACTACCCTATGCCATTGCGCACCAGCTTTCTACCCTCATTCCGCCCCGAACGTGTATGATTCGCGCCAAGCCGAGGCTCCACTTGGAGGACGCGCATGACACTCTACTGGCTATTCGTCGGACTCTTCGTCCTCTCCATAGCCATGTTCGTCTTCGGCGTCTTCGCCCAAAACGTATCTGTCGGTGCCCTCGGAATAATCATCGTCTTCCTCCTCTACCTGTTCCGACGATGGTTCCTGCCGCAGACCCCGGACGACACCGACAAATAACATTTAGAGGGTGTCCAAAAACAATTCCGTTCGCCCTGAGCAGCCTTATGCTCCGTTCGGCCTGAGCCTGTCGAAGGCCGCACGGGCCCGTACCAGCGTATCCAGTAACTGTCTTGAAGACTACTTCATTCCTCACTCTGTGATCTCTGTGTCCTCTGTGGTGAATCTTCTGAGCAGTTACATGAAAGCCTGTCGAAGGGCTCACCCTGAACGATTTTACAGACTTCGCAACACCCCTAACCGAAGACAGCCTCGCAAGCGCCTTCAAGGTACGAAAATCGGTTGACGCAGCCGCGACCCGCGTGCTACCTTGTACTTGACGGAACATACGAATACTTGAAGTATGCGTCGAAGGGGAGTAGTAGCGGGCAGCGCGCGATAGAGAACGGGGTGCATGGTGGAAGCCCCGACGTGTCAGCGCCTGTGAACTCGCCCCCGAGCATCCTGCCTGAGACCGGTCGTCATCTCAACGATGGTCGAGGCGTAGGGCAGGGCGGTCAGGCCCCGTTACGGCCATGCTCGACGGAGCTATGAGTGTCCTCTGTCTCACTGGGACGGAGGGAACGAGGGTGGTACCGCGGGATATGTTGGTTCAGACAGTCCCGTCCCTTTGGAGGGACGGGACTTTTTAGTTGTAGAGCAGAGCAGTGAGTACAGAGAAATCCGAAGACGGGAGGTGAGAAGATCATGGGAATCCGAATGAATGGGTCGCAATTGCTGTGCGAGAGCCTGGTGCGTGAGGGCGTCGTAGAGATCTTCGGTCTTCCCGGCGGAGCAATCCTGCCGCTCTACCAGACGCTTCCCCAGTACCCGCAGCTCCGGCACATCCTGACTCGTCACGAGCAGGGAGCCGCCCACGCCGCCGACGGCTACGCCCGCGTAACCGGCAGAGTCGGCGTCTGTTGGGCCACGTCCGGCCCCGGAGCGACCAACCTCGTGACCGGCATCGCGACGGCCCAGATGGACTCCGTCCCGGTCGTCGCCGTGGTTGGACAGGTGGCGCGCGCCTCCATCGGTACCGACGCCTTCCAGGAGACCGACACCACCGGCATCACCCTCCCGATCACCAAGCACAACACGCTGGTGATGGACCCTCTTGAGATTCCCCAGGTGGTCAAGGAGGCCTTCCACATCGCCAACACCGGAAGGCCGGGCCCCGTCGTCATCGACGTGCCAAAGGACGTACAGACTGAGGAGGTGGAGCTCCCGTACGACTCGTTCGACGAGTACTACGCTGACCTGAAGATCGACCTTCCCGGCTACAAGCCCACGCTGAACGGTCACAACAGCCAGATCAGGAAGGCTGTCAAGCTGATCGACGAGGCCGAGCAGCCTGTTATCCTGGCCGGTCATGGAATCATCTTCTCCGGCGCGTATGCTGAGCTCCGTGAGTTGGCCGAGAAGGCGCAGATTCCGGTCATCACTACCCTGCTTGGCATAAGCTCGTTCCCCGACGACCACATCCTGTGCGTTGGAATGCCGGGTATGCACGGCATGGCCTACGCCAGCATCGCCATTGAGGAGGCCGACCTGCTCATAGCCCTCGGGATGCGCTTCGACGACCGCATCACCGGCAAGCCGAGCGCGTTCGCCCGCAAGTCCAAGAAGATCCACGTCGACATTGACCCCTCCGAGATCGGGAAGAACGTCGAGGTCGATGTCCCCATCGTGGGGGACCTCAAGCGGGTGCTCAAAAAGCTGAATCCGCAGGTCAAGGAAAACACCCACACCGAGTGGCTCCATCGCATCGAGGAGCTCAAGGCGGAGCACCCGTCGCACGTCATTCGCGACGCCAATCAGTTGCTCCCGCAGCTCATCGTCAAGGAGCTGTCCGAGGTGACCGGCGGCGATGCCGTCGTGGTGACCGGAGTCGGCCAGCACCAGATGTGGGCCGCCCAGCACTTCACCTACAAGTACCCCTGCACCTTCATCACGTCGGGCGGCTCCGGCGCGATGGGCTACGAGGTGCCTGGCGCCATGGGCGTGCAGGTCGGCGCGCCCGGCAAGGCCGTCTGGTCCGTCGCCGGAGACGGCGGGTTCCAGATGACCATGTGTGAGCTCGCCACCATCGTCGAGAACCGTCTCCCCGTGAAGTTCGCCATCATCAACAACAACGTGCTCGGAATGGTCCACCAGTGGCAGGAGTTCTTCTACGACAAGAGCTACGTCGCCACCGCCTACACCGCGAACCCCGATTTCGTGAAACTCGCCGAGGCCTTCGGAATCAAGGCCATGCGCGTGACCGACAAGGTTCAGGTGCGCGGGGCCATCGAAGAGGCCATGGCCCACGACGGCCCCGTCGTCATCGACTTCATCGTAGAGGAAGAGGAGCGCGTCTACCCCATGATCAAGGCGGGAGGCACCATTGATGACCTCGTCGAGGAGCCTGACTTCGCGCCGTGGGAGGTGGCACGATGACCACCAACGGCAGCACCGTCCAGAACCATACCATCACCGCCCTCGTCCGCGACAAGCCCGGCGTTCTCAACCGCGTGTCGAGCATGTTCCGTCGGCGCGGGTTCAACATCGTCAGCCTTGCCGTCGGTCACAGCGAGGAGCCCGACCTCTCGCGGATGACCTTCGTCGTCGAGGGTGACAAGCGCACCATCGAGCAGGTGAACAAGCACCTGCACAAGCTGATCGACGTCATCCGCGTCTCCGAAGTGTCCAGCGACAACGTGGTATCCCGCGAGCTCGCCCTCATCAAGATCAGGGCCACCAGCGAGACCCGCTCGGAGATCATCCAGATCGTCGAGATATTCAACGCCAAGATCGCCGGCGTCGCCCCGGATCACCTGATAGTTGAGGTCACGGGCGACCAGGACAAGATCGAGTCCCTGCTTGGCCTCGTGAAACGCTTCGGCGTCATGGAGGTCATGCGTACCGGCACCATCGTCATGGAGCGATGGCTGGGCCACCTCCACGACCAGCAGGCCGGCGCCAAGCGCCGCAACTGGGGCGAAGCCGCATCGGTGTAAACGAAAACCAACTAAACGGAGCATACACAAAAAATGCCAGCAGAGATGTTCTACGACAACGACGCCGACCTGTCCCTCTTGGAGGACAAGACCATCGGCATAATCGGGTACGGGAGCCAGGGCCACGCCCACGCCCTCAACTGCAAGGACAACGGCCTGAACGTGATGGTCGGCCTCTACGAGGGTAGCAGGAGCCGCGAGAAGGCCGAGGCCGACGGACTGCGCGTCGGGACCGTCGATGAGACCGCCGAGGAGTCCGACATCGTCATGGTCCTCATCCCCGACCACCTCCAGGCCGATGTCTACAATCAGGAGATCGCGCCGCACATGGGCGCGGGCAAGACGCTCATGTTCGCCCACGGCTTCAACATCCACTACGAGACCATCCTGCCCGCCGAGAACATCGACGTGTCGATGGTCGCCCCGAAGGCCCCAGGCCACCGGATGCGCGAGGTCTTCACGCGCGGCTCCGGCGTACCCGGACTGCTGGCTATCCACCAGGACGCGTCCGGCTCCGCCCACGAAACTGGCCTCGCCTACGCAAGGGGGGTCGGCTGCACCCGGGCCGGTGTCCTCACCACGACCTTCAAAGAGGAAACCGAGACCGACCTCTTCGGCGAGCAGACCATCCTCTGCGGTGGTGTCACAGCCCTCATCAAGGCGGGCTACGAGACGCTCGTCGAGGCCGGATACCAGCCGGAGTCGGCTTACTTCGAGTGCATGCACGAGCTCAAGCTCATCGTCGACCTGCTCTACCAGGGCGGCATGGAGTACATGCGCTACTCCGTCAGCGACACGGCCGAGTACGGAGACCTGACGCGCGGTCCGGTAGTCGTCGACGAGCACGTCAAAGAGAACATGAAGAAGGTCCTCGAGGCCGTCCAGGACGGCACCTTCGCCCGCGAGTGGATAGCAGAGAACGACGAGGGCCGACACCGATTCACCCAGCTCCGCAAGGAGGCCGCCGAGCACTCCATCGAAAAGGTCGGCGCCGAGCTACGCGGCATGATGAGTTTCCTCAAGGACGCGGACTAGCACCCCAAGGGAGGCAAACGAACAATGGGAGAAGGCATTCGAAATCCGGAGGTTCGCTGAAACCGACACGGAGAGCGTCGTGGCACTATGGACGAAAGTCTTTGGCTACGGCGGACCCCATAACGACCCATACGTATCGATTGAAAGAAAGACCTCCCGCGACCCTGACCTGTTCATGGTCGCTCTGGCAAACGGCGAGCTCGTCGGTACCGTGATGGGAGGCTACGACGGGCACCGCGGCTGGGTCTACTCGCTGGCGGTCGATGATCGAGAGCGACACAGGGGAGTCGGATCGGCGTTGCTAGACAAGATCGAGGAGGCGCTCAAGGCCCTCGGATGCCTGAAAGTGAATCTGCAAGTGGTAGCCTCCAACTCCGGCGTAGTGGAGTTCTACGAAAAACTCGGATTCTCGGTCGAAGACCGCATCAGCATGGGCAAGAGACTGTATTGAGAAAGTGATCTACACAATGCACACAACGGAGGAATCCCACGTAGTTCGCCGGCGTTGTCGGGTCCTGGCAGGGCCCGCCATGGCGGACTGCGGCACCCTTAGGTAGCGGCTGCTCACTAACCGACCGAAGGGTTAGAGACACTCACAAGCCTGCCGAAATAGGGGAGAAACAACCATGACCACCAAAGAAAACGTACTGATCTTCGACACCACGCTGCGAGACGGCGAGCAGTCCGCCGGGATCGGCCTGACGCTTGATGAGAAGATGGAGATCGCCAGGCAGCTCGAACGGCTCGGCGTGGACATCATCGAGGCCGGATTTGCCGCAAGCTCGCCCGGCGACTTCGAGGCGGTATCGGCCATTGCCAAGGAGGTGCGCACGCCCACCATCGCGTCGCTGGCGCGATGCGTCCCCGGCGACATCGACGACGCATGGGAGGCCATCCGGGGAGCCGAACGCCCCCGCATTCACACCTTCATATCGAGTTCCGACAGCCACCTGATGGACCTGCTGCGCAAGAACCCGGAGGAGGTGCTCGATCAGGCCGTCTCCTCCGTCGAGCGCGCGCGGAACCTCTGCGACAACGTCGAGTTCTCGCCGATGGACGCCACGCGCACCGACATCGAGTACCTGTACCGGATGCTCGAGGCCTGCATCAACGCTGGTGCGACCACCGTGAACATCCCCGATACCGTCGGGTACGCCCTCCCGACCGAGTTCGCCGAGCGCATCCGCCTCATCAAGGAGAATGTTCCGAACATCGACAAGGCCGTCATCAGCGTCCACTGCCACAACGACCTCGGCAACGCCGCGCCGAACAGCATCGCGGCCGTCATCGAGGGCGCTCGACAGGTGGAGGGCTGCATCAACGGCCTCGGAGAACGCGCGGGCAACGCCTCCCTCGAAGAGGTCATCATGACCATCGAGACCCGCGGCGACGCCCTCGGCGTGACCACCAACATCGACACTCGGCAGATCTATCGCACGAGCCGCCTCGTCAGCGACATCACCGGGTTCCCCGTCCAGCCCAACAAGGCCATCGTCGGGGCCAACGCCTTCCGACACGCCTCCGGCATTCATCAGGACGGCGTCATCAAGTCCCGCGCCACCTTCGAGATCATGGACCCGCAGACCGTCGGCTGGCCGAGCAGCAGCCTCGTGCTGGGCAAGCTCAGCGGACGCGCCGGCCTCCGCTCTCGACTGGAGGAGTTGGGTTTCAATCTCGACCAGTCGCAGCTCGATCTCGCGTTCCAGAACTTCAAGGAGCTCGCCGACCGTAAGCGCGAGGTCACCGACGCCGACCTCATGTCCCTCATGTCCATGCAGCGCCGTCGGCAGGATGTCGTGCAGGTCTTCAAGATGGAGCGGGTGCAGGTCACCTGCGGCAACGGCGAGATACCCACGGCCACCGTCCAGCTCGTCAACCCCGACGGCGAGACCGTTACCGACGCAGCGACCGGCACAGGTCCCGTCGACGCCGTCTACCAGGCTATCAACCGCATCGTCGGCGTGCCCAACACCCTGACCGAGTTCCGCGTGGACGCCGTCACCGAGGGCGTCGACGCGCTTGGCGACGTGACCATCCGCATCCGGCAGAACGGCAACACCTTCGTCGGACGCGGCTCCGACACCGACATCATCGTCGCCAGCGCCAGGGCCTACATGAACGCCCTCAACCGCGCCCTCGCTGAGATGGAAGACCAGAAGCTCCCGATGGAGCCTGTCCCGACGAGCTAGGCCCAAAGGGGCACGAAAACGCATTCTCAGGCCACACTGCCCATGAGCGGAGCGGCGGTGTGGCCTAGGGTGGTTTTTAAAGGAGATTAGGCGGATGAAGTGTCAATATTATGGTTGGACCGGGTCTTCATGGACAGGATGCAATGAAGATGCTTTCGACGGCGGGCAATTCTGTCATGCACACCGTAATGCGAAGAAGGATGAGACGTACGAGGGATTTCAGAAGCACAGGGGGCAAATGAGGCCTTTACTGATATTTATTTGTATCCTATTCGTACTTATTGTATTGCTAATTTTCCTGTTCTCTGCTTAGTTACCCCCGTTTCCTGTTTGCGTTGTATAGTGGGTAAGTCCGTCACAAGTCCCCACTTCTATGGAGTTAAAATGCCGAAAATTACTAGAGACGCCTTGAGGCAAGTACAAGCTGCGCTTGATCAGTACGAAAAACAAGTTGACGCTAGCTCATTGACTCGTACTACGAAGAACACATACCTTCTGCATGCATCGAACTTCGTGCGTTGGCTCGACGACGACTTTGTGCCGGGCGCTCACGTGGGAAGCAGGACATTAAAAAGATAATCAACCTGCCCCTACCTCTTTCCCGCAATCGACCGCATGGTGTCCGCCCGCGTCTCCGTCCCCTTGCGGAGCGTGTAGGGCGAGAGTTGGATATGGGGAACCGTCGGCGCGCTCTCCTGCACGAACCCCTCGGCGTACGGCACTCCCGACGACATGCCCTGATGCCCCACCGATATCTCAACCCGCCGCGCGGCGTACTCCTCGTCGTGACCCTGTGACTTGTACATCGCTTCGGCCTTCTTGCGCGCGTCGATCTGGTCCGTCACGTCCACCGCGAAGTCCCAGTACTCCCGCGCGAAGTAGATGCCGGGGAAGTACGTAGCCGACACCGTGTGCGGAGCCGTCCGCTGGCCGTATCGCGGCAGCTGGGCGAGCAGCTTGGCCTCCATCACCGCCATGCCCGTCTCGGTATGGTCGTTCTTCGTGGCCGACGCCATGCCGTGATGCCGGTCGACGAACGGGCTCTGGGTCAGTATCACGTGCGGCCTGGTCTCCAGGATCAGCTCCCGCATCACCTCGATGGAGTCCGGCTGCCGCTCCACCACGAACGGCTTGTCCGTGAAATCGAGGACTCGCACGTCCTTCACGCCGAACAGCGCTCCCACCTGCTCCAATTCCGACGCCTTCTCCGCCGCGTAGCTCTCCGCGGACTGGTTGACGATGGCCGGGTCTTGCTCGCTTTCGGGCTTCATGAGCTCGTCCGCGAGACGCTCGTTGTGCGTCATCCTGCCCGACGTCATCGACACCCATATCACCTCGTCACCCAGCCCCGTATGTACCCCGCACGTCCCCGCACAGTGCGTAAAGTCATGCGGATGCGCCATCACCACCAGAAACCGAAGCCGTTCACGCGCCATAACTTACTCCTTAACCTTTACAAATCCTTGGTCCTTCCCCAACCTCCGCCATATTATCCCATCCTCTTCCCTCTGCGCTCTCCGCGCCCTCTGCGGTGAACTAAACCGTCATTGCCCTCTACGGTGAACTAAACCGTCATTCCCGCGAAAGCGGGAATCTACTCTCCCCCCTCTGTGCTCTCCGTGCCCTCTGCGGTGAATCCTACTTTCTCTCTCCCCGCATTCCACTCTCCATCAGGCCAACCAGCAGAACGACCGGCCCCGCCAAGAGCAGCCACATCGCCGTGTCCAGCCCCCAGTTGGCCGAGACCACGCCAATACCGAATGGGATCACCGAGGCGATTATGCCGAATACGTTGCCGAGCGCGACGATAGTACCGCTCTTTCCCGGTAGTGAAGAGTAGGACTGCCCCTGAAGGATGGAGTACCACCCGGCGCTTGCAAACCCCAGCAGGCCGACGGCGATGAGCTTGGTCTCGAAAGAAGGCGCGATGAGAAACGCCGGGTACAGCGCGAGAACTGCAACCACGCTGAATCGTAGATATGTCAGCCCCCGTATGCGCTCAAGCAGGGGTATGAGGAGTAGATTGCCGATGATGCCGGCTCCCAACCAGACCGAAAGCGTCAGCGCTGCCCTCGATTCGGATATTCCGGCAACGTCTACCATGTACAGCGCGAGAAACCCCAAGAAAATGTCCAGCATCAGGTCTGAAGCCTGCAGGAGCGCGAGCCACTTGACCACCCGGAACCGCTTGAGCGCCTTCACGGCGGTGCGTGCGCCTTCCGCGAAGGACGGAGACCTCGGCTCGGACTCGCTCCGCGTCGGTTCGAGCCGCATTCGGGATACCGCGACGATGGCCGGTATCGTCATGACGGCCATCGTCAGAAACGCCATGCGCCATCCGAGGCCGACGGCTATGGCCCCCGTGAGCGCCAGCGGGCCGAGCGCGTACGCGACCCATCCGGTGAACTCCCAGCGCACCATGTTCTGCTCGCGGCGTGTGGGGTCGTAGTCCATCAGCGACGCTTGCGACAGGCTGACGAATCCCCCGGACGCCGGGAAGAAGATCGTCCACGCTATCAGCAGGACGATGAATCCCTGGCTGACCGACATGAGCCCAAGCGCCGCCGCGAACGCCACGCCTCCGCCCACCACCAGCAGCCTGCGATATCCCACGTCGCCAAGAATTCCAATAACAGGTTCGACGAAGGTGGAGAAAACGCCCGGCACGCTCAGCAGCAGGCCGATCTGCACATACGTCAGATCAAGATCGTTTCGCACCAGCGGCCAAGCGGCGCCCGCAACGCCGCTCACCAGCTCGTCGAGGAACTCGATGGTGAGAAATATCAGTAACGTCGTCGCGGGCAACCGGATGTGTCGCATCGGATACTAAGCAACTATCTCAAGTAGCATATTAGCGAATTCGGCGCAATTATCGGGGATAAAGAGACGTTCGCCCTGAGCCTGTCGAAGGGGTGAGGGTGTTTTGAGTATGCTACCTAGACGGCCCCTGCCGTATCCGCTCCCTCGTCCCCTCGATAGTCCCATTCCACGACCCGAAGCTGTAGATCGCCCACGTCAACCCCGCCTCCAAGAATTGCCGTGGGCATTATTATGCGAGTGTTCAGGCCATCCCTGCACACAGCACCGTCATACCCGCGAAGGCGGGTATCCACGGGGGTGGGGAGGGACGTTCTCGCCAAGACGGATCACCCATCGCATTATACGTGCAGTTGACACAACATAGGGGCCAAACTACACTAATCCCCACCTCAAGCAAAGGTAGAAGCGATGGCTACAACGCAAGAAATCGCCCTGATGGCACACCTCCTGCGCCGCGCCGGGTTCGGCGCGAGCCGCGACGAGATCGAGCGGCGGGCCGACGACGGCTACGACGCGACCGTCGAGTGGCTCCTCAACCCCGACGACCAGCCCGAGGTCGATGAGTACCTACTGTACCGGTACCACCCCGACTCCGAGCGACCGCCGAAGGTCAACCACGCCTCGGTCAACTGGCTCTATCGCATGGTCAACACCGAGCGTCCGCTCGAAGAGAAGATCGGCCTGTTCTGGCACCAGGTCTTCGCCACCGGCGACAACAAGGTCGAGAGCGCCTACGAGATCAAGGAACAGATCGCCATGTTCCGCGAGCACGGCCTGGGCAACTACCGCGACCTCCTCGTCCGCCTGGCCCAGAATCCGACGATGCTCTATTGGCTCGACAACCAGGAGAACCACAAGCGCGCTCCGAACGAGAACTGGGGTCGCGAGCTCATGGAACTCTTCTCCATGGGCATCGGCAACTACACGGAAAAGGACGTCTTCGAGGCCTCCCGTGCCTTCACCGGCTGGGCCTTCGACACGAAGATCCACTGGCTCCTCTGGGGTCCGCACCTGTGGAACTATGAGTTCCACCCCGAGGACCACGACGGCGCCGAGAAGGACTATCTCGGACACACGGGCAACTTCGACGGCTTCGACGTCATCGACATCGTCGTCCGACAGCCCGCGTGCCACGTCTTCATCGCGCGCCATCTCTACAACTTCTTCGTTGCCGACGAGCCGCAGGTCCCCGCGTGGCCGATCGAGCCGCCGCGCAATCCCGAGGCCATCAGGACGATCTGCGAGTCATTCGTCAAGAACGACTACGAGATCAGGCCCGTTCTGCGGACGATCTTCACGTCCGACTTCTTCAAGGAGTCCATGTACAAGCATGTGATGAACCCCGCCGAGGTCGTCGCAGGCACGCTCAGGGTGACGGGAGCGCTGTCTGAGCCGCACCCCGACTGGGAGGAGGTCGCTCTGGAGCCGATGTTCATGGGCCAGAGCCTGCACGATCCCCCCAGCGTCGAGGGATGGCATACCGGCCACGAGTGGATCAACAGCGGCGCTCTCGTCCGTCGCGTCAACTTCATGGCCGACAAGTTCAGCGACACGTCCCTGCCCGGCGTACAGGACATCATCCGCCGCGTAGCCGCGTCGAACGGAACGGCAATGACGGCAGACGACCTCGTCGACCACTGCCTCGACCTCATGGGCCCCCTGACCGTCAAGGAAAAGACCCGCAAGGAGCTTATGAAGTACGTCGAGGGCGAGGGCGGCTCCGTCTCATGGCAGTCCCCCGAGGACTTCGCCAACGCCTCGCGCGTCACCGGCAGAGTCCTCGCCCTCATCGCCGGCACCCGCGAATACCAGTTCGGCTAGGCGACAACCCCGTCCAACCTCTCGTAGGGGCGATTCGCGAATCGCCCCTACCCGAAACCCCGCCATCCGTCATTCCCGCGTAGGCGGGAATCCATAGTCCGGCACCCTACGAGTGGTCCAACTCCCACACCGGGAAGTAGAACGGGAAGATAGCGTCCAGCACCTCGCCCGCTTCGCCCTCCGCCGTGATCGGTTCACCCGCCGGATGCGGCCCGAAAATGAGCCTCGTCAGTTCCCTGCGCGTCAGCTCGACCGGCTCCCCTGAGCGTCCCTTCGTTACCTCGGCGTCCCCATTCCGCAGGGTGATCGTCACCGCGTCACCGTCGTCCACGCACACCAGACAGACCGTCCCCTCGACACCCGCCGCGCTACGCTCTCGGAGGTGGCCGGTGATCTTGCTAATCAGGCTGGACAAAGAATTCACCCGCATCATCTGGAAGCCGATGCCCGACTCCGTGTCCAGTACCGATGTCCCGGGTTTCCGTGCCTCCAGGACGTCCCCGAAGGTGGTCGGATTGAGCGGCACCACGGCGTAGGCGGAATCGCCGGCAGTCCCCAGCACGAGCGCCTGGTGGTACAGGGCCTCCAGCGCCCCGGCGTCACCCCCTCCCTCCACGAAGCCCGGCTTGTTCCTCCCGCGTGCTAGCATCAGGTACGCCACGATGCGGCCGTTGTCGTGGGCCAGGAGCGTGCTCATCTTATGAAGGTTGAAGTAGTGCGCGTAATCATCCCGCGTCCGACCGATCCGAAGCGGCTCTACCTCGTGAATCCTTATAACAGCATCTAGATGCTCGGGATTGCTCGGGTTGTACAGCGAGATGTCATACGTTCCCCGCTCGAACGTCTCGTACTCGCTCGGACTCAGCGGATACCCCCGCGCCTGCGGGCCTACCGGCTCATACCCGGAGTTTTGGTAGAAGGGGAACGTCGCCTCCCGCGTCCATAGCACGGACACTGGCCAGTCGTTCTCGTTCATGATCCGCAGGCAGTCGCGGAGACACCGCGTGCCGTGCCCGCGGTGCCGGTAGTCGGGGTGCGTTCCCGTTGGGCTGATGATGCCTACGGTGAAGCGGTCGTCGTTGACGATGACCTCGCGCGGAGCGACCGGCACGTGCGCGACCACCTTGCCGTCCTCCTTGATGATCCGCATGTACTCGAATCGCGACGGCCTGAAGATGAGAGGGTAGTCGGTCTGCAGCTTCTGGTCGGAGCCCGCCCTGAAGATGCTGTTGAGGAGCGCCATCGTCTCCTCGAAGTCCTCCGCTGTACACGCCCTCGGCCCTTCCATTCGACACCCCCGTCGGTTCAAGTTCTGAGCGCCCCGATGGTAAAGGAACGCCGCGATGTTGTCACCCGCGGAAATAAAGAAAAGACAGCCGGACGCTCCGGTCCCGGTTGGCCGATTCCGGGATACTAAGAACACCCGACTGCCTTCCGAAGGCAATGACCACACGCGACAACTCCGGGGAGCCGACGCGATCAGGTCTCTGCCCTACCTAGATGAGGGTCACCCCTCGATATTCAATTTTCATCCGTGCCTCCTTTCGTTCCGCCGCGCGATTGGTTTCCTTCCGCAGAAGATCACACGGCGCACCCATCGACGGATGCCTAAATATACCATAATGGGGTGATTATGTATAGTCACCCTTCCGTAATCCCATCTGTGGGAATCACAAGGCCTTCTGCGACCCCGCGCACACTCCCACTCCGTGATATGCTGGCCCCGTCGGTTCGCAACAATCGTCGAGGAGCCATCGAATGAAAATCCCCATCACCATGTGTCACGGTATTCGGGACGACGGCGAGAAGCCTCTGCCGGTCAAGCGGCTTGATGCCCTCATGCGCGTGGCGAGCGAGATGGGCTTCACCTCCATTACCTACGATCAGTACGCCGACTGGCGAAACGACGCCGGAACCCTGCCCGACCGGCCGATATTGATCGACTTTGACCATCCGGTCAAGAACATGCGCTACGAGACGCACGATACCCTCGCCAAGTACGGCTACACCGGCAACCTCTTCATGTACACCAAGCCATACGATCCCGACTACGACCGCGATCTGCCGTGGCCCTACACGCCGGACGAGCACATGACCTGGGACGAGGTCGGCGAGCTCCGTGAGCTCGGCTGGACGATCGGAGCGCACACCGTCAGCCATCCGAACCTGTCCGACCTCAGCCTCGAAGATCCCACCGGCGAGCGGATGAGAATAGAGCTTGACCGCTGCATCGAGTTCATAGAGCGCAACCTCGGCTTTCGCCCGAAGGACTTCGCCTTCACTGGCACGAGTTGGAGCAGCATCGCCGAGGCCGAGGTCAAGAAGCGCTTTCGATTCGGCAGGCTCTGGATAATCGGCTCGGAGTACAAGGCCGACGGACGCACCATCCGCTACGCCGATCTCGTAGGCGTTCCCGGCGACGACGAGGCCGACGGCGGCCCGCCCATGGCCACCCGCTACGCGACCAAGCACACCGACCCCTACCGCCTCCCGTCAATGGAATTCCAGCACATCATGTACGAACCCTCCGACTTCCGCCGCTACCTCGAAGGCACCCTGGAGGGCTGAGGCCGCCCGCCTACCTCACCTCAACCCCCACCCGCCGTGCCACCGACCGGATGTACTGCTGCCCCACGATCGTGTCCTCGTACTCGAAGTGCTCCACGTGCATCGTGATGTCCTGCGGCAGCTCGCCCAGTCGCCTCATGATCGTCTCGTAGTCCATGACTCCCGTGCCGGGCACCGCCTCGTCAATGTGCACGATAGGATTTCCCTTCTCCGCCTGTGCGCCTCCGCCTATCCCGCCTCCCGCGATCTTCACGTCCTTCGCGTGCACCGACGCGATATGTTCTCCGAGCACGTCGAAGGCGTGGTTCACGAGGTCGGTCGTGCGGTAGTACATGTACGGCTCGCACATGTTCACGAGGTCGAGCAGTATCTTCAGTCGCGGCGACCCGACCGAGTCGAGCAGGTCCTTGCAGCGCTCCACCGACTTCAGCGGCGTGAAGTAGAGCGGGTGCGCCGCGATGTCCATGCCCTCACGCTCTGCCACCTCAGCCAACTGCGCGACCGCCGCGACACGCGCCTTCCACGTCTCCTCTGACCAGATGTCGGGCGAGGGCCACCCGAACTCCTTGCCCCATCCGAAGCCGACGCACCGCGCCCCGATCTTGGCCGCTATGCGTACCTGCTCCGAGTAGCTGGCGAGGGCGATCTCGTGCAAAGAAGGATCGTGAAATCCGAGATGCCGTCCCTGCCAGAAGGGTGCGACCTCTCCGATCCGAAGACCGTTGTCGTCCAGCCAGCCCTTGGCCTCGCCGATCTCGTCGTCGCTCCAGTCGGGAAACGCCTTGATCGACACCGTATCGACATCCATAACCGCCGCCCGCTTGGACAACAGCGCTCTGCCCTCGGCCCCCTCGTCGCCCGGCCGAAGCAAATCCCCCAGCGGTGGACTCATACGCAACATGGAGTGACCTCCCTTTCTTTTATACCTCCCACCGTGTACACGCGCAGTGCGTAATCCCGTCGTCGAGCGTGATGTAGTACACCGACAAGATCGTCCCGTCTTCAAGCTGCGTCGAGATCGCGTACCCCAAGTCAGGCCGCGCGTTCTCCGGTTGGTAGTATCCACGAATCACGGCAGCCCCCACTCGCTTCCGAAACTCATCGCCCGAGAGCCGGAGCGATTCGAGATTGGGCGGCTCCGTGATCGCCATCGACTGCGTCGGCGTGCCGCTGTCCTCCCGCAGAATGACCGTATTCTCCGTGTCCCACGTCTCGCCCCCGTCGCTGCTCAGCACCGCGCGGATGCCCATCGGCTGGCGTCGGTACCCGTAAGTGCAGAGGACACGCCCGTCGTGGAGCTTCAATAGGTGCGGAGGGGAGTGCGGCCCCCAGATGTCCGTCAGCAGCGGCTCCGACCAGTTCCAGCCGCCGTCGTCCGACCACATCTGCGTGAAGTACCCGCTCGCGTTGCGCGACAGCGCGAGCACCCGCCCCGGCTCGACCTCCGCGAAGGCCGATTCGTTGATGTGCATGTCCTGGGTCTGGGTGCCCATGGAAAGTAGTCGCCAGCCCCTTTTCCCGTCCGGACCGGAGCGCCAGACCATGTTCCGCCCGTTGCCGTCGGTGTCCATGCCGTACACCGGCACGAGCACCGTGCCGTCCTCCAGCATCGTCCCCCGCGAGAACGCCATCACCTGCCGGAAGCCGGGCACCGGCCACTCCCTTCGTACCCACGTCTGCCCCTCGTCCTCGGAGTACTGCACGAACAGCTTCAGCGCGCGGACTGCTATCTTCCCCTCCAGCCAAGGGTGAGGCCACACCCGCATTCCCGCCGCCTCGGCCTCCTCGCGGCGGTCCTCGTCCCACACCTCCGAGCCCAACGAGCCGGCACAGAGGTACGTCCCGTCTGCAAGCACGTCATTGAACCGGTCCGAGTACTCCCGGGTCGACTGCGCGGGCCAGTTGTGCGGAATCGCCGGATCGTCCGACGGCGACCACGTCCGCCCGCCGTCATCGGACGCCAAGACGTGCCAATCGCCGATCACGTGGTGGTCGCGCTTTAATGAGATTGAGAAGCTCGCCGCGAGTCGCCCGTCCGCCAGGTGATCCAACTGCGGAAACGCCGCGTACACGCCGTCCTTCTTATAGATGATGTGGTGCTCCACGTTGTCTCCTGCCACTGCTACGAAAATAGACCATCGCAAACCTTCCCGTAGGGGCGACCCTTGTGGTCGCCCGTCTTCGCCCGCGCGGATCGCGAACTATACTATGCTGTTCTCCCTGACACTGACAACAGCCTGGAGGTCGTAGCGCCGATGACCCGCGAAAGCCGTTCGTTTGACGCTGCCGTTGGCCGACACATATAATCCCGACACCCACCAACCGGAACGATAGGAGACATACCCAACAATGGTCGAATTGCGAAAGAACAAAGCGAAACAGACCCTGAACGAGGGCGGCATCGCCACCATTGCCATGGGCAACATGAGCGGCGACATCATCGAGTTCCTCGGCCCGCTGGGCTTCGACGGCATGTGGATCGAGGCGGAGCACGGCCCATTCGACTTCCAGGACATCCCCAACCTCACGCGGGCCTGTGACCTGTGGGGCCTGACGTCCGTCGTCAGGCTTCACCTCAATCTGCAGGGACTCATCTACCGGACGCTCGATCTCGGCGCTCAGGCCATCGTCGTCCCGCACGTCAACACGGCGGAGGAGGCGCAGAACGTCGTTGACGGCGGGAAGTTCCACCCCATCGGCAAGCGCGGCATGGCGACGAGCCGCCAGGGATCGGAGTGGACAACTACTACCCCAAGGCCAACGACGAGACGATGCTGATCGTCCTCATCGAGGACATCGTCGCCATCGAGAACATCGAGGAGATCGTCAAGGTCGACGGCATCGACGTGTTCTTCATTGCCAACGGCGACCTCTCGCAGAGCATGGGCCTCCTCGGGCAGTACCGCCACCCGGACGTTCTAGCCGCCGCCGACCGCGGCTACGAGGCCATCATTGGCGCGGGCAAGCACGCGGGCGCGCTCGTGAGCGACGACAACCTCGATTACTACCTCGAACGCAACATTCGCTTCCTCAGCACCCAGTGGACCCAGTGGGTCGGACCTTCCGCCAAGTCGTTCCTGGACAGAATCGAAAAGGCGTCCTAGCATCCTGCCTCTGAATAACTTGTGCCACTAGAGAATATCCCCTCTCCCTTGAAGGAGAGGACTAGAGCCTGCCCCGTACCCGATACGGGGGTGAGGGTGATGCTCCCACCCGGACCAGAGCCACAAATCGCCCCGCGTTTTCCTATGCCGAAGGCACTCGGTTGCCGTATCATATACACGTTGGGCTAATCGATAACCGGAGACTGTGACAGCCCCCGTGAATATCATCGTGTGCGTGAAGCAGGTGCTCGATCCTGAGATGCCGGCGTCGGCGTTCAAGGTTGATCCCGGCACCAAGCGCGTGATCGAGTCGCAGGGGACGCCTCCCGTCCTCAACGGGTTCGACGAGAACGCCGTCGAGGCGGCGCTGCGGATCAAGGACGCCGTCGGCGCGCAAGTGACCGCGCTCTCCATGGGCAGATCGTTCGTCATGGACGTGGTCAAGAAGCCGCTGTCGATGGGGGCGGACGAGCTCGTGCTCCTGGAGGACGACGCCTTCCACGATCTCGACTCGTTCGCCACGGCGACCGTGCTGTCCGCGGCCATCAGGAAGATCGGCGACTTCGACCTCATACTGGCAGGACGCCAGGCGTCGGACTGGGACAACGCGCAGGTGCCGCTCGGCGTGGCCGAGATGCTCGACCTGCCGTGTCTCACCGTCGCGCAGAAGGTCGACGTGAACGACGGTGCGGTATCCGTTCAGCAGGTCGTACCGGACGGCTACCGTGAACTGGAGGCCGACCTGCCCGCGCTGGTGACCGTCACCAACGAGCTTGGCGAACCGCGGTACGCGACCCTCCGGGGAATCATGGCGGCGGGACGCAAGACGCCGACGGTATGGAACGCTGACGACTTGGGAATCGACCCTTCGGCGCGAGCGCCGAAGGTCGTCATCACCGACCTCTACGTGCCGGAGACCGACCGCTCGGTGGAGATCATCGAGGGAGAGGACGACGCCGACGCAGGCCGCAAGCTCGCCCTCAAGCTCAGGGAAGACAAGCTGATTTGACTGCAATTCTCGTACTAGGCGAACGAACGGAAGACAGGGCCCTGGACCCGGTGACGGGCGAGTTGATCGCGGCCGCGCGACAGATCGGCGACGACATCGGCGTCGCGCTGTTGGGTACGGATCTCGATGACCCCGCCCGTGAGGCGTTTGCGGTCGGCGCGTCGGTGGTCTATACCGTCGATGATCCAGCGCTGGACGGGCCGGAGGTCGATCCGAAAGTCGCGGCTCTCACCGAGGTGTGCAGACAGATCGGGCCGGATGTCGTACTCGTCGGCAAGACGCAGGACGGCAGGGAGATCGGGCCGCGAATCGCCGTCCGACTCGGAGCCGGGCTGGCCCAGGACTGCGTTCGCGTCGGCCTCGACGGGGAGACCGGGCGCGTGGTTGCCACACGGCCCGTATACGGCGGGAGCGCGATGGCCGCCGTCACCTTCCCCGGTGACGGTCCTCAGGTGGCGGTCATGCGGGGCAGGGCATACGAACCGTCGGAGCCGGACGCCTCGCGGACGGGCGACGTCGTGCCCATAGCCGTCGATCTCGAATCATCGACAAGTCGAGTGAGGAACGTCCGCACGGTGGCACAGGCGAGCGAGGGCGTGCGGTTGGAGGACGCGGACATCGTGGTGGCGGGAGGACGTGGACTCGGAGGCCCGGAGCCGTTCGAGCTGGTCGGTCAGCTGGCGGACCTGCTCGGCGGAGCGATGGGGGCATCCCGCGCCGCATGCGACGCCGGGTGGATCGACCACTCCTACCAGGTCGGCCTCACGGGCAGGACGATAGCCCCGAACGTCTACATCACCGTCGGTATATCCGGCGCGAGCCAGCATATGGCGGGGTGCTCGGGCGCGAAGCACATCGTCGCCATCAACAAGGACCGCGAGGCCAATATCTTCAAAGACGCCTCCTACGGGGTTGTCGGCGACTGGGAAGCTGTCATACCATCGTTCATGGAAACCGTCAGAGACCTCGTGGACTCTTGAACTCCATACGCATAACGTGCTATAAATTGATGTGTCGTTTTTCGGCGAGCCGTCTTCGGCTCATGGCGGCGATACACTAGCTTCCGGGAGGGATGGCCATTCATGGATCGCGACGATTTCGCTGTCGACCTTGAGGAGCTTTTCAACGATATCGATAACGCCGAAGTTGTTTCAATATCCTTCCCGACCTTTGATAAGTCCGCCGTATTTGACATGAGGAGCAGCGAGACCGAGGGTCCCATGCTCCGTCTCATGCCGATGGTCTCTTCCCCCCGCGAGCGCATTAGAAGCGTCCGCCGCCTCCGACCCGGCTTCCCGCGTCCGACCGGCCTGACCGTCATTCCCTGGCACGGCTACGTCGACACCCTCGTCCAGAACGGCATCTGGCAAAAGCTCGTCGAACGGTTCTGCCGGTCCGGCTTGAACCAACGCGAAGCCCTCGACACCTGCGGCTCCGTCCTGACAGAGCTCCGGCACTCCGAAAAGACCGAGATGACCTCCGCCATCCTCGGCGACAACTACCACACCATCTGGACGTCTCGGAACTAGGGCCGAAAGTTCCTTCCCTCAAGCCCCACGGATAGCAGACTCCAGCGAATCCGTCATTCCCGCGAAGGCGGGAATCCATTATCCCCTCTGTGATCTCCGCGACCTCTGCGGTGAACACTCAGCGCGCTACACCAGCGTCAGCACCGCCGTCGGGTTCCCCACGTAGATCGCGTCGATGTCGTCCTCCGAAACGCCGCGGTCGCGGAGGCGGGGGACGATGTGCTCGATGATGTGGCCGTAGCCCCAGCCGCCGTACTTGACGAGGTGGTGCTTGCCGCAGATGTCCTGGCCGATGACGATCTTGTCGGCGTACCCCTCCGCGATGAGCCGCTGGATGTGGTCCATGCGCTGCGCGTCGTTGGGGAAGTCCATGACGCCGTAGGAGAAGTACGACGACTCCCAGCCGAACTGGTCGTACTCCAGGTAGCACCCCGTCTTGGCGAGGTCCAGCACGCGTTCGATGCTCTTGTACGTCCTGCCGATGTGCCCCATGACCACCCGCTCCACGTCGGCCCCCGCTCCCGCGAGAATGTCCAGAACCTCGAACGGAGCCTCCTCGTCGCGTCCGGGATGGACGAGGATCGAGGCTCCCGTCTCCTGCTGCGCCGCCGCCGCCGCCATGAGCACCTTCCGCTCGTTGTCGTGGAGCGGCCATCCGCACCCGAGCTCGCCGATGATGCCCGCCCTGATCCCCGTGTTGCCGACGCCCGTGGTGACGTCCGCCACCATCTCTGCGATGAGGTCGTCCACCGTCACGTCGTCCATGCCGTCCGGGTGCGAGGGAGCGATGTAGTACCCCGCGCCCGTGACGATGTTCGCTCCCGTCGCCCTTGCGATGTTGGCAAGACCGATGGGGTCGCGCCCGATGCCGATGGTGGTGACGTCCACGATCGTGCCGCCGCCTACTCGCTTGAAGTGGCCCACCTCCTCGATGGCCTCATCCTCGTCGAGCAGCAGAAGGTTGGTAGCGCTGCTGAACGGATCATAGCGGATGCGGCCGAGATTGCTCAGCGAGACCGGCTCGTACGCCCTCGCCTTCGCCGTAGCCTCCACCGGCGGCTGGAACACCACCGTGAAGTCGATGAAGAGATGCTCGTGCATCGACGTCATCCCCACCTCGGCGGGTTCGATGTCCCCCAGAACCGTCCTTACCTTGCCCTTCATGCCTATCGCGCTCCTCATGCTGGTGTCGGACTTGCCGGGCGAGTGTATTTTGTGCGGGGGTTCAAGTCAATATGAGCGGGTAAAGGTATACTGTTCCCCATGATCACCATGCGGGCGCACGCGAAGATCAACCTCACGCTCGAAGTGCTCGGCAAACGGGACGACGGGTACCACGACATCGCGTCGATACTCCAGACCGTCAGCCTGCACGACACCCTGACGTTCGAGGAAGCCGACGGCATAACGCTCGACTGCGACCGTCCTGAACTGGCGACGCCCGACAACCTCGTCCTAAGAGCGGCACACCTGCTCCGTGACACCGCAGGCGTGTCGAGCGGAGCAGAGATAGCCTTGAGAAAAAAGATCCCCGTCGCCGCCGGACTTGGCGGCGGCAGTTCCGACGCCGCGGCGACGCTGCTGGCGCTCAACAGGCTGTGGGGCACGGAGCTGACGAGGGACGACCTCCTGCCACTCGCCGCGCGGATCGGGTCGGACGTCCCATTCTTCCTGTACGGCGGGACGGGCAGGGTGTTCGGGAGGGGCGAGCGCGTCCGGCCCCTGCCGCCAACCGACCTTGAATGGGCCGTCATACTCACTCCCCAAGTCGACCTTCCCAACAAGACCGCCGCCATGTTCTCCAAGATCGGTCCGATGAGCTACACCAACGGCGGCCTCACCCGGAAGCTCGCGGCGCGACTGGCCAGCAAGGGCGACACGCCGCCTCAGTTCCTCTTCAACGCCTTCGACGAAGTGGCCAAGGAAGTCCTCCCCGAGTTGCAGTCGTACTGGGACACCTTCCACGCCGTCGGCGCGCGGGAGATACACGTGTGCGGCGCCGGGCCGTCCCTGTACGCGCCCGTTTCCACCAAGCACCATGCGACGGCGATCCAGCTTCTCCTCCAGCACCGCCACGGCTGGGAGGCGCACCTCGTGTCGATGGTCGACCACGAGGATATTATTGAGTAAGAGGGTGTCCCGAAAGTTCCCGTTCACCCTGAGCTTGTCGAAGGGTGAAAACATCGTAGATGTCTCGCCCCTCAGCCGGACCTACGACAGGTACACTGCTATCCCCGCGTGCGGAAAAAACACCTCGAGGTTCCCCTGCCGTTCCCGCTGCATCGTCTCCCGGTAGTCCACGCGATCCGGATCGTCATCGGGAAGCTCATGCGGACATGACTCCCTCCGTTCCTCCTGTGGGCACAGGTGCATGTCCGCCCGGTAGTCCCAGAACCCGACCAGCGTCATCGGATAGTACAGCGTCTCCGCAGCCGCCCGCAGATCGGCGATGATTTCGCTCGCTCGCATTCCGCCCTGCGTCTCGATATTGACGGTTACCCGGTCCATCTGGGCCTAATCACCGTCCGAACCCGTTGCAAAATGATCCCAGCCGCCGCGCTCCGCGTCGATGACATCGCCGTCCGCGTCCAACACGCTCACGCCGCGCGAGGCTTCGACGATCTCCCCGATTACTGTCACCCGAACGTCGATTGTCTCAGCCGCTTCTCTCACGGTCTCCTCCCGCCCGGTGAACAGCAGCTCGTAGTCCTCCCCCCCGGTCAGGGCGAGGGAGGACCACCGGTCGGGGAACCGGCTTCGCAGCGCGTCGCTCACGGGGACGTCGCGCTGGCGCACGACGGCTCCAACGCCGCTGGCATCGCACAGCTTGGTCAAGTCGCCCACCAGCCCGTCGCTGATGTCCATGGCGGCGCGTATTCCGGCTCTCGCGAGAGCCTGTCCGGCAACAAGACGCGGCTCCGGGCGGAAGTGCGCCGCGCGGAGTCTCTTGGTCGAATTTTCAAAATTCTCTCCGGCCAGGGCCAGGTGAAGTCCACCCGCGGAGTCGCCGAGGCTGCCGGTCACGGCTATGACATCCCCGATTCCGGCGGTGTGGCGCATGAGGATGACTCCCCGGCCGTCCGGGCCGGAGACGGTTGCCTCCCCCTCCATGGCGACGCTCACGAAAAAGACGGGCGAGCGGACGACGTCCCCCCCGACGACGCGGCCTCCGTGGCTGCGGCAGGCCTCCGCCATGCCCCGGTACATCTCGACAAGCCCCTCGACCGGCAGGTCGTCCCGCAGGCCCAGGGTGACGACCGAGCAGGTGGGAAGACATCCCATGGCGGCCACGTCGCTCAGGTTGACGGCGATGGCCTTCCAGCCGAGGTCGCGCCAGCCCGTCAGGTCGAGGTCGAAGTGGACGCCCTCCACCATCGCGTCGGTGGTGAGGACGCGCGTGCCGGCCCCGCCTTCCCACACGGCGGCGTCGTCTCCGATGCCGACGCGGGGCATCGGGGTGTCAAGGCCTGACCCCTCCGCGCCCTCTTCAGCAAACGTCTTGGCCAACAGGTCGATCAGGCGGAATTCGCCGGTGTCACGTACGAGCATGGTGCGGTCTACGAAGCCTCGCCGGCCCAGGCAAGTCAGCTACTTCCCGTCATTCCCGCGAAGGCGGGAATCCAGATCGGATACCGCATTAGCTCTCCAAAGAGCATAGATTCCCGCCTTCGCGGGAATGACAACTTGAGTCGTGATGGTGGAGGTAACATCGAAAGAGTTGGCAAACCTAGTACCCCAGGCCGGCGACGCCGAGGTGCTCGGATTCGAGATTGCCCTGGCGCTTGAACCGCTCGGCCTTCTCGATGTAGTGCTCGGTCGTCGTCTCCATGAGCTTCCGGTGCCGCTCCTGGACCTGTCCGCGGACTCTTCCCGGTACCCCCACGGCCATCGACCCGGCCGGCACCTTCGTGTTCTCAATCAGCATGGCTCCCGAGCCGACGAGGCTGCCCTCGCCGATCTCCGCGCCGTCGTTGACGATGCACCCGTTCCCGATCAGCGCCCCGTCGCCCACGGTCTTGGCATGGCACAGCACCCGGTGACCGATGACCACGCGGTCGCCGATCCGGACGTCGTCGTCCCCGTGCACGACCGAGTTGTCCTGGACGCACGTGAACCTGCCGATGACGATCTTGCCCGCGTCGGCGCGGATGACGGCGCCGGGCCAGACGCTCGAACCCTCGCCGATCTCCACGTCTCCCACGATGTACGCGGTCTCGCTTATGAAGGCCGTGGGGTGAATCTTGGGCGACTTCCCGTCCAGGCTGCGTATCATCGTTCCTCCGTGTTTTTTGTATAGGGCGCCATCCAGCTAGGTAACGGAACCTGTCGGCAGGCGTTATATCGACTAAGGCCGGGCCATAGCCGCCCGCTCGGCCCTAAGCGTACACCAATCGAAGGTGCGCAAGTCAATATATGGTATCCTCTAGTCCGTCCCTCGGAGTCCCGAACATGCAGTACGCCCGGATCGCCATCGCACTCTTCCTGGCCCTCGTCGCGTTGATGACGCTTGCCGCCTGCGGCGGAGGTGACTCGCCCGGTCCGACCCCCGCCCCGTCGCTCTCCACTCCCACCGCTGAGTCCGAACCGGAGCCGACTCCGACACCCGAGCCGGCCGTGACCGAGGAAGAGATCGAGGAGGCCGTCGAGCAGGCGATCGAGGAACAGGGCGCGGAAGCCACCATCGACGACGTGGTGAAATTGCTCGGAGATGATGCCGATTCGACAAGGGAATCCGCCGAAGAGATGCTTGCCGAGTCCCTGGCGGCCCTCGAATCCGCCTCCGACGACGAGTCCGACCCCGACGTGCTGTTCCGGTTCATGTCCGCCGTCAACATCCTCTACGCCGGGCAGAACGAGGAGTCCATCCCCGCGTTCGATCTGATCATTCGCATCCACCCCGAAATGCCGCGTGCATACTACTATCGGGGCGTGGCGTTCTACCGCTCCGAGCAGATCGAGCTGGCGAAGGCCGACTTCGAGAAGTCGCTGGAGCTCGACCCGGAGTCGGGGGACACCTACCTCCAGCGCGGTCTGCTCAACTACGATGAGGGAGACAGGCAGGCCGCCCTCGACGACTTCAACACTGCCATACGGCTCGCCCCGTGGCTGGCAGACGCCTACCGCAATCGCGGCGCGCTCCTCATCAATAACGGCCAGTCCGCCCCGGGCAGGGCGGACCTTGAGCGCGCGCTGGAAATATACCTCTTCGAGCGAAGCGAGGAGCGCATCGAGGAGGTGCGGGAGCTGCTCGACAACCCGCCCGTCGGCCAGATCGAGATGTTCAAGGCGACGGACATCCTGCCGAGGCTGCCGTAGGGCCGCTCATGGACGCGTCGCGCGCATGTGCTTGTAGAGATGGATGAGGCCCTGCTGCCGACGGGCTCCTCGCGTATCCACCCCCGAAGGAAGCAGCCGCTTCATCTCGCGCGTGATCTCGTTGTCGGCGAGGCCGGGCATGTTTCGGAAGACCTCCATGCCTGCGGTCCGCAGTTCGCGGTCGCGCGCGATCCTGCCCCAAGCGTACATGAAGGGGAGCGCGACGTTGACCGCGACCTCCCGGGCGCGGCCCTCCCCGATGAATGGCGGAGCGCTGAGCCGGTCGATGACCGGCCGGTGGGTTCCCTCCCGCACCGACCTCGCCAGGACGGCTACGAGGCCCTCGTCAAGGGCGCGGTCGATCAGCATAGCTGCCCCTTCGATACGTCTTAATGGATGGTTGCTCGGTCGTACGCGAAAAACCTTCCACGGCTCGGCGATTTTTTTGAGAGGTGGAAGGCCCACGAGCGCGGCGCGAAGCCTCTCCGCGTCCTCTGGCGAGACCGAGGACATCAGGCCGGACGCCGAAACCAGCGTCGCGCGTATAGCCAGCAGCCGTGTCTCCCCCGGCTCGTCGCGTAAATCGCGCAGCCTGTCCATGGGCACGCTCGCGGCCAGCGCCGCGAAGGGCCTTCGATTGGCGGAGTATCCAAGCGCCTCCATGATCCCGGCGTAGAGCGCCTGATCGGCATCCCCCGACGCAAGCTCCATGGCGTACCCGTCCGCCTTCGAACGGAATCTTTCGTCCCCCACTCGATCGAGTTTTTCGTGTAGGGCCGAAACGGACGTGTCTTCATGCGCTCGGAGACGCGGCTCGGTATCGACGGTCTCGTTCTGAGGGACTATGCCAATGGCCGCCACCGGCGCCTCCGCGCGGGACTCCAGCGTCGTCGTCGGCCCTCCACTCGGCGCGAGCACGACGTGGAGCACGACGCCGTTGTAGTTCGAGTCGACGTGGTGCCCGTGCGCCCGCCACCCTCCGGCGCTGACGTGCACCTCGACGTCGCCCACGACGATGTCACCGGAGTCGGTGCTCAGCACGCAGTCCCGGAAGTCGGGCCCGGCCGAACCGTTCCTTCGTCCGGGATACAGCACCTTGAGGCGCCTGCCGTCCTGGGTCACGAGCCCCGAGGCGAGCCGGTCGGCGTTCTGCCAGAGCCGGACCACCGCCTCCTCGGGCCCGCGCCTCGGCTCGCGGATGAGGCCCTGTCGATAGACCGCCCCGCTTCGATATGTCGGACTGCTAACGGCCACGCTTCGCACCTTGCCTTGCACGATTGTAGCACGCCTTCAACCGGCGTGGCCGGCTCCGGCCCTCAAGAGAACCGATCCGCCCTCTTGCGCGTATATATATACAAAGTACCCCCTTTTCCCCAAGGCGGTGTCCGGCAATGGTGATGGGAGTGGAGGACTAACCGGGCGCCGCCTTTTTTCGTGGCGATCTTCAGCCTCCAGACTGAGCGACCGTCAGGTCGGCAGCGCAAAACGTTCGTTGCCCGGATACCGGGAAACGGAGACGCGATCAGGGGCCGTGGGCGAGTCCTGCCAGGACCTACCTGCCGCCCATGCGGAACCGGCGGTTGAAGCGCTCAACGCGCCCTTCGGTGTCCACGATGCGCTGCTCTCCTGTGAAGAACGGGTGGCACTCTTTGCAGATCTCCACGTGCAGCTCGGGCTTGGTCGATCCCGTCGTGTACGACTTGCCGCACGAGCAGTTGACGATCGCGTTGGGGTAATACGTTGGATGAATGTCGGCCTTCATGGGAAAATCCTCAGCTTACGGGATAGACGCTGGCCCGCTTCTTGTCGCGCCTCGCCTGCTCGAACTTGACGGCGCCGTCGATGAGCGCGTACAGCGTGTGGTCGCGTCCGATGCCGACGTTGCTGCCCGCCTCGATCTTCGTGCCCCGCTGGCGGACGATGATGCTCCCCGCGCTTACGAGCTCGGTGTCATACCGCTTCACGCCCAGCCGCTGGCCCTGGCTGTCCCTGCCGTTTCGCGTGCTGCCTCCGCCCTTCTTATGCGCCATCCTTCTTCTCCTTCACTTCGTCCGTGTCGACCGGCTCCGCGACCGATTCCGGCTCGTCGGCCGAATCGTCCGGGGTGTCTTCTGCGTCGTCGTCCGCCGGGTCGTCTTCGGCGACGAGTTCATCGTCCCCTGCGTCTTCTTCCGGCTCGTCCGTAGTCTCTTCCGAAACGGCCTCCGCGTCCTCTGCGACGTCGCTCTCGACGACGACGACCGTCTCCTCGACCTCGTCGACCGGTTCCACCTGCTCTTCGACCGCGTCGAGGGACTCGCCGTCCATCGAGATGTCGATGATCCGCAGGTCGGTGTAGTGCTGCCGGTGGCCCTTGGTCCGCCGGTATCGCACCTTCGACTTGTACTTGAAGACGGTGATCTTCCGGCCTCGTCCCCTGGACGTGACCTGGGCGCGGACGCGCGCGCCGTCGACAACAGGAGTGCCGACCTTCACGTCGCCGTCCCGCGAGACCATCAGGACGTCGTCTATGTTGACGATCTCTCCGGTGTAGACGGGCAGCGACTCGACGCGGATGTTGTCACCCGCCCGGACGCGGTACTGCTTGCTGCCCGTTTGGACAATCGCATACGTACTCAACGGTTCACGTACTCCACTCACAAAGACGGGGGCGACCTGCTATGAGCGCGCCCCGACCAAAGAGTATATCACAAGCGGCGTCCACTGTATCGAGATGGAAGCGACGCGGGCGTCAAGTCCGTAGGAACACGCCTCTGGAGACGTCCGTGGAACGCGCCAACTAGCGCCCAAGAGATGCCCGCACATGACCGTCCGCTATCGCTTGCCGCCGGATTCCGCGAAGTTGCGGCCAAAGCCGCGACCTTTCACCATCTGCCAAGGCCCACGCATCAAGCCGCCATGGCTTGATGCGACGGGTGAAGTACCCGGGTAGGTAACCTTGGTCTAGCTCTCTTCTTCGATTCCCGAAGCCCGCAGCTTCTCGGCCTCCGCGGCGCTCAGAATGCGGAACACGGAAGTGCCGGGGTCCTCTTCGGCCACGCCGCGAACGGCGGGACGCCCGTTCTTCAGCATCACCAGCTTGGGGTCCTTGATCACGACGTTCTTCCGGAGCTTGAACGAGTATGCGGTGAGATCAGCCATAACAGTCTCCATTGCGCAAGATGTACTATTCTTGTGTACCCGACGAGTGCGGGAATTCATGAAGGAGTCCTAACGCGCAACGCTTTCGCCGGTAAATCTCTCGTGAACCCTGCGACTGGTCCTGTGCAGGGTGATCACAAAGTTGTCGACCGTTGCGCACTCCCCCTTCAATAGCCTGATAAAACATACCTGTAACCGCCCCTGTTGTCAATAGAGAATTTCCTCAAATGCCGAAACGGTCATAAGGTTCACCTTACCCGCCACAGCGCACTTGGAAAGTCATCGTCGTCTCGACGCCTACTGGACTATCGCCCTCGTACATGAGAAGGTACGCGAGGCGTGAGCGGAGCGGCAGCCCGTAAGAGATGCCAAGGGACACCTCCCTCCCCGCCCAGAGAAAGGAGAAATCCGAATGCCGGCCACAAAGCACAGGGTAGCGATGATCGGCGTGGGACGAATGGGCACCAATCATGCCCGGGGCTACGAGCTGCATCCGCGATGCGAGCTGGTCGCCGCCGCAGATCCCGACCGGCGCAACCTCGACCTGTTCAGGGGGCGCTTCGGCGTCACCTCCGTCTACGAAAGTTACCAGGAAATGCTGGCCAACGAGGAGATCGACATCGCCGCGCCCGTCCTCCCCGTCAGCGTGAACCCCGAGGTCGTTATCGCCTGCGCCGAAGCCGGCGTCAGGGCGATCTTCAGCGAGAAGCCGATAGCCGCCAGCCTTGAGGAGGCCGACCGGATGGTCGAAACGTGCAGGTCGCGCGGCATTCCCTTCGCGAGCGGGGACGCATGGAGAAACCTGCCCCAGTTCCGGCAGTTCAGGGACATGATCGAACGGGGCGAGGTCGGCGAGGTGAGGAGCATCAACGTCTTCCACCCGCACGACGAGATATCCGGCGGCGGCTGCCAGAGCCTCGGCGTCATGCGGCTCATGGCCGGAGACGCCGACGTCGACTGGGTAGTAGGATGGGTCAAGGACGATCCCTTCGACGACGGAGACCAGGGCATGGGAGGCGTCGTCCGCTTCTCCAACGGCATCGAGGCCTTCATTCACATGAACGCCGTCGGCAAGTTCGGCATCGAGGTCAATACGAGTCGCGCGGTCTTCTTCAGCGACTGGAAGACCTTTCGTCTGTGGCCCCTGCCCGACGATACGCCCCATGCCACCGTCTGGCCCGACAACGAGGTCCCCGGCATCTTCGAGGATGCCGCCGATCCCGCCGACCCGTACGGCGAGGACGGTCGCAAGCTGCCACAGTACCGGCAGCGCTCCAGCATCAACGCGATAGTGCAGGCGCTGGAGCAGGGCCGCGAGCCCTGGACGAGCGGAGACAACATGCGTAAGGCCCTCGAAATCGGCGTCGCCCTCCGTGAGTCGCACCGTCGCGGACACGTTCCCGTCAGCCTCCCCATCGAGGACCGCAGCCTCCGCATCCTCCCGCGTCCCGGACGCTGGCTCAACAAGCGGGAGGTCTACGGCGACGAATGGTACGAGGACGCCATGTCCGCCCACCAACGTCCCTAGTGAACTGCATGAGAGAGACTCCGTTCACCCTGAGCCTGTCGAAGGGCTCACCACACGCCCTCAGGGGATGTCGATGATCGCCCGCTTGTGCACCGCCTTGCCGATGAACTTCTCGCCCTCGTGCGCCTCGATGACGTACGTCAGCCTGCTCCCGTCCACCTCGGTGAGCTCCGCCGTCACCGTCACTTTCCCACCGACGGGCGTCGGCGCGATGTGCCGCATCTCATCGACCCCATAACCCACCGTCGTCTTGCCTTCCGGCAGAAGGTGGTCGGTGCTGTGGATGCTCGACCACTCCATCAGGGCCAGCAGCGACGGAGTCGACAGCACCTCCGCACCCGGCTTCCCCATCCGGTTGATCGTCTGCTCCACCTTCACCGTGTCTTCGAGCTCGTAACGCAGACCCGGCCTGATATCGTCCATTCCCATCTTCTCGTTGCTCCTGTTGCGATTTCCCCCCGCTTGGCACAACATGCCCACCCGTCATTCCCGCGAAGGCGGGAATCCAGAACCCAGCATATATGGCCTTATCACACATAATTGGTATTACATGACCCTCAAAGACTATCTCACCTCGGCGGAATAAGATTCCCCTCGGAGCTGTTGCCGACCACCGAAGCGACCGCGTAGCTCTTCGAGTGAGACAGCGACAGTGCGATGTCGGTCAGCCCGATGCGATCGGCCCGGGCGCGCGCCGTGTCGTGCAATACTATGTGCGGCGCCATCCCCGGATGCCGCACCACCTCGATGTCGCGCCAGCGCACCCCGCGCACCCCCGTTCCGAGCAGCTTCATCACGGCCTCCTTTGCCGCGAACCTGCTCGCAAGCTGGGGAGCGCGCCCGCGAGCGTAGCGGATCTCGCCCTCGCTGTAGATTCGTCTAAGGAAACGGTCGCCGTACCGCTCGAATACACGCTCAACGCGGTCGATCTCAATGATGTCGACTCCGGTGACCAGCATGTGACAATTTTCCTATCCTCCCCACTCTGTGGTCTCTGCGCCCTCTGTGGTGAATCCCTCTTATCGTGGAGGTTACTTGAAACCGGCGTTAGGCGGCGCGCGCAAGTCCCGCCGCTTCGAGGATCGCCGGAATGCGCGACTCCCAGCCTATCGCCATGATGTGCGTCCCGTCGCACATTCCGCGCACCTCGTCGATCAGCCGCGCCGTTATCCGCACTCCGGCCGCCGCCCTGTCTTCCGCGCCGTCCATCTCGTCTACGATGCTCTGCGGCACGCTCACGCCGGGCAGCTTGTCGTTCAGGAACCGCGCCATGCCCCCCGACTTGAGGACGATCATCCCCGCTAGGACGGGCACGCCGAAGCCCCGGGCCCCTTCCATGAACTTTTCAAAGGAGACCGCGTCGTAGACGGCCTGCGTCTGGAAGAACGACGCTCCACAGCGCACCTTGTCCTCCATCCGGGCAAGCTCGGTGTCAACGTCGTCCGCTCCGGGATTCGCCACCGCGCCGGCGAACAGGGTAGGGGCGCCCTTGAGCTCGTTTCCATACATGTCCTTGCCCGAGTTCATCGCGGTCACCGCCTCAAGCAGCGTTTCCGCCTTGAGGTCGAACACACCCTTGGCGTCGGGGTGGTCGCCCCGACCGGGCGGATCGCCGCTCATGCACAGGACGTTGCGGACGCCGAGCGCCGCCGCCGCGAGGATCTCGCCCTCCAGGGCGATCCGGTTCCTGTCCCGGCCCGTGACCTGCAAAATCGGCTCGATGCCCCGGTCGATCATCAGATGTGCCGCGGCGATGGGCGCCATCGTCATGTTCGCCCCCGCCGAGTCCGTCACGTTGAAGGCGCGTACCATCCCGCTCAGCGACTCCGCCCGCCGCATCAGCGGCCCGAGGTCCGTGCCCTTTGGCGGATTCAGCTCGGTGGTCACCACGAATTCGCCGGAACTCAGCGCTTCGGAAAACGTCTCCAATGGGGCCTCCTTGATCGGGCGGCAGAACGATCCCCCTCCGCCTCGACTGCCGGAATTATAGTCGCGCCGGATGCCAATTGAAAGCATGTTACAATCGCACCCATAACCACAACCGTGACATAAGTGGGAGGACACGTGAGCGCGAACATCATCGACGGGGCGAAGATTGCGGCCAACGTACGGGCGGAGGTGGGAGAAGACGTCACAGCCTTTTACAAAAGACACGGTTTCGTTCCCCACTTGGCCGTCGTCCTCGTCGGCGACGACCCCGCCTCCAAGGTCTACGTTCGCAACAAGCACCGCGCCGCCGCCGAGGCGGGCATGACCACGAGCGACGTAACGATGCCCGCGTCGACGACTCAGGAGGCCCTCATAGCGGAAGTGCGACGGCTTGGCAATGACCCAAACGTCCACGGCATCCTCGTCCAGCTTCCCTTGCCCGATCACCTCGATCAGTATCCCGTCATCGAGACCATCGACCCCCTGAAGGACGTCGACGCCCTCCACCCCTTCAACGTCGGCCTGCTGTCTCAGGGCCGCGAGCGGTTCGCCCCCGCGACTCCCGCCGGCATCCGCGAGATGCTCATCCGCGACGGCCACGACCCCGCAGGCAAGCACGTCGTCGTCGTAGGTCGCAGCGAGATCGTGGGCAAGCCCGTCGCGTCCATCCTCATGCAGAAGCAGTCCGGCGCCGACGCGACGGTTACGGTCTGCCACTCACGAACGACCGACATGCCGTCCATCACCCGCCAGGCCGACATCCTCATCGCCGCGATCGGACGGCCTCGCTACATCACGGGCGACATGGTCAAGGACGGCGCGGTCATCATCGACGTCGGAATCAATCGCATCGACGCCCCCGAGCGCAGGCGCGGCTACCGTCTGGTCGGCGACGTGGACTTCGACGCCGTATCCGAAAAGGCGTCGGCCATCACCCCCGTGCCCGGCGGGGTCGGCCCCATGACCATCGCCATGCTCCTCCGCAACACCCTGAAAGCCGCCAATCTGGCCGGCGGCGGCGCATAGACAGGCACAGTGCTCATCTGAAAGAAGGGTGAAGCCATGATACAGAATCATGACTACCATTCCGACACTCAACGACGGCTCGAAGAGGGCCTTGAAGAGAGCGTCCAAAGGTATGAAGCCCGATTAGTGGAAGCGGAAAGGGCTCAGGCGAACGCCCATCGTGTCCAGACACCTGGAATCGGGAGGGTGCGTAACTGGCTGCTGGCGGTGTTCACGGTCGCGGTGGTCGTCGGCGTGATGGTTGCGGCATACGTGCTGGTCAGCGGGACTGCCACCGAAGAGCCGCCTTTCCTGCAATGCGAGACTCCTGACAACTGCCCCGCGCCGTTAGAGTAGACCAAGCCCTCGATTGACGCTGCATCGGTTCCGTTGCTACCATGCCGCAAGGCATCAACATGACCGACAACGTCCTAACCGCAGACCTCGACGAGATAGACCGCCTCATCAACGGATGCACACTCTGCACGCTCGGCTCCAAGAGGACGACGGCGGTGCCCGGAAACGGCTCCCGCGCGGCCGAGTTGATGTTCATCGGAGAGGGGCCCGGCTACTACGAGGACCAGCAGGGCCTCCCCTTCGTCGGGCGCGCGGGCCAGCTTCTCAACGAGATGCTTGCCGCCATCGGCATGAGGCGCGAGGACGTGTTCGTCACCAACATGATCAAGTGCCGCGCGCCGAATAATCGCGATCCCCTGCCCATCGAGATCAGGTCCTGCGGCCCGTATCTCGACAGGCAGATTGAGCTGATCTCGCCCAAGGTCATCGTCACGCTCGGCAGGTACTCCACGGCGAAGTTCTTCCCCGACGAGCCTATCGGCAAGCTGCGAGGCACCCCCGCCAACTGGAACGGAATTACCGTGTATCCCATGTACCATCCCGCCGCCGCCCTTCGGAATTCCACCATCCGCGCCGCCCTCGAACGCGACTTCCTCAAGCTCCCCGGCCTGCTGGAGGCCACGCCCGCGTCCACGCCTTCCACTCCCACGCCCCCACCATCCGATCCGCAGACAGCACAGCTGGGCCTCCTCGACGCGCCGCCGCCCCCTCCGCCGACTGCCGCGCAGGCCGATGATCCGGTTGTCGACTCCCCTGAGGAAGCTCCGCCTCATCCGGGGCAGCTGGGCTTGTTCTAGCCCAAATGCTGCGTTTCCGACACCTTGGAAACCCTTACCCCCACACGGTCGTTCTAGTACAATGAACGCGAATCGTCGAGACCGAAGGAAGACAAAGTGACTTCTGTCGTCCACGTAAACGACATAGCGCAGGAATACCGGCGCACGGGCGACTTCTACCGGGAGAAGGCCGAAGAGGAGTTCCGTCGAGGCGACCTGCTGCAGGCGTCGGAGAAGGCATGGGGGGCCGTAAGCCAGCATCTGAAGGCCGCGGCCGAGGAGCGCGGCTGGGGACACCGCAGCCATCCCGACCTGAAGCAGGTCTCCTCTAAACTGGCAAAAGAGACGGGGAATGACGAGATCAGAGACCTGTTTCCCACCGCCGAGAGCCTTCACTCAAACTTCTACGAGGCGGCTTGGAGCGAAGTCGACGTGCGTTCTTTCATGAATACCCTGTGGCGATACGTGGACATACTCAAAGAAGTGGGGCCGCCGGATGAGGGGCCGCGCAAGCCATACGTAAAGGACCGTCCCTTCTTCAGAACCGGAAGCGGGTCCTCCTGAATATCGTGGGAACGCTCCGCTGCGAGTCTTCTCCCATTCGCCGTTTACGCTGCGACGGGAGCCCAAAACAGATGGCGCGTATCTCAACACCACCGAAAGCGACAATCTCTGCATGAACGACATTCCTCTGCGCGTGATCCCGCTGGGCGGCCTCGGCGAGATCGGCAAGAACATGATGGTCATCGAGTACGGGGACGAGGCCGTCGTCGTCGACGCGGGCGTGCTGTTCCCCGAAGAGAACATGCCCGGCGTCGATTTCGTGATTCCCGATGTCACCTACCTCGTCGAGAATAGGGACAAGGTCAAGGCGATCCTCATCACGCACGGGCACGAGGACCACATCGGCGCGCTTCCCTACGTCCTCGACCGGATCGACGTGCCCATCTACTCATCGAGGCTGACGCACGGCCTCATCACCGTGAAGCTGCGGGAGCACGGGCGACTCGCCGACGCGCGCCTGAACGTCGTCCAGCCGCACGAGCCGTTCACCATCGGTAAGCTCGGCGTGGAGTTCTTCCGGGTGTGTCACTCCATACCCGACGCGATGGGCATCGCCGTCAGGACCCCGCTCGGTCTCGTCATTCACACTGGCGACTTCAAGGTAGACCACACTCCCGTTGACGGGAAGGGGACGGACTTCTCCGCCCTTGCGAGGATGGCCGAAGAGGGCGTCCTGCTGCTGTGCTCCGACTCCACCTACGCCGAGGTGGACGGCTACACGCCGTCCGAGCGGGTCGTGGGCGAGGCGCTCGACCGCGAGATCGCGCAGGCGGAAGGCCGCGTGATGGTGGCCACGTTCGCCTCCCTGATCTCACGAGTCCAGCAGGTCATCGACGCCTCCGTAAAGTACGACCGCAAGGTCACCGTCGTCGGGCGAAGCATGGTCAACAACGTGAAGATGGCGCGGAATCTGGGTTATCTGCGCGTTCCTGACGATATCCTGGTCTCGATGAACGAGGCCCGCAAGCTGCCGCGCGATCAGGTGGTCATCATGGCGACGGGCGCGCAGGGCGAGCCGACCTCGGCCCTGGTGCGCATCGCCAACGGCGAGCACCAGGACGTGGAGATCGAGGAGGGGGACACGGTGATCGTTTCGGCGTCCCCGATTCCCGGAAACGAGACTCTCGTCGCCCGGACTCTCGATAACCTGCTGCGACAGGGCGCGAGGGTGCTCTACAGCCGCATCGCCACGGTACACGTGCACGGTCACGCGAGCCGCGAGGAGCTGAAGATGATGCTCAGCCTCGTCAAGCCGCGATACTTCGTTCCGGTGCATGGGGAGTACCGCCATCTCGTCGCGCACGCCGAGCTCGCCGTCTCGGTTGGCGTCCCTCCCGAAAACGCCTTCGTGCTGGAGGACGGCGAGGTGCTCGCGCTATGGGATGACCACGGCGAGGTGATCGGCGACGTGCCCGCGGGACATGTCTACGTGGACGGTCGCCGGCGTTGGGACGATACGAGCAAGGTCCTCGACGAGCGACGGCGGCTCGCCAGCGACGGCGTCGTGGCCTTCACCGTAACCATTGACAAGGAGACCGGAGATTTTCTCAGTCATCCCCTGGTCAAGTCGTCAGGCTTCTTGGACCTGAACGGGTCCGACGGCATCCTCGAAGAGGCCTCGGAGATCGTCCTCGACACCCTCGAAGAGCTCAACGGGAGCGAGCGTCGAAACGGCAAGATCGAGCCGAAGATCAAGCGCGCCCTCTCGAAGTATCTCTACGACGAGACTCGAATGCGCCCAACCATCATCGTCCAAACGGAGCTTGTGTGATAATGCGATTAATGAACTGCATACGGAGCGCTGCTCGTCAGGCCATACGCCGGGTATCGGCTTCGGGCGATGGCTTCACGCTCATCGAGCTTATCGTCGTCATCGCCATACTCGGTATCCTCATCGCCATCGCCATCCCCACGATCAGAGGGTTCCTCGAAAGCTCGAGGGAGCAGGCCTACGAGGCCGACCGCAGGATCATTCAGCTCGCCGTCGACGCCTATTACTACAGCCCCGGCAACGAGCGAGTCAACAATGTGCGCCAGTATCCTATCGTGGGAAAACGCCATAGCAATGAGGGTAAACCGTCATGGGACACCAACGCCCGCCTCTACCTGGATAGGTGTGACGGCGACGACGCGGATGATCCCATTGATCTCATAGAATACGAAGAGAGATTTGATGAGCAACTTCCGCCCCCTCATCCTGTGCTGGGCACCCGCGGTGGCACTCCCAATTGGAGAGAGGGGACTGGTGCGAACCGGGATAACGTAAGAAACAACCCGGCGCAAGACAGGGGCCTGCTGTACTGTCCTCCCGTTGACGAACCCGACGGGGATTCAGAAAGCGGTGACGGTGACTCCGAAGACCAGGCCGACCACTGGCTGGCGGATGTGGTCTCTACGCAGGGTACCGAGTGTAATCCCGACATAGAAACGGGCTGTATCGTCATCAGCAGCCGTGACTACATCATCGACTTCTGCGAGCTCGTTCGGGGCAGATATATCGAAGATATTCCCGAATCGGCGTCCAACGATCATGATCGCGAATGTGGGGGTGGCCCAAGTAGTACCGACACGGTCGAATCAACACCGATCCAAGATCGCGGAAGCTATACGTGGTATGTCGATTCTAACGGCAAGGTACAGAGCCTCTATTTCTTCCTTCCCACCGAGGACAGCAGCGGCTACGCGAATGCGTATCCATAGCTTCTAGCGCCCGCCTCCCGGACTGCTACAACCGTCTCCCAGCGATTCGATAATCGCCCCTCTGGCACTGCGCCCCGAGTTGTCGATGGCCGCCATTCGCCCGCGAAGCACTCGCCAAAAGACTAGAAAAATTCGGGAAATAGTTTAAAATAAGGTCGGATAGCTGAGCAGCCGGCTCCCATCACGGTACGCGAAGCAAATAACATTTCCCGGGGTGTGGCCATGGCGCAAGACGTGAGCAACGCGAACATGACCTCGATTCTCTTCCGCGCGATCATGTCGTCGTGGTACGCCAAGATTGCTATTCTCGTTGTGTTTGCGGCGGGCGTGGGCGCCGTCTACTGGTACCGCGACTCCCTATCGCTGACGGCGGTCTCGGTGGAAGAGAGCGTCATTTCAAGCCTGGGTCTCGGCGTCGTCGCGGTTGTGCTGTGGGTGGTCGTGTTCGCGTACGCGGTATTCATCCAGCAGTCGCTGTTCCGCCGTTACCGCCTGTGGCTTGCGTCGCCCTTCCTGCTTGCCTTCCTTCTCGGCGTCCTCTCGTTCTTCGCCCCGTTCCAAGGTCCGCTTGCCCGCTTCACGTTGGAGGGGGATGTTACCCTCGGAGGCACGGTCGGTTACGCGATAGCGGGCGAGATCGTCTGGCTCGGCGTGCTGAGAGTCGCCGCGGTCCTGGCCGTCGCCGTCGCAATCGCCGCGCCCGGTCTCGCGCTAAACGCCCTCTCCCTATACGGCAGCGCTTTCTTTGGAATGTACATGCTGGCGATGAGCGCCGGCGGAGCCATCGGCCGCATGTTCAAAGCAAAGCCCAAGGCCCCCAAGTCCCCGTCCCCGGATGAAAACGAACTCCGGTCCCCCTCGGAGTCGCCCGCCCAGGGACGCTGGAGCGAGTCCCTCCGACAGACACTGGAACTGCAGGAGTTCCGCGAACGGACTACCCCCACGTCCGCTTGGGAGCCTCGTTCCGAATACCAGGAACCCGATCTCGACGACCCCGCTGAGCCTCCCGTCGAGGAGGAACTTGACGAGATTTCCGATCGTCCCCTCGCCGCTGGACTCAATGGATTGCCGGCATACCTCGCCGAGCCTAGGCATCCGGAACGCCGGAGCGCCTTTACGCCCGATCCCGTCCACGACGCTGAGAACGACAACGGCCCCCCAAGCGATGAGGGGGAGGACGAGCCGGCGGAGGAAGTGTATGAACCGGAGGATTCGGGCCGGAAGTTCAACAGGCTGTGGGGCGGTGGAGCGCCCGATTCCGAGAACGGCGCCTCCCATCAGTCCGGCCCCGCTTCGAATGACGGCAACGGGCGAATGAGGTCCATGATGCAGGCGGTGATGGGCGCGGCCTCGTGGAAGAAGCCGTCGCTGTCGATGTTCGTGGACGCCAACGAGGGTGGAATCACGCAGGAAGAGATGAACGAGACCGCGCGAACGATCCGGGAGACGCTCGGACACTACGGCGTCGAGGTCGAGGTCGAGGACGCCCAGCCCGGCCCGACGGTGACGATGTACGGTCTCGTCCCCGGATGGATACGCCGGCAGAAGCAGGTCAACGTCACGGACGAGGACGGCAGGCCGAAGCTGGACGAAAAGGGCAGACAGATGAAGACCCGGGTGGAGACCAAGACGAGGGTCAAGGTCGACGCCATCACCGCGAGGGAGAAGGACCTCTCGCTCGCGCTCAGGACGCCGAGCATTCGCATCGAGACTCCGGTCATGGGCAAGTCGCTCGTCGGCGTCGAGGTGCCGAATCCCAATCCTGCCCTCGTGACGCTGCGGAACGTGATGCAGGACCGCGAGTTCGAGAAGATGCGGAAGAAGGCCAAGCTGCCCGTCGCAATCGGCAAGGGCGGCAGTGGCGAGACCGTCATCATCGACCTCGCGAAGATGCCGCACCTGCTCGTGGCCGGTTCGACCGGCAGCGGCAAGAGCGTGTTCGTCAACACCATCATTTCCTGCCTGCTCATCGAGAAGGACCCGTCCGAGATTCGCCTTCTCCTGATCGACCCGAAGCGCGTCGAGCTCACGCCGTACAACGGCATCCCCCACCTCCTCACACCGGTCGTCGTCGAGACTGACCAGGTGGTCAGCCTCCTGCGCGGCCTCATACGCGAGATGATGGACCGCTACCGGCGGATGGAGGAGATCGGGGTTAGGAACATCGACAGCTACAACAGGAAGTCGGCCGACCGGATGCCGTATTTGGTGGTCGCAGTCGACGAGCTTGCCGACCTCATGATGACCGCCTCGGTCGACGTCGAGCAGGCGCTTTGTCGGCTGGCGCAGCTTGGACGCGCGACGGGGATACACCTCGTCGTTGCCACGCAGCGCCCGTCGGTCGACGTGCTGACCGGCCTCATCAAGGCCAACTTCCCGAGCCGCGTGAGCTTTGCGCTCACCTCGCAGATCGACTCGCGCACCATCCTCGATACCGCGGGCGCGGAAAAGCTCCTGGGCAAGGGCGACATGCTCTACCAGAGCGTGGACATGTCGAGGCCGGAGCGCGTTCAGGGCGTGTTCATCTCCGACGAGGAGATAGAAGGCCTCGTCGACTTCTGGAAGACGACGCCTCGCGGCCCCATGGTGGATATCAGCCTCGAACCCGTAGGGGGAGTCGAGTCCGACGAAGCGGACGACGATGACGAAGACGTCGAAGGCCGGGACGACATGATGGACAAGGCCATCGAGCTCGCGACACGCCAGAAGAAGATATCCACCTCACTGCTCCAGCGCCGCCTGCGAATCGGGTACCCGAGAGCGGCCCGCCTCATGGACCAGCTTGAGGAGGAAGGCATCGTCGGGCCGAGCGACGGCTCCAAGTCCCGTGATGTTATACTAGGGGTGTAAACCGGAACCTCGACGTACCGGCGGCCAGTCGGCGCACGACATCGGTACCGATTCCGGGAACTTCGCGGACCCGACGCTTCGGACCGAAAGGCGGCACATGGTACGAAACATCGCCGATATGCTGAGCTCCGTCATGAGCCGGACCGACCCCGACGAGGAGACCGCCGCGCGGGAGTTCTGCCTCGTCTGCGACGAGTCGCTCGTCGACTCCGATCTCTACCGGAGACACAACGTCTGTCCGCGCTGCAGGTTCCACTACAGCTTTACCGCCAGGGAGCGCATCGACACCCTTGCCGACCCCGGCTCGTTCAAGGAGATCAACCGCGCGGTCACGTCGCTCGACCCGCTCTCGTTCTCGTCGCGCACCTCCTACAAGCAGAGCGTCTTCCGCGATCAGCAAAGGACGGGGCTGACCGAGGCCGCCGTCACCGGCACGTGCTCGATAGGTGGCACCACGGCTGTCCTCATCGTCCTCGACTTCGGTTTCATGGGCGGCACCATGGGGTGCGTCGTCGGCGAGAAGGTGGCCCTCGCGTTCGAGTACGCCACGCGGCGCAAGCAGCCGGTGGTGGCCGTGGTGACAAGCGGCGGCGTGCGAATACAGGAGGGCGTTCTCTCCCTCATGCAGATGGCGAAGACCGCCATGGCAGCCAACCGTCTCGCCGAGGCGGGCCTGCCGTTCATCTCCATCCTCGCGAATCCGTCCACGGGACACGCCTACGCCAGCTTCGCCAATCTTGCCGACGTCATCGTGGCCGAGCCCGGCGCGATCGTGGGCCTCTCGTCCATGCGGGCCGTCAAGAGCTCGGACGACGAGCCTAGCCGGGACGATTCCCACTCCGCCGAGTCGCGCCTCCGGCACGGCATGATCGACGCCGTCGTCGACCGCACCCAGTCGAAGGACACCATCGCGGCGCTCCTCGACATGCTCATGTCGAAGTACCTCCTGACGCGGCGCGACCAACAGGAAGGCTACTTCCAGCCTCCAAGAGCGGCTTCTCTCTCCGCGTGGGAGGCCGTGAATCTCGCCCGCCATCCCGAGCGTCCCACCGGCCTCGACTATATGAGCCAGATGGTGACCAACTTCGTCGAGTTGCACGGCGACCGGGTCTTCGGTGACGACGACGCGCTCGTTTGGGGTGTGGGACAGATAGGAGGCCAGACGATCGTCGTCATCGGCCAGGAACGCGGCGACCCTGATGACGCACAACAGGGCGGCCGCATCTCTCCCGAGGGCTTCCGCGAGACCCAGAGGGCCGTGCGTCTCGCCGCGAAATTCGATCTCCCGATCATTACCCTGATTGACACTCCCGGACCGCACGTCAGCGCCGACGCGGAGGTGCGCGGACTTGGCAGCGCCATCGCAGCGGCCATGGCCGAGGTGGCCCGTGTCGAGGTGCCGTCCATCGCCGTCGTCATCGGCGAGGGAGGCAGCGAGGGCGCCCTGCCGCTGGCAGTCGTGGACCGTGTCCTCATGCTCGAAAACGCCATCTACTCCGTGATCTCGCCGGAGGACGCCGCAGCCCTCATGTACCAGGATGCCGCCCGCGCCGATGAGGCGGCGGAGTCCCTCAAGCTTACCGCGCACGACTGCTACGAGCTAGGCATCGTAGACCTGATAGTCCAGGAACCGGCGGGCGGCGCTCACACCAATCCAACCGAGGCCATCCGACATCTCCGTCGAGTCCTGCTCCAGGAACTGTCAACGCTCCAAGCGGGCTCCCGCAAGCGTCTCCTCCGTTCCCGTTACAAAAAATTCCGCAACATGGGCGAGTACAGTTCGCACTTCCGCACCGCCATCACCCGCGAGGTAAACTCGCTTCGCGGTATCGTCTCCACCCGCGTGCGGCGAATACGGCGCGGTCCCGAACCTCAACAGGACGACCACGACCACGTTGCCGACGGCTTCTCGAACGCCAACGGCAGCAGGGGGAGCGAGTAGGAGGGGATTCACCGCAGAGTGGGAAAGTGTGGATTCCCACCTTCGCGGGAATGACGAAGGAAAGATATCGAATGATGAATGAACATGGAATGATAAATGAACGCAGATGGCTGAAGGCCATCGAGCAGACCTTCGTGGTCAGGTTCCCGAAGCAGCACCTGGCTACCTTCGGCGCGACCAATATCAAGTACTACGTCGTGACCGAGCCCGCATTTCAGGAGGATGTGCCCGAGACGTACGAGGGCGTCGTGCGCACGGGCAAGGTCGTGGCCGAGCGGCCCACCATCGTGACGCCGTCCTATATGTCGAATCTGGAGGGGTTCAGTTCGGATGCCTATGAGTTCTTTAGCGACCTCATGCGCATGGAAGGCCCGAACAGCCCCGGCATCATGTACCGGTACAGCAACAAACCTGAGAACTCCGAGGTCGTCGGCGGGGTTCCCACCGACATTGCCCACCGCATCAGCAGGGACCTGAACGACCGGAAGGAAGAGCTGTCGGTGGTCATGGTGGGCGTGGACGAGCTATGGGACGTCGCGCTCCTGAAGTTCATCTACGAGTTCACGGCGTCGTCCGTTGCCGGCAACGTGCAGGAGCTCAACGCGCGCGGTCTGCTGAACCCTGAGGAGAACTTCGGCGGCGCGCCGTCGGCGGCGATCCAGCAGATCGACCGGCTATTCCGCGAGGTGGAACGGGGCAACCGGGGCGGAATCGACCTGCTGAAGCAGGAAATCGACCGCTGGGGCCTCTTCGAGTTCTATCAGGACAGGTTCCTCAACCTGTTTCGGCAGTAACCCCACCCCACATTCGTCATTCCCGCGAAAGCGGGAATCCATCCATTGCGAGTCCCACAAGCCTGACGACAACCCGTCGAATAGGCCCTCACTCGAGCTCCAGCTTGACCTCAGGCGCCACGTACGCGTGGTCCTTCGCGTAGACCTGGAGCCGCCCACACGCGTCCGCCACGATGATGCGGTCCTGCTCGTCGATCTCGATGCCCGTCGGACGCTGGAACCGTCCCATCTGCGTGTAGTCCTTGACCATGCGGTAGGCCTTGATCGTGCCGGGATCGCGGCGGATGATGTACTCTCCCGCCTTCGACAGCGTCGTCGCGTCGCCGTAGAACGAGGTGAGGATATCGCCGGTCGGCTCGTAGACCTGGACGCGGCGGTTGCCGAAGTCGGTTACGTACACGTCGCCCTCGCTGTCCACGGCGACGTTGGCGGGACTGTTCAGATCCCCACCGAACGACGTGCCGAACGACATGACGTGCTCGCCCTCTGAGTTGAACTTCTGAACGCGGTTGTTGCCCCAGTCGGCGACGTAGACGTACCCCTCGCGGTCGATGGTTATTCCCCAGGGACGGTCGAACTCGCCCTCCGCCGATCCCCGCCCGCCGAAGCCTGAGACATACTGCCCGTCCTTGGTGAACTTCTGCACGCGATGGTTGCGGCTCTCGACGACGTACAGGTTGTCATCGGAATCGAACGCGATGCCGCTGGGACCGTCCAACTGACCGGGGGCGCCCCCGGTCTCGCCCCAGCTTTCGAGCCACTCATCGACCGAGTCGCTGCCCGGATAGGGTACGACTCCGTCCGGGTCGTACCTACGGACGACGTTTTCGTACTCGTCCGTCACGTAGACCCGGCCCTGGCTGTCGAGGGCGATGCCTCCCGGCCAGGTGAAGTCGCGTCGCGCGAAGTCTCCGAGGTGGTGCTCGTCGAGGGTGGTCTTGCCGATCCGTCCGTTGTCGCGGTGGTCTATCTGCTCGGTGACCTGAAAGCCCTTGTTCAGGACGAAGAGTATCTCGCCCGGCGCGATGGCGAGGTCGGTCGGGTAGCGGAATCCCCCCGTCTTGCCGTTGTGCTCGTTCGTGGGGCGTCCCAGAGAACGGTCGAAGTGCCACGTTCTGCCTGCGGCGGTCGTCGTAATCATGTGTGCAGTCCTACTCCAGTTCCAGTTTCACTTCCGGCGCGAGGTATGCGTGGTCCTTGGCGTATACCTGAAGCCTGCCGCAAAGGTCGGCCACGAGGACGCGGTCCTCGCCGTCGATCTCGATTCCGGTCGGCCTCTGGAACCTACCCATCTCCGTGTAGTCCTTGACCATGCGGTAGGCCTTGATGGTGCCGGGGTCTCGGCGAATGATGTACTCTCCCGCCTTCGACAGCGTCGTCGCGTCGCCGTAGAAGGAGGTGAGGATATCGCCGTTCGGCTCGTAGACCTGGACGCGGCGGTTTCCGAAGTCCGTTACGTATACGTCTCCCTCGCTGTCCACGGCGACGTTGGCGGGTCGCTTGATCTCGCCGCCGAACTCCTCCCCGAAGCTCATGAGGTACCGACCGTCCGGGGTGAACTTCTGCACGCGGTTGTTCCCCCAGTCGGCGACGTAGACGTTCCCAGTGCGGTCGATGGTGATGCCCCAGGGCCGGTTGAACTCTCCGGCCTTCGCGCCCGGGCGTCCGAATGCCATGAGGAACGTCCCGTCCTTCGTGAACTTCTGCACGCGGTCGTTGCGGCTCTCGACGACGTAGAGGTTGTCGGCGGAATCGAACTGCATCCCCGTTGGCCCGTCGAGCCGGCCCGGCTCCGAGCCTGACTCGCCGAACGTGGCAATGGCCTCCCCGTCGGGGTCGTACGAGGGAAATGGGTGAGTGGCCTCAGGGTCGAACTTCCTGATGAGGTTCTCGTGCTCGTCGGAGACATAGACCCAGCCCTCGGAGTCCACCGCGATGCCCGCGGGCCACGTGAACTCGCGGCGGGCGAAGTCGCCCAGATGGTGCTCGTCGAACGTGGTCTTGCCCACGCGCCCGTTGTCCCGGTAGCCGATCTGCCCCATGCCGTGCTGGTTGCCCCGGCTGAGCACGAAGATGTTGCCGTCCGGCGCGATGGCGAGATCGACGGGGTATCGGTAGCCGCCGACCTTCCCGTTGTGCTCGTTGGTAGGCCGGCCCAAGGAGCGGTCGAAGTGCCAGGTTCGCCCCGCGGCGGTTGTCGTAATCATGGAAGTCGGCTTAGTCTTTCAGCAGTTTGAGGATACTTCCTAAGCCACTCGTCGGACGCCGGGGATATTGCCGCTGGTCAACTCTTGGAAGATGTCCTTCAGGTTCTCCTGGAGTTCCTCTACCGACTCGCCTTGCGTCCAGTAGTCCGGGTACTCTTCGAGGTACCCGAGCCACATGTCTTCTTCCTGCCAATAGACGTACTTTTGGGTCGTCATACGCCTCGTTCTTTCCAGTTCAGTTCCGAATGAGCGCCGGCTTCTCGAAGGTGCCGTTGACGATGGGCTTGGCGTCGAGGCCGAACCAGTCTTCGAGGATCGTGGTGTAGACGCCACGGAAGTCCTGGTCGGGCGCGAGGTCGCCCTCTCGCAGGTCTTCGGGCTTCATGGAGGGGTACTCGTTGTGCTGTCCGCCGACGGCCTTCGGGCCGATGATGAAGGAGACGCCGCCCGCGCCGTGATCGGTGCCCGTGCCGTTCTCCTTCACGCGCCTGCCGAACTCGGTGAAGACGAACATGATGACGTTGTCGGCCGCATCCTGCTCCTTGAGGTCGTCCCAGAAGTCGGTCACCGCCGAGGCCACGTCGCCGAGCAGCTTCGGATGGTTGTTGGCCTGGCTCGCGTGGGTGTCGTAGCCGCCGTGCTCCGTGTAGAAGATGCGCGTTCCGAGATCGGCGGTGTGGATCGTGGCGACGTCTCGCAGCTTCTTGGCGAGCGGGATGTCGGCGTACTCGACGTTGGAATTGTAGGACGCCGGCGCGGTCTTCAGCATGTCGGCGCCCTTCAGCGCGTCGAGGCCGGTCTGCGCGAGATAGTCCATGACGGGGCCGGAACCGATGGCGGGCGAGTAGATGTTGGCGAAGCGGTCGAGCATCTTCGCGCGCTCCTGTCGCTCCTCGATGCCGGTGAGCAGACCGTAGGTCGAGAGATCGGCCACCGACGCCACGGATGCGCCCGGAGCGACCAGCGCTCTCGGAAGTCCCTGTCCGATGTTCACCGCCGTTACGGGGTTCTCGCCGTCGGGGTCGAGGTCGCGGATGGCCCGGCCAAGCCATCCCTCGGTGCCGACCTTGTGCGGCTCGGAGGTGTGCCAGATGTCCATCGCCCGGAAGTGGGAGCGGGTCGACTCGGGGAATCCGACTCCGTGTACGACGGCCATCTCGCCCCCGTCGTAGATGTCCTTCAGCGTGCCCATAGCGGGGTTGAAGCCGACGTTGTCGTCGATCTTCATGACCTCGTCTTCCGGTATCGCCAAGGTCGCGCGATTGTCGTAGTACAGGGGATCGCCGTAGGGGACGACCGTGTTCATGTAGTCGTTCCCGCCCGTGAGTTGAAGAACCACCAGAACGGGCTGTCCGCCATTGCCGTTTGTGCCCATGCCGCCCTCCTTTGAGTCAGGGACGTATGTTATCAAAACGCGCGTGGGGTTTGCTAGGCGCCGAACCCCCTTACGCCCCGTTCACCCTGAGCTTGTCGAAGGGTGAGCCTGTCGAAGGGCCGAAGCCTCACTCCCGCACCTCCCCACCGTCATTCCCGCGCACGCGGGAATCCATCCTCCCCCCTCTGCGCCCTCCGCGCCCTCTGCGGTGAATCCCCCCGCTTTTGACACACACGTTCGCATCCTCTATCATCATTACCATGACATCATACAAAGACTACCGACTCGACCAACTCGGCATCGACTCACAAGACGAGGCCGACGAACTCGAACACGCCCTCGACATCCGCTTCGACCAGTTCACCCACACCGACCGCAAAGACTGGGTCGAGCAGAACGCCTACCTCGAAGCCTACGCCCAAACAGGCGTCATATCAGACGCCGCCGCCGAGGCCCACGTCACCATCCGCACCGCACAGAAGTGGATCTACCTCGACGTGCTCGGCTTCAGAAACAGACTCGAAATCGCCGAGCTCCGCTTCTCCGACGGCATCCAACTCCTAGCCCTCGAACGCGCAAGGGAACCCAACGCGCCCGCGTCAATCATAATCGCCCTCCTCCGCATGCACCTGCCCGAAAAATTCGCCGCCGCCGGACACGTCTGCGACACCCCCGACTATCCCAACCCCGGAGACACCCTCTTCCAATACCGCCAAGACGCCCAGCAACAACAGGCCGCCAGCCACCTATCCCTCGAAGACATCGCCGCCGGTGCCTACCACCCGCCCCAGAACCCAGCATCTAGCACCCAGAACCCTCCTCCCACACCCGACGACGACTACTTCCCCCGACCCGACGACGACATCCAACCCGTTGACCCCGACGAGGTCGCCCGCTTCAATCCCCCAACCCACACCGTTCGCCCTGAGCCTGTCGAAGGGCCGAAGCCCGATTCCCAAAGCACCCACAACCGTCATTCCCGCGAAAGCGGGAATCCACAATCCCCCTCTGCGCCCTCCGCGCCCTCTGCGGTGAATCCTGCGCCAACCCGCCCCATAGCAACCCTCTTCCAAAGACGCAGACGCCCACAACACGACGACGACCCCAACACCTTCAAAACAAAACGCTTCCACTAGCACCCAGAACCCAGCACCCATGTCCTCCCCCCTACACAAAACCCTAGGCATCCCCTCCCAGGAAGAAGCCGACGAGCTCGAACAAGATCTCGGCATCCGCTTCCACGACCTCACCAACGACCAGCGCGAGACCTGGAAGCAACAGACCGTATACCTCGGACTCTACGCCCAGACCCGCACCTTCACACACGCCGCCCGCGCCGCCGGCGTCTCCATCCGCAAAGTCCGATCATGGCAGGCCGAAAACACCCTCGGCTTCAACCGACGCCTCGAATACGCCGTCCTTGAATACACCGAAGAAATCCACCTCATGCTCCTCCGGCACGCCCGGAAGCCCGACTGCCCACCATCTCTCCTGATGATGTTCCTCCGGTCCCAGATGCCCGAAAAATACGGCCCCGCCCGCCGCGAAACCGCCCCGTCCAACAACCACTGCGACCACCACCACGACCCTGCCCCCGACACGTCCCAACACGACCAAGCCCCCCTCGACGACATCCCCCGCGACATCCACGACCTCAAACAATTCGCCGGCCTCACCGAACCCGACCCCAATCTCTCCCCCTCTGTGCCCTCTGCGCCCTCTGTAGTAAATCCTCCCACACCCTCAGCGCCGAATCCTCCCCAGAACCCAGCACCTAGCACCCAGAACCCAGCACCTAGCACCCAGAACCCTTCTCCCCCCTCCGTTCGCCCTGAGCCTGTCGAAGGGCCGAAGCCCGACTCCCCCACCGTCATTCCCGCACACGCGGGAATCCATCCTCCCACACCCTCAACGCCGAATCCCCCAGCACCTAGCACCCAGAACCCAGCACCCGTCCTCAACCACCGCCAACGCCGGCAACTCCAACGCAAACAACGCAAGCACACCCCGTCCCCCAATACGGGGACCAAACAACCCAACTCCCACCGCCCCCGCGCCCCAAACTAACCCCCACACCCACCCCGTTCACCCTGAGCTTGTCGAAGGGCCGTAGGGGCGATTCATGAATCGCCCCTACGCCGTCATTCCCGCGCAGAGCCTGCACCGTACTCGATACGGGGGCTGGGGTGAGGGTGAAAACACCCAGCACCCAAAACCTAGCACCCAGAACCTCCGACCCCACCCCGGCCGGCCATCCCAACACGCCCATCACACACTCTCCCCCATTTCCCCTCTGCGCCCTTTGTGCTCTCTGTGGTGAATCCCCCCGCGCCCTCTGTGGTGAATCCTCAGACGAACCTGGGATTTTGTAATCGTGGGCGGAAGTGGGTAAGCTGGTGTGGCGAGGTTCACAGAAAAACAGCCTCGCCCGCACGGACTATGGCAACTATCGTACAGAAATATGGGGGGACCTCGGTCGCGGACGCGGGGAGGATCAAGAGCGTGGCGCGGCGGATTGCATCGGCGTGTGGGCGGGGCGACCGGGTGGTGGCTGTGGTCTCGGCGATGGGGGACACGACCGACCGGCTCATCGGGCTGGCGGGGGAGGTGTCGGATCGACCGGAGTCGCGTGAGCTGGACGCGTTGCTGTCGACGGGCGAGCAGATGAGTTGCACCCTCGTGGCGATGGCGCTGAAGTCGCTCGGACTCGACGCCGTGAGTCTGAGCGGGGCGCAGGCGGGCATCCGCACGGACTCGCGGTACGGCAGGGCGCGCATCGCGGCGGTGGAGGCGGGCCGGATCCGGGGCGAGTTGGAAGGCGGGCGAGTCGTGGTCGTGGCGGGATTTCAGGGCATCACGGAGGACATGGACGTGACGACGCTGGGAAGAGGCGCGTCCGACCTCTCGGCGGTGGCTATTGCGGCGGCGATTCAGGCCGACCGCTGCGAGGTGTATACGGACGTCGAGGGCATCTACACCGCCGATCCGCGGCACGTGCCGGACGCGCGGAAGCTGGACGAGGTCGGCTACGACGAGATGCTGGAAATGGCGAGCCTGGGGGCGAAGATGCAGCCGCGCTCCATCGAGCTTGCCATGCAGTACCGCGTGCCGATCATGGTGGCGTCGAGCTTCGCGGACGCGCCGGGGACACTGATTCACAAGGGGGCCGACATGGAACCGAGGGTAGGGGAGATTCGGAACAGGGCGCGCGCGGTGGCGACGGACCGCAACGTGGCGAAGATCACGGTGACGGGCATAGTGGACCGGCCCGGCATCTCCGCAAGCCTGCTTGAACCCCTCGCGGAGGCCGACATCAGCGTCGATATCGTGGTGCAGAACGCCTCGGTGAGGGATACGACGGACCTGGCCTTCACGGTGACGGGCGACGACGCCGACCGCGCCCTGGAGATCGTGCGCGGGGTGGCCTACACGCTCGGCGCGAACGACGTCATCAGGACGGACAATCTCGCCAAGGTGAGCGTGGTCGGGGCGGCCATGCAGAACACGCCCGGATACGCCAGCCGGATGTTCCGCGCTCTTGCGGACGAGGGCATCAACATCGAGATGATAACCACGTCGGAGATACGGATAACCTGCGTGGTGGACGCGGGGCGTGTCGGCGACGCGGCCCGGGCGCTGCACGCGACGTTCGGCCTCGGGGGGTAGGGGAGTCACCCTCACCCTAGCCCTCTCCCACGACGGGAGAGGGGATAAGATGGGGATTCTCGCGCGTCCCCCCGTGGTTGACCGTACCGGCTCTGTTCACTTCGAAACGCCATCCAGTACAATGAGCATTACCCCCGTAGCTCAGTGGACAGAGCACATCGTTGACGCAGATGCGGTCGCGGGTTCGAATCCCGTCGGGGGTTCTATGCGCTTGACATCCGTATCCGGCTGCCATATCTTAAGGTTGCGTCAACGATGTGTGGTTCTGTCTTCGGGCTGGACGTGCATCGCTGAGAGGCTGCTTAAGAAAGGTCTTTCTGAACCTTGAGAGTAGCCTCTCTCTTCTTTAAGAACCTTCATCTTTCTCCTCACTACGCAATTCCTCCTCCGTCTGCTATCGTATGCACCCGGAGGCAAGGCACAGCCAATGAACGACAAACTCTCCCTCTGCATCGTCGGATGCGGAATGTATGCCCACGTGGTCATGGAGTACGTCGGCGACATGACCGACGAGGTCGAGTTCTCCTTCGCCAGCCGCGACGTCGACAAGGCCAGGGAGTACTGCGACCAATACGGTGGGGTCGCTTACTACGGCTCCTACGAGGATGCGGCGAGCGATCCGCGGGTCGAGGCCATGTACTTCATCACGCCTCATGACCTTCACCTCGACAACGCGCGGCTCGCGGCGAAGCATGGCAAGCACGTCCTCATGGAAAAGCCCATCGCGCGCACGGTCGACGAGTCCCGCAAGCTCATCGAAGCGACTCGGAGCGCCGGGGTGACCCTCATGGTCGGCGAGAACTTCCGGTTCGACCCCGCCACCGACAAGGCCAAGGAGCTCATCGAGCGTGGCGCCATCGGCGACCTCAGCCTCGTGGACATCCAGTCCGAGAACCTCGACGACGGCTGCGTGGGATGGCGACTGAGCCTTGAGCGATGCGGCGGCGGGCGTATGATAGACGGCGGCATCCACTACGTCGACACCCTGCGAAACCTCGCCGGACACCCGGAGCGTGTCTACGCGGTGGTTCCCGAACACAAGATGATCGGCGGCCTCGAGGGCGAGGACAGCATGGCCGTGACGGCCTCCTTCCCCGGCGGCGTGACCGGATTCCTTCGATACGCCGGCTGGACGCCCTTCGATTCAAGGCGCGACGTGCGCGTCACGGGGACGAAGGGACGTATCCGGTACGAAGTCTTCGGCAGCGATGTCACCGTCGAGACAAGGGAAGGCGTCAGCACACATCCGGTCGAGCCCGAGATCCGGGGCATGAAGGCAATGATGCGCGACTTCATCAGGGCAGTCGCCGAGGATCGTGAGCCGATAATGAATGGTCAGGAGGCGTTGAACGATCTCGCCGTCGTGCTCGCCTCCTACGAGTCGGTGCGGACGGGCGCGCCGGTGAGGGTGGCGGACGCACTATGACGGAGGTCTACCGCGCGATATGGGTCGTCGCCTACCGCGAGATACTGCGCTTCATCGCCGACCGCGCGCGCCTGTTCTCGTCGTTCGCCTTCCCCCTGACCTTCCTCGTCGTCTTTGGCGCAGGGTTCAGCCGTCTCATCGGAGACCTCGGCGGAGGCGACGTGAGCTTCGTCCAGTTCATGTACCCCGGCATCATGGCTATGACCGTCGTCATGTCCTCCCTGTTCGCCGGGATGTCCGTCGTATGGGACCGTGAGTTCGGCTTCCTCAAGGAGGTCCTCGTTGCTCCGCTGAGCAGGGTCGGCATCGTCATCGGCAAGGCGGCAGGAGGCTCCTTCACTGCCATGGTGCAGGGCGCCGTCATGCTCGTCATAGCCCCCATCGTCGGAATCAGTCTGACTCCGCTGCTCGTCGTGAAGCTGATACCGCTCGTCCTCATCCTTTCCCTGTCACTCTCAGGGCTTGGCATCCTCGTTGCGACGCGGATGCGCTCCCAGCAGGGCTTCCAGTTCGTCGTGCAGCTGATGATCTTTCCCCTCATCTTCCTGTCCGGCGTCTTCTTCCCCATCGACGGAGTGCCCACGTGGCTCCAGGTGATCGCCAAGGTCAACCCGCTCAGCTACGGCGTCGACGCCATCCGGCAGGTATTCCTCGGCCCCCAGGTGGTCAATCCCCTCGCCGAAACCGCCGACGGCTTCACCCTCGGCGTCACCCTCTTCGGCCACCGCATGGGCATCATCGAAGACGCCATAGTCGTCGGCGCAATCGGGTCGGTCTTCCTCATCGCGGGGGTATGGTCGTTCTCGCGGCAGGAGTGAGGGGGGCTACAGCTCCTTGATCTCGGCGATGACCCGTGTCAGGGAGTCCTGGGCGTCGCCGAAGAGCATCATGGTGTTGTCTTTGTAGAAGAGCTCGTTGTCGAGTCCGGCGAATCCGGGGTTGAGGCTGCGTTTGAGGACGAGCACCTGGCGGGACTTGTCGACTTCGAGGATGGGCATCCCGTAGATGGGGCTGCCCTGCTCGTCGCGCGCGGCGGGATTGACCACGTCGTTCGCGCCTATGACCAGCACGAAGTCGGTGTCGGGGAAGCGGTCGTTGATCTCGTCGAGGTCGTAGAGCTTGTCGTAGGGCACGTCGGCCTCGGCAAGCAGGACGTTCATGTGACCGGGCATCCTGCCCGCGACGGGGTGGATAGCGTAGCGCACGTCGACGCCCCGCGCTTCGAGAAGCTCGCCCACCTCTTTGAGTTGGTGCTGCGCTCGCGCGACGGCCAGCCCGTAGCCGGGCACGAGGATGGCCGACGCGGAGTAGGCCATCGCAACGGCGGCGTCCTCAGGGGTGGCCTCGCGGACGACCTTCTCCTCCGCGCTCTCCGTCGCGCCACCCGACGCCTCCGCACCGAACGCGCCGAACAGCACGTTCGCCAGGGAGCGGTTCATCGCCTTAATCATTATCTGCGTGAGTATCAGCCCGGCGGCCCCGACGAGCGCCCCGGCGATGATGAGCATCACGTTGCCGAGCGCGAACCCGGCCATGGCGGCGGCGATGCCGGAGTACGAGTTCAGGAGCGAGATGACCACGGGCATGTCCGCTCCGCCGATGGGTATGACCAGCAGCAGGCCCAGTACCAGGCACAGCGCGATCAGTCCGTAGTACGCGACGGGGTCGCCTCCCGCGACGAGGTAGACGATCAGGCCGACGATGGCGAGGAACACGACGGCGCTGACGGTCTTCTGGAGCGGGTAGGTTATGGGCTTGCCGTCGACAAGCTCTTGGAGCTTCCCGAAGGCGACGATGCTGCCGGAGAAGGTGACGAGTCCGACGAGCGTGCCGAGCATGATCGTCACCGACACGTCGAGCGGCATGTCGCCGCCGCCGTCGGCGAGTCGGAGGTACTCCGCAGACGCCACGACGGCAGAACCCGCTCCGCCGAAGCCGTTGAAGAGCGCCACGAGCTGCGGCATGGCCGTCATGCGGATGGCGCGGGCGAAGACTCCCCCGATGGCCGCGCCGACGACTATCCCGGCAATGATGATCTCGAACCGGACTATCTCCCGGTCGAGCAGTGTGACGACCACGGCGATCAGCATACCGAGCGCGGCGATGCGGTTGCCCTCGCGGGCCGTCGCGGGCGAGCCGAGTCGCTTCAGGCCCAGGAAGATGAGGACGGCGGCAAGCAGGTAGAAGGCGTTGATGAGAATCGGGAAGTCGATGGCGTCCATCAGCGGTCCTCCGTCGGCCCTCGTCTGAACATCTGGAGCATCCGGTCGGTCACGGCGAAGCCTCCGACCACGTTGATCGTCGCCAGCACGACCGCCAGGAATCCGAGAATAATGGCGAGCGTCGTGTCACCGCGCCCGGCCACGAGCAGCGCACCGAGTATCGTGATGCCCGATATGGCGTTCGCGCCGGACATGAGCGGCGTGTGCAGGGTAGGGGGCACCTTCGTTATGAGGTCGAACCCCACGAACACGGCCAGCACGAAGATGAATATTTTTATAAGGAGTTCGCTTTCGATCATGGTTCGCCTACCCTTCCTTAGCCTGCATCGCGGCGGCGGTCGCCTCGTGGACGATCCGGCCGTCGTGGGTGATGAGGCATCCCTTGGTGATCTCGTCCTCGGTATCGATGACGATCTCGCCGTCCTTGACGACGTGGTTGATGAAGTTGAGCATGTTGCGGGCGTACATCTGGCTGGCGTGCGTCGGCATGGAGCTTGGCAGGTTCAACGGCCCGATGATGGACACGCCGTTCTCGACTACGGTTTCGCCGGGTCGCGTCAACTCGCAGTTGCCGCCGGTCTCCGCGGCCAGATCGACGATGACGGCTCCGGGGCGCATGTCGCGCACCATGCCGGCGTCGATGAGCTTCGGGGCCGGTCTTCCGGGAATGGCCGCCGTGGTAATGACGAAGTCCATGTCCTGCACGGCGGAGTGGACCAGCTCCTGGCCCTTGCGACGCGCCTCATCGGACAGCTCGCGGGCGTAGCCGCCTACGTCCTCGGCCTCCTCGTCAAGCTCGACCTCAAGGAAGGTCGCGCCCAGGCTCTCGACCTGCTCGCGGACGACGGGGCGCACGTCGTAGCCCGACAGCACGGCTCCCAGCCTACGCGCGGTGGCGATGGCCTGGAGTCCAGCGACGCCCGCGCCGAGCACCAGTCCCTTTGCGGGCGGCGTCGTGCCGGATGCGGCCATCATCATGGGGAAGAGCTTTCCCAGCGCGTCGGCGGCGATTATCGCGGCCTTGTAGCCCGCAAGCGAGGCCATCGACGACAGAACGTCCATGCTCTGGGCCCGCGCGATGCGGGGGATGGTGTCAAGGCTGAAGCTCGTCACTCCCGCCTCGACGAGAAACGTGACAGCCGGGTGATCGACGAGGGGTTGGAGCATGGCGGCCAGCACCGTCCCCCGGGGAAGGGATGTCACGTCAGTTGGAGCTCGCACTCCGACGACGAGGTCGGCGGACTCGAATGCGGCGGGGGTGGTCGTCGCGCCGGCCTCTTGGTATTCCGCGTCGGAGAAGAAGGACTCGTCACCGGCACCCGACTCCACGACGACCTCGCTGCCGCCGCTCACGAGCCGGGATACCGCGTTCGGGGTCAGGGCGACCCTTCGTTCGCCCTCAGCAGTCTCTTTGGGTACTCCGACTATCACCTCGGTGTCCTCCGTTTGTTGTCAACCGGAACTGCCCTTCGACAGGCTCAGGGCGAACGGGGAGTAACGTTGCTCAAGGGGGGCGGTCATATCGGTTCCTGTATGCACCCTCCAACCGTGTCTCTGCTACCGGTGCCGGCTACTCTTGCGGTTCGATGACGACTTGGCGCTGGTCTCCGTGGCCGACGCTGATGGTGGTTACGTCGGGGTCGTTGGCGAGAGTCAGGTGGACGATGCGGCGTTCGTTTGGCGGCATGGGTTCGAGGGTGATCGGCCGTCCGCCGTCCGCGACGCGCTGGGCGACCCGGCGGGCCAGGTTGCGGAGCGAGTTGTAGCGACGCTCCTGGTAGCCCGCTACGTCCACGAACAGATTCACGCGCTCGCCCATCCGCTTGGCGCAGATGAAGCTCACGACGAACTGGAGCGCGCGCAGGGTCTCGCCACGCCGTCCGATAAGCAGGCCGGAGTCCTCTCCGTCGACCTCAATGATGGGGCCGTCGACCTCCTCGTTGTACGCCTGCTTGAGGTGGACGGAAGCCAGTACGTCCATTCGCTCGATGAGGTCTTCCAGAACCTCGGTTGCGATCCGAGCGAGGTCCGAGGGCTGATCGATAAGCGTGACCCGGACTCTCGCGGGCTCTCCTCCGATGCCGAGGATGCCCGACTTTCCGCGATTAACGACGTCGATTTCGACCTCGCCGCGCTCGGCGTCTAGCTCCTTTAGAGCGAACTCTATCGCCTCTTCGGGCGTTTTGCCCGTCATTTCTACGCTGTTCATCGGATGCTGCCTCCTCCGAACGGGGGGCGGACTCGGAGACCTCGCCGTCGCCGGTCGTGTCGTCCGAAGCCCTGCCGCCGTTCTTGTTTGTCGATGACTGTGAGTCGGCCTTCTCCTGTCCCGCCGCGGGCTTGCTCCACAGAGCGGCGAGGGAACCGAAGGAGAATGCCTCCCTGACCTGACCCCATCCGCCGATGAATCCCTGCACGATGATTCCGACTACGTTGGAGACGGTCCAGTATATGGTAAGCCCGGTCTCGAATTGCAGGGAGAACACGCCGATCATAATGGGCATGAACCACAGGAGCATCCTGCTCGTCTGTTCCTGCTGCGGGCTGGTTGCCTTGGACGTGCTCATCTTCTGCATGAGCCACGTCGAACCGGCGACTATGAGGGCAAGGAACGGGCCGAAACCGCTTGCCGAGGTCAGGTCTCCAAGATTCAGGCCGAGGAAGTAAGGGTCGATGGGAATGGACTCCCCGACGCCGGGAAGCCAGGGGTAGAGCTTGGTGGCAAGGTCGGCGAGGCTCTCGGGAGTCGATGCCAGGGTCGAGCGCAAGGCCCAGAAGAGGCCGATGAAGATCGGCATCTGGAGGACGAGCGGGCCGAGGCAGCCGACGGGGTTGACGCCCGACTCGCGGTAGAGCTTCATCGTCTCTTGAGAACGACGCTGCGAGTCGTCCTTGTACTTTTCGTTGATCTCCTGGGCCTTGGGCGCAAGCTCGCTCATGGCCCTCGTCATCTTCAGCTGTCGCAGGGTGAGGGGCACCATGAGCAGGCGCGTCAAGATGGTGAAGACGATGATGCTCAGGCCGAAGTTGCTGAAACAGACCCAGTACAGGAATACCAGGCTGTTGATCATCGGTCTGTTGATGATCAGGTCCCAGAGGTCGCCGATTAGCTCCACGAGTCCGCCTTTGCCGGTCTAGGTTCGGGCTGTGAGACCGGCCGGGATTTCGAGATGTCTTGTTGGTATGCTCGTTTTAGAGGGTACAACGGTATCCGGCATGGATTCCCGCTTTCGCGGGAATGACGGGGGAAGTCGCGGGAATGACGGGGGAAGTCAATGGTGCTTAGCATGATCGTGTCCAATCGCGGGAGACAGCGTCGTCCTGATCGGACCGGTGTACCCATATCTCGTCGGGGTTTCCGTTAGGGCTAATTTCCAGCGCGCGGATGCTCCGGTCATCCGCGCGGAAGTAGAGGAAGTTTCCTTGTGCCGTAAGGCGCGATTTGATGGCGGCCCCGATGTTGCACTGGGTTTCGTCCTGGCCGTCCTGCTGTCTCACCAGGCGCACTCTGCCGTCGGTGGATCCGACGGCGACTCGGTCTCCGATCAGGGCAGGGGAGCCGACGATGGAGCCGTTCGTTGGGAATACCCAGAGCGGCCGGCCTGAGCTTGCGTCGAGGGCGTACAGGTTACCGTCGGTCGAACCGACGAAGAGGGTTTGGCCGTTGGTGACGGCGCGGCTCCAGTACCAGCCGTTCGCATCGGGGAACTTCCAAATCATGCTGCCTGTCTCGACGTCGAGGGCGAAGAAGTCGCTGCTGAACGAGCCTACGTAGACCCGACCGTCCTGCACGAGCGGCTGAGCCGTGACGGCGCCGCCGGTAGCAAACTCCCATAGCTTTTGGCCGTCGAGATCAAGTGCGTAGACTTTTTGGTCCATGGAGCCGAAGAATATCTTGCCGTCCGCGACAATGGGCGTGGCCCAGATGCTGTTGCCAGTCGGGAAACTCCATTTGGGGGAGCCGTCGGTCGCGTCGAAAGCATATAACGCCCTGTCACTTGATCCGACGACCACAAGTCCTTCGCCAACTGTGGCCCCGCCGACGATAGGTGAGCCGTCGCCGACGGGCTTATCCCAGACGTCGCGTCCGTCTTCCAGGTCGAGAGCGTACAGGGTACCGTTGTAGCCGCCGACGTAGGCAATGCCGTTGGAGATCGCAGGCGTCCCGTACACGGCTTTGTTGGCGTCGTCATCGCCGCGCAAATCGAAGTCCCAGACCGTGTTGCCCGATTCGGCATCAAGCGCGCGGACGTCGCGGTCCTGCGTGCCGACGTAGAGGTTTTCGCCCTCCACGGCGACGCCCGACCAACCCTGAGGCGTCGACGGGCGCACGCAGCCGGTGATGAGGAGGGCCAATGCCGTTGACGCAATAACCAGCCTCAGTAGGCTGGGACGGCCCGATTGAAGTTTGGTCGTTCCGATTGTCGTATTCAAATGCTAGGAGATTGTCCGAGAGATCGGGGACACGTGCAGTCGCGCCGCGCGGCCTCTCACGTCAAGTTCGTTCATGGAACGGGGTCATACCCGCCGGAGCCGAACGGACGGCACTGGCTGAGTCGCTTGATGCCGAGCCAAACGCCCTTCGGCACGCCGTACTGCTGGATCGCCTCATAGGAATATTGCGAGCACGACGGGTAGAAGCGGCACACCCCGCGAAAGAGGGCAGGTGACAGCGTCATCTGGTACAGCGTTATCGCTCCCAACGCCGCCTTACGCATGGCGACCTCCATTGACCTTGTGCTCGCCCACTTCGGCGAGACTGCTCGGCCCGCCGTTTTCCGCTTTGCGCAATACGCGGGCGCGCTTGAGCAGCTTTTGAATTGAACGTTCGACTCTAGCGAAATCGGCCTCGGCGGCTCCTTTACGGGCGATGATCATAATATCGAATCCTGCCTCCACCGATGCCGCTCGCGCCGTCTCGCGAAGCCGACGCTTCACGCGATTGCGGGCGACGGCGTTCCCGATACGCTTGCTCACCGAAAAGCCGAACCGGGTCACTTCCAAGTCGTTGGGTCTGACCTTCAGCACGAAGAGCCTATCGACCCGCGACCGGCCCTCCGACCATACTGTCGAAAAGTCCGCCGACTTCCGCAACCGGGTGTCCCGCTGCATATGGCACGGCTATACGGTGAGACGCGAGCGTCCCTTGAACATCCGTCGTTTGAGCACCTTCCGGCCGCTCTTGTTCCGCATCCGAGAACGGAAACCGTGAACTCGCATCCGGCGGCGTTTCTTTGGTTGATATGTTCGTTTCATAATTTGCTTTCTCGTGAGACTTCAGGAGTTGCCGCTGCGATTTCGGAAGAAGGGCCGTTCCCTCAAATGAGTCTCACTTGGCCGGTCTACGGGAGGAGGCACGCTTGCAAGAATTGCAGCATAGCGGTTCATCCTGTCCATGTGGCGTCGAACGGTGTCCGCATCCATGTGAGCTTGGTAGAAGTTGGCGTGGAGCGCTTCGGCATAGCTAAAAAGGTCGGCCATTTCCGAGTTGCCCGTCTCAACGGCCAGATTCTGGGCGACTTGTCGCACGTGAGAGTGCGTGTCGTGACCCCAGTCTCGCTCCGTGGCTGCCGCTTTCAGGAATTGGTGGACGGCGCCCCATGTCTTTTCCGACGCTTGAAGCAAATCTCCTTTTTGAAATTCCTGCTCAGCATGTTCCAAGAGCTGGCGGCCCGTATGTCTGAATTCCTCCGCGAATTCCGTACGGGGCACGAAAGACCTAACCATCTTGCTTCTCCGGGAGCCCTTAGCATTTTGGAGCTTGGGTCTTGCAAAGGGCGGTTGATTCTCATGACCAACATCCTAGATTATACTCACCGCTCGAAATTCGTGTCAATTTACTCACGGTCATTCATCAGCGTCTTGGCGATCATCCTGCCCATGCGGACGCTGTAGTTGGTGCCCCGGTCTTCGGGGTATACCTGTGCCGTGTTGGCGAGGTAGACGCCCTTGATCGGCGTGCGGTGTGCGGGCATCTTGTCGGAGTAGCCGGTGCCGATGATGGGCTGGGCGGCGTCGACGTGCTGACGGTGGCTCTCGACGATCCACGAGCGGTCGAAGTCGGGGTTGATCTTCCGCAGGTGCGGGGCGTACTCGTCGAGCAGCTCATCGTGGCTGAGGTTGTACAGCCGGTCCTTGCGCGAGAGGTAGTTGGACAGGTAGACGACGTGCCTGCCCCCGTAGTGTTCAGGCTCGACCATGTTGGTCTGTTCGATCACTCCGACGAAGGGTATCGAGCGGTCGGCGACGTTCAGCCAGTAGACGTGGGAGAGCGGTCGATCGAGCACGAGGATCAGGAGCAGCGCCGAGAGGTAGTTTGTGTCCTTGAGCTTCTTCATGTAATCGCTTGGCAGGTCGGGCAGGAGGCGCGCGAAGATGTGGCACTGGGTCGTGGAGATCACGGCATCGAAGGGGACGAACTCCGACTCGCCGCGTTCGAGGAAGTCCACGTGGAGGCCGGTGAGCGCGCCGGACTCGGTGGCGATTGCGGTCACCTCGGCGTTGACGTGCACCTCGCCGCCCCGTTCACGCACCCGGTCGCCGAGGACGTCGAACACCTCGCCGAAGCTGCCGATGGGGTAGCCGAGCATCTCGTGCGACATGCTCTTGCCGCGAGACGCGAAGCGGGTGTTGATCTTGCCCCATATCCACGGCATCCCGATTTCACCGTAGAACTCCTCGCCGAACTTGCCGCGAAGCATCGGCCCCCAGAACACCTCGTAGACCTGTTCGCCGCCGTGTCGTCGGAGCCAGTCCGCGGCGGGAGTGTCCTCCAGGGGCCGCCAGTCCTTCATCCGTCGCAGCAGCAGCGTCAGGATGCCGAGCCGAAAACGATTGACGAGGCTGAGCGGCTTGAATTTCAGGAGGTCGAGGGGAGTCACGAAGTTGTAGATCTTCCCGTCGTAGAGGGTGCCCACCTTCGAGCCGTACCAGCGCATCCGGTCGCCGAGGCCGATCTCGTCGATGAGGTCGAGGATGTCGGCGTCGCCGGTGAAGAGGTGATGGTAGCCGCGTTCAAGCGGTTCGCCGCCAACGTCGAACGTGGACGCCTGTCCGCCGAGGAACGCCGCGCGCTCGTAGACGACCACGTCGTGGCCGCGCTTGGTCAGCTCATACGCTGCGGTCAGTCCGGTCGCTCCGGCGCCGATGATGCCCACTCTCATGCGTCCGGGTCCTTGTCCTGGCCGAGTTTGGTGAGGCTGCGGAGCGATACGTGCTGCGTCCACAGGAAGAACTGGCCGAGTACGATCATGGGGATGAGGAGGCAGGCGTGGACGACGGCGACGTACCCTCCCGCGACCGCGCGGTCCACGACGGCGAGGGGAAGGAGCACCAGCGTCTCTCTCGCGATAATCTCAAAGAGGCCGATGCCGCCGGGTCCGGCGGGGATGGAAGCGCCGATGTTTGCTATGGCCGTCACGAGGATCATCGCGACGATGAGCTCCGGCAGGTTGTCGTATATCTCATGGAAGCCGAAGGAGTATCCGACGAGGACGAACAGACCGGCCTCGAAGAGCCACACCGGAGCCGAGAGTATGAAGACGACGAGGATGGTCGAGGGGCTTTTGAGAGACTGGAGTCCTTCCAGAAACATATCCACGACGTGCATGAGACGGCCCTCGATGACGGCGGGCAAGAGGCGCAGGATCAGTGCGATGAGCGCCCTGACTCTTGTCGGAGCGTAGGCCACCACGACGAGGAGACCGAAGGCGACGATGAAGGGCAGGCTGATCGCGCCGGCGAGGAGCAGCCACGGCAGGCTGAAACGCTCCTCGAAGCCCTCCGCCAGGCCGATGAGCGGCACGAATATGGCGATTACCACGATGAAGAGCAGGAGCGTGAGGGCGTCGAGGAGACGTTCGATGAAGATGGTCACGAGCGCGGCGGCTTTGCTGACCTGCTCACGGTCGCCGACGTAGTAGCTGCGGACGAGCTCGCCGAGGCGGAGCGGGAGGAGGTTGTTCGCCATGTACCCGACGACGACGACGGGGAAGAGTCGAGTGGTTGGGATCGGTCGTATGTGATGGAGGAGTCGTCGCCATCGCAGCGCGCGAAACCACACGCCGATGAGATACAGCCCGATGCCCGGAACGACATAGACGTAGTTCGCGCCGACTAAGGCGTCCAAGAGCTTTCGGAAATCGACGGTGACGAAAAAAAGCGCCACGAAAATGGCGCTGAGCACAAGCCCGATCCAGACCCTCTTTCCGCCGTTCACGTCCTTAAGTCCATAGCAGTCGGCTCTCGGTCTACTATATCACGACGGGGTTGACGGACGATGCTTCATGGTTCGACAAGCTCACCACGAACGGTTTCGATTGATTTATTTTAGACGCCCTCTGAGAGCCGCCAAGTGCCGGATGCGGCCGAAACCGTAGATACGAATTGCTTGACAGGCGAACGGTGACTGATAGCATAGATTTGCAGCTAAACGCGCAAACGCCCGGCACTGAACGCGGAGCGTCATACTCCCCACTATGCAGCAGCAAACGTCCTATCGTCGAATCGTCGTAAAGGCGGGAACGGCGCTACTCACGAATGACACGGGCAGCCCCAACCACGAGGTGATGGGTGGGCTGGTCGAACAGATGGCGCGGCTGCACGGTGAGGGGGCAAGGCTCATCCTCGTCTCGTCCGGGGCGGTCGCGGCGGGTCGTGGGGCGGTTGCAGCCGATGACGACTCCAGCGTGCAGTTTCGCCAGGCGCTCGCGGCAGTCGGGCAGAGTCACCTGATGCACATCTACCAGGACCTGTTCAATGAGTCCGACATCACCGTCGCGCAGGTGCTCTTGACGCTGAACGACGTGGGCGAGCGACGCACCCGGAGCCAGAAGCTGCGCGACCTGAACGTTCGCAACACCCTTGCTTCGCTTCTCGATCTGGGCGTCGTCCCGATAATCAACGAAAACGACGTCGTGGCCGTCGATGAGCTTGCGGGAGCGGGGTTCGGCGATAACGACAATCTCGCGGCGCGGGTCGCTCGCGCGGTCGATGCCGATCTGCTGATACTGCTTGGAACGGTCAACGGCCTGTACACGTCCGATCCGACGATTGATCAGAGTGCGGAGTTGATTCCGACGATCCACCGGTTCGACAGGAAAATGCGCGCCCGCGCAGGCGCTCCGCGTGACCGGAAAGGGCGCGGCGGGATGGCGACGAAGTTCGAGGCGGCCAAGTTCGCGACCGAGGGCGGGGTGGACGTGTTCATTGCCAGCGGTGAGGAGCCCGACGTGGTGACCCGCCTGGTGAACGGGGAGCGAGTGGGGACGTTCTGTCCCGCGAGTCTGAAGGCGAAGGAGAGCCGGAAGAACTGGCTCAAGACGCACGTATCGAAGTCCGGGTGGGTGGTCGTCGACGACGGAGCGGCGGACGTTCTCCTGCAGAGGGACCGTAGCCTCCTGCCGGTTGGGGTCACGTCCGTCGTGGGGACGTTCGAGCGCGGTGAGGCGGTGCAGATACGGAACGGTCGCGGCATCCAGGTCGCGGTGGGCATCGCAAACTATAGCTCGGCGGAACTCGACCGGATCAAGGGCGTGCGCTCCGACCGGGTAGCCGAGATCCTGGGCGACCGCTACGGGGATGAGGTCGTTCACCGGCGAGACATGATAAGGTTATAGGGAACCTGCCGGCGGAGGGGCAACGTGGACGGCAAGACCGATCTTCAGCAGATGGGCCAACGCGCTCGCGCGGCATCCCGCGCTCTTGCCAAGATGTCCACGTCCGTCAAGAACGGGGCCCTGCACGGCGTAGCCGACGCGCTCGTCGAGCGTATGGATGAGATACTTGGCGCCAACTCGGAGGACGTGGATGCCGGACGCAATGACGGGCTGAGCGAGCAGCTGCTCGGCCGGCTCGCGCTCGACGGGAATAAGCTCGAAGGCATGGCAGGCGACGTGCGAAAGGTCGCTGAGCTTGCCGATCCGACTGAAGAGTCCTTCGACGAGACCACGCTTGCGAACGGCCTCGAGGTGGCGAAGCGCCGGGTGCCTCTCGGCGTCATCGGCGTCATCTACGAGAGCCGTCCGAACGTTACCATCGACATCTCGTCGCTCTGTCTCAAGTCTGGCAACGCGGTGATCCTGCGCGGCGGCAAGGAGGCGATCCGCTCAAACGGCGTGCTGGCGCGGATCACGCGGGACGCGATTGCGGAGGCCGGAATCGCGGACGACGCGGTGCAGTTCGTCGAATCGACCGACCGCGCGCTCGTGGGCGAGATGCTCGGAATGACGGAGTACATCGACCTCATCGTGCCGCGTGGCAGCGCGGAGCTCGTGCGGCGCGTGGGCCGCGAGGCGCAGATGCCGGCGATAACGGGCGGAATCGGGGTGTGCCACACGTTCGTCGACAAGACGGCGGACGTGGACATGGCCGTCGACATCGCGTTCAACGCCAAGACGTCGTCACCGTACGTCTGCAACGCGCTGGACACGCTCATCGTGCATTCGGGCGTCGCCTCGGAGTTCCTGCCCAAGGTGGTGGGGAGGCTGGGCGACTTTGGCGTGGAGCTCCGGTGCGACAGGCGGGCTCGGAGCATCCTCGGCAACTCGAACGGGGCGACCGTCTCCTCCGCGACGGACGAGGACTGGGGCACGGAGTTTCTTGCCCTGACTGCCGCGATCAAGGTGGTTGACTCCCTCGACGAGGCGCTCGACCACATCGAGCTTTACGGTTCAGGCCACACCGACGTGATCGTCACTGAGGACGATTCGTCGTCGCGGCGTTTCCTGAACGAGGTCGATTCGGGCGTCGTCCTGGTGAACGCGAGCTCGCGGTTCAACGACGGTGGACAACTCGGACTCGGGGCCGAGGTCGCCATCAGCACGAACAAGATGCACGCGCGCGGGCCGATCGGCCTGAAAGAGCTAACGTCGTACAAGTGGACGGTGGTCGGTTCCGGGCAGGTCCGCAGCTAGCCGCGAAACACTCCCTGAACGCGTGAGGTGAGTCCCATGAGCAGATTCGAGTTCGAGAGGGAGTGTCGCACGCCGTACTCCGAGTGCTACACCATTCTGCGGGACGAGGACGCGGTTGGCAGGGTGGACATCCACTTCGCGGACGGGATGGTGCACTCGACCCTGAACGCCTCCGACGCGCTCTCCAACGACGACATCCAGGACCTCATCGACACGGTGGACGCCGACCTCATCGGGCCGGTTGCCAGCAGCAGGCAGGATGTCATCGTCCACGTACACCAAGGGCGTGATCTCGGAGCGTTCCGCGCCCGCGAGTTCGAGGGCGAGGGGGGCGGTTACCCCCACATGAGCTAAGACCCCTCTCTTGACGGGCACGACGGCGGCCCGCCGTGAGACGGCAGCAATGCCAGCATTCCGGCTATGAACTCCAGGGCGCAGCGCCAATCTTGTTCTAATGTTGCACGTTCGGGCATCTGGTCCGCATAAGTATGGAGACGCCATGCGGCATTCCATAACTCCAGCAAGTGCGCTCCACTCGGCTCAGTCTGCGCTATGTGTTTCAACTGCCGGTACTTGGCGCGTGTGCTGATTGGGTTGCGCGAGCGACTGTTTGCCACGGCATTGACGGCTCGTTTTGACGCCATATAGAGCAACTCGGCAGCCGCTTCCAACTCCCCCTCTCCGTAAAGATGCTCTGCTCTGACTTTCAGCCTGACCGCCGCACGGTAGTGCTTGCGGGATGCCGCGTTCCATGCCGCATCTGACGTCTGTATCCGGGATGGATCGCTCAATTGGCTTTGCTCCGGCCAAATAAAAACCCCCGCGTTGGGTGTCCCAAAACGGGGGTGTCCCGCTCTTTCGTTGCCCGGCTAAGGGCCGCATCACCCCTTGCGGGGTAGCCACCTTGGGGAGCGTGGTGAACCCAGGTTGGCGACCACAACCGTTAGGCCGTGCTCTCCTGATGCGCCTCCAATTGTAACACATCCGGAGCGGGCCGCAACGACCGCGAAGAGGGTACTGCGCCGTGCTTACTGGGCGGCCGAGCCGCCCTCAAGCTCTTTGATGCGGCCTTCGATGGCGGTGAGCTTGGCGTAGTCCTCGTGGACGAGGTGGTAGCTCCGCTGGAGGTACACGTCGGCAAGCTCTGCTGAGCGGCTGTCGTTGGACTTCACGGCTTCGACCAACTGCGGGATGTTGTGCGACTGCGGCAGGTGGTTGGCAACGAGGGCGATCTCGGTCTCGGTCTCCGAGATGAGCCTGTCGTCCGAGCCGTCGATGGCGAAGCGGAGGCGTCCTATGAGCTTGCTGAGCTCGCTGAGCTTGTCGCTGTCGCTCATCAGGCCGTAGATAACGTCGCTGACCGCAAGGCCTTCGGCCTCCTCGTCCCGTTCGACAGCCGGAGTCTCGCCGCCCTCGGTTGACGATCCGGCGATTTGCGCGTACTGCTCGGAGTACGACTGAACGGCCTCGCTCACGCGGCCCATGGCGCCCGTGACGTTGGACGGATTGTGTGCCCCGATGTACAGGATGTCGTCGTCCCGCATCTCGGCCATGCGTTCAAGGGCGTCGTAGCCGGAGACCCGCTCCGGCGCGGGCGGGAAGGCGAATGCGGAAAGCTCCTTCGCGTCCTCCTCCCCGATCTGATTCATCAGGAAGGGCGGGACGTATTTCGAGAGATCGACGGTGATCGGCAGGACGACCACGTAGGTCGCCCAGACCTCCTTGTGGTCGAGGGAGTTCCGCAGGTAGATGAAGGCATGGCCCTTCGGCCTCGCCCAGTCGCCTCTGTGATATTCGACGCTCATAGTCTCTGTCTCCCGCGATTATATTCTAATGGCGGGACGGGCGTAAGGCCTCACGCTTTCGCTGGTATAATCGTTTCGCAGGCCAGACGCGGACGAGGGACCAGACGTGCTCATTCTCAACGCCGACGCATACGCGAACCTCGTCCGTCCTCTTCTCTTCACGCTCCCGGCGGAGACGGCACAGAAGGTCGCGGAGAAGGCTCTAGGGCGGCCTTTCGTTTGGAAGGTGCTTCGTCCGGGGTTTCAGGTACGGGATCGGAGACTCGCATCGTCGCTGTGCGGAATTCCGCTGTCGAACCCCGTGGGGCTTGCGGCGGGATTCGACAAGGACTGCGAGATGATTCCGGCGCTGGCGTCGCTGGGATTTGGGTACCTTACGGTCGGCACCGTGACCGCTCATGCGAGACCAGGCAATCCCAAGCCGAGGCTGTTTCGTGACGCCAGGTCGTCCTCCCTCATCAACGCGATGGGCTTTCCGAGTAAGGGGCTTGTTCCTGCCGCGCGACGGCTCGAACTCCATCGTTCGGGTGGGAGCAGGGTGCCGATCGTGCTCAGCATCTCCGGTGTTACCGTGGAGGAAATCGTCCGGTGCCACCGCAGGTTGGAAGCGCTGGCCGACGCGGTGGAGGTCAACATCAGCTCCCCCAACACGGCGGGGCTGCGTGTGTTCCATGAGCCGGATGCTCTTTCGGAGCTGCTCGACGCAGTTAACGAAGCGCGGCATCGTCCCCTGATCGTGAAGCTGCCGCCGTATCCGGCTCCCGACGTTTCCGCAGGCGAGTTTGCGAAGTCACGGGACCTGCTCATGGCGCTGGTGAGGGTCTGCAAGGGACAGGGAGTGGACGGCCTCACCGTTGCAAACACGAGGCCGACGGCAGACGCCCGGCTGGCGGTCGGCTCGGGGGGGCTTAGCGGTCGCCCGGTCTTCTCGCGGATGGTCGAGATGGTGCGCGACGTTCGCTCCGAGGTCGGGGATGGGATGACTATCAACGCCTGCGGCGGGGTGTTCACGGGCGAGGATGCACTGGAGGCCATGCTGGTGGGGGCTACGACGGTGCAGGTCTATACGGGGTTCGTCTATCGCGGGCCGACGGTCGCGCGGGAGATGAATAGGGAATTGCTTGCGGCCACGTCGCGGATGGGTGTTGGAGTGGCGGCGGGGGATGGATTCCCGCGTTCGCGGGAATGACGGTGGTTGGGCGTATCGACGGTGGCTGGGCGTATCGAGCGGTTTCGGATTACTGTCGCTGTTCTTTGATGCGAGCGATATCGGCTTCGATGCGTGACCGGTCGTGGTCTAGGGACGCGGCTTTGTCCACGTCCTGCTGCGCTTCTTCGTCTCTGCCGAGGAGGGTGTAGGCGATGGCGCGAGCGGCGTAGGTTGGCGCGTAGGTGTCGTCGATACGAATCGCCTCGTCGAGGTCGGGCAGCCCTTGCTCCGGCAGACCGGCCTGGACGTAGGACATTCCTCGTCCATGGTACGCGCCGACGAAGGAGGGATCACGCTCGATGACGACCGAGTAGTCGGCTATGGCCTGTTCGATTTGATTCAAGCGCTGATACGCCCGCGCTCGGTGGTAGTAAGTGGAGACGCTGTCGGGTCTCCAGAGGAGGGCGTTGTCGAAGTCGGCGATGGCGAGTTCCAGGCGGCCCGTCTCGATGTAGGCCACGCCGCGTCCGGTGTAAGCTTCCGGGAGTTGGCTTTCGAGCCTCAGCGCCTCGGAGTAGTCGTCGATGGCCTGCTCGTAGCGCTCCAGGCCGAAATAGCCCTCCGCCCGGCCGAAATGGGCGTCGGGATTCTCCGGCTCCAGCCGGAGGGCGTTGTCGAAGTTCCAGACTGCCCGCTGGTAGTCGCCGTATTGCAGGTAGATGTTTCCCAAGCCGTAGAAGGCGTCACGGTACGTCGGGTCGATGTCCACCGCGTCGAGGTAGTCCAGGAGAGCGAAGTCGAGCGCTCCGGCGCGTTCGAACGCGAGGCCACGGTTGTAGTAGAAGTAGGGGACGACCGGGTTTTGGAGGATGGCGTTGGAGAAGTCCTCGACGGCCTTGTCGTATTCCCCGAGGTCCATGCGGGCAACGCCGCGGTTGCTGTAGGCTTCGATATACGTGCGGTCTATGTTCAGGACCTTCGTGTACTCGGAGATCGCGCGCTCCAACTCGCCTTCATTCTGGAGCGTGAGGGCGCGTCGATAGTGTTCCTCGGCGCTGTCTTCCCCGGTGTTTTGGAACACCCAGTAGCAGCCTCCCGCCAGGAGGGCAATGACGAGCGCGACGGCTACGGCGATGACGCTAATCTTGAGGAGATGTGGTTTCATGCGTTCTTGTGAGACTCCGGTGTTTGAGGTGCCGGGGCTAATTTCCCGAGCATTGCGGCTTTTGGCGGATCGCCATGAGGCTGCGGTTGAGATCGGCCGCCTCGGCACCCAACTCCTCGGCGACGTTCGCGTCGGCCAGCGCCTCTTCGTCCATGCAGAGTTCGGCCTTCGCGATGGCCCGGAGCGACCAGAGCGTCTGGTCCTTGGGGTCGCGGGTCTGCTCGACGATCTGCTCGTGGATATTGATGGCCAGGTTCAGGTCGGAAAGCGCCCTGTGGTGATCGCCTGTGCTGCCGAAGGCAAGGGCGCGGTTCTTGAAGTATTCGACCTCTTGATTCGCCTGATCCACCGTGTCGTTTTCGTCGTTCAACTCGATGGCCTGGGTGAAGTCGGCTATGGCGCGGTTGAAGTCGCCGACGAGGCTGAATATCTCCCCTCGTCCGCCGTAGGCCTCGTGGCTTCTGGTATCCATGATGATGGCGTCCTCGAAGTCCACGATAGCGCGGTCGAAGTGTCCGGTCTCCTTCCAGAATGTCCCCCGCCGGGCGAGTATGCGTCCGCTGGTCGGCTGGAGTTCGAGCGCGGAGTTGTAGTCGTTGAGGGCCGCCTGGAAGTCTTCCAAGGCGAGCCACGAGTCGCCTCTTTCGACGAGCCAGCCGGCGTTGTCGGGTATGAGTTGCAGGGCGGCGCTGAGATCGCGGATCGCCTTCTCGTGGTTGGGCATTCGCTTGTAGACCTCCGCCCGCTGCGCGTAGAGCTCCGCGTTATCCGGGTCGCGAGCAATGGACTCGGTGAGGTTCTGCGTCGACTGGTAGAGGATTCCGAGTTCGCCGTAGATGGTGCCGCGATCGTGGAAGACCTTTTCGTTGTCGGGGTCGAGCTGCACGGCCTTTTCGAGGTGGATGAAGGCGTCTTCGTAGCGTCCGATGGCGGCGTATGCCGCGCCACGGTTGAAAAACGCCTCGGAGTTCTCCGGGTCGAGTTCAATCGCTATTCGGAAGTCCTCGATGGACCGTCGCGGCTGACCGAGACGCGCGTACTCGGTGCCGCGATTCGTGTACGCGAGGGAGCTGTCCGGCCTGATCTCGATGGCGGTGTCGTAGCTGTCGATCGCCGCGTAGTGATCGCCGAGTCGTGAGAGGGTCGTCCCACGATTCAGATGAAGATTGAAGCTGTCATCTCCCAGTTCGACCGCTTCGTCATAGTCTTTGAGGGCCGTCTTGTACTCCGCTATTCTGGAGTAGGCGACGGCGCGGTCGATGTAGATTTCCGCGTTCTCGGGATCGTGTTCCAAGGCGACAGTGTAGTCTTGGATGGCCTCGGGGTACCTGTTGAGCTCGGCCCGCGCCCTGCCGCGCGCGATGTAGGCATTCGTGAGGCCGGGGTTGAGGAGAATGGCCTGGTCGAGCTGGATGACCGCCGCCTCGAAGTTGCCGGCGTTGCCGTACTCGATGGCGGACTCGTAGTGGGACTCGGCCTGCAGACGCTGCGCCTCGCTGATTTCGTCACCGCCCGATCCGAACAGGCCGCACGACGACGCGAACAGCATCAATAGGGAGAGCAGCACGACCGGATACCGCACGCTGTTCATGCTTTCAACCCTCCGAATGAGAGATCATCAACCGATACTGTATAACGAAGGTCATGGCAATCGGTCAACATCGCCTAGGCCACCACCTGTCTGAGGTGGTCGCGGGAGAGGTTGCCGCCGCTCAGGACGAGGGCGACCTTCTTCCCTTGCAGGGAGTCCTTGATCTTGATGGCGGCCGCGAGCGGAGAGGCCCCCGCGTGCTCGGCGAGATTGTGCGTGTTCTCCAGGTAGAGACCGACAGCCTCGACCATCTCCTCTTCGGAGACGAGGACGAAGTCGTCCATCAGCTCCCGCATGATTCCCTGCGTCAGTTCGAAGCCCACGGTCGTGGCGAGTCCCTCGGCCATCGTCTCCATCTTGGCCTCGACGATCTCGCCCTCCTTCCATGACAGGTACGCGCCGGGGGCGCTCTCCGCCTGCACTCCTATTACGCGCACGTTCGGATTGAGGGAGTTCGCGACGATGCAGGCGCCGCAGGCCCCGCTCCCGCCGCCGACGGGCACGATGATTACGTCCACGTCCGGCAGGTCTTCGAAGATTTCGAGCGAGTAGGTGGCGACGCCGGGAATGAGCCTCGGCTCGTCGGCGGAGTGGATGTAGACGTAGCCCTCCTCCTTCGACAGCCGCTCGCAGTGGGCGCGACACTGATCGAAGTTGTCGCCGTGGTGGATGAGGTTCGCGCCGAGCACGCGCATCGACTCGCACTTTTCGGGGTTGGCGTCTTCGGGCACGACGACGGTCGCCTGCACGCCGAAGACTCCGGCGGCATAGGCGATGCCCTGGCCGAAGTTCCCGGTCGAGGCGCAGACGACGCCCATGGACTTCTCCTCGTCCGTGAGCTGGGAGACGACGTTCAGCGCGCCGCGTATCTTGAACGCGCCGAGGGACTGGTGGTTCTCATGCTTGACGTGGACCTCGGCGCCGATGAGCCGGTCGAGCCGGGGATAGTGGTGCAGCGGCGTGCGCGTGATGTACGGCCCGATCCTCCTCCGGGCCTCGTACACGTCCAGAAGCGTGGGGAATGCCGCCAACATGGTCCTCCTAAAGGTTTTCTACCAAATAGCATACGACAATTTTTCGTACGGGGCATAGAGGATACCCCCTCTCAGTGGTACTCTATACGGGACATGCCTATCCGAGTGCTCAGTCCGCAAATCGCCTCGAAGATCGCTGCCGGGGAAGTGACCGAGCGGCCCATGTCGGTCGTCAAGGAGCTTGTGGAAAACTCGCTCGATGCGGGAGCGACGAGGATATCCGTCGAGATCAGGGGCGGAGGTATCGAGTACATACGGGTGACCGACAACGGCGTCGGCATCGCGGAGGACGAGGTCGCCGTGGCGTTTGAGCGGTTCGCCACGAGCAAGCTCGTCAGCGACGGCGACCTGGAGTCGGTCGGGACGTTCGGCTTCCGTGGAGAGGCGCTGCCCAGCATCGCGGCGGTCTCGCGGGTCACGCTGGTCTCCCGCGCAGAGGGCGAGGACTCAGGCATCCAGGTCGATCTGAATGCGGGCTCGCTCATTCGCAAGCAGCGGGTGGGTGCCGCGCCCGGCACGTCGGTGACGGTGAGGGGGCTGTTCCACAACCTGCCCGCAAGACGGAAGTTCCTGCGCTCCGCCGCGTCCGAGGCTACGCGAGTGCAGTCGGCGGTTGGCCGGTTTGCCCTGGCGCGTCCCGACGTTTCGTTCAGTCTCACGGTGGAGAGCAGGTCGCTGTTCGTGACGAACGGGTCGGGTAGCCTACGCGAAGCAATGGCGGCGGTGTACGGGGCCGATGTCGCGGAAGCGATGCTGGACATCGAGACGGAGGGACGAGAAAACGCCCACATACAGGTCGGCGGTCTGATCGGCAGGCCATCGCTCGCGCGGTCGAACCGGAACCACGTAACGATCTACGTGAACGGTCGCTGGGTGCAGAACCGCAGCCTGACGTTCGCCCTGCACGAGGCGTTCCGGGGCTTTCTGATGGAGCGGCGCTTCCCCATCGCCGTCGTGAGTCTCGACGTTCCGTACGAGGAGGTGGACGTCAACGTGCATCCCTCCAAGACGGAGGTGCGGATCAAGGACGAGGGGCGAGTCTTCGCGGCCCTGCAGAGGGCGGTGAGGGAGACCCTGATCGCCAACCTGCCTGTGCAGGAGCTTTCGACGCGACAGGCGACGCCGAGCGTCGGGACCGCGCCGACGGATGCTCGCTCCTACTGGCCGATACCTCTCCCGCAGGACCAGGCGATGCCGGACGGCGCGACGCCCGGACTGCCGTCGCAGACCGACCCGGCACAACCTTCCCAGCAGCCGCTGATACCTCACCGGGCGTTGCCGGCGCTGCGGGTCGTGGGGCAGATCAAGACGACGTACATCGCAGCGGAGGGGCCGGACGGGATGTACCTCATCGACCAGCACGCGGCGCACGAGCGGGTGCTCTTCGAGACGATCAAGGAGGCGGCGCGGACGGGCAGCCCGTCGGTCCAGGGCCTCATGGAGCCGGCGACGGTGGACCTGACGCCAGAGCAGATCGAGATCGTCGAGGCGCACCGTCCCAGCGTGAACGGGCTGGGCTTCGAGTTCGAGGAGTTCGGCGGAACGACGTTCGTTCTCCGGGGCGTTCCCGCGCTGCTCGTGTCGGAGGATCCGCCGGGGGCGTTGCGCGACGTGCTCGACCTCATGGCGGAGGGGGGAGGATACGAGTCGTGGGAGGAACGCGCGGCCTACTCGCTGGCGTGCCACAGCGCCATCCGCGCGGGCAAGGTGCTGACGAGCCGTGAGGCGGAGGAGTTGGTGCGCCAGTTGGAGCAGTGCAGTCAGCCGCATACGTGCCCGCACGGTCGTCCGACGATGATTCATCTGAGCGAGGCGCGGTTGGAGGAGGAGTTTGGGCGGAGGGGATAGGACCACCAATTCATTCTCTTGCCTACCAGAGTGGGGTGGTCTAAGCACGACTCACGTCGTTTGTTCAGAAGATCGAAGATCCGTTTTGGGCGAGTTGAGGGCGTAAAGTGACTCTACGCAATTGCCTGCTCTACGTGGCACTCTGTTTATCTCCCTCTTCTTCTACCAGACTCCTCAACTCTTCCAAAGTAAGGTCGCGATTCTTTGAGTTGGCCAACACATCGAACACCGCCTTAAGGGTTGCCTCTCGTCCTTCGCGTCGTCCTTGCTCAATTCGCTCTTGCTTACGCCTTTCTATTTTTTCTGCAAGACCTCGTGCCAGTACCATAATGTACACTCCAACTTCTGTGACTATGACGGCAATTGCTGCTGACGTTATTGCAACAGGGGCCAAGCTCGACGATAACTCCGCAAGCGCCGTCCATGAAGACACTTCTTTTTTACATAGCAGCAGAACTCCCGCTACGATGAATTGGACAGTGAAGAGAATGAAGTAGGCGTGCTGCGCTCCCCGAGTGACGCTCCAGATCGAATCCCGCTCCATGCTCGGTACCGTAATCCACGCCTAGCAGGAATGTCAACACCTTTGTCTTTCCAACAATTCAATAAGCCCAACTCTTGAAGCAGGTAATCCCTTGTCGTTCCCCGTTGAGGGCTTATACAATGCCGCGACACGCTGACGGGGGCATCTGAGAGAGGACTATGCAACTCGGCCAAGTTCTGATCTCCGAGAGTCAGATAGCCGATGCGGTTGGGAAGCTGGCGGACAGGGTGAGCGGGGACTACGACCTGTCGAGGGTCGTGCTGGTGGGCGCGATGGACGGGGCGGTCTGCTTTCTTTCGGACCTGATGCGCGCGTTCGGCGAGTCGGTGGACGTGACGACGGCGCGGATGCGGCGGTATGACGGGACCGAAGGGGGTGAGGTGACCGTCGGCTGGCTACCCACGCGCGACCGGATCGAGGGCAGGGAAGTCCTGATCGTGGACGGCATCGTCGATACCGGCGAGACGTGCGTGGCGCTGTCGGAGCGGCTGTCGGAGCTTGGCGCGGCGTCGATAGACGTCTGCGCGCTGCTGGACAAGCCGTCTCGCCGGACCCATGACGTCAAGGCGACGTACATCGGGTTCGAGGTGCCTGACGTGTTCGTCGTGGGCTACGGCATGGACTACGACGGCGCGTACCGGAACCTACGGGATGTCCGGGTGTTGGAGGAATGAAAAGCGAAGGACAAAGGAGCAAGTATGCGATTCAGCGTCACGTTCATCATGGTGCTCACCCTGTTCATGACCGTACTGATTACCTCCAACATCATTGCGGTGAAGCCGATACAGATGCTGACCCTCCCGTTCGAGTTTCTCGGCAGCAACTCGGTGGTGCTGCCCGCGTCGATCATCATCTTTCCCATCAGCTACATCGTCGGCGACATCCTGACTGAGGTCTACGGCTTCCGGACCGCTCGCGGGGTGATCTGGCTGGGATTCGGGGCCAACTTCTTGGTAGTCATCGCGCTCTGGCTCGCGGGCATCATACCCGCCGCCGGGTTCTGGGAGGACCAGGAGGCCTACGACACCATCCTCGGCCAGGTGCCCTGGATTCTTACGGGCTCCTTCGTCGCCTACCTGATCGGCGAGTTCTCCAACTCCACGGTGCTCGCTTACCTTAAGTACAAGATGCAGGGGCGGATGCTGTTCGTCCGCACGATAGGCTCGACCGTCGTGGGCCAGGGGTTGGACTCCTTCATCTTCATCTACATCGCCTTCGGCATCGGCGGCGACTGGGGCGCGCAGGGCCTGCTGAGCGCGGCGCTGGCGCAGTGGATAACCAAGATCGCGTACGAGACCGTTGCCACGCCTCTTACCTACGCCGTTGTGGGCTACATGAAGAAGAAGGAAAAGATGGACATATACGACGATCCGAGCAGCCTCGATCCGCTGGGTATCATTGCGTAGAGGAGGCGAAACATGGCATTCGACACCCTGATACTGAACGGCACGGTCGTGGACGGGACGGGCGACGCTCGTTACGAGGCCGACGTGGGCATCTCCGGCGGCCGCATCAAGGCCATAGGTGGGCTTGCCCATGCCGAGGCGGCGCGGCGCATCGACGCGACGGGGCACGTGGTCGCGCCGGGGTTCATCGACATGCACTCGCACTCCGACATCACCCTGCTCGACGACCCCGGCGGCGAGAGCAAGGCGCACCAGGGCGTGACGACCGAGGTCACGGGGAATTGCAGCTACACGCCGTTCCCGGCGGGGAAGGGCGGTCCGGAGGCCTTACAGAAGAACCTCGGCAGGACGCTGATCGGCAGCGTGAAGTGGGAGTGGCAAACCCTCGACGACTGGGCCAATGCTATGGAGTCCAACGGGATCAGCATCAACGTCGCGCCGCAGCTTGGGCACTCCGGGCTCCAGATCGCGTCCGGGGCCGTCGAGGACCGGCCCGCCACGGCTGACGAGCTCCGTGAGATGAAGCGTCTCGCGGCTGAGGCGATGGAGATGGGCGCGTTCTCGCTGTCGACCGGACTCTCCGTCGCGCCGTCGGCGTATGGAACGACCGACGACATCGTGGGACTGTGCGCTTCTATCCGGCACTACGAGGGGGCCTTCTACGCGACTCATGCAAGGGTCGGCAACGGCCTGCACATGTCGGCCATCAACGAGGCCATCGAGATCGGGCAGCGGGCCGACATACCCGTGCAGTTCTCTCACCTCGCCATAACCGACCGGCGCGTGTACGGGCAGGGGGCGACGCTGACCGAGCCTTTCGTCGAGGCGCGAGAGGGCGGGCTGGACATCACGTATGACATGTATCCCTACACGGCGGCGGGAGCGGGCTACAACCAGCTCGTCCCCCTCTGGGCGCAGGAGGGGTCGATAGCCAGCTTCATGGCGCGCCTAAGAGACCCGGCAACGAGGACGTGCATCCGGGACGAGGTCCGCGCCGGACTCGGAGGTCTGACGCCGCAGTGGGAGACGTGGTACGTGGCCTTCATCCAGTCGGAGGAGAACCGCGATTGCGTCGGCAAGAACGTCACGGAGATCGCGGAGGAGCGCGGGGTCGAGCCGGCGGAGGCCGTCCTTCAACTCTTGTACGAGGAGAACGGCTCGGTGCCGACGCGCGTCCACAACCGCGTGGAGGACGACGTGCGCTACTTCATGGGACACGAGCTCGCCATGATCGGCTCCGATGGGAGGGCGGTGTCACCGCACGGGCCGTACAAGAACGCGCTCCCGCATCCGCGCTTCTACGGGACGTACCCGCGCATCCTGGGCCGCTACGTCCGCGAGGAGCCCGCCGTGCTGACCCTAGAGAACGCCGTCTACAAGATGACCGGCTTCCCGGCCCAGCGCCTGCACCTGAAGGACCGCGGCCTCGTGAAGGAGGGCCTGACCGCCGACCTCGTGATCTTCGATCCCGCGACGGTCATCGACAACTCGACGTGGGAGGACCCCCACCAGTACCCCGACGGGATACCGTACGTGTTGGTGAGGGGCGTGCCGGTCGTGGACGGGGGAACGCACACGGGCGCGAGGCCGGGGAGGGTACTGCGGCGGGGAGAGGCTTAGAGGCCGAAGATGGCGCGGGTAAACGAGAACATCAGGTACGAGCCGGACGATCCGTGCCCGCCTCTCGTGTCCATTGGCGTCGCCCTTCAGGGCGTCTTGATCGCCCTGGCGAACACGGTCTTGTTCGTGACCGTTGCCTTCACTGCCGTCGACTTGGAGGAGGGATACCTGTCGTGGGCCGTTTTCGCGGCCCTGGTGATCGGCGGAGTCGTGACCGCTCTGCAGGCGAATCGCGCCGGGCGGCTGGGAGCGGGGCACGTGCTCATGACCGGGGCAGGCCCCCATTTCATAGCGGTCTCCGTCCTTGCGCTGACCGCGGGCGGACCCGCCATGCTGACGGGCCTCCTCGTCCTGTCCTCGCTCGTTCAGTTCGCCCTCGCCGCATGGCTGCCGCTGCTGAGGCGCATCATCACGCCGGTCGTCTCCGGGACGGCCCTCATGCTGATAGCGGTCACGGTGATGACGATCGCCATCAAGAGAGTGAGCGATGTCCCCGAGGACGCGCCGACCGGGGCGGGACCGGTCGCCGCCGGGGTGACGCTGCTAGTCTCTGCCATGCTCGCCATACGAGCATCCGGAGTTTGGAAGCTATGGGCCACGCTCATAGGAATCGCTTCGGGCACCGTGGTCGCCGCTCTCTTCGGACTCTACGACCCGCAGAGGGTTATCGACGCCGGCTGGCTGTTCGTGCCGAATGTAGCGTCGTGGCCGGGATTCGATCTGAGTCCGGGCCCCGAATTCTGGACTCTCCTGCCGGCGTTCCTGATCGTGAGTCTCGTAGTCGCCATCAAGATGAGCGTCGACGGCGTCGTCCTTCAACAGGTCTCGCGGCGCAGGCCGCCGGCGACCGACTTTCGCCTGGTCCAGGGTGCCGTCAACGTCAACGGACTCGGCGCCCTGCTCGCCGGGATTACGGGCGCCCTGCCCACCATCGTGTATACGCCGTCCATCGTGTCGCTCGTCACCATCACCGGGGTCGCGGCGCGCAGTGTTGGGTTTGCGATCGGGGCCATGCTGATATTGCTCGCCTTCCTGCCCAAGGTGGCGGGCATCCTGCTGACGGTTCCCGGTCCCGTCATGGCGGGCTTCCTCCTGATGGTGATGGGGCTCCTCTTCGTAGAAGGCATGAGGATGGTCTTCCAGGACGGACTCGACCCGCAGAAGGCCATAGTGGTGGGTCTCTCACTCTCGCTCGGGGTGGGGTTGCAGAGTCACAACGTCCTCGAAGACGTGCTGGGGACGACCTGGGGCGCGTCGCTCGGCAACGGCATGACGGTCGGCGTCCTGACCGCGATCGTGCTGACCTCGTTCATCGAGCTGTCCAGCCCGCGCCGCGCGCGCCTCGAGACCACGTTGGAGGCTTCCGCTCTGCCTGAGATTGATGCCTTCCTCCGCGAGCTTGCGTCCAGGATGCGCTGGAACGACGCGTCGACGGAGCGCCTGCGCGCCGTGGGCGAGGAGACGCTGTCGAGCCTCTTGCAGTCCGGCGGCGACCTTGAAGCCGATAATGCCCCTCGCCTGATAATTGTGGCGCGGCCCGGCCGGATCGTGGAATTGGAGTTCATGGCGGTCTTCGACGAGGAAAACCTCGAAGACCGGCTGGCGTATCTGAACGAACAGTCCGAGATCCCTGAGGAACACGAGGTCTCCTTCTGGCTGCTGCGACACTATGCCTCTTCCGTGCGCCACCGGAAGTATCATGGCGTGGACATAGTTACGGTGGAAGTCGAAACATGATTTAATAGACGGAGTATCAATACGGGAACGAAAAAGGAAGGTATCGACATGGCAGGTTACATGATCGTGAACAACGAGGTCACGGACGAGGCCAAGTACGCCGAGTTTCGCGAGCGCATAGCGTCGGCCGTAGAGGGCGCCGGGGGCAAGTACCTCGTGCGAGGCGGAACCCGCGAGGTTATGGAAGGCGACTGGAATCCCGACCGCGTGGTAGTGGTGGAATTCGCCGACGTTGACTCGGCGAAGGCGTTTCTGAACTCCTCGGAATACCAGGAACTCAAGGATATTCGGCTCCAGTCGGCCAAAGCCAACGTGGTCGTCGTCGAGGGCGTGTAATCGCCATTTGCCTTGAGCCAGCCGCCTACTGGAAGGTATACTTTCCACACGGTCGCGACTGGCCAAGGGGGTTCAGGTGAAAGTAGGGATCATCAACGTCACGGGATACTCGGGCATCGAGCTTGCGCGTATCCTGTGGCGACACCCCGAGGCCGAGCTCACCTCCGTCACTGGCCGGAGCACCGTTGGGCAGAGGCTCGGCGAGGTCTTCCCCCACCTTGCGGCGGTCGATCTGACGATCACCGAGGACATCATCGGGAGCGTCGATGTCGTCTTCTCGGCCCTGCCGCATCAGGCCAGCGCCGAGAGGCTTGCGCCGTACGTCGAGTCGGGCGTTCGCGCAATCGACATCAGCGCGGACTACCGGCTGAAGGACCTGAGGCAGTACGAGGAGTGGTACGGCGAGCACCCGCATCCGTCCCATGTCGAGGACGCCGTCTACGGTCTGCCGGAACTGCACAGGGACGAGGTCGCGGGCGCGCGTCTGGTCGCCAATCCCGGCTGCTATCCGACGGCCTCAATCCTTTCGCTCGCGCCCGTCGCCGCCGCGGGCCTCATCGAGTCGGACATCATCGTGGACGCCAAGTCGGGCGTCTCCGGCGCGGGCAGGAGCGTGGACGTTAAGTTCCTATTCACCGAGGTGAACGAGAGCGTTCGCGCCTACCAAGTCGGGGGGCATCGGCACATGCCGGAGATCGCGCAGGAGCTAGGCCGTCTCAACGGCGGCAACGGGGCCTCGCCTCTGAGTGTGACCTTCCTGCCGCACCTCATCCCCATGACGAGGGGCATCCTCGCGAGCTGCTACGCGAAGTTCAGGGCAGGGGAGTCGTTCTCAGGGGAGACCGGGCAGCGTCGTCTCATCGACCTGTATCGCGACTTCTACGCGGACCATCCATTCGTCCACGTGACCGACGAGCCGCCGTCCACCAAGCAGACTCTTGGCAACAACGACTGCCGCATCTATCCTACCGTCGACCGCTCGACCGGACGCCTCGTGGCAGTAGGCTGCATCGACAATCTGGTAAAGGGCGCGGCGGGACAGGCGGTGCAGAACATGAACATCATGTTCGGGATGCCCGAGCAGCTTGGACTGGAGGAGCTTGCGCTGTATCCTTAGTGATGTAGGTTGAGAACGGGCAACACAATCCGTTCGCCCTGAGCCTGTCGAAGGGCTGCTCATGGTTCGACAAGCTCACCATGAACGGTGTCTCGACCCTTCGACAAGCTCAGGGCGAACGGACATTGGAGTTCATACGCAGGAAGGACTGAGTTGAGAAAGAAGAAGATAATCCTCCGGTCACTCATAGTGGCCATCCTGGCGATTGCCGGGTGCACCACCTCGATGTTCACGTGGGTCGCCCTGGATACCAACGACTCCGCGGGCGAGGCGGAGGCATTCCTGCTTCTCCTGCGTGAGAGGAAGACGGCGGAGGCCTACCACGAAACCACGACGGCGCACTTCCGCGCGCTCCAGACGCCGCAAGAGTTCGACAAGATGATGGAGCTGCTCGGTCTGCCCCTGACGTACCGGCTGGACGTGTGGCGAGACCGGACGCTCGAACTGGACAATCGCTCCCGCATCCGCGGAACGCTCATAGACCTCGGCGGCCAGGACGTCAAGTTCACGGTCGACGTGGTGCGCGAGCAGGGCGACTGGAAGATCAACGCTTTCGTCGATGACGACCGCGCCAACGTCGGGCCGGGAGCGTGGTTCAAGCAGATACCCCTCCGCGACGACCTCAACGTGCTCACGGGCAAGACGATGAAGGTGTTCCGCGAGTCGATAGAGGCGGGCGACATGGCGGCCTTCTACTACGCAATGTCCGACTCGTTCACCATCGGCATCACCCTCGAACGGCTACAGCTAAAGTTCCAGCCATATATGGACGCCAACTACGACCTGACGGGTATCGAGGACCTGGAGCCGACCTACCAGGAGTTGCCGGTTTTCGAAGACGTCGGCCTGGGTATCGACGAGGAGGACTTCACCACGATCGAGGACGTGATGATACTCAGGGGCTACTATCCCCTGACGCCGAAGCCCATTCCGTTCAAGCTCAGCTACGTCTACGAGCACCCGGAGTGGAAGCTCTTCCAGTTCGACATCAGCGAGCCGACGATCACGGAGCTGTCTCCGCAGGACTGCATCCTGTGGCTCCAGACGCAGGAGAACAAGGACCCCGCGCAGTGCTTCGACCTCGAACAAAACAGGAGACAGCGCGGCATCATCACCGACAGCCGGTGACGGGGTCTACAGCTCGATAGCCTCTCCATTCGTTGCCAGTCGGCGGGGCGTCGGGATACAATACGACCGTTGGTCGGCGTTGGGACTTCCACGTCTCACCGCGGTTTCAAGACCGATATTGACCGCGAGATCACAACCTCGCAGGTCCGGACGTGGCCCCATCGTCTAGAGGACTAGGACGCTGGCCTTTCAAGCCGGAAACACGGATTCGAATTCCGTTGGGGCCACCAAGAACGCTTTTTCTCACCCGTGCTCAAACTGTCTCATTATGTCTCAATAGATGTATATCGAGGCCGTAACTATATTTGTAATGTGGCCTTCACAGTCTCAATTACTTTCTCATAGTCGCTCAAAGCGGTCCCCCTGTTTTGTTGACTTGTCGCATCAAGTGTGGTAACAATGTGGTAACAGAATCACTTCTTGGGGGATATCGACATGGTTCTTTCAGCGTCGAAAGCGCGGTCCGTCACACGACCGGGGCGCTATTCCGATTCGAACGGTCTGCACCTATTCGTCACCAAGGCAGGCCGCAAGTCTTGGGTGCTCCGAGCGACAGTTGACGGTAAGCGTCGTGACATGGGGCTAGGCGGTTTCCCCGACGTGTCGCTCACGGAAGCGCGCACGAGGGCCGCACGGTACCGGACTGCAATAGCGGACGGGACTGACCCTCGCAAGATGAATGACTCCGACACGACCGATCACGACTCTGACACGCCAGACGAGGTCTTCACGGTTCCAACTCTCAAGCAGGCGGCACTGGCTTACTTCGACCTACACTCCCTGAACCTTCGGAACGGGAAGCATCGACGTAACTGGCTGCAGGTGCTTGAAAAGCACGCCTTCTCGACGCTAGGTGATAGGTTAGTGGACAGTATCACCGGTCCCGATGTGCTCCGAGTCCTAACGCCGATATGGGTTAGCAGGCCGCCGACCGCGCGACGAGTCCGACAGCGCTTGCGGTCGATCTTCTCGTGGGCTGTTGCGAACGGTTACACCTCGGACAACCCGGCGGGTGAAATAATCGACGGCGGCCTACCGAAGCAGGCAAAGCGCAACAACCACTTTCGTGCGGCCCCATACTCTGACGTGTCGGAGATACTCCAAGTCGTGGAGGCATCGACGGCGAACGAGGCCGCTAAGCTGGCATTTCGATTCCTAGTCCTCATGGCGGCGCGCTCTAGTGAAGTACGAGGTGCGACGTGGGATGAAATCGACTGGCAGGCTAAGACATGGACGATACCCTCTGAACGAATGAAAGCGGGCATCGAGCATCGGGTTCCGCTCAGCAGTGCAGCCCGGAACGTGCTCGAATGCGCACGGGACCTAGACGACGGTAGCGGTGTGATCTTCCCATCGCGGCAGCGTCGGCGCAAGACGCTTTCAGACATGACCTTTTCGCAACTGTTGCGACGATTGGGACTCTCCGAGCGCACGACCCCGCACGGTATGAGAACGGCCTTTCGGGTGTGGGCTGCTGAAAAGACTAGCGCATCCTGGGCGGCGTGTGAGGCGGCACTAGCCCATAGAGTTGGAGACTCGGTAGCACAAGCCTACATGCGCTCCGACATGCTTGACGAACGGCGCGGGCTGATGGAAGCGTGGGGAGAATACGTCACCGGCGCGCAGGGTAGGCAATAGGGCGACGAAACAAATCGGAACTGGTCCTCCCACCATCACCGCGCTCAATGCGCTTGTCCGGTCCGTCCCGCAGCACTTACTTCCATGTTTAGCCTATGCACGAGCAACGCAAGACGGCTGAAACGGTATGGCATGGTCTTTACTGTTTCATCAGCAGCGACGTACGCCGCCAAGCGAATTTTTACGCGGTGATACATCGTGCGCTTCCCATTTATGAGAGCCCGTCTCCCTTGCGCGAAAGCGCCCCTTTGGTGGGCTAGATGGGGGCTGTACTGCCAACTTTTCACTGGGAGGCGACGGTTGTGAGGGACAAGAGGCCTTCACGTCTGCCCCGCGCCGGAGTGGCAGGTACGGTGAGGGCCGCCCCGCCACGTACTACTGGTCCATGCGGGTGGCCTGGACCCAGGAGCTGTAGACCTTTACGCCGTCGGTCTCCTTGAACGCCCGAACCCACGCGTTGTCGATCCTCTCATTCTGCCGCGTCTGATCACTCTGCGAAAAAGTCGAGGTCGTCGGTTGGACCGTTGCCCACCCCGGAGACGACTGGGCCAACTCGTGTGCCACTTCGAGCGCCACCTGCATCCTCGCCTCCAACCGGTCCAGAGGCGTCGTCCTCTCCCACTCCAGATCGTCCAGGTTGGCCATGAGCCGCCCGACGGCCAAGTTCATCCTGCCCGTCAACCGCTCCCGGCGCAGGGCCAGTGCAACCGTCTTCCGGTTGACGCCCAGGAGGGCCGCCGTCTTGCGCAGTCCTTCCCGCTCAACTAGCCACTCTACGACCCACTTGAGGTCGGGTCAGTCGTAGTCGGCCCTCAATGCCCGTCCGTCGCTCATTTCCATCCTTTACAGGGGGTGGCCCGCTTTTGCAATTTCATCCATTTTTCGCCGGAACCAGCCTTTAACTCAAAGTGTTCACTCAGATTGTCCGATGCACCCCGAAATCGGGATGTTTTCATAGCTGAGTTGGCCCAGGATGTCCGTTTCTACCCGGCCCTAAATTCGTGTCGCCCACCCCCACATCGTTTCCCGCCAAAACCGATGGGCCAAACTGGGCCACGGATGCCGCCGGCACACCAAATACTGCCCGCATCGACTCTCCAGACCGCTGGACAGGTTCGTCCATAGCTAATTCGTCGTTACCGGATGACACGTCAGGGGTTGCAAAAGTGCAATCAAGTCGTCGTAGAAGGGGCGATTTAGTTTAGCATGGCTTCCCACTCACTTCCATTTTCTGACGCTGACCGGTAAGAGGGGTCCGTCAGCCCGTTTCGTAGCTGAATTAGGGGTAATTCGGGCGGTTTGCGGTCTCCCAAGACCCCGCCGACAGGCGGAGATGTACCATTTTGTACCCCCCAGACAGCATAGAGGGCGGATAGCGACGTATCGACGCTATCTATTCCTCCCTACAGGACTCTGACGCATCCGGTGATAGAGACTGTCCCACTGGTAGGCGCTCAGCCCTGACAGGCCCAGTCGGGGGGAGGCCGGCTCCCACAGTGGACGCCAGGAACGTCCCAGTATGCCTTTGTCTGACAGGATGGGAGTGCAGGACACGAGGATGGGCAGCGACATCCGGCTCATGCGGGCAGCAGTACTCACGTAGGTGTCCTCGACATCTTCAGCGTCCACAACGAACAGTGTGACGGGGAACGGTGGTTGGTCTTCCTTCGGCGCGTTCGACCAGTAGTAGCTTCTGTATGGACCCAGACGGGCGATGACTCCCTTGGGGTGGCGGGATCGCAGCTCGTGCTCAAGGTAGAACGGCACGTGCAGGCCCCCGGCGAGCAGGTGCCCCACGGCGTCTGGGGCGATGGCGGAATCTCCCCAGTTGTAGGCCCGGTCTGACCTGGCGGTGGGAACGGACCACTGGAGTTCGCTGTCGGGGTCGGCCCTGGTCTCGGCTTGGAGCTTCGACAGGAACCACGTGATGCCGTCTGCGTGCTTCGTCTGTCTCGCCCACGTCTCGATGCGGTGCCCCACGTGTCGCTTCCGGCCCTGTTTGTCGGTGGTGATGGCCGTGCTCCATATGCCCCGTGTGGTCGGCAACTCGACCCGGTCCCGGTGGGTGACGTAGCGAACGCCCTCGTCGGATAACGTGTAGCGGGCGTCTCCACGTTTGCCGTGACGCTCAATCAGGCCCCAGATGTTGACCAGGCTGTGCATCATCTGGCTGACTCGCCCCTCTGAGACGCCGAGCCAGCGGGCCAGGTGCTCACGGGGGATCATCGGGTGGTCGGTGATGAGGTCGAGCGTCCGCTTCTCAGCCGGACTGACACCGAAGGCCGGCGCAGCCTGCACCATCCGCTCGGGATGGGGCAGGGACGCTCGTTTCCGCGCTGGCGACTGGGTGCGAGGCCCTCCGCCGGGGTTGCTGCGGGAGGTCACACCCTTCAGCGATAAGAACTGGCTGCCGATCACCCAAGAGGCGCTGCGCCAGAGGCGAAGGTCCCATCCTTCAAGTGCGTCCCTGGACTCCACGGCAATGTAGCAGTCGTCGATGTTCCGGTCGTCGCAGAACCTCGCCGTCAGCCTCTCCTCCCAAACGCTGGGCACCAGGACCAGGACGGTTCCCGGACGGCGTGAGTAGTCGTACTCCGCGATGGCCCTCAGCCGGTCGTAGAGAGACCGGCGCCGCAGGGCCAAACCCTGACGTACCACGCCGAACGTCCGCCCATCATGGAGGGTGATCGTGGCGTCGAAGCGGCCTCTGCGGTGGAACTCCACGTGCGACCGGAGAGCATTGATGCCGGGTGAGAGTGAAGCGGCGAGGCGGTAGATGACGGCCACCGCGTCCATCCGACGGATGAGAAGCGTAAGCCACTCCCTGGACATGGGGTAGGCTCGCACGAAGTCCGAGGGCGTGTCGAAACCGAGGACCTCAGTGGCTTCATGGATCCCCTGTGTCGTCAGGTGGTACCTGTGGCTCGAGGGCAAGCAGGTGGTCCCATGACTCGCCCTTCCAACTACGCCGGTTGCCAGCAGTTTCGTCAGTGTGCGATGGACGGCCGTGTGTGGCTCGCCCAGGATGCCTGCCAGCTCCGTCGAATCGACGAAGGGCGTCTGGCTGAGGGCGTCGAGCAGCTGTCGTTCGGAGAGGGCCATGTGTCGAGCGTAGCAGATGAAAGGGCCAGCGGTCAGCAAGCACGTGTCGATGCCGTTGCCGAAGCCAAGGGTGCCGCCGAAGCAGAACGCAACGCCGAGCGGGAACTCCGCGCTGCTGAAGCCCGCGTCCGTGAGATGGAGGAGCAAGATCCGACACCAAAGCCCCTGGTGGACAGTAGGTTGTACCTGAGTGAGTTGGGTTGAATGCGTTTCTATAGACGGGTGGGCGGATGTCGAAAACCTGCTTCTTTCCTAAGTATCCGAGTCCCGACAGGGTTGTCCACGCATACCCCGTCGAATAAAATCTGCTGACTGGTTCTGTCAGCCAGAACGCCTTTCCCCGTTCGATGCCGTCGGTGTTTGTCGAAACCATGTCCTCAATTGCCGCAGTAGTAGCAACTTGCAACCGCCCGGATCTGCTCGCCAACCGGGCCCTTTCATCCATCTTCCGACAAACGCGTCCTCCAGACTATCTGCTCGTCGTAGACGATTCGGATGTGGACATCAGGCGGGCCAACGCTGCCATAGTGGCCGGGCATAAAGCGACTGACGTCGAGATTCGTTATTTTGAGAACCGCCGTACGCCAGGCGCTTCCGGGGCATGGAATACCGCGCTAGCCTATTTGCAGGCTACCGACCCGGCGGCGTTCGTCGCTATCTTGGACGACGATGACGCCTGGGCGGCTTCATATCTGGAGCAGTGTGAAAAGGCCGTGTCGGAGCAAGGTTTGGACATGGTAGCGGCCGGCTTGGTTTATCACGAATCAGATATCCCCACAGGATGGCGACTGGACCCTCCCCCAAGGCTAGATGCCGACCAACTACTAGTGCGAAATACCCATATCCAGGGTTCCAACCTGTTTGTCAGGCTGCATAAGTTGTTGGAGGCCGGGGGATTCGACGAGGCTTTGGTCAGCACTACCGACCGGGACATCTGTATAAGGCTCGCTGACTTGGGAACGGTGAGGTACGGCGCTATCGCGGAGCATCTGGTATATCACCATGCGGACAACGACCGGCCCCGCCTGTCAACGCCCGGTGGGGACAAGAAGAAAGCAGGGCTGCGGTACTTCTACCGGAAACACCGCGGCCGGATGTCCGAGATACATCAGGCCGCGTTCATCGAGCGCAGTCGGCGTAAGTTCGACTGCGACCCGACGATGGATGATCTGCCACCGCCACATATTGTCTCCGCTCCAGATAGTGACGCCCCGAACGGTCACCTAAATTTGGTAATTGGTGCAGTCACGTCGCCCGATGTTTCTCTGGTGTCCAGACTGATAGCTTCCTTGGTTCGTAAGCTGGGAAGTCGCGATGACGTGAATTTGAAGGTCGTCCTACTCGAAAACGGTGGCTACTGTATTGCTACTAGGGATGCCCTGTGGGGCGCGGTAGGCCATGCTTCGAGTCAAGGTCTCGACGTTACTTTAATAACCTTGGAACAACAGGCATCCGATGCGGCTACTGGGGTGTTCTCGGGGATTGATGGGCGGTTGTCTGTCCGGAAGAGCATCTCCCAGAGCCGGACGATGCTACAGCGCTACCTGTTCCTTGAAGCCAAGCCTCACCCCGGAGCGGTGGTGTGGATTCTGGATGACGATCTGGCCTTGGAGGGCTTGGCCTACGGGCTGGACGGTAAAGTTCGGTCAGAGGAGATCGATTATGTTTCGGCCATAAAACGTCTAAAAGAAACCCGATCCAGCGTCGTTCTTTGTCAAGTGACGGGAGACCCGCCGCTGCCGTTCTTGAGTTGTATCCGGATCCAAGTGGTTGATCTCTATCACAATCTTCATCTCCTGGCCCACTTGCGGCCCGAAGACCCGTTCCCCGAGCGCGGGGATGAAAACAGACTATCCCGTCAGAACTGGCGCGACTACTACTATGACCTCTCCAGCGCTGATACTGGACACTTGGAGTTGCCATTCTGGTACGAACCGGACGGAAGTAACTTGACCGCTGGACGGGCATTTGAGGAGATGGTTTCGCGTCTGCCCGGTATTCTCAGTGGCATCCAGGTGTTTCGGCCTTTGATAAGTATCGAGTCTGGTTGTGACGTTTCCAGTATGAGTCCCTCCATAAGTCGTGGCCCGGCCACTTTGGTGTTCGACATTCAAGCATTACGAGAATTCCCCAATACCGTTCCCATTGTGGGAGCTGCCGACACTAGGCGGAGCGGTATGGTGTGGAGCTTACTCAATAAATTCGTGGGAGGGCGCGAGATAGTTCAGTCGCATCTTCCGGTGCGCCAGATTCGGGCTGCAATGCCCAACCACGTTCCTGACTTCGACACTCTGGCCCAGGACATCTGGGGGTACGCGCTCTACTCATCTCTTGGTGACGTATTAGAGGAAAAGGCCCAAAGCCGTCTGGAGAATGGGGCAAGCCCCTACGGACAAGAACTCCTCCACTTCGACGATGATGAAATCGACAAGGTGGTTGGGTTGTACAGGGATTTCGTCCGGGAGCGGGTTAATGCTTTTGAAATGAGCTTCATCAGGACTATAGGTCTGCTGTCGGCTTTACACTCGTTCTTTCGGCGCAACCCGGTTGATGCTCCGATTCCCTGGTGGCTTGACTTACCCGAATATGCTGATACAGCCGACAGATTGCGCGACTTCATTGAGACCCTTGAAGTCGTTTATTCGGAGGCACGGCTGGACAGCTTCAGACAACGCATGGCTACAGTTGACATCGGAGCCATCAAGCAGTTCTGTAAGAATCTGCCAGAGACAGTGGTACAACATCGCGCTGCTACACCGCTGCCCGCTAGGGAGTTGCGGCGGGCACCGGACTCATATGTCAGGACAGAGTTCAGAACCGGGCCACTCACTTGCCTGGGCATAGGAGAGGAAGGGGTCGCTCTTACCGATGGGAGTCTGGTCTACAAGTATTTTCACTATTTGAGTCCCCGTGACATGGAGGGCCGGATAGCCTTTCTCCAATCGTTGGCCAAGAAGATGGCTGGGTACACAACGCTGCCCGACCTGCTGGAAGTACGGAGGAACGGGGACTATGTGGTTGCCGTTTACCCGTATCAAGTCGGGGCGAAATACGAGGGTGGGCACCTGCAAGGGCTGCTGACGCTGCTCCGCGAGTGCCGAAGTGCCGGGATTGCCTGCCGCAACATCCACCCGGACAATCTCCTAGCAAGTCCAGATGGGCTGAAGTTCATAGATGTCGGCACCGACCTAGTGCCGTTCAACGAGGCTGAATTCGAGCAGATGTGTCGCCGGGCATTCCTTACTTACCGGTTCCCCTTCCGATCCGACCTTAAGCGCCTGATGACCTGCGCCTTGACTGATGCCGATCTGCCTGAGCTCGCCGGGCTTGAGCATTTCAGGAAGGCTGCCTCACCCCACGACCTGGATACCCTTTACTACCGACCAATGGCGAAGTTGGTCGCCGCATCACACCCACAATCGCTGCTGGACTACGGCTGCGGCGATGGCCGGTTGGCCGAGGCACTCTTCCGTCAAGGAATAGAAGTTACTGGGTACGACCCCGATGAAGCCAGCCTTGAAAGCTGCTATAGACATGCCAGCCCGATTACATATGGGGGACTAGGCCTGTTGGTTCGACTCCGCGCCAGCTCTGACCGCTTTGATGCCGTGATATGCAGCCGAGTGCTGTGCATCATTACGGACGAATCGGAGTTTAAGGCCATACTTCGGGACCTGCGGCTCTTGGTAACAGATTCTGGGACAGTCTTTGTCTCGGTGTGCAACCCGTTTTACCTCCAAACTATCACGACAGAACTGGCCGAGAAGCGCCTGCCGGCGGATGCTAGCTACGAGGGTACTTTCCCATACACCAAGACCGTGGCAGTCGACGGCAACCAGTGTACCGAAGCGCATCGGAGCTATGCTGCTTACCGCCGGGCCTTCACCAATGCAGGGCTCCGCATTGAGAAAGCGCAAGAGTTTGACGGCACAGACACAGGATCGTTATTGCCAGCATCAGAACACCTGGTGTTTCGTCTGCGGCCCTCGCCCGCCGATGAGCCGCAGGTGTCCCTGCTGATCAAGACCTGCTTTATGGAATGGCGCACTATCGACCGGCAAGTGCGCCACCTAGCCAGACAACTGGAAGGCCCGGTGCGGTTTGCCGAGAAAGTTGTGGTGGTGGACACTAGGGAAAGGCAATTTCTCCGACAATACTGCCAGCCCAACCCGGAAGCGCACCGGATGGCGATGCAGCGTTTGCTCAAGGACGGCGTGGTGGACCGGGTGGTCTATGCCCCTCAGGAACCAGAGATCATCCGTAAAACCTACCGTAAGTGGTTTGGTGTAGAGTCCGTTGAAACCCACTCGGCCAATGGGCAGCAGCTTTTCGCCACCCTGTTCGGTTTTGATTCCTGCGTCGGCGATTACGTCCTCCAACTGGACAGTGACTTGTTGATTTCCAGAACTGACAAAAGCCACAACTACGTCGCCGAAATGGTGGATGTCCTCCGCCGGGATACCGGTGCCCTGTTCGTACCTCTGAGCATCTGTCGTACTGAGTCAATGGCCTATACTTCAAAAGGACCCAATGGAGACTGGCGCGTCGAAGCGCGGGGATGCCTTTTCGACCGACGAAGGCTTCAGTCCGTGCTGCCGGTGTATAACGAATTGGACGACAGCAAGTTTACTCGGGCTTGGCACCGGGCATTCGACTGCTTCATAGCATCCAGCGAATATCGTTCCTATCGCGGTGGCGACCCAAGGACGGCTTTCATCCATGTTCCCAACGAGCGCAAGGCCGATGTCGACGGATGGCTGGAAGTCATGGGCAGTGTTGAGCGAGGCTATGGTCCGGCGGCTCAGTTGGAGCGGGTGGAACTGACCGGCTCCCGGTCCGATTGGGCTGGCCCGAAGCGGCAAGAGCCCTTTGTCTTCGTGGTATGTGGGCGCAACGTGGAACCTGGTCGGTTCAAGCGCTGTTTCGATTCCATCATCGCACAGCAGGGTGTGGACTGGGGAGCAGTAATAGTGGACGATGCGTCGTCCAACGGGTTTGGAGACTACGCGGCAATGCTGACGGCAGACTACTCTCACCAGATTACACTGATTCTCAACGAGACCCGTCGCGGAACCCTCTATAACACCTGGAACGCGGTATCTATGTTCTGCTCTGACCCCGAGACAGTGATTGTTACCCTGGACGCCGACGACGCGCTGATAGGCGAGGATGTTCTGGCCCGGGTGCGCGCCGAGTACCATGACGGGGCCGACGTGACGGTAGGTTCGATGCTACGGCTGGACAAGGAAACCCCTTACCCGGTCAACTTCGGCAATCCCCGATCGTGGGACAGTAACGTTTGGCAGCACTTGCGCACGTTCAAGAAGCGTCTCTTCGATGCCATTGCGGTCGAAGACCTGCAAATTGACGGTCAGTGGATTGACCTGGCCACCGATTGGGCGTTTATGGTTCCCATTGTCGAGATGGCGGCCAGCCCGAGACACATTCCTGACCGGTTGTACCTTTACGAGCCAGCTGTTCCCAAGGATGACGAAAGCAGGCGAGAAAGGGATGCCGTTGTCACCCGCATACTGGATAAGAGTCCTTACGCCAAGCTAGATAGAACCGAATCAGGGCTACGTTAAATCCTTGGCCCACTCCCGGTTTCTCTGGTACCAGGCAACGCTGAGGCGAATGCCTTCCTCGATTCCTACCTTCGGCGACCATCCCAGCAACTCGTGGGCGCGTCCGATGTCGGCCCAAGTTACCAAAGGATCGGCTAGATGGCGCTCCTGGTATCGAATCCGGGCGGGACGCCGAATGGTATTTTCTATCAGGTGGATGACGCTATTCAGAGCCACTGGCCGGTCATTGCCTAGGTTGATTATCTGATATCCCTTCAGGGTTAGGGCCGCCGCCATCCCCCGAGCCACATCGTCCACATAGGTGAAGTCCCGCTGTTGGTCTCCGTTCCCGTAAATGGTGATGGGTTCTCCCTCGGTGATGGCCCTGATGAACCTAGAAACGGCCATGTCGGGGCGTCCGGCAGGTCCGTAGACCGTGAAGAACCGGAGGATGATGGCATTTATGCCGTGAAGCCGATGGTATGAATGCAGCAGAGTCTCGGCGGCTACTTTGGAAGCGGCATAGGGTGACAATGGTCGATTGATGGGATGGTCTTCGGTGACAGGGCCGTCCATCTGGATGCGGTACACGCTGGACGTAGAGGCTAGGAGAAACCGGCGCACGCCGAATTGCCGGCACAACTCCAAGATATTCAGGGTTCCCATCATGTTAACCTCATAGAAAGCTCAGGGGTTTTCGACGCTTTCTCGCACTCCGGCCCGGGCTGCTAGGTTGATGACAGCCTCGACAGGCCCTTTCGGGCCTGCACCAGAAAACATCGGACGCAGGCGTTCTCTGTCGGAAACATCTGCGGACGTGAAGGTGAAGCGCGGATTCCGAAAAAGATCCTTTAGCCGCCATTGTTGGAGCCGAAGTAAGTTGGAGTCCGCGAGGTTATCAACGCCCTGTACCGAGTGATCGAGGTTTAGCAATTCCCGGGCGACTTTGGACCCGATAAACCCGGTGCAGCCTGTGACCAAAATGTTCAATCCGTAGGCCACTTCCGTATCGATACTCAGAACGTGTGTAGGAAATTGCAATAAGGTTATATCCAGCCTCTGTTGGCCCCCGCCCATTGGTTCAAGTTGAAGGAGTTTCTCCCTATTCCCGCGTACTCAAACCCCAAGCGGCACATCTCGCGGGGTTCGAGAGCATCCCTGCCGTCGAAAACAAAACGCGGCGGGACCATTCCACGAGTCACAACCTGCCAGTCAGCCCTTACGATTTCCTCCCACTCGGTAACTAAGCACAGTGCTTGGACACCCTCTGCGGCTTCCTCCACCCCCTCAACCAGCCGCGCTGAGGGAGGGAGATTCCCTTTTACAGGTCCATCAACTTGCGGGTCAAAGACTGTTACCGCGAGCGTCCGCCTGCCTGCGGACGCGCATAGAAGCTCCACGGCCTCCTCCGCCGAGAGCCGATAAGCTGGGACTGCCCATGCCGCCAGCTTAGTCTTTGCACGCGACTTGGACGGTTCGGCAATGAGACTGCTGGAAGGAACGGGGCTGCTGCCTTTGGTTGGCAGCCAGGCCGTCACATGGCAAGCTCTCTTTGCCGCCGGTTTGAGACTCAGCCCTGTTTCCTTCAGCGCCCCCGCCAGTTCCCCGGCGCTGGCGGCAAACGGATGCAGGCTCGCGGAAGTGTCCCCCGACCGGCGACGGCGACGTGAGGTAGGACGAAGGCGGGCGTCCGTCGATGTCTCGCCCCAGAGAACCAGAGTGTCGTCAGACTCGCCTGAATGGAGAATTATCATCGCAGATCCTTGGAGTCAATTCTCCCCCCAATCGTCTTCGTCCTTCAAGTGGTGGCATCGAGTGCGGAGTGAACCTCATGCTATCTTCATGCCCCTCCCCTACACCGACACCACCGTCTCCGTGTCACCCGCGTCGAGCGCGTTCATGTATGCGAGCACGAGTCCGATACGTTCCGAACTCCTTTCGGTCCTGCCTGCGGACGATGGGGAAGGTGCTCATCACGTAGCCTGCGTCGTCGCGGTCGAGGCCGTACAGGTGGAAGTACAGCGCGTCGAGACGTGCCCACAGGTGCCGGCGCTCCTCCTGGTCCCAGGTGAACGGCAGCCCGTCGTACCCGAGGTCTCGCGCTGCGTGGCGTATTCGGGAAGGAATGCGTTTTCCTGCCTCGTGAACACGTGCACCTCGTGACGTTCCGCAAGCGCCTGCGACAAACCCTGGGTGTAAACCTCAGAGCCCGCGTTGTACCGCATCGGATAGCCGTGAATGACTTGAAGGATTCTCACGATGCTCATCCTTCGCAGGGTTTACCGCGCCAGACGAGTTGCTCGCCGGTCTCGGCGTCGAGGACGCCGTCCAGCTTGGGCGGGTTATCGGGGTTGGCGCAGGCTTCGTCCAGCTGCGCTTGGGTGAGACCCGTGACCGGACTCGTGGCAGTTCCACCGTGAGGGTCGTAGAAGTACGCGCCGGACAGATCGGTGTCACGGAGGGTCGCGCGGGACATATCCGTTCTCAGAATGCGTGCGCCGGACAGATTCGATTGGATGATTTCGGCTCCTGGCAGCTTGGAGTCAAGGAAGTGGGTATCGGATAGATCCGAATTAGTGATTATGACGGAGTGCAGATTGGCCCTCTGAATTGATTTGCCGGATAGGTCCGCGTCAAAAAGGTGTGTTGGCAATAGAGTCCTGTCAGAAGGCTGTGCCGGCGATAGATTCGCGTAATCGAGGTCGAACAAGGGCTTATTATGCTGGAATACTTTCGCGCCGGACAGGTCGACATTCGAAGCTCTCGCGCCGGTGAAGTCTGTGTCGCTGATGTCCGCTCTTTTCATGACAGTACCGCGAAGGTATGCATTGGACAAATCCGTGGAGAAGATGTTGGTATAGGATAGGTTCGCATAGTGGAGCATCGCGCCGGACAGATTTGCGTCTCCGATCCGTGCGTAAGAGAGATCTGCCCCTATCAAGTTCAACTTAAAGTCCTGACTTGTCTCGATTTCAACCCGCGTCTCGTCTCGTGAGCCAATGGCGTCAATGGTAGCCTGCACGTCCTCTCGGAGTGAGGAAGGCATACGAGGGTTCGCGTTACGCTCAGCCAGCTTCTTCTCAAAGTCTTCGTCCCTAGTTGGGTGACGCGCGAAGGCGCATAGCAACTTCATGATCTGGATGTGGTATTCGTAAGGATACTCTTGGGCAAGTCGTTCGAGCGCGTAGATACCCCCCAATCGAACAGAGAGAACGCTGCTGCCGAGCATCTCCGCTCCCTGTTGGTAGCGCTCGTTGAGCAGACTCTGTTGCGCCGTTTCAGCTTGCTCTAGCGCTGTTTCGGCTTGACGCTGCGCCGCCGCCGCCTGCCTATCGGCCACGACACCGCGCCATATCGCCAGCGGCAGAGCGACCGAGCCAGCCATGATAAAGCCGATGTTACGTATTGTCGTGCTGGCAGATTCATCGCCACTCAGCCATCCCCACAACGCAAATGACAACACAACTTCGATACCCAGCACGACCGCCGACGTGGTAATCCAGAAACGCCGGGACTCGGGAAGTCTAACGCCGGAAAGTTTGTCACGTATGCCATTTGGTAGCCTCATGATTCCGTCACCAATTCCAACATCCCCCCGATCCGACGCGCCGTGTCGGTGAAGTGCTGCACCTCCTCAGGCAGCATCGACCTGCCCAACACCTTCTCCTCCCGGTACGACAGCCACTTCTTGAGCACCTGGTAACCGCCGAGCTTGTAGTGCCAGACGGCGGCGGGGACGTTCCGCCAGTAGGCGTGGGCGTTCAGGTACACGTCGAAGGTCGTTTCGCCGAGCGTGGACACGGCCTCTCCCATGGCGGCGCGCTCGTGCGGCGTGTACGGCCGCTCGACTGCGCGGCCCTGGCCGGGCATGACCGACTCGCTCTGCCCGAAGTGGCCCCAGCCCGCCGTAAGGGCGAAATCGTCTCCCGCCATGTTGCTGCCGTCCACGGTGGACGGAACTGCGACTACAGCGATCTCGGGGCGCAGCGCGCCTTCCGTGACGCCGGGAACGGGCGTGTCGGAGTCGAGCAGCGCGGCCAGTTCGCGACCACGCGCGGCGGATGCCGAAAGCTCGTCCGCCGCGCCGTCCTCGTCACCGTCCGGCCAGCCAGGAAGGGGGATGCGCGGCCACTCCATCCGCAGCGCTCCCGCGTTCGACTCGCGGTAGGCGGGGTCGTGCAGCACGGCGAGCACGTGGTGGAATAGGTCCTCCACGCCCAGGCCCACGCAATCAAGGTAGTGTTCGGCCTCGGGAGACAGGTTGGGGCGGCACAGGGTTTCGCCAATCTCTGCGGTCCCAAGTCCGTCGTCACGGAGATAGGCGGGAAACCACAGGGCACCTCGCTCAATAAGATGGTACGAAGCCATATCACGAGTGAAGTAAGCTTGAGGTTCGGTTTCTCCTTTCCGAAGATGCTGAGCGGAGCATAGCCACAGATTGCCATCGAATACATGTGGCTTATAATCGGCTCGCTTCTCGTCAAGCAGCTTCGTATCGGCTTCCCAGTAGAGCCATCGGGTGTCAAAAGGCCGATATGTATAGCGAACGAAACCCGCTTCATTCGGGCCTTGGCGCTTGAGCAGTGTATCGCGTACCGAGCGGGGAGCAAACCGTGCCGAGGCTTTCATTACCACCGGATAACGCCGCGCAATCTCCTCGTTCTCCACATCGGAATCGAAGTAAGTCGACAGACGTGCTTTCAAGCGATCAAGAGCAATATCGACCAAGAACTGGTCGCGGCTGGTTGTGACTCCTGGAAATGAGGCGGGGAATAATTCCGGCAACGACGGCCACCCATGCCAGCCGTCGCTAACGGTCATTCGCGTGAATGGCAGTCCGAGAGGCAGACTAGGCACGAAGCCGTTGTAGAGATTGTCCGGTGCTGTCTCCGCCGTCGCCATCAACTCCTCACGCTTGGTCCGGCCCCAAAGGTGGCGGAAACCAATCTCGCCTGTGGGCACGTGATCAGCCTTGCGCACGAGCGTAGTGATTGCTGTACCCACTTGAATGCCAACAGCGTCCTCCAGTGTTGAGAAGATGCTGGGGTCCGGCTCGCCTTCTGGAGTAGTCTTTCCTGTCCTGTATTTGTCGCCATTGAGACAATCGATGCGGATGGCGTCGAACGCCTCCAGATAGCGTTCCCTCATTCCAGTGAACGACAGGCCGTCAAGCCACGAGTAGTTGGAGATGAAGCAGACGACACCGCGCCCGGTCTTGTCGGCTATGCGTCGCTCGGCCATGCGGAAGAAGCGAACGTAGAGGTCGTTCAGTCCCTGGCCCTCGGGCCGCCGCACCCGCTTGGTCGTCCGATAGGCAGTCGAAAGCTCGCGCTCCTCGTCCACGGCCATGCCCGCGAAGCCGTTATAGGGGGGATTGCCGAGAATGACGAGTATAGGCGAGTCCTGCTTCACGCGCTCGGCACGGTCGCGTTCCTCCTCCAGTTCAGGGAAGGGCAGCGGCTTCTGAACGGTTGGCTCCCAGCCGGTGAGGGCGTTGGTGAGGAAGATTCCCGCGCGTTCGTCGCCGTCATCGGAAAGCGGCGCATCGAGGGCCTGCATCGTCAGCCCAACCTGCAGATGGGCGACGACGAAGGGCGCGGGCATGATCTCGAACCCGAAGACGCGCTCGGTGGCGGCCTGCTTGACGCGCGCTCCAGTGAGAGCGCCGAGTCCGCGTCCCTTGAGGTTGTCGGCGATGCGGCGCAGCGTCTCGGCGAGGTACGCGCCCGTGCCGCAACACGGATCGAGCACGTAGACGTTCTCCGCCGCCAACCCGTCCGCGATGCCGAGGTCGTCCTTGAGGGCTCGGTCGACGCGGGCGACCATGTACCGCACCACCTCGGAGGGCGTGTACCAAACGCCGAGCTGCTTGCGCAGGGCGGGGTCGAAAGCCTCAAGGAACGGCTCGTAGAAATACTGCACGGCCTCGCCCTCGCTGAACCTGTCGAAGAAGGCGTCGCGGTCGACGCGGTCCAATGCCGCCGCCGTCCAGTCCAGCACCTCGACGAGTCCGAGCGGCTGAAGCCGTCCGGGGTCGGAAAGCTGCTGGAAGAGCGCCCGCAAGACGGGCGCGCGGAGGTGCCAGACGGCCTCTCGCCAGCTGAAGGAGCCGGTCGGAGATGGCGCTTGGCGTGCCCACAGCACCCAAGCGGAGAAGACCCCGTAGAAGAGGGTCTGCACGAGGGTTGAACGGAAGAACGCCGCGCCGCGCTCGCCCTTGAAACGCACGCCGAGCGCTTCCTCCAACGCCGTCCGCACCGCATGGAGCGAAGAAGCATCGCCCGCGGCCTCCACCCGGGCCAGCCCGTCCCTCGCGTAGGAGGCCAGCAGCCACGCCAAGTCCCTTGGCTCAGCGAGCTTGGCGCGGTGGGACAGCACCCGGCACAGGTACTCCCCAAGCCCAGCTCCAACCTCGTTGGCGAAGGCGCGGGGTCTCTCCAGGCGCGACTCGAACTCCTCCGACGTGTCGGCCAGCCGGAAGGTTTCCAGCTTGACGGGGTTGCCCTCGGCGTCCTTGCCAAGCATCACGAAGTCGCGCGTGTTGGTCACAAGGACAAGCCCGTACCTGTTCCAATACTTGCTTACCTGTTCGCCGGATGCCGTCAGCCATGCGTCGTCACCAACCGGCTTGACCTCGACCACGCCGCGCTCGGGCGTCTGGCCCTCACGCCGCCTTCCCCGCTGCACCTGCTTGGCGGCATAGAGTCCGAAGTCGGGATGCCCTGCGCCCTGCTCTGCAAGCTCTCCGACGCAAAACACCTTGGGTTTGAGAGTGTCGCCAACGGCGTTCAGCAGGTTGGTCAGTGGAGGGTAGTAGGAACGTTCTTCCGTCGCGCCCCCGGACGCTCTGATGCGGCGCAGGTCGGCAAGATAGTCCTCGACAGCCGACCGTAGCTTCGTTGTGGTTGCTGACATAGCTCTGCAAGTCATCATACCACTCTGCGACTTAACGCCAGCTATTTTAAGAAGCTACTCCGGTTCGACCAGCAACTCCGGGACCCGAATCCCTAAGGCTTCGGCAATCGCGTCAAGGGTCTTGAATCTAGGCGTCCGTTCTCCCTTCAAAGTCATAACTCCGGCGAGCGCGAGTACCAGGATACCGAAGACTAAGTCCGTGAGGTCTTGATTCACGGCAATTATTTGTCCAGGAAAGACATTGAGCTTTGCGACGTCCGGTTCACCCTACGTAACCCTCGACGCGCCGTTGATCGTCGTTTAGCATATGGAGATAAGACGGTGTCCCCTCAATCGTGTGTGCTTTCGCACCTTAACAACCGAATAGCCGAACAGCAGGGGAGGATGGAAGAATGACCGCTCAGCCCGCCGTCGATATCGCGCCCTCCCGTCGTTCACTGCCCGACTATCTGCCCGCACGGATGATAAACGAACACGTCTATTGCCCTCGCCTGTTCTACTTCGAGCAAGTCGAGGGCGTGTTCGTTGACAACGAGCATACCGTCGAAGGCTCAGTACAGCACAAGCGGGTCGATAAAGAAGGCAAGTCGGCCCCCAAGCCGGATGAAGAGTCCGAAGAGCCGGTAGTGGTACGTTCGATCACCCTGTCGTCGGAAGAGCACAGGGTGATCGCCAAGCTGGACCTGGCGGAGTTCGACGGTGGGAGGGCCACGCCGGTCGATTACAAGCACGGTCGCCCAATGAAGTCCGATGACGGCCTGGATGTCTGGCCGAGCGACCGGGTTCAGATGGCTGTCCAAGGGCTGGTGCTGCGCGCCAACGGCTATCGAAGCGACGAGGTTGCTCGTGGCCCCGCGAGCGGAGCTACGGCCCCTCTACCTGAACTCCCCGAAGCTCCGGGTCGGCAAGTCCAGCGGTGTCCTGCGGATCAAAGAGAATGACAAGGTGGTGCAGGACGCCCGCATCAACGAGATATGCCAAGTCAACCTGATGGGAGCAGTCCAGATCACCACTCAGGCCGTGCAGGAGCTATGCAGAGAAGAGAAGCCGATCTGCTACTTCTCACAAGGCGGTTGGTTCTACGGCGTGACGACCGGGCTCGGCACGAAGAACGTGTTCCTGCGCCGATCACAGTTCCGCCTTGCCGAGGAGGAGTGGTTCTGCCTGCGACTCTCCAGGAAGCTGGTGGCGGGCAAGATTCGCAATCAGCGAACGATGCTAATGCGCAATCACATCGAGCCGCCGGAACTGGACATGCGGGAGATGAAACGTCTCGTCGGACGTGCGGAGGCGGCAGAGTCGCTCGACGAATTGTTAGGTCTAGAGGGCTGGGCGGCGCGGATATACTTCGGGCTGTTCGCGGGCATGGTGAAGCGTGAGCACGATGGAGAAGTCGAGGAGGGACTGTCGTTTGACTTCGCGGCCCGGAATCGAAGGCCGCCGCGCGACCCGGTGAACGTGTTGTTGTCGCTTGGCTACAGCCTGCTGGTCAAGGATCTGACCGTGGCCTGTTATGCGGTCGGCTTCGACCCGATGATCGGGTTCTACCACCAGCCACGTCATGGCCGCCCCGCCCTGGCGCTGGACCTGATGGAGCCGCTGCGTCCTCTTATTGCAGACTCAACGGTGCTGAGTGCCGTGAACACTAAGATGGTCTCGGAGCGGGACTTCGTGGCGGCAGGCCAAGCCGTATCGCTCACGCCCGGAGGACGGAAGGGGTTCTTCCGTGCCTACGAGTCCCGGATGGAGACGCTTGTAACGCACCCGTTCTTCGGGTACCGTGTCAGCTATCGCAGGTTGCTAGAAATGCAAGCCCGACTGCTCGCCAAGACGTTGCAGGGAGAACTCAGTGAGTACCCGGTCTTCGTGACGCGGTAGCGCCGCGAGTAGCGAGGCGGCGTCAAGATCCCTAGTAGCGCTCGCCCTCCCATCGGCAAGGCGCTCACGGCAAGGAGGATGTTCAATAGACACTCTGAAAACTCCCCTGCTTTCCCTGCCACTCGTATCTGTCTGCCGCAGCGCGGACTCCAAGCCAGCCAGAACGCAAGCCCTATCCGCGTCCTCACGGGCGCGGCCCCATTGAAGCCAGCAACCGGAACGGGAGTATCTTCCTCTCCTCACCCTCTATCCGCGACCGACAGGTCGCGGCCCCATTGAAGCCATTTCGGCGGGCAGCCTGCTAGAGTCGCTACCGATCTATCCGCGACCGACAGGTCGCGGCCCCATTGAAGGAACATCCCGATAGTGGCGGTCTCTCAACTGAATCGACTATCCGCGACCGATAGGTCGTGGCCCCATTGAAGCAACGCTCCGCTTCCATGTCACAAATAATGTCGTGACTATGTCACAAGTAGTGTCGCGAGTTTGTCGCAAGATCGGGCGATTCCGTCCGAGGGTACATATTCGAGTTGGTTCGTACAGCCGCCGGTGAAACCAGCCTGTATTCTATCTCGCGCTGATGGTAGGTGTCATTGGTACTCGTCGCGTAGCTCGTGTGCTTTGACGTCGGGTTCGGAGTCCAGTGTTGGTCCCTAGCCTCATGTCAGGGGGGACCCCGACTCCCTCTGTCTGTTCCGCCTATCCAATGTCCCAATACTCAAAGGCTCTTCCCAAATAGGACAAAGGGAGTTGACTCTGCGGTAAGATTAGAGTCGCCATGACACCCGAAGAACAGGCACGCGTGAACATAGACCGGCTGCTTGAGCAGGCAGGATGGGCCGTGCAGGACGTTGGCTCCATCGACCTGTACGCTGGTAGCGGCGTGGCGGTGCGCGAGTTCCCTTTGAAGTCTGGTCACGGCACTGCCGACTACCTGCTCTATGTGAACCAGAAGGCGGCGGGGGTCGTCGAGGCCAAACCAGAGGGTTCCACGCTGACCGGGGTGGAAGTCCAGTCCGAGAAGTACAGCACGGGCTTGCCCGACAACCTTCCTGCCCCCCACAACCCGCTCCCGTTCCTGTACGAGAGCACCGGCGCTGAGACGCAGTTCACGAACAGGCTGGATCCGGAGCCGCGAAGCCGTCTGGTCTTCTCATTCCATTCTCCCCAGACACTCGCCAAGTGGCTTGGCGTCTCTGAAATGGCCTCCGTGGACACACACGGGATAGCTGAGGATAGGGACGACTACCTTGCCTCCCAGAATCTGCGCCGGAGACTGAAGGTCATGCCGCCCCTCAACGCATCTGGCCTCTGGCCGGTACAGGAACGGGCCATCAGGAACCTGGAGGAGTCTCTGGCCGCAGGGCGGCCGCGGGCGCTGGTGCAGATGGCTACCGGAAGCGGCAAGACGTTTATGGCCTGCAACCAGGTGTATAGGCTTATCAAGCACGCCGGGGCGCGACGGGTGCTGTTCCTCGTGGACCGCAGCAACCTGGGACGCCAGACCCTGCGCGAGTTCCAGGGCTTCACCACACCGGACGAGGGCCGCAAGTTCACCGAGCTCTACAATGTCCAGCTCCTCCAGTCTTCGCGCATCGACCCTGTGAGCCGTGTCTGCATCTCCACCATCCAGCGGGTCTACTCCATCCTGAAAGGCGAGGAGCTCGACCCCGAGTTGGAGGAGCTTTCCGGCTTCGACACAGCCTCCCTTCGGCGTGAGCCTGCGCCCGTCGAGTACAACCCCGACATTCCCATCGACACCTTCGACGTCATCATCACCGATGAGTGTCACCGCTCGATCTACAACCTGTGGCGGCAGGTGCTGGAGTACTTCGACGCCTTCATCATCGGACTGACCGCAACCCCGTCCAACCAGACCTTCGGGTTCTTCCGGCAGAACCTCGTCATGCAGTACACCCACGAGCAGGCAGTGGCCGACAACGTGAACGTCGATTTCGACACCTACAGGATTCGCACACAGATCACCGATCAGGGATCGACGGTGAACGCCGGGTACTACGTTGACCGGCGGGATCGGCTGACGCGGAAGGTGCGCTGGGAGCAGCTGGAGGAAGACCTGACCTACGCTCCCAACCAGCTTGACCGCGACGTGGTGGCGGAAGACCAGATTCGGACGGTCGTCCAGACCTTCAGGGATAAGCTGTTCACGGAGATATTCCCCACCCGCCGGGACGTGCCCAAGACGATCATCTTCGCCAAGGACGACAGCCACGCCGACGACATCGTGCGCATAGTGCGGGAGGTTTTCGACAAGGGCAACGACTTCTGCCGGAAGATCACCTACAAGACCACCGGGGCGAAGCCGGAAGACCTGCTGACCGCTTTCCGCAACAGCTACAACCCGCGCATCGTCGTGACGGTGGACATGATCGCCACGGGCACGGACATCAAGCCGGTGGAGGTGGTCTTCTTCATGCGGAACGTGCGAAGCCGCAGCTTCTTCGAGCAGATGAAGGGGCGCGGCGTGCGCACGATCTCCGCCACCGACTTCAACGCGGTCACCCCGGACGCCCGCAACAAGGACCGCTTCGTGATTATCGACGCGGTAGGCGTGACCGAGACCGAGCTTTCCGACTCCTACACGCTGGACAGAAAGCCGACTGTCCCCTTCGACAAGCTGCTGGACCGGGTGAGCATGGGCGACCGTGACCCCGATGTCCTCTCATCCCTCGCCGGTCGGCTCGCGCGGCTGGACCATCATCTGACACCCAGGGACCGCGAGGCTATCGAGGACGCTTCTCAGGGAGTGCCGCTCCAGACCCTCGTATCCGGGCTGGTGAATGCCACAGACCCTGACGCCGCCCTGGAAGCCGCCCAGCAGGCGACAGGACAGGACGAACCGCCCGAACCGGCGGTCGCCGAGGCTCGGAAGCAGTTGCTTGAGGACGCCGCCCGGCCCTTGGCTGCGAACCCCGACCTGCGCCAGAGGTTGGTGGACATCCATCGATCATACGAGCAGACCATCGACACGGTGAGCGCCGACAGCCTCATAGAGGCCGGGTTCTCCGACGACCAGGCAATGACGATCGTGCAGTCCTTCCAAGAGTACATCGAGGAGAACCGGGACGAGATCACGGCCCTGCAGGTGCTGTATGAGCGCCCCTATAGGCAGCGGTTGAGCTATGCCGACATAAAGGCCCTGGCCGACGCCCTGGTATCTCCCCCGCGCTCGTGGACGACCGATAGGCTGTGGGAGGCATACCGGCAGTTGGACAGGTCAAAGGTGCGCGGCTCCGGCCAGAGAAAGCTGGCCGACATCGTGTCCGTGGTGCGCTACGCCATAGGCGGCGCGGACGAGCTCGCTCCCTTCGCGGACGGTGTGCGCGAACGCTTCCGGGGCTGGTTGTCCATGCAGGAGACGGCAGGCCGCGCCTTCACGGAGGAGCAGGTGCGGTGGTTGGAGACCATCCGAGACCACATCGCGGGCAGCGTCAGCATGGAGATGGGCGACTTCCAACTGCCCCCGTTCTCGCAGCGGGGCGGCCTGAGCAAGGCGTACGAGGTGTTCGGGGAAGAACTGCCGGAGATCGTTGAAGAGTTGAACGTGGAGCTGGTCGCGTGAGCGTCGTCGAAGGCCGGCCCGCGTCCGTCAAGATGTTTTTTGACGAGCCGACTGCCTAGGCTCGATAATGGAACGAATCTTAGAGGAGGACGCACGATGGTTGCGACCCGACAGAAATTCTCCAGCCACGCCCCGCCCGAACTGCTGGCCGCGATGCGCGAGATCGCTCGAAAGGAGGGACGGCAATTCGAGGACGTGGTCGAAGACGCCATGTGGGAGCACCTCAAGAGCAAGCTGGGGCCAGACGTTCGGCCTGAAATGATGGCCCACTTCTATGCCAGCTTGGAGCGCAACCGGCGACTCGCAGAGTTGCTGGCCGAGTCGTGATTCACGATTTCCCAACCATAGAGGAGATCGTGGCCATACACGACTAGGTGTGCGAGAGCGCCTGTAGAAGGCTCAACCATTCTTTGCGTGGTCAAGACATGGAGTAGAACCGGCCTATGCCTAAAAAAGTGCGGGAAGCAATCCGTATAGTTGAGCAGGATGGCTGGCGCAGGATAAAAACCCGAGGCAGCCACCGGCAATACAAGCATCCTGAAAAGCCTGGAAGGGTGACAATTGCGGGGCATCCTGCGAAGGATATGGACATCAAGATTTGGTACAGTATCCTCGAGCAGGCAGGACTGGATAGGGAGGAATACAGATGAAATACGTAGCAATAGTCGTGAAGGCCGGCAACGGCTATTCGGCATACCTGCCGGACTTGCCGGGCTGCATCGCTGCCGGAGACACCTTTGAGGAAACCAGCTGCTTGATCCACGAGGCCGCCGTCTTCCACTTGGAAGGAATGGCCGAAGATGAAGAGGTCTTCCCCGAACCGTCCAGCATCGCCATTGAGATCGAGGTTGAGGCCCCGGCGATGGTGCGCCTATGAAACTCGCCGTTGAGCCTGGCAAATAGAAGTGGACTAGCACGAAGGACGCCCTGGCCGGTCCGCAAGGCGATGCCCGATCACAGGAGGGGGACACCATGACGACCGCCGATGAAATCAAACAGGCCGTTCTGAATCTTCCTGAAGCCGAGTACGTCAAGATCATGGACTGGCTTCACGAATTGGCAGAGGAGGCGTGGGACGGGAGATCAAGGAAGACGTACTGGCTGGCAAGCTGGACTTTCTGAAGGAGGAAGTTGAACAGGCCAAGCGGCAGGGCACATTGAAGGAGCTATAGTGCACCGCACTACGCCTCAATTCTGGTTGCACTTAGATCGGCTACCTGAAGCGGTTCAGAGAACTGCGCGGCGAAATTTCCAGTTGCTCAAGGATGATCCGAGACACCCATCGCTTCACTTCAAGAAGGCCAACGATTATTAGGTGGTTCGAATTGGGCGTTCCTACAGAGCTATTGCCATCGAAGAAGAACAAGATCTGTTCTGGGTCTGGATCGGCGGTCACGACGAATACATGCGGATCATTAGCCTGTAGACCCTAAATCATGCTCGCTCCATCCCAAAATACGGCTCTCGTCGCGATCAGAGGAGTTTAATCCATGAAGGAACAGAGTAGGCTGTTGTTGCCTTTCGCCGTCGCGGTGGTTCTGTTGACGACTGCGTGCTGGGCGCCGAATGATAGAGTGGATGAGCTTGAGGAAGACATCCGTTCATTACAAACCCAAGTGTCCCAGCAGGCGATACAGCAACAAAGTGCAGAGGCTGATGTTGCACAAAAACTTTCGGTAATCGATGAAAGTATTCACTCTGCCGATCAGAGACTGTCTAATCTCGAAACAGTTGCCTCAGAATTGTCTAAATCAAATGATGATATCAAGAGTCAGCTGTCTGAAGTCGAGAGCCGACTCGATGAACGAGCAATCAATAGAATTCTCGTGATGCCGTTAACATATGCTGTAGCAATCGTGGTATTGCTATTTGGCATACTATTAGGTGTGTGGGGCTATCGTTGGAAGGTGCAAAGAGACCTCGGATGAACCCCAACGGCTGGTCTTGGGCAACACTCCAATCGGTCACCTCTCCACGCGGCCAGAAGGTCAAGCCTATTGATATGCCGGGTGCGCCGTTTCTTGGGTTAGAACACATTGAGGCCCACACCATGAAACTGCTGGGGGTGGGGAGCACAGACAGTGTTAAGAGTGCGGGTTCATACTTTTCCGGCGGAGATGTTCTATATGGCAGGCTCCGCCCGTACCTGAACAAGGTCTACAGGTCGGACTTCGAGGGGCTTGCTTCTGGTGAATTCATAGTGTTCCAAGAGCATCCCCATCTGGACAATGCATATCTTAAGTACTTCCTGAACCAAGTGGAGTTCGCCAGTCATGCTACTCGGCTAAATGCCGGTGACAGGCCGCGGGTCGATTTCAGCCAACTTGCCGACTATCCTTTCCCCCTCCCACCCCTCCCCGAGCAACGCCGCATCGTCGCCGAGATCGAGAAGCAGTTCACCCGCCTCGACGCCTCCGTAGCCGCGCTGAAGCGTGTCCAGGCCAACCTGAAGCGTTACCGGGCGAGCGTCCTGAAGGCGGCTTGCGAGGGCAGGCTGGTCCCCACCGAGGCGGAGCTTGCCCGTGCCGAGGGCCGCGAGTATGAACCCGCCGACCGGCTCTTGAAGCGCATCCTGGCCGAACGCCGCGCCCGGTGGGAGGCGCAGGGGAACCGTCGTGGCAAGTACAAGGAGCCTGTCGCGCCGGACACGTCGGGCCTGCCGGAGTTGCCGGAGGGTTGGGTGTGGTCGACGGTAGAGCAACTTTCCTCACGAATTGAATATGGAACATCAACTAAGGCCAGTTCTGTACCATCTGGTATCCCCGTCCTCCGCATGGGTAATATCCAAGACGGTGAATTGATTTTCTCTGATCTGAAGTACCTTGAAAGCGACCACCCTGAAAGCCAGAAGACCATTCTTAGTCACGGCGATTTGCTGTTCAATAGAACCAATAGTGCGGAATTGGTGGGCAAGAGTGCTGTTTACAAAGACTGGCATCCCAAAGCCTGCTTCGCATCCTACTTGATTCGAGTTTCCTTCTTGTTGGACATAGCTCCTGACTATGTTTGCACCTTCATAAACTCTCGACATGGGCGAGCCTACATTGCACAGGTTAGGAACCAGCAAGTAGGGCAGGCCAACGTCAACGGCACAAAGTTGGCAGCTATGCCTATCCCCCTCCCACCCCTCGCCGAGCAGCGCCGCATCGTGGCTGAGGTTGAGCGACGATTGTCGGTCATTCAGCAGACCGAGGCCACGGTGGAAGCAAGCCTCTCGCGAGCCGAGCGGATACGCCAGAGCATTTTGAAGCAGGCGTTTTCGGGAAAACTCGTCCCCCAGGACCCCAACGACGAACCTGCCTCGGTGCTGTTGGAGCGCATCCGTGTCGAGCGAGAGGCGGCAGAGGCGGCGGTGCAAGCCCAGCGCAAGCCGAGGCGCCGCGGGGCGAAGTCGACCCGGACGGCCCGTCCCAAGCTCTCGGAGGCGGCTCGATGACGACCTCAACATCAATCGGCCAGAAGCTCTGGAACTACTGCAATGTCCTCCGGGACGCGGGCCTGTCCTACGGCGACTACTTGGAGCAGCTCACCTTCCTCTTGTTCCTCAAGATGATGCACGAGCGCAGCCGGCCGCCGTACACGCTGCTTTCCGACTATCGTCCGCCTCCGATCCCCGAAGGCTTCGACTGGCCCAGCCTGCTCGCCCGCGACGGGGACGAGTTGGAGACGCACTACCGCCGCACCCTGGAGACCTTGGCTCGACAGCCCGGCACGCTTGGGGTCATCTTCAACAGGGCCAGGAATGAAATCCAGGAACCGGCCATGCTGACGCGCCTCGTGAAGGACCTCATCGACAGCGAGACCTGGCTGGCGCTCAGCGCCGACGTGAAGGGCGACGCCTACGAGTCGCTACTTGAGCGGAACGCCCAGGACGTGAAGACCGGGGCAGGGCAGTATTTCACGCCAAGGCCGCTGATCCAGGCCATTGTGGACGTTATGCGCCCCGAGCCGGACACGACCATCTGCGACCCGGCCTGCGGCACCGGCGGTTTCCTCCTGGCGGCGCACGACTACATCGTCCGCAGCAATCAAAGCATGAATCAAGGCCAGTTGGAGCACCTTCAGAACAGGGCGCTCTTCGGGTGGGACAACGTGGCAAAGGCCGCCCGGCTCGGCGTCATGAACCTGTATCTTCACGGCATCGGCGGAGATGAGACCAACATCGTCGTCGATGACAGCCTGCGCACCCATCCGGGAGTCAACTTCGACGTGGTGCTCACCAATCCGCCCTTCGGGAAGAAGTCGAGCCTGACCTTCGTAGGCTCGGACGGTGAGGCCGAGCGGGAGAGCCTTGTGGTGGAGCGTCCCGACTTCTGGGCCACCTCCAGCAACAAGCAGTTGAACTTCCTCCAGCACGTGCGGTCCCTGCTGAAGATTCACGGGCGGGCGGCCATCGTCGTGCCGGACAACGTTCTGTTCGAGGGAGGCGCGGGCGAGACCGTGCGGCGCCACCTGCTGAACGAGTGCGACGTTCATACCCTTCTGCGTCTCCCCACCGGCATATTCTACGCCCAGGGGGTCAAGGCCAACGTCTTGTTCTTCGACCGCAAACCGGCGAGTGAGACGCCTTGGACCCGCGACCTGTGGATCTACGACCTGCGCACGAACCGGCGCTTCACCCTCAAGACCAACCCGCTCACCCGCGCCGACCTGGACGACTTCGTAGCGCGCTACAACCCGAAGGCTCGTCACGAGCGCGAGGAAACCGAGCGCTTCCATCGGTTCAACTACGAAGACCTCATGAAACGGGACAAAGTGAATCTCGACATCTTCTGGCTCCGAGACGAGAGCATGGAGGACACGGCCAACCTGCCGCCGCCCGACCGGATCGCCGAGGAGATCGTCGAAGACCTCCGCGCCGCCCTGGAGCAGTTGGAGGAGATTGCGGCCGACCTGTCGCCAGGGACTGCGCCCTCGTGACCAGCACGCCCCATTTGTCGCCTCCCGTAGACCGAACGGTCACTCGACGATTGGGTCCCGCGTCTTGAGTTCTGGGAACAATGAGAAGTCGCGGTCCCGGGTCAGGAGCGCTTCGGCTCCATGAGCCACGCATATTGCCGCTATCCTGGCATCATGTACGACTCCGCCTATCACTCGCGGTCGTCGCACGAAACTTTCCAGTATCTCTGGAAAGTCATCGGTCTCCCCTATCAGCCGCATCGAGGGTGAGGCAGTCCAAGCGGCGAGTTGACGCCACGATTGCTCTGGACTCGTGGCACTATCCCTCCAGATGCGAGGATTGGTCACCACGCTGAGGAATTCATAGCAACAGGGCCATGGAATGGCCCATGCATCATTGCCCTCCGCCAATCCGCGTATGAGCGAAGCGGCCGCTTCGTGGTGCCTCGACTCGCGCCGGTGCGCATACACCAGCAGGTTTGTATCGACGGCGATCATCGGCGTTCAGGCTCTCCGTAAATGACCTCGCGGAGGTCCTGCCAAGAGTACGCCTCCAATGGATCTCTCCCTCCGGCTTCGCCCACGCTTTGGTCGGGCAGTAGGTAGCGTTGGCGAAGGGCCGCTGTTGAGAGCACCTGGCGAAGACCTTCTTCAACCACGGCCCGCAACGGGCGCCCTGTCCTCTGCGCGTGCCGCTTTGCACGCGCCAGCAGTTCGTCTTGGAGGTCAAGCGTCGTCTTCATAAAACCCATACTAGCCATATCGCCATCAACGGTCAAGCCATACTATAACTGAGCAGCAGAGCTTCTTGTGTCGATTGGATAACAGGAATCCTTCCTCCGTATGACCCATTTGTCGCCTCCTGCCCTCTTGGTGTACGTTGTAGCTGTAAGCCTTTTCTTGAGGAGCCCACATGATAATCGACGGTCACGCATACTGCTTTCCCCCGAGGGACGAGGCGGCGGGATACTCCTCGGTTGAGGAGAAATGGCTCGAATTCCAACGCGAGCTGAGCGGACACCACCAGCCCGTGTGGCGGGTGCGCGACCGCGCTCCAGCCGACAACTCGACGCTGATCGACCCGGAGACGAATGAGCTTCACGACGTTCAGTTCACCGTACACCGGAACCGCATCACGTGGGACTACGAGGGCGAGACCTACACCAAACAGTACTACCGCCGATGCTGTACCGGGGAGACGCCCCGGCAGAGCTGCTGGTCACCGAGATGGACTATGCGGGCGTCGATATGGCGCTGCTGCACACGTCGACCCAACTCGGCAGGCTCAACGACTATCTGGCGGACGCCTACAGACAATATCCCGACCGGCTGAGGTGGCTCGTCAACGTTCCCGAAGCCCAAGTATTGGACGACCCCGACGCCGCGGTGGCCGAAGCGACTCGATGGCTGGCGACGGACGGGGCGGCGGGATACCAGTTTCACGCCAAGTTCTATTACCTCGGCGGCCATACCGAGCCGTGGGACGGCGAGTCGATGCGCCCGTTCTGGGACGGTATAGCGACGCCCGGATCGACCGTCTACTTCACGCTGCTGGGTGCGCGCGACGAGTCGCGGTACACGGTGGCCGAGCGGGAGACCTATATCGAGGAACAGCGGACGCTGGCGCGATGGATGGAGCGATACCCCGACGTCACCGTGGTGATCACTCATGGATTCCCGTGGAGAAGCTACGTCGAGGACAACCGCGTTGTGCTGTCCGACGACCTCTGGGAGCTGTTCGAGGCCCCGCAGTGTCACCTGCAACTGCTCTTCGCCATACAGCTGGGCAACCTGTTCGAGTACCCCTGGACGGAGACAGAGGCCGCACTCCGGCAGTGCGTCGAGCGCATAGGCGCCGACAGGCTGATATACGGTACCGACATGCCCATGGTCGGCCGGTTCTGCACGTATCGCCAGACGCTCGACCAGTACCGCAAGCACTGCGATTTCCTCTCCGAGAGCGAGCACCGGTCGATCATCGGAGGAAACGCCGCCCGCGTCATGGGAATCGACATTTGATTCGGTAAGCAGACCATTAAATACGTGATTGTATACTTGACACAACAGGAAAGCAACGTTAGCATGGGCGGATGTTCTGGCGGAAGATACTCGGAACCGCTGTCATTCTGGCAGTTGAGGGCTTCGGCTCAAAGGCCGTCGAAATGACCATCTTCCCGAAGTTGCTTGAGGAGCCATGCATCTTCTACGTGTTCGCTCTGCTTGTTATGTCCGCTGTTGTGATTTGGTGGCCGGAGATTTGGGGTTGGATAAGTCCAACTGAGCGGATTATCAGACGCGGCGAAGCAAAGAGCAGACGTGAGAAGGATGAAAGAGTCGGCAGAGCCATTGCAGACATGAAGGGAAACCCGTTTCTTGGCAACGTTGAGGTAATCGACTATGAGAGGGGTATCGTCGAGGCCGAGGTGCGTCCGCCGCGCACATGGCGATACCGTCTACGCAAGGCCGCCGTGTGGACTGCTAATAGGTCGTGGTGGGTCGAATGGCAGCTAACCGAACGAGTCCTTCGCTGGGTCTACTGCAAATTTCGGGAAAGATGAATGACTATCACCTTGACACATGATGCAGAGGTTCTTTAGAGTGTCTCCGCCTCTGCACGGGGTATACATCATACGGGCTGAAAGCAGGGCCGTTGCGTCTCCTTACGGCCCGTGTGATGGTGCGTCCCGTGCAGAGAGCCCGGATCCTGCCGTAAGGAGGCACCATGATGGAAACGAAGCGAAAATCGACAGACGAGCGAAAGGCGGCATTGGCTCTACAGGTGAGCCAGAAGGTTGCGAGTGGAATGAGAGTCGAGTCGCAGAGCGACTTTCAAGCCGTGCTCGTCAAGGGGAAGCCAGTCAATCATCTGCTACACGGAATCTTGACGTTCTTCTCACTGGGTATGTGGGGTGTGGTTTGGCTCATCCTGTTTCTCACTGGTGGACAGACGCGAGAGATAATCAACATAGACGATTACGGGAATGCGCTTATCTCGACGGTCTAGGCTACCAGCTTTTCATAGGTGAGATGCTCAGTGTTCACGATGCGCCGAAGGGTGTCGACGAAGATGTGGTCGTTGTCGCGGTTGGAGTAGCGCCACTCAAGCTCCTCAAGGTAGCGGTCAAGGTGCTTTTCGGAGACCTTGTGAAACGCTCCGATTATGCTTCGCTTGAACAGCGACCACACACCCTCAATGCTGTTCGTATGCACGTCTCCGACCACCCATTCCTCGGCGGAGTGGTTGACGGTCTCATGCCGCGTGTTCTCATCGGCAATGCCGAGATAGGATGCCAGTTCGTCGGTATAGATCGCTTCCGCCTCGTCTCTCACTGTGCGATTGATGAAGTCGTGGAGCGTGTCGCGCCGCGTGTCGGGTATGCGCTCCAAGCGGATGCGTCCACCGCGCTGAATTGCCCCGGCAACCCACGTCTTGTTTCCCTTGTAGGCGCGTCCCTTACCCTTCGTCTTGCCACCTATCAGGGTCTCGTCCACCTCGACCACACCGAGCAGCGTCGGTCCCTCAAGCGGGTCGTTGCCCATAGCCTCACGGATGCGGTGACAGAGGTACCACGCCGTCTTGTAGGCTACTCCGAGTGTCCGCTTGAGTTGGTTGGCCGAGATACCCTTCTTGGACTCACACATCAGGTAAATGGCGAGAAACCACTTTCGGAGCGGCAAGTGGGAATCGTGCATGATGGTTCCCGCCGTGACGGAGAACTGGTAGCGGCAATCGTTGCAGTCGTACTGATTGCGAGACTCTATCTCCGACACGCCAAGAGAGCCGCATCGGAGACACGCTACGCCGTCCGGCCAACGGAGCCTTTCAAGCAGTTCGCGGCACTTGGCGTCGGTGTTGAAGTTGTCAACTAGAGTAAGGAGATTCGTCATGCCTCAAGCTCCCAAGAAGAAGAGGTTGCTACCGAAGAACATCACCGAGCAATCGGACGCCGTAGTAGCTGAAAAACTATTCGGCAAACGCGCCAAACGGGAGCTAGACCGATTGCTGATTGATGTTGCTCCGAAGTCCATGAGGTAAGTATAACGCATACTCAACCTTGTGTCAAGTATACAATCACGATTAAATAAGCACCGTCATTGCTGAAGCGGCGTCCCCTCACCACCTCCGCTACTCTGTTCAGCAGCCATAGACCCACGCTGTTCTGTCTGACCACCGCGGATCACTTTTGCAGCCATGAGCCGATTACACCACAATGAGATGAGACGCAGTGCCGTATTTGTTCACTCTCCATTCAGCAGGCTTCGTTAGAAGTACTAAGAGCCGGGTTACCAACGACACTCCGATCAATCCGGGTATCGTACTTAAACCGATTAGTGCCCATGCTTCTTCCACGATGGTGTTGTGTACTTCTTGTTTCGCATATTGAGGAAGGTGCTCCCATTCGGGTATTCCGTATACGTAATCGACTAGGACTACTCCAAATAGAAAAGTGCCAAGTAGGATAAGGTAGAGGGCTAGAGTTAGGCAAAGAGAGCCTAGGCCAACGCCAAGCAATAGCCACCCTATGCTCCTCCCAATATCATGCAGGCGTCTAGCCATGGCAGCTAGCGTAGGGATGAGGGTACCCAAGAGGTATAGCACCAAGAGGAGGGCAAATGCCTCGTGAATTTGCACGGCTAGTATGATCGCCGCAACGAATATGACGGTCTGAACCAGTACGAACTGCCAGAACTCGGATCGGCTAGTTCGCCCACTAAAGACTGCGTATTTCCGCAACGTCAGAGTGTATGCCTCTAACATTGGATTGTTCCAAATAGGGTCAGGCGTGGACGCATTTGAGCCGAATAGCGTAGGCTTGTCAAGATCTACCGGAGTGCCCACTACGAACCCTCCTCCCTCTCCCCAGACCGTGACCGACTTCCCCTTCAAGCGCGCCGTGAAGGCCGGGTGGGACGAGATGTCCGACCGGTACCAGCGTGAGGCCGTGATCTCCACGGACGACGTTCACTACGGCCCGCTGATTCCCGGCGAAAGGGAACTGCGGCTGCTGGGCGACGTGCGGGGCAAGCGCGTCCTCGAACTTGCATGTGGGGGCGCGCAGAACTCCATCGCGCTCGCCAAGTGGGGGGCCTGCGTCACCGCGGTCGATGTGTCGTCGAAGCAGATTGCACACGCCTGCTGTCTCGTAGAGAGCGAAGGCGTGGACGTGGACTTGGTTCAGGCGGACATCGAGCGGCTGACGATGTTTCCGGACGCTTCGTTCGACACGATTGTCTCGTCCAACGGCATTGAGTTCGTCACCGACATCGGCGCGTGCCTGCAGGAGTGGCATCGCGTCCTGCGTCCGGGCGGCATGGCGGTGATCTCGACCGTCCATCCGCTTGCGGCCTTCGAGTGGGACGAAGGGCAGGGCGCTCTCCTCGTGCGAAACTACTTCAACCTGCCGGTCGAGGTCTGGCAGGACGTGGGCGAGACGGACGGGCAGCGCGGGCTGACGTTCTTCCGCACGGTGGAGGAGATATTCTCCACGCTCACCGGTGCAGGCTTCTCCGTCGAGCGCATCTTGGAGCCGGTTCCTTATGCCATCCATCGGATGAGCGATGCTGAGAAGTCACGGATTCCGTATCGAGGCGCGGCGTGGGAGTCCGACTATGAGCGGATGAGCAAGGCGCCCTTCAACATCATCTACGTCGTGCGGAAGCAGGGTTAACCCTCAGACGGAAATCCGTTCATGGTTCGACAAGCTCACCACGAACGGCTTCGGCGGCTTTGTGGACACGCCTACTCCTCTTCGTCTTCTTCGATTTCCTGGTACTTGATGTCCTTGTCCATCACCTGGCGGATTCTGTCGGCGTCGGGGTGGTCGCCGAAGTAGACGATGTACAGGCCGCGCTCGTGGTAGGACGCGCCGGGGTTCTCGGGGTCGTAGCCCCATAGACCGGTGCCGGCCCTGATGATGTCCTCTATGGCGATGACGCCCTCGCGCAGGTCGTCGCGGTCGGGGAAGCGGTAGATGAGGACGTCTCGCCCGTTGACCTTGACGCTGGTGTCCTGCGGCGCTCCAATGAACACCAGCCCCTCGTCGCTCTCGGCTCCCACGTTGAAGCCGTTGCTCTTGAGGATGTCGATCACTTCGCTGGTCTCCTCTCCGCAGGCGGCCAACAGGGCGGACACCGCGAACGCGAGGAGTATTGTGGCAATCTTGATAGCAGGTCGTTTCATTTCACCGTCCCGTCACATGGTCGCATGAACACTTAGGATGTCGCAGGCCGCTACCGGTGAGCGGCGGGACTCATTATATCCCATGTTGCCGTTCGTCGAACGCTCGGCCGCAAAGCGTGATTGAGCCAAGATTGACATGTCCGCTCATATCTTCCTAGAATACGTTTGTGTGCAATCCGCCTCGAACTGTGACTGCTTGCCTGCAAAGGGTACGTGAATGATCGGTCGTTTTCTGTTCGTGTTCCTGTCCGTACCGCTGCTTGCGCTGGCGACTCCCGGCTGCGGGGGTGGTTCCGGCGGTGATGTCTTGCCGTCCCCGACGCCGGTCTCGGGCGAGGTCACCGCGGACATCTACGATGGCGAACATCCTGACATAAACGTCTATGTTGGAGCGCGAATTCGTTGGAGAAACCTCGGCGACATCGCACACACGGTTACGGCCAAGGACGGCTCGTTCGACACCGGCCCGATCGAAGAGGGTAGGCGGACCGGATATATCCTGTTCCCAAAGGCGGGAAAGTTCGAGTACTACGACAAGCTGAACCCGGGAATGGAAGGACGGATTCAGGTATTCGAGAAGTAGTAGTGCGATAGTCCAAGTGACGGCGTTCGGTCGCCGTCGAAGCGTAGATCTGAAGAAGCGGTGGCGGCGAGCGCCGCCGCGCGGGTAGTGCGGCCTGCGACTGATAAGCGTACAGTTACGGGGCCGCTCGATAACAGGAGGAAACCAAATGTGGCCGACTATCGTCATGAAGACCTGCGGCCTTTTGCTCACAGCCGTGGTCGTAGTCATCACGGGACTCGGATGCGGAGGCGCTGACGAGCCGCAGGGAGAGGCGGTCGTCTCCGCCGATCGCTCGGACATCCCGGCTCCGCAAATGTTCGACGACGGCACATACGTCGCGCCGAAAATTCCCCCGGGAGGATATCCCACCTACGCATGGGACGGGCCTATTCCCACGAGGTTCAATGAGTCTCCCATGTCCGCACAGCTCGTGAAGGAAGGCAAGATACTCCCCGTCGAGGAACGTCTTCCAATACAGGAGGACGTGCTCGTCATCCTGCTCGATAACGAGGTCGGAATCTACGGCGGCACCATGCGGCTGACCTCCAGCACCCCCGGCAGGATTGACTCGTTGACTACGACCGGCTGTTTCCGCCGTGACGCGGACGGCATCGGTCGGGTGGTCGGCATCTGCAAGGATATGAAGCTCAGCGCCGACGGCAAGACCTATACCTTCACCCTCCGCAGGGGGGCGCGGTGGTCGGACGGGTATCCCCTTACCATGGAGGACTTCCGGTTCGCGTGGGAGGAGCTCAACCTCAACCGCGAGTACATCCCGCGCCTGCCGCTGACTCTCATCAACCCCATTACCGGCAACGGGCCCAAGTTCAAAGTGCTCGACGACCTGAACTGGAGCCTCACGTTCGACAGCCCCACGTTCACGCTCATCGAGTCCAAGAGTGGAGCGATATACAGCGGCACAAAGTCGTGCCAGGGGGGGAACCCCTGCTTCTACTCGGCCTCTCACGTCTACAAGCGCTACCATCCGAAATATGGCGACGAGGACGAAATCCGCCAGCTCATGCGCTACTACTCCCGTGAGACCTGGAAAGGACTCATGGAAGAGATGCAGCGAAAGCGCCACTTCTTGGGCGTTCCTCTGAAACCCGTTCCCACTGAATTCGATCCCGAGTACATCTACGATGATGTCCACTACGCGCCTTGGCCTGGGGGATACGTGACCACTACGCTGTCAGACGCCAGGAACGAGTACGACCGCAACCACTACTTCATGGGGGTCGATCCCCTCGGCAACCAGCTTCCGTACATGGACGGCGTCGTTTCGAACCAGGTCGAGAGTCGCGAGGTTGCCGTGTTCCGCTGCATGGCTGGAGAGTGCGACCTCGGAAGCGGCGACTTGATTCTCCAGGAGGTGCCTCTCTATCTCGCCAACGCGGAGAAGGGCGACTACAGCCTCGAGATCTACCGCGCCGCCGCGGGCGGGGACACCACCGTTCTCGTGAACCAGGAGTACAACGAGGACCCCGAGATCGGTGAGGCCCTGCGGACGCAAGACTTTCGCCTTGCGCTTTCGTATGGCTGGAACAGGGACGCCACGAACGAGACCGTCCTGGCCGGGCTCGGCTCACCGCAGAACTGGACTCCCCATCCGACGACGCCATACTACCCTGGTGAGGAATGGGCCAACTTGGAGGTCGGGTACGACCCTGAAAAGGCCAAGCAGCTTCTCGCCGGCATCGGTTACACCGACGGCGACGGGGACGGCTACGTCGACCGTAAGGACGGCACGGGGCCGATGACCATCTACTTCGAGGCCTACGACCAGCACTTCTCCATCATTGAGCTGCTCCAGTCGGACTGGGCGAACATCGGCATCAAGCTCATCATTCGAGAGGGCGCTCGCGCGTACAAGGCCGCCGAGCGGAACAAGCAGTACTTCGTGATGCTCTCGTCCAGCTACGGTGACAACCCCTGGCAGGTCGCGTGGACGAGGCTGGTCCCGCTGGTTAGGGGGAATCAGCTTGCCCCGACCATCGGCGAGTACTATCAGACGGGAGGCCGCGAGGGCATGTCGCCCGGCATAAACCAAGAGTTCCGGCCGCCGGCTCCCAGCGAGACATATCCGGCGGACACCAGCGGCAAGCTCCAGCACATGCAGGGCCTCTGGACCGAGGGCAGAGAGATCGCCCAGTTTAGCGCCCGGCGCGTCGAGCTCGGCAAAGAGATCTACCGCACGATCGCCGAGAGCAAGTACCACGTCGGGGGGCTCGCCTACACCGGCATATTCCGCGGAATGCGGATGCGGCGGAACAACGTTCGCAATACGCCCAAGAACCACTTCCCATCAGGCTTCGGTGGCACCAGAGAGGCGTTCTACTTCGAGGACGGCATCGACAACATGCACCACGAGGGCAACCGTTCGAAGAAATATCGGAGCGTCCACTTCCTCGACCCGAACTACTGGGACTAGCGTCCGAGAAGGGAAGCCGGATGGACCTCCAAGAGACGAAGGCCGCCGTACTGGCCGAAATCGACCGACGGGCCGGTGAGGCGCTCGACGCAGCCAGGCATATCCTCAACACGCCGGAGCCGGGATTTCGCGAGCAGGGGACCTCCCGGTTCGTCGCGCAGAAGCTGTCGGAGCTCGGCATCCCCTACGAGGACGGGCTGGCCCTGACGGGACTCAAGGGCATGTTGACCGGCGGGAAGTCCGGCCCGACCGTGGGAGTGTTCGGCGAGCTCGACTCGCTCATCGTTCCCGGCCACCCCTTTGCAGACCCCGAGACCCACGCCGCCCACGCATGCGGCCACCACACGCAGATCGGCTCGCTGCTCACCGTCGCCATGGGCCTCCAGGCGACCGGCGTGCTCGAAAACCTGGCGGGCCGTGTCGCGCTCCTCGTCGTCCCCGCCGAGGAGTTCATCGAGATCGAGTACCGCGACGGCCTTCGGAGCCAGGGCAACCTGGAGTTCCTCGGCGGCAAGTCGGAGTTCGTCAAGCTCGGCGTCATGGACGACGTGGACATCGCCATGATGACCCACACCGAGAACCAGGACTGGCTCTATACGCCGGGCACGAAGCTCGGCGTCGGCGCGAACAACAACGGGATGATCGCCAAGCGGATTCAATTCAACGGCGTCGCATCCCACGCGGGCGGGTCGCCGCACCTCGGCGTGAACGCTCTCAATGCCGCCAACATCGCGCTCATGGCGATTCACGCCCAGCGCGAGACCTTCCGCGACGACGAGAGCATTCGCATACATCCGATCATCACCAAGGGCGGCACCGTCGTAAGCTCCGTGCCCGCCGACGTTCGCATGGAGACCTTCGTGCGCGGATCGACTATCGATGCCTACATGGCCGCCGGCGAGAAGGTCGACAGGGCGCTTCGAGCGGGCGCGATGGCGGTCGGCGCGAGCGTCGATATTTCGACCATCCCCGGCTACACGCCGCTGGCCCAGGACGAGACGCTAACGGAGCTCTACGTCTCCAACGCCGGCCGGCTCGTCGGCGCGGACAAGATCGCGCGGATGGGGCACCGTTCCGGCTCTACGGACATGGGAGACATCTCGCAGATCATGCCCGCCATCCACCCCTACGCCGCCGCCGCGACGGGCAAGGCGCACGGCAACGACTACGTCGTGCAGGACTACGAGCTCGCCGTCACCACCGCAGGCAAGGCCATGGCAATGACCATCGTCGACCTGCTCTTCGACGACGCGCAGAGGGCCAACGCCATCGTCCGCGACTTTCAGGGGGGGATGAGCCGAAGCGGCTACCTCTCCTGGCTCCGGGACATCTACTCCGAAGAGACGTACGCCGAGTGACCGCTGCCGAGTCGCTGAAGGCCGCTGCCCAGGCCGCCATCGACCGGCGGCGCGACTGGATCATCGACATCGCCGAGCGGGCGCTTCGCAGCCCCGAACTGGGCTTCCGCGAGTTCGAGACCTCCCGTCTCGTCCGCGAGAAGCTCGACGAGCTTGGCATCGAGCACACGAAGAACGTGGCGATCACGGGCGTCACCGCCTCCCTGCGCGGCGGCAACAACGGCCCGACGGTAGCAGTGCTTGGCGAACTCGACGCTCTGCCGCTGCCCGGCCACGTCTACGCTGACCCGATGACCGGAGCGGCCCACGCCTGCGGCCACAACTCCCAGATCGGGATCATGTTCGGCGCAGCGGTTGGGCTTATGGCGCCAGATGTCCTGCGCGCCCTCTGCGGCGACGTCGAGCTGATGGCCATGCCCGCCGAGGAGTTCGTCGACGTTGAGTACCGTCTGGACCTCCGAAGGAAAGGGAAGCTGCGCTTCCTTTCCGGCAAGCAGGAGTTCATCAGGCTCGGCGCGTTCGATGGCGTGGACATGGCCTTGATGGTTCACACGTCGGCGAGCGCCGAGGACGCCAAGTTTTCGCTTGGCGGCACGACAAACGCGCACGTCGGCAAGTACGTCCGGTTCCTGGGCAAGTCCGCCCACGCCGGAAGTTCGCCCCATCGCGGCGTGAACGCTCTTCAGGCCGCCCTGGTCGCCCTCCACGCGGTGAACACCCAGCGGGAGACGTTCCCAGACCCCGACGTCGTGCGCGTCCACGGGATCATCGCCCACGGCGGGGAGGCGGCCAACGCCACGCCCGCAGAGGTGCGATACGAGGGGAGAGTGCGCGGTCGCACCATTGACGTGGTGGACGATGCCGCCGCCAAGGTGGACCGCTGCCTGCGGGCCGGGGCGCTCGCTCTCGGAGCGACGGTCGAGATCGTAACCATCCCCGGGTATTTTCCGCTGCTGAACGATCCCGGACTCTCAGAGGTCTTTCGCGGCAATGCCGAGCGCCTCGTCGGAGCATCATCCTTTGCGGGTCAACCCAGCGACCGGCAGAAGGGTGGCTCGACCGACATGGGCGACCTCAGCCAAATCATGCCGGTCATCCATCCGTATACGGGCGGCTGTTCCGGCACCGGACACGGCGACGACTACCGCGTCGTCGACCACGACCAGGCCGTCATCAGACCCGCAAAGGCCATCGCCATGACCGTCATCGACCTCCTGACGAACGACGCCGCAAGGGGGAAGCAGGTCATCGACAATGCCCGCCCTCCCATGACCAAGGAGAGCTATCTTGCGCTCCAAGAGTCCCGGATGTCGGAAGAGACGTACACCTCGCCTTGACCTAGTACATAGTCAATATAGTGTTGATATTAGAAATCACCCTCACCCCCGTATCGAGTACGGGGCAGGCTCTAGCCCTTTCCCTAAGGGAGAGGGGATGGATTCCCGCTTTCGTGGGAATGACGGTGACTTTGCTTGGGCTTCGGGCAATTGCCTTAGGTTTTTCTGCGAATGTATAATGAGTGTTCAAGTTCGTAGACCAGCAGCCTGAGGGAGGCGGACAGATGGCCATCGACACATTGACCGAGACGGGAACTTGGGTAACCAAGTCGGGACTGGCGCAGATGCTCAAGGGCGGCGTCATCATGGACGTGGTGACGGCGGAGCAGGCCCGAATCGCCGAGGACGCGGGGGCGTGCGCGGTGATGGCGCTTGAGCGAGTGCCGTCCGACATTCGCCAGGCCGGCGGCGTCGCCCGCATGGCCGATCCGACGAAGATCATCGAGATTAAAGAGGCCGTCACGATTCCGGTCATGGCGAAGTGCCGCATCGGCCACTTCGTTGAGGCGCAGATACTTGAGGCCCTCAAAGTCGACTACATCGACGAGTCGGAGGTGCTCACGCCCGCCGACGAGAACAACCACGTCGATAAGCACAGGTTCACGGTGCCGTTCGTGTGCGGCGCGCGCGATTTGGGCGAGGCCCTGCGGCGTATCGGCGAGGGCGCGGCGATGATTCGCACGAAGGGCGAGGCCGGAACGGGCAACATCGTCGAGGCGGTGCGCCACGCAAGGACCGTCCTCGGCGAGATACGTCGCATCCAGAACATGACCGAAGACGAACTGATGGCGACGGCGAGGGACCTCAAGGCCCCTTACGATCTCGTCAAAGAGGTGCACGAGACGGGGCAGCTTCCTGTCGTGAACTTCGCGGCGGGCGGGATCGCGAGTCCCGCCGACGCGGCGTTGATGATGCAGTTGGGAGTTGACGGGGTATTCGTCGGTTCCGGCATCTTCAAGTCGCAGCAGCCGGAGCTCATGTCCGCGGCCATCGTCAAGGCCACGACGAACTACAACAACCCCGAGGTGCTCGCGGAAGTCTCTCGCGGCCTCGGCGACGCCATGCCGGGCCTCGACGTTCGCACCATGCCCGTCGAGGAGCAGCTGGCGGTCAGAGGCTGGTAGGCTTGACGAGAGTCGGAGTCCTCGCCATCCAGGGCGATTTCCTGGAGCATCGCCTGATGATTGAGGGGCTGGGAGTCGATGCGCCCGAAGTGCGGCTCGGGAAGGACCTGGCGGGGCTGGACGGCCTCGTCATTCCCGGCGGGGAGAGCACGACCATCGTCCAGTTGCTCGACATCTTCGACATGAGAAACACGGTCGTCGGACTCGTGCGGGAAGGGATGCCGGTGTGGGGCACCTGCGCCGGAATGATCGTTCTGGCCGACCGGCTGACCGACCACCGGCCCGAACCGCTCCACCTCATGGACATCGAGGTAAGCCGCAACGCCTTCGGGAGCCAGGTGGACAGCTTCGAGGCCGACCTCGACGTGGACGGCCTCGGCGACGCCCCGTTCCATGGAGTCTTCATACGCGCCCCGGTCGTCACGACGGTCGGGCAGGGCGTCGAGGTGCTCGCTCGACTGAGCGATGGGCGTCCGGTGGCAGTGCGCGAGAAAGACATGCTGGCAACGGCGTTCCACCCCGAGTTGACCGGCGACTCGCGAGTCCACAACCTGTTCTTGAACATCGTTAGAGGGGCCAAGGAACCCCGGCCACTATGATACGAGCGTCGCGGCCTTCAGACGTTATTCGCTACGGGGTATTCGGCGGGCCTGCGCCGGGAAACCGGGCGTATCCTCTCGCCGCCGTTGGGGCCGAGCCTTCGCTTGCGATGTCCAAGCGCGAGGTGATGTCCGCCGCCGCTTCCCTGCGGAGCAAGGGGACGCATTCGCTCACCCTATCGCATGGCCGCTACGTGCCGGCGATCGTCGCCGCGCGGCCTCGGGCAACCAGGCGCTGCTGGGAAGTCACGCAGCTGCTGGCCGATTCCCCGGACGGCGCGGCGTGTCACGACGTCTTCGGCGTCCTGTTTCGGGAGATAGCGCAGCGGGGAGGCGAGCGCGTCTTTCTCCGCCTTCGAGAGGACGACCCGCTGGTGCAGCTTGCCGCATCGTGCGGCTTTACCAAGTACGGTGAAGAGACGCTGTTGGCCGGGCCGAAGGTCGGTTTCCCCGGTGTGTCGACACAGGGCATTCGCTCCGTAGAGCCGGTAGACGAGCACGATTTGTTCCGGCTCTATAACGCCTCGACGCCTTCGCGGGCGCGGTTCGCCCTGGGAATGACGGGAGACCAGTGGCGGGCTGCGCGGGAGCGTGCGGGCTGGAGGAGCCGCGAGTATATTTATCGCCAGGACGACGCGGCAAGGGGCTGGGTGCAGGTCACGCGAAAAGGTCGCTCGGCAATAGTCACCCTGATGAGTCATCCCGGCGCAGACGACGCGATTCCCGCGCTCGTCACGCACGCAATGTCTCGCGCATGGGGAGTCGGAAACTGGTACGTTCTCGCGGGTGATCATCAGGGCCGGTTGCAGGCCCTCATGGGGCAGCGCGGCTTTTGGGAGGTCGATCGGTACGTCACCATGGCCAGGGCGATTACCAGTCCGGTCAGCATCCCCCAGGCGAGCCGGGCCGTTCGGATCTCCGGACTCAACCCCGCCGTCGACCTGTCCGAGCGGTGGCAACGGGCCGGCAGGGAAAAATCGTACGCAGCACGCAATACGTAACAGTAGGGGCGATTCATGAATCGCCCCTACGGGCGGGCGGTTATTTTCAGAGCAATACCCACCATGCAGCAATGGATTGAAACAGACCTCGAGGAGGTGATTGAAAAGCTTCCTCCCCGGATCGCGGAAGGGCTGGTAGACAGGGAAGACAGCGACGAGCTTCTCGAAGTCGTCCTCGATTTGGGGCGGACGCCGGAGGCGCGGTTCCCCGATGACACGGTGGTTCTGAGCGACCGGGAGATCGACCACAACGACCTCGAATACGTCACGCAGAACATCAGCCCGTTCGGGGCGGACAACAGGGCGGGTATCGAGCGGACGCTGCACCGCATCTCGGCCATCAGGAATCGCACGGGCAAGATCGTTGGGCTGACCGTTCGCGTCGGGCGGGCGGTATACGGGACGATCCGTATCATCGAGGACATCGTGCGCACGGGGGAGAGCGTGCTCCTGCTGGGCAAGCCGGGCGTGGGCAAGACGACCATGCTGCGCGACGTGGCCCGGGTCCTCGCCGACGACGCGGGCAAGCGCGTGGTCATCGTCGATACGTCCAACGAGATCGCGGGGGACGGCGACATCCCGCACCCCGGCATTGGGTCGGCGCGGAGGATGCAGGTGCCGTCGCCCGACCGGCAGCACGCGGTGATGATCGAGGCGGTGGAGAACCACATGCCGGAGGTCATCATCATCGACGAGATAGGGACGGAGTTGGAGGCCAACGCAGCGCGCACCATCGCCGAGCGGGGAGTGCAGCTCGTCGCCACGGCGCACGGCAACACCCTCGAAAACCTCGTCCAGAACCCGACGCTCTCCGACCTCATCGGCGGGATCCAGGCCGTCACACTCGGCGACATCGAGGCGCGCAGGCGGCGGACGCAAAAGACGGTGTTGGAACGCAAGGCCCCGCCCACGTTCGACGTCCTCGTCGAGATCCAGGGGCGCAACAACGTTCTCATCGCGCCGGACGTTGGGGAGACGGTCGATAAGGTGCTCCGGGGGTTCAGGGTCGCGCTGGAGAGCAGGTGGGTCGAAGCGGACGGGGAGGTACGGCGCGCGCACTTCGAGCGAAGCCCCTCCATTCTCGTGCAGGGCAACAGCATGGGCGCGCGCAGTCGCTTCGATTACCGCCCTGCTGAGCCGGTCGCGCCGCCCCCTAGTTTGAGCGACCGGACGCCCGGAACGTCCGATGACGAACGCGAAGAAAACGGCTTGGTCTCCGTTCTGCCGTACGGCGTCAACAAGGGAAAGCTCCAGCAGGCCGTCCAGGCGGTCAGCGCGCCGATCCGGCTGGTCGACGACCTCGAGGACGCCGAACTTGTCCTCACCACCAAGAGCTTCTACCGCCGCCGCACCAACGCGCTCCGTCAGGCGGAGGAGCAGGGGAGGCCCGTTTACGTGCTCCGCAAGAACACGACGCCGCAGATTCACCAGTTCTTCCGCGCCATCACCCGCGACGACGGCGCGCACCGCCAGAATCAGGCCCGGATAGCGGGGGCCATCCGCGAGGCCGAGCAGGCCGCCGAGGTCATCAAGCAGGGCGAGCGCCACGCCGAGCTCAGCCCGCAAAGCTCCTACGTCCGCCACCTCCAGCACCAGATAGCCGAGCGCCACGGCCTGTCATCGTCAAGCTCCGGCCGGGAACCGAGCCGGCGAGTGGTGATGTTCGAGGGGTGAGGGGAAGGGCCTGTGCCGCTGTCCGTCATTCCCGCGAAGGCGGGAATCCAGAACCTCACAGGAGCTACCCCGCCTGATCGAGAGTAGACTGGTTGCCTTCCGGGCGGCGGACTCGCTGGGCGGGCTGGTACATGGACGGGTGCGGGGGGATGTCGAAGGCGTTGCCGGTGAGGAGGTTTAGACGGTTCCCTTCAGGTCGCCGATGAGGGGGATGAGACCTTGCCGCTCTTGACCTGCACGACGGCCTTGCGTGTTCAACGGCGGGGAAGAGGTTTAACTTCAGAGAAACGTGAGTTGACGACTGTCCCGAGCGCCGCGCACGTGAGTTTCCTCAAGCAGGATACCGTGTGGGTTAAGAGAGTTGATTGCCAGCCTAGTTTCGGCGTGGTCGCAGTAATTCGGACTGATGTCGATGCCGATCCATCGCCTTCCGGTCACCTTGGCGGCGAGAGTAGTCGCGCCCGATCCGTTGAACATGTCCAGAATGATGTCGCCGGCGAAATCCGCATTGGGCGCCGCGCGGAACGAGTACATCAAGATGAGCCGTTGTGGGAGAACCGTTGGAAACGGAGCGGGATGGCCGCCCGTCCTCTTTACGTCTTCTGGATACATGGGCCAGATCTGCATCGAGAGGTTACGCCATTCCTCCTGCGTCAGCCTGCTGGGCTCCTTTGCCACCTTAGAGATGGGTGGTGGTGGCCCATCCTTCACATACACATTGATGAACTCAATGGTGTTGTCCTCGTAAATGTTTGGCGGGTACGGATAGCTGCCGAACATCTTTGTAGTCGTCTGTTTCTTCCAGACGAACAGGCTGTATCTGTGGAGGGTTGGCACGTCACGGAGAATACTCGCCTCAATGTCGAAAGCGATGTTTTTCAGATGCCTCGTGTGCTGGCTGTTAATCTGGCTTTTCGGGATCGGCATGACCGGAGTCACAATGGCGAGCTTGCCATTCCCTATGAGCACGCGCTCAGTCTCTCGCCATACCTCAATCATTTGCTCGAGGTAGCCCTCGTAACTTGTCTGGCCGATCTGCCCCTCAATTCCGTAGTCGACAACGTTCCAGTACGGAGGGCTTGTCACGACGAGCGCAACGCACTCGTCCGGAAGTTTGGCAAGTGTTTCCAGCGCGTCCCCACGGATGATGCGATCAACCTGCTCACGCGGCCAGTTCTCTGGGTCGGGTATGCGGTATTGCATCGTCGTCAGACCTCCTCCGTGGCAAACCCGTGCTGGTGGAACTTCAGGTGCAGGTCGGCGTCGGGCCGAAGGAGACCTATGCGCGAGTAGCGCGCCTTATCGGAAAAGTGGCTGGCGAGGATGATCCCCCGCACGTTGTACTTTCCGTCCTCGAAGTTCCGGTGGATCCATCCCATGTACCGCAATATCTGGCCGAACACCGCATCGCTAGCCTCGTTCGCCTTGATCTCAATCACTACATGCTTGCCGTCGGCGCCGCGACAGAGCAGATCCATCCGACCGATGGGTGTCTCGAACTGACGCGCCTGATACTCAAGCCCCGGTTCCAGTGTGTGGAGCAGGTCGGTGTACTCTGCATACGAAGACTCAATCGCCTTCTCAATCTGCAACCGTCGTAGGGCTGCGGATTGTTCCTTCGTAAATTTCTTATCGTGCTGCTCAATTTCCAATCTTGCTTCTTCTGCCGAAGCCGCCGCCTCGACGGCAAGCGCCACGTACGTAAACCACGAAGGCTGTTGCTCAGGGTCTCCAAAGTACGCGAACCAAGCCTCGGGGGTCTCAAAGGTCGTTAGCTTCAGGTCGTCAATTTGCTCGCGAATCAATGCGTCTATCACATCTCGCGAGGCGCATTGAATCTCTCGCATCGCGTTGTCGACGCGCAACGATGAGGGATAGCCGAAGAGCGCTCGCTGGTAGGAACCGTTGAGTCGAATGCGATTGAAACGTGTGCCAGTACCCCCTGCTTTTCGAGGCGGCTCTAGCCGAGGAACTTTCTGGTTGCGGAGACGAACGAGCACCCGCCCAAAGACATTGCGAAATGCCTCTCGGTCGGTTTCACTGATGATCCGCCAGCGGTCGATGTAACCGACGATGCGATCGACATCGGCTTGCGAAGCAGCGAGGTTCACGAAGAGCTCGTACTCCTCGAACGTGAGGCGGTAGTCAACCTGCTGGAGAATTTGCAGCAAAAAGAGATGCGGGAGGATGCCATGAAAGTCGTTCACCCAACGTTGGCTGAATAGTGGGTTCGGGTATTGAATCTTCGCTATCTGCGTCTCGATAAGCCTGCGCTGGGCGTCAGCGTCATTCCGTGCAAGCAGAAGGGCGAGCCCCGCGTCAGTTATAACTAGCTCCTCGTCTTCTTGTACCCACAATAGGCCGAGCGTCTCTAGCAACACCTTGATGATGCGAACCAACGCCCTCCGATTTTGCGAGGTTCCTCCCTCTACACGAGGCTCGTTGACCCCTGTCTTGGTCAGTCGGTCTAGGAGCGCGTCTTGGGTCTCGGTGGTCCAGGCTGAGCCGAGGAACTCCTCGAAGATGAGGTACAGAATCTCTGCGCAATAGGCCACGTTCTCTTCGTTTAGCGTCCGCGCTTTGGGGACGTACCAGTACGTCGTGGTCTTTCGGTACTCCACGAGTGCCGCGCGTAAAACCTCGTCGTTGGGCAGATTTTTTGAGAACTTCACGGTTTCATTCTAACGGAAGCAATTCCGCCGCTCCATATCACTCGTCCCATCCGGCTCCTGCGTCCACTCCCCCAGCCCGGTCTGCTCCTTGAAGAGGACGTTGTAGGAGGCGTTGGAGTTGAAGGGTGGGTCGAGGTAGATGAGGTCGACCGGACTCGTCGGGGACGTGCTGCCGGAGTATGTCGAGGTTGTCGCCGTAGTAGAGGGTGTTAGGCATGGTGGGTTGCGGGTCTTCTATGTTGGAACAGTATACCTGTGTCGGGTGAGTTGCGGGAGCGGAGGTGATGTAGGGACATGATAGATTATATGTTCTTGTTTGTCAAGTGAGGGATGTCCCCCAAATCCCCGCACCTGTGGATTCCCGCCTTTGCGGTAATGACGGTGGGTTGCTTGGGTGAGGGTGTCGTACGGAGTCTGAACGGTTACCGCTATGGGGTTCGTGGATGCGATGATGAACGTCGCGTGGTATTCTGGGCAAAGAGATTCCGAGCTAGTCAAAGGGGGTTGAGACGATGCGACAGGTGGTTCTCCGTCCGGGTGAAGACGGCTACTGGGTCGCCGAGTGCCCGAGTCTTGCGGGCTGCATCAGCCAGGGCGAGACCAAGCACGCGGCTATTGCGAATATCAGGGAGGCGATCCGAGAGTACGTCGCCGCTCTGCAAGATGACGGCCTGCCCGTTCCTGAGGAACGCTTTGAAGCGCTCGTCGTCGCCGTATGAGCGGATTGCCCAGGATTTCGGGGTGGGAGTGTGTGTCTAGGCGGCCGCGGTGAGTTCCAGGACGCGGGCGGTGAACTGGTGGACGAGGGGGCGGTCGCCGTTTAGCTCGAAGTCTTCCATGAAGCCGTGATAGAAGTTCGCGTGGAACTTCTCGGCGATGCTGAACCCCTCTCGGAGGAAGGAATCGTCGTACTCGTCCGCGAGGGTTTGAGTGAGAATCTTCAGTTCCTTGTGGTTGCGGTAGGACATGCCGCGCTGCTCGGCTATGGCCATGACTGCGTGGGAGGCCGCGCCCCACAGCTTCTCGGACGCCTGGAGGTCGTCGCCGTCCAGGAACTCGCGGTCGGAGTCGGCCAGGAACTTCTTTGCAGTCTCGATGTGCTCTGCCGAGGTCATGTCGGGTTCCTCCATCGCGCCTGCTTTCTCGGCGCAGGCGCGGGGATGGCTTGTGAAGGTCGCTGGTATCATATCACACCGTTTTCTCCGCTTCCGCCTTGCGGCGTTCCGTGAGCGAACCGTAGAATGTGCGCCTACGAACGCAACGCTCATTGGTGAACATCCTTGCTGTTTATTTCGCTTGAAGGGGGAGAGGGGGCGGGCAAGACGACGCAGGCCGTGAGGCTCGTGGAACGGATCGAGGCGATGGGGCTTCGGTGTCTGCGGGTGCGCGAGCCGGGCTCGACTGCTCTCGGGACGGACCTGCGGAAGCTGATAAAGCGGTCGCACACGTCGGACGAAACGATGTCCCGCGCGGCAGAGCTGTTTTTGTTCGCGGCGGCACGGTCGGAACTTGTGGCAAAGGTCATCGCGCCGCAGAGTGACGACGATGATCTGGTCGTCGTGGCCGACCGGTATGCCGACTCGACCGTAGCGTATCAGGGGTACGGGCGCGGAATCGACATCGAGACGATCAGGGCGGTCAATGGGCTGGCGACTCATGGGGTCATGCCGGACGTGACGTTCCTGCTCGACTGCCCGCCGGAGATCGGCATCTCGCGGGTGCGGGGACTGCAACTTCAGATGCCCATGAGCGACATCAAGACCGCTGACGCGGTCGAGCGCAACGCGGAGGGAATGAAGTTCGAGGAGGAGCCGGCGGAGTTTCACGAGCGGATACGACTGGGGTTCCTCGCGCTCGCGGATCAGGAAGCCGAGCGCTGGCGGGTCGTCGACGCCACGCGGTCGATAGACGCCATAAGCGACGACATTTGGAACGCGGTGCGGGAAAGGCTTGGGAATTATATCGCAAAGTAAACAAATTCCCGCCTAAACAGGCTTAACGGTGTGACACTCCGAGCACCGATCATCGCGGTACAGCACTTCGGGATAGTAGACCGCCCGTCCACAGTCCGAGCATCGGGATTCTCTATCCTCAACCGACGTGCTAGGCGGCGTGTTGAACATCGCCTGTAATGCCTCTTCCGGCGTCGCGTCGATGCGCGGCGGGTAAGGCTTGCTCGGTCGCCCTCGTTCTTTCTTACGTCGTGGCATTGGAATAATCCTTGCTAGGGCAGAACCTTCAGTAGTTTCAGCCGGACCGCATCTTCCGCGTTCCATTCAGTGCCTCTCAGTAGATGCTTGCGAGCTGTGACGGTTAGCGTCGCGCTGCCCTTGTGATAGGCGATGGACGCCCACCTACCGTCAAGGTGCTCGTAGACCCTGTGTGAACCTATCGTTCCCTGGGCCATTACAAAGCCGTCCCTTTCAAGCGCCGAGATGTATTTTCGTACCGAGACGTTACGCAGAGCGCGAACAAGCCTAGAGAAGTCGCTCACGACACGACCACCAACTCCTGAGTTTTGGACCTCTGGGGGATTTCTTCGCCTTTGGACTCCAGATACTGAACCACCACACTGGCCGCATCTTGCAACTCCCGCATGGCATCCTCACGGGTGTCTCCGAACGTAACACACTCAGGAATCTCCACCAGCCAAGCAGTCCAGCGGCCATCCTCATCTTGGACCACGTCCCCAGTGAAAGTGTATCGACGACCCATAGGTTTGCCTCCCGATTGTGCTCAGGTGTGAGGCTATCGCCTTCTCCTCTGAGCGTCAAGGCTACTACGCCGCTATTAAGTCCTCATACCGTAGCCGCTTGCCTTCCATGCCTTCGACGATATGGCGCATCTGGTCGCGGGTATCTCTCGGTCGGTCGTTATGCCTGCCCGCGAACTCATTGACGTAGCGGTGTAGGTGTTCAATGCTCATGTGGTGGTAGGTTCCGACGTAGCCGCGCTTGAGCATAGCCCAGAACGACTCAACGCCGTTGGTGTGCGCCTGCCCATGCACGTACTCTTTGACGCTATGCTTGACGGTCTCATGGTTCGGAAGGTCGCTGTAGCCGGGGTGTTCATCCGTGTAGACCTTCACGCCGTCCTCGATACCATCCTCAACGAACCTCTGTAGCGTCGGCTTGTCGGTGTGCTCTACGGGAGTTGCCGTCACCTGCCCGGTGTCCCTGTCCTTCATGCCGACTACCGGAGTCTTGCCGACTGGCCCGCGCCCTGCGTGTTGCTTCTTGTCTTCGTGCTTGTTGTGTTCCTTCCCACCTATCCACGTCTCATCGACCTCTACAGGGCCTACGAAGGGATTTTCGGGCGTTCCGAGTGATTGCCTAATGCGGTGCGCCATGTGCCACGCCGTTTTCTGTGTGATGCCCAGGTCGCGGTGTAGCTTCATGCTGGACGTTCCCTTGAGGCCGGTCGTGAAGATGTAGATCGCTATCGCCCACTTGCGGTAGCCCAGCTTGGAACTGTGCATCACCGTTCCGGTCTTGGAGCTAAAGAACTTGCGGCAATCGCGGCAATGGAAGGGCATCGTCGGATGATTGGCATGGTCGTTGATGTCCGCGCTCCCGCAGTTCGGGCAGGCTACGCCATTCGGCCACCGAGTCTGAATGAACCAGTCTTTGGCAACCTCGTCATTGGGGAACATATCCATGAGGTCTACCAGTGAGATACCCTTGCGAAACGCCTTGCCTGCCATGCCTGAAACTCCCTTGATTTATAGGCTAATGATAAACAATCCAAGGGGAATTGTCAAGGGCTTTCTAGGCAATTTGTTTACTTTGCGATATAATTCCCAAAGGCTTCCGGTTCCGGCCAATGCTTGAGTAGTGGAGTAATGCCATGACACCTGAGCAGATCGACGAGTTCCTGCGCGAGCCGCATCTTTGCGACCTCGCGACGGTGAGGCTGGACGGGTCCCCGCACGTTGCGCCGGTGTGGCACCACTACGACGGCGAGCGCCTCATCATTTTGGCGGAGGACAGCGCGGTCAAGGTGCGGAACATTCGCCATGAGCCTCGCGTCGCTGCCAGCATCGCCACGCACACCAGCCCCTACAAGGCGGCCATCGTCAACGGGGTGGCCGAGCTCTCGTACGACAATATCTATGAGTACGTACTGGCAATGGCGATGAACTACCTGGGCGAGGAAGAGGGCAGGGTATACACGGAGAAGGTCGTGCCTGAAACGAACTTCGTGGTGATTACCATCACGCCGACGAAGATTATCGGTTGGAACTACGGCTAGTAAGTGCACCCCTCCGGGGAGTTTCGTATTTGGGCTCGACACTATCCGTTCGTTCATTCTCGTGGGACGACCTTGCCAGTTGGACAGTTCTCTACAACGCAGCGTTCGGGATTGCCGGTGGAGAAGGCGAGCTCGATGAAGCGTCGATGAGGCATCATCTCTCGCTGGCGGGTCTTGACCCGGAGCGGGACTGCTTCATCGTCCGGGAATCGGGCGCGGACGTGGGTCTTGCGGTCTTGTGGCCGGAGCTTCCGATCCGGCGGGCGGTTCTGGAGATGGGCGTTTCGGGCGCTCGGTCGCCCCAAGTTGTGCAAGAGGCTCTCCTTGGAGTTGCCGTAGAGAGAGCAAGCGGTCTACCGGTCGACGTGCTCCACGCGCAGGCGGCGTCCGAGGACGCCCCGAAACAGTGCCTGCTCCACGACGCCGGGTTTCGCCCCGCGCGACGGTATGCGACGATGCGGTGGAGGGGCAACGCTCTGCCAAAGGTAGAGTTGCCGGACGGTTTTGCGCTCAGGTCGTTTCGGCCCGGCCGTGACGCGCAAAGGCTCACGGACATCCAGAACGCCGCGTTCGGGGACTCGTGGGGCTTCTCGCCCAACACCGTGGAGCAGATTGAGGCCAGGATCGCGTCGAAGTCCACGACACCAGAGGGAATTCTTTTCATAACCCACGGCGACGGCATAGCCGCCTACAACTGGACGGCCCGTCCGGTGGGGCCGGATGGTAGGTTGGGGCGTATAGCCATGACGGGAGTGCACCCCGAATACCGGGGGATGGGCCTGAGCCGTCCGACGGTTCTCGCGGGGATGAGGTGGCTGGCCTCACACGGCGTCGAGGTGATCGAGTTGGAGATGGACTCGGCGAACGTGTCCGCCGGGAGGGTCTACGAGTCGCTGGGGTTCGAGAGGGTGGCGGATACGGCGTGGTTCGAGCTGCGGGTGGGGGACTAGCCGGCGGCTATGGATGCGGAGCGCGGGCCGAGGGTAACCGAATCGTAGACGTCGAGGGTGCGACGGCCGACCATGTCCCATCCCAGCTTCTCGGCGTGTGATCGCGCGGCGCGGCCCATGCTCTCGCGAAGCGTGGGGTTGTGGAGCAAGACGTCGAGCCGCTGCGCGAAGGGCTCGGGGCACCGCCTATCGACCAGATAGCCCGTGACTCCCGACTTGACGAAGCTGCGTGGGCCACTGACGCGGGAGGCTACGACGGGCACTCCGCACGCCATCGCTTCGAGCGCGACCAGGCCGAAGCTCTCGTAGTAGGACGGCATGACGAAGACGTCGGCGGCGTTGTAGTACGTACTCAATCGCTCCTGGGAGACCGCTTGGGTGAACATGACGTCGTCACCCAGACCGAGCGATCGCGACAGCTTCCGCAGCCTCTCCAGCTCCGGGCTGGCGTCCTCGTCTCCGCCGACGATGACGACCATGTTGTCGGAGCGTTCATCGAGCGAAGCCATCGCTTGCAGCAGGATATCGAACCCCTTGAGCGGCTCGACTCGCCCAACGGATAGGACGATATTCCGATCGGGCAGGTCGAGTGAGCGCCGGGCCTCCGCCTTATCCGCCGGTTGAAACAGGTCGAGGTCCACGCCCGCCGGCAGGACGCTGATCTTGGCCGGCTCCGAATTGTAGAGACGAGAGATATCCGACCGTTCCTGCTCGGTCGAGACGACGATAGCGTTCGCGGCGGCCATGACCTCGCGCTCCGCCTCGACGCGGCCCTCAGGCTCCTGCTCTCCAATCCGAGCTAGTAACTTGGTCAAGGCGGTCGTGTGAAACATGGTGACGTGCGGGACGCTCCAAGTCGTCGAAAGCTCGTTTCCTGCCATCCCGGAGAGCCAGTAGTGAGAGTGGACCAGTTCGTACGTGAGACGATGCTCCCGCCGGAACCCGTCAACTGCGTCGACGAACGCGGGCACGTGACCCGACAGGGCGTGCTTGGACTCGTCGACCGGGCCGGCATCCACGTGTATGACACGGACGAAGGGCGTTATTTGGACGACTTGCCGGCCGTGGCCACGGTCGCTGCGGGTATAGATGTCCACCCTGCAGCCGAACTTGGCGAGCTCGCGGGCAACGTGGGTAACGTACACGTTCATGCCGCCCACGTCCCGTGCGCCGGGACGTCCGGCAGGGCAGCTGTGCATGGTGAGCATGGCGATGTTGCGCATCGGTAACCTGTCCTGCTTACCTGCGAATCCGAATCGTGTAGATCGACCGGTCTTCCGCGCCGAGGTCGTACTTGTATCGCTCGATGCCGCGGAGAAAGTCGAAAGTCCGCTTGCCCGATTCTATGGCGTCCTTGATCGTCCACGCCTTGTTGACGAAGCCGACGCTCAATTGAGAATACGCCGGATCGTACCCGCTGTTATAGAGCAAATAGGAGTCTTCATAGTCGAAATTGATGCACGCCGCGACTCGCACGCCGTCGAACTCCAGCATCGACAGCTTGAGGCGTCCACGAGCGGCGGCGGTCTCCATTAGCTCGGTGAAGAAGCGCTCGCGGGCCTCGGTCATGAACTCGGCCTTCTCGGAACTGCTCAAGCGGTGGAGCCGGAAGAAGTCGGGAAGATGCCCCGGCAGCATCTCCGGCGTGCAGTCGTACTGCGAGACGTCTCCTGAATTGCCCAGCTTTCGCACCTTCCTGCGGAGCTCGTGGCGGTACTTCTTGCCCAGCCCGCTCACGTAGTCGTCCCAGTTGTCGGGAAGGCTCTTGAACGGCGCCTTGTCCTCCTCTTCGACCGTAACTTTCCACCCCTTGTCTCCGGCGATCGCAGTGGCGAACCGAATCGTCGGCGAGTCTTCAGGGACGGACTCCAAGTTGAGAGTGTCCCACTCCCACGAGTCGATCTCGTCGAACACGGCGGAATAGAAATCATCCTCTCCGCCCTTGCGCACGAGGAAATCCCGGTAGTCGAACAGGTCGGTGTCGCCCAGAAAGGTGACCGTACCGTCGGCCACGTTCATGGGAGCAATGCCGACAAGCGTTCCGTCACCGTTCCTCGCCGCTATTGTGCGGGCGGTTGACCTGTCGCCGAAGTGGTCTAGCCATGTGGTCTGCCACCACGGGGTTACGAAGATCGTGTTGGTCCAACACGAAGGCAGCAGGTCTCCCCAGCCCTCCGCAAGTTGTTCGACCTCAGTGACGACGACGGAGACTGGCACGTTAGTCCCTCCTCGTCATCGACCGGAACTCCTGGCGGAGGTCGGAGTTTGTTTCGAACTCGCCCCTGTAGGCCGAAGTCACCATTCGCGTGCCGGGTTTCTTCACGCGTCGAGGCGTTTGAGGCAGCCCCTCGCGTTCGATGTCTTCCCCGAGGGCGTCCAGGATGGATGCCACCGCCTGGCGGATCTGTTCTTGGTCGATCAAGAGGGGCGTTCGTTCAGTGAGGGACAAAGGCTACGATGCCCACGTAGCATACCACTTTTTCGAGCCCGCCGTTGGGGTATGGCTGCATCGAGACGTCAAGAATCTCGATTCACACACGGCGTGCTCTTATGAGCATGGACCCGTGTCGAAGGGTCAGTAAACGCTCCTTCGAGAATATTACTTGTGGTATTCGGGGTGTGATATACTTGCACGGGTGCGTCGCAAAGGCGCCGAGAGTAGGGAGAGTACATGGTCGAGCAGTTGGAGCAAGTACAGGTAATGGAGCAGGAGGCGAAGCCTCCCGTTACGATGAAGTCATTGCTGGAGGCGGGTGTCCACTTCGGGCATCAGAAGCGGCGCTGGAACCCGAAGATGCGCCAGTATATCTTCGCCCACCGCAACGGCATCCACATCATCGATCTTCAGCAGACCCTCCACTTCCTCGAACGGGCAGCGGCCTTTGTCGAGGACATCGCCGCGCAGGGCAAGAAGATCATCTTCGTGGGAACGAAGAAACAGGCCCAGGACACGATCGTCAGCGAGGCGGTGCGGTGTGGTGCCTTCTACATCAACACCCGCTGGCTGGGGGGAACCCTGACGAATTTCGCCACCATTCAGAAGCGTATCGACTACCTCGTGGAGCTCGAACAGCGCAAGGCAAAGGGGGAGTTGTTCTCCCTGCCGAAGAAAGAGCAGCTCAAGCTCAACGATCAGATCGCGCGGCTGAACCGCTACCTCGGCGGAATCAAGGAAATGACCGAGATTCCGGGCGCGCTCTTCGTCGTTGACGTGGGTAAAGAAGGGATCGCCGTCGCCGAGGCCAAGCGGGTAGGGGTACCCGTGGTTGCGCTGGTTGACACCGACTGCGACCCCGTTGAGATCGACTACCCCATTCCCGGCAACGACGACGCGATCCGCTCGATCCGGCTCGTCACGTCACACATTGCCGAGGCCTACATCGAGGGCACGAACCGTAGACTTAACGATGACGGCCAGTTTGATGCCGGCGAGGCGCTCGAACCGATAGCCATTGCTCCCGAAGCGGCGCTTGAGGGCGTTCAGGATGCCGAGCAGGTCATGTCGGAGGCGCCGGAAGGCTGATGACTCGGTGGCGCGCATATGACATCCACCCTCGGCGGATGGGGAAATAGCCTTTAGAGTCTGGCCCTTCGGGGCCAGCTTTTTGTGCGACATAAATTTGGATAGGTCGAGATAGAAATCGAGGAGGCGACGTGGCGATCACAACGGCGGAGATCAAGGCCCTGCGCGATTTGACCGGCGCAGGGATCATGGACAGCAAACGTGCGCTCGAAGAGGCCGACGGCGACATGGACAAGGCGCAGGAAATCCTGCGCGAGAAGGGCATCGCGTCCGCGGCGAAGAAGTCCGACCGTGAGACGGACCAGGGACTGGTCGAGTCCTACATCCACAGCGGCGGACGGATCGGCGCGATGGTCGAGGCCAACTGCGAGACCGACTTCGTCGCTCGGACGGAAGACTTCAAGGCGCTTGCGCACGACATCGCCATGCAGGTCGCCGCGATGAATCCCAAGTATGTCGACGAGTCCGCGATCCCCGAGGGCGAAGAGGTCGATCCCTCGGAGGCCTGCCTTCTCCAGCAGCCGTTCATCAAGGACCCCTCGATGACCATCGATGAGCTGATTCGGGAAACGGTAGGCAAGGTCGGCGAGAATATCCGCATCCGCAGATTCTCACGCTACTCACTGGGAGAGTAAGCTTGGTCTCGGACAACCCACGGTACAGTCGAGTCCTTCTGAAGCTGAGCGGCGAGTCGTTCAAGGGCGAGCAGGGCTACGGCATAGATTCGGATGCCGTCTCCTACATAGCGAGCGAGATCAAGTCCATCCACGATCTGGGTGTCGAGATCGGCGTCGTCGTCGGGGGCGGCAATATCTGGCGGGGAGCGGAGGCCGAAAAGCAGGGCATGGACCGCCCGATGGCCGACAACGCCGGAATGCTCGCGACGCTGATTAACGCGCTCGCGCTGCAAGACGCGCTCGAACGTATCTATGAGATCGACACGCGCACGCAGTCGGCCATAAATGTTCAGGAAGTCGCCGAGCCATTCATTCGTCGGCGAGCAATCCGTCACCTTGAAAAGGAGCGCGTCGTCATCTTCGCCGCCGGTACCGGCAACCCGTATATGACCACCGATTCCGCCGCGGCCCTCCGCGCAGTCGAGATCAACGCTTCGATCCTGCTCATGGCGAAGCATGAAGTCGACGGCGTCTACTCCGCCGACCCGCGAGTGCATCCCGACGCCACGAAGTTCGACTCCCTGACGTATCAGGACGCGCTCGAACGACGATTGCAGGTCATGGACTCCACCGCCCTCACCATGTGCATGGAGAACGATGTCCCCATCCTCGTATTCGACATCTTCGACGAGGGCAGCCTTCGCCGCATCGTGCGGCACGAAACGGTCGGCTCCCTCGTTCGCTCATCCGCCTAAGAGGGTGTTGCTGACGGCGTCCGTACCCTTTGCTACAATATCCGCCTAGTCGTCGCCGACCACCCGCCATGCGGGGTGGGAGACAGGAGGTTGCACGCCATGCCCGATGTCGAGGAAGTCCTGCTGGAAATCGACGAGAGGATGGACCGGTCGGTGGAGGCGCTGGTGCGGGACCTGAATACGATCCGCACGGGGCGCGCGAATCCCTCCCTCGTGGATACCCTTATGGTCGACTACTACGGCGCGCCCACGCCTCTGAACCAGATTTCATCCATTTCCGTCCCCGAGGCGCGGCTGCTCATGATTCAACCCTGGGACAAGCAGTCCATAGGCAGCATCGAGAAGAGCATCCTCACCTCCGACCTCGGTCTGGTGCCCAATAGTGACGGGACAGTCATCCGCCTTAGCATCCCTCCTCTCACCGAGGAGAGGCGCCGGGACTTGGTGCGACTGGTAGGCAAGCGAGTGGAGGAAGGCAACGTCGCCGTCCGCAACATCCGCCGCGACGGGCTGGAGACCCTGCGATCCATGGAAAAGAGCAAGGAAATCTCGCGGGACGAGATGCACCGTTCCCAGGACGACCTCCAGCAGATCACCGACAGCCACACCGAGAAGATGCAGGCGCTGGCCAAGCAGAAGGAAGCCGAGGTAATGGAGGTCTAGTGAGCTTGGCTTCCAACGCTGAGTGCATGGAAGGGGGCCACGAAGGTTCTGCCGCATCTGCGGTTCCCGCCCATGTCGCGATCATTATGGACGGCAACGGGAGATGGGCAGCGGAGCGCGGCCTTTCCCGGACGGAAGGACACCGCGCGGGCACGGAGAATATCCGGCGGATTCTCCAGTCGTTCGCCGCTTATGGAGTCCGGTACCTAACGCTCTTCGCGTTTTCAACCGAGAACTGGGAGCGCCCGACGGAAGAGGTCAACGCGCTGATCGAAATCCTTCAGGAAATGATCAAGGCGGAGACTCGTCAACTCCACCAGGAAGGTGTGCGGCTGATGCACATCGGTCGTCTCGACCGGCTGCCGGGCGGTGTTCAGAAGGGGATCGCCGACGCAGTCGAGTTGACCAAGGACAATACCGGAATCACGGTGGCCCTGGCATACGACTACGGCGGTCGGTCGGAGTTGACCAGTGCGATAAAGTCCATCGTCGCCGACGGGATTCAAGCCTCACAGATCGACGAGAGTCTCGTCAGCAGCTATCTGTACACCGCCGGAATGCCCGATCCCGATCTCATCATCAGGACGGCGGGCGAGATGCGAATCAGCAACTTCCTGCTGTGGCAGGCCGCCTACGCGGAGTACTACTCCACCGGCGTCTACTGGCCCGACTTCGACGAGACTGAGGTCGACAAGGCCGTTGCGGCATACGGCCAACGCCGCAGGAAGTACGGTCGCGTCGATGGCCGGATCACAAGCGGCGCGGATTCGTAATTGAGCGGGAATTGCCCGTATGGTAGACTGTGGCAATGACTCCTGAGCTTATCGGCATCATAACCGTCGGTGTCGCCCTGGGCGCGGTGGCGCTCACATCAGTGGGGCTGATGTTTAGCGCTATGAAGTGGCTTGCCGATCGTGTAGACAAGCAGTTCGCTGCCTCTGAGGCTCGCGTTGACAAGCGCTTCAGCGATTTTGAGGCTCGCGTTGACAAGCGCTTCGACGCAGTGGACAAGCGTTTCGACGCAGTGGACAGGCGCTTCGATGAAGTAGATAAGCGCTTTGAAGTGATAGAAGGAAGGCTGTCCGCGCTCGAACAGCGCGTCGCAAGATTGGAAGGCGTCCTCGACGGACTCCGTGAGGCTCTGTTCCAGAGGGCAGCGAGTTAGTCTCGGCTGCACCGCAGTCGTATTCGCTTAGGGGGCGGTTACGGCCCGACCGCCTCGAAGCTCACGAGTTCGTACTGCGGATAGTCCTTCGCGAGGGTATCGCTCAGGCACTCGATTGACTGCACGACCCCACTCTGCCGCACCGTTGCCTCGTAGGACGAAACGACTCCATCCGCGCCTAGCGATCTGATGGCCACCCGTTCCTCCATGCCATCGTCGGAGGTTTCGAGGACTTCGGACTCCACTTGGTGGTCTATCCAGTCCCAGCCCTCGCGCATGAAAGCCTCTCGTTCGGCCATCTGCGCCCCCGGACTCGCGATTGCGGGCCATCCCCGATAGGAGTCGTACAGGTCGGCGATGTCGCCTGAACGGTCTGCCACCTGCGTAGCGCGAGACGGCGTTAGCCGCGACCAGTACCTGCCGCTCGGCATGTCGATGACATTCGGCGCGAGGCGGTGACCGCCTGTGTGGGATAGCCTCCACACTCGCGTATGCGAGTTCGAGTATCGGGAATGAAGCTCCATGTACGTGGGCTGGCCGATGGACGCACAGCAGATGTCGCGGGAGCCGTGAGTGCAGACCAGCAGATCGCGCATCCCGTCGTTGTGCTGTTCCCATTCGGCGAGTTCTTCGCCGCCGCCGTTGCCGAGCACTGCGGAGACGGCGCCAGGAAGGCGGACGGAAGGGACGAGGTACTCCCTCCTCGCCATTTCGCGGACGGCGCCATTGGGACGTGAGAAGAGCATGACCCTTGAGTATCCGTCGACCGAGTAGGTGTCGTCGGGCTGAATAACCTGTAGTCGCACGTCCGGGCGCTGCTCAAGGAGATCGGACACCCCTGCCGGAAAACCGGGGGAGTCCATGACCTCGTGCTCCCAGGGAGTCTGGACCTCGATGACAAGGCAGTGGTCCCACATGGGGGCCGATCCGCACGGGTCCTCGCCGTTCGCCTCCGAGAACACGGAGCACATTCGACCGCGTACGCCGGTAGCCTCTTGGGTCGTCACGAAGCCTCACCTCCGCTGGGTTGCGATACGGGCGCAGTGTAGCAAATGCCGGCGTATTTCGTCACCCGCAGCGCCACATTGCGTGGCCTGATTCCGGCGACTAGAATTGTTCCTTGCGCAATCGAACGAGAGCCGGAGGACTTAGATGGTAGAGCGTTTGAGGGTGACCGAAGAGGAATCGATGCGAGTGGCCGAGAGCGACCTGCGCGAGGTCGTGCACGCGATCTTTCTCAAGTGCGGCGTGCCGGAAGAGGACGCCGAGCGGGCGACCGACGCCCTGGTGACCTCCGACCTGCGGGGAGTGGAGAGCCACGGAGTGTCCAACTCGCTCAGAGGCTACGTGCAGGGATTCAAGGAGGACGAGATCAACCCGGTGCCTCAGTGGACGGTCTTGCGGGAGTCGCCTTCCACGGCGAACATCGACTCCGACCGGGGACTCGGCATCGTGGTCGGCCCAAGGGCGATGGAGATCGCTATCGAGAAGGCCGGAAACGTCGGCGTCGGAGTTGTCACCATCCGCAACAGCCGGCATCTCGGCATGATCTCGTATCATGCGATGATGGCCCTGGAGCACGACATGATCGGGATGACCATGTCGTCGTGTCCGGCCAATGTCAATCCGACGTTCGGGGCGGAAGCCCGGTTCGGCACCAACCCCATTGCGCTGGCAGCGCCCGGCGACAGAGAAGCGCCGTTCGTGTTCGACGCCGCGATGAGCATCGTTCCCTCCAACAAGCTCATTCTCGCCCGGCGGCTGGGAGTGAAGCTTCTGCCCGGCTGGACTGCCGACGAGAACGGCGCTCCAGTCATGCACGAGGTGGACGCTCCGCCGCTCGGTCCGGACGGCATACCCCTGGCGAACCTGCTCCCGCTCGGCAGCACCATCGACCTCGGCTCGCACAAAGGGTACGGGCTGATGGCGATCGTGGACATTCTCGGAGGGATCCTCAGCGGGGGTGGCTACGGCCTCCTACCGGGACGGCCCAACTTCAACCACTACGTAGCCGCGTACGACATCGAGGCCTTCATGGACGCGGCGGAGTTCAGGAGCACGATGGACGAGTGGCTCTACACGCTTCGGACGACGAGACCCGCGCCGGGGCACGACCGGGTCGTCTACCCCGGACTCGTGGAGGCTGAGACCGTCGAAGACCGTCGGGCCAACGGGATTCCCCTGCACATCGAGGTCATAGAGTGGTTCCGCTCGACGTGTTCCCGGATGGGTACCCCGTTCAATCTGGCTTGAGGGGCTACAGGAACGGGTCGGGCATCATCCCCACGGGGACCTCGATGAGGCCGGGCGCGTCCGCTTCGAGAGCCTCCTTGAGCGCCATTTCCAACTCCTCGGGGGCGTGAACTCTGACGCCGCGAGCCCCGTAGGCGTCGGCCAGCTTCATGAAGTCGGGATTGTGCAACTCAGAACCGATGGCCCGCCCGTCGAACTTGTTGATCTGGTCACGATAGACGTTCCCGAAGGCGTTGTCGTTAAACACAATCACGACAGCGTTGATGCCGTACTTGACGGCAGTGGCAAGCTCCTGCGAGTTGTAGAGGAAGCCGCCGTCCCCTGAGATCGCCACGACGGGCACATCCGGCTTGGCGACCTTCGCGCCGAGCGCGGTGGGATAGGCGTACCCCAGATTGCCGAAGTAGGAAGAGGTGACGTACGTTCTCGGCTGCTGCGCGGTATAGAGTTCCCTGGCGGCGTAGCCGATCTGCGTTACCCCCTCGACCACAATGCCGTCGTCGGACATCACATTCTGAATGGCCTCGACGAATCCGCCCTGCGGCTGCACGAAGGTAGCGGGGTTGGCGCGTTTCCGCTTGATGGACGCTATCTCCTCAACGCGACTCTCACGGCGAGGAGAAGTAGCAGCGAGTCTGTCGTAGAGGCGTTCGAGAGATACGCGGGCGTCGCCGTGAACTCCAATTGCTTGCGGGAAGTTTCGCCCGATCTCATCGGCGTCGACGTCGATCTGAACGATGTTATGGTCGCTCGTGAGGTTCGTGCGTCCCAGGCGGGTGCCGACGGCCAGCACGAGGTCCGCTTCGCCGACTAGGGCGTCGAGCTCAGGGGGACCGAATCGCCAGCCCGGCGTGCCGAGGGAAAGGGGGTGATCGTAGGGAATCGCTCCCTTGCCCTCCGCGGAGGTCATCACCGGGGCTTGCAGGTGTTCCGCCACCTTTTCTAGGGCTTCGCCCGCATCCGACAGACAGACCCCCCAGCCCGCCCAGATGAGCGGACGCTCGGCCTGAGAGAGCAGCCCGACGGCGCGCTCGACATCGCCGTCGTCAGGCACAAGAGGCTCGTAGATGGCCGGTTCGTGAAGCTCCACGTCGTCCTCGTCCGCGAGGGTATCCCACGCGATTTCGATTTCCACGGGGAGCGGCCGGCCCGTCTTGAGCATTCGGAAGGCCTCATGAACGGTGTCCGGGACTTCCGTTACCGACGTCATACGGGCGGCCCACTTGGTGATGGGACGCACCACGTCGAGCTGATCGTTGACCTCGTGGAGCGCGCCGGTATCCTTGCCGATCTCGTGGGTGTACGACTGACCGGCTACGAGGAGGGTCGGCGTGGAGGCTGAGTAGGCGGTGCCCACTCCGGCGGTGGCGTTCAAAAGGCCGGGGCCGGGAACGACGAGGGCGGTGCCGATGCCGTCGCCGCCCGCTTTCGAGTACCCGAACGCCATGTATGCGGCAGCCTGCTCGTGACGAACGGTGATGAACCGGATGCCGGGCTCGTCATAGATGGCGTCCATTGCGTGGTATAGCTGAACGCCCGGCATCCCGAAGATGGTCCTCACGCCCTCCCGGTAGAGGGACTTGATCAATGCCTGTCCGCCGGTCATTCGTGTCATGCAGTCAATTCTCCGTGGTCGAAAATGCCGCCTTCAAGCGTACAGGGTTTGGAGTATGCCTGCTACTCTCGCGCATAGCTCGACAATGCGCTATCATGCCGTCATCCACGGTCAAGGAGGCGTTCCTCTGTCCCTCGCTCGCAAGATCCAGACCATACTCGTCGTGGCCGTGCTCGTGTTCCTCGCGGGGTACCTCGCCGCGGGGTGGTACTACTCGGACGAAATCGAGGAAGCCGCCTTCATGGTCGACCATGAGGAGGAGCCGTTCGATCTTCGAGTCACGTCTATCGCGGGAGGCCGGATCGCCCTCAAGACCACAGCCGAGACCGAGTCCGATGACCGGTGGGACAAACCCGGTCTGTGGAGCATGGTGTCCGCCGATACGCACAACCAGGTAGACAAGATCGTCGATACGGGCGAGGACTCCGTAGTCCGCGAAGTGGAGGCGCAGGGGCCGCTGCCGCAGGTGGGCGACGCCGTGCGTCTCGACAGCTACGTGTATGCCGGAGACCCTCTCACGGCGCACGGGATCGAGTTCCAGGAGATCGGCATCCCCGCCACCCTCGGAACTTTTCCCGCTTGGCTTACGCTCGGTGAGAAGGACACCTGGGTGATACTCGTTCACGGGAAGGGGGCGGACCGCCGGGCGTACCTTCGGATGCTGCCCATGTTCGTTGAGAGGGGATATCCGACGCTGACCATCACCTACCGCAACGACCCGGGACTTCCGTTGAGTCCCACCGGGTACTACCAGTACGGGACGGATGAATGGGAGGACTTGGAAGCGGCGGCCACGTTCGCGCTGGCGGCGGGCGCGAAGGACCTGGTGCTCATGGGACAGAGCATGGGTGGGGGCATAGTGGTGAGCTTCCTGTACAATTCGGTAGCCGCGAGCCGGGTGAAGGGGGTTATTCTCGACGGCCCGGTTCTCAATTTCGACGCGGTGGTGGACTACGGGGCGAGCCAGCGATATGTCTTCGGAGTTCCGCTGCCGGGGGCGCTCACGGGGCTTGCGAAGTTCCTGGCGGCGCTCCGCTTCGGGGTGGACTTTCATAAGATGAACTACCTCAAGCGGGTCGACGACCTGTCGGTTCCCGTCCTGCTCTTTCACGGGAGCGAGGACTTGAGTGTGCCAAAATCGCTCAGCGCGCAGTTCAAGGAAGCGCGCCCCGACATCGTGGAGTACCACCTATTCGAAGACGCGGCGCACGTGGGGTCGTGGAACCTGGATCCTCAGCGCTACGAGGATGCCGTGCACAGCTTCTTGGCGCGTTTGGACTAAGAAACTCTCTGAGAGTTCTCTGCAAGGAATAGGACTGAAAACACGTTTGCCCTGAACCTGTCGAAGGACAATTCTCCACCATTCCGGGTAATTCGAGACCGTGATAAGTAGTTATGGGCTTTCCCAGTTCAAGCTGGGCAGGCTAGGCTATGACTGAGGGGAGACACGGGCAGGTGGAGCAAGAGTCGCTCGCCCCTGTTCATGCAGGGCCAAACGTGACTTCAGGCGCAGGCACCAAAAGTTCTGTTGGCACGGTTCACCTCCTCTCCGAGGCCGGGCTACACACCCCGCCCTCAACTTTCGTAAATTGACAAATGCGCTCACACGTGGGAACACAAAGCGTCCCCGCCGCCGAAACAACGAGGACGCTTTCACTAGAGCCGTTCACCGGCCTGCTCTGGAAGTCACTGCAATTGCAGATTCAGCGTGTTCAAGATGTTGTCGATGTTGGCGTGGAAGCTTTGATAGGCGCACTTGCGGGTGCCTCCCCAATAGCTACCCTGATAGCCTTCGCACGGCGCGCTGTGGTAGGTATGGTCACCGGCCTGAATGATGCCCAAAGGCCGCACGTCGTAAGCACCCACGTACTTGTAGACGGGTCCGCCGCTGTCGCCCTGCCCCACTGAACCGTCGGCTTGCTCGTCGAGGGTGTGGAACCCCGGCCCAACCTTGCCGCCACAGTACGATCCTATGCAGCGCCGCCATAGAACGGGTCCTTGTCGTCCCAACGGTCGCGGAAAGGCATGAGCGCCTCTTTGACCTCGAACGTAAGCGGGATGTCGCTTGTGATCGCTGTTTTGGCCGCTTGGATCTGTTCCGTTCTGGACTGTTTGCCATCAGTGGTGAAGCGGACTTGGATGCCGTCGAACGTGCGGTTAATGCCGATGCCGTTGATAGTGACGCTCTCGTGTTTGCGTGTCTCCGTTATGCGGTTAATTTCTGCCAGTAGTTCTTCCCGCGAGTACGGAACGCTCACAACCGTTATGGTCACGTCGCTGGAAGCAATGAAGTCGGATATCTCAGATGGAACCTTGCCATGCCAGTGTACAAGGACGGCGGAGTTTTCGTTGTCCAACCTGATGCCGACGAGGCCGGTAAGGTTGTTGTCTCTGCTGATGTCCTGAATACGGCTACCGGCGCTAGAGAGAGGGACTTGCGCCACGTACTCCGGGGGCAGGGTAAAGTCGTCGGACTCTTGGGCCTGAACCGCGCCCGACACTATCGCGGTGAATACTACGAGAACAGAAAAGAATGAAAGAACTGTAAGCCGTTTCATCACACACCTCCGTGTGAACTAGAAGCACCTAGCCCCGGTGATGTGTCTAGCCTACCTTTTACGCAGGGAGGTCGGACACGTTATCGAAAGCTACCGTCAAGTGGAACATATCCAGCCTCCTTTCGAGAGAAGCTGAGCCAAGCCTATACCGCTCCCAGGGAGTTGTCAATACCTTTGTGGAGTAAGGGATTGCCGCCCGGCACGGCGGGCTCCCGTGTCGGGGTACGGGACATGCCTTTGCCCGTATGAAAATCATGCAAAAGCCTAGGGAACCGAGAACACAGCGCTAGGCAAAGTCGACGTATAGGTGGTGACTGGGCTAACCTCCCCTCAGAAGCTCCGCCACCCTGCTTGCGACCTCGTCACGCACCACCGTTTCCGCGTCCGGCGCGCTTCTCAGCTTGAGCTCGACGACATCCTGCCTCAGGTTGCGGCGGCTCACGACGAGGCGCACGGGCAGACCTATGAGGTCGGCGTCGTTGAACTTGACGCCCGCGGACTCGTTGCGGTCGTCGAGGACGACGTCGAACCCCGACGCCCTCAACTCATCGTGCAGGGCCAGGGCCTCTGAGGAAACGTCGCGGTCGTCGTAGTTCAATGCGGTAATCCAGACGTCGTAGGGAGCAATGGAGGGAGGGAAGACGATGCCCTTGTCGTCGTGGTTCTGCTCGATACACGCCGCGAGCAGTCGTCCGACACCGATCCCGTAGCAGCCCATGATGATCGGCAGTTGCTTCTCGTTTTGAGCGGGATAGTACGCTTCGAGAGCTTCACTGTACTTCGTGCCGAGCTTGAACACGTGGCCGACCTCGATGCCGCGTCTCTCGCCCATGGGAGTCTTGCACTTGGCGCACAGATCACCCGCCTTGGCGAGGGCGATATCTGTAATAGTGTCTGCGGTGAAGTCACGCCCGTAGTTGGCGTTCCGAAGGTGGTAGTCCTCGCGGTTCGCGCCGACGATGAAGTTGGAGCCGAGCAGGACGGAGTCATCGGCAATGACGCGAATCCCATCCAGTCCGATAGGCGACGCCGAACCCGCCACGAGTCCAGCGCCTTCGACCTCTTCCGCCGTCGCCAGACGCAGCTCGTTGGCCTTCAGCGTGTTCGTGAGCTTGATCTCGTTCACGTCGAGGTCGCCACGGATCACCACGAACACGACCTCGCCGTCGGCCCAGTAGAAGACGGCCTTGAGCGTCTTGCTCGCAGGGATTCCCTGGTCCCTGGCCAGCTCCTCAATCGTCCTGATTCCGGGCGTGTAGACGTCTTCGAGGGGCAGATGGCCTTCGATGGGCTGTTCCGGCTTGACGAAGGCGGCCTTCTCCTCGTTGGCGGCGTAGGAGCAACCACCGCTTTGGCACATGAGGATGGTGTCCTCGCCGGCCTCGGCAAGGGCCATGAACTCGTGCGAGTCCTTGCCGCCGATTGCGCCGCTATCGGCCTCCACCATGACCGAGTCGAGCCCGCACCGCTCGTAGATGTTCGTGTAGGCCCTCACCATCTCCTGGTAGCTGAGATCGAGGCCCTCTTCGTCGGCGTCGAAGCTGTAGGCGTCCTTCATGTCGAACTCGCGGACCCGCAGCAGTCCGGCGCGGGGACGTTCCTCATCGCGGAACTTCGTCTGTATCTGGTACAGGATGCGGGGAAGGTCGCGATAGCTGTGGACGTTGGCCTTGATGATGTTCGTGACGACCTCTTCGTGAGTCGGCGCGATGACGAGGTCGCGCTCGCGGCGATCTTGGAACTTGAACATGTTCTTGCCCATCGCCTCGGTGCGACCGGAGCGGTCCCACAGGTCGAGCGGTTGGAGGGCGGGCATCCGGATCTCCTGACCGCCGGCGTCGTCCATCTCCTCGCGGATGATCTGCTCGATCTTGCGGAGCGAGCGCCATGCGAGCGGTAGATACGAGTAGACGCCCGCGGCGACCTGGTTGATCAGACCGGCGCGCAGCATGAGTCTGTGGCTGACGATCTCGGCCTCGGCGGGGTCGTCACGCAGGGTCTTTTCCAGCATTCGGGAAACGAGCAATTTCGGAGCGCCTTTCGAGGGTAGTTGGGCTAGTGTTCTGTCTTTGCCGTTCGTTGTATAAAGAGGATTGGCGTGTTCCGGGAAATCACCCTCACCCTAGCCCTCTCCCACGACGGGAGAGGGGATTTTAGCGAATCTCGGCTTCGGCCTTGCCGACCTCTTCCATCAGGGCCGTTAGCATGTCGTCTTCCGCGACGACGCGAGCCTTCTGGCCCTTGCGGAAGATGACGGCGCGACCGACTCCCGCCGCGATGCCCACGTCGGCGTCCTTTGCCTCGCCGGGGCCGTTGACCTCGCAGCCCATGACGGCAACCTTGATGGGAGTCTTGTGCTGGCGGAGAAGGTCGTCGACGGTGTTCGAGAGCTGGCGAATGTCCACGTCGGCCCGTCCGCAGCTTGGGCAGGCGACGAGCGTGGCCCCTTCCTTGCGAAGCTCCAGCGACTTGAGGATGTCCAAGCCGGTGTAGACCTCTTCGGTCGGGTCGTCGCTGAGGGAAACGCGAATCGTGTCGCCGATGCCGTCGTAGAGCAGCGCACCGAGGCCGATGGCGCTGCGGATGCTGCCCGACCGGGCAGTGCCCGCCTCGGTGATGCCGAGATGGAGCGGGTAGGGGACGATCTCGGCCATGCGACGGTACGCCTCGACGGTGGTGTCGATGTCGAAGGCCTTCATGGATATTTTGATGAGGTCGAAGTCGAGGTCTTCGAGGATGCCGATCTCCCACAGGCCGGTCTCGACCATGTGGTCGACGATGGTGTAGTCGTCCGGCTGCGCCTCGCTCGGCTTCGGCAGCATGTTCACGCCGTCGAGATGGCGGGAGACGCCTCGGCCCCCGATCTTGCCGACGGGCGGGAGGCTGCCGAAGTTCACCCCGATGCGGATCGGCACCTGTCGCGCCTTGGCCTCGCGGACGATCTCCTCGACCCTGCCCCTGTCGCGGATGTTGCCGGGGTTGAGGCGGAGGCAGTCGACGCCACTTTTCAGAGCTTCGAGCGCGAGCTGGTAGTGGAAGTGAATGTCGGCGATGAGGGGGATCGATATCCGGCGCTTGATCTCGGCGAGGGCCTGGGCCGCCTCCATGTCGGGCACGGCGGCTCGTATGATGTCGCACCCGGCCTCTTCGAGCCCACGGATCTGCTCGACGGTGGCGGCCACGTCGCGGGTGTCCGTCTTGGTCATGGACTGCACGGTGACCCGCGCGTCGCCTCCGACCGCGACGCTGCCGACGTGAATCTGCTTCGATACGCGACGAGTGGTCAACATGGTCCGTCTCCTCGCTTGATGACTTCGGCCTTCATCGTTCACCCTCACCTCAGCCCCCGTATCGAGTACGGGGCAGGCTCTCTCCCTGAGGGAGAGGGGGTATGTTGAGTATTCTAACGGATAAAGCTCTCACCCGCGATTATTCTGACGATGTCCCGGTAGCTCATTGCCACGATCAGGCCGATGAGGAGCGCGAAGCCTACCATGTGGACGAAGCCCTCGCGCTGCGGGGAAATGCGCTTGCCGCGCCGTGCCCACTCGATGCCAACGAACAGGAGCCGCCCGCCGTCGAGCGCGGGGATGGGCAGCAGATTGACGATGCCCAGGCTGATGCTGATGAGCGCCACGAACTCGAACATCGGAGAGAATCCGATGTTGGGAATCTCCTCGGCAATCTCGCCCGTCACCTGGGCTATGCCGACGGGTCCTGTTATGCCGGGATCGGGGCCGCCGCGCGCCCAACTGGTCAGGGTGGCCTGGGTGAGCGTGAGAACGTCCCAAGCGCGGCCGAATGCCATCGGAACGGAGTTCCAGACGGGGTAGCTGCGCTTGACGATCTTCGGATTGGCAGTGCCGATGATTACGCCGATGGCGCCCTGCCGGATGCGGTCGCCTACCTGCGCATCGGGATTGACGTTTTGAGCCTCTCGCAGGGACATCTCGGTACTCGGGTCGGTTACTTCCTCGACGACGACGTGCTCCGGGGGGCGCAGGCGAGGGGTGATGGTGACCTTGTCGACGGGCGCGAGTTCGGGCGAGAAGGCAAGCCCGGTGACGATGAGTCCTCGACGGATGGTGAACTCGGTAGGTCGTCCCAGCCGACCCATGATCGTCTGCACCAAGTCATAGTGGTTCTCTACCCTTTTCCCTTCGACTTCAAGGACTTGGTCGCCCGGTCGTAGTCCAGCCTCTTGCGCCGGGGAGTCCGGTGACACGCCGGATATTGTGACGGTTCCAACGACGGTGTCGTGGGGCAGGGTGAACAGGATGGCGAACACCACTATGGGGAAGGCGAGGTTCATCACGGAGCCGGCGACGAGGACGATCGCGCGCTTCCATCTTGCCTGCCCGGCGAAGCTGCGTGGGTGGGAGGGGTCCTCCTCGCCGACCATGCGGACGAATCCGCCGAGGGGTATCCAGTTGAGCGAGTAGACCGTCCCCTTGTACCGGACGCCGAAGATGCGGGGTGGGAACCCGAAGCCGAACTCCGTGACCTTGATGCCGAACCACTTGGCCGTGGCGAAGTGGCCGAGCTCGTGGATGAAGATCAGGAATCCGAGAACCGGGACGATGAGGAGCCAGCCGGGAAGACCGAACATCTACATCCCCGCTATCTGCGCGACGCGCTTCTTGCCCCACGTGGACGCGGCGATGATGTCTTCTACGGATGGGGCGTCAACGGACGTGAAGTCGTGGAGTGCCTTTTCGATCACGACCGGAATGTCGGTGAACCTGATATGTCCGCCAAGAAACGCCGCGACGGCCATCTCGTCCGCGCCGTTGAGGGCGGCGGGCCACGTACCTCCGCGCTTGGCTACGTCGAGCGCCAACCCAAAGCATGGGTACCGTCCGGGATCCAGGGGTTTGAAGGTCAACTCGCCGGCCGCGACGGCGTCGAACTTTTGAATGGCGGCGTTGGGAAACCGTTTTGGATAGAGCATCGAGTACTGGATTGGGAGGCGCATGTCGGGCGGGCTGATCTGGGCCTTGACCGAGCCGTCCACGAACTCGACCATCGAGTGAATGAGGCTCTGCGGGTGGATGACCACCTCGATGTCGTCCCAGTGCACGTCGAAGAGCCATCGCGCCTCGATGACCTCGAGGGCCTTGTTCATCAGCGTGGCGGAGTCGACCGTGATCTTCGGCCCCATGTCCCACGTCGGGTGCTTCAGCGCCTGGGCGGGCGTCACCTGATCGAGCATGTCGATGTCGTAGTCGCGGAATGCGCCGCCCGACGCCGTGATTATCAGCTTCGAGACGCTCTTGTCCTCCCCGCGAATGCACTGCCAGATGGCGTTCGGCTCGCTGTCTGCGGGACGCAGCTCGACACCGTGCTTGCGCGCCAAATCCATGAGAAGAGGCCCGGCCATGATGATCGCCTCCTTATTCACGAGAACGATCTCCTTGCCCGCTTCGATAGCGGCAATGGTCGGACCGAGGGCCGCGTCGCCGACCGTTGCCGAGACGACGAGGTCCACGTCGGGGAAGGCAACCATCTCCTCCATCGAGCAGATGACGCGCCCGTTGGAGGCGAATTCCGCTCTCTCATTGTCGGTCCCCTCGAACGAGACGTACTTGGGTTGGAACTCCTTAATCTGGGTTCGGAGGGGCAAAAAACTCCGGCGGGCAGCGAGGCCGACGACGCGAAACTCGTCGGGGAAGGCGCGCACGATGTCGAGCGTTTGAAGGCCGACGGATCCCGTGGAGCCAAGTACGACAAGGCCTTTCACAGCGCACCCCCTATTACAAAATAGTATACCAGCGCCAAGTTGAAGACGATGGAGTCGAGCCGGTCGAGGACTCCCCCGTGACCCGGCAGCAGCCTGCCGGACTCCTTGACGCCCGCGAGACGCTTGAGTTTGGACTCGAAGAGGTCTCCGGCCTGGCCGACGACTCCCATCAGGGCACCCAGTACCACGATAAACGGTAGGTCTACGTCGATATCGAGCGCCCATGCGGCAATGAATGCCGCCAGAATTGCGGCTGCGAATCCGCCGATTGCGCCCTCCCACGTCTTGTTCGGACTGATGGTGGGCGCGAACGGTCGCTTTCCCATCGCCTTGCCAACGAAGAAGGCTCCCGTGTCTGTTGAGAAGGTGACCACGAGCAGGAACACGATCCACTCCAGCCCGTGTTCGCCTCCACGCAGTAGGGGAGCGTGGGCCAGCAGAGCGCCGGGGTAGAGGACTGCGGCAAGGGTCAGACCGGTGTTGGAGGCTTTTGCGTAGCCTGTTGCAGAACCGGGCTTTTCACCCTCACCCCAACCCTCTCCCTTCAAGGGAGAGGGGGTTTTGCGGAGGTCTCCGTTGCGGTGTTGGATCTTTTGTATAGGGAAAAGGGTAAGGATTACCGCTAGGACTGCGATTCCGCCGGAGACGATCAGCAGTGGAATGTACTCGGGTGTCGACCAGAGGGTAGAGAACACGTAGTGCGACAGGACGAGGGCGGCGGACAAGACGGCGGCCACGACCCGGGAGGGGGTCAGGCCCTTGCTCCTCGCAAGATCGCAGACCTCAACCGCGGCAAGGGCGGCGACGGCGGCGACCACGACGCTGAAGACGGGTTCGCCGACCCAGACGACGAGGGCGAGCGCCGGGATGCCGACGGCGGCGGTGACGAGTCGGCCTATCATGGTATGCTTTCACGCAGAATTACCATGCCCGTATTCAATCACAAGTGGGATGAGGACGCATGGAACGCCCGCGACTGATCTACTACCAGGACGCGCACCACTTTCACGCCAAGCGGCTCGACCCTCCCGTGAGCCTCGACAAGCTGCGTTGGCCGGTAGATGAACTGCTGGGCTCCGGGGTGGACGTGCTGGCATTTGGCCTCGGCTACGGAGACGTCTACTTTCACGACAGCAAGGCAGGGCGCGTCGTCGGGCAGCTTCAGGATGTTTGGAACAGCTACATCGACTGGCGCATCATGCGGATGGTGCAGGACGCGCGGGAACTCGGTACGGACCAGGTGCGCGAGGTCATCACGCGCGGCAAGGAGATGGGCCTAGGGGTCTATCCCAGTCTCAAGCTCCAGAGCTGCGACCGTCCCGGCTCCGACAGGTGCGGCCTCCTCAAGTGGCATCATGCCGACGAGGTCTGCATGTTGGAGAAGGACGAGTACCACCCACGCTACGAGTGGTGCTATGACTACGCGCATCCGATGGTCAGGGAGGACAAGTTCAACGTCCTCCGGGAGATCATGTCCGACTACGAGGCGGATGGCGTGGAGTTGGACTTCATGTTCGTCCCTAAGTTCTTCAAGACGGGGGAGGAGGAGCGGCACGCTCAAGTGATGACGGACTTCATCGGCGACGTGCGACGGCTTGCCGATGAGGTGGGGGAAGTCCAGGACAGAAAGGTCATCGTTTCAGCCCGGGTCTTCCACCAGAGAGAGGCGAATCTTAGGCTCGGCCTCGACGTGGAGACGTGGCTGGCGAACGGGAGCCTCGATCTCGTCGTAGGGCAGATGTCGGAGCAGTTCATGGACACCGGGGCGTTCGACGTGGGGTGGATGGTGGACGCCGCTCAGTCCAGCGATACGGGGACATACGTCCGCCCGACGCGCCGGGTCTACGACGAGAGGACGCCCGTTCCCCAACTGGAAATGTACCGCGCGTTCGCCCAGACCGCTCGATGGCAGGGAGCCGATGGGCTGTACCTCGGCTACCTTCGCTGGCCGTTCAGCCAGGTCGAGTACGACATCCTGCGTGAAATGGCCTACCCCGATGCTTTCGCGCGCCGTGACAAGCGTTACATTCTTCAGCCGCGTGAGACCGGCCTCGTCCTGGAGGAGCTGGTCGACTATCAGGGCGGATACCCCAAGAAGCCCCGAAGAACGGAGGACGAGATCACCGATCCCCCGGAGCGCTATCTCCCCGCCGACATGGTGGAGGGGGAGACGGTATCCGTGCCCGTCGTGGTGTCCGACGACCTGGAGAGCGCCCGGTTCGACGGAGATATGAGGCCGCCGGTCCTCACCCTTCGGTTCGCGTACTTCTGCGTGGAGGACGACGTGGAGTTCCGGTTCAACGGTCATGATTTGGATAGGGACGATGCGGAAATAACCGACGAGCGCGCCCTGTGGCTGCCGCTCAGCCCAAGAGGGAGCCCGTTCGAGGGTCAGCTCGGTATGTCCGTGCACTGGTTCCGCTGGCAGCTGGATGTCGATCTGCTCCGGGAGGGCAGGAACGTCGTCGAGGTCGAGGTGAAGCGACTGGACAAGTCGGCAGGGTTTACCCGTTCTCTGAACGGAGTCGAGGTGCATACTCGCTACAAGGACTTCGCGCGACCGGAGGGTCTTGAAGTCGAGCGACTCGCTCCGCTGAGTGGCTAGCCGGTCGTGAACAAGGACTGACACATGCCGGACACGATGAAAGCCGTTCGCAAGCCGGGGCCGGAGCCCGGTCTGGTCATCGACGAGATACCTGTCCCGTCCGTAGGGCGAGACGAGGTCATGGTCGGTGTTGAGGCGGCGAGCGTGTGCGGCACCGACCTTCACATCTGGAAGTGGGACGATTGGGCGGCGGGCCGGATCAACCCCCCTTTGACCATCGGGCACGAGTTCGCGGGCACGGTGGTCGAAGTCGGCCCGGATGTCACGCAGGTGAGGGTGGGCGACTACGTCTCCGCCGAGAGTCACATCACGTGCGGTCTGTGCTTCCAGTGCAGGACGGGCCAGGCGCACATGTGCCCCCGCACGAGGATACTCGGCGTCGATCGCGACGGCGTATTTGCCGAATACGTCTCGGTGCCCGAAACGGTGGTCTGGCAAAACGATAGGGAAAAACTCCCGCCGGAGATCGCGACATTGCAAGAACCCTTCGGAAACGCCGTCTTCGCCACGCTCGCGCACGACCTTGCCGGTCAGAGCGTGGCGGTGCTCGGCTGTGGCCCGGTCGGCCTCTTCTCGATTGGAATCGCCAAGGCGTCCGGGGCATTCAGCGTCCTCGCCGCCGACATCAACGACTACCGGCTCTCTCTCGCCGAGGCCCTCGGCGCGGACAAGGTCTACAACGCCTCGACGGACGGACGGGAGAACGGCGTGGCCGAGTGGCTCATCGAGACGAACGAAGGGTTCGGCGTCGACGTCGTGCTCGAAATGAGTGGCGCGCAAACGTCCATTGACGCGGCCTTTCGAGGCGTCCGCAACGGGGGAAGGGTGACGCTATTCGGCATACCGGCCAAGCCCGTCCGCATCGACGTGGCCGAGAGCATGATCTTCAAGAACCTGACGGTTCTCGCCCTCAACGGTCGGCGCATATTCGATACGTGGTACAAGACGCGATGGCTCTTGGAGAGCAACGTCGTGGATCTGCGGCCCATCATCTCGAAGGAAGTGGGGCTAGAAGAGATCGAGACGGCGATGCAGCTTCTGGACGGCGGGGACGTGGGCAAGATAATCATCCGTCCGAACGTCGCGGTCGACGTTACGCCGGACCCCGAGCAGGATACCCCGCCCGACCCGAATGTTCAGGGGCAGATGTTCCACCCTTAGGGCAGGGCAGCCGTGCGTTTAGAACCCGCCACCGATGGCGGGGAGGAAGTGCACCTCGCTGTCTTCGCCGACCTTTTGGAGCATCCCGATGGGCGTGACCTCCCCGTCGACCGCAACGGTGATGTTGGGCTTGAGCTTGAAGCCGTCCACGAGGCGCGCCTGAGTGCCGGGATAGGCCGCCTCAAGGTTCTTGACGACCTCACGGACGGTCTTGCCGGGCACCTCGACGGTAGCCTGACCGCCGGTCAGCTTTTGCATGAGCGGAGGAACGAAAACGGTTGCCATCTCACGGTCCCAAGAATATCCGCCGCGCGAATCGCGGCAGTTACAGCGGCACTATATCATAATTCATCCGAGGGAAACTCGAAGCGCCAATCTTCGGTTGGCAGACCGCCTCGCTCCGTCGGCGTTCCTTAAGAGGGTGTCTAAAAACAATTTCGTTCGCCCCCGTATCTAGCACGGGGCAGGCTCTGAGCCTGTCGAAGGGTGAAAGCCTGGTTCATGGTTCGACAAGCTCACCATGAACGGTTCTCGCTGGGTGTTTACCACCCTCTAAGAGTCATGGGATTGACAATAGTGATAAGATGTATCAGAGTCGATCAGTGGCGATTCCGCTCTTCATTTCGCTGAAATGGACTGGGACTCCCAAAGAGAATCTGGACCCGCCGACGATAGTTACATCACCGCAACCCTATATACAATAGTCACCTGAATGTGATACATGAAGAACTCGGAACTTTTTTCATCCACTTAGGGGGAGGGTAATTTCACTTATGTCGTGGAAATCGATTGTCCTGCTTTGTCTGCCCGTGCTTCTGGTCATCGCCTGCGGATCGGAATCGGACGAGCCATTCACCATCGGCGCAATGGATGCTTTGACAGGGGTCGCCGAGTCCTACGGCAATCCCCTCCATCAGGCCAAGCTATTGGCCGTGGAGGAGATCAACGAGGCCGGAGGCATCAACGGCCGTGAGTTGAAGCTCATCGTCGAGGACTCCAAGTGCGGGGCCCAGGACGCCATCACGGCCTACAACAAGCTGACCGACGTGGACGGCGTCAAGATCATCCTGGGCACGACGTGCAGCGGCGCGATGCTGGGCGCCGCCCCGCTCGCCGAAAAGGACGGCGTGGTTATGCTCTCGGCATCCGCCACCAGTCCTGACATCGCCACCGCGGGAGACTACATCTTCCGCACGGCCATCAACGACCAGCAACTCGGCATCGACATGGGCAACACGATGTGGGTGGACGGCAGGCGCAGCATCGCCACCATCACCGAGTCCACGGACTACGCCGAGGGCACCCGTCGCACTGCGGTCGCCCGGTTCGAGGAGCTGGGCGGCTCCGTCGTTGCGTCGGAAGGCTACTCCTCTGACGTTATCGACTTCCGCAGCCAGTTGACCAAGCTGTTCGACGAGAACCCCGACGCGCTCCTCTTGGCCGCGCAGGGCGAGGCATCCGGCGGGACGATCATCAAGCAGGCCCGCGAGCTAGGGTACGACGGGCCAATCTACTCCGAGATCGTGCCCACGGCTCCCGAGGCGCTTGGCATCGCGGGCGACGCCGCCACCGGTCTGAAGGCCGTTATCCCCAACCCTGACCTCGCCACATCCGCCGGAAAGGATTTCTTGGCGAAGTTCAAGGAGCGCTACGGAGAGGTTGCTTCACTGCCCTGGTTCCAGGGGTCGGCGTACGACGACGTCTACATCACCGCCGAATGCCTGAAGCAGACCGGCGACGACCAGGACGCCGACGGCTTCCGTGACTGTCTGAACAACCTGACATACACCGGCGCCATTGGAGACAACTACAGCTTCGACGAAAACGGGGACGTGGTTGGGCTGTCCAACGTGGTCGTCGAGGTGCTGCCAACAGCAGAGCGTACTGACGACAACCTCGGTTACCGCGTTCTGGGAGCGGCGCCCACGCCATAACATCTTCAACTGTCAACTGCAAAGGACTTGGTGGCTCTTCGGGGCCGCCTTGCCCTTATGCGAGGCTTTCGAGCGTTCGCAGCGCGTTCTGAATGTGGCTGGATATCATAAACTCACTGTGGAACGCGCCTCGGATTACCCCGTCGCCGTCGATGACGTAGGTTATGCGAGACGTGATCAGCCCAAACATCCGCTCCGCGTCATACAGCCTGCGGATCTTCCCCTTGGTGTCGCTCCCCATCGGAAACGGCGCTCCCAGCTTTTCGCCGAATCGCCTGACCGTGTCCACCTTATTGGTGCTGATACCTATCACCACCGCGTTCCACGCCGAGATGTCACCGTAGAATTCGCAAAACCCCCCGACCTCCGCGGAACAGCCATGGGTAAACGCCATGGGATAGAAAAAGAGAACGACGTTCCGTCCCCGGTGGTCCGAAAGAGTGAACGTGTCGCCGGAACCCAGCGTGATGGTGAAATCAGGAGCTTGCGTGCCAACTTCGAGCATGGTTACTTAAGCTCATACGCGCGAACGACTTTTGTCAAGTTGCCCATAGCTACCGATTCCAGGTGAATAGCCGGCATGGCTTGCCGTTTCTGCCATCACCACGCGAAAGCAAAGTTGTCGTCGGGTATAATTCATCCATCGAGGAGCGAGCGTGATGGAGTCCCGATTCCGTAATCTTCCCAGCGTAAATGACGTGCTTGACGATGAGCGAGTAAGCAGGCTTGCGCAAGAATTCTCGCGTGAGGCGGTGCTTGGGCTCGTCAGAGCAGAGATAGATCGAGCGCGGGACGGCATTAGGAACGGGGATTCATCGCCAAGCGCAGACCTGCTTGCCAGCGCGGTCGAGAGACGAGCGGCCTCGCTGTGGGGTTCCATGCCTACGCCGGTCATCAACGCGACCGGAGTGATATTGCACACCAACTTGGGGCGCGCTCCGCTGAGCGACGATGCGATAGAAGCGATGCGCGCGGCTTCCGAGGGCTATGGCGACCTGGAGTTCGATCTCGAAACCGGGCGTAGAGGTTCGAGGCAGGGTAGGGTGGCCGAGCTGCTCTGCCAGCTCACCGGCGCGGAGGCCGCGTTGGTCGTCAACAACAACGCGTCGGCGGTTCTCTTGGGTCTGGCTGCCGTCGCCAACGGCAAGGAAGTGATCGTTTCACGGGGCGAGGCGGTGGAGATCGGGGGTGGATTCCGTATCCCTGACGTGCTGCGGCAGAGTGGCGCGACCCTCGTCGAGGTCGGGACGACCAACAAGACCTACGCTCGGGACTACGAGGCCGCTATCACGGATAGTACCGGCGCCATCCTGTCCGTTCATGCCAGTAACTTTCAGGTAGTGGGATTTACTCATGCCCCGTCGCTCGCCGAGTTGGTGGAACTCGGGGACCGTTCGGGCGTCCCGGTGCTGCATGATCTCGGCAGCGGATGTCTGCTTGATACGGACCGGTTCGGCCTAGCCCATGAGCCAATGCCGCAGGAGAGCATTGGAGACGGGGCATCGCTTGCGTTCTTCTCCGGGGACAAGCTGCTGGGCGGACCCCAGGCGGGCATCATTGTCGGAAAGAGCGAATTCGTCGATGCCGTGTCGAAACACCCCCTAGCGCGCGCCGTTCGGATCGACAAGGGCAGCCTGGCCGCCCTCAACGCAACGTTGCTGCACTACCTGAAGGATGAGGCCACGTCGAAGATTCCCATTTGGGAGATGATGTCCCGGTCGCCCGAATTTCTCGCCCAACGCGCCGAGTCATGGCGACTGGCCCTAGACGGTCCCACCTCCGTCGTTCCCGGCGAGTCGACCGTTGGGGGAGGCAGCCTTCCGGGAGAGACGCTGCCGACCTCCCTGCTCTCTATCGACGCAACGGAGATGCCCGGCGGCGCGAACGCTCTCGCGGCGAACTTGCGACGCAGTACTCCGCCCATCATCGGGCGCATCGACGCCGAACGGGTCCTGCTCGATCCACGCACCGTTCCTCAACATCTGGACGACGTGATGGTACGCGGCATCTTTCATGCTCTCTATAAAAACGTTGACCCGTAGGCCGCATTGGTGCTAGAAATGTAGTTCAGTTTTGCAAGGTGAGGACGGAGACCACATGGCAGAGACCAGCGAGGGGCAAGCGACCGAGTACTACATCGACGTCGACAGCGCGGGGGATCACGGCAGGGCCATCAAGCCGATGATCGTCTCGCGGATGGGGTACATCACGCGACAGTCGTTGACTGCGGATGTCGTTGAAGACATGGAGGCCGAGGACCTGATTCAGCAGGTGGCCTATAACGCTGCCGAGGACAGGGACTTCCTTCTGCCGGATACTCCGCTGAAGGAATCGGTCTTTCGCGTTCTGCTGGCAAACGAAAATAAGCCCATGACGGCGGAGCAGGTCAGCAAGATACTGGAGGACAAGTGGTCACTCAGCCCTTATCCTCGCGATACGTCGCCGGGGGTCATTGAGCGGCTATTGGCCAGCGGGGGAGATACCTACTGCTTCGTTGCAATTCCACCACCCGAGCCCCCCGAAGAGGAGGCCGAGGAGGAGCCGGAGGCCGTAGACGTTGAGGAAGTCGAAGACGGGGTGGTGGTCGAAGGGTAGCTAAACGCCATCAAGATTCCTGGGGAGGTTTGCAGGAATCCGACGTAGGACATTCACATAGAGAAAGTAAAAGGGGGCAGACTTGAGTCTGCCCCCTTTGCGTATCAGGCGATCGCAGTCTTGCTAGAAGTCTTCTTCCTTGGACTTCCGCTTCTTCCTAATCACCTCGACTTCGGGTGTCGCTACGATACCGACCGAAGAGATACTCGACATGCTGGGCGTCGTCTTCTTCGTCTTCCGTGGTTCTCGTTTGGGTCGTCCGCCTCTAGCCATTTGGTACCTCCCATACGGTAGATTTGCTTGACTCGACTACACAGAGTGTAAGGTATCTCCCAAGACGATGTAAAGCCGAGAGCGGTCACGGCGGCCCCATTCGCGGAGGACAACGCTACGGGCTGGGGTGTGTCGCCGCTTCGAGAGCACGCTTCCCATGCCGCTTGTATCGTGCGACGCCGATAGATATGATTTGGGTGGTAATAAGGTGTAATCGTGGTGAGTAGCTTATGAACGTGTCAGAGACACTCCGACGACTCGACATGGACGGCTTTTGCATTCTTCGGAGCGTGATCCCTGTTGACGAAGTGGATGACATCCGGGATAAGGTCGAGAACGCGGTTACTGAAAACAGGCGGCGCACCGACCAAATGCAGGCGAACGTCCGCGCGCGCGGACACAGGATCGGCGCGACCGGCGTAGCCTCGACCGGCGACCTCATCAACCAGACGCCCAGGTTTGGCCGATACCTCGCAGACCGGCGCATCGTCGATCCCTGCGAGAGCATCTTTGGGCCTTACGTCCGGGTGTCTTCGGTTGGGGCCGTCATGAACCACCCCGGCAACGCGCGGGGTTACTGGCACTCGGACTGGCCGTTCAACCAGACCGTTGCTTCCCACATTCTCGCGCCATACGCCGACGCGGTGATGCACGTGACGGCCATCTTCATGCTCTCCCCCTTCACCGAGGAGACGGGAGGCACCCTGGTGGTGCCGGGCAGCCACAGGTCTTCCACGAATCCATCGGGCGAGAACGAGGTCGACCGCGACTCCCCTTATCCCACCGAGATCAACGCCATCGGTGCGGCAGGCGATGTCCTGTTCTTCGACAGCAGACTGTGGCACAGCGTAGCGCCCAATCATAGCGCCCGTCCTCGAACGGCGGTCATCGCGCGTTACGCTCCGTGGTGGCTGAACCTCTCCGTCCAACGGCCGGGAACGCCCGACCATACGCAGATTGTGGTTGAGACGGGTGGAAAGCCAAGCGTTGTCCCTCTCGTCAAGCGAAGCACGTTCGAGAGTCTCCCCGATGAGGCCAAGCCGCTCTTCCGCCACTGGGTGGAAGAGTAGTGGCGAGACTCGTCATTCGCCCTCGTGTGTCCCAATCTTGAGAGGGAGACTTGAGCCGACATGTTCAGCTTTGCCGTCGATTACTATCTCATGGTCGTCATTGCGGCTTGCGGCGTTCTGCAGATTGGGGCCTCGGTGGGTAGGCTCGACGCGCTTCTCGTCTTCAAGAACCCGTTGACGGCAAGGGCGCTCGGCGTTGTTCTCGCGGCAGCCGGTCTTACGCTGTTCTTCGCCACAGGCGAGCGGAACATCAACGACTACGAGGGCGGTCTCGACGGCAACTTCCAAGGGCTGTTCTTCATTCTCGGCACACTGACCGCGTTGGTACTAACCGTCGTGGTGACTTCTTTCATCAACCGTCGAATGAGCGCTCCCACTCAGATCGAGGACGGCATCGACTCTCTGAATCGGACGACCTACGCCCGGGCATTAGCCGGCAACATCGGATTTTTACGCAAGCATTGGCGGACATGGACGAGACCGTATTTCTTTGGCTGAACGGCTTCGTGGGCAAGATCCCAGCCTTCGACGCCGTCATCGAGCTCGTGGTGAGCGATTACCTTGTGCCTGTCACGCTGGCGCTCTCGCTGTTGGGCCTCTGGTTCGCGTGCGACGCCGCCTCTCGCGGCAGGTATCAGTACGGGATCATCGCCGCGGTATTCGCCGTGGCTCTCAGCAACGGCTCCATCGAGATACTGAACAACTTCGTCTTCCGCGACCGTCCGTTTGTCGATCACGAGGTGTCGCTCCTCTTCTACGAACCGACCGACTCGTCCTTCCCGGCAAACACCGCCGCGATGGCCTTCGGCATATCGGTGGCCGTATGGGTCTTCAACCGGGGGGTCGGCTGGATACTTCTGGCAGTTTCGGCACTGTATGCCTTCTCCAGGGTGTACGCAGGGGTACACTATCCGCTCGACGTGATCGCGGGCGGCCTGCTCGGTGTCGTCGCGGCGGGAGCCGGCCATGTCATCGCAAGACTGCTCCGACCGCTGATGGAGATCGTCCTGAAAGCGGGCCGCGTCGTCCTGCTCGCTTAGGTTGGGCAGGGGCCGTTTTGATATAATCGAAGACGGTCGAACGGCCCTCGAATTCACCGGCCGGCTAAGGGCAATTATTTGCAGACGCTCCGATTTCTTGCGGGTCTTTCGGCACTCTGCCTTCTGCTTGCGGCGTGTGGGGATTCCCCTCCCCCCGACGAACCCACTCCCCTGCCGACTCTTACACCCATACCATCGCCCACTCCTCTTCCGACGCCTGAGCCGTCACCCACGCCCGAACCCGCCACCGAAGACGCTCCTCCCACGGCAGAGGAGTACTACTTCGCGGCAGTGGCATACGCAGACAGCGGGGACGACGACTTCGCCATCAACCTATTCACGAAGGCCATCGAGCTCAATCCCGCCTTTAGCGACGCCTACAACGACAGGGGGGCGTCCTACCTGGCCTTGGAGGACTTTTCCGAAGCGGAAGCCGACTTCTCGAAGGCCATCGAGCTTGCGCCGGACGACGCCGACTATTACAACAACCGTGGCGTCGCACGCATGTCGTTGTTCGAAGTCGAGACGGCCATCGACGACTTCACCGCCGCCATAGACCTCGATCCGACGTTGATCAACGCCTACCTCAATCGCGCAATGGTCTACGCCAGGCTCCAGCGGTTCGAGGAGTCCCTCAGCGATCTCGGACAAATCCTGACGCTCGATCCACAGTATGCCGAGATTCACAACTACAGGGCCGACATATTCATGGCGCTTGACCGGCCCCGCGACGCGCTCGGCGAGCTCGACCGACTCATTAGCTTGAGGATGGCCGACCGCGATGCTCATGCAAACCGCGCCATCATCCTCGTCTCTCTCGGACAGGAAGAGCGCGCGCAAATCGACGTTGATATTGCAATCGAACTGGGCGCGGACCCCGACCGCCTCAAGATTACGCTCGACCGCATACGATCCGAGCGCGACGCCTCCGGCGAGCAGTAACAAGGAATCCACACCGATGACCCGCAAGACAGCGTTCGTCTATGAAGACGCAATGTCCCGCCACGTGCTGAGCGAGACTCATCCCATGAGGCCCGTTCGCTTGCGGTACACCTACGAGTTGGCCGACGCGTATGGTCTTTTCGACCATGAACGCTCAACTATCGCCTCGCCACGTGCCGCGACCGTGGAGGAGGTCTCGACCTTCCACACGCCTGAATACATCAGCGCCGTCGAAAGAGTGGGGCAGGGCGACTTCTCGATAAACCCCATGGAGTTCAATATCGGCCCCGGAGACAATCCCGGCTACGAGGGCATGTACGGCGCGGCCATGCTGTCCACCGGCGGTTCCATGCGCTGCGTCGAGCTGCTGCTGGATGAGGGGTACGACGTCGCGTTCAACATATCCGGCGGTCTGCACCACGCGATGCCGGGCTATGCCTACGGCTTCTGCGTATTCAACGACCCCGTGCTGGCAATCAACGAGATGCTCCGGCGCGGACTGCGAGTGGCCTACGTCGACATCGACTGCCACCACGGCGATGGAGTGCAGTATGCCTTCTACGATACCGACCGGGTCCTCACCATCTCGTTGCACGAGACCGGCCAGTTCCTGTTCCCCGGCACGGGATATGCCCAGGAGACGGGCACGGGTCGCGGGCGGGGGTACTCCGTCAACGTTCCGCTGTATCCATACACCGGCGACGAGACGTACTACTGGGTCTTCGAGCAGGTCGTCCTACCTCTGCTGGACGCCTTCCGCCCCGACGCGCTCGTTTCGCAACTCGGCATCGACTCCCACTACCGCGATCCCATAACCCACCTCGCCCTCACGACACAGGGATTCGGCAAGGTCGTCGCCGAGTTTTCCGGGAAGGCCCCCAAGTGGCTGGCGCTGGGTGGGGGCGGCTACGACCTCCATGCCGTGGCGCGGTCATGGACGCTCGCCTACGGCGTCATGTCGGAGCGGAATTTGGACGACGCAATACCTGAGTCCTACCGGACGAAATATGGGGTCGAGACCCTCCCCGATACCGAGCAACTGCCCGATGTCGTCCACAAGGCGCAAGGCGACGCGAAGACCTTTGCGGAAGCCAGCGTTGGCGCAGTGCAGGGACTCATCTTCCCAACGCACGGCATCAGGTCGGTATAAGGGCGCCGTCCTACCTCACCTCGCGGAATTCGCCCTCGACGGTGCCGTCATCGTCGCTGTCCGAGTCGTCGGATGATGTCACATCATCCACGTCGTCGGCTGAAGCCTGAGCGCCACCCTGCTGGCTGTAAACGGCTTGACCGACGGCCTGTAATGCCGTGTTCAGTTCCTCCATCGACGACTTGATCCTGTCGGTGTCGTCGTCGGAGATGGCGGCGCGGACCGCGGCGATCTTGCCGTTGATGTCTTCCTTCATCTCGTCCGGTATCTTGTCCTCGTTCTCCTTGACGAGCTTTTCAGCGGCGAAGGCGGAGTTTTCGGCGGCGTTCCGGGTCTCCACCTTCTCGCGCTGCTGCCGGTCTTCCTCCGCGTGCTCCTCGGCGTCGCGGACCATCTGGTCGACCTCGTTGTCGCTCAGGCCGGAGCTGGCGGTTATGGTGATCTTCTGCTCCTTGCCCGTGCCCTTGTCCTTGGCCGAGACGTTGAGGATGCCGTTCGCGTCAATGTCGAACGTGACCTCGATCTGCGGGATTCCCCGGGGCGCGGGCAGGATGCCGTCGAGCATGAAGCGTCCGATGCTCTTGTTGTTACTCGCCATGTCTCGCTCGCCCTGGAGCACGTGCACCTCGACGCTGGTCTGTCCGTCCGCGGCGGTCGTAAACGTCTCCGTCTTGGCCGTCGGGATGGTCGTATTGCGCGGAATCAGGCCGGTCGACACGCCTCCGAGCGTCTCGATGCCCAGGGTAAGCGGCGTCACGTCCAGCAGCAGGAGGTCCTGCACGTCGCCCTGCAAAATGCCGGCCTGGATCGCCGCACCGACCGCCACGACCTCGTCGGGGTTCACCCCCTGGTGCGCCTCCTTGCCGAAGAGGCCCTCGACGGCCTGCTGGACCGCTGGCATTCTCGTCATGCCCCCGACGAGGATCACCTCGTCTATGCCGCCCGCGTCGACCTCCGCGTCCTTGAGGGCCTGCCTGCACGGTCCGATGGACCGCTCTACGAGGTCGCCGACGAGCTGCTCCAGCTTCGACCGTGACAGGCTCATCACGAGGTGCTTCGGCCCGGAGGCGTCGGCTGTGATGAACGGCAGGTTGATCTCCGTCTCCATGAGCGACGAGAGCTCGATCTTGGCCTTCTCGGCGGCCTCTCGCAACCGTTGCAGCGCCATGCGGTCGTTCGCGAGGTCGATGCCCTGGTCGCGCTTGAACTCCTCGACGATCCAGTCCATGACGCGCTGGTCGAAGTCGTCGCCGCCGAGGTGCGTGTCCCCGTTGGTCGACTTGACCTCGAACACGCCGTCGCCGATCTGGAGGATCGTGATGTCGAACGTGCCGCCGCCGAGGTCGTACACGGCGATGGTCTCTTCGCCCTTCTTGTCGAGTCCGTAGGCCAGCGAAGCCGCCGTCGGCTCGTTGATGATTCGCAGCACCTCCAGTCCGGCGATGCGCCCGGCGTCCTTCGTGGCGTTCCGCTGGCTGTCGTTGAAGTAGGCGGGCACGGTGATGACGGCCTGCGTTATCGTCTCGCCCAGCTTGGCCTCGGCGTCCTGCTTGAGCTTCTGCAGGATCATCGCCGACATCTCCGGCGGGGCGTAGGTCTTGTCGCCCATTGCGACGTATGCGTCCCCGTTGGTGTGCTTTTCGACCTTGAACGGGACGAGCTTGAGGTCGCGCTGCACGCTGTCCTCGTTGTATCTACGCCCCATGAACCGCTTGACCGAGAAGATGGTGTTTTCCGAGTTCGTCACGGCCTGACGCTTAGCGGTCGTCCCGACGTAGCGCTCGCCGCTCTTCGGATTGATCGCGGCCACGGACGGCGTCGTCCTGCCCCCCTCCGCGTTCTCGATCACGCGAGGCTCGCCACCCTCGATCACGGCCATGCACGAGTTGGTCGTGCCCAGGTCGATTCCCAGTATCTTCGCCATTACGCTGTCTCCTTGTCGCTGTTCGTTTCGTTCGAATCATCGGTTTCCGGCTGTTCCGGCCGCTTGGCAACAACGACCTGCGCGGCCCGGAGCACCCTGTCTTTGTACATATACCCTTCCCTGAATACCTCCACCACCGTTCCCTCTTCGCCATCCTCGGTCTCCCGGAACAGGAGGGCCTCGGCGAAGGCTGGGTCATAGGGCCTTCCGAGGGACTCGACCTTTGTCACGCCTTCGGTGTCCAGCATGTTCACGACGTTCCGACGCACAAGCTGGATGCCCTCGCCCCATCCCGCCGACTCGTCCGTCGGGATCATGGCAATCGCGCGGTCGAGATCGTCGACGGTGGATAGCATCTTCATGAGCAGGGCGGACTTCGCGCTCCTCTGTACCTCTTCCTTCTCCTCCTCGGCCCGCCTGCGATAGTTGACGAGGTCTGCCTGCGCACGGGCCGCTATGCCCTTGAACTGCTCACGCTCACGCTCGGCCTCTTCGAGACGCGCCTGAAGGTCGTCGGCCTCGTCACCGGCGAGGGCATCGTCCTCTCCGCCCTGGGCCGGGACCTCCTCGGCGTCATCCTCATGTTCGCTCATTACCATATCCTCTGTACCCTTTCTCTAGCCCGCGCGCTCTACCGCTTTCGCTCCGAATAGAGCAGGGCGATCATCTCGTCAATGCTGTCGTCGAGGGCCTGCTTGGCGTCCGCGTCGTCTACGCGCCGTATTTCCACTTTCGTCTTGAGCAGCTTGTTGAACAGTTCGAGGACGAGCTGCACGCCAGCCAGGTTCAGGCCGAGGTCGCCGACCAGGTGCTTGATCAGGCGCAGCCGCGCGATATCGAGCTCGGAGTAGAGCCGGAGCATTCCCTCGGTGCGGGTCGGCCTGACCAGTCCGGCGCGCTCGTACTTGCGGAGCGTCTGCGGGTGCATTTCGAGAATGCGCGCCGCGACGCTGATGATGTAGACGCCGTCGATCTCCGGCCGTCCCGCGCCCGTCGAAGGGCCTTGCCGACCCCGCGAACGGTTTGACTCACGCGCCCTGCTCGCCTCTTCGATGATGTCCTGGAGCGCCGCCGCTAACCCCGCGGGGAACGGGGACGTTCTATTGACAACACCGGGGCGGCGAGTGGAAGGCCTGTCGGGATCGAACAACATGCTAACTCAATCGGTCTTGGCAGCGTTATAAGGGTTACGCTGCACATTGTATAACTTGATACAAAGCATGTCAATGGAGTTGATTGTGGATCAAGGCGCGAGGAGTAACTCCCAAACGCGAGGAATCTGAAAGTCTATCGAGGTTGTTGGAAACGGAAGGAGGTATCGAGATGATAATGTTCAAGGCTTGTCCAAGGTGCCAGGGCGACATGCACCAGAACCGGGATATGTACGGCGAGTACCGTGAGTGCCTCATGTGCGGCTACATGGCCGACATCCCCAAGCCCGGCTTCTTCAGCGTGGAGCCGGTCCCGGCCCCGGTCCGTAAGAAGGTCTCCAAGCGTCCGGCCCGAGCGCGGACATCCGTGATTCGGGCGGCGTAGCGCCAGCCGGCCACGCCGGCCACCCGGCCCGGACCAAAGGCCCTTTCGTTCCTCCCGCGAAGGGGCCTTTTCTTTTTCCAATAGACAGAGACCCGGAACGGATCAGAAGTCTACCACCGCCCCTTACCAGAAGCTGCCGAAGCGCTCCTCTTTCCAGGGGTCGGCCTCCATGTGGTAGCCGCGCTGCTCCCAGAAGCCGGGCCGGTCGCGGTCCATAAGCTCGATGCCGTTGACCCACTTGGCGCTCTTCCACGCGTACTTCTTGGGCACGACGAGCCGCAGAGGCCCGCCGTGGTCTTGGTCGAGAGGCGCGCCGTCGTGATTGTAGGCGAAGAGTACGTCGTCGTCGAGGAGAACGTCGAGGGCGAGGTTGGTGGTGTAGCCGCCGAAGCAGTGCACCATGACGTGCGACGCCTCCGGCTTCGGCTCGACGAGGCCCATCACCTCGGAGAACGACACGCCCTCCCAGGTATTTTCGAGGCGGCTCCACTGCGTCACGCAGTGGAACTCAGCGTCGATCATGACCTTGGGGAGAGACATGAACTCCTCCCAGTTCAGCGACTTCTCCTCATTGACCAGACCGAAGATGTCGAACCGCCACGTATCGAGGTCGATCCTCGGCGGAGCGTCGAACGTCATCACGGGCCATTTCTCGGTCACGTACTGGCCGGGCGGCGCGACAACGCCCTCCTGCTTCTTGATCGGCTTCGCGCCCGCGAGTCTCTTGAACAGCATATTCTGCATACCTCTCATCCGGGAGTCTGGGGATTCGATGGCGAGGATTTCTCCGTCCGGCCGCCGCAATCATACTATACAACGTCTTGCGACAGCCGAAGGATTGTACTTTGACAACATACGGAGCGACAGTTCACCTAATTGTTATGGTTTCTGATTCGGGACTAGTGCGCCCACTGCATTCCTCCCAGTCAACTGGCGTATAATTGCGCGAAATCGGCTCGGAGGAGAGATCGGCGCTATGGAGGAGTTGCGCATTCTGAACATCGGCGGGCACCCGAAGGACTGCATCCTGTACGCGGGCGGCACCGTCGCGAAGCACGTGCGGAGGGGCGACCACGTCACTATTCTCACGCCATACACGGGAATGTCCCACCACCTGACCGGCATCAACGCCTACCGCGAGACGGGGGCCATGCCGGACATGGACGAGCTTGTCGCAGACCGCCGCCGGGAGCTGGAAGAGGCCTCCGCCGTGCTCGGAGTGACCGACGTGCGGTTCCTCGGCTATGACGACTCGATAACGACCATTCAGCCGGAGATGGTCAGCGACATCGCCGACGTGATAGGCGAGATAGCCCCGCACGTTGTCATTACCCACTGGCCGCATGATACGGTTGGCGCGCACGCCCTCGCAACGCAGATGCTCCTCATCGCCACCGACACGGCAGCGGGCATCCGCGAGGGCAAGAGCTACGCGCCTACCGGCGGTGATACGGGAGGGTGGACGGCACAGATCTTCTATCACGATCAGCGAGGCCGCACGAACGTCCTCGAAAGCCTGAATCCCAGGATGCCGGACACCATCATCGACATCAGCGACGTCGTTAAGCTCAAGGCCGAGGCGATGAACAAGTTCACCTCCCAGCACTACTCGGAGGGCGGGGGCCTCCAGCGCAAGCTCGGCGAGGTCCTGGATGGCGGAATAGCCGCGCTACACACTCGCGTCCCCTACGCGGAGGCCTTCCTGAGACACAACCCCGAACTGCACGAGTACCTGCCGGTCAGCGAGTACGGCATGAAGATTTCCCGCGAGACGACGACCGAGTTCGTCTCCCGGATGGTGCTCTAATGAGGGCCGCGCAACTGGTTGGCCCCCGAAACTTCGAGATTGTCGACGCCCCCGTTCCGACGGTGTCCGACGGGAATTGCCTCGTCGAGATCGAGAGCTGGTCGATCTGTGGGAGCGACATACGCCACACCTACGGCACCGTGCTCGACGAGGAAGAGTACCCGATGCAGATCGGGCATCCCGCCCACGAGGTCGCTGGCACTGTGGTAGAGTCTCGCTCTGACCGCTTCCGCGGGGGGGACCGCGTCATCGTCCTGCCTAGGAGCGATACGACACTCGTCGAGTACATCGAAGCCCTCCCGGAGCGAATGATCGCCCTCCCCGACGATGGTCCAATGGACGAGTGGCTCATGTGCCAGCCGTCCGGGACGGTGATCTACGGGTGCCAGCAGCTTGGAACGCTGCTCGGCAAGAACGTCGTTGTTCTGGGGCAGGGCGCCATCGGGCTCTCGTTCACGGCAATCTTGTCACACTCCGGTGTGTCGAATCTCATAGCCGTTGACCCGCTCGACTACCGGCTTGAGTATTCCGAGAAATTCGGGGCGACGCATGCCGTCAACCCCACCATGACACCGACCGAGGAGGCCGTGCTCGACATTCTTGGCGGTGAGAAGCCCGACATCGTCGTCGAGGCAGCAGGATATACCGACACGCTGAACATGGCGCTGAGGCTCGTGAAGAGCTTCGGTACCGCCATGATGTTCGGTATTCAGCAGAAGAGCAGGGAGCACGGATTCGTCGTTCCGATGGAGTACAAGGACTTCCGCGGCAGCAACGCCCGCCTGAAGACCGTGGCGGCGGGACACACGGAGGACATCACTTCGCACATCGAGCTCATGGTGGAGCTAAAGCGGCGCGGCTGGTGGGACCCCGCGGAGCTCATCACACACCGCCTGCCCTTCGATGAAGTCCAGCGCGCCTTCGACATGTACGTCGACCACGACGACGGCATCGTCAAGGTCGTGATGGAGCGTTAGACGGCCTGCTTCTTGAGCTTCGAGACGAACTTCTTGCGGAACTTCGAGACCTTGGGCCTGACGACCACGAAGCAGTAGGGCTGGAACGGGTTCTTCTCGAAATACCGCTGGTGATACTCCTCGGCCTCGTAGAAGGTGTCGAGCGCCGTCACCTCGGTCACGATGGGATCGTCCCACACTCCCGCGACGGTCATCTCCTCGATGACCTCGTCGGCGATGAGCCTCTGCTCCTCGTCGTGGTAGTAGATCGCCGACCGGTACTGCGTTCCAACGTCGTTGCCCTGACGGTTCAGCGTCGTCGGGTCGTGAATCGTGAAGAAGACTTCAAGCAACTCCCGGAAGCTCACCATGTCGGGGTCGTACGCGATCTGAACGACCTCGGCGTGTCCGGTCGTCCCTGAACACACGGCCTCATACGTCGGATCGGGATCGTGGCCTCCCGTGTACCCGGACACCACCGACTCGACACCGCGCATCTCGTTGTATACAGCCTCCAGGCACCAGAAGCATCCGCCGGCCAGCGTGGCGAGCAGGTATCCGTCACCGGAGCGGCTTCCGTTGTGTTGGTTCATTGCGGTCTCCTCTTGCTGTTTCTGTCATTCCCGGTAGGGACGATTCGCGGATCGCCCCTACTGCGCTCACCCGATGATACCATGTTGCCCTGATGCAGCCAGGAAAACTGCCCCTCGATCTGCTGTCTCGTCTCCTCGATGAGATCGACGTGCGTGACCCGCGTGTCGTCCTCGGGGCGAGGGCGGGGGAGGATGCCGCCCTCATCGACTTCGGCGACCGGTACCTCGTAGCCAAGACCGACCCGATCACCTTTGCGACCGACCTCATCGGCTGGTACATGGTGCAGATCAACGCGAACGACATCGCCGTCATGGGAGGCACGCCGCGCTGGCTCATGACCACACTCCTGCTTCCTGACACCACGTCAGAGAGCGAAGTGGAGCGCATCTTCAGCCAGGTCCCGGAGGCCTGCGATGCCCTGAACATCACCCTCATCGGCGGTCACACAGAGATCACCTATGACCTCCCGCGTCCCGTCGCCGTCGGCGCGATGCTGGGCGAAGTCCCGAAGGAGCGCGCCGTGCTCACGTCGGGCGCGCGTCCCGGCGACAGTATCGTACTGACGAAGGCCATTGCCGTCGAGGGTGCGTCGATACTCGCCCGTGAGGCTGCGGACGACCTCTTGGAGCGCGGAGTTTCGCTCGACACCATCGACCGCGCCAAGGACTTCCTTTTTAACCCCGGAATCAGCGTCGTTCCGGAGGCCACCATCGCGTGCGACACCGTGGACGTTCACGCGATGCACGATCCGACCGAGGGAGGTCTCTCCGGGGGTCTCGTCGAGATGGCGGCAGGGGCCAACGTGGGGATGCTGGTAGACATGGACGCTGTACCCGTTCTTCCTGAATGCCGTGAGATATGTGACGCTCTCGGCCTTGATCCTCTCGGCCTGATCGCATCCGGTTCCTTGCTTGCAGCCTTGCCGCCCGACGACGTTCCGAGTCTCATACAGGCTCTCGCGCGCGAGAACATTCCCGCTTACGAGATTGGCACAGTCACCGAGCCAGCGGAAGGGCTGAAAGTCCGATACGGGGACGAAGTTCGTGATCTGCCCACGTTTCCCAGGGACGAACTGGCCCGCTGGTTTGGCGGATAGTTGTAGCCGCGAGCTACTCAAACCGGAAGACCGACAGGGGGTAAATTCCTTTCCCAAAGAGGGTGTTTGCGAAGTCTGCATAAACCGTTCGTGGTGAGCTTGTCGAACCATGAACGACCCTTCGACAGGCTCAGGGTGAACGGAGTTTTTTGGACACCCTCTAAGGAGTCGTTCGCAGGTCGTTGGCGGGGAGGACTCGGACGGTCATTCGTCTGTTGCGAGCGCCGGCTTGGCGGCGGAGGGCGATGAGCACGGCGGCGAGCCAGATGGCGGACATCAGGGTGATGAGCGACCAGTGCCAACCGTAGAAGAGGGCGATGCCGGTGATGATGATGTTGACGAATGACAGGGGCACGAGCACCTTCCAGCCGAAGGCCATGAGCTGATCGATGCGCAGGCGCGGGTAGGTGCCGCGAATCCAGAAGATGACGAGGATGACGGCGTAGGTCTTGACCAGGAACCAGGCGACCGAGAGCAGGGTGTGGAGAGGGCCGTCGAAGGGCATGTCGGGCCAGCGCCACCCGCCGAGGAACAGGAGGGTCGTCAGGGCGGCAACGGTGAAGGTGTTGATGTACTCGGCGAGGAAGAAGACCGCCCAGTGCGCGCCGCTGTACTCGACGAAGGGGCCGCCGACGACCTCCGACTCAGCGTGGTGGATGTCGAAAGGCGTGCGTCCAAGCTCCGCCAGGGCGGCTACGAGAAAGAGGAACAGACCGAGAGGCTGGACGATGGCGTTGCCGACCTTCGCCTCGGCCTGGTCGTTGACGATCTCGACGATGTTGAGGGACTGGCTGAGCATCGCCACGGCGAGGAGGGCCATGATGAATGGCACCTCGTAGCTGACAAGCTGTCCGGCTGCGCGAAGGCCGCCCAGGATGGCGTACTTGTTGGCGGAACCCCAGCCCGCCATGACGAGTCCCAGAACGGTAAGGACGGAGAAGGCGGTGATGTAGAACAGGCCCATGTCCATGTTGCGCAGGACGATGTCCTGCGTGATCGGAATGGTGACCCACAGGAGCAGCGACGGGACGAAGACGGCCAGCGGAGCGAGCCAGTAGACTCGGCGGTCGGCCCAGGACGGGAGGATGTCCTCCTTGGTGATGAGCTTGAGGGCGTCGGCTATGGGCTGGAGTGTGCCGTGCGGCCCGACGCGCATGGGGCCCATGCGCTGCTGGATTCGGGCGAGCGCCTTGCGTTCCAGCCACACGAGGACGAGCACCATGACGGACAGGAATGCGAAGACGAGGGCCGCGCCAACGGCGTAGGTGATGGGTTGCGGGATGTCTTCGAGGAACTCGGTCACCGGTCGACCTCGCCGAGAACGATATCGAGGGAGCCGAGGATGACGACGGCGTCGGCGACGTATGCCTCGCGGAGCATCGGTTCGAGGGCCTGGAGGTTGGCGAAAGAGGGAGCGCGGACCTTCACGCGGTAGGGGTGCTGGCTGCCGTCGCTGACGAGGAAGACGGCGAAGTCGCCGCGCGGGGATTCGGTGCGCTGGTAGACCTCGCCCTTCGGGGGACGGGTCAGACGACGGGTCTTGGCGGCAATGTCGCCGGACTCCATCTGCTCCATCGCCTGCTCGACGATGCTCATGGACTGGCGCATCTCCTCGACGCGCACGTAGTACCTGTCCCAGCAGTCGCCGTGCTCTCCCACGGGGATGCCAAACTCGAACCGGTCGTAGATGCCGTACGGCTCCGATATGCGCACGTCTTCCGGCACACCACAGGCTCGGAGCGCCGGACCGGTGACACCGAGGTCGATTGCCTCCTCCGCGCCGATCGCACCGACGCCCTTCGTGCGGGCGAGGAACATCTCGTTGTCGGAGAGTAGCGCGTCGCACTCGTCGATGCCGCGTTTTAGCTGGTCGGTCAGCGTGACCATGCGGTCGGGGAAGTCGGATGGCAGATCCTCGTGGACGCCGCCGACGCGGATGTAGTTGTGCATCATGCGCGCGCCCGTCACCGACTCGAAGAGCTCTTGGATTCGCTCGCGCTCACGGAAGCCGTAGAGAATGGGCGTCATGGCGCCGGCGTCGAGTCCGTACACGCCGTAGAAGAGCATGTGGTTGGCGATGCGATTGAGTTCGCACAGGATGGTGCGGATGTACCACGCACGCTCCGGTATCTCCAAGTCCATGATCTTCTCGACGGCCATGCAGAACGCCAACTCGCTGTTGAGGTTGCCGATGTAGTCGATGCGGTCGAAGAGCGTGACGATCTGGGAGTAGTCCTCGATCTCGCAGAGCTTCTCGGACCCGCGGTGCAGGTATCCGATGTGCGGCTCGACCCTGACGATGCGCTCGCCGTCGATCCACAGCACCATGCGGAACACCCCGTGCGTGCTGGGGTGCTGCGGCCCCATGTTGACCATGAGGTCGACGGGGTCGAGGGTGTCGGGCTGTATGGGGGGTGTGTCTGTTGTCAAGGTTAGCTGATAGGCATTCGTGTACAGAACGGCGTTATGGTCATTTCTACCACTCCTCATACTCGTGATACGGAAAACTCTTGAGGCCGGGGTGGCCTTCGAACCCGTCGTAGAGGAGGAGCGGGCTGAGGTTCGGGTGGTCTTGGAAGACGACACCGAAGAGGTCGTGGGCCTCGCGCTCGAACCAGTCCGCGCCACGCCAGACGTTGATGACGGTCGGAATGTGTGGCTCGTCGGGTGAGACGTTGGTCTTGACGACCATCTTATGCCGTCTGTGGAGGGAGAAGAGGTGGTAGTTGACCTCGATGCGCTCGACGTAGTCGACGGCGGAGATGCAGCGAAGATAGTCGAAGTCGAGGTCGGCGTGCTCTCTTGCAATGCGGCAGACCTCGGGGACTAGCTCAGGGGCTGTCGTAACCGTGACCTCGTCTACCGCCGCGCCGATCTCCATGGGGATGTCTCCATAGACGGTTGGGAGCGTCTCGGAAAGTGCTTCCCCCAAGCCGTCGAGCCGGGCGGGCGCCAGTGCAGCCGCGCCGCCTCTTGCGCGTGCGGGTCTTGGACGGCCCTTATTCTGCTGCGTCACCGGACCGGGCGTCCTGCTTGATCTTTTCCTGGAGTTGGAGGAGGCCGTACATGAGAGCCTCCGGTCGGGGCGGGCAGCCGGGCACGTATACGTCGACGGGTATCAGGTGATCGACCCCCATGACGACGGAGTACGAGCGATAGTATGGCCCGCCGTTGGTGGCGCAGCTTCCCATGGCGATCACCCACTTGGGGTCGGGCATCTGCTCGTAGAGAAGCTTGATCGGCTCGGCCATCTTCTTGACGACCGTGCCAGCCACGATCATGACGTCGGCCTGTCGTGGGGAGGGCCACGTGACGACGCCGAAGCGGTCGAAGTCGTGATGGGACATGTGTGTGCTCATCATCTCGATGGCGCAGCAGGCGAGGCCGAAGGACAGCGTCCACAGGGAGTTCTTGCGCGCGAGGGCGAAGAGCTCGTCCGACTTCCCGACGAGCGTGTTCGGGATTACCTCTTGGAGGACGTTGTCGGCGGGGTTGTTGCCGCTCCCCGGCTCGTATCCCTGACCGAGTGTTATCTCCATTGCAGGACTCCCTTCCTCCAACCGTAGATGACGCCAAAGAAGAGGATGGCGATGAAGATGAGCATCTCGTAGAAGACGGCGGGTATCGACTTGAGGAAGACGACGGCCCACGGGAAGAGGAATACGGCCTCGACGTCGAAGATGAGGAAGAGGATGGCGAAGACGTAGTACCGAATGTGGATCTGCGACCAGCGGTACGGAGCGGCGGGGATGCCGCATTCGTAGGGGGTGTCCTTGATCTCGGAAGGTCGCCTCGGCGCGACGACGCGGGAGAAGACGAACATTCCGACGACCGCCGCGATGCCGACCCCACCGACGATGATGACGACTGTCCAATCGAGCGCGAGTCCTTCCAAGCCGGCCCCCTGAGGTGAAATCCGTAACAAGTGTACCACTGGGCGGAACGGCGTATCAAACCGTCAGCGCGTTGACATTCGCTATTGATGTGGGGACAATTCGCCCATCGCCGTATGGCTGAAGGGAGGAATTCCCAATGGCGATGTGTTCCGTATGCAGAACCGAGATACCGGTCTACGAACGACGCTGCCAGTCATGCGGGTCCGGCGTGGTGCGGGACGCCAACGGATTGCTCGCCAACGCCCCGACCGACAAAGAGCTGTCCAGGGCGCGATTGTGCCACCTGCTGGCTCTTCCGGGAATGCTGATCCTGGGTGTTCTCATTGAAACCGCGGTTGGCAGGGTTGGGGTCTTGGCGTTTGTGCCGCTGAATCTGGTGATCCCGTTCGTGTTCTGGCGGGCGACTCTGAAATCGCGGTTCGTTCGGAGTCATGGTCTGCAGGTATTCAATTTCCAACTTCTGTGGACGGTGGCTATGTTCCTCGTCTGGTTCTGGTTCAACCGGTTGGCTGTCGGAGTGGTGAACGATTTGGTGTGGATATTCGTCTACATGGTGGTCCTCATGGGGGGCATAGCGTTGGTCTGGATAGCGTCGAACGATGCGGCGAGCGCGGGGGATGGAAAGTATCCCGTGCGTATTCCGATGTCCAAGTGACGCTGCTAGGCGCTGCTAGACCCCAAGTAGTTGCTTCGAGATTTCCCTCGCCTCGTCCAGCGTGTCGACGATGTGGTCTTCCGGAACCCGCCGCAGGACGTTGAGGGCATACAGGGTTGTGGCGGGCCGACCGGCCAGGCCCATTACGATGCACTCCGTATCCTCGTCCATCGCGACGTCTATCAACTGCTCCACGACGAGAGCCGCGCTATCATCAATCGAGACGGTGTCCGTGAAATCGAAGATCACGACCTCGTGCTCCTGGATGTCCAGGCTGATCGTGTTGACCAGCTTGTTCGAGGATGCAACGGAAAAGCTCCCCCGGAGAGCCACCATACCGACGCGCGCGGAGAACTCATCCTCCTCGTCCTCCCCGTCCTCGGCGTCGAGGTCGAAGCCTTCAAATTCGCTCTTTTCGTACAGGAAGTTTCGGTCCAGCAGCGGTACGGAGATGACGCTGTCCAGCTCGAGGCGTTCCCAGAGGCGAGCGCTGGCCATTCCCGCGGCGATCAGGCCGATGGCGACGGCGGTAACCAGGTCGAGGAATACGGTGAGCAGGAGTGTAATTACCATGACGAGCAGGTGTTCCCGCTGTACGCGGTGGACGCGGGTCAAGAAACGCCAGTCGATGATGTCCCAACCCACCTTCATCAGGATGCCGGCGAGAGCGGCATGGGGAATCGACTCCACGTATCGACCCAGCCCCAAGACCAGCGCCAGCAGGATGAGGGCTCGCAGGACCCCCGAAACCTGCGTGCTTCCCCCTGCGCGGATGTTCACCACCGTGCCCATCGTGGCCCCGGCTCCGGGCAGTCCTCCGATGAACCCGGCGGCCATGTTGCCGATGCCCTGTCCGATCAGCTCCCGGTTCGGGTTGTGCCGGGTTCGAGTCATCGAGTCCGCGACAAGTGAGGTGAGCAGACTGTCGATGGAACCCAGAAGCGCAATGATCAGCGCAGGCTGTACCGCCCTCGCCAGAGCGCCTACCGAGAGTTCAGGCAGCCGAATATCCGGCAATCCCGTCGGTACGTTGCCGATGACCGGCGTGTCGGTAAGCCAGAAGACGCTGAGGAGCGTCCCGGCGAGAAGGGCCGCAAGGGTAGGTGGGAGGTATTGTCTGAGCCTGTTCGGCCAGAGCACTCCAACGGCGAGCGTCACTGCTGCGATGGCGAGCGCGCTGAAGTTGACGTTCGGTATCACGTCCGGCCACGACTTGACCGCGCCCAAAGGCCCACCCTCCGCGACCTTTTCCCCAAGGAACGGCAGCGTCTGCAGCAGGATGATGATGACGCCGATGCCCGACATGAACCCGGATATCACCGAGTACGGCGTGTAGGCAACGAATCGTCCGATTCTGAGTACACCGAGGAGGATCTGAATGAACCCCGCCATGATGACGATGGTGAACGCCTCGGCGATGTTCTCCGCGTTGGCCGCGACGACGACCGCCATGGCAACGGCCATTGGACCCGTCGGACCCGATATTTGAGACCGAGTACCACCGAATACCGCGGCGAAGAAACCTACTGCGATTGCCCCGTATATCCCGGCGACCGCGCCGAGTCCCGACGCTACGCCGAAGGCCAATGCTACCGGCAGCCCCACCACCGCTGCGGTGATGCCGCCAAAGACGTCTCCGCGGAAAGTTTGAAGGCTATAGCTGAAGTTCATGTCCGTTCGGTAGCTTCACGGAGTATACATCACAAACCGCACTTTCAACCGTCCCTGACATTACAATTTTGAGACAAATTCCGTTAAAGGTCTGGTCATATTCCCAACTTAGATAACCGACTTGACAGACTAGAACGCACGGTCTATTCTTTCTAACTACGCAATTCGTCCCAACAGTAGGCCGCCATGCGCCACATCCTTCACGCCGATCTCGACGCGTTCTACGCCTCGGTCGAACAGCTCGATAATCCTGAGCTGAGGGGCAAGCCCGTGGTCGTCGGAGGCAGTCCGACCACACGGGGTGTCGTCGCTGCGGCGTCATACGAGGCGCGGGCGTTCGGCGTCCGCTCGGCCATGCCGATGCACACTGCCATGCAGCGCTGTCCTCAGGCTGTTCGAGTTTCTCCTCGGTTCGACCGCTACCACGAAGCCTCCTCTCAGGTCATGGAGATATTCCGAGACATTACGGACCTCATCGAACCGCTGTCTCTGGACGAGGCTTTCCTCGACGTAACCGACCGTGTCGGCCCGGACGTAACGCCGGAGAACATCGCCGCCGGTCTCAGGCGAAGGGTCGCCGACGAGATCGGACTCACCATCTCCGTGGGCGTTGCTACAAGCAAGTCGGTTGCCAAGATCGCTTCCGACATGGACAAGCCGGACGGCCTGACCGTAGTTCCGCCTGGAACGGAGCGCGACTTTCTCGCGCCCCTGCCGGTCCGCAAGCTCTGGGGCATCGGCCCGAAGGCGTCGGAGCGGCTGGTTTCCGAAGGCATCGAGACCATCGGCGACCTCGCCCGGATGTCTGAGGACTGGTTTGCCGCGTGGTTCGGGAAGAACGGGCCGGTAATGCGCGGGCTCGCTCTCGGCCACGACGACCGTCCTGTCGTCATCTCGCGTGAGACCAAGTCGGTTAGCGCCGAAACGACCCTCCCTCAAGATACCGGCAGTCCCGATATGCTGAACGAGCTTATCGCCCGCCTCAGCCAGCGGGTCGCGAGTCAGCTCGCCGGCGCGGACCTGCAGGGCCGAACCGTCAAGCTCAAGCTCCGCCTCTCCGATTACACGACCTTCACCCGCCAGAGGTCTCTCACGGAACCGGTGGATTCCGCCGACGTGATTTCCGCCATCGCCTCCTCGCTCTTGGAACGTGAACTTCATTCGGGACGCCAATTCCGCCTCATCGGCGTGGGCGTCTCCGGCTTCGACCACCACGCCGACGACTCTGAAGACCGACCCGTTCAAGGACGCCTCGCCGGGTTCTGATGCCACCACAGTCCGTCATTGGCACTGCGTTACCCCGTAGGGGCGACCCTTGTGGTTGCCGGACGGAGGAGGGCGACACACGTGTCGGTACACTTCCGACTTGGTATAGTCTACTCCCAGCATTCCCAATATCTCGCAGGATATAAACCGCTATGCACGTCACAGCATCAGGCCTTGTCCACGACGCTCGTCAAGCGCCCCGACATCAACGCTCGACCGCGTTTACCGACATCGCTCTCACCGCAGACGGTACGGTTCTCGTCACGTTTCGGGCCGGGAGCGAGCACGACTCTGTTGACGGTCACATCCTCCTCTACGCGGGGAACGGTCTCGACGGAACGTGGACTCTCGTGTACGACGGCTATGGCAAGGGCGATTGGGAGGATGGTACTCCCGGCGAGGTCAAGACGTTCTCCATAGTCGAGACCCGGCCGGGAGCACTCACGGCCACCGGCCTGTGGGTCGACCGCTCCGATCCAACCCACCCGTTCGTCAATCGGCGCAATCAGGGGATATTGCCCATGCGCATATACCACACGACCTCCACCGACGGCGGTCGAACGTGGGGTCCACGCCGCTGGATGGACGTTCGACCACATCTTGGCGCATCCCCCGTGACGGAGGCGGTCATTTCTCTGCCGAACGGCGTTCTCGCCCAGCCTTACGAGACATGGAAGGAGTTCCACGACGACGGCCCGCCCGATCAGGGCGCATACCTCCGCCTCTCCCTCGACGGCGGCAGAACGTGGCCCGAATTCGCGACCATGGCCAAGCACCCGACCGGAGGAAAATACTACTGGGACGTGCGAATAGCGAAGCATCCCGAAACGGGGAGATTCGCCGGCACGTACTGGACGCACGATCCGACTCTGGCCACCGACGTCGACATCCACATTGCCTGGGGTTCCCCCGACGGCATGTCGTGGACCGAGCCGGTCGGCACGGGCGTCTCCGGCCAGCACTGTATGCCGATACCGCTCGGAGGCGACCGCGTCCTCTTCGTCTATCCCGACCGCCGGAAGATCAATGGCATCGGCGCATCCCTCAGTGACGACTTCGGCAAGACGTGGGATGCCGCGCCGCAGTTGACCGTCTACCACAGCGCCGAGGGCATTGAGTCCGGCGCGCATGGAAAGCGATCGCAGCGCGAGCTGTGGGACGACATGATGGCCTGGAGATTCGGCCATCCTCGCGGCGTCCTGCTTCCCAACGGCGAGGTCCTCGTCGTCTTCTACGCCGGAGACGGCGAATTCCTAGATATTCGCTGGGCGCGCGTCGCCGTGTAGTGACGTTCACTGTTGGCTTGCGATTTCACCCGCCCGCGCCTACAATCCCAGCGTACGAAATAGACCGCCCACTCCCTTCAGGACACCGCTCGAATGAAACGACTCGACGGCGTAAACACGCTGCTCATGACCCCGTACACGGCGTCGAACGAAATCGACGTTCACGGCATATTCCGTCAGATCGACCGCGTTATCGAGGCCGGAGCGACAAGCGTCGTGGTGCAGGGCAAGATTGGGGAGTACGACACCTACACCATGGACGAGCGCAGGGACACGGTGCGGGCCGTGGTCGAGTACGTGAACGGCGCAGTTCCGGTCGGGGTCGGCATCATCAACGCCACATTCGATGACGGGCTGGCCGTGGGACGTATCGCCGCCGATACTGGTGCGGATTACGTCATGTCACGTCCTCCTATCGACGGTGATACCCACGACTACTTCCTGCGCCTTGCCGACGTCGTCCCCGTCATGCTCTACGACCAGGGTCTGCGCGGCGAAGTCTCCATCCGCGACGACATTTTGCCCCTCACGCAGCAGACCGAGAACATCATCGCCCTCAAGATCAGCGGCATTCCCGACAAGAACTACGAGGCCAAACGGCTGCTCGATATCCCCGTCCTGTGCGGGTGGGACCTCATGAGCCTACTTGCATACCAAATGGGGGCGGACGGAGTGATTTCAGGCAGCGCCACCCTCGTCCCGGAACACGAGGTCAGGCTGCACGATCTCGTCAAGCAGGAACGCTGGGACGAGGCGCGCGACCTCTACTACGGCGTGCTCGTGCCCATCCTGAACTACTGCACCTTCGACCCTCACGCCTACTCGGTGTGCAAGTACATCCTCAAGTACATGGGAGTCATCGAAAACTCCGACGTCCGTCCTCCCAACCCGGATGCCGGCGAGGCCCGCGCAAACGAAGCGTATGAGGTCCTGAGGCGAGTCGGCGTGCTCGAACTTGAAGGAGCGTCCTTCCACCATGTCCACACACCCACGATACATCTTCCACGAGGGTGACCAGGCCCTCATCCTCGACCGGCGTGGTCGGCGCTACCTCGTCACGCTCAAGATCGACAAGGACGACCAAAACCACCTCGGCACCTTCCATCACGACGACATCATCGGCGAACCTGAGGGAGTCCGCATCTGGACATCGAAGGGCCACGCGCTCATCGTCGTCAAGCCCGGCATGGCCGACTACATTCGGATCATGCCGCGAGTCGCCACCGTCGTATACCCGAAGGACATCGGAGCCATCATCACCTACGGCGACATCTTCCCCGGCGCCCGCGTGCTGGAGGCCGGCACCGGCTCGGGAGCCTTGACGATAGCTCTCGCCCGCGCCGTCGGCGAGCAGGGCAAGGTCTACACCTACGACATTCGAGAGGACATGACCCGCCGCGCCCAGGCGAACCTGGCCGCCATCATGCCCGAACACCCGCACGTGACCTTCAGGAACGGCGATGTTTCCGAACGCATCCCGGAGACCGACCTCGACCGCATCGTCCTGGACCTCCCGGAACCGTGGCACGTCGTTCCGCACGCCGTCGACGCGCTCGTGCCGGGTGGGGTTATCCTGTGCTTCCTCCCGACCGTCCTCCAGGTCCACGAGCTCGTCATGGCTTTGGAGGACGCCAATACCTTCGGCATGATCGAGACGACGGAGATCTTCATGCGCACGTGGTCGGTCCGTGGCCGCAGCGTCCGTCCCGACCACCGGATGATCGGTCACACCGGCTTCATCACCACCGCCCGCAAGACCACACCGTATTCGCCTCCGCCCGCTTCACCGACATCGGAAGAAGATAGCGGCCGGAATTAGAGACTCGCCTCCCAGTCCTCGATGATCTTCACGTTGTGGGGAAACGCCAGTTCAGGTAGGGTGCCGACCTCGAACCAGCCCGCTTCTTCGGCATCCGTACCCGCGACCAGCCGTCCGCCCGCTATCTTGCCGGAATACGCGGCAACGATAACCGGATTCGACGGCAACGAATAGACTCCGATCAGCCCGGTAATCTCCACCTCCAGGCCCGTTTCCTCACGCACCTCGCGCCGCGCCGCCGCCTCGACCTGCTCGCCCCGGTCTACGTACCCGCCCGGAAAGCACCACTTGCCGATCTGCGGTTCAGCGCCCCTTTGAACGAACAGCAGCCTGTCGCCTTCCGAGACCAGCACGACGACCGCGACCTTGGGATCGAGGAATACGATGAACCCGCAGCTGGGACACGTCGGCCTCGGTTTCCCCTCGAACGTTCGCTGCTCAAGAGGGTGCCCGCACCGCTGGCAGTAGTTGACGTCCTCGTATTCGGCCATCGCCCGCCCATGCTATCCAACGGCCCCGCACCCTGTCCAACGCAGCACCCCCGCCTTGCGCCTCCATCGCCATCTTGATACCCTTCCCCGTGCCAAAACATCAGACTATGGAGGACGATTCCCCGCCATGATCCAGACACTAAAACGTCTTATGACCACCCGTGAAGTCCACGCCCACTGCGATATCCCGTGCGGCATCTACGATCCCATCGCCGCCAAGATCGCCGCCCAGACCGTGCTGAAGATGGTCGTGCGCATCCAAGCCATGGACGCAGATGATATGAGCATCGAGGGAGGCAATTCGTTCTCCCGCTACGTGGTCGTCAAGGAAGAGCACGCGGAGCTCTGCAAGCGCGAGCTCAACATTCTCAGCAACGACTACTTCAAGCCTGAGCACCTTGAGGCCCATCCCGACCTGCCCATGAAGGTCTGGAACGCGACCAAGCTCGCCTCGACCAACAAGCAGGGCGTCGACAGAGAGGCCGCCGAGAACCTCGTGGCCGCCGTCGACGAGATAGCCACGATCTTCTGGGCCACCAAGGGCGTCGAGTACAGCGACCCCGTCGCTGAGGTGCGCTTCGGCACCTAGCTTTGCCCGATATCTCAATCACGCGAATGTTCAAGGACTTCGGCATCACCGCGCCCGGCGCGCAGAAGTCCGCGCGCGAGGCCCTGTCGCGGGCAGGGATTATCTCCTCACGACCCAATCGCACCAACATCGCGTCGGAGAAGGTCGACCGGGCCCGCGAGGCCCTCGAAGCGGCTTTTCTCTGGCATTGCGGCAACGGCGATTGCCGCAGGCAGGCCGAAGCAAGCCCAAGCTTGCTCGTGGACCAGGCCCACTGCACGATCTGCGGCGGCTCGAAGGATCGCAGTTCGCTCACGTCTATGGCCTCGGCGCTGGCCGACGCCAACGTGAGCAGGGTTCTCGTCGTCGGTGGTACCGAGGCAAAGACTCGGGAGATACGCGAGAAGTCGCCGCCCGGAGTCGAATGGCGGTTCGTAGACGGCACGAGGTCGAAGGACGACCGCTACTTCCGTCACAACCGCCGATGGGCGGAAATCATCGTTATCTGGGGCAGTACCGTGCTCGACCATCGGGTGTCGTCGCACTTTGAGAGCAAGGGCGACGCCCGTGTCATAACCGTCACCCGCCGGAGCATCGGTGCGCTTGCCGAAGCGGTCGTTGAGCACCTCAATCGGCGGTAACTCGATCTCGCCTATCCGTCTCCGACGGCCCGCCTCGTCTCCACGATCTGCTGCGCGTGCTCCGAGAGGTGAGAGATCACCAGCGAGCGGGCGGCCTCGATCGCTATCCCCGATGCCGCGCCGTGCCCGTAGGTCACCGGGCGTTCGAGGTCGGACGGCGACATGCCTCCGAGAATCTCCAGCGTCCGCTCGCAGGACTCGCCGAGCCGCCGGGTAACCGTTTTGAGGTCATCCCCGCTATGCGCCTCGACGGAGGCCGTCCGACGTTCTATCTCGCTGTGGGAACGCGCCAGGTCCGGCTCACTGTCGGCGTTGGCGATCTTCTCCATCCACATGGCCTGCATCTCGATGACGTGGGCCGCCACCTCCGACGCCGTCCACTCTCCCGGCTCCGGGGCCGTGTGCAGTTCCCGCTCGGTCGCGCCTGCCAAAGAAGCAACGACCTCCTGCTGTGCCTTGCGAAGCTCCTCCGTCAACTCCTGGATACTCATTTCTCATTCTCCTCCGCGATCTCTGGGCCCTCTGTGGTGAATTCCCACGCGAACCGCCGCCATGATCTCATCCGACTCGCACAGCATCGTCGCCACCTCGTCTGCGACGTGAATCAGGGACGACGGACAAGGTGGAGAGACGCCCCAGAGTCCGACGGGGCCCGGGCTGCGAGTGGCACTCATTCTTCCGGGGAAGAAAGGCGCTCGCAGGTGTTCAACCCGGGCCCTAGTGTACCCGTCGAACGGACGCCTGTTGAGTGAATCGTACCACACGGCCGCTTGGTGATGGTAGCATGGGGTACGACACTCCTCTCCGGGGGCGCGAGCATGGCAAATACGTTTGGGAAGATGTTCCGCATCACCACGTGGGGGGAATCGCACGGCGACGCGGTGGGAGTGGTCGTGGACGGGTGTCCGCCGCAAGTCGAGATCGACATCGCGGACATTCAGAAGGAGCTTGCTCGGCGCCGACCCGGCCAGAGCCGCATCACCACCCAGCGACGAGAGTCCGACGAGGCGCAGATCCTGTCGGGCGTGTTCAAGGGGAAATCGCTCGGCACCCCGATCATGATTGGCGTCTGGAACACCGACCAGCGCTCCAAGGACTACGAGCACATGCGGACGAAGTTCCGCCCTTCCCACGCCGACTTCACCTATCAGGCCAAGTACGGCATCCGCAACTGGAAGGGTGGAGGACGCGCCAGCGCGCGGGAGACCATCGGGAGGGTGGCAGCGGGCGCCATCGCTAAGAAGATACTCGCGCAGGAGTTCGGCGTCGGGATCGTCGGCTACGTCAAGCAGGTCTCCGACATGGTGGCCGACGTGGACCCCGAGAGCGTGTCAATGGCCGATGTCGAGTCCACCATCGTGCGCTGTCCCGACCCCGATATAGCCGAGCGCATGATCGAGCGCATCGACGAAGCGCGGAAGGCCGGCGACACCCTCGGAGGCGTTGTCGAGGCCGTGGCGCGCAACGTCCCGCCGGGACTGGGAGAGCCGGTGTTCGACAAGCTGGAGGCCGAGCTCGGCAGGGGAGTCCTCTCGCTGCCCGCCTGCAAGGGATTCGAGGTCGGGTCGGGGTTTGGCGGCATAGCGATGACCGGCTCGACGCACAACGACCCGTTCTACAACGAGGCCGGGCGGATAAGGACCCGCACGAACAACTCTGGCGGCATTCAGGGCGGCATCTCCAACGGTGAGAGCATCGTCATTCGCGCCGCGTTCAAGCCGGTCGCGACCATCATGATGCCGCAGGAGACCGTAGACGAGGACGGCAACCCGACGGAGCTGTCGGGCAGGGGGAGGCATGATCCGTGCGTCCTCCCTCGCGCCGTGCCGATGGTTGAGGCGATGATGGCCCTCGTGCTCGTCGATCACGCCCTCCGGCAGCGCGGTCAGGTCGGCGACGTGGGATGACGGAGCGGAAATGGGACGCGAGCCGGTACGACAGCGCCCACTCGTTCGTATGGGAGCGGGGTAGGGGGGTTGTCGAGCTTCTCGCTCCCGCGCCCGGTGAGCGTATCCTCGATCTTGGATGCGGCACCGGTCACCTGACCTCTCTAATCGCAGAATCGGGCGCGGAGGTCGTCGGCATCGACTCGTCCGAAGACATGGTGAGGGTGGCCTCTAAAAACTACCCCAACATCCGATTCGAGGTCGCGGATGCCCGCTCTCTGCCCTTCGACGGCGAGTTCGACGCCGTATTCTCCAACGCGGTGCTCCACTGGGTCCGCCCCCCGGAGGCTGTCGTCGAGTCGGTTTGGCGTGCTCTGAAGCCGGACGGAAGGTTCGTCGCCGAGTTCGGAGGCGAGAACAACATCAGGACCATCATGACCGCCGTCGGACAGGCCCTCGACACGCTGGAGCGAGACGGCACCGAAGTCTACAGGCCCCAAAAATACTTTCCGCCACTCGACGAGTACGCTTCTCTCTTGGAAAGCCGCGACTTCCGCGTCGTGTACTCAGATCACTTCGAGAGGCCGACACCCCTTGACGGCGGCGGTGAGGGAATGAGGAGGTGGCTCCGCATGTTCGGTTGGGACTATCTGGCCCCGCTTTCACCCGAACAGCGTGAACAGGTTGTCACCCACGTCGAGAAGGCCACGCGGTCGACGCTGTACACTGACGGCACGTGGACGGCAGACTACTGGCGAATTCGCTTTGAGGCGTACAAGCCGGGATAAAAAGGACGGTGCAGACTATGGCCGATGACCGCGAGTTGTTTATCGTGAACACGCAATGCGCCGTCCTTCAACACGATTGTATCTTGATGATCGTCAGAGGTGAGGGTGTCAAACATGCCCCCGGCGTGCTCGCCTTCCCCGGCGGCAAGGTTGAGGTCGAGGACGGTCCTGCCGACATCCTTGAGACCACCGTTCGCCGCGAAGTCCTAGAAGAGACGGGGATCACCGTGTCTTCCGAGTTGGAGTACGTCCGAAGCGTATCTTTCTCCATGAACGACGGGACTCCGGTGGTGGACGTGTTGTTCATGGGAGAATACTGCAAAGGGGAACCTCAAATTGCCGATCCCGGCGAGGTCGCAGAAATCCTGTGGATGACGGCGGATGAGGTTCTCGCTACCGACGACGCGCGTCCGTGGCTGAAGAACGCCATCGCCCAGGTCGAATCCCTCAGACGACGGCGGACTCGCCCCCGTCAACGTTGATCGCTGCTCCGGTGATGAAGCTGGCACGGTCGGAGGCGAGGAACGTGATGAGGTCCGCGACCTCCTCGGCTGTTCCGATTCGTCCCAAAGGAACGCCTGCCCCCTGCCGCGCGTAGAACTCGTCCTCCGTCAGGTCGGTTCCCTCGGCTTGAAGCGCCTCCCACTCGCGCCGGAACTGTCCGCTGCGCGCGAGGCCGATGCAGACCGTGTTGACCAGTATGCCATGCGGCGCGAACTCCCGCGACATCGCCTTAGTTAGCGCAATGCCCGCCGCGCGGGACACCGTCGTGGGTACGGTAGCCGCTTCCGGCTGCTTGCCACCGATGCTCGTCACGTTGATGATCCGCCCACCGCCCGCTTCGATCATGTGCGGTATTGCCAGCCGCGAGCACCTCAGCGCTCCGAACAGCTTTGTGTCGAGATCGCCCTGCCAGATGGCGTCGTCCATATCGAGCAGCGGTCCGCCCGCCGACTCGCCGGCATTGTTCACCAGGATGTCGAGCCGCTCGAACCTGCGCAAGGTCTCCTCGAAGAGCCACTCGATCTGATGTTGGTCCCGCACGTCCGCGGGTACGGCTAGGACCTCGCTGCCTGTCAGGCAGAGAATCTCGTCCGCGGCCCGACCAAGACGCTCCGGGTTTCGGGCGCAAATGGCGACCTTGACGCCCTCGTGCCCCATCGCTATGGTGGTCGCCTTACCGAGCCCGTCGCTGCCTCCGGTAATCAGCGCGACCTTTCCCGACAGTCCCAGTTCCACCGGTTAGCCGTCCTCCCGCCGGTACGCCTCGTCCAGCAGATCGGTTACATACGCAACCTCAACCGGCGGGCCGTACCGTTGAGCACCGTATTGCAGTTGCAGCACGCAGCCCGGATTTGCCGTCGCGAGCACGTCGGCATTCGTTCGACCGACGTTGCGCATCTTGGAATCGAGCACCCTTAGGGAAAACTCCCTTTCCGTGATCGTGTACGTCCCACCCGCGCCGCAGCACACGTCCGAACGCTCCATCTCGACCAGTTCCACGCCCGGAATCGAGGTCAGAATCTCCCTCGGCGCGTCCGTGATCCGCTGGGCGTTGGCGAGGTGGCACGAGTCCTGGTAGGTCACCCGCTTGTCGACCCTTCCCGCCGGGGGAGTAAAGGGCAGGTCAACGAGAAACTCGTGGATATCCTTGACCGTCGCGCTAAACTTCGCAGCACGCTCGGCGTAATCGGGATCGCTTTCCAGCAGGTGACCGTACTCCTTCATCCTCGCGCCGCAGCCGGCAGAGGCGACGATGACGGCGTCAACGCCCCGCGCCTCGAAGGCGTCGATGTTCCTTCGGGCAAGCTCTCTCGCCCGGTCGAGATCGCCGACGTGGCTGTGAATGGCGCCGCAGCAACCCTGGCCCTCGGTGACCTCGACCTCGCACCCGTTCCGCGTCAGCACGCGCACAGCGGCGTCCATCTCCGGCCCGTGCATCAGCGGCATCACGCACCCGGACAGTATTGCCACTCTTGCCCGTAGTTCCCCTTTCGCCGGAAAGACCTGCCCTCGTGCCCGGAACCGCCGCTTCGACACCGTTGGCGCGGACATCTCCAACTCCGCTAGACCCGGTGCCAGAGCGGACAATATCTTCGTTTTTCTGACGATTGACTGCATCCCGCTCCAATGATAGAGCCTGAGCAAGCTCGCCACGAGTTCGAGACGGCCTTGCCTGGGGATGATCGAGTTCAGGACGAAGTTTCCCACTGCACGGGCAAGAAGCCCCTTCTTCCGGCGCGGCTCAACCTCGCTCATCGTCGCTTCGATCAGGTTGCCGTACGGAACGCCGGACGGACACGCTACCTCGCACGCGCGGCACTGGATGCACAGGTCCCAGTGGCGGTACACGTCGGGAGTTATTCCGATGCGGCCCTCGTTCACGGCCTTCATCAGCGCGATACGGCCCCTCGGCGACTCGGTCTCCAGGCCGGTTTCGAGATATGTCGGGCAGGCCTGGAGGCAGAATCCGCAGTGGACGCACTTGTACATATCCTCCTCTCGCGGACCGTCAGGGGAGGAGAAACCCGGATGCGCAACCGTCGGCTCAGTCCACGCCATCAGATGCCACCCATGAACCGGCCGGGATTGAGGAGGCGGTGCGGGTCGTACTGCCGTTTGAGATTTCGCATCGTGTCGATGGCCGATGTCGGCTCCCCCCACATGTCGAGGGTTTCCTTGATGGGAGCTGGAGCGTGGGTTACGACCGTCGTCCCTCCCACTCTCCGTACAGCATTGATGGTCTTGGAGATCGCGGTATTCACCTGCTCGGTCGAGGACTCGCCCTCGACGTTGAGCCAGTGAATGTCTATAACGCCCTGCGAAGTCTGCGTGGTGGCCCTCCACCTCAGGCCGGAATTTTTCCCCATATCAGATAGCGAATTGAGTGCACGGGGAATGTCCGCCGGGAGAACCGAGGCCCTTATCCCCGCGACTGGGGAGGTCTCGTCGGCCCATCCGATGTCTCCAATCTGTCTCCACATAATCGCCGCCTCATCGCCGTCGATCACCGCATCGGAGATGGGGCCGGAGCGCCGAAGGATCGATGCAACGTCGTCGGTCTGCCGCCGAACGCTTCTCGCCCGTCCTCCGACTCGGACCAAGAGGGAGGGTCGTGCTTCACCCGTGCCACGTCCTCCCGCACTTGGCTGCTGCCCGTGCAGTGTGGAAATTGCCAGAGGCGTGAGACTGCTTCCGAAAACCGCCAGCGCGGCGTCGAGGCAGTTCTCGTCCGAGTCGAACGTTGCCATGATGGTCGCCTGCCGGGCAGGGAGCGGCGTGAGCTTGAACGACACCTCCACGATGACGCCGAGCGTACCCAGCGCTCCGATGTGCATCCGCGCCATGTCGTAGCCGCTGACGTTCTTGACGACCTGCCCGCCGGTCTTGGTGATCGTCCCGTCAGCCTGCACGGTTCTCATGCCGATGACGATGTCGCGCGGGCTCCAGTTCTGCCATGTCGCGGGGCCGCTCCACCCGACGGCGAGAGTCCCACCGATGGTGGCGCGGTCGGGCAGGGGAGGATCGATTGCCAGGAACTGCCCGTGCTCGGCCAAAACTTCCTGGAGTCGCGAGACGGTGATGCCCGCCTCGACGGTCGCCGTCAGGTCGGCGGCGTTGTGCGCGAGCACCTGGTCGACGGCGGTCACGTCGATGGCGATATCGAGCGATTCGGGCACGTTCCCCAGGCCGGTGCGCGTTCTGCCGCCCAACGGCGAGACGGTCAGGCGGTGTTCAGCCGCTATGGACATCGACTCCGATATCTCTTGGGGTGAAGTTGGGCGCGCCACGACTCCCGGGGTTTTCCCATCGACGGCGAATTCACTCGTTGGGAGCGTCTTGATAGACAGCGAACGCAGCGATTCGGTGGCTTCCTGGAGCCGTGCGGGGTTCGCGGACACGGATGCGTTGCTCATACGAAGGCGTTGGCCGCCGTCTTGGCGAACCCGCCCTCAGGATGTCGCGCGCCGTGAGAAGCGCCCGTTGGGAAGATCTTGCCGGGGTTGAACGTCTCACCCGACCCGAAGGCGGGCTTGAGCTGCGCCATGGCGTCCATGTCCTCTTGCGAGAACATGAGCGGCATGTACTCCTGCTTCTCCAAGCCGATGCCGTGTTCTCCCGACAGGACGCCGCCTGCGTCGAGGCATATCTCCAGTATCTTGCCCCCTGCTTCCAACGCCCTGTCGGTGTCGCCGGGCTTGCGCTCGTCAAACAGAATGAGCGGGTGCAGGTTCCCGTCTCCGGCGTGGAGCAGATTGGCGATGGGCAGGCCGGACTCCTCTGCGACCTTCTCCACCTCTCTAAGCACCTCCATGAGCTTCGTCCGGGGCACCGTGCCGTCCACAAGGTAGTAGTTGGGCGCGAGCCAGCCGAGCGCCCCGATGACGCCTTTTCTGGCAGCCCAGAGCCTCTCTCGCTCCTCGCTGCTCGTTGCCGTGAGAATCTCCATCGGCTCGTACGTCCGGCAGACGTTGACGATCTCCTCCGCCTCCTCCTCGACCTCTTCACGCAGGCCGTCCACCTCGACGAGCAACACGGCTCCGGCCTCCTCCGGGTAACCGGCGTTCATCGACGCTTCCGCCGCCCGGATGCACATTGCGTCCATCATCTCGATTGCCGCCGGAACGATCCCCGCTCCTATGATGCCCGACACGGCAGAGCTTGCGTCCTCCACCGTCTTGAACATGGCTAGTAGGGTCTTGACAGACTCAGGCGATTTCAGCAGGCGCACGACTACCTTCGTGACGATGCCGAGCGTGCCCTCCGAGCCGATCATGATGCCGCGCAGGTCGTAGCCCGGCACCTCTCGCGTCTTCCCGCCGAACCAGTGCACCGACCCGTCGGCCAGCACGACCTCCATGCCGAGCACGTGATTGGTCGTGACGCCGTATGCCAGGCAGTGGGGACCGCCGGAATTTTCGGCCACGTTGCCGCCGATGGTGCACGCTTTCTGGCTGGAAGGATCGGGCGCGTAGTAGAGGCCGTACTTGCTCGCCGCCACCGAGAGGTCGATGTTGACGACGCCCGGCTCCACGACGGCCAGCCGGTTGACCTCGTCAATCTCCAGGATGCCGGTCATGCGGGTGAGTGCTACGACAATGCCGCCGTGCTCGGCAATCGCCCCGCCGCTCAGGCCCGTGCCCGCTCCACGCGCCACGACCGGAACGCCGTGCGCTCCCGCCGTCTTGACCACGCCGGAGACCTCGTCCGTCGTTCGGGGCAGCACGACGACCGTCGGCAGCGCGCGGTCCACCGAGCCGTCGTACTCGAAGACGATCAGGTCCTCGGGCTTGTGCACCACGTTCGATTCGCCGACGATGGCGGTGAGATCACGGATGAGTTCGGGATTGATCATGGGCCTTGGCCCCATGATAGTGAATTAGCAAAGCCGCTTCAATCCGCCGGACGCGAGTCCTCTAATTCTGCCGAGCCGTCACCCGCGCTCCACATCCGGCGTCCGACGACGATCGCCAGGACCGTGAACAGTGAGTCCACCAGCGGGAAATAGATCATGTGCGACGTGACCGCATCAACATTCGTCTCGCTGCCGGGGTTCAGCGTCCAGAACCACTCCCAGAAGAACAGCATGGTCAGGACGATGGCGCCGTAGAACACGAAGCTCCCGCGCAGGTGATCGATCACGCTCACGTCGTCCATGTTGTCGAGGGCGCGCTTTCGCAGGCATCCCACGACCAGCACGATGATTACCGCGACGGCCATGAACCAGTTCAGTATCTTCCAGATTTGGTAGTCGTCCGATCCGTCGTGGTACAGCGGCGTGGCCATGAGGTTCAGAAACACCGCAAGGCCGACGATCACGAGATAAGCCGCTATGATCTTTCTCACCAACTGCATGGTTCCAGTCCTCCTCGTAAATCTACAAAGGCGTACGGACGTCCCAAGTTGTTGAATTGCAAGTTAACACTCATCCCATCAGCCCGTCAACAAGGGGCACTTATCCCGCCCGGTTCTCACTCCGCGCCGGACTGCCTGTTTACGTGTATTTCCAGCTTCTCGATCGTTACCCGGCCCTGCGCTCCTGGCCTAGTTCCCGACAGCTTGATACCCACCAGGTTTTCGCCTGTTGCAAGCTGTGCGGGGAGCGCTTGGAACACCAGCCACCCATCGTCAACCGACGAGATCTCGAGGAGGGCGTTGTTCAGGCGCAGTTCCAGATGCCGCTCGATACCGATAGCGGGCGGCACGTTCTCCAACCGACTGTCCGGATGTCCGATGGTTGCCACGAGGACGCGTTGCAAACGATCGCCATCAGGCAGGTCGGCGGCGGAATCGTCCGAGAGGAGCAGTCGTACCGTGACCTCCGCATCGGATGGCGCCTGCTCGCCGACGTAGACATGGAGGAGGGTGTCCGTCCGCCCATCCGGGTCGAGCTCGGCGGGCAGAGGAGCGAGCATGTTCGTATTGAAGTACATCCATCTCGGCGTCGACCAGTCCTCGGGGTTTGGAACGACGAAGGGGCCATGACCGCCGCCGCGCCTCTGCGCGACAAAGACCTTGCTCCTTTGATTCATGGCGTCGACGTCGGCGAGCTCTCGGTAGAACCGGAGGTGCGTCGACCATCCCGTCCACGTGTCCCGCATTCCGTACTTTTCAAGGGTCTCGGACCTCGCGTAGGCGAAGTTGAAGGTCTGGAGGCCGTCGGCGCCCTGGTGGAGCCAGTTGGCCATGACTCCCCGGAAGACCTCGATTGGCGGGAACCGGTAACCGTCCGTGGAGTGGTGGTCGTCCAGGACAGGGTAGAGCTTGATTTGGGCGCCCTCCGTAATCCGCCTGAACGCCGCGACGTCCACGTCGAACGACCGGCACCCGAGCGTGAAGATATCCACCAGTTCCTCCCGCGCCCACGTCTCCACGTCCAGTCCGTCCATGCGGCAGCCCACGAGATTCTCCGGCACGCGGGCGGCCAGGAGGCAGGGGCGTCCACGCCTCTCTCCGACCCTGAGCAGCATTGATCTGACCGACCGCATGAAGTCGGTCACTGCGTCTCGGTTCTCCCACTGCTGGCCGGGCGGAAGAACGGGACTCACCCGCGCGAAGTCGATCTCCATGCCGTCGTAGTCGTACTGCCCGGCGACCTCCTCGAGGATGCTCAGCTTATAGCCGCGGACTCCCTGGACAGCGAAATTCCAGTAGCCGTTCAGACGCTGCCCGGTGGCGTCTCCAATGGTCTTGTTCCACGTGTGGATGAGCCAGTCGGGGTGATCCTCTTTCATGGCCAGCCGCGGAACGCGGCCATGCACGTCGTTGTCCGAGCCGTTGATGCGGTAGGTGAAGAACGTCTCCAGTCCCCGGCGGCGCGTCTCATCCATGAGTGTTTGGACGGGATCGAACCCCGTCTCTTGCCACTCGCCGTAGGGGGGAGCATCGATGAAGGGGAGAATCTTGCTGGGCCAGTAGGCCTCGTTGCCCTCGGTGAAATTCCACCACACGCTGTCGATACGTGTCTGCGGGTCGTCGATAAACTCGAAGAGGGCCGCTTTCATGTGCTCGACGTCGATGCTCGGCAGGTGCATCATCGAGGGGAAGGCGTCGAAGTTCACGACGATGCGACGCTCACGCTCGATGGCCGCAATATGGTTGGGGGAGAGGCGGGTGCTCATGGTTCGACAAGCTCACCACGATCGGATTTCGATAACTCGGCCCCATGATAGTGAATTGCCGGTATCGCTTCAACCGCGCGGACACACGCTGCTGCGTCTTGTTCCTCCAAGACGCGACCGCATATAATCGGGCGCGAGCGCGGGGTAACCGCAGGGAGGCCCAACAATGGCGAATCAGAAAACTGTATCGATGCCGAAGATGGTTGGCGTGGAGGCCACGGAGATAACGGCCCCGCCGTCGTGGGCGATCCTTCAACGCAAGCTCATGGCTCTCATGGAGGAGGCCGCCCCCATGATGAGCCGGAAGTACGCCGAGCGAAGCGGAGCGTGGTACTGGTCGGACGACATGGATGATTATTACGAGCGATCGTATAACTGGTGTCTTCTGTATGCTCTCGGAGGAAGCGAGAACCTTGTCGATCTGGCCTTGAAGCACTGGAACGCCACGACACGCCTCTTCGACGACCGCGATGGGAACCGCATCAACAACCTTGACTACTATCACGGCGATACCGCGAAGGAGCTCAAGTACAGTATCCACAACGAGTATTTCAGCCTTGCCCATCCGGGAGACGCAGAGTGGCACCACATGGGCGAAGGCAACATGGCGTTCTACGATTTTGGCGTGGCTGATCCCACGATCTCGGAGAACGTCAGGCGGGCCAAGCGCTTCGCCGCGATGTATATCGGCGAGGATCCCGAGGCCCCGAACTGGGATCCCGTGCACAAGGTCATCCGGTCGCCGATGAACAGCAGCCAGGGGCCGTGGCATGACGCCCCGCTGGAATCGGTCAAGGACTATCTGCACGGCGGCACGTCACTGGACAACCCCGTGTGGAAGCCTCGCCCAATGGGTTCGCGTTCCTCGCTGTACCCAATCGTCAAGGACCTGGAGTTCGGCTGGTGGGACGACCCGGAGAGGGCTGAAGAGATCATCGGGCTGTTCAACCACATCGTGTTGAACGGCGACCTCGTGGCGAACCTGTCGGCCACCGGACTCGTGACGAACGCGTACCTCTACACCGGTGAGGAGAAGTACAAGAAGTGGGTCCTGGAGTACGTGGACGTCTGGATGGAGCGCATTCGCAAGAACGGCGGTGTCATCCCCGACAACGTCGGGCCGACCGGGAAGATCGGCGAGCACAGGGACGGCGTCTGGTGGGGCGGCCTGTACGGCTGGAACAGCGGATACGGCTGTACGCGTATGTTTCATTCGATCATGCTCGCGACCGAGTGCGCCGTGCTCTTGAGCGGCGATCTCGGATACGCAGACCTCATGCGCTCTCAACTCAAGATGCTCCTCGACAACTCGTTCACCCGCGAAGACGGCCACCTCCTCGTGCCGAGGAGGGTTGGGCCCGACGGATGGGCTCGGGAGAGTTCGGGAGACGGTGTCCTGCTCGGCCCGGATTCGATGCGGGTCTACGAGCCTGTCCACGTGTACCACATGTCGATGTCGAAGGAGGACTACGACCTCATCGTCCGGCTGCGGGAGGGAGACAAGGAGCGCGACTGGAACGAGGTGACCTTCCATGGCGACCGAAGAGCGGACTGGGAAACCGAGTACAGCCGGTTCCAGTACTACGACGGGAAGAACCCCAACTGGCCGGAAAAGGCGTTGGTAGCCCAGTACCAGCAGGCGGTGGAAGCGTATGAGCTGCTAAAGGCCGACGACAGGGACGCGTTCCAGCTGATCGCCGACAACGAGGAGCCTCCGAATCCGGTGTACACGAAGATATTGACCCAGACGATGCTGGGAAGTCCGCACTCCGTCTACCACGGCGGGCTACTCCGTGCGACCGTGCGGTATTTCGACAAGGACCTCGTACGGCCCGGCCTGCCGGAGGACGTCGGCGCACTTGTGGACTCGCTGTCGGCCGACGGAGTCGGAATTCAACTCGTGAATCTTAGCCGGACAGAGACGCGGAACGTCATCGTTCAGGCGGGGGCATTCGGGGAACACCAGTTTACCGAGATCAATGTTGGCGGGAAGGTTCAGCCGCTGGACTCCAAGTATTTTGAGGTCCGGCTTCCTCGCTCAACGTCTATTCGGATTGAGGCCGGGATGCGCCGATTCGCCAACGACCCCAGCTATGCCTTCCCCTGGCACGGCGGGACCATCCCGACGCCGTTCCAATACTGACGGAGATTCGGTTTGCAAACCTAGGCTTCAGCGAATGACGATCTCGCGAGGGGAGTTCGTCAGTACCTCGCAGCCGTCCTCGGTGACGACCGTCGTCTCGCTGAACGCTGTGCCGTAACGTCCCATCCGCCGGAGAGCGACGGGGTGATGGAAGACCATGCCGGGGCGGAGAACGGTGTCGATGCCGGACATGATTGCCGCCGTATCGTCGGCCCACGTCGGGGGGAATCCCGCGCCGACGGCATAGCCGAAGTTGCCATGAAAGACGAAGTCATCTCCAGCCAGTTTCATGCCCTCCCAGCCTGCCTGCGCCACCTCGTCGGCGGTCACGCCCGCGCGAATGGCACTCAGAATATTACCCAACGCAGTCAGACAGGCCTCCGCCATGCGTCTCGCCTCCGCGGGCGGCTCGCCGATGAAGACCGTCCGCATCGTGGGGGCGGTGTACCGGTGGATGCACCCTCCCATTTCGAGTAGCACGATGTCCCCGGATTCGAGGCGGTTGCGCTTGTGCGTAGAGTGGAGGATGCCGGAACGTCTACCCGACGTGACGACGGGCGAGAGGCACATATACTCGCTGCCCGCGGCGACCATTACCTGTGAAGCCGCTGCCGCCACGTCGTTGTCGGTTGCTCCCTCACGGGCCGCGTCGATTGCGGCAGCCATGCCCGCGTCCGTCGTCTTGGCCGCAGCGCGGATGTGCTCGATCTCGCGCGACGACTTCACCGTCTTGACGGACTCGACGATGCCTGATCCGTCGACGAACTGCGCCTCTGGAAGGGCGGCAACGAGGCCGTCGTACGTCCCCGCCGGGAGGCCGTGACTGCCCTTCTCCACGCCCACCCGCGCGCCATCGAGTTTTTTGTCCATGAGCGTGTCGGCGATGTACTGCTCTTCACTGCGGCCGGGAGCGTAGCCGCGCCGGTCGTCGAGCCACGTATTGACCAGCGCGCCTCCCAGCTCCGGCGGCGGCACAAGCAGAGTCGGATCGCCCTCCGACGGCACGATTACGCACTCGCCCGCGTTCGACGAGAACGTCTGGTACCCCGTCAAATACAAAACATTCGGCGGGTGCTGCACCACCAGCGCGTCGATGTCCCGCTCTCGCATCCCTTGCCGCACGGCGGCGAGCCGCGTCTCGTATTCCTCAACAGGGAACGCCAACTCCTGCGACAGGCCGTCGAGCATATCGAGTGTGGCGCGTCCGCCGGAGAGGGTGGAGTGGAGTTTCATTCGGTTTCCTCTCCCACCTCTTCTTCGTCATCTGCGGAGGCTTCTTCATCATCTTCGAGCGATGGAAATGGTGTGTGAGTGTACTCCGCTTCTCGTGTCTCCCCAATCGACCAAGCACCTAAAGCTTCGTCAAGGAACTCTATCAGAGAGGTTTCGAGGTCCCAATAGTGCTCGTTGTATTCATATGGACCGTAACCCCATAACTCATTGTCAGCTTCACTCAATTGAAATGCCTCCCGGTATTCTCTGCCCACGCTCTCGGCCGATCCGTCGAACAGAGATTGCACATGTCGATCGTGGCGAATACGGAGGTTGTCGATCTTCTCGGCTTCCTCTGGAGTTAGCCTCTGCTTTTGAATCTCCGACAATGGCCCACCATATAGTGCACCACCTCTGGTAGAACCCATTTCCGTGTGCCAATTCATGCTAATTCGAAACTTCGTTAATGGCGACTGCAAGTCGTTCGACTCATTCGCATCTTCCAGCATACTGCAAACATAACGCCTTACATCTTCTGTGAGTCTCTCATCCGCTCCCATAAAGTCGACATTCTCAAGTGACATAACCACATAAGCGTTATCAGGAATATCGTTCGATAGCCAGTTGTAGACCGATAAGTTCTTGTAGGGAAATTTCCAACGAAACGGATATCGGTTCCCGTCATATGTAAGACCACCTGAACCGCGTGCTATGAGGTCGTCTCTTTCGCTCCTGAGTTCTTCAAGGGTCATTGCGATTCGTACTTGCCGCTCGTTATCGGGGTCGAGAAGGGCTGCAACGGCCTCATCGACATCAGGCAGTCTGCTGGGGCCGATCTCACGAGAGATATTTTCAAACGTTCCCGATGAGCGCAACTCGGAGAGTTTACAAGCAGAAAGGCCGTCAGTAATGTCGGCGATGCGCCTGAGGTCATTTTCTTCGGTGACAAACAACGTTGATACGTCAGGGAAGTCTTGGGTATAGGCAGCGGTCATTCTCAACAACGCGGCATCAACCTTGCCTTTGTCACTTCGGGCTTGCTCGTCCTCTAATACATTAAAGCTTGCACTCGCGGGAGCACTCACGGTGATCAGCCAGCGATCGTTTCCAAGCTCAATCCCAGTAGGTGGATTAGGTGGATTACCTTGCTTATAGAGCTTCGATGTAACCCAGTGGGCGCGTAACGCCTTTTTTCGGGTCCGTTCGTCCTTGTCCTTACGCAATTTCCTGAGTTCACCATCCACGAGGATAGGAACGACCAGCAGAAACGGTCCTGACGCACCGATCCCCAACCGGTCTAGCCAGGGGAACTTCATGATCACGTTTGTGTCCAGCACCAGAATCACTCGCGGCTTTATGCGATTGACGGCGTCGACAAGGTTCTGAGGGGTATTCATCTTTGACTCCACTGGTTTCAGTGCGAGAGATTTTACTCAATAGAGTGCTCTCTGGGTAGGCGTGAACTTGCGGGGTGCGGGAGAGTGAGAGGCAATCGCGCGCCCTCGCATGAGTGACGCTTGGTCGGGACATCGTCGCAACCTTGCAATCGGACGCTTTTGAAGGTTGCAATCGGACGAACCATAACCTTGCAATTAGCCGAAGCAAAAGGTTACAATCGGACGATGCGGACGACCTCACTGTATCCCCGCTACGCCGAACGGTCTCTGGCAGAATCACTGGCCGACTCGCCAGCCGTGCTCATCCACGGCCCCCGGCAGTCCGGCAAGACCACGCTGGCCCGCGTCGTGGGAGATCCTCGCGGATACGACTACATCAACTTTGACGACAATATCGCCCGCACCGCAGCCGAGTCCGATCCGGCCGGTTTCGTCGGCGGCTTGAGCGAACGGGCGATCCTCGATGAGGTGCAGCGCGTCCCTTCCCTCTTCGCCGCCTTGAAGCAGGAAATAGATGCTAGGCGCTCTCCCGGACGGTTCCTGCTCACCGGTTCGTCCCAAGTGCTACTGGTGCCGACCCTTTCCGATTCTTTGGCCGGCCGGATGGAAATCCTGCGGCTGCATCCCCTCTCTCAGGGAGAAATACACGGCGGGGCGCCCAACTTCCTCGACGACCTGTTTCGTGGGACATTCCCAACGTCGAGGACCGATCGGATGGGGGACGACTTGGCGGTGCGTATTGCGGGTGGAGGCTATCCGGCCGCACTGGCCCGCTCGCCCTCTCGCCGGGCCAGCTGGTACCGGAACTTCATAGACACACAGCTCCAGCGAGACGTGCGCGACATAGCGAGGATCAGTGCGCTCGACGTGATGCCTCGGCTGCTCAATGCCGCAGCCTCTCAGACCGCTCGGCTCTATAACCTCTCCAACATGGCATCCCCCTTCCAGCTGAGCCGGCCCACCATCGGCGACTACGTGGCGCTGCTGGAGCGGCTGTTTCTCATCGACCGGCTGCCACCATGGCACAGGAATCAGTTGAGCCGACTGGTCAAGAGCCCCAAGCTCCACATGGGGGACACCGGCCTTGGTTGCGCCCTGCTTGGAGTAAATAGACGTGCCCTCGCGCAGGATCGCGGATTGCTCGGTCAGTACCTGGAATCGTTCGTACTCCATGAATTGAAACGCCAGTCCGTCTGCCAGGATGTGCCGTTGGAATTCTTCCACTACCGCGACAGGGACCAGGTGGAGGTCGATATCGTCATTGAGCGCGGGGCGCGAGAGGTGGCAGGCGTGGAAGTAAAGGCGGCCGCCACCGTGACTCCGTCCGACTTTCGCGGCCTGCGGAAGTTGAAGAGGGCTGCCGGCGAACGATTCGTGGCAGGGGTTGTGGTATATGACGGCGAGATTAGTGCCGGGTTCGGCGACGGGATGTTCGCCGTGCCGATTCGATGCCTGTTGGAGGGACGGGACGTCGGACTGGGCATGGACCGACCCGGGGCCTAGATGGCTGCCATCACCGAAGGTGACTCGAAGATGCCGCTCTCGCACGGGCTGGACATCGCTACAACCTTGCAATTAGACGCTTTTTAATGTTGCAATCAGACGAACCATAATCTTGCAATTAGCCGAGGCAAAAGGTTGCAATTGGACGCACTGGAAGATTGCATTTGTCGGCGGCGGGATCTCGATTCGGTGAAGCAAGGGAACTCGCTGCCCTAGCGTGATGCCCCACTCCCCTCACATCGTCAGGCGGCGGTAGAGGAACAGCAGGCGGCGGGGGAGTTGGAGGATGTCGTCGAGGATCTCGTAACCCATGTCTTGGCACATGGTGGCGAGGTAGTCGTGGCCGTTCTTGTCGACGGTGAGGGCGAAGGCGGTGATGTCCTTGGCCTTGGCCTCGTCGAGGGCCATCTTGGTGTCGTGGACGGCGTATTCCTTCTCCACGCCTTCGCGGCTGTAGCCCCTGTCCTGCGGCCTGCCGTCGCTTATGAGGAAGAGGAGTTTGGTCTTGGCGTCAAGCGCATCCAGCTTGGTCGTGGCGTGGCGGATGGCGGGCCCCATACGCGTGGCGTGCAGGGGGGAGACGCGGTCGATGCGCCTCTTGATGCTGTCCGAAAAAGTCTCCTCGATGTCCTTGATGGTGTAGAACTCGACGTTCTCGCGACCGTAGCCAGAGAAAGCGTAGATGCCGTACCGGTCGCCGACGGCCTCGAGGGCGTTGATGAGGAGGACGCACGCCTCCTTCTCGAGGTCGATGATGCGCTTGTACGAGCGGCGCATCCCCTCGCCGCGTCTGGTTCGCAGCCACGTCATATACTCGACCGGATCGTCGGGAGCGTCCCAGTCCTCGCCCTTGCGCGACTCGTCGACCGCCTCAGCCGTCGAGGCGCTCGTGTCCAGCAGGAACACGACCGCCACGTCGCGCTGCACCTTGTTGCGCCGCCAGTACAGCTTGTCGCTGGGGCTTGAGCCGGTGCGAATATCGACCATCGCCTCGATCACGTCGTCGATGTCGATCTCCTCACCGTCCTCCAGTTTGCGCTGCTTGCGGAACATCTCCGGCACGAGCAGCTCGAACTGCCGCCGTATCTGGTTGACCAGCGTCGAGTAGCCCGCGAGGGTCTGTCCGTAGTAGGCGGGATCGCCCTCGCTCATCTGCTTCTGGCGCACGACGCACCAGCGCGGCTTGTAGTCCTCCGCGCGGAAGTCCCACTCGTCGTAGACGAAGGTCTGCGGCTCGTCGGGGTCGATGGGACCGCCGTCCTCGTCGACGTGCACGAACTGCCCCTGTCCCCGGTCGGGGTGCGACGGCGCGGTCATGCTTGCCTCTTTCAGCATGTTCTGCGCCATGTCGGCGGTCATGTCCTCGGCCTCGCCGAATTCCATCGCGTCGAGGTCGAGCTCCGCGCTGTTCTGGATCAGCTCCTGGAGCATCTCCTGCGTGATCTCCTGCGAGTCGCCGTCGGCGGAGCCTTCGGTGCCCTTCTGTAGCCGAAGCTGTTCGAGAAGCTGCACCATCTCTGGCTTGAAGTCACCGCGGTAGTCCACGTCCTGGCTGGTCTCATACTCCTGCTCGCCGGGCGATTTCTCCTGCGACTCCGCGCCGAGACCCTCCATGAGCGACTGGATGATGTCGTCCTCGGCCTCCGACTCCATCGAGGACTCGTCGGCGTCGTCGCCAAGGTCGAGGTCCTGGAACTCGTCCTCGTCCAGCGGCACATTCGGTATCTGAATCAGTATAGCGTAGATACGCAGCATCGCCTCCGACGTGTCCTCGACGGTCGTTCCGAAGGCGTTGGCGCGCCGCGCGATGGACGCGATCTTGCGCGCCTCCTCCACGTACTCGACGGGCGTGGGAAGGCTCTCGTCCGCCCGCAGCGTCACCCGCACGAGGAACTCGACCATCGCCTCGCGCGCGGGCATCTGGGTGATCTCAGGCCGTGCCGCCAGGGCGTCGCCCTGCACGCGGGCGTAGCTCTTTCTCATGCCGAGGTACTCGGTGAGCACGCGGATGTCGAGCCGTCCGCCCTCGATGATCGTGAACAGGTCGAGCGAGAGTCTTCTGTCCTCTAGGAGACCGAAGAGGCGCTGGATGTCGGTCACCCACTCCGTCCCGTCCCCGTTCGACTTCGTGGCCTCCAGTACTTCCCTTGCGAGCCTGGGCCGCAGGTCTTTGAAGACCGTAGACGGCGTATCGAACTCGAACCAGAAGCTGCCGAACTCCAGTCGCGCCACCTGGTGTGTCGAGACGACCTTGAACAGCGCGAAGTTCTCTTCCTTGGTCTCATACCGGTCGGCGATAGCGGGGACGTAGACGGTAGAGCCCTCCGTGGTCGGAGAGTCCGGCGCAAGCCACCCGATGCGCTTTTCCGCCAGTTCTTCGCTCGCCGCGACCTTTACCTCGGCCCCGGCGAGGGCTTGGCAGTACATCTCCATCAGGTCTTTGATGCGCTCGAACTCGATGTTGGCCGAGAGCGCGTCAAGCTCGCTCTGGGAGTGGGCCGACTCCAGGCGGAAGTAGGCCATACCTGCATCGCTGTTACGCTGGAGGACGCGGATGCCTTCAAGGTACCACTGCTGAAGCTGGAGGATCGTCACCCTTTCGAGCGCCTTCGGGCAGCTCTTGATGAAGTCGGGGATGGCGCTCGGCGCGTGTTGCATGAGGTCTTCCGACATCTCAAGGACGTACTCGTGGTACTCGTTATCGAGCTCCCACAGGGCCTGGGACACTTCCAGCATCGCTCCCGATAGGTTGCCGACGCCGCTCTCACGCAGCGCGTCCGAAAGGGCGATGAATCGACCGCGCTGACTCGCCTGCACTCGCGGCAGGGAGCGGGCGGTCGCGTCGAATACGCTCTTGACCTGCCGCCAACCGGTCTCCGCTACCGAGTACGACATCGAGATGAAGGCCTGATTGTGCTCGCCCAAGGCGGGGAAGATGCGCTCGCCGAGGACGATGCAGTCGGTCGCCACGTCGTACGACCGGCGCGAGACGTACTCTAGGAACGCGACGAACCGGTCGAGGTCCTCGATTTCGAGCGACTTCACCAGCTTGGGACTGGAATCGAAGAACTTGCAGGCCAGGGTGCCCGACTTCCAGGTGCCCTTGTACAGCCTGCGGCCCATCATCGCCCAGGCCTCGACGTGTCGCGCCCGGAGCTTCTGCAGGGTGCCGTGACTCGCGTTGAAGTAGCATGCCGCAAGGGTCGGAGAGTCCTGGCAGAGCCGCAGACCGCACTCCGACCACTCCTCGAAGCGGCTGAAGGGCATCAGGCTCACGATCTTCACGCTCGACTTGTAGTACTGTGCGGCGGACTCCCACGAGCGGACGGTTTGACCGGCCAGCCGGATGCCCATGTCCGCCCATGTCGAGAGCTGCTGGGAGTTCAACAGGTCGGACATCTTGTGCCACGACTTGTCGAACTCATCAAGGGTGAGCGGAGGGTACTGCTTGAGGGCCGTCCGAACTCGTTGGCGGACTGCGTCTATGTCTTCCACAGGTCCTCCCCGTCGTCGATTGTCTTCAGGATGCGAACGAAGCCTTCCAGTATCATGCCGGTAGCGCCCCAGATGAGATGCCCGTTGTGGGCATAGGTCGCGCGTCGTTCCACCCTCCCGTTCACGAGCCGCGTGTCGTCGCGCAGATTTCGCCCGTTCAGAATGGCCTCCAGAGGCACCTCGACCACCTCGGCCACCTCGATGTTGGGCTTGAAGTCGTACCCGCCGGGAATGGCGCCAACATAGGGCGTCACTATGAAGTCGGAGATCGTTACGATGTCGTCAAGCTCGCCCAGCACCGTCACGTCCGCCGGGTCGATGGACATCTCCTCCCACGTCTCCCGCAAGGCCGTGTCGAGTATCGTCGCGTCGCTAGACTCCCAGCCGCCGCCGGGGAACGCGATCTCGCCCTTGTGCTTATCCACGTGCTCGCTCCGCTTGTTGAACAGCACGTGCGGCTTCCCATCCTTGGGGTACACGAGCACCAGGACGCCCGCGCGGGCCATGGAGGGTTCGTCAATCGAGCGTTTGCGATGCCGCGCCAGCGCCTGTCGGATTGCGGACTCGACCGGGGTTACTGGCATTGCTTGGGTTGGCATAGAAGACGGGGATTCTTTGTGCAGAATCACTCGAATATCGAATTGATCACTTCATCCACGCTGGCCTGCAGGGAGTGATCGTCGGTAACGGCCCAGTTGACCGCGACCTGGCATGCCCGTCGCGGCTCGATGCCTCCCGCGATCATCTTCCCGGCATATATCAGCAGGCGCGTGCTTGCGCCCTCAGCGAGGCCGTGCTCCTTGAGGTTCCGCACCTTCTCGCCGAGCTTGGCGAGGCCCATTGCCGTTTCCTCATCAACGCCCGACTCATGGGCGACGATCTCGGCCTCGGTATCCTTCGGCGGATAGCCGAACTCGATGGCGACGAAGCGTTGGCGCGTGCTGTGCTTCAGGTCCTTTAGCGCGCTCTGGTAGCCGGGGTTGTAGGACATCACCAGCAGGAAGCCGTCCGCGGCCTCCAGGAGCTCGCCCCGCTTCTCCACGGGGAGGATGCGGCGGTGGTCGGTCAGCGGGTGGATGAGCACCGTCGTGTCCTTGCGCGCCTCGACTATCTCGTCGAGATAGCAGATGCCGCCGGCCTTGACCGCGCGGGTAAGCGGCCCGTCGATCCAGATCGTCTCCTCGCCCTGCAGGAGGTAACGGCCCACGAGGTCGCTGGCCGTCAGGTCCTCGTGACAGGCGATGGTCACCAGGGGCAGATTGCGGTTGGAAGCGCCGTCTCCCGAGACTCCGTCGTTCTGAGAGATCCTCGTCATCGGCTGCCCGAGACGGTATGACATGTACTCGACGAACCGGGTCTTCCCGCAGCCGGTCGGCCCCTTGAACAGGACGGGAATCTTCGATCGGTACGCGGCCTCGAAGAGCTCCACCTCGTCACCGATGGGCACGTAGTACGGCTCCTCGGTGAGGTGGTACTCCTCAATGATGTAGCTGCGGTATATCGTCTGTGTCTTGGTGGTCATCGTGTAGTCTGATTCCTAGTTGTGTGGCGCTCGCTCGCGCCAAAGGTTCGTTACCTGTCGTCGCAGTCCTTCAAGGCTGCCGCCGTTGTCAATGACTGCGTCGGCGAACTCGATTCGCTCCCGCTCCGTGGCCTGAGAGCCGATTCGCGCCCTGATGGCCTTCTCGTCAAGCCCGCTCCTCGCACGCACCCGCGCGACCGCCTGCTCTTCGGGCGCGGTGACGACCCATATCTCGTCCAGCATCCGCGTCCATCGGGACTGCTGCTTGATCGCCTCCACGAGCAGCGGGACCTCAATGACGGCGACTCGCGTTCCCTCACGTTCGAGTGTTGCGATGCGTTCCTCCAAGAGCCGCCGTACGATTGGATGGACGATTGCATTCAGCCTCTCGCGGGCCGGCTCATCGTCGAACACGATGCCGCCGAGCCTCTTCCGGTCGATCCTTCCGTCCGCGTCGAGGACACCTTCCCCAAACGCTTCTACGACCTCCCGCCATCCGGGCGTTCCGAGTTCATACGCCTCGTGGGCAACCTTGTCGGCCTCAATGACCTCGGCTCCCAACTCGCCGAGGAGCCGGGAGACCTCCGACTTGCCCGTCCCGATGCCGCCTGTAAGTCCGATGACGAACATAGCCTCATGTCACCGATGCCAACTCAAACATGATAGCAACGGGCTTGAAGGAGGGTCAAGCAAAGGTGGAGGCGGTAACCTCGCGCGCGGGCGAGGCGTTTAAAGCTCATATCAGGATTCTGTAGCCGGGCGAGGTACATTGCTGGGTAGAACGAGGACACCGGCGGGCAACACTTGGGTCGCCTTGTGCCATAGGCCGCTCGCGGCTTTGGGTGTTGCGGTGCTGTTGTTCGGTAGCGCTGCCGCCTGTTGGTCGCCGGAAAGCGGGCCTGAAAGCCCACCGGATTCACCGCCTCCACCCGTGTCCCTGGCGGCGCCTCAGCAGACGGAACCGCAACCGCAATCCACGGCGACGGCCCCATCCGAACAGACCGCAACGTCCACCCCTTCACTGATCCCGACCGATACGTCCACCTCGACACCGACTCGTACACCTCTGCCCACGGCCACGCCGACGCCGACTTTCACCCCAACGCCCACGTTTACGCCGACCCCGACGAGCACGCCTACGCCCACTCCCACGCCGACAGAGACTCCCACCAACACACCGTCGCCCACGGCAACCGCAACTGCGACTCCGACTCCTCAGCCCACGGCAACGCCAACTCCCTCTCCGGCGCCGACATTCACACCGGTCCCGACACCACAAGCCATTCAACCAACAAGTCGTGGGGTGAACCTCGTGCCGTACGCTCCTGACGAGTGGAGCGGCTCAATGGTGGTGGCCGATGCCCCGCGGATGGGATCGACCACGACGCAGAGGGTGGGTGAGGACACCTTCGTGAGCTGGGGCATCAGAAACGCGGGAGACACGCCACTTGAGGAAAGGTACTTCGTCGACCTGTATTTCGATGACGTGGTGATAAATCGCTGGACGGGCATTTCACTGGCGAGAGAGGGGAGTGCCGCCCTGATCGACTGGACGAACCTGAGCGCCAACGTTATCCCGGCTCCGGGCGTACACGTCCTGAAGCTGGTCTTGGACTCAACCAACCTTATTGCGGAGACCGATGAGACCGACAACACCTACGAGTTGGAAGTCGTCTGGGAAGCGGGGAAACCTGTTCCCGCGCCGGAGAGGCCGGTCACCCGTCTCCCCGACCTTGCCGTAGCCCAGCTGCGGGGCGTGTCCGACCTCATTGTGGCAAGCCCGTATGCCGAGGACGTTGAGGACTGGCCGCTGTCGGTCGATTTGCCGGCATACGTGGTCTCCGCCATTCAGAATCGTGGCCTTTCCAGCGTTGACCATCCCGTGCGGGTGGACCTTTACTTGGACGATACCCTCGTGGCCTGGAGACAGGGCAACGGTGCGATTGCGGGCGATTTCCCGAGCAGGGTCGCATGGTCGGGACTGCAGGGCATCGTACCCATCACTCCGGGGGAGTATACCCTCAAGGTAGTGGTCGATCCCACGAATCTCATTCAAGAGTCCGACGAGACCAACAACGTGTTCGAGAAGGTGTTCATTTGGAACACCGGGATGGTGCCGGCCAAACCCGCCCCCACGTCCGATCCCGCCCCGGTGCTGCCGCAGCCTCTCGCTCTTGCAAACCTTCAGCCGGGATGGATCTTCGACTCGGACGGCCCCATCTCGCTCTTCCACGAAGGGGACACGGCCCACAATCCGCCGTTGATCGTCGGCCAGGACGTGCTGCTTCAAGTGGCCGTGAAGAACCGGAGCAGCGTGGGGACTCGGATACCGTTCTCCGTGGACGTGTTCTTCGACGACAAGCTGGTCAACACCTTCGTCTTCCGCGGAGGTATCCCCCAGAAGGCCATCCTCTCGTCGCTGTGGGGCGGTCTCGCGAGCGAGGTGGACATCACGCCGGGCGAGCATACGGTCAAGATCGTTATCGACTCGGGCGAATCTATCCGCGAGGCGGACGAGCAGGACAACGTCTTCGAGAGGACGTTCACCTGGCTGGAAGAGCCTCCGCCCGCACCTGACCCTGTCGAAAGATACTCCACGGAGCGGATCGCTGCCGTTCTGTTGGGCCTGCGCGAGCTTCTCGATTCCCGAGAGATTGCCGTGTCGCCCGACGGGGTCGACTACTCCGAGCGGATCATCGATGTCGTGGACGCCGGATACCACCTGATGACGGGCGAGAGCCTGCGCGACGAGCGTGTGGACATCCACATTCTGGATCGCGAGGAGTACCTGAGGTGGATCGACGAGGCGTTCGAGAACCGGTTCGCCTCCGCAAGCGCGCGGGAAATGCCCGGCATTCATGTCAGGTATCAGCGCTTGAAGGAGTACGCCGTGGGAATCACGTCGCGGGAGCAGGGCAGGGTCACGGCCATCATCGACGGAGAGAGACCCATTCCCACGGTGATCGACACCTTGGCCCACGAGGTCGGCCACTTGAGGCAGGACCTCATCAATCCCGATCAGCATAGCGCTGCCCTGTACGATCCGCTCTTGCTCGCGCTGTTGGAAAGCCAGGCTCAGCAGTTCCAGCGAGCGTTCTGGCTGAGCATCGAGGAGTTCACGGGCGAAACGTTCCTCGAGTACCCGGACGCGGAGGTCTTTCGGGAATGGATTGCTCGGCGGGCATTCAACTGGTTCAGGACCGCCCAGCAGGACGAGCACGCTCTCGGCTACCTGCTCCAATGGATGCTCGTCATTACCGTTCCCGACCTCGCCCATCTGGAGGAGGAGTTGAGAGAGAAGGGGAGCCTGAGCGCCCAGGCCTCGATGGACCTCTACAACTACCTCGTGGGCCTTTCGCCAAGTGAGGCCTCGGCGCTTGCGCGGCAGACGTACGCCCGGGCAAACTCCGACGATCTGGCCGATCTCTACAACCGGTTGGTGACAGCGGCGTCCGAACGGCTCACCCCCTATCTGCATCCCAACGACGAAGGCATAGCGACCCTCCGACAGGTGGGGCTGCTGACCCCTTAGAGATTACCCGCCTCCCACGGCGCGGACGACCTCCAGGGAATCCCCCTCCGACAGGGTGATCTCCGCCCACTCGTCGCGGCGCAGCACCTCCCCGTTGTACGCGATGGCGATCATCTTGGGGTTCACGCCGAGCGAGGACACGTACTCGGTGAGGGGAGTCGGGTCGGGGAACTCTTGCTCCTCGCCGTTTATCGTTAGACGGATCATATGGCTAACACCCTCACCATCTCATCAAGCAGCGTCCGTGCCGCAATGCCGGGATCTTCCGCCTCGGAGATGGCCGAGATCACGGCAGCGCCGGAGCATCCGGCTTCCATGACCTCGCCCACGTTTTGGACGGTGACGCCGCCGATGGCTAGCACGGGAATGGAGACCTCTCGGCAGAGCGCGCGAATGAAGTCGGTCCCTTGTGCGGGGCCGTCGGGATGGCTCGCGCTGGGGAATATAGTACCCGCGATCAGAAAGTCGGCGCCGCTCGACTCCGCTTCCACTGCGCCGCTAACCGAGTGTACCGACCGTCCGATGAGCATGTCCGGGCCAACGATAGGTCGAGCCTCCGCGACCGGGGCGCCGTCTTCGGGAAGTTGAATGCCGTCGGCGTTCAGGGCGAGGGCCACGTCGATGCGGTCATTGACTACGAGCTTCGCCCGTCCTGCAAGTGCTTCTTTCACACGCGCACCCAGGTCATAGAGGTCGCGGGCGGGCAGGTCTTTTTCACGCAGTTGCACCATTCCAACTCCGTGCTCGACGGCCTGCTCGACCACCTCTTCCAAGTCTCGTCCCAAACACCGCTTCCGGTCGGTGACGAAGCAGAGGAGGGGGGTGTCGAACAGGCCCAACGACTACCCGCTCCGGGCGGCTGCCGCTTGGACGACCCCGGCAGTCGGGCTGCTGGCGGTCGCTTCATCCTTGCGCTCGATGCGTCCGGCCAGATAGGCCATGCGCCCCGCCTCGACGCCGAGCTTGAACGCCTCTCCCATGCCGGCCGGATCGTTGGCCTGGGCGATTGCCGTATTGACGAGTACGGCTTCCGCGCCGATTTCCAGCGCCTGCGACGCCTCCGAAGGGACTCCGAGTCCGGCGTCCACGACCACTGGGACAGAGGACTGCTCGACGATGATCTTGACCTCTTCGAGGGTGAGGATGCCCTGGCCCGACCCGATGGCCGACCCGAGCGGCATGACCGTCGCGCAGCCGATCTCCTCCAGCCGCGCAGCAAGAACGGGGTCGGCGTGGATATACGGCAGGACGACGAATCCGTCGTCGATGAGTATCTTCGCGGCCTCGAAGGTGCCTACGGGGTCGGGGAGGAGCCACTTGCCCTCGGGAATGACCTCCAGCTTTACCCAGTTCGATCCGGTAAGCTCGCGCGCCAGCTTGGCGACGAATACAGCTTCGTCCGCGGTCCTGCAGGCTGCCGTGTTCGGAAGGATGGTGTATTTGTTCCAGTCGAAATAGTCGAGGATGCTCTTCTCATTGGGGTTGTCGAGATTCAGCCGCCTGATGGCGACGGTGATGATCTCGGCCCCCGACGCCTCGATGGACTCGACCATCTCATCCATCGTGCGATGGCGTCCCGTCCCAACCATGAGGCGGGACCGGAACTCCTTTCCTGCGATCACAAGCGGGTCGTCCATGGCAACTCCTCCAAAAAACAATAAGGCCGCGCGACTTCATCGTCGGCGGCCGAGGCTCCGAATCACTCGAACGACCCAAGTCCCTTCGCTGGCATTACCCAGATCAGGTGTTGGCGGTCGGTGACACGTCCCGTCACCCTCTCAGCCCGGTTCGCCCCGGCTCCCGACGCGGCCAGAATAGAACATGCGTGATTGGAAGTCAATGATTGGGTAGAGGCGAGTGCGTTCGCATCCGTTTTCGGGAACCGCAAAGGTATTTTTCTCGTAGAGAACTCTAGAGACTACTTCCAAAAGTAACACCTTCGTTTCGGCACGGTATGGAACTTGTCTTCCGTCATGCACGTCTATACATACAGAAGCTGATCGGCAAAGCAGCCGAATTCGATGTTAAAGGATGCCTTGTGATATGCTTTCGATTATGAAGTACGTCTACTTGATCTTGTTCCTGCTCATTCTGCCCGTCACGGTCGGCGCGTCGGGGTGCGGCGGTTCGGATGAAGAGTCCGACGACTCCGGCTTTGCATACGAGTTCGACGCGGCATCCGCACCCGCGGCCGCTCGCGCTCAGGTAGCCTTCGATTCGTCCGAGGAGGCGATGGCAGGCGAAGCGGCCATGACAAAGTCGGCGGTGGCGCCGGCTCCCGCCCCCGCTCCTGCGGCCGCTCCGGCTCGCTCGGTCGAGTCCTCGGTAGAGGCAATGGGAGCCGGCGAGGCTGCCGTCGATGATGAGAGTGGCGAGTCGCCCCCCGGCCAGGACACGGCGACGCTCGTCCAGCAGCGGCGCATCATCGTGCGGACGGTGGACATGGGCATCGTCGTGGACGACGTGGGGGAGTCGATCGACGCGATCGGCGGCGTGGCCGAGGAGATGGGCGGATGGCTCGTGTCTTCCTCCCGCGCGGAGGAGCATCGAGGGTTCGTCTCCGTCCGCGTGCCGGCGGAACGGCTGGAGGAAGCGATCCTCCGCCTTCGAGCTATGGCCCAAGAAGTCAGGAGCGAGATCACGTCGAGCCGCGACGTGACCGACGAGTACTACGACATCCAGGCGCGCCTCACGAACCTTGAGGCGACCGAGGGAGCGCTCATCAAGCTGCTCGACCGCGCGGAAAAGGTCGAGGACGCTCTGTCGATCCAGCAGTCGCTGAGCGAAGTGCAAGAGGATATCGAGCGGCTGCAAGGGCGCATCAAGCTCCTCGAGCAGACGGCGGCGTACTCCCTTATCAACGTGAGCCTGGAGTTGGTCAAGGGCAAGATGAGCATCGACGCGGGCGCGGACAAGTCGACCGCGGTCGATGAACCGGTGCGATTCCGCGCTACCTTCACCCCGCCGGCGGACATCGAGGAGTTCACCTTCACGTGGGACTTCGGGGACGGCTCCCACCCCGTCTCCAGCAACCGGACCGCGCCGACCGAGGACGAGTCGAAGCGAGTGACAGCTACGTTCAACCACGTATACGCCGATGAGCGGGACTCCCCGTATATCGCCCAGATCAAGATTTCGGGCTTCGGAGAGGCAGGCGAGTTCGAGGGCGAGGACACGGTGATCGTGACGGTTTCACGCGCGCCGGTCATCGAAGTCTTTGCCGGCGAGAGTCTCGATATCGAGGCGGGTGAGACCATGCAGTTCAGCGGGTCGTTCACCCGTCCGACCGAGATCAGGGACGTCAAATATGTCTGGGACTTCGGGGATGGTTCCGAGCCCGTAGGCGACTCGGTGGCTGAGGGAGTGACAACGGTGGTTGCCTCCCACACCTATCCCAATCATCGCCCATACCGATACGAGGTGCGACTGACGATCACCGCGCAGAGCGACGCAGGGCCCGTTGAGCAGTCGTCGGTAGTCGGTGTCTTCGTTCGAGAGCCGCTTGGCTGGACGATTGGCGGATGGGACGGAGAGGACCAGATCAAGGGCGCCGTGCGATCACTGTCGGCCGTTGTGCTGGCACTCACCACCCTGGGCATCTGGTTCGTGATATTCTCGCCGGTCTGGGCAATCGTCATCGTGGTAGTCGTGGTGGTCCGCAGGAGGAGGGCGCGCAACCTCCAGCAGCCCGATCCCGATCCAGACCTTGACGAAGAGCCGGACTCGGACGACTCGGAAGAGTAGGTGGCTAGCCGGAGCGCATGACACTCGTTCGACACTTCACCGCGACGGCGTTCGTCGTCCATGACGACAGCGTTGCGCTCCACTGGCACCCGAAGGTCAAGGCCTGGCTCCCGCCCGGAGGCCACATCGAAGAGAACGAAGACCCCGTGCAAGCAGCCCTCCGTGAAGTACAAGAGGAGACCGGCCTGCGCGCGGAGATCGTGCCGACGAGCGAGGTCATCGAGCTCTCCTACCCGACGCAGGTGCTGCCGCCCTTCACCATCATGGTCGAGGACATCGACGACCCTGTACAAGGATTCCACCACCACATCGACATGATCTACTTCTGCCGTCTCGCCGACCCGCCCAGCCCGCTCAACGACGGCTGGCGCTGGGTCTCCCATCGCGATTTGGAAGACGGGGCATCGCTGAAGCTCCCCGACGGCAGGGCTGAGCCTCCGCCCGAGGACGTGCGAGTGCTGGCACTTCATGCTTTTCGGGTTGTGGGGGAGGCGATGGGATAGCTTTAGTGCGAATCGGCGCTTCATTTGTGCCACACCTTCGCAGCGGCATATAATGGCTTCGTTCCTCTAAGGTACTGCCCCGCTTTGGACTGCGAGTCCGAGAGGCCCAGGTGGCGGAACGGTAGACGCGGCAGACTTAAAATCTGCTGTCCGAGAGGGCGTACAGGTTCGATCCCTGTCCTGGGCACCAATCTGACAATCGACGGCTCGTAAATAGAGGCTACTCGTGCAGCAACTCTTCGGCATCCCCACGTTCTGGCTCGCGGTCGTCCTACTCTGCATCCTCATCGTCTTTGCCCTCATCATCGGACACTACGCCAGATCGCGTCCGATCCTGGTCAAGCTCGGTGTTCGGAACGTCCCACGCAGGCTTGCCCAGAGCATCCTCATCACGATGGGTCTGATGCTGAGCACGACGATCATCGCCACGTCTCTCGGCATCGGCGACACGGTGACGAACTCCATCCGTGTGGACGCGCTGACGGCGCTGGGCCACACCGACGAGATCATTTCCTCGCCCCAGGCCCAGCTGTTCGGGGGCGTGCACCTTCCCGACGGGGCCATAGATGAGATACGGCAGGTGGCCGCTGACGACGATCGCATCGACGGCGTGATGCCGGTCTTCCATGCGAGTTTGCCGGCAACCGACCCTCGAACGACTCGGACCGAAGCCCGGATGCGCGTTACGGGCTACGATCCGAACGCCCAAAAGGGATTCGGAGACCTCGTCACCGCGAAGCCGGAGTGGGATGGCGGGTCGCAGGCCGGAAAGGTCGTCAAGCTGTCGGATCTCCAGGCGACCAACACTGAAGAGAACGCTCGAAACGACCTGTTCCTGAACGAGGACGCGGCGCGTGAGCTGCTCGCGAAGAAGGGCGACCGCGTGATTGTCGTAACGCCGACCGATAGCTGGCAGATGAACGTGCTGGCAATCGTTCGGAACGGAGGTCTCGCAGGTGGCGGAGGAAGCAACCCCATAGCGATTGTCAGGCTCGATCTCGCGCAGGCCATGATGGGGCAGCCGGGCAAGTACACCGAGATACTGATTTCCAACAGGGGCGGGCTGGAAGGCGGCCTCGACCTGTCCGAGGAGGTCACGCGCGATCTGCGACTTCGCTTCTCCAACAGGGACACGGCCCAGGAAATCTACGATATTCTCGGCGACCGGCGCGCTCTCCCGCTCTATGACTTTGCAATCGAGGGTGAGAACGCCTCCCGCGACCTGCAGGATGACGTCGCCACCCTTCGGTCGGAACTCGACCGGGGAACGATGTCCGATGAGTTCATATCGCTGGTGGCCGACAGGGGATTCTCATCGACACTGGTCACGATTCTCAATCGGGGAGGGCTTGTCGAGGAGGCCGAGCGGCTCAACGCCCTGAATCTCGAGTTCTTCCGTTTGGCCGTCGACGACGTGAAGGCCGACCGTTTGGAGCTCGCCGAGCAGACCGGAAGCCAGTTCATATCCCTGTTCTCGGTCTTCGGGTCGATCTCCATCATCGTTGGGCTGCTTCTCATCTTCCTAGTATTCGTCCTCCTCGCGGCGGCGCGTTCGTCTGAGATCGGCATGTCGAGGGCCGTTGGGATGAGGCAGGGCCACGTCGTCCAGATATTTACCTTCGAGGGTGTTGCCTATACGGTCGCCGCCGCTCTGCTTGGAACGCTGGGGGGAGTGATAGCCAGCATCATCCTTGCGGGGTTCCTCCAGAACGTGGTGTCGGCGGAGCAGTTCACCATACACAACAGCTTTACGATCCGCTCCGGGGTAATTGCCTTCTGCGCTGGCATTATTCTCACGCTGATCACCGTCTTCGTATCGGCGTCGTGGGTGAGCCGTCTGAACATCATCGTCGCAATTCGCGGACTGCGAGAGGAGACGGTCAAGCGGCGGGGCTTGGCCACGCGGATCGTCCGGCAGGGTTGGCCCATCGTGATTCTGGGAGCGCTCATTATCGCCACCGGCCTTGTGGTCGACGAGATGGTCGCCACCCTAGGAGTGGGGCTGAGCCTGTTCTATATAGGTGTCAGCGTAGTCGTAATTGGAATCGGACAGCTCTTGAGGACGGTACTTGGCCGCTCTGAAGGGGCGGGTAGGGCGGTCGGCACGCTGGAGGGGTTGGGACTGCTGGTGTTCTGGTCGCTGCCGCTGGACACCTACGACGCTCTGGTAGGCGAGCTGAAGGCGGGGCCGGAGATATTCGTGCTGAGCGGCGTGGCGATGGTTGGGTCCGCCGTGTGGCTCATAATGAACAATACGGCGATCATCGTCGCCGTCGTCTACGGCATTCTCGGCAGGATCAACTCGCTTAAGGCAGTAACGAGGACGGCTGTCGCCTACCCGATGGCCGCCAAGTTCCTGACGGGTCTGACCGTGGCGATGTTCGCCATGATCATCTTCAACCTGATGATCTTCGCCATCCTGAACAACCTGGGGAATCTCGCCCGCGATGAGCCGACGCGAGTGACGGGCGGGTACGACATCACGGCCATAGTCAGCCCGGAGATTCCGATTGGCGACTTCAAACAAACCCTCGCGGACGAGTCGATTGGGAGTCGGACGGACATACAGGTATACGCCGCGCAGGAGGTGAACAAGCGTGTCCATGACGCGGGCGGGTCGGTGGTCGTGCCGGTGGAGGCGCGGCAGGTCGGGAGCGCGGACATCGAATTCAAGGCGCTCCAGCTTATGGCGGTGGACGATACCTTCGTCGAGGCGAACGAGTGGCGAGTCGGCCACTACGATCCGTCGAAGCTGCTCGGCTCAGGGAACACTAACCGGGACATGTGGCTGGCTCTGAGGAGCGACCCGTCCCTTGCGATTCTCAACCACACCGCGCTTCCGAAAGACGACTCGTTCTCGCCGAACGACCCGTTCGACCCGAACTTTGGTGGTTTCACGGCGGAGGGCGTCACGGCGAGCGGCCCCAAACGGATTGCACCATTCGAGGTCGAGATACGGCCCGTCGGCGGCGGGGAACCGACGAAGCGGACGGTGATCGCGGTGCTTGAGTCGCTGGCCGACCGCCTGGCAATCGAGCAGCGCACAAGCGCGGACGCCCTGACCCAGGCGCGTCCGGCGACGCTGTTCACCAGCGACGACGTGCTGACCGAGATATCCGACGTACCCGTTCCCTTCACCAACTGGAACATTAGACGCAGTGGAAGGGGAGAGAAGAACGTGACGGCGGAGGACGTGGCCGCCCGCATGGAGACGGCGTTCATGGATCGGAGCATGGTTGCCGTGTCCACGGAGCGGGAGCTTCAACTCAGCATGTCCCAAGACGACGCGTTCAACCAGCTCTTCCAAGGGTTTATGGGCATCGGCCTGATAGTAGGAGTGGCGGCAATCGGCGTGCTGTCGTTCCGCGCGGTGGAAGAGAGGCGGCAGTCGATCGGGATGCTCCGCGCGCTCGGCTTCCGTTCGAGAATGGTGCTCATCCAGTTCCTCTTGGAGGCGTCGTTCGTGACGCTGATCGGCACGGTGCTCGGTCTTATACTCGGCACAATGACCTCATGGAACATCTTCAACGAGCTGGCGAGACAGACGGACGGACTGAGGTTTGACATTCCGTGGCTCAACGTCGCCATCATCGTGGGCGTGGCGTGGGTGTTCTCGCTCGCGATGACGACCCTGCCCGCCCTGCAGGCCGGACGCATCTACCCGGCCGAGGCGCTCCGCTACGAGTAGCCGAAGCATGGCGACCGACGAGCAGGTGCAGCGAGTGCTGGAGGTCTTCTACGAGGGGCTGTCCTGCACCGAGTGCGGCGCGTCGGTCCGCATCGGTGAGTACGAGTGTGCTCACTGCGCGATGGACTTCGAGGTGCTCCTCCGCGAATGGGCGAGTCGGGTGATCGATGGGTTGTGTGAGGGCGGTGAAGCGGGAAGGGATTAGTGAGGGAACGCTCCAGTCCTTGCAGTGATGAGAAGGTTGATTCCATCCTTATGGTGCCGTTTGACGTCCATCGTCAACCCCCTATAGAATGGATGGAGTTATGATCCTCGGGTACCGGGACAAGCGGACTGAACGGTTCGCCAGTGGAAGGTTCGTTGCGGCGTTCCAAGGGTTTGAAAGACAGGCAGCGAAACGGCTTTCGATTCTTAACGCAGCACCGTCACTGAACGCACTGAGGGCATTGCCAAGCAACCGCTTGGAGGCTCTGAAAGGCAATCGAGAAGGGCAGTACTCGATAAGAATCAACCGGCAGTGGCGCATCTGCTTCACTTGGTCGGAAGGTCGAGGACCCAGCAATGTCGAAATTGTGGATTATCATTAGGACTAGGAGGAGGTGAAGGATGCTAAAGCGTGTTGTTCATCCAGGTGAGATTCTGAAGGACGAGCTTGAAGAGTTGGGTGTTACGCCAACGGAGTTTGCGCGTCAGATCGCTGTGCCTCCCAACCGTGTGAGCCAGATTATCACGGGCAAGCGTTCCATAACGGGTGATACGGCCCTGCGGTTCGGACACTGGTTCGGAATGGAACCACAGTTTTGGCTGAACCTTCAATCGCAATTCGATCTGGCAGCCGCCGATCGAAGGGTTGGGTCGGCTATACGCGCTCTTCCGACCGTCGTACGAAACGCCTGACGGTTTTGATTACCTCCGTTCCATAAGTGGAGTCGATATGATCCGCCCAATCAATGTTGAAGCCCGAGACGGGCACCGGATATGGCTCCAGTACTCCGACGGAACTTCAGGTGAAGTTGATCTATCTCATTTGGACGGCGTTGGTGTGTTCAAGTCGTGGGATGAGCCAGGATACTTTGAAAGAGTTCACATTGCTCCGCATAGAGCCATTGCGTGGGATGAGGAACTAGAGCTTTGTCCCGATGCGCTATATATGGAACTGTCCGGTGACCTCAAAGAATACGATGCGGCTAATGGCGACATACTCTGACAGCTTGTCCATACTTTCCATTCCATCAAGATATGAGTGATCCCGACATGACCGAAGACCAAACCCAACTCCAAGGCCGCCTCCTGTGGGAGCCGACGCCTGAGATTATCGCGGACGCCAACCTCACCCGCTTCATGGGCTGGCTCAGCGAGACGCGCGCCCACGACTTCACGACCTACGACGAACTGTGGCGGTGGTCGGTCAGTGACCTTGAAGGCTTTTGGGGGGCCGTCTGGGACTTCTTTGAGGTGTGTGCCAGTGCACCCTACGAAAAGGTGCTGGCTACGAGAAAAATGCCCGGGGTGGTATGGTTCCCCGGCGCGCAGGTGAACTACGCCGAGCACGCGCTGTCGCGCCGTGATGACCATGTCGCCATAGTCTCTGAGTCGGAGCTTCGTCCGCAGACGAGCATGACCTACGCGGAGCTCTACCGTCAGGTCGCGTCGTTCGCCGCCGGTTTGAGGGAGATGGGTGTCGCGAAGGGCGACCGTGTCGTTTCCCTGATGCCGAATGTGCCCGAAACGGTGGTGGCGTCCCTGGCAACGGCCTCGATAGGCGCCATTTGGTCGGCGTGTTCTCCGGAGTTCGGGACTCGAAGCGTCATCGAGCGGTTTCGCCAGATCGAGCCGAAGGTGCTCATCGCCGTCGATGGCTATCGGTACAGGGGCAAGGACTTCGACAAGCGCGACGCCGTCCGGGATCTGGAGCGGAACCTGCCCACTCTGAAGGCCACCGTGGTGCTCCCGTACCTGTCGGATAGCCCCGATCTGTCGGCGCTCTCGCAGCCTAAACTGTGGCAAGACGTTCCGGTCGATTCCGACCGCATCGAGTTCGAGGCCGTTCCGTTCGATCATCCGCTGTGGGTCTTGTACTCATCGGGCACGACTGGACTGCCCAAGCCGATCGTGCATGGGCATGGCAACGTCCTTCTCGAACACCTAAAGACCCTCACCTTTCACATGGACCTCGGCGAAAGCGACAAGTTCTTCTGGTACACCACGACGGGCTGGATGATGTGGAATTTTCTCATCGGTGGCCTGCTCATCGACGCGACGGTACAACTCTACGACGGGGATCCGTCCTATCCCGACCTGAACCGCCTGTGGAGCTTCGCCCAGGACACCGGCACGACGTACTTCGGAACGAGCGCCCCCTTCATTCATGGTTGCATGAAGGAGGACCTGCGACCGAAAGAGGCGTTCGACCTCTCCGCGATTCGAGGCGTCGGTTCGACGGGAGCGCCGCTGTCGCCCGAGGGGTTCGTTTGGGTCTACGAGAACGTGAACGACGATCTGCTGCTCGGGTCGTTCAGCGGCGGAACCGATGTGTGTACCGGTTTCGTCGGACCGTCGCCTCTCCTGCCCGTGCACGCGGGCGAGATCCAGTGCAACTGCTTGGGCGCAAAGGTGGAGGCGTTCGATGAGGACGGCAACTCCGTGACCAACGAGGTCGGCGAGTTGGTCTTGACGGAGCCGCTGGTGTCGATGCCTCTGTTCTTCTGGAACGACGATGACGGCACGCGGTTTCGGGAGAGCTACTTCGAGATGTACGAAGGCGTGTGGCGGCACGGGGACTGGGTGGAGATTACCGACCGGGGCACGTTGGTCATATCGGGGCGCTCGGACTCCACGCTGAAGCGTTCGGGCATCCGCATGGGGACGAGCGATTTCTATCGCGTCATCGAAGACATGGACGAGGTTGCCGACAGCTTGGTGGTGGACACTTCGGGGTCCGGCGATGCGGAAAGCCTCTTGCTGTTCCTCGTGATGAGGGAAGGCTATGCCCTCGACGACGAGTTGAGGAAGGCAATCGCGCTCAAGTGTAGGGCGGATCTTTCTCCCCGGTGGGCGCCGGACGAGATTCACGCGATAGACGAGGTGCCCCGCACGTTGAACGGCAAGAAGGTCGAGGTGCCGGTCAAGCGGATTCTCTCCGGGCGCGATGCGAATCAGGCCGTCAGTATGGACGCCATGGCTAACCCGGAGAGCCTGCGATTCTTCATCGAGATGGCCGAGTCCCGCATGTAGGGAGCGGGAGACTCACCACAGAGAACGCAGAGGTCACAGAGGGGAAGACCGTTACAGCTGCTCGCCAACGGGAACGGGCGGCTGCTTGTAGTCCAAGAGCAGCTCGGCGTGGAGGAGCACACGGTCCTCGACGCGCTCGGCGAGGATGTAATCGGGGATGACCTCCACCGTGTTCTCTCCCTGGCGTACTTCGTCGACGGGAATGTCGAACTCAAACCAGTAGTGCGTGTTGATGCGCTCGGGGAACCCGGCCCTGGCGATGCCGTATGAGACGAGCCCGCCATAGAAGTGGCTGACGTTGCGCGGTTCGATGGTGAGCGTCGCGCCGTTGAACTTGAAGGTCAGCTTGTCCTCCATGCCGGTCTGCACGATGCGGACGCGCAGGGTGGCGCGTTCTAGCTCGTTATCGGCACGGGCGGAGTCCACGTCGTCGCTGACTGTTATGGGCACTGTTGCCGTGACGCCCTCTTCCAAGACTATGGGAAGGTGTCGTTCCAGCGCATACGGATCGGACTCCTGCTGCGCCTTCACGTAGTGCTTGTTCTTGCGGGCGTAGATGTCGGGGTCGGACAGCTCCCGCATGATGAGGTACTCGCGCTCGGTGTGAGGCCAGTCGAGGGATGAGAGGTAGATACCGTCCGCGCCCGCGGCGACGTGGTTGCTCGCGGCGGCCCGGTACATCTCGATGGTTGGGTCGTGATGCCGGTCGTCGTAGGGCGTCCGGCCGAGATGCGAGTAGACGAGGGCACCGCTTTTGTGGGCCTCATCGGCGATCCATGCGTGGTCGGTGTCCTGGTCGAACTGGAAGCCACCGTAGTCTACGACCACGAGGTCGACGAATCCCTCCCGAATCCAACTCCGCACGTCCATGCCGACGGAGAGGTTGGCGTCCTCACGGGGATGGACGCGGGCCGCCAGCATGAGACGCTCGCCGCGCCGTTCGCCGATGCGGTCGAGTAGCGCACGGATGTCTCCCATGAACTCCGTCAGCAGGGGAGTGTTCTTCTCGATTTCCGACTGGCGGAAGAACGTCCGCACGTAGTCGTCGATCTCGATGCCGTCCGCGCCGTAGCGGTCGCAGACCTCCTCGATGACGGCGAGGCGCTCCTGCCTCACCTCGGGGATCGCGAAGTTTAGGCACGTGGACTTGCCCGGATCGGCGGAGTCGTCACCGATCATGTATTCGGGGTGCTCTTCCTTGAGGCGGGAGAACATGTAGCGGTTTTGGTTCAGACCCTCGCCCGTGCCGCCCTCGTTGATGCGGAGGCTGCACACGATTTGAATGTCTTTCTGGTGCGCGCGGTCGATGACGACCTGCAGAGGGTCGAGGCCGTCCGCGATGGCGCGTTCGAGGTTCTTCGCGGCGCGCCACCACATGATCCCGTGGTTGTGGTCGGTAACACCCTCGCCCCAGCGCTTCCCGACGCGGGTGTCGTGCAAAAACGTCGCGCCCGACGCCAGCCCGAAGAACAGCGTATCGACCCCCGTGCCAAGTATCTCGTCCACCGGCTGCCGGAGCACGTGCCTGCTCAGCGGAGGGTCGTAGCGGTACATGAGATAGTGCCGCGCGTCGTTGTAGTAGATCAGCTTGGGTTTTCGCATGGTGGGTTCTCCGGGAGTGTTCTCGTTCCCATGTTCCAAGTCAATGTTCTCGTGACGCTCTTTTGAAGAGCGCGATCTCTTTGTCTATGTCGTCCATACCCTCTATGGACTCTCCGCGCGCGGCCCTCAGGTGGAGGTTCAAGGCGTATTCACAGGAGCTTGCAACGTAGTCGATGAACTCGGTGAGGTCTTCCGTCTTGTCGGCCTGTTCAAGCTGATTGAGATATTCATCTCGGTCGTCTTGGCGAATGAGGGAAACAGTATAGCCGTGCTTGATGAGGATCATGTTCATCAGGAGGCGCGCCATGCGGCCGTTGCCGTCGTCGAAGGGGTGGATGCGCACGAAGCGATAGTGGAAGGTCGCGGCGATGATAATGGGGTGCTCGCCTTCGCGCTCTTTGGCCCTGTACCAGTCGATGAGGTCGCCCATGGCCGACTTGACCTGATCGGGCGGAGTGAAGTAGTAGGTCTCGCCGGTCGATGTCGTCACGTTGTTCGGTGTAGTCTTGTAGTCGCCAATCGAAATCGTTCGCCTTACTACATTCCCGTCCGGGGTCACCGCATTCTTCTCATAGGGCTCCTTCAGGAGGATGCGATGGAGATTGCGAATGAAAACCTCGTTCAGTTCATGGTCGTCCGAGATCGCATGCTCGATTGCTTTGACGGCCTCATCGTGTCCCTCGATGTCCAGGTGATCGCGCATCGGCTTCCCCTGCGCGGTAAGACCGTGCAGGATGAGACTGCGAGTCTCCCCGTATGTGAGCGTGTTGCCTTCGATAGCGTTCGAGTTGTAGTTCGCTTCCAGCCTGAGCTTCTGCCCAACCTGCCCGAGAACATCCGGGGACAGCGGACGCAAGGCGTCGAGTTGTTCTTTCAGCCGTGTGATAGCGTCCAGTGGGTTGGTCATTTCCTACCTAATGCCAGTCCGTTGTGACTACACCGTTAATTCGTCATTCCCGCGTAGGCGGGAATCCAGAGAGGCCCGACTTAGTTAAGAATATGGTGACATCAAACCTAATTTGGTATAACCGGGTATCTCCAATCAAATATACCCCTCGTCCCGCAGCGCTACCAGCGACCGCTCGAACGCCTCCACCGTCCGGTCGACTTGCTCTTCCGTGTGGGCGGCGGAGGTCATGAAGCCGATGCCGCCGAACATGTCTACGCCCTCGTTGAGCATCGCCAGCTTGAGCATCTCGATCTTCCTGCCCGCAGTGGCGGCGGCCAATTGGTCGTGCGGCACCTGGGAAATGTCCTGGTCGTTGGTCTCACCCTCGACGCCGAGGGCGACGTGGACGATGGACGACACGCCGTGTACGTGTCCTGTCACCTCCTGCTTGGCGAGGGCGTCACGCAGGCCGCGCTTGAGCCTGTCGGCGGCAGCGTCGGCCATCTCGGTGATCGGCTCGGACTCGATGATCTCCAGGGCCGCTATACCGGCGACGGCGGAGACGGGATTGGCGTTGAAGGTGCCCGGATGTACGAAGCGCTTGGCGGGATCGGGGTCGCCCATCGGCTCGAAGATGTCGGCCCGTCCCCCGACGGCGCCGCCCGGCAGTCCGCCCGCTACTATCTTCGCCATCGAGCAGAGGTCGGGCATGACGCCGTACTTGCCCTGCGCGCCGCCGCGTGACAGCCGGAAGCCCATGATGACCTCGTCCATAATCATCAGGACGCCGTGACGTTGGGTGATCTCCCGCACGGATTCGAGGAAGTGCGGGTTCTGAACGGGGAACTGTCCCCAGTGCGCGCCGGTCGGCTCCATGATGACGGCGGCGACATCGGAGTCCCGCGAGAGGCACTCGTCAAGGGCGTCGGGGTCGGGCTCGACGACCGCCACGGTCGAGCGGGTTTCGTTGGGAACGCCGTAGGGCGCGGTGATGCCGGCCTCGATGGCAACGTAGTCGTGCCAGCCGTCGTAGTGCTCCCGGAACTTGACGAGCCTGGTCTTGCCGGTGTACCCGCGAGCGAGGCGAATCGCCAGCAGGGTGGCCTCCGTGCCGCTGGCCGTGAAGCGCACGCGCTCCGCTGCCGGCATGAGGCCGGTGATCAACTCCGCCCAGCGCACCTCGTGGGGTGTCGTAGTGCCCATGTGGGTGCCGTTCCTCACCTGTCGCTCGACGGCCTCGGTGATCTCGGGTCGGTTGTTGCCGAGAATCAGCGATCCGAAGCCGATGAGGTAGTCGATCAGCTCGTTGCCGTCAACGTCCCACTTCATCGCTCCATCGCCTCGCCCGACGTAGAACGGGTGCGGGTACATCACCCGCGACTGGGCCGCTCCGCCCGCGACAACCTCCTTGCCTCCCGCATAGAGCTCGGCGGACTTCTTGTGGGTCTCATAGAATCGTTCGAGAATCGTCGGCATGGCATGGCCTCACAGGTGATCATTCGTGGCGGATTGTACACCAAATCGGGTGGTGGACGGGTTGCAAAGGGACGTATCTTGTTTCCGGTCAGTAGGGCGGGAATGGCGGTGTGGAGTTATTGCTATATACGTGAGTTTGAAGGATTATGATGCTGGTATGACGAATTGGCATAAACGATGAGATTGGAGATGTCGTATGTCAGATACCATTGATCTCAGCGGGCAGGTGGCGCTTGTTACCGGAGGGGGCAGGGGGATAGGTCGGGCAGTGGCGATTGCGCTCGCGGAGGCGGGAGCAGCGGTGGCGGTGGCGGCGCGTACCGAGACTCAGGTCGATGAGACCGTTCGCATGATACGAGAGTCGGGCGGGACTGCCGGGGCGTTTCCGGCGGATGTGTCGGACCCGGAGGCAGTGGAGCGATTGGTGCGCGATGTTACGTCGCGTCTGGGACCTGTAGACTTGCTCGTCAACAACGCGGGGCTGCCGGGACCGCCGGGACGCGACTGGGAGCACGACCCGGATCGATGGTGGTACGTGATCCAAGTGAACGTTCGAGGGCCGTACCTGCTCTCACGTGCGGTGCTGCCCGGCATGATCGAGCGTGGGCGCGGGCGGATCGTCAACGTGCTCGGCAGTTCGTCTTACCTCGCATCGCCCTATAGCTCGGCGTACACCACGTCGAAGGCGGCGCTGTACAGCATGACGCGCTCCCTCGCCGCCGCGACGCGGGAGTATGGCATATCCGTCTTCAACTACGGCCCGGGGCTGGTTCGGACGGAGTTGACCGAGTATATGGCGGGGCTGGACATGCCCCGTCCGGCTGCCGAGGTTATGGCCGCCGCCCTGGAGACCGACCTTCGCATCGAGCCTGAGATGTCGGCGGAAGGGGTGGTCTATATCGCTTCCGGCAAAGCGGATGCCGCAAGCGGTCGGTACCTCGACGTGCGTTGGGGCATAGCGGAAATGGTTGCGCGAGTAGTAGATTCGGGCGACGATGAGCTTTACACGCTGCAACTGAGGAAATGAGGCTGTTGCCCGGAGGTCACATGGCACGCAAGGTCGGAATGGTTCATACGGTGGCGAAGCTGGTTCCGGTGTTCGAGGAGCTGGCCGATGAGGTCATGCCGGGGACGGAGGTCATCCATCTCGTCGACGAGGGGCTGCTGAAGGACATCGTCGCGGGCGGGGAACTGACGCCCGACCGGGTGTCCCGCCTCGCTTCACTCGCCTCGTTCGCGGAGGCGTCCGGCGCGGAGGCCGTGATGCTGACCTGCTCGACCGTCGGCCCCGGAGTAGATACGGCCAAAGAGAACGTCGAAGTGCCTTTCCTCAAAGTCGACGAGGCGATGGCCGACCGCGCCGTACAGCTTGGCCCGCACATCGGGGTCATTGCCACGCTGCACACGACGCTCACCCCGACGTCCGACCTCGTGCGAGATCGCGCATCGGTGCAGGGCAGGGAAGTCGAAGTCGAGACCGTCCTGTGTGACGGCGCGTTCGAGGCCCTCGGCGCGGGTGATATGGATACCCACGACCGCATCGTCATCGAGAACCTCAAAGAGCTTATGGTCCGCGCTGATGTCGTCGTTCTCGCGCAGGCGTCCATGGCCCGCGTCGCCGACCTGATACCCGAAGATGAGAAGGTGGTTCCCATTCTGTCCAGCCCTCGACTTGGCGTCGAACGGCTGCGGAGCGTTCTGGCGGGAGTGTAACGCTACCCGCTTTGCCGTGCCCGCTTCTTCCCCTTCGCCAGCTTCGGCTTGAGGTAGAGGCAGGCCATACAGGCCACTTCGAGGGCATTCTTGCCCCGCTTGTTACGGATGGTCGTGTCCGCGCCGAGGGCCATGAGTTGCTCTGCCGCATCCTTATAGCCCCCGTAGGTGGCGAGATGAAGGGGAGTGCGTCCCTTGTCGTCCTGCGTGTTGATATTCGCACCGTTTGCTGCCAAGACAGCGATAACCTTGTCGATGGGAGGGTACGTCCAGTCGATGGGTACCGCGTCGAGAGGCGCGGTCGCCTTGTGGAGCGGCGTCTTCTTGCCGGAGTTGAGGGCATTAGGGTCGGCGCCGTTGGCGAGTAGCGTCCCGGCGCAGGCGGGAGCGCCAGCCGCCGCGGCCCAGTGGAGGGGCGTCGTTCGGTCGGAGTGCCGGGCGTCGACGGCTGAGGGGTCTTCCGCGAGAAGCGTCCTGACACGCTCATCGTCGTCGAGGGCGCAGGCGGAAAAGATGTCGTAGTACGCGCCGTGCTCGAGAAGTATCCTTGCGACCTCGCGCCGCCTGTCCCACCAGTGGCCTGCCTCAGTCGCTCGATGGAGCGCCGTGTCGCCCGTTTCGTTAGCCGCGCCTCGATGACCTCACCCGCGCCGTGCTGAAGGAGCAACTCGGTGAGGGCGGGATGGCCGAAGGTCGCCGTGATGTGCAGGAGGGAGCGGTGGCTCGATGACATGACGTGCACCGGCTCGATCCCGATCTGGGAGGCGTCGGCAAGGCCCGCATCGAAGATGAGGCGGAACTTTTCGATGCCGTGCTGTCCATGTGACGCGCTCCACGCGGCGTCATGGACGGGGCTGAATGCTCCCTCCGGATACTCGAACCGCGCGCCGTTGTCGATGAGGAAGGGGACCACGTCGTCCGTGTCTTTTCGAGCGAAGGCGGCGGAGAGAGCAGCCCCGCCCGCCGTCTCGATGATGGACGGGTGCTCGCCGAGCAGAGACTTCATGCGTTCGAGGTCGGGTGTGTAGTTTCCCTCGCCGTCCAAGACGGCCGCTTCGACGAACTCCCGCTCGACGGGCGTCATGTCGGCCCGCTTCTTCCTCGACCAGTCAAGGTCCTCGATGGGCTTCCAGACCCATTCGACGCGCTGCTCTCGGGTGGGCTTTTTTCGCTGGGGAGACATGGAGCGCTCCGGGGAAAGTAGCGTATCACGTCGACGCGGGAGTCGTTATTCCATATCCAGCGCCCGGTTCCCGAGGATGCGCTGGTAGTCGTCGTTGGTGATGAACGGCTTGACCTGCCGCACGAACTCTGCGAGCGACTCCTCGACCGTCGCGTCGGTCGTGTCGATCTCGATCTTGCGCGGTATCAGGGACTTTTCGAACTCCTCGTCGAAGCGGGCCAGGACGGTCTCGGCATCCTCGCCCTTGAAGTAGGTCAACTCATGTCTACCGGGGAACGGCGTCTCGTGCTTGTTGGCCATGCGATGTCGAATGGCGTCGGGCGAGGCCTTGACCAGCACGAGAACCATGTCGGGGTAGAACTCGTTGACCTCTGCGTCGATGCTGCGGGCCATGTTGCGTCGGTCGGCGTACATCCCCGGCTTGCCGTAGCCGTAGTACAAGGGCGCGTAGACCGCGTCGCCGTAGTAAAAGTCCATGAGGAACAGGTCGGGATGGTCCTTATAGCCCTTGGTGAGCTTGTTGAAGAACTGGTACCGCTGGAAGTGCTCCAGTAGGTGAGGATTGAGGGTGAGCATCTGCCTTTCGGAAAGCTCCTTGTGGTGCTCGTGGCCCTCCGCGTGGACTACGTGGGGCAGCACGAAGTGGTCGTGGAAGGCGAAGCTGGGCGGAGGACGGAACTCCTGTCCCGTCAGGCCGGACCACCACCTGTCGATCTCGACGCCGAGGGTGTGCTTGCCCGCGTATTCGCAGCCGATCAAGAGAAGTCGCAAGGTTGTAGATTCCTTTTGAGGGCGGGTTTGGTTGTGAGTGTATGTTTTGGGGCTAGGACGCCGTCTGGACGCCGCCGGTGAGGCCGCCGTCGACGACTAGGCTTGCGCCGGTGACGTACTTGGCATCGTCTGAGGCGAGGAAGAGCGCGGCATGGGCGACGTCCCACGATTCGCCCTGCTTGCCGATGGGGATCATGGCGTCTCTGAGTTGCATCATCTCCTCGACGTCGCCGCCCCAGGCTTGGGTCAGGGACGCCTCGACGAACGGGGTGCGCATCATGCCGGGCAGGATGGCGTTGCAGCGGATGCCTTGCGGAGCAAACTCGATGGCGATCTCGCGGGTGAGGGCGACCATGCCGAGCTTCGACGCGCCGTAGGCCCCGGACAGGGCGGGCAGGGTGCGGATGCCGTTGATGGACGAGATGTTGACGATGGAGCCGCCTCCCTGCTCGATCATGTGAGGGACGACGGCGCGGCACATGAGGAAGATGCTCTTGAGATTGACGTCGAGGGTGCGGTCCCAGTCGTCCTCGCTGATTTCGAGGATGCCTCCGGGGATCTCGATCCCGACGTTGTTGTGGAGGATGTCGATGCGCCCGTACTCGCTGATGCACTCTTGGGCGATGCGGTTGCAGTCCGAGGCGCTGCTCACGTCGGCCTGGGAGGTGAAGCAGGTCCCGCCCTCGCCTTCAATGAGGCGCTTGGTCTCCTCGGCAGCTTCGAGGTTGTAGTCGACGAGCATCACACGCGCACCCTCGCGGGCGAAGAGCATCGCCGCCGCCTTGCCGTTGCCGATGCCCGGCCCGACCGATCCTGCGCCCGTTACGATTGCCGTCTTGTCGCTTAAACGGTCTCCCATTGGCGTAACCCTCTTTCTCGATAAGCGTTCTGGTGGCGGACATGATACCACCGCACGGCGAAGGCAACGAGGGAGAACGCGAGTCGAATGGTTGAAACGTCGGTGCAGTTCGCTCCTATGGTTGAAAGCGCAGAGAGTACAGATCGGCGTCCTTCATCACGAACCGCAGTCGCACCGGCTTGCCCGCCAGCTCGCTCACCGAGCAGCCGCTCTCCCACGCAACAACGCGTGAGATCTCGTCGCCGATCAGCTCGTGGCACTCATTCAGCCCATGGCCGGGCACAGGTCTGCCCTCAGCGTCCTGGAGCTCGACCATGATGCTCCCTGCAGCGCTGGTGGAGTAGTTGATCTCCAACCGCTTGCCTGAGAACGTGAACGGACTGGTGGTCATCTCCCCGCCGTCGTAGGGTGCGTTGAGCGAAGTAAAGCCGTCCAGGCGCAGAGTCATCCGCTCGAGGTAGGCCGTCTTCTGGCCGTAGTTGCGGTTCACGTACAGCGACATCTCGGTGGGACCAGTCTGCACCACACCGCACGCCGGATAGTTGTTGCGCGTCGTCCAGTTGTTGAGACCGATGCCCGGCCTGACGAAACTCTCTCTGAACGTGAAGTCGTACGTCGTCGTGCCGGCCCGGGACGTCAGGAATACTCCGTCCGCCACATCACCCGCTCCACCGGCCCTCTCATCGAGCTCGGATTCGAAGAACCGCCGCACCTCATCTGTGATCACACGACTGCGGGCAAAGGCGATGTCGTCTTCCCGGGTAACGTGACGTACGTCCGCGAAGAAGATACGGCCCGGCAGTGAGATGTAGATGTGGGGGGCGCGGAAATAGGATTGAGTCTGGTTCGTGTAGAGGTGTTCGGACGGAGTCGTCGTGCCTGTGTTGCTGTACTCCATCAGGGTGGGCCCCGTCCAGTTGACGAAGTCCTCGGAGGTCGCCCTCGCCGTGGCGCGCCTGCCGCCCTCCATGTGACGGGCGTAGAGGAGGTAGAGTTCCTCCACCTCGGACCAGAACATCACACTGTTCGCGTCGAAATGGTTAACCAACTCCTTGGGCACTATGACTTCGTCGCGAATCTTTCTCCAATGAATGCCGTCAGACGAAGCGTAGCCGTCCAATCCGTCCTTCGCTAGGGAGTTTGCCTTGTACCGCTCGGACTCGGGTACTCCAGCGCGACCGTCGACAAACGGGTAAAGAGGCCAGCCCCTAACGAGGACGTTGTTCTCGGTGGACCCTTCCACCTCCACGAGTCCTAGGCCGGGCTTCGTCCAGTTGATGCCGTCGGTGCTCTCCGCATAGCACGAATAGGCCATGTCGCCCCTGTAGTACATGCGGTAGATGTCACCGTCCTTGATTACGGAGGTGTAGAAGGAACGAGACCCAGCAGGCTCGCGTTCCCACGGCTGGTCATACTCGATGGCGACCCCGCCCGGCCTCGGCTCTTGGAGCTTGAGCCTTGCGCCGTTGAGGTTTTCGACCAGGAAGTTGTCCACGAACAGCTCCCGCCTCGAACCGATGTCAATGATTGTAGTTGCCACTTCCTGCTACTCCTTCAACCGTCGTTGCCACGCTGTGATGCCATTTGTGAGGGCGAGGATCTGTACGCCTCACGGGCCCTAACTCAAGGGTAGCTACTCGGCGGAGGGGTCGTGCTCGACGACGATTTCCACCGGCGCGTTACGCGCCACGATCAACTCCATCGGCTCCGTCAGGCTGTCGTTGACGGGCTGATGTACCGAATTCGGCGGCACATAGATGAAGTCGCCCGGCGCTATTGCCAAGCAGTTGTCGAGCCGCCTTCCCGTGAGGAACCGCCCCTTGCCCTTCAGCACGTAGATGGCGGACTCGCAGTTTACGTGGTAGTGAGGCGATGAAGCGCAACCGGGCGGAATGGTGGCGACCGCGAGATGGATGCCCTCGGCGCCCACCAGCGCCTGCGACACCCCGGCCAGCCGCGTCATCGCGCCCGACGCGACCTCCACCTCAAGCTCGTCCGCCCTTATGACCTTGCACTCAACGTCGAGATCGGTATCCATACGGCAAGATTGTACTATCGACCGTCTCAGGCCGCCAACCCATCCATTTCGCGCAGTGCGCCCTTTAGCGGGGGACTACCGACGGTGACGCATGTAGGGGATAATCAACCCAGATTTGTAGGACAAGGAGATTCCCAATGACGACGCTCGTCTATCCCACGTGGGAAGAACAGATCACGGCGTGGAACGAATTCACGAAGGGCAGCTTCGGGGGCGAGTGGAAGGCGCCCATGATCGCGCCGGAGACGCCGACGTTCATGGGATTACCGTACGCCGAGCGGCGGGAGCAGCTGGAGGGCATGGACGCCGTGATTATCGGAGCGCCCTACGTGGCGTCGAAGACTCCGAAGTACGCCGGCGTCGACCGGCGGGAGTGGCTCGCCGCGCCCCAGCGAGTCCGGCAGCAGTCGATCCGGTACCAGTCGGGGTACATCCAGGACTTCGACCTCGACGTATTCGAGCACATCAACGCCGTCGATTACGGAGATGCAGACATACCGCAGGAAATACTGGACGACCAGTCGCCCGAGGCCATCCTGAGGGCACAGTCGGCGGTGGTGGAGAAGGTCGGCCACGCGCTGGACGCGGGTGCCGTGCCCGTCGTCATCGGGCAGAACTCCCCGTGTGGATCGTACGCCATCGCAAAGCCCATCGCGGAGCGGACGGACGGGCTTGTCGGCTGCATCAGCCTCGACACCCACTGGGACGCGCAGCCGCTCGATCACCTCACGCGCGATCCTCGCGTCGCGGGGTCGGCAAGCTGGAAGGAGAAGATGTACGAGTTCCACGATAACATGCTCCCCGAGCACCTCGTGGAGATCGGCGAGCGCGGAATGCTGGAAAAGAAGGAGATCGTACGCAAGTACCTCCGGGCAGGGGCAAGGTTCATTTCGACGTGGGAGGTACGCACGAGTCTGGGCATCGAGGGACTGGTTAGGGAACTCGACCGCGCCTACCAGGGTACCGAAACGGTATACGCCCACTTCGACATGGACGTGATGGGAGGAGCGGGTCCTGCGCCCGGCGACCTGCTTGGTGAGGCCGTTGAGCCGATTGCGCTCACGGACTACGAGATCATCCGCATCGCCCACGAGATCGGCAAGCGCGGGCTATCGGGGCTGTCATTCATCTGCATCCCGCCGGGGTCAGCCGTGACGTACCGGGTGGTCGTCTACGTGATCATGTACATGCTGGCCGGACTGGCGATGCGAAAACTGGGGTGAGCGGCATACTTGTCAAAGTTGCGGGTCGTCGCTCCAACACCGTACCATAGTTTGGAAGGTTTCATCTATCGTTGCCTAAGCAATTCGCATCAGTTCGCACGCGGCACATCAGTCTCCCTGCAATCAGAGTTTTCCGCGCTGGAAGGCTGTGGGGTGCTCTCATCGTATTGGCTTTCGCCGTGTTCCTATCACCCGGAATCGCGGAGGCGCAGGAGCGGGATAAGCCGGTCGAGATTCTCGACGCCACGCAAGAAAACTACCGCGTCGTTGTGCGTATCTTGCCGAGGGTGCCGGCGGTCGGACAAATCAACTTCACCGTGGTGCCGACTTCCGTCGCTGACGGGTCGCCGGTACGGAATGCCACGATCACGCTAACCGCCCACGATGCGGAGGACATCCCCACCTATCAGGTACGGGCGCTCAATACACCTTTGTCTCAGGAAGAGTACGTCGGAAATCTTATTCTCAGAGCGGAGGGTCCCTGGAGCATCCACATCGAGGTGGATACGGAGGAACTTGACACAGAGGTGTTCGTAGCGAAGATAACGGTTGCGCCCGCGGCGGTCGGGGCCACGCCTGAGGCGGGGTGGTTGATGGTGTTGGTGATGGTGGCCTTTGTCGCCGGAGGGGGATTCGTTTGGCTGAGTTCGAGGCGAGCGTTGGCCAGGCGTGCGGCGAGATCTTCGCCTAAGGCCTGATACCCTTCTTCCATCGGGATCGGAAGGACGACGACGATATCGCGGGGAAGCTCCGGTGGCGCGTCCACCCGGACAGAGGCGGGGGTAGACGGCGCAGCCGTCCTTTCCTGACAAGTGGCATTTGTGCGATCCGACCCATGAGGTTGGCGAGGCGCATCATCGCAGGACCGCTGACCGAAGCCTTCCACGCTTTCATTGCGAGCTTTTCGAGCGATGACGATTTCTTGCGGCTCGCGTCGGTGTTGCCCTCGGTGACCTCGCTACGGAGGTAGAGGAGCATACGCGGCAGGTCGATTTTGATGGGGCAGGCCTCCTTGCAGGCGCCGCAAAGACTTGAAGCATAGGGGAGGTCCTTGGCGTCGGGAACGTTGGTGAGCACCGGGGAGACGACCGCGCCGATGGGGCCGGAGTAGACCCAGCCGTACGAATGACCGCCGACCTTGCGGTAGACGGGGCAGGCGTTCAGGCACGCGCCGCAGCGGATGCAGTACAGCGCCTCGCGCAGGTGGGGGTCTGCGAGAAGCTTGGAGCGTCCGTTGTCGACGATGACGAGGTGGAACTCGTCGGGGCCGTCTTCCTCGACCGTGCTTCGGGGGCCTGTGACCATGGTGACGTAGCTCGAAATGCGCTGGCCCGTCGCCGACCGGATCAGCAGACGGAGAAACGCCCCCATGTCCTCCATGGACGGGACGATCTTCTCCATGCCCATGATCGCGACGTGAGTCTTCGGCATCGAAGTGGACATGCGACCGTTGCCCTCGTTGGTCACCAGGACAAGCGTTCCGGTCTCGGCGACGACGAAATTCGCGCCCGTGATGCCCATGTCGGCCTGTATGAATTTTTCGCGTAATTCGTTTCGGGCGGCGCTTGCGAGCTCCTCCACACCGGCGTTGGGGTCGGTCCCCAGGTTCTCGTGGAATAGCTCGTTCACGTCCGACTTGGACATGTGAATGGCCGGCCCGATGATGTGGTAGGGTGTCTGCCCCGCGAGCTGGACGAGGTACTCGCCGAGATCGGTCTCGACGGCCTCGATCTCCTGCTTGGCGAGGTGGTGATTGAGGTCCATCTCCTCCGAGAGCATGGACTTGCCCTTGATTACGGATCGGACACTCTTCCGCTTGGCGAGGTCTAGGACGTACTTTGTCGCGGCGTCCGAGTCCTTGGCGAAGAAGATCTTGCCGCCGGCCTTTTCGACGTTGTCGGCGGCCATGTTCAGGTAGTGGTCAAGGTTCTCGATGGTGTGGGCCTTGATGCGTCGAGCGCGCTCACGGAGCTCCTCCCAGTTGGGAGTGGCTGCCGCCTGCTGGATGCGGCCCTGGTTGAAGCCGCTGTAGAGGGTTCGAAGGTTCTTCTGAATGGCGTCGTCGCCAAGGGTTTTGGCGGCGAGGGCCTTGAACTCTTTGGTGCGATTCTCGGCCATGTCGGACTAGCCCGTACCCTTGTCGAGCAGTTCGGCGAGGTGCATAGGGCGAACGGGAATGTCCTGCTTTTCGAGTCCGCCGCCGATGTGCATCAGGCAGGTGACGTCGCAGGCCACGACGGTATCCGCCCCGGAGTTGCGAATGTGCGTGAGCTTCTCATCGAGCATTGCCCCGGAGATGTCGGCGTACTTGACGGCAAACGTTCCGCCGAATCCGCAGCACACCTCGGACTGCTCCATCTCGACAAGCTCAACGCCAGAGGTCTGGTTGATGAGCCTGCGGGCCTGAGTCGTTGCACCCAGCTCGCGTCTCAAATGGCACGCCTCGTGGTAGGTGACGCGCTGCACCGTATCTGAGGGAGACGGCTCAGGTGGACCATCGTCACCCATGACGTCCACGAGGAACTCCGAAAGCTCGAACACGTAGTTTCCGATGTCGGTCGCCCGTCGAAGCAGGACAGGGTCATTGTGGAACAGTTCCTTGTAGAAGACCCGGACCATGCTCGCGCACGACCCGGAGGGCATGACGACGTGGTCGACTCCCTCGTACATATCGAGGAACCGCTCGGCGAGAGGTCGGGTCTCCTTCCAGTAGCCGGTGTTAAAGGCGGGCTGGCCGCAGCAGGTCTGGTCGGCGTCGAAGTCCACGTCGACGCCGTGACGTCGCAGAACGCGAACGGCGCTCTCTCCGACCTCGGGGAAGAACTGGTCGACGACGCAGGTGACGAAGAGCGAGACGTTCTTGGGGGCAGGTTGATTCACCGGGGGAATTGCCTCATCGGTCGTCCCGCCAACTAAACGAGGTCTTTTACAAAAAATCCCAGAATCCAGGCCAGCATGAAGACGGGGCCCGCCGCGACCAGGTTGCCCTCCGTGCTTTCCCTGGCATCGTGGTGCAGCCAAAGATAGACGAGATAGATTATGAGGCCCGCCACCACGACCCATGAAGACAAGGTCGTGACGCCGAGGGCGAACCCGATGGCGACGCCGGCGATTGCCCAGGGCAGTGGTGAGTCAATGATGCGCAGAATCAAGGCATGAGTCCTTTAACCGCCAAAGGATACTCTTCTCTCATTGTGACCGCAATCCTTCGGTAGGGGTCACGTGTCGCCCGACGCGCGTTGGCGTTCGACCTCGTAGAGGAGGATGGCCGTTGCGGACGCCACGTTGAGCGAGGACACGGACCCTTGCATCGGTATCCGAATCATGGCGTCGCAGACCTTCGCGTAGTTCATGCTGAGGCCGTGCGTCTCGTTGCCTACCACGAGGGCGAGTGGACGCTCGAACGTCTGCTGTCGGATGTCGTGCGAGCCATGAGCCGAGGTGCCGACCAGCCGGAAGGACGGGTGCTGCTTTCGGATGCCGTTCGCCCAGCTTTGCACCTCACGATGCGAAGAGAGGCGGACGACGGGAAGGGAGAAGAGCGAACTCATGCTGGCCCGCACCGTTTGCGGATCGTACAGGTCGACGGCGTGGCCGGTGATGATGAGGCCGGCTGCGCCGAACGCCTCGCACGTTCGGATGATCGTGCCGAGGTTGCCGTGATCGGACGGACGGTCGAATACCACGACCACCGAGTCCTCATTGACGGGTATCCTCGAAAGGTCCTCCGGCGGCATCTCGATGAGGGCAATGATCTCGGACGACTTTTCCTGCTTCCTCGACCAGCGGAGAGACTCGAACATTCGCGTCGGCAGCTCGAAGTGTCGGCGGGCGGTCGAGCGGTCAAGCACCTTTCGCGCGAAGCTCGACAGTTCGACGTCGCCCGCGTAGTACAGGGCGTCGATACTCCATCCGTGAGTCAGCGCCTGCCGGACGGTCGGCACGCCCTCGACGAAGAACTTGCGATGCTCCTGGCGTTTCGCGCGGCTGCGGCCGAGGGCTTCGGCGTGCTCAAACGCGTTGTTGTTTTGGGAGCGGAGCTTTGTGACGTGTGGGGACATAGTACGTTTAAGTATAGTACCGAGCGCCAAAGGAGTTGCAGATGCCTACTTCCCACGTACGGAGGGCGTGATACCATGAACCCAATGGAGAAAAGGTCGTTAGGGTATTTTCACATTTTGGTTAGCGTCCGGTAAGAATGCGCCGGTATCGTTAGAAGGGCCGACGCACTGGAAGAGGCAATGCACAAGGGAGGCCAGTCGAATATGAGCACCGAAGTATCGACCGAGCAGACCAACGTTGTGAAGACCTACCTGCTCCCCGCACTGGCGGCGATAGTACCGCTGGTCGTCGCGTTCGGCGGGGCGCTCATCACGGGGACGGGCACGACCGCCGTCGTGGACAACGCACTCAAGCTGTCGGGCGGAGCGAGTCAGGGACTCGAAGAGTTCAGCAGCCTCCTGCCGCTAGGATTCGCGTTCGGGGCAGGCTTGGTCGCGAGCGTCAACCCATGCGGATTCGCCATGCTTCCGGCATATCTGGCGCTCTACATGGGCTCGACCACGGACACCGAGCAGCAGACCAACGTCGTTGCGAGGCTCGGCAAGGCGGTGCTGATAGGGGCCGTCGTAACGCTTGGCTTCATCGTCCTGTTCGGCATCGCGGGCCTCATTATTGGAGGCGGCGCGCGCGAGGTCATCGACGTGATCCCCTGGATTGGACTGACGATTGGGATCGTCCTCACGTTCGTCGGCGGGTGGCTCCTTGGTGGGGGCAAGATCTATACCTCGATCGCACAGCAGGCATCCACCAAGTTTGGCGACCCGAGCAAGGTCGGCGTCAAGGGTTACTTCCTCTTCGGTCTGAGCTATGGGACGGCGTCGCTCAGCTGCACCCTGCCCATCTTCATAGCCGTGCTCGGAATCGGCGTGGCCACAAACACCCTAGTTGATTCGCTTGTCTCGTTCGTCCTCTTCGGACTGGGCATGGGGACGGTCATTCTCGCGCTGACGATCGCGATGGCGCTGTTCAAGGGCACACTGGTCGGAGCGCTCCGCAAGATTCTCCCGTACACCCAGCCGGTCAGCGCGGCGTTCATGATCCTGGCCGGTGCCTACATCGTCTTCTACTGGCTCACCGAAGGGGAGCTGCTCGACAAGATCATGTAGCGCGACGGCTGCATGGCCCGTCAGGGTCGTTCATGGTGAGCTTGTCGAACCACCAAGTGGCCTTCGACAGGCTCAGGCCGAACGAAGTAATTTAAAGTTAAGGCGTGCCACTGTCGTCATTTTAACACGTCGTTTCCTTTACACCCCTTCACCGCCGTAGCTATAATCGTTTGCTGTGCCTTCCACACGGGCGGACGTGATGCCGCCGGAGGGCAATGTTCGGACCAAGGAACGCATCGTGGCGGTCGTCCCGATACTGGAATACCCACACAGCATCCTGCGGCAGAGGGCGAGAAGCGTGGCAACGATCGACAAGACCGTCTTTCGTCTCGCCGACGATCTCATGGATACCCTCGTCGCTTCCGGCGGCGTCGGCCTGGCGGCGAACCAGATCGGCTCGCTGCGGCGGGTGATCGCCCTCAAGATGCCGGAGGACGAGGAGCCGAGGGTCTACATCAATCCCCGAATAGTCCACCGTGAGGGTGTGCGCGAGGTTGCGGAGGGGTGCCTGAGCTTCCCGGACCACTATGGGATCGTGCAGCGGTCGACGTGGGTCAGGGTGACGGGCCTCGACCGCAAGACGAACGTGTTTCAAATATGCGCCGACGGTCTCCTCGCGCAGGCCTTCGAGCATGAGACCGACCACTTGAACGGCATTCTCTTCATCGACCATCTCCTCAGCCACCAGCACCTTTTCGAGTACCCTGACGAGGAGGAAGCCGAATTTGAGCGCGAGCAGGGCGATAAGAGCTTGGTGGACGCCGTCCAATGAGTCGAACCGTGGTGACTGACATCTCGACGTTCGTGGACGGTTCCCTGCTGCCGCCGGCTGTGTTCGACGTGCGGGAATTCTTCGTGTCCCGTGGACTCCGTGCTTTCCTGGTTGGCGGAGCGGTGCGTGACGCCCTGTTGGGGAGGAAGACCCAAGACCTCGACGCTGCGGTCGAGACGACCGGTCCCAGGCTGCTCGAACTCGCGCGGGACCTGGCCGAAGTCCTCGAGGGAAGGTACGTGCTCCTCCATCACGAAATGGGTGCAGCGCGCGTGGTCCTGCCCGAAGGCCCGGTCATCGACCTCATTGCGGCTCCCGACGGGATAACGTGCGACTTAGGGCGACGGGACTTCACCATCAACGCGATGGCAGTTTCGCTCAATGACATGGAATCCGGTGACCGTCACGTAGACGTTGTCGACCTCCATGGTGGGCGAGCCGACCTCGCCGCAGGGGTGTTGCGGGCCGTCTCGGCGGAGGCGTTCGACGACGATCCCGCCCGGCTGATTCGTGGGCCGAGATTCGCCGCGCAGCTTGGGCTGACCGTGTCCGAAGAGACCCGGACCGTCATTCGGTCGAAGGCGAAGATGCTGGAGCGGTCGTCGCCGGAGCGGGTGAAGGACGAGCTGCTCAAGATCATGGCCGCGCCGGGCGCGATGGAATCGATCAGATCGTTGGACGATCTCGGTCTGCTCTCCGTCCTGCTTCCGGAACTGGACGCGGCCCGTGAGGTATCGCAGCCAAAGGAACATTACTGGGACGTGTTCAACCACTGCGTCGAGACGGTTGGCGTGGTAGAGGCCGTTTTGGGGCCGCGCCGGGATGACGAGAACTGGGCGCTGAGCCTCGTTCCCACGTTCCCGGACATGGACTCGTACTTCGAGGAGCGCATAAGTGACGGACATAGCCGTTCGACTCTGGTAAGATTGAGTGGGCTGCTTCACGACATCGCGAAGCCGGCAACGAAAACCAGAGAAGAAAACGGGAGGATTCGGTTCTTAGGTCACCACAAGGTGGGCGCGGAGGTTGTGGACGAAATACTCGGCAGGCTGCGCTTCGGAACGCGCGGCAGACAGTTTGTGAGAGGTATCGTACGTCACCACCTTCGGCCCAAGCTCATGGCGGAACGAGGCGCGCTGCCCACACGGCGAGCGATTTTCCGGTACCACCGAGAAGTGGGAGACGCCGCCATAGCGACGCTCTATCTCAACATGGCCGACTACCTCGCCGCGCGCGGCCCGCTCTTGGAGCGTGACGAGTGGCGAGAGCATTGCGATCTGATGGCGTACATCTTGAACGCCGACTTCGAGATGCCCGCGGCTCCCAGGCTGCTTAGCGGCTCCGATGTCATGGGCGAATTCGCGATTGGGCAGGGGCCACTTGTAGGTGAGCTTCTCGATGCGGTGACGGAAGCCCAGACTGCGGGTGACGTGGAGACCAGAGAGGACGCGATGCTGCTCGTGGGTCGAATGTTGGAAACTGAAACGGCAAGTGCAATCGGCAGGCTTGGTGAATAATAGAATCGTCGGACGGAGAGAACGTTGCGCAGATATGCCAGGATACTGATCTTCATAGTGGTCCTGGTCGTGTTGTCCGGCCTTGCGGTCGGGTTCAAGACGATCACGATCGGGAACTTCGAGCGCGGCGGCGAAGACACGCTGCTGGGACTCACGCTTGGCCTCGACCTTCAGGGCGGGAGTCACCTCGTGTATCAGGCGAGCTTGTTTAGCGAACCGGAAGAACCGGGCATGTCCGGTGAGCGGATTCCTCCTACTGCCGATCAGATGGATGCGTTGAAAAGGACCATCGAGCGGCGACTCAACTCGTCGGGGCTCGGTGAGCCGATCCTGCAAGTGTTGGGCGAAGACCGACTGCTCGTCCAGATTCCCGGCGTCAGCGATCCCGACAGCGCCAAGGCCCTCATCGGTGAGACGGCTCAGCTCGAGTTCAAGCACCGGACGCGCAACGTCCCTCAGCCGCTGGAGTTCGAGGAAGGCGAGATCGTCTCCTACAGTGTCGTGGAGGTGACGCCTGAACTGTTCGTGCCTCCGGAAGAAGGGGAGACGGATACCGAAGGGAGCGACGAAGCAAGTACCGGGGAAGCCGAAGACGCGAACACACAGGAGTCCGGCGAATCGGATACATCAGAGTCCGGCAGTGCGGACGGCGAAGAGTCCGAAGGCACGGATGCGTCCGCTTCCGGCGAGGAAGGTGACGACGAGGCGGAGGACGCGGCGCCAGCGGTGCCGGGCCCGCCGGGGCTGGTGGTGGAGTTTAGCGACACAGGCTTCTCGAAGTTCTCCGAGACGGTCGATGAGATGCGGGACAGTCTCGTGGCAGGTCAGGGGGCGGCGAATATCTTCCCTGACAGACTGGCTTTCTCGCTGGCCGGCGCCGAGGCGCAGGAGGTCGAAATCCTGTATCAGCAGGCGATACTCTGGGAAGACGGCCGGGTCGTGCCGGTGGGCGGAGACCCGTATGTCAGGGAGATTATTGGGACGAACAAGTTTGTAATCACGCTGCTTGAAGCCTTCCCGGACGCAGACGATCCCATGGCGGAAGCGGAGCGGCAATTCGGCCCCGGCGGAGAACTGGTCTTCAAGCTCATCAAGGGGAAGGTGGACCAGGACATCAACCTGACGGGTGACGACTTGGCGCGGGCCTATGCGGGCCAGCACCAGGGGTCCGGCGCTCCCATCGTGAACATCGAGTTCAACGGCGAGGGCACGAGGAAGTTTGCCGAGATTACGACCGAAATAGCGGGCACGGACGAGCAGATTGCCATATTCCTCGACGACGAAGAGCTGATTGCTCCGGTCGCCGAACAGGCGATCACCGGAGGCACGGCGTTCATTTCGGGACGAGACTTCACGATCGATCGCGTCCGTGACATCGCGCTCCTGTTGGAATCCGGCCGGCTGCCAATCCCCATTGAGTTGATACTGGAGAAGGACGTCGACGCGATTCTCGGCTCGGACTCTCTGGAAAAGAGCGTGCGGGCAGGCGTGGTCGGTCTCATCCTCGTCTTCCTGTTCATGCTCCTGTACTATCGAATGCCGGGGCTGATCGCGGCGCTTGCCCTGCTGATCTACGCGCTGATGCTCATCGCGATATTCAAGATGCTGCCGGTCACGCTCACCCTGTCCGGGGTCGCGGCGGCGATCCTGTCGGTCGGCATGGCAGTGGACGCCAACATCCTGATATTCGAGAGAATGAAGGAGGAGATGCGGGCGGGTCGAACGCTGCTCTCCTCGATCAACATCGGTTTCAACCGCGCGTGGTCGGCCATTCGGGACAGCAACGTTTCGACGCTGATAACCTCCGGCATCCTGTACTGGTTCGCCGACACGCTGGGCGCAACTGTCGTGCAGGGCTTCGCGGCCACGCTCGCCATCGGCGTGATGCTCAGCATGTTCTCGGCCATCTTCGTGAGCAGGACGCTCCTTCGCATCGTCGCCCTGACCGGACTGGGTCGAAGGCTGAGGTGGTTCGTCCCGACCGAGGGCAAGAACCTGCCGCAGCTTCAACTGGAACCGAGGGCATAGGGGCTGGAGCGTTGGGCATTTTCTCATTCAGCATTATCGGGGAGTGAATACGTGGACTTCGTAGGAAAGCGCATCTGGTTCTTTTTGTTGTCGACCATCATCCTCCTGCCGGGCGTGGTCTTCCTCATCATTGCCCCTGGGCTGAAGCCGGGTATTGACTTCACCGGCGGCTCGACCGTCATGTTCGAGGTGACCGAGACGGTCACACAGGACACCCTTCGCAGAGTGATGGCGGCCGACTTGGGGCACCCCGACGCGGAAATCCAGAAGTTGGACGTGATGTTCAGTGTGCCGCCCCATGAGGTTACACAGGATGACCTTCACCGTAAGATGGTGGAGTTGGGCTACCCCAACGAGGTAATCGACGAGGTAATCCAGAGGATAGACGTGATGTTCAATGTGACCGATGAGGTTACACAGGACGCACTTCGCGATGTGATGGCCGACCTGGGACACCCCGACGCCGTGATCCAGAAGATGGACGACAAGACCTTCTTCGTCCGCACTAAGGAGCTGAATGACACGGAGAAGGACAACATTATTGCGGAGATCCAACGTCAGGCTTCACCACGTAGAGTAAACCTCTTGGCGTTCGACCTCGTTTCGCCGGTCGTCGCGGCGGAGACGGTGCTGAATGCTTTCTACGCCGTGGTCGCGGCTGCCGTCGGCATCTTCCTGTACCTGTGGTGGGCGTTCCGAAACGTCCCCAGCCCGTTCCGCTACGGTCTGGCGGCCATCGTGGCCCTCGTCCACGACTCGATGATCGTCATCGGCATCTTCGCCATCCTGGGAGAGTTGGCCGACATCGAAGTCAACACGATGTTCCTCGTGGCCATCCTGACCGTCATCGGCTACAGCGTCAACGATACCATCGTCGTGTTCGACCGCCTGCGGGAGAACATCATCCTGAACCCCAACCGCACGCTCACGCAGAACGCCAACATCAGCATCATGGAGAGCATGGGCCGGTCGCTCAACACGAGCCTGACGCTCCTGTTCACCCTGCTGGCGCTCCTGCTGGTCGGCGGCGAGACGATCCGCATCTTCCTCTGGGTGCTCATCATCGGCGTCATCGCCGGGACGTACAGCAGCATCGGCATAGCCACGCCGCTACTGGTAGTGTGGGAGTCGGGCGCGGTCGGACGGTTCTTCCTGCGGCTCTTGGGCAGGTCGCCGTCCGCCGCCACGGCGTCGGAGACGGCATAAGAAGATCGCGCGCCGTCGCGCTTGCAGGCTAAGAACAACCGTGCTATGATCGACGCCTATGCCGCGACACACCGAACCCAGCGCCAATAACGCCCTCGGGGTACTGCTCCAACGCATGATGCGCGGAGCCGACGTGCGCTCCGAGAACGTCCGCTCCATTGCCGGTCATCCCGGCCTCCAGCCTGACATTCTCATCACGGAGGCCGGCCGCGCTCCGATCATCATAGAGGCCGAGTTTGAGCCTGCCCGGACCGTTGAAGCTGAGGCAGAGTCACGACTTGGTCTTGAAGTCGTGGAAGACCATCGCACCGTCGAGGCCGTCATCGCCCTGAAGTATCCCACCTCCGTCGCGGACGCGGACGACTTGAACGCCGCCCTGTCCGATGCCCGCCTCTCATATTGCGTTCTCTATGCCGACGGATCCGAGAGTCGTTTCCCGGAGTCGGGCTGGCTGACCGGCACTGTTGGCAGTCTTGCCGATATGATCCGGTTGGTATCGGTGCCCCAGAAGGCCGTCAACGACGCCGCGGACGCCCTTGAACGGGGAATAGAGCGTATTGCGGCTATCCTGGACGAACTGGTGGTTCTACGGCCTTATATCACTATCCACATAGCCGGCATTCTGGGAATGGTGAACGTTCCCCAGACCCGCCGCATGGCTGCCGCCATCCTTGCCAACGCTATGGTCTTTCACGACCGCATCGCAGGTATGTCGGACAACGACATTAAGCCCGTGACCTTGGTGTCTGGTCGAGACGCTCGCACCCCGAAGCATGACACCTTGGAAGCGTGGTCCGAGATCCTCAAGATCAACTACTGGCCGATATTCGCCGTTGCGAAGGACATTCTCCTTCACCTCCCGTTCGAACCGGCCGCTCGCGTCCTGCGCACCCTAGAACTCACGGTCGAGGAGGTGAACGCCACCGGCATAGACAGCTCCCACGACCTCACGGGGCGGGTCTTCCAGCGACTCATCGCCGACCGCAAGTACCTCGCGACCTTCTACACTCTGCCTGCGTCCGCATCCCTGCTGGCGCGGCTTGCGGTCGACAAGATGAAAGACGTCGACTGGTCCGACCGTGACGCCATAGGCAATCTACGAATAGGCGATTTCGCCTGCGGCACGGGCGCACTCCTCTCGGCCGTCTATGAGCAGATAGCCGCCCGTCACGAACGAGCGGGCGGCGACCCCGTCGAGCTCCACGCGAACATGATGGAAGAGGTGCTCTACGGCTGCGACGTCATGCCCTCGGCCATCCACATCACCGGTTCCACCCTCTCCGGGGCTCGGACCAACGTTGGATTCGATAACTCGCGTCTCTACACCCTGCCCTACGGCAAACAGGAAGACGGCTCCGTTGCGATCGGATCGCTCGAACTGCTCCAGTCCTCGTCGGTGATGACGCTGTTCAACACGAGCGACCCCGCCTTGCGGACCGGCAGCGTGGGCGAGGAGGCGGTAACGAACGTCACCGTCGACATACCTGACGAAGGGTTCGACGTAGTAATCATGAATCCCCCGTTTACCCGGGCGACGAACCACGAGGGCGCCCATGCGGACATCACCAACCCGGCGTTTGCCGCATTCGGCGCTACCCAAGCCGATCAAACGGCTATGGGAAATCGGATGAACCAATTCGGCAGGGGCACGTGCTATCACGGGAATGCAGGGATTGCGTCGGCGTTCGCGGCGCTAGCCCATCGGAAGCTCAAACCCGGCGGCGTGCTTGCGTTGGTCTTGCCACTGTCGGCCGCATCGGGTCTGTCGTGGCAGGCCTTCCGGCGAATGATCGCGCAGGGTTACACCGACTTGACCGTCCTGAGCATTGCGGCCAACGGAAAAGACATGTCGTTCTCATCGGACACCGGAATGGCCGAGTGTTTGGTAATCGCCCGCAAGCTGATGAAAGACGACCCTCCGACGCTGGCAGGAAAGCGAGTCGGGTTGACGTCGCTGCGTCGTCGTCCGCATGGACTCGCCCCCGCCGCCACCGTCGCAGAGAACATTATCGACAGCGGTCCCATTCGGCAGATAGAGGATGGGCCGTACGGCGGAACGCCTCTGACTGCCGGGGACGAACGCATAGGTGAGATGCTCACAACACCCGACAACACGAACGGGGAGACCTGGGGAGCCGTGCGCTCGTCCGATTTCTCCGTGGCGCAAGTCGGTTATGCACTCTCCCATTCCAAGCTGTGGCTGCCGAATCAGTCGACGACACCAAAGGTGAGTGTAGCGCCGCTCAACGTCGTCGGGAGGATGGGACTCGTCGACCGGGACATCACCGGGCCAATGCCGCGCGGACCGTTCGACAAGGTGGAGCCCAGCCCGACCGCAACCTATCCCGCTCTCTGGAACCATGACGCCAAGCGGGAAACGCGAATGGTCTGCGAACCGGACTCCCAGCTGATAGTTCGCATCGGGATGGAAGCCAAGTCCCACGAGGTTTGGGCTACCGCGAGCCGCGCACATTTGAACCGAGACTTTACCTTCGGATCACAAGCTCTTGCCGTCGCTTTAACTGAGTGGGAGTCAATTGGTGGGAGGGTGTGGCCTAACGTGATTTTCGACGATAAGCGCCTTGACTACGCATTCGCGGTATGGGGCAACAGTACGCTCGGTCTCTTACTGTACTGGTGGCACTCCAGTCGCCAGCAGTCGAGCAAGGCGGGGATTACCATCCGCTCCGCCGAATCCCTCCCCGTCCTCGATTTCCGCGCTCTCACGGACGAGCAGCTTACCACCGCCGAGACGATCTTTGACGAGTTCCGCGACAAGGAGCTTAAGCCCGCCTATCTCGCGGACGCCGACTCCAACCGCGCACTGCTCGACCGCCGGGTGGTCTGCGACCTCTTGGGCTTCGACGAAGGAGTGTACGAGGCCGTCCGCCGCCTGTCCCAAAAGTGGTGCGCCGAGCCGTCGGTGCACGGCGGGAAGAAGCGCCCGCGCGACTCGCAGTTCGTGATGTAGGGCGTTGGGGAACCGTGGCCCCGCGCCAAACCGGGCGGTATCGCTTAACATTTACCGTCATTCCCGCGTAGGCGGGAATCCGACCCTTGTCACACCTAATTGGCGTTACGAGTTCACCCGGTCTCGCAGCTCGTTGACGAGTCGCTCGGTTGCGGCCATCCCGTCGGCCATGAATGCCGAGTCGGCCCCGACGGTTGCGATCTTGCCGCCGCGCGTGAGCCACTTCTCCGCCCGCTCGTAGGTGGACGTGAACATTCCCCAGGGCACGTTGTGCTCGATGCACTTGTCGAGGACGTGCTGGAACATCTTGCCGGCTTCTTCCTCTCCCTCGTGCGGCATGTAGCCCATCGACCAGCCGAGGTCTGCGGGGCCGATCATGATCCCGTCCACGCCGTCGATGGTGAGGATTTCGTCGAGGTGCTCGACCGCCTCCAGCGTCTCGATCTGCGGCCAGACGATCACCTCGTCGTTGGCAACGGCGGCGTACTTCTCTACCCCGCCGTAGTTGACGGCGCCCTTCGGCCCCCAGCTACGGACGCCCCTCGGTGGGAACTTGGCGGCCTGAATGGCCTTCTCCACGGCCTCCGGGGTGTTCGTCAGCGGCACGATGACGCCGTCCGCCCCCGCGTCGAGGGCGGCATTGACGAGATACGTCTCGTTGAACGGCACGCGGACGATGACCTCCTTCGACCTGCCGAGGTCGGTGAGCATCCTGTACAGCGTGGTGATGTCTATCTGGCTGTGCTGGGTGTCGATGAGGAAGAAATCGAAGTCCGACGCCGCGAGCGCCCTGAGCGTCGTGGGGTGGTCGATGGTCGGAATCGTCCCGATGATTGCCTTGCCGTCCTGCAGCTTCTTCTTGATGCGGTTCTGCACTCGTCTTCTCCTTGCGGTTGTCCGACTGTCGGCAAGAGGCTAAACCAGCAGGCGAGCAAAGTAAAGCGGGTGCCCCTCTTCCTCCCTTCGATGGTTCATTGTCGCAATTAAGATCGTCTATGCCGTTCGGCCCCGTATCAAGTACGGGGCAGGCCCTGAGCTTGTCGAAGGCCCTCTTCGTGGTTCGACAGGATCGCCACGAACGGACTTTGGAAAGGCCCTGCGAATTCTTCCAAAGACCTTGATAGAAAAGCACGATTGTTGTAGATTAGCCGGAACGTCATATACGCTGTGACGGCGGGCGATAACGCCTATGCGCCGGAAGGGAGATTTGACATGACAACGGCAACCGATAACAACAAGCTGGTGGTCGTCCAACTCAGCGGCGGAAACGACTATCTCAACACCATCGTGCCCTACGGCGATGGGCTGTACTACGACTTCCGTGGGGCGATCCACATCAAGCCCGAGGACGTCCTGCCCATCGACGACCGGACCGGCTTCCGGCCGGGCATGGAGGCGATCAAGCGGCTTTGGGACGAGGGCAAGGTGGCGATCATTCACGGCATCGGCTACCCGAACCCGAACCGCTCTCACTTCCGCTCGATGGACATCTGGCACACGGCCTTGCCGGAGGACATCGGCAACGAGGGCTGGCTCGGGCGCACCACACAGGAGCTCGACCCGGACGGCGAGAACGTCCTGACCGCGGTCAACTTCGGGCGCGGCCTTCCGAGGGCGCTGGGAAAGCGCGGCGTCCCGGTCGCATCGGTCGGCAACCTGGAGACCTACGGACTCTTCACGGACGTGGGCGATGAGGGTCGGCGCAAGACCGTCCTCGACACCTTCGCCAAGATGTATGGCTCCGCCAACGGCGGCGACGCCGTTATGGAGTTCCTCGGCCAGACCGGCACCGACGCGCTCAAGGGCGCGGACATCCTCCGCACCGCCGTGGACAAGTACCAGTCCAACGTCGAGTACGCCTCTTCGTCGATAGGGCAGAACCTCCGCGACGCGGCGCAGGTGATGTTCGCCGATCTCGGCACGCGCATCTACTACACCCAGCAGGGCAGCTATGACACCCACGCGGGCGAGCTTGCCACGCACTACCAGCTGTGGTCGGAGCTTTCGGCGGCCGTCGGCGACTTCATGGACGACATGGACGAGCACAATGCCGGTGACGACACGACCATCCTTCTCTTCTCGGAGTTCGGCAGGCGCATCAAGGACAACGGCTCCGGCACCGACCACGGCTCCGGCGGCGTGGCATTCCTGATCGGCAACAACGTCAAGGGAGGCATCTACAGCTCGTACCCGTCCCTGAAGGAGCGTGACCACCTCGAGGGTGACCTGCACTTCAACAACGACTTCCGCATTACCTACACGTCCGTCTTGGAGGACTGGTTCGGACTCGACGCGGTGCCGATCGTGAACGGCTCGTTCGAGAAGTTCGACTTCTTCCGAAACGGCAACGGAGTGAACGGGAACGGCGCGCACTAGGTCACGCCGTCCAACAAGGTGATTGGAGGTGCCGGAAGGGGCAAACGCCAGGATCTGGGAGTTCGAGGGCCGACGCAGCGGTGAACGGTGGAAGACCGACCTGCGGGCCAGTTGGGAGCTTGTCCTCGACCCCATCAGCGAAGACTTCAGCGCGGAGACGATGAGCGCGTCCGATCTTATGAGACTCTGGGTCGGGCGCATTCGTTCAAGGAGGTATGAAGGGAGACTCGTTCCCATCTACTGGTACGTGGAGAGCGCGGATTCGAGAGTGTTCGAGTCGATGCCGTTCCAGTATGAGCACTACACCGGCCACGCACGCGAGGACTTCCTGACCTTCTTCACCTGGCCCGTTGACACGGAGACGAGGAAAAAGCTCAACTGGCTGGAACTGTCGGTGCTGGACAAGGAGTGGAACGAGCGAAAGAGTCACAAGGGAGGCTTCATACAGGAGGCAACCGGTTGGAAGCCCGCGATACTCCAGCCGTTCGTCTTTCTCGACTCACTGACCGAGGCAATCGACGCCGATTAATCCCCTCTCCCGTCGTGGGAGAGGGCTAGGGTGAGGGTTGATCTATGAGTGACATGGAAATAGTTGGAAGCTACACGTGGGGACAGCGATGACAAATCACGATATCGAACTCATGGCGCATCTCATGCGGCGAGCGGGCTTCGGCGCGACTCGCGACGAGATAGAGCAGTACGCCGCCCGGGGCTATGACGCTACCGTCGACATGCTCCTGGATACCAGCCGCTCGGACGGCATCCAGATCGACCTGATCCGCCGCTACCATCCCGACCACTCCGGCGGACTCGGCATGGCCGGCTTCGGGGCGTTCTGGCTACACCGCATGATAAACAGCCGTACCCCTCTGGTCGAGAAGGTCGCCCTGTTCTGGCACGGCGTGTTTGCCACGGGCTACGCCAAGCTGGCCCAGGGCAAGGTCCTCATGGACCAGATCGAGATGTTCCGCAGACACGGGTTCGGTGACCTGCGAACGCTCCTCGTCGAGCTGTCCAGAGACCCATCCATGATCATCTGGCTCGACAACAACGACAATCACAACGGCGCGATCAACGAGAACTACGGACGAGAGTTGCTGGAACTCTTCTCCATGGGCGTCGGCAACTACACCGAGGACGACGTGAAGGAAGCTTCCCGCGCCTTCACGGGCTGGACTGTCGGAAACACCGAGTACATGAAGCTCAAGGCCGACAACGACTCGCTCTGGCCGTACGGTCGGCTGAACCTCCACTTCGAGTTCCGCGACTACGACCACGACGAGGGGGAGATCACCTTCCTCGGACATACCGGCAACTTCAACGGCGAAGACATCGTGGACATCATCTGCGACCAGCAGGCGACGGCGCGGTTCATCGCCCGCCACATGTACAGCTTCTTCGTCGCCGACGAGCCGCCGGTTCCCTCCTGGCCCTACACGCCTCCGCGCGATGCCGAGGCCCTCGACATCATGTCCGAGGCCTACTTCAAGGGCGGCTGCACGATCAAGCCCATGCTCGATACCATGTTCCGGTCGGACTTCTTCAAGTCCGAGTCCGTCTGGTATGAGAAGGTCAAGAGTCCCGCCGAGCTTGTTGCTGGAGTTCTCCGGCTGACGGGCGAACACCGCACCTTCTCCCCCGCGATCCAGGAGGACGCCAACGCGATGGGCCTCATGGGCCAGACTCTCGTCAATCCGCCCAGCGTGGAGGGCTGGCATTGGGGTGACGAGTGGATCGACACGGGCAACCTCGTGGAGCGCATCAACTTCGCCTCCGAACATTTTTCCAAGGACTCCGCGCACGGCATCGCCGACACGGTCGACGCCGACATAGCCGCCAGAGGTGGCTCCGCGCAGCCCCAAGAGCTCGTGGACGCCTGCCTCGACAAGATGGGCGCCATCCGCATCACCGAGACCTCGCGAAAGTCCCTGATCGAGCACGTGGCGAGAGACGGTGACGTCGAGGTCAACGGTGACGGCAGCGGGCGGAGGCGAATCGCGGAGATGGTCCAACTCATCGGCGCGACGCCGGAATTCCAGAAAGGCTAACCGGCCACTTATTCCGAACTAATGACAACAGCTACCAAGTCAGAATTCCTCACCTACGACCGCACGCTCGGAGTCGCGGCCATGGACGCGCGCGGCTTCTACTATGCCGTCGCGATGGCTTTCCGTGCCGACGGTCGGCTGTACGTGCAGGGACGCTCCCATGACGGCGATACCCGCGGCGCGAGAATCACCGTCATGGACTATGACTCCGGGTACTTCGGCGATTTCGGATCGTACGGCAGCGGAGACGGCCAGTTCACGTGGCCGACCGACATCGCCCTCGATTCCGAAGGCAGCGTCTACGTGACTGACGAATACCTGCAGCGTGTCTCCGTCTTCGACAGCGACGTGAAGTTCGTCAAGAAGTGGGGCACGCACGGCTCCGAGGAAGGCATGATCGACGGGCCGTCGGGCATCGAGTGCGACGCCGACGACAACCTGCTCATCGTCGACCACAACAACAACCGTATCCAGAAGTTCACGAGAGACGGGATATTCCTGAGTTCCTTCGGTTCGGAAGGAACCGCCGAAGGGCAGTTCAACCTCCCCTGGGGACTTCGCGTAGCGCTGGACGGTCACATCTACGTCGCCGACTGGCGGAACGACCGCATCCAGCGATTCACGCCCGACGGTGAGTTCGTGGCTTCCTACGGAGAGTCGGGAGACGGCGAGGGCCAGCTTCATCGACCCGCCTCTGTCGAGGTCGACGAGGCCGGGTACATGTACGTCGCCGACTGGGGGAACGAGCGCGTCCAGATCTTCGACCCCGACGGCGGCTTCCTGCAGCTTCTCAGGGGCCAGGCGACCACGTCGCCGTGGGCACAGGAATTCCTCGACGCGAACCTCGACGAAAACCGGGCGAGGGCCGAGTCCGACCTCGAACAGTACCATCTGCTCACAACCGACGACCCCCACGAGGTCGCCTCGCAGATCGAGACGATTTTCTGGAGTCCCATCAGCGTGCGCCTCGACCCTGAGGGCCGCCTCTTCGTGTTGGAACGGAACAGACATCGAATTCAGGTGTACGCCAAGTCGGCGTGATATAGGCAGTCGCGTCCCCGCGCAGCAATGAGGGCAGGGGACGAAGCCGAATTTGGAGGAAGCTATGACCACGACAACAAGGCAAGACATCGACCTCATGGCGCATCTGATGCGCCGCGCCGCGTTCGGCGCTTCGCTCGACGAGCTTGAGCAGAGGTCCGCGAAGGGCTACGAAGAGACCGTCGAGGAACTGTTGAACCCCGGCGATCCCAAGGACCTTTCGCAGGACGAAATCCGTCGCTACCACGTCGACCACTCCGAGCTTCGCCAGATGAACTCGGCGGCGGGCAATTGGCTCTATCGCATGATTACGTCGAAGAACCCGCTGGAGGAGCGTGTCGCTCTCTTCTTCCACAGCCTCTTTGCCACGGGATACACCAAGCTCAACCAGGCTCGGTGCCTCCTGAACCAGATCGACATGTTCCGGCAGCACGGTCTGAGCCGGTTCGACACTCTCCTCGTGGAGCTGTCCAGGGACCCGGCCATGCTGCTGTGGCTCGACAACAACGAGAACCACAACGGCCACATCAACGAGAACTACGGACGGGAGTTGCTTGAGCTCTTCTCCATGGGCATCGGTAACTACACCGAGGACGACATCAAGGAGGCCTCCCGCGCCTTCACCGGATGGACGCTCGGCAACGTCGAGTACATGGCGATGCGCGCGATGAAGGACTCCATCTGGCCGTACAGCCGGATCGCGTGGCACTTCCAGTACCGCGCCGACGACCACGACGAGGGCGAAAAGACCTTCCTCGGCGAGACTGGCAACTTCAACGGCGAGGACATCGTTGCCATCATCTGCAGGCAGCGGGCAACGGCGGAGTTCATCTGCACCCGTCTCTTCCAGTTCTTCGCCGCCGACCACGTGGACGACGATGGCCAGGCCGCCATCGATGAGATGATCGACTCATACTTCGTCTCGGACTACGAGATCAAGTCCGCTCTGCGCACCCTGTTCAACTCCGACTACTTCAAGTCGGACGCGGCCCGCTACGCGCGAGTCAAGGGCCCGGTCGAGTACGTCGTAGGCGCGATCAAGACGGCTGGAAGCTACCGGAGGCCGACCCTCGGCATCGACCAGGTGGCGGAGCAGGCCTTCTTCATGGGACAGGGCCTCCTCAATCCTCCCACGGTCGAGGGCTGGCACGAGGCCGAGGAGTGGATCGACAGCGGAGCGCTCGTCGAGAGAGTCAACTTCGTGGCGAACGAGTTGGCCGATACCACCAAGCCGGGTGTGAAGAACATCATCGGAAAGCTGGCCGACGCGAACGGTGGAACGCTCACACCGGACGAGGTTGTTGATAACTGCCTCGACCAGATGGGTGCGATTGCCGTGTCCGACAGTACGCGCACGGCCCTGATCGACCATGTAGGCGGGCAGGGCGACTTGACCCTAGCCGACGACGGATCGGAGGAGCGCGTGGGCGAATTGCTCGGCCTCATCGCCGCCACCCGCGAATATCAGATGGCGTGACGCGACGCGCCACTCTCGCAGACAACGGAGCTCACAAACACCGATGACGACCGCAACCAAAACGACCACGCTCGAATACATCAAGACCATCGGCATAACGAACAACGGCGACAACGGTCGCGGCTTCGCCAACCCGTACAGCATCGCCGTCAGTAGAGACGGACGCATCTACGTCCTCAGCCGCTGCGACCCCGCAAGGGCTACGGCCGTAAGAGTCGGCGTCCAGGACATCGACGAGAATTTCCTGTTTGAGTTCAGCGAAGGGTACGGGAGTGGACCAGGCCAGTTCGTCCTCCCCGTTGCCATAGCCTTCGACAGCCAAGAGCGCCTGTACATCACCGACGAGTACAACCACCGCGTCGTCATCTATAGCTCCGAGGGCAAATTCATCGACCAGTGGGGCGAGCACGGCTCCGAACCCGGAAAGCTCAACGGGCCCGCCGGAATCGCCATCGACTCGAACGACAACGTCTACGTCGCCGACCAGCACAGTCACGCCATCAGCAAGTTCACCTCCGACGGACGCTTCATCAACAGGTTCGGACGCGAGGAGGACGTGACGCCTTGGCACAGCCTGTATATGCCGTGGGGACTCTGCATCGACGCCGACGACAACGTCCTCGTCGCCGACTGGCGTCACAACGCCGTCAAGCGCTTCTCGCCCGACGGCAGGCATCTGCAGACCTTCGGCGGCCTGCAAAACACCCCGGGCGGACTGGAGAACACGCTGTTCAACCGGCCCTCAGGTGTCGCAGTCGATTCTGATGGCTTCATATACGTGACCGACTGGGGCAACGAGCGGCTCCAGGTGCTCACGCCGAACGGCGCCCTCCATGCCACGGAGCGAGGACGTGCTACCCTGTCCAAGTGGGCGGAGGACTTCTTCAAGTCGAATCCCGACGAGGTTGAGGTTCGGAAAATCTCGAACCTCACGCCGGAACTCCCCCCGCATCTGGCCGACGACCCGTATCAGGTGTCGGCACAGACCGAGCCGTACTTCTGGGGCCCCGTCGCCGTGACGGTGGACGACCAAGATCGCGTGTATGTCGTGGAGAGCAACCGCCACCGCTTCCAAATATTCCGGCGAACTTACAGGTATTAGCTGTTCAATAGGGCTGAGACAGATGACTATACTGGGGTACGAGTGCGATGGAGCATGTGGCTTTTGGCTGTGGGTTACAATCATCATGGTGCCGGTTAACATTGGGATCATATGGTACTGCTGGACAAACGACTCCACCTACAAATTTCAGAAGCAACAAGAAAAAACCAGCAGGGCAGTTGAAGCAGCTCGTCGGTTGGCAGACCATATTTTGGTAGACATGGCACTTGCATTTAGTAACAACGATCTTAAGATGGCTAGGGAGATATTTCAAAACGCTGCTTCCTCTACAATGTTTCGTGAAATGAAATATTACGAAAATCATCGTAGTGCAATTCACGTTCGGCTCTTAGAGACAATACAGATTGCCGGTAGACGGGGAGAAACATGGCTGGGCAGACAACCATCTGACGAATTGGTGGAAGGATTCTCAGAATTTCTTCATAAGGTGTGGGAAGCTCCTCCTGCAAAAGTTGATCCCGTTATGAAGTTGATACATGAGATATACGAAGACATCGATGAAAAAGACTATGTATACAAACGATTACAGGAGAAACGATGAATTGGATTGACGCTCATATACATCTCTGGACTTCCGACACTGACAGCTATCCCCTCGCGGGAGATCAGACGGCCGCTGATCTCGATCCGCCGGACTTCACGCCGGAGATGTACCTGCGCCACGCCCGGCCGTCCGGGATCGAGAAGGTCGTCATCGTCCAGACGGGCTACCACCAGTTCGACAACAGCTACGCCGTCGACGCCATCAAGCGCTTCCCCGAGGTGTTCAGCGTCATAGGGATCGTCAATGAGACCAAGGAGAACGTCCAGGAGGACATGGAGGCTCTGAAGGCACAGGGAGTGCGTGGCTTCCGTATCGGTGTCGACTACGACGGGCCGCAATGGGACAGGCTGTTCGAGGCCGCCGCGAGGACCGGTCAGGCCATGTGCCCCATCACCCATCCTGTCGGAGCGCCCGCCATCAAGGCAATGGCCGCCAAGCACCCCGACACCACGGTCGTCGTCGATCACATGACGCGCGTCGGCGAGATGGAACCCATCAACGACGCCCACGTCGCGCAACTCACCGACATCGCGACCCTGCCAAACACCAACGTCAAGATTTCGCGGCTCCACGCCCTCGGCGACGGCCCGCCGCACGACGACCTCATTCCCATGATCAAGCGGGTCATCGACGCCTTCGGGCCCGAGCGCTGCATGTGGGGGAGCGACTCCCCGTACCAGGTCGTCAAGGAAACGATGGAAGACTCGATCTCCGTCGTCCGCGACAAGCTCGGACTCTCAGACTCCGACCGTGACCAGATCCTGCGGGGCACCGCCGAGCGGCTCTTCTTCAGCTAACGGGCCCCACGAATCGGCAGGCTACCGCATCCAGTCGCGGGACAGTCCGGGGAAGCCGGATGTCATCTCGGCGAGTCTCTCCTCAGGCACGTAGAAGAACCTGCCCGTAGCCCTCGCCGCCACCGTCCCGTCCGGCAAAATCAGCTCCGCCTTTGCCGTCACCATGCGGCGATTCGTCTCGACGTGCTCGGCCACTGCCGTTACCTCCTGACCGACGAATATCGGCTTGCGGAAGTGGACGTCGATCCCGGCAGTCATCGACCAGCGATTGTGAGTAATGATCGAGACCCGGCTCATGACCTCGTCCAGCAACGCCGTGATGATGCCTCCGTGTAGGTAGCCGGGAAACCCTTGATACTCCTCCAGGGCAGTGAACTTCGCTACGACGCGGTCCCCTTCGCGTTCCATGTGAAGCTTGAGGCCATAGGGGTTGCGCGGTCCACAGGCGAAGCAGAGGCCGTAGTCCGTCACGTCGTTGAGAGATAGCTGCTCGGTGCGGTCCGTCATTGGCGTTCGAGTATCATCCCCTTCCTTCGAGAATTTCTTTGAGACGGGCGGCGTTTTCAACGGTCTCCTTGCGGACGATTTGCTCGATGAAAGGGCCAGCAAGAGAGAACAGACCCTCGGCCTCGCCTGACACCGTGAAGACCACAGAAGTTCCCCCTTCGTGGGGTCCGACTGCGACCGTACCGCTCAGTGCTATCGGCCCTGACTCTGACGCGAACGAGAACCGCTCGTTTGGTTTGAACTCGGTCGTCTCCAAAACAAGCGTCACGACTTGGCCCATGAAGCGTCGTCGGACACGTACTCTGGTATCGGCTCCTATCGGAATGTCGCCGACCGCGCTCGCATCGAGGACGGCCTCCTGCCATTCCGGCATGTTCCAGGGCGCTGCCAGATAGGCAAACACATCGTCGAGCGGCCGGTCGATGACGATGGAATGCTCGATGCGAATCAAAGGGGCCGTCTCTCCTCGATGTCGGGCGAACGCCGTTCTACCGTACCAGAAGTCGGGTACTCCCACAATTGAGGAAGAGTCTTCAAGATAGCGATGCATTGGGAGCCACTTGACGCGCAATTGCCCATGCGTCAAATCAAGTCAAGTGACTGAAAATGCGGGCTCCGAACCTCTTCGTACCTTGACGACTGGTCGAATAGCTTTTGATAATGGGCATTGGGCACTTCGGGAGAGGGGAGAGGTGCGATGTCGATCGAAGACGGCAAGGCCGCGATGCCGGGCAAGCTCATCACGGTAGAGGGGTTGGACGGATCGGGGAAGTCCACGCAGATTGGCCTCGTCAAGCGTTGGCTTGAACTGGAGGGCTACAAGGTCTTCTTCACGGAGTGGAACTCGTCTCCCCTCGTCGAGAGCGCCACGAAGGCCGCCAAGAAGCGGCAGATGCTCAGCCCTACCACCTTCGCCTTGATTCACGGGACGGACTTCGCCGACCGGTACGAGCGCCAGATCGTTCCTCTGCTTCACGCCGGGTACCTCGTCCTCTCGGACCGGTACGTCTACACGGCGTATGCGCGGGACACGGTGAGGGGATGCGACCCGGTCTGGATCAGGCACATGTACCGCTTCGCGCGCCAGCCGGATTTGACGCTGTGGTTCAGGGTGCCGGTGGACGTTTCGCTCTCAAGGGCAGTTGGGCGGAGCCGTAACTTGAACTACTACGAGGCGGGCATGGATATCGGTTTTTCCTCCGACTTCACGGAGAGTTACCACATCTTCCAGACGAAGATCCATGAGGCTTATGAGCGAATGTCGCACGAGTTTCCCTTTCACATAGTCGATGCTACCAGGCCCGCAGGCGAGCAGCAGCAGGAGTTTCGGGACCTCATCCGGGATCGGCTCGACTTGTCTCAGTACCTCCGCCCTCATGCTCCTATGGAGGGGTCGTTATGACCGCCACCGCGGGTGTCACACAACGAGCGTACTTCGGGGCAGGGATCCCCGATATCGACCTCTCGTCGCTTAGGGGGAGGCTGATCGTCATCGAAGGGCCGGACAGCGCCGGGCGGTCGACGCAGATCCGCCTGCTGCGCGACTGGCTGGAGCGCAGTGGATACGCCTCGGCGCAGACCGGCCTCAAACGGTCAAGGCTGGTGGGGAAGAAATTGCAGGACGTTATGCAGGGCTACTCTCTCGGCCCGCTAACGTTTTCGCTCTACTATGCAACCGACCTCGCGGACCAGATCGAGAACGTCATTGTTCCCGCCCTTGCGGCAGACTTCATCGTATTGGCCGACCGGTATGTCTACACACCCATTGCGCGAGACGTCGTGCGTGGTGTGGACGTGAGATGGATAGAGGGCGTTTTCGGCTTCGCCATCGTTCCGGACGTGGTTCTCTATTTGGATGTCAAACCGGAAGTTCTCGCGGAGCGGGTGTTGGGGAACCTCCACTATCTCGACTACTGGGAATCGGGTATGGACATTCACCGCGACGGCGACATGTATGCCAGCTTCATCAGCTACCAGAATCTGATACGCGAGCAGTTTCTTGCGATGGCTCCCACCAAGGGGTTCCACATCATAGACGGAGACCGCGACGCCGAACAGGTGACCCAGGAACTGCAGAAGACGGTCGAGTCCACCATCGACCTGCCATAAGCTTAGGCGCTCTGCCTGAAACGCACCGGGTAGAAGCCGGCGCAGTTGGCGCTCCTCACTCTGAGACTCGCGCCGTCCATGCGGTCGATCAGCCAGTCGTCGATGAACGGCTCGAGCCTCGGTCCGATCTCACGGACTATCTATGGTGCGACGCCTGCCGCAACGCCGTTTTCGCTGCCCTCAGCCGCTTCGGGCGTGTGCTCCACGTCGGTGTTGCCGCGTATGAGTCCCTCGATCTTGGCGGCGATGCCGTCGTTTTCCTTGAGATACTGCTTCGCGTTCTCGCGGCCCTGTCCCAGCTTGGTGTCCTCGAAGAAGTAGTAGGAGCCGCTCTTCTGGACGTGCCCCATGTCCACGCCGATTGCCAGTAGATCGGCCTCCTGGCTGATGCCTTCGCCGAACATGATGTCGTACTCTGCCGTGCGGAAGGGGGGAGCAACCTTGTTCTTGACGACTCGCGCCTTCACGTGCGCGCCGATGATCTCGCCTCCGTTCTTGACCGACTCGCCCCTGCGGAGGTCGATCCTGACTGAGCTATAGAACTTCAGCGCCCGGCCGCCCGGGGTGGTCTCAGGGTTGCCCCAAAGGACGCCAATCTTCTCTCTGAGCTGGTTGATGAAGATGACCGCCGTGTCGTGGCGACTGATTGCGGCAGTGAGCTTTCTGAGGCCCTGCGACATGATGCGAGCCTGCAGACCGACGTGCTGGTCTCCCATCTCGCCATCGAGCTCGGCCTTGGGGACGAGCGCCGCGACGCTGTCTATGACGACTACCGCCAGCGCGCCGCTGCGGACGAGATATTCGCAGATCTCCAGGGCCTGTTCTGCATAGTCCGGCTGGGAAACGAGCAGGTTATCGGTATCGACGCCGCAGGTCTGCGCGAACTCCGGGTCGAGGGCGTGCTCGGCGTCGATGTAGGCGGCTGTTCCGCCACTCTCCTGGGCCGCAGCCATGATGTGGTAAGCGAGGGTCGTCTTGCCGGTCGATTCCGCGCCGAAGATCTCCGTGACCCGGCCTCTCGGCACGCCACCTATTCCCAGCGCAAGGTCGAGTGCCAGCGAACCCGTCGGTATGGGCCTCGCGGGGGTATAGGTGTCGCCGTCGCCGAGACGCATTATGGTCCCCCGCCCAAACCGTTTGTCGATATCGTTCATCGTCGATTCGATTGAAGCGTCCAGTCCGGTTGTCATAGAAAGACCTCCTGTTTCGTATCTACCCGATAGGGTGTTTTGCTTGCTCATTGAGCCTTGACGCGGGCATCATAGCATAAACGTTCTACTAATGCAACAGGCAGTTTTGATTGGGACGATAAATGATTTGACGCTGTCGGCCAAGAGCGTTCACACTGTCAGCGCCGGAACGAATACTACAGCCGCCACTTCTAAACGGTCTTGGATAACTCACTCACTCGAATAGAGGCGCGACGCCTCCGCCTCCGCTCGCAGCGCTTGGATGCGCGGGTGTCAATCGGCGTAGCGGATATCGTGCGAGGCATCGCCGCGGTACAGGCTCAGGACACGTTTGCCGAGTCGTTGGCCGTGCGGGTCCGGGCTGAGGGTGTGACCGAGGATGATCTCGAACACGCGAGAGTGGAGGGCCGCTCCGTGGTGCGCACGTGGGCGATGCGCGGCACGCTGCACCTGCTCCCTGCCGAGGATGTGCGCTGGATTCTCCGGCTAGTGGGACCGACGATGGTCCGCAAGTTCCGGCGGCGACATCAGGAACTCGGACTCACTCCACGGGTCTACGCCCGGGCCGTGGAGGTGATGAAGCAGGCGCTTAGCGAACACGGAGCGCTCACGCGACGGCAGATCGCGGAGCGGTGGGCGGAGCACGGTCTGCCGGGGGAAGGACAGGGGGTGCCACATCTGCTATGCCGAGCCTCACTTGAGGGCGTCATTTGCTTCGGCCCGACCGTTGGCGGACAGGCGACCCACGTTTTGCCGGACTCTTGGCTGGACGATGGCTCCGACGTGGCCGATCCGGGAGCGGAGCTTGCCCGACGGTACGTCTCGGCCTACGCCCCGACCACGCCGGAAGACTTCGGGGCGTGGTCCGGTCTTCCTGCGAAAGAGGTCCGGCGTGCGTTCGAGTCGATCAAGGACGAACTGCTGACGATAGAGGTGGACGGTACTCCGATGTGGATGCCGCAGACACATAGCGGACTGCTCGATGAGGCAATGTCGGGCCAGAGGCCCGCGATCAAGATGCTGGGCGCGTTCGATCCCTATCTGCTGGGCTATCGCACTCGCGATCTTGGCGTGGGGCCTGAACTGCTCAAGCGGGTGCATCCCGGAGGGGGCATCATCCGTCCGACCGTCTTAGTCGATGGACGAGCCGTCGCAACGTGGGCACGCAAGCGTTCGGGTCGAAAGCTGACGATTACCGTGAGTCCGTTCGAGTCGCTCTCGGACGAAGTTCGGGCCGGCATCGACGAGGAGGTGGGGGACATTGGAAGATTTCTGGAGTTGGAAGTAGCATGGATAGAGGAGTCGATGCAATGAAGGACAGCGCAAGGTATGTGAAGGTGGTCGAGTGGTCCGATGAGGACCAGTGCTACGTGGGGAGCGCTCCAGGGCTGATCTACGGCGGATGCCACGGTTCCGATGAGAAAGAGGTATTTGATGAGCTCTGCGTTATCGTCGATGAGGCGATCGCACTGTATCGACAGGATGGTAAGCCGCTGCCCGCTCCTACGTCAGGGAGAGACTACGCGAATATGCTGCAGAGCGCAGGTTAGTTGTGTTGGGGTAAATCTGGTGCCCGTACTAAAATTGTTGACCTTCGCGTGTCGGCGTCGTAATTTAGAAAGGTAGCACCTAGCATCGAGCCGGATTTGGCCGATTGCCTTAGTTCAAGACAGAATGATCATGCTTTTCATCAACAGCCAACTAGATACACAAACAAGGCCCGCGGCTGCGCGTGTCTTTGGAGGACGTGTACGCCCCGTCAGGGACTGATCGCTCGGACATATTGTCTTTGAGGAGAGACCCTGGCGAGAGTCCAGGGTCTTTTCGTTTGTCGGCCAAATTGCAAGTAGCAAATCTTCTTGGAGGGAAAGAACCATGTATCAGATCAACAAGACCGCCATATCTTGGCTGCCGCCGGAGCAGATCGAGCCGGCGGCTATGGAGCAGATCGTGAAGCTGGCGTCGATGCCGTTCATCTACAAGCACGTGGCGATCATGCCCGACTGCCACGTCGGGATGGGGGCGACGGTGGGGTCGTGCATTCCGACTGACGGGGCAATCATCCCTGCGGCGGTAGGTGTGGACATCGGGTGCGGCATGGTTGCCGTGCGAACGCCGCTGACTCGCAGCGACCTTCCTGCGAACCTCAGTGGCATTCGGGAGGGCATCGAGCGGCGCATTCCGCTCAGCGCGGGCAAGTACGACCGTCGTCTGTCGGCAACGGCGGAGCCACGTGTCGCCGCGCTGGAGGAGAAGGCCGGGGACAGGCTGCGCGTCTATAGGAAGCTCTCTCGGAGAGTGGACTGGAGGCGTCAGCTTGGCTCGCTCGGTTCGGGCAACCACTTCATCGAGATCACGGTGGACGAGTCGGGCGGCGTGTGGACGTTCCTGCACTCCGGCTCACGGGGCATCGGCAACAGAATCGCAACGCAGCACATCAAGACCGCCCAGAGGCTGATGAAGGAGCGGTCCATCAAACTCCCTGACCGCGACCTCGCATACCTGAGCGAGGGCACGGAAGAGTTCGACGACTACATCCACGACCTCCGCTGGGCACAGGACTTCGCGCTCTTTAACCGCGAGGAGATGATGGACCGGGTGATGACCGAGCTCAGCTACACGATGTACGGCGAGGGCGGTCACGAGGACGAGCTCGAGTTGGAGCGCATCCAGTGCCATCACAACTTCACGCAGAAGGAGCGCCACTACGGCAAGGACGTGTGGGTGTCGAGAAAGGGCGCGATCCAGGCCAAGGAAGGTCAGATGGGCCTCATACCCGGCTCGATGGGTACGGCAAGCTATGTCGTTCGGGGTCTCGGCAGCGTGGAAGCGTTCGAGACGGCTCCGCACGGCGCTGGCCGGCGCTTCTCGCGGGGCGCGTCGCGTCGCCGCTTCACGATGGACGACTTCGACCGGGACATGGAGGGCATCGAGGTGCGGCGATCAAAGGAGTTCATCGACGAGCTGCCGGGCGCGTACAAGGACATCGACACCGTGATGGAGCAGTCGAAGGACCTCGTGGAGATCGTCCACACTTTCCGGCAGATCGTTAACGTCAAGGGTGACTGACAGAGAAAACCGCGGGGCGTCATGCCGGGTCGATGGATGGCCGAATAGGCTTGTTGGAGGAGATCGACTCCAGCACGGCGAGAGCCGCGGCAAGGGAGCACGCGCCGTCGCGGGCATCGACGAGCGGCGGCCGCGTTCCGCGCACGACGTCGCAGAAGTGGGCGAGTTGGAGCGTGAGGGAGTCGGCGCGCCTGACGGCCACAACGGCCTTCCGCATCGGATGATGCCAGCCTCGACGCTCCCAGTCATGGTACTTCCACAACTCCATTTGCGGGAAGGCCAGCGCGCCGTCAGTCCCCGTGAAGTAGTAGCAGCTTTCGGGAACGTTGAAGTACAGCGGGTTCTCGCCGGTGGTGGCCTCGTATGACCACGGAGCCGTCGCCGCGTCGGTGCCCAAGATCGTGGCGACGGCCCCGCTGTGAAACGAAATTGAGATGCTGACGGAGTCCTCGACCTCGAACCCGCGCGCCTTCGAGCGACCTTGCGCGAAGACCTGGTCGATCTCCCCGCACATATAGCGGAGGATGTCGAGCTCGTGAACGAGATTGATGAGGACAGGTCCTCCGTCGGGCCTCACGCTCCTCCAACCGATATCGAAGTAGCCGTCGGGTTTCATGAGCGTCCACATCATGGATACGGCCAGTAGGTCACCGATCTCTCCGCCCGTGACGATGTCATGGGCCGCCTTCACTAAGGGGTTGTGTCGCCGGTGGTGACCGACGAGCACCCTGGTGTTCGTAGCGTCGGCGAGTTCGGCTATGCGGATGGCGGCGTCCGTCGTGTCGGCGACGGGCTTTTCGATGAGCGCGTGGACTCCACGGCTAGCACATGCCTCGAACGTCTCGACGTGGGCCGCGCTCTGGGTTGCGATGATGGCCCCGTCCAACTGCGTGCGGTCGAGCATCTCACCAATGTCTTGGAAGAACGGGATGTCATGGCGGTCGGCAAGCGCTCGGAGGTCTGGATTGAGGTCGCAAACGCCCACGAGATCGCAGCCGTCAAACGACCGGACAATCTCGACGTGGCGGCTGCCCATCAGTCCGAGCCCGATGATTGCCAGCTTCACAGGGGGCATGCGTCTCTAGGACTCCAACGGTTCAGGTAGGTCATTATGATACGTTTGTCTTGTCGGCCAGTCGATACGTGGCCTATAATCCGAGCCGCCCACGAACCCGTATTCGGTTCTGGTACGGGAACCTATTTCAGGAGAGTAGTGAAGTGCCCACCCCCTACGAAGGATCGCCGATTGCCTATGACGTGACGTGCCGGAAGAACGTAATGACATCGATGCAGGACGGAGTGCGGCTTGCATCGGATATCTATTTCCCGTCTGTGAACGGGAGTCCGGCGGAGGGGCGGTTTCCTGTGATTGTTGAACGGACGCCTTATGACAAGGCCGCGCCTCGGCAGGTCACCAACGCCAGGTACTTCGCGCGTCGGGGGTACGTGACGGTCATCCAGGACGTTCGGGGAAGATTCGAGTCGGAGGGTGAGTGGTACGCGTTCGCCAAGGAGGCGCCGGACGGGTACGACACCGTGCAGTGGCTCGGCGTTCAGGAGTGGAGCAACGGCAAGGTCGGGACGATGGGCGGCTCGTACTCCGGCAGCGACCAGAGCGCGCTGGCGACCATGGCGCCGTCGCACCTTTCAACCATGATCGTGGCGGTCGGCGCGGCGAACTACTATCACGGCTCGATGCGTCAAAACGGCGCTCTGGAGCAGCGCTTCCACGTCTACGTCTTTCGGATGGCGATGACCAGCAAGGAGGCCATGGCCGATCCCGGCCTTCAGGCGGAGATCATGAAGGCGTTCCTTGAAGACATGCCGGACATCGTGCGGCAGTTTCCGCTCAAGAAGGGCGCGACGGTGCTCCGCAGGCTGCCGTCCTACGAACAGTGGGCCATCGACATCCTGACTCACGGGGAGTTCGACGACTACTGGAAGCAGCGCGGATACGCGATGGACGAATACTTCGACGAGCACTCGGACGTGCCGACGCTCTACCTCGGCGGTTGGTACGACTCGTATGCCCGAAACACCCCGATGAGCTACATGAAGCTCTCAGCCATCAAGAAATCGCAGCAGGTTCTTCTGATGGGGCCGTGGATTCACGGGATGTATGAGCAGACCTATTCGGGCGACGTTGACTTCGGCCTCGACTCACATATCAACACGAACGATTTGCGGTTGGCGTGGTTCGACCACTACATGAAAGGGATGCACACCGAGTTCGCGGAGTGGTCTCCCGTCCGTATCTTCACTATGGGGACGGGCAGTCAGCGGATGAACAAGCATGACTACGACCGCCGGCTAGACCACGGCGGATATTGGCGCAGCGAACCGGACTGGCCTCTGCCGGGTACGAAGGAGACCCCGTTCTTCCTCCACGCGGACGGTTCGCTGTCCACGGACGAGCCGGCTGACGATGAGACGGACTCGACCGGCTACACCTTCGACCCCATGGACCCGGTGCCGACCATGGGCGGGGGCATCTCGGCGGCGGACTCGATCATCAGGCCGGGAGCGTTCGATCAGCGGGGGAGGGAGGACTTCATCGGCTGCGTGAACGAGTTGCCGTTGAACACGCGCCACGACATTCTCACGTTTCAGACGCTGGAGCTTGAAGAGGACACCGAGGTCACGGGCCACATCGTAATGCACCTGTGGGCGGCTTCGTCGGCGCGTGACACGGACTTCACGGCCAAGCTCATTGACGTGCACCCACCGTCCGACGACTATCCTGACGGCTTCGCGATGAACATCACGGACTCGATCATTCGCGCGCGGTATCGCAACGGGTGGACTGAGCCAGAGCTAATGGAGCCGGGCACGCCGTACGAGTTTGTCTTCCACCTCTATCCGACATCGAACGTGTTCCGCAAGGGACACCGCATCCGGCTGGACATCAGCAGCAGCAACTGGCCACGCTTCGACGTGAATCCCAATACGGGAGGCCCGCTAGGACTGGAGCGGCGGTACGAGATCGCGCATCAAACTATCTTCCACAGCGCGGAGCATCCGTCGCGCGTCGTGCTGCCGTTGCAGTGACAGACCGTTCACCCTCACCCCGGCCCTCTCCCTCACGGAGCGACGGGGTGGGTTTCGGCTCCTACGTATTGGCGAACTTGTACCTGAACGCCGGCAACTGATGCCTCGTCTGCGGTATCGAGGAGAGTCTGCGTCACATCTTCGTCGTAATACCGCTCACCGCAGTTGTCGCAAACTTCGGCGGGTACCTTCTTGAAGACGATGGTGGCCTCGTTGCGTTCCAGCGTTACCGTGCCAATACCGGGACGTGTCTCGCCCATTTTGCAGATTGCGCATGTCATTGTAGAGTCCTTCGCGTTCGGAAGTCCGGTGGGAGCCACTTATGATAATCCGGCTCGTATACTGTAATGATGATTATGACGCCACGTTCGGGATTCTCGGACGCTACTACGTGAATGCATCGAGAACCACTCCAACCTACAACCAGCCTGCTGGGGAATGGGAGATCTTCCCCGTATTGCTCGACCGAAGAACCAGATTCTAAGGCGGAACGTATATCGCCGATAGTGATCGATCGTTCATACATCCGCTTGATGGCGTGGTCGGTAAACGAGAGCCGCACGGATGGTTAGAGTATTGAGTTATCTACCAACTGGCCTTGCGGACGCCGGGGAGCATCCCCTTGAGGGCCATCTCGCGGAAGGTGATGCGAGAGAGGCCGAAGTGGCGGAGGTACCCGCGCGGGCGACCGGTGACCTCGCAGCGGTTGCGGACGCGGTTGGGGTTTGCGTTGACGGGAAGCTTGGCCAGTTCATGACGCGCTTCGAGCTGGTCCTCGTATGACGCCTTCGGGTCCTTGGCAATCTCCAAGAGCCGCTTACGCTTCTCGGCGTACTTCTCGACGATTTTCTTGCGCTTTGCGTTCTTCGCGAATACGGATTGCTTGGCCAACGATGCTTCTCCAAAGTCGTGTGTCTTAAGTTTTCAGGTAAACAGTATACCAGACAATCGGAACGTCATGCAGATTACCGTACGGCGCTATGCCGGTTTGCGGGCGTGGATGAAGTACATAGGCATGAAGATGCCGAGCCGGCCGGCCTCTGCCATGGCAACCGCGCAGAGGTTCAAGGTAAAGTCAACCATCAGCGCTGGAACGGAACTGGGCAATCGTCCCTCTAGGAAAAAGAAAAGCCCCCACCGGAACCCGATGCACAAAGGATTCCGGTGGGGGAATGGGATGCTACCGGTAGGAGATTCCTGACGCCATGCTGACGAGTTTGGCGAACTCGGTCACGTCGGGATCTTCCCTGAGGATACCACCGACGCGGTCGGCGTGGTAGCGCACGTCCTCGAAGGTGGTGTGCTGCGCCCAGTAGCTCTCGCGGAGCACCTCGGCATACTGTGCGACGGTGGCCGAAAGCTGGAAGCGGGGCGAAGCGTTCTCGAACCAGTCGTGGAGGTCGGCGCGGTTGAGGTTTCGGCTCAACTCGTGGATCCGGTAGGAGTCGGGGTCCTGGTAGCGGACGTGCACCTTGGCGATGGGGCCTTCGGCGTATTCGTTGAGGCGGAGCTCGTAGAGGGCGGTGACGCTGTGCCCGGCTCCGACCTCGCCCGCGTCCACGTAGTCGTTGCGGAAGTCGCGGTCGGCCACGTCGCGGTTCTCATACCCGATCAGCCTGTAGCTGTGAACGACCTCGGGGTTGAAGGAGACCTGGACCTTGGCGTCCTTGGCGATGACCTGGAGGGTGGACGTGAGGTTGTCGACAAAGGACTTCCATGCCTCGCTGAGGTTGTCGACGTAGATGTAGTTGCCGTTGCCGTCGTTGGCGAGCTGTTCGAGAAGGATGTCGTTGTAGTTGCCCATGCCGACGCCGACGGTGGAGAGGGTCACGCCCTCGTTCACGTAGCTGCGGACCTGCCGGAGGATCGCTTCGGGGCCGGTCTGTCCGACGTTTGCCACGCCGTCGGAGAGGAGGATTACCCTGGTGATGCGTTCGGGGACCAGCCAGCGGTCGGCCATTTCGTAGCCGATGCGGAGGCCCTCCTCGGCGTTGGTGGATCCGCCGGCACGGAGGCTGTCGATGATGTTGATGATGTAGTCGTCGTGGCGCGCCTCGGTCGGATTGAGGACGGCGTATCCGCGGTCTCCGTAGGTGACGATGCCGATCTGGTCGGTAGGGCGAAGCTCACGGACGAGGAGGCGCAGGGCGCGCTGGACGAGTCCGAGACGGTTTTCCCTGTTCATTGAGCCGGAGGTGTCGATGACAAAGACGAGTGTGGCGTCCTTGCGCCGGTGGTCGGGCACGTCGCGTCCCTGAATGCCCACGCGCGCGATCCACGTGTCCTGCGTGAAGGGCGAGCGGGCGCCATCGACGTGAATGCCGAACGCGCCTCTGTGCGGCTGCGGGTAGTCCTGCTCGAAGTAGTTGACGAACTCCTCGACGCGCACGGAGTCGGGGTCGGGACGGTTGCCGTCCATGACGAAGCGCCTTGCGACGGAGTAGGAGGCGGTATCGACATCCATGGCGAAGGTGGACAGGTGGTCGGCGCGGGCGTCGATGAAGGGATTGACGCCGTAGTTCTGGAAGAAGGTCGTGTCGTAGGACGGCGGCGACGGTGGAACGTATCCGGTGTCGCCGTAGTCACGGTGCGGTGGGGGGACGGATCCCGGTGGAGTTCCGCCCTGTCTGCGAGGGGGCGGTGGCGCGCCTGCGGATGCGGACATTGCCTCTGGGGCTATGGCTTGTGTGGAAGCCGATGCAGCAGCTGGTGCAGGTGCGGGCGCGGGAGCAGCAGCAGGCGCGGGAGCCGGACGTGCCGGATATTGGGCAGGTGCGGGTGCGGGAGCCGCCGCCTGTACCGGATATTGGGCAGGGGCAGCTGCCGGTGCTGGCGCTGGAGCCGGTGCAGGAGCGGGAGCCGGCGCAGTGACAGGCGTGGGTACGGGTCCCGGTTGAGGCGCTATGTGTCCGTATCGGTCTGGAGCGGAAGCCGGCACCGAATCGTCCGAGTCGTCGTCGCTGCTGCCGCACGCGACGATCACGGTGCTTAGCATTGCGATGCCGATGATGAAGATGATGGTCTTGTAGACGGTTTTCATTTCCGTTTTCTCCTTCTTGCTTGGTGCTTCCTGATGTCCGACGTTCCGATGCGAATCGCGCGTTCGACTCACATCCAGAATCTCACTCATGTGGTACGCTTCAAGAACCGAATGTGTCACATTCACGTATAAACGAGTGTCAAAGGTGTCACATTGAGGACGTTCGCCGAGCTTCTGACGGAGTACATTGAGCGCGCGGGAATCAGCGACTCGGAGCTGGCCCGGAGCATAGGAGTGCGCCGTCAGACCCTGTTTCGCTGGAAGGACGGCCAAATCCAGAGACCGCGTTACCGGGACGACGTGCTGCGATGCGCGAGACGGCTGCGGCTGACGCCCGAGGAGCGGGACCTGCTGCTCACCGCTGCCGGGTTCTCACCGGAAGCGCCCCCGCTATCCGTCCGTGAACAGCCGCCGGAGCCGGTTCGGGAGGCATCGTCGGCAGAGGACTCGGCAGATAAAGAATCTGAGGAGGCTGATCCTCAGCCCACGATTGCATCCTCGCGAAGGCCCTGGGTGATCGGGTTCGCCGGCGGGCTGGTCATCGTCGTGGGCATTGTGGTGGCAACGGCGATGCTGTCGAACGGTGATGGCGAAGTCCCTCTAGCCGAGGCCGTTCCGACTCCGACGCAGACCCCGAAACCGGCGGTTCCCCCCGCTACGCCTACGGCGGTTGTGGAGACTCTCGTCGTGGAGACCCCGGAGCCGGAGACCGAAGAGAAGGCCGTCGAGACACCGATACCCGCTGCCGAGGAAGACGTCGTGGTGATCGCGCGGTTCGTCAACTACATCGGGGGAGAGACGGGGTACAACGTTGCGGGCCGTATAAAGGCCGCGCTTGAAGAGGAGATCAAAGCCGAGTTTCTTCCCGGTATCACGATCAAGGTGCTCACTGAGGACGTCCGGGACGAGGCGGAGGCCCAGGATGTCGCGCAGCGGACGAACGCCTCGATCGTCATCTGGGGGGAGTATGACAGCGGGCGGGCACAGGCCAGGTTTACGGTCCCGGCCCTGCACGGTTCGATGGAGGAAAGCCAGGTCGAGCGCCCGGTCCTGAACCCCACCGATCTTACGGCGACGATCAATACCGAGTTGCCTCATGACGTGAGGCTGCTGGCGCTGCTGGTCTTTGCGCAACTGTACGAGGGTGGCGAAGACACCAAAGAAGCCCGTGACGCGCTGGACGAGGCGCTGACCACGCTCCCGGAAGAGACGGATACCGTGGCGACCATCTATTTCCGCCTCGCGTATCTGCACCAGGTCAAGGAGCCGCCCAACCTCGCGGCGGCCGAGAAGCACTACACTTTGGCTATCCTCTACAATCCAACCTCTCCAACGCCGTACTTCAATCGCGGTCTCGTCTACTGGGCGAGAGATGAATTCGACAAGGCAATCGACGACTACACGGAGTCGCTCTCCCGCAACCCGCGCAGTCCGGCCGCGCTTCACAACAGGGGAGTCGCGTACATCAGTCGCAAGGGGCCGGGCGATGCGGTTCGGGCCGTCGATGATCTTTCGGAGGCTATCGAGATCGACGGGACGAGACTGGAAAGCTACATGGCCCGCGGCCTCGCCTATTTCAAGCTCGGCGGGGCCTTCGACGACAAGTCCCTAGATGACTTTCACCACATCCTCACCGTCGACTCCGGCCACACTGCGGCTCTCAACAACCTGTGCTGGTTTATGAGTCTCGTCGGGCGTGCGGAGGAGGGATTGCCTTACTGCGAACGCGCTCTCAGCATCGACCCTGACTATGGCCTTGCGTATGACAGCAGGGGCCTGGCCTACGCTCTGCTGGGCGACTATGAGAAGGCGGTGGAAGACTTCGACCGGTTCCTAGAGTGGCTGGGTACACAGTCCAGCGACACCTATGACAGGTACGGGCCGAGGCGTGAGCGGTGGGTCGAGAGTCTCAGCAAGGGAGAGAACCCCTTCGACGAGGCCGAACTACTGGCGCTCAGGCAGGAATAGATTCCCGCCTACGGAGACCCTTGAATAACTTGCCTCGTGGCCTGTCATTCCGACCGTAGGGAGGAATCTAAGATGCCATGCTGTCGCGTCACGGTGTTTGTTCAGCTACGAGTTCTGTTTTCGATAGCAAGGATTCTAGATTCCTCACTTCGCTTCGCTGCGTTCGGAATGACAGTGTGACGTGCGAAAGTGAGTAAGAGTCTAACCGAAGTCGATGTCTTCGAGGGTGAACTCGTTGGAGGGGTCGGTCAGGTACGAGTCGAGGTATGGCGAGTAGGTCTTGACGGAGACCGCGCGGCTCGACGGGTCGCACTTGACCAGGCGCAGATAGCCGCTTCCGCCCTCGTCCATGTCCTGGTAGTTGGAGAGCATCTGGTGGACGGCGTTGCCCTCGTTGCCCCTGCCTACCGTGCGGGCGGAGCCGAGGAAGTGGCCGTTGAAGACGAAGCGCACCTTCTCGTGTCGCCGCAAGGTCTTTACCCAAGTCTCTTGGCCGTCGTTGGCGCCCTCGGGGTCTGTGGCGATGCCGAATCCCCCCGGTTTCGAGTTGTGGTCGGGACGGCTGCCGTACAGGGTGGCGTCGTTGCACACGTGGCTGTGGGTGAGCATGAGGACGCGCCGGTCGGGGTGGGACGCGATCACGTCGTTGGCCCATTGCAGAACGCGATGACGGGGCAGGAACTCCAGGGCGACGATGAGCCATCCGGTGTCTGCGGCCTCGAAGCGGTGGTAGGTGTTTTCCAGCTTGCCGGGTTCGAACGTGCCGCCGAAGGTGGGCAGTGATTCGTAGCGACTCACGGGGAAGTACTCGTTGAAGAGAGGTGAGTCGCGGACCTCGCAGGTCCCGCCCGGCCCCATGTCGTGGTTGCCCATGACGATGGCGTATGGCACTACTCCGTCGAGGACGCTCATGCTCTCCGCCGCGTTCCGCCACTGGGGCTCGGTGTTGCCGTTTGTGATGTCGCCTTCGTGGAGGGTGAAGACGATGTTGTGCTCGTCCCGGTTTTGGGCGATCCACTGCGTTTGCGCGGTGAATATGTGCGGGAACGACTCGGCGTAGATCTGGGTGTCGGGCAGGATGGCGAGCGTGAAGGGGGTTGGCATGGGCGGGCGTTCTCCGGGTTGGTGAGTGGGGCTATGCTAACAGGGTTTGAGGGTGATGTGGCAAGGCAGAGCTACACAGTTCTCTCTCCTCTTGACACCACAAGAACACATGGTCTAACATAACCCCCACACAATCCCCTCTCCCCAGCACCCAGAACCCAGCCCCCATGCCCTACAACCTCAAAGAGCTCGGAATCCGCTCCGACTACCACGCCGCCGAGCTCGAAGACGTCCTCGGCATCAAGTTCAGCAACTTCAACGACTCCCAGTTGGACATCTGGCAGCGACAGAACATCGCCCTCAACCAATTCGCCCTGACTCGCAGCTACACCCTCTCCGCCCAAATCGCGGGCGTAACCGTCTACACCATACGCGCGTGGGAACAAAACAACGTCCTCGGCTACGCTCAGAGAAAGGAAATAGCCGACCTCACCTTCTGCGATTGGCTTGAAGGACTGCTCATCGAGCGCGTCCAACACCCCGACGCCCCGCCCTCACTCTTAGCCATGCTCATCCGTGCCCACATGCCCGAAAAGTACGGCTCCGCCCGTCGCAACGGCGCCCCGAGCGACGACCACGAACACTCGTCAGCCCAACCCCCTCTCCCTCAGGGTGAGGGTGATCCACCAACCCCCGAATCCGACCCATCATCGACCCCCAATCTCTCCCCCGATGTGGCAGAAGACATAACTCCCTCCCCCTCTGTGTCCTCCGTGCCCTCTGCGGTGAACCCCTCTCCCCCCTCCGTTCGCCGTGAGCCTGTCGAAGGGCCGAAGCGCGATTCCCAAAGCACCCACACCGTCATTCCCGCGAACGCGGGAATCCATCCTTCCCCCTCTGTGGTGAATCCTCCCGCACCCCAGCACCTAACCCGCCGCCAACGCCGCCAACTCCAACGCAAACAACGAAAATCCCGCCAAAAAGCCCGCGCCCCCAACTAACCGCCCCCCGTTCACCCTGAGCTTGTCGAAGGGTCGCAGGGGCGATTCGCGAATCGCCCCCACACCGTCATTCCCGCGAAAGAACGTCACCCCGTGCCCCGACACGGGGCGGGAATCCATCCTCCCCACTCTGTGCTCTCCGTGCCCTCTGTGGTGAGTCCACCCCATCCGACCGGAAACCCCAACCCAGCCGGCCATACCAACACGCCCATCACCCCCCGGTTCACCCCGATCCGGTCGACAGCGGTGCTCCTCACTGCGCAATACGTTCTACTTTCTGTTCTTCTCTCTGTCCTCAAGCCGATTCATCAATATATTTAATTTATCTATTGATTTTATTAATCTATTGCGATATTATAACTCGTAATTCTTACTACCTTCGTCTTTCTAGGAGCGGATTATGGCGAGTGCTTGGCAGGACCTTACCGATCTGACCGGCGACGGTGAGTTCACCGTCGAGCGGGTTCGACTCTCCGATAAGGACATCGCTATCGAGGGGAGCTTCGATCTGCCGCCCTTGGCGCGGCTATCGGCGGAGGATCAGGTATTCGTCATGGCCTTCGTACAGTGCCACGGCTCGATCAAGCAGATGGAGCGCATCTTCGGGATCAGCTATCCGACGGTCAAGAAGCGACTCGACGGCATCGCGAGCCGGTTCGAGTTCGTGATCAGTGAGCCTGAGTCTGTTGACGACGCCGAGCGCTCCGAGGTCATCGACCAACTCGAGCGCGGGGAAATATCCGTCGACGAGGCGGTGGAGAGACTGTCGGGGTGATGATGTTTCTGCCGTCCATACTGCGACCTGCGCGGTCTCAAAATCGACGTAACGGAGCCGAAAGAGTTGGAATTCATCTATTTCAAGTGAACGGAGGAGAACAGTTATGAACAACGACACTCAACGCATACTGGAAATGCTGTCCGAGGGCAAGATCACCGTGGACGAGGCCGAGCGGCTGCTTGAGGCGCTCGGCGGGCACGGACCGACGCCCGACCAAGCGCCCGATCCGATCACCGAAACGGAGGCTCGCGAGGATAGTGGGCAAAAGGCAGGGGGCGAGCACGACACCGGTGAGCCTATCGGCCCGAGCCCTGGCATAAGAATGGGTGCAGGAGCGTTCGTTAGCGAAGGGGTGAGTGTTCCTCCTGGCAGTGTGCTAGGCATGGGGGCCAATATTAGTGAGGGCGTCATCATCGAGAGTGCCATCGAGATCGGTACGGGAGCATTTATCGGTGAAGCTGCACACCTCCTGCAGGACTGCAAGATCGGTAAAGGTGCGAACATCGGCGAAAGAGCGAAGATCGGAGTGGGCGCCACTATAAACATGGGCGCATTCATTGGTGAAGGAGCGGACATTGGCGACAGCGTCACAATTGGGATGGGAGCGTACATCGGCGAGGAGGCGGAGATCACGCCCGGCAGTCATGTGCCGGCGGGCGGGAACGTACCGGCAGGCGCGGTCTGGTGAGCCGTTTTGTCCGTGAACGGAGTCTGTGCGACCATTAGTGAGGAGGCATTTGATGGACGAGAACGGAAAACGAATACTTGAGATGCTCTCGGAGGACAAGATAAGCGTCGACGAGGCCGAGCGGCTCATGTCGCTTGTGGAGACTCCCGCGGTGCCGGAGCCTTGGGAGCTAGAGCATCGACCAAGGCGGAGAAACGGTCCCGGCAAGTACCTGCGAATCGTGGGTGTGGACGGGGACAACCGAATGGACATTCGCGTTCCGCTGAGCCTTATTCGCGGTGGGGTGAAGCTGGGCGGTCTCTTCAATAGCGGTCCAGGAGGGAAGTGGAGCGAGCGTCTCAAGGAGCGAGGCGTCGACCTTGCCCAGCTTGACGCGGACTCCGGTCTGGATGATCTCATCGAGGGCCTGGCCGAGCTGGAGTTGGACTTTCAGGACGGCGGTGAGCGGGTGGTTATTTATACGGAGTAGGGGGATCTTGATTTTGGCAAGTTTACTCAAAACACCCTCACCCTAGCCCTCTCTCGTTCGCGGGAGAGGGGGTGTGTTGAAGGGTGAGCCAAGTTCACCATGAACGTATTTCAACAACGCCCGTTCACCTAGCCCGACCCGGAGGAGCGCCCGTATCTCAGTTGACATCCGGCCCATAGCCGTGTAGGATGTTACGTGTTCATCGCCCCTGACACTACGTGCGGTCAGGGTAGCAAGGCCACCTTTCGGGGTGGCCATTGCATTTGTGGGACTTTTCCTTTGAGCGCAAATGTCTATATCGACGGCTTCAATCTCTACCATGGCGCGCTGCGAGGCACTTCGTACAAGTGGCTGAACCTAGCGGTGATGTGCCGTCGCCTCTTGCCTGACAGAGAAATTAACCGAATCAGGTATTTCACGGCGCGCGTCGCTAACTATCCGCACGACCCGATGGCTCGGTCCAGACAAGGCACTTATCTCAGGGCGCTCCGCACTATCCCGGACCTGACGATACACTACGGGCGCTTCTCACACCATCCTGCTACTGCTCCGATATATCCGCTCACATACGCGGACCCTTCGGAGCCGCCGGAGAGGGTGCGGATACTCAAGACCGAAGAGAAGCGTTCCGATGTGAACCTCGCCACGATGCTGCTGATAGACTGCTTCGATGAAGAGTTCGACGAGGCGGTTGTCATCTCCAACGACTCCGACTTGACGCTTCCCATCGAGTATGTGATTGACAAGTTCGGCAAGCGCGTGGGCGTCATCAACCCGCATCATCGAAGCCGCGTCAGCCGCGAATTGTCCGAAGTCGCCACTTGGTTCTACCGCCGAATCAACAGGAGCGCGCTCGCCAACTCACAATTCCCCGCCGATATGTCCGACAGCAGGGGCGATTTCAGAAAGCCCGCGCTCTGGTAAGAGCGGTTGGTGTGGGTGGGAGGTTTTCACCCTCAGCCCTTCGAGGGAGAGGGGATTGTCGCCTCGACCTCGCCGGCCCAGAGGCGGCGCATTTCGGAGGAGGTTTTGAGGAGGTCGGTGAGGGAGCCTTCGGCCTCGACGCGGCCGTCTTTGAGGACGATGACGTGGTCGGCGCGGCGGAGGGCGGCGCGGCGGTGGGAGACGACGAGGGCGGTGGCGTCGGGGCGCTCGAACAGGCGGTCCCAGAGTTGCTGCTCGGTGTCGACGTCGAGGCCGGACGAGAGGTCGTCGAAGACGAGGAGCTCGGGGTCGCGGACGAACATCCTGGCGGCTGCGGAGCGTCGGATCTGGCCGCCGGACAGCTTGACGCCGCGCGCGCCGACGACGGTGTCTAATCCGTCGCTGAGCTCGCGCACGTCCTGCTCCATGACGGCGGCGTTCAGGGCGGCTTTGAGGTCGATCCTGTCCTCCGGCAGACCTAGGAGGATGTTGTCCCTGAGCGGTTCGCTGAAGAGGCGGGGGACCTGGGACGTGTAGGCCGAACGCGGGGGCACGAAGAAGGTCGCGAGGTCGTCGACGGGCTCGCCGTTCCACCTGACCACGCCCGCGTCCTTGGGCAGGAGGCCGAGCAGGGCTCGGAGCAGGGTAGTCTTGCCGGAGCCGATGCGTCCGGTGACGACGGTGAGGGAGCCGCGCGGGACGCGGAGGGAGATGTCCTCGATTCCGCGTCCGTTGTCCCCGTAGCGGTAGGTGAGGCCCTCGACCTCGACGAGATCGAGGCGGTGGGCGTCGGTCTTGGCGGCGAACGGCACGTCTGGCAGGTCGCCCGCGAGGTAGGCGCGCTGGTGTTGGACGAGACGGCCCGGGGACGCGCTCGGTATGAGACCCCTCAGGCGGTCGAACGAGACGCCGGTCTGGCGGTACTCGGCGAGGACGGCGCCGACCTCGGTGTTCAGCCAGCCGACCATGTAGAGGTAGCTGACGAACAGCGCGAAGTCGCCGATGGTGAACGAGCCGTCGCGCATAGCGGACGCCGCGATGAGGAGGATCAGGCCTGTGCCTATGGTCACGCTGTTCTGGAAGACGGAGTTGAGAGACTGGGTCAGGAGGGTGTCGCGGATGGTGTAGGTCTTGCGGCGGCTGTTGAGGCGCTTGAACTCGGCGATCATTCTCTGTTCGGCGTTGGCGACCTTGATGGCCTCTACGGAGCCGAACATCTCGCCGAGCAGGCTGGTCACGTCGCCGGTGGCCTCCCTGTTGTCGAGGCGGAAGCGTCGCAGCCATCGAGACGCCGCGCTCACGGTGACCATGATGACGGCGAGCGGCAGAAAGACGTAGAAGGTGATGATCGTGTCGATGCCGATCATGATGTAGAGGGCGATCACGCCGAACACGAGGAGCGGGAAGGCGAACCCGATGCGCTGGAGGTACTTGTTGACGTAGTCGACGTCCTCTCGAAACCGGGTGACCGCCTCGCCGGTCGATTCGGGAAGGGCGTTGTTGCCGGGCTGATCGAGGATGTGGTCGAAGACGTTCTTCCTCAGGAGCGTGGCGAAGGTGAACTCGACGCGGACGGAGAGGATGATATTGCCGAAGATCATGAGCGAACGGGTGACCGCGAGCGCGAGCAGGATGGCGGCAAGGCTCCAGAACCCGACCGTTGCGGTCTGCTCGCTGGTCATGTTGTCGAAGATGGCGCGGCTCGTGAGCGCGATGCCCTGGGGGATGAGCCCGATGCTGACGGCGCGCGCGGCGAGCATGACGAAGTAGCGCGGCTGGTAGCGCGTGAGGCGGACGAGGTATCGGAAGGTGCTCACGTCAGCACCTCCTCAAGCCCCGTTTGCAGGAGGCGGTGGAACTGCGTCGCGGGGTCTTTGGCGAGAGCCTCGCGCTCACCGTGCTCGACGACGCGGCCCTGTTCGAGGATGGCGATCTCGTCGCAGCGCCGGATGGTGACGAGGTGGTGGGCGATGACGATGACCGTGCGGTCCTTGACGAGGCGGTCGACGGCGCGTTCGATCATCTGCTCGGTGCTGCGGTCGAGGCGGGATGACGCCTCGTCGAGGATGAGTACGCCCGAACCGGCGAGGAACACGCGGGCGAAGGCGAGCAGCTGCGCCTCTCCCGCGGACAGGCCCGCGCCCTCGGACATCAGACGAGTATCCAGACCCTCCGGGAGGGACTCGATCCACGGACGCATCCCAAGTTCGCCGATTACGTCAAGGAGTCGCTCATCGCTGATGGTCTCGTCGAAGAAGGTGAGGTTCTCGCGCACAGTCCCGTGAAAGAGCCGAACGTCCTGCGTCACCATCGAGATATGCTGGCGCAACTGATCGGTGGGCATCCGACGAATATCCTCGTCGCCGACTCGAACGACGCCTGACGTGGGGTCGTAGAGCCGAAAGAGGAGCCGGGTCATGGTGGTCTTGCCGCTGCCGGTCCGACCGAGCAGTCCTAGGACTCGTCCCGGTTTGAGATCGAGTGAGACGTTGTGGAGGACGGGTTCGTCGTCGTAGGCGAAGGTCACGTTGTCGAACCGGACGGACAGAGGCGCTCCGTCTTGCAGCGCAACGCCGTCTTGGGCGGGAGGGTCGAGGATGGTCTTGCGTACGCCGTCGAGTTCCACGATGCGCGCGATGGCTGCTGTGGCACGCTGGAAGTTGTCGAGCTGCTGGGTGAAGCGGTTGATGGGCATCACGAGCATCTGGGTGTAGTGGAAGATCAGGTAGACGGTGCCGAGGGTAATCCAGTCGCCGAAGTAGAGGTAGGCCCCCAGCGATAGGGATATGGCGCTGCCGACGCCGAACATGAACATCGTCGTGCTGAACATGATGCTGCTCATGAGGCCGGCCTTGAGGGCCTTTTGGTACCAGTTCCGCATGAGTTCATGGAATCGGAGCATGACGTAGGGCTTGGCGTCGTTCGAGCGGATGTCTTCGGTGCCGGACAGACGCTCTTCGAGGAAGCCGAAGGTGTCGGCGCTGGCCTCGCGGTTCGCCTTCCAGTAGGGGACGGCGATGGTGCGGATGCTCGTGAGGATGAACATCCCTCCGCCGACGAAGAGGCCCAGTGTCAGCCCGGCTCTCCAGTCCTCACGGAGCAGGAGCGCGAGTATGCCGATCAATAGGATGAGGCTTCCCAGCATCTCGAAGATGAAGAGGGAGAAGAAGGTGCCAAGCTCGTTGGGGTCGCCGTCCACACGCTCGATCATCTCGCCGGGGGTGTGCTCGTTGTGGTAGGCCATGTCCAGCGAGAGGGCGTGCTCGGCGAGGTCCTCGCGGATGTTGTTCGTGGCGGTCCAGCCGACGCGCTCGGAGAAGTAGGTGGCGAAGACCTGCACGATCTGCTGGAGCATGGTGATGACGATGAAGAGGACGGCCGCGGCAGTGAGCCGCTCGAGGGGGCTTCCCTTCTGCGCCTCGTCGATGAAGTAGCGGATGATCTGGGGCAGGACAAGCTGTAGGCCCAAGCTGGTGAAGAGCAGGATGCCGAGCGTGATGACCCAAGGCAGTTGGGGGAGCATGTACCGCCTGAGCAGGCTGCCGTACTTCCGCGCCTTGACGGTGACCTCAGGTTCTCGGAATGTGGCGGGGAGGTTCATGGGGGAGATTGCGTAGGGTGGGCTGGTTCAATGATAGGGGGAGGGCGCGTGTGGAACAAGGGAAGGGGCGCGGGATTGCGCGCTGGGTTCTGGATTCCCGCCTTCGCGGGAATGACGGAGATGGGGGTTTGGGTATGCCGTTGTCCTTGCGCCTCCAACGGCTTCGTCAATAGAATATGCGCAATAGACTTGAGGAGGCTCCACTGAACGCGCCTTGACGGGTAAGGTTTTGTCCCGTTCAATCCTGGTCACCGGAGGAGGGTGCCATGACCATGCTTAGCGAACAGATCAGCGCATATGAAAGGATGCGGAATATACTAGAGATGGACCACTTCGGTGAGTGGGTGGTGTTCCACAATGAGGAACTCGTTGACACGTACGAGTCGTTCGAAGCGGCCGCCGAAGACGCAATCCGTCAGTTTGGGAGAGGTCCATACCTCATTAGGCAAGTCGGCGCAGGCCCAGCTACGCTGCCCGCGTTCGAGGAATGGGAGGACTTGGTAAAACCCCGCACACGGGCCTTCACGACGGTCAATGAGTTCAACGGGCGAGAACCGATACGGCCCAAGCCTTTCAGAACCAGAAAGAGAGCTTTCTGATGGGAGCCGATGCATTCAGGCCGTCATGGCTGGTCCCCGTACTGGTTCGGGCCTTGTGTGCCAGGGATGAAACCCAACTCAAGCAGCATCCATACGGGGCCAACGACTGGAATGAAAAGAAGCAGGTTCCACTTGCCAGACTTGTTCATGTCGTGCCATCGCTTCGCGTTGAGAGAGAACGACATCCACATGAACAGTAGGAAGCTGCCGAGTTGGAACAGTATCCACAGGCTAAGCATTTCGGACAGGGCGGTGCTGAACAAGACAAGGATTGCCGCTTGGCAGACCAAGAACAAGGGAACCAGGATTACCACTCCCAGCCAGAACCGAGAACGACTGATCCTACCGTTGGACTCAAACAGTAGCGAGATCATAGAAAAGCCCCCTCATGGACAGGTTGCGAAATGCTACTGACGCTTCCTTCCCGCGTAGGGCCATTCGGGGGCGCGGGGCGCGCTCCCTGGCAGTCTGTCCACTGTTGCGGACACGACTCCCTACGCGAGTGATTCGTCAGTAGCGAGAGGGACTATAACATAGAAAGCCGATAGAAGAAACGGAACCGGCGCGGGATTGGGTATTTAGAAACTGGCTCAAATCTAAGCGTGGTGGCGGAGAATTGCCCTTCGACAGGCTCAGGGCGAACGTGTTTTCCGCTTCCGTTTCTCTGTTCAGAACTCGTCGAGGCGTATTTTGAGGTAGTTTCTTAGCCCTCGTCAGTAGTCTCAGTCCAGTTAGGGCAAGATGGCAGACAGTTCTTCAGCTTTCTGCACTTCTTCGTTTTATCGATCAGCCCACCAAGCAGGAATGCCCACATGAAGATGCCGAAGCCGAATGACACTGCTGAAACAGCGAAGGCTCCTAGGATCGCGCCGACTAGGAGATCCCCTGAAACTGTCCCATCCTCGGCAACAGCCAACGCAGGGAACAGCATTCCCATCAGGCAGAAGCAGAGGGCTGACAGAAGGAACAGGGTTGCCATGAAGCGAAGCGGGCGTTTGAGGTCGCAGGCCACCTGGTCGGAGAATCCTACAACCAACCCGAATCCACCGAAGATCGCCATTACCTGAGCGAGCGTGAATGGTGTTCCGCTGGCTAGCGGATTCTCTTCGGCCCCTAGGAAAGAGAGAAGCCAGAAGAATGTTGCTGGAATGGCAAACACTCCTACAGTAGTTATTAGAATCCTCAGTGTGATTTCAATGACTCGCCAAAGCACCTTACTTTTCATGATGCCTCCTATTTGAAGCGGCCTCGACGTACTCAAGTTTGATTTTGGCGGCGACGGTGCCGATGAAGTGGTAGCCGACGGAAATTTCGCCGACCATGGTGCAGAGGCTCAGACCGTCCCATCGGGGGACGCCGAAGTCCTCTTCCATCCAGAGGATGAGGTCGGAGTAGGCCTGGGCGACGGAGCGCTCCATTGGGCGGCCGGTGGCGACGGCCATGATCTCGTCTTTGGAGCGGATTCGTGGGCGGGGAATGGTACGGCCCTTGAGCAGGTCGATGGTCATGGTTACGGTCGCGGGCATTTCAAGGGCTGTTCCGCATAGCTCGCCGTCGCCCTGGGCGGCGTGGGCATCGCCGAGGTGAAGCAAGGCCCCCGCGACGTAGACGGGCAGGTAGACGGTGTTGCCCTCGGTGATCTCTTTGAGGTCCATGTTGCCGCCGTAGTCGCCGGCGGGGCTGGTGGTCGGGCTGCCGAAGTCGGGAGCGCAGCCGATGGTTCCGATCATGGGGCGGTAGGGAAGGGCTACCGTCGGACTCCACCAGACCTTGCCGTCACGGACGGGCGCGATACGGGTGTTGACGGGAATGTCGTCTCCCAGGAACTCGCCGAGGCCGCGCCGGGCCCACGTCATGTCATTGGCCGCCTGACCTATTCGCGCCTCGATCGTCTCGACGTGGACGGCGAGGGTGTCGCCCTTCTCGGCGCCCTCGACCCATATCGGGCCGGACTGTGGGTTTCCCTGCGGCTTCTTTGCGAGGTCGCGGCGGTCGCCCTCCACGCGGACGAGGCCGTTGAAGGTGTCCTCGGTCTCTACACGCACCCTCTCTCCCGGTCGGATGGAGAGGGCAGGCGGGTTGTGTCTGCTGATCTCGTAGTAGAGCTTGCCGAGCGGCAGTTCTTTCATGGCGTGACCTCGAACTTGGGTTTGTGGTGGACGATATTACATGTTAGATTCAATACTTGCCGAGATGGGGGCCACTTCCCGTAAGGTCTATGCAGAGAATCACATGTCGAAACTCGCTCTGATTGTCCGTCACGCCGAACCCGAGACACTGGCCGAGAACTATACGTCGGCCCTTGTGGAACGGGGTTTTGAGCTGCTTTCTCTCAACGTGTTCGAAAGCGCGCCGGAGTTCGACGTGTTCGATCCGCCGGCATTAGAGGACATAGACCTCATTGTCGTGCTCGGTGGGTCCCAGTCTGCCAACGACGACTATCCCGCGCTGCACTCGGAGAGCAGGTTTCTCGCGGACGCCATGGCATCGGGCGTACCGGTCTTCGGAGTGTGTTTGGGCGCTCAAATTATGGCTCGATCTCTGGGTGGTGAGGTGAGACCGACCGGGGGGTACGAGTTCGGCCTGCGCAAGATGTGGGTCACCGAAGAGGGGAGTCGAGATCCAGTCTTCAGCAAGCTGCGCGTACCGCTGGTTCCGACGCTCCATGGCGAGTGTTTCACCGTGCCTCGCGGCGCAACCGAGTTGGCCTTCGGCTATATGCTGTGTCGAGACGGGACGTTCAAGAGGCAGAGCCTCGCCTTTCGATACGGAATTTCCTATGGATTTCAGTTCGAGCCTCAGCTCACACTCGACGAGCTTCGGGTCTGGAACAGGGAGTTGGCGGATGATTACGACAAGATGGGGCCCCTGTTCGATCCCTCGGTTGAGGCCGAAACCAACCTTCGGGAGTTCGCAGCCTATTCGCCGATATACGAAGCGCAGTCGAGGGAGATGCTGCTGGCCTTCTGTGACAATGCGGGACTGGTTTAGAGTCGGGGCCGACCGCCCACGTGGATACCCGCTTTCGCGGGTATGACGGTGGGTGTGTATTGGGCGCTCTGACAAAATCCGAACAGTTACTGCGGAACCCCTTTCGTTGACCGAATTTCCATAGCTGAGTAAGATACGTAGGCGCGACGAGTGCCCGCGCTCGTGCCGCGTAATCCCTCGAAACTCCCCGGTTGCGTTATGAATCCGTCGGATCGGACGAACTCCAAGGACCTCCTCGTTGTCGGTGGGGCGGACGGGATCGGCATGTGGCTGGTCAAGCGGGTTTTTGGCAGTTCGCCCGAAATCGGACGGATCACGCTGGCCGACGTCAAACCGCTGAACACCTCAGGCGGCGAGCGTGGACACAATCCCGATCCCAAGCACGTAGCCGAGTTGAAGCAGACGCCCAAGCCTGTCGATGCCATTCGTCTGGAGAACGGTTCCGACTTAGCCGAATGGTCTGCCGTCGATACAGACGCCGTTTCGCCTACTGCACCTTTGGGGCTTGAGGACTACGGTCTGGTGATGCTGGCAGTGCCGGAGGACCAAATCGAGGTTGCTTGCTCCGCCATCCTGCCCCGTCTCAAGCCGGGCACCACGGTTTTCGACGTGGTCTCAACGAAGACGCGGGCTATGGCGGCGATGCTCGAACACGCACCGGACGGAGTCGGAGTGCTGGGCACGCATCCGCTATTCGGCCCGGCCGTCCCGGACGCCATCGGCCAAACATTCATGATGGCGCCTACGGAACGCACAGACGGCGACACCTACGATTGGCTGACATCGCTTCTGCGATCGAAGGGCGCTATCGTCGAGGAGACCGACGCCGAGACTCATGACCGCTACATGCTGCTGGTGCAGACACTAGCGCATTACGCCTACCTCGTGTTCGGCAAGACATTGGCGAAGGCATCGGACTTGGGGTACACCTTCGAGGAGTCGTTACGGTATAGCACTCCGCCGTACAGCATCCTAGCAGCGTTCACGTCACGCATCATTGGTGGCAACCCGGACCTCTACGCTCAGATTCAGGGACAGGCCGATTCGGACGCGCTGCGCTCCATGTTCGTCGAGGCGGCGGCGGAGCTCGCCGGTCAATTCGCGCAAGGCGGGCCTGAGATACTGGCGGCCATCGAAGAGGTGGTGAAGCCCTTCAGGGGCAGCGACGTAGCCCGCGCATACGCCAACTCCATCGCACTGGTGGACAGCGTGCAACAGAGCTACCGTGACCTGCACCAAAGGATGGAGTCGAGAGAGCTAACCATCGTCCAAGTGCGCGATCCATTTTCGTATGACAGTACGGTACGACTTCACGTTGGCATCGTTACCGACGTTGACGGACACAGCGTCGAGATCACCAAGCGCCAGGCCATCGTGAACGGCAAGTGGTACCTCGTCTACGACGAGGAGTCGGAGTCCGTGTTGAAGAAGGCCGGCAAGGGCGCTCGCCGGAACACGGCCCGCATCGAGCGTAGAAATATCCGCAGGGTCTTCACGCCTGAAGAGACGAGGGAATGGCGCGCCGCCAATCTCGATCACCACCGACGCGACATCGCCGTGCTCGCCGACGAAGCGGTAGACATGGACCACATCTGCTCGGTGCTTACGCGCCTCAACAGCGACGTGCTGTCAGGCGAGGCGCTCAAGCCGGAAGGGGCCCAGTGGCTAAGCAGCTACGGCATGAATAACGTGCTGCTGAGGTTCACGATCTTTGGGGACCGGGACCCGCAGGCATGTGTGCGTGACCTGACCGAGTCTCTGCGCCTGTTCGGGATCAGGACTCGGCAGTGACTGTTCGTTCGCAGCTAGGGATTTCTGGGATACGATCCGAAGACTCGTAGCTCTGATACCCGACGTTCGACTGCAACCAGGGCATCACGCACGCCCTCGTCCTGTTGGTGCCCAAGCAAGTCGGCCAGAAAGACGTACTGCCCCAGCTCATGACGGGTGGGGCGCGACTCGATCTTCGCTAGATTGATCTCCCGGACGGCGAACTCTCCAAGAGCGCCGTGCAACTGTCCGGGCGCGTCGGAGTCGAAGCCGAAGCAGATGGAGGTCTTGTCTTCCCCGCTCGGGGGAGGACTGTTCCTGCCCATGGCGACGAAGCGAGTCATGTTGTTCGGATTATCCTCGATGTCGGCTTCCAGCACTGTCGCCCCGAACAGTTCGGCGGCCCGACGATTCCCGATGGCCGCCGAGTGCTGTCCCTCATTTAGCGCCTCTTCGACCGCGCCTGCCGTGCTGATTGAAGCGACAAGCCTTGCGTCGGGGTAGGTTCTCCCCAAGTACCGGCGGCACTGCGCGAGCGCCTGGGGGTGCGACCTGATGGTCTCGATATCCTCCCGTCGAGAACCTTCCGCTGCGATCAAGCATTGCCGAATCGGCAGCACGACCTCGCCGACTATGGAGAGCGTCGAATCGTGAATCAGGTAATCGAGGGTCATGTTGACGGCGCCCTCGATGCTGTTCTCGATGGGGAGGACTGCCTCCTCGGTCTTCCGTGACTCGGCGGCCATCGCGGCGTCACGGATCGACGGGTAGGGCAGGCGCTCCGATTCCGGGGCGTACAGAATCGCAGCCTCTTCGCTAAAGGTCCCCTGAGGACCGAGATATGCGACGGTACGCAACGCCACTCGTCACTCCATCGAATAGGGTTTCCAGCGAACGAGGTCGGATTCCGGAAGCACGGACGGGTTTACGCAGGCACGGGGCCAGCGCCCTCGAAGCACGAGGGCGATCTCCCGGCCCACACGGCGGCGACGCTCAGGCTCCATGCGTGACGATGCGGAGCCGACGTGCGGCGAGAGGATGACGTTGTCCATCCTCAGGATTGGATTTTCGGGATCGGGCGGCTCCTTTTCGAGCACGTCCAGCCCAGCCGCCGATATCCACTTTTCCTCAAGGGCGCGGATAAGGGCTTCCTCGTCCATGGTGTCGCCACGACTCGTGTTGATGAAGATCGACTGGGGACTCATGAGGCGGAATTGCTCTTCGCCCATCATGTGATGCGTCTCACGAGTTGCCGGAGCGTGCATCGAAACGATGTCCGAGCGCTGGAGCAGCTCGGTGAGTCCCACAGGCTCGACTCCGGCCTTGGTCATGGCGAGCTCGCTCAGGTACGGGTCGTGTGCCAGAATCCGAAGTCCGAACGGAGCCGCTCGATGTGCAACGGCGCGAGCGATGTTGCCGAAGGAGATCAGCCCGAGAGTCATGCCGAACAGACGAGGGAAGGCGTACAGCACCCCGCGTCCCTGAGTCCACCGCTCGTCGCGAGCCATGCTGTCCATCAGGGTCACGCGCCGATAGGTCGATAGCATCAATACCATCGTGTGGTCAGCGACCTCCTCGATGAAGACATCGGGAACGTTGGTGACCGGAATGCCCCGCTCGGTCGCCGCGCCCACGTCGATCTTGTCCACGCCGACGCTGCCGGTCGAGATCACTTTGCACTTTTCGAGGGACTCGATTCCACGCCTCGTGAGGTTGACGCGCTGGACGTACACGGCGTCGGCGTCTCGCGCCTCGGCGATGAATTCGTTTTCGTCTTCAGACACGATCTCTCGAATCTCGACATCCAGTGCGCCAAGGGCCTCCATCTCGAGATCGTAGTTGGCGGGCTGCACCCCCGCGACACTTGGCGAACGTTGGATTACTACCTTGTACATGAGGGTTATGCTCTGCGAATTAGAATGTTGCTCAACGACAAGACAGAATACGTGAGGAGGCCGAATGTGTCTAGCACGGCGCGTAAAGGGGGACTGTTCAGAGTTGATGAGGGAAACGCTCCCGCCTGTGGATTCCCGCTTTCGCGGGAATGACGGAATGGGTGGTTGCCGTATCGCCCTTCGACAGGCTCAGGGCGAACGTACATTCATACGTTGAAACGCCCTAGTATGGGAGATACAATCGCGCGGGAGACATGAATGCGCGCCGGACTCTCGTTACTATGGCCTGAGATGTGATGACGCCGAAACCGTCCAGCGGGGCACGAGCTAAGAAATCCGGCGTCATCCGCGACGGATACAAACGCCCTTTCGATCTGACGATTGTCATCCTCGCCCACCTGTTGCTGTTTCCCCTGTTTCTTGTACTGTGGGTTGGAGTACCTTTGGCAATATGGATTGGCGACCGTGGTTCAGTTTTCTATCTGCAGGAGCGTGTCGGTCGGAGCGGCAGGCGGTTCAACGTCATCAAGTTTCGCACGATGGTTCTGGATGCCGAGTCGCAGACGGGCCCCATTTGGGCGGCGGAGCGTGACAGCCGGACGACGAGGGTGGGGAGCATCCTCCGCATACTCCACCTCGACGAGCTTCCCCAGGTCATTAACATCTTGAAGGGCGAAATGAGCATCGTCGGGCCGCGACCGGAGCGTCCGGAATTGGTAGAACGGATCAGTCGCGACGTGCCGGGGTTTTCAGAGCGCATCAGGGTGAGGCCCGGTGTAGCAGGCTTAGCCCAAGTGCGAGGGAGTGCTCAGACGCGGCCCCGCGACAAGCTCCGCTATGACAACCTGTATATCGAGACCCTGAGTCCATGGATGGACGTCAAGCTCCTGTTTCTCTCGGTCTTGGTGGTATTGAGGCGATGCCTGCGGTGAGGCCGCGCTACCCGGCCGCGTTGCGCGCGCATCGGGCTGATTGCTACAATCCTCGCGTAGGAACACCCCTCATCCGCATGCGGACAACGGGCAGGAATCAAACGCATGGTACTGAGCGACCGCACGATACGTGAAGAGATCGACAGGGGGAGCATCGTCGTCGATCCGTTGGGAGAGGGCTGCATCCAGCCGGCGAGCGTGGACGTTCACCTGGGTCCGCAGATACTGGTGTTCCGCAACTCCCGCCGACCATACATAGACGTTGGACAGGACATGACGGATCTCACCGAGATGGTCGAGACGGGAGAGGACTCGCCCTTCATTCTCCATCCGGGTGAGTTCGTGCTCGGCACTACCCTTGAGAATATCGAGATTCCGGGCCACCTCGTCGCGCGATTGGAGGGCAAGAGTTCGCTAGGGCGCATAGGGCTGCTGATACACTCGACGGCGGGGTATGTCGATCCCGGCTGGAAGGGACACCTCACGCTTGAGCTAAGCAATGTTGCAAACCTGCCCATCACGCTCTACCAAGGGATGAAAATAGGCCAGCTATCGTTTCTGACGCTCACGACGCCCGCCGAGCAGCTTTACGGCTCTCCCAATTTGGGCAGCAAGTACCAAGGGCAGGTCGTTCCCACTCCGAGCCGTATGTACATGGACTTCCAGGACGAGACTTCCACGGACTAGGGCCATGAACTACATGCGAAGGGCGGTAACCCTCGCGCGCCAGGCCCTCGGCTCAACGAGTCCCAATCCTGCCGTCGGCGCTGTTGTCGTCAACAAGGGTGAGATCGTGGGTGAGGGCTTTACCCAACCGCCCGGTGGCGACCACGCGGAGGTCGTTGCTCTCAAACAGGCGGGTTCCCTTGCGAACGGCGCGACGCTCTACGTCACCCTGGAACCGTGCAATCATACCGGGCGGACACCACCGTGTACGGAAGCAATCGTCGAGGCGGGTGTATCGGTAGTCCACGTGGCAATACGCGACCCGAATCCTGCCGTATCCGGCGGCGGTCTGGAGAGGCTGGAGTCTGAAGGAATTCAGACACATCTCGGCTCGGAGTCGGGGGCGGTGCAGCGCCAGCTTGAGGCATGGCTGAAGTACGTGATCACTGGCAGGCCCTTCGTCACTGCCAAGTTCGCCATGAGCTTGGATGGGAAGATCGCTACGCGCACGGGAGACTCGCAGTGGATCACGGGAGATAAAGCTCGATGGCACGTCCACAAGATGCGCGCGCGCACCGATGCGATCATGGCCGGGATCGGGACAGCGTTGGCCGACGACCCTCGGTTGACCGCCCGTGATGAGCGGGGCAATCCCTTGAACCGGCAGCCCCTGCGGGTTGTCGTGGACTCCCAAGGTAGGCTGCCTGCGACGGCTCGCCTGCTGTCAGAACTGGGCAACACCCTAGTGGCAGTAGGGAGTGGAGTTACCGGATCACATTTCGACGAACACGGAGAAGGCGTCGAAGTCCGATCTTTCCCGTTGCGGGGCGGGCATATTGATCTCGAACGGCTCATCGAATTCCTTGCGGAGGAACGGGACGTTACGAGCATAATGGTGGAAGGCGGTGGCACACTGCTGGGCTCTCTGTTCGACCTCGGTCTCATCGATAAGGTCATCGCCTTCGTGGCGCCGACGGTAATCGGAGGAGCGAATGCTCCATCGCCGGTCGGTGGGGCGGGCGTCGAAATGATGGCCGACGCGCTTCAACTTGAGCGCGTGAGGTGGAAGAGGCTGGGACGGGACATGCTCATTACCGGATACTGCTGAGGCGGAATGTTTACCGGAATCGTGGAAGAGGTGGGGACGGTTCGAGCGGTCGTTCAGGGACGGCTGACCATAGGCGGCCACAAGGTGATGCCGACCCTGGAGATCGGTGGAAGCATTAGCGTCAACGGCGCGTGTCTCACCGTTACTACCCTGGAACCCGACGGATTCTCGGTTGATGTCGTGCCAGAGACGCTCCGGTGCACGAACCTGGGCCTTCTAAGTTCCAACAGTCCTGTGAATCTCGAACGTCCACTCCGCGCGGATGGACGAATGGACGGACATATCGTTCAAGGACACGTCGATGGCACGGGCACTATCGGCGAGATTTCGGAGGACGGGGAGGCGTTGATGGTGCGCATAGACGCGCCGGAACCGCTTGCCCGATATGTGGTAGAGAAGGGGTTCATAGCTGTGGACGGGGTTAGCCTCACGGTTGTACACTGTGACGAGGCGGGCTTTTCTGTAACCGTGATACCGCATACCCGCGACCATACGATATTCGGTTCCCGCAGCGCCGGAGACGCCGTCAATATAGAGATCGACATCCTGGCGAAATATGTCGAGCGGTTGACGGCAGGGAGATAGAGGACGGAAGGATGCCGGAGATATCGGTCGAACAGGCCGTTAGCGATATCGCCAAGGGACGAATGGTCATCGTCGTCGATGACGAGGACCGCGAGAATGAGGGCGACCTCATCATGGCCGCCGAGAAGGCCACTCCCGAGGCCATCAACTTCATCGTCCGCCATTCGAGCGGGATCGTCTGCGTGGCCTTGACGGCCCAGCGGCTTGAAGAGCTGCAACTGCCGATGATGGTGCGGGACAACACGGCCCGTCTGAGCACGGCGTTCACGGTGTCGGTCGACGCTCTGGAGGGGACCACCACCGGCGTTTCAGCGCGCGATCGGTGGGTTACCGTGCAGCGACTGGTCGCCCCGGACACCAGGCCTGAAGACCTCGGAAGACCAGGGCACATATTCCCTCTACGGTACACGGAGGGAGGCGTTCTCGTCCGCGCGGGTCACACGGAAGCGGCGGTCGACCTTTCTCGAATGGGGGGGCTGGACCCGTCCGGGGTGTTGTGTGAACTTATGAATGAAGACGGCACGATGATGCGTATGCCCGACCTGCTCCGGTTCTCGGAAGAGCATGGCATAGGCATCGTGAGCATCGCGAGCATCATCGCTTATCGTCGAGAGCACGAGCGGATCATCGAGCGTGTGGCGGATGCCCGCCTACCTACAAAGCACGGCAAGTACACGATCACGTCCTATCGCAGTCTCGTGGACACGGCGGAGCACGTCGCGCTCGTCATAGGCGACATTTCGACGGACGATCCCGTGCTGGTCCGAGTGCACAGCGAGTGCCTGACGGGTGATGTGTTCGGGAGTCTGCGGTGTGACTGTGGTGAGCAAGTCGATCTGGCGCTACAGGCAATCGAGAGCGAGGGCAGGGGGGTCTTCCTCTACATGCGGCAGGAGGGCAGGGGGATCGGCATTCACAACAAGATCAAGGCGTACAACCTGCAGGACCTTGGCCTCGACACCGTGGATGCAAACGTTCACCTCGGCTACGCCCCCGACATTCGGCACTATGGTGTCGGCGCGCAGATTCTGAACGATCTTGGCGTCCGCCGGATGCGCATCCTGACCAATAATCCCCGCAAGCTGGGAGGTCTCGACGGGTTCGGCCTGGAGATCGTCGAACGTGTCCCGATCAAGGCTCAACCGAACGAGGAAAACAGTCGCTACCTAGAGACCAAGCGGACCCGCCTCGGACATCTGCTGGAAGAGTCCGACACGCACGTGAACGGCTCGGAGGGTGTTTTGGCAGAGATGCAGGAGGGCGCCGATGCCGACTGAGATGCGGGGAAGCTTGCAGGGAGAGGGGCTCAAGATCGCCGTCGTGGTGGCGAGATTCAACGACTTCATCACATCGCGGCTGCTCGAAGGGGCGACGTCGGCATTGTCCCAATATGGGGTCACCGACGAAGACATCACCGTCGTCTCCGTGCCCGGTTCCTTCGAAATCCCGTTCGTGGCAAAGCTCCTCGCCAATTCCGGTGGGCAAGACGCCGTTGTCTGTCTAGGGGCGGTCATTCGTGGGGAGACCGACCACTACGAGCACGTCGCCGGGGAGGCCTCAAAGGGCATCGCCTCCGCAGGCATATCGTCAGGCGTGCCGGTCATCTTCGGGGTTCTCACCACGGATACCGTCGAGCAGGCGATTAACAGGGCAGGTGGAAAGAGCGGCAACCACGGGTACAGCGCGGCGGTTACCGCAATCGAGATGGCGAACCTCGCGAAGCAGATCGGCTCCGAATAGCCTCGCGATATGGTTATTTAGCGAAGGCGACTTGCACCGTTGCCTGGATGTGAAGGTCGCAATTATCATAAGAAAACACGATCGGCAGTGAATGTCCTTATGGAAGGCCCAAAGTTCATTCAAACGATACGCTTGGACAGCGTCCTGTCCTATGGGCCGGGCACTGAGGAATTTCCTCTTGAATCGCTGAACGTCCTTATTGGGCCTAACGCATCCGGGAAATCGAACCTCATCGAAACGCTGTCCATTCTGGCGGGAGCGCCCACGGACCTTCAAGACCCAATCCTGAAAGGTGGTGGAGTCAATAGTTGGCTTTGGAAGGGAGCCGAACAGCCTCCCACGGCGACTATAGACGTAACGTTGACTTACTCAACTCCGTTTGGAGGGTCACAAGTACCTATCAGGTACCGTCTATCGTTCACCGAAGTCTTGGGACGCTTCCATCTCGTTGACGAAGCCGTTGAGAGCGAAAAACCGTTGGGACCCTATGAAAACCAACCCTACATTTACTACCGCTACCAGGAGGGGCGACCAGTAATCAATGTGAAGGAGACCGGGGCTACTCGAAACCTAAAGCGAGAAGATGTAAACCCGAATCAGTCAATCTTATCTCAACGGCGAGACTCCTTCTCGTACCCGGAATTGACGAACGTGAGTTGGCTCTTCCAAAGTATGGGCTTCTACGATGATATGTACTTTGGACGTAACGCGCCCTCTCGCCACCCCCAGGAAGCCAATCTTCCGCAGAACTTACTGATGCGTGATGCACTAAACCTTACCTTGGTGTTGAATGATCTGCTGAACAGACCTCAAGTGAGGCCGCAGATTTTGGAACATCTAAGGGAGTTCTATCCCTCCTTCAAGGATGTAGTCACTCCCATAATGGCAGGCACGGTGCAGACGTCCTTCCATGAAGAAGGCTTGGTTCATTCGGTTCCGGCCAGGCGACTATCCTACGGCACTATGCGTTTTCTCTACCTCCTTGCAGTGCTCTGTCATCCCAATCCGCCCTCGATCATTTGCATCGAGGAGCCAGAGCTTGGCCTGCACCCCGACATAATCCCGGAGGTGGCAAAGCTACTGCTGGATGCCTCGCAGCGCAGCCAGATTTTCATCACGACGCACTCCGACATCCTCGTCGACGCGCTTACGGACGTGCCCGAGGCCGTGGTCGTGTGCGAAAAGGTTGACGGGGCCACGCAACTTCGTCGTCTCGATGCAGACGAACTCAAACCTTGGCTTGAGGAGTACAGACTCGGCGAGCTTTGGACGCGGGGGCGGTTTGGCGGCAACCGATGGTGAAGACCAAAGTCTACGTAGAGGGGGGAGGGGGCAAACAACAGAACCGCGACTGCCGTAAGGGGTTTACCGAGTTTCTCACCAAAGCCGGGGTTCCTTCAGGCACGATAGAGATTGAGGCCTGTGGCCCGCGCGGAGAGGCTTACAATACCTTCAGAGCGGATTCCCGTAAGGGTCTGCCCGCCATCCTCCTTGTGGATGCCGAAGGACCGGTCACTACTCGTAGCACGTGGCGACATCTTAAAGGCAACGACAATTGGGACCGCCCCGAAGGTGCAACCGACGGCCAATGCCATCTCATGGTGCAGGTAATGGAATCCTGGTTCCTCGCGGATCTAAAGACGCTTGAATCGTTCTTCGGCACAGGCTTCCTAAGACGAGCGTTTCCTGGGAACCCAAACGTCGAAGACGTGCCAAAACATGACGTTCTCAATGGACTTGAACGTGCCACCAGGAACACCGGGAAGGGTCGCTACAGCAAAGGTGCGCACAGCTTCAATATATTGGCGATGCTGGATCCGGAGAAGGTCAAGAAGGCATCGCCCCATGCGAACCGCTTTATCGAATCGCTCTCAAGTTAGAGCCGAGTAACGATAATCCACAACGACGGGACTTTATGGCCGCGGTGTTGTGAGGCTCAACGCGATCTTTTGGGCGATGGCAACCAGGGCTGCTTCCTCATTTTTGTTGATATGCGCCCCAATTTTGGCCTCCTCGTCTGCCACAACCGTCAGCAGTTTATGCGTTAGATCCCTTCCCTTGTCCGTTAAATTGAGTGCGACCACCCGCCGGTCCGCGCTTTGGCGCCTTCGGGCGAGCAGACCCTTTGCGTGCAACTGGTCAGCCTGGCGGCTTATTGTCGAGGCCTCAACGGGAAGCGACTGTGCTATGGCCGTGACGGTGGTTCCTCCCTCGGAGTAATAACATGCTTCGAGGACGCCGTATTGGACGGGATTGATGCCGAACGGGGCGAGCGCTATCCTCATCTCCCTCAAGACTAACTCTCCCATGACGACTGTCCAGAATGCCGTACCTGTCGGCCGCTGATGCGTCTGTTGGTCTTGCGATCGGTTATCCATGCTAATGTACGCTCATTTAGTATGGTGCGAAACATTATGTTGCATTTGCACTCTTTTTGCAAGTCCTAGTTGCTTTGGTAACTATTCGGACTTCGCGAGAACTCTCGATACGCATAGCCTCGGCCATACCGTCACCCCGAACGGACCGTCTTCTTTCACTCCATCCGGTACAGCCGGATAGCGTCCTCGTCGAACTCTAGACCAAGTCCCGGAGTCTGAGGCAAGACCAGGTCGCCGTCCTCGATCTTCGGCGTTTCCTTGTACAGCGGCAGAGACCATGGCATGTACTCCGTGTAGATGCCGTTGGGAATCGCGGCCATGGCGTGGCAGAGGAACTCGGGCACAAGGTGACTCACGACCGGCGCGTTGAACGCCTCGGCAAGGTGGGCGACTTTCATCCAGCGAGAGAAACCGCCAACCCGCATCAGGTCGATCATCACGATGTCAATTGAGCGTCGTTCCAGCATGTAGCGGAAGGGTTCGATGCCGTAGTGGTACTCGCCCGCCGCGATCGGAACGGTGAGGGTGTCGGCCACACGGGCCTGCCCTTCGAGATCGAGATGGTCGATGGGGTCTTCCAGCCAGTACAATCCGTATTCTTCGAGCTGCTTCCCGATAGTAATGGCCTGATTTACGGACCATCCACGGTTGATGTCTACCATCAGGTCTATGTCATCACCGACGGCCTCACGGAGGAGCCGCAATCGCTCGACCTCTTTCGCCGGAGTCGCTTCCCCGCCGAGGCGAAGCTTCATGGCTCGGAATCCCTGCTCGACGAACGCGCGTGCCGCGTCCGGGATATCCTCCGGGCGGTGCGGCCTCCAGAAGCTTCCACTGGCGTAGACTTTGACTCGATCCGTATATCCGCCCAGCAGCTTGTGGACAGGCTGTCCGGTCATCTTCCCGCGAATGTCCCATAGGGCTACCTCAATGCCGGTTATCGCATGGACGGCTACTCCAGCCGTCGATCCCGCTCCGGCCGCCCAGTAGAGATCGGCGACGATGCTCTCGACGTCCATCGGATTTCGCCCCACGATCTCCTGTGAGAGCGCGTCAACCGCGGCCTTTAGCGCGCCGTTCATCGACCATGGCACGAGGGTGGCGTGACCGATGCCCTCGATTCCGTCGGTAGTGCGCAGTTGCAGCGTCACGAATACCGTTGCCGGCGGTTTGCAGGCCAAGTCGGTAGAAGCTCCCGGCTCGCGCGGGACCGCGACGACATGCGTGATAAAGGCCTGTATCTTGGACATCAGAGGTTTGGCGACTGAATGCTCAGTGGCACTCGGTGTGGCATAATCTGTGAAAGTCTATGGGGCGTTCTGAATGGCCATCACGAAGATGAGTACGACGACGGGGATGATTATCATCCAGAGTATTTGTCTAGGGCTGAACTTCACCTGTCATTCCTCGTGAACCCATATCGACCCCAATCTTATCACACGCGCCCGCCGGATCCGGTATGGGATACAAGCTGATCGCCCTCGACATCGACGGCACCATCCGCAGCAATGAGCATCCACTGTCGAAGCGGACGTGCCTAGCGCTTGGAGCCGCACGCGAGGCAGGCGGGATCGTCACCATCGTCACCGGCAGGATGTACCTCTCCGCACTCCACGTGACCGCGGACTTGCATCTGCAATCGCCGGTCGCGACGTATCAGGGCGCGCATATCGCCGATCCGGTGACGCACGAAGTCCTGTGGCATCGACCTCTCACTTCACAAATGCTTAGTGACACGCTCGGCTTTCTCGATTCCGGCGGTCACGAGATTCTTGCTCACCACCGCGGTCACGTCTACGTGGAACGGCTCTCCTCGTGGATCGAGGCATACGTCGAGCGCAACCACGTGCGCGTTCACGTGGTCGACAGCCTTCACAGCTTGGGAAAGGAAGGTGTGACCAGACTCATCGTAGGTGGTGAAGATGATGTCGTAGGCGAGGTAACCGCTGGACTCAAGGGGGAATTCGACTCCCGCCTTCAGATCACGAGATCGCTGCCGTACTTCTGCGAGGTGCTGCATCCCGACACGGGTAAAGACCTAGCCTTGCGGCGGCTCTGCAAAATGCTCGAAGTTTCACGAGAGGACACTGTTGCATTCGGCAACGGCGATGAAGACGCCGCGATGATCGCATGGGCCGGATTGGGTGTCGCTATGGGTGATGGGAGCGCTGCAGCGATTGCCGCGGCAGATGAGGTCGCTCCTCCGTTGGCGGACAGCGGTGTTGCCGAGGTTATTGAGCGGTTGCTGAGAGGCGGTCTGGTGGGATGAAAGAGATGAAGGCGCGTAAGCCCAAGATCGTCGTGCTCGGCAGCATCAACATGGACTTGGTTGCCGTGGCCCCGTCGCTGCCTAAGCCTGGAGAAACAGTCATGGGAAGCGATTTTGCCACCTTGCCGGGTGGGAAGGGAGCGAACCAAGCCGTTGCGGCAGGACGGCTCGGCGCGGATGTGCACATGATTGGCAGGGTGGGTGACGACGTGTTCGGTCCCATGCTGCTTGAGAACCTTGAAGCGAACGGGGTGGATGCTTCCGACGTGTTGACCTCCCCCGGCGTGTCGTCCGGTATTGCCGTCATCCTGCTGGACGATGAGCGGGAAAACTACATTGTGGGGATATACGGGGCGAACATGGCGTGCGACGAAGTACAAGTTGCGGCTGCGAGTCGGGCTTTCGAAGGAGCGGATGCTCTCCTGCTGCAAATGGAGATTCCTCTCGATGTTTCGTTGGAAGCCGCAAGGATTGCTCGCCGGATGGGAGCGCGAGTCATCTTTGACCCGGCTCCGCCTTCGGAGATTCCCCCCTCGTGCTACGACGCCTTCGACATCATTGCGCCGAATCAGTCAGAAGCCGAGGTATTGACCGGGGTGGCTGTTGAAGATGTCGGGTCCGCTTATGAGGTGGCGAGTATACTCCGGGAGCGAGGCGTCCGTGTCGCTCTCATCAAGTTGGGGGAGCAGGGCGTCGTTTACTCGGCCGATCAGGATGTTGGCCACGTACCCGCCTTTGAGGTAGACGCGATCGATACCGTGGCTGCGGGGGACGGGTTCGCAGGCGCGCTTGCCGTGGCTCTCGCAGAGGGACAGCCGCTTGAATATGCGCTCCAGTTCGCATCGGCCGCCGGCGCGCTGGTCGTCACAAAGCGTGGAGCGCAGGACGCTATGCCGGACCGCGTGGAGGTGGAGCAGCTCTTGGACTCGCAGTAGCCTTATCCTGATTGCGATGAGACGTCAATTTGTTGGCACGGTTCGATATAATTTCGCAAATAGATCCCGCGACCGGAATTCACCAAATGAAAAACACCCGTACAGAGTACATTGCCTACGGTGACAGGCAACTTCGCGTAGAAGTGCCTGAACGGACACGCACCATCGTTGCCAAGCCGCCGATGCCTCCCGTGCCCGATATCGAGGGCGCGGTGCGTGAGGCACTTGCGAACCCCATCGCCCACGAACCGCTGCATAAGCTCGTCGGGCCGTCTTCGAAGGTAACCATTGCGTTTGACGATGCGTCCGGTTCGTACTTCCAGACCAAGAGGACCGACTTTCGCCAGACCGCTATCGAGGTGATCGTCGAGGAACTGCGCAAGGCGGGTGTCGAACTGGGGAACATAACGCTGCTGCTTTCGCAGGGGCTCCACCGAAAGTTGGCCCGCACCGAGATGGAGACGTTTCTCGGACGTAAGATCGTCCTCCAGTTCGGCTACAACCAGCTGTACAGCCATGACGCCGAGGACCCGGAGCAACTCGTCCACCTTGGCTACACCAAGCGCAGGTGGGACGTGGAAGTCAATCGTGCGGTTGTAGACTCCGACCAGCTCATCTATCTCAATACGATGTGGGCGCCATTCAACGGCGGATGGAAGTCCACCGCGGTCGGACTAGGCACGTTTCGCAGCATCCGACACCACCACAGGCCCTTTCCGCTCGCATCAGGGCAGTCGGTCGATGATCCAAAGAACTCGGCATTCAAGAAGCTGGTCTGGGAGCAGGGCGAGGTCATCAAAGACGCACTGGAAGAGAAGGGACGGCGCATTTTCACGATCGAGACCGTCTATGACAACGGCGATCCACACAAGGACTTGATCGCCATGTTCGCCGGGCATCCGACCGAGGTTCACCCGCACACTCTGAGGGCTATCGACGAGCAGCTTACCGTCGACGTTGAGGGGCAGTCGGATATTCTCATCGCCGGACTTTCGAACGTCGAGTGCTACTCGAAATTCTCGGTTATGAACCCGATCCTGGTGGCAAACCAGTCCATGGCGAACACGATCATGCAGTTTCAAGGGAAGCCCGTCGTCCGGGAGGGCGGCATCGCGATCATTTCCCATCCGCTGACCGCTCGGTTCGATCATGCCAGGTTCGCGCCTTATGTCGAGTTCTATGAAAAGCTCTTGACCGAGGAACGCGACCCGTACTGGCTGTGGGAGAATCACGTAGAGGACTTCGCGCACCGGCCCGAATACATCTATGGGTACCGTCACAAGTATGCCTATCACGGCGCGCACCCGTTCTTCATGTGGAACAGTACGCTGATTCCCAAGCGCTATCTGAGCGGCATCTTCTTTGCTGGCGTGAAGGACTTCGACGCTGCGGAGCGCTGCGGGTTCCGCGCCTTCGCGACCGTGGAGGAGGCCATCGAGGCAGCACAGGTTGAGTTGGGCAGGGACGCGAGTATCTCGTTGTTGAAACGACCCCCGACGTTTATTCCGCGCGTTTCGTAGGGTATTACAGCATCGCCTCGTTCAGGATTACGCCGAAGCCCGGCCGGTCCAGGGGCGTGAGATAACCGTCGACGACTCTCGGCTCGTCGAACCACAGCTCGTCCGCAGACTCTTCCCAACGTTCGGGGTGCGTCTCGGCGAGGTCTTCGCAGTCCGTCGCCGCGATGACGTGCAGGCCCCAGATCTCGCCACCGCGATGCGGCACGACGGGGACGGTGTGCTCCCGTGCGATGTCGAGAATCCGCAGCGTCTCGGTGATTCCCCCGCACCAGGCAACATCGGGTTGCCAGATATCGAGAGCGCCAGCCTTGGCGATCTGTCCGAACCCGAACCGGGTGAACTCGTGCTCGCCGCCTGCGATGTTGATGGGGTGGACTATCTCCCTTAGGGCGGCCTGCTCCTCAAGGTGGTCGGGCGTCGCAACGTCCTCGAACCAGTAGATGTTGAACTCCCGAAGGGCGTCGGCCATGAGTATGGTCGTGTCGAAGTCCCACGCCATGTAGGGGTCGGTCATGATGAGCGCGTCGTCGCCGAGGAGAGAACGGGCATGACGGGCTTTGTCCACGGTGTAGTTTACGTCGGCCTCCGATGCCGATTGCCCCGGGGGAAACTTGGCCGCCGTGTAGCCCATGTCGCGGTAGTGTTCCAACTCTCTCCCGGTTGCATAACCTCGCACTTTCGGCTTGCGGAGTCCGCCGAGGAGGTCGTACACGGGTCTACCTTGAGACTTGCCGAGCAGGTCCCAGAGCGCCAAGTCGAGGCCGCTGAGCGCCATGACCGGCAGTCCCTTCCGCCCGTACGGGAGCGACAGCGCGTAAACGCGGTCCCAGAGCGCTTGAATGTCATCGACGGTCTCGATCTCGCTGCCGACGACCAGTTCACGGAAGTGCTGATTGACGACCAGGCACGCCGGTTCTCCGCCCCCTCCATAGCCGTAGCCGATGGCGCCGTTGTCCGCCCTCACCCTGACGACTATCTGCCAGAAGTGCGCCTGCCATACGCCCTTCGGGAGGCGTTTCCACTTCGGATAGACAGCGCTGACTTCGGTGATTCTCAATGGCGGCTCCGTGCTTGAAGTGTGGCGGTAGCGTACCAAAATCCCCCATGCCCATCATTCCCGCGAACAGCTAGATGCCTATCGCAGGGTTGACGGTAATACAGGGGAAGTGTAGGGTATCGGCGACTTTCCAGTCACCCGTCCGCGTCACGCAAGCAACGCAGGGATTGGCGCTTTGTGCCTCCTTGCGGCTTGCGCGGGTTCTGGGTGAACTGGAAAGCAACCACAATCCCTGTCGTGAGGAGGTTCTTTCCGTGTCGAAGCACAGAATACTTATAGCCATTGGAGTCATCGTCGTAGCCATAGTCGGGGTCGGTATAGTGACCGGCCAGGGGAGTTCGGCCTGCGTTACGGGAGGGGCCGTTCCCGCAAACAATGCGGCTCTCGCCGCCGACTGCGACACCCTGCTCGGAATGAAGTCTACCCTTCGCGGCAGCGGAAAGCTGAACTGGTGGACGGGCCGTTCGATTGATAAATGGGACGGCATAACGCTGGGAAGTGGACGGGTTGTCCAAGTGTCGCTTCCGAGCAAAAGTCTTGACGGCATCATCCCCGCCGGATTTGGGAACTTGTCCGCGTTGCAGGTCCTCGACCTGAGTTCCAACAGCCTGACCGGAACCATCCCGTCCGAACTTGGCAATCTGACCAACTTGACCCGGTGGCGGCTGAGCGGCAATAGTCTAACGGGCTGCGTGCCGGCCAACCTGTCGCTGGTGGAAGACAACGACCTTGCCGCTCTTGGCTTGTCGGTCTGTGGGGGGAGTGCGCCGGCACCGACGCCAATCCCAACTCCCACACCAACACCTGCCTCGTCCCAGCCGACGACACCGCCTACGGATGTATCGGAGAGGTTGACCGCAATCGAGAACAGGCTCGCAACGCTTGAGAAAAAAGTTGCAGCGCTTGAGGGTTCTGTGGCAACGCCAACCCCGACGCCGACCCAAACGCCGATTCCTACGACAACGCCTAACCTCGGGACTCAACTAAACCCCGTGCCATTTGGCACTGCCTTCACGTTCAGGAATTCCAGCACTGATCATTGGGAAGTTACGGTCATCGGAACGACTCCGAATGCGACAAGCGCGGTTCTCGACCATAATCAATTCAATGACCCTCCTGAATCGGGGAATCAGTTCTACATGGTGAAGGTCAGAGCAAAATATCTGGGCGCGGATTCTGCGAGGTTCGGTGGAGGCCTCAGGCTACGTGCTTTGGGTGACAGTGCAGTCGTCTATACAACGTTTGGCGATTCATGCAGCTCAATCCCCGATAGTCTTTCAGACCCTGAACTATTCAAGAATGGACAAATAGAAGGAAACGAATGTTGGGAGATCGCCTCGTCGGACGCCGACTCCCTGGTCCTCATCGTTGAACCGGATTCTTCGTGGGAAGGTACGCGATACTGGTTCTCGCTCACACCCTAGCCGTAGGGAATCCAACACGCCGCCGCGAAAAGGCGTATAATCACGACAAGGCAAAGCGGCGAACGCCCTGCCGCTTTGCCTTGTCGTCGATCGCACCCTCAACCCTCTCGGAGGCTGAAATGGCTGACTTAATCAAGCTCTTGAAGCAGTTCAACAGGAAAGAGAGGTACTTTCTCATTCGCCAAGCTCTTGGTGTTGAAGAGTTTCAGTTATCTGAACGCTTCCGTAAGAAGCTCGGTCGTAAGATTGGACTCAAAGAAGAGATACCGTGTGATGCTTTTGCCGCCATGGACTATCATCTCGATTGGGTGGCCGCGAGCCTCCAGGCCTATCGGGAATGTATGTCTATGGATGAAGTCTTGTGTAAAGTCTTCTCCAATTCGGGCGATGAGAAAGTAGTTATGGGAAATCAACAGGACATTGATTTCCTGATTGCATTCAATGCTAATGAGTATTGCCACCTGGTCTTCCTAGAAGCAAAGGGATATGGTTCTTGGGACAGTAACCAGATGCGCGAAAAGGCGATACGACTGGAGAAACTCTTTGAAGATGATGGAACGGGACAACCCAAAGTAAAACCATATTTTTATCTCACATCATATCGTCCTCCTTCTGAGATGCTAAAGATTGACAACTGGCCTAAATGGATGAAGGAGGACGGTGTTCCTCGTTTCCTAAAATTGGATCTACTTTATCCGCGCCTCGAGGTCAATCGATGCGACCGTGGTCGGGAGCCTATGGCGAAGGGAGACTTCTTTCGCATAGAGAAAGTTAATGAACCGCGTAACTCACAAAGGTGATCTGAGCGTAGGCTTAGCCTTGTAGTCCTCTGAGGGACAGATCTGTTCCTCCCTCTGCGCCCTCCGCGCTCTCTGCGGTGAATCGAGAACCCCCTTAAGGTATAATCGCGTCACCCGGACGAGTCGGAGTGCGCGATGACGACGAACGGCCCACGGTCGATGCTCGATGGCAAGCCGCTGCTGATGCTGATGGACGGCCATGCCCTCGTGCATCGCGCGTGGCACGCTATCAGGGAGCCGTTGACGGTGAGCGCGACGGGCGAGGACGTGCGTGGGGTGTACGGGTTCGTGAACTCGTTCATTCGCAGCTTGCAGGACTGGGAGCCGACGCACTGCGCCATTGCGTTCGACCTGCCCGCGCCCACCTTCCGCCACGAACGCTACAAGGACTATAAGGCCCACCGTCCTCCGACTCCGCCGGAGTTGAGATCGCAGTTCGAGCGGGTTCGGCAGCTCATCGATGCGTTTGAGGTTCCCGTCTACCAGTGCGAGGGCTACGAGGCCGACGACGTGCTCGGCACCCTCTGCCGCCAAGCCGAGGAACAGGAGATCGAGACGGTCATCCTGACGGGCGACTCCGATACGTTGCAGCTGGTCTCTCCGTGGGTGCGTGTCTTCATGTCTAGCAGCGTTCAGCAGGCGAAGGTCTACGACGTGGCGGGCGTGAAGGATCGATACGGCGGGCTGGGGCCGGAGGCGGTGGCGGACATCAAGGCGCTTCAGGGAGATTCATCCGACAACATCCCCGGTGTGCCCGGCGTCGGGGTCAAGACCGCCGTCAATCTCGTAAGCAAATTCGGTGATATCGAGGAGATCATCGCCCACGTCGATGAGGTTACGCCGCCGCGTGCCCAGAAGAACATTCGAGAGGGAGTCGACCAGCTTCGCGAGAGCAAGGTGCTCACGACTATTGTGAGAGATGCTCCGGTAACGCTCGACTTGGACGCAACCCGCTTCTGGCAGTATGACCGTTCGAAGGTCGTGGGATTTCTTACGGAGCTGGAGTTCCTGAGTGTCGTGCCGCGTGTTCCGGCGCCGTCGGGCGGTCCGGCTGAGGGCGAGCAGCAGTCCTTCGACACGACACCCGATGCCCCGGAAGCCGACTATCGGGTCGTCGACACTGCGGAGGCCCTCGAAGCGCTGCTGTCCGAGCTCGACTCACCGCAGGGGTTTGCGTTCGATACCGAAACGACGGCTGTCGACGCCATGTCCGCCGACCTTGTGGGCCTTTCGTTTTCCAACTCGCCACACACGGGCTGGTACGTTCCCATAGGGCATAGCGAGGGCAGACAGCTTGCATTGGATGACGTGCTCGAAGCGCTCCGACCGGTGTTCGAAAGCGAGACCGTCCCGAAGGTTGCGCACAACGCCAACTACGACATGACCGTGCTCAAGAATCACGGCATCGAAGTACGCGGGGTCACGTTCGACACCATGATTGCCGCAGCCCTGCTTGGACGGAGAGGTATAGGACTCAAGCAGCTTGCCCTCAACGAGCTGGGTATCGAGATGACCGAGTTGTCGGACCTCATTGGGACGGGACGCAGCCAGATCTCCATGGCCGACGTGTCAATCGAGCGGGCGGCAGAGTACGCCGCTGCCGACTCGGACTTGACATGGCAGCTTCTACCACGCTTTGAGCAGGAGTTGGAGGCCAAAGACTCGACCAGGGCCATGCAGGAAGTGGAAATGCCTCTCCTTCCGGTGCTCGTGCGTATGCAAGAAAGCGGCGTGTCCGTGGATGTTCAACTCTTGACTGAAATGTCACGGAAGCTGGGCGAGGATATGGCGCGCATCCAGGACGAGATGTACCAAACGGTCGGGCGTCCATTCAATCTCAACTCCGCTCAGCAGCTCAGCGACGTGCTCTTCAACCAGCTTCGGTTGCCTCCGACTAAGAAGCGACAGAGGGGGTTTGCCACTGACGCCGCGTCTCTTGAGGGTTTGAAAGCCACACTGGACGCGGGCAGGGGTGGGGATGTCGATCCTGCCGCGTATCAGGTGCTTGACCACATCCTGAACTTCCGCCAACTGTCCAAGATCAAGTCGACCTACACCGACTCACTGCCCGGTCTTGTCAACTGGAGGACCGGCCGCATCCACACGAGCTACAATCAGGTCGGTTCGGCAACCGGTCGCGTCTCCAGCAACGACCCTAACATTCAGAACATTCCCGTCCGCACGGAGTTGGGGAACGAGGTCCGCAAGGGATTCGTGGCCCGGGACTGGCCGGAGTGGACTCTGCTGGGGGCGGACTACTCGCAGATCGAGCTACGCATCCTCGCGCACATCTCGCAGGACCCGGCGCTCCTTCAGGCGTTCCACGACGGGCAGGACATCCACGCGGCCACGGCGTCGCTGGTCTATGGCGTGAGCCACGACGAGGTCGACTCGGAGATGCGCCGGATCGCCAAGATTCTGAACTTCGGCGTCGTCTACGGCATCAGCCCTTACGGGATCAGCCAGCGCGCGGCGTTATCCGTGGAAGAAGGCAAGTCGTTCATCGATACCTACTTCGGGAGCTACCCCGGCATCGGCGACTACATCGACGGCATCAAGGCCACGGCCAAGACTCAGGGCTACGTCGAGACGCTCATGGGACGCAAGCGGTACATCCCGGAGATCAACTCGCGAAATTTCGCGGCCCGCAGCGGGGCGGAGCGCGTTGCGATCAACACTCCCATCCAGGGTACTGCCGCCGACGTGATCAAGCTCGCGATGGTGAAGCTCCAGGCCCGCATGGACGAGATGGGTCTCCGCTCGCTCATGATTGTTCAGGTACACGACGAGCTCATATTCGAGGTGCCGTCGGATGAAATGGAGGACATGCAGGCCATTGTGCTGGACATCATGCCCAGCGCGATGGAGCTCGCGGTTCCCCTGGAAGTAGACCTCAAATCGGGTGAGAATTGGGGCGTGATGGCCTGAGTCGAGGGCGACCTCGCGTCGTTGACACGTGTTGGGGCATTCTCTAATATGGTGAGGATACCGGTTTTGTTTCATAGCCTGATACGGGGCGGGGAGGAAGGATCACCTTGACGCAAGTTACTGAGTCGTTGACTGTATTGGAGGCCGTTGGAGTGTACGCGGGGAGTCTTCGGCCCAAGGACGGTGAGCAGACCGAGGCGCACAAACAGCTACTCCGCTTTGTCAGCTGGTGCGGCGCCGAGCGCAGGATTGCAGAGATAGCGCCCTCCGAGATCGGTGAGTACAGCGATCAGTCCAACGGGGGCACCCAGTCCGCGGAGCGGCTGCAAGAGGTCAAGAAGTTCCTTGCCTTCGCCAGCAAGCAGGGACTGACCGAACACAACTTGTCTCGCCATCTTCGCATTCGCAAGGCGCGGTCGCGGGCTAGGTCGTCCATTGAAGACGAGAGACGCGCCACGGTTATCGAGCTTACGCCCGAAGGCCATGAGAACCTCGTTGCCGAGCTTGAAGACCTCAAGGCACAGCGCGGACCGATAGCGGCCCAGATCCGAAGCGCCGCCGCAGACAAGGACGTGCGCGAGAACGTTCCGCTCGAAGCTGCGCGAGAGCACCTCGGACAGGTCGAAAGTCGAATCCTTGAAATCGAGAACACTCTAACCGCCGCGGTTGTCGTCGACCCGTCGGCCCGCAAGAAGATGACGGTTCAAATAGGCTCCCGGGTGTTGCTCAAGGACCTCTCTTCCGGGAGAGAGACTCAGTACACCATTGTCAGCGCCTCCGAAGCCAAACCTCTCGAGGGCAAGGTATCGGACGAGTCTCCGGTTGGGAAGGCTGTCAACCAACGACGCGAGGGTGACGAGCTCCAAGTCCAGACGCCTCGTGGAAGTGTCAAGTATTCGATACTGAAGGTGTCGTAACCCTAGCCTCTCGACACGTTACCAACTCCACTATCTCTTTCCTGCAACACCTCAACGCGGTTTGCTTGTGTACGCGGTTCATTTCCTCACTCCCGTAACTCGCCATACGTGGAAGCCGACGTAGACTCTGGTGGGTAATGTACAATTACCCACTACGACTGGGACGAGACGCACCTGCGTCCGGCAGTAGATTTTCCAAACGTGACCATGCTTGCCAAAGACATCGAACGGGACAGCAGGGAACTCGTCGAAGAGTTGCGGCGGGACGTAGACGGCGAAGTCCGTGCTGACCGGATGTCCCGGCTGCTGTACAGCACCGACGCGAGCATCTACCAGGTTGAGCCCATAGCCGTCGTCATTCCAAAGACGGCCGATGATGTCATCGCGGTAGTTACGGCTGCCGCACGGCACGGGGTCCCCGTACTTCCCCGCGGAGGGGGAACGAGTCTGGCGGGACAGACCGTGAACCACGCGATCGTCATCGACTTCTCCAAGTACATGCGAAACGTGTTGGAGGTCAACGCGGAGGAACGGTGGGTACGGACCCAGCCCGGCATCATCCTCGACGAGTTGAACGACCGGATTCGGGATACCGGTCTGATGTTCGCGCCCGACCCGAGCACGAGTAACCGGGGCAACGTCGGCGGTGCGCTGGGAAATAACTCCTGTGGGTCACACTCCATCGTGTGGGGGAAGACCGTAGACAACACGCACGGACTCTCGGTCGTGCTCTCAAACGGAGAGATTACCAGATTCGACGGTACTTCCGGCGACGCTCTCGATGCCAAGCGCCGGCAGTCGGGCCTAGAGGGCGACATCTACCGGAGTCTGGACGGTATAGGGCGGAGAAGCCGCGACGAGGTACTCAAGCGATACCCCAAGATTCAGCGCCGGGTGTCCGGGTACAACCTGGATGAACTTCTCGATCCTGATGCCTTCGATATGGCGCGGTTCGTAGTTGGCTCCGAGGGTACGCTCGTGACGATCACCGAGGCGACCCTGAAGCTCGTGCCTCGTCCCAAGTACAAGGCGCTGGCGGTCATTCACTTCCACGATCTCATCGAGTCGATGGAGGCTACGGTCGCGGCGCTGGAGCTGGACCCGACGGCGGTCGAGCACATCGGCGGGATGATCATACGGCAGGCCCAAGAAAACCTCGAATACTCGCGAATGACGGGGTTCATCGAGGGCAGTCCCGACTCCCTCCTCGTCGTTGAATTCACCGGAGAGTCGGAGTCGGAGGTCGAGTCGAAGATCGACGGCTGCGCTGCTCACATGGCGAAGCGCGGTCTTGGTTACTCGACAAAGAAGCTGCTCACACCGTCCGAGCAGGCGATGGTCTGGAACGTCAGGAAGGCGGGGCTCGGCCTGATGATGAACGTGCCGGGCGACGCCAAGCCGCTTCCGTTCGTCGAAGACACGGCAGTGCCACCCGAGACGCTCCCACAGTTCGTCGAGCGTTTCGACGAGATAGTGAAGGAGCATGGGACGGAGGCAGGGTACTACGGACACGCCAGTGTGGGCTGTCTGCACATACGCCCCCTCGTCGACCTGAAGCGACAGGAGGGCGTCGCCAAGATGGCCTCTATTGCCAACGCCGTCAGCGACCTTGTCCTGGAGTTCGGTGGCTCGATGAGTGGGGAACACGGGGACGGTCGCGCGCGCAGCGTGTGGAACGAGAAGATGTTCGGTCCGCAGGTGTATGAAGCGTTCCGGCAGGTCAAAAGGGCCTTCGACCCGGCAGGAATTATGAATCCAGGGAACGTCGTCGATTCGCCTCCGATCACGGAGAACCTCAAGATCGGTCCGTCGTACAGACCGCTTGAAGTCAAGACCGGTTTCCGATTCGTCGAGGAGGGGAGCTTTGCACACGCGATAGAGATGTGCAACGGGCAGGGAGCGTGCCGAAAGCTGACCGGGACGATGTGCCCCTCGTACATGGTCACTCGCGACGAGGAGCACTCCACGCGTGGCCGGGCCAACGCGCTCCGTTCGGCTATGTCCGGGGCATTGCCGGTGGACTCGCTGACGGGCGAACGGCTTCGGGAAGTGCTCGATCTTTGCTTGGAGTGCAAGGGCTGCAAGGCCGAATGTCCGTCGAACGTGGACATGGCGAAGCTCAAGTACGAGTTTTCCTATCGGTATCACAAGGCCAACGGCTACCCGCTGCGCAACCGTATGCTCGCGAATGTAAGCCAACTCGGCAAGCTAGGTTCGTTCTTCGCGCCGGTATCGAACTGGTCGATGGACGTGAATGCGTTCAAGGAATTTGTAGAAGACATAGCGGGAATCGACCGTAGACGCTCGCTGCCTCCGTTCGCGAGCCAGACCTTCTCCCAGTGGTTTCGCGCACGAGGAGGGTCAACAGTCGAGGGAATCCCCAGAGGGCGGGTCGTTCTGTTCTCGGACACCTTCACGGAGTACAACTATCCCGACCTCGGGCGTTCGGCGGTCAAGGTGCTCGAACACATGGGGTATGAGGTTATCGTTCCCAAGCCGGTGTGTTGTGGGCGTCCCATGCTCTCAAAGGGGATGCTCGACGCCGCCAAGAGCAATGCCGCGCGGAATGTCTCTTCCGTACTGCCATACGTCGAACGAGGGGCGAAGCTCGTTGGACTTGAACCGAGTTGCATCCTCAGCTTCCGCGACGACTACGTTGACCTTCTCGACGGAGACAACGCTCGTCGGGTATCCGAAAGCACCATGCTCATCGAGGAGTTCGTACTGCACGCACAAGCTAACGATGGCGCTGAAATCCGGTACTCGAAAGAGCCGGGTCGCGTCATACTGCAAGGGCACTGCCACCAAAGGGCATTGGTCGGCATGGGAAGGTCGATTGACGTGCTGTCCCAGATATCCGGGTGCGAGGTTGAGGAGATATCCTCCGGCTGCTGCGGTATGGCGGGGTCGTTCGGCCTCGAAAAGGAGCACTACGAAGTCTCCATGAAGATCGGGGAGCAGGCGTTGTTTCCCGCTATACGCGAACGGCAAAACGGCGCCACCGTCGTGAGCGAGGGAATGTCCTGCCGTCACCAGATCGAGGACGGCACGGGAGTGAAGGCGAAGCATTTGGTGGAAGTTCTAGCCGACGCGATCTAGGTCAACATGGGCATCTCAATTGACTTGCCCAACCCTCGCGCCTACACTCTTCCCACACCTACACACATGAGGCCATTTCCATGAAGCGAGAAGATATCCGCAGGCAGATGACGGGCGTGGTGGCGACCGTGCCGACGCCCTTCGACGAGTACTACAACGTCGATTACGGACTCATGGCCGCGGCGACGGAGCTTTGGATCGAGAGAGGCTTGGTTGAGGGCAAGGCGGTTCTCAAGGTAGCCGCCGCCATGGGCGAGGGGCCGCAACTCCGCGAGGACGAGTGGAAGGCACTGATCCAGACGGTGGTGCAGGCGGCGGATGGGCGGGTTCCCGTCATGGGGGCAGTCCACTACAAGGACACCGTGCGTACCATCGAGGACATGAACATCGCGTCCGACGTTGGGGCCATGGGCTGCCAGGTGTCGCCGCCCATCTTCAACCAGCCTACAGAGGACGATATGCTGCGGTATTTCGAGGACATATCCGACGACATCGATATCGGCGTCCTCGTCTACAACACCCACTGGCTGCCGCACGGTGGGATTTATCCCAGCACCTTTGAAAAGATGACGGACTTCGAGTATGTCGTCGCGATCAAGTGGAATCCGCCCGAGGGGTCTCAGTACGCGGACATCTTCAAGCTGGCGGGCACCTTCAACATCATGGACAACTCCGACCGTCCCATCGACTGCCACCGGCTCGGCGGGCGAGGTTTCCTGACCGACGGGGTGGATGCTCATCCTGCGTTCTTTCTGAACGTCTGGGACCTGATGGAGCAGGGCAAATACACCGAGGCGCAAGCCGAGTGGGACAGCGTTATCCCCGACCTCAGAGCCTTCTATCGTGACGTCACCCAGGTCTCCGGAGGTGAGGGACGGGTGGCGAAGGCCTTGTCCGAGATGATGGGAATCCCGGTTGGGCCGCCGCGTCCTCCGTCGTTGCCGCTCAGTGACGACGACATGGACAAGCTCCGCGCTATGATGATCGGGTGGGGGTGGCCGGTGCCGGAGGCTGACTAGGACAGGTGCCGTCTGATCTCCTCGGCGATTTCATACTCGCGTTCGAGGCTGACGGTCACGTCGTGGGCCGGAGAGGTCGGTGTCTTGCCTTCGAGTGTTGCGATGTGCGGAGGGCCGTTGCCCCAGTCGCTGCCCACCCTTCGGCGAGGGACGACGTGCATGTGGAAGTGTGGCGCCGACTGCCCCGCGATCATGCCGTTATTTTGAATGAGATTTAGGCCTTCGGGGTCATAAGCTCGAATGAGCGCGTCGGCCACTCTGCGTGCCGCCCGCATGACGGAGATTGTTTCTTCGTCGGTAAGGTCGAAGAGGGTTGTGGCGTGACGGCGAGCACAAACCAGAACTTGGCCTAATTCGAACTGCTTCCAGTTGACCATTGTCACAGTCTGCTCGGTCTCCTCGACCATGCCCTTTTCCTCGCGTCCGGCAATTGCCTCGCAGAGGAAGCATGGGGCATCAGGTCTCGGCTGAGTGCCGCGACGTGCGCCGCCGGGATTGGGAGGTATCTCAATAGGCAAGGTGAATTCCTTTGGAATACTTCGGGACGGCGGTTCTCACCCTTTTGTTTGGAGATCGGGTGAACGAATCGGGCGTGCCGGTCTACACCAGTACCGGTGTCCTAGTGGCCGAGGCGTGCTGCTCGTCCGCGTGGTAGGAGCTTCGCACGAGCGGTCCGGAAGCGACGTGGCTGAATCCCAGCGACATGCCGATCTCGGCCAGTTCGTCGAACTCGCGCGGGGTGTACCATTTTGCCAGAGCAACGTGCCTCTTGGAGGGGCGCAGGTACTGCCCGATGGTCAGGAGATCGCAGTCGACTGAACGGAGGTCGTTCATGGTCTCGATGATCTCGTCCCAGCTCTCGCCAAGGCCGACCATCATGCCCGACTTGGTAACCGCGTTGGGGGAAATTTCCTTCGCATTCGCCAGCAGTTCCAGCGACTCATCGTAGTCGCCCTTGGGCCGGACGCGGGTGAACACGCGACGGACGGTCTCGATATTGTGGTTGAGCGTGTCGGGTTCTGCGTCCATCACTTTTTTAAGAGCGTCACGGCTGCCCTGGAAATCGGGGATGAGCACCTCGATCTTGGTGTTCGGCATCCGGTTGCGGACTTGGCGGATGGTCTGCGCGAAGATGAACGCCCCGCCATCCGGCAGATCGTGCGGTCGACCGAGGTAATAACGGCGTAGCGCAACCCCATCCGCTCCACCGTGTCGGCCACCCGGATAGGCTCCAGCAGGTCTATTCCCTCCGGCTTTCCGGTATCGACGGCGCAGTAGGCGCATGCGCGGGTGCAGATATCGCCCAGGATCATGAACGTCGCCGTGCCCCGATCCCAGCACTCGCCGATGTTGGGACATTGAGCCTCGGCGCAGACGGTGTTTAGCTGGGCATCGTCGAGAAGACCCTTGATCCGCCGGTAGCCGTCGCTACCCGGCATCTTGACCTTGAGCCACTGTGGCAGCCGTCGTTCTGTGACCATTTTTCTCCCGCCGAAACGTGTGTCTATGATACCAGAGACGGGAAGGGGAGAAAGTAGGGAAGTATTGCGTGGGGGGATTCACCGCAGAGGGATCGGGGCCGCGTGGAGGGTTTTGGATTCCCGCCTTCGCGGGAATGACGGTGGCTGGGTGGATTGAGCGTTTTCACGGAGGCTGAGGCCGGCAGGTTGCTCGGAAGGGTTTACCGGTAGGACGCGCTTCACTATACTGCCCGCATGGAACCGCTCAGTGCGACTCCCAACCCCTTCGGCGGAATCGTTCTCGAACCCGATCAACTTCCCTCCGATCCGCTGGAGTTTGCTCCAAGGCTCAAGCTATCTCTAGGTGACTGGACTGCGGCAGGCTACAGGGTGGTGTGGTTGGAGATTCCCCTGGACCGAGCGGGATTGGTGCCTGTCGCGGCAGGTGAGGGCTTCACCTACCACCACGCCGACGATAGCTACGTGATGATGCTCAAGAGGCTGGAGGAAGGCGCATTCGTGCCGAACTACTCGACCCATTACATCGGCGCGGGGGGAGTGGTCATTAACTCTGATAATGAAATCCTTGTGGTGCGAGAGAGGCGGCATGGCGTGGGATCAGGTTCCTTCAAGCTGCCGGGCGGACACCTTCACGAGGAGGAGCACCTGGCGGACGCCGTCGTGCGTGAGGTGCTTGAGGAGACGGGAATAGAGGCGCGGTTCGTGTCCCTCGTCTGCTTCCGCCACCAGCACTCCTACCGACACGGCAAGTCGGATATATACTTCGTCTGCCGGTTGGAGCCGCTGAGCGACCATATCTCCAAGCAGGACGATGAGATCGCGGAGTGCATTTGGATGCCGGTGGACACGTACCTGAACACGGACAGCGTCAGCGTCTTCAACAAGGAGATCGTGCGTGCCGCTATCGAAACGCCGGGACTCGGGCCAATCGCCATCGATGGCTACCGCGACCCGGCCAAGGTCGAGGTGTTTTTCCCCAAAGACGGGACGCGAGGGGGATAGTTGGAAGTCGTGACGACTGAAGTCTCCATAGAAGATCTGGCGCAGGCGCTCGAACGCGCCCACCGTAGGAGCGATGCTCTGCTGGATGCACTGCGCGCTCTTCAAAGGATGATTCCCTCAAATGAGGAGGAATCTTCTTCGGAGTTGAAGGAGACGTTGACCAACCTGATCATCATGCGGACGCGCCTGAACGAGCGTCAGTCGGTCTTGCCGGAACTATTGCGGGAGGCTGTGGAGCGCGGGCTTACGTCCGTCGTGCTGGCCGATGACGTGGCCGAGCAGTTGGGTCTGAAGTGAAGTGCCGGGCCGTTATCTTTGATCTGTACGGTACGCTGGTGGATGAGCTTCGGTATCCGTACAGAATTGTGAGACGACTCACTCCCAGCCGGTGATGAATGACTCCGCGTCCACACCGTCGGGCAGGTTGCTGAAGTAGTAGCGTATCGGACCTGACTGGAACGACGGCTCGAACATCTCCTCGTCACCTTGCAGCATCGCATCCAGCGGCTCGAACCGCGCCCACAGGGTCTTCGACTCATCGAAAGTGAACCGGTCGGCGAAGTCCGGGCCCCAGTTGAGGGTGATCTCATGGGACGAGGAGGCGCGAAGCCGGGATTCTTCCGTCACGTCGAATCCGGGGTCCTTCAGCGCCCAGATGTGGAGTGCAGCCTTGGACAGGTAGATCGTGAGCACCGTCTTGCCGTGGGGGCCTGCGCCGGGCTGCAGCGACTCCAGCGCCGCGCGGTACCCGGCGGCGTCCATGGAGATCACGGCTCGTAGGGCTGTCTCGGTTGCGGCCTTCATCTCCTCGCCGCGGTGAGCGAATGACTCGAACTTCTCCCTTGCCGCAGGAGCGAGGCTGTCGGCGAATCCCATCTCCGGGTATTGCCCGAATATGGCGTGGCCGCCGTGGAGCGTCCGTCGCTTCTTCGTGGTGTAGTTGCTCCCGGTGTGTAGGAGGAAGTTGCTGTAGATGACGCCGTCTCCGGCATTCAGTTCGACGGGAATGCCCTCGGCGGCGTTCTGCAGGCGCTCGTTCGAGACGACATACTCTCCTGCCATGTCCTTCATGAACTCGATATTCTCCCTGTCGGTGTTGCGCCGCCGGTGGCTGCCGGGGACGACCCACAGCACGCTGTCGTCGTACATCGGGACATTCCACTGGGTGTACCTCGGTCCGTTCTCGATGAAGTCGGCAGCAAGGGCGTCCATCGGGGCCATGTCGGTCGGGTGGACGTCGCGGTGCCAGCCAGTGCCGCCCGGCCAGTCGCGCACAGGGTTGCACATCATCATCATCCTGGTGACGTTGGGCTGGGGATTGCACAGAAGCTGCGAGGCGATGTCCAGCGTCTCGTCGGCAACCCAGAAGTCCTCGACCACGTTCGCCGTCTCCTCGTCGATGAGTCCCGGCTCCTCCATGTAGACACGGGGTTGCCGGTTCATATCGTACTGCCCGCCAGGAGGGTCGTCGGGGCCCCGTTCGGCGGCCCAAACTGCCTTTCGCCTATCCAGGATTGTTTCGCAGCCGGCGCGCATGGACTCCAGCTTGTCTGGCGGAATGACATTCCGCAGTATCAGGAATCCCTGCTCCATGAACTGGTCTCTGTCTATGTTCATCTTTGTGCGTTCCTCCTGCAGGTCGTGCATTCCAGTACGTTCGCCGCTGCCGTAAGGATCCAGGTGATTGCAATGGGCCGAAGCACGGTCAGCGTGAATTAGTGTTGTTCTATTCGATTGGGACCTCGTCGCCATGCCAGGGGAAGGCGTAGGTCGGATTGTTGGAGAAGCGGTCGAGGCCGCATTCGAGCCGGACGGAGGTCATAGACGGGAGTTCGACGGTGAAGTGTTTGCCATTCACGGTGGTCGATGCGCAGTTCGTGGTCTGCTCGGCGCGGGTGCGGAGGCCGGGGTTGATGCCGTCATAGCTGTAGGTCGTATCGTCGAACGACACGTCGGTGAATGAGTGCTCGCCGAAGGCGCCTGCTTGGACTATTAGGGAGCGGGTCTCGCAAGAGCTTGTGTTGACGAGCCGGATGGAGACCTTGTCGGCTGAGAGATCGTCCACGAGGGCGGCAACGTCGGGCGGGAGTCCCGGACGGCGCTCGCAGGGATCGAAGTACCGCACGGTCGCGCGTAGGATGCCTCCGTTGTAGAGCGGCGCGGGGGAGCCCATGGTGGTCTGGATGAGGGCCTTGACGATGACAGGGTTGGGAGGCCAGTTGTTGTCGTCGATGATCTGCTGCACCGAGCGAGTGTCGCGCTCCATGGCCTCGATGTAGCCGGCCACCTGCTCGTAGTCGGCTGACATGGTTTGCACGGGCCAGTCGGGGTTCTTGCCGTCGTAGTACTGGAAGCGGGAGAACTCGGTGCGGGCGCCGCCTCGATCACCGGTCAGCGGAATGTCATTCCAGTCATCACCGCCGCCGTTCATCCAACGGTCGCGTACGCGGGTGATGATGTCGTGGTCGCTATCCGACAACGAGGCGTGGTACAGGTGCGTCAGGTGAGGAGGGCCGCCGCGGATACTGAAGTCCCCGTATGACGCCCAGCCATCGGCCCCGTAGCTGGTGGGGACGACCATGCAGCGGCTTTCGGTCTCCGTCTCGATGGAGTTTTCCATGAGGACGCGGACCTGGGACCGGAGGACTTCGAGGTAGGAGTCGTCGCCGCCGCTGAGGAGGTGGGCGCACTCCGCGCCGATGATGAGGCCGAGGAAGAGACGGTCGATGGCGCGCTCGCCGGTGCTCCAGCCGTGCAGGCCGCCCCACCACTGTCCGTCGCGGGCCTCGCCCACTTTGCCGGTGGGACCGACGTTGTCGGGGATGATGCCGTCGTTGGCCTCGATGCGGTCGATCCAGCCCTGCACGTAGTCGAGCACCCACTTCTTGTATTTCTCGTCGCCGGTGTAGAGGTAGGCGTTGGTCACGAGCGCGGTCGTGCAGAGGTTGCTCGGCTCGTCGCCCTGGAGCACCATCTCGTCGAAGATGTTGAGGATCTCCTCGCGGCGGGCGTCGTCCTCGTACCAGCGAGGTTCGAGCTCCTTGACCCTCGGATAGAGGAAGTGCGGGAGCAGAGGCTCGGCGCTGGGGTTGTCTTCCATCGTGCCGCGGTGACCGAAGTCGCCCAGTGATCTGCGGTCGAGCCAATGCCGAACGAGATGAACGTGGTCGGAGACGTTGCCGTCGGTGTGGACGATGCCCTTGTGTTTCCTCACCTCCGTCATGGGGCCGGCCCCGCCGTGAAGGGGGGAGCGGATGATCTTGTGCACGGGGTCCCAGTTGGGGGCGTCGGGGTCTTCGCCGATGTACATGGCGGCGAACTTTCGGGCGCGCTCGCGGTTCGAGGGGTTGGTCGGATCGGCGAGGCCGAAGTCGTAGAGCATCTGGTTGCCCTCGCCCATGTGGAACCAGTCGGCGTTGAAGGGGATGTCGAGGTTCCAGTACTCGTTCCGAAGCTGGGGCATGTACATCGGGTGCTTGGGATCGTCATCGGTGAGCTGCCGCTCCTCGCTGTAGAGCCAGGTGATGGCGTCCCACTCGCGCTTGGCGATGTCGAGGAAGCGTCGCGGGCCGCCGAGGGCGTAGAAGATTCCGCGCATCGAGCGGCTCTCGTAGGCGTCGTCAACGTCGAAGAAGTGGTAGACGCGGCCGTCGGGCCTCGCGTACTTCTCCGTGGCCACGTCGCCTGCGTGGGCGATGATGTCGAAGAGCTGGCGCTGAAGGAGGGCCCAGTCGGGCGGGGGAGCGATCTTGGTTGCGGTGATGGTCGGTAGTGAGGTGTCCATACTTGCCCCCTTGATTTGAATCGTGGGATTGGTCGAGTGATTATAGACGAAAACGGGGGAAGGGGTTGGGGCTAGCGACGGGGATGTCGGCGAACGCCGAACCAGGCTAAGCCGACCATGATGCCGAGCCAGGTTGCGTCGGGGGTGGTTGAGCCCAGGCTGCATCCGGCGGTCGCAGGGTCGATCCATTCAATATCCGATGATTGCTGTGGTGGGAATTCCGGGGTTCCTGGAATCGGGCCCTTTGTTCCCGGTTCGGGTTTGCGACCCTTGCCTAATAGATCTAGATCTTCTTGGGCCTCGTCGAGTGGAAGAATCCGGCTACACAGAAAGACACTGAAGTCATCGCGAGCATAGATCATGAGCTCGTCACCCCACCGCTGGTAATGAATCCAGTGATGAAAGTCGCAGTTAGAATTATGTCCAGTCGACCTTATATACATGGTTTCGAAAGGAGGCCCTTTATAGACAGTCGAGACGGCGAAACCGACTACCTCGATCTGCCCATATGGCCCATGTGGATCTTCGGCTTCAGATAACTCGACGGCGATTACCCTACCGGCAAAGACAGATGGAGAATTCGCCAATGCCACAGATGCGGGGGGAGGGATACATGAACACGCGCTGCTTTGCTCCACGTTTGTGAAGAACCAGAGAAGGCTCAGTGAGAGTATTAGGCCCAGCCGAATTACGTTGGTTGCCATGTTAACCCGATCATAGCATTGACAGCCCGGCTCCTCCGATGGCAGAGAGGAGGACGACAAGCCAGGGGGGCCATTTCCAGAAGGCGAGGAGGCCGAATGCGGCGGTTGCGAGGGCTAGGTCCTCGGGTGAGGTGATGGCGGTGGTCCAGACGGGGTCGTAGAGGGCTGCGCCGACGAGGCCGACTACGGCGGCGTTGATTCCCATGAGGGCGGCGCGGAAGCTCGTGCGCGATCTCAGGTTGTCCCAGAACGGGAGGATGCCGATGACGAGGAGGAAGGACGGGAGGAAGATCGCGCCGAGGGCGAAGAGGCCGACCGTCCAGCCGCCGTTGACCGTGCCGAGGTAGGCGGAGAAGGTGAGCAGAGGGCCGGGGACGGCCTGGGCCGCGCCGTAGCCCGCGATGAACTGGTCTTTCGTGGCCCAGCCCTGGGGGACGACCTCTGCCTGGAGGAGGGGCAGGATCACGTGACCGCCGCCGAATACGAGTGAGCCGCTGCGGTAGAAGCCGTCGAAGACGTTCAGCCATTCGGTCCCGGCGACCTGCCGGATAATTGGAGTCCCTATAAGCAAGAGCAGGAAGATGGCAAGGCACGTGAGGGCGAGCCAGCGACTGATGGAGATTTTTTGTGTGGTCGAATCGACCGGTTCGGTGTGTTTGCGCAACAGTCTCCAGCCGACCACTCCCGCGACGGCGATGACGACGATGTTGGCGACGGGATGGTCCCAGAAGAGGAGGGCGATGCCGGAGATTACGGCAATGCTGGCGCGTTGTTTGTCGGGGGTGAGGTTCTTCGCCATTCCCCAGAGGGCTAGGGCGACGACAGCGACGGCGACGGTCTTGAGGCCCCTCAGCCAACCTTCGGTGACGAGGTCGTCGAACTCGGTGACGCCGTAGGCGAAGAGGATGAGCAGAGCGGCGGAGGGCAGGGTGAAGCCCAGCCAGGCGGCTATTCCTCCGAGTAGTCCGCCGCGAGTGATTCCCACGGCGATGCCGAGCTGGCTGCTGGCAGGACCGGGGAGGAACTGGCACAGGGCAACGAGGTCGGCGTAGGAGCGCTCGTCGAGCCACTTGCGGGCGACGACGTACTCTTCGCGGAAGTAGCCGAGGTGGGCGACGGGGCCTCCGAAGGACGTGAGGCCGAGCCTGAGGGCGACGAGGAGGATTTCAATGAGGCGAATAGATTTCCGCCTACGCGGGAATGACGACCTTACCCGTGATAACAAAGCGAATTTTGAGAATGTCGGCACTACCTAGTAGTCGAACGGTACAGGTATCGTGTCTCCGTGCCAGGGGAAGGCGTAGCTGGGCTTGTTGGAGAAGCGGTCGAGTCCGGCGTCGAGCCTGATGGAGGTTCCCGGGGGCAGGTCGACGGTGAAGTGCTTGCCATTGACCTCGGTGGCCCGGAGGCCGTCTCCCGTGCTTGTCGTCACGGTGGTGAAGGTGTGTTCGCCGAATGCGCCTGACTGGATGATGACGCTGCGGGACTCGTTGCGGTTGGTGTTGACAAGCTGGACGCCCACGCCGTCGGCGCGGAGCTCGTCGACGAGAACGGCGACGTCGGGCGGGAGGCCGGGGCGCATGCGAACGGGGTCGAAGTAGCGAACGGTCGCGCGGAGTAGGCCGCCGTGGTAAAGGTACTGCGGCGAGCCGAACATGACGTGCGTGAGAATCTTGGTGAAGACTGCGTTTCTTGGTTCCTGGTTGTCACGGAGAATCTCGGGGACGGTGCGATCGTCGTTCTCCATCGTATGGTAGTTCTCCAGGGCCCGCTGGTACTGGAGGGAGAGGGCCTTTTCCGGCCAGTTCGGGTTCTTGCCGTCGTAGTATTGGAAGCGGCTGTACTCGCTGTCATGCTCGGCCCTAGCCGGTCCGAGAGCCTCCTCGTTCCAGTCGCGCAGATGGTCTCCCTCCCGAACGCGGAGGATGAGGTCGTAGTCGTCCTGCGACATGGAGGCGTGGTAGAGATGCGCCAGTTCGTAGAGGCGCAGGTTGGTCGACGAGGTGGCGTCCCACTTCTCCTCCTCGACGTGGGCGTGTACCCAGCCGTCTGGGGTTGCGCGGTTGGGGACGAGAAGCTGGCCGTTCTCGTCGGTGATGGAGTTGTCGAGGAGCACGTTGATCTGTGAGCGGAGCAGTTCGAGATAGGAGTCGTCCTGTGTAACGAGATGGGCGGACTCCGCCGCGACGCCCAACGAGTGGAAGATGTGGCTCCACCCGACGTAGCTGTTCCAGCCGTAGAGGGTGCCCCACCAGACGCCGTCGCGGTGCTCGCCCGGCTTGCCCGTTGGGCCGACGTTGTCGGGGATGATGCCGCCGTTCTGTTCGATGCGGTCCATCCAGGCTTCCACGTAGTCGACGACCCACTGCTTGTACTTGTCGTCGCCGGTGTAGAGGTAGGCGTTGGTGACGAGGCCGGTCGCGGCGAGATTCGCGGCGGAGTCGCCGTTGAGGACGACCTTATTGAATAGCGCTACGATCTCCCTCGCCTGTTTGGGGTCATCCCACCAGCCGGGTTGGAGGTCCTTGACGGCAGGGTAGAGCGACCCGCGCACGCCCATTGACTTCGGTTTCCAGCCGGGGGACGTAGAGTGCCCTCCGTGGAGGTACGTCTTCACCATGTCGAGCGTGGCGTCGTGGAATGGGCCGAGACTTCCGTGCATGGGGGAGCGGATGATCTTGTGGACGGGGTCGTAGATGGGAGACTCGGGGTCCTCGCCGAGGAACATGTCGGCGAACCGGCGGGAGCGGCGGACGTTTTCGGAGATCGTCGGATCGCCGAGGGCGAGGTCGTAGAAGGCCATGTTGCCCTCGCCCATGTGGTGCCACTCGGCGTCGCCAGGGTGGGCGATGCTGAAGTATTCGTTGTGGATGTTGTGCTTCAGCCGCATCGGGTTGGCGCCATGGAAGTACTCCATGTTGTTGATGCGGTTGCCGTCGCGGTCGTCGAAGAGTCGCGTGGTCGCGTTCCAGTGCTTGAGGGCGAGGTCGACGAGGCTCTCGTCTCCGCCCATGTTGTAGAGCAGGCACCAGTTGTACGAGCGCTCGTAGTAGTCGTCGAGGTCGTCGGACCAGTACCACGCGCCGCTTCGCTCGGCGTACTTGTTGCTCATCATGTGCGCGCCCTTCTCCATGAGGGCAATGAGCTTCAGTTCGAGCAAGGCCCACGACGGGGGGGCGGTGACCTGGCCGGCGGTGATTGTGGGCATGTTGGGCATGGTAGTCATGGAATACCTCGTGAATGGGGAGAACGGCCTCTGATTCGGTGGGGCGGCTCGTACCGGGTGTTGACTATTCGTGGAAGGGGATTGGGATGCTCTCTCCGTGCCATGGGAACGCGTAGCTGGGCTTGTTGACGTAGCGTTTCATCCCGGCGTCGAGGCGGATGGCGGTCGACGGGGGTAGCTCGACGACGAATGCCTTGCCGTGCACCTGTTGGACGGTGTCGCCGTCGTCGCCCTCCCGGTGATAGGAAACCTCGGTGAAGTTGTGCTCGCCGAATGCGCCCGCCTGAACGATGACGCGGCGAGTCTCGCCGTGGTTGGTGTTGACAAGCTGGATGCCGGCTCCGTCGGGCCTGAGCTCATCGACGAGGGCGGCAACGTCGGGCGGGAGGCCGGCACGGCCACGGTCCTTGTCGAAGTAGCGCACGGTTGACCGCATGAGGCCGCCGTTGTAGGTTGCCTGCGGCGTGCCCATAGTCACTTGAGTGAGGCCCTTCGTGAGGACGAGGTGCTGCGGCATCTGGTTCGTGGTGATGATGTCGTATGGCAGCCGGTCGTCCTCCATCATCTCCTCGTACTTGGTTATGGCCTCGTTGTACTCGGCAGTGAGTATCTTCATCGGCCAGTCGGGGTTCTTGCCGTCGTAGTACTGGAAGCGGGAGAACTCGGTTTCGCCGGAGTTCTTCTCGCCGAGCCGGTCGCCGACCTCGTTCCAGTCGCGACGGACGTCCTGATCGCGGATGTGGGTGATGAACTCGTAGTCCTGCGCGTCCATGGAGGCGTGGTAGAGGTGCATCATCTCCTGGGCGCGCATGGGACTCGGGCCCTGCATGACGCCGCGTGAAGGGATGCCGTCGTTCATGCCACGTCCGACGGGAGGCGTGAGTATCCAGCCCTCCGGGCCGTATCGGACAGGCGTGATGAGCTGTCCGTCGTCCTCGATCTTCGCGGCGTCGACGATAACCTTTAGCTGGGAGCGGAGGAGATCGAGGTACTCGTAGTCGCCTGTGAGCATCAGGGCGCATTCGACGGCGGTGTTGATGCCGTGGAACATGATGTTGTAGCCCTGGTAGTGGTTCCAGCCGTACTGGCCGCCCCAGAAGACACCCTCGCGTCCGCCGCCGATGACGCCGTCGTGGTCGACGTTGTCGGGGGTGATGCCGCCGTTCTTCTTCGTGCGGTCGATCCAGGCTTCGAGGTAGTCGAGGACCCACTGCTTGTACTTGTCGTCGCCGGTATAGAGGTAGGCATCGGTGACGAGGGCGGTTGCGGCTAGGGTGTTTGGCGTGTCGCGTTGGAGCACGAGCTTGTTGAAGAGGTCGACGATGTAGTTCCTGCGCTGCGGGTTCTCGAACCATCGGGCCTCGAGGTGCGGGACGATGGGGTAGAGGCTGGCGCGGACGCCGTAGTAGTTGACCTCGCCGCCGAGGTAGCGGCCCGCAAGGAGCATGGTGTTCGCCCAGTGGACATCGCCTTCTAGCACGGGGCCCTGACTGGACTGGAAGGGAGAGCGGATGATCCGCTTGCTCGCGTCCCAGAGGTCGGCCTCGGGGTCCTCGCCGATGTACATGGCGGCGAAGCGGCGGGAACGGCGGGCGTTTTCGGAGATGGTGGGGTCGGCGACGCCCATGTCGTACCACGCCATGAGGCCCTCGCCGAGGTGGTGCCACTCCATAGGGTGGTTCATGCCCCAGAACTCGTTGTGCTGGGCCGGGGTGAACGTCTTGGTGTGGTTGTTGTGGATTGGACGGTGGTTGATGCTCTGATCGCTGATGCGGTTGGTCGCGTTCCACTGCTGAAGGTGCAGATCGAGCATGTCGTCCGCAGCGCCGAGCGCGTAGAACAGTCCGAAGTTGTAGAACTGCTCGTAGAGGTCGTCGAGGTCTTCTGCCAGCAGGGTGGCGCCACCTCGTTCGGCGTATTTGGAGGTGTACTGCCGGGCGGACTCTTCCATCAGGGAAAAGAGCTGCCGCTCCATGAGCGCCCATGCGGGAGGGGCGGTGACCTTGGTGGCCGTAATGGTCGTGCCGTTGGGTATTTCGACGGTTCGTGGGTGCATATTGGGGCCTCCCCTCCGGGGACTTGAGTGGTTCGGTATCTAGTAGAGGCTTCCCGGCTTTGTGACCGGGCACCATCGGGCGGTCATCAGGTGGTCGATGAGTATCGCGGTCGCGTCGGGAGTGCCTATGCGCTTCAGAGCCTCCGCGGCGTTACCAATTACGTAACGGTTCGGGTCGTTCAGGAGAGCGGGCAGGGCGTCGACGGCCTCCTCGGCCACCGGGCCGAGCTTGGCGATTGCGAGAGCCGAGTTTCTTCGGACGGTCTCATCCTCGTCGGATAGCGAGTCGATGAGGGCGGGGACGGCTTCGGACGTGCCCTGCGCGACCTGGCCGAGAGCCTCGACCGCCTGGCTCCGCACGAACGGGTGGATGTCGTGGCACGCCTCGGTGAGGGGCTTCACGGCGTCGCGCGCGGCCAGTCCAATGTCGCCGAGGGTTTCGGCGGCAAGGGCCTTGTCCCACTCCTCCGATGTCGTCATGGCATCGACGAGAGCGGGTACGGCTGGCGATCCCATGGCGGCGAGGGCGTAGCTGGCATTTGCGGACTGCTCCATCTGGCCGGGCACGCGACGCAGCCGGTCTTTGTCGTTGTACCAGTTGTCGGCGCTGCCGGAGCGCATGGTGTCGATGAGGGAACCGACGACCGATTCGCCGATGGCGCTCAGGGTGTAGGCGGCGTCGAAGGCCGCAGGCTCGGAATCGCCGGAGAGGGCTGTGATGAGGTCGTCCACTGATGCGTCGTTGCCGGAGTGTCCGCCGTTCGTCTCGGCGCGGAACCAGTCCCATGCGTGTGACAATAGGCCCCCATATTCGCCGTCCTCGTCTCCCCAGTCGGCGTCTTCGTTGTCCCAGCTTGGCGCGGTCGGCTCGCTCATGCGGTTGAAGAGGAACTTGACCATGTAGCGTTTGCGGTCGGTGTGGTTGGGCATACCTCGATGGACGATATCGTAGTTCGCGATGACGACGCGGCCAGCATCGCCCGCTGCGCCGATCTCGCGGTCGTATGAGTCCTCCGGGATGACGTTGGTGTACTGCGTTCCCGGCACGACGCCTGTGGGTCCCATTTCGAGGGGTGTGTCCTGCGGATAGTAGAAGGTGACGAGCCAGCGAGCGTGGTGCCGTCGTCGCGTAAACGAGTCCTTGTGGAGGGTCTGGCCCTTGCTGTGGGGCTGGTTGAAGTGGACGAACCGGTGGGGTTCGAGGTAGTAGTCGTCGCCCATGATGCCGGCGAGAGCGCCGCGCGTCACGGGGTCGTCGTAGAGGAGTTGGAGCTCGGGAATTCGAGGGAGGAGGTTGTTGCCGGGGTTGCCCTCGGTCTCGAAGATGTGGTCGAGCCTGGCGAACATCTCATCGTGGTATTCCCGGGGCAGGTTGGGGCACACGGTGATGTATCCGTCGCGGACGAACGTCCGCATCTGGTCGTCGGTGAGCCTGACCACGTCCATGGCGTGCCTCCAAGCGTCGGTAGGCTATGTCAACGTCGGCGGAGTGTCAAGCGGGAGGGGATTCACCGCGGAGGACGCAGAGGGCGCGGAGGGGAAAGAAGGGTGGATTCCCGCCTTCGCGGGAATGACGGTGTGGGGGTGCGGGAATGAAAATGTGGGGGTGTTGTGGCGGGGCGTTTGGGGCGTGGTCGGAACGGATTGGGATTATTCGACCGTGACGGTCTTGGCGAGGTTGCGGGGTTGGTCGACGTCGCAGCCGCGGCGGATGCCGATGTGGTAGGCGAGAAGCTGCATGGGGACGGCCATGAGGACCGGGGTGATTTCGGGGGCGGCGCGGGGGATGTAGATTACGTGGTCGACCATGTCGGCTATGGCGTTGTCGCCCTCGGTCGCGACGGCGATGATCGTGCCGCCCCTGGCGCTCGCCTCGCTGACGTTGCTGAGGGTCTTTTCGTACAGCGGCCCTTGGGGAATCAGAGCGACGACGGGCATGTCCTGGTCGATGAGCGATATCGGGCCGTGCTTCATCTCGCCGGCAGGGTAGCCCTCGGCGTGGATGTAGCTGATCTCCTTCAGCTTCAGCGCTCCCTCCATCGCGAGAGGGAAGGCCAGTCCGCGTCCGATGAAGAGGAAGTCGGAGAAGGTGAAGAACCCATTCGCCAAGGACTCGTAGTACGGCTCATTCGCGACGAGGTCGCCGAGCATCAGGGGCAGGTGACCCAATTCCTTTACGAGAGTGGAGGCACGCTCTTGGGAGAGCGTTCCGCGTGAGAGCCCCATTCGCATGGCGAGCATAAGCAGGCAGGCGAGGGAGCAGACGAAGGTTTTCGTGGAGGCGACGCCTATCTCAGGGCCGGCGCGGAGTAGAATCGTACCGTCCGCAACGCGGGTGGCCTGCGAGCCGGGGTTGTTCACAAGCGTGACCTGTCTTGCACCGTACCGAGCGGCAAGCTCCATCGCGGCGAGAGTGTCAGCCGTTTCCCCGGACTGACTGATCGATACCACAAGGGTCCGCTCGTCGATGACCGGCTCGCGGTAGCGGAACTCCGAGGCGTTGTCCACCTCGCATGGGATGCGCGCCAACGACTCCATCCACAGCCGCCCGACCATTGCGGAGTGGAGGCTGGTGCCCATGCCGATGAAGACGACCCGGTCGATATCGGCGATTTCGTCGTTCGTGAGCGGGAGTTCGTCATGGTTGATCGTCTCCCTGTTGAACGAGACGCGCCCGCGGATCGTGTCAAGCGCGGCCTCCGGCTGCTCGTGGATTTCCTTGAGCATGAAGTGCTTGTACTCGCCCTTGGCGACGGAGACGGCGTCGTAGGGCACGGCCACAGGCTGCTTTTTCACCGCCGTCCCGTCCAGCAGCCGATAGCTCGCGCCCTCCGGCGTGATGGAGACCAGCTCTCCACTGGCCAGGTAGGCTACCTGATGCGTGTGGTCGAGCAGGGCGGGGAGGTCGCTTGCCAGCAGCATCTCATCGTCGCCATATCCGACGACGATGCCCCCGGCGTTGCCAAGCCGGAACGCGACGAGCTTGGACGGTTCGCGGGTCGACGCGATCACCACGGCGTTCGTGCCGCGCAGTCGACTCGCCGTCATGGTCGCCGCTTCTTCAAGAGAGTATTCCTCTCGCATGTACAGCGATATGAGTAAGGGGATGCACTCGCTGTCGGTCTGGGAGGTGAATTCAAAGCCCACGGCTTCGAGTTCCCGCCGCAGTTCCAGGAAGTTCTCAACAATGCCGTTGTGCACGACGGCGACATGGCCGTCGGGGTCTACGAACGGGTGCGCGTTCTCGTCGGATGGCTTGCCGTGGGTGGCCCACCGGGTGTGGCCGATGCCGACTACTCCGTCGGGGGGCGCTTGTTCGACGGATCGTTGCAGTTTGGAGAGCTTTCCCTCGGACTTTCGGATGGATATTGCCTGTTCGTCGGACACGAGGGCGATGCCGGCGCTGTCGTAGCCGCGATATTCGAGCCTTGCAAGCCCATCGAGCAGGATGGGTGTTGCAGGCATAGCGCCGGTGTAGCCGAAAATTCCGCACATGTAGTTTTCTCAGATCCTAGCGTCAGATGTGTCAGTTTCGCGGGCCGTCCGAAGCGATGGGAACCGTGTGTACAGGGCTGGTTTGTGGCTCTCTATCCTCAGTGCCGGCCCCATACACGCCTTGATACTCGGATGGGAGCAGCATGGCAACGCGCTCCATGATCATGTCGGTCATCGACTGGAGGACGGCGGCGTTCGGCCGGCCTTCGATGTCCGGCAGGGTGAAGGCCCGGCCGATGTTGATGCGGAGCCGACCCGTGGGTCGAAAGACGTGGAACGGGCTGTTCATGCCGTCGGTGCCGGATATCCCCACGGGCACGATGGCCGCCTGCGACTTCATGGCGAGGCGCACGACGCCCGGCTGGGCCTTCTTCATGGCGCCCGTTCGACTCCGGGTACCCTCGGGGAAGATCATCACGCACTGGTCGGTTGCCAGTTTGCCGAGCGCCCACCTGTAGGCCTTCGCGTCGGTGGCCGTCCGGTTCACGGGGAAGGCGCCGTAGGTCGAGAAGAACCACTTGCCCGGCCCTTTGAACAGCTCCTTCTTGGCGAGGAACCATACGCGGCGGGGGAAGCTGGCCGACATGAGGGGAGGGTCGAAGTTGCTCACGTGGTTGGCGACGACGATGAGCGATCCCATCGGAGGGACGTTCTCTTCGCCGTGGACGCTCCAGTCGGAGAAGAGGCGCAGGGTGCCCCTCTGAGCGACGTTGCAGGTGCTGTTGAGCAGGTCGGTCATGCGTCCTCGATCAGTTCGATAATCCGGCGCGCGGTCTCGGATGCGTCGAGGTTGTCGGTGTCGATAATCACCGCGTCGTCCGCAGGGTGAAGGGGAGAGTCGTTGCGTTCCGAGTCCATTCTATCACGGGCAATCAGACTCTTGAGGACATCATCGTAGTCAGACGATCCGGGTGCGTCCTTACGCTCCTCATGCCGGCGTTTCGCGCGGATTTCCGGAGATGCGTCCAGGTAGATCTTGTTAGGCGTATCGGGAAGCACGACTGTGCCGATGTCACGACCGACCATTACTATTGGACCGTCGGCTGCTATCCCTCGCTGTTGTTGGACAAGGGCCCTCCGTACGCCCGATATCACTGCGACGGCGGACGCCCCCTGATCGACAAGAGGCTCGTGCAGCCGGTCCGTGATGTCCTCGCCATCGACGAGGAGCCGCTCGCCGCTCGCCGCTTCGACGAGTTGCATCGTGAGACTTTCGGTGAGGTTGGTCATCTCGACTTGGTCGTGGAGGTCGAGTCCAGCGCTCAGGCCGGCGTAGGCGACCGCGCGGTACATCCAGCCGGTGTCGAGGAACCTGTATCCGAGCTTGTGGGCGACGATGCGGCCCACCGTCGTCTTGCCTGACGCGGCAGGGCCGTCGATGGCGATTGTGATGTGGGAAGTCACGATATCCGACCGTCAAGGGTAGGGGAACGTGCCGATTATATCTGCGCCTCTACCGTGGCGGCAACGCGGGTATCGGGCTTGTGACACCCTATGCTGCCCGCCTACAATGCCGTTTCTATGGAGGTGTCACGATGATAACCAAGTTTGGGAGCCTGTACGCGGGGCACGTCGATCTTGACGATCTCGGGTTCGACGGTCCTCCGGTCAACGACCGGTGGCTCTCGGACGAGCGGCTGGCAAGCGTGTTCGAGAAGGCAGAGGCGATTGCCAGAACCCTCGACGCCGGCGGTTTCGACACCATGTGGCTGGCAGAGCACCACTTCCAGCGGGAAGGGTACGAGTGCATACCGAACATCCTCATGCTGGCGTTGCACCTGAGTCACGTGACGCAGCGGATCAAGTTCGGCTGCGGGTTCAACATAACCCCCATGTGGCATCCCCTGCGGCTTGCGGAGGACTACGCCATGGCCGACCACCTGACAGGGGGACGGGTGATCTTCGGCATCGGGCGCGGGTATCACACGCGAGAGGTAGAGGTGTTCGACGCGCCGCTCCGTGACAACGATGCCAACCGCAAGCTGTTCGACGAGCAGGTGGAGATCATCTTCAAGGCACTGCACGAGACAGCCTTCTCGCACCGGGGAGAGCATTACACGATCCCTCCGCCCGTGCCGTATCGGGGATACGAGTTGGAGGACCTAACACTCGTACCTCCGCCGCGAAGCCGACCGGTTGAGTGCTACCAGCCAATCGTCAGCGCGAATCCTCACTCTTTGGACAAGATGACGAAATACGGAGTCAAGGGGATGATCGGAGGCGGCGCGGCTGCCGGAGGCGCGCACGACGCGACGGTTACGGCGTGGCGGGATGCGCTCGCGAGGGCAGGACGCGAGACGGAGCTTGGCGAGGACCTCATCATCGGGCTGGTGTTCCACATCGCGGAGAGCAAAGAGCAGGCCATCACGGAGGCACACCCCTTCTACGAGGAGAACATGAAGATGTTCGCGCCGCTGGGGTTCGTGCGTGGGCTTACCGATGAGCAGATCGCTGCGACAGGGGACCCCTCACGTATTCACGGGGCAGGTCTTCCGACGTTGGAGGAGGCGGCAGAATCGGGATCGTGGATGGTGGGGCCACCTGAGGCGGTGATCGAGTCGCTGGCCGAGTTACAGGAGCGGTACCCGGGGCTACAGACGGTCAACGTCGGGTCGGTGGTGGGCACACCGCAGAGCGTGGTCGTGGAGCAGCTTCAGAGGTTTGCCGAGGAGGTCATGCCGGCGTTCAAGGGTTAGGCGACCCGCGTCATGCGTGGAGTTGTCCGTCTTGGGCAACGAACGACTTGAAGAACTTGTGTTCCTATGGTACCCTTCGAAAGTGACAGACGAGATGTTTGAGGCATTACTGCATCAGTCGGCTCAGGTGAGTTAACTATTGAACACAAATTCCTTACCTCGTAGTGAGAGCCCCCGCTTGCCAGCTCTTGAGTTCGCTACAAAACTCGGCAAGGCCTATTGGGCTGACTCGGTTGACCTGATGGATACAGTGCTGGAGCCTGAATCTGTCGACCTCATCATGACCAGCCCGCCCTTCGGTCTAGTTCGAAAGAAAGAATACGGCAACGTCGATTCGAGCGGCTATGTCGAGTGGTTCAAACCATTCGCAGAACGGTTCTCAACGGTTCTAAAACCTCAGGGATCTCTAGTGATAGACATTGGTGGTGCCTGGCAGCCGGGTCTACCGGTGAAGAGTTTGTATCAGTACGAGTTGCTTATTTCCCTATGCAGGGATTTCGGATTCCACCTAGCTCAGGAGTTTTTCTGGTGGAACCCGTCACGACTCCCAACTCCTGCAGAGTGGGTCAATATTCGACGTATTCGAGTCAAAGATGCTGTGAACACTATTTTCTGGCTGTCTCCAACACCTTGGCCTAAATCAAGTAACCGACGGATTCTGACACAGTATAGCGATAGCATGAGCCAGTTGTTACGTAATGGATATCGCGCAAAAAAACGCCCGAGTGGACACAGCATCAGTACTAAATTTTCTAAGGACAATGGCGCCGCGATTCCTCCGAATCTGATCGCGGCCGCAAACACTGAAAGCAACTCTCAATATCTTCGATACTGTGAACAAAACGAGCTCGATCCTCACCCTGCACGCTTTCCGAGTATAATACCTGAGTTTTTCGTGAGATTTCTAACCGATCATGGCGACATGGTATTCGATCCGTTCGCGGGGAGTTGCGTTACCGGGGAGGTCGCGGAAGACTTAGGAAGGCAGTGGATCTGTGGCGAGATAGAGCGCAAGTATTTGAAGGGAGCTTGGGGCCGCTTCGAAAACAAGACATCCAAGTTCATTCCTCAAACGGTGTCTAGCGGAGCGACCGCGTACGAAGTTCCCCGTCCCGGAGCTCTCTGGCGCGACTCGGACGAGATACCGCTCCCGCAGGATGGGGGACGAAAGCGCCCACCTCGTGAATCAACCCTCTGATACGCCCTGTCGTTTGTCCCGACAGACGTACCTTTCCCCATGCCAGCCGCTACAAAGCAAGAAATAAACTCCGCTATCCTCGACGCCATATCCGAGTCGGGTGGGGTCGGTCTCCTTGTGCCGAAGCAAGTTGCTTCTCCACGCGTATTTCTTGTATCAAAAGCTGGTGAGTCCCAGTCACTATGGATATATATTTGGACCTTAACTCCTGGTGGTCGTCCTGCATTGTCCCACGAGTTTCGTATTCAGATGACATCTGTGTCATCACCTTTGGAGTTGAACCCTAGCGGATTAACTGTGCTCCTCGGCTATGAGCCGAACCTGAAAATGTTTGCTGGCTTCGATCTTGAACGTCATAGGGAATTTACTCAGGGGTCGCCTTCTATACAGATCGATATCAGAATAGTGCGTCAAGCTCTCCAAGATGGGCTGACCATCAGTCACAAGAGCAATGATGAACTCACTATCGGCATTAGACCAGATCATTTCTTATTATATTGCTTTAACGCTGATGAACTACATCAAGCTGGGGACGATGCTTCTACACTCAGCTTGCTTGAAAAGGCTAGTAGATCGGAACTTGTGGCACCGATTGAAACAGCTTCACTCACTCAAGAGCGACGACGAGTAGTCTCTGAAGTATCACGTTATACACGTTCAGCAGGCTTTCGCGCCCGGGTTTTGCAGGCGTATTCGAATAGGTGTGCAGTTACACGTGCTCAACTCCGACTTGTCGACGCCGCCCATATAGTCCCGGTGGAGCTCGGTTCTCGTAGTATTGACGATGTGCGCAACGGAATCGCTCTCTCGCCCACTTATCACAGGGCATTCGATCGGGCGCTGATTTTTCTTGACAAGGACTACAACATGCGACTCAATAGGGATCATGCGGAGGGCCTTCATGCAATCGGGCTTGACGGCGGCCTAGACGCTTTCAAGGCCAACCTAGGGAAGATTCACTTGCCGCTCGACAAAAGGCAATGGCCGGATGTCGAACTAATAACCCTCGCCAACGAGCATCGTGGGATCACTTAACTTGCTACGCTCGCTACTCCCGATAGTCTTCCGCCGAGTCTTGGGGCACATAGCCTAGCACATGGCGTGCGTGCTCGATGTCGCGGTAGTTCCACTTGTTGTTGGAGACGGCGAAGAAGATGTCGTAGAGGAGGTCGTCGGGCGCTTCGATGCATCTGTGGAGGATGTCGGCCACGTCACGATGGCTCAGCCATGCCGCGAACTCGCGGGTGCTCGTTGGCCGGTTTTCTGCTGGGCAAGCCCCTATGCGGATGCAGAGGACGGATAGGCCGTAGTCGGCGGAGTAGACTCGTCCGAGCACCTCGCCCCAAACCTTCGACGCGCCGTAGATCGTACCGGGCCTCACCAGTTCCTTCGTGACTTTCGGCCACTCCCAGCGCGAGACCGCCTCGTAGTCGCCGGCGATGATCTGGCTGTAGGGAGGGTCGTGATCGACCCCGCGTATGGTGTCGCCCGAGCTGGCAAAGACGACCCGTTTCACGCCAGCCTCGCGGGCGGCCTCGTAGACGTTCCATGTGCCCGCGAGGTTGCCGCGCACGACGTCCTCCATCGGCTCGCTGGCGACGTGGGCCGCGAGGTGGACGACGACGTCCTGACCCTCGAAGGCCGGGCGAATGGCTTCAAGGTCGCCGATGTCGGCCTGTACGGTGCGTACGCCGTCGACCGGGCGACGGTTAAGGGCGGTTAGCTCGTATCCGCCAAGGGACTCAAGGTGCGAGCGGAGGATTCCACCGATCAGTCCCGACATTCCGGTGATGAGTATCTTCTTCATTGGACTACCCCCGTCCCACGTAGAGTTGTTCGACCGGCAGGACGGTCGTGTCGAGCATGTTGGCGTATGGCGGGAGAAGGGCCATTGCCAGGGCGGCGATCGCTATGTCGTCCGGCGACATCATGGGCTCCATGTCGGAGGCGCGGGTGCTGGCGGCTCTCCACTCGACCTCGACGTTGCCGGGGTGGAGCGCGCCGACGGAGATGCCGTACTCCCTGCCTTCGAGGGCCGTCGACTTTGTGAGGCCGATGATCCCGTGCTTGGAGGTGGTGTAGGGAGCGGAGTTCATTCGTGGCATCCGGGAGGAGATGCTGCCGATGTTGATGATTCGTCCGCTCCGCTGCTGCTTCATGATCTTCATCGCTTCTCTCGTGCAGAGGAACACGCCCGTGAGGTTCACGTTAATGACCTTCATCCACATTTCCAGCGGAATCTCGTCGATGGGGCCGCCGTCGAACGCGCCGGAGTTGTTGACGAGAATGTCGAGCTTTCCGTGCTCTGCCATGGTCGTCTCGAACAGGCTGATGACCTGATCCTCGCTGGTCACGTCGGTTTGGACCGCGCGGGCGGGGATTCCGTAGCCACGCATCTCCTCCGCGCTTTCCTCGAGGCGGTCCACTTGCCGCGCGGCCAGGACCAGCGTCGCTCCCTCCTTGGCGAAGGCGCGGGCGGTGCCTCTACCGATGCCGGTGCCCCCTCCGGTGATAATGCAGACCTTGCCTTCGAGTTTGCCCATGCGTGTCTCCCTGTGTGCGGTGTTTTCGACGGGGTTCAGTTAAACAACCACTCGCCGCCATGTCAAGGTGAAGTCCTTTGAGCAATGAGTCTGCAAGCACGATTTCTGAACGGCGGGCTCATCGAACTGATGCGTTTGGACACCTGTATATTGCTTGAAAGCTCTAGGGTGCGTGATTATAATTGGCGGCGACTGAGGGATGAGTTCGGTCTGCGCCCTCATTGTTCAGGAGGTCTGTTGATGACGTACGTTATTGCCGAGCCGTGTGTTGGAGTCAAGGACGCGGCTTGCGTTGATGTTTGCCCGGTCGACTGCATCTATGAGGCGGAGGAGCATAATATGCTTCTCATCAGCCCGGAGGAGTGCATCGACTGTGCGGCGTGTGAGCCGGTCTGTCCCGTCGTGGCGATCTTCGCCGAAGAGGACACGCCGCCGGAGTGGGACGGCTACATCGACCTGAACTACGAATACTTCGGCGAGACGCGATAGGCGGCATCGCCAAGAGAAAACCTGCTGACCCGGAGGCGACTCGCCTCCGGGTCTTCTTTGTGTCTCGACCCGTTTTTTGCGACAATGGCGACTGATTATCGCACCTCCAGACACACCTCCGTAACGAACGAAGGAGAAGGACACATGCAAGTCGAATCCACGCCCCTCATGGTAGCGAACACCTACGCGACCATGCGAAAGAACCTCGAAGTCATCCGCCGGCGAGTAGGGCGACCGCTTACGCTGGCCGACAAGATCCTGCTCGGACACGCGGTCGACCCGAAGAACCAAGACGTTGAGCCGGGGGTTAGCCAGCTAGCGCTCAACCCCGACCGTGTCGCGCTCCAGGACGTCTTGGGCCAGACGGTGATGCTCAACTTCATGCAGACCATGCGCGAGAGCGTGGCGGTTCCCACGACCGTCCATTGCGATCATCTCGTCCAGGCGAGGGTGGAGGGCGGCATTGACCTCGTCCAGTCGATGGAGGAGAACAAGGAGGTCTACGAGTTTCTGAAGAATGCCGCCGCGAAGTATGGCGCGGGATTCTGGGGGCCCGGCGCGGGCATCATCCACCAAGTGGTGCTGGAGAACTACTCGTACCCCGGAGCGCTCATCATCGGGACTGACTCCCACACGCCGAATGCCGGCGGGCTTGGGGCCTGCGCGGTCGGCGTCGGGGGCGCGGACGCCGTGGAGGTAATGGCGGGCCTGCCGTGGGAGGTGCTTTATCCGAGGCACGTCGGCGTGTATCTGACGGGCGAAAAGAACGGCTGGACGGCCCCGAAGGACGTGATTCTCCGGGTGGCGGGGGAATTGACGGTATCCGGTGGCACGAACGCCATCCTCGAGTACTTCGGGCCGGGCGCGAGCTCCATAAGCTGCACGGGCAAGGCCACCATCACGAATATGGGGGCCGAGATCGGCGCGACGACATCGATCTTCGCGCATGACAGCCGTATGACGAAGTATCTCAACGCTACCCGCAGGGCGGCCATCGGGCGGCTTGCCGAGGAGAACCGGGACCTCTTGACTCCCGACCCGGAAGTCGAGGCCGACCCGGAGAGCTACTATGACCGGGTGGTGGAGATCGACCTCTCGAAGCTGGAACCGCACGTCGTCGGCCCGCACTCTCCCGACCGCGCGCGACCGATTTCAGCCCTCGCTGCGGAGGTGAACGATGAGGCCAACGGGTTCATAGACGAGATTCAGACTGCGCTCATCGGAAGCTGCACCAACTCGTCGTACGAGGACATGAGCCGGGCAGCCGACGTTGCGCAGCAGGCGAGCGCACATGGCCTGAAGTCCAGCGCGGAGTTCATGGTGACACCGGGCTCGGAGCAGGTCCGGGCGACCATCGAGCGGGACGGCCAGATGGGAGCGCTCAAAGAGATCGACGGCACTGTCTTGGCGAACGCATGCGGGCCGTGCATCGGACAGTGGAAGCGCGAGAAGGTGCTCGACGGCGTGCCGAATACGATAGTCACGTCCTACAACCGCAACTTCCCGCGTCGCAATGACGGGCGTTCGGAGACGATGAACTTTATCGCAAGCCCCGAGATAGTTACGGCGTTTGCGATTTCGGGGAAGCTGTCGTTCAACCCGCTTACGGATGAATTGACTGACGAGAGCGGGGAGTCCTTCAGGTTGAAGGCTCCCAAAGAGGCTCCGGAAGTTCCCTCCAAAGGATTCGATGCCGGGAATCCCGCCTTCTTCGCGCCGCCGGAGAACGGCGGCAGCATCGAAATATCCGTCGATCCGAAAAGCGAGCGCATCGAACTGCTCAAGCCATGGGAACCCTGGGACGGCGAGGATTTCGTTGATCTGCCCGTCTTGATGAAGACTTCGGGAAAGACGACGACCGACCACATTTCCCCTGCCGGGCCGTGGCTGCGCTATCGAGGGCACTTGAGCAAGTTCTCCGAGAATATGTTCATGGGCGCGATCAACGCCTTCACGGGGGAGACGGGGAAAGGGAAGAACGTCGTATCCGGCGAGACGGGGCAGGCGATTTCACGGATAGCGACGTCATATCGCGACGATGGCCTTCGCTGGGTCGTGCTTGGAGATTCCAACTATGGCGAGGGAAGCAGCCGGGAACATGCCGCGCTGTCTCCCAGGCTACTCGGCGGCGCGGCAGTAATTGCCCGGAGCTTCGCCCGCATCCACGAGACGAACCTCAAGAAGCAGGGACTGCTGCCGCTGACATTCCAGGATCCCGCGGACTACGACCTCATACAAGAGGACGACCGCATTAGCCTAGTGGATCTCGACAAGCTGACGGAGAACGAGCCAGTCACGTGCATCATCAAGCACGCGGACGGCAGCGAGGACCGGCTGAAGCTCGATCACTCTTTCGCCGAATCTCAGGTGGCGTGGTTCGAGGCCGGGTCTGCGCTGAACCTGCTTCACGAGAGCGGATAGAGAAAGCCGGAGGGGTAAATCCGGCGAGCACGGAAGCCTACGGCTAGGCTTGCTTCACACGGAGGCTGTCAAAGAAAAGGGGAGGGTCTACTTGCCGGAAGAGGTCCCATCGGAGGGATGTGTGCCGTTCTTGCCAGCCTTCTTGGCTCTCGCACCGACCCAGCCGATTTGGGATATGTCGATTAGGACGCCGTCGGGTCCCTCATAGTTGAGGGCGACGTTTCGCCCGCCGTGGCCCTCGCCCATCTCCGACCTTCGCACGGAGTTGATTTCCAAACTGGGCTGCACCTCGGCAGCCTGCAACCGCGCGTCGGCCTCCGACAAGTCATCGACCTGGAACCCGATATGGTGAAGCCCGCTGTACTCCACCCCGTAGTCCAGTCCGGCCAGCGTCTCATTCTTGAATTTCAGAATCGCAATGTTTACGTCGCCGTCGGTGAGGTAGACGCCCTCTGCGTTGTCACCTTCCACGTTGCCGACTTGCTTAAGTCCGAAGACGGAACGGTAGAATTCCGCCGTCTTTTTCGGTTCCTGACTTGCAATCGCTATATGCTTCAGCTTCGCCATCGTACTCCTTGTAGGAGGATTTCGCCGATCCCCCTCATCTCCATCGGCAAAAGACTCATATCGCCGCACATGATTGCTCTACCTCGTCGGTCGAGGCACCGAAAGCAGTATAGGAAAGGCATAGTGCGGTGTCAAATGATTCCGGCTCGGTGAGGTTCCGTTGACAGACTTGAAGAGCCGTTGCTACGATCTACCCGTCAAACGAAATGCACGTCCCGTCCGCCAGCAGTCGAGCTTGCGGTTCGCATATTTGGGTTCAATTTTGACTTACCTGACACGGGGAGAGCCGGCAGACGGGGAGGTCTTTGAGTGACCAACGTCGCCCCTGACCAATCGACCGACCCACCTCCATCGCTTCCCGCCGTCTTTCAGCGGTACCAGGAGTCAATTGACTCCGCGCTGCGGGACCGGCTGTCCAACACCACCTCGTTTCTGTATTCGATGCTCAGATACGCAATGGGGTGGTCGGACGAGAGCGGCGCGCCGGTGTCCGCACCTCAGGGCAAGGCGCTGAGGCCGACGTTGTGCCTGCTCACCTGCGAGGCCGTTTGCGGGGAGTACAAGCGTGCGTTGCCTCCTGCGGCGTCACTTGAACTGATCCACAACTTCTCACTAATTCACGACGACATTCAGGATCGTGACGAGTACCGGCGACACCGTCCTACAGTTTGGAAAGTTTGGGGTGAGCCGATAGCTCTGACTGCCGGTAATGCCATGCGCATCGTTGCGGACACGTCGATAGAAGGACTGCGTGGCGACGCCGTTTCGGCGGCCAATATCGTCACGGTGAACAAAGTCCTAACCGAGGCGTCGCTCGAAATGATCGAGGGTCAGTATCTCGACGTGGCCTTCGAGGGCCGCTCGGATATCGGGATGAAGAGCTACCTCGACATGATTTCCCGAAAGACCGGCGCGCTGATCCGCACGCCCATGCACGTCGGCGCGATTATGGGCACCGACGACATCAGGGTCATTGAGAGCTTCCGCGAGTGCGGGCGGTCTCTGGGCTACGTGTTCCAGATACGCGATGACGTTCTTGGCATTTGGAGCAAGGAAAACACCACAGGGAAGCCCGTCGGGGCCGACGTTCGCCGCAAGAAGAATTCGCTTCCGATAGTCCACGCTATGGCACAAGCCGACGGTGCCCAGAAGCGGACCCTCGACGGCATTTACGCCCAGGAAACAGTCGAAGATACCGATGTCGATACGGTGCTGGACATCATGGACAGCTTGGGCACTGAGGCGTACGCCAACTCTCTCGCCGCGGAACACTGCGATCGTGCTCTCGAACGGCTGGCAGGAGTCGAAATACCCTCTGGCGCTCGCGCGGATATCGAGGAACTGGCAACGTTTCTTCTTATTCGTCAGCACTAGCGGACGACTCGGCATCCACCTTCGTGGAAGGGGCTATTCCTGCGGTTCTCCAACCGGGGCTAGCGGGTCGATCAGCCCCTCGTGCTTTAGCTCGGCCCAGAGGTCGGGTGGAATTGTATGGCTTACCATGCGGAAATTTTCCTCGACCTCGGCGACGGAGCGGGGGCCGGGTATTGTCGCGGCCACGGCGGGGTGTAAGAGGCCGAACTGCAAGGCTGCGGCCTTGAGTGGAATGGCATGGCGGTCGCAGACGGCTTTGATCCTACGGGCCTTCTCAATGATCTCTCGCGGCGCTGTCTCGTAATCGTACGTCGCCCGGGGATCTAGATCGGACGCCAGGATGCCCGAGTTGTATGGCCCGCCGAGGACGAGCCTGACATTCTTCTCCCGGCACACGGGCATTAGCTCGGTCAAACTCGATTGGTCGAGCAGTGTGTAGCGGCCCGCCAGCAGGAAGCAGTCGAAATCCCCCTCGCGGGCGAAACGGGCTTCCATCTCCCACTGGTTCATGCCGACACCGATGGCTTGCACGATGCCCTGGGAACGCAGAGCGGCCAGGGTAGGATAGGCCTCGCCTATGGCCTGCTCCCAGTGATCGTCGGCGTCGTGGATATAGGTGATGTCGACCCGGTCGAGGTTGAGGCGCTTGAGGCTCTCCTCCAGCGAACGGAGAATGCCGTCGCGGCTGTAGTCGAACACGGGCTCCATCTTCGGAAGCGATTGGAAATGCGGACTGCTCGGCGTGACTTCGACGGGATTGAGAACCCGTCCCACTTTCGTGGAGAGGACGAGGCTGTCGCGAGGTATGTCCTGCAAAGCATGGCCTAGGCGCATCTCGCTGACGCCGTGACCGTAAAGGGGGGCCGTGTCTATGTAGTTCAGGCCAAGTTCCAGACCGCGCCGAACGGTGGCGACTGCATCATCGTCGCTTACGGTTCGGAACAAGCTGCCTATGGGAGCTCCGCCGATGCCGAGTCGCGTGACCCGTAGACCGGTGTTTCCGATCTCCGTTTTGTCGAGGGGGTTCACCGTTCTCAGTCCTTCTGAAACAGCTCAGGGTGGAGCAGCGCGCGCGCCTGCATTCGCAGCCGGTCGCGGTCGGACAGGAACGGTTCAATCTTCTCGACGAACTCGCACATGGTCTCTTCGACCGTCGCCGTGGATGTGTCAAGCTCGAAACGGTAGCGCAACAGGGAATGGCCGTAGTGGTACTGAAACCTTTCGAGGATGTGCTCGATGTCCTTCTCTTCGATAACCCCTCGCTCGTGCGGGGACTCTCTCATCCTCTTGCGAATGACGTCCGCCGATGCCTTGACATGGACTATCACGGTGTCGGGCCCCTGTTCGATGATTTCCTTTTCGATGCTTCGCGCCATGCTCTCGCGGTCGCCGTACTCGCCAGCCCGGCCGTAGCCGTAGTAGAGGGGAGCATAGACGGCCTCTTCGATGTGGAATCCCACGAGGATGTGGTCGCTGTCGCGGTAGAGCTGGGGCGAGAGGTGGTAGGCGAACTGGTAGCGGGTGAACATCTCTTTGAGGGCAGGGCCGAGATCCATGTACTTCTTCAGGTCTTCATCGGGAATTTCGTCCCAGTGTCCGAACCATGGAGGCGTGAAGTGGTCGTGGTACGTGACGATCCCAAGGGGAGTAGGCGGCCCCATGACCTTGTCGCGCCATTTGACGATTTCCTCCGCCAGAGTCGTCGTTCCCGTATATTCGCATCCGACGAGTATGAGCCTCATGTGTGTTCTCCTTGCGTAGGGTTGAGAGTGCGCTCATTATACCTACACTGCACTCTGATCGTGAGCCGAGGCTGCAAGGTGGACGGAGACAGTATCGCAATTCGACGCACGTTTCAATTGTAGGCATTGCCGAATCTGATGCTTAGTTGGGATCGTGGGGTTGATAGAACAATTTCATGCCTATATGATTACCGCGCTTGAACATCGGACACAGTACATAGGGAGGTGCATTACGATGCTCAAAGTAGGTCGAGCGGTATTGATCGCGTTCGCTCTCATGGCCCTGGTTTTGGCCGCCTGTGAGCGCGACGAGGATGACGGCGCCACCGGAGATGGGCCGTCGGCGGATTCGGTTCTCCGGGTCGGTAACGGAGGCGAGGTCCAGTTCCTTGACGCGGCCAAGAGCCAGTCGGGCACGGACATCATCTTCTCGGAGATGATCTACAACCGTCTTCTCCAGTACGACGCGACGATGATGGACCCGAAGCCGGACATCGCCGAAAGCTGGGAAGTTTCCGATGACGGACTCACGTATACCTTCAAGATTCGTGACGACGTCAAGTTCCACAACGGCAAGGAGCTTACGGCCGCAGACATCGAGTACAGCTGGAACCGATGCCGGAACGAGATCGCCGACAAGGGACGCTGCAAGGGCGAGCTAAACGACGTTGTGTCGTTCAGTGCGTCGGGTGACTACGAGTTCACCGTCGTTCTTGACAAGACAAGTCCTGTCTTCCTTCCGTCCATGGCCCACTGGTCGCTGGCCATCGTCGACGAAGGTAGCATCGGTCAGATCGACACGAATCCCATCGGGACCGGGCCGTATAAGTTCGTGAGCCAGGTAGTGGACGACAAGCTGGAACTCGAGAAGTTCGATGACTACTTCGACTCGGACATCTTGAACCAGAGGCCGGAGAAGGTCTTCATCATTCCGATCAAGGATCCGCAGACGCGAATGGCGGCCGTTCGCAGCGGCGAGATCGACTTCGCGGTTGACGTGCCCTTGGAGCAGGTCGCCAGACTCGCGACCACTCCCGGCGTGCAGTTGCTTCAGCAGCGGGACGGCATCACCGCCTCCTACATGACGGTGATCTTCAATACTCGCGAGGGTCCGATGTCGGACGTGAGAGTGCGGAAGGCAGTGCAGCTTGCGGTCGACGCGGAGGCAATCAACAGCGCGATCTACTTCGGACTGGGAGAGGTCAGCTGCAACCCAATCCTTGAATCGCACTGGGCATACCTGCCGTTCGATTGCCCGGCGAGAGACGTCGAGCAGGCGAAAGCGCTTCTGGCCGAGGCCGGTTACGGTCCCGACAATCCTCTTGAGTTGAAGTACATGCCGGAGAACATCCCGGTGACCCAGAAGATGGCTGAGGTCATCCAGCAGAACCTGGCTGAGGCCGGCATCGAGATGGAGATCGTGATCGTCGACAGCCCGACGTGGCTGGACAAGGTCTGGTTCGGCGTCGACTGCGACACGGGAGACTGGCCGGAGTCTCGCTGTTGGGCGGGCAAGCACAAAGAGTTCGACCTCGGTGACGCATGGTACACCCGTGAGCCCGATCCCGACGGACTGATGCAGAGCGTCTTCCGCGCCGACTCCGACAGGGAAGGGTTCAAGGGCAACAACGGAATGCGGTACTACAACCCTGAGATCGAGCGTCTGTTCGACGAGGCGAAGAGCACGACGGATCGCGCCTTCAGGGCGGATAACTACCGCAAGATCGTGGACATCGTCGTCAACCAGGACGTGCCGCTGATCAAGCTGCAGAGCATGCCACGCTTCTTCGCTGCACGTGATGTCGTGCAGGGCGGCTACGTAAGCCCCAAGGGCTACTGGAACGCCAAGGACTGGTCCTGGCAGGAACCGTCGGACGAATAATCGAGTAATAGAAGTGCGCCGCGCGTTCATAGCATCCTCAATGAGCGCGCGGCGACCCTAAAGCTCGAATCCGCAGACCCACATTTTTGGAGCGGTCGGTCTCGACACACATTGTTGAGGCCGACGCGCTCACCGTGTCCGGGAGGTTCTAGCCATCCAGGCCTATATTGCCCGTCGCCTGCTTCAAACGCTGTACGTTGTCGTCGTACTCTCGTTTGTCATTTTCGCGGCGGTGCGGTTCGCGCCTGGAGACCCGGCGGTGACGAGACTCGGCATGGAGGCGACGAGGGAGGCGCTCGAACAGGAGCGCAGTGAACTCGGCCTCGACAAGCCGATCTACGAGCAGTACGTCATCTGGCTGGGCAAGGTCGTGAGGGGCGACATGGGCGTCTCACTCGCCTATGCCTCGGACCATCCCGTCGCTCCGCTCGTATGGGAGAAGTTCAAGAGGACGATTCCGCTCACCCTGGCGGCGATGGCGATTGGACTGGTCGTGTCCATTCCGCTGGGCATCATAGCCGGCCTGCGTCCTTACAGTCTCCTCGACAACATCATCTCGGCCTCGTCGCTCTTCGGGGTGGCCGCTCCGAGCTTCTGGGTCGGGCTCATGCTGATATTGCTGTTCGCCGTGCGGCTGGACTGGCTACCGCCTTTCGGGTACGGGCCCATAGGGCAGGGATTCCACTGGAAGTACTTCATCCTGCCGTCCCTCGCGCTCGGATTCCAGCTTATGGGGGCGCTGACGAGGTACATGCGGTCGGGGATGCTCGACGTCATGAGCTCCGACTATGTTCGTACGGCCCAAGCCAAGGGACTGCCGTACCGCACGGTGGTAGCAAGGCATGCCGTGAAGAACGCGATGCTCTCGGTCGTTACGGTGATTGCGCTTGACTTGGGCGCCTTGCTGGCGGGTGCGCTGGTCACGGAGACCGTCTTCCAGTGGCCGGGCGTCGGACTGCTGTTGGTAAACGCCATCCAGGCCCGGGACTATGCAATCGTTCAAATGATCGTCCTCGTCACATCAGTCTGGTACATATCGGTGAACCTTCTTGCCGACATACTGTACGGATACCTTGATCCTCGGATTCGATACGAATGAGCACATCCGCCCAAGAGAGAGCGATCGAACTGCACTCAAGCGACGACTTTGCCGACAGGCGTCGCGCACGAATGCTGCGGCTATATATCGCTAGCTTCGTCAGGAACCGTACGGCGGTCTTCGGGGCCGTGACGATCATCCTATTCACCGTTGCGGCGCTAATCGCTCCGCTGCTTCCGACCGACCCGTTGGAGCAGGACTACGACGCTCTCATGCTTGCTCCCTCCATCGAGCATCCCATCGGCACCGACTCCCTGGGACGCGATAATCTGATCCGTCTCATCCATGGAGGGAGGGTTTCGCTGCAAGTGGGACTTTTCGCCGTGCTGATTGCCACGACGGTAGGTGTGACGATTGGACTAGTCGCAGGTTACTTCGGCAAGTGGACCGACAGCATACTGATGCGGCTCGTGGACGTAATCCTCGCGTTTCCCGGACTTCTGTTGGCGATTCTGATGGTGGCGATCCTCGGCCCATCGCTTCGGAACGCCATGCTCGCCATCGCGGTGGCGTTCATTCCCGGGTTTGCGCGGATTACCCGTGCCAACACTCTTTCGCTGCGCGAAAAAGAATTTGTCGAGAGTGCGCGGGCAATAGGGGGAGGGCCGCTCCGTATCATGTTCAGGACGATTCTTCCCAATACGGTATCTCCGATTATCGTTCAGGCATCGTTGGGAATGAGCTATGCGATTCTATTCGAGGCAAGCCTGAGTTTCTTGGGTCTGGGCATCCAGCCGCCGACGCCGTCGTGGGGCTACATGCTCTCGGCAAGCCGGGAGTTCATCACCCTGGCCTGGTGGCTCTCCACCTTCCCCGGACTCGCCATTTTCCTCGTCGTGATCGCGTGGAACTTCATCGGCGACGGTATCCGGGAGGCGCTGGATCCACGACAGCGGCGGAGGTAGGGAGCGGTTGGGCGCTGGATTCCCGCCCCCGTCTTCACGGGGCAGGCTCTTCGCGGGAATGACGGCTGGGAAGAAGTCTCTGCGTAGCGCTCGACGGTTGTAACGCGATACCCTATAGGCATGTCCATCGTCAAGGGCCTCGTCTACGCGGCGTTCGTCGTCGCTATTCCGTTGTTCCTCATCATCACGAATCTCCGCGTGGTGGTGAACACGCCACTGCTGTACAGCTACGGTTTCGACCAGTACGAGATCGAGAGGGTGACGGGCATCGAGCGGAACGATCTCATTTTGGCAGGGAAACAGATCCGCGACTACTTCAACAACGAGGATCGCTGGCTCAACGTCCAAGTCCCCATTCCCGGAGGAGAGCCGGAACCACTCTATAACACGACCGAAATCCTGCACATGTGGGACGTGAAGGTGCTCATACGCACGCTCTACAACGTGCAACTGATAGTGGGGCTGTATATTCTGCTGTTCATTCCCGCCGGGCTCGCAATTGCGCCGCGTACCTTCCCTCGAATGCTCTTGAGGCTGATGGCTTGGGGAGCGGGACTTACGCTCGCAATAGTCTTCGTGACGGGCCTGCTGTCGCTGACCGGGTTCAGCCAGACTTTCTACGTCTTTCACGTGATCGCTTTCACCAATGACCTGTGGAAGCTCGACCCGGCCCGTGACTATCTCATCGCGATGTTCCCGGAGGGGTTTTTCTTCGATGCTACGATGGTACTCGCAGCGTTAACCGTCATCCAGGGATTGTGGCTACTGTACTTGTCTCTCTCTTGGCTGAAGACGTTCCCTGCGTCTTTGTTCTTCAAGGTTACGGTCGTGCAGACTCTGTTTGCGATTGTTGTCGCGGTATTTATTCTCAGGGTGTTCCCTGAAGGTTTCTTCTTCGAAGCGGTGATGATAGTTGTCGTGGCGTCAGTCGCGCAGTCGCTTGTGGCGCTCGTTGCATGGAGGCAGGCGCCGAAGAGGGTACGGTCTGATTCGGCCTCGGACGAAAGCGAGGAACCGGAGCCTCGGTCTGACAAATCAAGATCCGTTGCGGTCTCGAAGCGTTCGCAAGAAACCTCGGAACCATATCCGAACTCGCAGAGGTCGGAGCGCACCGAGAGTCTGGCCAACAACACCATCTTGGGCTATTACGTGGTCGAGGCCGTTCTGCTTGTCCTGATGCCCGTGATTCAGAATTGGCGCGGTTCTCGGCGGGTTGAGATGTCGTCGGCTGATGCCGCCCCGTGAGGCATCCATGATCTTCGCATCAAATCCGACAGAGCCGACGCTGTTTCGGCCTGAGGACATCCGCGCCTCCTCCGAGGAAGTGAATAGCTACATCCTGCGTAGCAGGTAGATGCTCGGGGCGATGTACCCGCGATGGAAGGATATTCGCAGGGGGACCTCGGCGGTGCGTCTCCATTCGCCGGTGTGTCGCGCAAGGGTGTCCTCGAACAAACGGCGGCGGGCGGTGATGACCGTGAAAGCCCCTTCTTTGACGACCAGCCGTGCGGTCTCACGGAGGGCGGCTTCGTAGAGCTTGTCGAGGACGGTGTCGGTGTTGGCGAGCATCCCAAAGGGGAGGTCAGCGACGGCAGTGTCGAAGGAAGCGTCCGGGAAGGGTGGAGAGTTGATGTCGCCGAGGGCGAGATTGACCAATTGGCGTACTCCCGCAGCGTTGAGGTTTCGTTCCGTGCATGCGATGGCTTCGGGGTCGATGTCGATTCCGACGATGGAGGCGGCCTGACCGGCGGCCAGGCGTTCGATGAGGAGTGTGCCGGAGCCGCAGCCGAGGTTGAGGAAGCGGTCGCTGCCGGAATGGCCGGGGAGGGTGACCATGGCGTGGGCGACTGTGGCGTTGAGCGCGTCGGGACGGTTGCAGACTCGCCAAGGTCTGGCCGAGAGCGGCATCGGGGTCAGGCGGATGAGCACTTCCCAGCCTCCGCCGGATGCCGGCCGACGGAGAGACAGGTTGAGGTGAGCTTCGTCGGTGTGCTCGTCGAGATGGATGGCACCGCCAAGCTCGCTGCGGAGGCGCCTCATGGTGGGCGACTCTGCGCCGGCGGCGCTAACCCGGAAGGTCTTGAAGGTTCCTGGTGGGTGGAGGTCGATGACTGTCTTTATCGCGGCAATGAGCCGGGTGAAATGCCGGTGGCCGAGGAGGGCCTTGGGGCGTGGTATGTCAAAGCGCTCCACGAGGTGGACGGCGACGGGACTGCGAAGGTTCATCAATCGCTCGGCGGGGCCGGAGTACCTGATGGACATGCGGCCTTCTCTCGGGTAGCCCGTCAGGCGGTAGGCGCGTCTTCCAAGCGTATCGGCGAGTTCGTCATCGACGAAGCGTTCGAGGCCGGTGACTAGCTCGACCTCGTATCTGCGGTCGGTTGGGGAAGTGGTTGGCTTGGGGGGACGGCGTCGAGGCATGGGGTTATTTTCACCCTCACCCCGGCCCCCGTATCGGAGATGGGACAGGCTCTTTTCCGCGAACGGGAGAGGGGTTGCAGTAGGGACGCGGGAGGTTGCTACTCGTACCAGCCGGACGCGAAGATGTATCCGTCGTGGAGGACGGCCCAGGTATGCTTCTGCCGGTCGTCTCCGGTTTCGGGGTTTACCAGGACGTAGTCGACCCATTTGCCCGTTTCGGTAGCGCTGAGGAGATCGTCTCCGTAGAAGTAGCCGACGGCGTCTATGCGGAGGCTGGGGTCGCGGCCGACGAACATGGGATTTGGATGTGCAATGGTGTAGCCGTTCTCATCGACGATGAAGACGTACCACTGGCCGTCCACGCTTTCCTCGGAGCCGTAGTATTCGATTGCGGCGTCGAGTCCGAGGGCGTCATAGAGGTTGAGGGCCTGCTCGACGAACGACTTGGTGTAGGCGGGCGCGTCAGACTTGTTCGGACCGCGCTCGTACCAGCCGGAGCCAAAAGTCAGGCCGTCGTGTTGGACGATCCATGAGTGCTTGGTCTCCACGGCACCGGTGGCAGGGTTAGGGTAGGTGTATCCAAACCAAGCGCCGTCCTCGTCCGCAGTTGCCACAATCGCCTCGCCCGTCGGATAGCCGTTAGGGCCGACGACATATGAGGCCGGACGATTGACAAGGTCGGGGTTGGCGGCATGGACGAGCATCGTGTCATTCTCGTCGAAGATGAAGACGTACCACTGGCCGTCGACGCTCGCCTCGGTGTTGTAGTAGGCGACGGTGTCTTCCAGTCCCACGGCGTCGTAGAGGTTCATGGCCTGCTGTACGAAGCTCTGCGTGTATGCGGGCGGGTCGGACTTTCGGGGGCCGCGCTCGTACCAGCCGGAGCCGAAGAGGAGTCCGTCGTGGCGCACCATCCAAGAGTGTTTCGTCTCCATAGCGCCGGAAGCGGGGTTCGGGTAGGTGTAGGAGAACCACTCGCCATCTTCATCGGCGGATGCGGCGACCGCGTCACCCGCCGGAAAGTCGTTGGGGCCAATGGCGTTCGAGGCGGGACCGTTGACCAAGCTGGGATCCGGGGCATGAGCGATTATGTTGTCGTCTGCATCGAAGATGAAGACGTACCACGGGCCGTCCATGCTCGCCTTGGTGTTGTAGTGCGCGAGGGTGGCTTCGAGTCCCTCGGACTCGTATTTGTCGATGGCTTGGTTTACGAAGTGCTTAGTGTAGAGATCGGGAGTCGACTTTCGGGGCGCGGACGTCGCGGCGCCCAGAGATGCCTGTCCGGACTCCTCGGCCATGGCTTCCCGCACGATCTGCTCGACCTGCTCGCGAGAGCTGCCCTGATCGACGGGGACCGGGTTGTTGGCGAGCTCGGACTGCACGATCTGCTGAATGTCCGAACGGGAGAGACCGTCATCCCCGCAGGCGAGAAGCAAGGCGGGCACGAGAATGGCGAGAACGCCGAGTGCGATTCGAAGAAGGGTACCAATGGCCATAGGGCGTATTCCTTTGCCGTTTCTATGTGAGATCAAAGCCAAAAGGCGAGTTCTGTGATATTCGGTATCAGTCCATTAATTGTAGCGTTGCTCGGTTTGTTGGGTCAATCATATTGCGCCGCATGGTATGTCGTCCTTTAGCTGTCGTCCATGCGGCGTTCGAGCCGTTGCAGCGCGTCTTGGGTTGCACGGATTTCGCGGAGGAGTTCTTCTCGCGAGACGGGGCGCTCAAGGTCTCGGAGGCGTTCGAGCTTGGCCTCGTCGAGGTTGTTGATGATGATGGCGATGAAGAGGTTTATGACCACGAAGGTGCCGATCACGACGAAGGTGACGAAGTAGATCCATGCCAGGGAGTGCAGTTCCATGGCGGTGAACATGACCTCGATCCATCCCTCGAGGGTGATGATGTTGAAGAGGGTGAGGACGGAGATGCCCAGGTTGCGCCAGTTTTCGGGGTCGTGCTCGCTGAACAGGTGGTAGCCGATGATGGCGTAGATGTAGACGATGATGCTCATGAGCAGCAGGACGTGGCCGACGCTGGGAATCGAGCGGATGAGCGCTGTCACGATGAGGCGGAGGTCCTTGATCGTGGAGACGAGGCGGAGGACGCGAAGCAGCCGGGCAAGCCGGGCGATTATAGCCAGCTCGCCGGTCACGGGGATGAGGGCGAAGATTATCACCAGGAAGTCGAAGATATTCCAGCCGTCGCGGAAGTATCCAGCGACGCGGGGCGTGGACGCAGTCATCTTCAGGAGGGCCTCGATGATGAAGATCGCGAGGGCCACCTGGTAGGCGATACGAATCCAGTCGCCATAGTCTCGGTCGATGGTGGGGGACGTGTCCATTCCGAGGAGAATGGCATTGAAGATGATGATGGCGATTATGGCGGCTTCGAAAGCGGGGGCCTCGGTAAAGCGTCGCGCGAAGGAGGTGAATTTGTCCATGCTTGTTCGTCCTCTGCGGTTTTGTGACGCATTCGATGGTATCACGAAGGGGGAGTTGGGTTGTGGGGCGTTTGCGGTTCCGGATCAGCATGGGGTTGCCGGAACCGTCGTAGGCGGCGGCCCACTCGGCGTATCCGTCCGTGACCGTCTCCTCGTCATGGAAAAGCGGATTTGACGAGGCTCTTCTTCGATCCGGGCGGTGATGTGTGAGTGGTGCTCTTCGGTGAAGTGGCCGCGTGTTGGACCCTCAATACGCGCTTCGAGGATATACGGTACTTCTAAGGCTAGAGGTGAATTCTGTAGCCGTGGCGAGTCCTGACCCGCGTCCCCCGTCCCACGCCTACGCCCGAGCCATCGGTCTCCGGCATCGTGGCCGACCTCGTGGATGGGCTGGTCCAGATAGTCACTCCCGATGCCAGAGGATCCGGTTTCGGAGTCTCCTATTGTACTTTACCGTGCTCTCCGTTGCGCTTCTTCCGGCGGCGGAAGGCGAACAGGAACAGGATGGCTATCAGCGCCATCAGCAACGCCGGCCACAGAACCGTTGCCAACATTGAACCGTCGTCCGATACAACTGCGGGCGGGGACGCCGGCGCAGGGGGATCGACCTCCACGCGGGCCGCTCCACCCGTATCGTCGTCCACGGTGCGGGCGGGCAGGTTGAGACTGGCCTGGCCTATCGAGCGTCGCGGCTCTTCGCTATCGGACGAGGCTGCCTCGGACAATAGAGCCGGGGCCGTCGTCGGGGTGGCCGTGGGCGGCACGGGCGTCGGAGTTGCCGTTGGTGGCACGGGTGTCGGAGTGGCCGTGGGCGGAACGGGTGTCGGGGTCGCCGTGGGCGGGACAGGCGTCGGAGTGGCCGTGGGCGGGACAGGCGTCGGGGTTGCCGTCGGCGGCACGGATGTCGGTGTTGCCGTCGGCGGAACGGACGTCGGGGTCGCCGTGGGCGGCACAGACGTCGGAGTTGCCGTCGGCGGAACAGACGCCGGGATGGCCGCCGGCGCTGCCGTCGGCACAGGTGTCGGGGTCGCCGTCGGAACAGGCGTGGGCACCGGGGTCGGGATGGGCTTCGCCGTCGAGCCGACGCCGGAGTCGGACCAGGGGCCGGTTCCCTCGTCGTTGACGGCCCGCACCTGGGCCTCGTAGGTCGTGTCGCTCTTGAGGCCGTCGATCCGGGTGATGGTGACGGTACCCTCGTCGCGGACGGTCCAGGCGGACTCGCCCTCGATGCGGTAGCGAAGGTCGTAGCCGGTGATGGTCGGACCGGTGTTGGCAGGGGTCTGCCAATTCACGATGAGCCTGCTGAGAGGCAAGTTGAGGTCGCGGGTCACCGAAGGCGCGTCGGGCTTGCCCGGCGGCTCGTCCACGTCGGTCACGTTGATGGTCACATCGGTGGAGGCGTCGACTGACGGATCGGCGTTGCCGTTGGCATCCTTACCGTCGCTGACGCTCACGGTGACCGTGTATGAGCTGACCGACTCGTAGTCCAGATCAGCGCCTTGGGCGACGGAGATCTGACCCGTGGGCGGGTCGATGGCGAACTCGTCCGCGCCGCTGATGGCGTAGGCGAGGGTGTCGCCGTCCGGGTCAGAGGCGGCGACGGGCGTGCCAACGGTCGTTTCCGCGGGCGAGTTCTCGGCCACGTCGAAGGTGATCCCGGAGCCCAGCTTGGGCTTGCCGTTCGTCGGGGTCGGCACCGGGGTCGGTGCCGGGTAGGCGAGGGTGGCCCCAGTGCCGGTGGGCGACCAGACCCCGGAGCCGACGGAGTTGTTCGCAAGCACCTGGGCCTCGTAGGTCGTGGCGGCGGTCAGGCCGCTGAGGACCGTACTGGTCGAGGTGGTATTCACCGAGCTCCATGACTGAGCGCCCTTGACCCTGTATCGCAGGCGGTATCCGGTGATGGCCGAGCCGTTATCGGCCGGGGCGTTCCACGTCACGGAGAGCGCGGTCTGCGGTGCGGCGCTCGACGGGGACAGGTCGGGAGCTTCGGAGCGGCCAGGGGGCATCGGCCCCTGACCCTGCGGCGCAACGGCGACGGTGGGTGGCTGGGTCGTTTGGGTCGGTGTCGGCGTTGGTGTTGGCGTCGGCGTCGGTGTCGGTGTCGGCGTTGGTGTTGGCGTCGGTGTCGGTGTCGGCGTTGGTGTTGGCGTCGGTGTCGGCGTCGAAGTGGGTACCGGCGTCGGTGTAGGCGTTGGCGTCGGCGTCGGAGTAGGCGCGGGCGACGTCGGAGGTGACGTCGGCGGAGAATTCGTCGGCGGCGACGGGTTGGAGAAACTCTGCGTCGTGTACAGCGTCGCTTTCGTCGACCACGCGCCGTAGCCCTCGTCGTTTTCCGCCATTACCCAGACCAGGTAGCCCGTCCCCGGCTTCAGGGGCGCGCTCTGTTGGTTGCCGTTCGGATACTCGTTCAACAGCGCCTCGTTGGTGTATACCGTCCAAGTGCTTTCATAGGTACCCCCCTGCTCCTGGAACTTGACCCAGTACGTCTTGACCGGCGGCTTGCCGGTAGCGTCCGGGACCGTCCAGGTGGCCGTGATGCTATTGTTAGTGGCCTTCTTGGACGTGGGAGTCCCGGGCTTGCCCAGAGGCTCGTTCACGTCGGTGACGTTGATGGTCACCGTCACCGTGTCGTCGATCTCGGTGTCGGCGTTGAGTTCCGAGTCCAGCTTGTCGCTGACGGACACCGTGACGCTGTACGAAGTCTTGGCCTCGTAGTCCGGGCTGGTGTCGTCGGCCAGCGATATCTGGCCGGTTGAGCCGTCTATCTCGAAGGACGCGGCGTCGGTCCCGCCCAGCGTGTACTCCAGCGTATCCCCCTCCGGGTCGGTGGCCGCCACCGCCGCGCCCACGTTGGTCCCGCCGGCGGAGTTCTCGGCGATGTTGCGGGTGGGGCTGGACGGCAGCTTCGGGTCGGCGTTATCCAGGTCGCCGCTGTCCGACCACGGGCTTTTGCCCTCGTCGTTGACGGCCTGCACCTGCACGTTGTAGTTGACGCCTCCCACCTGGCCGGTGATGCTGGTCGAGGTACCGGTACCGGTCAACGAGATGGTAGTCCAGGTTGATTCGCTCTTCTTCTGGTAGCGCACATTGTATCCGGTGATCGCTGGCTTTCCGGTCATGTCCGGGGCCGTCCACTTGACCTTGAGCGTCTTATCGGCCGAGGTGCCGGACGAGGTTACCGTGGGCGCGGCCGGCTTGGCCGGAGGCTCGTTCACGTCCGTCACGTTGATGGTGACCGGGACGACGTAGTCGCCCGGCGCGTTGGGGTCGACCGACTGCGCGGAAGCGCCGCCCTGGGACTTCGCGGCAGCCGTGACGGTCACCGTTACGGTGTAGGACTTCTTCGCCTCGAAGTCCGGGATGTTGCCCGTCTTGACGGTTATCTGCCCAGTGCTGGAGCCGATCTCGAACTTGCTCGCGTCGGTCCCCCTCAGGGCGTGGGTGTAGGTGTAGGTGGTATTGGTGGACTTTGCCGTCACGGCCGCGCCTACGTTGGTACCCGCCGCCGAGTTCTCGGCGATGCTGCGAGTCACCGCGTTGGCGTCGGTGATGGCGCTGCCGGAGGCCGACCATGCGCCGCTGCCCTCGGCGTTGGTCGCGCGCACCTGGACCTCGTAGCTCTTGCCCTCGGTCAGGCCGCTCAGCGTCGTGCTCGTTCCCGTTCCGGTGAAGGAATGGGATGTCCATGAATTCGCGCCCGACAGCCGGTACTGCACGTCGTAGTCGCTTATCGCCGGCTTGCCCGTCATGTCCGGGGCCGTCCACGACACGTCGATCTTGGTCGCCGGCGTCGTGGAGTTGGCCGCCACGGTGACGGTCGGAGCCGCGGGCGGCTCGGCAACGTCGGTCACGTTGATGGTCACCGCGATGGTGTCGTCGATCTTCGTGTCCGCGTTGTCGTTGGTGTCCTTGCGGTCGCTGACCTCCACGGTCACGCTGTACGAGGTCTTGGCCTCGTAGTTGGGCACCTTGCCGGACTTGACGGTGATCTGGCCGGTGTTCAGGCCGATGTCGAACTCGTCCTTGTCCGTTCCGTTCAGCGAGTAGTACAGGGTGTGGTTCTCGGTGTCGTTGGCGGTGACCGCCGCGCCCACGTTGCTGCCTGCCGCCGAGTTCTCCGCGATGCTGCGGGTGGCCGTCTGATCGGGGAACTCGGCGTGGACGTTCTTGTCCTGGGTGTTGGCCTCGCCGCTATCCGACCACGCGCCGTCGCCCTCGTCGTTCACCGCGCGCACCTGCACGTCGTACTCCGTGCCTTCGTCCAGGCCCGTCAGCGTCGTGCTGGTGGTCGTTCCGGTGAAGGAGGCGTCCGTCCAGTCGTCGTCGCTGCTCTTCTTGTACTTCACGTCGTAGTCGTTGACGGCCGGCTTGCCTGCCATCTGCGTCGTTGTGAGCGCGGTCCACGACACGTCGAGCTTGGTCTTGGGCGTCGCGACGTTCTGTGTCACCGTCGGCGTGGCAAGTTTGCCCGGAGGCTCGTCCACGTCGTTCACGTTGATGGTAACCGGGACGACGTAGTCGCCCGGCGCGTTGGGATCGAGGGACTGCGCGTTCGCGCCGCCCCCGGACGACGCCGTCACCGTCACGACGACGCTGTAGGAGGTCGTGCCCGATTCGTAGTCGAGCGTCGTGCCCGTCCCTACCGTTATCTGCCCGGTGGAACTGTTGATGCTGAACTTGGATGCGTCCGTTCCGCTCAGGGCGTGCGTGTAGGTGTAGTTGCTATTGGACGCCGTGACAGCCGCGCCCACGTTCGTCCCCGCCGCCGAGTTCTCATTGATGCTGCGGGTTACGTCGCCCGCCTTGGTGATGGCGCTGCCGCTGGCCGACCATGCGCCGTCACCCTCGTCGTTCCCGGCCCGCACCTGGACCTCGTACGTCTTGCCCGCCGTCAGGCCGGTTATGGTGGCGCTGGCGGTTGTGCTGGTGTTGCTGGAGTTCCACTCCGTCCAGGTGGAATCGCCGCTCTTGCGGTACTGCACGTCGTAGTCGTTGATCGCCGGCTTGCCGGTGTTGGTCGGCGCAGTCCACGAGACGTCCAGCTTGGTTGTGGGCGTGGTGGAGTTCTGCGTCACAGTCGGCGCGGACGGCGCGGACGGCGGCTCGTTCACGTCGGTCACGTTGATCGTCACCGCGATGGTGTCGTCGGCCGTCGTGTCTGCCGTCCCGCTGGCGTTCTTGCCGTCCGTGACGTTCACCGTCACGCTGTAGGAGGTGTCGTCCTCGTAGTCCAGGGCCGACTTGGTCTTGATCTGGCCGGTGGACGAGTCGATGGTGAAGTCGCTCGCGTCGGTTCCCGTCAGCGAGTAGGTCAGCGTGTTGAACTTGGCGACGCCGTCCGGGTCGGTGGCGGTCACCACCGCGCCGATGTTCGTGTCGGCCGCCGAGTTCTCGGCGATGCTGCGGGTGGCCGTGTCGTCGGCGAAGGCCGGCGGCTCGTTCACGTCCGTCACGTTGATGGTGACCGGGACGATGTAGTCGCCCGGTGCGTTGGGGTCGATGCTCTGCGCGTTTGCGCCTTGGGACTTGGCCGCCGCCGTCACCGTGACCGTCACGGTGTAAGAGGTCTTGGTCTCATAGTCCAGGCTCGTTCCGCTCTTCACCGTGATCTGTCCGGTAGTCGAGCCGATCTCGAACTTGGATGCGTCCGTCCCGCTCAGCGCGTGGGTGTAGTCGTAGGTGGTATTGGTGCTGACAGCCGTCACCGCCGCGCCGACGTTGGTTCCCGACGCCGAATTCTCGGCGACGGAGCGGGTGACGCCCCCGGCCTGGGTGATGGCGCTGCCGGAGTCCGACCAGTCGCCGTTGCCCTCTGCGTTGACCGCGCGCACCTGCACTTCATAGGTCTTGCCCGCCGTCAGCCCGGTCAGCGTCGTGGAAGTGCCCGTTCCGGTGAAGCTGTGGCTGCTCCAGGTGGAGCCGCCGTTCTGCCGGTACTGCACGTCGTAGTCGCTGACGGCGGGCTTGCCGCTCATCTGCGTCGTCGTCGGGGCGGTCCAGCTCACGTCCAGCTTGGTATTCGGCGTGGTGGAGTTCTTCGCCACCGTGGGCGTACCCATCTTCGGCGGCGGCTCGTTCACGTCCGTCACGTTGATGGTGACCGGCACCACGTAGTCGCCCGGCGCGTTGGGGTCCACCGACTGCGCGTTGGCGCTGCCCCCGGCCTTGGCGGCCGCCGTGACCGTCACCGTTACGCTGTACGAAGTCTTGGTTTCGTAGTCCAGGCTGGTTCCCGTCTTTACGGTAATCTGCCCGGTGGTCGAGCCGATCTCAAACTTGCTGGCGTCCGTTCCGCTCAGGGCGTGGGTGTAGGTGTAGGTGGTATTGGTGGACTTGGCCGTTACCGCCGCGCCGACGTTGGAGTCCGCCGCCGAGTTCTCGGCGATGCTGCGGCTCACGGCGTTGGCGTCCGTGATGGCGCTGCGGGTGTCCGACCAGGGGCCGTCGCCCTCGTGGTTTCCTGCCCGCACCTGCACTTCGTAGGTCTTGCCCGAGGTGAGGCCCGTCAGCGTCGTGCTGGTCGTCGTTCCGGTGAAGGAGGCGTCCGTCCAGTCGGTAGCGCCGGCGAGGCGGTACTGCACGTCGTAGTCGTCGACGGCGGGCTTGCTGCTCATCTGCGTGTTGGTTAGGGCCGTCCACGACACGTCGATCTTGGTGGTGGGCGTGGTGGAGTTGGCGCTCACCGTGGGCGCCGACAGCTTGACCGGCGGCTCGTTCACGTCCGTCACGTTGATGGTTACGGTAGTGGTGTCGTCGACCACGTCGTCGGCTGTGTCGTCGCTGGCCTTCTTGTCCTTGACGCTCAACGTCAGGGTGTAGGACTTCGTGGTCTCGTAGTCCAGCCCTTTGGCCACGTCAATGGTCCCGTTGTACTGGCCCAGGCTGAAGTCGCTGGCCCCCGTGCCGCTCATCGAGTAGTACAGCGCGTCGTTGTCATCGTCATCGGCGGCCACCTTGCCGACGTCGTCCCCGACCCCGGCGTTTTCCGCTATCGACAGGGTATAGGTGTCGTTCTCGAACTCCGGCTCGGTCTGGTCATGGGTCTTCACCTCGTCGGTGTCCGACCACTCGCCGTCGCCCTCGTCGTTGGCGGCCCGCATCTCTACCTGGTAATCGGTCTTGTAGGTCAGGCCCGTGATCGCGTAGTACTTCAGGTCCTTGCCCAGATCGTCCGTCTGCGTCCAGTCGCTGTCGCTCTTCTTCTTGTAACGCAGGTCGAAATGGGTGATGGCCGGCTTGCCCGTCATCGTCGGAGCCTGCCAGGTCACCGCAATCTGGTACTTGGGACTGCTGGCCTGCTGCTTCGCCGATGGATCCATCTTGGGCGGCGGCTCGTTCACGTCCGTCACGCTGATGGTCACCGTGATCGTGTCGTCCACCACCGTGTCCGCCGTGTCGCTGCTGTCCTTCAGGTCGCTGACGCCCACCGTCACGGAGTAGGAGGTCGTGGACGATTCGAAGTCCAGCGTCGTGCCGGACCCGACCTTTATCTGGCCGGTGGCGCTGTCGATGGTGAAAGAGGATGCGTCGGTGCCGCTCAGGGAGTAGGTGAGCGTGTCGCTCTCGGTGTCGGTGGCGGTGACTACCGCGCCGACAGCGGTGTCCGCTGCCGAATTCTCGGCGATGGAGCGCGTGGCCGTGTCCGCGGAGAACTCCGGGTCCACGTTCTTGTCCTGCGTCTTCCCCTCGCCGGGGTCCGACCAGGAGCTGTTGCCCTGGGAGTTCTTTGCCTGCACCCGCGCCTGGTAGGTGGTTCCCTCGGTCAGACCGGTGATGGTCGTTTCCAGGGCGTTGCTGCTGCTGTATTCGTTGCCCCACTGTATCCAGTTCGTCTCGCTCTTCTTCTTGTATTCCACGAAATAGCCGCTGACCTTGGGCGCGCCGTAGGTCGCTGTCCAGTCCACGTCTAGCTGGGTCTTGGGGGTGGTGGCGTTTTGGGCCACCGTGGGCGCGTTCGGCTTGTTTGGCACCGCCGGCGATGCCGTCGTGCCCTCCGCGACGTCGGAGGACTTCCAGCCGCACTGCCCGAAGTCGAGGTGGCTTGAGTCGAACCTTATGGAAAACATCACCTCGTAGGTGGTGCTCGAATCAAGGCTTTCGATGGCCGCGCTCGATATGTTGGCGTCCACCGTTCTCTCAGACCAGGTGCTGTCGCTCTTCTTCTTCCACTCGATTTTCGCCTGGTCCGCGCTGCCGTTGGCGGAGTTTATCGACAGGGCAAGAGCGTATAGCGTGTGCGACGGGTTGGTCGATGCGCTGACCGAGATGCTCGACTTCAGGCTGGAGCAGCCTATCGCAGCCTTTTCCAGCACCTCGATCTTGAACGACAGCATGACGGTGTCCGTGCCGTCTGTGGCGGTGTAGCGGTAGGTGGCACTGGCGCTGGTGGCCGTGGGCGTGCCGCTGATGGTGCGGGCGCTGGCGTCGAAGGACAGCCCGGCGGGCAGGCTTGACAGCCCGTAGGTGATGCTCCCGCTGCCGCCGGTGGCTTGGGGCAGGGTCACGGTGGTGATGGCATCGTCCTTATGCCAGGACTGGTCGGCGATGCTGGCGTTCCCGAAGGAGAGGTCGGCGTTCTGCGGCTCCACAGCGGCCCCGGCAGTCGACTGCGGCGCATTCACCGCGATGCTGAACGTGAGGCTGGCGGCGGTGTGTCCGTCGGCGGTTGCGGTGTAGGTGTACGTGGCGCTCGCGGCCTCCGCCGTGGGCGTGCCGCTGATGGTGCGGGCGGTAGCGTCGAAGCTCGCTCCGGTGGGGAGGCCCGGTGAGAGCGTGTAGGTCATTTCCGGGACGATGGTCGTGCAGACGCCGTCACAGCTTACGATGGCGGCGGGCAGGCTCAGCGTGCCTATGGCCGTGTCCTTGGTCCAGGACTGGTCCGCGACCGTGTGGCTCCCGAAGCTGAGGGAGCGGCTCGGCTTCGGCGTGGGAGTCGGGGTCTTGGTGGGCTCGGGAGTCGGCGTGGGATCGCGCTTGGGGGGCGTGTACGGCCCCGATGACGAGGAGTTGGTCCAGGGGCCCCAGCCGTTATCGTTGCCCGCGCGGACGCCGACCATATACGTCTTGGAGTTGTCGGCGCTGAAGGTGAGGCTGGTGCCGCGAACGTTCCTGTGGTCGCTCACGGGAGCGTGCCAACTCCCGCCGCCGTCCGTGCTGTAGGTGACGTGGTACTTGGTAGCGCCGGACGGGGCAGACCAGGATGCGCTCACCGAGCCGTCGGAGCGGCTGAGGGAGACGGAGCCGACGGAGCCGGGCGCCGACGAGGCAGCAACGTTCTGCGCGAGGGGAGAGAAGGCCGCGACCACCGCGACCATGAGCAGGAACACCACCAGGCCCTTGCGCGGCCCGAGTATCCGGGCAACCCTGTCCTGAGCCCGGAGCGGCCTCGGCCTCCCGGTGATGCTGTTCTCATACATTGGCTTCTCGTTCATACCGTTGCCTAAGCCTCCGATGCCCATCTCATCCAATGCCTTATCATCAAGTGCCTTATCACCGAGTTCCATATACTATTACTGCATTTAGAATCACTTGTCAATAGCATATTCTTCAATTTGGGACAATAACGTAGAGATTAATTACGGAGAAGGGGAAATGATGGAGGCGTTAGTTAAAGGAAGGGGAAACGCGCCGAGCCTCTCCCTCAAGGGAGAAGGGGTGGATTACCGCGCGGTGGGCGAGAGTCTTCGCGGGCTGGGTGATTGAGGGAGTCCACGGAACGCTCTGCGGCGCGGTCAAGCGGGCAAGCGGCATGGGTGCGGCCAACTGCGGGGGAGGACAGCCATGGCCGACATCCTGACGGGCACGCCTAGCCTGGACGAATCGAGCCTTATTGACACTCGATATAACTACGGATACGGAGTTTACTGAGACAAAAGAGACAGACGGGGAATGAGTGGGAAAGGGAGAAAGTGGTGGAGCTGGGGGGACTAGGATTTAGCTACGAATTAGCGGAATATGGCCATCACTTCCCACAAGCGTTACCACAACTCCGTTGAGAATGCCAGAGACTGTTCCGCCCCCAATTGTATCGCGTCGTACCACCTTGTCTCACGCCGAGATCTTGTGCCCGCTAGGCTGTCCGTCACATCAGTTGGCCTCAACTGTACTCAGAGGCAGAAATATCAATCTGAGTCTTGCTTTAGCGCTTTAGCGGATAGTGCGAATGAGCTTAAGCCTGGTTCGAATCCCAGACGACTTACTTTTTCCGGGCGGTTCTTGCTGTAAATAGAACTACACTTGACAATAATGGTAGTTCACCCGACTGAACAAAATTGAGAACTTTCACATTGAGGCTCACATTGAGGCTCACTCTGAGGCTGTACCCAAGCTTCTTGCTCCGCCACCCCAGCTCCCCATTGAGTAGAGTCTCACGAAGAGGAGATCAGAATAAAAGTCCAGCTCTTTCGCATCAACGCCGCCTTCCTCGGTGTGATCAGAAACTTCGACTGCCACCGGATCTCCTACGGTTTATCGAGCTTGAAGCATCACCTATATCGCTCCTGTTGTATCGTCTCTCACTCTCATTTTCCCTACTTCCTGTACAATCGCCCATGACTTTTGGCAAGAAGGTCAATTGAAGTGAACTTATCAGAGTGGTTCATGTCGGTCTGGCACCGAATTACCGGATTTCGTGGAGTTGGACAACCTTGTGAATCGGAGCCCGACCAGTCATCCGACGCAGGTCCTGAGCAAACGGAAGCGGGTCATTCACGAGACGACGGCTCTGAGACTGTGGAACTACTCGGATCGCCAGACGACCGCCTTGTATCTTCCGAGCCTGACGAACCATCCGACGACGGCAGTCCTGAACCTGCGGAGCAGGACGAATCACACGACGACAGTCCTGAACTTACGGAGCAGGACGAACCACATGACGACAGCCCTGCTGAACCTCCCGAGCAGGACGAACCATCCAACGACGCCAATCTTGAACCTGCAGAGCAGGACGAATCACACGACGACAGCCCTGAACCTCCCGAGCCTGACGAACCATCCGACGACGGCAGTCCTGAACCTGCGGAACATGACCAACCACATGACGACGGCCCTGAACCTGCGGAGCAGGACGAACCACACGACGACGACAGTCTGGAACCTCCCGAGCCTGACGAACCATCCGACGACGCCAATCCTGAACCTGCGGAGCAGGACGAACCACACGACGCCAGCCCTGAACCTCCCGAGCCTAACGAACCACACGACGACGACAGCCTGAAACCTAATGAGCCAGTCGGGCCTTCGCAGAATCGGAAAGGGGCTCCGCGGCGACATGGTGGACGACGCGGATCTCGCAGTCGTCCCGGGGAATCTCCCGGTGATGAGCCAAGGCCATTCGTTCCCAAGTCGGAGTTGATTTGTCGTAAGCCTATCGGGTCATGGCAATGGGAGATTGTTCTGTCTGTACCTCAGGAGCGCAAGGTTGAGAGGGTGCTACAAGGTGACAAAGAGCTATCCGTCAAGAACCGTGAGTACAGCCCTTTATCTTTCTCTGGAAGCATCGTCATCGAGTATGACGATGGCGACGGTGATGAGATACAACTGTTCGACAATGCTCCTTTGGTTTTCAAGCTGCCGAACCAGTGGCAAGGGGATGGACGCAGGGTTAGAGGCGTTGCCCGAGGACACTTTGTCGTTATCGTCCCCAGCAAGTGGACCCGCAAGGGCCGCGTTCCAGTTAGTCCAGAGAGTTGTGTAGATGACGACTTCACCGTTCACTTCTTCTACAAAGGCCAGGACAGCGAGCCAAACGACTTTGGCGGCTTTGAAGAGCACGCCCTTTCCCTAGCCAGGACTGGATTTGAATTGGAAGGTAAGTGCATCCATGACGATTCTGAAGAGGGCGATCTGTTCGTTGGTGCTTCGCCCGTGCTGAAGCCAGCGGATGGCGTTGTCTGGGCACGAGTGGGGGAAGAGGCGCATAGCGGCTGGGAGGGTCAGAACTTCAGGCCCGCCGAGGAATCTCTTAGTGATGTCCTGGGCAGGCGTCAGGGAAGATTCTTCGTTCGCGTGTATGACAAGAGCGTCGAATTAGTGGACAGTGGTGAGTTCCGATACTGTGTGGATCTGCAGGAGATACGGGTCAACAACGAATCGTACTCACGGGATATGATACTGGTCCCGTCTTTGGAGGGTCACTCACCGACTTCTCTGAAGCTTGTGGGCGTCGATGGATCGGCCGTTTCAGCCGCTCTGATGACCGCCAACGATCACGTGACCGTTGCGACCGGAGGAGTCGTGACCGTCGCTCCGCATCCGGAAGCGGACGAAACGACCTGGTCGCTAGGCCCCGGCGGGCCGGACGTGGTGATCAGGCTGCCCCGCGTCTGGTGGAGACTGGTCCGCCCCCGCGAGGACGCCGACCCTTGGCGCGATCGTCCGGTACCGATGTCGCGAGACGAGTTCAGGGAGCAGAGTCAGGCCGAGATAGGGATAGCTCTTCGGTTGCCTTCCCACGTCAAACAGGTGCGTGCAGGGTTCGACTTCGGCAAGGACGGAGTCCAATCGTTCCCTGCCCAAAGAGTCGAGGGCAATTCGCGCCGCGTGATCTTGCCGCTTGCTGCGTTCGTCGACTACGAAGAGATCGAAAGGCCGTCAACAAGGAACGTCAGTCTGAAGATTCGATGCGATGGAGATGACATAGAGTTGATTCGCGTCATTCCCGACGCTCCCCCTCCCAGACCAGAATCGCTACGAGATCAGCAGAGACGGCGGGATCGGAGGCGCGGCGAAGTCCAGAGAGAAGGCAGGGCTCGGCGAGGACGAAGGGGGCCAAAGAGTCGGAGGAGTCCGGCCAGACCGCGTATTCCAGAGAAAACTCCTGTTTTGGAACTGCCGCAGGTTCCAAAGCAACCGCTTGTGGTGAAGAACCCTCTGCGCCGATACCACCTTGACGTTGCTAGGCGTGGTGCAGCGCTGTACACTCTGGTCGTGCGTACTAAGTGCCCCAGGCATCAGTTGACGGAGAACGAGTGTTCCGCCTCTCACACGAGCTTGGGGAAGCACATTAAGGAAGTACGCGAATGCTGCGCCTCAACGGCCGACTACCTAGCGTCCGGCAGGTTTCTCAAGGATGCGGTGTTCCGCGTGGTCCTATCCGAATATGATCGGCCCCTAACTGCACAAGAGATCAGCGACGAACTAAACAACCGGTGGCCCACCAGTAAGCTTGACCTGTCCCCGAGGGTCATCGAGAGGATTCTCAACAACGACCCTAACTACGCGCCAGCGGTTTAGAAGAGCCGCAGTCGGCGGACGCGGCGCGCTCATGACTATCACAGTAGAAGGGGATCGTCGCAGCGGACATAGTGCCAACATCGACACCCTGAACGAGGTCAAAAGGTATGCCCGACCGCACAGATATCGCCCGATGGCGGAGCCTCATTCGTGGCCGATACGAGAGCTATCTTAAGACGTCTTTCTACTTCAAGGAGCCGGGGCTACGGGCGTCCTTCGATTCCACGCTGCGGAGCTACGATCTCCTAAAGGGACCATTCCCCGAGCCAAAGCGGGAGTTTCGCACAGGAGCGTCCGGCCGGGAGTTGGCAGAGGAATTCTTCCCCGGCCGGAGCGCCGATCTGATGCAGGCGCTCCTCGACCGAGCACTATATGCACACCAAGAACGAGCTGTTCGCGCCACGTTCGCTGAAGAGTTGAACGTCGTGGTGGCTACCGGCACCGCAAGCGGCAAGACCGAGAGCTTCCTCTACCCAATCCTGTTCGACTTGTACCGGCAGCACCTCGACGGGCAGTTGGAAGAACCGGGGGTACGGGCCATGGTCCTGTACCCGATGAACGCCCTCGCCAACGACCAGCGACGGCGGCTTGGGGAGATCTGTGGACAACTTGAGGAGGGTGACTCCGGCTTTGCGCCAACCTTCGGTCAGTACATCGGCCAGACTCCTGAGAACAAGAGCGATCGTTGGCGTAACGCTGCCGAGCGTGAAGAGGAACGGCTACCCGGAGAGATGGTGTTCCGTGAGGAGATGCGAGCCAATCCTCCGCACCTCCTGCTGACCAACTACTCTATGCTGGAGTACCTGCTCATACGTCCCGAGGACAGCCCACTGTTCGACGACGGCCGCGGCTCACACTGGAAGTTTATCGTGCTGGACGAGGCACACCAGTATCGGGGCGCAAGGGGCATGGAGATGGGGATGCTCGTCCGGCGCCTCAAGCAGCGGCTTCGCGAAGGCGGCAGGGAAGGCCCTTTCCGTTGTATCGCTACGAGCGCAACGATCGCGTCGGGAGAGGGCGAAGAAGATCGGCGGCTGGTCGGGGAATTCGCTGAACAGCTCTTTGGCGAGCCTTTTTCCACGCCGAGCGTTGTCTTCGGACAGCACGAACCCCAGTTTGGCGAGGAAGCGGCCCCGCGCCGCTACCACGTCTTCATGCGCGCTCTGGAAGGTGCATTCCTGATCCACGAGGGAGGGAGTGACAAGGTAGTCCTTAACCGCAAGCAGGGGGAAACGGAAGACGGCTCGACCGCACGGCCCTTGGAGATCGCACTGTGCCGCGAGTGTGGGCAGCACTACTACGTAGGTCGAGAAGACGCTGGCCACTTGGTCGAGGCGAGCCGAGACCCAAGCCAGCCCCACTTTGGCGTCGACTACTACCTCCCGATCAAGCCCGGTGATAAAGGCACACATATGCTGTGCCGCGTCTGCGGCAGTCTCTCGCAGGCTGGTCTCAACTGCAAATGTGTGGCCGCGATCGACGTCAAGAAGTGTGAGTCTCATGGAGACAATCGCGACCAGCTAAAGAAATGCGAGGCCTGCGACTACCAGCGCGGCGGGATCGGAGATCCAGTGCAGGAGATCGTACACGGGTCAGATGGCCCTAACGCTGTGATAGCGACCGCCCTGCACGAGTTGTTGCCAGAGGATGGGCGCAAGGTACTGGCGTTCGCCGACAGCCGCCAGGAGGCCGCATTCTTCGCTTGGTACGCTCAGGACTCGTACGACAAACTTCGTGACCGCAATCTGATGCTGCGGGCATTGCAGGAGGGACCCATCGATCCCGAAGGCTTGTCAATCGACGACTTGCAGAACCGTCTGTCCAGACAGTGGGAAGGTGCCGGGCTGTTCAGTGCGGCTGACTCACGGGAACAAAAGACGCGCCGAGTGCTGACGGCAATTCTTCGTGAGGCCGTGACCGATGAGAGAAGGCTCTCGCTTGCGGGCGTCGGCCTAGCCAAGTGGACAGTCAAGCTCCCGGAAAGACTTGCTCTTCCCCAGTCGATGCTGTCACCTCCTTGGAACTTTACGAGTGGCGAAGCGTACCTACTGGTGCAGAACCTCTTGGACATCCTGCGGCTGCGGTATGCGGTGGCCCTGCCTGACGACCCGGCCTACCCGCAGTGGGACCATGTGTCGCCCGAACGGGCGCAAGTGGCGTTCAGCCGGACAAAACCGCAGCGGCGCAAGAACGTTTCTGAGTGGGGCGGCAACCGCTCGGCGGTCGTTCAACACTTCCTCGACAGGCTTCTTACCCGTAGCGGGCTTTCCAAGAAAGAGAAGACGGAAGCCGCGGTCAAGCTCATGAAAGCCTTGTGGGACGCGATCCGCGATCATGACCGCCGTGTGCTATCGGAAGACGACCACATACTCTTGCGCGCCAATGGGAGTGGCGAGTTTCGCCTCAACCCCCGTTGGCTCCGCATCAAGCTCGCAGAGCTGAGTGAGATGTTCGAGTGCGACACCTGCGCTAGCGTCACCGCCCACGACATACGCGGCGTTTGTCCCCGCAACAAGTGCCCCGGCAGTCTGAAGGTGGCAGATCAGGAGCGTCTCGACCGGAACCACTACCGCATATTGTATCGGGCAGACCTTCCGGCTGAGCTCCGCGCGGAGGAGCACACCGCCCAGATAGACAGCGACGAGGCCAGAAGGCGACAGGACCAGTTCAAAGCCGATCGTATCCACCTGCTCAGCTCCTCCACCACGTTCGAAATCGGCGTCGACCTCGGCGATCTTGAGGTCGTATTCTTGCGCAATGTTCCGCCAGAGCCATTCAACTACACTCAGCGCGCGGGGCGCGCCGGACGACGTGAGGAGCCGGGCTTCGCACTGACGTACTGCCGACGCAACCCCCACGACCTCTACCACTATGACGACCCTGAGCGGCGCGTCATCCAAGGAGCCATTCAGCCGCCGCGCCTTCGGATGACCAACGACAAGATCATCCTCAGGCATGTGGCGGCCGCGGCCTTGTCGGCCTTCTTCCGGCACCCGCAGAACCTGCACAGGTTCGACAACGTCAGCACACTCATCGGCGATTGGGAGAACCCCAGCGCCATCTCCGACCTGAGACGGTTCTGTGAGGGCAATCAGACGTTGGATGAGTCGTTGCGCCGGATCGTGCCGCTGGAAATGCACGATAGAATAGACCTTGACCACGGCGGATGGATCGAAACCATTGCAGGGCCGGATAGCCGCTTTGCTGTAGCGCAGACGGAAGTATCCGCCGACTATCTGCGTATCCAGGAAGATATCTCCCAACTCAGCCAAACGCCCGGCACCGCAGGTTGGAAGATCGGGCAATTGGCCGACCGCAGGAACACGATTGCCGGTGAGGGGACGCTGGAATTCTTGTCCCGTAAGGCCATCATCCCGAAGTACGGATTCCCGGTCGACGTGGTGGAATTGGACACCCACCCGCGACGAGGGGACTCGAATGGCGTCTCCCTGCAGCGCGACCTGTCACAGGCAATCGCGGAGTACGCCCCCGGTGGGAAGGTCGTGGCCAACAAGAAAGAATGGGAGTCCTGCGGCGTAAAGACGATCCCCGGGAAGCAGTTCCTAGTCAAGAGCTACCAGTACGATGACGCGCGGACCTTCGAACAGTCAAACGAGGCTGATCGCTTCCCCAGGCAGTACCTACAACCTGCTTTTGGCTTCGTAACTCCGCTGTTCGAGAAACCTAAAGAGCCGCGTAGGAGGCCGCAGCGTCTCTACACGACCCGCCCCTTTTTCCGGGGATTCGACAGGGACCCCCTCGAAACGGAGATGCTGGGGACTATCATGGTGACACAGGCACAGCCGGGGAGCTTGGTAGTTCTGTGTGAGGGAAAGGACAGGGCCGGCTTCTATATCTGTCGAACCTGTGGAAGGCACATGACCAAACCGAAGGGGGCGCACAAGACGCCGGAAGAGTCTACCTGCAGTGGTATTCTGGAGCGATTTTCGCTCGGCCATGAACTGGTGACCGACGTCGTGCGGATACGCTTTCCGGGTCTTACCGCCGAGTGGGATGCCTACTCGCTCGCCTACGCCATATTGCTCGGCGCGGCGGACACAATGGACGTACCAGACGCAGACTTGAACGTCACCGTCACCGGGGGAGCCCTGCCGGAAGAGGCCGCCATAGTGCTATACGACAACGTGCCCGGCGGTGCTGGCTTGGTCGCCCAGATGGGAGCCCCACGCGTGTTCCGGCGGATGCTGGACGCGGCCCGGGACCGGCTCGTCGGCAATTGCGGATGCGATTCGAGTTGCTATGGCTGCCTGCGCAGTTACCGCAACCAATTCGCACATCCGTACTTGAACCGCAAGAAAGCTCTGCACTTCCTAAACGCGGTTCTGAACCAAGCCAGTATGGCCGGCATCGCCTAACACGGCCAGCAGCATATACCTCTCGCGCGTCTGGCCAGCACACCAAAACGCCCGCTGAACGGAGAGATGTCAGACTTGGTCCGAGAGGCCCTAAAGGAACAGGACCTCATGGGCGTCTGTAACACGCGACCGCGGTAGCCCATGTGGAAGGCCTCGCTACCCCGTCTGGAGAGGATGATGGATGTTGCGTCGGCCTTCGGCAGCGAAATCTTGCCGCCGAACACGTCTCGGCACAGAGCAGTAGTGTCGGTGGTCCCTTTCACGTACACCTGCAGGCTCTCCTGGTGTCCCGAATTGTAAGTTCCTAAGATTGATGTGATGTGTGTTGGACCTGATCTTCGTGGTTCGACAAGCTCACCACGAACGTGTTTTGATTATCCCGTTCGCCCTGAGCCCGTCGAAGGGCACTCTGAATTATGTCGTGAACTTACACAATTCAGGACACTAGGACTCCAGATGGGAAATACGCGACACCCCTATGCCACTGCGATGGAAGCTTTCGTCCCTCGGGTCCTAAACTGTCACCAAGTAATTGCCAAGCCTACTACTCCTGCGGATCGTCTTCATCTGCGATGTCAATGTCACTTGCGGACCACGGCGTGTCGTCATCCACGACCCTTGGCAACTCTCCCGTGACGTAGAACCTACCATTATGCAAGGCATCTTCAATTGCTTTGATGAGAGCATCCATCCTGCCGGCGACCACAAGAACCTCCGCTCCCAGCGCTCTCACCACGAAGTAGCTTCCAATCGCATCTTCAACTGAGATGACCGACTTCGGATAGCCATCCGAGTATAGGTGCTTGGCCTGATTCCAAGAAATGTGACAGAACTCGCTGATTGAGTCAGCAAGCGTTGCGCCCAAGAGTGAGCGGATATAGCCCTGGTTGGCCAGGCTTCCCAAGGGGACGTGACTATAGCGCCTGTCTGGAATACCTCTGGCCCTGCAAAGCTCCTTCACACATTCCTCGAGATGCCCCCCTGAGTTCGCGACCATGCCCCGCGCCATCATCTTGAACGAAGCGCCCGATGCGAGCTTGTAGGGAATGTATCTCAGAGGTCTGACCACTCCATCAAACTCCTGGGAGAAGGGGTAGTGTGGTGTTGTCTCACTCCAAACCGCATACTGCATCCCAATTCCCGGAATCCGTGAATCCAGCAAGGACAGCGAGGGATATAGGTCTCGCCTGAAGTTCAGAATGGGCCTTTCGAATGCCTCTTGCAGCCCATCGAGCACATCATCGGTATAGTCCTCCAGCATATGTTGAAGTACAGGATTCAATGTACAGGTTTACCTCCCCGCTCTCGATACTGTCACAGAAGTCGTTGGGTCATGCCTTGCTGAGCTTAATTGTTCCAACCTCTCCCCTTCCGCGCCCCGTGTAATAGTCGCCCTCAAGCCCTGAGCCGGTGAGTTCTAGAGTTGCCGTACCACGGTGCATCTCCATTGTGCCCGGAGCATTCGACTTAGGCTCGTTCACATACTGGTAGGACAACTCTGGGTTGGGCAGATCGACGGTTCTCAGACTGGCCGAAATGCTCCGAGAGCGAGAATGTTCACTCTCCAACCTCACGAGTATCTTGGACCATCGCTGTAGGATGACAACGGAAACCGAATGGGCGCGACCATCCTGGCTGTAGGAAGACTTGACTTCACCAATCCATCTACCATTGAGATCGGGTAGCTGGATGAGTTTGAGTTTCCTCAGCAACCCAAGTCTCCACACATAGCGGTCGAACAACAAATGGAGTCCTGAATAGCAGCCCGCGAACGAGGGAACGCTCAACCACCACTGTGGCTGGAAGTCGACAGGATTCAAGTCCGACAGGGATTGATGTGACCTGCCGTTGACCCCCTTGTGGATAGGCGGCTATACTACAAACATGCCAAATATAACAGACCGACAGTCCATCAGTCCAACCCTTCAAGCCATCCGTGCGAGGCTGGACCTGACGCAGGAGCAGCTTGCCGAGCGGCTTGGCGTGTCGTTCGCTACCGTAAACCGGTGGGAGGGCGGAGTAACGATGCCACAGAAGGCGGCGCGGACGGCCATCGCCGCGCTCGCGGTCGAGGCGGGCATCGACGCAGGTGAGCCATCGGTCGACGAGGTCGAGTCCGCGGCCCGTGTGACCCGGCGGAGGTCCCGGCGGCGCAAGGCGGACGTTCCCACCACCAAGCCCATGGAGCAAATGCTGTGGGACGCCGCGTGCTCCATTCGCGGGGCAAAGGACGCGGCCAAGTTCAAGGACTACCTGCTGCCGCTCCTCTTCCTCAAGCGCCTCTCCGACGTCTTCGACGACGAGATCGAGCGGCTGGCCCAAGAGTTCGGGGACAGGTCGATAGCCCAAGAGATCGCGGAGAGCGACCACGACCTGCTCCGCTTCTACCTGCCGCCGGAGGCCCGATGGAGCGTGGTCAGCGGACGGGAGGCCCACGACTGGCCCCTCGACGACCGGGGACGGAGCACTCGACCCAGGGACATCGGCGAGCACCTGACCAGTGCCGTGCGCGCCGTCGTGCGCTACAACCCCACTCTCGCCGGCGTCATCGACCTCGTGGACTTCGCATCGGAGCGCAACGGGGAGCGCGACCTCAACCCGGCTCGCCTCGCCGCCGTCGTCGAGACCTTCTCCGACCCCCGCTACCGCCTCGGCCTCGCCGACGTGCAGCCCGACTTCCTCGGACGCGCCTACGAGTACCTGCTCAGAAAGTTCGCCGAGGGTTCCGGCCAGAGCGCGGGCGAGTTCTTCACCCCCACCGAGGTCGGCTTCCTCATGGCCCACCTGATGCGCCCCCGTCCAGGCGAGACGTGCCACGACTACGCCTGCGGCTCGGCGGGGCTGCTCATCAAGCTCCAGCTCGTCGCCCGCGAGACCGACCCCACCAGCAAGATTCCCCTCAAGCTCTACGGGCAGGAGCTCCAGGCCGACAGCTACGCCGTCGCTCACATGAACGCCATCATCCACGACATGGAGGTGCAGATCGAGCGCGGCGACACCATGATCAACCCCAAGTTCAAGGACGCCGCGGGCCGCATCACCGGCCACGACATCGTGGTCGCCAATCCCATGTGGAACCAGGACTTCAACCCCGACACCTTCGAGAACGACCCCTTCGACCGCTTCCGCGCCGCCGGGGGCGTCACCACCGGCAAGGGCGACTGGGCATGGCTCCAGCACACCCTCGCCTGCCTCAACGAGCGAGGGCGCGCCGCCGTCGTGCTGGACACCGGCGCGGTGACGCGCGGCTCCGGCGCGAGGCACGAGGACCGCGAGCGCAACATCCGCAAGTGGTTCGTCGAGGGCGACCTTATCGACGGCGTCATCCTCCTGCCCGACAACCTCTTCTACAACACCAGCGCCGCAGGCATCATCGTCGTCCTGTCCAAGCGCAAGCCGGAGGCCCGCAGGGACAAGATCGTACTCGTCAACGCCGGCAAGCGCGTCGGCAAGGGCCGCCCCAAAAACTACATCCCCCAGGACGACATCCGCCCCATAGCGGCTTCCTTCCTGAAAGGCGAGCCGGTGGAGGGCGAGGTCGCCGTCATCACCCGCGAGCAGGCGGTGGAGGCCGATTATAATTTGAGTCCGAGTAGGTGGGTAGGGCAGGCGGACAAAGCCGATGATGCTGATATAGGCGACATTGTGGGGAGATTCGAGGCCATTCTTTCCGAGGAAGCAGTGGTTTCGACAGACCTTCAAGCAGTTCTCTCGAAGCTCAAGAGGTTGGCTTTATGAACGGCGCGACCGTCCGCCTTGCGGAACTGTGCGACCTAGTTGCCGACCCGGTAAGGCCCGGCGCCCGACCCGACGCGCTCTATCTTGGCCTTGAACACCTCGCCCCGGGTCGGCTCGGGCGCATCGGCGGGGGACAAGCTGCCGACATGAGGAGCAACACGTCGGCGTTCCAACCCGGTGACGTGCTGTACGGAAAACTTCGCCCGTACTTGGACAAAGCCGTTCTCGCCGATGAAGCCGGCGTCTGCACCACGGAACTGCTCGTACTCCGTGCGAAAACGGGCGTGGATGCGAGATTCCTTGCTACGGTTGTCCATTCTCCGAGCTTCCTTGAGTATGCCGTCGCTGGAACGACAGGCGTTCAGCATCCAAGAACCTCGTGGGCGCACATACAAGAGTTTGAAGCGCCGGCATTCGAATTGGAAGAGCAGCAGCGACTCGCTGATATGCTTTGGCTTGTCCATGAAGCAATTAAGCGTTCGGAGACGCTGATTGAGGAAGGCCAAGCCCTGAAACACGCCGCAATGCGGACCCTGTTCACACGCGGCCTGCGGAGTGAGGCGCAGAAGGAGACGGAGATCGGACTGGTGCCGGAGAGTTGGGAGCCTGTGACGGTTGCCTCCATTGCCACTGTGAAAGGTGGGAAGCGAATGCCGAAAGGGATTTCGCTGACCGATGAGGACACAGGACAGCCGTATGTCCGGGTGACCGACTTCAATGACCATGGGGTGAACGTCAAAGAGGTGCTCTTTGTGCCAAACGAGTACCAGTCTGTGATTTCCCGCTACACTATTTCTAGCGACGATGTTTACATCTCGATTGCCGGAACCATCGGTCTCGTAGGACAGGTTCCAAAGACCCTTGATGGTGCGAATTTGACGGAGAACGCTGCTAGGATTTCTATAACAGATGGCAATGTTATGGCACGGTTCCTTATGTATGCGCTTGCTTCGAATACATGCCAAGCACAGATGGCGCAGTCTACAGCTACGAATGCACAGCCAAAACTCGCACTGGTGCGTATCGAACAGATCAAGCTCCCCAGTCCCTCGACATTGGATGAGCAGCGCGAGATCGTCGCCATCCTCGACGCCATCGACCGCAAGATCGACCTGCACCGCCGCAAGCGCGCCGTCCTGGAGGAGCTGTTCAAGGCGCTGCTCCACAAACTGATGACGGGGGAGATACGGGTAGGGGAGTTGGGCATTTCAATGTTGTTCCGCCACACTAGAGCAGTCACCGAGGCAGGTGAGCCAGTAGGGAGTAGAGTATGAAAATCAAGAGCGTCACGATCAAGGACTTCAAGCGGTTCACCGACTTAACCGTCCAGGGGATTCCAGAAAAGGTACGCCTCATCATGCTGGCTGGTCCGAATGGGTGTGGCAAATCCTCATTTTTCGACGCACTGCATATCTGGCACGAATCGAGGTCGGGACGTGGGTTCAACTGGGAATCCGATTATCATGTGAAACAATTCTTACGAAACGCGGTGAATTCCAACTGGAATGAACAAGTCCAAGTAGAATTCCATGACTATGACCCATCCGACGCCCAATTCAATAAGAAAATGTTCTACATGAGGTCCGCATACAGAAATGATCCAGAATTCGAGATAAATCAGCTTCGCCGAACCGGGGACTTGCTTGATGAGGTCCGTATTCAACGGATGATCGAAAATGATGCCGCAGTAAGGAGGAATTATGAAAGATTGGTTGGTAATGCAGTTGAGGATGTCTTTGAGCGTAGGGATGGGTCAACTACTCTTGATAAGTTTCGTGAGGAGGTAACCGACGAAATCCGGGAGCCCTTCCAGAAGTTGTTTCCCGATATGGAATTCAACAGTCTAGGAAATCCAATGACCGACGGAACGTTTAGGTTCACAAAGGGAAGCAGTCACCGGTTCTCATTCAAAAACCTCTCGGGAGGAGAGAAGTCCGTATTTGATTTGATTCTTGATTTAGTCGTCGCACGGCACAGTTACGACCACACTGTATTCTGCATCGACGAGCCGGAATCTCACATGAATACCCGCCTACAGGCCGAGCTCTTGTCTGTGCTCTACGAACTTACTCCTGAGAACTGCCAATTAATGCTGGCAACACACTCCATCGGAATGATGCGCCGAGCGAGGGACATTGAAGCCACCGACCCGGGCAGCGTCGCGTTTCTCGACTTTGATGGAAGGAACTTTGATGAGGCCGTAGCAATTGAACCCAACGTCCCTGACCGTACATTTTGGAGCACCAATTATGAGGTTGCGCTTGGCGATTTGGCGGCGCTGGTGGCGCCCGAACGTGTAGTGTTATGTGAGGGCGAGCCGATGAATCAAAATGCGGGACAGAATTATTCACATGACGCTCGTTGCTATGAGCGGATCTTTCAAGCCGAATTCCCAGAAACCCAGTTCATTCCAGGAGGGAATGCTCTAGAAGTCGCTGAAGATCGACGAGGCATCGCCCATGCGCTTGGTGTGTTAACACAAGGTACTCAAGTCGTAAGGCTCGTTGACCGCGATTCCTCATCTCCTAACGAAGTCGCTGAGTTGATGAATAGAGGCGTCCGAGTGTTGTCACGGCGCAATCTGGAATCCTACTTGTTCGACGACGAAGTTCTACGGGCACTAGCTCATTCAGTAGGGAAGGCCTATAAGGCCGATGACCTCTTGGCTGAAAAGCAGAGTATCTTTAACCAGAGGACTGGAAATGCTCCTGACGACCTAAAGCCAGCCAGTGGTGACATTTACAACTCATGCAAATCCATACTGGAACTTACCAATCCCGGAAACAATGCCAAGACCTTCATGCGGGACACTCTCGCTCCACTCATCGAGCCCGGGATGGTCGTGTACGACGAACTGAAGCGTGACATCTTCGGGTAGGAAGTGAGCGCAGATGGCCATTGACCATATCACAGCCCTAGCGCCTCCGGCGAGTCCGAGACGCCGGAGTGCAGGGCCACCACCGGGACGGCCAACTTTACAATAACGAGGGAAATGTCCCACAATGTCCCCAAATGTCCCACTTTTAGGAAAAATTCTCGGACAAACGGGCGCGCGCTGATAGCGGAGCCTGCCGGGTACTAGGAGACGGCAATGAACCCACAGGTATCGATCCCCAAAGACGCCCTCGCCGCGTTCTGCCGGAAGCACGGGATACGGCGTCTGTCGATCTTCGGCTCGGCCCTGCGCGAGGACTTCGGCCCCGAGAGCGACGTCGACGTGCTCGTCGAGTTCGAGGAGGGCCGGGTTCCCGGTCTGTTCGGCTTTGCCGGGATGGAGTTGGAGTTGTCCGAGTTGTTTGGCAGAGACGTTGACCTGGTGACACGCGAGGAAGTGGAAGAGAGCCGGAACTACATCCGCCGCAAGTCTATCCTTGCATCGACCGAGGTGGTCTATGGAACGTGACGACGCCTATTTGCTCGACATGCTGCTGGCGGCCCGCGACGCGGTAGAGTTTGCGGGCGGGATCACCTATTCGCGGTTCGAGAACAGCCGCTTGCACCAGAACGCAATCGTGAAAGCTGTGGAGATCGTAGGAGAGGCCGCGTCCCACGTGAGTTCCGGTATGAGAGAAAGCCGGCCAGACATTCCATGGGGCGAGATCGTCGGGATGCGCAATCGGTTGGTACATGCCTATTTCGACGTTGACATTGGTCTGGTCTGGCGAACTGTTCGAGAAGACCTGCCGGCGCTTATCGCACAACTCGAACGCATCGTGCCGCCCGATTCCACTCATGATGACTAACGACGTCACAGCTGGCGATGACAGAACTACCGCATTCTTGTGAAACAGGAGAAAACGAAATGACCAAGCTTCTTCAGCAAGCGTTTGAGAGAGCCTCCGAACTCCCGGAGACGGAACAGGATAAGTTCGCTCGCTTCCTACTGGCTGAACTGGAGTCGGAGCGGCAATGGGCGGAACTGTTTGCGCGCCCCGATTCGGATGACTTGCTGGAACGGTTAGCGGACAAGGCGCTCTCGGAACATCGCGCCGGGCGAACTCGGCCTCTCACTGCGGAAGATTTGTAGACGTGCGTTCGTTTACCGAGAGTGCTTTCTGGGATGCCTATCGACGCCTTCCGGATCATGTGCAGCGGCAGGCCCGGGAGTCCTACCGCTTTTTTGCGTCGAACCCCAATCACTCCAGCTTGGACTTCAAGCGGGTGAGTCAACGGCGCCCTGTGTATTCGGTGCGTGTGAGTATCGACTATCGCGCCCTTGGCGTTCTGGAAGGAGGCGACATCGTGTGGTTCTGGATTGGCCCGCACCACGAGTATGACAGGCTTCTCAGGCGATTTTAGGTAGGTCACGGCATGACGCCCGACGAGATAAAAGCCCTAGCGCCTCCGGCCAAGGTCTCGCCGTCCAACTTTACGATAACGAGAGAAATGTCCCACAATGTCTCACTTTTAGGAAAAATTCTCGGACAAACGGGCGCACGCTGATAACGGAGCGTGCCGGGTACTAGGAGACGGCAATGAACTCACAGGTATCGATCCCCAAGGACGCCCTCGCCGCGTTCTGCCGGAAGCACGGGATACGGCGTCTGTCGATCTTCGGCTCGGCCCTGCGCGAGGACTTCGGCCCGGAGAGCGACGTCGAAGTGCTCGTCGAGTTGTTCAAGGCGTTGCTGCATAAAGCTGATGACGGGAGAGATACGGGTAGGGGGTTGGATATTGATGGCAATGAGGCGAGGAGATGAGCAGAACGGTTTACATGTTCCTGGATGAGTCCGGCAACTTGGATTTCAGCGAAAGAGGCACAAAGTACTTCGTGCTGACCAGTGTTTGCATTAAGCGACCATTCGGAATTAACTCGCTACTCGAATCATATAAATACGATCTGCTTGAATGGGGTCTGGAACAAGAATACTTTCACTGTTCTGAAGATAATCGTCACGTTCGCGCCGGAGTAATCAAAAGAATAGCTGGTTACGTAGATGATTTGCGGGTGGATAGTGTAATTGTGGAGAAACGTAAGACTGCCCCTGCTCTGACGATGGACCGGCGCTTTTATCCGGAGATGTTGGGACGCTTGGTCAAGTACGTGATCCGAGCGACGCCAATCTCCACTGACGACGAGGTCATTATCATAACTGACACCATCCCCATACAGCGCAAACGCCAAGCCATACAGCGCGCGATCAAGGTTGTACTGGCAAGAATGATGCCGGAACGTCCAAAATATCGGCTACTGCACCACGATTCCCGATCTCACTACGGCATACAGATTGCAGACTACTGCGCTTGGGCAATATTTCGAAAGCATGAGCAAGGGGACACCCACACTTATCAACAAATCCGCGAGGCGGTCCGGAGCGAGTTCGACATTTTCTGCAACGGGACTGCCTATTACTACTGAGGAAAAAAAATTGACCCCCCCGACTACTCCACAGTGGAGAGAGCCCCTTGGGCTCTTATCATCGGGGGGGAACCTTTGGAGAGATGGTAGCATGGTATGCGCGGGCGGCGCAACCGCGCCGCGCCGGGAGGCGGCTGTGACCGGTATGCGCCTTCCTGACCCGGGGCGACGGGTATGTGCCGTTCGGCGTAACGCAGGCCGGTGTGGTGGCCGGACAGCAAGTGAGTTCGATGAGAAAGGAGAAAACGAAATGACCAAGCTTCTTCAGCAAGCCTTCGAGAGAGCTTCCGAACTCCCGGGGATGGAACAGGACAAGTTCGCTCGCTTCCTGCTGGCTGAACTGGAGTCGGAACGGCAATGGGCGGAACTGTTTGCCCGGCCCGAGTCGGATGACTTGCTGGAACGGTTAGCGGACGAGGCGCTGTCAGAACACCGCGCCGGGCGAACTCGGCCTCTCACTATGGGATAAGGATTAGCGGAGCTTTCCCATGACACTTCAACATATCTCAACACTCGCAGCCTCCGGCGAGTCCGAGACGCTGGAGTTCAAGGAGACGACCGGCACACGCCGAGAAGCGACCATGACGGTGTGCGCCTTCCTGAACCAGGGCAGCGGACAGGTGCTCTTCGGCGTGACACCGACCGGGGCCGTCATCGGGCAGCAGGTCAGCGAGCGCACAATCGAGCAGCTAAGCGCCGAGCTTGAACGAATCGACCCTCCGGCATTTCCGACGGTCGAACGGGTCCCGGTGGACGGCGGTCGTGAGGTCATCGTCGTCAGCATGGGCCAAGGCGCATCGAGGCCGTACTCCTATCGCGGCAGAGCATATCGCCGCGTCGGTAACACCACGCTGGCAATGTCCGCCGACGAGTACAATCGGATGCTCTTCGAGCGAATGCACAGCGAGCAGCGCTGGGAGAACCAGCCCGCCGTTGGATGGTCGGTTGACGACCTCGACATGGCGGAGATTCGACGGACGGTTGCAGAGGCAGTCCGACGAGGGCGGCTTGAGCAGCCTGTAAGTGGAGACCCCTCCGACCTGCTGCGCGGTCTCGGCCTTCTGCGTGACGGGGTGCTGCTTCGTGCGGCGGCGGTGCTGTTCGGCAGTGCGGAGCGGCTAGAGTTCGAGATGCCGCAGTGCCTCCTGCGCGTCGCCCGCTTCCGGGGAGTCGACCGGATGGAGTTCCTAGACAACCGCCAGTTCAACGGCAACGCCTTCACTCTCCTCTCGAACGCGGAGCGCTTCCTACGGGAGAGCCTGCCCATAGCCGGGCGGTTCGAGCAGGACAGCTTCGAGCGGATTGACGAGCCCCTGTACCCGCCCCTGGCCACACGTGAGGCGCTTGCAAACGCCCTCTGCCACCGCGACTACTCCATTGGCGGCGGCTCGGTCGGCATAGCGGTTTACGACGACCGCTTGGAGGTCACCTCCTCCGGCTCTCTGCACTTCGGCCTGACGCCGGAGAAGCTGTTTGGCCCACATGAGTCGCGCCCGTGGAACCCATTGATTGCCCGCACTTTCTACCGGCGCGGAATCATCGAGGAGTGGGGCAGCGGGACGCTGAAGATGGCGGACCTAGCGAGCAACGCCGGCCTTCCGGTCCCCGAGATCGATGATGAGGGCGGGGCCGTCACCGTGCGCTTCCGGCATAGTCTTTCCCGGCTTCAGGAGATCTTGGTCATGCTGGACAATGCGAAAGATGGGTTGACACGCCGAGAGATTCACACCCGTTTGGGTCCTGGCGTCAGCGAGCGTCAGGTGCGAACGACGCTGGAGGAGTTGCGAGACAGCGGCCTAGTCACGTCCACGGCTCGCGGCCCATTGACCCGATGGAGACGTGTGGAGGGTGCGCGATAGGTGCGCGATAGGTACGTGAAATGTACGTGAAATGTACGTGGAGGGTGCGCGATAGGTGCGCGATAGGTACGTGAAAGGTACGTGCAGGGGGCGTGATAGGGGCGCGATGACTGAACTCAACATATCCGAAGCAAGCTCCGTCCAGTTCCCGATGATCCGCCATGCGGAGGAGATCGGCTGGACTCCCCTGTCGCCTTCAGATGCCCTTGCTATGCGCGGCGGCGAGGCCGGGCTGCTGTTTCGCGGCGTGCTGGAAGATGCCCTGCGCCGCTTCAATCCCTGGTTGACGAACGACGCCATCCGCTCGGTGGTCGAGAACATCCAGGCGCTTCCCCCGATCGTCGAGGGCAACCGGCAGATGCTGGCATGGCTGCGTGGCGAGCGGCAGTGGTACGACGAGGACGAGCGGCGCCACCGGCAGGTCAGGCTCATCGATTTCGACGAACCGGGCGCCAACGCCCTCCACGTGACATGGGAGTGGCGGCTCAAGCCTCCGGCCCGCAAGGGCAACCGCGCCGACGTGATGTTCGTGGTCAACGGCGTGCCGGTAGCCATCGTCGAGCACAAGAACCCGACGGACGCCGACGCCATCGAGCGAGGCGTCACCCAACTGCGGCGCTACGAGATCGAGACGCCCGAGCTGATGGGCGCGGCGCAGCTCTTCAACGTAACCCACCTCCTCGACTACTGGTACGGCGTCACTTGGAACCTGTCCCCCCGATACATGGCGCGGTGGAAGGAGACCCAGGAAGAGAGCTACCGCTTCGCCGTCCAGTCCTTCTTCGAGCCGACCGACTTCCTGCGCACCCTGCGCGACTGGATTCTCTTCTACGTCGAGGACGGCGAAACGCGGAAGACTGTCCTGCGCCAGCACCAGCGCCGCGCCGTGGACCGCATCGTCGAACGCTGCACGGAGACGGTGAGACGCCGCGGCCTCGTGTGGCACACGCAGGGGTCGGGCAAGACCTTCACGCTGCTCACCGCCGCCCGCCTCGTCCTGGAGACCAAAGACGAGTTCCGCAACCCGACGGTCGTGGTCGTAGTGGACCGCACGGAGTTGGAGGGCCAGCTTGCGGGATGGGTGGAGCGGCTGCTCGGCGACATGCAGCAGCAGGACATCGCCGTTTCGCGCGCCAACTCCAGAGCCGATCTGCGGGAGATGTTCGCTACCGATAGGAGAGGGCTGATCATCTCGATGATCCACAAGTTCGAGGGCATCGAGAAGGACGCCAACCTCCGCGACAACATCTACGTGTTCATCGACGAGGCCCACCGCTCCGTTGCCAGGGAGCTTGGCACGTATCTCATGGCCGCCTTGCCCAACTCGACCATCATCGGCTTCACCGGCACGCCCATCGCGCGAACGGAGCACGGGGAGGGCACCTTCAAGATATTCGGGGCCGACGACGATCAGGGCTACCTCGACAAGTACTCGATAGCCGAGTCCATCGAGGACGAGACGACGCTGCCCATCCGCCACATGATGGCGCCGAGCGAGATGACTGTGCCCGCCGCCCAGCTCGACAGGGAGTTCTTCGCCCTGACCCAGATGGAGGGCGTCACCGACGTCGACGAACTGAACCGCGTGCTGGACCGGGCCGTTGGCTTGTGCACCTTCCTTACCGCCGACGACAGAGTAGAGAAGGTCGCGGCGTTCGTTGCCAAGCACTTCCAGGAGAACGTGCTGCCCCTCGGATACAAGGCTTTCCTGGTAGCGGTCAACAGGGAAGCCTGCGCCAAGTACAAGCGGGCGCTGGACAAGCTGCTGCCACCCGAATGGAGCGTGCCGGTGTACTCGGAGAACACCAACGACGTTGTGGAGAGGCCCCTCGTCGCCGAGCTTCAGCTTTCGGAGGAGCGAGAGAAGGACGTTCGCCTGATGTTCAAGAGGGCGGACGAGAATCCCAAGATCCTGATCGTCACCGACAAGCTGCTGACCGGCTTCGACGCGCCGCTGCTGTACTGCATGTACCTCGACAAGCCGATGCGCGACCATGTGCTCCTACAGGCCATCGCGCGGGTGAACAGACCGTACGCGGACGTGAGGGGCATCAGCAAGCCTATCGGCCTTATCGTGGATTTCGTCGGTGTCCTGCGCGAGTTGCGGAAGGCCCTGCAGTTCGACTCGTCCGACATTAGTGGCGCGATAGAGGAACTGGATCTGCTGATGCGAGACTTCCAGGACAAGATCGTCAAGGCGAAGGCGAGCTATCTGGACTATGGGGACGGCGGCGGAGTGGCCGAGACGCGAACAGCTTATGCCGCCGCGGGAGGAGGCGCAGACGAGCAATTGGAGCAGGTCGTGTACAAGCGCTTCCTCGATCCCGACGCTCGCAAGGGGTTCTTCTCGGCCTACAAGGAGATAGAGGCCCTATGGGAGATACTGTCGCCGTCCGCGGAGTTGCGCGACCACGTCGACACGTTCAAACGTCTGACCCAGCTCTACACCGTCCTCCGCAGCATCTATACCGATCCTCCCGACTTCGTAGCGGAACTGGCGCACAAGACCCGGCAGCTCGTGGAAGAGTCGGCTGCGATGTACGGTCTGGGCAATCTGACCAAGTCCGTGACCTTCGACCTTCGCACCCTTACCGCTCTGCGGAAGGAGTCGGGGCCGGACGAGGCCAAGGTATTCAACCTGGTGCGCGGCCTTCAGACGGAGGTAGAGAACGAGCCCGCCCTGGAGTCCGTGCTGCGGCCCCTCAAGGAACGTGCAGAGTCCGTGCTGAAGGGCCTCGAAGAGCGCACGACAACCGGCCTCGCGGCGATGGATATGCTGGAGGCCCTCGCCAAAGAGAAAGAGGCTGCTGTCGTCGCCGCAAGGGACAGCACCCTGCCCCCAAGGGCGTTCGGGGTGTACTGGATGCTGAAGGATGACGCAGCCCTCCAGGCGGCCGGTGTGAGCGCGATGGAGTTCGCAGAAGAGGCCCAGGCACTTGTGGACCGCTTTCCCAACGCCGCCGTCAACACGGACGAGCATCGACGGCTAAGGACCTCGCTGTACAACCCGTTGTTGAAAGTGGACGGCGGTGACCGGGGCCGGATTGTAGACCAAACCCTGGCGATACTGCTGAGCAGAGGCGCCGATGCCGACATCTGACGATAGGCACGAAGCTCTGCGGCAGCGCGTCGAGCAGTGGTCGAAGCGCCTCCGCGTCCCCGCGCCGCGCGTCCGCGTCCGTGACATGACTCGCAAGTGGGGTTCCTGCTCGACGGTCGGCACGATCACCCTTGCCACCGACTTGGGCAATCAGGATGTCGAGTTCCAGGACTTCGTAATCGCACACGAATTGCTGCACCTACGGGTTCCAAACCACGGGAAGCTCTTCAAGGCGCTCATGACGGTGCACGTGCCCGACTGGAGAGAGCACGACATAGCGAAGTAGCAGCGTGAGAACCTGCATTTTGTCCGCTAGAGTTTCCGGCGATATCCAATTCCTCCCAACTCTCCAACCGAAGTCTTTCCTACTGCCGTAGCCGCCACTGTTCCGTAGAGCTGGAAGGGGGACCGGAGTGGAATTGCTACCTCTGACGCGGCACACCTGCCCATTTAGGCCGATTTCCGCTTCGGAACCATCGATCCTGCAAGCTGCCACCACATCGTCAAATCGCTTTGGTCAACGCCAGTGTTTCCAAAGCCCTCCACACCGATCCCAACACGTTTTCCGAATTCAGCCTTCCACACCCCGTTCTCATCTTCTTCGATCTCCCCTGATTACCCCGGGGCTCGGTAGCCCCGATAACAGGGATTCCTCCCAATGGACTTACATTTTGGACCACCATGCTATATTATGGTACATGTGTTCTTTTGTTGATGTGCAGCCGTCCATGGAATGGCGGATGAGACGACACACGAAACTTAGATAGATACGCCCTGTCAGCCCATTCTCACTTGGAAAACGACCTTGATCGACCGCAATCTCATCTATCCCATCAAAGAGTACGTGCGCACGTACGTGTTGTTGTATGGGCGCAAGCGAACCGCCGAGGACTTTGGAGTCTCTCGACACACCCTCTGGCGTTTTCTAGAGCGCGGCCAAATGGGGCGTGCTTTACCCAATGCGGTCCTGAACTCGGTTGGAGCGGCAGGTGATGTCTCCAACTCAAGCAAGTTGGCAGCGCTCGATGTGTCCAGACGGCAGCTTATCGCCGACCTTGTGAGGCAAGAGTTCGACGGCCTCCGCCTGCTGCCGGAGAGACTAGAGGAAACTCTCCTGCTGCTATGCGCAACCCCGCTTACTACGGTGGGGGAGCTGTCGAGTTTTGGACGAGTCCCTGCGTCGACCCTCCGCGACAGGCTAGAGAAGCTCGTCGGGCGCGGACTCGTCGACTCCATAGCGCACCGCCTGAGCGCTCTAGGGCCTCACTCACAGCGCCGGTACTTCCCGACGCGGTCGGGAGTCGCCTCCGGCGGCGCGGCCACGCGGGGCCGGGACTATTTTGTGCGGAACTACCCCGTTTCGAGGCAGTGGTTTTGGCTCCTTGCCGATCGGCTGGACGCCATTGCCGTCTTGTACCAAGTGGCTTCTCTGGTCGCCGAGGTCGATCCAAACAATGAGCCCGTGAGAGTCGACCACTACCGCCAGGGACCTTATGACGCCCTGCTCACGCTGTCCAAGGGCTGTACCATTGGCCTGATCCGGCAGGGGCCTGTCCTTCCCACGTCCAACCTTCGGTACCGGCTGAGAAGCACGGAGCGGCTGAGCTACGGGAAGCAACCCCTCGTCACGCTCGTACTGACCTACTCGGACCAGGCCACCCGCAGGGCGATCCGTTCCCTGGGCGATCCGACCGAACACCGCACGACGTTCGTCGCGACCGAGGGTGACATCATTGCCGGAGGAGCGCGGTCCCCCGTCTGGCAGCAGTGCGGCGCCGGCCGGGGAGACAACCCCGGAGTGATGATCGATCCCGACGCGAGCCTTGAAGGCATCATCGCATGGACGGACCGGCTACTCAACGGAGCCTACAGAAGCTACCGCGAGTACCCGAAGCCGAATCGCGCCACGTTGTATCCCTCCGATGTGCGCGCCACCATGCCGGACTCTTCCACGCAGATGACATTGTCCCTCTCCGCACAGTTGACCCGCGCCGACAAGGACGCGCTCGACCTGCTGGCCGCATGGCCTCTGTGCTCCCGTGAGCAACTCGCAGGACTTATGGGAGGAGTCACCCGGCGCCGGGCGAACCAGGTGCTGCGTTCCCTGATGCAGCGTGGCCTCGTGCGAGCGGACGGGCCCTTCCATGTCCTCACCGATGAGGGATTAACGTACCTTGCTCGCCGGGACCGCGCAGCCGTGGGCCAGATCCTTGATCGCTGGAGCGCCGAGCCTTCGTCCTTAGACCCTGAGACCTACGCCGGGAGCGCGTTGCGGGCCATCGCATCCCAACTGCAACACCACGCCGGGACAGTCGACTTCGCAGCAGCGCTATCCGCCGAGACTGCCCACACAAAGGACTACGAATACGAGGTATTCGACCTTCTGCCGACCTCTCGTTCGTCCGCCGGGTACTACTACCATGGCACCGACTACGTAGTCCACCCGGACGCCTCGTTCCTGTTGGCCTACCTTGGAGTGAGCCACCCGTGCTTTCTGGAGTTCGAGCGAAGGGCCACGACGCCTCGACGGGTCCCTGAACGCCTAGAGTCTTACCGCCGGTATTTTCGCAGCGGGTGGGCTAGGCATGACCATGGAGGTCTATTCCCCCGGGTACTCTTCGTGTTCGAGACTCCCTCCGACGAAGATACCTTCCTGGATGTTGCCTCCAGACATGACAGAGCGCCTCTCTTCACCTCAAACAGCGAGACTCTTACAGAGCGTGGAGTCCTGGGCACCTCATGGAGACTGCCTCCACCACATCCCCCTAACCGAACGCTGCTGCGGTCACTGAGGGTGAGAGGCTAATGACCACGAGACCCGTTCACGATACTTCCTGTAGGGGCGTCCCAGCATGGCTGCTGGGACTGTATCTGCCGACTTCGGCCCCGTTGCGTCTCCGCAGTGCTCATCTGTTGCAGAAGTCCTGGTCTCGTGACGTGCTCCTGAGGTCTCCGACTATGCCCTATGTCCTATCTACCAATGTGCCACCGTTCCCGAATCTTCTCCAAACTTCCCACCCGCTGAGGCATTCGCAGAGCAGTCGTATATGCCCACCAGACCCGTGCCCTGAATTTCCTGTAGGGAACAAAACGGCCACGACTACACTGACGGAGTCAGACCCCAACATGGCTGACGGTGTCGATTTGTTGCAGGATTCGATCCTTCGACGGGCTCGAAACCGGCTTCTGATTTCGAGGGTGAAGGGCCGACGACGTGCCTGACGTGTCACGGTCGACACGTACTGACATGAATGGCGCGCCAACCGAATCATGGAGTTGAGAGAATGAGATTGCTGACGAAAGCCGAGGCCTGCCGGGAGCTCGAGGTGTCGCTGTCCACGCTTGACCGCAGGATCGCCTCAGGCCAAGTTGGGGTGAGGCGTGAGCCGCAGGGTCTGCGGCACAGGGTGTACGTCGTGATGGAAGACCTACCTCGGTCACCTGAGGACGGATCAACAAGGGCTGATGCAGCCGATACGCCGCTGGCTGTCGCCAGGGAGCAGATTTGCGGACTGGAGAAACAGGTGGAGTTCCTACGAGAGCAGCTCAGGCTGGAACAGGAACGAAACACCGGACTGCTTGGCGATCTGAAGGAAATGATCCATTACTCACCAGCACAGGAACGTCAACGTCCCTGGTGGCGGTTCTGGAAGCGGGATAACTGAAGGCTGAACGACACGAAACCTTGACTTGTGGTAACGTTATCGTTACTATATTATGATGATTGAGATCAGAGAGTACATTGACCACCGTGGGCGCAGTCCATTCGGTCGATGGTTCAACAGTCTCGACACCAACGTAGCGGCGAAAGTGAGGACGGCCCTCGCACGTATGGAGTCGGGAAACTTATCCAATGTCAGAGCAGTTGGAAGTGAAGTATTGGAGCGCCGGATACACATCGGCTCAGGCTACAGGGTCTATTTCGGCAACGACGGGAACGCCTTGGTAATCCTGTTAGGAGGTGGGACCAAGCAGCGCCAGCAGAATGATATCGAGCATGCCCGTGAGCTTTGGCGAGAATACAAGAGTCGTAAGCAACAGTAGGAGTGAACCATGCCGCTCACCCGTGACTTCAAGGAAACTGTGCAGGCCCGCGCTCAGAGCGACCCGGACTTTAGGGAAGCATTGCTGAAGGAAGGCGTCGAGTGCCTGCTCGCCGGAGATGTAGATGCAGGCAAGATTATTCTGCGTGACTACATCAACGCGACCATTGGGTTCGAGAAGCTAGGCTCCCTTACCAACAAGCAGCCAAAGAGTCTCATGCGTATGTTCGGGCCGGATGGCAATCCTCATGCCCGAAACCTATTTGAGGTCATCAGCCGCATTCAGCAGCATGAAGGCGTACACCTTGAAGTCAACGCCGTTCGATAGTTGGGAATTCTCACGGTGAGTCCTCGACTTGTGCCGCTGGATCTAGTAGGAGAGAATGGTGAATTCTGCAAACTCGTGAGGAGACTGGTTGCCAACAGTTCGGATGTTAACCTACCCAAGTCGCTCCTTCCGGAATATGGTGCCAAGGGAAGGCTGAAACGACGGGCAGGACAGTCCAGGTGATAGCAAAATGAACATTATCAAATGGATCATCACAATAGTTGTTGCATGCTTTATGACGTTCGTAGCATTGATGCTCTTGGGAGTGATGGTGGCACTCTTCGGCGCAAGCATGGTCACTGCGACCTATAGCGACAACCCAGTAGACAAGTACCAAGCTCTGTTTGTATTGACACTATCAGCCGGAGCCATAGCGTTTATTGCCAAGCTGGTAGTTCTACTTCGCAATAGGGTCGAACACAAGTTAAGGGTGCTCGAATATATCGAGCACAGTGTCACTACGGGCGTCTTGGCTGCTGGACTGACTTTCGGAGCCTTAGCACTCGTAATAGCGACAATGAAAGACGTCGCAAGTGATCCTGTTTCGGAGGAAGCACTTCAGAGTGCAATCCTCTACGCGCTACTGCCGATGCTCTTGACTTTCATGGCCGTATTTGTGACTGTTTCGGACTTTGTACAGAAAATCCCATGCTCACGTGAACCTAGCGAGCTGGAGAAGGACATCGTTCGAGCATTTCTAGTGATAGTGAGATATGTGCGGTTGGTCATTAATCTAGCAAGGCGGAATGTGCGAGGTAGATAAATCGCCCTTGTGTTGCATGGCACTTCCGGATCTACGTTGGGCTAATCGACAAGACGACGCATACGGTAAGGCACATTTTGACAGAGAAGTCTATACGCAGAAAAACCCAGACGATCACATATTCTCCGGCGCCTGAGATGGCCGAGCGGGTGCAGGAAGTGATACGCGAGGAGGGTCGCACTATGAGTGAGCTCATACGCGAGGCCCTCCGCAACTACATGGAAGAGCGGGAGTGGCTGCGGTCGATCAGGTACGAAAGGCTCCGCGCTCGCCATGCCGAACAAGAAGATGCAAGGAGAAAAGCACGAAGAACCGCCTGAAACCACTAACGCCTGCCGCCCTGTACGCCAGGGTGTCCAGCGACAGACAGGACGTGGATCTGTCCGTGTCCGCCCAGATGCGGGCGCTCAAGGACTACGCCAGGGCCAACGGCTAGTCCGTAGCCCGCGAGTACGTGGACGACGCTGAGAGCGACTGAGTCGCCAACCAGCCCCAGTTCAGGTAGATGATCGAGGAGGACAGCAAGCCGAAGGCCCCCTCCGAGATCATCCCCGTCTGGAAATTCAGCCGATTCACCCGAAAGTGGGAGCACGCCGTCGCCTTCAAGTCCATGCTCAGGCGCAAAGGCATCCGCGTGGTGTCCATCACCGAGAAGGCCTCGGACAACGCCAACGGCAGGCTGCTCCGGGGCTGCGGTGTCCTCTCGATCGTCAGACCCGGTCTCATCCCGGTCGAGTAGGCGCCTCGTGAGCGCCTCACGCAGGTGCACCGACAGCCGCCCCGATTCGATGCTCCGGGCAACCGTCTTGTAGTTGACTCCGAGCGACCGAGCCGCCCTGATCTTCTCCTCCCTTCTCACTAGGTCGTTCAGCAGCGCCTCCAGCTTCACCTCGTGAACGCTCTCCAGGCTGGGCGCGTCCTTCGCCGTCAACTCGCTGTGATTCATCAGTCACCCTCCTCTCACATCCTTCCGAGGGAACTTCCGTAGCTGAGGCCGTCCCGTGGGACCGGAACCCAAGTGCTTCCTTCGATGGTTCTGTAGAGGAACTTTCACCCCGGTCCAGCTTCGCAGGCGCATGACTTCCCTTAGAGGGAACCCAGTCCTTTTCCTGTACAGCCTCATGACACCGCGAACGGCCCCCGCACTACCATGCGTCATAACGGGTGTCATGCGTGACGCCGCTGTCGTGTGCGACACCCGTTATATGCCGTTGGAATGGGCCGTCGGATTCCGCACACTCGATTGCATGAGCTTCGGTTCGACCAACTGCGAGGAGGCGGCTAGGTGTCACCGCAATCGAGAATCCGGTTCCCACGTGCCAGGGGGTTGATGCCCCTAGCGACAGCGCTGCTGCTGGCGGTCCCGTCTGGCGAGACAGCTCAGGCACAGGGAGCTCTTCAAGGAGGTGTCAGGCATGTCATGGGCTGAGATTGCCCGAAGGCTCGGCTCGAGCATCATCAACTTGTGGCGGTAGCGGCAGGGAGTCCAGCCCAACATGCACCACCTACTGGCCCTCCATGATCTCGCCGACAGCATGAGCCTGGGCCACCTGCTTCCAAGGGTGAGGGTGCGCAATTGAAATTCCAGAACACAAGAAGGTGAATACTATGCATGACAGACTGCTGAGGCGTCGAGACGTTGAGAGGATCACGTGCATGAGCCGTGCCTCGATCTACCGGCTAATGCAGAAGGGCGATTTCCCGCGTCCCGTGAAGGTCGGCTCTGCCGCCGTCAGGTGGAAGGAGAGCGACATCGCCGCCTGGATAGAGTCCCGGCCGGTAGCGACCACCGAACTCGGCTCGAACGCCGCCTGAGAATCGCCCGGTCGACCTCGCGCGACTAAGCCGCGAGGTAGTCCGCCCACTGCTGCATGAGCGTCCGGCGGCGGTCGAACAGATCGGATCGGGCGTACGCTTGCTCGACACTGCCGCCAAGCTGATGCGCCAGAGCCGCTTCGCCGACCGCCCAGGGCGTGTCCGTCTGTTCCATGGTCCACGTCTTGAAGGACGTGCGGAACCCGTGAACGGTCGCCCGTTCAGCTAGGCCGGTTGAACGCAGTATCTTCGTCAGAGTCATGTCGCTCAGCATCCGGCCGGGCCGCAAAGGGGACGGGAAGCAGAGCCCGGAACCGTCTTCGAGTTCACGTGCGAGCATCAACACATCGAGGACTTGGTCGCTCAGGGGCACCCGGTGCTCGATGCCCGCCTTCATGCGCGAGCCGGGTATCGTCCAAGTCGCACCCTCGATATCGATCTCGTCCCATGTGGCTCCCCTCGCCTCGCCGGATCGCGCCGCCGTGAGAACCAGGAACTTCAGACAGTGCTTCGAAGCAGGTGACGTCTGGGACGCGTCGACGGTCTTGAGAGCCGAACCCACCTCGTGATAGGGAAGGGCCCGGAGATGCGCCTTGACCTTGGGCATAGACGGTAGGGCTCCGTCGATGGCTTCCCCAGCAGGGTTAGTCTCGATCAATTCATTCGCCATCGCCCACCTGAATATGGTTCGCATCCTCTGCCGAACACGCCTGGCGGTCTCTGGCCGTGACGACCAGATGGGCGTAAGGACAGACAATACGTCGGTGCGACTTATCGTATCGATGTGTTTTTTGCCTATCTTGGGGAAGGCGTGTCGTTCGAGGGTCTGAATCCACGCCCGTGTGTGACTTCCGTTTCGCCAACGAGGCTTGTTGGCATCGTGGACCGCATGGGCGGCCTCCCTGAAAGTGGGCGTGGAGGGCCGGCGCTTGTCCGCTACCGGGTCCCTTCCATTCCCGATCGCTTCGCGGTTGTCCGATGCGCGCATCCTCGCTTGTGCCAGCGAAATGGTCGGATACCCGCCAAGGCCGATATCGCGCCGTCGACCTTCAACGGTTATCCGATGCACCCAACTCTTGCGGCCTTTCTTGTTTATGAACAGGTGCAGGCCGTCTCCGTCCGAATAGCGGCCGGGATCCCTGAGTGCCTTCACCCTTGTTGCCGATAGCTTCACGCCATATGACCTCCTCAATCTATTGCCACAAAAGTTACCACAATTGACGTGAGATAACAAGGGATTGCGAGAGATCGTCGGGGATGGCTTGACTGGACGAATCGGGCCTTATTGACATATGATACAGCTACAAACAGGGGAATACTGAGACAAAAAGAGACAGACGTGGAATAGTAGAGAAAGGGTAATAGTGGTGGAGCTGGGGGGACTCGAACCCCCTACCTCTTCAATGCCATTGAAGCGCTCTCCCAGATGAGCTACAGCCCCACGCGGACGGCGGCACGAGGTATGCCGCCGCGTACTCAATGGTAGCAAACGGTCGCTTGCCTCAGCAAGAGGTTGGGATGCTACCTCGAAACGTACTACAATGTCTTGGCGCATCTCATGGAGGTGTCGGATGGCCAAGAAGCATGTTCTCGTTACGGGCGCCGCGGGTTACGTTGCCAGCAGGATGCTGCCGTCGTTCCGTGAGCGCTACGATCTGACCCTGCTCGATTCCACCGTCGAGCCGAGCCCTGATAGGGCACACACGGGTTCAGGGCCGGTGACCGGCGTCCAGGTCGCCGACCTGCTCGATCCGGACCGGAGCAAGTATTCTCACCACTTCGAGGGAGTGGACGCGGTCGTTCACCTTGCGTACATCCGTCGGAGAGGTGAGGTCATCGATCAGTATGAGAGCCAGCGGGAAAACGTCGACATGGCCTACAACGTCTTCCGTGCTGCATACGACGCGGGAGTTGAGCGTGTCGTGGCCGCCAGCTCGAATCACGCCGCAAACTGGTACGAGCCTGCCCTGCTTCAGCCGCGAAAGATGGAGTCGCTCGATCCCTACGACCTGCCCCTGTCGTACAACTTCTATGGATGGTCGAAGGCGGCCTATGAGCACCTTGGGTTCCTGTTCGCCTGTGGAGCGTTCGGAAGGAAGATGGGAATGGTGCTCGTACGCATCGGCTCGCCAGGAGAGCTTGACGTAAGCAGCTCTTCGGGTAACGAGACCGGCCTGAAGCGGGGTCTCGGTTCGTATTTGAGTCAGCGCGATCAGATCCAGCTCTTTACGAAGGCAATCGAGACCGAGAACATCGAAAACGAGCACGGAGTCCCTTGGCACGTCGTGTACGGCATCAGCAACAATACGAGGGCGTACTGGTCGCTGGTCAACGCCAGGCGAGTGCTGGGATACTGCCCCGAAGACGACGCGGAATCGCGCTTCGCCGCCGATATACCAATCGGCAAAGGGATCGGACCGGGTAGGGCGGGTACTGGATGATTCCCGTAGCGTCCGACTACAACGGACATGGCCTATGCTTCCTAGCGCCGCAATTCATTCTTAGGAGAACTTGGCTAGAGTGACGAAACGCAAAGTTCTGATAACCGGGGCAACCGGATACGTGTCCGGCCGGATGCTCGACGATCTCCGGGAGAGGTACGACGTCGTGCCCCTCGACGTCAGCGACAGAAACCGCGAGGGACAAGTGGTGGATGGCGTTCACGTCGTCGACCTCATCGACCCCGACCACTCGCGGTACGAGCGGCACTTCGAGGGCGTCGACACCGTAATTCACCTCGCCCATAAGTCGCGGGCGGGGAGACCGATCGACCACTTCTTTATCGAAAAGCAGAACGTCGAGATGGCGTACAACGTACTGAGATGCGCGTACGACGCGGGCGTGCGCCGTGCCATAGTCGCCACGTCGAACCACGCCGCGGACTGGTACGAGCACAACTTGATCCATACGCGGAAGATGGATGTGGTGCACCCCTACGACTTTCCGCTGTCCGACAACTTCTACGGCTGGGCGAAGTCTTCGCAGGAGGTCATGGGCTTCCTGTTCGCGTGCGGGTTTCCGAGTTTCGAGCACCCTTCGGGACGCGAAATTCTCGTCGAGGGCGTCAACGTGGGTCGCAAGTTGGAGGTCGTCATGGTCCGCATCGGCCACCCGCGTGAGCTTGATCCCGAACGCTACGGACACGACCCTGCCACCTTCAAGCGCGTGCTCGGCTGCTACTGGAGCGTTCGCGACCAGGTCCAGTTGTTCACCAAGGCAGTGGAGACGCCGGACATCGAGAATGAACACGGCGTCCCGTTCCACATCATCTATGGAATCAGCAACAACACTCGCGCGTTCTGGTCGCTCAGCAACGCCAGGAGCGTCTTCGGGTACCGCCCCGAGGACGATTCCGAGTTGCGGTTCGCCCACATCATCAAGGGCTGGATTACGGGCGAAGACGCCCCGGGCGGAGTCGGCAGAGTGGGACTGAGCTAGCGGCGGCGAGGAAGGGGAGCCTGCGTTTCGCGGGGAACGCAGGGTGGAGACGGCGTTTGGTAGACAAGTGGAGACCGAAGCCGGCGGACGTGGTGGTGCGAAGGCCCCGCCGGGACGATCTGCGTCCCGTCCACATCGAGCTAACCCCTGCGCGCGAACCGTCGACCGTCCTCAACCCCTCCCTTGTTCTGATATACGCCTTCGCCGCGCTGATTGCTATCGGAACGCTCCTGCTCAGCCTGCCGTTCTCGCATCACGGAGATGGGTTCGCGCCGTTCATAGACGCGCTGTTCACCGCCACCTCGGCTGCGACCGTCACGGGACTCATCGTTCAGGACACCGGCACCTACTGGACCCTGGGAGGTCAGGCGGTCATCCTGCTGCTGATGTTCGTCGGCGGACTCGGAATCATGACCATCGCCAGCGCCCTGTTCATCCTGGCCGGGCAACGAATCTCTCTGACCCAACGGCTGATGATCCGTGAAACCGTCGGCACTGCGACGTTCACCGACATCACGGCGATAACAGTGCGGATAGTCGTCTGGGCCGTCGCCATTCAACTGGTTGGGTTCCTGATACTGGCGATCCGATTCGCGTTCATCTACGAGCCCTGGGAAGCCGTCTGGCACGGCCTGTTCCAGGGAGTGTCGGGGTTCAATAACGCAGGTTTCGTGTCCTTCCCCGATGCGAACAGCCTCCTGGAATTCCGCTCTGACCGGATAGTCATCGGCGTCATTGCTCTCTTGATCCTCGTCGGCAGTCTCAGCTATTGGGTAATAGACGATGTCGTGCGATGTCGAGGCTTTTCCAGGCTCACTCTGAACTCCAAGCTCGTGCTCGTCTTCACCGGGGCGCTGCTCTTGATCGGAGCGTTGGGGTACTACCTCGGCGAGGTGGGAAACTCCAAGACACTCGGCGAGTTGAGCATCCTTGATCAGGTTACCGATTCGCTGTTCCACTCGGTCAACCGCACATCCGGTTTCTCCACCGGCGGGTTCAACGATACGAGGGAGGAGACCAACCTCTTATATATGGCGCTCATGTTCATCGGAGGCGCGTCGGCGTCGGTTGCCGGGGGAATAAAGGTGAACACCTTCGCCATCATCGTCTTCGCAATGCTGGGAGCTTTTCAGGGACGACCCAGGACCGTCGCCTTCGGCAGGCGCGTCCCCGCAGTTCAGATCATCTGGGCGCTCGTGGTCGTAAGCGTCGGATTCATAGGCATCTACGCGACGGCAATCGTCCTCACCTTCTTCGAGAGCGATTACCACATAGTCGACCTGCTATTCGAGACCGTCTCCGCAATAGGAACGGTCGGGTTCAGCACGGGCATCACCGCAGACCTGTCGCTCCCTAGCCAGATCGTCCTGACAATCGCAATGTTCGTCGGACGAGTCGGACCACCGATTGCGATTGTGACCGCCCTGTCGCGCCCCGACCGTGAGGGCATGTTCCGGTTCACCAAAGAGCGTGTACTGCTGGGGTGATCTAACCCTAAGAGCGATGGTAACCGGGGTCCCCACATAGCTTGACCGTTGCTCCGACGCTTTGATAGTTTCTCAACGCACAAACATCGCATCAGGAGGATGACAATGCCGAAGTACCTGTTTCAGGCATCCTATACTCAAGAAGGACTCCGCGGCCTTATGGACGACGGGGCCACGGGGCGCAGGGAAATGGCTGAACACTTGGTCGCCTCACTGGGCGGGTCCATAGAGGCGTTCTACTATGCCTTTGGCGACAGCGATCTCTACGTCATCTCAGAACTGCCCGACGACGCCTCAGCCGCCGCCGCATCGGTCGCTGTGGGGGCTTCCGGCACCGCCTCCATCAAGACGACCGTGCTGGTCACGCCGGAGACAATAGATGAGGCGGTCAAGAAGTCGATAGGCTACCCGCCTCCCGGAAGCTAGATAGCTCTGCCGTCAATCGCAGCCGGACCGACTTTGACCGTGCTTACGGCTGCTTCGGCGTAACGTAGTCGACCGCTATCTCGACTCCCTCTAGAGTTACTGCACTTGACAGTTTTGCCGGCCGTGACAATACGGCGACAGATAGCTCATTCACCCCATCGACGAGATCGTCCCAGTCAAGCTGCAACTCCAGCGTCGAGTAGTCGTAGCCGTAGGTCGTATAGGTCGCGTCGTCGAGTGACAGCACATCGCCATTCAGGTGGATGCTCATCTCGTCGTGAGAGGTCGATTCTCCCAGCTTCAGCGTCAACGTCGGGTTTGCTTCGGCGGAGTCTTTCGCGACGGTCAGGCATACTGTGGCGGGAGTCGCGTCCGCTCCGGCATCGATCTGAACGGGTAGGGGAGCCTCATATCCGAACCTGACGCACTGGTCCTGGCGGGGAGCCATGTAGTAGCGTTTCGGCTTCTCGAACAGCACGTCCGGATCGCCGATCTCCGACAGGATTTGCCGCTGCTCAGGGCCGATGGGCCACGGGAACCAAGGCAGGTAGAGAGCATCCGCCCCCCGACTCCAGTAGGCCGACGCCGCGGCGCGATAGTAGTCCCGTCCCGCGTACTCTTCCCGGTTTACCCCCAACACCGACCCCATGGCCGGGTAGACCTCACACCCGCCAGATCGCGCATGGTCGAGCACCCACCCGAACGGGAAGTCCGGGTCGATGGGCATGTGACTGTAGATGTTGGGAACGACGAAGTCGAGTAGCCCCTCAGCAAACCAAGTCTCAACATCGAACCCGGCGTCGTTGTTCGCCTTCAGCGTCGGAAACACCCTGGCCCCGATGTCTATTGACTTGCCGCGCTTTTCGCCCGATCCCTTGGCCGCGCGTCTGAGGTCGCGAATGAAGTCCGTCAGGACGTGCATATTGTCCGCCACCTCGTCGGCCTCGAAGTAGTACGGGCCGAAGGTAAGATCGAGTTCCAGTCCGTCCACGTCGTAGCGGGCAACCGTCTCCTCTGCAATTGCCAGCCGCTCCGCGCGAACCTCCGGGAAAGTCCAGTTGAAGGCGTTCTTGCGGTCAGGGGAGTCGTCACCCTTGAGCACCCACTCAGGGTGATCGATCTTGAACTGCCAGTTGTGCGCGTTAGTCGCGTCCGCCGGGTCCGACGAGTGGGTCAGGCGCAGGCTGCCGATGAAGTCCATGCCGACCTCGTGCGCCCGGTCGATCATCACGTCGAGCGGGTCGCGGCCGCGATTGATGAGGCTCATGGTGTTCTCGTACGCCCGCCAGCTTGCCACGTCGGGAATTACGTCTAGATGTGCGGCGAACACGTCGGCGTGCTTCGAGTCGTGGAAGACCGTCGGCCCGACCCCGAAGCCCCAGACGAATGTGTCCACTCCCGTACCCGCGACCGCGTCAATGGTCGACGTGGCCTCTCTTATACTCATCGGCGGCTCGTACACGTAGTAGTGGTAGTGCCGGGCGTCGTCATAGAAGATCAGTCGTCGATTGCTCATGTGCTGTCCCTTTGGATGTTCTATCGTGGAATTGTTGACGTATTGCCGTCCGCCCCGTCATTCGGGAACCGACTACAGGAAATCCTCAGGCTCCGGATACTTCACCATCACCTCGACCCCGTCGAGGCGTGGAAGCTCGGTGCCGAGGTTGCTCGGCCTCGAACGGATCGAAATCGAGACGTGGTTGGGCCCGGTCTTGAGCGCGCCCGACCCCAGCGGGAAGTCGAGTACGACGTGCGTGAAGCCGTGAGTCGTCCTCCACGCGCTTGAGATGGGAAGCTCCTTGCCGTTCAGGGTCACCACCGTCTCATCGTGGATTGTGTGGTCGTAGACGGTGAGCCGGAGTGTGCACCGCGTCTCGGTGTCGAACTCGTCGGCGATGTAGAAGCTGACGGTTGTCGGACTCGCGTCTTCGCCAACCTCGATCTTGGCCGGAAGCTGCGCGCCGTAGAGTTGCTCGGCCGAGACCTCAAAGTCTTGGCGGACGACATAGTGCTTCGACCCGTGAGAGAGCAGCATCGGATCGCCGATCTTGCCCAGCAGGTCGCGCTCCTCGGGGCCGTGAGGCCACTTGAACCACGGCAGGTATACACCGTCAGCCCCCTTCGCTCGGTGTGAAGCCGCGCCCGCTCGGTAGTGGTCGAGATTCGCGTGAACGTCGCTGTCACTCCCGACTTGGTCGTGCAGCGTCGAGTAGACCTTGCAACCGTTCGCATGTGCCGGATCGACGAGCCACTCGAAGGGGAGATCGGCGTCGAGTTGCCTGTCCTGGTAGACCATGGGTACGACGAAATCCAGAGAACCTTGTTCGATCCATGCAGTCACGTCCATGCCCGCCGCTGTGTTGCCCTCGCGGGTTGGCAGGACGCGAGCGCCCAATGTGATTGGCCTGCCCCGCTTGGCGGCTGCGGCGTCGATCGTCTTCCGCACCTCGGCCATGTACTCGGTCAGGATGTGCGCCTTCTCTTCCGCCTCGTCGTCCTCGAAGTAGTGCGGCCAGAAGGTCCAGTCGATTTCGAAGCCGTCGATGTCGTACTCGTTGACCGTCTCCTCGATCAGGGCGAACCGCTCGGCTCTCACCTCCGGGTGAGTCCAGTCGAAGGCGTATTTTCCACGGCCCTTCAGGCACCATTCGGGGTGGTCGATACGAAACTGCCAGTTGAACATCCAGCCGACCTCGTCGTCCTGATCGGCCGGGTCGGCCGAGTGCGACTGCCGCAGAGAGCCAAAGAACTCGATGCCCTTCTCGTGAGCGCGGTCGATTAGCACTTTGAGTGGGTCGAGTCCGTGCTCGTTCAGACTCTTGATGTTCTCATACGCCCTCCAGCCCGCAACCAAGGGAAAGGTCTCCAGGTGGTTGCCCCAACGTTCCCCAACGTTCGTGTTGTGGAACATCGTCGGTCCCGCGCCGAACCCGTACACCAGCGTGTCCGCTCCCGTACCCACGATCTCGTCGACCGGCTTCCATGCGTCCTCCAACCGGAACGGCGGGTCGTAATAGTAGATGTACGAGTGCCGGGCGTCGTTGTAAAAGAGTAGTCGTCGTTCTTTCATGTCTTCCTCTCGTGAGACTACGATAATGATTGTCGGTCTAGTGGCGGCCTCGCCGTGGCCGTCTCCGATATTGCTTCCAGTGCCGCCGCCGCGTGCAGCAGGAGACGGTCGTTCAGGTGTCCCGCCGCAAGCTGGACGCCTATCGGCAGCCCGTCCGACGACATCCCGAATGGGACGGAAATTGCCGGGTGTCCCGTCATCCCGAAGGTTGCCGTGATGTTTGCCGCGTGTCCGGCTCCTGCCGTGCGACCGTCCACGTCCAGCTCGGCGCTGTCGTGCGGTGGTGCTGTGACGGGCGATGTAGGCAGCAAGAGCAGGTCATGGTCGCCGAAGAACGCCGTGACGTCGCGTGAGACCGAATCGTGCTTGTCGAACGAGGTAAGATAATCGGCCATCGACGGCATCGGCGAGCTAAGCAGGGCCGAGATCGAACCCGACAGCTCGTCCTCCCTGCCTTCCACGAACGGCTTGAAGTAGTGGTCGGCCTCCACCATCAGCATGTCCATCGTGAAGTCAATGGGGAGCCGGTCGTGCCAGTCGAACCCGACCTCCTCCACGACGCAGCCCAGCGATTCCAGCGCGGCCCCGGCCTTGCGTACGACATCCTGGATTTCGCCCATGACCGGCTCGAAAGGACCTTCGGTCATCATGCCCACGCGAAGCGGTGGCAGCGACGCCCCGAACCACGGCATCTCGTCGACGCCGCGCCCGAGGGCGTATGGGTCGACGTGGTCGTGGCCGCTCATGACGATCAGGGACTGAGCAATGTCACGCACCGATCGCGCGATGGGGCCGACGTGCATCCGGCGTGCCATGATCTTCGGCCACGCTCCCGTTTGGGGGATCAGACCGTGAGTCGGCTTGTAGCCGACGACGTTGCAGTAGTGTGACGGCAGCCTGTTCGATCCTCCAAGATCGGTCCCGATGCCGAGCGGCGAGAGTCCCGCCGATATCGCCGCCGCCTCGCCCCCGCTGGAGCCTCCCGACGTGCGGTCGAGGTTCCACGGATTGAGTGTCCTTCCGAACAGATCGTTCACCGTCTCCGCCGCCAGTGCGAACTCCGGGCAGTTCGTTTTCCCGATGACAATCGCGCCCGCATCCCTGAGCCGTCGCACCGCCGTGGCGTCCGTATCGGGGACGCGGTCGGCGTACAGCCGTGAACCCCGCGTGCTGCGGATGCCCTCGGTGTCGAAGACCTCCTTGACGGAGAACGGGACGCCGTGCAAAGGCCCGAGGAGTTCTCCGCTCATAATGGCCCGTTCCGCCGCGCGCGCCTGATCAAGCGCCGATTCGTTCGGCACCACGACGGCGTTGATGATGGGGTTTACGGAGTCAATCCGGTCAAGGTGTGCTTGGACGACCTCCACCGGCGACACGTCCTTCGTTCGTATTCGTTCCGCCAGCTCCGTTGCGTCGGAGAAGAAAAGCTCGGAGGTCATCGCCCACTCCCTAGTACACGGAATACCCGCCGTCGACGGGAATCGCCGTTCCTGTGACGTAGTCCGAAGCACCGCTTGCCAGGAACGCCGCAATCCCCGCAAAGTCGGACGGGACGCCCCACCGCCCGTCCGGTATTCTCGACGTGATCTGGGCGTGACGATCGGGGAACCGCTCCTGCAGAGGCGCCGTCAAGTCCGTTTCTATCCAGCCGGGCAGGATGGCGTTGACCTGGATGTTGTCCTTTGCCCAGGCGATGGCGAGACTCTTCGAAAGCTGGACGATTCCCCCCTTGCTTGCAGCGTACGGCGCGCCCCAGTCGAGGCCGAATATGGACGTCATCGAGCCGATGTTGATGATCTTCCCTCCCCTCTGCCTGACCATGTGGGGGTACGCCTCACGGCTGCACAGGAACGCCCCGCGAAGGTTCACGTCCTGCACGAGGTCCCAGTCCCCCGCCTCGTAGTCCTCGGGACGGCTGCGTACCGTCGTCCCAGCGTTGTTGACGAGAATATCGAGACGCCCGTAGCGGTCGACAGTCTCGACAAACGCGGCCTTGATCGACTCCTCGTCCGATACGTCGAGAGAGACGCCCGATGCGTCCGAGCCGAGCGCCCGAAGCTCCTCCACGGCGGTCTTGGTCTTGTCCACGTTCCTCGCGGCCACCACGACGGAGGCATTCGATCCGGCAAGTCCCTTGGCGATCCCAAGACCGATGCCGCCGTTCCCGCCGGTTACGATGGCGACCTTCTCCGTGAGATCGAACAGTTCCCGTGTCATACTCCGTCCTCGGTAGAGCTTGCCTGAATCGTGCGCGGGAATGGTACTCCATCACGATGCCGTCCGCTACAGGCGATGAGCGCCGCCATGTGGTATGCTACACGCCCACCAGACGACTCGTGCCGGCGGGTCACCCCGACTTAGACTTAAGGACTTCCTCGTTACGTGAATCTTTCCGTCGTTCGACATCGCTTGGAGCAGCGCGAGGAGTCTCTCTCGCCCTTCGCCGCCCGCTCGAAAGACAGTAGGCGGGACCGCCCGGAAAGCCCTTCCGACGTTCGCACCGAGTACCAGCGCGACCGCGACCGCATCATCCACTCCAAGGCGTTCCGGCGCTTGAAGCACAAGACGCAAGTCTTCATTGCCCCGTCGGGAGACCACTACGTCACCCGCCTGACGCACACCTTGGAGGTCGCGCAGATCGCCCGCACGATAGCCCGCGCGCTCAACCTCAACGAGGACCTGGCGGAGGCCATCGCCCTCGGCCACGACCTCGGCCACACCCCGTTCGGCCACGTCGGGGAGAAGGAGGTCGACGAGCTTCACCCTGCCGGTTTCACCCACGCGGGCCAGAGCCTTCGCATCGTCGAAAAGCTCGAACGGGAGGGTAGGGGTCTGAACCTGACATTTGATGTCCGACACGGCATAGCAAACCACTCCAAGCCCAGGGGCGACGTCATGGGCGGCGCGACCCCGGAAGACCTGACTCTGGAGGCGCAGATCGTTCGACTGTCGGACGCCGTCGCCTACCTCAACCATGATCTCCCCGACGCCTTCCGCGCGGGAGTTCTCAAATACGACGACATGCCGCAGGTGGTGACGGAACGGCTCGGCGACAGGCACTCGAAGCGAATCGACGCGATGGTCACCGACATCGTGGCAGCATCGTGGGCCGCCACCGGCGAGAACGGTCTCGGCGCCCACCCGTCCATCCGCATGAGCGACGGGATGCGGGAGACCGTCAACGTCCTGCGCGATTTCATGTTCGAGCGATTCTACGTGCCCGAAGACCGGGGCGAGGAGGGAATTGCCGCGCGCGAGATCGTTCGGCTGCTGTACCGGCATTTCGACGACAATCGGAGTACAATACCGGGCGAGTACCGTGACGAGGAGCGGGCGGTGGTCGACTACATCGCGGGCATGACCGATCAGTACGCCATCCGCATGGCCGAACGCATCGAACCCGGCATCGGCAAGGTCTTTGCCATGAGAAGGACCGGATGACCCCGAACGACCGAGTCCTCACCCGCCTCGTTCGCAACCAAACGAAGCTCATTCAAGAGCACCTCGAAGCGATGCAGCGAGATACTCACGGCGTGGAGTACGCCCGGTGGCGGCGAGAGGTAGACGATCTCTGGAAGGGAGTGTTCGAGAACGTCAACGAGATGCAGCCGCAGCCGCAGATGGAAACCCTGGAAGAGATTCGCGAGCTGTGGACGATGTACGTAGCCCACTACGTTGGTGACGAATAGGCGAGGAGAAACATGACGGAAATCACACCCGACCTCCCGCACGCGCGGCAGACGTCTCTCATGGCCCACGCCATCGTTATACGTCTTAAAGAGATGGGACTGCCGGAGGAGCTCGACGATGATCTCGGTACGCTCTGCACCGACCTCGGAGACATCTGGGCCGCGCACAAGTCCCTGTCTACCCGCCTCGATGACCTTGTCGACAGCGCCAACGACTGGGAGTCTGTCGCCGACTGCCTCGTCGATCTCCGCGCTACGATCGACCACATCGGAACGCACGTTGAAACGGCACGCGATCCTATCGACCGGGTGGCGCGGTACGCCTACGAGCGGGTAGAGCCTTCCGGTAACGGTTCCGAGGCCTGAATCGGACCGGCCACTAAAGAGGACAAAGGAACGGAGCAGGCATGTCGGTAGTCGATGACATACGAGACAAGCTCGACATCGTCGAAGTAATCTCCGGCTACGTCCCGCTGAGGAAGGCGGGGCGCAACTTCAAGGCGCGCTGTCCCTTCCATACGGAGAAGACGCCTTCCTTCACCGTGAGTCCCGAGCGTCAGACGTGGCGCTGCTTCGGCGCATGCGCGACGGGCGGCGACATCTTCAACTTCGTCATGCGCAAGGACAATGTCGAGTTCGGGGAGGCGCTTCGCCGTCTCGCCGATACCGCGGGCGTTGAGGTATCCACTCGTCCGAAGGAGCAGGTCGACCGCGATGAGGCCCTGTTCCGCGTCAATCAAGAGGCGGCCCGCTTCTACAACGAGATGCTCAAGTCACCGGAGGGCCGCGCGGCGTTCAAGTACCTTGAGGATCGAGGCATCGACGCCAAGGCAATAGAAGAGTTCCAGCTTGGCTACAGTCCCAAGGGTCGCGACAGGCTCAGGACGCACCTCTCGACTCTGGACGCAAACTTGGGGCACGCATCCCAGGCGGGCCTGCTCCGTAGCGACGATGAGGGGAACGTCCGCGACTTCTTCTTCGGACGCCTCATGGTCCCGATACTCGACCGCCGGGGCCGAGTCGCGGGATTCGGCGGTCGCTCCCTGGACGGCTCCAACCCCAAGTATATCAATACCCCCGCCACGCCGATCTTCGACAAGCAGGCCACCCTGTACGCCCTCGACAAGGCGGGGTCGGCCATACGCGAACAGGAGACCGCCGTTATCGTCGAGGGGTACATGGACGTGATAGCGGCACACCAGAACGGTCGAAAGAACGTCGTCGCCTCAATGGGAACGGCCCTCACCGAGCGACAGGTCTATCTCGTCCGAAGCCTTGCCAAGACGGTCGTATTGGCCCTCGATGCTGACACCGCGGGTCAGGAGGCCACGCTCAGAAGTCTCGAGGCATCGTGGCGCGCCATGGAGCGGCGCAGGTTCGGCCAGCGGGAAGAGGTAAGCCTCCGCATTGCCGTCCTTCCCGAAGGGAGCGATCCAGACGACATAATCCGCGAGTCTACCGACAGGTGGGACGAGATCGTGCAGGCTGCCGTCCCGTACATGGACTTCGTCATTCCTGCCATGGCGCGACGCCACGACCTGAGCATGCCCCAGGGGAAGGCCAGGGCGGTGGAGGCCCTGATGCCAATCATCGTCTCGATGGGCAACGCCTTCGAGCAAGATCGCTATTTCGGCCAGTTGGCGGACACCCTCGGCGTCACGCGAGAGCAGCTCCAGGCCAGCATCGGAAAGCTGCGTCCCGCGCCGAGAGAGCGTCGTCCGGCAGGCGCTCAGCCGAGCGCGCCGCCGTCGACCACGACGGTGTCGCCCCTCGCGTCCGGCGACCGCGATCCTTTGGAAGAGTTCGTTCTGGCGGCACTGCTCCACTGGCCGGACTTAATCGAAGCCGTGGGAGACCACTCGCCCGAAGAATTCCGCAGAACGGAGAACCGTGAGCTATTTACTCAACTGCTCGCTGCGGGTACAATAGATGAGTTGCAACGCCGCATCGACGAGTCCCTTCTCGATCACTTCACACGACTGACCGAGAGCGACCTAAAGCCCACGACCCGCCAATTTGCGCCACGGGCCATTCAACAGGCGCTTGAACGGCTGGAGCAGCGGCACTTGAGAGACCGGCAGGCGGAGATATTGGAGTCCGTTGACTTCGAACCGGGCACTAAGCTGCCAAAAGACGTCGAAGACTCGATAGTAAGCGTCAACTCCAAGCTCAGGGAAACCTACCTCGTAGGCGCGCGAGAAAAACCGCATCATTGACACCGTCGTATAATAGCTTGCCCTAGTTCGCGAACAGCAGACACAACACGGGAGGTCACTGCATGAATATCGAGCGTCCCAAGCGACGTGACGATGATCGAGACTTTCTTCGGGATCTGGCCGGTGGAGGGTCGGACCAAATATTCCCTGTGGACGGTTCTACCGATAAAAGAAGAGTCGACGGCGACGAGGAAGATGGCATGATGAACCCAGCCGCGACATCCCAGGACGATTCAAGCGAGCCGTCAGACGCGGATGTAGAGGCCGAGCAGCGCGAAGAGGCCGAAGCCGAGGCCCAGGCTGCCTGGCAGGAGAGCATCGAGTCGTCGGAGATGATCGACGACCCCGTGCGAATGTACCTGCGAGAGATCGGGCGGGTCAGTCTCCTGAAGGCCGCCGACGAACGCCACTTGGCCCGCCAGATGGAGGCTGCCAAGCACATCGAGCGCCTTGAGGAAGAGTTGACCAGCCCCGAGGGGCGCCCGCCCCGCGCGTGGCAGGTGGTCAACCAGTTGCTTTCTCGCGCCGTCGAGGGGCAGGAAGTGGCGACCACGTTGACCAAGTACGGGGGGTTGTCGAGCGACCTGACCTTCAAAGAGATCGTGCAAAACCCACAGTTCCGGGCCGTGCTGGACGGAGACATCACGGAAGAGCTGATGATCTTCGCCGAGGACGCGATGAACGTCTCGCAGGACGAGGCCAAGCAACTCATTCAGGAACTCTCGCTGGACACTCGCCTTCTGCCGCCCGAAATCGTGTCGATGATCGACGACTCCGCCACGGTGGACGACGTCAAGAAGCAGATGAACGAGATCGACTTCACGCGCCGTCTCGACACGCACGAGATACTCTTCAACGGCTTCTTCGCGCGCGTCAAGGCCGAGGGCGAGACGGCTCAGAACCATTTGGCGGAGGCCAACCTTCGCCTCGTCGTCAGCGTCGCCAAGAAGTACATCGGGCGGGGCATGTCGCTGCTCGACCTCATCCAAGAGGGCAACATCGGCCTCATCCGCGCCGTCGAGAAGTTCGACTACCGCAAGGGCTACAAGTTCAGCACCTACGCCACGTGGTGGATCCGTCAGGCCATCACGAGGGCCATCGCCGACCAGGCCCGCACCATCCGCATACCTGTCCACATGGTTGAGACGATCAACAAGCTCCTTCGCGTCAGCCGACGCCTCGTCCAGGAGTACGGCCGCGAGCCGAGCAGCGAAGAGATCGGGTCGGGCATGGAGATAACCCCGGAGAAGGTGCGGGAGATTCTCAAGATCTCCCAGGAGCCGGTCTCCCTCGAAACCCCCATCGGCGAAGAGGAAGACAGCCACTTGGGTGACTTCATCGAGGACAGGGGCGCACTGGCGCCCTCCGAGGCGGCCTCGTACCAGTTGCTCAAGGAGCAGGTCGACGACGTGCTCTACACGCTGAGCGAGCGCGAGGCCCGCGTCCTCCAGCTGCGGTTCGGCCTCGAGGACGGACGCGGTCGAACGCTCGAAGAGGTGGGCCGCGACTTTGGCGTCACCCGCGAGCGCATTCGCCAGATCGAGGCCAAGGCCCTCCGCAAGCTCCGGCAGCCCAACCGCTCCAAGAAGCTGCGCGACTTCCTGGAATAGCCACGTGAGCGTTGCGGGACCGACTAAGCCGAAAGTCGCGGTCGTCTACACATCGCCCGAGACCGTAATCGACGACGTCGGCCGCGCCATGCGCCTCGCAGGGTACGAGTCGTTCCTGCCCAAGGACCTCGCGACGCTGCTCAAGATCAACATCTCGTGGCAGCACTACTACCCGGCGTGTTCCACCAGCCCGTGGCAATTGGACGGCGTCGTACACGCGCTCAAGGAGGACGGCTACTCCGACCTCATCCCCGCGCACAACGGCACCGTCGTAGTCGACCCCGTCGAGGGCGCGCGGAAGAACAAGCACGAGGCCGTGGAACAAAAGCACGGTCTGGAGAGCGTCTTTCTCGACTTCCCGCCCACCAAGTGGGTGGACTTCACTCCCGAGGCCGAGATGCTCGTCCTGGACGACATCTACCCGGAGGGCTTCCAGATCCCGGAGATGTTCTTCGGCAAGAACATCATCCACCTTCCGACGATGAAGACGCACGTCTTCACCACCATCACCGGCGCGATGAAGAACGCCTTCGGCGGCCTCCTCAACCGCAAGCGCCACTGGACGCACTCGGTCATCCACGAGACGCTCGTCGATCTCCTCAACATCCAGAAGGAGATACACCCCGGCATCTTCGCCGTCACCGACGGCACGTTCGTGGGCGATGGCCCCGGTCCCCGGGCCATGAGATGGCACGTGAAGAACGTCATCCTCGCCGGGGCCGACCAGGTCGCCGTTGACGCCGTATCGGCCAAGATGATGGGCTTCGACCCCATGAGCATTAAGTTCATCCGCCTCGCCCACGAGATGGGCCTCGGCGCGGGCGAAATGCAAGACATAGAGATCGTCGGCGAGGACATCTCGGATATCGATTGGAAGATGGGAGGCACGGAGAACACCTTCGCCAGCAAGGGCCAGAAGCTCATCTACTGGGGCCCCCTCAAGCCGCTGGAGAACGCGTTGCTTCGTTCCCCCATCGCCCCTTGGTCCTTCGTGGCGTCCAACCTCTATCACAACACCTACTGGATGCGCTTCGTCGGACGCAGGCGAGTCCGCGCCGCGATGAAGACCGGATGGGGCCGCCTGTTCCAACAGTACTGAGATAAAAGAGCGCGTAGTATGGACCTAATTCGGACGAACAAAAAAATCCAAGCCGAGCACGGTGTCGTCGCCGACTACGCCGACGAGTTCTTCGGCTACTTCGGCTGGCCCACCGTCGCGCGAATGGAGGACGGCACGCTCATCGTCTCGTCATCCGGCCTCCGAAACTACCACGTCTGCCCGTTTGGACGTACGGTAATCTGTACCAGCGCCAACGATGGTCAGACGTGGACGAGTCCGCGCGTGATCAACGACACACTCCTCGACGACCGCGATTCGGGCATCATCTCCCTCGGCGGACGCAGCCTGCTGGTGACGTGGTTCTCCGTCGACGCCCGCGGCGCGAAGCCTTCGGAGTATGAGACGCGGTTGAGTCCGCAAGACGCCGAGCGGTGGCGGCAGGGTGTAAGCGGCGTCACCGACGAGGCCGTCGAACGCTACGGCGGCTCGTGGGTCATGACGAGCGACGACGGCGGTCTCACGTGGAATGATCCCGTCCGCGTGCCCGTCTCCTCGCCGCACGGCCCCAACCGCCTCGCCAACGGCGACCTCGTGTACCTCGGCAAGACCGTCGCACCCGACGAGATCGGCCAGGTGATGAATACCGGCTCGATAGGTCTCGTTCGGAGTAGCGACAATGGCCGCACGTGGACGCCCCAGAGCTCGGTGCCCCTGCCCAACGGCCTCGACGTGGAGTGTTTCCACGAGCCGCACGTCGTGGAACTGAGCGACGGACGCCTGCTCGGACTGATTCGTTACGATCCCAACCACCACGACTACGGCAACCGCCAGCCCGGCCAGACCGACTTCCAGATGTGCCAGTCGATTTCCAGCGATGGTGGGAAGACATGGAGCAGGGCGGAGGTCATGGACTTCCACGGCTCACCGCCACACCTGCTGAGGCATTCGAGCGGCGTCCTGGTCACGACATACGGCTACCGTGAGCGGCCCTACGGGGTTCGGGCCATGCTCAGCCATGACGACGGAGACATCTGGCGATATGACTACATCCTCCGCGACGACGGCCCCCATCCCGATCTCGGCTACCCATCCAGCGTGGAGCTTGGCGACGGGAGCATCCTGACCGTCTACTACCAGCGGCCTCGTACTGTAGAAGACAAGTGCGCGCTCCTCTGGAGCAGGTGGTGCCTGCCTGTCTGAACTCCCCCTGCATCCGCCCTCGAAAATATCGTAAGCTATGGAAAACCAGCTACCCTCCGTGAGCAACGACATGAACCAAACGATGTACCAAAAGATATGGGACTCGCACGTGGTGCACCAGGAAGAGGGGCAGCCGGCGATCCTGTACGTTGACCTGCATCTCATCCACGAGGTGACGACGCCGCAGGCATTCGACGGACTCCGAGAGGCGGGCAGGGGAGTCCGGCGCACCGACCTCACCGTCGCCGTCGTCGACCATAACACGCCGACCGACCCGGGCCGCGTCACCCTGCCGATCAGAGACCCCATCGCAAAGCAGCAGCTCGACGCCCTGAAGCGGAACTGCGAGGAGTTCGGCATCAACCTGTTCGACATGGCGAGTCCAAACCAGGGCATCGTCCACATCATCGGCCCCGAGCAGGGGTGGACCCAGCCCGGTAAGGTCATCGTGTGCGGAGACAGTCACACTTCCACGCACGGGGCCTTCGGCGCTCTCGCCTTCGGCATCGGCACGTCGGAGGTCGAGCACGTCCTCGCGACACAGACGATCCGGCAGAGTGAGTCGCCCACGATGGAGATCAGGGTAAACGGCCCGCTGCCCTTCGGCGTGACGGCCAAAGACCTTATTCTCGGCATCATCGGACAGATCGGAATCGGAGGCGGACAGGGACACGTGGTCGAGTATACAGGGGAGGCCGTCCGCTCGTTGTCGATGGACGGACGCATGACCGTCTGCAATATGTCCATCGAGGGCGGGGCGAGAGCGGGCATGATCGCTCCCGACGAGACGACCTTCGAGTACCTGCGAGGCCGTCCGAACGCGCCGCACGGAGAGGACTTCGAGGCCGCCGTTGACGCTTGGTCGAAGCTGAGGACGGACGAGGGCGCGGAGTTCGATGAGTTGGTCGAGATCGACGCAAGCTCACTCGAACCGATGGTGTCCTGGGGCACGAACCCCGGGATGGTGATTCCGGTGACCGCCCGCGTTCCCGATCCGAACTCCTTTGACGAGGCCGATGACCGCGCCGCGGCGGAGCGGGCATTGGAGTACATGGCCCTCGAGCCTGACACGCCCATAGAGGACATATCGATAGACCGCGTCTTCCTCGGTTCCTGCACGAACGCGCGCCTCGACGACCTCCGCGCCGCCGCGGAGGTCATACGTGGCCGCAAGGTAAGCGAGTCGGTCTACGCGATGGTTGTTCCCGGCTCCACCTCGGTGAAACATCAGGCCGAGGCGGAGGGCCTCGACGCCGTATTCAAGGACGCCGGCTTCGACTGGCGCGAAGCCGGTTGCTCGATGTGCCTCGGAATGAACCCCGATATCCTCTCCGCGGGCGAGCGGTGCGCCTCCACCTCCAACCGCAACTTCGAAGGACGCCAGGGCCCGGGCGGCAGGACGCACCTCGTCTCGCCCGCAATGGCGGCCGCTGCGGCCATCACCGGCCACTTCGTAGATATCCGAGATTGGAAGTAAACCGACGTGACCACGACAATATCCAACCTGCCGCCGAAGGCCGCCGAGTTCGCCCGAATTCTGCAAGATCACATGCCAGAGTTGGAGCGCGAGTACGGCGTGGCGTCGCTTGCCCTGTTCGGCTCCTACGTCCGAGGTGAGGAGCGGGAAGACAGCGACCTCGACGTGCTTGTAGACCTTAACCGACCGATGGGTTTGCTCGCGTTCATCGCACTCGGGGATTACCTTTCGCAGCTTGTAGGCAGGCATGTGGATCTGACCACGACACGAAGCGCGTCGGAGCACAGGAGCGGAAGGCATATATTGCAGGAGGCCATTCTGCTGTGACCCGACCGGTCATTGAGTTCCTGCGGGACATTATCGACTGGACGGAAAACGTCCAGACTTTCGTCGATGGCGTTGATCGACGTGAGTTTATGGTCGACCTTAAGACTCGAAGCGCAGTGGAACGCGCCGTCGAAATCATCGGGGAGGCCTCGAAACATATACCTGACGACATACGCAGACAGTTCCCCGACATTCCGTGGCAGGGCATGGCGGGAATGCGAGATCGGGTGAGTCATGCCTACTTCGGAGTTGACTACGATATCTTGTGGCAGACTGTTACTGAGGAAATTCCACCGTTGCTTCGGAGATTAAAGGACGTAGTCTCGTTACTGGAAGAGGGAAGAGAGTAAATCCCCATGCAACCTTTCACACAGCTTACCGGCGTCGTCGCGCCGATGGACCGGGTGGACGTCGATACCGACCAGATCATTCCGGCGCAGTTTCTCAAACGAATCGAGAAGACCGGCTTCGGCCGGTTCCTGTTCTATAAGTGGCGCTTCGACGATAACGGCTCGCCCAATCCCGATTTCGAGCTTAACCTGCCGGGATACGAGGACGCTTCGGTCCTCGTGTCCGGGAGGAACTTCGGGTCAGGGTCGTCCCGCGAACACGCGCCTTGGGCACTCCTCGATTACGGCATCCGCTGCATCATCGCGCCCAGCTTCGCCGACATCTTTGCGAACAACTCCCTGCAGAACGGCATCCTGCTCATCACCTTCCCCGACTCGACCGTTCGGACCATCATGCGGAAGGCCCAGGACAACCCCGGCTACCGACTCCACGTTGACCTCGAAAGCCAGCGTGTCTGGGATGACGATGAAGAGGTAAATGAGGGCTTCGACATCGACGAGTTCGCCAAGTACAAGCTCCTGAACGGTCTCGACGACATCGGCCTGACGCTCCAACACGAGGACAAGATCGCAGCGTACGAGGCGGCCAGGGGACTGTAGAGGGCTGGCCCCCCGCGCCTCAACCTCCCTCGTTGCCGAACGCCCACAGCCGCCCGTCCCAAGTCGCGACAACCAGCCGACCGTCCACCACGCCCGGAGCGGCGCTAATCGGCGCGGGAAACTCGGTGCGTGACACGACGTTCCCTGTGTCGGCTTCGACCATGTAGAGCCGCCCATCTATCCCGCCGGCTGTCAGCAGATCCCCGTATCTCACCGGGGCCGCCCACATGGACCGAACTCCGCGTCGAAAGGGGTTCATGTCGAGCAGGTCGTCCCCGGCCTGAACGCTCCAAAAGGCCTCGCGGGGCGTGAGGCCGAGGCAGCGAATTCGCCCCTGATTGGTCGTCACGTACATCCGCTCACCCTCGACGAGTATCTGAGTTGGGTACTGTGCGTCGAGCACATCGCCCTGCCACACGACCTCGCCCGTTTCCGGCTCAAGGGCCGCAAGCTTCCCGAACTCGACGCCGCTGATGATCAGGCCGTCCGCCACAACCGGGCTGGAGAAGTAGTGGGTTATTCCCAGGGGAGTCTCCCAAACTATCTCGCCGTTTGCGCGGTTGAGCGCGACAAGCCCCCGGCCCGATAGGTGGGTTATCAGAAGTCCGCCGATGACAAGGGGGCTAGGAAATGACCCCCAGCCGTCGCCGACCGGATCGCCAGACCCGACCGGGGTGGTCAGCGTCGTATACCAGCGCTCTTCGCCGTTCACGACGTCGTAAGCGCCATACCCGGCCTTGCCTCCCGTGTAGACCGTGTCCTCTGTCATGACCGGGGCGGTGTATATCCACCTTCCGGGGTAACGGGGCAGGTTGCGGCTCCATGCGAGTTGCCCGGAATTGGCGTCGAAGCCGTGTACCCGTCCGGCCACCGAGGTCGCGACGGCGGTCCCGTCATCGCCGACGGCAACAGTGTTCTTCACCGATGTGTCGGTCGGAACGTGCCACTTTTGACGACCGCTCTTGGAGTCGACGGCGTATACCCCGGCGTTTCCACGGAGATTGTCGTCCGTGACGCTGTACAGGAGCTTCTCCCCGTGACGGACCGGCGCGGCGCGGTGGGTCGGTCCTGGAAGCGCGTGGCTCCACAGCAGGTCCAGCGCTTCACCCTGACCTCCAAGGAACACCTTGGTGGGATTCACGTTCCAACGGGCTTTCGTCGTCTGCTGTACGAGGTCGAACTCGAACCCTTCCTGGGTGAACCTGACCAGCCGGTAGCCGCGTGAGTTGCCGTCGTAGCCGCCGAAGCACAGCGGAGTCGGGCCGCCTACTGCCATGCCGTTATACGTGAAGGCCTTCGAGCAATGCGTGTGCCCGAACAGCACGAGCTTCACGTTGTATTGGCCCAGCAGGTCGAGGAACTCGATTGCTGGCGGAGTGTGCATGAACAGCACCGTCTCGCGCCCGTCCGGCTGGGCCGAGAGGTCCTCGATCAGCCACCGGTCCTTGCGCGCGATGTCGGCTTGAGTGAAGTAGCTGTCCTCCTTCGAGAAGGCTATGAAGTGCCGCCCGCCCCAATCGAAGCTGTAGTAGACCGGCCCCAATACCTGCTGGTAGTTCCGGATGCAGCTTACCCCCTCGACGTACTCATACATGTCGCGGTTTCCGCCCTGCGCCTCCAGCTCGACGTGCCCGTCGTGCCCGCCGTACACCGGGCGTATCGGCGTTTGGATGGGCGCTATCGAGTCGCGGAATAGCTCAAGCTCGGCCATCGTGCCGATGTCGGTGAGGTCGCCTGTCGCTAGCACGAGGTCGGGGGTCGACTCCCGCTCCAATTGCCGCAGGTCGCCCGTCAGACGCGGTCCCGTCTCCGGTCCCAGCCAGGCCCCCTGGGGCCGGTAGTATGGCTCGGTGCGGACGTGGGTATCGGTGATCTGCGCCAGCGTGAATTCTTCGCATTGGCGCTTCGGCGCTGAGCGAAGCTCGAAGTCAATCTCTGCGTCGGCCACCGGAACACGGCGATAGAACGGGTCGGATGCCCGGTGCGTATCCGGTACCGAGAGGGTGATGAACGAGTGACTGCCCGGCTCGGCTTCGATTTCGTAACGACCACGGCCATTGGCGCGGACGACCGCCTCCCCGTTCGATATGGAGACCCAGGGAACTCCATATCCCCGTTCGTCGAACACCGTCCCCCTTACGCGAACCGTCATGATCTCTCCGTCGTTGAGATTGCTATACCGTTGGGATTGTACATCGTCCAGCGTGGGGACGTGGTATCCTTGTTGCCGCTATGGGGACGCAAGAAATATCGCTGTTCGAGGCGATTCACACTCAGCGGGCGATCCGCCGGTTCACGGACGATCCGGTGTCAGACGAGGTCATCGAGCGCATCTTGGAGGCGGCGATCCGCGCGCCCAGCGGGAGGAATACGCAGCCGTGGCGGTTCATCGTCGTTCGCGACGCCGACACCAAGCGGAAGATCGGGGACTACTACCGGCGGGCGTGTGAGGCGGCCGGCATCGGCCAAGAGCCGATACCCGGGCTCTCTAAGAAGGTCAACGAGTCGGTGACTCACCTGGCCTTCCACATGGGGGAAGTCCCCGTCTTGATTCTTGCGTGCTACGAATTCTTGAATCAGGACGCCGTCGGGCCAAGCACGATCCTGACCGGATCCTCGATATACCCCGCCGTGCAAAACCTGTTGCTGGCTGCGCGCGCCCTAGGACTGGGCACGTCTCTGACAACCGTGCACTCAATGTTCGAGAGCGAAATCAAAGACCTGCTCGGCATCCCTGAGAACGTGCAGACGGCGGCGCTCATTCCGCTTGGCTACCCTTCACCGGAGGAGCGCTTCGGGGGCAGCCGACGCAGGCCGGTCGCCGAGGTCACGCACTACGACCGGTGGTCGGACGCGGCCGACAACGTGTAGGAAACGGAAATCAGGCTAGGAGTGTTTATGTCGGAACTACCTATCAGAGTCGGCGTTGTCGGAGCGGGCAACAGCGCCGTCAAGACGCACATCCCGCGATTTCAGAGCATCGATGGCGTGGAGGTCGTCAGCGTCTCCAATCGCTCACGAGAATCGTCGCAAAGAGCGGCGGACCGACTCGGCATCCCGAAGGTCTATGAACACTGGCCCGACCTCGTCGCTTCGGACGAAATCAACGCCGTATTCATCGGGACGTGGCCCTACCTCCACAAGCCCGTCAGCATCGCGGCCTTGGAGACCGGCAAGCACGTCCTCTCTCAGTCGCGCATGGCCATGAACGCCCAAGAAGCGCGCGAGATGCTGGACGTGTCCAGGCTTCACCCCGGCCTCGTGACTGGACTCGTGCCAACGTCTCGACTGAGTACGGGCATCGAGACGGTCAGACGGCTCATCTCAGACGGGTGGCTTGGCGACCTGCTGTCCATTGAAGTCGTGTCCGGCAGCGATTTTATGGACCCCGATGCGCCGTTCTTCTGGAGGCTCGATCGCGAGGTGAGCGGGGTCAACACCCTTGAGATCGGAATGCTCTGCGAGGCGCTCGACCGCATCGTGGGGCCGTTCTCTACGGTCATGGCAAACGCCAAGGTGAACGTGCACTGGCGTCGCGACTCGACCGGAGAGCCGAGGGTCGTGACGGTGCCCGATCACGTAGACATCATCGGCGAGATGGCGGTCGGCGCGTCCTACCACATGCGGTTCAGCCAGGTCACCGGCATGGCCGAAGAGGGAGTGTGGTTCTACGGCAGCGAGGGGACTCTAAAGTCCGACGGCTATGCCGAGAGGCTCTTCGGAGCGCGGCGGGGAGAGAGCGAGTTCACCGAATTCGAGATTCCAACGGGGCATCAGATCGTGTATGACATTGCCGCCGAGTTCGGTGCCGCCATTCGCGAAGGGCGAGAGATGGAGCAGGTGACCTTCGCGCAAGGCGTCCGGTACATGGAGTTCACCGAGGCGGTCGGCATCAGCGCACGGACGGGCCGCCGGATACATCTACCGTTGTGAGGAGATAGACCGGCTGTGCAGCCACTAACGGGCGTTCGGGTCATCGACGTTACGCAGATCATGGCAGGACCGTTCTGCTCCATGCTCTTGGGAGACATGGGCGCGGACGTCATCAAGATTGAGAAGCCGGACGGTGGGGACGACGTTCGCCGCTCCGGGCCTCCGTTCGTGGCCGGCGAATCGGCGACGTTCCTCAACATCGGGCGCAACAAGCGCAGTGTGGTCATCGACATGAAGCGGCCCGAAGGCGCCGACATCGTCCGCCGCATGGCGAAGGATGCGGACATCTTCGTGCAGAACCTTCGCCCGGGTCGGCTCGAAGGCTTTGGGCTGGGGTACGAGAACATCCGGGCCATCAATCCGGCCATCGTCTACGCGACCATAACCGGGTTCGGTCGAACGGGGCCGTACAAGGACAAGCCGGGGTTCGACCTCATGGCGCAGGGACTCTCCGGCATTATGAGTGTGACTGGACACCCGGGACAGCCGCCCGTGAAGGTCAGCGTCCCGATAACCGACCTCAATGCCGGTCTCTTCACCGCCTACGGGATTCTGGCGGCCTACGTGAACCGCCTCAAGACGGGCAAAGGGCAGCATGTCGACTCGTCCTTGATGGAGGCGGGAGTGGCGTACACGATGTGGGAATCCGCTATCTACTTCACCACCGGCAGGTCTCCCGGACCGAACGGTTCGGCCCACCAGATATCCGCCCCGTATCAGGCCCTTCCCGTCAGTGACGGGTACATCACCGTAGGCGGCGCGAACCAACGGAATTGGGAGCGCTTCTGTCGCGCCATCGGCCGGGTCGACCTGATATCCGACTCCCGGTTCGAGAATAACGCCGGAAGGATGGCGAACCGGCCCGCCCTTGAAGAAGAGCTGGGGAAGACGCTCAAGACGCGGCCCGCCGCACACTGGCTCTCGATACTCGAAGCGGCCGGTGTTCCATGCGGACCGATCAACGACATCGCGCAGGTGTACACCGACCCCCAGGTCATCGCGCGCGACATGGTCGTCGAGGTCGAGCACCCGACGGCCGGCGCCATCCGGAACGTCGGCATCCCGGTGAAGTTCTCCGAGACCCCGGGAAGCATCCGCCGTCCGCCCCCGCGATTCGGCGAGCACACCCAGGAGGTGCTTTCGGAATTCGGGTATACGGACGGCGAGATCGACTCGCTCAGAAACCGGGGCATCGTCAAAACGCTCCAGGACGTGTGACCGACGTCGTCATGGAGGCGCTCGTGGCCGCTCACCGCTTCCGCGCGAAGCTCTACGCCGTCGGCGTGAACCGCTGCGTTGACGTTCCCCGGGAAGTCAGCGAAGCGCTCGGCGGCGAGACCCACATCCGCGTCGTGGGCAGGGTGGGGGGCGAACCATACCGCTCCAATCTCGCGCCGCGAGGAGGTGGCATGCACCGCCTCTTCGTCCACAGCGACATCTGGCGCAAGCTGGGCGTCGACGTAGGCGATGCAGTCGAAGTCGAGATCGAGCGAGACGAACGGGAGTGGGAGATAACTGTCCCCGCCGACCTTGCGGAGGCGATGCCGGAAGGCAGCGAGGCCCTGGAGGCGTTCCATGCCCTCACCGTCCCCAACCGCAAGCGGTTCATCGACCGCATCGAGGAGGCCAAGACCCCGGCAACCCGAAAGCGGCGCATCGAACAGGGCATCCAACTGCTCATCGAGCGACTGCGCGGGGTGGGGAAGAGTTAAGGCCGTCAGTCGAGCACGGCCACGGCGTCTATCTCGATGTGGACGTTCTCGCCCGGAAAGCGCGCGCCGACGATGGTGTTCGTGGGATAGTCGTCGCCGAAGAACTCGTGGTAGATGTCCGCCTGCTCGCCGTCGAACGGGAACCAGTCGTCGGTATTCTTGACAAAAGTGGTCAGCTTTACGATGTCGGACGGCTTGCCGCCTTCCGCCGCCACCATCCGGGTGAGCCGGTCGAGGATTACTCGAAGCTGCTCCATCGGCTTTCCATTCTCCGCATCAGAACGGTTTGCGGTGCAGCCCGACAGGAACAGCATGTTCCCCGCTCGAACGCCCCGGCTGTAGTGCGGCCCGGCAGCGTAGATGTCCTCAAACCCGATTCGTCGCTTCTGCATGTGCGTCTCCGGATTGATTTTCTGCGCGACTGAGCGAGCTAAGCTCGCCGGTCAAAAGTCGCTTTTTGTGTAACATTCCGTAACATTTTGTAACATTTCGAGGAGTTTTCCTATGTGAGAGTCGGGAGCACTCGACTTTGTGTCGTTGTGAAGAACGTCTAGCTGCTGTGGACTCATAATAGATTATGCGTTCGTATTCGTCAAGTCCAACTTCAATTGAACGAGTGAGTGTGACGCTTGAGGGGTACGGCACTGCTTCACTACATGGAGACCAACCTCCGAACAATCCCAACGGCCCGCTCGACATCGACGCCGACCGCCACCTTGACCGGACCCTCGCCGTAGCTTGCGATGGTGCGTCCCCGCTCGTCTCCGTCCGTCACGACCGCCACCGACGCCGTACGGCACGTTAGGACATCCGGCTCGATTGTCGCCGCAACCGCCAGGGGATCGTGTAGATGGAACTCATCGGCGCCGTCAAGTTCCTGGAACCGGTCGGTCAGGATGCGATTGCCCAGCTGAGCCGACTTGGAGTCGCCCTCGAACCACTTCGGACCGTCCCGGCGGTGCATGAATGTCCAGTGTGTTACGTCCAGCCCGACGAGCGTGACAGGTATGCCCGATGCGAATACGGTGTTTGCCGCCCAGGGGTCCTCGTGGATGTTGAACTCGGCGTGGGGCGTGATGTTGCCTCGCACACCGACGGCCCCGCCCATGACGATGATCTCCGGGATCGCGTCAGCAATGTCCGGGCGATTGTCCAGCGCGGCGGCGACGTTCGTCAGCGGACCGATTGCAATGAGGGTGAGTTCGCCGGGAGACGCAGAGATGCGTTCGCGCAAGAACTCGACCGCGTTCATACAATGCGGATTCAGCGTCGAGGCGGGCAGGGAGATGCCGAGTCCGTCCGAGCCGTGAACGTGGTAAGCGTGAGTGAAATAGCCCTTCCCCGGACGGTCGGCCCCGACCGCGATGGGCATGGCGCTGCGCGGCCCTTCCAGGTACTCCATCAGCCGGAGAGCGTTCTCCGTCGTCTCCGACAGCGTCGCGTTCCCGCCGACCGTGGTGATCCCCTCGACCGCTAAGTCAGGTGAGTTCAGCGCCATCATGAGCGCCAGGGCGTCGTCCGTGCCCGGATCGGTGTCGATTATCACTCTTCGCATACGCTCGTCCCTCGAAACAGGGTAGTGCGAGTCCCATAGTACCCTACGTCCTTTGTCTCGCGCTTGCCGGGTGGATATAATGGGCAGACACCCGATGCCCAATGAGAGGGGCCACATGGCGACCATTCAAAGCCTGCAGAAGCGTTACCAGGACCTCGACCGGCAGTTCGAGATGAAACCCGAGGCCGTCATCGACCCCTCATGCCTGCTGGCCTTCGACTACGACTACGCGGGCGGGGACAGCGAGGTCGTCATCGACATGGACGAGTTCACTGCCGTCTGCCCATGGACGGGACTGCCCGACTTCGGCTCCCTCGAAATCACCTACGTTCCCGATGCGCTCTGCATCGAGCTGAAGTCGCTCAAGTACTACCTGCTCTCGTACACGGGCGTCGGCATCGTGCAGGAACACGCGGCCAACCGCATCCTGCGCGATCTCGTCGAGATATGCCGGCCCGCGCGGATGTCGATCGTCCTCGACTACAACGTGCGCGGCGGCCTGCACACAACCGTCACCGCGCGGTATGAGGCCGACCAAGATTGAAGCACCGTATCAGGGCGGCGGCGATCATTGTCGATGGCGACTCCATTCTCCTCGTGAAGGAAGAGACCAACCACCCGCAAGACGGACGTTTTTGGTGGATACCTCCGGGTGGTGGGGTCGAGGGCGATGAGTCTTTGGAGGAATGCGCGCGACGAGAGACCCTCGAGGAGACGGGACTGTCGGTTGATCTCGGCAATATCGCGTATATCCGCCAGTTCTTGGAGCCGGGCTACCACCACTGCGAGATTTTCTTTCTAGCGACTTCGTTCTCAGGCAGCGTAGTAACGGGCACGAACCCTGAGTTTGGGATACTCGATACAGCGCACTACATCAAGGATGTGCGATTCGTGCGCCGCAGCGAAATGAAGGGAATGCCGATCGCGCCGGACGTGCTCAAGACAAGCTTTTGGGACGATCTGGCCGACGGATTTCCGAGTACCCGTTACCTCGGCGTGAAGAAGTCAGACTATCTCAAGCACCTGGAAGCACTGGCCGAGGCGTGAGCGCTCCCTTGATGTGGTACGATGAGGCAAGCATCAGCGCGAGCGCAGGTCCACATGACGGCGACTCAGCCCGATCTCGATGCCGCCTATGATCTTTGCCGGCGGATAACCAAGGCCGAGGCAAAGAACTTCTACTACGCCTTCCGCACCCTGCCTGCCGCTAAGCGCCGGGCCATATACGCCGCCTACGCCTTCTGCCGCCTCTGCGACGACATATCCGACGAGGATATGTCCCGCGAGGAGCGCCTAAAGGGCTTCACTGGCGTTCGCGAGTCGCTTGCCCAAGCCCGCCAAGACCGCTGTGACGAGCCTGTCTTTGCGGCGCTCGGCGATGCGGCCACGCGCTTCGGAATCCCCTGGGAGCACTTCGACGAGATCGTCGCCGGTGTGGAGATGGACCTCGACGTCACGCGCTACGAGACGTTCGACGACCTCCGCGAGTATTGCCACAAGGTCGCCTCGGTCGTTGGGCTGGTGAGCATCAGGATATTCGGCCACGACGAGCACCCGGAGGTGGAGACCTACGCTATCGACCTCGGCCTCGCCATGCAACTCACCAACATCCTCCGCGACATCAAGGAGGACGCCGGACGCGATCGCGTCTACATCCCCCAGGACGAGCTGCGTCGCTTCGGCGTCTCCGAAACGGACTTGACTAATAGCGTCATGAATGGCCCGTTTCGTGAACTGATGCGTTTCCAGGTCGAACGAGCGCGGGAGTTCTTCGATTCCGGCAGGATGCTCATTCCCCTGCTGGCTCCGGATGCGCGGGCCTGCACGGCAGTTTTGATCGGGGTGTACTCCTCGATACTCGACCGTATCGAGGCGGCGGACTACGACGTGTTCTCACAGCGGGTGAGCTTGAGCGCGGGCGAAAAGCTGGTGACGATGGCGAAGCTGTGGACGATGAGCCGCGTTCCGGGTCTTCGGGGTCTGCTGTAGCCGGCATCGTTACCGCGACAGCCGGAGGACGAACACGTCGCTGTCGATTGCATCGCCCTTGCCCGCGCCGCCCGGGCCGATCTCGCCCTCGGTACCCCCGATGACGTACACGCCCCTTGAACCCTGCGCGATGTCGCGTGCGCCGTCGACGCGTCGAGTCCCGACCGTCTTCGTCCAGCGGTCGCCGCCGTTCGCGTCGAAGCTCTTCGCGAAGCCGTCCTCAACTCCGGCTCCGCCTGCGCCAGGAATGGAGGACTCGGTATTGCCCGCAACGAACACCGTGCCGCCGCCGTCAACGGCAATGGCGTCTGCCGTGTCGTCGTCCTCGCCCCCGAACTGCCGGGTCCAGACGTGCTCGCCGTTCGGGTCCATCTTGCGAACGAACCCGTCGTTGCCGCCGCCGCTCTTTTCGCCCTCGAACACTCCGGTTGTGCTGCCCGAAACGTAGATGTGCCCGCTTGAGTCCGTCGCGATGTCCAGCGCCTTGTCGTTCGGCTGACCGCCCGCCGCCGAGCCGCTCCCGAACTGTCGCGTCCAAACGACGTTCCCGTCGGGATCATACTTGCGGATGAATGCGTCCCGCCCGCCCGGATTGTTGTAGCCCTCGAAGCTGGCGTCGGTGTAGCCCGAAACGTACACAGAGCCGGAACCGTCGAGCGCAACGCCGAGGATCTCGTCGTGGCGCTCGTGTCCGAACTGCTGAGTCCACAACTCGGTTCCGTCGGCTCCGTACTTTCTCAGGAAGGCGTCATTCCATTCCGAGACCGGGCCGAGCGCGGCGCCCCCGGCGTTCTCGAAGCCCGGAAGTCCGCCCTCCGTGTGTCCCCCAACGTACACGTTCCCCGACACGTCCACCACAATGGACTGTGCGACCGTGGCGAACTCGGTCCCGAACTGCACCGTCCACCGCTCGGTCCCGCTTGCGTCGTACACCCGCACGAAGGCATCGCTCCCGAAGTACTCGGTCGTATACCCCGGAAATTCCCCGATCGTGGTGCCCGCGAGATAGACGTTCCCCGCGCCATCCACCGCGACGGCTGTGACGCTGTCGTTGTCTTCGGTGCCGAACTGGCTCGTCCACGATGCGGCGAGCGAGCCGTCCAGCTTCTGCACGAACGCGTCGGCGCCCCCGGCGTAGGTCTGGCCGGGCAGGGCGTCTTCGATGTGCCCGGCAATGTAGACGTTCCCGGCGGCGTCCACCGTCACGGTGTTCCCGTAGTCGTCGAAGGGCGACCGGATCTGCAAGTTGTCGCCTCCGCCTGACGCCGCTGGCGCGTCACCACCCCCCGACCCTCCGTTGTCACCACCGCCGCATGCGACGATAGTCACCATGAGGATGACGCAACTCATCGCAGCCAATATCGGTATGAACGTTCGTCTGAAGTCGGCGAGTCTCAATGCTGTCTCCAATTGTGCCGCGCTGCTGAACGAATGGTAGCCTTGCGTCCCCTCATGGTCAAGGTTACGGATCGGGTAGGCGGGGCCTTTCCATTGCCGCGAGACAACGAGATACGAAGCCCCCGACGTTTGCCGGAATAATTGTTGACAGAATTCGTAGCGGATCAGTACCATCAATACGATACCTACACCACCTACTTGCGAAGGACTGTACACACGAATGGACCAGCTAGACCTGAGAATCATCGAGATACTTCAGCATGACGGACGAACGTCGAACGCGCGAGTGGCCAGAGAGGTCGGAGTCAGCGAGGGCACCGTCCGAAGGCGGCTCAACCGTCTGATCGATGGCGACTTCATCGACGTGGTCGCCGTGCCCGATCCCGTCAAGATGGGCTTGGCTTCCCGCGCCCTCATCGGCGTGCAGATCGACCCGGACAAGATCGACCGCGTGGCCGACGACCTCAACGACCTCAAGGAGATCGCTTGGGTGACCATCACGACGGGCACCTTCGACGTGTTCGCGTGGGCTGCCCTTCCCACGCCGGAAGAGCTCGGCGTGTTCCTGCGCACGAAGGTCGGGACGATCCCCGGCGTGCGGCGCACCGAGACCTTCGTCAATCTGAGCAATAAGAAGCGGGGTAACGGCGTCGTGGCATAGCCCACTGCACGACATCGAACAAACGGCCCCGCCCCGATGACCATCGGGGCGGGGCTTTCTTTTGTGAGCGCTGTACGAGCATACCGGCTTCAACTATAATTCTTGGCCGGTGACGGAAAGGAGCGGAACGTGTTCAAGACGATCGACTGCGGAGAGTTGCGAAGTGACCACGAGGGACGGGAGATTACGCTGGCGGGATGGGTTGACCGGAGAAGGGATCACGGCAACCTGATCTTCATCGACCTGCGCGACCGCTCCGGCATCGTGCAGGCCGTCTTCAATCCCGACCTGCACCCGGAGCCGCACGGCCTCGCCGGGCAGGTGCGCAGCGAGTGGGTCGTGCAGGTGTCGGGCCGCGTGACGCGACGCTCCGACGAGACGGTCAACCCGAACCTTTCGACCGGCGAGATCGAGGTCGCAGTCGAAAGCATGACGGTCTTGAACGAGTCCAAGACTCCCCCCTTCTACGTCAACGAGGAGAGCGACGTCGACGAGCTTCTGCGACTCAGGTACCGCTACCTCGACCTTCGCCGTCCGAAAATGCGCGACATGCTGGTCATGCGCCATCGGGCCGTCAAGTTCATCCGCGACTTCCTCAGCGAGCGTGGCTTCCTCGACATCGAGACACCGATTCTCATCAAGAGCACGCCGGAGGGCGCGAGGGACTATCTCGTTCCGAGCCGCCTCTACCCCGGCAAGTTCTACGCCCTGCCGCAGTCACCGCAGCAGCTCAAACAGCTTCTCATGGCCGCGGGAGTCGAAAAGTACTTCCAGATCGCCAAGTGCTTCCGCGACGAGGATCCGCGTGGCGACCGGCAGCCGGAGTTCACGCAGCTCGACCTCGAAATGAGCTTCGTCGACGAGGACGACGTCCTCGACTTGATCGAGGAGCTCTACACGGCGCTGTTCGAGACGCTCGTTCCCGAACGCAAAATTCTCAGCAAGCCGTTCCAACGCATCCCCTACGCCGAGGCGATGGAGAAGTATGCCAGCGACCGGCCTGACCTCCGCTACGGCCTTGAAATGGCCGACCTCGGCGAAACGGTCAAGGACACGGAGTTTCGTGTGTTCCAGTCCGTTCTGGCCGGCGGGGGAATCGTGAAGGGATTCGCGGCCCCCGGCCTCTCCGACATGCCGCGACGACAGCTTGACGACCTTGTGGAGTTCGCCAAGTACGCCGGCGCGCAGGGACTGGTATACATCGTCCTGAGCGGCGATGCGCCCTCCATCGACGGTCTGACCGATGAGCACGTCAAGTCGCCCGTCGCAAAGTTCCTCTCACTGGACGTGGTGAAGGAGATGGCGCGCAAGACCGGGGCGAACCCGGGCGACCTACTCCTCATCATTGCCGGTCCCGCCAAGTCGACGAACGTCGCGCTCGACGCGCTTCGACGAGAGATGGCTCGCCGCCTCGAGCTCGCCGACCCGAACGAGTTGGCATTCGCCTTCGTCGTGGACTTCCCGCTCTTCGATTGGAACGAGGACGAAGCCCGTTGGGACTCTCCGCACCATCCGTTCACGGCGCCCAAGGCTGGACATGAGGATTTCGATTCCGACCCCGGCGCTGCCCTCTCCCGCTCGTACGACCTCGTGTGCAACGGGATGGAGGTCGCGGGAGGCAGCATCCGGATCCATCAGCGCACCATGCAGACGAGGGTATTCGAGCTTCTCGGCTACGGCGAAGAGGAGACCGAGGCGCGGTTCAAGCAGCTCCTCGACGCCTTCGAGTACGGCACGCCCCCGCACGGCGGCATCGCGGCCGGCATCGAACGGCTCATCATGCTCCTCCTGAACGTCGAGAGCATCCGCGAGGTCATCGCCTTCCCCAAGACCCAGACCGGCGTCGACCCCCTCTTCGACGCTCCCGACGCCGTCGACGACGACCAACTCAGAGACCTTCGCATCATGCTGACGGAGTGAGGGGGGATTTCGTATGCGTGGTAAGTATGCGCCTTTACATCGTCATCTTTCCAACCATGAGGGTAGGGAGTGGTCAACAACCTTTCACGAAATAGAGAGGATAATCGACACGGATCTACCAGATTCCGCACACACTTATCGAGAGTGGTGGGCCAACGATCGCACTCATACGCAAGCGATGGCGTGGATGACGGCAGGGTGGAAGCTTGCTAGCGTTGATCTGCAAACGGAGACAGTAGTGTTTTGGCGTGTTGGCCCATCTGCCTTGGAGCCAGACATCGCCCAACTCACCCGTGCCCGCGACGTGATTTCACGTGACAATACTTCCATGAAACCGCCCCATAGATCGGGTGTATTGACGGATCAAAGTGGGATGCCCTTCGACCTTGACCGCCTGATGCATGGCCTATCACAGGCTCGTCCGATCTTCCATTCGAGGGAGGATTTTAGGCTTTCGCTCGTAGCGCATATTCGCAAAGTCCTACCGGACTGCCAAATTCAATTGAAGTTCCCGATATCGATTCGGGGAAAGAACCACTACTTTGATATCTGGCTTGAGACTGAAAAACTTGGAATCGAGCTGATATATACGACTCGTGGGTTGGATTTATACTGGGGCAATGAACGATTTCATCTCCGCGAGCATGGAGGACAGCCCCCACGCCGGTACGAATTCCTAAATGCTGTCCAAAGAATTGAAGAGGCGATAACCCACGGGCCGGCCCAAATGGGTTACGCGATAATGCTCACTAATCAACCACAATATTGGAACCCTCCCTCAAGGCAAGACGTCATAGACGCCGCATTTCGGTTACACGATGGTCGGAAAGTCGCCGGGGAGTTGACGTGGGCTGAACACGCAGCCGAGGAGACGACAAGAGGGAAGGAAGACCCAGTCAACCTTCTAGGTTCGTACAGGTTACACTGGCGGGACTACTCAAGACTTGGCGAAAGTAACAACCAAGAATTCCGCTATCTCGCAGTCGCAATCCAATGAACAACCCCACGGAGGAAAAGGAATGTTCGACGTTCTCATAACGGGCGGGACGATTGTGGACGGCACCGGAAAGCCCGGATACCGGGCCGATCTCGGTATCGTGGGCGAGAAGATCGACGCCATCGGCGACCTGTCGCAGGCGCAGGCGCGCCGCTGCATCGACGCGACGGGCCACGTCGTCTCGCCGGGTTTCATCGACACGCACGTCCACTCCGACGCTGTCCTCCTGATCGACGGGCAGCACCCGCAGGGTCTCCGTCAGGGAGTGACCACGGAGATCCTCGGACAGGACGGCCTGTCCTATGTTCCCGCCTCGCCGGAGAACTATCGGATGTACAACCACTACCTCTCCGGCATCCTCGGCAGAGCGCCCGACGACCTCGACATGAGCTCCGTCGCGGCCTTCAAGGCCAACTACCACCACAAGACCGCCATCAACGTCGTCACCAACATCGCGCACGGCGCTCTCCGCGTCGAGGCCTGTGGCATGTACGACGTTCCGATGGTGGGCGATCGGCTCGAACACGCCAAGCGCCTCGTGTGGGAGGGGATGGAGCAGGGCGCCGTCGGCCTCGCCACCGGCATGTCCTACCATCCGCAGGCGTGGAGCGACACGCAAGAGCTGATCGAACTGTGCAAGATCGTCGCCGAGTTCGACGGTGTCTACACCACCCACCTCCGCGACGTGAACCCCGACCGCGGTTTCGGCGGGGGCGGAGTGCCGGAGGCGCTGGAGATCGGTCGACGCTCCGGCGTGAAGGTCCACTTCTCGCACACGCGCACAGCGGTCAACACCGCCGGTCAGGTGGCGAAGCTCATGGAGCAGTTCGACGAAGCCAAGGACGAGGTCGACCTGACCCTGGAGCTCTACCCGTACCCGACCGGAAGCTCATTCATGCTCAGCAGCATGCCCTCCCAAGCCCACAACGGAGGCCCGGCGGAGATCATCGAGCGCCTCCAGGACGCTGACGAGCGCGCCGTCATCGTCGAGCACATCGAGGCGAGCGGTAAGAGGGTGGTCAGGGAATTCGTCTACTCCCACATGCCGCTCACGCCCGAACTTGAGGGCCTCACCGTTCCGACGCTCTCGGAACGCAGCGGCAAGAGCTTTGGTGAGGTCACCGTCGACCTGTTGCTGGAGAACGATCTCGAAGTCGGGTTCTGGGGCGTCCCGCCCGGCGACATCACCGACTGGAGACAGGTGAGCCGCGACGCCGTCGAGTTGCTGTCGCGCACCGACTACATGGTTGGCAGCGACTCAATCCACGTCGGCGGCCATCCGCATCCCCGCGCATGGGGCACGTTCCCGCGCTTCCTGGGGCGACTGCGACGCCAGTTCCCGATCATGTCCCTGGAGTCGATGGTGCAGCGCATGACCGACAACGCCGCCCGGCGCTTCGGTCTGACGGGACGAGGCCGTCTGGAGACGGGATACTTCGCCGACGTCGTCGTGTTCGACGCCGACCGCATCATCGACACCGCCACCTACGACGATCCCAAGCAATACCCCGTCGGCATCCCGTTCGTGATCGTCAACGGGCAGGTGGCCGTCGACCAGGAGCGTTGCACCGGAGTTATGGCGGGCCAGGCGATCCCGTGAGGCGAGTCAGCATGAACAGTCCGTTCATGGTGAGCCTGTCAGGCCAAAGCAAGCCGTTCGTGGTGAGCCTGTCGAACCGCGAGAATGCCCTTCGACAAGCTCAGGGCGAACGAGGGAATGGAAAGCAGGACGAGTTCCTGATGAACAGTCCGCTCGTGGTGAGCCTGTCGAAGTGATAGGCCCAATCGAGATCGCGGTCTCGGCCCTCGCACTGGCCGTTGCCGGGTTTGCCATCGGCGCAATCGGCTTCGGGTTCGGCCTCACGACGACCCCGGTCATGCTGCTGTTTCTCGATCCGCAGACCGTCGTGGTCGTGGTCAACGCCGTCTCCGTATTGGCGTTCGGCCTTGTGCTGATCGAGACCCGCGACCACGTCCCGTACCGCCAGCTAACGCCAACGGCGATTGCGGGCGCGCTGGGCGCTCCACTCGGAGTCTTCGCCCTCAGCGCGCTCGACCCCTCCGTCCTTCGCATCGGTATCAGCGTGCTCGTACTGGCGCTAACGGCCCTCATCGTCGTCAAGACCGAGTGGCGCGTTCCGAAGCCCCGGCTCACCGGCCCCGTGCTCGGCTTCGGTGTCGCGGCCATGGTCACCGGCCTCGCCATCGGCGGCCCTCTCCTCGTCCTGTTCTTCCTCGGTCGCGGCATGGAGCGGCAGGGCGTGCGCGCCTCGATGGCATTCTTCTTCCTAATCATGTACATCACCGCGCTTACGGGCTACTTCCTCCAGGGACTATTCACCGCGGATCGACTTCTCCTAACCGCCGCGACGGCCCCCGCAGTCGCCATCGGCTACTGGCTCTCGGTCCGCCTCACGGGGCGGATGAATGAGAAAGTCTTCCGTCAAGCGGTCGTCGCCGTCATCGTGGTGACGAGCACCCTGGTGCTGGCGCGGGAAGTCATTTCGCTGTAGGGGGCATGCCGCGTCCCTCCGCCCAACACGGTTGACACCCCCTTCACTGACTCGTAGGATGCGCACCAACTTGCGCGAGGGGTGTACGGGATGGATTTCGGCATAATCTACGAGATGCAGCGGCCCACGCCTGACGGGGTTGTCGACGAGAAGGCGCTTATCGAAGAGACTATCGAGCAGTGCGTTCTGGCCGACCGCGTCGGCTTCGACTATGTTTGGTTCGTCGAGCATCATTTCCTCACCACCTTCTCCGGCTCATCCGCGCCCGAGGTAATCATCGGGGCCCTCGCGACTGCTACCAAGCGCATCCGCCTCGGCTTCGGCGTCGTCGTCCTGCCGCACGAGCACCCTATCCGCGTCGCCGAGAAGGTCGCTATGGCCGACCACGTGTCTGGTGGACGCATCGACTTCGGCACGGGCAGGAGCAACTCCTACGAGCAGCAGGGCTTCGAGATCGACCCCCGCGACACCCGCGCCATCTGGGACGAGGCGCTCGACGTGGTCTGCGGCATCTGGCGCGAGAAGGAAGAGTTCAAGTGGGAAGGCAACTTCTGGAACATTCCCCCGCGCCGAATCCACCCTAAGCCGCAGCAGTCGCCTCATCCTCCTATTTGGGTCGCCGCCATGCAGCCGGAGACCTACACCATCGCGGCCGAGAAGGGACTGGGCGTCCTCGCCTTCTCCTCGGAGGCACCTCAGAATTACACCGAGCACATCAAGGAATATCGGAAGAACGTCAAGAACGCCACGCCCGTCGGCGACGTCGTCAACGACCGTTGGGGCAACTTCACCATCGGCTACTGCGGCGAGGACAACGTGGAGGCGCAGCGGCTTGGAGCCGACGCCATCAGGTCGTTCTTTGGCCCCGACCGTCCCTACGTGCAGGGGCGGCGCGACGTGTACAAGAACCTCCTCGAAGCGTGGGGCGGTCTGCCCGACCACCTCCAGCGGGAGTTCGACAACTTCCTGATCGGGGCCGCGTCCGAGACCGAAGACGACGCTGCCCGCGCTATCTGGGAGAAGCTGGAGCCCGCCATCCTCGCCGAGCGCGGCATCATCATCGCCGGCGACCCCGAAAGCTGCGCGACGGGCGTCCGCGCCCACGAGGACTCCGGGGCCGACCAGGTACTCATGGTCATGCAGACCGACATGATCCCCCACGAAAAGGTCATGACCTCCATCGACCTCTTCGGCCGCGAAGTCATTCCGATGTTCAAGTAGGGACGGGGACAGTCGTCCAAGCGGGGTGTCGAATACGTCGTATTGGCCGTTCGTGGTGAGCTTGTCGAACCATGAACGGCGCTTCGGCCCTTCGACAAGCTCAGGGCGAACGGGATTCTCTTTACGTGCTATCTAGGGTGAGAAGCCCTATTCCACGCCCAGCACCCGCGCTGCCGTCCCCCCCATAACTAGCGACAGATCGCCGCCGCTCACCCCCGCCCAGTCCGCGAACTGCCCCTCGATCCACTGTCGCGACTGGCGGTAGGTGCAGAAGCGGTTCTGGAACGGCATGTCCGTCCCCCACATCAGGTTGCCCGGCCCGATGCGTTCCAGCATCTCCCCTAGCGTCGGCCAGACCTCCCGGTACGGATACTCGAAAATATCGCCGAGTCGCACCGGGAAGCACACCTCGATGCTGACCTTCGGGTTGGAGAACGGCCCCCATATCTCGTCCGGCAACTCGATGGCCCGTTGCTCATCGTCGAGGAACGTCCGCCAGGGGAAGCCGTGCGTGAGGCTGCACACCGCGTCCGGGTACCGCTCCATCCACCGCATGAGCGTCCGGTGCTCGTCGAGGTAGCCGCGCTGCTCTTGGGCCTTCGTCCGCTTGATGCCTTTGAGGTCGTCCGGGCCTGCGCCGAGCGTGAAGAAGATGGGCACGCCGAGCGCCGTCACCGCCTCCCAGAACGGGCGGTACGGCCCGTCGTCCCACTCCTCGTCGCTTGTCCTGTAGCACAGCGGCGGGATGAACTTGACGGCATGGAGCCCGTGCTCCTCGATGGCCCGGACGGTCTCCGCGATCACCGCGTCGGTCTCCTCGATGATGCGCCACTCATCCACCGGGGCCATCGCGTACATCCTCCCCTGAAATCGCTCGACGATCTCCTGCAGGTACGAGCTGTCCCGCACGAGGGCAGGGTCGGTATGCAAGAGGACGGCGTCCACCCCCGCATAGTGCATCTCGCAGTCGAGGCTGAACGGCGTGAACTCCGTGTTCCGCAGGTTCGGAGGCAGGAAGTATTTCGTATACTCCCGTCCCTCCCAGTTCCACACGACACGTCCCCTCGGCTTGTTGACGCGGAACCGCAGGTCGGGGAGATTGTCGATGTCGTGCGTGCCAGCAGGATCGAGCACGTCGGAGGGCCCAATCTCCCCGTCCGGTATCCGCATGGCCGGCTGATGGTGCGAGGCGTTGGCCGCCTGCGCCCATTGCAAGTGTTCCTCCCCGGAGGCGTACCCGCGCGGGCTGTCAAGCGCCTCGAAGCAGTAAGCGTGTGAGTCGATAATCATCGTTCCTCCTCCTTATCCATCGCCCACCCCGAGCACACGAGCGGCAGTCCCTCCCATGATCAGGGCCAGGTCGTCATCCGACAGCCCTGTCGACGGCGCGAAATGGCGTTCGAGCCAGTCCCGCGACTGCCGATACGTGCAGAAGCGGTTCTGGAACGGCATGTCGGTGCCGTACATGAGCTGGCGCGGGCCGATCCGCTCGACCATCGCCTCCATCGTCGGCCAGACCTCGCGGTAGGGATACTCATAGATGTCGCCCATGCGGACGGGGAAGCACACTTCCAGGCTCAGGTTCGGGTTCTCGAACGGCTCCCATATCTCATCGGGCAGGTTGATGCGGTCACCGTCGAGGTAGACCCTCCAAGGGAAACCGTGCGTGATGCTGCACAGCATGTCGGGGTAACGCTCCATGAGGCGCATGAGGATGCGAAGCTCGCCGATATAGTTCTCTCTCCCGTAGGCGTCAGGACGCGCCTCGCTCGCGCGGGCTGGGCCGGTGCTCAGCGTGAAGAAGACCGGCACGCCAAGCGTCGAGACAGCCTCCCAAAATTTTTCGTAAATTCCCCGATCCCAAGGCTCGTCGCTGACGGTGTACCCCGCCGAGCCGAACTTGATCGCGTGCAGGCCGAGGTCTCGGATGGCCGTCGTAACGCCCTCGATCACCGAGTCCACGTCCGTGTGAATCTGCCGCTCGTCGAGCAGCGCCATCGACAGGATGCGGTCGGGGAACTTCGCTACGCACTCGGCTTGGTACTCGTTGCTCCGTCCCAGCATGGCGTTCGTGTGGAGCAATACCTTGTCGATGCCCGCGTAGTCCATCTCCCCGATCATACTGTCCGGCGTGAACTCCAGGTTCCGCAGATTCGGCGGGTAGAAGTGTTTTGTATACGTCTCTCCTTGGTAGTCCCACAGGACGCGTCCTGCCGCCTTGTCGATGCGAAAGTTCACGTCCGGGAGGTCGTCGAGGTCGGCCTTGTTCGGATCGAGAACGTCCGACGGTCCCTCGACCCGATCACTGAGGCGAAACGTGGGCTGGTGGTGGCCCGCCTGCGCCTTCTGCACCCAGCGAAGGTGCTCCCGCGAGTCGGCGTACCCGCGCGGGCTGTCCGCGGGCTCGAAACAGTATGCGTGAGAATCTATGATCATGCGCTATGAGTCCTCCGAGCAGCGCACATGGTACCACTCCCACGCTCCACACGGCGTGATACACTGCCACGACATTGGCCGCTACAGTGACCCCACGACAAGGAGAACGACATGATTGCACAGCTTCGAACCTACACGATCAACAAGGGCATGATGGACGACTGGCTGAAGGTATTTCGCGAGGACATCGTCCCGCTGTGCCGGAGCATGGGCATCGGCGTCGAGTCGGCGTGGGTGAACGACGAGGGCACCCAGTTCACGTGGATACGCACCTTCGAGGACGCCGAGGACATCGATCGGAAGGAAGCCGCCATGTACGGCAGCGAGTGGTGGGACGAGAACGTCACCATGGTCCGCAGCCACCTCGCCCACCGCGAATTCACCGTCGTCAACCCGGTCGAGTTCGAGTAGGGAACGGCGGTCTTCGCCCCGCTACATGGAGACTGAATCATGTTCGAAGGCTTCACCCACACCAAGCTAGTCGCCAACGGCGTCGGCATCAACCTGAGGTACGCGGGCAGCGGCCCGCCCTTACTGCTCCTACACGGCTACCCGCAGACGCACGTGATGTGGCACAAGGTCGCCCCGCCGCTCGCCGAGCGGTACACCGTCGTGGTGCCTGACATGCGGGGCTACGGCGACAGCGACAAGCCTCCGGCTCCCGACGGCGACCTGAGCGTGTACTGCAAGCGCACCACCGCCAATGATCAGGTCGAGGTCATGCGTCAACTCGGCTTCGACTCGTTCCACGTGGTGGGACACGACCGGGGCGCGCGGGTAGGGCACCGCATGACCCTCGACCACCCGGCGCGAGTGAGGAGCTTCACGTCCCTCGACGTCGTGCCGTCGCAGGCGGCGTTCGAGAACATGGACGCCGATCTGGCCTTCGCGTGGTTCCACTGGCACCTGATGCGGCAGCCCTCGCCCCTGCCGGAGACGCTCATCGGCAGCAACGCGAAGTTCTACCTCGACTTCCTCCTGGAGCGCTGGACGGCTGTGGAGGGCGCCATCACCGATGAGGCGTACGCCGAGTACCTGCGCTGCTTCGACAACCCGGACACCGTACGGGCCACCTGCCTCGACTACCGTGGCATTGCCCTCGACCTTCAGCACGACGAGGTCGACCGCGGGCGCAAGCTGGACTGTCCCGTTCTCCTCCTGTGGGGCGCGGATATGAGAAAGCGTCCCGGCTGGCAGACGGGCAAGAGCCTCGACATGCTCTCCGTCTGGCGCGAACGCGCCCACGACGTGCGCGGCAAACCCCTCGACTGCGGCCACTTCATCCCCGAGGAGCGTCCCGACGAGTTGGTCGCTGAGCTTGTGGCATTCCTGTCGGAGTGCGAGGGACGGTAGCTCGGCTCCATCAGGGGCCGTGTGAGAATAAGGCTAGCTAAAGGGGCGACGATTTGGTTGCTCGTCCTAACCTACCCCGGCACGATGCCTGCTCCGACGAATAGCTCTTTCGCCTCTTCGATGGTGATGTCGGGCTCGGGGATGATGGCGTCGGACTCCTCCAACTCATCGAGTTCGAGGGGAGTGCCGTTCTCCTTGACCATCGCGATCATCTTGTCGAGGAGGCTGCGAAACTCCCCTTCGTCGTCGTCGGCCAGAACATCGACGATGGCGTTGTCGATGTCATTCAGATCGTCGAGCATCGCGGCGGGGAAGCGCCACTGACCCTCCGTGAGGATTCGGATAATCATGACTGGCCTCCCGAAAGCTGTTTTTGCTGCGGCGTGTCGACGGACGCCTTGAGCGCGGCCAACTCGGACTCGACGCTGGCCGATGCGGAGAGCTTGCTGAGCTCGCGGTCGATGTCGTCCTGCCCTCCGCCGAGCGAGTCGTTCAGCACTCCGGCCTCGGCGAGCTCGTCGATCGCGCCGGCTCTTGCCTTCATCGACTCGGTCTTGTGCTCGGCCCTCTCAACCGCAAGCGAGACATCGCCCATCTCCTCGGAGAGACCGGAGAGGGCCGACCCGATCCGCACCTGCGCCTGCGCCGCGCTGTACTGGGCTTTGATGACCTCTTTCCGGTTACGGAACGCGTGCACCTTCGCCTGTATGCGCTGCTCGGCCGCGGTCAACTTCTCCTGCTCATGCTCCATGTCGACGATCTGCTGGTCGAGACCGTCGAGTTCCACCAGGGCGGTCTGCTTGCGTTCGAGTGCGACGCGCGCCAGGTCCTCTCGCCCCATCCCCAGAGCCTTGCGGGCCTGATCATCCAGCTTGCTAACGTTCTCCCGCACCTTCTTGGCCTGAAGCTCGAGACGACGCTTGGCGGTGACCATCTCCACGACGCCGCGCTTGACGTCACGCAGCATCTCAAGCTGCTTCTCGTAGGCGTAGTCGAGGGTCTCCTTCGGGTCCTCGGCATTGTCGATCAGGCGGTTCATCTTCGCCTTCACGACGGTCGACATCCTCGATAGCATCCCCATGGTTCTTCCTCCCGCTCTCTCATTTCTGAAGCCGGGGCTTCGGGTCTGTTACCCATTATACCTTGAATGAACAGACCCGACATTATGCAACAGGCCACGTTAGAAACGAATTCCGAACACGAACCCGTTTCTGCCGTAGCCTATCGAGTGCGTAGTTCCCCGGACTCAGAGGGCCACTAGGAGCTATCTCAAAATACGCTTCGACGAGGTTTCCCACACTTAGGCTCAGAGAAAACACGTTCGCCCTGAGCTTGTCGAAGGGCGATTCATGGTTCGACAAGCTCACCATGAACGGTTTTTGCAGACACCCTCATTAGTAGTCGGTCTCGGACTTCCCACTGAACATCTTGATCAGGCCGAGTACGATGAGCACGACGCCGACGACAAGCAGGATGAGACCGGTAAGGTCGACGAGAAAGTCGATAAGGTTCCACCGCAGAATTATGCCGAGGATGACGAGGATGACTCCTATGCCCAGCATTCCAATCCTCTCCATTGGATGACCTCCTTTTATGGTCCGCCCTTGGATTTGGGGCTAAGTCTTACGATAGTATCAATTCGCGAATCTGTCAAGCGCCTCAACGGACATAGTATCTTACAAGAAAAGGATATTACGTAACTCCTGCTGCGTCATCACATCATCCTGTGATTTTCGCGGTTAGGAGTTGGTCACTCCTTGCCCTGTGGCTCCTCTTCGTCCAGACCTCTGAGGGTGTCGCGGAGGAAGTTCTCCATATTCTCCGGCAGGGCGACCTCATCGGGCGATTCCTCGGGCTCTTGGGGCATCTCCTCGTCGTAGGTCTGCTCCATCCGCGCGATCTGGCCGCGCACCTCGTCGTTGCCCGCCAGCGCCCGCTCGATCTGTTCGTACTGCCGTTCGCCGCGCGTCTTGTTGGCCAGGAAGGTCGGAAGATCGTACATAGCGCACAGGGCTTCGAGCAGGCGGGCCGTGGCCATGTAGTCCTCGTCGAGCTGCACGTAGTGTGGCAAATGCACCATCAGGCTCGACGATTCGATGCCTGCTTCATCCAGTCCCTCTCCGATCAGGTTGACGATGCTCGTCGGCCCTTGGTAGGTGCTGCGCCTCGGCGCGAGAAACCCCGTGAGGCGGTCGAGATGCCTATCCTGGAGGCTCCCGGTGATCTTGAGCGGTCGCGTATGGGGAACCTGGTCGTACATGCCTCCGATGCGGCAGTATTCGACCACGTTGAATCGCTTGACCAGCCCGACGACGGCGTCGCAGAAATCCTCCCCGTACATGTGTGGCTCACGAAGATGGAGGAAGAGGAAGTCTCGCCCGGTCGCCGGGTCGCGGGCATAGTTGACGACGCTGTTGGGAATATCGAGCGAACGAATGCCGTCGACCCACTTCATGACGGGACGCTCGCGCGTGAAGTCGAGGTACTTGCCGGGACGGGCCAGCCGGCCGAGTTCCGAGGCCGTCATCTGGCGTTCGAGGATCTTCAGGGTGAGGGTGCCCGCGTTACCCACGTCGACCCACGGACGGAGCATCGCGACGGCGATGGCGTCCTCCAATTCCGGTACCGGCTCCACCACTTCGAAATCGCCTATTCTCATGCCGATATGGTGTCACAGTGCGCCGGAATCTTCAAACCGACGTGGTCACTCAACGAGAGCTGCGCGCAACGCAGCGATATCGCCATCGGTCACGCCCGTCGAGCGCACGTAGGCTTCAATTCCCCCGTACCGGTTATCGAGGTACTCCAAGGTATCCAGCATGACTTCGGGAGGACAGTTTCGGGCGCGGTATGCCTCCGGAGTATAGTCGGCCGGGTCTGCGTTCGGAATCTCAGGGTTGGGGCCAATGTACGCGAAGATGCGATACTCCGCCGTCAGGGTGTAGTCGGCGGCGATAGTCTCCTTCGGCACGCCCGCCAGACCTAGGAGCAGCGCTGAGATGAGCCCCGTGCGGTCCTGGCCTCCCATGCAGTGGTACATAGCGGGAAGCGCCCCCGGTTGCGCCATCACTTGGAGCGCCTCGCCGAACTTTCGTCCCCGTCGGTCGAGCATGTTGCGGTAGCTCGCGTGAATCTTGTGTCTCGGCTCATTGCTTTCAACCTGGTCGAACACCATGTCGCCCACGATGTCTATGTTGTGGTAATTCACGTGCGGCGACCGACCGAGCACGTTATCCGGCTGTCCGTCGATTTCGACCTGCCGTCGAAGGTCTATGACCGTCCGGACTCCGATGCTCGACGTGAGCGTGTCCTGCGAGTGCTGCGGCAGGGTGCTCACGTTGTCCGCCCGCAGGAACGTCTGCCAACGGATCGTCCGCCCATCCGCCGTCTCGTACCCGCCGATGTCGCGGACGTTATGCGCTCCCTCGATCTCGATGCGTCGCCTCGGATTTGGTGTCATCGGCTCCATACCTCCCCGAATACCCTCATGAAATTCCCCCCGAGCACCTTCGTGATGTCCTCGGAGCCGTAGCCCCTCCGGGCAAGCTCGTCCGCAATCGAGGGGAATTTGTCGGGAGTCTCGATGCCGACCGGGTGCGTCACCGTGTCGGGGTAATTGAGCCGGCGTGGATTCCACTTCGTGCCCTGCTGCGACAGGAGCACGTCGAAGAATTCCTTTGTCTGGTCGATGGTGTAGTCCGTGCCTATACCCACGTGGTCGATGCCTACTCGCTCCACCATGTCGTCGATGGCGTCTCCGTAGTCGCGCAGGGTCGACTCGAACTTATTGGGGAGAAACGGCGGCCAGCACGTCGCGCCGATGATCCCGCCCTTCTCTGCTATGAGCTTCAGGGCGTCGTCCGTCTTGTTGCGCGGGTGGTCGACGAACGACCGGGCATTCGCGTGGGTCGCCGCGACAGGCTTGTCGGACGCCTCCGCCGCCTCCAGGGTCGTCCGGTCGCCGACGTGGGAGAGATCGACCAGGATGCCGAGACGGTTCATCTCTTTGACGGCATCGACTCCGAAGTTGCTCAGCCCGTCGTCTGTTCGCTCGTAGCATCCGTTGCCCAGCAGGTTGCGCTCGTTGTACGTGATCTGTATGACGCGCACGCCGAGCTTGTGGAACGTTTCCAGGTGATCGAGATTGTTCTCGATAGGCGACGCGTTCTGCCAGCCGAAGACGACGCCGCTCTTGCCCGCGCGCTTCGCCTCGTGAATGTCATCGACCGAGGTGATAGGAGTCAGGGTATCCGATCGGTGGTCTAGGCGCTCGTACCATCCGGCGATGTTGTCCATCGCCTCGTGGAATTTCTCGAATATGGCTATCGTCGCGTTGAACGCCGTAACCCGTCCGGCGTATACCCCCCGTAGGGCCCGCTCTGAGTCCCAGTTGCTGACGTTCAGCCCGTCGATAACAATCGCGTCGTCGTAAGTGGTGTTGGTCATGGCAGTCATCTCTCCGCCTGAAAGAGTACCAGAAGGGCAGCGAAGCGTACACGTTGCCACCTATAGACTTGCCGGTTGGAAACCCAATTGACACGTGAGCGTAACGGGGATACGATTCCCGCATGAAGATCGACATTGCGGGCAATCCCGATTACGGGCAGGTGTGGGTGGAGTTGGGCCCGGGCGAGCAGTTCATCGCCGAGGGTGGCTCGATGGCGTGGATGGACTCCGGCATTCAGTCGAAGGCCCGGTTGCTCGGCGGCTTCTTGAGCGCCCTCATACGAAAGTTCACGGGTGGCGAGTCGCTCTTCGTGGGCGAGTATTCCTCCGACACCGGGGGCAAGATCGCCTTCTCGCCGGCCCAGCCCGGATCGGTCATGCAGAGAACCCTGAACGGCGACTCGTTCATGCTTACCGGTGGGTCGTTCATGGCGTGTACTCCGGGCGTGGAGCTGAGCACCAAGTTCGGCGGAGGGCGGGCGCTCTTCTCCGGCGAGGGGCTTTTCCTCATGGAGTGCAGCGGCAGAGGAGAATTGTTCTTCAACGCCTACGGCTCGATCATCGAAAGGAAGATCGACGGCTCGTTCATCGTCGATACGAGCCACGTCGTCGCCTGGGAGCCGTCCTTGAGCTACTCCATACAGGGCATGGGTGGCATCAAGAGCACGTTGCTGTCCGGGGAGGGCCTCGTGATGAAGTTCTCAGGCACAGGGACCATTTACCTGCAAACACGCACGATGCCGGGGTTGGCGTCATGGCTGACGCCCTTCAGCGTATAGGAACTCCGACGAGGCAATAGAGGGATCCCTCTGAGATGCACATAGACATCCATGACAACGGCGCGTTCGGCTCGGCCCTCGTGCACCTTCGCCCGGAAGAGCAGTTCGTTTCCGAGGCGGGGTCGATGTTTCGCGCGTCCGACAACGTCGACATTGACGTTACGACCCACAGTCGGAGCTCTGGCGGCATCATGTCGGGCATCAAGCGAATGATCGCCGGGGAGAACTTCTTCTTCTCGCGGTACAGCGTGACGGACAACCGCGACGCCGAGATCGGACTGGCCCCCAACCTGCAAGGGCAGGTGAAGCTGATCGAGTGCGACGGCAAGGCGCGCTGGGTTTGCGCCGGAGGCAGCTACCTCGGCTCCGATGTTGATCTGAACATCGACACGCAGTTCCAGGGCCTGCGCGGTGTGCTCTCCGGCGAGTCGCTATCATTCCTTTTGGTCGAGGGAGCGGGACCCCTTCTGGTCAACGCCTTCGGAACGATCACGGAGTTGGAAGTGCAGGGCGGCCTGACCATCGACACCGGACACGTCGTGGCCTTCGAGGACTCGCTGGAGTACTCCGTCGGCAAGGCGGGCGGAAGCTGGGTATCCTCGTTCCTCACCAGCGAGGGAATCGTCCTTCATTTCAGCGGCTATGGGCGGGTGTTAGTGCAAAGCCACAATCCCGATGAGTTTGGCAGCACGCTGGGACCGCTGCTCCCGGAAAGAAATTCGTAATGGACTACTTCATACACTCACGGCCAAGCTACAGCCTCGCGGAGGTCACCCTCAACCCTGGTGAACAGTTGGTCACCGAGTCGGGCGCGATGGCGTGGATGACCGACAACATGCGGGCGGAGACGTCCGTGAGAGGCGGCATAATGTCCGGCCTCAGCCGCAGGGTCCTCGGCGGCGAGAGTTTTTTTCAGAACACCTACGAGGCGGAGGGCGCTCCGGGAACCATCGGACTCACGCAGGGTCAGCCCGGCGACATCCTGGCATACGAAATGGACGGCGAGGAGCTCATGCTGGAGAAAGGGGCATACCTGGCCTCTTCCCCCGGCGTAGCGACGAACTCCGACTTCCAGGGTCTGCGCGGTCTCTTCAATGAGGGTATGTTCATCCTCCGCGTGTCGGGAAACGGGACGCTGTTCTTCAGCGCTTACGGCGACATCCAGGAGATCGAGATCGACGGCGGCTACGTCGTCGACAACGGCCACGCCGTCGCGTGGGACTCGTCGCTCGAATACCGGCTGACCCGCGCCGCGAAAATCCGCTCGTTCCTCTTCTCCGACCAGATCATCATGGAGTTCTCCGGCAGGGGCAGGCTCTGGGTGCAGTCCCGGAACCCCCGCTCACTCGCCAACTGGGTACACCCCTTCCGTAGCGTCAAATCGTCCAACAACGGCTAGGCGTCAGACCCCTTAATCGTTATATCGGCATAGCTGGATCGTCCGACTGAAAGCCTGACTATCGACATCAAATACAGATTAGCCCCAGGTCCCATCCGACTCGAAGTGCGGCTTGTGTACAGGCGCCGGAGTACATGAAGGAGGAGGAAGATGTCGTATTTGGTAACGAGAAGAAACGTAATCGCACTGCTTTTGGCGTGTCTCGCCATAACTGCGGCGTTGGCGTGCGAGGTCCAGGAGCCGGAGGCCCCCGCTGCGCCACAGGCCGCCCGAGCGGCTGCACCTGCAGCTGTTCCCGAACCGGCTCCCGCTCTAGAGCCCGTCGAGGTTCCAGCGCCGCAGGCCCCTCAGCAAGCTGCGCCGGCCAGGCCTGCAACGCTCCCTGAGGCTCCCACAGGGCCGAGCGTAACGGGGGCTGCCCCCTCGGCTGCGCCTCGCACGGCGCCTGAAGCCATGGCGGCCGCGATGACCGCGGCCGACTACGTACCCCCCGTGCAGGAGCCGGGCGTCCCGCTCCTCTTCGGTGAGGGATACAGTCCCAAACCTACGAAGTTCAGCGAGAACCCCCGGTTCACCGCGATGGTGAGGGAAGGCTCGCTGCCACCGGTGCAACAGCGTCTGCCCCATCCCGAGGACGTCTTCGTCTACCCGCCGGTTGATGAGATAGGCATCTACGGGGGTGATGCGCGACTTTGGGGCAGCCGCCTTTTCAACAACATCATGACCGGTCTCGCGGTCGGCGGCACGTGCGCGGAATGGGACAATGACGGCCTGAGCTACTACCCCGCCACTTGCAAGTCCTTCAGCACGAGCGTGGACGGACGGGTCTACACCGTGACGCTCCGAAGAGACCTCAAGTGGTCCGACGGCACGCCGTTCACCATGCAGGATGTTGAGTGGGCTTGGAGCGAGGACCTCAACTACAACGAGGAGCTCTTCCCGGTTGTGCCGGGCGTTCTGCAAGACCCCGTGACGGGTGATCCGGTCAAGTTCACCAAGATCGATGACCACACCTTTACCCTCAGCTTTGACAATCCCAACTACACGTTCATCGAGGCCGCTAGACTGGCCGCCGGCCAGGGCTGTACCCGCATGACCTCGTGCTTCTTCGAGCCCTTCCACTTCTCGCAGAAGTTCCACCCGAAGTACGCGGACCCGGCCGAATTCAAGAAGCTCATGACCGAGGGCGGGCATGAGGACTGGACACAGGTCTGGAAGTCGAAATACAGCATCCGCTACGACGCGGAGGTCCCCGTCACACACGCCTACTACCTGTGCGACGGCGGGGCCGACGATCAGGAAAGACTGTGCGCCAACCCTTATTTCCACGGCGTCGACCCGGTCGGAAACCAGCTCCCATACCTCGACACCTACACCTACAACAAGGCGGAAGACATCACCACGTCCGTCTTCCGTTCGATGAACGGGGAAACGGATGGGCCTTACGCCGGCGACTTTGTATTGGTTGAGGTCCCGTTGTACTTCGCGCACATGGAGAAGGGCGACTATAGCGTAGGCCGCTGGCCCAAGACGCATGGCAACGACGCCGGAATTCAGATCAACCCGGAGTTCAACGTTGATGCTGAGCTGGGCCGGTGGTTCCGGACGAAGGAGTTCCGAGAGGCATTGTCGCTGGGCCTAGATCGAGACCAGATCAACCAGTTGGTCTACCTTGCGCTTGGCACGCCTCAGGCGTGGGTGCCGCATCCTGCGACGCCCTACTACCCCGGAGACGAGTGGCCCAGCTATCTGGCTGTGCGCGACGTTGCCAAAGCCAACGAACTCCTGGACGGTCTTGGGTTGGTAGACACCGATGGGGACGGGATTCGCAACCGGCTTGACGGCTCCGGGAATGTGGAGATTTTCTCCGAGTTCAGGGCCAACTTCATGCCCGTTGCTGAGCTTATGCAGTCCCAGTGGGCAGACATGGGCATCAAGCTGGACTTCAAGGAAGGACGGAATCGGGCTTTTGGAACTGAAGAGGCCCCGATCCGCATGAGGGCCATGTCGCTCATGACCAACCCCTGGTACTGGACTCAGTTCCTCCCGTACAGGGCCAGCGGGCCCGGGAGAGAGATGGGCAGGTATTTCGAGACCGGTGGCGTGTCGGGGATGGCCCCGGTCGGCGCGGCCCAAGTTGATTGCCCATCTTGCTCGGAGAACGAGTTCCTGCCCCTGGCGCCGCAGGGCCGGTATCCCGCCGATCCTGACGGGTTCCTGATGCAGATGCAGAACCTCTACAAGGAAGGGAAGCAGTTCACGATGCTGGATCCCGGACGTGTCGAGAGAGGGAAAGAGATCTTCAGACTGAACTTGGAAAACTCCTACCATCTCGGCACGGTTGGGTTCACGGGTGGCGCGCCGGGAGTATTCTTCAAGAGGAACAACCTGCGAAACGTGCCGTCCACTTTCGGGGCGCATGACTACTACACGTACGATTCCCCGCTGTGGTACTTCGAGGATGGAATCGACAACCAGAACAATCCTGGCAGAAGGTCGATCAAGTACGGTAGTACCAACTTCCTGGAGTGCCCCCACATCGCGTCCGACAAGTGCTAGCAAGTTTTCGAGGACCTGAGCGACACCAAAGATGCAGCGAATAAACCGTGACGAGGCGATGAAATATGAGTTCGACCATCGCCACGAGCCGCTCTTGCGTGTCGCTCAGGGCGAGAGCTTCGTCGTGGAGACCGAGGACGCCGGCTCCGGCCAGGTGCGTTCTGCCGACGTCGCCCCGCACATCATGGACTTCCCAACACGAAACTTCGAGCCGCCGAAGGGCAACCCCATCGGCGGCCCGGTCTTCGTCGAGGGGGCCGAACGCGGCGATCTGCTGGAGGTCACGGTCGAGCGGATCATCGTCGACGGGCAGGGTTTTACCAACTTCCGGCCCGGGCAGAGTCCCCTCGGAGACTCGTACAAGTGGCAGTCTCTGAGGGGGCCGTTCGTCCACATCATCAAGCACCTTCCGGGGCCGAGCGGAACGACCAGTGACGGCAAGGGCGTCTTCAACGACAAGATAACCTGGGACCTCGCCCCGATGATCGGCACCATCGGCACGGCGCCCGACCGCGAGGTCGAGACCAGCGCGGTCGGGCAGGGCCCCTGGGGCGGCAACCTCGACGTGCGAGACGTCAAAGAGGGTACTCGCGTCTACCTGAACGTCTACCACGAGGGCGGCCTGCTTTACGTCGGAGACGTTCACGCCAGCCAGGGCGACACCGAGTTCTACGGCACCGCGGACGAGACCCGCGGCGAGCTGACCCTCTCGTGCCGCGTCATCAAGAACAAGACGATACCGTTCGTCCGCCTCGAAAAGGACGACTCCATCGTCGCCCTCTACTCCTTCCGGCCTCTGGAGGACGCGGTCAAGAGCGCCATCGAAAACCTCATGGAGTGGATGGTCACCGAGTACGGCGTATCCGAGCGCGACGCCTACATGCACGCCTGCATCAACCCCGACTTCCGCGTGAACGTCTACCAGATGGTCCGCATCGGCCGCATCCAGTACACCGTCGGCGCCGAGATACCGAGGAAATACCTCGTACCCAGCGGGTGAGGGCGAACGCACGGAGTGGCTCCGTCTTAGCCCACCTTGGCCCAGGTGCTCCTACGTTCGCTCAGTATTGATAACTGCAACTATACGCTATACAATATCACCGTGAGGTTCGCGCATCGAAGGCTACAACGATTCTACGATAACGACGACCCGCGCGGGCTGAATCCATCCCATGTCGAGCGCATCCGCCAAATTCTGACCATACTTACCTACGCTGACAAGCCTGCGGACATAGACCGCCCCGGCTTTCGCCTACATCCGCTCAAAGGAGATTTGCGCGGACTTTGGAGTGTGCGGGTGTCGGGCAATTGGCGGATCGTCTTTAGATTTGACAATGGCGAAGCGGTAGACGTCGATCTCGTGGATTACCACTAAAAGGAGGGGAGCCTTTGAAGCGGCCAGCGCACCCGGGCGCGATTGTACGGACAAGCATGGAAGCCGAGGGCTGGACAGTGACTGAGTTCGCCCATCGATTGGGCGTTACCCGCGTTTCAGCTTCTCGTGTCGTCAACGGACGAGCGGGTATATCGCCCGGCATGGCATTGGCGCTTGAACGCCTGGGCTGGTCTAATGCGGACCACTGGTTGCGCATGCAAGCCGGCTATGACCTCGCCCTCGAACGGGCGCGGCAAGCCCGCGAGGACGCTGCATGATTTACGGGAAACCCCTCATCCGGCGAGCGAGGTTCGGTTAATGCTGAGCTTGTCGAAGTCTTGCAGTAAGCGAAATGATTTGAAGGAGGCTTCGTCTTGTCCCACGTAGTATACGTGCTTACTAATTCTGCCATGCCACAGGCCCGCCACTGTATACTGATACCAACCACACCAATCAGCGTTCCAAAGAGGGAAGGCATTCAGGTTTGGGAACGTTTCAAGTAGATATTGAAGTTGGCGGCGCGGCTGCCGAGAACTGGGTCAAGGTCAGCGCTCTTGTGGACACGGGTGCGACCATGACTGCCGTGCCGACATCGATCTTGAGGCAGCTCGGTGTGGAACCCACCACACGCAAGGCGTTCCAGTTCGCTCAGGGTGAAATCAGGACAATGGACGTGGGATACGCGCGGGTGCGAGTTGAGGATCAGGAAATCTTCACTCAGGTGCTCTTCAACGACGAAGGCACGCCTCCACTACTCGGCGCAATCGCCCTCGAAAACGCCTTCTTGGGAGTCGACCCGCTGGCGCAGCGCTTGATTCCGATTCATGGCCTTATGATGACGTGCGCGTCCAGTTGAACGGGGTGATATGAAAGCTTCCTTTTGACGCAGCGACCTTCATTCACTAAAGGAGAGCCGTATGGCATACACCGCAGTCAAGGACTTCCTGCAGGACGAGCTCGACTCCATTCGGGAGAGCGGCCTGTACAAGGACGAGAAGATCATCAGGACCCCACAGGGCGCGGAGGTCGACACGTCCACGGGGCACGAGCTCATCATGTGCGCCAACAACTACCTCGGCCTGGCGGACAGCGAGGAGATCGAGCAGGCCGTCGTCGGGGGCCTCAAGACGCACGGCTTCGGCATGGCCTCGGTGCGGTTCATCTGCGGCACGCAGGACATCCACAAAGAGCTTGAGGACAAGATCACCAACTGGTTCGGCACCGAGGCGACGATCCTTTACACATCGTGCTTCGACGCCAACACCGGCCTGTTCGAGACGGTGCTGGGACCGGAAGACGCCATCATCAGCGACACCCTGAACCACGCGAGTATCATCGACGGCGTCCGGCTCTGCAAGGCAACTCGCAAGGTCTATCGGCACAACGACATGGCCGACCTTGAGGACAAGCTCAAGGAGACGCAGGACGCCCGCTTCCGCATGATCGCCACCGACGGCGTCTTCTCCATGCAGGGCGACGAGGCCGACCTCGTGGGCATCTGCGACCTCGCCGACAAGTATGACGCCATGGTGATGGTGGACGACTCCCACGCGACCGGCTTTCTCGGCCCGACCGGTCGGGGCAGCGTCGACAAGCAGGGGGTCATCGACCGCGTCGACGTGATTACCAGCACCATGGGCAAGGCGCTCGGCGGTGCGTCGGGCGGCTTCACGACGGGCCGCAAGGAGATCATCGACATCCTGCGCCAGCGTTCACGGCCCTACCTGTTCTCCAATACGTTGGCGCCTCCGATCGTAGTGGGAGCGCTCACCGCCCTCGACATACTTCAAAACCGCCCCGAGCTGCGGGAGAGACTCCATGAGAACACCGCCTATTTCCGCCGCAAGATGGAAGCGCTCGGCTTCGACATCGTGCCCGGCGATCATCCCATCGTGCCCATCATGATCGGCGACGAGAAGAAGAACGTCGCCCTCGCTCAGGCTGTCAACGCCCGGGGAGTTTTCGTCGTGGCGTTCAGCTTCCCCGTCGTGCCGCGAGGCGAGGCCCGCATCCGCGTCCAGATGTCGGCTGCCCACACACGAGAGCAACTCGACCGCGCCCTCGCCGTATTCGAGCAGGCGGGCAGGGAGCAGGGCGTTATTTCCTAGAGCCTGTCCAAAAAACTCCGTTCGCCCTGAGCAACTTTACGCCCCGTTCGGCCTGAGCCTGTCGAAGGGCGGTTCACGGTTCGACAAGCTCACCGCAAACGGTCTCCTGTACCCCCTATGGACACCCTGGCGGGTAGGTCTTAGACGAGACCAGCGTCCCCGCCGCGTCGAAGAGTCCTGCGGTGTCCGGCGCTGAGTTACTCCAAATCGCCGTTCCGCGACCGAAGCTCAGCCCGCCCCAGTCCTCGTGGATCTCGTTCGTGTACACGCGGACTCGTCCGCCCGCATGGATAACTGTTGCCGGGAACGTGAATGTCGGCCCCTCATCCGACACGTCCACGAGGCTCCAGCCGTCCAGGTCTCGGTCGGTCTCGTCCGTGTTGACGATCTCCACGTACTCGTCCGGCTCCTGCCTCGACGCCACCCCGTCGAAGAAGATGCAGGCGATCACTATCCCGCCTTCGTCCCCCGACGGAGTGGGACTCGACGTTGGTGTCTCGGTTGGAGCGGGAGTCGACGTGGGCGTGTCGGTCGGGACAGCCGTTGGTTGTGCTGTCGGCGTAGGCGAGCTTGTTGGTAGAGGCGTAGCAGTGAGGACGGGTGTGGGCGACGATGACATCAATATCACGGGTGTTGATGTGGCTGTTGGCGCACTCGTGACGAGCGGTACCGGTGTCGGTGACGGTGTACTTGTGACGGTCGGTGTGGCTGTAGCCTCAGGTGTCTGCGTACTGGTTGGAATCGGCGTCGGCGTGGGAGTGCTCGTAGCTGTCGGTGTGACCGTCGGGATGGGTGTAGCCGTTTCCAACGGCGCCGAAGTCGGCGGCGGCGTGACAGTAGCCACACTCGTCGGAGTTGGCGTAGGCTCCGGCGTCTGGGTCGACGTGGGAATGAGAAACGGCGTGCTCGTGGGCGCGGGCACAGCCGTCGGTACGCTTGTCGCCGTCGGAGTTGGAAGCGTTGGAGAATCGCCCGGCTGTGAGCACGCGACCGCCACGAGCGCGACGAAAGTCAATGCCGAGAAATATCGGATCGAGTGGCGTGTCAAACTATCCGTACACCCACCCTACGCCAATACTCGAACCGTTCTTGGGGTACCGTCGGTCATGCGCCCAACAACCGCCGCCAAAACTCCGCGGCTCTGTAGCCCTGCGAGAAGCGCGTCCTTACGGTCCTCCGCAACAGCCATCAGCAGCCCGCCCGATGTCTGCGCATCGCAGAGCAGCAGCTTTTCGTGTTCTCGCAATTCCGACGCCCACTCCACCGAAGTCTCCGCCGCCTTCCGGTTGCGCTGCGTGCCTCCGGGAACCACGCCATCCGCTGCGAGCCTTTCCGCCCCGTCCAGGAGCGGCACATCCGAGAATGAGACCTCCGCGGAGACATTGCTCGCCTTCAGCATCCCGAGCAGGTGCCCGATCAGACCAAACCCCGTAACGTCCACGCAGGCATGAACGCCCACCTCGACCATCGCCTCGGACGCGGCCTTGTTCAGCGTGCTCATGACGGCGACCGCGTTGTCCAGCACGTCGGCGCTCACCTGCTCTCGTTTCCCCGCCGTCGTGATGATGCCCGTGCCGATAGGCTTGGTGAGGACGAGCGCGTCGCCCGGCCTCGCGCCCGCGTTGGTGATCTGCTTGCCCGGCTCCACCGTGCCGGTCACCGCCATCCCGTATTTCGGTTCGGCGTCGTCTACCGTGTGTCCCCCAATGACGAGTACCCCCGCCTCCTCTGCCTTCGCTGCGCCTCCCTGCAGGACACGACCGAGTATCTCCTTCGGGAGATCGACCGGGAATCCTACGATGTTCAGGGCAAGCAGAGGCCGTCCGCCCATTGCGTACACATCGCTGAACGCATTGGCGGCTGAGATCGCCCCAAACGAGAACGCGTCGTCAACGACCGGGGGAAAGAAGTCCACCGTCTGAACGAGTGCCGTTTCGTCATTCAGCCTGTAGACGGCGGCATCGTCCGCGGTGTCCACGCCGACGAGCAAGTTGGGGTCACGTACCGGTGGAATCTGACGCAGCACCTGCGCCAGGTCGCTGGGACTGAACTTGCCCGCTCAGCCCGCGCAGTGGGCCAGGGTCGTCAGCCGCAGCCCGTCGTGAGTGTGCTCCACGAGCGCCTCCTTGATAGAGTCCATCGACTATACCACAGCAACGCTCGATAGACGTGAGAGCGCTCGGCATTTCGAGTGAGCCATACTACGGGTATAATACCGCCGTTGTCGGGATTTCTTGCGGCGAGCGGCTATCCACAAGGAGGGTGCCATGACGAAGCCACGCTTGATCTACTACCACGATTCTCGCCATTACCTGATGTACCGGTTCGACCCTCCGATGAGCCTGCATCAGCTTCGGAAGCCGGTCGATGACCTCATCGGCACGGGTGTCGACACCCTCGTGTACGGCACCGGTATGGGCCAGACGTTCCTGTACGACACGCAGGTCGGCTTGAAATTCGGCGACATGGCGAAGGAGCACAACCACGGCTTGGTGTGGTGGCGTGCGGCGGCGAACTTGGAATCCGCGCTCGAACGCGGTCTCGACCCCTTCAAGGTCGTCGTCGACCGCGCGCACGAAAAAGGCATTCGGGTGCTCGGCAGCATCCGCATCAACGACGGGGGCGCGCCCGAGGGGAGCAACTACACCATCGGAAGGCTCAAGTATGAGAATCCCGACGCCATGATCGGTGAGGAAGACCCCGACAGACCGTACACCGCGACCGCGTTGGACTTCGCCAGGGACGACGTGAGGGAGGAGCGGCTGAGCGTGATCGAGGAGGTCTGCGACCGCTACGGCGCGGACGGCGTGGAGATCGACGAGTACATTCGCGTCTTCTTCAAACCGTCGGAGGTGCGACAGAACATTCCCATCCTGACGGAGTGGATGCGTAGCGTTCGCTCGCTGTTGAACGACATCGGCAGACGGCAGGGTAAGGAACTGTCCCTTGCGATTCGAGTGCATCCGAGCGAGCAGGCTTGCTTGGATATAGGGATGGACGTACGGACGTGGATTCGCGAGGGAATAATCGACTGGGTGACGCCCTTCGGCGACGTGACCATTATCGACCCGGAACCGCATTTCGGATGGATGGCCGAGGAGGCGCGCGAGAACGGCGTCGGCATCTACCCCGCCATGGGCCGCGATACCTACGACGACCGCTTCCATGACGTCACGATTGAGATGTCGAGGGCGGTGGCCGGGAACTACCACGTGGCGGGCGCCGATGGCATGTACTTGGCCGATCTCCAGTGGCCCCACACCAACACCGAGTACGAGGTGCTGAGGGAGATGGCCGACCCGGACGCGCACGCGCGCAAGACGAAGCACTACCCCATCGCGCCGCGCACTGCCCGACCCGACCGGTATCTCCCGGAGCGTGTGCTGCCGGTGACACTCGATGAGGGTACGACCGCCGTTGTCAATGTGCCCGTGAGCGACGACTTCGATTCGGCCATCGAAGACGACGAGTTGGAGAGCGTGACGCTGGGCATCCGCCTGGTGCAGCCGCACCCGAACGACACCATCAAGTACAGGATAAACGGGCATGAGCTTTCCGCGGATGAGTCGAAGACCACCCACTTCTACGGCGGTCTCGTGCCCTACATGCCGGTGAAGGTGGGAATGCCCCAGAGGATCAACACGCACTACTGGTTCGAGTTCGACGTTCCCCCCGAGGTCATCCGGCGCGGGGAAAACCTCGTCGAGGTCACCATGGAGCGACGCTGGGAGCGGTTCCTCGCCGACCGCGTCCTTCAGTCCGTCGAGATTTGGGTCCGGTACAAGGACCTGCCCATCCAGGTTGTCGGCCAGATGTAAGAGGTCGTTTGCAAAGTCTGCAAAAACCGTTCATGGTGAGCTTGTCGAACCATCGTTCATTGACTTCACGTGTCCATCTTGCTACGCTAGCCGCCGATCCAGTGTACAAAAAATTGGGAGAAGGAAAGTTCATGGCATCAACCGAAGATCGCATCAGAAAGCTCTTGGCCGAGAACCTCGAAGTGGACGGAAAGCCGCTGCCTCAGCCGGTGGACTTCAGTTCCGGCCTCACGGACATCGGCGTTTCCTCTATGGATGTCGTCGCCTTCGCGAAGGTGGTTGCCCAGGAGTTCGACGTCGAGTTCACGCCCGAAATTTGCGCGGGGCTCGATACCTTGAATGACTTGGTCAAGTGCCTCGACGGTCAGATGGCTTGACCCCTCGCTCCTCCGGAGCATCGACAACGTATGCCTGCCTCTGCGGCCCTGTGCTGGTACAGTCCCCTGAAGATCGTTGACACGGCTGCGGTTGCACACGTCGACCTGAGAGAGAACGCCGCCTGCGAATCTGCCGCTATAGGGTGGCTCAACGGCGACGAGCGGGAACGTTCGCGTCGATTCGTGTACGATGGCCCGCGCCGCCGGTTCGCCCTATGTCGCGCCGCCCTTCGCGCAATTCTCTGCAACCGGCTCGGCTGTGAGAACAGGCGGCTTGAGTTCGAGACCACCGAACACGGCAAGCCGGTCGCATTGGTGGATGGGATGCCCGTTTCCGTCAGCTTCAACGTCAGTCACAGCGGCGAGCATGGACTGATCGCGGTCGCTCCCGAAGGACGACTCGGAGTAGACGTGGAGGAGCGCGTTGCCCACCGCAATATGGACCTGCTCATAGACGGGGTGTTCGGCCCCTCGGAACAGGCGGAGCTCGCCTCGACTCTCGACCGCGATAAGCTCCACCTGTTTTTCAGGCTCTGGACCGTGAAGGAAGCGATGATCAAGGCTCTCGGGACGGGCTTCGCGCTTGACCCCTCCACCTTTGAGGTTCCACCTGAGATGCTCAGCGGTGAGATGAAGTTCGCGATGAGGTTGCCACAGGCTCCGGAAGTCAGCTGGCAGGTGGAAGACCTTGGAAACGAGTGCTTCGCCGCGGCCATCGCTCACGAGGTCGGCGACGTGGCAAGCGCCGGGAGAGTTGCTGCCTGATGACGAACTCGAAGACCGTGTGGGAGGTGCCGGAGCCGCTGTCCAAGGTGGACGTTCGCGTGGACGAGGACACCGTGGTCACCCTGCGGCGTCACGGCAATCCTGAAGGCCCGCGACTCGTCTTGACCCACGCCAACGGTCTGGCGATTGATCTCTACTATCCCTTTTGGTCCCTTCTGGCCGGCGATTTCGACCTCATCATCTATGACCTCAGAAATCACGGCTGGAACACCGTCAGCACAATCGAAAACCACAACATCCCAACGCTGGTCAGTGACCACGACCTCATCATGGAGGCCATTGACCGCAACTACGGGAAGAAGCCTAAAATCGGGGTTTTCCATTCCGTGTCGGGCCTGATTTCCCTGTTGTCACAGACAAAGGGCGATGGGTTTGAAGGGCGGATCCTCTTCGATCCTCCCCTCTGCAAACCCGGCCGCAGCTATTTCGATTTCGAAGAGGCGACCGCTCTCCTTGTCGCGATGACGCGACGACGCACACACCGGTTCAAGACGAGGGAAGCCTTCGCGCAGGTTCTCGGCTTTTTGCCTAACTTCAAGCGCGTGGTTCCGGGCGTCTACGATCTTTTTGCGAAGACGACCCTTCGGGAGTCCACCGGCGAGAAAGGCTATGAGCTGTGCTGTCCTCCTGAATATGAGGCGCAGATGATCGATTACGCAGGCATCTATGCTGTGCTCATCGACTTCGACACGATGAAGTGTCCGACGAAGGTCATCGGTGCCGACCCCACCCTGCCATACTCGTATCTCCCAACCCTCGATCTCAGCGACATCATGACCGTCGACTACGATTTCCTACCCGAGGCAACGCACTTCCTCCAACTGGAACAACCCGAGCAGTGCGTTGAAGCAATGCGCGAGTTCATCGAGTTGAATCTTATGGCGGACTAACACATGCGCGTTGCGTAGTTCACTAGCTCAAGGGGTAGAGACAGACAGCGGCGGCAGCAATCATGAGTCCGGCCACCAAGAGGATTGCAAGAACCCCGATGAGAAACTCCCGTGTCTTGCTCATGCGTTTCGGTTCGATACGGTGCTGGAACGCTCCTTGCTTTTCAAGACGTTCAACTTTTTGACGGAATGCCTCGGAGTTTTCTACCTGTCTATCGTAGTGGTGGGGCTGCATCCCTTCTTCGCCCATTCTGTTCCGGCTCCTTTCTCTCTGATTGGTGCTAACCAACACTGTCCTACGAGCCACGCTCACCCATCCACGCGCACCGTCAAGATGTCCATGCCCTGGTACTTCTGGTGCCGTACCGATGACGCGTAGTGCCGCAGCAGCCGGAACGAAATCTCCCTCTCATCCTCGGCTTCTGCCTGCTCGTCCAGATAGGCAAGCCGGTCTTCCAGGTTCTCGTCCTCGAAGGCCGTTACGAACTCCAGCTCTACTGACGGCCCCTCCGGGCGCGCGGTGACGATCAATCGCGGCGGTTTCCCCTCCGGTTGTTCGTTGCCCGGCTGTAGCAAGCTCGACAGCGTCTCCTCGCCTGCCGACCGCAGTCGGTCGGTTGACGTGTCATCCCATCCCATCTTTCCCGCCAGCTCTTGGAGAAATGCGTCGATCTTCGGAAGATCCGAGATGTCCAGCGAGACCTCCAGACGTTTGCCCCTCGGCCCGGTGAACTCCAGAAACGCCGTGAGCGCAATCGCCGTCGCGGCCCCAATTGTTATGCCGTTGCCGAGCAGCGTCCCCCAGGGACTGCCCAGCAGGTCCTCCAGGACGTTATGGTTCTCCATCCCGAGGCCGATGGAGAACGCCAGTCCCGCCACAATGGCCTTCTGAGGGTCGAGTCCAGCCCGCGAGAGCGTCTGTATCCCCTCCAGGAAGAGCATGGCGACCGCGACCAGCAGGAACCCGCCCATCACCGGGCTGGGAATTATCAGCAGTACCCCCGTTACCTTGGGAAACATCGCTAGGACGAGTAATATCGCCCCCATGGCGTACCCCACGCTGCGAGCGGCCACCCCGGTGAGATGGATGAGCGAAACCGTGAGCGACGAATAGGAGGTCGTGGGCGGCGTCCCGGCAATGCCCGATAGCAGAATGCCGATGCCGTTCGCATACATCGAGCCCTGTATCAGGCGAAAATCGGTCGCGCGGGGCCTCCGCCTCGCCACCTGCTGCACGACCACACCGTCCCCGATGCTCTTGATTGCCTGCACGAGGGTCACGATCAGGAACATCGGAAGCAGCGCCCAGAAGCCGACGGTTGGCGTCACGTCCAGCCCGGGAAACTCGATCTCCGGGATTCCGACCCACGACTTCTCGGCCAGGCTCGCAAGTTCGTATAGCCCGAACGGAATGGCGGCGACGCAACCTGCCACGATTCCGATGAGCAGCGACAGAGGCCGCCAGATCCCCGGTCCGCGCAGGACCAGCAGCGTCGATACGATCAGCGTCACCGCGGCCACAATCGGGCCGGCAACGGTCGATGTTCCCTCAGGCACTTCGCTTAGACGGTCGAAGCAGATGGGGAGAATCAGCGCCGCAATCAGCATGAGCACCGAGCCGGAAACGACGGGAGTAATGATGCGGCGCAGAAGCGGGAGCCACGCCACCACGGCCAGATAGAAGAGCGACGAAAGGACGATGAGACTCGCCAGCATGGACGGCCCGCCCTCATCAAGGGCAAGGATCGACACGGCAATGAAGTTGGGAGTCACCCCCGTAATGAGAATATGCCCCCCGCCCAGCCGTCCGATCTTGGCCGCCTGCAGCGAGATGATGATCCCGACGATGATCAGGGCCGCGAAGACCGACCACGTTAGATACGATTCGCCCTGACCCGTGGCCAAGACCGTGATGGCCACGATAAGCACCGTCGGCGCAATCACCAGGGTGATTCCCTGCGCGCCGACTCCCAGGGCAACAAGCGGTGAGCACCGCTCGTCCGGCTCGTAGCGAACGGTCTTATTCAAACGAGGTGACGCCACTGCGCTCTCCGACATGGTCTGCCTACGCCTGCCGAAGTGTATCACCATACCGCCTGCCTATGCGGATGCCCTACACGGTTGACTGGCACCATAGCTGTTGCTACACTCCGTTGGTCGTTTCAAGCAGCGCGTGACGCTCTCAGCCGCGTGTAGATGAGGAGCAAACATGGGCGAGGTAGACCTTCACTTCAAGTCCTCGGTGCCGACCTTCGATGCGTGCGTCGCGCTCGGCAGGCGCTTCGACCGCTACGTCCGCGAGGACACGGTCGAGGGTACGCTCGACGTTATGGACAAGGCCGGCGTCGAAAAGGCTCTCGTGTACTCGCCCCACTCGATAGACTTCGACGCCGAAGAGGGTAACGCCCTGCTCATGGAGCAGATACGCGGGCAGTCGAGGCTGATCCCGCAGTTCGCCGTCAACCCGAGCTACGACGACATGGAGGCCTTCGGCGCGACGTTGCATGAGCTTGGCGTGCGCTCGGTGCGCATGTCCCCCGAGAAGCACCGCTTCCCCTTCCGTGACTGGGTCGTCGGCCCGTGGCTGGAGTGGCTCGCCTCCGAGAAACTCCCCCTGTGGCTCGACTCCATGGAGTTCGACCCCGTAGACCTGCACGACACCGCCAAGAACTTCCCCGATACCCAAATCATCCTGAGCGAGGTCCACTACTCGCACGTCGGTTGGGCTATACCGATCCTCAAGAGCCTGCCCAACCTCTCCATCGAGATTTCGCGCTTCCTCATTCCCGACGGCGTGAACATGCTCATCGACGCCGTGGGACACGAGCGGGTGTTGTTCGGCTCCCGCTTCCCCGACTCGCCGATGGCCCCGATGCTCTACAGCCTCCACCGCAGCGGCCTCTCCGACGAGGAGCTCCGGGCAATCTGCTCCGGCAACCTCGAACGGCTCCTTGCCGCCGACTAAAGCCCTGGTCGCCGGAGTTGAGCACGCATGAACCGAACGAACGACGTCGCCATCATCGGCGGTGGAGTGATCGGATGCTCCATTGCCTACCAGCTTGCCAAGCGCGGCATCGGCAGCACGGTATTCGAGAAGGACCGCCTTGCGTCGAGCGCGTCGGGAGCTACCGCCGGCATCGTGGGGCCGATCTGGTACGTCGATCATAAGGTCGAACCCTATTTCGAGCTGGCGATGCGCAGCCTCGATATGTTCCCCGTGCTTACGCGAGAGCTCAAGGAAGCGGGCGTCGACCCCGAGTACCGCGAGGGAGGCGTGATGAAGGTCGCCCTCGACGATTCGCTGAGGGAAGTCCTGCTCGACAACCTCATCTGGCAGGGCGAGCTCGGCATCGGCGTCCACTGGATCGATCAGGCTGAACTGCGCGAGCGGGAGCCGCACATCACGCCCGACGCTCAGGGGGCCGTGCTCTCCCCGCAGGAAGGCTCGATTCGCGGCGAAGCCTACGTCAACTCACTCGCCCACGCCGCGAGCGGCCTCGGGGCCACCATCCTCGAGCGGACGGAGGTCACTGGCCTGGAGTTCGACGGCAGCCGCGTCATCGGCGTCCGCACGATGCTCAACGATATTTGCTACGCAAGTCACACCGTCCTCGCGGCGGGCGCGTGGACGGGTCTCGCGGAACGCTGGCTCCCGGACACCATCCCTGTGCGACCGGTCAAGGGCCAGCGCATCACCCTCCGTATGCCCGGCTTCCTCCCGGCGGGACCCGTGCAGAGCGTCATTCCCCAGAACGACGGCACCATTCTCGCCGCCGCCACCCGCGAGGAGGGCGTCTTCGACCACCGCATCACTGCAGCAGTCCAGGAAATGTTCTACAACGCGACGGCGGTCTACCCCATGCTGAGGGACGCCGAGTTCGTCGGAGCGAGAGCGGGCATCCGCCCCGGTTCGCCCGACGGGATGCCCATCCTTGGCCCCGTCCCCGGATGGGACGGCCTCAGCGTCGCGTCCGGCCACGACCACGTCGGGATCATCCTCAGCCCGGCCACCGGAGTCGACGTGGCCGACTACATCGCAACAGGGGACGCCTCCGGCCTCGACTTCTTCAGCATCGAGCGGTTCACCGACTGTCGTCTCCAGCACACCCCGGAAACGCTGTTCACAAATATCTCGTATAAGGAATAGGCCGTCTAGAGAGTGTCTAAAAACGCTTCCGCTCACCCTGAGCCTGTCGAAGGGTCGAGGCCCGTGAAGCCGCGACTCAACCGCCATGCACCAAGAATTGGACTACAAACGACTCGCCAACGACTTCGACACCCTCGCACCGGACGGCTCGGAGATACGGCTGCTGTCATCGACCGGTCGCGGAAGCATGGTGCACTGCACCCTGAACCCCGGTGAGGTCTCCCTGCCCGTCGCTCACAGGACGGTCGAGGAGGTCTGGTACTTCCTGGAGGGGACCGGCCAGGTGTGGCGCAGGTTCGGCGACGACGAACGGGTCGTAGACGTGGCTCCGGGCGTGAGCCTCTCGATACCCGTCGGCGCTCACTTCCAGTTCAGGACGACAGGGGACGTTCCGTTGGGTATCTTGATCGTAACCATGCCGCCGTGGCCGGGCGAGGACGAGGCCTATCGCGTTCCCGGCCGCTGGCCGGTTGAAGGTTAGGTGTGGCGTTAGACGCTAGAGGCCATCCCGCCGCCGGAGGCTGCGTTGCGCTCGCGGGCGGCACGCTTGCGGCAGGTCGGGCATCCGCACTTCGCCTCTGCCTTCTGCACCATGTCGCCGAAAATCTGGGCATAGAGATCGGAGTCGCTGAGGCCGGCACTCCGTCCCTGCTCCATGTACTCATTCATCCGCGCGGTCTTGTCGCGCTCTTCGTCTCGCGTCAGAACCCCGCCGTGCGCGACGACACGCTTCGCATACCCTCTCAGCGCGTCGAGATGTTCCGTCATCAGCTTCTCCGAGTCCGTCGTCTTCACTGTTTCCGCCATGCTTCCCCTCCCCCTCAACTTCCCAACGATGGTTCCTGCATTTGTATCACTTCACCCACCCACCGCTTCAAGCACGTAACAGGTTATATTCTTGGAACTTTCCGAAAGATATGTTCCAAGAACCTGCTAACGACACTCCGCATACGGAGTGGATGGGCTTGGAAAAGCTTCCTCAAAATCCAATAAGCCATCAGGGGTCGAAGGCTTCGTTCGCCGGGAAATCAAAGAGGGGTCCGGGTACACCCCGGACCCCTCTACTCGTCTTCAGCCGAGAGATCTAGCTAGCCGCCGAAGAAGGTGGTGCTCTTGTACAGCTTCGACCTATTACCCGGATGATGGAAGTTATCGATTCCATCCTCGAAGTAGTAGGTCTCGCGCCAGAATCCCCAGCAGTCCCTCACGTGCGTCTGAGGAACATTCCTGAAGTTGTTTCGCACGACTGCGATGCCCCGGCGAACGCCCGTAAAGCCAATCATCGGTATGTCAAACTTCTCGGTTGCGTGCAGGCCGAATATCTCCTTGCCGATCCGAAGTCGATCGGGGTCGTATAGGGAGAAGTTTCTACCCTGTTGCCAGAGATCCTCCAGCTTCATTATGTTGCCGGAGGGGTCGGCGGGGAAGTTGCCTGGAGGGGCCAGCGGCATGTAGGAGGGATCGGGCCCCGGAGCCATGCCCTGCTCGCCGCTCGTCTGGTACCAGCGGCCTATTTCGGGGAAATTAATCCTGGGCGTGAGTGGAGCCAAGCTGGTCCAGGAAACGTTCCATGGGTTGTGCTGGTAGGTCGAATGGTCTACGTTGATACCGAAGTAGGAGATACCGTTGTCCCTGATGTTTCTGAACCAGTTGGAGTCCACATCGAAGTTGAGCTCAATCCCGATACCCGCCCAGTCCTGCTTTATGAACTCCGCGATCGCAGGGCTCTCCACATCGTTTACTCCGACTTGGAAGGAAATGTTCTTCCCGTCAGCCCGGTTCCTGATCCCGTCGCCGTCCGTGTCCATCAGACCGAGGGAGTCCAGGATTTCGTTGGCCTTGGCCTGATCGAACTCGATCTCCAGTTTGGCCAGTTCCTCCCCCGGATAGAAAGGCGTTCTGGGGTGGGGAACCCAGTTCTGAGGCGTGCCCAGGCCGAGGAAGACATTCTCGTTGATCTTGCCCCTCTCGAACCCAAAGGAGAGGGCGCGACGGAAGTCTTTTGTCCGAAGCAGCTTGCCAATTTCGGGGTCCATGTTGTAGGTATGGTTCACGGAGACCGGCCCGTCGTTGCCGCCGGGCGTCGGCCAGTGGAATAGGCTGTAGTCCCCTTTCTCCATATTCGTCACGTACAGGGGCAGTTCCGGGATTGACGACAGACAGGAGTTCTGGTCGGTCTCGCCCCCCAACGT